>NZ_CP150356.1:0-2850000 GCF_051521505.1 Sorangium sp. So ce1014
ATGACGATTCCGAAACACGAGCCGCGCGAAGTCTTCGATCAGGCGATCGAGCATACGCGGACGCTTTCGCCCGCAACTTTTGATCAGTGGTTCGGGGGCGTGCAGTTCGATGATCTGACCGACGGCGTGCTCACGCTGCGTGTCCAGAACGAGTTCGTCCTCGAGTGGGTCAGGGACAACTTCCTGCCCTCGCTGACGGACAAGATCCGCGAGCTCACCGGCTGGTCGGTCCAGGTGGCGTGGACGGTCGATCAGCACCTCGCCTCGCCGATCGCGAAGCGCGTGGAGCTCACCCCGGTGCGCCCGCGGGCGCTCGTGGTGCGTCCGACGAGCACGGCGCCGGCGCCGGCGCCCCGGCCCGAGCCGTCGCTCCGGCGCGTCTCGTCGCTGCCGGACGACCTGAACCCGAAGCACACCTTCGCGAGCTTCGTCGTGGGCCCGTCGAACCAGCTGGCGCACGCGGCCGCGATCGCGGCGGCCGGCGGCGGGGGCCGCCGGTACAACCCGCTCTTCATCTGCGGCGGCACGGGGCTCGGCAAGACCCACCTCATGCACGCGATCGCGCACCGCGTCTTCGAGGGCAGGCCGGACGCGCGGATCATCTACGTCTCGGCCGAGAAGTTCACGAACGACTTCATCACGGCCATCCAGCACCACCGGATGGACGAGTTCCGCGCGCGCTACAGGTCGAGCTGCGACGTGCTGCTCGTCGACGACATCCAGTTCCTGGCCGGACGCGAGCAGACGCAGGAGGAGTTCTTCCACACCTTCAACGCGCTCCACACGCTCGACCGGCAGATCGTGGTGACGAGCGACAAGTACCCCCAGAACCTCGAGCGCATGGAAGAGCGCCTCGTCTCGCGGTTCTCCTGGGGGCTCGTCGCCGACATCCAGGTGCCGGAGCTGGAGACGCGCGTCGCGATCGTCCGGAACAAGGCGGCGCTCGAGGGCATCGCGCTCACCGACGACGTGGCGCTCTACCTCGCGCAGATGGTCCGCTCCAACGTCCGCGAGCTCGAGGGGACGCTGATCCGGCTGGCGGCCAAGAGCTCGCTCACGGGTCGCCCCGTGGACCTGCCGTTCGCGCGCGCCGAGATCACGGCCACGTCGCCGCCGCGGGCGCAGATGATGAGCGTCGAGGACATCCAGCGCGCGGTGTGCCACCACTTCCACCTGCGCTCGATCGACCTCACGTCGAAGGACCGCCACAAGAGCGTGGCCTTCGCGCGCCACGTCGCGATGTACCTGTGCAAGCAGCGGCTGAAGTGCAGCTTCCCGGAGATCGGGCGGGCCTTCGGCAACCGCGACCACACGACCGTGATGAGCGCCGTCCGCAAGATCGAGGCGCAGCGCGACTCCGATCCGCAGGTCCGCGCCCACCTCGAGGCGCTCGAGAAGAAGCTCGCCGACGAATGAGGCGCGCGCCCGCGCCGAACAAGGCGCGCCGCGCGCCGGAGATCCTGCCGCAGCCGCTGGGCGGTCAGAGCTCGGACAGCGCGGTGCGCGCGTCGTCGGCGACGAGCTTGTTGCCGTACGCGGAGGCGAGCTCGAGCACCTCCGCGAGCTCGCCCCGCGCCTCCTCGACCTGGCCCCGGTGCTTCAGGAGCGCGCCGAGCAGGTACCGGCTCTCCAGGGCGTCCGTCCGGTAGGAGCGCGCGTCGGCGTAACGCGCGAGCTCGCGCAGGAGATCGCCGGCGCCCGCCGCGCCGCTCAGGCCGTCGAGGTAGGCGAGGTGCGCGCGGTTGATCGAGACGAGGCGCTCGTGGCCGCTCTCCTCCGCGAGCTCCTTCGACTCGGTGAGCGAGGCGTAGGCGCGCGGCAGATCGCCGAGCCGGCGGCTCGCGTCGCCGAGGTTGTGCAGCGCGGCGGCGGTCTCGAAGCGCAGGCCCGCGGACCGGGCGAGGTCGACGGCGCGCGCCGAGGTCTTCACCGCCGCGGCGAAGTCGCGGAGGAAGACGTGCACGAGGACGCGCTGCTTCTCGCGCTCGCTCGCCGCCGCGAGATCGCCCGGGTTGCCGAGCGCCTCCGCCCGATCGAGCGCGCGGATCGCCGCGTCGATGTCCCCCGTCGCCGCGCGCGTCTGGGAGATCGCGAGCAGCAGCCGCTCGTCGTCGATGTCGCCCATCGCCTCGAGCTGCTCGACCGCGCGGACCGCGCGGGTGAAATCGCCCGTCCTCACGCCGATCTCCGTCTCGCACGCGAGCGCCTTGCGGCGGAGGTCCTCCCGGTCGCCGGTGAGGGCGTACGCCTCCTCCAGCCGCGCGTACGCGTCCGCGAAGAGGTCCACCGCGCCGAGGGCGCGCGCCACGTCGACGCGCGCCGAGAGCTTCTGCTCGGGGGTGCCGGCCTCGTCGATGCGCCGGAGCGCGCGGGCCGCGACGTCGCCGAGGTCGGGCGCGGAGCGCACGCGCACGACGACGTCCGCGAGCGCGCCGAGCCACGCGGAGAGCTCCGTCGGCGAGCGGTGGGCGTGGTCGCCGAGCTCGAGCGCCTGGGAGATGAGCCGGAGCGCCGGGTCGAGCTGGCTCGCGCGGATCTTGTGGAGCGCCGCCCGCGCGTGGAACGTGGCGGCCCGGTCGCGATCGCCGGCCTGGTAGAAATGCTGCCCGATGCGCTCGGCGTGCTCGGCGCTGTCCTCGCCCACGACCGCGAGGTACGCCGCCGCGGCCGCGGCGTGCAGCTCCCGGCGGAGCTCGGGCGGGATCGCGTCGAGGACGATCTCGCCGTGCATGGGCGACGCGAAGCTCGCCTGCTCGGGGCCCTTGAGCCGCAGGAGATCGCGGGTCGCGAGCCCCGAGATCGCGCGGTTCACGAGCGAGAGCTTCTGCTGGAGGAGCGCCGCGAGGACCTCGGTCGGCACCGGATCGCCGAGGATCGCCGCCGCCTGGAGCACGGCGCGGTCGCTCGGATCGAGCCGCCGCACCCGGGTGGCGATGAGCGTGCGCAGCGAGCGCGGCACCGCCGAGGCGCCGTCGAGCCGGGCCTTCACGGCGCCGCCGACGACGCTGAGCGCGCCGGAGTCGCTCAGCTCCTTGATGAGCTCCTCGAGGAAGAGCGGGTGGCCGCCGGCGCGCTCGCGGCAGAAGGCGAGCACCTCGGGCGGCAGGAAGGTCGCGCCGATGCGCGCCGACATGAGGCGCGCGCTGTCGCTGTCCGAGAGCTCGCCGACCTGGATCCGGTAGAAGTGGGGGTGCGCCGCGAGCAGCGGCGGCGGGTCGCTGCGCGTCGCCAGGATCAGCACGGCGCGGAGCCCGCCGGCGCGGCCGGCCGTGGCGAGGAGGGTCTCGGCGGTGAGCTGGTCCATCGCCTGCGCGTCGTCCCAGGCGAAGCAGTGGAGCCGATCCTCGCAGAGGCTCTGCACCATCCGCGGGAAGGCCGCGCGCAGGATCGCGGTCGTCCCCTGCGGCGCCCGCTGGTCGACGAGCGCCGCGCCGAGCTGGCCGAGCACCGCCGCGGACTCGTCCTCGCGCAGGCCGAGCGCGCGCAGCCGCGGCAGCACCGCGCGGATGCGCTCCTCGTCGTCGCCCTCCTGGATGCCGCAGAGCACCTGCAGCATCGCGGTGAGGCCGCTCCACGGGACGCCGGCGCCGTTGTGCGGGCACGACGCGACGTAGACCCCGACGTTGTAGTCGCCCTTCGAGAGCCGCCGCTCCATCTCGGCGAGCAGCCGCGTCTTGCCGATGCCGCGCTCGCCCTGGATGACGGCGATCTGCGCGCGCTTCCTCGTGGCGTCGGCGAGGATGTCCCCGAGCTGCTTGAGCTCGTCGCGGCGGCCGACGAAGCGGCCGTACGCGCCGTCCGGGGGCTGCGCCGAGGTGACCACGCGGCCCCCCTCGGGCGCGGTCCGGCCCGCGCCGGGCAGCTCCTCGGTCGTGAACGCGTTGCGGAGGACGCGCCCGGTGAGGTGTGACACGGCCACTTGCGACTCGGTCGCGCGGGCGAGCGCCTGGGCCGAGGCGATGAGCGACGTGAGCCGCTCGTCCCGGATCGGGGCGCCGGCGCTGTCGACAAGGATGCGGGCGAGGTGGATGCCGGCCGAGGCCGCCGCGCCCCCGCCGCGCGAGCGCAGGATCACGAGGGCGGCGCGCACCGCGGCCTCGGTGTCGCGGCCGTCGGCGTCGCCGAGCCCGAAGACGGCGACGAGCTGCGACGCCTCCTGCTCGAGCAGCAGCGCGCCGTAGCGCGCCAGCACCTCGCGGGCCCGCCCGATGCGCCTCGCCGCGTCGTCCTCGGAGCCCGTGAAGATGAGCACGAGCGCCGTGACCTCGCGCCGCTCGCCGAGCCCGCGCGCGGCCGGGCTGCTGTCGGCCTTCTCGAGCAGCTGGAGGAGCCCCGACGCCGTGCGGCTGCGCGTGCTGCTCGTCGTGTGCGGCACCTCGACCGGCGTGCGCTCGTTGGCCCCGATCGGCTCCTCCTCGAGCACGGCGCTCGCCTCGAGCGCGGCGCCCGCCTTCTCCTCGTGGAACGGCTCCAGGAACTCGGCGAGGTCGTTCGCCCCGAACCGCTCGCCCGTCGCGTAGAAGAACCCGAGGAGCGCCTCGTGCAGCCGCCCGGCGTCGGGGACCCGATCCTCGACGTTCCTCGCGAGCATCGTGCTCACGATGTCGACGAGCGACCTCGGCGCGTCGGCGCGCACGAGCGCGAGCGGCGGGTACTCGCTCGCCTGCAGCCGCCGCATGACCTCGAACGCCGTCGGCGCCGCGAACGGGTTCGAGCCGGCGATCATCTCGTAGAGCACCGTCCCGAGCGAGAAGAGGTCGCTCCTGCCGTCGATCGCGCCGGCGCGCGACTGCTCGGGGCTCATGTACGCGAGCTTCCCGCGGATCCTGCCGGCGCGCTTCTCGCCGACCTCCTCCTCGGTCATCGACTGCGTCGCCTTGGCGATGCCGAAGTCGGTGACCTTCACCTCTCCCTCCCAGGAGAGCAGGATGTTCTGGGGCGAGATGTCGCGGTGGACGATGCCGAGGGGGCGCGACTGCTCGTCGCGCCGCCGGTGGGCGTGGTCGAGCGCCTTCGCGATCTCGGCCGTCATGAAGACGGCCATGCCGAGGGGGAGCGGCTGCTTCAACCTCCGGCAGCGGGAGAGCAGCGTCGCCAGGTCGAGCCCGGGGACGTATTCCATCGCGATGAAGTAGCTGGTCGGATCGCCGTTCGGATGGTCGACGCGGCCGAGGTCGAACACCTGGACGATGTTCGCGTGCGAGAGGCGGACGGCGAGCTTGGCCTCGTGCACGAACATGTCCACGAAGCGCCCCTGCTCGGCGAGCTTGGGGAGGATGCGCTTGATGACGAGGACCTTCTCGAACCCCTCGACGCCGAAGCTCTTGGCCTTGAAGACCTCGGCCATGCCGCCTTCGCCGAGGCGCTCGAGCAAGCGATAGCGTCCGAAGGTCTCGTTCAGCATCGTCCCGTCGAAGCCCCGCGCAGCCTTGCGTCTAGAGCGCGCGCGGCGCTCCGGAGGGGACGGCCTCGGATCGGCGAGCGAGCCGGTCTTTGCTCCCCGGCTGCGTCGCCCGGCCGCGCGTCACGTCTCGACCGCCTTGTTCGCGCCGGCGTCATCATCCCCTCCATACATCGACTCGGCGATCCGGAACGCCGCCCCCTCGAGGCGCGCGTACGCCGCCCGGAGCGCGTCGAGATCGCCGCCGCCGTCGAGCAGCTTCCGCAGCGCGGCGCACTCGGCGTGCACCTCGCCGAGGAGCTCGGCGTCGAGCAGATCGCCGTAGCCCTCGAGGGCCTGCTCGGTCGTGTAGGCGAGGGTCTCGGCCTGGTTGCGGATCTCGGCGAGCTCGCGCCGGAGCGTGTCGGTCTCCTTGAACCGCTCGCCCTCCAGGACGAGCCGGTCGACCTCGTCCGGCGTGAGGCCGCTCGTCGGGGTCACCCGGACCTCCTGCACCCGCCCCGTCCCGAGATCCCGCGCCTCGACGCGGACGATCCCGTTCTCGTCGATGCGGAAGGTGACCTGGATCTTGGGCAGCCCGCGGGGGGCGGGCGGGATGCCGGTGAGCTCGAAGCGGGCGAGGCTCCGGCAGTCGGCGGCCATCTCGCGCTCGCCCTGGAGCACGTGCACGGGCACGAAGCTCTGGTTGTCGACGCTCGTCGTGAAGATCTCGCTCCGCTCGGTCGGGATCGTGGTGTTCCGCGGGATGAGCTTGAACATCACGCCGCCGCCGGTCTCGACGCCGAGCGACAGCGGCGTCACGTCGAGGAGCAGCACCTCGTCCACGTGCCCCGAGAGCGCGGCGCCCTGCAGCGCCGCCCCGACCGCGACGACCTCGTCGGGGTTCACGCCCTTGTTCGGCTCCCGGCCGAAGAACTCGCGCACCGCCGCCTGCACCGAGGGCATCCGCGTCATGCCGCCGACGAGGACCACGGTGTTGACGGCCGAGACGGGGAGCTTGGCGTCCCCGAGCGTCGCCCGGCAGACGTCGATGGTCCGCCGGATGAGGCTCTCGCAGAGCATCTCGAGCTCGTTGCGCCGCATCGTGCGCTCGAGGTGGAGCGGCCCGCCGCCCGGGCCGACGGCGATGAAGGGGATGTTGATCTCGGTCTCGAGCGACGACGAGAGCTCGTGCTTCGCCTTCTCCGCCGCCTCCTTGAGCCGCTGCAGCGCCATGCGATCCCGGCGCAGATCGATCCGGTGCAGGCCCTCGAACTCGTCGGCGAGCAGGTCGATGATCCGCTGGTCGAAATCCTCGCCGCCGAGGTGCGTGTCGCCGCCGGTCGATTTGACGCTGAAGACCCCGCTCGCGATCTCGAGGATCGAGATGTCGAACGTCCCTCCGCCGAGGTCGTAGACCGCGATCGTCTCGGCCTTCACCTTGTCGAGGCCGTAGGCGAGCGCCGCGGCGGTCGGCTCGTTGATGATCCGGCGCACCTCGAGCCCGGCGATCCGCCCCGCGTCCTTCGTCGCCTGCCGCTGCGCGTCGTCGAAGTAGGCCGGGACGGTCACCACCGCCTCCGTCACCGGCTCGCCGAGGAACCGCTCGGCGACCTGCTTCATCTGGCCGAGGATCATCGCCGAGATCTCGGGGGGCGAGTAGCTGCGCCCCTTGACCTCGACCCAGGCGTCGCTGTTCGCCGCCTCGACCATCTTGTACGGGGCGAGCAGGGCCTGCTTGCTGACCTCGGGCGCGCTGAACTTGCGGCCCATCAGCCGCTTCACCGCATAGATGGTGTTCTGCGGGTTCGTGACCGCCTGGCGCCGCGCCACCTGCCCGACCAGGCGCTCACCGCTCGCGGGGAAGCCGACCACGGAGGGGGTCGTGCGCGCGCCTTCGGCGTTCGGGATCACCCGCACGTCGCCGGCCGAGGCGACCCCTGCCCCTTCGACGACCGCCACGCACGAGTTCGTCGTCCCGAGATCGATGCCGATCACCTTCCCCATATGCGGCGAAAGATACTACAGGCCTGGATGCTCGCCGGGTGGGCAGACGACCGTGGCGCCCGTGATATTTGGGGAGATCGTGCGGTGAGGTGGCGGGGCACAGCAGATCCCGGAGAGGACCACCGCCATGATGCGCATGAGGCAGCAGGTGTGCGCCGGGGGAACCGGCGCGCGACGCCGATGGAAGCTCAGCTCGCTTCGGACGCCGGCTCGCCGGGCGAGCCCTTCGAGACGACGACCATGGCCGCGCGGAGCAGGTAATCGCCCTGCATGTAGCCCGGCTGGACCTCCGCGATCACGACGCCGGCCGGGTGCTCGGTCGACTCGATCTGCTGGATGGCCTCGTGCACGCTGGGATCGAAGGGCTTGCCGACGGCGGCGATGCGCTTGATGCCCATGCGATCGAGCGTGTCGACGAACTGCTTCGCCACGATCCGCACGCCCTCGGCGACCGACTTCGCGTCGGGCGCGCTCTCGGCGTGGCTGGCGGCGCGCTCGAGGTTGTCGAAGACCGGGAGCAGATCCTTCAGGATCGTCTCGCGGCCGCGGCGCTGCGCGTCCTCGGCCTCGCGCCGGGAGCGCTTACGGAAGTTGTCGAAATCGGCGGCGGTGCGCAGCAGCTGCTCGCGCAGCCGCGCGGCCTCCGCCTGCGCCTCGCCGAGCTTGTCTTCGGGGGTGGGAGCTCGCTGCTCCGCCGGCTCTGCGCGTTCCTCCTGCGCTTCCGCCGTCTCCCCCGTGTTCTGGTTCGACCCATTTTGTTCCGAATCGCTCATAGGACGGCCGGCACTATAGCCAGCCGCGATCCGCTGGCAATCGCCAGGCCGAAGTCGGCCCGCGGCGGGCGAGCGCCGGCGCGTCCGGATGGCCGCGTCCCCCGGGACCGGCCGCGGACGCTCGCAGGCGTCCGTGACCGGGCGCTCCGGACCCGCGTTTCGCCCAGGTCTCGGCGATCCGCAGCCGGCCATGCATCCACCGTTTGCTCCGACCCCCTGCCCGGCGTTAGATCGGCCCCATGAGCATCGCCACAAGCCCAGGCGGCGACCCCGCCCCGGCGAACGCCTCGACGCCCGCCAGCTCGCCGCTCCTCGCGGCGCAGAAGCACCTCCTCGGCAACTACCGCCAGCCTGCGTTCGTCCTCGACCGCGGCCGGGGTTGCGAGCTCTTCGACACGGAGGGGCGCAGGTATCTCGACATGTGCGCCGGGGTGGCGGTGGCGTCGCTCGGGCATGCTCACCCGCGGCTCGTGGCGACCATCGCCGAGCAGGCGGGCCGCCTCATGCACGTCTCCAACTATTTCTTCAACGCGGAGAACCTCCGCCTCGCCGAGGAGCTCTGCGCGAAGACCGGCTTCGACCGCGCCTTCTTCTGCAACTCGGGCACGGAGGCGAACGAGGCGATGCTCAAGCTCGCGCGCCGCCACTTCTTCAACCGGGGCGAGACGGAGCGCTACCGGATCGTCGCGTTCGAGAACGCGTTCCACGGCCGCACCCTCGGCGCGATCGCCCTGACGGGGACGCCGAAGTACCGCGAGGGGTTCGGCCCGTCGCTCGAGGGCGTCACCCACGTGCCTTACGGGGACGTGGCCGCTGTGCGCGCGGCCATGGGCCCGGACGTCGCGGGGATCCTCGTGGAGCCGGTGCAGGGGGAGGGCGGCGTCCTGCCGGCCCCGGCCGGGTTCCTCGCCGAGCTGCGGCGCATCGCGGATGAGCACGGCGCGCTGCTGCTCCTCGACGAGGTGCAGACCGGCATCGGGCGCACGGGGCACTGGCTCGGCTCGATGGTCGACGGTGTCCAGGGCGACGCAGCGGCGCTCGCGAAGGGGCTCGGCGGCGGCTTCCCTGTCGGCGCGCTGGTGCTGCGGGAGCGGCTCAACGGCGCGCTGCCCCCGGGCTCGCACGGCTCGACCTACGGAGGCAACGCGCTCGCCTCCGCCGCGGCGCGCACGGTGCTCGCGGTCATCGAGGAAGAGAAGCTCTGCGAGGCCGCCCAGAAGCGCGGCGAGCAGCTCGGCCGCGGCCTCGCCGCGATCGCCGCGCGGCGGCCGGGCGTGTGCGCCGGCGAGCGCGGGCGCGGCCTGCTCCGCGGGCTCATCCTCGCGCCGGGGGTGGACGGGCGGATCGCGCTCGGTCGCGCGCGTGACCGGGGCGTGCTGCTCACGATCGCGGGCAGCAACGTGCTCCGGTTCACGCCGCCCCTCATCGTGAGCGAGGCGCAGATCGACGAGGCCCTGGCCGAGGTCGAGGCCGCGCTCGCCGAGACGCCGGCTGCGGGTTGAGGTGGTCGCGTCGCGCGCAGCCGGGCCCACCGTCGCGCCCCTCCCGTGCTCGGGTTGCAGCAAGCTGATCGATCCGCTGCGCGCGGGGCACGTCGCGATCTTCGACCAGCGCTTCCACTATTTCTGCGACGCCCGGTGCCGCCACACCTTCCTCGGTGAGGCGTCGCCCGCGCCGGGCGACGTCCGGCCGCCTGGCCTCGCGGCGCACGGCGCGGCGTTCCTCGGCGCTGCTGCTCGAGGGACCTCGCCGGGGACGCCACCGGGCGCCGCCGGGCCGTACGCCTCAGCGCCGCGCGCCGAGCCCGCGCGGGCGGGCTCGGACGAGGGCGCCTCGCGCGTCGCCGATCTCGACGCGCCGATCGTCGACGCGTTCCCGCCCGTGTCGCTCGACGAGAGGCTGCCGGACCTGCCCCTCCTCGACGACGATCGCGCGCTGCTCGAGCCGATCGGGAACACCATCCTGAGCGAGGAGCCGCAGCGCTACGAGGCGGTCGAGGCGCGGGACATCGGCGCGCTCCTGCTCGTGCTCGCGATCATCGCGGGGACGCTCGCCGTCGCGCTCACCCTCGCCGGGGACGCGAAGCTCGTCATCGGCGCCCGCATCGTGCTCGCCACGGTGAGCGCGGGGATGCTCCTCGGCCGCGCCGCCACGACCGCGCGCGACGCCACGGACCCGCACCCGGCGCCGATGCTCGCCCCCGTCCTGGGCGGGCTCGTGGCCGCCGTCTGGGCCCTCTTCGGTCAGGATCGCGCGCTCGCGGCCGAGGCCGCGTCGCTCGCGGGCGTGATCGCCACCGCCAGCGCGATCAGCGCCTGGCTCATCGAGAGCGCCCGCCACCGCGTGTTCGCGGAGCGGGGCTGGATCGCGTCCGTGCTCTCCGCGCCGGCGCGCTGGCCGCCGGGCGCGTGGGCGCCGAGCCCGGCGCCTGCCGACCGAGCCCTTCCGCGCGGCGACGACGGCGCCGCCGAGGGCGCCGGGGTCGAGCTCTACGAGCTGCGACCGGGCGAGAGCGTCCAGGTCGACGCGGGGGATGTCGTCCCCGTCGATCTCGTGGTCACGGGCGGCGACGTCGAGGTGCTCCCCTGGATCGGCGCGACCACGCCGGCCCGTCGCCGCGACGGCGACCCGGTCATCGCCGGGGCCACGGTGGTCCGGGGCCGCCTCGTCGGCGCGTGCACCTTCTCCGGCGGCGATCGCGCGGTCGCGCGCGTGCTGCTCGACGCTCGCCGGCGCGCGGACGCCCTCGCGCCGATCGCGCAGGCCTCGCGCGCCCTGACCGAGCGCTGGGCGCTCGGCGCCGCGGCGATCGGCGCGCTCTCCGCCTTCGTCGCCGGGCGGGCGCCCGTCGAGATCGCGATGACCGCGGCCGCCGTGCTCGCCGCGATGGCCACGGCGATCACGGCCTCCATCGCCTCGGTGCACGTCGCGCGGGGCATCCTGCTCGGGCTCCGCCGGGGCATCGTCTACAAGAGCGCCGACGCCTGGGATCGCGCAGGCAGGGTCTCGGTCGCCGTGTTCTGCGCCCGCGGCACGCTGCTGCTCGGCGAGCCCGAGCTCGCGGAGCTGGAGGCGACCGGCCAGAAGCTCACGCCGAGCGACGTGCTCGCGCTCGCGGCCGGGGCGGAGCGCACCGAGGAGCACCCGGTCGCCACGGCGATCGTCCGCGCCGCCCGCGTCCGCGGCCTGCGGCCCGACGGGGTGCGCAACCCCAACTTCCACCCCGGCCTCGGCGTGACGGCCGTCACCTCGTCCGGCGAGGAGCTCTGCGTCGGCAACCGCGCGCTCATGCTCGAGCAGCGGATCTCGATCGCCGCGGCCGAGAGCCGCGTCGCCGAGCTCGAGGCGCTGGGGCGCACCGTGGTCCTCGTCGCGGTGGGCGCCCGCCTCGTCGGCGTCATCGGCCTGCAGGACGGGCTGCGCCCCGGGGCGCGGGCCGCCATCCAGCACCTGCTCGACGCGCAGATCGAGCCCGTGCTGATGTCGGGCGACGCGCGCGAGACGTGCGAGGCGATCGGCCGCTCGCTCGACATCGACCACATCCGCCCCGAGGTCCTCCCCGCGGATCGCGGCGCCGAGGTGCGCCGCCTGATCGACGCGGGCACGAGCGTCGCCGTCCTCGGCCACGCCGGCGTCGACGACGCCGCGCTCGGCGCCGCGGACGTCTCGGTGGCCCTCGGCGCGGCCGGCTCCGCGCCCGCCGACTTCTCGACGGTCCTCGCCTCGGACGACGTCCGCGACGCTGCGCTCTCGCTCGCGCTCGCGCACCGCACGCGCCTCGAGGCGCGCGTCGGGCTCGCGCTGAGCGTCGCCCCCGCGCTCGTCGGCGCCGCGGTGATCTCCGCGTTCGTGCTCCCGCCGGCCTACGCCCCCATCGCCTCGCTGCTCGGCGGCGTCATGGCCGTCGTCCACGCCCGCGCGCTCGACGCGAAGAGCTGAGCGCCGCGCGCGGCCTGCGGCGCCGGGGCGGGCTACGAGATGCCGGAGGCCGCGCTCTTTGTGTCGCGGCAGTCCAGGCAGACGCCGTACATCTCGTGCTTGTGCCAGGTCACCTCGAAGCCGTACTTCGCGGCGATCTCCTCCTGGAGCGCCTCGATGCGCGGCTCCTCGAACTCGATGATCTTCCCGCAGCTGACGCAGATCAGGTGGTCGTGGTGCGCGCTGGCGTCGTCCGCCAGCTCGTAACGGCTGAGGCCGTCGCCGAACCGGCGCTCCGAGGCCACGCCGCACTCCGCGAGCAGCTTGAGCGTTCGGTAGACCGTCGCGTACCCGATGCCTCGGTCGTGCGCGCGCACTTCCGTGAGCAGGTCCTCGATGGTCATGTGCGGCGCGCCCGAGAAGAAGGTGTCGACGATCAGCCGGCGTTGCGCCGTCGACCTCAGCCCCTTCTTGGCCATGTACGCCTGGAGGCGGGCGCGCAGCCGGTCGAGGGCAACTTTGTCGACGTGGGTCACGCTGTCCCCCTCACTCGCGATGACGGCCATGACGAGTTTATCCCGTTCGCGGCGAACCGCGTCAAGGCCGGCGACCGCGCCTGCTCGGCGCGACCGGGCAGTCCACCTGTCGCCCTTGTCGCTACTCGCCGACCTGCGCCATGTAGCTGACCTGCGCGGCCGAGCCTCCCAAGGGGCTCAGCAGCGTGACGGGCGGCGCCACCATCCCGGCCGCCGACGTGTTGTCGATGACGACGTAGTAGAGGCCCGGGCGCAGCGCATAGCGGCGCGTCTCGATGATCCCGGGCTGGAGAGGGCCGCCCGCCTGCACCGGGCCGGGCGGGGGACCGAGCGGCTTGCCGGTCTGATAGGCCTCGCGCCAGGCGTCGCCCGTCAGCTTGTCGACGATCATGATGTCCACGGGGGCGCCCTGCACGCTCACCTTGAGGTAGAGCGCCTGGTCCGAGTCGGCGACCTCGAACGGCCCGAGGTAGTCGCGCTGGTGCGCGTGCACCTCGACGCTCTCGTTCGCGAACGTGTAGCGCTCGTCGTCCTCCACCTCGAACGGGTGGTGCGGCCGCTGGGGCGGCATGAGGATCCCCAGCGTGAAGTCCTTCCCGGCCTCCTCGTTGTAGAGGACGGTGAACCCGCGGGTCATCTCGCCCGCGACGATCTGGTTGCCGATCAGGTTGGCGATCCCGCCGAACGGCGCGACGTTCGCCATCACGTCGATGACGGGGTTCTCGACGTAGCCGAGCTGGAAGCTCGGGCCCTGCACGATCCGGTTCAGCCGTCCCCACACGTAGACGTCGTCGCCCGCGATCTGGAAGTCGGGCCGGTACTCGACGGACGTCGTGAGGGAGAAGCCCACGCGCTTGGCGGGCTGCATGTAGCCGTACCCCGTGCCGGTGATGTGCACGGTGACCGTCTGGGCCGAGTCGTTGACGTCGTACGAGCACTGCATCGGGAAGAACCGCCCCATGGCCGGCGAGCGGTCCTGCAGGCGCAGCGAGACCCCGCTCTTCAGCATCTCGGGGCAGATCTTGCTGGCGCCGAAGTTCGAGAACAGAAACCAGCGGAGGCCGGGGCTCGCGTTCACCGGACCGCTGATGCAGGGGCAGCCGACGAACGTGAACGACAGGGCGACGACGGCGAGCGTCAGCGCGGCAGACGCGGTGGACGCGCGGGGGAGCGGGGAGCTTCGTGCGGGCACGCGGGCTAACATAGCGGGTCGACCTCGGGGCGAGAGCGGGTTTGCGCCGGGGAGGACCGCCCGTCCCGCCTCAGCGCACGAGATGCCATTGGACGCCGGGAGTGACCTCCAGATGCAGGTGGTTTTTGTGCGCCCGGTCGTAGTTGGGGGTGAGGATCGACGTGAAGATGTGCTGATCCGCGGCCTCGCACACGATGGAGCGCAGCTCGCGCGCCGTCGTGCCCGCGGGAGGGCTGCTCGTCGCACCCCTGCCGGCCGCCCCGGGCTTCCCGGTCGACCTGGCGCCCTCGCCGCACACAGGTGCGCCGCGCCTGCCGACGAAATCGCGCTCGACGTCGAGCCACGCCTCCGCGAACCCGTCGCCCGCGCGCTTCTTGACGAACCGGTAGGGGTCGATGGCGAGCCCGCCCGGGTGCCTCCTGGCCAGCTTGCCCTCGGGCCACATCCTCGACGGAGGTCGCCAGGCCGAGAACATCAGCACCTCGACGATGTCGTGCACGCGCAGGATCCGGCTGAAGTCCGAGAGCGCGAGCGCGAGGCGGCAGTCGAAGACGTCGTTCGGGTTGTCCGCGCGCCGGTGGGCCGGCAGCGCCGTCCGGTAGAGGACCCCGCCGACCCCCTGCATCAGCCGCACCGGCGCGAGCACCCCCGGCGCGCGCGGCACCGGCTCGAACGCGATCTTTCGCCGCGCGAGCGCCGCGCGGCACTGCTCCGCGCTCATGGCCGCGTAGCGCGCCGACGGGTGCTTCGCCCAGTCCTGATGGAACCGCACCTTCGGCTTGCCCTGCGCGCTCGGCGCGATGGCGAGCGGGCCGAGCGCGAGGGCGAGCGCGGCGGCGGTGGCGGCGTGACGTACGGACGGCATCGTTGCGGGGTCGGCCTCGCGCGGGCAGGCGAAGCGCCCGCTGGAAGGAAGGAGGCGGAAGGCTGGAGGCGTCCGCGGGTGGCGCGGGGCGCCGCAGGATTGCGCGCGGCGGCTGCGCCCATCCTACCGCGCCATTTGACCGGGCCGCGCGATCGCCTCAAAATAGCTCGCATGCGCATTCGTGGGCCCGGCGCCTCCTCGCGCCTCTTGACGTATGGGAGCGAAGGCCCGGCCCGCACGGCTTCCCGGTTCGGGCGGTCCCTGGGCCAGGTAGCCACAGCAGCGCACGCATGCGCCGCCAGCAGTTGACATGGGAGAATTTTCCAATCGCGCTCGAAAGATCCTTTTCGCGGCGGTCACCGAGTTCATCGCGACGGGCGACCCCGTAGGCAGCAGGACGCTTGCGCGGAAGTACGGGCTCGATCTCTCGGCGGCCTCGATCCGCAACGTGCTCGCGGACCTCGAGGAGGCCGGCTACCTCCACCAGCCGCACACCTCTGCAGGGAGGATCCCGACCGACCGCGCGCTCCGGTTGTTCATCGACGCGCTCGTCGAGCTCCGGTCGGTCTCCCCCGAGCAGCAGGCCGAGCTCAGCGCCAGGTTCACCGAGATCTACACGGTGGCGAGCGATCCGCTCCGCGAGACAGGGCGTTACCTCTCGGAGCTGTCCGGCGCCGCGGCGGTCGTCGCGGCGCCGCGGGCGGAGATCCGCGCCCTCTCCCAGCTGCGCTTCATCTCGACGAAGCCGGGGCAGCTGCTCGCCGTGCTCGTCTTCGCCGACGGCTCGGTCGAGAACCGCTTCCTCTCGATCGGCGAGTCGATCAACGAAGGGGAGCTCAACCGGATCCACAACCTGCTCGCCGACGTCATCGAGGGGCGCACGCTGGGCGAGATCCGGGACCTCTTCGCGCGCCGCCTCGCCGATGAGCGCCTCCAGATCGACGCGCTGAGGCGCCGCGCCTTCGAGCTCGGCAGCCAGGCGACGGCCGACGTGACGCGGCGGAGCCAGGTCGTCATCGAGGGGCAGAACCGCCTGATCGATCTGCCCGAGTACGCGGACGTCGACCGGCTCAGGAAGCTGATGAGGGCGCTCGAGGAGCGCGAGGAGCTCGTCGATCTGCTCGACCGCACCCTCGCCGCCGGCGCGGGCGAGGTCACCGTCTTCGTGGGCAGCGAGGCGGGCGATCTGGGCGGCGGCCAGCTCAGCCTCGTCGCCGCGCCGTACATGGAGAACGGGCGCGTCGCCGGGACCGTGGGCGTGCTCGGCCCGACGCGGATGGACTACGCGAAGGTGATGCCGCTCGTCGACGCCACCGCCGCGGCCATGAGCGAGGCGCGCGGCAAGGTCAAGTAGCGCCCTTCCGGCGCGCCTCGCGGAGCCGATCGAGCACCTCGTCGAAGTCGGGGGGCGGCGGCGCCTGGAACCGCATCGGCCGGTCGTCTGCGGGGTGATCGAAGCCGAGCTCGGCCGCGTGGAGCATCAGCCGCGGGGCAAGGATCTTCGGCGCGCGGTAGTCCCGCACGTAGACCGTCTCGCCGACGAGCGGGTGTCCGGCCTCGGCGAGGTGGATGCGGATCTGGTGCGTGCGCCCCGTCTCGAGGCGGCAGGCGACCAGCGTCACGCCCGCGGCGCCGGTCCCGTCCTGCGGCCCCCGGAGCGTCTCGATCGGCTCCACGTGCGTCACCGCGAGCTGCCCCTCGCGCCGCCCTCCTCTCGCCGAGCCGCGCAGCCCGTCGCCCCGATCCTCGATGAGGTAGCTGCGGTAGGTGCCGCGCGGGACGGCGCCGTGCGCGAGCGCCAGGTACTGCCGGTGCATCGCGCGGACGCGGAGCTGCTGCGCGAGGTGCTTCTTCGCGGCGAGCGTCCGCGCGAAGACGAGCACCCCGCTCGTCCCCTTGTCGAGGCGCTGCACCACGCCGAGCGGCGCCCGTCCGCGCAGGCGATCGCGCCGGGCCAGCACCTCCCGCACGAGCGCGTCGAGCGTCGCGGCCTGCTCCGCGGGGTCCTCGTCGCCGTAGGGGATGGTGCTCACCCCGGCGGGCTTGTTCACCACCACGACGCTCGCGTCCGCGTAGATCACGAGCTCGCTCTCGAGCTTGCGCCGCCGCACCGTCTCGGGCCGCGGCGCGTGCAGGCGGACCTCGATCGGCTCCCCGCGGAGCACCCGCCGCCGGGCGCTCGTCGTCACCGCGTTCCCGACCAGCACCTTGCCGGTCTCGATCAGCCGGCGCGCGTCGGACCACGAGACCGAGGCCAGCACCCGGACGGCCCCGTCGAGAGGCCGCCGATCGAGCTCTGCCGGCACCGTCCAGCGGCCATCCTGTGGGGGTCGGACCGGGGCGGTCGAGTCGGCGCCGATCGGTTCGGCGTCCTGGATCTGGGGCGGCGGAGCGGGAGCGGCGGGTTGTAGCGGGCGCATGAGAGCTCGTTGGGGGCGCCTCGGCTCCGCCCACCGGCGTGGGGCCGGCCTCTACCGGCGCGGAAAACGCACATCCGCGGGGCTCGCGAGGCGAAAGACACCGCGAATGTTGACACATCGCGCGACGGGGGCCGAAGATATCCGAGCCGTCATCGCTTTCTCGCCATCTGAGAGGAGACCCGTTCGTGGCCAGCACCCTTCTCGCCGTAGACGACAGCGTGACCATGCGCAAAGTGCTCGAAATCACCTTTGCGGGTCAGGATTTCCGCGTCGTGACGGCGAGCAGCGCCGACGCTGCGCTGCAGAAGCTCAAGAGCGATAAACCCGACCTGGTGATCGCCGACATCACGCTCGAGCCGAAGAACGGCTACGAGCTGTGCAAGGCGATCAAGCAGGCCTCACCGGCGACGCCCGTCCTGATCCTGTCGTCCAAGCAGAACCCGTTCGATCCCGCGAAGGGCTCGAGCGTGCAAGCCGACGACCACATGGACAAGCCGTTCGACACCCAGCAGATGATCGACAAGGTCAAGAAGCTGCTGGCGTCGCGCGGCGAGGCGAAGCCCGCCGCCGCCGCGGCTCCTGCGGCGGCGACGCCTGCGCCCGCGCGCACGCCCGCTGCGGCGCAACCTGCCGCCGCGGCGCAGCCCGCGGCCACGAGCCCGCTCCAGCGCGCGAAGACGCTCATCTACACGCCGAACGCGCCCGCCACCAGCGCCGCGCCGGCCCAGGCCTCGGTCAAGACGGCCCCGGGCGGTGCGGGGAGCGTGCCGGTCACGACGACGATGGCGTTCTCGCCGACGCCGGTGTCCGGCGTGCCGAAGACGGCGTCCGGGCCCGCGGCGGTGGCCGCCACCGCCTCGGCGCACGTCAACGGCCAGATGGCGAGCAAGCTCGAGGGCCTCGGGCTCACGTCCGAGCAGGTGGACGCCGTGATGGCGCTGTCCCGCGAGGTCGTGGAGCGCGTCGTCTGGGAGGTCGTGCCCGTCCTCGCCGAGACGATCATCAAAGAAGAGATCGCGCGCCTGACGAAGTAGCGCCGCGGCCGCCGCGCGGCCGCGCTGCGCGGGAGCATGCGACCGCTGCTTTGCCCGGCGACGTAGAGTTGCTACGTCAGGGCCGCGCCTCGTTCCGCGTTCGGCGCAGCCATGAACGACACGCACGACAAGAGCAGCGGTGCGCCCGCGGACGCCGACGACGAGACGGCCGAGCTCGACGCCGACGAGGTGCGCCTCGTGCCCCAGGGCAACCCGCTCCGCTGGCGCGGCGCTGCTGTGTCCGCCGCGGGCGCCCTCCTCGCGTTCGTCGTGATGGCGCTCGCGCCTCAGCTTCGCTGGGGGGTCCCGCTCGGCGCGCTCGGGATCGCCGTCGCGGCGCTCGGCCTGCTCGATCTGCTCGGCACGTTCGACGACCCGCCCGAGCGCGTCGCCGCGCGCGTCGGGATCCGCGACCTCCTCGGTCCGCTCGCGCTGCTCGGGGGCGGGCTCGTCGCGTTCTTCGTTCTCATCACGCTCAGCGTGGCGGGCTACCTCTCGCCGAGCTTCCTCTCGCGGGACGGCGCGCCCACGCTGCTCTCGCTGGCGGCGTCCGCCGTCGCCGTCCCTGCCGCGTTCCTCACGGCTGTGGTCGGCGCGTTCCGGCTCGGCGAGCGCCTCGGCCCCTGCCGCGTCGACGATGCTGGCGCCCCGCGCCCCCTGATCCGGCGGCATGGCTTCTGGCTCGTCGCCCTCGTCACGCTGCTCTACCTGCCCATGCTCGGGAGCCACTCGCTCACCGACCCGTGGGAGACGCACTACGGCGAGGTCGCGCGCGAGATCCTGGCCAGGAACGACTGGATCTCCCTCTGGTGGGCGCAGGACGGCTGGTTCTGGTCGAAGCCGGTGCTCGACTTCTGGATGCAGGCGCTCGCGATGGCGGCCTTCGGCGTCCGCTACGGGTCGGGAGAGATGCTCTCGGCGGTCGCCGAGGGGCGAACACCGTGGCCCGAATGGGCGGTCCGGCTGCCCATCTTCGCGCTCACGCTCATCGCCGTTTACCTCCTCTACAAGGCCATCGCGCGGATCTTCGGCCGCCGCGCGGGGCTGCTCGCGGGGGTCGTCCTCACCACGATGCCGCAGTGGTTCATGGTCTCGCACCAGACCATGACCGACATGCCCTTCGTCGCGACGATGGCCGCGGCCATGGCGCTCCTCCTGCTCGGCATCCACACCGACGAGGCGGAGGAGGCGCGCGTCTACGAGGTCGATCTCGGCGTGCTCAAGGTGGGCCTCTCGGTCTACCACCTCGTGCTCGGGGCGATCCTCGCCTGCGCGCTGCCGCAGATCCTCTACCTGCTCTCGCGTCACGTCGAGATCCACACGGCGCCCTTCGGCCTGCGCCTCCACGGCGACGTCTTCAGCTCCGGCTCACCGGGCAACTGCGGGCTCCCCGGCAACGAGGCCTGCCGGCCGGTGCTGCCCGTGCTCCCCGGCCTGCAGCCGGTGCTCCAGGCGGTCATCTGGGCGCAGACGCTCGCGATCGTCCTGTACGCCAGCTGGGGCGAGCGGCGCGTGCAGCGGCTCCTCTTCCTCGCGGCGTGGTTCTTCGCCGCCCTCTCCACGATGGCCAAGGGGCCGGCCGGCTTCGGGCTCCCGGTGCTCTGCGCGCTCGGTTACGTCGTCGTCTCGCGCCGGTACCGCGACCTGCTCAAGATGGAGATCCCCGTCGGGCTGCTCGTGCTCGCGTGCGTCGCGCTGCCCTGGTTCGTCGCGATGTACGCGCGGCACGGCCAGCCGTTCACCGACAGGCTCCTGTTCCACGACATGTTCAAGCGCGCCTTCACCCACGTGCACGACACGAACGAGGGCGACGACGTGAGCTTCCGCTACTACGTGTGGCAGCTCGGCTACGCGATGTTCCCGTGGACGGGGCTCGTGCCCGCCTCGCTCGTGTGGTGGCTCCGGCGGCGCGAGGGGGGACCCCCGGGGGAGCCCGGCTCGGCCGAGGCCCGCCAGAGCGACGCCTCGGTGTTCCTGGCGATGTGGTTCATCTTCGGCTTCGCGCTCTTCTCGCTGATGCTGACGAAGTTCCACCACTACATCCTGCCGGCCGTCCCGCCGGCGGCGATGCTCACGGGGATCCTGCTCGACGACATGCTGCGCCTGGAGCGCGGCGCGGGCGGGCTCGCGCCGCGCTCGGGCAGCGCCTCCGCGCCGCCGCGTTCGCCTTCGGTGGTCAGCTACGAGCGCGCGATGCTCGGCGCCGTCGCGATCGGCGCTGCGCTCCTGGTCTTCTTCGTCGGGCGCGATCTCGCGATGGCGCGCGAGGGGCAGGCGAGCCAGGCCAGGCTGCTGCACCTGTTCACGTACAACTACAAGCGCCCCTGGCCGCAGTCGCTCGACTTCTCCGCGACCCTCTGGGCCTTCACCGCCGCCGCGGCTGTCCTGTGCTTCTTGCTGGCGGTCGCGCGCTGGCGCCGCCTCGTCCTCTACGCGCTCGTCTCGCTCGCTGTCGCGTTCACGGCGTGGGGGCTCGACGTGTACTTCGTGCGGACATCGCCTCACTGGGGGCAGCGCGAGACATTGCTCGCCTACATGCGCTCGAGCCAGGAAATCCCAGGGCCGCTCGTCGCCTACCAGATGAACTGGAAGGGCGAGAACTTCTATGCCGGCAACAAGCTGGCGGTCTTCGTGTCGAGCGGGAAGAAGTTTCAGGACTACATCAATGAGCAGAAGAAGAAGGGTGTGAAGACCTTCTACTTCGCCACCGAGCATGGGCGCATCAGCTCCCTTTCGAACGAGCTCGGCAATCCCCGCATCTTCGAGCGGCTCACGTCCATCGAGCTCAACAACAAGTTCCTCGTGGTTCGAGCAACCTTCGAGTGACCGGGCGCGCCTGAAGGCGTCTATCTCACCGATGCTGTCCGGCGGTGACGCTGTACGCCTGCTCCGACCTGAGGAATGCGCTTGTAGATATTCAACGGTACTGCTGCATCGGGAAATCCCTTGCATCTCTGTCGCGAGGGGAGCGCAGGAACGCAAGGGAGATCCGGCTTCGGCGTCCTAAGTATCTGAATTCACTCCAGGAAGGTGCAGGCACGCCTCGTGCTTTCTGTGAGCTCGAGCGTCGCGGCGGAGACCTCCCCCCCAGGTCCGCTGCGACGCTTTTTTTGCGCCGTGGAGCTCGCCGCACATCGTGCGACCAGCGCCTCAGTTATCGGCGCTTGCCGGGGCAGCTTGCAACGCAGCGAAATGTCGATCCAGCGCGTCCAGGAGACCTGCTGTGGTGCTCACCTCGGCGGTCACGCCGACCCGGAGCCCCCACTTCTCGGCGGTCGCGGTCGTGATCGGGCCGATGCTCGCGAGGAGCACGCGGTCGAGGCGCGCTGCGGCGCCCTCGCCGAGGAGATCGCAGAGGCTATCGACGGTGCTGCTCGATGTGAGCAGCACGACGTCGATCTCGTCCGCCGAGAGCGCCCGGAGCAGCTCCTCGCGGCGATCACTCGACGCAGGACGGGTCTCGTAGACGGGCACCACGTCCACCTCGCAGCCGGCGGCGCGGAGGCGTTCGGGGAGCACTTCGCGGGCGACGAGGGCGCGCGCGAGGAGGACGCGGACCGGGGGGCGCGCCGCCCTGCGCTCGGCCAGCGCGGGGTCGGCGAGGAGGGCCTCCGCGAGCTCCTCGCCGCGGAACTCCTTCGGGACGATGTCGGCGCGGACGCCGCGCGCGGTGAGCGCGGCGGCCGTCCCGGCCCCGATCGCGGCGAGGCGGGCCGAGCCGAAGGCGCGCGCGTCCAGGCCGAGCCGCTCCAGCTCCTTGAAGAAGCAGGCCACCCCGTTCTCGCTCGTGAAGACGACGGCGTGGTACCCCGAGAGCCCGCGGACGGCCTCGGTGACCCGCGCGGGGTGGGGGGGCGGGTGGATCTCGATGGTCGCGAGCTCGACCGCCTCGCCGCCGCGGAGGCGGATGAGCCGCGCCGTCGAGCGCGCCTGGTGACGCGGCCGGGTCACGAGGACCCGCTTGCCGAACAGCGGCTTCCGGTCGAACCAGCGCAGCGCGTCGCGCAGGCCGGTGACGGCGCCGACGACGATGACCGCCGGGCTCTGGAGCCCCGCCTCCCTGGCGCGGCGGGGCAGCTCGTCGAGGCGGCTCGAGACGACGCGCTGGTCGGCCCGCGTGCCCCACTGGATGGCCGCCGCCGGCGTCGCGGGATCGCGGCGCCCCGGCCCGATCAGCCCCGCGACCACCGCGTCGAGCGCCTGCATGCCCATCAGGACGCAGATCGTCCCGCGGACCGAGGCGAGCTCGCTCCAGTCGAACGCTCTGCCCGCTCGGGTGACGCCGCTGACGATCATCACGCTGGAGGCGATGTTCCGGTGCGTCAGCGAGATGCCGGCGTAGGCCGTCGCGCCGAGGGGAGAGCAGACGCCCGGCACCACCTCGAACGGCACCCCGGCCCGCGCGAGCGCCTCCGCCTCCTCCGAGCCGCGCCCGAAGAGGAACGGATCGCCCCCCTTCAGGCGCACGACGCTGCGGCCCGCGAGCCCGAGCGCGACGAGCTCCGCGTCGATCTCCGCCTGCTTCGCGTCCTTCACCACCCGATCGCCGCCGCGCTTGCCGACCGAGCGCACCTCGGCGCCCTCCCGAACGCCGTCCAGCAGCGCAGGGTGGACGAGCTCGTCGTGCAGCACGACGTCGGCCGTGGCGAGGAGCTCTGCGCCGCGCAGCGTGAAGAGCCCCGGGTCCCCCGGGCCCGCGCCGACGAGGTACACGACGCCTGGCTTGGCCGCGGCCGGCCCCCCGCCCGCGGCCCGCAGGGCCGCCACGCCGTGGCCTTCCTCGGAGGGGTCGTCACGCCTGGGAACCACCGTCAAACTCCCGTCGTTCTCTCGTTCATTCATGGCAGACGTTGATTGTCATAGCGATTCTGCAGTGAAGTTGACTCGGTGCGTTAAGGGTATAGAATCGCACCCGTTCGATTCAACGTCCGACGGTTTCTGGAGTCCATTCGATGAGATCTGTGAAACTGTTCGAGGAGCTGCGGAGCTCAGAGCGCGGCTTTCCGGACCGATGGTACGTCACCAACGGCGAGCGATCGGTCGGGCCGGTGAAGCTCGACCAGCTCGCGCGCGGCATCGAGAGCGGAATCGTCCCGCTCGATAGCTTCGTCCGCAATGAGACCTGGACCGTGTGGTGCCCGCTGTCCGACATTGCAATGGTCACGGTCGCCGCCACGGAGACGCCTGCGGAACAGCCGGACGAGGTCTCGGCAGCGGACGACGACGATACGGTCCCGCTCTCGTCCCAGCAGACGCCCCTGCCCCCGCCGCGTTCCGGGCCGGCGGCGCGCTCGAGCGCGCGCCCCGGAGCGGCCCAGCGCTGAGCGATCTCCGCGCGGCGGGGCGGGCGCGGCCGGAAGAAGGGAAGTGGATGGCCGATCTCATGCTGGCGGTTTCGGGCGAACACTAGCCGATTCCTGCGCTCAGGCGATCCACGGATCGCGCGCGGCGAGACCGGAGCGGTCCCCGCGGGCGAAGGGCTGCTATGCTCCGCCGCCGTGTTCCCCACGAAGAGACCGCGCCGGCTCCGCCGCTCGCCCGCCCTCCGCGCCCTGGTGCGGGAGACGTCCCTCAACCCGGGGGATTTCGTCCTCCCCCTCTTTTTCAACGAGGCGCTCGACGCGCCTCGCCCGGTCGGGACGATGCCGGGCGTCTCGCAGCTGCCCGTGAGCGCCGCGGCGGCGCAGGCGCGGCTCTGCAAGGAGCTCGGCATCGGCGGCACGATCCTGTTCGGGCTCCCGCGCATCAAGGACGCGTCGGGATCGAGCGCGTACGACGCGGATGGCCCCGTCCCGCGCGCCGTGAAGGCGATGAAGGAGGCGGTGCCGGAGCTCCTCGTGATCACCGACGTGTGCGTGGACGAGTACACCGATCACGGCCACTGCGGCCTGCTCCGGCAGGACGCGTCCGGCGCGGTGGACGTCGACAACGACGCGACGCTGGAGGTGCTCGCGCGGGCGGCGGTCGTCCACGCCAAGGCGGGGGCCGACGTTGTCGCGCCGAGCGACATGATGGACGGCCGCGTCGCCGCCATCCGGCGCGCGCTCGACGCCGAGTCGCTGACGGGGACGGCGATCCTCTCCTACGCCGTGAAGTACGCGTCCGGCTTCTACGGGCCGTTCCGTGAAGCGGCGGACTGCGCGCCCAAGTTCGGCGACCGGGCGGGCTACCAGATGGACCCCGGGAACGCGCGCGAGGGTCTGCGCGAGGCGGCGCTCGATGAGGAGGAGGGGGCTGACATGCTCATGGTCAAGCCCGCGCTCGCGTACCTCGACGTCATCGCGCGCGTGCGCGAGGCGACGACGTTGCCGCTCGGCGCCTACAACGTCAGCGGCGAGTACGCGATGATCAAGGCGGCCGCGGAGCGCGGGATGATCGAAGAGAAGCGCGCGGTGCTCGAGCTGCTCACGTCGATCCGGCGCGCCGGGGCCGACTTCATCCTCACCTACCACGCGCTCGACGCCGCGCGCTGGCTCGGCTGAGCCATGCGAAGCCAGGGCGCGGGCGGAGGTGCTGCGCGGCGCTCGGGGTGGGCCGTCGCCTGCGCGGTGGGGGCGTCGGCCGCGCTCGCGGCGGGGTGCGCGCCGAGCCGGTGCGACCGGTCCGAGAGCGCGAACCCGCCCATCGAGTTCACCGAGGCCGCGCCCGAGGGGGGCGTCTACGAGACGTCGGCGCCGGACGGCGAGCTGCTCTATTTTCCGGGCGGCATGCGGTACGCGCTCAAGCACGGGCTCGGCGCGCGGCCGCGATGGTGGCAGGTCTACCTGTCGTTCGAGAGCGACGGCACGAAGCACGGCGGCACGCTGGCGCAGGCGGCGGGCAACCAGGCCGAGGTGACCTGCGTGGACGACGGGCACCTGATCGTCATGAACGACAGCTGCTCCGAGTACTGGCTGCGGGTGGTCGCCGGAGGCGCGGACGGCGCTGACGAGGGCGCGACGGGAGGCGCCGTCGTCGGCAAGTGCTACGGCGATGACCCGGAGCCCGCTGCTCCCTAGGCCTGCGCCACCGCCTGCCGGGCGAACTGGAGCCGGTACAGCTTGCTGTAGACGCCGCCTGCGGCGAGCAGATCCTCGTGCGTGCCCTGCTCGACGACGCAGCCCTTGTGGAAGACGACGATGCGATCGACGGCGCGGATCGTGGAGAGGCGGTGCGCGATGATCAGCGCGGTGCGCCCCTCCATGGCGCCCTCGAGCGCGCGCTGCAGGCGCGCCTCGGTGTCGCTGTCGACGTTGGCCGTGGCCTCGTCCAGGATGAGGAGCGGCGGATCGCGGTAGAGGGCGCGGGCGAAGGCGATCAGCTGGCGCTCGCCGGCGCTGAAGTTGCTGCCGCGCTCGAGCACCGGGGCGTCGAGGCCGTCCTCGCGGCGCTCGAAGAGATCGAGCGCGCCGATGCGGTTCAGCGCGTTCACCACCTTCGCGCGATCCGGGGTCGCGTCGCCGGCCGCGATGTTCGTGAGCACCGTGCCGGGGAACAGGAACACGTCCTGGGGGACGACGGCGAACTTGCGGCGCAGCTCGTCGCGAGGGTACGCGCTGACGTCGCGGCCGAAGACCCGCACGGCGCCCTCCTCGACGTCGTAGAGGCGGAGCAGCAGCGACGCCACGGTGCTCTTGCCGGCGCCGGTCGCGCCGACCAGCGCGACCTTCTCGCCGCTCCTCGCAGCCATCGAGACCTGCCGCAGCACGGGCGCGCCCGGCTTGTAGCCGAACACGACGTTCTCGAGCTCGAACGCGACGCCCTCGTCCGCGGCCTCCGTCGGGCCGCCGCCGCTCGCCGCCGCCGTCGCGTCCTCGTCCTTGTTGTCGAGCAGCTCGAAGATGCGCTCTGCGCCGGCCATCGCGGACTGCAGCAGCGTGTACCGAGCCGAGAGATCGCGGATCGGGACGAAGAACATGTCGATGTAGGCGACGAACGCGAACAGCGTCCCGAAGGAGATCTCCTCCTTCAGGCTCTTCACGCCGGCGTACCAGAGCACCGCGGCGATGCAGACGCTCGAGACCATCTCGATGGCGGCGTCGAGCGTCGCGTCGAGCACGATGGAGCGGTTGTTCGCGCTGCGGTAGGCCGCGTTGATCTCGTCGAACTCCTCGGCTGAGCGCTCCTCCCTGGCGTAGGCCTGCACGACGGCCATCCCGGAGACCTGCTCGTTGAGGTACGCGTTCATCCTCGCCGTCTTCGCCCGCACCTCCCGGAAGGCGTCGCGGATCCGGCGCCGCGTCCAGTTGACGCCGAGGGCGACGGGGGGCACCGCCGCGAAGGCGAGCAACGACATGCGCCAGTCGAGCGACACCATCACCACGACGATGACGGCGAGGCGGATCAGATCGCCGAACGCGTTGAGCGCGCCGGACGCGAACATCTCGCCGATCGCGTCCACGTCGTTCGTCACCCGCGTGACGAGCCGGCCGACCGGCGTGCGATCGAAGAACCCGAGGCGCCTCGTGTGCAAGAACCCGAAGACGCGCACGCGCAGGTCGGCCATCGCGCGCGCGCCGGCGAGCTGCATCAGGTAGAGCTGCGGGAACGCGAGCGACTGCTCCGCCAGCATGATGCCCGTGAGCAGGAAGCCGTTGCGCGTGAGGCGATCGAGCCCGCCGGGCGAGTCGAAGGCGTCGAGCGCGTCGCGCATGATGAGCGGGCGCATCAGCGCCAGCAGGGCGGTGACGATGAGCAGCGACAGCGAGAGCGCGAGGTGCTTGCTCTGCGGACGAACGAACGGCCATAGCCGCAGCAGCATGTGCGCGTCGTACGCCTCGCCGAGCTGCGCCTCCTCGTGGAAGCGGCTCAGCACGTCCTCGGTGCGGCTCGCCTTCTTCGCCCCGCGGCCCCTGTCCGCCGCCGCCTGCGCCGGCCGCCGCGGGCTCGCGCCCACCTCTCCGGCGGCCGAGGGGCTGCTCGATTTCGACCGCATCGTCGCGCTTTCTCCGGGGCTCGGTTGCGTCATGAGAGCCCCACCGGCTGCGAGGACGGCGACGCCTCGAGGGTCGCGAGATCCTCTTCGAGCTGCTGCTCCTCGGAGAACGACGCGTACAGCCCGCCCGCGCGGACGAGCTCGTCATGCGTGCCGCGCTCGATGACCTGTCCCTGCTCCAGCACGACGATCGCGTCGCAGCGCCGCGCGGCCGCCACCCTGTGCGTGATCAGGATGACGGTCCGTCGCGCCGCCTGCCGCTCGATCGCCTCGAGGATCGCCTGCTCGGTCTTCGCGTCGACGGCGGAGAGCGGATCGTCGAGGACGAGGATGTTCGGCTCGCGCACGAGCGCGCGCGCGAGCGCGACGCGCTGGCGCTGTCCGCCGGACAGCTGCACGCCTCGCTCCCCGACCACCGTGTCGAAGCCGTCCGGCAGCGAGAGGATCTCGTTCAGCACCTCGGCCTCGGCCGCGGCGGCGCGGATGGTCTCGAACGAGGCGGGCGAGTCCGGATCGTCGAGCGAGTAGCCGATGTTGCGGGCCACGGTGGTCGAGAAGAGGAACGCGTCCTGCTGCGCATAGCCGATGCTGGCGCGCACGGTCTCCAGGGGCAGATCGCAGATGTCGATGCCGTCGAGGAACACCGCGCCGCGCGGCGTGGGCATGAGCCGGGCGAGCAGCGTGGCGATGGTGCTCTTGCCCGAGCCCGTGCGCCCCACGATGGCGAGCGAGCCGCCCGCTTCGACCTCGAAGCTCACCCCGTCGACCACCTTCCTGGCGCCGTGGGAGAACGTCAGCTCCTTGACGGAGAGGGCGCCGCGGACGACGTCGGGGGACGGCATCGGGCCGCTCACGACCTCGGGGATCGCGTCGAAGATCGCCTTGAGCCGCACGTAGCCGGCGCGACCGCGCTGGACGATCGCTGCGACGAAGCCGAGGGCGAGCATCGGCCACGTGAGCCGCAGCAGCGCCAGCCAGAAGGAGACGAAGTCCCCCCGCGTCATCTGCTTGTCCAGCACGAGCTGCCCGCCGTACCAGAAGACGATGAGCACGCCGACCGAGCTGATGGCCCCCATGAGCGGCCCCATGGATCCGCGCAGCTTGGCGAGGGAGAGGCTCTTCTCGAGGTAGGCCTGGTTCGTGTTCGTGAACGCCGCCATCTCGGACGCCTCGAGCGCGAAGGAGCGGACCACCCGGACGCCCGCGAGGCTCGCGAGGACGCGGTCGCTCATGGCGCCGATCGCCTCCTGGTTGTCGCGGGTGCGGACGAAGAGCTTGCTCGAGAACGAGCGGGTGACGAGCATCAGCGCGGGCATCGTCAGGAGCGCCGCGAGCGTGAGCCGCTTCGAGATGTGCAGCATCACGTACAGGGCGCTCGCGAACGCGAAGACCGAGCCGACGACGTTCAGCAGGCCGAAGCCGAGGAGGAGGCGCACCTGCGTCAGGTCGTTCGTCGCCCGGCTCATGATCTCGCCGGTCGGCATCTTGCGGAAGAAGGCCGGCCCGAGCTTGTGCAGGCGCGCGAGCAGGATCGCCCGGAGCTCGTACTCGACGTTGCGGCCCGCCGTGAAGATGGTGACCCGCGAGAAGACGCGCATGACCGCGGCGCCCACGCTCACCGCGAGCATGATGAGCGCCGCCCGCGAGGCCTCGTCCGACTGGAGCTTCACGGCGGCGTCGACGGCATCCTTGACCAGGAAGTCGCGCTTGGCCATGAGCAGCTGCTGCATCGCGAGCAGCGCCGCGCCGGCCAGGTAGAGCGGGAGTTTGTGGCGGAACTGGGCGGCGAGGCCGACCGGGTAGGTTGAAGGATCGCGCTTGATCATTGAGGAGAGTGCTGCGCGGCGACGCTCAGCGCGCCTTGCGGGGCGTCGGCGCGAGCGGCTTGCGGTGCGACGTCGAGAGCGCAGGCCGATCTCGGGCGTCGGCCACGAGATCGAGCTCGTCGAGATCGAGCCTCGTCGAGAGCAGGCCGAGCAGGACGCGCGCCCCTCCGCGCCCGTCGAGCTCGCTCACCACACCGATCTTGTCGCCAAAGGGCCCCCGCCGCACGCGCACCCGGCTGCCCTTCTCGAGCACGCCGCCCTTCGCGGGCTCCGGGGTGGCCTTCGCCGCGGCGTCCGGCGCGCCGGACGGGCCGCGCTGCGCCCGCGGCGCGTGCTCGGCCTGCGGCTTCTGCGGAGCTTCGGCCTTCGTCTGCTGCTCCGCCTCGCCGTGCGGCGCTCGCCGGGCCGGGGCGCCGCCCTCTCCGCCGTGCCTCGGCGAGGGCCGCGGCTCTCCTCCGCGAACGGCGCCGGCGCCGCTCGTCGCCTTGAACAGCGTCGCCAGGGTCGGCCGGCGGGCGGGGAGGGCGGCCTCGACGCGCTCGTCGCCGCGCGCCCGCGCCTGCTCCATCGATAGCTCGCGCGCCCGGGCCTGCTCGGAGCGCCACCGCTCGTTCTCGGCCTCGATCTCGGCGTGGGCGCGCGCCCGCTCCTGCTCGATGCCCTCGAGCTTGCGGTCGAGCGCAATGCGATCGTTCTCGCGCGACCAGGCGACGAGCCGGTAGATGGGGGTGAGCGCGACGAGCGCGTCCTCGAGCTGCTCGTCGAGGATGTCGGCGTGCTCGACCGCGGTCTCGCGCGGGACCGACCAGCCGATCCAGAGCGGCACCTGCCCGTCGGCGGCGCGGCGAAGCATCTCGGCGATCGCGTCGGGCGTGGCCGCGCTGCAGGCAACGCGATCGCCCCCGTCGGCGCCGAAGGAGAACTGCTCCGGGAGCGCGTGGAGGGCGCTCGTGAGCTCGGCGGCGAGCGGCGAGGCCGGCTCGCCCGTCGACTCCTCGGTCGCCGCGAGGCGGGCGCGGAGGTTGTCGACGTCGACCTTCGCGTCCGGGTGGACCGCGAAGCACACCTGCACTTCGCCCTCCGAGATGCGCAGCGCGAGGAACGCGTGCCGCGTGTAGGGGCTCGGATCGTCGATCGCGTCGGAGATCGAGCGGCCGCGGTCGAGCAGGCGATCGAGCTCGTCGCGCGCCGCCTGGTCACGCCAGAAGAAGACCCACTGGCAGTCGGCCCGGTGCTTGTTGCGGATCGAGGGGTGCTCGTCCGAGCCGTGAACGTCGACCGAGATGCCGAGGTCGCCCAGCCGGGAGACGACGCCGCGCGCCCAGGCGAGCGCGCGCTGCTTCACCTCGAGGCGGGGGCGTGAGTAGGCCTTCGAGGTCGCTTTTTCGGCGGCGTACGCGTCGAAGTCACGAGCGGTGAGATGCAGGGAGGGATGGCTCATTGCTTCGACTGGCTGCGAGGCGCGGCGTGGGCGGGTGCTGCCCTTGGGTGGGTCACGGGAGTCACGGGAGGAGCTGTGCTCCTCGTGAAAGTCGCGCGGATGGTATCGTGAGGGGCTTCGAAATCAAAGCCTCCACGCCGCGCGATCGATCCCGGCGATGCGTGGAGGCGGCACGCTTGACCGCCATGACAAGCATGTCACCGTAGGCACTCCCGTGCCCCATCAAGAGGGCGATCCCACCCATATCATCTAGATCCCCGCGTAAATTGCGCATCTCCGGCGCAGCGGGGCCGCTCCCGGGCGCTCCTGTTCCCCGAGTTGTCCGAGCACCCGAGCCCGTGAGCCTGCGAGGCCCGTCGGCCTGACGAAAGAGGAATCATGGAACAGCATCGAGACGAGCACATTGTCTGCGCGAGCTGCGGCACGTCGTTCCTATTCTCCGCTGCGGAAGCCGCCGTCTACGCCGAACGGAAGCTCGCGGCCCCGCCGAAGCGGTGCAGGACCTGCCGCCGCGCGCGCAAGGACAACCGAGGGGAGCACGAGAGCGCGCCGACCGCTCGCGCGGCGCAGCACCAGCGCCCTGGGCCGGCCCGGAGCCCTGGCGGGTACCGCGGCGCGGCGCGCGGCGACGGTCGGCCTCGAAAGCCCCAGTACACGGGCGACGTGAACGAGTACCGCAGCCCGATGCAGGACGCGTACTCGGGGCTTGCGCCCGCGTGGACGGCGCCGAGCGCTTACCCGCACCGTCCGCGCGGCGGCGCGCCCGTCCGCGACGACGGCAACTACCGCGCGCCGTCGTTCGCCGGCGAGCGCCGAGCCGTGCCGCAGGGCCGCGGCGCGCCGCAGCAGCCGCGCGCGCCGCGCAACCGTCCGACGTTCTCGATCACCTGCAAGTCGTGCGGCTCCGAGGGCGAGGTCCCGTTCAAGCCTGTCGAGGGCCGCGACGTGTTCTGTCAAGCGTGCTACCGCGCGCGCAAGCCTTCCTGAGAATCCCGTCAGCGCAGCCGCCTCGAAGCGGCGCAGAGGTCCGGCCATCGTTGACCGGGCGCCGGGCCTCTGGCGAGCGGAGCTAGAGGCTGATCTCGCAGGCGAGCTCGGAGGTGAAGCCGAGCTCGCCGAGCGTGATCGTGACCTTCACGCCCCCGCCGGACGCGCGTCGCGCCGTCTCCTCGACCATCCCCACGACCCACAGCCGGAGCGGCAGCGAGGCAGGGTCGAAGTCGCCGATGTGGAGCGTCACCCGCCCGGTCGGTCCGGTCGCCACGCGCCATGAGCCGAACGTGAAGAGCCGCGACCAGATCGAGGTCCCGCGGCGCATGAGCGACGCGATGTCGGTCAGCGGGCGGGCGAACAGCGTGCGCACGAGGCTGTGCAGCTCGCCGCCCACGCCGAGCCTGCCGATGTCGCGCCAGCGCTCGAGATCGCGCAGCACCAGCGACGTCGCGAGCTCCATGTACGCGTCGAGCGCCTCGAGATCGTATCCGACGAGCGCGTTGATCGAGTCGTGCTTGAAGTCGTCGGCGTAGCGGAGCGGCATCTGCGCGACGACCTCGTCGCGCGCGCTCCTCCCGTACTCGTCGACGATGGTGCGATCGACGCTCCGCAGGACGGGGCCGCGCACGTGGTACTGCCCCGCGAAGCGCGCCGGCAGCGGCCGGACCGGGGTGACGTTGGGCCGACGCGTATCGCGCTGCCGGTTGAGCAGGGCGCCGAAGTCGGCGCTGCGCACGGTCGGCTCGGATCGGAGCCCGAGGTCGGCGCTGCGCACGGTGGGCAACGACTCGCCGCGCTGCGAGAGCATCGAGGGCTCCGAGCCTCGGTTCCGCAGCGCGTTCGAGAGCGTCGCGCCGGGCGCGGGCTTCGACGGCTCGGACGACGGTCGCATCATGGGCGGCGCCTCGGTGACGCGCCCGCCCGACACGAGCGACGGCGAGAGGCGCATCGGCGGCGCGGCGTTCATGTCGAACGCCGTGCCCGCGCGCGATCGGTCGCGCGAGGACGAGAGCCGATCGCGCTCGTTCTCCGAGGCGCCCCCGAGGCTCAGGGCCATCCGCCGCTGCACGTTGATGAGCCTGCCGAGCGCCGCCGTCCGTCGCGGCGGATCGGGCGCGACGCGCTCGAGCTCGCGGACGACGTCGCCGGCCGTCTGGAAGCGCTTCGCGGGATCCTTCTGCAGGAGCCGCTGCACGATCGCCTCGAGCCGCGGGTCGACGGTCACGCCCGCCGAGGCGAGCGTGGGCACCTCCGCGTGCACGACGCGGAACGCGGTCGCCACGGCGGTCGGCGCGCGGAACGGCCGCGTGCCCGTGAGCACCTCGTAGAGCAGGACGCCCACGGAGAAGAGATCGCTCCGCCCGTCGAGCGGCGACTCCCCGGTGGCCTGCTCCGGCGACAGGTAGTCCGGCGTGCCGAACACGACGCCCGTGCGCGTCCGCGGCGAGGGGCCGTCGGAGTCGAGGACCTTGGCGATGCCGAAATCGAGCAGCCGGACGACGGCCGAGCCGCGGCTGGGATCGAAGGCGATGAAGATGTTCTCGGGCTTGAGGTCGCGGTGGATGATCCCCGCGCGGTGCGCGGCGTCGAGCGCCTCCAGCACCGGGAGCGCGACCCCGACGGCGGCCTCCATGTCGAGGCGGCCGAAGCGCGCGAGCGCCATGCCCAGCGACTCGCCGTCGAGGTGCTCCATCACGATGTACGGACCGAGCTCGCCGACGCCCGCGTCGATCACGTCGACGATGTTCGGGTGGCGGATCCGGTTGACCGCCTGCGCTTCCTGGAAGAACCGGTGAGAGAGCTCCGAGTTGTCCGCCAGCTCGGGGTGGAGGAATTTGATCGCAACGGCGCGACCTGCGAGCACGTGCTCCGCCCGGAACACGTCGCCCATGCCGCCCCCGCCGATGCGCTCCGCGAGGCGGTACTTGTTGTCGACGAGGAGGCCGGGGGTCGGGGGTCGAAACGCCATCTGCTGCCGCTGGCGAGCGAGGGACCAAGATCATGGTCCCCGAGAACACGCGCCCCTGTAAAGGGTTGGGAGGCACGCCCCTCCCGAAAGCTCGATCCTATTCCTTCGGTGCACGTCGCGGCTAGGTTACCTGCTCCAGGTGTGGGGCGGATCGCAGCGTGAGGCACCTTGCGCAGGGGCGATCACGGCTCAGGTGCATTCTTCCGCAGTTCGACGATCCGGCGGGTGATCTCCGCGAACCCGCGGCCCATGGGATGGGAGGCCACGAACCGCGGCGGCACCGACAGCTTGCCGAGGTGGGCGCGCACGTTGGCCACGCCGAAGGTCAATGTAAATGCAGCGAAGGCGACGCCGTCGTTGCCGCTGTCGCCCACGAAGGCGTAGCGGTACCGGGCCCGGGTTGGATCCTCTCCGAACCGGGTCGAGAGCAGGCGCACGGCGCCCGTGGCCTTGTCGGCCGGGTCGCGGGTGAGGTGGAGGTGGACGCTCGAGACGAGCGTCCTCACCCCCCGCTCGCGCAGCACGGCGCGCATCGCCTGCACGTCCTCCGGCGGGACGCGCCGGTGCTCCCCGATGTCGATGGTGACGTCGGTCACCCTCTGGTCGTTGTCGTCCGCGAGCGCAGCCGCGGGAAAACGACGCACCATGTCATCGGCGAGCGCGACGAGCTCGGCCCGACGGGCCCGCCGCGTGTCGCGGTCCAGCGCGTCGAGCTTGACGACGCGGCCTGCGCCAGCAACCGGGGCGAGCCCTTCTCCAGGGCCGGCGATCGGACCGGCCTGCTCACGGACCAGCGCGACGGCTCCGTTCTCGACGATCGTCGCGTCGATCGGCCATTGCCGCTGGATCACCTCGCCCCATCCGGCGGGCCTGCCGGTGCAGGCGATCAACGCGAGCCCCGTCTCGCGCAGACGGAAGAGCGCACCGTAGGCGGTCTCGGTGAGGGCGCCGTGATCCAGCACGGTGTCGTCGAGGTCGAAGATCACCCCGGCGAGGCTGCGCGCGTCGTCGGGGGTCAGCAGGGAGAGAGGTTTCATCGGGCGATCGTCAGAGCGCGTCGACGCGCGCGATGAGGCTCTTCAGGTAGAGGCCCTCGGGGAAGGCCGCGGGGACGGGGTGGTCGCCCCCCTGGAAGTGCCGGTCGAACACCGCTGCCTGCATGCGGGCGTCGCGCGCGCCGAGCGCGAGCACCCGGGTGAGGTCGTCGAGGCTCACGGCGCTGGAGCAGGAGCAGAGCACGAGGATGCCGCCCGGTCGCGTGGCGCGGCACGCCCCGGCCGCGAGGCGCCGGTAGGCCGTGAGCGCGGCGTCCTTGGACGCGCGCGTGCCTGCGAGCTTCGGCGGGTCGCAGAGGACGAGGTCGAAGCCGCCCTCCCTCGACGCGCTCTGCAGCGCTTTGCGGGCGTCGTCGCGCGTGAAGCGGATCCGGTCGAGCAGCCCGTTCTCGCGCGCGCACTCCGCCCCGACCTCGAGCGCCGTCGCGCTCTCGTCGATCGCGAGGACCTCGCTCGCCCCGCCGCGGGCCGCCGCCATGGCGAACGTGCCGACGAAGCAGAACGCATCGAGCACGCGCCGGTTGGGGGCGAGCTGCTCGACGCGGGTCCGCAGCGTCCGCTGGTCCAGGTAGAACCCGGTCTTGTGGCCGAGCGCGAGCGGGATCGTGTACCGCAGCCCTCGCTCGACGAACCGCAGCCGATCGAGCCCGGGGTCGCCGCGCACCACGCCGCTGTCGGCGGTGAACCCCTCGAGCTTGGCGAGGGATTCCGGGGTCCTGTCCACGATCGCGCGCGGCGAGAGCGCCGCCTGGAGGGCGTCGAAGATCACCCCCTCGCGGCGCTTGACCCCGATCGTCCCGAGCTGCACGACCACGGTGTCGCCGAACAGATCGACGATGAGCCCGGGCAGTCCGTCCCCCTCCGCGTGGATCAGCCGGAAGGCGTCGGTCTCGTGGCCAGGCGCCCGGCCGGGCAGGCCGAGCTCGCGGCGGTGCGCGATGGCGCGCTCGATCCGGTGGCGGAACAGGGCCGCGTCGATCGGCCTGTCCTCGCGCGTGTACATGCGCACCGGGATGGCCGAGCGCGGGGTGTAGAGCCCGCGGCCGAGCACGCTGCCGTACGGATCGGTGACCACGACCTCGTCGCCGGCCACGGCGCCGCCCTCGATGCGCGCGACCGCCTGAGCGAACACCCAGGGATGCCCCGACCACACGGGCCGAACATGACCCTGCTTCAACGTAACCGTAGGCATGATGGAACCCGATTGTTCTCGATGTTGGCAGGGCTGCCGACGGGGGCGGCCCTGCCGTGACGTTTGCCGTGGGAGCTAGTACCCTGCGGGACGGCGCGCGTGTGAACCTTCCGCCACAGCGCGCCGTGGCGGCCGATGCACGCCGGCGTGCTTCGCGGCCATGGTGACGACAATTCAGCGAGATGGTCGATGGCATCCCGGTTGCTAAGTTCCCTGCACCGAAGAGGAGTCGCCCGATGCGCCGTTGCTTGACCCATGCCCTTGTTGCGGTGGCGATGACCGCGCCGATGAGCGCGCTCGCGCAGGAGAACAACAACTGTCCTCCAGGCGCGTGGTTCTGTGAGGACGTGGAGCCGCCCGGCGATCCCGCCGCGGGGCCGCCTTCCGCCGACCCTGCCGAGGCCCCCCCGGCCGAGGCGCTGCCCCCCCCATCGCCGGCCCCGCCGCCGGGCCGGCGTGCGACCCGTCCGGCTCCGCCGATCGTCGTCTACCAGACCTCGCCTCCGGGCCAGCCGCCGCAGGTCATCGTCGTGACGCCCGGGTCCGCTCCTCCGCCGCGTGTGATCGTGCGCCGCGTGACCCCGCCTGCTCCGCCTCCGCCGCCGAAGCTGCGCTGGCGGCGCCAGTGGGGGGTCAACTTCCGCATGCAGGGCCTCATGATGGGCCGCGAGCACGGCGGCGCGGAGGACGCCGGCATGGGCGGCGTCGGGATCAGCCTGCGTTACCGGCCCGTCCCCGCGTTCGCGCTCGACCTCGGCGCCGACATCCTCGCGGGCAACGACTATCACGGCTACCAGCGGACCGAGGTGCCGCTCTCGCTGAGCGGGATGCTGTTCGTCAACCCGCGCAGCCGCACGCAGTTCTACTTCACGGGCGGCCTGAACATGTCGCACGCCGACGTCGAGCGACCCTTGAGCGAGGCGGCGGCCGGCGGCGACGCGTACGTTTCGAACACCGAGTACGACTACTTCGGCGTGCAGGGCGGCCTCGGCCTCGAGTTCCGGCTCTCCCCCCGCCTCGCGCTGAACATCGACGCGATCGGCTTCGTGCGCGGCCGCACTGACGACGGTGTCGTTCCCGAGTTCAGGGATCCCGTGACCGGGCGAACGACGGACACGTCGGGCGGTGGGCTCTTCCGCGGTGGGCTCAGCGTCTACTGGTGAGCGTCTCGTCCTAGCCTCCTGTCCGCCCTGACCGTGCGGGGCTCGCCTCGGCTTCGATCTCCTCGGGGCTGCCTCCGCGGTCCGGGCTGCTCCGACGCGGTATAACGCCGCATCGTGCCCCAGGCCTCGACCCCACGCGCGCTTCACAGCCGCGCTCCGCTGCTCCTCTCCGTCGCCGGCGGTGCGACGTTCGCCCTCACGGCCCCGCCGACGGATCTCTATCCTGCCGTCATCGCTGGCCTCGCCCTGCTGGCGGCCGCCGTCCACGACGCCCCGACGGTCTGGCGCGCTTTTGGGCGCGGCGCCGCCTGGGGAACGGCGGCAGGCATCGTGGGCCTGCGCTTCGTGCCGGAGGTCATCCAGCGCTTCACGCCGCTCGGCTCGGCGGCCTCGTACCTCGCGCTGGTCCTGCTCGCGGCCGCCCAGTCGCTCGTCTGGGCGGTCTGCGGCGGCATCACGAGCGTGCTCCTCCGGCGCCTGCGCGCCCCGCTCGAGCTCGCCTTCGCGGCCGGCGTGTTCGCCGCCGTGGGCCTCCCGACGGTCTTCGGGTGGACGCCGGCGGGCCTCATGAGTCCATGGCCGGCGCTCGTGCAGCTCGCCGATCTCATCGGCGAGCGCGGCGTCTCGGTCCTGTTCGCCGTGGGGGCAGCTCTGCTGGCCCGTGCGGGGCTCGCGGCCTTCGGGGTGGCGCCGGGCGGGCGTCCGCTCGCGCGCGCGCCTGCGCCGGAGCCGCGGTCCGCCCGCCGTCGGCTGCCGCGCGCGATCCTCTACCCGGCGCTCTCGAGCGCCGCGCTCTTCGGGCTGCTCGCGGCTCACGGCGCGCTGCGGATGGCCGCGGTGGAGCGCGCCAGCGCGGGCCTGCCGACGGCGCGGGTCGCGCTCGTCAACCAGGCCGTGGGGCCTCACGAGCGCTGGCAGGCGAAGAACCACCCGCAGATCCTGCGGACCCTGCACGAGCTCACCCGGAAAGCCGAGGCCGGCGGCGCCGAGCTCACCCTCTGGCCCGAAGCGGCCTATCCCTACCCCCTCCCGCACAGCGCCCGGCAGGCGCCGCGCGGCGGCCGAGCCATCCTCGGGCCGGGCGTCCGCGGTCCGATCCTCGCCGGGCTCATCACCCATGCGCCGCCCGTGAAGGCCGCCGACGGCGTGGAGGAACGGAACAGCTACAACTCTGCCACCCTCGTGCTCCCTGACCGGACGATGCAGCCGACGCAGGACAAGCTGCAGCTGCTCTGGTTCGGCGAGACGGTCCCGGGCGGCGCCTACCTGCCCTGGCTGCGGCGCATCTTCCAGAAGAGCGGCGGGCTCGTCCCGGGCGCGGAGCCGCGCGCGCTCACGCTTCCCCGAGAGCAGGGGCCCGCGCTCCGGATCGGGGTGCTCAACTGTTACGAGGACACGCTCACCGGGGTGGCGCGGCGGATCACCGGGACGCTCACCCCGAACCTCCTCGTCAACATCACGAACGATGCCTGGTTCACCGGGAGCGCCGAGCCGGAGCTGCACGCGCGGCTCGCGGTCATGCGCGCCATCGAGCTGCGCCGCGATCTCGTGCGCGCCGTGAACCTGGGCGTCGTGTCATGGATCGACGCCCGCGGCGTGGTGCGCACCCGCGAGGAGAGCGCTGCGCCGGGGGTGACCTTCGCGACCCCGGCGGTCAGGGACACGCCCCTGACGCTCTACACCCGCGTGGGCGACGCCCCGCTGGCGTCGCTGCTCGCCCTCGCGATCGTCGTGGGCGCGCTCAGGGGGCGACGCTCCAAGGTGAAGGCGTCGCCCGAAGCTCGGGGCATCGGCGCGGAAGCGCGCCCGCTCGCAGGAGCGCCGGAGCTCGCGCCGCCGGATGCGGCCACGCAAGCTGCGGCCACCGACGTACCGCTCAGACGTCCTTGAGCGCCTTCACGGGCGCCGCGCGGAGCTTGCGGCTCGCCGGCTTGCCCTTGATGGTCATCGGCTGCTTGGTGAACGGATTGATGCCTTCCCGGTCCTGCGTGGCCGGGATCTCCTTCGCCTTGATCTTCACGAGGCCCGGGACCGTGACCTCACCAGGCCCCTCCGGACCGAGCTCTTTCTTCACCAGTTCGCCGAGCGCATCGAGCACGCTGGCCACGGACTTCTTGTCGAGGTTGGTGGCCTCGGCAAGACCAACGATCATCTGCGCCTTGGTCAGCTTGTTCGAACCGGGCATGTTTCCTCCAAGTCGAAAGGGGGCGTCCGTTTAACAAGCGAGGTTTCGTATCGCAAGCGATAAGTCATTGCGCCCCCGTCTTATTCGGCCTCGCGACGCCGCTGCGGGGCCGGATTCCAGTGGAACTGCTGCCCCGCGACGCCGCGGCGGCCTCGAGTTCCCGGGTCAAGGCCGTCATCTCGCGCTCCTCCGCGTCGGTCTTGTGGTCGTAGCCGAGCAGGTGGAGCAGGCCGTGCCCGAGCAGCATCGTGATCTCGTCGAGCAGCGGACGGTCGCGCTCGGCGGCCTGCCGGGTGGCCGTGTCGATCGAGACGATCACGTCGCCGAGCAGGCCGTGCCACACTGACGGATCCACAGGGCCTCGCCGGCCGCGCCGGCGTGACGTGGCTCCGTTCTGGTCGATCATGGGGAACGCGAGCACGTCGGTCGGCTTGTCCTTGCGCCGGTAATTGCGGTTCAGCTCGTGGATGACCTCGTCGTTCACCAGGGCAACGGAGAGCTCCACGCCCTGCAGCGCGAGGTGGGCGAGCATCTTGCTCGCGCGCCGGCGTACGACCGCCGCCGACACCCCCTGGAACGGCCCGCCCTGCGTCGTGATGGACACGACCGCGGGGGCCGCTGGGCGGCTCCCGCGTCGCTTCGTTCCCGCGCTCCCCTTGTCCTTCTCGGCCACGGGATCCGCTATACCAGCTCGGGGATCTTCTTCGCATCCGCCAAGAACTGCGCGAGCCCGACGTCGGTCAGCGGGTGCCTGGTCAGCTGCTTGATGACCTTGAGCGGCAGCGTCGCGGCGTGCGAGCCGATCATGGCGGCCTGCACGAAGTGGACGGGGTGCCGCACGCTTGCGGTGAGCACCTGCGTCGGGAAGCCGTAGTTCCTGTAGATGGTCACGACCTGCAGGACGAGGTCCATCCCGTCGCCCGCGGCGTCGTCGACCCGCCCGACGAACGGCGAGATGTACGTGGCCCCGGCCTTGGCCGCGAGCAGCGCCTGGGCGGCCGAGAAGCAGAGGGTGACGTTCGTCCTGACGCCCTCGGCGGCGAAGATCCGGACGGCCTTGAGCCCCTCGTCGATGAGCGGGACCTTGACCACCACGTTCGGGTGAATCCTGGCGAGCTCGCGACCCTCGCGGAGGATCGCGTCCTTCTCGACCGCCACCACCTCGGCCGAGACGGGGCCGTCGACCAGCTCGCAGATCTCGGCGATCACCTGCCTCGTCGGCCTGCCGCCCTTGGCGAGGAGCGACGGGTTCGTGGTCACGCCGTCGATGACCCCCATCGACTGTGCTTCCCTGATTTCCGCGATATCCCCTGAGTCGATGAACACCTTCATGGTCCTGCCTCCCCGAGCCGATGAATCGGCCCTCCGGCAGTGTTCATGCTGGGGTCCGGCGCAGGAGCAAGGGCCCGGCGGGGGCCCTTGCTGCCACGTCGCGGCTGTCGGGCGAGCGGCGCCGGCTCAGGCCGTCGCCTCGTCCTCGACGCCGTGGCACGTGTTGAACGGCTTGCCGCTGCCGCAGGGGCACTCCTGCTCCTGCATGACGGCGGGCTGCGGCAGCGCCGGCGCGGGGTTCGCGCCGATCGGGAGGGACTCGTCGTGCTGCGCGACCGCGTCGAGCAGCGCCGCCGCGTGGCGCTGGCGATCCGCCGCCTCGATCTGCGCCTCTTCCTGCTCGGCGCGCCGGACGTTCACGCTGAAGAGCTTCGTGACCACGTTCGAGGAGACGCGGGCCACCATGTTGACGAACATGTTGTAGCCCTCCTTCTTGTACTCCTGCTTCGGGTCCTTCTGCCCATAGCCGCGCAGGCCGATGCCGTCGCGGAGGTGGTCCATGTCGGTCAGGTGGTCGACCCAGGCCTTGTCGAGCTCCTCCAGGTAGAGATGCCGGAAGATGCGTAGCGACAGCTCGATCCCGATCTCCTCCTCGCGCTTCTCGTAGGCCTTCTCGGCGCGCTCGTAGAGCTCGCGCGCCAGCGTCTCCTGATCGCCGATGTGCGAAACGTCGTCCGGCAGGTCGACGCCGAAGTGCTCGCGGAAACCCTGGAAGATGCCGCCCCAGTCCCACTCCTCGGGCGGCTTGCGCGACGGGCACGACTCCTCGACCATCGCGCCGATGATCCGATCCATCAGATCGAGCAGGCGCTCGCGCTGCTCCGTGAGCGCCTGGGGCACGAGCGCGGCGCTCTCGTCGTAGATCTCGAGGACCTTGTCGGCGCGCGACTCGAGCTCGACCTTCACGCCCCAGCGCGTGTAGATCTCGCGCTGCAGGTTCTCGAGCTCGACGAACCGCTCCGTCTCCTCGAAGTCCTTTCGCACGATCTCACGGCGGTTGCCGTCGGCGTCGAGCGGCATCACCGGATCGTTCGCGAACATGCCAAGCAGGTAGCCGACGTCCGGCCGGACCAGCTCCACGATCGACGCGAGCGGCTTGATGGCCCGCTTCTCGCCAGTCGGCTTCCCCTCCTCGTCGAGGATCTCGGGATAATAGCGGCCGACGAGCAGCGACTGGCGCATGTCGTAGATCGTCTTGCGCTGCGCGCTCATCACGTCGTCGTACTCGAGCAGGTTCTTGCGGATGTCGAAGTTGCGCTCCTCGACCTTCTTCTGCGCGTTCTCGACGCTCTTCGTCACCCAAGGGTGCTCGATGGGCTCGTCGTCGGGCATGCCCATCCGCTCCATCAGGTTCTTCACCCGATCCCCGGCGAAGATGCGCATGAGATCGTCCTCGAGGGACAGGTAGAACTTCGACGTTCCGGGATCGCCCTGGCGGCCGGCGCGGCCGCGCAGCTGGTTGTCGATGCGGCGCGACTCGTGCCGCTCGGTGCCCAGGATGTACAGCCCGCCGATCTCGCGGATCTCGTTGCCCTCCGCGGTGCACTCCTTCCTGAGCTCCTCGATCAGCTCCTCGAACGCCTCGGGCTCCGCCTCGGGCTGGCGGTTCTGCTCCTTGAACTTGAGCTTCGCGAGCATCTCGGCGTTGCCGCCCAGGATGATGTCCGTCCCGCGCCCCGCCATGTTGGTCGACACCGTGATGGCCCCTTTGCGGCCCGCCTGCGCGACCACGTAGGCCTCGTTCTCGTGGTGCTTCGCGTTCAGCACGTTGTGCTTCACGCCCCGCTTCGTCAGGATCCGGCTGATCGCGGTGCTCTTCTCGACGCTCGTCGTGCCCACCAGGATCGGCTGGCCAAGCTCGTGCTTCTCGAGGATCTCGTTGATGACCGCCGTGAACTTCTCCTTCTCGGTCTTGTAGACGAGATCCTCGTAGTCGACGCGGACCACCGGCCTGTTCGTGGGGATGATGACGCAGTCGAGCTTGTACGTGCTGTGGAACTCCGCCGCTTCCGTGTCCGCGGTGCCGGTCATCCCGGAGAGCTTCTTGTACAGCCGGAAGAGGTTCTGGAAGGTGATCGTCGCCATCGTCCGGCTCTCCTCCTGGATCCGGACGTTCTCCTTCGCCTCGACGGCCTGGTGCAGGCCGTCCGACCACCGGCGGCCCGCGAGGACGCGGCCGGTGAACTCATCGATGATGAGCACCTTGCCGTCGCGTACCATGTAGTTGACGTCGCGCTTGTAGAGCGTGTGCGCGCGCAGGCACTGGTTCAGGATGTGCAGCGTCTCGAGGTTCACCGGGTCATAGAGGTTCGTGCCCTTGAGCACCTTGAGCGCCGCGAGCAGCCGCTCCGCCGTCTCCACGCCCTCGTCGGTCAGCGTCACCGAGTGACCCTTCTCGTCGACGGCGTAGTGCTCCTCGTTCCGGAGCTGGGGGATGACCTCGTTGATCGAGCGGTACTTGTCGCTCGAGCGCTCCCCCTGGCCGCTGATGATGAGCGGAGTCCGCGCCTCGTCGATGAGAATCGAGTCGACCTCGTCGACGATCGCGTAGTGCAGCGGGCGCTGCGCGTACTCGAGCGCCGAGAACTTCATGTTGTCGCGCAGGTAATCGAAGCCGAACTCGTTGTTCTGGCCGTACGTGATGTCACAGCGGTACGCGTCGCGCTTCTCCGCGTCGCCCTGCTGATTGACGACCACGCCCGTCGACAGGCCGAGGAAGCCATAGAGCTTGCCCATCCACTCGGCGTCGCGTCGCGCCAGGTAATCGTTCACCGTGACGACGTGGACGCCTTTGCCCTCGAGGGCGTTCAGATAGCAGGGGAGCGTCGCGACCAGCGTCTTGCCCTCGCCGGTGCGCATCTCGGCGATGCTGCCGTTGTGGAGCACCATCCCGCCGATGAGCTGCACGTCGTAATGGCGCATCTTGAGCGCGCGCTTCGACGCCTCGCGGCAGACCGCGAACGCCGGGACCAGGATGTCGTCCAGCGTCGCCCCGTTGGAGAGCTTCTCCTTGAACTCCGCCGTCTTTGCCCGAAGCTGGGCGTCCGAGAGCTTCTGCAGCTCCGGCTCCATCCTGCCGATCGCCTCGGCGCGGGGTCGCAAGCGGCGGATGGCACGCTCGTGCGAGGTGCCGAAAATCTTCTTCATCGCCCAAGTGAACATCTTACGTGCCTTGGCTCCGCGGCGGTCAGGTGGGAGGAAAGGGTCCGGCCGAGGAACGCGAACGTAGTCGCGCCGCGGGCGTCGCGCAATTCCTGGACCGCGCGCTCCGTCGACGACACCGCCGAGGCGATCCGCCCGAGGCTCCGCGGCCCGGGCGCCGCCCGGCCTCCGCCTCCGCCGTCGGACACGCGCTCCGGCGCAGGCTCACTCCCGCACGCCCAGCGGGCCGCGTCCACGCACCGGCCGACCCCGCCCGCGCACCGGCGACCCCGCTCGGCCCGAGCCGCCCCGGGTAACGACGGGGCACGTCGCGCCGCAGGGAGGTCGAGTCCTCCAGGATTCAAGCCGTGGTGCACGAGGGGGGACTCGAACCCCCAAGCCTCGCGGCGCCGGAACCTAAACCCGGTGCGTATACCAATTCCGCCACTCGTGCGCGCGCACGCTTGTGGCACCCCACGCCAGCCTCATCAAGCGGGAAAATGAGTTTGCTGCGCTGCGCCGATCGCGTCAGGGCGGAGGTGCACGAGCGGCCCGGACGGGAGGCCTCGGCCTGGAAGCCGAGCCTGGAGCAACGGGCGGATCGGCGGACAGCACCGTCCTGGAGGGGTCGCAAACCTGGGCTGGCCCGTGCGCACGAACCGCGCACCGGCGGTCGGGGACGCGGTGGGCAAGCCGACAGCATGGGGGGGCGCTCTTCGCCGGGGCGGAGAGGCCTTGCGGAGGGAGCGCGAAATGGGCACAGCGCCGGCCCCGGGATCGACGGGGCGGCCTCACCGGCGGCGTCGCTCGAAAGGGCCGCGTTGACGCCGAGAACCGGGGCCGACGAGGGTCGGGCCACGGCGGCGCCACGCTGTCGGCACGTGCGTTGCGAAGAGGGAGGACCGTCCGCGGACGCGGATGCTGCCGCTGAACGATGGGGCGCGCGCGCGTCGCCGTCCCCGTCGATGCGGCGCAATTCGACTGCAAAGCCGCAGGGAACCCCGATGACGTACCAACCGAACGTTCTCCTCTTGGATCAGGACCATGTCCTCCGGAGGGCCACGGCGCTCCTCCTCGGCAACCGCGGCGCCGTCGTCAGCCCGGCCGCAACGCTGGAGGAAGCGATCTCTCTCTCCCGTGAGCGCGTCTACGACGTCGCGCTGATCGATCTCGCTCCCGGGACCCAGGGCGCCCGGGAGATCCTGGGCCGCCTGCGGCGCGAGGGCACGATGCCGCGGCGGGTCGTCTTCTGCGCCGACGAGCCGGTCTCGTGCGATGGAGCGGACGACGTGAGCGAGGTCCTCCTCAAGCCGTACGCCTTCGGCCGGCTGCTCAGCACGATCTTCGTCGACCTCAGCCCCCGGCCATCCACGAGGTCCGGGGTCTTTCCTCGCCTCCGGCTGGTCCGCGGCGAGCTCGACAATCCAGAGCGGAGCGGACCGGGCGAGCGAGGCGCGTGCGCCCCCGGCCGGGCCGCCCTCGGCGCGGTCGACCGCCCGGCCGAGCCGCGCGGCGGCGACGCCGTCGGGGCGACCGGCGCCGCCGTCGTCCGGCTCCAGCGCAGGACGCGCAGCGGTCCGTCGGGGCGCACGCTCAGGTCGCCGCGGCGCGCGCCGCGAGGTGCGCGCCATCCCGGATGACGATCCGCCGCCGGTCGAACGAGATCAGGCCGGCGCGCCCGCGTGCGCGCTCTCGCCCGCGAGTTCGCCGGGCCCGCGGTGCCCGAGCGGGACGACCCGCCCGTCAGCGACGCGCTCGATCTTCACGGGGCTCGAGATCCTGCGAGGTGTCGCCGCGCTCGCCCTCGATCCCCAGTGCAGGTCCGCGCACCCTCGGCTGTCCCATCGCGCCATCGCCCAATTTTTCGGGGATTTCAAGCCTCCCGATCGGTCGCCGATGGTGCAACGATCCGTTGGCGGGGGCCGATTCTAACAGGCCAAGGATCACACTCCGGGCAGGGCGGAGAAATCCGCCATGGTGGAGCCTGATACCGCGTTCAGCGGTACAGGATGCAGGCCCTGCGCTATTTTTTGGTGCAGACGTGAAAGCAAGACCCGGGCCGCTGCCCCGTTCGATGCTACGTTGGGGGTGAGGCCACCAATGAAACACTCGATGGCACGAACCTCGCGCAATGCCCCGGCCCCCGTTCGGCGGGTGGCGCAGGCGGCGAACTGAGAGAAGGAGCTCCTCATGGGCATGGAGATGAAGCTCCAGTTCAAGCTGTCCCAGCAGCTTGTGATGACCCCGCAGCTGGTGCAGGCGATCCGGCTGCTCCAGCTCTCGCGGCTCGAGCTGGTCGACGAGATCAGGAAGGAGCTGGACGGCAACCCGGTCCTCGCCGACGACATGACCGACCCGAAGGCGCGGGACGGGGAGAAGGGGGATCAGAGGGGGAGGAACGCCGACCTGCCGACAGAGCAGCGGCTCGAGAACGGTGAACGGTTCGACCGCGACACCGACATCGCGGCGCGCGAGACGGAAAAGCGGGTCAAGGAGGTCGACTGGGAGCAATTCCTGGAAAACCGCCAGATGCAGCAGGCCATGCCCGCGCACCGGGGCGGCTTCGACGAGCTGCCGCCGATCGACCAGAACCTGACGAAGCCGTCGAACCTGCGCGACCACCTGCTCTGGCAGCTCCAGATGAGCGATTTCGTCGAGAACGAGCGGCAGTTCGCCCTGCTCGTCATCGGCAACATCGACGAGAAGGGATACCTCGACCTCAAGGGGGGAGAACGTCCCGACGGCACGAAGGGCCCTGATATGAGCCTCGCCGACCTGGCGCGGGAGGCGGAGCTGCACCCCGAGGACGCCGAGGAGGTGCTGGCGATGATCCAGCGCTTCGACCCGGTCGGGGTCGCGGCGCGCGATCTGTCGGAGTGCCTGCGGGTGCAGGCCGAGGTGCTCGGCTTCGACGCGATCGAGATGGCCATCATCAAGGACCACCTCCACAACGTGGAGCGGCGCAACTTCCCCGCGATCTCCAAGGCGCTGAAGATCCCGCTGGAGGAGGTCTACGACGCGGTCCAGGAGATCCAGAAGCTGGAGAGCGTGCCGGCGCGCAACTTCGCCGAGGTCGACGAGAAGACGATCGCCATCACCCCGGACGTGTACGTCATCAAGGACGGCTCTCAGTTCGTCGTCACCGACAACGACAAGGGGCTCCAGCGGCTCTACATCAACGAGAACCTCGCCCAGCGGATGCTCAAGGACCCGAAGGCGAAGGAGTTCATCAGCGAGAAGCTCCGGAGCGCGCAGTGGCTGATCCGCGCCATCGAGCAGCGGCGGCGCACGATCATCAAGGTGACCGAGTGCATCGTCGAGAAGCAGCGCGAGTTCCTGGAGCGCGGCGTGGGCTACCTGAAGCCCATGATCCTGCGGGACGTCGCCGAGTCGGTGGGCATGCACGAGTCGACCATCTCCCGCGTGACGTCGAACAAGTACGTGCACACGCCCCAGGGGCTCTTCGAGCTCAAGTACTTCTTCAACTCGTCGATCCACAGGGTGGCTGACGAGGACATCGCCTCGGAGAGCGTCAAGCAGGCGATCAAGAAGATCATCGCGGCCGAGGACAAGTCGAATCCCTACAGCGATCAGGCGATCGTCAAGATCCTCGAGGAGACGGACGGCATCAAGATCGCCCGCCGCACCGTGGCCAAGTACCGCGAGATGCTCGGCATCCTGAGCTCGTCGAAGCGCAAGAAGATGTTCTGAACGGCGCCGGACGCGCCCGCTCGACCCCCGTTCCGGCCCTCCCCCTTTCCCGGCCTCCTGTCATGCCCGCCGAACCGATCACGGCCGCCCAGCTCTTCGAGCGCTTCTTCGCGCCGCACTACCCGCCCGACGCGCTCACCGACCTCGCGGCCATGCGCTCCACCGACGCAAATCCGGCTGGAAACCCGTCGATCCTGGCCCAGATCGAGCACGCGGCGGAGGTGTTCGCCCGGCTCGCGCCCGGGGCGTTCGACGCGCCCGATCTCGGGCTCGATTTCTCCGATGCGTCGGTCCACCGGCTGGGCGCGGCGCTGACGCGCGAGCGGCGCGACGCGTGGCTCTCGCCGGCAGGAGGAGCGGGCGGCGCGCGCGGGACGCGCGGCACGTCGACAGCGAGCGGGGCCGGGGAGCCGTCCATGCTGGTCACCCTCGTGACGCACGGGGCGCTCTATGTCGGCGCGTGCGTCGTCAAGAACCACGGGGGAAAATGGCAGGTCCGGACGCCGCTGTGGGAGTCGCTGGTCCGGCTCGAGTCGAGCGCAGGGACCGGCGATCTCGCGCTCTTCCAGTGGTGGCTCAAGGCGCTCAGCGACGAGGAGATCGACCGCGGCAGGCTCGTGGATCGCTACCGCACCCACGTGGAGGTGCCGACGTTCGACGCGGAGCGGCTGCCGGTCATCGCGGCGGGCGACCGGCGGATCCCGAGGCTCGCGAAGGTGCGTTACGACACGCTCTACAAGCACCTCCGCGCGCACCTGCCGGAGCTCAGGTCGGTGGGGGAGGACTTCCCGTCCCCGGAGCGCTTCGAGGAGATGGCCTTCAAGAGCATGGAGTTCGCGCTGCTCGGCGGCGGGCGGATGCTCCTCATGCACGGGGCGACCACGGAGGGGGTGCACCTGTTCTGGCTCGACGCGAACGGCTTCGCGAAATCCGCGTACTACCCGGCCGACAGCTTTCCCGCCCACGTGGTCCAGGTCGAGGGCCAGAAGATCCGGGTGATCGTGCCCGTCCGCGGCGAGACCCAGGCGCACGAGATGCTCTGGTGGGGGGCGTAGCCGGCCGCGTCGCCGTGCGCCGCCCGACGGCGCGCGCGCGCCGGGCTGACCGGCGCGCGTCCCGGGAGTAGGCTCGCCCCGTGCTGTCGCCCGACGTCCGCTTCGAGGGGTTCACCGCGACCGACTGGATCCGCGTGCTGTCGTTGTTCCGGCCCAGACGCACGGGCATCGACGAGGCCGAACGGCCGCGCGGCGGCGTCGTCGCGGTCCGCGCGGGCGGCAAGCTCAGGAAGCTCGTGCACACGGACGCCGGCCGGCTCCGGATCGACGACGCGCAGCGCGCGGCCACGCTCTCCGTGGAGGAGCTCGCCGCGTCCCATCACGCGAGCTGGGCCGCCGTGATCGAGGCGGGCGCCCTCGAGGCGATCGTGGAGCGGTTCGGGGCGCGGGTGCGGCGCGGCGACGACCTCATCGCCCAGACGCTCCTCCTGCTGCAGCTCGCGCGCGAAGAGCTCCTCGTCGGGACGATCGATCTCTGGCCGGCGCGGCTGCACGGCGTGCCGATCCCGTCGCCGGGCGTCGTGCGGGGCACGCTGGAGTCGCTCGTCGGGGTCGGCAAGACGATGGTGATCGGCCTGTTCGAGGGCGGGGAGCTCTGGACGAGCGTGGCGCTGCGCCGCGACGCGCGCGGGATCAGCCTGATCCTCGGGCCGGACGAGGTGCGGGAGGACATGGGGCTGCTCGCCGGCGACTGGCGCCGCGACTACCGGCACCTGTCGCGCGCGATCGAGGAGCGGGCAGGGGAGCTGTCGCTCGGCTGCTTCGCCGAGGCGGAGACCATCCGGAAGCTCGAGGTCGATCCGAGCCCGGGCGCCTGGGCCCGGGCGGTCGCGGTGCGCGACGTGATCCTCGCGCCGGTGCCGGCGGCGCTCGCCATCCCGCTCGGGATCGACGCGGGGCGCGCGGCGCTCAGCGCCCTCCGCGCGATCGCGGAGCGGATCGATCCGATGGGGATCGTGGGGCCCGCGATGCGGGCGGTGCTCGAGCGGGCCGGGACCGACAGCGAGATGGCCGCGATGCTGCCGTTCCACCCGCTGGAGCTGCTCCGCAAGCTCATCAGCCGCGAGCGCTGACCCGGCCGCGCGTCGTCGCGGCCTCGCGCGTCGCCGCGGCCGCGCGCGCGTCGCCGCGATGGAAGCATCAGGGGTGCGCGGTGCTCGAGTCGCCGCCCTGGACCGCCGGGGCGAGCTGGAAGCGGCGCTCCTCGCACGCGTACGCGGTGGGGGTCAGCTCGATGACGGTGTGCAGCGGGATCGGCAGCGTCGGACACGAGGGCGCGGGGCGATCCACGAGGTAGGCGTAGAGCGCGCGCAGCACCGCCTGGTGGCCGATCACGAGCACGGGCGAGCGCTGGCGCTCGAGCTGGATGATCAGCGGGTCGAGGCGCTGGATGACGTCCTCGTACGACTCGCCGCGAGGGTAGCGGTAGCGGAACTTGTCGGCGGCGCGCGCGTGGAAGACCTCGGGCATCTGCTGGCGGATCTCCTCGTAGGTCATGCCCTCGCAGACGCCCGCGTCGATCTCGTCGAGGGCGCGCCACGCGACGTGGTTCTGCGTGATCGGGCGCGCGGTCTGGATCGTGCGGCGCAGGGTGCTCGTCCAGACGTTGACGTGCTCTTCGCCGGAGCGCTCGCGGATGAAGCCGGCGAGGTTCTTCGCGTACTCGTCGCCGCGCGCGCTGAGATCCGAGTCGCCGCCGAGCAGGCCCTTCTCGTTGAACACGCTCTCGCCGTGGCGGGTCAGCCAGATCGGGTGCGGCGTGAGGTGCATGTTCATCAAGAGCGGGACGAGGCGCGCCGGCAGGTAGCCGTGGATGCGGTTCAGCACGACCTGGCGGCCGACGTCGATGATCTTGATGTAGCTCTTCTCGGGCTCGCCGAGCGGCTCGTACGCGCGGGCGTAGTGCGCGATGCGCGCGCGGAAGTCGCGCAGCGCCGCCTCGGGATCGACGCCCTGGTAGTCGGGCGAGCGGAGCTTCGTCTCGCGGACGTTGGTCTCGATGGTCGACTCGTCGTTGCAGATCGACTCGATGAAGACGACCGGGAAGCCGTGCGCCTGGCAGCGCTCCATCACGAGGTTCCGGCGGGCGCGGGTGCTGTTCGTGGCGTCGTAGATCGCCACCTCGCCGCCGGAGCTGAGCCAGCCGATGAGGTCGTCGAGCGCCGTCATCGCCATGCCGAGCAGCGCCTGGCGGCCCTCGGAGTTGTCGGGGTCGAAGAACTGGTGCGGCTGCGCGGTGCCGAGGTGCGCCCGGCGGTAGTTGCCCACGTTGAAGAGCCGCGTGGGGTGGCCGAGCCACGAGAGATACCGCGCAATTTTGCGGGCGATGGATGTCTTTCCCCGCGCGGGCAGGCCCACCATGGCGAGGACGATCGGCGACGAGTCGCGCGCGAGCGAGACCATGGGGAGCGTTCTAGCCGATGACGGTACGGCCGGCGACGACGACGGAAAGCAACCGGCCGCTTCGCTGTCCGTCGCGCCGGTACGAGAAGAAGCGGGCGGGGTCACACGCGGTGCACCCCGGGACGTCCTCGACCGAGGTTGCGTCGAGGCCAGACTCGGCGAGCTGAGCCTTGAGGATGCGCCGGACGTCCGCATGCGGGCGCGCGCCGGGGGCGCGGCGGACGATGGCGGCGTCGCCGGCGCTGGAGCAGGCGGCGAGATCGGCGGCGACGTCGTCGCCGATCTCGAAGCAGCAGGCCTCGATGTGCGGGCCGATCGCCGCGACGAGATCCGCGCCGGGGCCGGCGAGCGCCCTGAGCGCGCGGGCCGCCTCGACCACGACCCGGAGGACGGTGCCGCGCCAGCCGCTGTGGACCGCGGCGACGGCGCCGCTCCGGCGATCGGCGAGGAGGATGGGGGCACAGTCGGCGCTGCGAACGCCGCAGCCGACGCCGGGCACGCGTGCGAGGGTAACGTCGCCAACCTCGCGGACGACGTCGTCACGATCCTCGGCTCCGGTGAGCACCCGCGCCGCCACGCCGTGGACCTGGCTGAGGTAATAGAGCCGCGCCGCCGGGATGCCGAGGCGCCGCGCGGCGCGCTCCAGGTTCTCGCGGACGGCGGCGGGGTCGTCGCCGAGCGCCACGGCGAAGCTCAGGGTGTCCCACGGGGGGGCGCTGGCGCCGCCGCGCCGGGTGAAAAAGGCGTGCGAGAAGCCGGCGGAGGCGAGGAGCGGGCTCTCGAGCGCCTCGGCCGCCCCGGGGACGTCGAATTTTACGGTCATTTGGGGCGCCACGAACGATCGGATGCGTCGGCTGCTTCGGTCATAGACGATACGGGTGGGTTGCGTGGTATTTTCCCGCTCCACGCATGGCCGCCGGTCCGGACCCGAATATCGGTCGAGATCTGCTCGGGGGGCAGTTCCAGATTCTTCAGAAGATCGGCTCCGGCGGCATGGGGTCGGTCTACAAGGCCACACAGCCGGCGATGAACCGGATGGTGGCGGTGAAGATCCTCCACCCGAAGCTCGCGAACCGAAAAGATCTTGTCTCTCGCTTCCGCCGCGAGGCGCGGGCGATGAGCCACCTCACCCACCCGAACACGGTCAAGGTGCTGCTCTACGGCGAGCTCGAGGACGGCTCGCTGTACATCGTGATGGAGTACCTGGAGGGCAAGAACCTGAACCAGGTGGTCCGCAAGGACGGGCCGCTGACCGTCGAGCGCGCGATCCCGATCCTCATCCAGGTCTGCGGCGCCCTGCAGGAGGCGCACATCCAGGGGATCGTGCACCGCGATCTCAAGCCCGAGAACATCTTCCTGTCGACCAACGGCGGGCTGAAGGACTACCCGAAGGTGCTCGACTTCGGCCTCGCGAAGGTGACGGAGCGCGAGCTCCGGCCGGGGTCGGTGATGCTCACGCAGGAGGGCATGGTCTTCGGGACGCCGGAGTTCATGTCGCCCGAGCAGGCGCAGGGCAAGGTGCTCGACGCGCGCAGCGACATCTACTCGCTCGCGACCATCCTGTACGAGGTGCTCACGGGCAAGCTGCCGTTCGAGGCGCGGACGCCCATGGAGTACATCCAGCACCACGTGACAAGGAATCCGATCCCGCTCGACGAGCGCGTGGCCGGGAAGCACTTCCCGCCGGGGCTCGGGCTGGTGCTCGGCAAGGCGCTCGAGAAGCGGCCCGAGGATCGGTTCGAGTCGGCCTCGGAGTTCGCCGACGCGCTCAAGCCGTTCGCAGGCGGCGCGGGCAAGGGCTACACGGCGATGATGCCGAAGAAGGCGAACCCGGCGCTCGATCTGGCGGCAAAGCAGCACGCCGCCGCGCTCCAGGCGAGCAGGCCGCCCGGGTCGTCGCCGTACAAGTCGCCCGCGAAGACGGTGAAGATGGCCCAGCAGCCGCAGGCGCCCGTCGCCAAGCCGGCGCCCGCGCCCCTCGCCAAGGCGCCGGCGGCCAGGGCGGAGGCGAAGCCGCTGCTCCTCGTCGGCATCGCGGCGGGGTGCCTGATCGCCGGCATCCTGATCACCATCGTGGCGATGCGGCTGTTCCAGGGCTGAGCCTCCGCGGCTGCGCCCTGGATCGAGGCGAGCCTCCACGGGCGTGCTAGCGTCGCCGCTCCGGCGCGCTGGATGCGCATCGCCTGCGCCAGCGTTCACGGGGACGTCGTCATGGCCTCGGAGCAATCAGGGAACCCAGGAGGAAACGAGAGCGATCCGGCCAGGAGGGCCGATTCGCCGCGGCAGGCGTCGGAGCCGCCGGCGCGGCAGGCGTCGGAGCCGCCGGCGCGGAGGTCCGGACCGCCGGGGCGAGGGAGCGAGCCGCCGCAGCGGATCAGCGCGGCGGCGCGGCCGGTGAGCGCGCCACACCTCGATGTCCCGTCGCGCCCGTCTCGCCCGCCACCCCCGCCGGACGACGCGGCCGCACAGGAGCGGAACGCCAGGATCGCCACCTGGGCGAAGCGCATCGGGATCGCGCTCGCGGCGCTGCTCGTCCTCGCCGCCGCCGCCGTCGTGCTCGTGGTCCGACATTACGAGGCGGATCTCCCCTCGACCCGCGAGCTCAAGGACTACCGGCCCCCGCAGGTGACGCGCATCCTCGCGCGCGACGGAACGCGCCTCGGCGAGCTCTTCACCGAGCGGCGCACCGTCGTGCGCATCGGCGAGATCCCGAACCAGGTGAAGCTGGCCACGCTCGCCGCCGAGGACGCGGGCTTCTACGAGCACGCCGGGCTGAACTATCTCGGCATGCTCCGCGCCCTCGCGGTGAACCTCCGCTCGACTCAGACCCGGCAGGGAGCGAGCACGATCACGCAGCAGGTCGTGAAGAACGTCCTGCTCACGCCGGACCGGACCTACAAGCGCAAGGCGCGCGAGATCATCCTGGCCCGCAGGATCGAGCAGGAGCTCACGAAGGACGAGATCCTGGAGCTCTACCTCAACAAGATCTACTTCGGTCACGGCCGCTACGGGGTCGAGGAGGCGAGCCGCTACTACTTCGGCAAGAGCGTGCGCGACGTGACGCTCGCCGAGGCCGCGCTGCTCGTCGCCATCGTGAAGGGGCCGTCGGTGTACTCGCCCCGGGCGAACCTCGAGCGCGCCGTGGGGCGGCGCGACTTCGTGCTCGACCAGATGCAACGCAAGGGCTTCGCGGACGAGATCCAGGTCGAGCAGGCAAAGCGGGAGCCGGTGCTGCTCGCCATCGAGACCGAGTCGCTCGCCGAGCTCGCGCCCGAGGTGGTCAGCGAGGCGCAGCGCGTGCTGCGCGAGGTCGTCGGGCCCGCCGCGCAGCAGGGCGGTTACACGATCACGACCACGATCGATCCGGCGCTGCAGGCGGCGGCGCGCGCGGCCGTCCGCAAGAACCTCGACGCCTACGCGAAGCGGCACAAGCTGTTCGGTCCGCTCGCGCGGACCAAGAAGGAGCCGCCGCCCTTCGAGGGGACACCGGCCGGTCACAAGGTCTTCCGGGGGATCGTGACCGGCGCCGACGACGCCCGAGGGACGCTCTCGGTGCGCGTGGGCACGCTGGAAGGCACGGTCGCGCTCCGCGGCGCGCAGCGGTACAACCCGAACGGGCTCGCGGCGAGCAAGTTCGCCGACGTCGACAAGGTGGTGCGCGTCAGCCTGATCGGCCCCGCGCCGGAGCCGGTCGTCGAGGCGGTCGCGCCGGGACAGGAAGAGGACGAGGACGCCGCCGGCGAGGCGAAGCGTGCCGCGCCCGCAGGCAACCCGGCGAAGCCCGCGGCCCCGGTGCCGCTGCGGCTCGAGCTCGGACCCGAGGGGGCGCTCGTCGCCGTCGACGTGCGGACGCGCGAGATCGTCGCCCTCGTCGGCAGCTACGAGGCGGTGCGCGGCGGGCTCGACCGCGCGACGTTCGCGCGGCGGCAGCCCGGGTCGACGTTCAAGGCGTTCGTCTACGGCTACGGGATCCACGCGCGCACGCTGACGCCGTCGACGATCCTCGACACGAACCCGCTGTCCATCGTCGATTACAAGCCGCAGAACCACGACGAGAGCGAGGGGAAGTCGCCTGCGCGGCTCCGCGAGGCGGTGGCGCACAGCGTGAACGTCGCCGCGGTGTCGGCGCTGTCGCGCGTCGGCGCCTCGAACGTGGTCGCCTTCGCCGGCGCGCTCGGCATCCAGTCGAAGCTCGGCGCGGACCTGTCGCTCGCGCTCGGCGCCTACGAGGTCACGCCGCGCGAGATGGCGGGCGCGTACGCGAGCATCGCCGCGGGCGGCGTCTACGAGCAGCCGGTCCTGATCACGAAGATCGTCGGGCCGGGCGGGGCGGAGATCCCGCTGCCGCCGCGCCCGCCGGCGCACCGCGTGATGGACGAGTCGGAGGCCTACGTGCTCACGAGCCTGCTGACGTCCGTCGTGCAGAGCGGGACCGGCAAGCAGGCGCGCGCGCTCGGGCGGCCGATCGCCGGCAAGACGGGGACGACGAACCAGTCGAAGGACACCTGGTTCGTCGGCTACTCGACCGACATCGCGTGCGCGGTGTGGACCGGCTACGACGACGCGGCGCCGCTCGGCAAGGGCGAGGCAGGCGCGACGTCGGCGCTGCCGGCGTTCGTGGATTTCATGAAGCAGGCGCACGGGAAGCGCCCGGTGGCCGACTTCCCGGTGCCGAACGGCGTCGTGCGCGTGAAGATCGATCCGCTGACGGGCCTCCTTGCGCGCGAGGGGCAGGAAGACGCCATCGACGAGGTGTTCGTCGCCGGGACGGAGCCGGCCGACGAGGCGCCGGTCCCCGAGGCGGACGCGGGCGCGGAGGGCGCCGGCGGCGGAGCGCCGGAGGAGCTGCAGGGCGTCGTGCCGGCGCCAGGCGAGGGGCCGCGGCCGACAGAGCCGGGGACGGCGCCGGGGCCGATCGAGCCGGAGCACGCGCCGGAGCCAGGGCCGCTGCCGGCCGGCGACACGGCGCCGCCGCCGTTCTGAGCGACGCGCGGCGCGTGAGCGCCCCGGATCGGCTCGAGCGACGGAGCGCCGGAACGCCCGGAGAGCTCCTTCTTCTCCCGCGCACCGGCCGCGGTCGCCGCTCTACCCGGCGCCCGGCGTCGCCGTCCCTGTCGGGATCGAGCCGCTGGCGCCCGCGGTGACCCCGGGGAACGGGCCCGTGACGGCGAGCGTGAGCCCGTCTTCCTGCAGGTTCACGAAGAGCGCCTTGCCGTCGGGCGAGAAGCACACGCCGGCGAGCTCGCTCAGGCTCCGCGCGTTGCGCGCGAAGTCGAAGAGCTGCCCGTCCTCCGTCACGCCTCGAAGATAGTTCCCCCGGCTGCCGTCCTCCGCCAGGAAGAGCTCTCCCCAGGGAGCCAGCGTGATGTTGTCGGGCGCGTCCAGATCCTCCGTGTCGGTCGCGTGCGCGATGACCTGGAGCGTGCCGCCGTCCTCCGCAGGGACCAGCTGGAAGATCTGCCCAGCGCCGGCCGGGCCGCCGCTCGTCGCGCAGAGGTACACGGCACCTTGCGAGAGGCAGATGCCCTCCCCGCGCCGGAAGACGGCGGCCCCCTTGGCCTGGGCCTCCTTCCGGACCGTGTCGTCCCGCGGATCGGGATCGTCGATATCGACCCACGCGATCTCGCGGGGCTCCCCCAGCGCCCAGCCCGACGCATCGACCTTGCGGGCCCCGACGACGGCGAGCGCCTGGAGCTGGCCCTCGAACGGAGCGGCGGGGTCCGTCGGCTTGAAGCGGTAGAAGCAGCCGTCCGCCCGATCCTCGGTCAGGTAAGCGATGTTCGTCGCGGGATCGACGACCGCCGCTTCGTGGAAGAAGCGGCCATAGCCGGTCAGGCGCTGCGGCGGCGCCACCCTGGACGCGTTCGCGGCGCACACGAAGACATAGCCGTGGCGAGCGTCGACGTTCTCCTCGCAGGTGAGCCAGCCCCAGGGGCTCACGCCGCCCGCGCAGTTCCGGTTGGTGCCGGCGAGCACGAGATTGCTCGAGCGGCGCTCGAACGTCGCGGCGTCGAGCACGAGCCTCGTGACGCCGCCCATGCTCCCCGCGTCGTACGCCTCGGCCGGCGCGTCCTGGCCGGCTCGGTACGGTCCGATGTTCCTGTCCGCCGGCCCGTTCTCGTGATTCCTGAGCAGAATCAACGTGTTATCTGGCCCGGGAAAGCACCCCATTCCATCCGGCCGGCCGGGCACCCGGTAACCGTCCTCCATGTCGCCGCCGGCGCGCTCGAGGATCCGGTAGGTGAAGCCCGCGGGGAGGTCGAGGATGCCCGCTGGATCGGGCACGAGAGGCCCGAACCGGCCGGTCACCTTCTTGGCCGTCCTCCGCGCGAAGATCAGGGAGAACGGCAGGGCCAGCGCCGCGGCTGCAGCCCCGCCGATGCGCAAGAAGGATCGCCTCGGGACGCGTCGCTTCATGAACAGGATCTACGTCGAACGGCCACCGCGCGAAAGCGGTCGCGCGGGCGCGCCACGAGGCCGCCGCCGCGGTGATGCACAGGACGAACGCCGGCCCGCGCGCGTTGACGGTTCGAGTTTGCGGCAGCGCTCGTCAGGACGCGCGCCGCCACGCGACGTCACCCCACCTGGCTTCCGTCGGGAACGGGACGGACCTGGATCTTCGAGGACACTCGGCCCACGAACCGCCGCAGGATCTGCTTCGCTCCGATCGCGCCGCCCGCGCCCACCGCGAAGACGAGCGGCGCCGCAGCGCCGCCGGTGACCGCGATGAGACCCGCCGCGAGCAGCACGCCGGCGCCGGTGGCCACCGCGCCCGTCGAGGCCTCCTGGGCCGCGTGCGTGATCGCTTCCTTCTTCGTCATCTGGCCGCGCTGATAGGCCGTGACCCCCTCGTACGCGCCGAAGGCGCCGTCGATGACGAACCCGATCCCGGCCGCCTTGCCCGCGCCCTTCAGGACCTCCCGGCCCGCGGTCTTCATCACCTCGCGGGCCAGCGTCCTGGCGACCGCAGCCGACGCGCCGTCGGTGAGCGCCGCCTGGCCCACCTGCCGCGCCGCCTGCTGCGCGACGAGCGCGCCTGCCTGCTTCCCGCCCTGATCCACGATGATCTTCGCCGTCGCCTGCGCCCCCAGCGAGAGCCCTGGCGCGAACACGTCCACGACCGCCGTGGTGTTCTCGACCATCGCGCGCCGCAGGCCCTCCCGCGCGCCCTCGTCGAGCAGCCCCTTGCCCGCCGCCGAGAACAGCGCCTCTGCCGCCCCGCGGACGGCGACCGCGCCGCTCCCTGCCACCGAACCAAGGATCTTGTTTCGCCGTGAGCTCATCTCGACCTCGCCGTCTGCCTGCGCGCGCCCGTGCCTCGTCAAGGGGTAGCGCCCCGGGGCGGAAAGACAAGCTCAGCGCCGCGCGCTCTCACATCGCGGCGCTGCGAGATCCGTCCCAGCGCGCGCCTGCGACGATGCGACGAAGCGCTCGACCGACGGCGAGCAGAGGTCGTGGTCGCCGGCGCGCAGATCGAGCTGCGCGGCCCCGGTCGTGCGCTCGTCGTGGCTCGCAGCGCTGGCTCAGGCGCTCGCCGCCGGCGTGAAGACGACGCGCATACAGCCATCCTGCTTCTTCTTGAAGAGCTTGTATCCGCGCGGACCCTCCTCGAGGCTCATCGGGTGCGTCACGAGGAACGACGGATCGATCTCGCCGCGCTCGAGGTGCTCGAGCAGGCGCGGGATGTAGCGCTGGCCGTGCTGCTGCCCCATCCGGAAGACCAGGCCCTTGTTCATGGCCGCGCCGATCGGGAACTTGTCGATGAGCCCGCCATAGACGCCGACGATCGATACCGTGCCTCCCTTGCGGCACGCCATGATCGCCTCGCGCAGCACGAACGGGCGATCGGTCTCGAGCCGCATCGCCTGCTTGACGCGGTCGTAGGCGTACTCGAGGCCGCGCCCGTGCGCCTCCATGCCGACCGCGTCGATGCACGCGTCGGGGCCGCGGCCGCCCGTCATGTCGCGGAGCGCCTCGCGGACGTCCACCTCATCGCAATTGAGCACCTCGGCGCGGCCGCGCTCGCTGGCCAGCCGGAGGCGGTCGGGGAGCCGGTCGATCGCGATGACCCGCTCCGCTCCGAGCAGGTAGGCGCTGAGGATCGCCATCTGTCCCACGCCGCCGGCCCCCCAGATCGCGATCACGTCGCCGGGGCGGATCCCGCACATGTCCGCGGCCATGTAGCCCGTCGGCAAGGCGTCGGCCGCGAACACCGCGCGGTCGTCGGGGACCGCCTCCGGGACCTTGAAGGCGCCCTGATCGGCGAACGGGACGCGGACATACTCGGCGTGGCTGCCGGCAATACCGCCAAAGGCATGGCTGCAACCGAAGATGGCGGCGGTCGTGTCGCCAAATGCCTTGTCGAGCACGGCGTGGCTCGGGTTCGAGTTGTCGCAGAGCGACCAGAGCTCGTGCTCGCAATAGAAGCAATGCCCGCAGCCGACGATCGAGCAGACGACGACGCGGTCGCCCTTCTTCAGCTTGCTCACGTCAGGGCCGACGTCGACGACCTCGCCGACGAACTCGTGCCCCAGGATGTCCCCCTTCTTCATCGTGGGCACAAACCCGTCGATCAGGTGCAGATCCGAGCCGCATACGGACGACATCCGGACGCGGACGACGGCGTCGTGCGGGGCGAGGATCCGCGGATCCGGCACCGTCTCGACGCGGAGATCGTTCACCCCATTCCAGCAGAGCGCGCGCATGGAGCCTCACCCCCCCAGCGCGGCCGATCTCCGGCCGCTGGGCTGTCCTTCGATCGTCGGTATCTCGCCGGCCTCCATCAGCTGCTTGAAGTGGCGGAGATCGTCCCTGAGCTGCTGATCCGGCGCCTCGCCGAAGACCTTCGCGATCGCCCGGCCGAGCGCGCCGGCAGGCGCCCTGTAGTCGATCGTCACATGGACCTCGGTGCCGCGGCCGCCGGGCGCGGGGACGAACCGGACCGAGCCCGCGTTCTCGATGTCGGCCGGCTCGCGGGAGCGCCACGCGATGAGCTCGTTCTCCCGATCCTCGATGATCTCGGCCCGCCACGACACCGAGCCGCCGCCGGGCGCCCTCGCCTTCCACCGCGAGCGATTGCCGTCGATGACCTCGACCTCGGTGAGGTGCTCCATGAAACGTGGTAAGTTCTCGAAATTACGCCAGAATCTGTAGAGCTCGTCCGCGGGCCTGGCGACGGTCACGGTGCGCGCGACGCGCGTCGCCGCGGGGGCGAGCGCGCCGAACAGGCGGCCGGCGCGCTCGCCGGCGCGGAGCAGCGGCGCGCGCGGGGCGGCGCGATCGCCGGGCGATCGAGCGGCACCGCGGCGGCCCGAGACGCCGTGCTGGATCAGCGCTCCGCCCGCGAGCGCGAGGACCAAGCCGGGCACGCTGCGGCGCGCGAACCCGTACGCCACGAGGGCGCTGCCGCCGATCGTGGAGAGCAAGCGCTCCGCCCTTCCAGCGGCTCTGTGCGCCCCCGCCTTGTCTCGCTCGGCCAGCGGCGGCACCTTGGAGATCGGTTCGAGCATCGACATGACACAACTCCTCCGCAACCTCGGTCAGCTCGCCTGCGCGCGCCGATGAGAGCCTCCGCTAGCCGAGCGCGCCGCCCCACGCCCCCGCGCGGGGGCGCGACCTCGTCCGGAGCGCGGCTCGATGAGGGCAAGGCGCCCTGTGCACGCGCAGACGTCAGCTCGTGTTCGCGGCGAGGTGAGGCAAGGCCCGCGCCTGCTCCGATCCAACCGCCGGGGTGCTCCGGTCGTGTCGCGAGCGCCCGGCCCGCCGCGCCGCCGCGCCGCGCGCCGGACCTCAGAACCTCACGAGGAGGCGCGAGCCGAGGCCGCCCGGCGACGGCATGAGCGAGAGCTCCGCCACGGGCGGCTTGCCAGGCGCCGACGAGGCGGCCTCGGAGGGGCTCAGCAGGAGCAGCGTGACGCCGGCGCCGATGCCGACCAGGCCGACCCCGGCGAAGACGCCCGCGAGCGTCGTGGCGGTCATCCCCGTCTCGTAGTCCCCCTGCAGCGACCGCGGGCACGTGTAGCCCCCGCCGGCGGCAGGGGAGCACCCGTCCTCGACCGCGGACAGCGCGCCGGCGCGCACGACGAGCGCCACCACGGTCGCGATCGCGCCCGCGCCGCCGACCCCGAGCGCGATGTAGCCGCCCGTGCGAATCCCGCTGGAAGCGGGCGGCGCGGCGGGGCCCGGGGCGGCGTCCGCGTCGCGCGCAGAGAGCGGCGCGGGCACGGTGAGCGACACGTCCCGATGGGCGCCCGGGGTGAGCTCGATGCGCTCCGTGATCGGCGCGGCGCCGCCGTAAAAGAGCTCGACCGTGTGCGCGCCCAGATCGCGCTCGAGCGCGACGCCGAGGAGCCTCGGATCGAGCGGCTTGCCGTCCAGCACCACCCGCACCGGCGACCTCCCCTCGGCGCCCTGCAGGCGGACGGTCAGCGTCCCGACCTTGTTGCCGAGCGTCCGGTAGCGGAGCTCGGCGTCCTCGCTCCACCCGGCATACTTCGCTTCATTGGACTGGAGCGCGGCGCGCCGGAGATCCCACCAGTCCCGCCTCGCCGAGGCGTAGCGGCCCATCTCCTCCTCGCACTCGGCGATGTTCCGCAGCGCGCCGAGCCCCTCGGGGTAGATCTCCAGCGCGCTCCGGAAGGCGATGACCGCCTGCTCGCACTGGCCGGCGCTCCGCAGCTCGCGGCCGCGGGCAAACAGCGTCTTCGCGTCCTCCTCGGCCCCGATGGCGAGCGCCGGGGCCGGCGCCGCCGCGAGCAGGGCGGCGCTGCACAGCGTGATGAGCTGTCGCTCAAAGGATCTCACTCTTGTCGATCTCCTTGCGGCGCCGGGGCACGGTGGGCGGCGGCGCGGACTTGGCGGGCGCCGTGGCGCGGGGAGCGGCCCCGTCCCCCCCAGGACGGGGCTGGGTCGAGCGCGGCCGCGAGGACGCGGTCGCCGTGGCGCGGGGAGCGGACCCCTCCGCCGGCGCGACGCCGGCGGTCGGCTCCGCCGGCGCGACGCCGGCAGCTGGCGCCGCCGCGTCGGACGGCGGTGGCGGCGGCGCGGGCGGCGAGCGCGGCGCCTCCTGGAGCGCGCCGCGCACGCCGGGGGACAGGTGCCGCGCCGCCTGATCCGGGCGCGGCCGATCGACCAGGCTAAACGCGAGCGCGGCGGTGCCCACGAGCGTGCCCAGGCAGGCGACGACCACGGCGGCGAGCGCCGCCGGCCGCCGCCTCGGCGGTGCCTCCGCGGGCTCGGGCGGCGGCGCCGTGAGCGCGGCGCGGTAGGCCCGCACCATCTCGCGGATCGAGGCGAACCGCTTCGCCTGCTCCTTCGCGAGGGTGCGCGCGAACCAGCCGTCGAGCCCCCGGGGAAGCGACCGCCGGACCGCCGTGGCAGGCTCGAAATCGCGGGTGCTGACCGCCACGATGAGCTCGGCGATGGTGTTGCCCTGAAACGGCGGCCAGTCGGTCAGCACCTCGTAGGCCAGCACGCCGAGCGCCCAGACGTCGGCCCGCGCGTCGACCGAGAGCGGCGTGGAGAGCTGCTCCGGGCTCATGTAGTTCGGCGAGCCCAGCATGACGTCGGCCTCCGTTTCCCGCGGCCGATCGAGGCCGAGATCGCCGTGCAGCGCCTTGGCGATGCCGAAATCTGCGACCTTCACCGTCAGCTCCACGCCGGGATCGTCGAGGAGCATCACGTTCGAGGGCTTCAGGTCGCGGTGCACGATACCCATGTCGTGCGCGACGGTGAGCGCGTCGGCGATCTGATCGAGCATGTCCGCGAAGCGCATCGGATCGATCGGCCCCCGCTCGCGCACCTCCGCGAACAGCGTTCGACCCCGGATGTACTCCATCACGAGATAGGGGATGTCGTCGTGAACGCCCGCGTCGTGAACGGCGACGATGTGCCGCGTGCGCGCGCCCAGGCGGGCCGAGATCTGGGCCTCGAACCGGAACCTCTCCAGGACGGTACGGCTCCGCGCGGGGTCGCCGGTCAGCGAGACGCTGAGGAACTTGATGGCGAGCTCGGTCTTGAGCGTGACGTGGACGGCGAGCCACACCTCCGCCATGCCCCCGCGCCCGAGCGGCCGGACCAGACGGTACTTGCCGTCGACGACCTCGTCGGCCTCGTGCTGCCAGTGGTCCGACTCGTCGGCGCCCGCAGGGCGCTCCGCCGCGCCGGGGCTGACCCTGACGGTCGTCGGCATGCGGGGTGAGTCAGCGTCCACACGCGAAGGATAGTGGATGCAGCGTGCGGGACTGGCACTTTTTCACAGGGGCCGCTGTCGGTCCGCCTCCGCGTGTCCGCGTGTCCGCGCATCCGGCGAGCGCGGGACGGCGGCCGCGGTCAGCCGCGTGTCGGCGGCGAGCGCGGCCGTGTCACTCGGCGGCGTCGGCGAACAGATCCGCCGGCGGCTCCTCGAGGTGCGGCGGCGCCTGCGGGGCCGCCCGGCCCACGCCGCGATCGAGCGCATCGCAGAGGAGCGCGCCCACGCCGGGGACGACGCTGTCGATCGCCGCGTCGGCCTCGCGCGGGTTCAACCACCAGGACGGGTGGGAGACCGCGTACGGAAGGTGCCCGATCGGCCATGTCATCGTGGCTTGAGGCGCTCTGCCACGGCGGCCGGGACCTCGAGCGCGAGGCCGGCGAAGGCCCGGACGGTGTCGAGGAGCGCGGCGACGCCCGAGGACGCGCGCCACCCGCCGGTCACGCCGGTCCAGTGCTTCATCGGAAAGAAGATGTTGCCGTCGGTGTGCGTCGCCGCGCGATCCAGGAAGGTCGCGCGGGTCGTGTACGCGGCGAGCAGCCGCTCCGTGAGGGCCGGGAAGGCGACGAACACCGCGGCGGTGATGCGGCCGGCGGCGCCGACGTACGTGTCGCGCCGCGGCCGCTCGGCGAGGGAGACCATCGCGGCCGCGACCCGCTCGGGGTCGACGGTCGGCCGGATCGGCTGGACGGCGCGGCCCGTGTAATTGCCGGCGTGCTGGTAGATCGGGGTGTCGACCGACGCGGGAAGGAGCGTGCAGACGTGAATGTCCGGGGTGCCGGCGAGCTCCTGTCTCAGACAGGACGCGAGGCCGAGGATCCCGAACTTGGAGATCACGTAGGCGCTCATCGTCGGCGCGCCGAACTTGCCGAGGACGGAGACGTTGTTGATGAGCACACCGGCGCCCTGCGCGCGGAAACAGGGCAGCACGGCCCGCACCCCATGCACGTAGCCGAGCAGGTTCGTCTCGATGACCTGGCGGTAGGTCTCGTAGGGCGCCTCGTCCGCGCGCGCATAGAGGAACACCGCGGCGTTGTTCACCCAGACGTCGATCCTGCCGAACACGTCGATCGCGGCGCGGGCGAGGGCCCTGACGCTGCACTCGTCCCGCACGTCCGTCGGGACGGCGAGCGCGCGCGCGCCGACGCTGGCGCACTCGGCGGCGACCTCCTCCAGGGCCGACGCGTTCCGCGCGGCGATGACCACCCTCGCGCCGCGCCGCGCGAACGCGATCGCCGCCGCCCTGCCAATCCCCGAGGACGCCCCGGTGATAACGACTACCGAATCGCGAACGCACTTCCGCATGACTGACAACCTCCCGCGCGGTCTGCTCCTCGCCGAGAGGAAAGCAACGCGCAGGCCACGCTGGCTCGGATCGTGTACAGGGAATCCGAGGTAGCGCGCGGTTCCTCGCATGCCGCGGAGGGACGTTTGCGCCCATCACGCCATGCGCCGACAGAGGGCATGTCGTCGACGCCGCGCCGCTCTTTCCAGGAGTCAGTCGTGGAACGACTTGCCCGTCCTCGCCGCCTCGACGAGGGCCGGGGCGGGCGTCCAGCGCTTGCCGAAGCGGCGCTCGTACACCTCGATGCGGCGGAGCACCTCCGCGGCGCCGAGGGCGTCGACGTAGCGGAACGGGCCGCCGCGGAAGGGCGGGAAACCGAGGCCGAAGATCGCGCCGATGTCGCCGTCGCGCGGGCTCCGGAGGATGCCCTCGCCGAGGCAGTACAGCGCCTCGTTCACGAGCTGGAGCGAGCAGCGCATCTGGATCTCCTCGACGGCCACCGGCGGCTTGTCCTTCGCCTTCGGCAGCGGCAGCCCGAGCACGGCATAGACGCTCTCGTCAGGGTGCTTCCCCTTGCCCTTCTTCTTCGCCGCCGCCCCGTACAGGTACATCCCGCGCTCGTTCTTGCGGCCCCGGCGGTCGTCGGAGACAAGCTTGGCCATCGTGGGCGGCGGGGACATGCGATCGCCGAACGCCTCGATCATGATCGGGCCGATGTGCGCCGCCACGTCGATGCCCACCTCGTCGAGCAATGCCAGCGGGCCGACCGGCCAGCCCCACGCGACGAGCGCCCGGTCGACCTGCTCGATCGCCACCCCCTCGGCCAGGAGCCAGCTCGCCTCGTTCATGTACGGCCCGAGGATCCGGCTCGTGTAGAAGCCCACCCCGTCGTTCACGACGATGACCGTCTTGCCCTGCCGCTTGCCGACCGCCACCGCCGTCGCGACCACCTCGGGGGACGTCGCCTCCGTCCGGATGACCTCCAGCAACGGCATCTTGTGGACCGGGCTGAAGTAGTGCATCCCCACCACGTTCTCCGGCCGCCTCGACGCGGCCGCGATCCGGGAGATCGGGATCGAGGACGTGTTCGACGCGACGATCACGCCGTCCTTGCCGTTCGCCTCGATGTCCCGCACGACCGCGTGCTTCACCGCGAGATCCTCGAACACCGCCTCGATCACGAGATCGGCGCTCCTCAGGCCCGAGCTGTCCGTCGTCGTCGTGAGCAGCGCGAGCTTCTGGTCCCGCTCGATCGGCGTGAGCTGCCTCTTCTTCACCCGGTCGCCGAGGATGTCGGTCACGACCTTGAGCCCGCGGCCGAGCGACGCGTCGTCGCGATCCCGGAGGCGCACCGCGATGCCGGCGTTCAGGCTGACATAGGCGATGCCGGCGCCCATCAGGCCGGCGCCGATCATCGCGATCTTCTCGACCTTCCTCGGCTGCACGGACGCATCGTCCACGCCGGTGTCCTTCTTCATCGCGTTGGTCGCGAAGAAGAGCTCCATCAGCCGGTGCGCCGTGCTCGACACGACGAGCTCGCCGAACGCCCGCGCCTCGACCTCCCTCGACGCGTCGAAGCCCCGGTCCGCATAGGTCTTCAGCACCTCGATGATCCGCTCGGGCGCCGGATAGTGCCCGCCGGTTTTCTCACGCGTCTTCTTCTGTGCTTGCTGGAAAAGTACAGTCCTGCCGAGCGGGTTTTGCTCGAGGGCCGCCCGGGTGAGGAGGGTGGCGGCGTCGAGCTTCGGCCCCTTCTTCGCGGCGCCGGCAGGGCGGAAGGGCGGGCCGCCTTCGACACGCGCGAGCTTCAGGGCGAGCGCCGCGGCCGTCTCCTTCAGGATGGGCGCGGGGACCACGTCGTCGGCGACGCCGAGCTGCCGCGCCTTCGAGGGGCGCATGTTCTTGCCGGTGAGGCCGTGGTCGAGCGCCGCCTGCAGCCCGGCGCGCTCCGCGAGCCGCTGCAGCCCGTTGATCCCGGGGAGCAGGCCGAGCTGCACCTCGGGCAGGCCGAGCACCGTCTTCCTGTCGTCGCTCAGCACCCGGGCATGGCAGGCGAGCGCCACCTCGAAGCCGCCGCCGAGCGCGGCGCCGTGGATCGCGGCCACGATCGGCTTGGGCGAGCGCACGATCCGCAGGATCGCCTCGTGGCCGGCCCGGCACATCGCCTCGGCCTGGGCCGCCGTGGTGACGCTCTTCAGCATGTCGATGTCGGCGCCCGCGATCCAGGTGTCGGCCTTGCCGGACACGAGGATGGCGGCCTTGATGAGCGGGTTGCTGGCGATCTGGCCCATGATCCGCTCGAGATCGCCGGCGAACGTGGGCTTCAGCGTGTTGACCGCCTCGCCCGGGACATCGTACGTGACGACGCCCACGCCGTCGGGGCGCACCTCCAGGGAGATGGGGCTCTCGGCCGCGGGGGCCGGCGTCACGGGGTCGATCGTCGTCGTCATGCTGCCTCCAGGACCACGGCGGCGCCGAGGCCGCCCGCCGCGCAGACGGTGAGGAGCGCGTGCTGGCCGCCGCGCTTCTTGAGCTCGCGGAGCGTGGAGAGCACCATGCGCCCCCCCGTGGCCGCGAACGGGTGGCCGAGCGCGATCGAGCCGCCGTTCACGTTGAGCTTCTCCGGGTCGATCTCGCCGACGGCGGCGGACCGGCCGAGCTTGTCCGCGGCGAACGACGCCGACGCGAGCGCCTTCAGGTTGGACGCGACCTGCGCGGCGAAGGCCTCGTGCATGTCGACGAGGTCCATGCGGTCGAGCGAGAGGCCGGCGCGATCGAGCGCCCGCGGCACGGCGAGCACCGGGGCCATGAGGAGCTGCCAGCCCGGGTCGACCGCCGCGTAGGCCCACGACTTCACGTACCCGAGCGGCTGGTAGCCGAGCGCCCTGGCCTTGCCCTCGCGCATGAGGAGCAGGGCGCTCGCCCCGTCGGTGAGCGGCGACGCGTTGCCCGCGGTGATGGTGCCGTGGCGGCGATCGAACGCCGGCGACAGCTTGGCGTAGGCGTCGAGGGTCGAGTCGTCCCGGACCACGTTGTCGCGCTCGACCGGCTTGTCGTAGGGCGGGGGGATCACGTGCATGACCTCGGCCGCGTAGGTGCCGTCGCGCCAGGCGCGCGCGGCGTTCGTGTGCGAGCGGTGGGCGATGGCGTCCTGCTCGGCGCGGGTGATGCCGTTCTGCTTCGCCATCTTCTCGGCGGCCTCGCCCATCTGCTCGCCGGTGGTCGGCTCGCGCGAGAAGCCCGGGACCGGCGGCACGATGTCCTTGAGCGAGAGGCGGGAGAGGATCTCGAGCCGGGCGCCGAGCGTCCTGGCCTTCTGGAGGTCGGTCAGCGCGGAGGCGAGCTTCCGGGAGACGCCGAGGGGCACGTCGCTCATGCTGTCGGCGCCGCCGACGAGGGCGACGTCGTGCTGGCCGGCGAGCATCGCCTCGGCGGCGCTCGTCATGGCCTGGAGCGACGTCGCGCACGCGCGCGAGACGCTGTAGGCGTCGATGTCCTTGGGCAGGCCGGCGCGCAGCACGACCTCGCGCGCGATGTTGAGCCAGTCGAGCGTCGGCACGACCTGGCCGTAGACGACCAGCGTGACGTCGCGCGGGCTCACCTCGCTCCTCTGGAGGAGCTCCTTGACGACCGTGGTCGCGAGATCGACGGTGCGCAGCGCCTTGAGCGCCGTCCCCGCCTTGGTGAACGGCGTGCGCAGCCCAGCGACGACCGCCACCCGGTCCTTGCCGCTCTTCCCATTCTTGCCTGAAGCCATGTCGACTCCTCTGCCGCCGGAGAGCCCACCGCGGGCCCGCCCCGCGCGCCCCCGCGCAGCCCCCCCGGATCCCGGCTCGCCGGTCGGGTGGAGTCCCTTAGGTGCGCTGACGCGACGTGTCAACCTCGCTCGGTCGCTCGGGGTCGGAGAGAGGGACAGCGCGCTCCAGGAGTGAAGTGAGAATGGAAGATCGGTCGAGTCGTCGCTTTGTCTAATTTGGCCCACACAGGATCTTCCCGATAGCGTTACGGGCCATGGGGAAACGACTTCAGTTCAGTGCGCTGCTCTGCGTCGCTGCGGCGATCGCGGGGTGTGCGACGACGGGCGCCAGCTCCACGGCGCCGGCGACGCCGGGCTATGTGTATGTCACCGGGCACCAGACCACGTTCGGGTTCACCACGCCCGAGGTGTGGAGGTGCCCTGAGCAGGCCGGGAAGGGCGAGTGTACGCGGGTCGAGGTAACGGAGGAGGGCGAATGAAGCGTTCTTTGAAATGGTGCCTGCTGCTCGCGGCGATCGGCTCCACGGGCTGCCAGGCTGTTTACACGGACATCCGGCACGTGGACGGGAACCGGTACATCATCACCCGCAACAAGTCGGGCCCCTTCACGAAGGCTCACGGCACGGTCCTCGACTGCCAGGCGAACGGCGACGCGATGACCTGCACCGAGATCAGCGACCTTTAGCGCGCGGCGGGCACCCGCTTCGGATACGGGCCCACCTCGACGTTTTCGGTGCTCAGCGCACAGGAGTGCGCTTCCGCGCCGAAAACGCCGATCTGGGCCCGTCTCCTGTGCGGGTGACCGCCGCTCTGGCTGGATCGACGGTTGAGGAAGTGAAGAACGGGAAGGCGCAAAGGGACGTCGGGAAGATTCTTTCCTGAACTCTTCTTGCGCCTTTGCGCCTTTGCGCCTTTGCGTTGAATTCTCTCTCTACGGCTCCGGCGCGCGCCTCGCCGGGAGCAGCGACCGCTCACGCCTCGCGCAGGAAGGCCTCGAGGAGCGTCGCGGAGACGTCGAGGAGATCGCGCTCCGTCACGATGCCCACGAGCCGCTCGCCCGCGACCACGGGCAGGCAACCGACGCGCTGCTCGCGCATGATCCGCATCGCCTCCAGCGTCGGCGTCTCCGGGGCGATCGTCACGGGATCGGTCCGCATGATGGACGCGACCGTGGGCGGGCCGGAACCGTTCGGCGCCGTCGCGACGCCGCGGGCGACCAGCCGGAGCAGCGCGCGGTGCGAGACGACGCCGACCAGCCGGCCCTGGTCGTCCTCGACAGGCACGTGGCGCACGTGCCGCCAGTCCATCACGCTCGCGGCGAAGTCGACGATGTCGGTGGGCCGCACCGTGAAGAGATCGGTCGACATGAACTGGCCCACGGTCCGGTAGCTGTCGCGCAGGAGGTCCCGGTCCGCCTCGAGCGCGGCAGGCTCCCAGGTGTGCACCGGGCGATCGGCCCCGCCGCTCCGGGCCTCCTCCTGCTGGCGGGCGAGCATCGCGGCGCAGAGCGCGCGGCACTGCAGCTCCGAGGTGCCCTGCCCGGCCATCGAGGCGAGCGAGCCGAGCGCCCACTGGGCGCCGGTCTGGCCGCGGCGCACGCGCTCCTCGATGACGCCGAGATAGCGGTCGATGTCGGCGGCGTCGATGCCCGCGGCCGCGAGGCCCCCGCGGGCGGCGGGGAGGAGGTGCGACAGGAGGAGCTCCGGGGCAGGGAAGCTCCGCCCACAGGTCCACGTGAGCTGCGCCTTGAGGCCGTGGCGCGCCGCCGCGAAGAAGTTCGCCTTGGCGTCCTCGAACGGCATCTCGAGGTCGATGCGCGGGTGCTCGGCGGCGAGGCCGGACATCAGGCCGAAGAAGAAGGCAGCGTTCGCGACCTCGTCGAGGATCGTGGGCCCCGCGGGCAGCGCGCGGCTCTCGATGCGCAGGTGCGCGACCCCGCCCGAGACGCCGTAGCAGGGGCGGTTCCAGCGGTAGACGGTGCCGTTGTGGAGGCGCAGGGCCTTGAGCTCCGGCACCTCGCCGCGCGCGAGCACCGAGAGCGGCGGCTCGCCGGTCTCGGCGGTCATGATCACGCGGAACCGCGCGATGTCCTCGCGGAAGAGCTCGAGCGCGCCGCCCTGCACCCAGCCGTCGCCGAAGTGGACGCGGGGCTTGTGCTGCCGGACCTCGCGCGCGCTCGGGCGGGTGTCGACCGAGCTCTCGAAGAGGGCGATCCGCGTCTCGTGCCAGAGCCGCTGCCCGAGGAGCAGCGGCGAGTTGACCGCGGCGGCGAGGACGGGCGCGGTCACCGCCTGGGCCAGGTTGTAGAGCGGCGCGAACTCCAGCGCCCCGACCTGGAGGTGGATCTGGAAGCTCGTGTTGCACGACTCGAGCAGGATGTTGTCGTGGGTCATCTCGAGCTCGTCGAGCCCGTGGATCGACACGCGGAAGTGGCCCTGGCGCAGCTCCAGGAGCGCGCGGTTGAGCTCGTGGTAGCGCGGCGCCGGCGTGAGGCTCTCCAGGCGGAGATCGCCGGCGCGCAGCGTGGGGAGGATGCCCGCGAGCAGCACGTCGGCGCCGAGGGCGCGCGCGGCCCCGGCGGCCCGGCCGACGACGTCGGAGAGCTCGGCCTCGAGCCGCCGCAGGCAGGCGCCGCCGAACGGGAGCGGGGTCAGGTTCGCCTCGAGGTTGAAGCGGGCGAGCTCGGTCGTGAGCCGGTCGTCGGCGGCCCGCGCGAGCACCTCCAGCGCGAGCGGCGCGGGGCGGAGCGCGCGGTCGACAAGGAACATCTCCTGCTCGGCGCCGATCCGGCGCACGCCCGACTCGATGCGATCTTCCTGGAGCAGGCGCTCGAGCGCCTCCACGTCGTCGAGCAGCGCCCGCATGAAGGACTGAAGCTGCTCCTCGCTCGCCTGCTCGGAGACGTGGTGCTCGCCCATGGTGATCCGCCCCCCTTTCGCCCGCCCCCCGCTCCGCCGAAGCCTACGACGAGCGGCGGCGCGGCGCGCGCTCAGAACCTGTGGCCGACCGCGAGCCGCAGCGTGGCGACCTTGTCCTCGGCGAGGCCGAACCCGAGCGGCGCGTCGAGCGCCACGAGCAGCCCCGCGCGGCCATAGTAGCCGGGCTTCTCCGGCGTGTAGCTGACGAACGGCTCCAGCGCGAGCTGCGCCATGTCCTCGCGCGTGAGCGTCAGCGCGGCCTGGAGCCGGAGCCCGCCGCCCAGGGCGCCCTTGCCGCGCATCTCGAGCTCGTTGCCCTGCTCGAGCACGAGGTCGACGTCGCTCCCGCTGGTCGGGAGGGCGAGCATCACCGCGGTGTCCGCGCGGTAGACGAGCCGCGTGGCGAGCTCCGCCTCGACGCCGCCGCGGGCCCTCAGGGGAAAGTGCTCGGGGATGAGCCGGTGCAGATCGACGTAGGCGCGCGCCGGGACGGTCGCCTGCAGCGTGGCGCGCGCGTCGGCGTTGGGGTCGGTGAGGACGGGGATCGAGAGCGTGCCGCCGCCGAAGACGGCGAGCTTGCGCGACATCGCGCGCGCGTAGTGGGCGCCGATCGTGGGGTTGCCGAAGAGGAGGCTGCCGGCGCTGCTGCTCTCGTCGACGCCGAGCCGGGACGACCGGAACGTGGCAGAGACGTTGCCGTAGGCGAGCGGGATCTCCGCATCGAGGTGGAGCCGCTTGCGCCACTGGAGCTGACCGACGAGAGCGAAGCTCAGGCCGAACGTGCTCACCTCGGACTCGACGTCACCCATCGACCATCCGGCCGACTTGCTCAGGACGTCGAGCTCGAGCGCCACGCGGGAGCCCTGGCTCTCGACCCAGCTGTTCTTTTCCGCCGGCGCAGCAGCCGGGGCCGCCAGCCAGAGCGAGAGCAGGACGGCGGAGGAGAGCAGCGGTTTCGCGTTCAAGCGGTCCCAGCTGCGATGACTAACATGGTCCGGCTCGCCCGTGTTTACCGAACGGCGCGCTCGGCGCCCGTCGTCTCCTCGTCCTCGTCCTCGTCGTCGCTGTCGTCCTCGTCCTCGTCCTCGTCGTCCTCGTCCTCGTCAGCCGCGCTGTCGTCCTCGAAGAGCAGGGAGGGGGCGCCGCCGGCGCCGTGCTCCGCGAAGACCGCGTCGGCGGCGATCACGAGCTCCTGGAGGCGCTCCGCGTCGACGGGGCCGTACACAGCGAGCGCCATGGCGCGGTCCTGCACGAACAGCCACGCGTCGGGGAAGTCGCGCAGCGCATCGCGGACGCGCGCCGAGAGCCACCGGCCGATGGCCTTCGCTTCCGGCCCCTCGACAAGGAACTGCTCCATGAAGTCCGGGTCCTTCTTGAACTGGACGCCGGTGTTGGGGGCGCGGTTGCCGTCGATGACGGGCAGCGGGGACACGGTGAGCCGGGGCGCAGCCTTGTCCAGCTTCGCGAGGACCACCTGGTACTCGCTGCCGTTCTTCGCGTCCGGCCCGGCGACCACGACGTAGGCGAGCTTCGGGACGAGCTCGTAGCGGGCGACGACCGCGCCGCCGCCCGTCTCCTCCAGCATGCGCTCGAGGCTGCTCGGCGACGAGCGCACGGGGCGAGGGCCGTCGATGTCGGCGACGGTCTTCCGGGCGTCGCGGTACGCCCCGCGGCGGCGAGCGGCCGCCTTCGGCGTCATCAGCGCACGCCAGCGCACGAGCTCGCCGTCGCGCCGCGCCTCGTGCCGACCGCGCAAGCCGGTCAGGTACCAGACGACGAGCAACGCGAGGGGACCTACGTACCAGAGCCAGGGCATGGGGCGGCGATGCTAGCAAAACTCGCCGCGGCCGTGGGGCGCCGCGTGCGCGCGGGCGCGGCGAGCGCGCAGGCCCAGCGCCTGCGGGCCGCACGGCGGTGAAGCGCGCTGCCGATGCGGGCCGCTCCTGACCGAGCAGGTTGATCGTGCCCTCAGCCCGCCCGGCCCCGGCTAAAGGGCGGCTGTCGATGGCCACGCGGCGCGCCTTGGACACCGCACGCCTGTCGCCGTCCGTCATGACGCCGGACCGGACGAGCGCCACGGCCCGCTCCAGCAGTACCCGGTCCGTCCATCGTCGCCCTGCCTGCCGCCGCGCTCTCCATGGGGGCGGAGGCCGTGCTCCGCCTGCGCAGGCATGTCCGGATGGCCTGCGATCTCGCCGAGCTCTTCGGCGTCCGCTTCGATCCCGGCGCGCCCGCCGAGCTGTGGGCGCTCCTCTCGCTCACCTTCGGCGCCGATCGCCAGGGCGACGCGACCCCGGCCGACCGAAGCGCGCGTCGACAGGATGATCCAGGAGCTCGAGGAGATCGGTGTCCTGCGCCAGGAGCGGTCGCCGGCGGGCGTCGTATTCAGATGAGCGCGCCGCCGGCGCTGTGCGCGACGGCGCGATCGTCAAGCAGCGATGAGCGTCGAACGCCGCTCCGGCGCGCTACCAGGTGCCGGTCGAGGGCGCCTGCCCGCTGTTCCAGAGGGCGACGCTCAGCGCACCGTCCGGGTAGCCCCGCCAGGACCACGGATCGAAGCCCGAAGGCGCGCCCCAGCCGTAGGGCTCGATGGTCTGATCGGCGCCGTTGCTGTGGACCGGCGGGCTGGACCAGGTGACGGCCTCGGAGAGCTGGTCCGCCGTGTTCGTGACCCGCATGACGCTGAAGTGCAGATGTGGCGTTGTCGAGGAGCCCGTGTTGCCGGACTCGCCGATCTGCTGCCCCTTTGTCACGATGTCGCCGACCACCACGGAGTAGGACTGAAGGTGCGCGTAGTACGTGATGAACTGCTCCACGTAGCTGGAGCCCGCGGTGCCGCGGACCGTGTGCAGGATGGCGACCTCCTTCTGGAAGGCGCTGTCGCTGCCCACGTAACCTGAATTCCAATCACGCGCCATGACCACGGTGCCATCCGCGACCGCCTTGATGTCGATCCCTCTCGCCATCACCCAGTCGTGGCCATCGTGACCGTTGATGAAGCCGCCGCTGCTCTTGTCCCGACCCATCCAGTCGACGATCGTGGCAGCGGTCGACCCCGTCTGCCCGAAATCCGCGACGTTGAGCGTGTTGTACGGCGCCTTGGCGAAGTCGAAGCCGGTGGCGTGGGTGTAGGTCGCCGAGAGCGAGAAGGGCGCGTCAAAGATCGGTATCGACACCGGCGACACGTTGAAGATGCACTCCGACTGGCCGTCCGCGGCGTCGTACGCTGCCGTCAAGGGGCCGTTGCCCGAGCCCTGGTACATGCCCACCCAGTTGTAGCTGGGAGGGTTGCACCGGTAAACGACGCGGTTCACGCCGCTGGCCGAGTAGAGGCCTTTTCGCCGGACGGTGCCGCCTGTGCTGATGATCGAGGCGCAGGGATCGCCTCCGGCCGTGTTCGAGGTGAACGCCCAGCCGCCGAGGCCGGGCCATGTCCCGCTGCAGTAGTGACCTAGCCCGGAAACCGTGATGGCTTGTGAGGTCGACTCGACGAGCTCCTCTTCCGTCTCGAGGGCGTCATCGGGGGTGACGGCGCACCCCAGGGGGGCGAACAGAACCGCGAGCGCTACGCTACAGAGGCCCAAAGAATAACGATTTTTCATGGATATCTCTTTCATTCTATCGAAGTTCTGAATTTCTCGGATCAGCGTTTCCTTACCCACCAGCGGGCAGCGACCGCCGACTGCTTGGACCGGGGGATTCCCAGACGTCGGACCCCCGCTCCCGCAGCGGGCGAACACCGAGTTAACGCAATCTGATTGCAATTATACGGCAAAGCGATGCGGCACAGGGCTGCCGCGCCGACCTCGGCCCGCCGCGAGGCGTCCGGGCGCGCGCAACAATTGCAATCCGCGGGCCAGGTCCTGCAAGGGCGCTTCAGGTCCGTTTACGCCGCAAAGCCGGTCGCGGCGGTGATCGCCCGGCGTGACATGTCACGGATCTCGGTGTGACATGTCACGGATCCTGCGTGACATATCACGGATCCCGGCGTGACATGTCACGGATCCCGGGCAAGACATGGCGATGGCTCCGGCGTCGCTGTATCCCCTCCGCGACTGGCCCGGCGCTTCCCCTGAGCGCCGCTCCCGCGCTGCCCTTCGCGCGACGTACTCGGCCGTCCCTTCGACGCAATCGACGTCGATGACCCCCCACGCTCGCGGGGACCCATCTTCAGCCCAACCGACCTGTAAAGATTCAGGTCTACATCGTAGGTCGGACGAGCTGCGGTGAAATCGCCGGCCTGAAGACCACCGCCGTCGCGACCTGATGCGCTCCGCTCACTTGCAGAGCTGCGCCTTCGCCGCCGCCGGATCCCCCGGGAACCGCAGCTTCGTCAGCCGGACCGCGCTCTTCACGTTCTTCACGAAGCGCCCCGCCGTGAGCGGCGCCGTGACCGCCTCGACCAGCTCCCCGAGCTCCCCGCACCGCAGCGCCGCCCGCGCCGCCTTGACCTTCGCGGCGGGCGCCCTCCGCAGCACCACGCCGGGCTCGCCCTCCTTCGCGAAGCGCGCGATCACCCACGCGTCGTCCAACCACTTCTCGTGCCCCGGCCGCCCGCGCTGCGGCAGCGCCACGCGCGCGGCCAGCGGATCGCCGAGCCCCAGCCGATCCACGAGGTGCACGCGCAGCCCCGCCGCGTACCCGAGGATCCCCACGTGCCCGCGCGCCGTCACGAGATCCGACGCCACGCCGGGCGCGAGCTCGAGCTCCATCGTCTTGTTCTTGTCCTTGCCCGGTTTGGGCACGACGACGACGCGCTTCTCCTCCGCGAGCCTGCGCAGCTCCGCCCCGTCCGCCGTCCAGCCATACCGCTTGTAATCGTCGACGGTCACGGGGTTCGAGAGGCCGATTCGGGTCGTATAATAATATCGCTCGTCGGCGATCCCGTCCGGACCGATACCGTCCTTCTTCGGCCCGCCGATGTAAGGCACGCGCAGCGCGATCGTGCAGAGGAGCGCCCAGGTCACGACGGCGACCGCTCGCAGGATCGGCCGCCGCGCGCGCGTCCCGGCGACCATCGCGCTCGGCATCAGCATCGCGAACCACGCGGGCAGGAGCATCCGGCCGTGCATGAAATCGCCGCCGACGCGGGTCACGTAGGCCGCCTGGATCAGCCCGCAGACGACGGGCACGAGCGCGAGCGCGAGGAGCCGCCTCCTCCGGCGCAGGCGCGGCGCGAGCGCGGTGATCACGCCGGCCAGGACCACCGCGAGGACGGGGAGCCAGAGGTGATAGGGGCGAACGAAATCCTTCAGATAGAGGAAGCCCTGATCCCAGCGCGAGAGCGAGGCCTCTTTGGCGATCGCCGTATTCGGCACGATCGCGGCGAAATACCCCATTCGGAAGATTTGATATCCCACCGGCAGCACGGCCACGGCGGCGAGGACGCGCGCGTAGGCGAGGAGCTTCCGTGATCGCGGGCGGAGCGCGGCGAGCAGGATCAGGAGGAAGCCCGCGCTGTGGAGCGCGAGATCCGGCCGGATGAGCGGCCCGAGGCCGACCACGAACGGCAGCCAGCGCCGCCCCGCGCGGGGGAAGCGCGTCGCGCCCCAGAAGCAGAGCCCGAGCCAGCCCATGCCGAGCCCGGTCTCGAGGCCCGAGGTCGCGAAGCTCCAGACCGGAGGCAGCGCCACGATCGCGAGCGCGCCGAGCGGCAGTGGGGAGCCCACGCGGCCCTGCGCGCGCGCGAGCCGGAGCGCGCCGCGCTGCGCGAGGAAGACGCCCGTCACCGCGCTCGCGAGGCCGAGGAGCACGGCCATCCACGCGAGCGGGACGTCCTCGCCCAGGAAGGGGCGGAGCGGCGCGGCGAGGATCGCGAGGAGCGCGACCCAGAGCGGGTTCGTATAGGCCTCGACGCGCTCGCCGAGGTTGAAGACCGGGCCGTGGCCGGCGAGGACGTGCTGAACGATCCGAAAATCGATGAACGCGTCCTCGGTCACCCAGCGAAAGAGGAAGCCGAGCAGCGCGAGCAGCGCGGGGACGAGGCCGATCGCAGCGGCGCGGAGCACCCGCGCGCGCCGTCCGTTCGCGGGGCCCACCCACGCATCGAGGCGGCGGACCCACGCGCGCGGACGCTCGACGAAGCGAAGCGCGAGCGCGTCCTTCAAAGCGCGGGCAGGAAACCGTAGAACCCTCGCCCGTGTCAAGCCCCGCGGGGACGCGCCGGGCGAGCCGTCTATCGCGCATCAAACGCCCGTTCGCCCCGTCGCAGGGCCCGCGCGCCGTGCACTGGGCGCGGCTCTGGCGCGACGACCGCGGCGTGCGCTCGCCCCGACGGGCTCGGGCCGGCGGCCCACCTACGCCGCGTCGAACCCGAACGCCATCGGCTGCCACGTTGGGATGCGGCGCACCACGGCTGAGTCGGTGATCGTGGAAAGCACGCGCATCCTCCGTTCGCAGCTCGGGCAGCGGAGCGCATCGAAGCCGAACGAGCGCTTCATGCGCACGGCCCACTCGACGTAGCGCGACGTTGCGAACAACTCCCCTTCGAGCAGCCGCTCCCAGTACAAGACCGAGATCAGGGTCGGCTCAACTCGCACCGTGGGCTCGGCATGCGCGAGCGACCTCGCTGAGAGCGCCGGCGGAGCGCACGGCAGCGTGACGATGCACATGAGCAGGTGGACGGGGCGGCTCGCCTGCTCCCGCTCTGCGCTGTTGCCGCCGCTCGCGGCCAGATGTGGTAAGGCGCGACGCCATGACGCAACCAAGCGAAGTCGAGGGCGGCGCAGACCCTGCCGGGGAGCCATCGGCGCCGGCCAGCCTCCCGGGCCCCGCCGAGGTTCCCCTCCGCGCCCGGGTGCTCCGCTGGGCAGGGCGGCACTCGTTGCTGCTGGCGGTGACCGCGCTCGCACTGGCGGTGCGCCTCGTCTGGAATCTCTGGATCCACCCCCCGGGCGAGTACGTCTTCTCCGACATGGGAGGCTACGTCGCGCGCGCCAATCGCCTCGTCGAGGATCCTCTCGCGCGGCACGCGGACGAGGCGTTCTTCCCGTACGGCGCGCATTACCTGCTCGCGGCCGTCAAGGCGGTCTTCGGCAAGGACAACGAGACGGCGACCGCCGTGTTCCAGGCGGTGACAGGGGCGTTCACGATCTGCTTCATGACGGCGACCTCGCGCCGGCTGAGCGGCCGCGGCTGGGTGCCGCGCGTCGTGGGGTTGATCGGCGTGCTCTATTATCCGCTCATTTCCATGGGCGGCTATTACCTCAGCGAGGCGCCGTACGCCTTCTTCGTCGCCGCCTCGGCGTTCTATACGATCCGGCTCGCGGACGAGGGCCGGCGGGGTGATGCCTGGCTGCTCGGGCTGAGCATGGGCCTCGGCGCCGCGGTCCGGCCGCAGATCTTGATGGCCGTGCCGTTCCTCGCGGCGTTCTGGCTGCTCCGCCGCCGCTCGCTCCGCCGGATCCGCCTCCCCCTGCTCGCGCGTGCGGCCATCCCGATCGCGCTCGTCCTGGCTTTCTCGGCTGCGCGCGCCCGGTACCACACCGGGCGCTTCAGCCTGGTCGCCCAGAACGGCGCCTTGAACCGCGTGTTCGGGCGCTGCCACAACGTGAAGGTCGAGGCGAACCACAACTGGTTCGGGCCGCCGTCGATCGGCGATCTGCAACGGCACGAGCAGCGACACCCGGACTCGCTCGTCAAGCTGGATCCGGCGATGGGCCTGGAGCTCTCCATCCGGGGCACGATGTGGGACGAGGACAAGCTGCACAAGCTCGCCGAGCGCTGCATCCAGAAGACCGGCTGGCTCCAGCAGGCGAGGTATGCGGTCACGCACGTCCTGATGCTCTGGTGGTACAATGTCACGTGGCCCGATATGGGGCAGCCCCCGTTCCGCCCCATCATGCGGGCATGGAACGGCGTGACCATGGTGACGCTGCCGCTGCCGCTCGTCGTAGCGGCGGCGCTCGGCTTCCGCCGCCGCTTCGTCCGTCATGGACTGCTCGTCATGTTCATCGTCAGCCTGTTCGTGGTCGCGATGCTCTACTTCGGCGACACGCGTTTCCGTGTGCCCTACGATTCGATCCTCATCGTGCTCGCCGTGGACGTCTGCGGCTGCCTGGGCCGCCGCCTCGTCCACGCGAGGCCAGGGCGCCCGTGATCGCGCGGCGTGCCGCCGCAGCGCCCTCTGGCGCGCATGGCCGAGGCTCGGCCCTCTTGCTGGTCGACGCGGCCCGCCGGCGGTATCTTCGGGTCATGCGTGCAGCCATTGTCGCTCTCGTCGCCTCCTCCGCGCTTTTCCTCGCTGCGCCCGCGCTCGGCGCGCGGGGCGTGCCGTGCGGTTTCTATGGAATCGATCCGGGGGCGCCCGTCGAGGAAGGGGAGGTGATCCTCGACGACGAGCTCGCGGAGCAGCTCGCGCGGGCGGGCGCCGGCGCCGTGCGCGTCGAGCTCCGGCTCGACGACGCCGAGGCGTGGGACCAGGACAAGCTCGACGAGGTCGACGCCGTCATCGACGCCGTCATCGACGCCGGCCTCGAGCCGCTCGGGCTGCTCTCCCACCGCACGATCGGGGGAGGACAGGAGCACTGGAACGACGATCGGGACGGGGACGGCAACAACGCCTATGTGGAGGCGTTCGCCGACAGGGCAGAGGCGTTCATGACGAGGTACGCCGGGCGCGTCGAGCGCTGGGAGATCTGGAGTCAGCCGAACTGCTTCGAGAACCCAGATTACGCGCTCGATCCCGTGAACGCCGGCTGCACCTACATCCTGCCGCGCGTGCTCGCGCAGATCCTCGCCCAGATCCGCATCCGCAACGAGGCGCTCTTCAACGTCGACGAGCTCTCGCTGATCACGGGCGGCCTGCTCGCCTCGGACGACGCCACCGTGCCGTTCTCGGGGGTCGATTACCTGCGCGAGCTCTACGATCAGCCCGTGTGGGACGAGCTGGCGCTGCGCTACGGCGAGCGGACGCCGTGGTCGCACCTCGGCCATCAGCTGTTCGTCGATCAGTTCCGCGAGGTCGATCCGGTGGTGCTCGGCGACTATCTCGACGAGGTGCGCGCGATCGCCGAGCAGGAGGGGGACGAGAGCCCCTTTTTCGTGACCGGGATGGCGTGGTCGACGACGCTCGTCGGTGAGGAGCTCCAGGCGGCGAACCTGACCACCTCGCTCGATCTGCTCTCGAAGCGGCGCGATATCGCCGGCGCGGTCTGGGCCAGCTTTCAGGACGAGCCGCTCGACGACCGGCGCTACGGCCTGACCGACGAGTCCGGCGTCGCCAAGCTCGCGCTCGCCGCGCTCCGCGAGGGGGCCGCGGGCTGCGAACCCGAGCAAGACGAGGGGACCGGGACCGGGGGCAGCGGCGGCGGGAACGGCTCGAGCAGCGGCGGCACGATCGGCGCACCGCTGCCCGGCAGCAGCGACAAGGGAGGGCGGCCGATCGACGGAACGCGGCGCGCGAGCGCCTGCAGTTATGTCGCGGGCGTTCCCCGCGACCGCGGCGCATTGCCGGAGGTTGGCTGGCTCGCGTTGCTCGCGGCATCCGCGATCGCGATCGCGCGCTCCCGTCGCGTCATCTGAAGGCAACACAGGTGAGCGCGGGCATCGCCTACACTCGAGGCATGCCTCACAGGTCGATGCGCTTCACGCGGCTGATGGCCGTGCTCGTGGGTGTCTTGTTCTGGAACGGCTGCGGGGACGACGGTGGCGACAACCCCTCCGGGGTGTGCGGCGACGGCGAGGTCGACGCGGGCGAGGTGTGCGACGACGGCAACACGGCGGAGGGCGACGGCTGTTCGCCGACGTGCCAGCACGAGGAGGTGCGGCCCCGCTGCGGCGACGGCGCGCTCGACCCCGGCGAGGCGTGCGACGACAGCAACACGGCGGACGGCGACGGCTGCTCGGCGGAATGCGAGGTCGAGGTGCCCCCGCGCTGCGGCGACGGCGCCGCGGATCCGGGCGAGCAGTGCGACGACGGCAACGTCGCGGCCGGCGACGGCTGCGAGGTCGACTGCACGAAGACGCCGGCCCAGGAGATCGTGTGCGAGGCGCTGGCGCCGCTCGCGCAGGGGACGTGCGCGGTGGTCGCCGGCGCGGGCGCCACGCTGATCCGGGGCACCGTGCTCACGCCGGGCGCGGTGTACCGCGGCGGGCGGGTGCTCGTGGACGAGCGCGGGACGATCGCGTGCGTCGGCTGCGACTGCGAGGCGGCGGGGGCGACCGAGATCACGTGCCCGACAGGCGTCGTCTCCCCCTCGCTGATCAACACGCACGACCACATCACGTACACGCAGAACAGCCCGTATACCCCGACCGACGAGCGCTACGAGCACCGGCACGACTGGCGCACCGGGAACAACGACCACACGGAGATCGACACGAAGGGCTCGGCCACCGCGGCGCAGATCCGGTGGGGCGAGCTCCGCTTCCTGATGGGCGGCGCGACGTCGATCGTCGGTGCGGGGAGCGCGACAGGGCTCCTCCGGAACCTGGACCGGGCCGACCAGGAAGGCCTGGGGAAGAAGCCGGTCAAATTCGACACCTTCCCGCTCGACGACGCGAGCGGCCGCGAGCTCGTGAGCGGCTGCGGCTACTCGGGCGACATGGTGAAAGGCGAGGACATCGAGGGCGAGGACGCCTATTGTCCGCACATCGCCGAGGGGATCGAGGCGTCGGCGCGCAACGAGTTCGTCTGCTTGCAGGCAGATCCCAGCGACGTGCTGCTGCCGCAGAGCGCGTACATCCACGGGATCGGCCTGACGGCGCCCGACTACGCGGCCATGGCCGCGAAGGGGACGGCGCTCATCTGGTCTCCGCGCTCGAACATCACCCTCTACGGCGACACGGCCGTGGTCACCGCCGCGGCCCGCCTCGGGGTGCAGATCGCGCTCGGCACCGACTGGATCGCGACCGGCTCGATGAACCTGCTGCGCGAGCTCCGGTGCGCGGCGGCGCTCAACGAGACGTACTACGACGGCTTCTTCACCGACGAGGAGCTGTGGACGATGGTGACCGGAAGCGCCGCCGCGGTCACCGCCACCGACGACGTGATCGGCGCGCTGTCGACGGGGAAGGTCGCCGACATCGCGATCTTCGACGGCGCGGAGCGCGAAGACCACCGCGCCATCGTCGCCGCCGCGCCGGAGGACGTCATGCTCGTGATGCGCGGCGGAAAGGTCCTCTACGGCGACGCGGCCGTGGTGGCCGCGGTCCGGGGCGCGGAGGCGTGCGACGAGCTCGACGTGTGCGGCGTCGCGAAGCAGGTCTGTCTGCAGGACGAGATCGGGATGACGCTGGAGGCGCTGGAGCGGGAAGCGGGCGAGATCTACCCGGCCTTCTTCTGCGGCGAGCCCGAGCGCGAGCCGCTCTGCACCCCGTCGCGCGCGGCGACCGCGCCCGTGAACGCCTCGGTGAACGGCTCGACCGTCTACACCGGGCAGCCCACGGACGACGACCTCGACGGCGACGGCATCGCCAACGGCGCGGACGACTGCCCGAGCGTCTTCAACCCCATCCGGCCGCTCGACAGCGGGGCTCAGGCCGACTTCGACGGCGACGGCGACGGCGACGCCTGCGACGCATGCCCGCTCGACGCGGGGAGCACCCTCTGCTCGGCGCCGAACCCGAACGACGGCGACAACGACGGCGTGCTCAACGGAGCGGACAACTGCCCGAGCCTCCAGAACGCCGACCAGGCCGACATGGACCGCGACGGCAAGGGCGACCCGTGCGACCTCTGCCCGGCGGCGGCGAACCCCGGAGCGCAGGGCTGCCTCGTGTCGATCTACGACATCAAGGACGGCACCGTCGCCGAGGGCGCGACGGTGGCCCTGGAGAACGCGCTCGTGACGGGGAAGCACGCGAGCGGGTTCTTCGTGCAGGCGAAGCCCGGGGACGCGGGGTACGCGGGGCCGGCGCACTCCGGCGTCTACGTCTACAGCCCGTCGAACACCGTGGTCGCGGGCGATCGCGTGCGGATCACGAGCGCGGTGGTCACGAGCTTCTACGGGCAGATCCAGCTCGGCTCCGCCGTCGTCGAGGGGATCGCGTCGCTCGGCGAGGCGGCGCCGGCGCCGGAGCCCGTCGCGCCGGCCGACATCGTCACCGGCGGGCCGCGCGCCGCCGAGCTCGAGGGCGTCCTCGTCGAGGTGGAGGACGTCGAGGTGATCGGGCTCGAGACGATGTACTTCGAGTTCATCGTCACGGGCGATCTGCGCGTGGACGATCTCCTCTACCGGGCCGATCCCTTCCCCGCGGAGGGCGACGGCTTTGCGAGGATCCGCGGCATCCTCAACCACCGGAACGACAACTCGAAGGTCGAGCCGCGCGGCGCGGAGGACCTCGTGGCGGGCGCTCCGCGGCTCGCCGCGTTCGGGCCGGATGCGTCGTTCGCCTACGTGGGGCAGGTCGCCGCGCCGACCCTGCCGGCGCCGCTCGAGGTGACGCTCTCCGGGCCGGCGACGGCCGACACGTTCGTCTCCGTGACCTCGGGAGATCCGGCGACGATCGCGGTGGTGGGCGGCGGCGCGACCGTGCCCGCCGGCGCGACGAGCGCGGTCGTGCTGCTCGACGCCCTCGCCGCGGCGGCGGCGGTGGAGCTCACCGCCTCCCTCGGCGACGTGAGCCTGACCGCGACGGTGCGCGTCCTCGACCCGGTCGAGGCGCCGGCGCTGGCCGCGCTCGAGCCGCCGTCGCCCACGGTGGCGCCGGGCGGCACGGTGTCGTTCACCGTGACGCTCGACATCCCGGCGCCGCCGGAGGGCGCCGTCGTGGCCCTCGCGCTCGACCCGCCGGGCGCTGGCGCCCTCCCGGCGTCGGTCGCGATCCCGGGCGGGCAGCAGAGCGCCTCGTTCGACTACGTGGACGGCGGCTCGGTGGCCGGCGCCACCGTGACGGCGACGCTCGGGGAGATCTCGCTCTCTGCGACCGTCGAGACGGTGACGGTGACGGGAGGGCTCGTGATCAACGAGGTGGATTACGATCAGCCGGGCGAGGATGGCACCGAGTTCATCGAGGTCTACAACGGCACCGGCGCGCCCCTCGATCTCGCGGGTCACGCGCTCGTGCTGGTCAACGGATCCGGCGCCGCACCCTCCGTCTACGGTACGCTCGATCTGAGCTCGGCCGGGACGATCGCGGCGGGCCAGTACCTCGTGGTCGGCAGCACGGCGGTGATCGGCACCGACGTGATACCGAGCATCGTGGCGGAAGGCGCGCTGAAGATCCCGTTCACGGGCGCGCAGACTGACCGGGTTCAGAACGGCGCGCCCGATGGGATTGCGCTGGTGAACTCCGCAACGGGGAGCGTGATCGACGCGCTCTCCTACGAGGGGAGCATCACCGCTGTCACGATGGGTGGCGCCAGCGTGAGCCTCGTCGAGGGAGAAGAGCCGGCCTCGGTGGCGGACAACGCGATGCTCGGGTCGCTCTGCCGCCTGCCGGACGGGACGGACACCAACCAGGCCGCGGCCGACTGGGCGTTCTCCGCGACGATCACGCCTGGCGCGGCGAACGTGCCGTGAGCCTCGGCCGAGGCGCGCTGCGCTCTCCTGCGCAGCGCGTCCCGGCGGCCCTCAGGGGTCCGGCTCCGCCGCGCGGCCTCTGCCGGTGTCCTGGTGCTGTCAGCTGGATCTGGAGGGGAGAGGCCCTGAGCTGCCGCTCACGGGAGAGGCCGTGAGCGGCCGCTCACAGGCAGCCGCAGAGCGGGTCGCCCTGCTTGCACACGCACTTGCCGCCCTTCTTCGCCGACACCCCCGCACGGGCGCCCCGCGCGGCCTTGGCCGGCGCCGCCCGGCCGCGCTGGACCGCGGCCGACTTGGGCGAGAGCTTCGACGTCTTCGACGTCTTAGCGTCGGCTTCGTCCTCGCCCTCTGCCGCGGCCTTCGCCTCCTCCTCGGCCTTGTAGGCGGTGAACGCCTTCTGCGCCTTCTCGGCGTCGCTCTTGGCGGTGTCGAGCGCGAGGGTCAGCTCGGAGATCTTCTTGTTGCGCTCCTCGATCTGGAGGTTGAGCTGCGCGATCCTGTCCTGCTCGACGATGCGCGCGGCCACCGCCTCGGCCTGGGCCGCCTCGGCCTCCTTCACCTTGCCGGCGAAGGTGGTGACCGCGGCCGCAGCCCCGGCCACCAAGAGCAGGCCCATCACGAACGCGAACCGACTGCGCCGCTTCTGCCGCACGCCCTGGGCGAGCGCTTCGAGCTCGCGGTCCAGGTCGTCCGTGGTCGACATGGGCGGCACGCTGGCCGCCACCGGCGCGATGCTGGGAGGCACCTGGAGCGCCGCGTGAGCGCCCGCCCTCGTCCCCGGAACGTACGTGTCGACGGGATAGGGGGGGGGCACCCCGGCCCTCTCTTGAGAGTAGTTCATCGCGCGAGACCTCCTCCTCCGTGAGCGGCTCCTCAGCAGGCAAATGTGGTGCCCGGTACGAAGACCTCACCACGGCATCGCGCGCACCGCTCAAGAGCGCGCAGGGAAGGCAAAACGAGGGATCTCGAGGCGCTCCAGGGGCGGGTCGCGCTCGATCCGGTGGATCAGTTGTTCTGGTGCATGGAGCTCTCACCGGACCACCACGTGTCCCCCTGGTCCGCCGGAGGTCCTGCCCAGCGCGGCGGATCTCCCGTGCTGCTGGCAGGCACAAAGATCCGCCCTTGCTCAATGCAGCACGAGCAGACCTTTCGTGAGTTTGCCGTCTGCCAGAACATGTCGATCGTCGTGCACCGGGCACCTTCGCGGGGAGCGCCGGCGTGGCGGCGGAGCGCGCCTCGACGTGGGGCGGACGTCAGGGCTGCAGCTTGGCGACGAACGCGTCGCGGCCGCCGGCGCTCGTCAGGGGGGCTCCGCCGAGATCGATGCTGCCGCTGAAATTGCCCGTCAGCGCGATGAACCCCAGCGCATCCACGTCGACGGCCGCGGCGCCCTGCGTCATTGCGTCGCCGAACGACACCGCCCAGGCCGTCGTGCCGTCCGGTTTGAGCTTCGCCAAAAAAGCATCGAAGCCGCCGCGGGACTCGAGCCGCGGGGACCTGAGATCGATGAATCTCTCGAACTCTCCGGCCACGAGGACGTTGCCTGCCGGGTCGACCGTCACCCCGAGCGCCCGCTGATTCGCCTCATCCCCGAGCTGACGGCTCCAGATATGCTTGCCCTCGGAGTCGAAGGCAGCGACCACCGCGTCGGACTCTCCGGCGTGCGGCGGGGGTGATCCGTCGAAGCTCATCTGTCCTTCGGTCATCCCCGCAACGAAGATGCTTCCCCGGGCGTCCACCGCGACCGACACGAACTCCTGGTCCATGTTGTCGCCGAAGGTCTTGGCCATGAGCGGCTCCCCGTTCTTGTCGAGCTTCCCCATGAAGGCGTCATAGCCGCGGGGGATGAGCTCCGTCTCCCCGAAGCGCATCGGGCCGACGATGCTGCCGACCAGGACCACGCTGCCATCGGGCGTGAAGGCGGCGTCTAGCGCGACCTGAGGGCTCGAGTTGCCGAAGTTCTTGCTCCAGATGTGCTCCCCCTGCGCGTCCATCTTCACGACGAAGATGTCCTCTCCGCCGAAGCTGACGAGGTTGGCCGCGCCCAGCACGTCGGCCCGGTCGGTGAAGCTGCCGGCGACGACGATGTTGTCGTCCGCATCCACCGAGAGCCCGCGGACGGTGTCGGCCCCGGGACCGCTGATGCGCTTGATCCAGTCGAGATCGCCCGCCGCGTCGAGCTTCGCCACGAACACGTCCGTGCTGCCGGCGCTGGGCAGCGACGTCCCGTCGAAATAGAGGGTGTTCCCGTAGGTCCCGGCCAGGACCACGAGGTCGTCCTTGGCGTACGCCACGCGCGTGCAAACATCCGTGCCCGACCCGCCGAACGCCTTGTTCCAGATCGGGGTCCCGTCGGCGGCGAGCTTGACGACGAAGCCGTCGGTCGAGCCCTGGCTGGCGGCGAAATCCACGCTCCCGGAGAACCGCCCCGCGACAAGGATGTTCCCTGCCCTGTCGAAGGCGATGTCTTCACCGTGCTGCTCGCCGTCTCTCCCGATCTTGATGCTCCACTCGAGCGTTCCGGTGCACCTGGGCTCACCGTCGCAGCTCTCGTCGACATCATCCACCTCGTCAGCGTCCACCGTGCAGCCCTCGGCCGTGGGGATCACCTGACCGACGCACGCGCCGTCTCGCAGACAACCGCTCTTGCACACGCCGACACCCTCGGTCATGGGGGGGCCTTGATAACAAGGCTCACACGGCTCCATGCCGGTGGAAGAGGTCGACGTCGTCCCGCCGCCGCCGCCCTCCGCGCCGGTGCCGCCGCCGGTGCCGCCGCCGCCGCCCTGGCTGCCCGTCCCGCCTTGGCCGGCGCCGCCGACGTTCGCCGCGATCACGCCCTTGTCGAAGCACCCGCCCAGCGCGCCGGCCACGCCGAGCGCGCCGGAGAGGACCAAGAAGTCGCTGCGTCTCATCAAAACACCCCCGCGATCCCCGCGCCCCACGGCGATACCCACGGACGCGCCGTCGCGCCCCTGGGCCTCGACGCGGACGGCATGGTGAGGAGCAGCGCGGCGCCGCCCGCGGCGAGCGCCCCGCCCACGATGAACGCCGGCGCAGGGACGAGGCGCATGCTGTTGTACGAGCTCAGCGTGTCGCGCGTCTTCGGCGTGTCCGGGCACACGACCTTCTCGGTGCACCCGAGATCGATCAGGTCGCTGCGCAGCGCGCTCGTGACGCCGAACGTGATGCCGCCGAGGACGAGCGCCGCCGCGCCCGTGCCCACCGCGGACCAGCCGAGCACGCGCTGCGTGGTCGGCTGCGCGGGGGCGGCCGGGGAGGGGACGACGACGGGCCGGCGGACGTCGGGGAACGCGAGCGCGACCGCCGTCTCCTGGCGCTCCTGCAGCGTGATCTCCTGCCGGACGACACGGCCCCCCCACGCGCCCTCGACAAGGTGCTTGCCAGGATCGACAGGCCGGCTGACCCCCACGAGCGCCGGTGGCATGGGCTTGCCGTCGATGGAGATCTGCACCTCGCGCTCCGGGGCGCCGCGCACCCCGACCGCGAGCTTGGGGATCCGTGGTTTGAGATCGTTATACGCCTTCTCGGCGTCGGCGACCGCCGTCCTGAAGACGTCGCTGGCCGAGGCGTCGAGCGGCGTGCGGCTCACGTGCAGGTAGCGCTCGGAGGCCTCGATGAGGCGCCCGAGGCGCTCGAGGCACCGCGCCGCGTACAGGCCGATCGTGGGCGCCTGGATCAGCTCTTCCGCGCGCCAGAGCTTCTCGAGCGCCGCCGCATACTCGCCCTTGTCGTAGAGATCGAGGCCCTCCTCCGCGAGCGCCCGGGCAGCGTTCACGGTGGCGGGGTCGACGTCGGCCGCCCGCGCGGGGGTCGCGAGCGCGAATGCGAATGCGAGCGCGACGGTGGCGGTGCCCAGGGCCCTCAATCGCGGGTGCATTCGTCTCCTCAGAAGCCGAGGCGGTCGGCCTTGGGCCGCGTGGCGCTGGAGGCCGAGGGCGCGGCCGCGGACGAGGAGGTCCTGGTCCGCTGCGCGGAGGAGGCGGCCTTGGCCGGTCGAGCGGGCGCCGCCGCGGTCCAGGAGGCGGTCGAGGCGGGCGTCCTGGAGGCCCGCGCCGAGCCGGCGTCGCCCGCAGGCGCCGGGGTCGCCGCGGCGGCCGCGTCCCGGGAAGGCGCGATCTCGGGCGCTCCCGTGGCCGGAGCCGTCTCCGCCGGCGGATCGTTCGCCGGAGGAGCGGCCGGCGGCGCCTCGATCGCCGCCGGCGGCGACGCCGCGCCGGACGGCGTCTCGTGCGCGATCGGGTCGCTCCCCAGCGCGCGCCAGCCCACGAAGAGCACCACGCCGACGGCCGACGCCGCGAGGCCGAGCACGAGGGCGGCGACCGGCGCGGCGCGGCGAGGCTTCCCCTCGACCTCCGCGCCCTCGTCGACGATCGGCGGCGAGGCCGCGCCCCCGCCGGGCGAGACGGAGACCGGCGGGGCGGACGCCGGCGGGGCGGACGCCGGCGGGATGGAGATCGGCGCGGCGGCCGCGGCGGCCGCGGAGCTCAGCGATGCCCTCTCGGTCTCCGGCGCCTCGCCCTCCGGCAGGAGCGCCTCGCGCAGCGCCTCGACCATCGCCGTCGCCGAGGGGAACCGCGCGCTCGGATCGCGGCTGCACGCCTGGAGGAACCAGTCGTCGAACGCCGGCGGCACGGGCACGGACGCCACCCGCGAGGGGACGGGCAGCGGCTCACTGCATATCTCGAGGATCATCGCGCCGGGCGCCTCGGCCTTGATCGCCGCCCGGCCGCACACGCACTCGAAGGCGATGACCCCGAGGGCCCACAGGTCCGACCGGTAATCGACGGTCACCCCCTGCGCCTGCTCAGGGCTCATGTACGGCAGCGTCCCGATCAGCACGCCGGCCTGCGTCCCCATGCCCTCGCTGCCGTAAAGGCGCGTCTTCGCGACGCCGAAGTCGAGGACCTTGGCCACCTCGCGGTCGTCGTCGCGGGCGAGGAAGATGTTGTCGGGCTTGAGGTCGCGGTGGACGATGCCGGCGTCGTGGGCCTTGCGGACAGCGCGCGCGACGTCGGCGAAGATGCGCGCCGTCTCGGCCCGAGAGAGCGTGCGGACGCGCCCGAGCCGGTGCGCGAGATCCTCGCCCTCGAGCAGCTCCATCGCGATGAAGGGGACGTCGTTGTCGACGCCGTGATCGAGGATCTGCACGACGTTCGGGCTGCGGAGCGTCGCGGCCGCCTGCGCCTCCTGGTGGAAGCGCGCGCGGACCGTCTCGTCCTTCGCGTACAGCGGGCCGAGCATCTTGATCGCGACCGGTGAGCCCAGCGTGAGATCGGCCGCGCGCCAGACGGTGCCCATGCTGCCCGAGCTGAGCGGGCGGATCAGCCGATACCGGCCGACCAGCACCTGTCCCTCCAGCCCGAACGCGTTCGTCGTCATTGTCGCAGGACCTGTCGTGCGCGCGTGGCCTACCCTACGCTGGTAATTGTTCAGTGCTGGTCAACAAGAACAACGGATAGACTGAAAGTCTACGGGGTATGGCGCGATGCGTCAACCGGCGCACGCGCCTCGCGTTCGCAGGACGCTGCTAGAGCACCGAACAGGTTGAAACCCCTTGCAAGAGAGAGTTTGAACCACAGAGGCAGAGAGGGAACAACAACAAAAACTCTGCGCAACCGTGGCGCATTTCTCCGTCTTTCGAGCGGTCCGGTGATCTAGATGAGCACAAAGTCCTCGGCCACGGAGACCTCCTCGGCCATGATGCTCGTGGTCTCGTCGTCGCGCTGGACGGCGAGCTTGTAGAGTTGTGCCAGCACGGCCGGGTGATCCTCGCACAGCCCCATGAACTCGGTGGCCGGCAGGTACAGCGTCACGGTGGGGTGGACGGCGATCACGTCGGCGTTCGCCGCGCGGCGGAGGACCATCGCGATCTCGCCGGCGACGTCGCCCGGGCCGAGCGTCGAGAGCACGAGCGGCTCGCCGCGGGCGTCGTCCGCGCCGTCGCGCCGGACCACGGCGACCTCGCCGGAGGCGATGAGGAACAGGCCGGGGGGCCGCTCGTCCTGGACCAGCAGCCGCTCGTTCTTCTCGAACGTGCGCGTGCGGAACCGCTTCACGAGCACGGGCCTGTCGGCCTCGGGGACGACGCGGAGCACGTCGCTCATCCGGACGAGGTTCTCGACCATGCGGTCCCGGCAGTAGGCGGCCAGCTCCAGGCCCACCTCGGGCTCACGCTGCGCGATCTCGTCGATCGCGTCGCGCTTCACCTCGAGGATGATGGACGGCCGCGTGGCGACGACGCTCCCGGTGCGCGGCGCCCGCGAGAGCAGCGCCATCTCGCCGAACATGGCGCCGTTCGTGAGCCGCGCGAGGAGGGTCTCCTCGTCCCCGCGCCGGCGCCGGGCCTCGAGCTCGCCGCGCGCGACGAAGTACGCCTCGCTGCGCGCCGCGCCCTGCTCGATCACGGTCGTCCCCGCCGGGACCCAGATGGGCGTGAACGCGGCGCACAGGGCCCGGAGCGCGTCGCGCCCGATGGACGAGAAGACCGGCCGGGGCGCGATCCCGGGGTGGTCGGCCAGGGCGACCAGCCTGCGCGTCGCGTGGTGGATGATCTCGGTCGCCTTGTTGAGCAGGAGCGCGCCCTGGAGCACGGCGGCGAGCGGCTGGAACGCCTCGGCGGTCGGCAGGGGCGGCGGCGGGGGCGCGCCCTCGCCGAGCCGCGGCGAGTCCCTGCAGAACGAGTCGGCGATCAGGTCGAGCCCGGGGCCGGGATCGCCGCCGAAGCGCTCGCTCTCGCGCGCGGCCGCCACGGCGAGCGGCAGGTTCTCCAGGTCGATCGCGCGGATGACCGCGGTGGAGCACGCCTCGCGCGCGGTCTCGTGCCGGTTCAGCTCGCCGAGGAGGCGGCCGCAGAGGCAGAGCGCGGACGGCATGGTCGGGTCGTGCCGGACCAGCGCCGCGGCCCAACGGAGCGCGGCGTCGCGCTCTCCTGCGAGCGCGAGCGCGAGCGCTCGGTCGATCGGCGACTCCGCCTGGTGGGTCGAGCCCGGAAGTACCGGGGGGAGGGCCATGTGAGCGTGTATATCAGGGTTCCTTGAGCGACGGCAAAGAAGGCCGATCCGGTTGCAATGCGGCGGCCTGGCCGCCGCGGCGCCGCGCCCACGTCGAGCGCGGCGAGGGGCCCCCCGGGCGGCGGGGGGCGCGGCGCGAGCGGCGGCGCCCGGCCGGCGCTGCGCCTCGCGGGGGAGGGCCGGGGCGCTGCGCTCAGCTGCGCTCAGCCGAGGTGCTGCTTCAGGAACGCGATGCTCCGCTCCCACGCGAGCTTGGCCGCATCGGGGTTGTAGACCTCGGGGCGCGTGTCGTTCGCGAACGCGTGGTCGGCGTCGTAGATGTGGAGCTCCATCGACTGGCCGCGGGCGGCGAGCTCCTTCCGGATCGCCTCGGCGGCGGCCGGCGTCGCCCACTCATCGCGCGCGGCGAAGTGGGCAAGGATCGGCGCCTTGACGCGCGAATAGTCGGGCGCGGGGCTCGGGACGCCGTAGAAGGGCACGACGGCCGCGAGCTCCGGGACCGTCGCCGCGGCGGCGAAGCTCAGCGCGCCGCCCAGGCAGAACCCGAGGACGCCGACCTTGCCGTTCGAGCGCTCGTGCGCCGACAGGAAGCGGACGGCGCCGGCGATCTCCTCGAGGGCGCGCGGCTTGTCGAGCTCGGTCATGAGCCGGTTGGCCTCGGTCGCGTCCTTGGTGATCTTGCCGTGGTAGAGGTCGGGGGCGAGGGCGATGAACCCGGCGGCGGCGAGCCGGTCGAGCAGCGAGCGGATGTGGTCGTTCAGGCCCCACCACTCCTGGATCAGGACGACCGCAGGCGCCTTGCCGCCCTGCTTCGGCCAGACGATCGCGCCGGTCGCCGAGGACCCATCCTTCACGGGGAATGAAACCTTCTCGGACATGCGACTCCTCCCTTCAAGGCGGGGCGGCTGCGCCGGCCCCAGTGAACGAACGGGGCTCGGCATCCGCCGGCCCCTCTGCCGCGGCGCAGGATAACCGCGCATCGCGTGATGCGCATCGCGCATCGCAAGATACCGGGCGCGCGCTCCACGCCGGCGCGCCGACGAGGTAAAATGACCGCGTGGATCCGCTGGCGGGACGATGGAGGCGAGCCGTCTCTTCCTTGAAGGAGCTCCGGCTGCGGGTCGCGTTCGTGCGGAGCGAGATGCTGCGCGCCGAGCCCGCCTCCGTCGCCCGCGCGCTCGACGACCTCTGCAGCGACGCCGAGCAGGCCGATCCCGGCGCGCGCGACGTGCTCGGCGCCGTCGTGCCGGTCCTCGCGGATCCGGCGCTCTCCGAGCGCGTCGAGCAGCTCCGGGAGCTCGCCCCCTCCCTCTCCCTCCTGTCGCTCTCGCGGCTCCTGCGCCGCAAGGCGCGGCGACACGAGGCGCAGCCGGCCTCGCCGGCGACCGACGAGCGCCGCCTCGCCACGTCGAGCGCGGGCCGCGCGCTCTCGCTCGGCGAGCGGCGCGCGCTCGCGCGGCGGCCGACGCGCGCCGCCTTCGACGCCCTGCTGCGGGATCCGCACCCGCTCGTCATCCGCAACCTGCTCGCGAACCCGCGCCTGACCGAGGACGACGTCGTCCGCCTCGCGGCGCGGCGCCCGGCGAGCCCGGAGGTCATGACGGAGCTCGCGCGGCACCCCGAGTGGCCCCAGCGCGCGCGGGTGCGCATGGCCATCGTGCAGAACCCGGGCGCGCCGCCGGAGCTCGCCGTGCCCATGGTGCGCCTCCTTTTGCGGCCCGAGCTCCTGCAGCTCGCGGCGGCGGCGGACGTGCCCGCGGTCGTGCGCGCCGCGGCGCGGGAGCTGCTCGAGCGCCGTCCGCCCGTCCCGCACAAGCCGGGCGGCGCGCTGAAGCAGTGAGCGGCCCGCGCTGCCCGGGGACGGCGCCCCGTCACCGCCCGGGCACGCCGCGGCGCCGCGCGCGCCGCGCTGCGGCCGCGGCGAACGCCGCCGCAGCGAGGCCAGGCAGCGCGCCGTGCGCAGGGCCGGCGGCGTGCGCGCAGGCCGCCGCCGGGGCGCCGTCCGCGGGCGCCGGGCGGCGCGCGCGCGTGCAGGGCGCGCTGAGGTCGGGCGCCGTCCAGGGCTGGTGGAACGCCATCGCGCGCTCCACCGGGTCGTCCACGTTGCTGAGCTCCTCGCTCGGCTCCTCGCCGATCGCGATCCAGAGCCGTACGCGGCGCGCCTCCGGGCTCCACGCGACAAGGTGATAGCTCCCGGTCTCGGGCACCTCGATCCGCTGCTCGAGCAGGAGCCAGGAGCGGGCGCCGGTGACGGGCTCGCGGACCACCTCCGCGTCGTGCACGCTCCGGGTCACGAAGATCCGCGCGCCGAGCCCCGCGGGCGCCGCGAAGGGCAGCCCCGCGGGCCGCGGCAGGCCGGGGCCGAGCAGCGCGAGGGAGGGGCGCTCGCGGCGGAGCGCGTCCATCTCCGGCATGCCGAGCTGCACGCGGAGCATCTCTCCCTGCGCGGCGCCGAGCTTCAGCCACACCGGGCGGCTCGGACACCCGAGCTCGGAATACACGACGCGAGAAAGGTGGAGCTCGGAGAACTCGAGGGCTTCCTCGGCGCTCGAGTGGTCTCCGTAATCGAAGAACATCTGGCGTGCGCGCGCGGGGGACGCGGACGCGAGGAGGGCCGCCAGCGTGATCGCCACGAGGGCGAGGCGCTCGAGGCGCCCGCGGAGCGTCGCGCGGCGGGTCCGGGGGATCATGTCTCTCGACAGGATCCCTGGGGCCGAAGATCGATCTGTCCACGCCGAATGCGCCGCGCCGTGAGGGGGAAATTATCAGTTATCGCCAGTTACCGTGGTTACCGTCAATCGCGGGGAAGGCGCCGGGAAGCAGAAGAGGACGAGCACGATGCGCGACGCCGGCGGCGCTCGCGGGAGCCGGCGGGGGGCTAGGCGACCTCGGTCCAGCACCGCGCCAGGCGGCGGACCCCCTCGTCGAGGTCCTCGTCGCGCGCGACCGACGAGAAGCTCAGTCGGAGGGCGAACGGGGTCACGGCGCCGTTCGCGCGGAACAGCGACCCTGGGTCGAAGGCGACGCCGTGCTCGATGGCGGCGGCCAGGAAGAACGCCTCGTTCGGCTCGGCGTCGGGCTCGACCCAGAGAGCGAAGCCGCCGGCGGGCGACTCGAACCTCCAGCCGGGCAGGTACCGGCGGAGCGCTTGCTCCATGCGGGCGGCGCGGCGGGCGTAGAACTCGCGCAGGCGCACGAGCCGCTGATCGAAGTCCTCGTTGCGGAGGTAGTCTTCCAGGATGGCCTGCGGCAGGCTGGCCGCCTGCGGGTCGTCGGCTTGCTTCAGCTGGAGGACATCGGCCCGGAGCGCGCGGGGGGGCACGAGCCAGCCGACGCGGAGCCCGGGGCACAGCGTCTTCGAGAACGTCCCGACGTGGAACACGCGATCGGGCGCCTCGGCCAGGAGCGGCCGCGGGGCGGGGCCGTCGAAGCAGAGATCCGCGTAGGCGTCGTCCTCGATGATCGGCCGGAGGGTCGAGAGGACCTTTGCCCGCTCGCGCGGCGACAGCCTGCGTCCACGCGGGCTGGAGACAGCGGGCATGAGGTAATAGGCATCGACGTGGCTCCCGTCGTCGACGAGCGTCGCGCGGCGCGCCTGGAACAGATCGAGCGCGCCGGGGTAGCTCTCGGGGTCGACGCCGATCCTGGCGCCCGGCCCGCGGATCATCTGCGCGGCGAGGGACACGGCCTGCTGCGCGCCGCTGGTCACGATGACGTCGTCGCGGGCGACGCTGGCGCCGCGCCGTCGCAGCTGCCCGGCGATCCAGGAGCGGAGGTCCCCGTCGCCCTCGGGCCAGCCGTACTGGAGCGCCGGGCAGGTGGGGATCTGGAGCGCGCGGACGAACGACGCCGCGAGCTTGGACCGCGGGAACTCCCCCGGCGCCGGCAGCCCGCCCGCGAAGCTGATGAGGCCCGGTGTGTCTGCGGCCCGCCGCGTCAGGGCGTCGAACCGGCCGAGGCCGAGCCCGAGGCTGAGCCGCGTCCCGCTCCGCGGCGGATCGCGCGAGATCGGGGCCTGCGACGGCCGGGTGTGGGATGACGGGGGCGGATGGGTTGCGCGCGCGGGAACGTCCATAGATTTCAGGGTCCGGACGGGTCCCATTCAAAGATGGTGCCGCCTGCGCCGTCCGTCTCCAGACGGAGCGGAAACCCTCGGGCCCTGCGGCAGGACGTATTTCCCTGGAAAATTGGTTACATTGCGGCAACGCCGGATGGGCGGGGACGCGCTGGTGGGTGTGGCGTGCTCGCGCGGCGTGTCAGGCTGCCACAGCGCGCCGACGGGCGTGCGGGGGTGTCCTGCAGGCGGACATGGCCTGGAAATACGGCCGTCTTGGTCTGGTCGATGAGATGTCTGCCAGGAGATCTGTATCCGCAGCGCACGCTGCTCCGAGCGTGGAAGGCGCTCGCGAGGCGTTTCGCCCGGGCCGGCCGTCGGGGAGGTGTGCTCTGGGCTAGGGCTCTGTGCCCCAGGCGAGCACGCCGTCGCGGTACACGGTGATCTGCGTCGACGGGATCCAAGCGGTCGTCGCTTCGAACGAGTAGTCGTCGGTCTGCGTCATACGGTCGTACACGTCGCGGTTGTGGATGCGGATCTGTACCGGTCCGGTCGTGGCACCCGGGGGGATGCTGCCTGCGGCGGCGAGGAAGCCGAGCTCCAAGTAGTGATCCGCGTCCGTGCCAGACGCCTCCTCGAACGTCCAGGTGACGACGTTGGCGCATATGCTGGTGGTCAACGCGAAGTCGCAGTCGCTCTTGAGATCCACCACCGTGACGTCGGCCGTGAACCAGTAGCGAATCGTCAGATCGCTGAGCGCGATGCTCTCATCTCCGGTGTTCTTGACCCGGACCTGGAACGACAGCTCCGAGGACTCGGCGGCCGTCGCTCTGGCGGCGTACTGCAGCTCGAGCGCCGGCGTGGTGACGCCGCCGGTGCTGGAGCTCGCGGTGGTGGAGCTCGTGGCGCTGCCGCCGCCGACGCCCGTCGTGCTGCTCGCTGTGGTGCTGGCCGAGCTGCTCGCTGTGGTGCTGGCCGAGCTGCTCGCTGTGGTGCTGGCCGAGCTGCTCGCTGTGGTGCTGGCCGAGCTGCTCGCGGTGGAGCTGGCCGAGCTGCTCGCTGTGGTGCTGGCCGAGCTGCTCGCCGTGGAGCTCGTCACGTCAGCTCCGCCATCCCCGCCGGCGCCGCCGAGACCGCCAGCGCCGCCGTCCCCACCGACGCCCGTCGTGGAGCTGGTCGTGCCGCCCGTCGCGGCGATGCTCGTGGTCGAGCCCGCAGACCCCACGCTTGTCGAGCTGGACGAGGCCGCCGCGCTCGAGCTCGATGTGGCGCTGCTCCCGCCTCCCCCGCCATCGCCGCCCAGGCTGGAGCCTTCGGCACACGCCACGAGCATCAGGAGAGAGGCGGCAGAGAGAGCCCTCGTTCCCTTCAGCCAGGAGCGCGATTCTCCAGCTCGATTGCAGCCACTGCCCTGCAGGGGCTGCGCTCCTGAGCTCGTCGACATCTTCATCCGAGAACCCCGGAACCACGCTGCTTCGGACGTCTTCGGGCCGAGCAGCGACGCACACCTTGCCATCGGTCGCATCTTGATGACTCCTGTGAGCGCCCGACCAGGTCCGACGGTCGAACGGAAGGAAGTTGAGACCAGAAGCTTAACCAGATCTCCTCGGCTCCAGCAAGGGGTTTGGGCGCCAGCAAGAGGTCTGCCGTGGTAACTTTCTGCTGATGTCGTAGTCTCGTGTGGAGTTTTCCTGCGCACAGGTAGGGCACGAACACTGGCCGACGCCGGGCGTTTTCGCCGTTCTCGCCGCGCTCACCTCCTGTGTCCCGGCTCGGCAGGCGGCCTCAGGCGTCCTCGAGCGGAGGCGGCGCGTGGAGCCAGTTGAGCTCGGAGTCCGCCATGAACCGTGTCTGCCACTGTGCGGGCTTCTCCCAGTCACGAAACGAGAGCACCGCGCCGCAGAACGCTTCGCCCGTCTTCTTGCCCGGCGCACGGATCAGCTCGTCGGCGAGGTGCAGGAGATCCGCCGGCTGCTCGGGCGCGTCCGCCACGAAGGCCCTCACCCACTTGTGGTACGGATACAGGATGCGGTTGTGCGCCAGGATCAGCCGGTAGCCGAAGAGCACCGCGCGCGCCGAAGCCCAGCTCAGGAGATACCGGTTGTCGTGCTGCTCCGCCGACTCGAGATAGTAGCGCATCGCCTCCAGCTGGGCGATGAACCCCAGCATCTTGTGCGCGCGCTCATGCTCGGGATAGGCCGAGATCGCGCGCACCAGGTCGTCGATGTCCGGGCGCCGCGACCAGGCGACCGTCGCGCCCAGGAACGCCGAGCGCGCCGGCTCACTGCCGCGCTCGCGGGTCTTCTCGAGGAGATCCTGGCTGATGATCTTGCCGTCGACGTACCCGCCTGGATAGTCCACGAGGCCCGGGTCCCAGGCGACGTAGACCAGCTCGCCGGCCGCGTGCCGCCGCCTGTGCTCCTCGTCGGTGACCACCCAGAAGAAGTCGACGTCCGACGTCTCCTTCCCGAGCCCCTTCGCCTGGGAGCCTCCGATGATGATCGCCACGGAGCACGGGTCCGCGCTCAGCCGCTCGACGAGGCGCGATACGGTCCGGAGATGGTGCGCGTGATAGTTCGGTTCTCGCATCGAGGCCATCCACTCCTTCTTGCACCGACGAGTCTGCTGCCCGACGGTCCGTCGCACGGTAGCGCAGCTCTTGGGAAATTTCCCGCTCGGCGCGCCGCCGGGACCCGGACCGGCCTCCCCGAACGCGCCCCTCCCCCCGCGGCAGGCGGCTATGGACGGCACGCTCCAGCGAGGGGAGAGGTCCGCTCTGCCGCAGTTCACGTACAGGGGAAAAATTCATGAAGACCAGGGCGAGCAGCGGCCGACTGGGAGCGTGGGCACTGTTACGTCAAATCGAATCTTGTCTGTGTTCCTGGCGGCCTGAAGAAACGAGCGCTGAAATGAGACGTTGTCGAGCATTGCTCGGGACCAATCTGGCTTAACTAGCCCTGCTCGCCGCGAGCCACCGTTCTCATACGTGATTGCTCCAATTCCCTTTCCCTTCGGCTTGTGCAAATATTGATCGAGTCCGAGTCCAATGGTGGTGGTTCGAGGTGTTTCGCCTCCCCTGTCGCCCGGCGCTGGAACTGGCGGCTTGGGCGCGCGGAGCGTACTCACCGCAGCAGGCGGTCCTTCGGGCTTAAGTTCAAACGGGCGAGTCTATTCGCCGTCGGCTGTTGCGCCTTTCGGATACGGGAGATCGATGCCTTCGCCCTCCAGGGCAGTTTCATAGGCTCGTGTGTACCCTTGCAACAAGGATTCCAGTTCCCTCACCGAATCGATGAGCTCCTCATCGTTGATCCCCGCCAACCTCTTCTTCACGTCCGCGGCGAGGACACGTAGATAATTCAGGGAGTCCCCCTGTAACACGATTCCAGGGAACTTTCGACCATGCATCCGCATAATGGCGGCATTTGTCATCTCTGTAACCACATCCAGCTCAACACGTTTCATGAAAGCTCTCTCTATCTCTCTCAGCGTAGGGTAAAAATGATGATTTTTTATGGGTGCTCAGGGGCACGCCGAAGAGCTCGCCGAGCTTACGATAGAAGTCGGGCATGCGGCTCTGCGGGTGCTCGATGGTTTCGACCGTCACATCAGGAGGTGCCGAGGTGATTGCGCACGAGCCTGAGCGCGACGCTCTTGCCGGTGCCGGGGCGCCGGTGACGAGCGCGCCACCCGAAGGCGGAGCCGGTTCAGCGGGCGACAGGCGGAGGGGACCTCGTCGCGCGCGCCGCCGTGACCCGGATCTGCTGGCCGAGCGCGCCTCTCCCCCTGCGGCAGGCAGCTATGGACGGCACGCTCCAGCGAGCGGTATAGGTCCGCGCTCCGGCAGTTCACGTTCAGGGGAAAATTTCATGAAGACCAAGGCGATCATCGGTCGACTGGCAGCGTGGGCCCTGAGTGCGCTCGTCGCGAGCGCGTGCTCTCAGAAACAAGGGGGTCCGCCGAGGGGGACAAGGGCGTAGCGGGGGACAAGGGCGCGGCGGCGGGCGAGATGCCCGCCAAGGCGGGTGGGGTCAAGATTGCGCTCCTCCTGCCGGAGTCGAAGACGGCGCGCTACGAGTCGAAGGACCGCCCCTTCTTCGAGGCCAAGGTGAAGGCGCTCTGTCCGGACTGCCAGATCCTCGCGAGCAACGCGAACCAGGACGCCTCGCAGCAGCAGGCCCAGGCCGAAGCGGCCTTGACCAACGGCGCGAGCGTGCTCGTCCTCGACGCCGTCGACAGCGCCTCCGCGGCCGTCCAGGTGGTCAAGGAATACGACACGCCGGACTGGAGCCCCGACAAGGCGCAGGACGAGATGACCCAGGCCCTCATCGCGCTCAACAACCAGGTGGACGGCGTGTACGCGGCCAATGACGGGACCGCCGGCGGGGCGATCGCCGCGATGATGGCGGCCGGCATCAAGCCCCTTCCGCCCGTGACAGGCCAGGACACCGAGCTCGCCGCCGTCCAGCGGATCCTCCTCGGCGAGCAGTACATGACGGTGTACAAGGCCATCAAGCCGCAGGCGGAGGCCGCGGCGGTGATCGCGTATCACCTCGCCACGGGCAAGCCCATGCCCACCGACATCACCGGCGGCACGACGGTCAACAACGGGAAGAAGGATGTCCCCTCGGTGCTCCTGGTCCCCCTCGCGGTCACCAAGGAGAACCTGAAGGACACCGTCATCGCGGACGCCTTCTGGACCACGGAGCAGATCTGCACGGCCCAGTACGCCGAGGCCTGCAAGGCGGCGGGGATTCTCTAGGTCCGGAGCTCCCCTCGACGCCCATGAGCGCGATGCTGCCCTGGAGGTGCTGAGGACGCTCAACGTGAACCTCCGCGCCGTCCGCACGCCGATCGCCGCGCTCTCGGGCGGACAGCGGCAGTCCGTGGCCGTGGCCCGCGCGGTGATGGGGGAGGCGAAGCTCGTCATGCTCGACGAGCCCACCGCCGCCCTCGGCGTCGCCCAGACGAAGCAGATCCTCGAGCCATCCTGAACGTGCAGCACGAGGTGAGCCCGGCGCTGTCGCTGCTCGCCGCGGTGACGATCGACGCGCTCGCGCGGTCCGGCCGGCAGCCGGCGGGCCGCTCCTGAGGGCCTGCCGGCCGGAGAGGCCGCGGGCGCGTCCTGCGGCGCGCCCGCGATCCCGCCCCCTCTTGCCAACCCGGTCGCTCCAATTTATGGTGAGTGAGTACTTACTCACCAAACTGGAGGCGGGTCATGGCGAGAGCACTCGATGCGCTGGTGGTCGGGGGAGGGCCGACCGGGTTGACGATGGCCGGGGAGCTCGCCCGGCGAGGGCTCACGGTGCGGATCGTGGACAGGGCGCTGGAGCCGCCCGCGGATCACTCGCGGGCGCTCGTCGTGCAGGCGCGGACGCTGGAGATCTTCCGCAGGATGGGGATCGTCGATGCTGCCCTGGAGCGCGCCGTGCGCGTGGGAGGGTTCAACGTCCTCCTCGCGAACGGGCAGCGCGCCCGGCTGCCGATCTTCGACTTCCCGGAGCTGTCCACGCCGATCCCGGGCATCTTCGTCATCCAGCAGCTCGACACCGAGCGCGTCCTGGCCTCCCGGCTCCCCGGGCTGGGCGTGGCGCTCGAGCGCGGCGTCGAGCTCGCCGCCTACGCGCAGGACAGCGACGGTGTCTCGTGCACGCTCCGCCGGGCCGACGGGAGCCTCGAGGAGGTGCGCGCCGGGTGGCTCCTCGGCTGCGACGGCGCGCGCAGCGCTGTCCGCAAGGGCGCCGACATCGCGTTCGAGGGGGACACCTACGACGATCACTGCATGCTCGGCGACCTCGTCGTCGACTGGCCGCTGCCGGACGGCGACATCTATTTCAGCCCCTCGCGCCGGGGCGTCCTCGCAGCCTTTCCAGTGCCCGGCAGCCATCGCTTCCGGATCATCCTCATCCGGCCCGAAGCGCCGCCGGAGCACGGCGCGCCGGTCTCGCTCGAGGAGTTCGAGGCCGCGATGCGCGAGATGATCCCGGTCCCGTTCGAGGTCCAGAGAGCGATCGTCCTCTCGCGCTACCGGCTGCACCACCGCGTGGCCACGCGGCTGCGCAAAGGACGGGTGTTCCTCGCCGGAGACGCGGCGCATATCCACAGCCCGGCCGGCGGGCAGGGCATGAACACAGGAATCCAGGACGCCTACAACCTGGCGTGGAAGCTCGCGGCCGTCGAGCAGGGCGGGATGCCGGCGTGGCTGCTGGACACCTACGAGATGGAGCGGCTTCCCGTGGCACGCCGGCTTGTCGGCTTCACCGACCGCCTCTTCGGCCTCATGGCCGGGCACGGTCCGGTGGGCCGGACGCTGCGCGCGGTCGCGCCGCGCCTCATGGCCCGCGCTTTCGGCATCTCCGTCGTGCAGCGCAGGATCCTTGGATTCCTCTCGCAGCTCCAGATCCGCTACCGGAAGAGCCCGCTGTCGGTGCAGATCGGAAGCCCACCGGAGCACGGGCCCCGCGCCGGGGATCGCGCGCCGGACGCCGTGGTTCGCAGCGCGGCGGGCGAGCAGGTCCACCTCATCGACCTGATGCGCGGCGCCGGATCCACGCTGCTGCTCTTCACCGGCCCGCAGGCGGACGGCGGGGCCCGCGAGCCCGCCCGGAAGCTCGCCGCGCAGCTCGGCGGGCCCGACCTCGAGGTCCTGGTCATCGGCGCGCCCGAGGCCGGAGGGCATGCCGATCCGGACGGCCACGCCCACGCGGCGTACGGCGTCGCGTCCTCGGCCGCCGTCCTCGTCCGGCCGGACGGCTATATCGGCGTGCGCAGCGATCCGCTCGACGAGGGCGAGCTCCGGCGGGCCCTCGACCGGCTCTTCACACGCAGGGCCGGATCCGCCTAGCGCCCTTGCCGATCGCCGCGCGGCGGCGGCCGAAATCCGTCGGGATCGCTGGCGCGCGGAACCAGAAGATGAGCAGAAGGAACGCCGATGAGCCGACGACCGCGCTCGAGCGACACGTTGACCGAGGCGCAGAAGAAGATCGTCGAGGCCGCGGTGACCGCCTTCGCAGAGCACGGCTTCCACGGGACCGCGACCCGGGACATCGCCCGGCGCGCAGGGGTCGCGGAGGCGACGATCTTCAAGTACTTCCCGACCAAGAGGGATCTCCTCCTGGGGGTGCTCGGGCCCGCCATCGAGCAGCTCGTGGGGCCCGCGATGGCGCGCTCCATGGACCCGCTCTTCAACGCGACGTACCCGACCTTCGAGGCGTTCCTGCGGGCGCTCCTCGCCGAGCGCGCCGCGTTCGTGCGCGCGCACCCGCAGCTCGTGCGCATCCTGGCGCAGGAGCTGCCCTTCGACGCCGATCTGCGGATCGGCATCGCCGGCCGGGTGTTCGCGCCGTTCCTCGCGAGGGGGATCGCCTTGATCGAGCGCTTCCAGCGCGAAGGGCAGGTCGTCGGCTGGCCGCCCGCCCTCGTCCTCCGCTGCGTCGCCTCGACGTTCGCGGGGTACATCCTCCACCGCGTGTTCATCGCTCCCGACGCGGCGTGGGACGACGAGGCCGAGATCGAGCGGGTCATCGCCTTCGTGATCCGCGGCCTCTCGCCCGGCCAGCCGGCGTGACCCCGCGCGGCGCGGCGATCAGCTCGTCATCAGCAGCGAGCGGAGCTGCGACGGCGACACCTGGTAGTCCTTGCCGCAGTAGTCGCAGCGGATGTCGAGGACCTTCCCGTCCTCGACCATCTCCTCGATGTCGCTCCGCGGCAGGCTCGCCAGCGTGGTCATGACCCGGAGCTCGCTGCAGCGACAGCTGAAGCTGAGCGGCGAGTCGTCGAGCCGCGAGAACGGCATGCCATGGAGCAGCTCCTCGAGCAGCACGTCCGCCGAGGCGCCCTCCTGCGCGAGCACGTCGTCGAGGCGCTCGAAGTCCTTGAGCCGCTCGGTCATCACCATGAGCGGACCGCGCTCGACCTCGGGGAGCAGCTGCACGAGGTACCCGCCCGAGGTGCCGACGCCGTCCTCGCCGATCAGCGTCGCCACCGCGATCATCGAGACGACCTGCTCCGACTCCTGCATGTACGCCATCAGGCCGCCGGAGATGCCGCCCTCGGCCGGGACCTCGACGACCCCCTGGTGGAGCATGCCGTTCGGCAGCGTGCGCATCACCTGCAGCAGCGATCCCGCGCCGATCTCCACCGCGCTCTTCTTCGCGTTCGCGGCGCCCTTGCCCAGGTTGACGAGGCCGCGGCTCGTGCCGTCCGGGTGCGAGTCCGCGACGAGGGATCCGTGGCCGGCCGCGCCCTTGACGATCGCCTGCACGCGCAGGTTCGGCGCCATCGCCTCGCGCACGAGGATGGCGCCGGTGATCAGCTCTCCCAGCCGCTGCGCGGTCGCGCCGGTGGCCGTTTGCACCGCGATGGCCCCTCGCACGGTCTCGGTGGTCAGCGCCGTGATGACGCGAAAGGCGCCATCCATCGTGATGGCGCGGACGACGGAATCAGAAGGTCGGAGCAAGATGCACTCTCCCGTGAGGAAATATCGTTAGGCCACGGACGGCGGATGGCAACCCGCGGCGCATCCGACCCGGGCGGTTGCTGCGCCTCGGACCCGTCGGCCCCGGCCGCAACCTGGGTCGGGTCCGCCGCAACCTGGGTCGGGTCCGCCGGCCCCGGCCGCAACCTGGGTCGGGTCCGTCGGCCCCGGCCGCAACCTGGGTCGGGTCCGCCGCAACCTGGGTCGGGTCCGCCTCGCCTCGCAGGCGGAGGCGCCTGACAGACGAAACTTTAATCATTTCAATTGTTTGTTGAACCGGCGCCCCCGGTTTGCTCCGGGCGGGGGCGCCGTCGGGGAGGGGCTCAGCCGCGCCGGCGGCGCCGGTGCAGCGCGGCGGCGCAGGCGCCGGCCGCGAGCAGGGCCCAGGGCACCGAGGGGCCGCCGTGGCCGTCCGCGCCTGCCGTGCAGGCGCAGCCACCGCCTTGCACCACGACCCCCTCGCCGGGCGGCGCCGTGGTGCCGCACGGACCGATGCTGTTGTCCGGGTTGCGGCAACCCGGGACGCACTCCTTCGTCGTCGCCTCGTCACACACCATGCCGGCGCCGCAATCGCTGTCCTGCTCGCACGCCGTGGGCAGGTCGTCCGCAGGGTTGTTCGGATCGCGCTCGCCCGCGTCGATCGCGCCGTCGTGGTCCTCGTCCTCGTCGCCGTCGGCGGCGCCGCCGCCGTCGGTATCGGCCTTCGTCGGATCCGTCGTCGTGCCCCCGCTGTCGCCGTCAAGCACGCAGCTCTCCGCGTCGGCGTCCGTGTCCTCGTGCGAGCAGTCCTTGCCCAGCTCGGTCCCATCGAAGAGCCCGTCCCCGTCGCTGTCGGGATCGAGCGCGTTGATCTTCCCGTCCTCGTCCGTGTCAGCGCCGGGCTCGATCTCCTCGCCGTCGATCACCCCGTCGTCGTCGCTGTCGGCGTCGTCCGGATCGGTGCCGAGCGTCGTCTCCTCGCTGTTCGAGAGGCCGTCGTTGTCGCGATCGCCGCGGTCGTCCCCGGGGTTGTTCGGGTCGGTCTCGTTGCTGCCCTCGTCGATCGTGCCGTTGTGGTTCAGGTCCTCATCGCCGTCGCTCTGGCCGCCGCGGTCGGTGTCGGGGTCCACCACGCTCGTCGTCGAGGCCCCGCCGTCGGCGTCCGGCGTGCAGGTCCCGGCGTCGCCGGCGGTGTCCGCGTCCTCGCAGCCCTTCCCCGCCTCGGTGCCGTCGAAGAGCCCATCGCCGTCGCTGTCCGCGTCCAGGATGTCCGGCTGCCCGTCGCCGTCCGTGTCGTCGCTGGGGTTCGGCTCCTCGCCGTCGAGCAGGCCGTCGTCGTCGGTGTCGCGATCTCCCGGATCCGACCCGAGGAACGCCTCGAGGTCGTCGCCCACCCCATCGCCGTCGCTGTCGACGTTCTCGCCGTCGTCGTCGCCGTGGCCGGCCGTCGGGTCGGTCTCGTCGGCCTCGATCGCGCCGTTCAGGTTGGCGTCCTCGGAGCCGTCGGTCGCGCCGCCCCGATCGCTGTCACGGCGCACCGCCGACGTCGTCGTGGCCCCGCCGTCGGCGTCCTCCGTGCAGTGCCCAGCGTCGGCGTCGGTGCCGGGGCCGTCGCAGGCGAGGCCCATCTCCGTGCCGTCGTAGAGGCCGTCGTCGTCGCTGTCCACGTCGCGCGCGTTGATGAGCCCGTCGCCGTCCGTGTCGTCCGACGGGCTCGGCTCCTGCCCGTCCGGCACGCCGTCGTCGTCGGTGTCGGCGTCGTTCGGATCCGTGCCCAGCGTCTCCTCGAGATCGTCGCTCAGCCCGTCTTCGTCGCCGTCCTCGTTGTTGCTGTCGTCGTCGCCGTGCCCGCGGGTCGGGTCGCTCTCGCCGTTGTCCACCAGCCCGTTCAGGTTGGCGTCCTCCGAGCCATCGCTCACGCCGCCGTTGTCCGTGTCCGCGTCGAGCGGCGACGTCTTCGTGGCGCCGGCGTCCGCGTCCGGCGTGCAGCGCCGCGACCGCGCGTCGGTGCCGGGGCCGTCGCAGCCGAGGCCGAGCTCGGTCCCGTCGAAGAGGCCGTCGTTGTCGCTGTCGACGTCGAGCGCGTTGATGAGCCCGTCGCCGTCGGTGTCGTCCGCCGGGTTCGGCTCGCGCCCGTCGGGCACGCCGTCGTCGTCGGTGTCGGCGTCGTTCGGGTCCGTGCCGAGCGCGACCTCGAGGGCGTCGCTCATCCCGTCCTCGTCGCTGTCGGTGCTCAGCTGATCGTCGCCTCCCTGGCCGGCCCGGGGCGCGGTCTCGCCCGCGTCGACCGCGCCGTCCAGGTTGGCGTCCTCCGAGCCGTCGGTCACGCCGCCGTGATCTGTGTCGGCCTCGAGCGGCGACGTCCTTGTGGCGCCGGCGTCGCCGTCGGGGACGCAGTCGCCCGCCGCCGCGTCGGTGCCCGGACCGTCGCAGCCGAGGCCCATCTCCGTGCCGTCGAAGAGGCCGTCGTTGTCGCTGTCGACGTCGAGCGCGTTGATGAGCCCGTCGCCGTCGTGATCGTCGGTCGGGTTCGGCTCGAGCCCGTCGGGCACGCCGTCGTCGTCGGAGTCGGCGTCGTTCGGATCGGTGCCGAGATACCCCTCGAGATTGTCGGCGAGCCCGTCGCCGTCCGTGTCGGCGATCTGGCTGTCGTCGGCGCCGTGCCCGGCCGTCGGATCCGTCTCGTCCTCGTCGAGCACGCCGTCCAGGTTCGCGTCCTCCGAGCCGTCGAGCTCGCCGCCGTTGTCGGTGTCCTCGTCCAGCGGGTCGGTCGTCGTCGCCCCGGCGTCGCCGTCGGGCACGCAGTGCCCCGCCAGCGGGTCCGTCTCCGTCCCCGGGCCGTCGCAGTCCGTCAGCCCGCGCTCCGTCGCGTCGAACAGGCCGTCGTTGTCGCTGTCGACGTCCCGCGCGTTGATGAGCCCGTCGCCGTCGGTGTCGCGATCCCAGAGCTCCTCGGCGCGGTCATCGATGCCGTCGTCGTCGGAGTCGGCGTCGTTCGGGTCCGTGCCGGCGCGGTTCTCCTCGCCGTCGCTCAGCCCGTCGCCGTCGCTGTCGACGAGGATCGTCGTGGGCGGCGCGCCCGGCTCCGCGTCGTTGCCGTCCGTGGGGTACTCCTGGGCGGCCCCTCCCTCCGGGCTCTGCGCGGCGACGGTCGCCTGGTTCGCGATCTCGCCGTCCGTGCCCGGGTCGATGGTGACGCGGAACCGCACCGTCGTGGTCTCGTCGACGCCGAGCGACCCGCCCTGAGCCGCGCCGGCGCCGTCGCCGAGACGGATGCGGACCGTCCTCGTCCCGTCGATGTACTCGCCCCCGTCGTCGCCGGCGTCGTCGGTCACGCCGCCCATGTTCGGGCCCGCGGTGATCTCGAGCGAGCCCGGGACGTAGGTGACCCCGGGGGGCAGCGCGTCGTTCAGCACGACCGCCGCGGCGTCGTCGTCCCCGGTGTTGGCGACGATGATCGTGTATTCGAGCGTGTCACCCGGCGTGACGCCGCCGCCGTTGAGGTCCAGGACCCGCTTTGTCGACGTGGCGAGATCCGGCAGGCGGGTCGGCACCGACGCGATGAAGCCGCCGAGCAGGTAGCCGTCGGAGGTGGAGCCGATCGCCTTGATCTGCGCCGACGTGTCGCCGGTCCTGAGCAGGTTGGACGGGACCCGGACCACGTCGATGTCGATGCTGCTCATGCTCAGCGGCGCGCCGGTGAGCCGCGGCAGATCGCCCGCCGACGACGACGGCGCGCCGAGGAACGAGCGGGAGCTGTTGAAGAAGTTGCTCGCCGGGTTCTGCTGGTCGAACAGCGCGGTCCCGTTCCACTGGATCGCGTCGCCGGTCGAGCTGTCGCCGTCGTAGCCGATGACGCCGAGCTTCGCCTCGCCCGCGCCCGAGGGGACGACGAACCCCGAGATCGGCCAGGGCGCCGTCGCGTCGTTGGTCACCGTGTCCAGCCCGTCGAAGACGGCGAGGTAGCGCGCGGGCGCGGTCGTCAGCTCGTAGAGCACGACCATCCACCAGCCGGCGAACGTGAAGGCCTGGTTCTGGTTGTTACCGTCGAGGCGGGCCGCGTTGCTGATGCCGCTCAGGCGATAGGCCCCGGCGCCGCGCGCCTGCACGATGGCGGTGACGTCGGCGACCACCTGGGCGTGGGTCAGATCCGAGCTCGCCTGTCCCGAGAGCGCGCCGGTCACGTTGCTGGTGAAGGTGGTGCCAGGCCGATCCAGGATCACGCTGAGATCGGCCGTGCCCGTCTCGCGGCTCGCCGCCCAGTAGAGGTACGCGTGGGTCACCCGCGAGCCCGCGGGGAGGTTGAGGACCGCGGTGCTGCGGGCCGCCGAGGGCGCTATCGCGCTGTTCGCCTCGGCCTGCCCCGCGAGCGGGCTGTCGGACCGCCAGTAGATGTCGGGCGCCGAGTCCCCGAGCGTCGCGGCGTCGCCGCACGCCCCGACCGAGCCCACCAGCGGCGCGGGTGTGGCAGGCGCGCAGTCGTGCGCGAGCGTGTTGCCGATGAGGACGAAATCGCCCCGCTGCGCCACCTGGACCCGGTTCACCTGGGCCGCGTGTGAGGTCCCCGAGAGCGCCCCGAGGAGCGCGGCGCCGGTCAGCCCCGTGATTGCCAATCGCTTTGCCATCGACGCCTCCAGCCCTATGGCTGCTTCTTTGCCTTCTCGATGATGTTGAACTGGACGCGCCGGTTCTTCTGGCGCCCCGCCTCGGTCTTGTTCTCCGCGATCGGGACGTCGGGGCCGTAGCCCTTCGCCTGCATGCGCTCGACCGCGATGCCGTGCGCGACGAGCGCCTTCAGCACCGACTCCGCGCGGGCCTGGCTCAGCCTCGTGTTGAACTGGCGCGTTCCGCGGTCGTCCGTGTGCCCCTGGACCTCGATCTTGACGATCTCCGGGTGGTCCTTGAGCACGCCGGCGACCTCCTCGAGCAGCTCGTTGCTGACCGGCCGGATGGTCGCCTTGCCGATGTCGAACTGCACCTGCTGCAGGATGACGATCTCGGTCTCGGTCACCCGGACCGCCGTCGGGCACCCGTGCTGCTTCGGGTCCTCGTTCGGCTTGCCCTTCTCGTTCGGGCAGCCGTCCTGATCGTCGCGGATGCCGTCGCCGTCGGTGTCGCCCGGGCAGCCGTTCGTGGCGGGGTCGGTCGTGGCGATGCCGGGCAGCTCCGGGCACGCGTCCGACGGATCGGGGATCGTGTCGCTGTCGCGATCGGGCGGCGGCGGGCAGCCGTGCTTCTTCGGGTCGTCGCTGGTCGGGCCGGCCTGCTCCGGGCACGCGTCGACGTCGTCGGTGATGCCGTCCCTGTCGAGGTCCCCGGGCGGCGGGCAGCCGTTCTTCTTCGGGTCGGGGGAGGCGACGCCGGCCACGGCGGGGCAGGCGTCGTCCGCGTCGAGGAGGCCGTCGCGGTCCGCGTCCTTGGGCGGCGGACAGCCGTTCTTCGCGCGATCCGCGCTGCCGACGCCCGCGACGTCCGGGCACGCGTCGGCGTCATCGAGGATGCCGTCGCCGTCCCGGTCCTTCACGGGCGGCTTCACCTCGGGCGAGTAGGCGACCATGGCCACCGCGCGGAACGAGGGCGTGCCGACGCCGGCGGTGAGGCCGGGGCCCACGGCGAGCCCGGCCTCGAAGTCGCTGGCGAAGCGGTAGCGCCCGCCGAGCAGGGCTTCGAGGTGGGTCGTGCGCTGCTGGACATCGGAGACGGTGATCGCGCCGGTGATCTCGGGCCCGATCTGCAGCCGCCGCTCGTCGTCGAGCAGCATCCCGACGCCGGCGCCCCAGTGCACCGTCGTCCCCTGCTCGACGTTGGCGAACTGCCGGTTCGACCGGAACTCGGGCCCGGCGGCGAGCGACCACACCGCGCGATCCAGGTGGCCGCCGAGGACGAGCTGCGGACCGCCGCGCACGTTGCCGTCGCCGGAGTACGCCTCGGGGTCGCCGGTCGGCAGCCACACGTAGCCGGCGAGGGCGATCTGGAACGGATCGAAGTAGTCGCCGTAGAGGGTCGCGCGCGCGCCGAGCCGGAGATCCCCGAGCGCGCTGCTGGTCGGCGCCGGGAGCACGGCCCCCGAGGCGGCCCCGCCGTCGCCGGACTGGAGCGCGAGCGGCAGATCGACGTTCACCGTGAGGTGCTTCCAGAGGGAGAGCGAGGCGCTCAGGTGGAGCAGGAGCTGGCTGCCGACGACCTTGCCGTCGCCGGGCCCCTCGTTCCCGTCGAGCCGCCGCAACACGAGCGGATCCTGGGCGTAATCGCCGAGGATCATGATGTGGGGCGATGCGTCTCCTGCTGTGTAGGCGGACTGGACACCGAACATCCTGTCGCCGGCCGGCGCGGGCTGGAACCTGTCGAGCGCGAACCCTTCGGGTCTCGCGGGTTCCTGCGCTTCGGCCTGAGCCGCTGCGCCGAGCAGGCACAGCGCCGCCGCGAGCGCGGCCGTCGGATGGGTCCCCTGTGTACGAGCCGGCATGAACGAGGTCGCCTCCCTGCGCGAAGGAACAGCAAGCCCGAGGAGTATCGACCGAAACGCCTGCGGCGTTCAACGTTTCACCAGGTTTTCACGCGCGCGGCGGGCGATCGAGCCGGCGCGAGGGAGGCGCTGTGCGCGTTGCGGCGCGGGCCTGGTCGCGGCGGCCACGTCGCCCATTCACCGTGCGCCTTGAGCTGGTGTACGGCGTTTCCCGCATGGAGGTCAGGTCCGCTGACGTCGTGCGGCCGCGCTGTGTCACCGCGTACGGCAGGGTTGCTACCGGAGGGCAGCGGCGGTAGAGCGGCCATCTACCCCTGCGGCACGCGTTGGCGTTGCTCGCGGCACTCGTTTAGGAGGCATCATGGCCCGCGAACCCAAGAACTTCGACAATCTCCTCGGCGGCAACGCCAAGGGCTTGAGTGATCTGCAGCTCAAGGCGCATTTCACGCTGTACCAGGGCTACGTGAAGAAGCTGAACGAGATCTGGGAGCAGCTCGGCAAGGCGGATCGGAGCGCGCCGAACTACTCGTACAACGCGTACAGCGAGCTCAAGCGCCGCGAGCCTGTCGCGTTCAACGGCACGGTGCTGCACGAGCTGTATTTCGAGAACATCGGCAACGGCTCGACGCAGCCGAGCGCCCGGACGAAGCAGCTCATCGAGGCCTCGTTCGGCAGCTTCGACAACTGGCTGGCCGACGCGAAGGCGGCCCTCCTGAGCGCGCACGGCTGGACGGTGCTCGTGTACGACTACCAGGAGAAGAAGCTCTTCAACAACCTCATCCGGACCGAGCACGATGTCGGTCTGTTCGCGAACACGCATGTCATGGTCGCCGTCGACGCCTGGGAGCACGCCTACTTCGCGGACTACCAGACCAAGAAGGCGGACTACGTGGCCAACGTGCTCTCGGGCCTGAACTGGGACGTGATCAACGCGCGCCTCCAGCAGGTCGGTCAGTAGTTCGTCCCACGGCGGGGGCGTTTGCGTTTGTCCCACGGCGGCGGGGGCACGCGCCCCCGCCGCCCCACCACCCCGCGATCCACCTGCGCCTCTCAAGGCGTGATGCTACTTCGGGCCTAACGTTCGTCGCAGCTTGATGCGAGCGCCTGCTGGGGCGTGATGTATGGGGCGTCGGGCCTGGCGTTCGCGGTCAGAGCTCGGCTGTGCCGTGCTGGCGTAGGGTCGTCGGCAACGACAGGGCGTGATCGATGCAGGCGCGGATGTCGTCGAAGTTGGTCAGGCCGTACCAGAACACCGTCCAGCTCTCGTTGCGGTAGCTGCCCTCGGCCTGCTGAAAATACCAGGGGTTGATCTCGTTGCCGTTCCGGGCACGCCAGAACAGCTTCGGGTTCTCGTTCTTCATCCGCGTCCAGAGCGAGCCGCCGATCCCCACGCCCTGCGCCTCCGTGGTCACCGCGAACTTGTCGAGGTACGGCGTCAGGGGCGCCCGCTCGCCCGCGTCGAGTGTGAGGATCGCCGTCGCCCGGTACGAGTCGGACAGGTAGATGCGGTAGAACGGCTTCTTGTCGAAGTAGTGCTCGTCGAGCTTCCGCTCGAAGCACGCCTCGAGCAGATCACGCAGCCGGGCGCGATCGATGCCGTCCAGCGTGTCGTGCCGCAAGATCCGCTCGCCGCGGCGGACCAGCGTGCCGGACCCCGTGTGCGTGAAGAGCTCCTTCGCCAGGTGATCCGGCGACGTGATCGACACCGAGGAGGTCGCCGGCAGCCCGTCGAGCAGGAGCTTGATCTCCTGCAGCTTGAGCCGCATGCCCCCGGTGAGCCAGGGCTGGGTGACGAGGCCCGCGTAGTCCTCCTCGAGGTTGATGGCCGAGATGATGCGCCCATGCTCGTCGAGGAGGCCGCCCGTGCTCGTGAGGAAGATCATCTTGAACGGCTGCGTCGCGAGCGCGAGCTCGCGCGCGGCCACGTCGGCGTTGATGTTGACGATCTGCCCGCCCGACGTCTCGCCGAGGCAGGCGAGGATGGGCAGGTGCCCCGCGCGGAGGCTGGACCTCACCGCGTCGACGTGGACGCGCTCCACCCTGCCCACCAGCCCGAGGCGCCCCTCGTCCATCAGCGACGCCTCGAAGACGCCCGCGGTGATCGGCCGCGTGCGCGTGCCCATCTCCTCGAGCGCCTCGACGAGCCGCAGGTTCTCGCGGAGGAAGACGCGGCGAGCGATCTCCAGGACGCGGGGCGTCGTGACGCGCAGCCCGTCGACGCGCTCGGTCGGGATGCCCGCCTCGGCGAGCGCCCGATCGAGCTGCGGCCCGGCGCCGTGGATCACGATCGGATACAGCCCGACCTGGTTCAGGAACACGAGCGAGGTCGCGAGCGCCTCGATGTCCTCGTCGAGGATGGCGCCGCCGACCTTGATGACGGCGAACTTCTGCTGATCGACGGCCGCGTACTGCTTCAGGTACTGCTCGACCTCCTTGCGGCTGCCGAGGTTCCTGAGGAGGCGGACGATGACGTCTTGTGTCGAGCCCATCGTGGTCACCACCCGTTGGCCAGCACGTCCATCACGGCCTTTTGCACATGCAGCCGATTCTCGGCCTCGTCGATGACCATGGATGCGGGCGAGTCGATCACCGCGTCCGTGACCTTGACGTTGCGCCGGGCCGGCAGGCAGTGGGAGAAGAGCCCCCCCGCGGTGAGCGCCATCTTCTGCTCGTCGACGATGAAGTGCTTGTACCTGTCGCGGATGGGCTTCTCCTGCTCCCAGCGCCCGAAGTAGGGAATCGCGCCCCAGCTCTTCGCGTACACGACGTGGGCGCCCCGGTAGGCGGACTCGATATCGTGGGTGATCGAGAGCTTCCCCCCGCTCTCGGCGGCGCTCTTCCTGGCGGCGTCGAGGTAGCGCTCGTCGAGGTGGTACTCCTCGGTGGGGCAGAGGAGGGTGACGTCCATGCCGAGCTTGGAGGCGATGAGAACGGCCGAGTTGGCGACCGCGGTGTTGAGCGGGCGCGGGTGGTACGTCCAGGTGAGGACGAACTTCTTGCCGTCGAGGCGGCCGAGGCGCTCCTTCATGGAGAGCGCGAGCGCGAGCTCCTGGCACGGGTGGGTGATGGTCTCGAGGTTCACGACCGGCACGGTCGCGTGGCGGGCGAACCCCTGGAGCACCTTGTCCTGGCGATCCTCCTCCCAGCGCTGGAACTTGGGGAACGCGCGCACGCCGATGAGGTCGGCGTAGCGCGAGAGCACGCGCGCGACCTCCTGGACGTGCTCCTCCGGCTCGCCGTCCATCACGGCGCCGTCCTCGAACTCGATGGGCCACGCGCCCCGCCCAGGCTCGAGGATCACAGCGTGGCCGCCGAGCTGCCGGATGCCGACGTCGAAGGAGGTGCGCGTCCGCAGCGAGGGGTTGAAGAACACGAGCGCGATGGTGCGATCCTTGAGGCGCGAGCCGATCGGCCTCCGCTTGAAGCGCTGCGCGCGCTCGAGGAGGCCCTCGATCTCGGCGCGTGTGTAGTCCATCGTGGTCAGGAAGTGCCGCATCGAAAGCCTCCTCGTTTGAGCAGCGCGGAGCGGGCGCTCGCATTGGAGCAATCCTGGCGGCGATGTCAACGATGCACGCAGGCCGGCGCGGCGCGCGCCGTCCGATGGAGTCGAGCGCCGGATCCGCGCGGCCGCCGCGCTCCCTGGCGGGAGCAACGCACGCCGCCGCCGAGCGGCTGGGCTCAGCCGACGACGTCGGACCTCGGCGGCAGGTACGGCGCCACGCCCGGAGGCCGCTCGCGATACCACCTCTCGTGCATCGGTACGACGCCGCTCGGTCCTCTGCGCGCCCCGCGCATCCACGGCGCGATCGAAGGCGGCCGCCTCCGGAGGGGTCCTCCCGCCGTGCACCTGCGCGGTCGGGAAGAAACAGAGGCCCTGTCAGGATTGCACGGGCTGATTTCAGGATCGAAAGGGAGCACGTACGTTCTCTACGAAAAATGCCGGGAAATTCAGGAGACAGCGCTTGGTCCGCATCCTGCTAAACGTGAAGGCGGAGCGCCCGTGACGGTTTCCCCCCCCCACCGTCGAATGGGCGCTCTTTTTTTGTGCACCTGCGGCGGCGTGTCGTGAGCGCGCGGGGGTTCCGGTGACACTGGTCGTGATCCTCACGGTGCGGTGCGAGGCGCTCGACGCGTTCCGCGCGTACGAGAGGAAGGCCGCGGCGGTGATGGCCCGGTATGGCGGCGCGATCGAGCGGACCGTGGTGACCGCGCCCGACAGCGCTGGGCTCAGCCTGAAGGAGATTCACCTCGTCACCTTTCCGGACGAACAAGCCTTCTCGGCGTACCGCCGCGACGGCGAGCTCGGCGCGGTGGCGCACCTGCGGGACGCGTCGGTCGTGCAGACCGAGATCCTGCGCGGGGAAGAGGGGCCGGACTACCACGCTGCCTGCGGCTGAGCCGATGGCGCGTCGAGGTGTCTTGAACCGGGCACCGGGCCAGACGCGGCCGAGCATCGCTCGCGCTCTGCCTCTCTGTGCTCTCCATGCCTCGGCGGCTCCATCTCGCCAGCCTCGCGCTGGTCACGGTTCGAGGCCCGGGACGCGCTCCTCTTGCTCGGGCGGCTCGGCGATGCACGCGGTGGCGACGCGCCGGAATCCGACCCGCTCGTAGACGCGCGCGACGTCGTCGTTCTGCGCGGACAGGAACACCGTGCGAATCCCGGCGTCCAGGGCGTGGCGGGCCAGGACCGCCGTGACCGCGGCGGCGAGGCCCCGCCGCCGGGCCGCAGGCAGCGTCCCGACGCCGACGATCTCGGCGACGTCCTGGGCGTGCTGGTAGCTGCCGGCGCAGAGCGGACCGGCGAGCGCGCCACCGCGACCCCGGGCGGCCGCGTGCACCATCGTCCCCTCGACCAGCGACGCGTGCCAGACGGCCACATAGCCGGCCGGGAGCGTCGCCGCGGCGGCGTCCCGCTCGGCCGGCCCCGCGGGGCCCGCCGCGGTGCTGAGCGCGCTGAAGGCGACGTGCGCGACGGCCTGCACGGCGGCGAGATCCGGGTCGTGCGCGGTGATGACCGAGAGCGAGATGTCCTTTGGCAAGGCGGGCTGGACGGGCTCGCCGCGGAGCACGAGCAGCGGGCAGCGCCGGACGCGCAGGCCCGTCGCCTCGGCGGCGGCGTCGAGCCCGGGGGTGGTCTCCAGCACCCACTCGAACGCCTCCGGGATCGAGAGCTCCCGCTGGCGGGCGCGCACCGCGGCCACGTGCTCGGCCGACAGAGGGCCGCGATGTCCGAGGGTGGGGCGGGCATAGTAGGGCCAGCCGTCGCCGCGGCGAACGAAGAGGGTCAGCGGCCCGTGGTCCTCGGCGTCGGCGCGCTGGCGGGGGACGGCGTCGTAGAACCGCTCGATCTCGGCAAGGAGGGCGCTCACGGGCCGCGATTGTGGCATCGGCCGCGCCCAGGCGCGAGGGAACCCCGGAGCGCCCCGCGGGGGGCTCCCGCGGGGTCACCTGGCGCCCTGCGAGCAGGCGCGCGATGGCTCCTCCGACGTGTCGCCGCCGAGCCCGATCCTCGACGCTCCGGTGAGCGCCTCAGCTGCGAACGATCGAGATCCGAGGAGCCGAGAGCAACCAGAAGTACGTGCCCAGATTGCCCGCCATGAGGATGAGCGCCACCGCCGGCCTGATCCCCCGGCTCACCTGTCGCCGCTCTCGTCCCGCTCCGGCTCGTCGTCGTCCAGGAGCGGCGCCACCTCGGCCCAGAGCGCGTCCAGATCGAGCTCCAGCCCGTCCAGCCCCGGCACACGCACCTTGCCTTCCGATGCGGGCAGCCTCTGCACGTAATACCCGTCGGGGCCGAGCTCGCACAGCTCGAAGAGCTGCGCCTCGGGATCCACGAGCCAGTACCAGCGCACCCCGAAGCGAGCGTACTCGATCGCCTTCTCCATCCGGTCGCGCCGCACGTCGCGCGGACGCTGCGAGAGCACCTCGACCACCACGGTCGGGGGGAGCCGGGAGAGCGCGTCCCGGCCGCGAAGCGGCGCGCCCTGGGCGTACATGCACACGTCGGCCTTGCGCCCGCGGCGCGCCGACACGCCGAGCTTGTACTCCGAGCCAAACACCCAGCCGCCCCGCGGTCGGGCCCATCCGCGGAGCACCTCGATCAGCCAGCTGACCACCGCTTCGTGCAGCGTCGTCGGCACCTCTTCCTCCACGAGATGACCGTCCAGGAGCTCACCCGGCTGGTCCTCCTCCAGGTCGGCCCACTGCTCCAGCGTCATCAGCTCAGGTCGGAGGATCTCCGCTGTCGCTGTCGAACCCATGCCGCCCATCGTACCACCCTCGGGCCTCCCGCGACGCGCCACGCAGGGCCCACCCCCCGCGCCATGCCCGCCGGCGCCCCTCACACCCGGAGCACCACCCCTCTCGCCCGCTCGCCCGTCGCCTCGGCGATCGCCTGCACGTAGAGCCGCACCTGCGCCTCCTGGGCCGCGTGCGCCGTGCCCGCGTCCGACCCGGTCTTGAAATCGACCACGGTCCAGACCCCCACGTCGCCCACGCTCTCCCGGAACGAGAGATCGACGACGCCCTCGGCGATCGTCCCGTCCTCGAGCCGCAGGAGCAGCGGCGTCTCCCGCTCACATCCGCCGCGCGCCGCGCTCTCCGCCGCGCGCCGGAGCAGCGGGTGCTCGAGCGCCGCGACCGCCGCCGCGACCGCCGCGTCGACCTCCTCGGCCGGCGCTCCGAGCAGCCGCGCCTGCGCCGCGGCCACCGTCCTCACCTCGTCCTCGCCCGCCCGGAGGTCCACCTCGGCGAGGACGGCGTGCACAAGCGTCCCGAACCGCTTGCCGTAGGGCCGGCCCTCGCGCGCGATCGCCGTCTGCTCGAACGAGATCACCGGCAACGCGTCCGCCCGATCTCGCCGCTCCGCCCCGGCCCCCGCCGCCGCTTCCGCTTCCGCTGCCGCCTCGTGGCTGATCTGCGTCGCCGTCTTCACGCGGAGCGCCGCCACCGCGCCGTCCAGGATCGCCCGCTGCCGCGCCTCCAGCCACACCTCGTGCCCGCGCTGCCCGAGCTCCCCCGCGCCCGCCGCCGCCCCGGCCCCGGCGCCCGCCGCCGCCCCGGCCCCGCCCGCGTCCGCCTGCAGGATCCGCTGCTGCCGGAGCCCGGCCTCCGGCTCGCGATCCAGGTCGAGCGTGCCCGGATCCCACCACACAACGCGGTGCGATCCCGCCATCGGCGTGTGCTCGCCGGGCGCGACGGCGTCGCGCTCGTCGGCCTCGCACCGCGCCGGGCGCTCCAGCACCGTGTCGGTCCCGAACGGAGGGCAGCCGAGGTCCTCGCAGCGCCGCGCGCTCCGCCGGTCGCGCGGCGCCGGGTAGAGCACGGGGTGCAGCACGTCGAGCCAGCCGTCGCTCGAGCCGTCCCCCGGGCGCGCGTCGCCCACCGCGGGCACCACGAGCAGCTCGCGCGCCCGCGTCGCCGCCACGTACGCGAGCCGCACCGCCTCCTCGCGATCGCGGCGCAGCACCTCGTCGCGGCGCTCGTAGAGCTCCGCGGGCACACAGCCCGCGATCGGCTCGGCCCACAGGCCGAGCTCCTGATCCACGTGCCGCGACGGGTGCTGGTGCACCGCCGGCGACGCCGGATCCGCCAGGATCACCACCGGGAACTCGAGCCCCTTGGCCCGGTGCACCGTCATGATCCGCACCCCCTCCGTCCCCTCCTCGACGACAGGCGCCTCGGCGACCTCGCCCCGCTCCGCGTCCACCTCGAGCCGCTCCACGAACGCCCGGAACGACGTCGCGCCGCCCGACTCGAACCGCCGCCCGAGATCCATCACCCGCAGCACGTTCGCGAGCGCCTGCTCTCCCGTCGGCCAGATCGCGATGCCCGCGTGCGCGCGCGTCTCGTCGAGGAGCCCGCCGATCGTGTCCGCGATCGGCCGCCGGTTGCGCTCGCGGTGCAGGCGCCCGAGCACCGCGAGCGCCTCCGCGACCTCCCGGAGCGGCCGCATCCCGCCCTCGGCCACGAGATCGAGCGCGCCGTCGTCGGGCTGAAACAGCGGGTGCAGGCGCTGGAACCTGTCGCGGTACAGGAGGAGCACGTCGTCGGTCAGCGCGAAGAGCGGCCCGCGCAGCGTCGCGTACACGCTGAGCTCGTCGTCCGGCCACTCGATCGCGAGCAGCGCGCTCCGCACCGCCATCACCTCCTCGCGATCGTGGAACGACCGCCCGCCCACGAGCACGTGCGGGATCCGCCGCGCCTCGAGCGCCCGCACGTAGGCGCGGGTCGCGTCCTCGCCGAACGTCTGGAAACGCTTGAACAGGAGGCAGATGTGCCGCGCCTCGATCGGCACCCGCTGGCCCGGGCGCTCGCGCTCGGTCACCGTCCACCGCGGGCCGCTCATCGTGCCCCGGCCGCCCCGGCCGCCGTGGATGAGCTGGTGGACGAAGGCGCCCACCGCGTCCGGGATCGACTGCCGCACCCGGTAATCGGAGATCTTCCCGAAGTCGCCGTACGGCCGCGGCACCGGGAGCGCGATCACCGTCGGCTGGTCCACCGGGTCCTCCCGGAACCGCTCGAGCGCGACGTACCGCGCCTGGCTCGCGGCGCCCTCGCCGGACCCGCCCTGCATCCGCGGCGCGAACGCCGCGTTGACGGCTTCCTGGATCGACGGGGCGCTGCGGAAGCTCGTCGAGAGGTACAGCACGCTCGCGCCGCACGCGACGAGCCGGGCCTTCGTCGCCTCGTAGAGCGCGACCTCGGCGCGGCGGAAGCGATAGATCGACTGCTTCGGATCGCCGACGACGAACAGCTTGCCGGGCACCGGGCGCGCCCGTGTCCAGTCGATCTCGGCCGGGTCGTCGGCCGCGAGCAGGAGCAGGAGCTCCGCCTGGAGCGGGTCGGTGTCCTGGAACTCGTCGACGAAGAGGTGCGAGAAGCGGAGGTTCAGCTCCTCGCGGACGGCGCGGCTCGAGCGAAGGAGGTTCCTGGCGCAGAGGAGCAGGTCGAGGAAATCGAGCTTGCCGGCGCGCGCCTTGAGCGCGTCGTAGGCGTCGATCGGCGGCCGGAGCTCGCGCGAGAGGCAGGCCGCGAGGTCGGCGCTCGCGGCCGTGAGCACGGCGTCGAGCTCGGCCTTCACCCGGTCGCGCTGCGCGAGCACCTCGGCGCGCGAGAGGTCCGCGCCGAACGCCTTGCCCGAGCCCTTCCAGCGCCACTCCTTCCAGCGCGCGAGCTCGCCGAGCTCGGCCTCGAGCCCGTCGTGATCGCGCCCGCCCGTCACCTCCTCGCGGCGGCGGAGCTCCGCGAGGTACCGGTCCAGGTTCCTGAGGCTCTGCGCGAGGTAGTCGCCCTCCCGGTCGGCCTCGGCGCCGAGGTCCGCGAGGACGGCGAGGCGGCAGAGGATCTCGTCGATGGCGCGCTCGCGATCGAACGGATCGCGGCGCCAGGGGCGCGTGAAGTCGCGGTGCTCGGCGAGCTTGAGCGCCGCGCTCCGGAGCAGGTCGCGCGGGCCGTGCGCGCCGTCGCGCGGGCGCCGGCGCAGGATCCGGCGCACGCCCTCGGGCGGGTCGTTCAGGGTGCGCTGGAACCAGGCGTCGAAGGCCTGGTCGAAGAGCGCCTCGGCCTGGTCCGCGGCCGCGACCTGGTACAGCGGGTCGACGCGCGCCTCGACCGGCCACTCGCGCAGGAGGTCGGCGCAGAACGAGTGGATGGTGCCGATGCGGGCCGCCTCCAGGTGCGCGAGCGCCTCGTCGAGCCGCGCGCGCTCGGCCGGGCCGGACCTCGCGTCGCCGCGCGCCCGCTCGATCTCGGCCCGGAGGCGCAGCTTCATCTCGCCGGCCGCCTTCTCCGTGAAGGTCACGGCGACGATGCGATCGAGCGTCCCGCCGCCCTCCTCGGGCGCCCTCCGCAGCACGGCGACGATCCGCGACACGAGCGCCGTCGTCTTGCCGGTTCCCGCGGCGGCCTCGACGACGAGCGTCGTCCGGAGATCCTCGCGGATGCGGCGGCGGGCGGGCTCGTCCACGAGCTCCCGCGCGCCGCGCGCCCGGGCCGCGCCGGCGCTCATGCGCGCCTCCGCGCCGGATCAGCGCGCTGCGCGGGGCCGCGCGGCGGCGCGCCGGCCAGGCTCGGGGAGGGGAGGAGTGCGTGCGGCACGAGGTCGCGTGTCGGGGCTGTCGGGGGGGATAGGGTGGCTCAGATCGGCGTGGAGGGAAACGCTCCACCGACCGCCCTGCCCGGGCCCCGGCCCGGGCGCCGCGCCCGAGCGCCGCGCCTGTGGAAACCGGAGCGCCGGGACGCAGGGCGTAAAAATACTGAAAAATCTCAGGTTTGCGCCTTTGCGTCTTTGCGCCTTTGCGTTGAAATTCTTCCTCGGGATCCCTGGCCAGATCTCCGGCACGCTGTACTAGCAGCAGGAAGACCTGATCCATGCGCGTCGAGTCGATGAGCCCTGGAGCGCGGTGGTGGTACGCGCTCAAGCCCGCGAGCTGGCCCAAGGTGCTCGTCCCGGCCGTGTGCGGGCAGGCCGTGGGCGCGGCCGTCGCCGGCCGGGTGTCCGCGGGCGCGCTCGCCTTCGGCGCGCTGTGGATGATCGCGGATGTCGCCTTCGTCGTGCTCCTGAACGACTGGGGTGATCGCGAGGTCGACGCCCTCAAGCGGCGCATGTTCCCGGACGGCTGCTCGCCGAAGACCATCCCGGACGGCATCCTTCCGGCCCGTGCGCTCCTCCTCGCTGGCCTCGGGGCCGGCGCCGCCGCGCTGATCGTCGCCGTGGGCGCCGGCATCGCGCTCGATCGCCCGCTGCTGCTCCCCCTGGCCGCGGTCGGCCTGCTCGTCTTCGCCGCGTACACGTTGCCGCCGCTCCGGCTCAATTACCGGGGCGGCGGCGAGCTCCTCGAGATGATCGGCGTCGGCGGGGTGCTGCCGCTGCTGCACGCGTATGCGCAGTGCGGCGCGTGGGCGCCGGCGTGGCTCGTGGCGCTCCTGCCGGGCCTGCTCGCGCTCGCGCTGGCGAGCGCCCTGGCCAGCGGGCTGTCCGACGAGCAGAGCGACCGCGCCGGCGGCAAGCGCACCGTGACCGCGCTGCTCGGCAACGCGATCTCGCGCCGGGTCACGGAGGCCCTCGCCGGCCTCGGCCCGCTCCTCTGGCTCGGGGCGCCTCTCGTCGCCGGGGGCGCCCCGCCGACCTGGTCGGTCGCGCCGGCGGCGGCCGTCGCGCTCTGGTTCAGGGAGCGGCTCGTCGAGAAGAGCCCGGAGGCGGTGACGAACGCCTTCGCCGCGCAGGCGGCCTACAAGCTCGAGCTGCACCGCGCGATCTGGTGGGGGACGGCCGCCCTGTCGGCGGCCGTGCTCGCCGCCGGGCTCGTCGCCGGCGGGGGGACGAGGTGACCGGCGCCCCGGCCGTTCCCGCGATCCCCGCCGAGGCGCGCGACGAGCTCGCGCGGCTCACGCCGCTCCTCGGCGCGCGGGCCTCGGTCGCGCCGGGCCGGACGTGCGCGCCCACGCCCGTCGCGCTCGTCGAGCAGGTCCTGGGCGGCAGCGAGGACACCGAGCGCGCGCAGGCCTTCGCCCGCGGGCTCGCCGAGGTGATTCGCGCGGTCGCCGACAACTTCCCCGACAACATCTTCTGGGACCTCGACTACCTGGCGTGCTGCCTGTGGCAGGCCGGGAGCGCCCCCGCGATCGGCGACTTCGCCCGCCGCGTGGTGTCGCTCTGCGTGGGCTTCGGCAACCAGTCGAAGCTGCGCTTCCGCTACGCGCACGACTTCCTCTACGGCTACGACTGGGCCCGCTGGGTGATGCGCAAGCCGGACGAGCGCGCGGGCGTCGGGCCGTTCGATCTCGCGTTCCTCGACTACCTCGACGGCCGGCAGAAGGCGCTCGTCGAGCTCGTGGCCAGCAACGATCGCAAGTACTCCCAGCTGAACGGCCGGGAGTACCGCAACCCGTTCACCTTCCTCCGCGAGCCGCCCGAGGAGTCGCAGCTCCACTACCTGCTCGCCCAGGTCGACCTCATCCCGCTCAAGGCGTGGCGCCTCGACGGCGAGCGCCGATGGGACCTCCCGTTCACCGATCTGCGCGCCAAGCTGGCCGAGCGCCTCGGCCTGTCGCGGGGCAGCGGGCGATGAGCGCGAGGAGCGCGAGGATCGGCCGGCCGGGGGCGCTCCGGGCCTGGCTCGCGGCGTCGCGGCTCTCGTCGCAGCCGACCCTCGCGCTCCCGCTGCTGCTCGGGCAGCTGCTCGGCGCGCGGGCGGCCGGCCGCCCGCTCGACCTCGGGACGCTCGCGGCGGTCCAGCTCTTCGGCCTCCTCGACCAGCTCTTCATCGTCTACGCGAACGACGTCGCCGACCAGGAGACCGACCGCCGCAACCGGACCGCCACCCCCTTCTCGGGCGGCTCGCGCGTGCTTGTCGAGCGGCGCCTCTCGCCCCGCGCGCTCGGCGCCGCGGCCGCCGCCTGCGCCGCGGCGCTCGTGGCCGTCTCGGCGGCGCTCGCGGCGGCGGTGGGTGCGCCGCTCCTCGTGCTCCTCGCGCTCGCGGCGCTCCTGCTCCTCTGGGCCTACAGCTACCCGCCGCTCCGGCTCTCGTACCGCGGCGGCGGGGAGCTGCTCCAGATGGTCGGGGTCGGCGCGGTCCTGCCGCTCTACGGCTACCTTGCGCAGGGGGGCGATCTCGCGCGCTTCCCGTTCGCGCTGCTCGCCTTCCTGCTGCCGAGCCACCTCGGCTGCGCGATCGCCACCGCGCTCCCGGACGAGCCCTCGGATCGCGAGAGCGACAAGCGGACGCTGCCCGTGCGCGTGGGCGGAGAGCGGGCCGCGCTGTGCGTGGCGCTCCTGAACGGGCTCTCGCTCCTGCTCGCGCCGATCGGCCTGGGCGCGGTGGGCCTGCGCCCGGGGCCGGGCCTGCTCGTGCCGGCGGCGGCGGCGCTCGTCGTGCTGCTGGCCCGCCCGGCGCCGCCGGGCTCGCGCCTGCTCCTCGTCCGGGTCGCGGCCGCGGGGACGGCGACGCTGTCGCTTGTCGCCTTCACCGCCCTCGCCCTCGCCGCGCGCTGAGGAGGGCGGGGCGGTGACCCACGAGTTCCTGCTGCTCTCGCTCCTCTTTCTCCTGCCCGGGGGCGTCATCTGGCTGGCGCGCCCGGATCTGCGCTCGCTGATGAAGCGGATGGCGCTGGCCTCGCTGCCGTTCGTGGCGGCCGAGCGGCTGTTCTACCCGAGCTACTGGACGCCCAAGTTCCTGTTCGACCTGGCCGATCGGATAGGGTTCGGCATCGAGGACGTGCTGTTCGTCGCCGGGCTCAGCGCCTTCTCGTCCACCGCGTATGCCGTGGTGTTCCGCCGCGCGCCGGTGCCCTGCGCCGCGCCGGGCGCGCGACCGTGGCTGCGGGCGGCGGCGGGGATCGCGCTCGCGCTCGCGGCGGCCGGGGCGCTGCTCGCGGCCGGGGTGCCGGTCCTCTATGCCTCGGTGGCGGCCATGGGCGCGGTCACCGCGGCGCTGCTCGCGACGCGCCGCGACCTGATCGTGCCGAGCCTGCTCGGAGCGCTCCTGTCGGCGACCGTCTATCTCGGCCTGTGCCTCGTCTTCGCGGCGCTCGTGCCCGGCGTGTTCGAGCGCACGTGGCGGCCCAGCGCGCTGCTCCCGGGCAAGGCGCTCCTCGGCGTCCCGCTCGACGAGATCCTGTACGGGCTCGGCGCGGGCCTCGCGGCCACGGTGTTCCCGGCGTGGGCCTTCGGGTTCAGGTACGGACACGCCGGAGGCGCCGTGGACTGAAATTCCCCTGGCGCCTCCGGCGCGTCTCTTCTTCCGTCGGAGCGGTGTTGCTCAGGGCGGCGGCGGCCGTCGAGCGGCCGCCCCATCCATCAGCCTGAGCGTCAACAGCTGTTGCTCAGTTTGCGGTTACAACCACCTCTGAGCCGCTGTACGTGACCATTTGATCTGGAGCAGCAGTGACGTCGACGCCGGCGCCATGATTGGAGCCTACCAACACGACCCTGAACGTCCTGCTGGCCGGCATTCCGGGATAGCTTCCCTGCCTTGCGCCGATGGTCAACGCCTTGGCAGAGTCGTTCCATGTGAGTGGGATTGTCGAGTGTTGCCCTTCCTCATAGTTATAGGTGTCGCCCTCGTCCTCATAAATAGTGAAGGACCCGTCTTGGCCTGTGTAGATCCGGATCTCCAGCGGGTCGATGCTCTGCGTTGCATACTGGATGCTGGGACCCATGGGAACAATTGAGCCCGCTTTGACGTAGAGCGGCATCTCGCTCAGCGGCGCGGGAGCCGAGACCGTACGCCCGCCGTCTGTCGTCGCGCCTGTCCAGAAATCGTACCAGGTACCCGCGGGGAGATAAACGGAGCGGCTTGTAGCGCCCGCGGTGGTCACTGGATTGACCAGGAAGGCAGGGCCGAACAGGAACTGATCCTTGATGCCGAATACATTTTCATCATTGGGATAGTCGAAGACCAGGTGCCGCATCATGGTGTAGCCTTCGCTGGTCACCTTCCATGCCAATGAGTAGATGTAAGGCATCAACCGATAGCGCAGGTTGTCGATCTTGAGGAGATTGGCCTTGGTGGCAGCGCTCCAGCTGTTGCTGTACAGTTCCCTTGTGCCGCCGCCATGTATCCGGAAAATCGGGTTGAAGGCGCCATACTGAAACCAGCGGGTAAAGAGCTCATTGTTCGCGCTGGTGGTCCAGTCCACGTTGTGGCCCCAGTACCCGCCTATGTCAGTGGTCCAATAGGGCATCCCCGCGATCGAGAAATTGAGCCCCGCAGGGATCTGCCTGGCGTAGGTTTGAAAATTACTGTCAATGTCTCCCGACCAGCACGTCGTGGCATATCGCTGCTGGCCGGCGAAGGCGCTGCGGCTGAGGACGTAGACTCGCTTCTGCTTCGGACCGGTGGCACGCCAATGCTCGTACAACCCCTGGGCGTGTCCCAGGGGATAAGCGTTCACGTACAGCGCCCCCTTGCCGAGCTCGGTATCAGCCGCCCGCACATCGACGGGGTCCGGATAGCCCTGAGGCTCGGTGTTATCGGCCCAGATGCCGTCCCAGCCATGCGGCCCCAGCAGGCGATCATGGATCTGCTGGTACACCAGAGCTCTGGCGTCGGGGTTGAATGTGTCATAGAAATGGTGTGTGCCGCCGCTGGCGAACAGCGCTCCAATGTCGTCGAGCGCATTGAAGTTGGCCATCTCTCCCGCCTTCATCTCCGTGTTCACGCGTTCATACAACGGCCAGATCGATATCATCGTATGAACATTGGATTTGTGCATCTCGGAGATGAGAGCTGCTGGATCTGGATAGCGGCTTTGCTCCATGAAGTGGGAGCCCCACGCGTACGGATTCCAGTAATCCCAGTCTTGAACGATGCAGTCGACCGGAATGTTGTTGTTGCGGTAGCCGTCCTTGATCCTTAGCAGCTCAGCCTGGCTACCGTACTTGTCCTTCGACTGGAAGAGACCGTAAGCCCACTTCGGGAACAACGGGGCTGCGCCGGTCGCGGTGCGGTATCGGGCTACGACCTGGTCGATGCTTGGACCATAGAAGAAGTAGTAGTCCACCATCTCGCCGGCTTCGGACGAATAGCTGTACCTGGTGTTGTTGGACCTGGTCCCGTCGAAGGTCGAGGCGGAATAGTTGTCCCAGAAGATTCCGTAACCCCTGTTGGACACCAGCACCGGAACGTTGATCTCCGTGTTGGCGTTGATGATACGTCGAGTCGTTCCTTTGCGATTCATCACGTTGTCCTGGTGCTGGCCAAGGCCGAACAACGCTTCGCTGGCGGGTGAGTTGAAGGCGGTATCGACGCGATTCGTGCTGACACCCTCGACGGTTGCGGGTGTCAAGGTCTTGCTGTCTTCCGCCAGGATGACGCTGTCGTTCAAGTCGGTATAGGTGACCAGGCCGTTGGTCGTGTCGACATTCGCCTTCAAGCGTGATGTGGTAATGGTCACGGTCCCCGAGCTCGCTGCGATGCAAAAGCTCGGTGTGCCCCACTTCATATTGATAGACAGAGAGGTCTTGTCGGGGAGTGAAGGAGCCGTGGCGTACTGGACTCTGATTATGCTTTCGTTGCAGACTTCCAGTCTCAGTAGGCCGGTCTCCAGGTTGAAGGTGATGCCGTTGGCGTCGGCAGTATAGAGCCCAGTCTCTGGAGGCGCAGGCGGGCATTCGAGCTGGTCGCCGCCGCCCTCGCCGCCGGAGCCGCCGCCGCCGGCGCCGCCGATCCCGGTCGTGCTGGACGCACCGCCACCCATCCCGGTCGTGCCAGCGGCGCTGGTCGTCGTGCCGCCGGCACCCGGACCGGGGTCGGACCCGCCCGAGCATGCGCCGCCGAGCGGCAAGAGACCGACCAGCGCCGCGTATAGATAATGATTGATCGATTGCAGCTTTCGCATGACTCCTCGCGAGCTACCGAATCCACAATAGTCGTCGGTAAAATCAACAGCATGCGCCAGCTGTAAAGCGCTGACTGTCTCCATGCGGTTTGGCAGGGAGCCGTTTCAGCCCACGCTTCGCACCGCTGGCGAAGGGCAAGAGCACCTAACAGCAGCTCGCCGAGACCGCTCGCTCGAGAGAAGAAGCGGAGGGGCGACAGAATACGGCGCGGGCAAGCTGCTGTTGCCGGACGAACTCCGGGAGCGAATTCAACATCTACCGCGGGAGACGGAGCCGAAGCCGCAGGGCGGCCGGCCGAGGGCGCCTGCTCGGATCGTCCTATAGCCTATCGATCGACGAAGGTCTCGATGCGGATCACGACCCGAACAAAGCGAGACGAAGAGATGCCCCTCGGGCGCAATGTGAACGCTCACATGGCCGATGTCAACGCCGATCGACCGGCCCGCGGGCCGTCTCGATGCCGAAACGCACAAGGCTGTATGGGGCTCCTCCGGAGCGCCGCGTCAATGGGCGGGCGCCGGACCGCGAGCATCGAGGGGATAGCAGCCTGGAACAATCTCCTGTCACGGAAATGTGCAGGGTTGGCACGCAGCTTCGCAACTCCTCGCTGATGACTGACCAGGAGCGATGAGTCAGCTCGCGGAGAGGTTGGCGATGACCAAGAAATATCCCGTGATCGGGCGGGCAATGTATCCGACGAGCAGAGCGCCCCGCGGGCGGCTCAATCGATGGATTCGACGCAATCGACGCGGAGCGCCGTCTCCAGGAGGAAGACCGAGTCGTCGAAGTTCCGCTCGGCGTAGAAGACCTTGAGCTTGTGGGACGACCCGGGCACCAGGTGGAGCGCCTGGGCCCACGCGTCCAGACGGACGATCCTCCCGTTCACCCCGTCGCTCACGGCGTGGTCGGCCACGATCGTGTCGTCGATGGATATCCAGACGTCGTCGCTCGATTCGAAGGAGAAAGAGCTCCCGCGCTCGTAGATGAACGGCACCTCGAACTCGACGGTGAAGCCGAAGTTGTGCGCGTAGCCCTCGTTGCCGAAGCCACGGCCGTCGAGGGAATAGAAGCTCCTGCCGCCCAGCTGGCCACGGCCGCTCCGGAGCTCGAGGTGGATGAGCTGGTCGAACGTCTTGTTGACGACCGGGTCGTCGTGGAACCATTCGTTGAAGCTGTCGTCGTCGTCGTCGCCGCCGGCGCCGTTCGCGGGTGGGGTCCCGACGACAGGCTTGCCGTTCCGGAGCTCTGTATCGGGCTTGAAGCTCTTCCCCCCGGTGGTCTGAGAGGGCCCGAAATCCGGGTGCTTCTCGGAGAAGTCGCGCACGGTCATGGGGAAGCTCGCCGTGCAGAGGCTCGTGTCGGGGGGCGCGGGACGAGGTTTGCCAGGAGCGCTGCCGCCGGCGCCGCCGCCGATGAGCGGGTCGTCATCGACGCTGCCGCCGCCGCCTTCGGAGGAAGAACCTCCGCCGGCGCCCGGCGTGTCGCTGTCGACGATCTCGTCGGGGGGATCGGGCGTCCCGATGTGCGAGGCGTCTTCGTTTCGACGGCCGATGGAGGCGGTCTGGAGGGAGCACCCTGCGAGCGGGAGCGCCGCGCACGAGAGGAGCAGCAGGGCCAGGGGCCGTCGGATGGCCGGGCAGAGGGGCGCTTCTGGGTGGGCCAGGTTCATGGAACCGTCTCCTGCCTCTCTGGATGCGGCTGGCCCCGGTCGCCCTTCGCGAAATCGTACCGGCCAGCGTCTTTCCAGGAGGGCTCGGCCGCGCAAGGGCCGCCGCGGTTCCCCCGCGAACCGCTGATGCGCCAGAAGCGCCACGGGATTGGAATTCCCGGGCGCTTCTGGCGCTTTTCTTCAATCAGAGCGGTGAGGCTTCAGGGCGCGGGCGATGCGGTCGCGTTGCAGACGCCTCCCGTGGCCGGGGGGATCGCCCGCGCTCGTCGCGTCACGGGAGCATCAGGACGCACTCGGTCCGGCAGACCGGGGTTGAGCCGCCGCCGGCCGGCTGCTCGCAGATGGTCCGCTCGATCGATTCGGGGGGGCAGACGGAGCCCTCCACGCACTCGGTCCAGCACTCGCTGGGGTACGCGGCGTCGTCCATGCCGGAGCCGGTGCTGCCCGCGCCGGAGCAGACCTGCTGCTCGATGCTGCCCGGCGGGCAGTAGGGCTCCACGGGCATGCACTCGAAGTAGCAGCCGCCGCTGCCGCCGCCGCTGGTGGTGCCGTAACCCGTGCCGACGCTTTCGCTGGGCTCGGGCATGCCGTCGTAGCAGACCTGCTGCGCCTGCGTGCCCGGCGGGCAGTAAGGCTCCACGGGCACGCACTCGGTCCAGCAGCCGCCGGTGCCGGTGCTGCCGCCGATGCCGCCGCCGCCGGTGCCGGTGCCGGTGCCGGTGCTGCCGACAGAGACGGCGCTGCCGCTGCAGACGGTCTGCGGGATGGTGTCCGGCGGGCAGTAGGGCTCCACGGGCACGCACTCGGTCCAGCAGCCGCCCCAGCCGCTGCCGGTGCTGCTGCCGGTGCCGCTGCCGCTGCCGCCGGCACCGCCGAAGCCGCCAGCGCCGACGCTGGTGCTGACGTCGACATCGGGGCCGCCATCGCAGGCGGTCTGCGCCTGCGTGCCCGGCGGGCAGTAGGGCTCCACGGGCACGCACTCGGTCCAGCAATCGCCGGGGTAGGGGGGGGCGACCAGGTTGGCCCCGCCGTCGGAGCCGCCGACGCCGACGCTGCTGCTGGCGGTGGCGGTGGTGGTGCCACCGCAGACGGTCTGCGCCTGCGTGCCCGGCGGGCAGTAGGGCTCCACGGGCACGCACTCGGTCCAGCAACCGGGGTATGGCGGGACCGCGACCCCGCCGGCCCCGCCGGTGCCCTCCCAGGCGCCAGCGCCGCCGGAGCCGCCGACCCCGACGCCGACGCTGACGGCGGTGGCGGTGGTGGTGCCACCGCAGACGGTCTGCGCCTGCGTGCCCGGCGGACAGTAGGGCTCCACGGGCACGCACTCGGTCCAGCACTCATTGGGAGGCATCGGCATCATGCCGCCGGTGCCAGCCCAGCCGCCGGAGCCGCCGACACCGCTGCTGGTGCCGGTCCAGCCGCCGGAGCCGGCGGTGGTCGTCGTGGAGGTGACGCCGCCGCCGCACACGGTCTGCTCGATGGTGCCCGGCGGACAGAACGGCTGCGGCGGGACGCACTCGGTCCAGCACCCGCCCGGATCGACCGGCATGGCGCCGCCGCCGGCCATGCCGCCCTGGCCCACGGAGGTGGTGGTGCTGTTGTCGCTGCAGAAGGTCTGCTGACCCCATCCAGGAGGACAGACGTTGTCGGGCACACACTGCTCCTCGCACATCTCGCCGATCTCGCACGGGGAACAGACCGTCTCCCAGTGGAAGCCCTGCCCGCAGTCGGGCTCGGGCGGCGTCGTCGGCTCGTCCGGGGACCCACAGCCCTGCCCCTTGGCGCCGGTGAGCACCACGAGCGCGGAGAGCGCGACGAGCCCCTGGAGCGAGGAGCGAGCGGTCGACGAACGCGTGATAAGAGAGGAGAAGATCGCGAATCGCATGGGAAGACTCCGTCCTGCGTGCCAGTGACAGACACGCGATCAAGGAACGATGGCTCTGCGCCGCGGCATGCGGAGCGCTGCTGCTCCGCGGCTTCTCGGCGCCACTCGGAGAGCTCGCGTGGAGCTAAAGCACTGGGCGTGCCACCCCCGTCCGCCCGCTCGACGATGCCTCCGTCGCCGAGCGCGAGGCGTTTCGACGGGCTTTTCGAGGCGGGTTTCGAGGGAGGCGGGCTCCCCCGATGCGACGCCGCAGCGCGCTAGAGGGCCACAGTGTGACGGAGGGAGCTGGTTCGGTGCCAGGTTGCGCCAGCTGTGCCGCCGGGCCATCCGGCGACCCGGGGCGACCCGACCCAGGTTGAGGCGGGGCGGGGCGACCCGACCCGGGTTGAGGCGGCGGCGGCGACCCCGACCCGGGTTGGGCGGCGGGGCGGCGGCGGCGACCCCGACCCGGTTGAGGTGCCCGCGGCGACCGACCAATGAGGTGCCCGAGGTGGCGGCCCGACCCAGGTTGAGGCGGCGACCCGACCCTGGTTGAGGAGGGGGGGAAGGGCGACCCAGGTTGAGGCGGCGACCCGACCCTGGTTGAGGAGGGGGGGAAGGGCGACCCGACCCAGGTTGAGGGGGCGGCGACCCGACCCAGGTTGAGGAGGGGGAAGGGCGACCCGACCCAGGTTGAGGTGCCCGACCCAGGTTGAGGTGGCCGGCGAAACGACCCAGGTTGAGGTGGCCGGCGAAACGGCGATCGTGCGCGGGGCTACTGCGCCGCGGCGCGCTGCACGTACGGCAGCCGCGCCGCCACCTTCTGGACCTCGTCCGCCCCCTCGAGCAGCTGGGCGATCGGGTCCCACGTGCCCCGGAGCAGCGACTCGCGCGCCCCCGGCTTGATGGTGAACGGCACCGCGAGATCGCCCCCCGCCCGGACGACCTGCTCCTGCAGGTCGATCGTGACGAGCGTCGTGGGGTCGGCGCTCACGCGGGCCACGAGCGCGGCGCGGTGCTCGGGGCCCACCGAGACGCAAGGGATGCCGAGCGTCGTCGAGTTGCCGAAGAAGATCTCGGCGAAGCTCTCGGCGATGACCGCCTTGAAGCCGGCCTTGGCGATCGACTGCGGCGCGTGCTCGCGCGACGACCCGCAGCCGAAGTTGCGGTCGGCGATGAGGATCGCGGCGCCCGCGAAGCGCGGGTCGTTCAGCGGGTGCTCCCGCTTCTCGCCGCGCTCGTCGAAGCGCACGTCCCGGAAGAGGTGCTCGCCGATGCCGTCGAAGGTGACGCACTTGAGGAAGCGCGCCGGGATGATGCGGTCCGTGTCGATGTCGTCCCCAGGAACGTGAACGGCGCGGCCGGTGACGGATTGGATCAAGTCGAGTGCCATGGAGATCTCCCTCGGGTGCGAGCGTCGTCAGATTCCGAACACGTCACGAGCATCGGCGATCTCGCCGCGAACCGCGGCGGCGGCCACCATCACCGGGCTCATGAGCACGGTGCGGCCCGTGGGGCTCCCCTGCCGGCCCTTGAAGTTGCGGTTCGACGAGGACGCGCACAGCTCGTCGCCGATGAGCTTGTCGGGGTTCATCGCCAGACACATCGAGCAGCCCGGCTCGCGCCACTCGAAGCCAGCCTCGCGGAAGACCCGATCCAGCCCCTCGGCCTCGGCCGCGCGCGCCACCTCCATCGACCCGGGGACCGCCAGCGCGCGCACGTGCGCCGCGACCTTGTGCCCCACGATGCGCCGCGCGACCTCCCGGAAATCCGAGAGGCGGCCGTTCGTGCAGCTGCCGATGAACGCGACGTTGATCTTCGTCCCCTCGATCGGCTTGCCGCCCTCGAGGCGCATGTACTCGAGCGCCTCGCGGATCAGCGCCCGCTCGGACTCGTTCGCCGCGTCCTCGGCCGCCGGGACCTTCTCCTTCACCGAGATCGCCTGGCCCGGCGTGATGCCCCACGTGACCGTCGGCGCGATCGCGCTCGCGTCGATCCGGACGACATCGTCGTAACGCGCGTCCTCGTCCGACGCGATCGAGCGCCAGTACCCGAGCGCCTCCTCCCACGCCTCGCCCTTCGGGGCGTACGGACGGCCCTTGATGTAATCGAACGTCGTCTGATCCGGGTTGACGTACCCGACCCGGGCGCCGCCCTCGATCGACATGTTGCACAGGGTCATCCGCTCCTCCATCGAGAACCCCTCGATGGTCGAGCCGCCGTACTCGTACGCGTAGCCCGTGCCGCCGGACACGCCGAGCCGGCGGATGATCTCGAGGATGATGTCCTTGGCGTAGACCCCCGGGCCGAGCTTGCCCTCGACCTGGATCCGCCGGACCTTGAGCCGCTGGAGGCTCAGCGTCTGCGTGGCGAGGACGTCGCGCACCTGCGTCGTCCCGATCCCGAACGCGATCGCGCCGAACGCGCCGTGCGTCGAGGTGTGCGAGTCGCCGCACGCGATCGTCATGCCAGGCTGGGTGAGGCCGAGCTCGGGCCCGATGATGTGCACGATGCCCTGCCGCCCGGACTCGAGATCGAAGAAGGTGACCCCCTGCTCGGTGCACGCCTTCCTGAGCGCGTCGACCATCCCCTCGGCCAGCGCGTCCTTGAACGGCCGCTTGCGGTTGTCGGTGGGGACGATGTGGTCGAGGGTCGCGAACGTCCGCTCGGGCATGCGCACGCGCAGGCCGAGGTCGCGGAGCATCCCGAACGCCTGGGGGCTCGTCACCTCGTGGATCAGGTGAAGGCCGATGAAGAGCTGGTCCTCGCCGCTCGGCAACGTGCGGACTTTGTGGAGGTCCCAAACCTTGTCATAGAGACTCTTACCCATGATGGCCTCTCGCGATGCGGCTGAACGCGGCTGAAGGGAACGGCGTGCGAAGCGGGCCGGCCCGGGCGCAGGCGCCGGGCCGCGGCGGCTGCCTCTCCGGAGACGGCCGCCGCGCCCCGAGCCGGCGATCCGGCGTCGGGCAGGCGGGAGGACTATGCGGGCAGGGGAGAATTAAGTCGAATGAAACTTTTTTCACGATGAGTTAAGTATTGCTACATGGATGCGTCGCTCCTCCCCGCGCTCGAGGATGTGTTGCTGGTGGCCCGGTCGGGCTCGGTCGCCGAGGCGGCGCGGCGGCTGCACAAGACGCCGTCGGCGGTGAGCCAGCAGGTGCGCCGGGTGGAGGAGCACTTCGGGGTGGCGATGTTCGAGCGCGACGGGCGCGGGGTGCGGCTGAGCCCGGCGGGCGAGGCCGCGCTTGGCGCGATCACGCGGCTGTTCGACCAGGCGGAGGGGGTGTTCGAGCTGCTCTCGGAGCTGGCGGGGGAGCCGTCGACGACGCTGCGCCTCGCGGCGAGCGACTACCTCGGCAAGGGGCTGCTCGTGCCGGTCATCCGGCAGATGCTCGACAAGCGCGCGCCGGTGCGGTTCGCGATCACGACGGCGAACTCGATCGACGCGGCGCGGTGGGTCGAGCGCGGGGAGGTGGACCTGGGGCTCGCGTCGGCGTCCTCGGCGGGCGGCGACCTCGTGAAGCAGCCGCTGTTCGTGCAGCCGTTTCTCTGGGTGGGGCCGCGGCTCAAGGGCAAGGCGCCGGCGCTGCGCGAGCGCCTCCGGCACGAGCCGCTGCTCCGGCTGGCGCCGGGCAGCGTGGGGCGGCGGATGCTCGACGCCTACCTGGATCGCGAGCGGATCCGGCCGATCTCGACGATCGACGTGTCGAGCGTGTCGCTCCTCGTGTCGTACGTGTCGGGGGGGCTCGGCATCGGCCTCGCGCCGGCGCTCGCGCTGACCGAGGTTGCGCGCTCGCGGCTGGACGTGGAGGTCGCCGAGGTGGAGCCGCTGCCCGTCGAGCTGATGACGCGTGAAAACTTCCGTCGCAATCCGGTCATCGAGCGCTTCATCGACCGGCTGGCGGCCGAGGGGCGCCGCGCGGAGCAGCGGACGCGGGCGCTTCTCCGGGCGTAGCAGGCGCAGCGCTCGATGGACGCGCGGCGCTGGCGCGGACGCCGAAGCGGATCGAGGGCGAGCAGCGGGGGCAGGAGAGGCCGGGGCCTCCGGAAGGCTCAGGCCTCGCGCGGGCTGCTGCGCGTGTCCTTCAGCGTCACGTCGTGGACGCCGCCCTCGTGGATGCTGACCGCGGAGGCGACGGTCAGGCGCGCGCGCATGTACAGGTCGCGCAGCGAGACGGCGCCGCAGTTGCACATCGTCGAGCGCACCTTGGCGAGCGTGACGTCGAGGGTGTCCTTCAGCTTGCCGGCATACGGAACGTAGCTGTCGACCCCCTCCTCGAACTCGAGCTGGTCCTTCTTCTTGCTGGCGTCGCCGTGGTCGTAGCGCTGCCAGTTGCGCGCGCGGTTGCTCCCCTCGCCCCAGTATTCCTTCATGAACTGGTTGTTCACGCGGACCTTGCGCCCGGGCGCCTCGTCGAAGCGCGCGAAGTAGCGGCCCATCATCACGAAGTCGGCGCCCATCGCGAGCGCGATCGTGATGTGGTAGTCCTGGCTGATGCCGCCGTCGGAGCAGATCGGCACGTAGATGCCGGTCCGCTGGAAGTACTCGTCGCGCGCCTTGGCCACCTCGATCACGGCCGACGCCTGGCCCCGGCCGATCCCCTTCTGCTCGCGGGTGATACAGATCGAGCCGCCGCCGATGCCGACCTTGACGAAGTCGGCGCCGGCCTCGACCAGGTAGAGGAAGCCCTCGCGATCGACGACGTTGCCGGCGCCGATATAGGCAGGCTTGCTGTGCGACTTCACGAAGGCGATGGTGTCGCGTTGCCACTCCGAATAGCCATCCGACGAGTCGATGCAGAGCACGTCGGCGCCCGCCTCCACGAGCGCGGGCACGCGGTCCTTGTAGTCGCGCGAGTTGATGCCGGCGCCGACGATCAGCCGCTTCTCGTGGTCCACGTTCTCGAGCGGGTGCGCCTGGTGCGACTCGTAGTCCTTGCGAAACACCAGGTATTGCAGGTGCTGTCGCTCGTCGATGACGGGCAGGGTGTTGAGCTTGTGGCGCCAGATGAGCTCGTTGGCCTCCTGGAGATCGACGCCGACCTTGCCGCAGTGGATCGACTTGAACGGCGTCATGATCTCGCGCACGGGCGTGCTGAGCGGCGTCTTGCCGAGCCGGTAATCGCGGCTCGTGATGATGCCGACGAACTTGCCCGTGGGGGTGCCGTCCTCGGTGATCGCGATCGTGGAGTGGCCCGTGCGATCGGTCAGCGCGAGCACGTCGCCCAGCGTCGCGTCGGGGCGCAGGTTCGAGTCGCTCACGACGAACCCGGCCTTGTAGTTCTTCACGCGCCGCACCATGGCGGCTTCCTCCTCGATGCCCTGCGAGCCGTACACGAACGACAGGCCGCCGCAGCGCGCGAGCGCGATCGCGAGATCGGCGCCCGAGACCGACTGCATCAACGCGCTGGTGATCGGGACGTTGATCGTGAGCGGCGCGCGCTTCGGGTCCGGCGGGCTCGCGCCCCGGTCGGCCTTGAACCGGACGACGGGGGCCGTGAGGTCGACGTTCGCAGGGACGCAGTCCTTCGTCGTCAGATTCGGGACGAGCAGGTACTCGCCAAAGGTCCTGCTCGGCTCATCGTAGATGAATGCCATGTCGGCTCGTAGTGCAAGCATCTCGCCCTGTCAAATGCGACCGGGGCGAGCCTTCGCAGAAATGCATGTAAAATCGTGTCGTTGCGGGCGTGCGGAGGCGGCGGGAAGGGGCCCGGGGGAACCGCTCCGAGGCGGCAGCCAGGGGGGCCAGACCTCCGGCGGGCGCAGGCGACCCGACCCAGGTTGCGCAGGCGCAGGCGACCCGACCCGCGGAGGTGGAGGCGACCCGACCCAGGTTGCGCTGGCGGTGACCCCGGCCGGTGACCCGACCCAGGTTGGGGCCGGTGACCCGACCCAGGTTGGGGAGGAGGGAGGGGGGAGGAGGAGGGGAGGTAGGAGGTAGGTTGACGGGTTGGGGAGGTTGCCGCGGCAGCCCAGGTTGGAGGAGCAACCGCAGGTTGGGCGAGCCCAGAGAACTGCCAGGTGGCGGACCACCTGGCGGCGCCACCCATGGGGCGAGGTAAAGCCTTGGAATCATTCGCCGCAACCCCCGGCACGGCCTTTGTCAGTGTACGCCGGTCATGAGCCAGCCCCGCGAAATTGCTGCAGGCGCTACCTACCTCATCACCCGTCGCGTACTGCGCAGGCATCTGCTCTTCCGCCCGGATGCAGCCATCACCCAGCTCCTGCTCTACTCCCTCGCAGTCTCGACGCGCCGCTTCGGTATCGAAGTCCACGCGCTCTGCGCGATGTCAACGCACCTGCACCTCGTCGTGACCGATACGATGGGCGTCCTACCGCGCTTCTTGCAATTCTTCCATCGCATCGTCGCGCTTGGAACGAAGGTGCTCCGCACGTGGGAAGGGCCAGTGTGGGATCACGAGGCCACGAGCGTGGTGCGGCTGCTGACGCGCGCGGCGGTGGTGGAGAAGATCGCCTACGTCCTCGCGAACCCGGTGGCCGCTGGCCTGGTCCGACATGCGCGTGAGTGGCCGGGCGCCAAGGTGGATGTGGACGAGCTCGGCTGCGGCGTGCTGCGCGCGCTGCGGCCCGCGGCATATCTCGATCCAAAAAATCCCCAGTGGCCCGAGGAAGTAGCGCTCACGCTCGCACTGCCCCCCGCCATCGAGCAGGACGGCGGCGACGGCTTTCGATGCGAGGTCGCGGCGGAGCTCGAGCGACACGAAGCGCGGGCCCGCGAGGAGGTGGAGCGGCAAGGGATGCGCGTCCTTGGCGCTGAGCGCGCCAGGAACGTCTCCCCTTACGAACGCGCCACGAGCTTCGAGGCGCTGCGCGGTCGCAATCCGACGTTTGCGGTCGGCCGTGAGCAGGGGGACGCATGGCGAATCGCTGCCGCCGCCGTGCGTGCGTTTCGCGCATCGTACCGCGCGGCGCTCGAACGGTGGCGCGGCGGAGTACGCGGCGCTGTATTCCCGTCGGGGACGTGGTGGATGCGCACGTTTCACGGCGCCAGCGTGACCGACGTCGTGTTCACGGTGTAGTCACTGCGTCGGGTGTGGCACGGCGAGGCGGGCAGGGAGGGCGACGGGGGCGACGCGTCGTCGTGGGGCACGTCCGTCGGAAGATGGCGGAGCGGGCGGTCAACGCGCGCATGGTGCGGTGTGCATGGCGACGTAGGAAAGCGTGCCAAGCCGAACGCTCACGACGCGGCGCCGGAGGCTGGTTGTTGTAGGCTCGGTTTGATTGAGCAGGAGCGTGCGTGCCGGTAGCCGGGCCCAATCGATAGATCAACCCAGGTCGGTTGTCCCGACCCAGGTGGGTTCTCCCGACAGGTCAACCCGGGTGGGTCGCGCCAACCCGGGTCGGGTGCCTGATGCCCCAACCCGGGTCGGGTGCCTACCGACAGCTCAACCTGGGTCGGGTCGCAGCTCAACCTGGGTGGGTCGCAGCTCAACCTGGTTCGGGTCGCAACCTGGGTGGGTCGCAGCTCAACCTGGGTCGGGTCGCAGCTCAACCTGGGTCGGGTCGCCGCTTCAGATTTGCCGGCAAGCGGTGGCGCAGCGGCGGCACTCGTCCGCGCACGCCTTCATCTGGGGGTCGCCGGCGAGCTTGTCGCAGCTCGCCGCGCACAGGTCACAGAGGCTCGCGCACGCGCTCGTGATCTGGGCGCGCTGCGGCGAGCTGCGCAGGAGGAGCTTCGAGGCCGCCTCGCAGATGTCGGCGCAGTCCTGGAGCAGCCGCACGTGCGTGGCGTCGGCGTGAGCGCCTCCCATCTCGAGGCAATACTGGCTTGCATGGGTGCAGATCGAACCACAATCCTGGGTGAACCGGGCCACCTCCCGGAACGATCTGTCCCCCGGAAACCTGCTCATGACAATCCCCCTCGGTCAACTGGGCCGCCCTCCGCCGCGGGGGTATCTCGCGACAAAAGAGGCAACCTTGGTATCCAGAGGTTGAATGGATTGAGCGGCCTCTGCACGTCGGGCCATCCCGCATATAGGCCTCGGAACAGCGACCGACGCGCCGGGACGCCGGTGTCCCGAACGCGCCTCGCGAGCGGCTCGTCGCCTGGAGACACACGCCGTCGCGGTCCGAACGGCCGCTCCCGCCCGGGTCGCTCGTTCATGCCGAGCCGTGGACGCGGCGTCCTCCGCCGCGTCGCGGGCTGGCTAGCACCCGGGCGCGCGGCAGATACCCATCTTGATGCGCGCGATCTCCTGGAGCTCCTCGGCGATCTCGAGCGTGCGCATCGCGGCGGCGCGCGCGAGCGCCTGGGCCTCCTCGGTGTTCGCGAGGCGCTCGAGGAGCCGCCGGCCCATCTCGTGGTGGTGGCCCTCGTCGGGCTGGATGACGTCGCGGTAGAGGCGCGCCGTCTCGGCGTCTCCCTGCGCCTCGCAGTACTCGATGAAGGCCTGGTTATGCACCTTGGCCAGCGCCTCCCGCGTGAACTGGCCCGCTGCGACGCGCTCGACCGTGGAGCCGAGCCCCTTCAGGTACCCGAACATCGGCGTGGGCGGCCCGAACCTGGCCGGCATCGCCGCCGGATCGACGCCGAGCGCGCGGAGCCGCTCGGCGATGAGCCGGTAGTGCCTCGCCTCGTCGCCGCACTGGCGGGCGAGGGCGAGCTTCACCTCGATGTCGGTCTCGGTGGTGAGCCAGAGCGCAGCCTCCTCGGTCGCCTCGAGCTCCTTCTTGAGCGCGGTCGCGAGCAGCTCCGGGACGCCGATCCCGCTCCCTGGCTCCGCTGCGCCGGCCGCGGCCCCGATGCGGGCAAGGCGCTCTCCGACCCTCTGGTCGAGCTCGTCGAGGAATTCCTCTGGCTTCATGGGAGGCATGATGGGCGTGCCCTGGGCGGCAGGTCAATAGGCCGCCCGTCGACGGGCGCGATGGGTGTACCCTCCCTGAATGGCCTGGCGCTTTCTGCCCCCGTGGCTCGATCTCGAGTCGGTCTCGATGTCGTTCGACCTTCCCGCGCGCACCGTCCTGAAGCGCACCGGGGTGGCCACGCTCGGCACGTCGAGCGCAACGGCGCTGCGCGTGACGCTCGCGCCGACGCTCCTGCGCGTCGCCTTCGAGCCCTACCTCGTCATCGACCTGCCGCCGCCGCTCGGCGACATGGGGTTGCAGCAGGTCGAGTACGATTTGCGCTCAGGCGCCATGACGCCCAACGTCTTCTACACGGGAGGGCTCGTCCGGGTCGGGAAGGACTCGGCCGAGGACGAGGCCCGCGCCTTCATGCGCGCGCTCGTCACCTCGACGCCCATGGCCATTCCCCCGTACGATCCGACGAGCGACCCCGATCTCGTCGTGACGGTGCGCCAGGTGCTCCTGAACCTCGAGTCCGACGGCGGCGGCCCCGCCGTGCGCGGCGCCCGCGTGTCCGCGCGGCTGACGCTGCGCGAGGAGCTCGCGGGCGCGGTGGGCTCGGACGGGTTCTGCATCCCGGCCGGCGCGACCATCGCGGCCAGCGTCGACGTCGAGGGGACCCGGCAGGAGATCGAGACGGCGCCGCGCGTGCAGCGCATCGAGGTCGACTGCTCGTCGGCGGTGCTCCGCAAGCACGGGGTCGACCAGGCCGATCTCCGCCGCTTCGTCGTGAAGCGCGGCGGGGAGATCGCCGTCGAGCGGGTCGAGCCGCTCGGCGCCGCCGGCCAGGCCGCGGGCGTCGAGTCGCTCGTGCGCCTGTTCGGCGCGCTGGCCGCGGGCGGCGGCGTCGCGCTCGACCCGCAGCGCCTCGGGCCCAGCGTCGTCGAAGGGCTCGTCAAGGAAGAGATCGCGCGCGCCCTGGGCCCCGTGCTGGTCGACTGGGTGCGGCAGAACGCAGAGATCATCGTGGGGATGGACCTGCGGCAGGTGCTCGGGATCCCGGAGGGAGACGGGGTGGCGTGAGCGCGAGGGCAGCGGCGGGAGGGGACCGCTTCCCGACGCGCGGTCGCCGGCGCGGGTTACCCCTTTACAGCGCTTCCGCCTCCGAGCGCATCGACGATGGCGCCACGCTCCCGGTGATGGCCGGGCCGCAGGGCGGAGTTCACCTCTGGCTCGCCGTCGGCTGCACCGACTGCGGCGCGATTGTCCGCCTGCGATACCGCGTGAGACGCCGGAGCCCCCGGCGGACCAGAGAAGTGTTATAAACCCACGAATGCGACTCGCCGCCATCCACATCTATCCCGTCAAAGGCTGCCGGGGCCTCGCGCTCGACGCGGCGGCCGTCGACGAGCTCGGCCTCGCCGGCGACCGGCGGTTCATGGTCGTCGACCTCGAGGGCAAACCCCTCACGCAGCGCCCGCTGCCGCGCATGGCCCTCATCGAGACCCAGCTCTCCGAGAGCACGCTCACGCTCGGCGCCGCCGGCCGCCCGCCGATCTCCGTGCCGCGCGCCGCGCCGCCGGCGCAGGGCGCGCGCCTGCTCACCGTCGAGGTCTGGAGCAGCACCGGCCTCCTGGCCGAGGACTGCGGCGATGAAGCCGCCGCGTGGCTCAGCGACTTCCTGGAGCACCCGGCGCGGCTCGTCCGCGCCGGCGAGGCGTTCCGGCGGCCCGTCCTGAAGGCGTCGGTGGCGCGCAAGGAAGATGTCGTGTCGTTCGCCGACGAGTTCCCGTTGCTCGTGATCTCCGAGGCCACCCTCGCCGATCTGAACGCTCGCCTCGAAGGCAGGGGCGCCGCGGCGTTGCCGATGGATCGCTTCCGGCCCAGCCTCGTCGTGAGCGGCTGCGCTGCCTTCGATGAGGACCGGTGGAGCCGCATCCGCATCGGCGACCTCGTGCTCCGCGCCGGCGGCCCATGCGTCCGCTGCGCCGTCACCACGACCGATCAGCGCACCGCGGAGCGCGGCCTGGAGCCGCTCCGCACGCTCGCCACGTACCGGCGCGATCCGCAGAAACCCAGCGACTTGAACTTCGGTCAGAACTATATCCACGAGACGAAGTCCGGCACCTTGCGCGTGGGCGACGAGGTGACGGTCGGTTGACCGGGCGCGCAAGAGGCCCGCGCTCGGCGCGCCGCCGCCTGCGCTTCCGCCGGTAGACCAGGAAGCCGGCGATGGCGTCGAGCAGCGCCCGCGGCTCGTCGGCGCGCACCGAGTGGCTGCTGTGCTCGAAGAGCCGTAGATCGGCGCCCGGGATGAGGCGCGCGATCTCCTCCGAGAGAGCGGGCGGACAGATCCAGTCGTGCCGGCCGGCGATGACGAGGGTAGGCACCCTGCTCGGTGCCGCGGTCGGCCACGATCTGCTTGGACCGGTCGATGAGGCGATGGCCACGATGCCGCCGTAGGAGGTGCCCATCACCACGATGCGATCGAGGCCAAGGTCGGCGTCTCTGATCCTCGCGCGCACGGCGTCAGGGTATCCCATCGGCGGCGCGCCGGGGGGCGGGCGCGGGGTAGCGAGGGGGCCCGGGTTGCGTGTGGAGTAGCAGCGGAGGCGCAGCGTGCTGCCGGGGCAGCAGCGGCCGCGGAGCCGCGGTCGCGGCTGGCCCGCCGTCAGGCGACGCCGTGCCGGGTCAGCCAGTCGAGCTGACGCTCCCAGGCGTCAGCGGCGGCTTCAGGGCGGTAGCTCGGCCGGTAGTCGGCGTAAAAGGCGTGCGGGACGTCGGGGTAGACCCGGATCTCGGAGCGCGCGGCGCCGGGCGCGCCGCCGGCCTCGGAGGCCGCCTGGAGCGCTTGCTGCAGCTCGGTGACCGTCGACAGGGGGATGCCCTGGTCCTGCCCGGCATAGAGGCCCAGCACGGGCACCTGAAGCGCGCTCGCCACGTCGATCGGGTGCTTCGGCTGCGCCTCGGTCCGATCGCCGGCGAGGCGCCCGTACCAGGCCACCGCCGCCTTCAGCGCGGGGTTGTGCGCGGCGTACAGCCACGTGATGCGCCCGCCCCAGCAGAAGCCCACCGCGGCGGCCTTGCTGGCGTTGGCCTTCCCGGAGGCGCCCGCGAAGGCGACGCTCGCGTCGAGGTCGGCGAGCACCTGGCGGTCGGGCACGCGGCCCGCCAGCGCCCGTAACTCGTCGACGGTGCCGAGGCGGCTCGGGTCGCCCTGGCGAATGAACAGATCCGGGGCGAGGGCGTAGTAGCCGCGCTTGGCGAAGCGGCGGACCACATCGCGGATGTGCTCGTGGACGCCGAAGATCTCCTGGATCACCAGCACCAGCGGAAACGGACCGCCGGAGGCGGGGTGGGCGCGGTAGCCGGGGAGGTCACCGGCCGGCGCGGGTACGGTGACGGCGCCGGCGATGAGGCCGGCGTCGTCGGTGTGGATGGGGCTCGGAGCGTTGCTCTCGGCGATGGGCGTGGAAGCGGTCATGGCCTGACCGTGGGCAGCCGCCGTGCCAGAGGAGGCGGCTGGCCGACCCGACCCGGGTTGGGCCGACCCGACCCGGGTTGAGGTGGCCGAGGTTGAGGTGGCCGAGGTTGAGGTGGCCGACCCAGGTTGAGGCGGCCGATCCAGGTTGAGGTGGCCGACCCAGGTTGAGGCGGCCGATCCAGGTTGAGGCGGCCGACCCAGGTTGAGGCGGCCGGCCGACCCAGGTTGAGGCGGCCGGCCGACCCAGGTTGAGGCGGCCGGCCGACCCAGGTTGAGGTGGCCGGCCGACCCAGGTTGAGGCGGCCCGGCCTGACCGCAGTGCATCGCCGATATCTGTGTAATGCTCGTTACGTGTCCGGCCCGTGGGGACCCTGGAACCCCGTCCACTCGACGCCTGCGCTCGCCGCGGTCACGCCTGCGCCTCCGCCTCGGGCGCCTTGTCCTTCCGGGCGGCCTTGAGCTTGCTCGGGGGCCGCTTGCCGAACGGCTCGCCGGCCACGATCTCGGAGCGGACGCCGTCGACCCCGACCGGGATGTCCCCGGTCAGCGTCACGCGGTAGAGCACGCGCTCGACGTCGAGGTGCCCGAGATCCTGCGGGCCGAGGTGCGCGGTGGCCCGGTTGTCCCAGAACGCGACGCTGCCCGGCTCCCACCGGAACCGCACCGTGTAGGCCGGGCGGCTGATCTGCTCGAAGAGCAGGTCGAGGATCGCGCTGCTCTCGCGCGCGGACAGGCCCACGATGTGGCTCGTGAAGCCGGGGCTGACGAACAGCGCGCGCTCGCCGGTCTCGGGGTGGACGCGCACCACGGGGTGGACCGAGACCAGCGGGGCCTCGCGCACCTTGCGCAGGTACGGGCTGTCCTGGTCCTGCGGGGCGAACCGCAGCCCGAAGCGGTGCTCGGCGCGCAGCCCGTCGACGAGCGCGCGCAGCGGCGCGGACAGCCCCTCGTAGGCCGCCACGAGGTTGGTCCAGGTGGTGTCGCCGCCGAAGGGCGGCAGGATGTGCGCCCGCAGGATCGACGCCGCCGGCGGGTTCACGGCCGCGGTGACGTCGGTGTGCCAGCGGTTCTCGTAGCTGAAGCGCTTGCCGTAGCGGCGATCGTAGCGGCGGCTGTCGATCGCGAGGATCTCCGGGTGCTCGTCGAACGGCTCGTCCTCGTGCGGGTGGGCGTAGGTCACCTCGCCGAAGCGCGCCGCAAAGGCGATCTGCTCGGCGTGGCCGAGCGTCTGGTTCCGGAAGAAGACGACCTTCCACTTCAACAGCGCCGCGCGGATGGCCGCCACGGACTCGTCGGGCAGCGGCCTGGAGATATCGGCGCCGTGGATCTCGGCGCCGGTGTGCCCTGCGAGCGGCTTCACCTGGATGGCTTGATCGGATGGTCTCTGGCTCATGGCTCTCCTCTGCGTGGTCCCCCCGTCACGTTCTTCGTGGCGATCGGGTATGCGGGTGCCGTGCCAGGGAGCGAGCGGCGGCGAGCGCGCGTGGAGACAGCAGGGTTGGGGGCGGCCTGCGGAAGCTCGTTGTGCTGGGCGACTGAGCTAGCACTGCTGCGGGAAGTTGCCCTGAGCAGCAGAAGAACCGCCATGGCGGATGCGCCGGTCAAGACCGGCATGAGGGAGCAGGTGAGGGAGGCCGTCCCGGCATTTCTCCCTCCCCTTTCCCTGGTTTCCCCACGCTCATCTTCGAGCGTGCTGAGCCGCAGCACCGAGGAGTACGACAGCGGCGACAAGCTCGAGCATTACAAGAGCCTCGCCTCTCTGCGAGAGTATGTCCTCGGGTCGCATCGGGAGCGCAGCGTGGAGGTCTGGACGCGCGACGCTGATGGCGGCTTCACGTCGGCTACCGCGTGTGAGGGGGACGTCGCGCACCTGTCGTCGATCGGCGCCAGGCTCGACGTCCGCGAGCTTTACGAAGCGGCGGTCGAGCCGGGGGCCTGAGGACAGAGCAGCCGGGGCTCCGAGGGGCTCGTTCTCCGCCAGCGTCACAATCACGGAGCGCAGGGCGCGCTCATGATCGGTTGGGTTGAGGGGGCGCTGGGGCCGCCGCGCGTGGTTCGCTCGATCGGGCCTTCGGAGCAACTGCTGTGGTTCGAGGGCGCGCTCGTCCTGCTGCTGGCCGACGTCTTGACCGTGGCGTGCGCGACCAGCGAGCGACTCCAGGCACTGCTCGCACACCCCGCGCCGCCCGGGCTCTCGCCCGCGCCAGCGAGGTACTCCTACGGCCCGATCGCCGGCCTTTCGCAGCCCGAAGCGCTGCTTGGGTCGATAGAGTACATGGATCGGTACTTCCCGGAGGCGTTGAAGCTCTACGAGACGGAGACCGGCTGCCGTGTCCGCGGGGGTGCTCCAGGGCGCTCTCGAGACGCAGTTCCAGATAAAGCCCGGCGGCTGTATCGCCACGGCTCCGCGTCACCCCGATCGGCTCGCGCGAGCCAGCTCGTTCGGTGAGTGGCAGCCGGGTTTGCGCGAGCAGGAGGGCCTGCGCGTCCAGCTCGAGAGATACCAGGCATCGGACGCGCTCGCGACTGCGGTGCTCGCCGCGGACGAGCTCGTAGGAGGGTTCCGTGGGCAGCGCGGGATCTCGATCGTCGCGCCGTGGGCGGCGAGCATGATCCGTGAACGGACTGCGTCCGGCATCTGGTCTGCGCCAGTCCACCCTTACAACGGCGCCTGGTTCATCGGGTGGATCGAGAACACGGCGGTACGCACGGGCGTCTACGTGGACGAGAATGGCGGGGTATGGGCCTCGTGGCAGGAGCCAGACGACGACGAGGTGCAAGTGCGCCTGGTGGGCACGAGCGTCGAGCGCTGGTTCGAACGTCAGGTCTACCTTCTCGAGAACGGCTACGCGTCGGAGGCCACGTGCCGTACGGAAGAGGCGCTGCCGCCCGGGCTCAGTCTCCGCGAAGATCTCTCCGACGCCGCTGCGCAGATCTTCGTGGACGGAGATGCCGTGTGGCTCGTCGAGGAGTGCGGCATCCAGCGAATGTCCCGCCGTGTGTCCAGCGTGTCGGACGTGCTGGCAATCGCAGGTCGCTTCGGGTAGCGATGGCACGGATACGGAGATCCCGCGCGTCCGACCGCCGGCGCTCATGACGGCCCCCTCGCACCTGGTGCACGTGGCCCCACGAGGAGCGCCGATCACCCCGCCGCCGATCACCCGCCGCCGCGGCGCGCTGTCGACGCGCACCGCGATCGCGGCCCGTCGCGTGACGGGCCCCGTCGAGTAAGCTGCGCCGCCATGAAGGTCCCCCGACTCACGGGCCGCGCGCTCACGGCAGCGCGCCTCGCGGCCGAGGCGCCCGGGTCGTCCGCAGCGCTCCGGAAAATGCTGAAGCGCACCATGGGCATCGATCGGCTCTCGTCGCTCCCGGACGCCTGGCGCGACGAGGTCCCCGCGGACGCCCGGCCGATCCAGGCCGCGGCGCCGCGGCGCTGGGACGACGCCGGGCTCGGCGCGCTCCCGCTCCGCGACTGGCCCACGACCTCGCTCGCCTACGCCGCGGCCTACCGTCGGGGCGCCACGACCCCGCGCCGCGTCGCCGAGCGCGCCCTGTCCGAGATCGACGCGCTCGCCGCGCAGCGCCCGTGCATGAACATCGCCGTCGCCGCCGCGCGCGAGGCGACCCTCCGGGACGCCGATGCCGCGACCGCGCGCCACGCCGCGGGAAAGGCGCGCGGCCCGCTCGACGGCGTGCCCTTCCTGGTGAAGGACGAGTTCGACGTCGAGGGCCTCCCCACCACGCTCGGCTCGCGCTGCGGCCCGCTCTCGCCCGCGCCGCGCGACGCCGCCGTGGTCGCCCGGCTCCGGCAGGCGGGGGCCGTGTTCCTCTGCAAGACGGTGCTGACCGAGTGGGGCATGTCGCCGATCGGCAACAGCGTCCACCAGCGCATGCCCCACAACCCGCACCACAGCGAGCGCGCGGCCGGCGGCTCCTCCACCGGCTCCGCGGTGGGCGTCGCGCTCGGCCTCGCGCCGCTCGCGGCGGGCGGCGACGGCGGCGGCTCGATCCGCACGCCCGCCGCGATGAACGGCGTCTTCGGCATCAAGCCGACCTTCGGCCGGGTGAGCCGCGCCGGCGACGGCTTCAAGGGCTCGGTCGCCCACGCCGGCCCGATCGCCTGCAGCGCGGCCGATCTCGCCCTCTTCCTCGACGCCGTCGCGGGCGAGCCCGACCCCGACGACGACCTCACCGCGTGGGCGCCCCCGCCGCCCCCCGGCGGCTTCGGCGCGCTCCTCGGCGCCGGCGTGCGCGGCCTGCGCATCGGCGTGGACGAGGCCGAGTGGCGCGACGCCAGCATCCCGGTCGCGAGCGTGTGCCGGGGGGCGCTGCGCGAGCTCGAGCGCGAGGGGGCCGTCCTCGTGGACGTGCAGATCCCCATCGCGCGGTACGCGGCGCAGATCGGCTACCTCGTCATCGGCCCCGAGTCGCTCGCGGCCCACCAGCGCGCCTTTCGGGAGCAGCGCCACCTCATCAGCGAGGACCTGCGCGTCACCTTCAGCGTGCTCTCGGGCGTCACCGCGCGCGAGCAGCGCGACGCCGCGCGGCTGCGCGCGGGGATGCGGCGCGACGTGGCGAGGGCCCTCGCCGGCGTCGACGTGCTCGCGCTCCCGACGACCGCGATCACCGCGCCCCGCTACCTCCAGGCGGAGGAGGGGCGCGCGTTCCTGGATCCCGCGGCCCTCGACGGGCTGTGCCGCTTCGCCTTCCTCGCCAACCTCACCGGCCTCCCCGCCGGCACCGCGCCCGTCGGGAGCGACGCCGAGCGCCTCCCCATCGGCCTGCAGATCGTCGGCGACGCGTGGGACGAGGCGGCTGTCCTCGCCGTCCTCGCCCACCTCGAGCGCTCCGAGCTCGCGGTCGCGCCGCGGCCCCCGGGAGGGATCGACCTGCTCCGGTAGCGGGCCCGGCGCGCCTCTCCGTCAGTCCACGGCCGCCGTCACGACCCACACGGCGCCTCCCATGCGCACGCCCTCGGGGCCCGCATGGGGCGCGATGGCCTCGCGCAGGTCGGCCCGCACGCGATCGACGAGCTCCGGCGCGGCGTTCGCCTGGCGCAGCGCGGCGGACGCCGGACCCATCTGCAGGAGGAAATCCACGGTCTCGTCGAGCGATCTCCCGCCTGCCACCGAGAGCTCCCGGTCGATGGGCTCGTGATGCACCCGGACGAACCCCGCGCGCGACAGGATCGCTCCGACGCGCGCTGCGTCGGCGAACGCGAACGGGCCGGGGGCGTGCGGATCGGGCTGCGGCAGGGGGAGGTGCCTGGCCACGGCCAGGGTCGGCACGACGAGCCAGGGGTTCTCCTGGAGCGAGCGCCAGCAGACGAACGCGAGCCGCGCGCCGGGCCGCAGCGCCTTCCGGAGGTTCGCGAAGGCCGCCTCGGGGTCGGCGAAGAACATGACCCCGAAGCGCGAGTAGAGGACATCGAATGGCCCGGGCAGCGCCGCGGTCTGCGCGTCCGCGTTCTCGAAGGCCACGTTCGCGGCGCCCGCCGAGAGCGCCGCCGCGCGCGCCCTGTCCAGCATCGGCGCGGACACGTCGACGCCGACGACGGCGCCGCCGGGGCCGACGCGGCGGCCGAGCTCGAGCGTTGTGTCGCCGATACCGCAGCCGACGTCGAGGACGCGCTCGCCCGCGGCGAGCCCGGCGCGATCCATGGCGAGGGCGCCCAGCGGCCGGATCTGCGCCGAGATGACGTCGTGGAGGGCCACCCACTTCGGCCCGCCGACCTCGTTCCAGTACTGGATCTGATCGGCGTTCGGGCCAGAGACCTTGATCATCGCTCGAGCTCCTTATCGATGCGCGCGCGCGGGGCGCTTCCCCGGCGGCCCCTGAGAGCTATCTCCCTTCGGCGTCCGGTTCCACACCCGCGCAGCCTCGCGCCGAGCGCCGCTGCTGGCCCGGCCGCGCGCCGCGCGTCGATCACGCCCGGCGCGCGCTCAATGGCCGAGCGCGAAGAGGAGCTCCAGCGAGCCGAGGATCTCCCTGTTGGTCAGGTTGCAGTGGCCGTAGCGGTGGACCGGGAAAGGGACCACGACGCCGCGGTCCGAGGTGTCGACCTTGAGCAGGTAGAGCGGCTCATGCCAGTAAGGGACAATCTCGTCCAGGGTGGTGTGCAGCGTCACGAGCGGGAGGGAGACATCGCCGGTGGTCTCGTGCAGAGCGACGTTCCTGAGCGCTGTCGGCGAGGCAGCGAAGCGCGCGACCCGCAGGTTGAGCAGGAGATCGTTGCGCGAGCCGAAGTAGATGCGCCCGCGGTTGTCATAGGGGTTCCCGCCGAGCTGCGTGATCGCGTCGTTGGTGGCGAAGATATTGAACGAGAGCGCGTTGACGATCGTCGTCGCGACGGTCTCCGGCTCCTCGGGATCGAACGCCGCCTTCGCCGTGCTCCGTAGCTGCGCCGCTCGACAGCAGGGCTCACGCAGCGGTTGCGGATGCTCGCTAGTCGCGCGATGACCAGGGTAGCTGGGGTCTCCAGAGAGTCAATGCTCGCGCCGGAGATGGCTTTGGGGCCCCGCCGCGCGTTCTGTGGCGAACGCTCGTGCCGGCGGTCCTGGGTGCAGGACGGACAGGTTGTGTGGTGGTCGCTCGAGAGGGAGGCGGCTGCGCGGCGGATCAGCTGAGCGAGATCATCGCCGCCGTCGCCGCGTAGTCGACGCGCTGCGCGCGGTACGGGTAGGTCGGCGGGAAGCGCTCGAGCGCCTCGCGGAGGCGCCGGCTCGACGCGCGGTCGAGCGGATCGAAGCGCAGGCCCACGGCGCGGCCCGGGTCGCCCTCGCGCCGGCCGTGCAGGGTGCGCGCGATCGTCGCCGTCGCGTCGACCCAGAGGTCCGTGCCCGGGATCCGGAACGAGACGATCACCGGCTCGCCCGTGAGCGCGCGGGCGCCCGTCAGCACGAGCATGCCGTCGATGGACAGGTCGATCGCCCGGGTCCCGAGCAGCCGGAAGCCCCGCTCGCGCACCGCCTGGCACTCCACGATCGCGGCGCGGCGCGTGACGCGGCGCTCGCTGGCGAGCAACATTTCCATGGTCGTCCTCCTCGGTGCGGTACGCTACGGAGGATCGCTACAGGTGGGCAATAAACTTACATTGCGTTCCCTGCGCTGCGGCAGGGTCGAGGGCGAACGTAGGTGGGAGCGGGGTCGGGTCTCTCGGCGCCTCCCGAGGAGGCCCACGGCTTCCTGAGGAGGCCCACGGCCTCCTCAGGAAGCCCACGGTCGCTGGAGGGGGCCTCCCCCCGCCGGCGAGGCGGGGGGAGGCGCGGCCGTGGGCTCTCTCGTTTCTGCTAGCGGCCCGCGCGGCGGCGCCGGCGCAGGACGAGGCCGGCGAGGGCGGCGAGCATGGGCAGGAGCGCGGCCGCGCGGAGGTTGCCCGCGGGGCCGGGCCGCGCGGCGCAGAGGCCGTTGCCCTCGGCGAAGATGCCGCTCGGGTCGTTCGCCGCGGGCCCGCAGGTGCCCGGCGAGCTGTCGATCGAGCTGCACACCTCGCCTGACGGGCAGCTGTTCCCGTCGGCGCCGCGGCAGCCCTCCACGCAGGCGTGGTCCTCGCAGATCATCCCGCTCGTCGGCCCGCCGCAGTTGATGTCCTGCCGGCAGGCCTGGGCCTGATCGTCGGCGCCGTCGTTGGGATCGGTCTCGCCCTCGTCGATGGCGCCGTTGTGGTTCGCGTCCTCCACGCCGTCGGCCACGCCGCCGTCGTCGGTGTCTGCGTCGAGCGGGTTCGTTGTCGTCGTGGGATCTGCATCCGCGATGCAGGTCTCCGCCGCCGCGTTGGTCGCCGCGTTGGCGCAGTCGCGCCCGAGCTCGGTGCCGTCGAACAGCCCGTCGCCGTCGCTGTCCGGGTCGAGCGCGTTGATCAGGTTGTCGCCGTCGTGATCGTCGCTGAAGTTCGGCTCCTCGCCGTCGAGCACGCCGTCGTCGTCGCTGTCGGCGTCCTCCGGGTCGGTGCCGAGGTGGTCCTCCAGCGCGTCGCTCAGCCCGTCGCCGTCGGTGTCCGCCGGCGTCCCGTCGTCGTCGCCGTTGTTCGGATCGGTCTCGCCCTCGTCGATGGCGCCGTCGAGGTTGAAGTCCTCCTGGCCGTCGGGCACGCCGCCATCGTCGGTGTCCGCGTCGAGCGGGTTGGTCCTGGTCGCCCCCTCGTCCGCGTCGGCGCGGCAGTGGCCCGCTTCCGCGTTGGTGGCCTCGTTGTCGCAGGGCAGGCCGAGCTCGGTGCCGTCGAACAGCCCGTCGTTGTCGCTGTCCACGTCGAGCGCGTTGATGAGCCCGTCGCCGTCGGTGTCCTCGCCGGAGCTCGGCTCCTGCCCGTCGATCACGCCGTCGTCGTCGCTGTCGGCGTCGTCCGGATCGGTCCCGATCATCTCCTCGACCGCGTCGGGCAGCCCGTCGCCGTCGCGATCGTCCCCCACCGCGTCGTCATCGCCGTTGTTGGGATCGGTCTCGCCCTCGTCGATGGCGCCGTTGTGGTTCGCGTCCTCCGCGCCGTCGGTCACGCCGCCGTCGTCCGTGTCCGGATCGAGCGGGTGCGTGGTCGTCGTGGGATCTGCATCCGCGATGCAGGTCTCCGCCTCCGGGTTGGTGGCGGCGTTGTCGCAGGGCAGGCCGAGCTCGGTGCCGTCGAACAGCCCGTCGCCGTCGCTGTCGGGGTCGAGCGCGTTGATGAGCCCGTCGCCGTCGTGGTCGTCGCTGAAGTTCGGCTCGTCGCCGTCGATCACGCCGTCGTCGTCGCTGTCGGCGTCCTCCGGATCGGTGCCGATCAGGTCCTCCAGCGGGTCGCTCAGCCCGTCGCCGTCGGTGTCCACGACCGGCAGGTCGTCGTCGCCGTCGTTCGGGTCGGTCTCCGCTCCGCCGATCGCGCCGTCGAGGTTGATGTCCTCCTGGCCGTCGGGCACGCCGCCGTCGTCGCTGTCCGCGTCGATCGGCGAGGTCTTTGTCGCCCCCTCGTCCGCGTCGGCGCGGCAGTGGCCCGCGGTGACGTCGGTGGCGGCGTTGTCGCAGGGCAGGCCGAGCTCGGTGCCGTCGAACAGCCCGTCGTCGTCGCTGTCCACGTCGCGCACGTTGATGAGCCCATCGCCGTCGGTGTCGTCGGCGGGGTTCGGCTCCTGTCCGTCGAGCGCGCCGTCGTCGTCGCTGTCGGCGTCGAGCGGATCGCTCCCGATCGTCTCCTCGAGGTCGTCGCTCAGCCCGTCGCCGTCGGTGTCCACCGGCGCCGCGTCGTCCGCGCCGTCGTTCGGATCGGTCTCGCCCTCGTCGATGACGCCGTCGAGGTCGAAGTCCTCGTGCCCGTCGGGCACGCCGCCGTCATCGCTGTCGGCGTCGAGCGGATCGGTCTTCGTCGCCCCCTCATCCCCGTCGGCGCGGCAGTGCCCCGCGGCGGCGTTGGTGGCCGGGTTGTCGCAGGGCAGGCCGAGCTCGGTGCCGTCGTAGAGCCCGTCGTTGTCGCTGTCGGGGTCGAGCGCGTTGACGAGCCCGTCGCCGTCGGAGTCCTCGTCGAAGCTGGGCTCCGCGCCGTCGGGCACGCCGTCGTCGTCGCTGTCGGCGTCGTTCGGATCGGTGCCGGCGTCGATCTCGGCGGGATCGTCGATCCCGTCCTCGTCCGAGTCGCAGCCGTTGCCGATCACGCCGTCGCAGTCGTTGTCGATCGCGTCGCCGCAGACCTCGGCCCCCGAGGGCTCGCACACGCAGGCGTTGCCCGCGGGGTCGCACGTCGGCGCGAGCGGCCCGCAGTGGGCGTCGGTGAGGCACTCGACGCACGTGAAGGGCGCCGCCGCCGTATCGCAGTACGCCGTCGGCGCGGCGCAGTCCGCGTTCGTCTCGCACTCGTCGACGGACACCTCGGTCGGCGGCACGCCGCCCTCCGGGCCGTTGCCGTCGGTCGGCGTGTCCTCGGCCGGCGAGCCTTGCTGCCCGGCGGCGTTGACGATCGCCTGGTTGGCGATGAGACCCGAGACGCCGGCGTCGACCCTCACCTGGAAGGTGATCGTCGCCGACCCGCCGACGGCGAGCGTGCCCCCCGCCGTCCCGTTCGCGCCGGCGCCGAGCCGCACGCGAACCGTGCGCGTCCCGGCGTCGAACTCGCCCTGGTCGTCGCCGGCCGCGTCCGTCTTCGCGCCCATGTTGGCGCCGGCCGTGACCGAGAGCGATCCCGGCACGTACGTCACGCCCGCGGGCAGCGGATCGGTGAGCACGGTGCCGACCGACGCGTCGTTGCCGTTGTTGACGACCTCGACCGTGTACTGGAGCACGTCGCCCGGGCGCAGCCGCCCGCCGTTCACGTCGACGACCGTCTTGGTGGAGGACGTGAAGTCCGGCTTGAAGGTCGAGATCGACGTGATGAAGCCGGCGAGGAAGTACAGGTCCATGGTGCTCGACGCCCGGATGGGCGCCGAGGTCTGCCCCGGCGCCACCCTGGAGGTGATGTCGAAGACGTCGATATCCATGCCGGACATGCTCCCGGCGGTCCCGGCGAGCTGCGGCAGGTCCCCGACGTTCGACACCGGCGCGTTGAAGTACGAGCGCGTGCCGTTGAAGAAGTTGTCGGCCGGGTTCAGCGTGTCGCCGAGAGCGGTCCCGTTGAAGAAGAACTGGTCTCCCGTGTGGGCCACGTCCCCCTCGAACGCGACCATCCCGATCTTCGCGTCGTAGCCCGCGTTCGGCACCAGGAACCCGTCCAGGGTGGCGTCCCGGGGCGACCCGGTGGCCACCGTGTCGAAGCCGTCGAAGAGCGCGAGGTTGCGCGGCGGCTCGGAGGCGAGCTCGTAGAACACGACCAGCCACCACCCGGCGAAGTGGTTGTCGAAGTTGTTGTTCGTGAAGGTCGCGCTGTCGACGCCGCTCACCCGGTACGCGCCGGGCCCTCGCGCCTGCACGACGGCGGTGATGTCCGCGACCGACTGGTAGTAGACTCGGCTCGAGCTGATCGTCTCGACGCTGTCGATGGCGGTCACCTCCTCGGAGAAGCCGCTCGCGCCGGGCCGCTCCAGGGTGACGGCCGTATCCGCGTCCCCGGTGGTCCCGAGGTGCGCGCCCCAGTACAGGTACGCGTGGGTGACCGTCGCGCCGGCCGGCAGCTGGAGCACCGCGGTGGTGCGCGCCTGCGCGGCGGTGATGCTGGTGTTCGCCTCCGCGTCGCCCTCCGCGGGCGAGTCGGCGCGCCAGTACGTATCGGGCGAGCTGTCGCCGATGTTGTTCCCGCAGGGGCCGATGTCGCCCAGCAAGGGCGACTCGATGTCGTCCCTGCCGCACTCGTGGCCCAGCGTGTTCCCGATCAGGGCGAAGTCGCCCCGCTGGTCGACCTGCACGCGCAGCTCGGGCGCGGCGTGCGCGGTGCCGCCCTGCCCGCCTACCCAGGCGAGCCCGACTAGACCACCTATCGCGTAACGTCTCTTCACGGCGCCTCCTGCTGCTGCTTCGGCTTCTTTTCGAGGATCTTGAACTGCACGCGGCGGTTCTGCTGGCGTCCCTCGTCGGTGTCGTTGTCCGCGATCGGGACGTCAGGCCCGTAGCCCTTCGACGCGAGCCGATCGGCCTCGACGCCGCGCTGGACCAGCGCCTTCATGACAGACTCCGCCCTCGCCTGGCTGAGCTTGATATTGTACGCGCGTCCGCCGCGCGGATCGGTGTGTCCTTGCACCTCGATCTTGGTGATCTCCGGGTGCTCCTTCAGCACACCCGCGACCTCCTCGAGGAGCTCGTCGCTCGCCTTCTTGATGGTCGCCTTGCCGGTGTCGAACTGCACCTGCTGGAGGATGACGATCTCCTGCTCGGTCACGCGCACCGCGACGGGGCAGCCGTTCTTCGCCGGATCCGAGTTGGGCTTGCCCTTCTCGTCGGGGCACGCGTCCTGATCGTCGCGCACCGTGTCGCCGTCGCGATCGCCGGGGCAGCCATTCGTCGCCGGATCCGAGGTGCGGAGACCGGGGATCTCGGGGCAGGCGTCCTCCGCGTCGATCACACCGTCGCCGTCCTTGTCCGGGGGCGGCGGGCAGCCGTGCTTCTTCGGGTCCTCGTTGCTCGGGCCGGCCTCCTCCGGGCACGCGTCGACGTCGTCGGTGATGCCGTCCTTGTCGCGGTCGCCTGGGGGCGGGCAGCCGTGCTTCTTCGGGTCGTCGTTCGCGATGCCGGCCGTATCCGGGCACGCGTCGACGCGGTCGAGGAAGCCGTCCTCGTCGCGATCCGAGGGCGGGCAGCCGTTCATCTTGGGATCGTTGTCGCGGACGCCGGGCACGTCCGGGCACGCGTCCTGCTCGTTGGCGATGCCGTCCTTGTCGCGGTCGGGGTCCTCGCGCCGGACCTCGGGCGAGTACGCGAGCATCGCGATGGCGCGGAAGTCCGGGGTGCCGATGCCCGACGTGAAGCCGGGGCCGGCGGCGACGCCGAGCTCGAAGTCGCGGAGCGTCGGCGCGAAGCGGTAGCGCACGCCGAGCAGGGCCTCGACGTTCGTGTTGCGCGCCTCCGGCTCCTCCAGCACGGTCGACACGGTCACCTCGGGCCCGATCTGGAGCTGCTCCTCGGGCAGCAGCAGCAGGCCGACGCCCGCGCCGCCGTTGAACATCAGGCCTTGCCGCACCTGCGCGAACGTCTGCGCGGGGCGCAGGTCGACGCCGGCCGCGGCCGACCAGACGAAGCCCGGGATCCGGCCGCCGGCGATGAGCTGGGGCATGCCGCGCACCGAGTCCTCGCCCACGAACGAGCCTTCGCCGCCGCCGGTCGGCAGCCAGACGAAGCCGCCCACGGCGAGCTGGAACGGGTCGAAGTACTCGCCGACCAGGCGCAGGCGCAGCCCGACCCGGAGGTCGCCGAACTGGGCGCCGCTCGGCGAGGCGAACGAGAGGCCCTCCGCTGCCGGGCTATCGCCCTCCTGCAGCACCGCGAGCGGGGCGTCGACGTTGATGTGCAGCCGGTCCCAGAGCGAGAGCGACGCGTTGAGGTGCAGGAACAGCTGGTGGCCGACGATGGCGCCGAGGTGGTCGTCGGTGCCCACGCGCGTGAGCACGAGCGGGTTGTGGGCGTAGTCGCCGAGCAGCGCGAGGTGGAGCGTCGGGCTGCCGTCCTGGTGCGGCGAGGCCGCGTACGGCGACGGCACGCTGAACATCCGGTCGCCGGCGGGCGCGGGGTTGAAGCGGTTGAGCGCTAGGCCGCGCGCCGGTCCCGCCTCCTGAGCGGACGCTGGCGCGGCCCACGCCGCCGCCGCTAGCACGGCGGCGCCGCAGAACCATCGAGGGGGGAAATGGGCTCTCATGCGCAGGATCACCTTTGAGTGCATTGGGCGAGCGGCCGTCGGTTGCACCGGCGCGCAGGCACGTTGGGGAAAACACCGCGTCCTCGATGTGGGGGGAGCGGCGTGGAATCCCGGGCCGTCTTATATTCTCCGCCGGACGCCACCGGTGGACTTTTCGATGGGCGGCCGGCCGAATTCGGATCGGCCTCAACAGGGCGGCTCCTCCTGCGACCCGGGCTTCGCAGCGCCGCCCTTGCAAGCGTTGTGCACGCCTCGTCCGCGCGCGGTGCCGGCTCGTTCCGGCGACTTCGCGCCTCAAAGCGGCGCCGCGGCGGGGCGATAGAGGTCTACGGACATCAGGGCTGCGGCCCGGGTGCATCGGGTGCCGGCGCCAGCGCGCTTCTCTCGCGGCCGCCGCCGCGCCTGTGCAGCGCCGTTTCCGCGGAGCGGCGCCCATCTCGCCAGCCGGCGGAGCGCCCCACGGCGCCTCCCGACGAGCGACCGGTCGGGGAGCTCCGCGCCGTTCACGCCGTTCACGCCGTTCACCGGCGCTTCGGGCTGTTCCACGTGGGGAGCGGCGCGCCGCTCCTGATGTTCACGGGCATCATCGGCGCGGTCATCGCGGGTTGGCAAGGCTTTTTGCTCTCGCTCCCGCTCGGGCTGGCGGGCTCTGCCGTACTGGCGGCCTCTGCGCTGCGCCACCGGGGCCTGCGGATCGCGCTTCATCCAGCGCGCCATCCCTGGCTGGATATCCTTGCATCGTCTCTCTGCCGGCGGCAGCTCCCGGCGATTCCTCACGACGGAGGTCCTGGCGATGAACCTTTTCCCGGACGAGATGCGGCGTGATCCCTACCCCCTGTACGAGCAGATGCGGAGCGGCTCTCCCGTGCTCCACGTCGCCCCGCTCGATCTCTGGATGATCTTCGATTACGAGGGCGTGAAGCGGGCGCTGACCGACCACGACGCGTTCAGCTCTGCCGTGACGCCCCCGACCGGCAAGGCCCCGGAATGGATCGTCTTCTCCGACCCGCCGCGCCACACGAAGCTTCGCGGGATCGTCCTGCGGGCCTTCACGCCGCGATCCATCGCGGGCCTCGAGCCGCGCATCCGGCAGCTGTCGCGCGAGCTCCTGGATCAGCGGATCGAGCACGGGACGATGGACCTCGCGGCGGACTACGCGGGCCCGCTGCCCACGATGGTGATCGCCGAGATGATCGGCATTCCCACCGGGGACCGGGCGCGGTTCATGCGCTGGAGCGAGGCGATCGTGAACCTCAGCCACACCCTCTCGGGGGGCGAGGAGGCGGCCAGGGTCGTGAGCGAGCACGCCGCGGTCAAGGAGGAGATGAAGGCCTATCTCGCGGACCTGCTCAAGGCGCGCCGGAGGGCGCCGGCGGATGATCTCTTGACCCGCCTCGTCGAGGCCGAGGTGGACGGCGAGCGGCTGAACGAGGACGAGCTCGTGAACTTCTTCCAGTTCCTCCTCGCGGCGGGCACCGAGACGACCACGAACCTGATCGACAACGCGATCCTGTGTCTCATCGAGAGCCCGGCGGAGCTCTCCCGCCTCCGGGCGGCGCCCGATCTCGTGCCCTCGGCGATCGAGGAGGTCCTGCGGTACCGCTCGCCGCTCCAGATGGTGTTCCGCGAGACGAGGCGCGTCGTCGAGATGCACGGCCAGGCGATCCCGGCCGGGCAGCTCGTCCTGCCGGTGATCGGCTCTGCGAACCGAGATCCCCAGCACTTTCGCGATCCTGGCCGCTTTGACATCGCGCGCGATCCCAACCCGCACGTCGGGTTCGGGCACGGCATCCACTTCTGCATCGGGGCGTCGCTCGCGCGCCTGGAGGCCAGGATCGCGCTGCCGGATCTCCTCTCGCGGCTGAGGGGCCTTTCGCTGGCGAGCAAGGAGCCGTGGGAGCCGCGCAAGGCGCTCATCGTGCACGGCCCGGTGCGCCTGCCGGTCTGCTTCGAGCCGGGCACGCGCGCCGCCGCGGTGGCCTGACGCCGCGGGGCGAAGCCCGCCCGGCGATACGACATCCTCCGTTCCCGGCGCGCGCGCTCACGACGGGGGATGCTGGCCCCGGTGATGGCAGGGTCGACCCCGGTGAGCGCCGCGAGGGCCACACCCAGGGCGATGGGGGGGCGATGATGTGGATGCACCGTCCGATCGATCTCGCCTTGCTGCGCCTCTAGCACGGACGACCAAAAGCGTTATGAACACAGCGCAATCCCTGTTGCCGCGTGCACGCTGGCCGCGCACAGGCACCCTGATGAATGCCTTGAGATCAGCATAGGGAAGGGGGAACGACTCCAGATCAGCGCTTGACGCGGGCCGCCGCGCCATGGCCTCCTCGGTGCGAGGGAGGCTGCGATGGCGCTCGTTCTGCGACGCGTTCTCCGGGCGATGATCCCGCTCTTGATGTTCCTGGCCAGCGTGCTCGCGCAGGGAGGCTGCCAGTGTGTGCGCGGCGATCCGCCCATGGATCCGGCTCATGGCCTCATCGCCTGCCGGACCCAGGGCGCGCGTGGCCCCGCCACGTCCCGCCCGGCGCCAGAGGTCGAGACCGTCGGCGCCGGCACCCTGCCGGGGACGTTCTCGATCACGAGCACCGGGGAGGCCGTGTACACCATGGAGTTGGCTACCGTGCCCTCCCGCGCTGGCATGGGACCTCGACTCCAGCTCGTCTATCGCAGCGATGGCGGCGACGGCGTAGTCGGCGCCGGCTTCTCCATCGCAGGGCTCTCCGCGATCACGCGATGTCCGAAGAGCCTCGCGCAGGACGGCGAGATCCGCGGCGTGCGGTACGACCGCGATGATCAGCTCTGCCTCGACGGCCAGCGCCTCGTCCCCGTGGGAGAGGGACCGGGAACCATCGAGTACCGGACGTTCCCGGAGACCTTCGTCAAGGTGGTCGGGCACTATTCTCCGGAGGGCGGTGCGCCTGCCGAGGCGCTCTTCTTCGAGGCCTACCTGCCGAATGGCCGCGTCGTCGAGTACGGGCGCACCGAGGGTAGTAAGCCGCTCGCGCGGGGAGGCGTCCCGCGCGCGTGGCTCGCGGAAAAGGTCCGTGACGGCCGGGGCAACGCCATGACGACCACGTATTGCCTCGCCGAGGCCGAGGACGGCCATGCCGCCGAGTACGCGGTGGACGAGATCCGCTACACGGGCTTCGAGGGCACGCCGTCGCTCGCGCCTTCCCGAGCGGTACGCTTCGTGTATGGCACGAAGGATCCGGCCGCCATTCGCACCGGCTACTCGGGCGGCATGGCGCTCCAGCGCTCGCTTCGCCTGGAGGAGATCCAGATGCTCGGTCCGGGCGACGCGCTGGTCCGGAGCTACGGATTCAGCTACGAGCTCAGCCCGACGACGACCCGGACGCTGTTGACTGAGGTCGAGGAATGCGCGAGCGATCGGGTCTGCAAGCCTCCCACACGTTTTCAGTACAGTCACGGGAAGCCGGGGTTCAAGCGGCTGACGACGGAGGTCGACAAGCCGGTCTCCGAGCTGGCGAGCCCGATGGTGTTCGACATCGACGCCGACGGGCTCGACGACCTCGTCATTCCGGACATGGTCGCGGGGCTCAGCACGTCGTCGAATCCGATCACCGGGTGGCGGGTGGCGCGAAACCTCGGACCGCGCAGCTCACCGACCTACCTCGCACCGGCGGAGCTCGCCTTCCTCGAGGATTGGCTGTTCGTCGCCGATCCGGCTGGGCCCTCCGACCCGGCCCTTCTCCAGCCCGAGCTCGGGACGGTCCTGGACTTCGACGACGATGGGCGGAGGGACGTCTTGCTTCACGACGCCTACGATTCCAAGACCACGTGGCATGTGCTCCTGTCCCGGCCGGACCGGACCTTCGCGCTTCATGACACGGGCATCCGCCGGCCGTTCCCGCTCGGGGTCACGCCCGCACCGCCGAGCCTGAACAGCCCCGGCGGCTCGATGCATCTCGCCGACCTGGATGGCGATGGCATGCCGGATCTGTTCCAGTGCGAGGACCACGACCGACTGGGACAATCGCCGATCCCGGCCTCTTCCGTGTGGACCGTCCACCTCTGGCGACCTGTGCGCGGCGCGACGCCCGCGGGCTTTGACCCCACGGGCGAATCGATCGAGCTGCTCACGGGCTATCCCTGCGATACGGAGCTCCACACGCTCGACGTCGATGCCGACAGCAAGATCGATCTCCTCGTGCCGTCCCTGCGGCGGTTCGGTGACGGGACGGTCCTCCTCGGAGAGAGCTACGACGCGATCATGCGCAGGGGCGAGGGGCGCTGGGAGGTGATCGACACCGAGCTCCCTGTCGTGTGGGGCGGGGGCCGCGTCGTCTTTCTCGACATCAACGGCGACGGGCTGCCCGATGCCGTGGAATCCGGCTTCAGCCACCACGAGCTCATCACCTACCTCAACACCGGGCCGACGTTCGTGGCCTCGTCGTTCCGGACCGTGAGCGCGTTCAGCTTCGGTGATTTGCTGGGTTTGTCGGATCAAGACGCGTTCTTCCGGTTCGCCGTGCCGCTCGACTTCAACGGCGACGGGCGGCAGGATCTCCTCATGCCCGTCCCACCAGGCATGCTGCTGGGCGGCTCCGACGCGCTCCCATCCTGGGCCGTCCTGCAGGCGACCGGCGACCGCGCGGGGCCGCCGTTCAAGCTCGTCGATGCAGGCGTGCCGTTCGCGGCCAGCCTCGGCGATGCCGTCACGCTGGCCGATCCGCACGGGGCGCGCACCGGAGACGTCAATGGGGACGGCGCCCAGGACGTGATCCTGCCGCTCGGCGGCGTGTTCAACATCTTCCAGAACCTCTCGGCCGATCAGGATCTCCTCGTCGCGGTCTCCGACGGGATGAACGCGCACGACCCGACCGAGCCGGACTTCGTGCCCAACGTGAGCATTTCGTACGGTCACCTGACCGATGCGTCGGTCACGAGCGGCGGCGCAGCGGAGGAGGATCCGGACCGGAGGAGCGCGCTCTATCTCGCCCGTTCCGGCGCGGCGGACGACTGCGGCTATCCGCGGCGCTGCATCGTGGGCCCTCGGCGGGTGGTCAGCGGGTACGCCCTCAACAATGGCGCGGACCGACCGCGGCGCTTCGAGTTCAGCTACCGGGACGGGCGCTATCACCGGCTGGGCCGGGGATTTCTCGGGTTCGGAGAGCGGATCGTCACCGATCTGGATACGGGCGCCGCGAGGATCGACGTCTACGACCACGTCACCTTTGACGACGAGCTGCAGGTCTTTCCTTTCGCGGGGCACGTCCGACGGACGTGGCGCTGGGCGCCGGGGTTGCCCAGCCAGCCCAGCCCGGAGCAGATCGAGCTCTCGTTCCTCGACGTGAAGCGGACGGTCGTTCCGACGAACGACGGCGCGACGTACTTCACGCTGCCGACCGAGCGCCGGGTGAGGCGAGCGCAAGGGGTCTATCCTCCCCCGAGCGGCGCGATGCCCTCGCTCGAGACGTACGTGCGTCAGGTCGAGGGCGGAGGCGGCGGCGCGACGCTGCTGCGCGACTCGATGTCGAAGGTGACGGAGTTCGACGACTTCGGGAACGTGCGCGCCGAGGAGGCCTCGACGGGCGGCGTCGACCTCACGCTCAACGTCACGCGGACGTTCAAGAACGACACCGAGCGCTGGGTCCTCGGCCAGCTCGAGACGCAGAAGGAGTGCAGCGCGGCGGCGGGGCTGTCGCAGTGCCGGACCCTCACGCGAACGACGACGATCCACGGCGAGGTCGACACCGAGTCGACCGAGAGCGACGACGGCCTGCCCGACACGAAGCTGTCGCTCACGTACACGCGCGATGAATTCGGGAACATCACCGGCGTCACGGCGGAGGACGCCTTCGGCCACAAGCGTACATCCACCACGGAGCTCGACGAGGAGGGCCTGTTCCCCGAGAAGTACGTGAACGCGGCCGAGCACACGACGATCGTGGAGTACGACGACGCGCTCGGCGTGCTCCTCAAGCGGGTCGACCCGAATCAGCTCGTCACGGAGTGGAAGTACGACGGCTTCGGGCGCCTCGGCATCGAGACGCGCCCGGACGGCACCACGACGACGGTCACGCTCTCGCGCACAAAGGACGGCGGCCCGAGCCAGGATGCCTGGCGCGTGATGCAGCAGAGCACGACGACCGGCGGCGCCGACGACACGGTGGAGTACGACAGCCTCGGCCGCCCGATCCGGTCGTGGTGGTACGGGCCCGAGCCGGAACCGTCGCAGGGCTGGGGCGAGGCGAAGCGCATCCTGCAAGAGATCGAGTACGACGCGCTGGGCGAGCACATCGCGCGGCGCTCGGTACCGGTCAGCGAAGATACGCCCGAGAGCGAGCGGCTGTATGACCGCTACGAGCACGACGCCGTGGGCCGCGAAGTGCGCCATACGACGCCGTGGAACGCGGTCACGACGGCCGAGTACGACGGCTTGCTCGCGCGCGTCACCGACCCGCTCGATCACGTGACCGTGACCGAGCAGGATCCGCTGGGGCGAACCGAGTCCATCACCGATGCGGCCGGCGGGATCACCCGCTATGGTTACGGCCCGTTCGGCATGCTGCACACGGTCACCGATCCAGGCGGCGCGGTGACGCGCACGACGCGCGACGCGTTCGGCCGCGTCCGGCAGCTCGACGACCCCGATCGGGGCACGACGGTCTCGGTCCACGACGGCTTCGGCGAGCCGATGTCACAGGCCGATGCGCTCGGACGCGAGAGCACGTGGACGCACGACGCGCTCGGCCGACCCGACACGCGCGTGGACCAGCACGGCGCCGAGCTTCTGACGACGAAGTGGACCTGGGACACCGCGGCGCACGGGATCGGCAAGCTCCACACGCTCGCGAGCCCCGATGGCGACAAGACGTACGGATACACCCGCTTCAGCCAGACCGAGACGATCACGCTCCGCATCGATGGAGAGGGCGCTCCCCTGGAAGCCAAGCTGGGCTACGACGATCTCGGCCGGATCGATACGGTGACGTATCCTGCGCCTTCCGGCGCGGCGTCGTTCGTCGTGGCCCACGACCACGACCCGCATGGCCATGTGCTCGCCGTGCGCGACAGCCAGACGAACGCCGCGTACTGGCGCTTGACGAACGTGGACAACGCGGGGCGCTTTCGAGAGGAGGTGTTCGGCAATGGCGCGGTCACGGAGCGGAGCTACCTCGCCGACAAGCAGCGCCTGAGGCACATGGTGACGCAGAGCAACGCGGGCGAGGTGCAAGACCTGGACTATGGTTACGACGATCGCCTGAATCTCACGCGCCGCACCGATTCGCTCCAGCCCCAGAACACGACGGAGCGCTTCCGGCACGACGCGCTCCACCGGCTGACCTGCGCGTACTTCGGCGAGGTGGAGAGCGCCTCGGCGCCTTGCACGCTCCGCTACGACTACGCGCCGAACGGCAACCTCACCTTCAAGTCGGACGTCGGAACGCTTCTCTACGACGACCCGGTGCACCCGCACGCGGTCACAAGCGCGGGAACGGACAGCTTCTCTTATGACGCGCTCGGCAATCAGATCGCGCGCCCCGGTGGAGCGACCGTGCGCTATACGCCGTTCGACCTGCCGGTGCGCATCACGCAGGGCGCGAGCACCGTCACGTTCGCCTACGACGGCGACCAGCAGCGGATCCGCAAGACCACGCCGGACAAGGAGACGCTCTACTTCGGCGATCTGTACGAGCGGGTCACCGAGGCGGCGTCGGGCACGGTAGAGCATCGGTACCACGTCCACTCGCCGGAGCGCGTGGTGGCGATCGTGACCCGGGGAGGCTCGGACGACGGCACGCGGTACGTGCACGTCGATCACCTCGGCTCGGTCGATGCGCTCACCGACGAGGACGGCGACGTGATCGAGCGGCGGAGCTACGACCCGTTCGGGCAGCGGAGAAACCCCGTGTGGGGAGAGCGTGCGCCGGCGTCGTTCTCCAGCGAGACGACGCAGGGGTTCACGGGGCATGAGAGCGACGACGAGCTCGGGCTCGTGAACCTGAAGGGCAGGATCTACGATCCCAGGATCGGGCGGTTTTTGACGACGGATCCGATCATTTCGCTCCCGTTCTTCGGGCAGAGCTGGAATCCGTACAGTTACGTGCTCAACAGCCCGCTCAACTTCGTGGATCCGAGCGGCTTTCAGGGAGCGCTCCCGGAGGACGGGGCTGCCGGCGGGGAGTTCACGTCGGACGAGCTCGGCCTGCCGCCGATCGAAATCGAGCTGGTCCTTCCATCCTCGGAGCGCGGGGCGCGCTCCGACGCCGATACAAACACCATGGCTGCCGAGACGGGCGGCGCCGTGCCGCCGATCGACGTCAGCACGACCGGAAGCGCGTCCGGGTACGTGCCGCAGCCGGTGACCACGGCGCCGATCGACTGGTCGCAGAACCCCTATGTCCAGGTCGAGGGAGGGTTCGTCGCCGGCTTGCTGCTCGGGGCCGTTCCTTTCGCCGGCGTGGGTCATGAGCTGCTGGACGCCGCCGGCGTGCTGGCGCATGGGACCCCGGAGGCCAGGATGGGGCTGGCCATCGGGCAGATCGTCGGTGGGATCGCCCTCACGATCGGAGGCTTGACGGGGGAGGCCTTCGGTGGCGTCACGAGCGCCACCGGAATCGGCGCGGCGGTCGGTGTGCCTGCGATCGTGGTGTCAACCGGGCTCGTCGTCGGTGGGGTCGGGAACATCGCGGCGGGTATCCAGGGGCTGTCGCAGGCGATGATGTCGCAAGGCTCGGGCAGCACGGGCCCGAAGGGCACGGCGCCCGCTGGAGAGGAACCCACTACCCTCAAACCGGGTCCGTTCGCGAAGGAGTCGATACCCGCCCATCGAGGTCGGCCAACCGCCAGCGAGCAGAAGCAAGTTAATACACTAATGGGAAAGCATGGTTGCCATACCTGTGGTACCAAGGACCCGGGAACTAAGAGCGGTAATTCTATTGCCGACCATCAACCGCCACAGGCACTTGATGAACCAAAGGTATTCCTTCCGCACTGCAACCACTGCAAAGCGCGTCAAGGCGGCGAGGTTCTGCGAGAGCTAAGAAGAAGGGAATGAACAATGGAAACGACGACATATTCCCCTTCGCATCCCATCATCTTCGTCTTCGATCCATCAAACAGCAGCATGGATGTGCCTGTGTATGATCCCGGGCGGACAGTCTCTTTTAACGCCTCCTGCGTGTCGATTCGCACGATAGCGGATGTCGACGGCGATGTAACCGTGACTCTTGCAGCAGATCTCCCGCCTGGGACCATTGCAGGCAGCACAGAAGTGTTTCGTGGGCTCATCGATACTCCCGGCGAAAGAGTGGCGCTGGTTACGTCCGAGAATCGAGCGCTGCTTGAGATGAATATCAATCGTCGTCGAGTGCCTATCAGAGTATTGGTAGATGACGAGATGCACCCAGCCAGAATATGGGTCGAGCTCCTTGACAATGCTCCAGGCGTTCCTTGACCTCCCGGTCAGCGGGAACACGCCCGAGCGGGAGATACTGTACGACCGCGACGAGCACGACGCCGTAGGCCGCGAAGTGCGCCATACGACGCCGTGAAGCGCGGTCACGACGACGGAGCACGACGGCTTGCTCACGCGCGTCACCGACCCGCTCGATCGCGTGACCGTGACCGAGCAGGATCCGCTGGGGAGAACCGCGTCCATCACCGATGCGGCCGGCGGGATCACCCGCTATGGTTACGGCCCGTTTGGCATGCTGCACACGGTCACCGATCCAGGCGGTGCGGTGGCGCGCACGACGCGCTCGGCCGCGTCCGGCAGCTCGACGACCCCGATCGGGGCACGACGCTTTCGATTCATGACGGCTTCGGCGAGCTGATGTCGTCGACCGATGCGCTCGGGCGCGAGATCACGTGGATGTACGACGCGCTCGGCCGACCCGACACGCGCATGGACCAGCACGGCGCCGAGCTTCTGACGACGAAGTGGACCTGGGACACCGCGGCGCACGGGATCGGCAAGCTCCACAGGCTCGCGAGCCCCGATGGCGAGAAGACGTACGGGTACACCCGCGTCAGCCAGACCGAGACGATAACGCTCCGCATCGATGGAGAGGGCGCTCCCCTGGAAGCCAAGCTGGGCTACGACGAACTCGGCCGTATCGATACGATCACGTATCCTGCGCCTTCCGGCGCGGCGTCGTTCGTGGTGGCCCACGACCACGACGCGCGTCCGGGGCCGTGGCGACATCTGTCGAGGCGCTCATGAGGTCACGTCGCGTCGTCAGGTACGTGGCCGAACAGCCTCCGCGCGCAGTCTCGCCCGTACATCCTCACCGCAAGGCGAACACGAATCTCTTGCTTGTCTGCGCCTGGATGGCGAGCACGGATGCCAGCGACGGCCAGCTCACGGACGGCTTGGCTCCGCCGCCTCGACGCGTCGAGCCGCTTCTCCGGAGGCATGCGCCGTAGCAGCTCATGGTAGCGCGCGTCGGCTTGCGGGGAGGTGTCGACCATCGACCTACAGCGCGAGCGTAGCAGACATCATGCCCGCACGCGGTGCTCGACGCGCAAACGCGTCGTGACGCGCCGGCGGAAGCGTTGCGCAACGGCGCAATCCGTTGCGGTCCATGGCAGCGCGTTGCGCTCCCCTCCTCGCCGTCTCGAGGCGCAGCGCCGGGACATCCGGAGCACCTCGCGGCGGCACGTCTGTTGCTGCCCCACCGCCCCGCAACGAAACCACGGCGTGCCGCCGCGGTGGCAGGCCAGATCCCATGAGACATCGCAGGAGGTTTTCCCCGTGAGTGAATCATTTTCGACCATGGTCCTCCCCCCGGAGCTCGTCGCGGACGACGTGATCGGACTCCGAGATCAGGTGAGCGCGCGGATCGCGGCGGTGCTTCGGCCGAAGGGCGGCAAGCGCAGGGAGGGCGACGCGTCGCTGCCCAAGGGGGTCGAGCCCCTCGCGGCGCTGCCGCCGCACATCGACAGGCCGTGGCGGCGCTTCGACGCGGCCGCGACAGAGCTCCAGGGGTTCCGCGGCGTGCGGGCGAGCGCGCAGGCCGACCAGCGCCATTCGGCGACGAGCGAGGCCGAGCGGGGTGCGGCGAACACCGACAGCGACGACCGATGGCGCGCGTTCGAGCAGTGGAACGCGGGAGTCGCCGGGCTCTCCGACGACGGGGAGAAGCCGTCGCCGTCCGAGGCGCGCTGGCTCTACGCGCAGCTCTTCCCGGCGCCCGAGGGGCTTCGCTTCATCACGCGCCGGCCCCGGGTCCAGTGGGCCGCGATGGTGCAGCGGATGAAGACGCTGGAGGAGAAGCGCGCCCAGGCGGTGATCGCGGGATTCGGCGGGACGCGGCATGTTCGGCAGCTCGTCGCCGCCCACGCCCGCTTCGGCGAGGCCTACGGCTTCACGGCCGTGGTCATCGCAAACGATGGCGGGCCGACCGATGGCCGGCCGCAGTGGACCGCCGCCCGGGATGCGCTGCGGAGCCTGATCCAGAAGATCGAGAGCCACGCCGATCCGGAGATCCCGGGGAGCGAGGCGCTGGTCGCGTTCCTGCTGGCGCCCTACGTCGCGATGGTCGACGACCTCGCGAGGCCCCGCCGAAGAGCCCCCGCGAGGAAGCCCGAAGCCGTCCCGGCGCCCCCGCCCGGGGCGGTCGGCATGCCGTGAACCCATCCGCGTGAGACGCCGCGTCCACGCGGGACATGGGTGGCACCCGTCTCCCGGTGGACGTGCCTCCAAGAAAAGATGGGTGGCACCCGTCTCCCGGTGGACGTGCCTCCAAGAAAAGATGGGTGGCACCCGTCTCCCGGTGGACGTGCCTCCAAGAAAAGATGGGTGGCACCCGTCTCCCGGTGGACGTGCCTCCAAGAAAAGATGGGTGGCACCCGTCTCCCGGTGGACGTGCCTCCAAGAAAAGACGGGCGGCACCCGTCTCCCGGTGGACGTGCCTCCAAGAAGAGACGGGCGGCACCCGTCTCCTGGTGGACGTGCCTCCAAGAAAAGACGGGTCGCGCCCATCGCCGCGGTCCCCCGGCGAGGTTATGGACGCGGCCTCAGGGCTCCTTCTTCTTCTTCCACTTCTTCTTCGGGCGCGGCGGAGGCTTCACCTTCTTCGGGTCCTTGGGCGCCCACGGCACGCGCGTGTCGACCGGCAGGATGTCCTCGTGCGGCAGGGCGCGCTCGCCCTCGCGCTTCACCGCGAACGACGCCGACACCACGTTGACCTTGTGCGCCCCGACATCGGACAGATCGCCCTTCACGCGGAGCCCGATAGGGATGCAGAAGAGCCTCTTTCTCTCCTCCTCATCCATGTCGGCCGCCGGCGGCGCCCCGCCGCCCAGGCCGCGCCGATCGCCGAGCATGTTCGGGTTCTCCATCGCCTGAGCGATCTGCTCGAACACCTCCTCGGCGCACACGAGCTCCGGCTTGGGCTTCTTCCGGCTGCCGGACGGATACTGCACCTTGGACTGGACCTTGACCGTCACGGTCACCGGCTGCCGGTCAGACCCCATCTGCAGCGCGCCCGCCGCGAGCGCGCCCTTGGCCGCGTCCACGATGCGATCCCACGTGGGGCCGTCGCCGGCCGACGCGCTCACCAGCCGCACGCCGAGGACCTGGCCGTCGGCGCCGAGCTTGACCTCGAAGGTCGCGCGCGCGTCGAGGGGCGCGGTGGAGGCGCGCACCGTGTCCGCCAGGGTGCTCGCCACCACGCCCGCCGCCGGGACGCTGATCCCCACGCTCTTGTCCTTGCCGTGCACCGTCTCGTTCAGCACCTTGCCCGCGATCGCCGGATCCACGGGCCGAGCGCGCGGCGCGGCCGTCGGGGCGGCGCGCGGCGCGTCGGGGCCGGGGAGTAGGCCGGGCACGGTCCAGAGGGACGTCCCGATCCCGGGCGCGAGCGCGACATCCCCGCCCGCCGCGGGGGGCGGCCCGCTGTACTCGCCGCCGGGCGGCGCCGTCGCCGGGGCTCCCGGCGCCTCGGCCACGGGCCCGGGCGCCGCGACCTCCGGCGCCGCGACCTCCGGCGCTGCGACCTCCGGCGCATCCTTCGGCTCGGCGGCGGGCGCTTCAGGCGCGGCCGGCACCGGCCTCGCGCGCTCGGTCGAGGCGACCTTGGCGGCCGCGGCGCCCGGCGCGGGGGCCTGCGTCTTTTCGGCCGGAGCGGCCTTGCCGACCTCACCGGCCTCCTCCGGATCGCTCGCGACCGTCTCGCCTCCGGCCGCCGCCGCTGCGGCGCCCCGCGGCGCCGGCGGTTCGAGCTCGAGATCGATGCCGTCCACGAGCGGCGGCGGCCCGGCCGGGGCCTCGGGGGGCCGCTCGGGCGTCGGCGCGGCGAGGATCGCGAGGTGCGCCGCGACCGCGATGGCCAGGGCCACAGCCTCGCGTCCCCGCAGCGCGATGCTCACCGCCTCCTCGAGCCAAGGCGACTACGCATCGAGCAAGGCTAGCATGTCCCCCGGCGCGCGGACCGGCTTCCCCGGGAGGCCCCCCGCCCGCCGCCGCGGAAAGCACGATTGCGGCGCGGCGGCCACGCGCGGTGTCAGAGCACCGGTGTGCCCGGCGCGGCGCCGTCGACCGTGAGGGTGCGGATTCGCCCCTCGACCTCGGCGGTCAGCAGCATGCCCTCGGACACGAGCCCTTTGCCGAAGTCGCGCGGCGGCAGGTTGCAGAGGACGACGACCCGCTGGCCGACCAGCTCCTCCGGGGCGTAGCTCGCCGCGATGCCCGAGATGATGCGCCGGGGCGCGCCGTCGCCGGTGTCCACGCGCAGGTCGAGCAGCCGATCCTTCTTCTTCACGCGCTCGGCGCTCGTGACCACGCCGATCCGGAGGTCCAGCCGGGCAAAATCGTCGAACGCCACGGGGCTCTTGCCCTGGCGCGCCGGCTGGGCGGCCGCCTCGGCGCCGCCGCTCGCCTCGGGCGTGGCCTTCGCCTCCGGGGCGGCCTTCATCTCCGGGGCGGCCTTCGCCTCCGGAGCGGCCTTCGCCTCCGGGGCGGCCTTCGCCTCGGGGATCGCCTTCGCCGCCTCGGCGTCCGGCGGCGGCGGGGCGAACCGGGCGAGCAGCTCGGCCTCCTTCTCCTTCTCGAGGCGCGGGAAGATGGGCGCGCCCTTGTGGAGCTTCTCGCCCGGCCTGCGGGCAGGGGCGTTGAACGGCCACTGATCGCTGCCCACCTCGGGCGCGATCGGCGGCAGCCCGAGCTGCTCGCGCATCCGGCTCGCCACCACCGGCATCACGGGGGAGATCATCAGGCTGATCGCCCCGAGCTGCTCGATCAGGGTCCCGACGATCGTCCCGAGGCGCTTCGGGTCGGTCTTCTTGGCCACCCACGGCGCGGCCTTGTCGACGTAGAGGTTCGCCGCCGCGACCACCGTCCAGATCGCGTCGAGCGCGCGCGTCGGCTGGTGCGCGTCGAACGCCCCCGCCGCGGCCGCCGAGGCCTGCTGCTGCGCGCTCCTGAGCTCCTCCTCGAGCGGGCCCGGCGCCCCCTTCTCGGGGACCTCGTCGGCGAACGGGAGCACCCGGTTCAGCAGGTTGCCGAGCGCATTGCCGAGCTCCGAGGCGTACCGCGACAGCAGGTCCTGGATGCTGAAATCCCCGTCCTGACCGAACGAGATCGCGCGCATGAGGCAATAACGCACCACGTCCACCCCGACGGACGGCGCGCCGGCCGCGGCGCCCGGGCCGCCGGGCAGGGCCGCGGCCGCCGCCTCGGAGAGGGCCTCCGCCACCTCGACGGGGCTGATGGTGTTGCGGAGCGTCTTCGACATCTTCTGTCCGCTGTAGGTGAGGAACCCGTGGGCGAAGACCTGGCGCGGCAGCTCCGCCTCGCCGTAGCCGGCCGAGAGCAGGAATGCCGGCCAGTAGACCGCGTGGAAGCGGAGGATGTCCTTGCCGACGAGGTGCACGTCCGCGGGCCAGAAGCGCGTGTTGTCCTCGGGCGCCATGAGGGCGGTCAGGTAGTTCGCCAGCGCGTCGAACCAGACGTACATGACGTGCTTCGGGTCGCCCGGGACGGGGATGCCCCACTGGAACGTGGTGCGGGAGACCGACAGATCCTGGAGCCCCTCGCGCACGAAGCTCGTCACCTCGTTCAGGCGGGTCGTCGGCTGCACGAAGGTCGGGTTGCGCTTGTAGTAGTCGAGCAGCGCGTCTCCGTACCTGGACAGGCGGAAGAAATAGCTCTCTTCCTTGACGCTCTCGACGGGCCTGTGGTGCAGCGGGCAGACGTTGCCGGGCTGCTTCAGGTCCTTCTCGGTATAGTAGGCCTCGCACCCGACGCAGTAGAGCCCCTCGTAGTGGCCGAGGTAGATGTCCCCGCGCGCCTGGATGCGGCGCCACAGCTCCTGCACGGCCTGCTTGTGGCGCGGCTCGCTCGTGCGGATGAAGTCATCCGGAGCGCAGCCGAGCTTCGGCCACGTGGCCCGGAAGACGGCGGCGATCTCGTCGGCGTGGGGGCCCGGCGCGATGCCGCGCGCCTCGGCGGCGCGCTGGATCTTGAGGCCGTGCTCGTCCGTGCCGGTGAGCATGCGGCTCTCGTGGCCGCGCATCCGGTGATAGCGGCACAGCACATCCGCGGCGATCGTCGTGTAGGCGGTGCCGAGGTGCGGGACGTCGTTGATGTAATAGATGGGCGTCGTGACGTAGAAGCGGCTCGCCATGGGGGCGCTCTCTTACCATGCGGCGCCGCCACCGCCGTCATCGAACCGGCGTCGGGTCTGCCGGGGTGCTGCTCGTCAGGCCCGCGGTCGCGCTCGGCGTCGCGAACACGCCGTGCACCTCGCCCGGCGGCGCCCACTGCCCCGCGTTCATCAGCGCGCCCCCCGTGATCTCGGGCTGCGGCCCGGGGCGCGCCTGCACCTCGTCCGCGTGGACGCACACGTTGACGTGCACGCGCGCGTCCGCGTCCGGGCGCTGGACAAGCATCTCGTGGAGCGCCGCCGCGGCGTCGAGCGCCGCGCGCCGCTCCCGCCGCTCCTCGATCGCGGAGCTCGGGAGCAGGCGCACCCCGAGCACCTCGTTGCCGGTGATCGACGCCAGGATGAAGCCCGCGCGCGCGAGCTGCGCCTCGCTGAGGTCGAGCACCTGCCCGATATCGGCCACCAGGGCGTCGTCGAGCTCGTCGGCGCCGCCGCGCGTCCGCACCTCCAGGTAGACCGCCACCGCCGGCATCCTCGGCTCGGGACGGCTCGACACCGACGACGACGGTCCGCCGATGGCCTCGCCGAGCGCGCGCATCAGCTCCTCGACCGAGCTGTAGCGCCGCTCCCGCTGCTTCTCCATGCACCGCAGCACCACCGCGTCGAGCTCGGGAGGCAGCGGGACCCGCACGCTCGGGGGCAGCGGCATCTCCTCCAGATGCTTCCGCACCATCTCGTCCGTGTCATGTGTGTGGAATGGTAATCGGCCTACCAGCATGCGATGGAGAAGTACCCCGAGAGCATAGATGTCCACCCGCGCATCGATGGGTCCGCCAAGGATCTGCTCCGGGGCCATGATCGATGGTGTCCCGGGCATACGTCCGGCGGTGGTGAGCCAGGTCGAGCTCTCCTCGGGGGCCAGCATCTTGGCGATGCCGAAATCGAGCAGCTTCACGGTGCGCGGCTGGCTCGAGCAAATGAAGATGTTGCTCGCCTTGACATCCCGGTGGATGATCCCCGCTGCGTGCGCCGCCCCCAGCGCCGCGCACACAGGTTCCATCAGCTCGAGCACATCGCGGAGCGCGAGCCGCGTCTCGGCCCTGATGAAGGCGTCGAGCGTCTGGCCCTCGAGGCGCTCCATCGCATAGAAGGGCCGGTGATCGTCGAGCTTGTCGACCTCGTAGATCTCGATGATGCTCGGGTGGGAGATCCTGCGCAGGACCTCGATCTCGCGCGCGAACCGCTCGAGCACGCGGGGGGAGTGGGCCACCGCCTCGTTCAGCACCTTGACAGCGGCCCGCCTCCCCGAGCGGCTGTGCCGCGCCGAATAGACCGCGCCGCAGCCGCCTCGAGCGATGAACTCCTCGAGGATGTACTCGCCGGCCAGGGTGCCCGGCGGGAGCTCGCCGCGCGCGGCGAGCCTTTCAGAGTACAAGAAGGTCCTGGTCTCGGCCTCGTCGTCGTCGGTCATGTCGCCTCTTCGCGTGGTGTGTTGACGTCGCACCACCTGCGCGTGCGCTACGTGATCTGCGTGAGTTGCGGGCGTTCAATGAAGCAATAGTTTTTTGGTCAGGCAATAGTTTTTATGAAGTTGTTAAGAAGGCATACACAGGAGCGTTTCCAAATGGTAACTTAAACTTTCCCATAGCTCGACCTCGTGCCAAAAACCCGCGATGAAAGGTGGAGACCGTCATGGAACTTTGCTTTACGCGTCTCGCTGCTCTTCTCGTAGTACCTCTGGTTACCACCGCCTGCATCGGAGCCGAGCTCGACGAGGAATCGGAGGCGCTCCTCGGTGAGGGGGAGAGCGCGCTCGAGAGCGACAACGGCTTCCTCCCGAACGCGCTGAGCGTCAACGCGCTGAGCGTCAACTCGCTGGCCCTCAACGCGCTGAGCGTCAACGCGCTGAGCGTCAACGCGCTGAGCGTCAACGCGCTGTCGGCCATCAAGAATCCGGGAGCGAACGGCGCCCTGTCGAGAGACCTCCTTCGCTACGTCGTGAGCTGTGCGCTGCGCCCCGACCAGACGTTCTCGTTCTCATGGACCGACAGCGCCGGGGTCGCCCACCCGGAGGTGTACCGCGGCGACCTCGGCTACGCGCACTGGTGGACGACCACCCCCCTCGGCACCGCCACGACCAACAACACCTATGTTCAGAGCCAGCTCACGGCCTGCCTCGCCGCGCGGATGAACTGGTACGGTGTCTCGGTGAGCATCTCCCTGCGCAACAACGAGCTGACGTCGACGCCGGCGGAGCGCGCGGCCTATCCGGTGAGGGAGGGCGCGTTCTGGGGCAACCTGTTCTCCACGACGGAGGCACCCTTTCTGCGGGCCTGCTACTCATCAGCCCCAGGAAGCATCGCACGCGCGCGCCAGGTGCAACGCGACTGTGCGGTCGGCCACCTCAGCGTCGACCCGGTGACCGGGGCGACAACCGTTCAGCAGTGTGGTCCCATGGTGATCGTGGGCTCCTGCGAGACGGTGTGCAACGGGTCGGACTACACGAACGGCTTCTACAGGGGGTGTCTCGTGAATCCTTCGGTCTCGCCTTGGGTACGCTGGGACCAGGTGGTGACCACGTTCTTGAAGCCCGCCCCCTCCCCCTAGGAGCGTGAATGCGCTCGGAAGCCCTGCGAGGCAAGGAGGCGGAACGCGCGGCCTGGGAAGCGGGGCGCTGTCCGGCTTGCGGACGGCGGAACCAGGGCGCGTGCCCCGAGTGCGCGCAGTCCGCTCGGCCGCCCGCCGGCCAGTCGTCGATCCCGCCGGACATCACGGCGGTCGTCCCCGTCTCCTTGCCCCGCTTCCCCGGCTACTGGACGCGCAGGACGCTGGGGCAGGGCGGCTTCGGCCTCGTCTTCGAGGCCGAGCCCGAGGGCGGCGGGGCGCGCGTGGCCATCAAGCTCGCGCGCGCGGATCGGCGCGGCGCAGGCCAGCGCCTCCGGGGTGAGATCGAGGCGCTCGCGTCCGTCGGCGCCCCCCACGTGCCGGCCGTGCACGGGTCGGGAGCGCTGGAGGACGGCTCGCCCTACGCGGTGATCGAGCACATCGCCGCGCCCACGCTCGCCGCCCGGCTCGCGGCGCGCCCGGCGCCGAAGCTCGAGGAGGCCGCCCGGCTCGGGCTCGCGACGCTCTCGACCCTCGAGGCCGTGCACGCGCGCGGCTACGTGCACTGCGACCTCAAGCCCGAGAATATCCTCGCCGATGAGGCGAAGGCGACCCTCATCGACTTCGGCATCTCCCGCGTCGTGGGGCGGCGCTACGACGGGCAGGACGAGGACCTCGCCGTGGGGACGGCCGAGTACATGGCGCCGGAGCAGTCCGCCGGGTGGGCCGATCTCGACGCGCGCGCCGACATCTACGCGATGGGCGTCATCCTGTACGAGCTCTTCGCGGGCCGGCCCCCGTTCTGGGGGCCGCGCGCGGCGGTGCTGGAGGACCACCGGAGCCGCAGGCCGCCGCGCCTCTCGGCCAGCGTGGCCGTGCCGCGGGCGGTCGAGGAGGTGGTGCACCGCTGTCTGGCCAAGGAACGGGGCGAGCGGTTCGCGAGCGCGACCGAGCTCCGCGTGGCGCTGGAGCGCGCGCTCCGGGACGAGCTCACGACGAGCGCGCGCGAGGCGCCGCGCTCCGTGGCCGGCATCGAGCGCCGCGCGATGGGGCTCCTGTTCTTCGAGAGCGCGGCCGATCGCGTCGCCGTGCAGCGCAGGCTCCGGGCGCTCGGCGGCGAGCTCGCGCACGCCTCCGGCGCGCGCTACGTGGGCGCCTTCCCCCAGGAGGGCGCGGCCAGCCCCGCGCACCGCGCGCGGCGCGCGGCCGACGAGCTGCTCCGACGCGGGACGTGCGCGCGGGTCCTCATCGACCTCGCACCCGTGTCGATCCAGGCGCGCCCGGACGGGGCGCGGCGCTTTCTGAGCCCGCTCTTCTCGCGCGCCGAGCGGTGGCCCTCCGCCGCCGGGCCGCCCGGGCCGTTCCTCACGCCCGAGGCGTCGGCCGCGCTCCCGGAGCCGTCGCGCGTCGCGGCGGGCGACGAGCTCCCGCCGGGCGCCGAGGACGAGACGCGGGAGGCGACGCGCCCCGGCGCGTTCATCGGCCGTCGCGACATCCTCGATCAGCTCCTGCAGAGCGCCGAGGAGGCGCTCCGCCTGAAGCAGCCCACGGCCGTCTCCGTGACGGGCGGGCCCGGCCACGGGAAGAGCTGTCTCTTCGTCGAGCTCGGCAAGCAGCTGCGGGAGCGCCTGCCGCACGCCCACATCATCGACCTCCGCGGGCACGAGCCGACGAGCGCCGCCTCGGACGCGACGCTCCACGAGCTCGTGCGCGAGGCGCTCGGCATGCCCGAGGAGCCCCCGAAGAGCGGCGTCCGCGCGGCGCTCGCGGAGCGGCTAGGCCCCGCGCTCGGCGAGGAGCTCTGCTCGGGGCTCGCGATGGCGCTCGGGTGGGTGGACGAGCAGACGGGCGGCGAGATCTTCCCCGAGATCGAGGCGCTCCGGGCCGCGCCCGGCGCGCTGCGCTCGGCGCGCGTGCGGGCGGCGGGCGAGTGCCTGCGCCGGCATGCTGCCGCGTCGCCCGTGATCGTCATCCTCGACGACGCGCACTTCGCCCACGACGCGACGCTCGCGGCGCTCGAGTACGCGGCGCTCGCGGACGAGGCCACGCCGCTGTGGATCTGCGCGATGGGGCGCCCGGCGTTCGCCGAGGCGCACCCTTCCTGGGGCGAGCGCGCCGCCCGGCGCGAGGTGTTGCGGCTCGAGCCGCTGGACGACGAGAGCGCGCGGGCGCTGTGCCGGCGGCTGCTCCTGCCCGCGCGGGACGTGCCGGAGCCGGCGATCGATCGCCTGCTCGAGCGCTCGCAGCGGGTGCCGTTGCTCCTCGTGGAGCTCGTGCACGGGCTCAAGCGCGAGGGGATCCTGCGCCGGCACCCGCGGGGAGACGCGTGGTACCTGGCGACCGACGAGCTCGATCGGCTCCCCGCGTTGCCGTCGCTCGATCCGCTGGCGCAGGCGGAGATCGCGGCGCTCGGGCCGGCGCTCGGGGCGCACGCGCGGCTCGTCTCGCTGCTCGGCGCCGAGGTGTCGATCGACGAGATCGCGGGCGTGCTGCGCCACCTGGACGAGCGCGGCGAGGGCGCGGCTTTCCCGCTCGACACGCGCGTCGGGACCGAGCGGCTGCTGAGGGCGGGGGTGCTGGTCGGCGATCGGAAGGGCGGGCTGCGCTTCCGGCACGCGCTGGTGCGGGAGGCCGTCGCGCAGGACGTCGCGGAGTCCGAGCGGCGGCAGATCCACCAGGCGGCGTACGAGCACCACCTCGAGGCGAATCACGAGGGCCGGGAGCAGCGGCGGTTCAAGATCGCGCACCACGCGGCCGAGGCGGGGCTCGCGGACGTCGCGGAGGAGGCGTACCTGGCGATGGCCGAGCGGGCGCGGGGGCGGCACGCCTACGTGGAGGCGGAGCTCCACTACAGCCGCGGGCTCGCGCAGCCGGCCACGGAGCGCGGCGCGCGGCGGAGGACGGCGTACCGGGGCCGGGGGCTGATGCGCTACCGGCTGGGTCGCTACCACGACGCGCTCGGAGACCTCGATCGCGCGCGCGCGATGGCGGTCGAGGAGGGCGACGTGATCGAGCAGATCGAGGTCCTGCTCGACGAGGCAACGGTGCTCGACTGGATGGACGACTACGGCCGATCCAATCAGCGCGTGGAGGACGCGAGGGCGCTCGTCCGCGGCGATCTGCCGCCCGCGCTGGCGGCGCGGCTCTCGATGGCGGCGGCGCGCTCGCTTCACCGCGAGAGCCGCGATGAGGAGGCGGCGCATCAGTTCGAGCGCTCGGCGGCGCAGGCAGAAGGGGTGGGCGACGAGGGCTACGAGACGCTCGTGGTGTCGCTGCTCCTCCTGGGCTTCATCTACCCGGGGCTGGGCAAGCTGGACGAGGCAGGCGCGGTGCTGGATCGTGCGATTCGCATGTGCGAGGAGCGCGGCGATCTCGTGCACCTCGGGCCCGCGATCAACAACCGGGCGATGCTCCGCGCGTGCCTCGGGGACAACGCGGGGATGATCCTGGATTTTCGTCGACTGCTCACCATCTCGCGCGAGCTGGGTCTCGGGATGCTGGAGCTCGTGAGCGAGTTCAACCTGGGCGAGTACCTTTACCTGATGGGTGACCTGGACGCGGCCGTACCGCACGTGGAGCGGGCCATGTCGCTGGAGCGCCAGCGGCGGGGGGAGGAGATACGGCCGGTGGTGCAGCTCCTTCAGGCGAGGCTGCTCCTTTACCAGGGCGAAGAGGGCAGGGCGCGGGAGATCATCGAGCCCATCCGGGCTCAGCAGGCGAATGCCGCCGCGGCGGGGGGCGAACAGACGGCGATGACCCCCGCGGAAGAGGTGCTGTGGTCGATGATCGACCTGGCGACGCGGGAGGCGAGCGACGAGGAATGGGACGAGATCGAGCAGCGGTCCACTCGCCATTTCGTGGGGCAGGAGCAGATCGAGGTCATCGAGGCGCGGGCGCGGGCGCGCTCGCGGCGCGGCCGCCACGAGGAGGGGAAGGCGGCGCTCGCGAGGGCGATCGAGGCGGCGGGGAGGATCCCCAACGTGATGCGGGAGCGGCTCGAGCGGCAGCGAGGAGCGTAGTTGGCCGGAGCAGGAGAGGCGCGCCTCAGTCGCAGTCGAGGCACCTCCACTCGACCTGACCGTCCGCGGGCACCCCGAACCGCCCGACCGTGTACTTCTCGATGTCGATCAGGAACCCCGAGGGCCGGGCGTTCTCGGTGCAGCACCCGCTGCAATCGGAGTCGGAGCACATGTCGTACACCGTGACGTCGATCTCCTTTCCATCCTTCCGGAGACGCAGGGTCTTCAGCTTGTAGGCCTCGAAGTCCTTGGAGTGGACGGCCGCGATGTTGTGCTCCTGGACCCAGCTCTCCGACTGCTGCCCTTCGAGCGCCGCGAACTGACCTGCCCACATGCACCCGTTGAACTTGATGCACTCCTCGCTGCCTGGGTCGGGGTACGACTCGAACTCCGTCAGGCTGGCCGTGCGCCACACCACGCCGGTGTCGCCCCCTGCGCCGGCGCCGCCCCCTGAGCCGGTGCTGCTCGCTGAGCCGGCGCCGCCCCCTGAGCCGGCGGTGCTCGCTGAGCTGGCGCTGCTCCCTGAGCCGGCGGTGCTCGCTGAGCTGGCGCCGCCTCCTGAGCCGGCGGTGCTCGCTGAGCTGGCGCCGCTTCCTGAGCCGGCGCCGCCCCCTGAGCCGGCGCCGGCACAGCTCGGATCCGTCAGCTCGATGCTCGAGGGGGTGAACGAGGCGTCCGAGGTCGTGGAGAAATGGAACGTGAACGACGAGCCCGGACCCACCGATACGCTGGAGGTCCTCGAATACGTGCAAGTGGACCCGGATTGCGTGTGGGTCCAGCCCGCCTCGTGATCATCGCACGTGGCGCCGCTCGGCACCCCGAACGCGACCTCCGGCCTCGTCCAGCCGGTCGATCCGGTATTCTCGATCTCGATCGTGCCCCAGTAGTCCGGACTCCCGTCGTAAACGCTCGTCGTGACTCTGTACGAGCAGGATGCAGGATGCTGCGGCACGTCGGAGGAGGTGCCGGACGGAGGCGCTGGGTCCGTCGAGCAGGCGACGAACGGAGAGAAGATCGCCGCCAGCGCGATCGGAAGCCCCGGTACCCGTAAAGTTCGACCCGTGCTCATGCGAATATTCCCTTCTTGCTGGATGCAACGTATGGGCTCAAGAAACGATGACAAGCACATCCACCGCCAGAAATCCGGCGCGGCCGTGCCACGGTAGACGTCCGCCACGCAGAGCTCGATGCTGAGGCCCCCGCGCACAACAGGCCACCTCCTCGCCCTGCTGCTCCTCCTCGTGACCGCGCCGGTCCAGGCCGACGCGGGCGAGGGCGAGGGCGAGGGCGCGCCGGGCTCCCCCGCCGTGGCCGCGCCGGGCTCCCCCGCCGTGGCCGCGCCGGGCGAGGCGCCGGCGACCGCGGCGCCGGCAAGGAAGGACGCCTCCACCGGGCGGCGCGCCCTCGCCGCGGCCGGCGCGGTGTTCCCCGGGGTCGTGGCGCACGGCACCGGACACCTGATCCTGGGCGAGTCGCGCACGGGGTGGACCCTCCTGGCGCTCGAGGGCGCGGGGGCCGGGCTCACCGTGGGCGGGCTCGCGGGGGCGGCGGTCTCCGGGGCCTCGCGGCGCGTCATCGCCCCGATCGTGCTCGCCTCCGTGACGGGCGTGGGCCTGTTCGGGATCTCCCTTCTGGCGGACCTCTATGGCGTGCTCGCCCCGGAGGGCGGCACCGGTAGCCCTCCCTTGTCGCTGCCCTGGGTCGAGACGCAGCTCGGGCTGGCCTACGTCCACGACCCCACGTTCGCCTACCGCACGTTTCTCGTGCCAGGGATGGATCTGCGCCTGAGCTCGCTCCGCCTCTCGGGCTCCGGCTGGTTTGGCCTGAACGACGACAATGCGCGCCTCCGCGCCGAGGCCGCGCATCGCTTCATCGGCCCCGGCACGCCGGACGGCGCGCGCGCGGCGGACGGCTCGTTCCTCGAGCTCGAGGGCGCGCTCACCCATCACCGCTACACGTCCGACGACTTCTCGATCACCACCGGCGAGGTCACCCTCCAGGGCCGGCTCGATCTCGCCCACATCGGGCGCACGCTGCGGGGCTCGTTCGCCGAGATGGGGTGGGGGATCGCGATCGAGGGCTACCGCAACGGCGGCCGGCCGTTCGAGGGGAACGAGCTCTTGATTCCCCACTTCGCCTTCGGCATGTACCTCGGGCACGCGGGGTATCCGCGCGGCGAGGCCAAGGTGGTTTACGGCCACCGGCACGACGGGTACGCTGGCGGCGCGAAGATCCCCGGCCTCGGCAGCGGCGTCCCGGGCCACCTCGGCCTGCAGGGCCGGCTCTACGCCTCGCCCCGCTGGGGCCTGCTCGCCGACGTGCAGGCGGGCTCCGCGTACGTCGGGCGCCTGTCGCTGCTCTTCCGCCCCGGAGACTCGCCATGATCCTGAGAGACGCTCTCCTCGCGCTGCTCGCCCTCACCGCGCCGCTCGCCCTGTCCTGCCTCGACGTGGCCGAGGGCCGCGCGCGCCGCGATCGGGAGGTAGGAAAGGCCTCACAGGGCCAGGCGCGCGTCGCCGTGGACGAGGGGCTCGCGGCGATCCGCCGCCTCGAGCCGGGCGAGCTCTCGCTCTGGGCGAGCGCGCCCGCGCTCTCGATCCGCCTCACCGACGAGGCGGGCGGGCCGTGGAGGGTCACGATCGAGAACATGCTCGCCGACGCCGAGCTCTCGGCCCGCGTCGGGGACGAGCGCGTGCCCGTGGAGCTCGTCGACGCGCCGTTTCCGACCCAGCGCACCTTCCGCCTCTCCCTGCCGCCCGGCGCCGAAGTGACCCTCTCGCTGCGCCCGCCGGACGCTGCGCGGCGCGAGCCGTGGCGGTTCGCGGTCTTCGCCGACGTCCAGGAGGAGATCGACCGCGTTCAGGACATCTACGCGAAGATGAACGAGGCGGAGGGCGTCCGCTTCGCGCTCATCAGCGGCGATCTCACCTCGCAGGGCTCGGCCGAGCAGCTCGAGCGGTTCCAGCGCGAGATGAAGACGCTCCGTTTCCCCTGCTATGCGACGCTCGGCAACCACGAGCTCGGCACGCGGGACGACCTCTACCACGAGTGGTTTGGCCGGGGGAACTTCCGCTTCGTGTTCCGGGGCGTGCAGTTCACGATGCTCGACTCGGCGAGCGCGACGATCGATCCGCTCGTCTACGGGTGGCTCGACGGATGGCTCGCCGAGGGGCAGGAGCTCTTGCACGTGGTCACGATGCACCTCGCGCCCCTCGACCCGGTGGGCTCCCGCAACGGCGCGTTCGCGAGCCGCGCCGAGGCGAACAAGCTCCTCACGATGCTCGCGGACGGGCGCGTGGATCTCACGTTCTACGGCCACATCCACTCGTTCTATGCGTTCGAGAACGCGGGGATCCCGGCGTACATCTCGGGCGGCGGCGGCGCGATCCCCGAGCGGCTCGACGGCATCGGGCGCCATTTCGTCACGGTCGACGTCGAGCCCCCCGGCACGATAGCGCAGGTCGCCGTCGTCCGCGTGGATTGAGCCGAAGGGCGACCGTCCTGTCGGTCGATCCACCGCCCTGGGGCGCGCCGCGGCGCCCGCGCTATCCTCGGGCCCATGACCTCTCCCGAGACGCTCGCCGCGCAGGCGCGCCACTTCGTCGACGGCGCGACCGGCGCGGTCGTGCCGCCGCTCCACGCGAGCACGACGTACGCGCGCGACGAGGGCTACCGCCTGCCCGCCGCCCACGAGTACACGCGCGACGACAACCCGACGTACCGCGCGCCCGAGCAGCTGCTCGCGGAGCTCGAACGCGGCGCCGACGCACGCCTGTTCGCGTCGGGCATGGCCGCCGCGACCACGGCCGTGCAGGCGCTCTTGCGGCCGGGGGCGCGCCTCGTCGCCTCGCGGGCGATGTACAACGGCCTCCGCCTCTGGATGACCGAGTGGTGCGCGACGTGGGGTGTCGACCTCGAGCTCGTCGACGCGACCGACCTCGACGCCCTCCGCGCGGCCGTCCAGCGCGGCCCGACGTCCCTCGTCTGGATCGAGACGCCCGCGAACCCCACCTGGGACGTCGTCGACATCGCCGCCGCGGCCGACATCGCGCACGCGGGCGGCGCGCGGCTCGCCGTCGACTCCACGGTCGCCACGCCCGTCCACACCCAGCCGCTCGCCCTCGGCGCCGACCTCGTGATGCACGCGGCGACCAAGGCGCTCAACGGCCACAGCGACGTCCTCGCCGGCGCGATCGTGGCCGCGCGCGACGACGAGGCGTGGCAGCGCATCCGCCACCTCCGTCACGTGCAGGGCGCGGTCCCCGGCCCGTTCGAGGCGTGGCTCCTGCTGCGTGGCATGCGGACGCTCTTCGTGCGCGTCAGCCGGGCGAGCGCCACCGCCCTGGAGCTCGCCCGCCGGCTCGCGGTCCATGCCGGCGTGGAGCGGGTGCTGTATCCAGGGCTCGAGTCGCACCCCGGACACGCGGTGGCGGCGCGGCAGATGAAGGGCGGGTTCGGGTCGATGCTCTCGGTCCTCGTGCGGGGCGGCGCCGAGGACGCGCTCCGCGCCGCCGGCCGCGTGAAGGTCCTTCTCCGCGCGACCTCGCTCGGCGGCGTCGAGAGCCTTGTCGAGCACCGGGCGACCGTCGAGGGCCCGCGCACGCTGGCGCCGCCGAACCTGCTCCGGCTCTCGATAGGCCTAGAGTCGATCGACGACCTCTGGACCGACCTCGACGAGGCGCTCCGGGCGCGCTGACGGCCCGCGAGCAGCGCCGGTCGACGACGGCATCCGGCGCGAGGGTCAGGGGGCCTGGCTCGTCGGGCCCGAGCGCGATCGATCCCCGCCCGCCGCGACGACGCGCGTCCGCGTCGAACGCTCGGGTTACCGGCTCACCGGATGCCGCCCCGGCGCTCGGCGAGCGTGAAGAGCCGTGCGGCGGCGGCGCTCGCGGAGTGGCGCGCGCTCGCGAGCGCAGGCCGCGCGGCGCGCGAAAGGACGTGGCCCGCGATCGACGGCCGGAACAGCGCCCTGGGAGGCTCGATGAAGTGCAGGACGCGCATGAGCGTGCGGGCTGCCTCGGCGTCCTCCTCGACGAGCTGCATCACCTGGTCCGAATAGGCGTGCATGAAGCGCTGGATCGCCCCTGGACGTCCTCCCGTGGTCTCGGGCCAGCGAAAGTCCTCGCCGGTCGCGAACTGCCAGGGCATCTCCGTGACGCGGGCCAGCCGCCGCTGGAAGCGCCGCGAGAGCCCGTCGAGGCCCGGCGCGCCCAGCCGCGCCCGCTGCTCTCGCAGACACGCGTCGAGCTCCTGCGCGCCGAGCGCCGCGACGCTCATGCCCTGGCCATAGATGGGGTTGAAGGCCGCCACCGCGTCGCCGAGCACCACGAGCCCGTCCGGGAAGCTCGCCATCTCCTCGAAATGGCGGCGCCGGTTCTCCGTCCTCGCGAATCCATGAATGGACGAGATGGGCTCGGCGTCCTGGATCAAGGCGTGAATCTCGGGCACCCGGAGGGAGCGAGCCCACGCGACGAACTCCGCATCCCCGGAGGGCGCCCGGTCTCCGGCGATGCCTTCGAGCGTGAGGAGCCATCTGCCGCCCTCATATCGCACCGCGGCGCCGCCCCGCCGGTGGTGCGGGGCGCTCGGCATGTCCATGGCAAAGTGCCAGTCGCGCGTGTCCACCGAGCGGGGCCGGTACCAGCGCGACGCGTACGAGAGGTGCGCGTCGACGACCTCCTCCCGGGGGGCGCGGTGGCCGAGCTCCTCGAGCCAGGCCGTGACCGGCGCGTCGCGGCCGCACGCGACCACGACGAGATCGGCGCGCAGCGCCTCCTCACCTCCGTCGCGCGACCGCACCCGCGCGCCGCTGACCCTCTGGCCGTCGCCGAGCAGCCCCTTCACGAGCGCGCCCTCCCGGAACGTGATCCGCGCGTCGCGGTCCAGCCGGCGGCGGAGCAGGCGCTCGCGCAGCGTCCGGCTCGCGAGGCGGAGATCGAAGCCGAGGCGACGGCGCGGCATCCGGCACGCGGGGAAGTGGACGATCGAGCACAGGCCGCAGTCGCCGCCCGGCGCGCCCGCCGCCGCGAGCTCCTCATCCATGCCCGGGAAGAGCCGCTCGATCACGCGGCTGCCGCCGGTGAGCAGCAGGTGCACGTGGCGGCCCTGCGGGGCGCCCCTGCGCGCGTCGCCCTCGGGCGACGCGCGATCCCGCTCGATCACGGTGACCCGCTCGACGTGATCGGTGAGGACCCGAGCCACGATGAGCCCGGCGATCCCGGCGCCGATGACGACGGCGTGAGGTCCTGGCTGTCCGGCAGGATCGAGCATCATGATTGGCCCTCGAGTCCCGTCGCCCGCGGGAGCATCGAACGTTGATTGACCAGATTATCGCTCATCCCCGCACCGCGCAAGACGACACGGGGAGTCGGTGGCGGTCTGGCTTCGCCTGATTCTTGCCTGATTCTTGCCTGATTCTTGCCTGATTTCCGTCATGAACTTCTGCTGTTTGCTCTCCTCGGTGGCTCTGAAGGGCGAGGGTTGGATCAGGCAGGCTCGGCCGGGGCCCTGCGGCGCGCGCGGGCGCGCCGGCCGCGGACGCACTGGCGGCGTCCGCGGCGGAGGCGGTGCGTCCCCGGGGCGCTGCTACGCTCTGGCGGCATGGCCGAGCCCACGTGGAAGAAGCTCGTCGACCAGCTCAAGGACCAGGGGTACAAGAGCCCATACCTCGATCGTCTCCGGCAGCGCCTGCCCGCCTCTGACCCGTCGGATCTCGCCGGCGAGATCCTCAGGGAGATGGCCTCGGCGCTCGGACGGTCCGAGGACAAGATCAACGTCGCGCTGCTCGAGCTCGAGCTGCAGGGCAAGGCGCTCGATGAGCTCGCCCAGGGCGAGGGCGCGGACTCGAGAGAGCGGGCGGCGAGGGTCGCGGCCTTCAACCGGCAGCGCGAGGTGGCGGCGCAGGCGCTGTGGGAGCTGCGCGTTCACAGGGAGGCGCTCGGGTTCCGGCGGAACGACGACCTGGCCGCGATGTACCCGATCCCGCCGAAGCGGGCGTAGCCGACGCTCGTCCCGCGCTCCCGTGTCCGGCAGCGACGTCGTGGCCTCTCCCGGCGACGGATCGAGCGCGCCGCGCCCACCGAGGGAGACGTGGAGGCGCCTCCTGTCACAGGGTGTCACCGGACACCCCTGTGACAGTGTGTCACCCGTGGCGCTCCGAGGAAAAGCGCGCTTGCGCGTGCCGGCGGGCTCGGCGCGAGCGCCTCGGCGCGGTCGAGGCAGGCGGCGCGCGACCGCGATGAGGCTCGATCCTCGCGGGAAACGGCGCGAGCTCGCGTCTGGCCTGCCGGTTGCTGAGTGTGCCGGCGAGAGCGCGCCGTCGCGATGAATCGACGGCCGCACAACCAGAGGAGAACTCGCCATGAAGCTCGAACAACGTGTGCTCATCCGCCGGACCTTGATCGCCGCCGCCTTTCTGTTGCCCATCGGCGCCGCGGTCGCTGTGAGCGCGCCAAATGACGCCGTAGCCGGGTGTCAGATCACGGTGCGCGTGCACAACTCCGGCAGCCAGGCGTTCACGGTCAACTGGGATGAGAGCAAGGTGAAGGTGTCCGGCGGCACGTGGAGCAAGCTCGCGAACACCTCGTCCGAGCTTGTCGGCGCCGGTCAGACGAAATCGGTCGTCTATGGGGCGCTCTTCAACTGCGGAGCGAATCGCCGGTACCAGATCCACACGAGCCAGGGCGGCGACGAGGAGACGACCTACTTCCCGAGCGTCAGCGGCTGGACGACGGACCAGACGCCCACGATCGACGTCTCGATGTGAGGCGGCCTCGCGCGCTGCCCGCGCGCCTCTCGAGGGGGCTCGGCGTCAGCGCGAGCCGAGCGCGATCGCGTCGTGGATCGCCGTGAGGGGCAGCCGCACGCGGGCGGTGACGCGGGCGGCGCCGGAGCCGAGCACCTCGGAGGTGACCGCGAGCGGGATCGAGACCTCGCCGCGCGCCGGCAGCGTCGCGAGCCCGGCGAGCTCCTTGGCGGCTTCGCCGAGCGCCTCCGGCGTGTCCCCGCGCGCCCCCAGCAACACGAGGCCCGCCAGCGAGAAGAGCCCGCCGGCCAGCGTCCCGGGCTGCCGCAGCGCCTCCAGGCCCGGCGCCGCGGCGAGCGTGCGCTCGTCGCGCCCCGGGTCGGCGGCGACGCGCAGCCGCGCCACCACGGCGGCGTCGTTCTCGCCGATCCCGAACCACGTCCGCTGGCCGGCGGGTACGACGTAGAAATGGGTCGTGTGCGCGGGCGGGGCGTCCTTCGTGAGCGGTTTGGAGCGCAGCTCGACGTGCAGCGTCCCCGCGGGCAGCGTGGCGGGCGCGCGGACGATCACCGGCGTTGTGCGCTCCTCGTCCTCGTCCTCGTCCTTGTCCTCGTCCTCGTCCTCGTCCTTGCTCGCGCGGCCCTCCGGCGCGCCGCCGGGCGTGCCCGCGCCGCCGGCCGCCTTCGGGCTCGCCTTGAGCCTGTCCAGCTCTTCGCCGAGCAGGAGCAGCTCCTTCATCCCCGGGATCCAGGTCTGGGCCGGCTCCTCGACCGCGACAAGGATCCAGCTCTGCAGCGCGCGGTGCACCGCCTTCTGCGAGCGCGCTGCGCCCTTGCCGCCCTGGTAGGCCGCGAGCGCCCGCTCCGCCGCCGCGCGATCCCCGCCCGCGCCCATCACGATGGGGCCGCCCGTGACGAACAGCGTGTCGAGGCGCTCGATGAGCCGATCGAGCGCCGCCGCGTCGTAGCCGTCGTCCATCAGGTCGTCGCGCAGCGCCGGGAAGATGACGTCGCGCAGCGGGGTGAGCTCCGCGCGCGACGCGCCCTGCGTGTAAAAGGCGACGGCCGTGTCGCCCGGCAGGCGCAGGAAGGCTGGCGGGGGGGCGGCGTCCGGCGCCACGGCCGGGGCGAAGGCCAGCGTGAGGGGCGAGCGCCGGCTCGCGAAGCGCATGCTGAAGCCGATGTCGACCTCCGCGCGGCCCCACCTGAGGTCCATGCTCATGCTCTCGAGGTCGCGCATGAACGCGTCGCCGATCTCCCGGCCCAGCGCCCCCGTGGGGCCGTCGTCGCCGTCCGCGTCGTCCGGGCTCTTCATGACCTCGCGGAGGGTCCACTCCATGATCTCGAGCCGCGCGTCCGCCTCGATCGGCTCCCGGCCCACGACCTCCACGAGGTACGGCGCGGCGGCGTCGACATCCTTCGCGTCCTTGGCGCAGAGCAGGCGCGCGCCGCCCCGGCGCTCGCCGGGCTCGAAGGCGCAGCTCTGGCGCGGCGTCTCCTCGTCGGGATCCGCGTCGCGCACGCCCTCCACGCGCAGCATGCCTCGGTGCTCCTTGAGCACGAAGCGCTCGTGCAGCCGCGGCACCTCCTGCTCCGCGACCGACAGGGAGACCACGGGGCGCAGCTCCGGGTCCGTGATGCCGAACCAGGCGACGTCGATCGGCTTGTCCAGATCGACCACGTCGGCGAGCGCCGGACCCAGCGCTTGCTCGAGCAGCATCTCGGGTCCCCTCGGGCCCGTGCTGAACAGCAACACGCCGAAGGGCGTGCTCGCCATGAGCTGCGTGACGTGGCTCCAGCTCCGCTGCGGGTCGGCGATCCGCAGCACCGCGGAGAGCCCTTCCGGCGCGGTCACGGGCTGCGCCGCCGCGAGGGCGGGCTGGGCGCGCGCCGCGCGGGGCGCCGGAGGCAGCGGCGCGACAGGGCCGTGCTGGGGAGCCGGAGCGCCGGCGCACGCGGCGACGAGGGCGATCGGGAGCAGGAGGGCGGCGCGTCTCATGGAGCGCCGATCGTCGCGCCCGAACGGCGCGCGTGGCAAGCGATCTCGGCAGGGTCCGGGGCGCCGCGCGCGCGAGAGGCTCCGCCGGACGATGCGCCGCTCGCCGCCCGGCGGGGGCTTACTTCGGGAGCTTCATCACCGTGCCGGCGGCGCTGTTCGTCCAGTAAACGCTCGTGGCGTCCACCGTGATGCCCAGCGGATGATCTTGCCCTGTCGCGAGCGTCACGACGTCGCCGCCTCCGACTGGCACCTTCTTCACGGTCCCGTCGTCGTTCGTCCAGTAGACGCTGGCGGCGTCGAGCGCGAGCTTCCGCGGGTTGCGCTGCCCCTCCGCGAGCGCGAGGGGGCTGCCGCCCCCGAGCGGGGCCTTCATCACGGTGCCTCCGTCGTCGGTCCAGTAGACGCCGGTGGCGTCCACCGCGATGTCCTTCGGCTTCATCTGCCCCTCTGCGAGCGTGACGGCGTCGCCGCCCTCGATGGGCACCTTCATCACGGTGCCTCCTTCATTCACCCAGTAGACGTGGGTCGCGTCCACCGCGATGCCGAGCGGCGAGTCTTGCCCTGTCGCGAGCGCGACGGGCTCGCCGCCGAGGGCCGGCACCTTCATGACCGTGCCCTGGTCGGCGCTCGTCCAGTAGACGTTCGCGGCGTCGGCCGCGATGTCCATGGGGTAGGTCTGTCCATCCGCGAGGATCTCCAGATCGCCCTCCAGCGACGCCTTCATGATGAGCTCGGTGCCGGAGTCCGAGAAATAGACCATGCCGGAGTCGAGCGCGATGCTCCGGGGGGCGAACGGGGGATCTCCCTCGACGAAGAACGCTTCATTGCCGCCGCCGACCGGCACCGTCATCACCTGGTGAGCGACGGGATCGACCCAGTAAACGGTGGTGTCGTCGACCGCGACGTCCACCGGCTCCATTCCACCCGAGGCCAGGAGCAGGGGCTCGCAGCGCCCCTGCACGCACGCCTGTCCCAGGCAGTAATGGTCGCAAGCACCGCAGTGCTCCCGATCGGAGGTCGGGTCCACGCAGAGCCCGGAGCAGGAGAGCTGGCCCGCGTCGCAGCCGGGCAAGCCGCCCCCGCCGCCCCCGCCGCTCCCGCCGCTCCCGTCGCTAACGCCGCCGCCGGAGGTCCCCGCGCTCGCGGCAGAGGAGCTGTTCGCCGTGAACTCGCGGCGCTCGGGGGTACACGCGAAGGCCAGCGTCAGCATGCTCATCAGGAGGAAGCGGTTCATGGCGCGCAGTGTACACGAACGCGGGCGCCGCCCGGCCCGCGCGCCGCGGCGCACGGCGCCGCGACGCCAGCACCGGTGCTGGCGGGCGGGCGCGCGTGGCGAGCGTTGAAACGTTAATAAAATCGAATGCTTGTCTGTCTTGTCGCTACGTCGCGCCGAGGGCCGCGGCGATGCCGGAGCGCAGGGTGCTGAAGGTGGCGATGCCGCGCAGATCGACGCCGAGCTGCACGAGGACGTGGGCCATGGCCGGCTGAATGCCGGTGATCAGCACGCGGGCTCCGAGCAATCGCACGGCTTGCGCCGCGCGGATCATGGCGTTCGCCGCCTGCGTGTCGATCGTCTCCACGCCCGTGACGTCCAGGATCACCGTGGACGCGCCTTCGTCCGCGACCCCCTGGAGCAGCTCCTCAATGATCTGCTCGGAGCGCCGGGTGTCGATGGGCCCGACGAGGGGCATGGCCAGGACGCCGGGCGCGAGCGGCAGGAGCGGCGTCCCGAGGGCACGGATCGTCTCCCGCTGCGCTGCGATGAGCTCGGCGCTCCGCTGCAGCTCCTCGGCCTTCGCCTCGGCGGCCTGCCGCGCGCGCACCTGGTCGGTGAGCTCGACGCTGAAGTTGCACACCCCGACGATCGCGCCAGCCCCGTTGCGAACAGGCGCGTATACGACGTTGAACCAACGCTGCTCCTCGCGGCCCGTCGTCGGGTCGTGGACCGCCACCGGGAGCTCGTTGGCGATGAACGGATTGCCCGTGCGATAAACGTGGTTGAAGAGGTCCAGGTGCCCTTGCTCCTTCGTCTCGGGAGCGGCATCGACGAGCGCTCTGCCCAGGAACTCGCGGCCCGGCAGGGCGGCGCGATAGGCCGGGTTCACGAAGGTATACACGAAGTCGTCGCCCTGCCATATGGCGATGGGCGCGGGCGATTGGCTCAGCACCTCGCACAGGCTCTGGTACCCCGCCCGCGCCTCGTCCAGCGCCGCCCGCGCCTCGGCCAGCGCGGCCTGGGCCTCGTCCAGCGCGCTCTCCAGCGCGCGTATCTGCTGCCGCGCCGCGGCGATCTCGGGGGTGGACGCGTCGCCATGAACCGCCTCTCCGTTCATTCGCTTCCCCTCATGGTGACGTCGTCATGGCCTCGCTCCACGATACACCAGCGCTCGATGTGCAACCCGTTACAAAGAAAGACAGCGCTCGAGGACAATACGGAGCCTATATCGTAATAGGAGCTTGGCGTACAGGTCGACACGGGGAATTGGCGAGCCGGCGCGCCGCGGCTGTGTCGCACCTCACGCGCTCGAGCCGACCTGTCACGGGCCGATGTGCGGCGGGAGCACCTCGGCGGTCCTGACGAACAGGCTGCCCATCGCCTCGGCGATGGCCGTCAGGCTGTAGACAGCCAGTGCGATGAACACGAGGTCGGCGGCGCTCACCAGGCGCCGTCGATGTTCCTGATGAACTCGTATGGATCGCCGAGCTCGGGCGCGCTCGCGGCGTCGAGGCGAGCGATGGCGTCGGCGGGGAGATCGAGATCGCCGGCGCCGAGGTTCTCGTCGAGCTGCGCGACCGTCCGGGCGCCGAAGATGACCGACGAGACGGCCGGTCGCGCGAGCAGCCACGCGAGGGCGACCTGGCTCGGCGTCTTTCCGACCTCGTCGGCGACGGCCACGAGCGCCTCGACGATCGCCCAGTTGCGCTCCTTGTCAAAGCCCTTGTAACGCTCTTTCCACTGAGCGAGCCGCGTTCCCGGCGGCGGCGCTTCGCCGCGGCGGTACTTGCCCGTCAGGAGCCCCGACGCGAGCGGCGACCAGGGCAGCAGGCCCAGGCCGAACTTCGCGCAGAGCGGCACGTGCTCGCGCTCGAGCCCGCGCGTCGCGAGGTTGTAATGCGCCTGCAAGGTGACGAACCGGTCGAGCCCGCGCTTGTCGGCGACCCAGAGCGACTCCATGAGCCGGTACGCCGTGTAGTTCGACGCGCCGAAATACACGATCTTGCCCGCGCGCGCTGCGTCGTCGAGCGCGCGCACGAGCTCCTCCTCGGGCGTGCGGAGATCCTGCATATGGATCTGGTAGAGATCGATCCGGTCCGTGCCCAGCCGCGCGAGGCTCGCGTCGATCGCCCGCACGATCCGCATGCGCGAGGCCCCCGCGCCGTTCGGCCCCGGCGCCATCCGGAAGCGGCCCTTGGTCGCGACGACGACGCGGTCGCGGGCCTTGCGCGACGCGAGCCACGCGCCGAACAGGCGCTCGGAGAGGCCGTCTGGGCCGTAGACGTCGGCCGTGTCGACGAAGTTGACGCCGGCCTCGAGGGCCCGATCGAGCACGGCGAAGGTCTCCTTTTCATCGGAGCCGACCTTGTGCATCATCGACTTCTCGTCGACCTCGCCGAAGGTCATGGCGCCGAGACAGAGCACCGAGACCTGCGTGCCGGTCGTACCTAGCTGGCGGTAGCGCATGGCGCGCACTCTACATCGCTCCTTCCACGGGGTCGAGGCGTTCGTCCGTGCATCGCGCAGGCGGGGTCGTGCAAACGCGTAATTCACCCACGCGTCATCCAGCCGGGCGCGGCCCTGTCAGTGGGGCAGCGCGATGAGCGTCTCATCCATTGGAAGCCCGGCGCGAACGCGAGATCCATCTTCATGGATACAGGATCCGGCTGACGCCGGGCACGAGGCGCGCGCCTCAGCGCGCCGGTTCCGTGCCGGTGGGGGCGAGCTCCGGCCAGGCCGGCCGGAGCGGGATGACGAGCGCGTCGAACGGAGCGGGCAGGGAGACGGGGGTCGCCGCGTGCAAGCAGAGCTCCCGGCCGGGCCCGAGCACCATCTGGCGCATCCACAGGCCGGCGCTCGCTTGATCCAGGACCGGCGTGATCCGAGCGAAGAGCTCACCGTAAGACATGCCGTCGGGTTTGCCGAACCAGTGGGCGTACCCGGGCGTGCGCAGCGCTGCTCCGGCCCGCAGACGATACAGTCCTCCGGCCCCGCCGCTGGCCGCCGCGGCCGCTGCGTCGTGCGGCGCCGCGCGGCTGGCGGAGACCGCGGCCTCGTTCAGCGCGCCGAGCGCACCGAAATCTTGCACCAGGTACCAGTCCTCGTAGACGTCGCCGCCGCCCGCCGCCCAGGGGGCCCCTGAGAGCCCGACGCTGAACGACCGGAGAAAGCCTGACGAGGGCGCCGCTGCGAGCGCCGCGTGGAAGGCCCGCTGTCGGCTCTCGTACTCCTCCGCGGCGATCTGTGGTTGTCGCCAGTGCCAGAACACATAGGCCAGGGGAGGGCTCACGGGCGCCGAGATCGTAAAGGTAGCCGCGGGGGGAGTCAAGGAGCCGGCCATCGACGCCGCTGATGGATCCATCGAGAACAGCGATGGGTGGAGCGGCCGCGCGGGCGTCATAACCCTCCCTATCAAGCGCGGCGCGCAGCGCGCCGCCGAACAAGGAGACCCCCATGACGACTACCAAGCTCCCTGCCGTGACCCGCTCCCTCCTGGTCCGGATCGAGGCCAAGCCCGGCAAGGAGGCCGAGGTCGAGGCCTTCCTCCGCAGCGCCATCGGCCTCGCCGTCGAGGAGCAGCGGACGATTCACTGGTTCGCCCTGCGGATCGGCCCGTCGACCTTCGGTGTCTTCGACACCTTCGTCGAGGAGGACGGCCGCAAGGCGCACCTCGAGGGCCCGATCGCGGCCGCGCTGATGGCGAAGGCGCCCGAGTTGCTCGCGACCGCGCCCGTCATCGAGCGCGTCGACATCATCGCCGCGAAGCCTTGACGCCGCTCCCGGGAGGGCGCTCGCGCGGCCGGGCGCCGCCTCCCTGCGGCTCGAGGCGGGCGGCGCGCGCGAGCATCGTGTCCCAGAAGCGCTGGAGCGCGGACGTCGGCGTGCGATCCCCCGAGCGGACAAGCGCGATCGTGCGCTGGAGCGCCGGGTCGATGAGCGGCCGCCGGGACGCCTCGGCGAGCAGCACCGAGTGCTCCGGCATGAAGGCGAAGCCGAGGCCCGCGTGGACGAGGCTCTGGACCCAGTCCTCGCGCTCGGTCCGATACGCCGCATACAGCTCGACGTCGCGGGCCGCGCACGCGGCCGTCACCGACTCGCGCATCTCGCACGCGAGCCGATCGAGGTACGGCTCTCCCCTCAGATCCTCGATCCGGAGCGCCTCGCGCGCCTCCAGCCGATGGCCGGGCGGCAGGACGACGACGTATCGCTCGTCGTAGAGCGGGGCGACGACGCACCAGTCCGGGACGGCGACACCGAGGCTCGTGATGAGGACGTCGACCTCGGCCTCCTCCAGGCGCCGCAGGGTCTCCGCGTGCATGGCCACCGAGATCTCCAGCTCCACGCCCGGCGCCTCGCCGTGGAACGCCGCGAGCGCCCGCACGAGCCGCGCCGGCCCGATGGTGCACAGGGCGCCGACGCGGAGCGGGACCTGCTTGAGGCGCCGGTGGTTGTCCGCGATCACCCGCACGGCCTGCGTCTCGTCGTGTAGCCGCTGCAAGCGAGGCAGCACGTGCTGTCCGAGCGCCGTCAGCTTCGCGCCGCCGCGCTCGCGCAGGAGGAGCGCGCCGCCAAGCTCCTCCTCCAGCTTCTTGATCGCAGCGGTGAGCGCGGGCTGCGAGACCGCGCAGCGCTCTGCCGCGCGGGTGAAGCTGCGCGTCTCGGTGACCGCTAGAAAATAGCGGACCTGGTGGATCTCCATGGACGCCCATCTTCGCCCGGTGCCGGTGCGTGCGCCACCGGGAGCGCCCGGTCGAGGTGCATGAGCCCACCTCACCGTGCGCTGCGTCCGGAGCGGTGACCTGAGCGCGCTGTCGCGCAGGACCCGCGAGACCGCTGGAGACTATGCCCGAGCAATAGATTTACGATGCACATGTGGGCATCATCCATCGGGCTCGAGGAGCGCCGCTGGCGGGCCGATTGGAGTAGACATCGTCCATGGCGTCGCTCACATTCGAGCGGAAGGGACACCGTTCTGCTCGGCTCTGGATCGGTCGTCCTGCGCAGCGGGGCCTTCGCCATCCACTACAGCGCGACAATGAGGCTGTACGTTGGTGAGCGGCCACAAGAAGCTTGACTTGCGAATAGCGTTTGGACTCTAGCCTCCTCGAGGGGAGCGGTGTCAATCGAGGCCGCGTGCCCATGTGGAGATCCGATATGAGTTTTCGATCTCTCGGCTGGATCTGCGGTCTGGGTTTGTGGGCGCTCGCCTGCACCGGGCAGCTCGGCGATCCGTCCTTGGACACGGCGAGCGGCGGAACCGGCAGCGACGTTCCCCCGCCGCAGGCCGACGGCAGCTTGCCGTACGCGACGCCACAGCCCGCCTCCGCGGCGCTGCGCGCCCGCACGTGGCTGCTCACCCCGGAGGAATACGGTCGCTCCGTCCAGAGCGTGCTCGGCGTGCCGGTCGACGTCTCCGACATGGAGCCCGTGCCGGACAACGGCGTTTATCCGAACATGTCCACCAGCGGGCTCGTCCGCGTGACCCTGGCCGAGCAGTATGGGGCCAAGGCCGAAGCCGCGGTGCTCGCGCTCAGCGATCAGCAGCTCCGCGCGTTGATCCCGTGCGGCAAGGTGGACGCGACGTGCAAGGCGGACTTCCTGCGTGCGGCGGTCAGCAAGGCGTTCCGGCGGCCCGCGACGGAGGAGGACCTGACCCGTTACGGCGAAGTCTTCGATCTCGCCGCCGAGTCCGGGGATCCGGCGCTGCCGTTCCGCTGGGCGCTGAAGGGCGTGCTGAGCTCGCCCTATTTCCTGTACCGGACCGAGATCGGCGCGCCGAGCGACGAGGCGAAGGCCGCGTTCCGGCTGACGAACCACGAGATCGCGACCTTCCTTTCGTACAGCGCGCTCGGCGCGCCGCCCTCTGCGACGCTTGTCGCCGCCGCCGATCGTGGTGAGCTGGCCGATCCCGCGCTGCTCCCGGGTCACATCGAGCAGCTGCTCTCGACGCCGGGCGCCACCGACCAGCTCGGTCATTTCCTCGTCCAATGGTTGCGGTTGCACACGTTCGAGGCCGAGGTGGAGAAGTTCGAGGACGTGTTCCCCGGCTTCGCGGAGGTGAAGGCGGCGATGTTCGCCGAGACGCAGAGCTTCCTCCGTACGAACGGAGGCATGGAGAGCTCGATCGCGAGCCTGTTCACGGCGCCTGTGACCCAGGCCGATCCCGCGCTCTCGGCGTTCTATCGCAGCGACGCCTCGGGCGCGACGGACACCGAGCGGAGCGGCCTGCTCTCGCTCGGCTCCGTGCTCGCCAAGACAGCCAAGCAGTACCTCACGTCTCCGACGCTCCGCGGCCTGTTCATCCGCGATCAGCTGCTGTGCCAGCACATCACGTTGCCCGAGAATTTCACGCCGCCGCCGATCGAAGAGAGCGAGCAGCGCATGGCCCCGAAGACCACGCGCGAGCTGTACGAGACGCACGCTGCGCAGTCGGCCTGCAAGGCCTGCCACGCGCTGACCGACAACGTCGGCTACATGCTCGAGAACTTCGACGGCGCGGGCCGCTATCGCACGCTCGAGCAGTACACGAGCCCGTCGCTCACCGCGCCCGTGGCCGGGCCACAGCCGATCAACGCGGCGGGCCGGCTGCTCAACACCGACGTCGATGGCGAGTACGACAGCGCCGCCGAGCTGGGGGAAGCGCTGTCGCGCAGCTCCTGGGTCCGCGAGTGCGTGGCGCGGCAAGCCTTCCGCTTCTATTTCGGCCAGGCCGAGTCTGCGCGCGGTATTCCGCCGGTCGTGCAGGGCACGGCGGCGCTGGATCGCACCGGTCTCCTGCGCGACCTGCTCGTGGCGCTCCTCTCTTCGCCGAGCACGGTGGAGCGCGTGCGCGAATAGCTCCGGCCATCGAGGATCGAACATGCCCAGGCCCTTCGACGTATCCAGACGAGACCTCCTGAAGACGGCGCTCGGCGCGATTTTCCTGGCGCCGCTGCTGCGCCACCGCGAGGTCAGGGCGCAGACCGCCGTGCCCAAGCGGCTGGTGCTGATCTTCACGCCCGACTCGCACCCGCCCGAGTGGTGGCCGACCGGCAGCGGGTCGACGTTTCAGCTCCAGGAGCCGCTCGCCGATTTCCGCGGCCTGGAGGGCGACATGCTGTTCCTGCGCCGGCTCGACCATGCCTGGACGGTCGGCAATCATCACGAGGCGGGCATGGCGCAGCTGTTCACGGGCGCGCGCTTCAGCGACGACAGCTCACGCCACGCGAACGGTCCCTCGCTCGATCAGATCCTGCTCAAGAGCTCCGACCTGCGCGGCGGCACGCCGATCGCGAGCATCCACCTGTGCGTCGCCGATCGCGGCGGCGCCGACAAGCGCCACATCATCTCGTACAGCGGCTCCGGCCAGCCCATGACGCACACGGCCGATCCCGCGCGCGCGTTCAGCACGATCTTCAGCGGCGTCACCTTCGGCGGCGCCGCGCCGACGCCCACCACGATGCCGGACGCCGTCGCGGCCGCGAGGCGCCGAGCCGACCAGCGCATCCTCGAGATCAACACCGGCGAGCTCAAGACCCTCCAGCGCTTCCTCGGCCAGGCCGAGCGCCAGAAGCTCGAGCTCCACGTGGAGGCGCTGTTCGAGCTGCAGCAGCGCATCGCGGGCATGGGCAGCGGCACGCCGGTCCCGACCGGCGGCGCGTGCGAGCGCGTGGACACCTCCGGCTACAACGGCAGCACCAACAACGCGACGACGATCACGCGCTGGGCGCAGATCCAGGCCGACCTCATCGTCAACGCGTTCACGTGCGATCGCACGCGGGTCGCGGACTACCACTTCAGCTTTTCCGGCGGCCACCACGAGGGCCTGCTCGGCTTCGGTCAGAGCTGGCACGACGTTGTCGCGCACGTCAGCCGCACGAACGACAGCGTCACCGTCGACGGTAAATCGATGACCACGCGCGAGGCCTTCATGAAGTTCGATCGCTTCTGGGCGAGCCACGTCGCGTACCTGGCGAAGAAGCTCGCGGGCATCCCCGAGGGCAGCGGCACGATGCTCGACAACACGATCCTGCTCTGGGGCGTGGAGAGCGGCACGAACCACAACCACAGCCCGCGGGACATGCAGTACCTGGTCATCGGCGGGAAGAACCTGGGCGTGAACGTGGGCCAGTACATCAACAACACCACCGCGCAGAGCGCGAACAAGCTGCTCACGTCGGTGATGAATGCGCTCGGCCACGCCGCGACCGGCATCGGCATCGAGCCGAAATGCGGCCCGCTTCCCGGCTTCCTCGCCTGATGCGCTCATCGTGGAGGGCGAGCTCCCTGGAGAACGTGCCCGCGAACGCGCGCACGCTCGCGAGGCGCCCGTGCCAATGTCACCCTGTGTCTGCTCGTGGAGAACACAAATGCTCAATTTCACCCATCACCGCGTCTCGCTGCTCACCCTCGTCGGACTCTTGACCTTGCCGGTGCTGGCCTGCGACGCCTCGGGCGGGGACGTCGTCGTGCGGGACGAGCCTCAGGCCGAGCTCGCCGTCGAGGACGCCCCCGGCGCGCTGACCAAGGCCAAGGTCGCCGTGGCCGACTATTACATCGTGACCCACCCTGACTACCGCAGGTGCGTTTCACCGCTCTGCGGCGGCCATTTCGTCGCCCGCGTCAACACGAGCGTGGCCCCTTGCGCCGATGGGACCTGGCAGGAGGAATGCCACATGTTCGAGCTCGATCTGTCGAGCCTCGGGCTCGACAGATCGACCGAGGGCAAGGCCAAAGAGGCGTTCGCCGCGGGGACGGCGCTTGTTCGCGGCGCGCTGAAGCAGGTCGACCTCGGCGACCTCCGGGGGCGGCCGGCCGACGTGCTCATCGCCAGCGAGATCTGGCTCGGGGCGACCGGCAACACGCCAGACGGCCATTTCTCTCGCGTCGATGAGACCGGGATCGTCTGCATAACGCACCCGTGCCCCTCCCTCTCCGAGCTGAGCCTGAACACAAACCTCAGCGCTTCGCTCGACAGCATCGATCTGTCCGCGTCCGGGGCCACGCCGGCGCAGGTCGACGCCGGCATGCGCGCGCTCTACGAGAGCGGCCTCTTGATCGCCGGCGGGCACGCGGTGGTCACCGGTCCGGCCGGCTCGATGAACCGCCTCGACGCGGCGGAGTTCTACCTGCGCCTGCAGTGAGGCCGGCGCGGAGCGCTGTGACCTGCCGCGGCGTGGCGGAGCGCCGCCGCGCTCACCCGAGCGAGGTGGCGGGGTCGTGTGACCCTGTCGGGTGAACGACGGCGGCCTCGGCCCGCTTCAGGCCGAGGCGCGAGAGCCGGGCCGGGGGGTCCCCGGGCGCGGGGTGCCGGATCGTCCCTCGCGGCTCGAGCGGCGGCGCGGCCGGCTCGTTGCCGGTGACCTGCTTCAGGCCGTAAAAGCCGTTCATGGCCGCCGACAGCATCATCGCGCCGCGGCTCAACGACCGCGCGCCGCGCGCGAGGCGCTCGAGCACCGCCGCGGGGCGGAAGGCCCGATTCCACATCTGCCGGTGGGCGGCGAGGAGCTGCTCGGGGGACATGCGCGCCGGCCGGAAGGCGACCCCGTAGCCGCTGTAATGAGGCCAGTCGCGCTCTTCCAGGATCCGCCCGTCTCGCCGGTGCTCGTCGTACAGCGGCGTGCCCCGAAACGGCGTGAGGATGCTCAGGAACGGGACGTCGACGCCGATCTCGTTCAGTCGATCGGCCGTGGAGGCGATGACCTCCGGCGTCTGATCGTCGAAGCCCGAGATGAAGCCTGCCATCACGCAGATGCCGCGATCGTGCAGTCTGCGGATGGCCTCGCGGTACTCGCGCGCGCGGTTCTGACGCTTGTCGACGCTCTTCAGATCGGCGTCATCGAGGCTCTCGATGCCGAGGAAGATGCCGATACAGCCGGACCGCTCCATCGCGTCGAGGAGCTCCCGGTCCTTGACGATATCGATGGAGGCCTGCGTGAGCCACCAGCGATCGAGCCCGGCGAGCTCGCGCAGGAGCTCCTTGGCCCAGCGGCGCTGGACGAGCAGGTTGTCGTCCCAGAACCAGGCGACCTTCTCCTGCCAGAAGCGGGGGAAATGCGTTGTCGCGATGTCGCGGATCACCTCGTCGACAGGGCGCATGCGGAAGCCGGGGTTGAGGTCGGGCACCGTGCAGAAGCTGCAGGTGAACGGGCAGCCGCGCGTCGCCTGGAGCACGCGGGGGACGAGGAAGCTGCCTTCGAGCAGATCGTAGCGAGGGGTCGGCAGCCCGGCGAGCGAGGCCGGTTCGCCGTGATAGACGCGGCGCTGCGTGCCTCGCGCGAGATCGCGCAGGACCGCGGGCCAGACCGCCTCGGCCTCCCCGGTGACCACCACGTCCACGTGCTGGAGCGCCTCTTCGATCCAGTACGAGACATGCGGCCCGCCGGCGACGACGCGCACGCCGAGGGCGCGGTAGCGATCGGCGAGCGCGTAGGCGCGGCGCGCGAAGCCGGAGAAGAACGAGAGCGCGACAACGTCCGGCGCGGCGTCGACGGGGACGGGGCGCACCTGCTCGTGGAAGAGCTCGACCTCGTGCTCCGGCGGGGTGATCGCCGCGAGGTGGATCCCGGTGACCGGCGGGACGAAGTGGAAGCGGTGCCCCCGGCGATAGCGGGGGACGTAATTCACGACAATCCTCACCTTCATGAGCGCCTCCTCGGGATCCTGCGCTTCATCGGACCGGAACCGCGATGACGATGGGGATCCGCGGGTGGGCGGAGATCCGATGAGACGCGCTCAGAGTAACGGAAGGCGGCTCGTGTCGATTCCAGAAGCGGGAGGAGCTACCGTGGAGGGACCGTGGTGGGCGCGTGCGGGAGCCGAGGAAACGAGCGTCCCGGGAACCAGAGGCCCGCCACCACCGGGGTGCTCACCCTCGTGACGAAGGTCAACAACCGGCTCTCCGGACATCCTCCGCCGGCTGCTCCACCACCGCCTCGCCCCGCAGGGCGGCCGATCTTCGAGTACGTCGCGTACCTGCACGACGGGAGTTCCCGCTGGTGCGCTTCGGGCGCTTCAAGCGATACTGCCCAGCCATGGCGCGCACCGCTCCGGTCCCGAACATCCCCGCGATCCCGGGCATGAATCCAGGCGTCTTCATCCTGGGCGGCGGCGGCGCCGGCGGGGGCGGCAACGGACGAGGCGGCAGCGGCAGCGGCTCGGGCCAGGGCGCTGGCGGGACAAACGGCGGCAACGGCGCGAACGGCGGGGGGCCAGGCGCCAACGGGTGCGGGCCAGGCAGCGGCGGCGGCTGCATGAACCCGGCACACGGAGGCAACGGCGGCACGCATGCCGGCGACCCGGTCGACCCGGTGACGGGGCGGGTCTACACGCTCCCGCAGACGGACCTGGTGCTGACAGGGCCCATGGTCTTCGAACTGCGCCGCAGCTACTCGTCCTTCGCTCGCGAGCGCGACGTCGGGCGCAGGGCATACGGCAGCAGCGCCGCCGGGAGCGACGGAGATGAGCAAGGCACGCGGGGGCAGTGACCGTCCGATCCGGCTTGCCGACAGTGCGCGCAGGCGGCTGAGCCGGCACGCGGTCGAGGTCTTCCAGGAACTCGACCTCCGCCGCGACCCCGAGCACACCACGTCGCCCGACGCGCTGCGGGCCTTGCTGGAAGCGCGCGGGCTGCCGGTCTACGAGGGCGCGATCGAGCTCGAGGGCCTCGCCGGGGGCACGCCGCTCCCACCGGACAAGCGGCTCGGCGTGTTCGCCTCGCTGAAGGCGCTCGAAGGCGGGCGGCCACTCGGGCCGGAGAAGCTGCCACGCGCGGGCGGCAAGGTGCTGCTGCCGGTCGTGGCGAAGGGGTACCCCTCGGTCTGGATCGGCGAGGGCGGCCAGGTGGTTCTGGTCGACACCGAGGCTGCGGGCGTGGCGCCGGCGTTCGACGGGCCGGCGCAGTACCTCGAGGCGCTCGCCATCGAGCTGGAGACGGAGCCCTGGCCGCCCGAGCCGGAGCGCCTGCAGTGGCACCACATCAGCGTGGCCGGCCTGGTCGGCGCCGCGGTCGCCGCGGTCTTCTACGCGCCGCCGTTCGCCCCGGCGTCGGGAGCGCACGGGGCCGCGTGGCTGCGCGAGCACCTTCACATCGTGGAGCAGAACACCCCCGGCTTCTTCGTTGGCACCCGGGTCACGACCACCGATGCCGACGAGGCCGTCGCCGCCCTGGAGGCGGCGCTCGCCACGAACCTGGAGGTCCGCTGGTCGGGGCCCCAGCGGCGACCGCGCGCGGGGCAGCGGCCTGTCCTGTCGTTCACGTTCGCGATGGGGCCCAACGCGCCCGACCGGGAGGCCGCGGTGTGGGGCGAGCCCGGCGACTACCGCATCGCCTCGCGGAGCGTCGGCGAGCCGTGGCCGTTCCGATGAGAGCGTCTAAAAGTAGCTCACCCTTTCCTCCGTCATCAGCGAGCAGGAGCTGTCGACATGCACGCGCTCATCGTTATCTCGCATCCCGAGCCCGCGTCGCTCACCCATGGCGTCGCCGCGCAGGTTGCTGAGGGGGTGTCCCTGTCCGGCAATTCCTTCGAGATCGCGGACCTCGCGGCGGAGGCCTTCGATCCGAGGTTCACCGCGGCTGATCTCGCCGTTCATCGCCGGAAGGCGCCGCCCCCCGCCGATGTCGCCGCCGAGCAGGAGAGGCTCGATCGCGCGGATGCCCTCGTGCTGGTCTATCCCGTCTACTGGTGGTCGATGCCGGGGCTCCTCAAGGGATGGATCGATCGCGTGTTCTCCAATGGCTGGGCTTTCGACTTCAGCCCAGAGAGCAAGCTGGTGAAGCAGCTCGGCGACCTCCGGGTTCATCTCGTCGCCCTCGCGGGCAGCGACGCGCGAACCTATGCGCGGCACGGCTATCTCGGTGCCATGAAGACGCAGATCGACCACGGGATCTTCGATTACTGCGGCGCACGCGTCGTGACGTCCGAGCTCCTGCTAGAATCGGAGACGCAGGATCCGGCTGCTCATCTGGCCGCCGCGCGCGCCATCGGCCGCGGTCTCTTCGATGCGTCCAGGCGAGGCGAGGTGACCGACACCGCATGAACGCGCGGCGCGCTGTCCCGGCGCCCCCGCGCAGGCCCGACGCCGGACCTCCAGGGCGCTCCCGGTCGCTCCTGCCGCCCGAGGGCCGCGAGCGACGACCGGCGCGGCCTCGGGACCTCGGGCGCCGTTCAGGGCGCCTGGCAGGACACGCGGTGGATCGGCTCCTCTTTCCCTTCGCCGATCGTCACGTAGTCCCATCCGCCGGGCACCCACGCGATCGCCTCGGCCTGCTCCTCGTCGGGTGACGGCAGCACGCAGGGCGAGCCGGCCAGCGCCTGCGCCACGGTCTGATCCGGTGTCATGGGGTAATAGAGCACGCGCGAGGAAGTCCGCAGCAGCACGCCCGTGCCGTCCGGGCGCACGTCGCCGCCCGTGAAGCGCGCGCTCCCGGAGGGCGGCTGGATGGAGCCCGCCCCGACGAGCGTCGCCGGCGCGCCCGCGGCAGGCAGCGCCGGCAGCTCGTAGATGCGAGAGATGCCCTTGTTGACCTTCGTCACGAGGGTGAGCGCCCCGGTGGTGGGGTGAATGAGCAGCGTCTCCGCGTCGTGCCGCCCGTCGGGGTACGAGAGCACGAACGCCTCGGCGGTCGAGGCCTGCGGCGCTCCTCCGAGCGTGTCCGGCTCCGGCACGCTGTACACGGTGTAGCTGGCGCGCTCGCCGTCGTTGTCGCCGATGTCCGCGAGGAACAGGCAGCTGCCCCCGCCCGTACGGCAGGGACCGCGCGCGATGTCCTCCCAGTCGATCGCGGCCGCGCCGGCCACGTTCACCTCGGCCCGCAGCGCGCCGTTGAGCCCGATCGCGAAGAACCGAGCGTCGTCGCCGTGGTCGTTGTGCACATAGAGCGCGTCCGGGTGCACCCCGCCGGCGACCACGCCGGAGCACTCGTCGATGTCGCCCCGCGGAAGCGCGCCGATCTGCGTCACCCCGGCGCAACGAGGGCAGCCCGAGACCCGCACCTCCGGCGGATCCGAGGCCCCGCAACCCGACAGGAGCAGCGAGAGCGCGAGCGCTGGCGGCGCCGAGCGCCACGCCAGGGCCCCTGGCGCAGGCCCGCCGCGCGGACGGGACGCCCGGCGGGGACGCGGCGGCAGCAACGGGGCGCGGAGGATCTCGGTCGCAGGCGTCGATGACATCAGGTCTCCTGTTCGGTGAGGTTCTCGCAGGCTTCGCTACCGCTCGACGCGGCGGGATCGGTGTCGGCGACCGGCGGGCGCTGGGGGGGCGCCGCGGCCCCCCGAGGCGCTAGGGCGCCGCGTTCGCCGCCCCGGGGGTGGGCGCCGTGACGGTGCCCTCGCCGGTCAGGTCGGGGAGCCTGCCCCACGTCTGCCCATCCGCTGCCGCCTCGATCGGGTACTCCAGCTCGGTGAGCACCTGGTCGTTCGGCGAGATGATCCCGACGGTCTCGCCCCTGGAGGCGCTCACCTTCCAGGTCACATAGAAGCAGCTGCTCGGGCCGCCTTCCGGCAGGCACGTGGTGTGGGGCCCAGGGCCGGCCTCGGCGGCCTGATCGCCGAGGATGAGCAGGTACTCCCCCGGGGCGAGCTGCGTGCCCTCCGGAAACATGAGCGCGTCGGTCGGGTTGCACTGCCCGGTATCGTCGGCGTCGCAGAGGCCGAGCCCGCCGAGGTCGGCCGACCCCGGGCCCGGGTTGCCAAGCTCGATCCAGTCGCCGCCCTTGGCCGAGATCTCGTTCACAACGACGGTCGTCGTCGCGGCCCCGCCGCCCGTTCCCCCTTGCCCGTTGCCGCCGGTGCCGCCGGTGCCGGTCGATCCCTGGGACGTGGTGGTGGTGGTGGTGGTGGTCGCGCTCGTGCCCGGCGCGCCGGTGTCCCCCGGCTCGTCGCCCGAGCCGCAGCCTCCCGCGCAGAGCGCTGCGACACAGAGCCAAGTGAATCGAAGTTGTGCCATCACGATGTTCTCCTCGGCGCACAGCACACGGCGGTCCCGGCGGTATGTCAATGGGGCGGCGCACGGGGCATCGCCGCGGAGCTTGGGGTACCCTGCCTTCCGCGTGTCGCGGCGAGAGCGGCCCGAGAGGGGTCGACGCCGCTGCCCGCATGCTTTCGAGGTGAGGAGGACATGATGCGACGACCGCTGGAGCTGATCTTGTGCCTGTCGATGGGGACCGCGCTCGGGGCCTGCGGGGACGACGCGAGCGGGGGGGAGGCGACGACCCACTCGGGCGGCGCCGGCGCGACGAGCGCGTCGGGCGCGGGCGGCGCGGGCGCAGGCCCGGGCGGCGCGGGTCCAGGCTCGGGCGGCGCGGGCGCGGGATCTCCCGCGCATGAGGGCGGCGGCCCGCCGGCGGGCAACCCCGACGGGAGCTGCGCTGTGCCGGCCGAGGCGCGGGCCGCCGACACCTCGTCCCCGACGACGGTGATCGGCGACGGGACGCCGGCGAGCTGCACCTCGGAGGCCGTCGTCCGCGCCGTCGCGGCCGGCGGCATCATCACCTTCGACTGCGGCCCCGACCCGATCACGATCACGCTCGAGGAGACCGCGAAGATCTTCAACGATACCGGCCCCGAGATCGTGATCGACGGCGGCGGGCTCGTGACCCTGAGCGGCGGCGGCCAGCGGCGCATCCTCTACATGAACACCTGCGACGAGGCGCAGGTCTGGACGACGTCGAGCTGCGACAACCAGGATCACCCGCGCCTGACGATCCAGAACCTCACCTTCATCGAGGGCGACTCGACAGGCGATGACGACGAGGGCGGCGGCGCCATCTTCGCGCAGGGCGGGCGCCTGAAGGTCGTCAATTCGCGCTTCTTCAACAACGCGTGCGACGCGGTCGGCCCCGACGTCGGCGGCGCGGGGATCCGCGCCTTCATGCAATACAATGGCCTGCCGCTCTACGTGGTGAACAGCACCTTCGGCGGCGCCGAGGGCCACGGGAACGCGTGCGCGAACGGCGGTGGCATCAGCAGCATCGGCGTCTCATGGACGGTCGTGAACAGCCTGTTTTCCCACAACCGCGCGCTCGGCAACGGCGGCAACCCCGCCGAGGAGGGGACGCCGGGCGGCGGCAGCGGCGGGGCCATCTACAACGACGGCAATGCCATGACGCTCACGCTCTGCGGGACCCGGATCGAGCGGAACGAGGTGAACGCCCACGGGAGCGCGATCTTCTTCGTGAGCAACGACCACACGGGGAACATCGTCATCGATCGGTCGGTGATCACCGAGAACATCGGCGGCTCCTGGTACCCGACCTACCCGCAGATCTCGAACCACGACGACACGCCGATCGCGGTGACGGACTCGGTCATCGAGTGAGCCCCGCCGGGCTCGAAGCCTGGCGCCCTTCGCGCTCGCGCGGCTAACCCCTCTACCCCGTCCGCTGCCGCTTCAACTCCTGCCCGACCGACACGGCCAGCGCCCGGAACCAGGCGTGGCCTGGGTCCTGCCGCATCCGCTCGTGCCACGCGAGCGACATCGTGAACCCCTTCAGCTTGAACGGGAGCTCCATCGCGCGCAGCGGCAGGTAGCGCTGCGCCCTCGCGGCGATCCGCTCGGGCAGCGTCACCATCAGGTCCGAGCTCGCCACGATCTCCGGCGCGGCGATGAAGCTCGCCACCCGGACCGCCACCCGGCGCCGCAGGCCCATCCCGGCGAGCACATCGTCGATCACGCCCCCCGGCCTCCCCTCGGGCGTCACGAGCACCTGCGGTATCGCGGCGAACTGCTCCACCGTCAGCTTGCGCGAGGCCAATGGGTTCCCCTCGCGGACGAGGCACACGAAGCGCTCCGGGAACAGCGGTGTCCAGACGATGGCCGGCCTCGCCGCCCGCTGCGCCAGCAACGCGAAATCGAGCTCCCCCGCCTCCAGCGCGCCGAACGGATCCGCCGAGGCCCCCCGGGCGTCCACGTCGACGGCCGGCGCCTCGCGGGCCAGCCGCTCGACGAGGGGCGGCAAGACGAGCACCTCGCCGAAGTCGGGCATCACCATCGTGAAGGTGCGCGTCGCCGTGCGCGGATCGAACCGGGGCGCGTCCTCGAGGACGGCGGCGAGCTCGGCGAGGACGCGCCCGAGCGCCGGGGCCAGCCGCTCGGCGCGGGGCGTGAGGCGCATCCCGCGGCCGGTGCGCACGAGCAGCGCGTCGCCGAGCACGTCCCGCAGCCGCGCGAGCGACCGGCTCATCGCCGACTGGGTGAGGCCGATCCGCGCGGCGGCGCGGGTCACGTGCGCCTCGCGGAGGAGCGCGTCCAGCGCGACGAGCAGGTTGAGGTCGAGCCCGGAGAGATGCGCCGCAGTCATGATGCGTATCGCAATCATGCATTGGATGACTGACCGGAGAAAGCGCAAAACCTCCTCACATCGAGCGCGCGGCGACGCCCCTGCGGGGGCGAGGCCGCGCATCCCCGCTCGAAGGGAGACATCCATGTTTGCTGTCGCTGGAGTTACTGGGAACACCGGGTCCGTTGTCGCGCGTGAGCTCCTCGCCGCCGGGGAGGAGGTGCGGGTCATCGTTCGCGACGCCGCGAAGGGGCAGGCGTGGAAGGCGAAGGGGGCCGAGGTCGCGGTCGCGCAGCTCGACGACGCGGCGGCGGTCACGCGGGCGCTCGAGGGCGTGAAGGGCGTCTACCTGCTGAGCCCGCCGTCGATCGCGTCGGCCGACCCGCTCGGGGAGAGCAGGTCGCAGGTCGATGCGATGGCGCGGGCGGTCGCGGCGAGCGCGGTCCCTCATGTCGTGTTCCTCTCGTCGGTGGGGGCGCACCACCCGGAGCGGACGGGGCCGATCGTGACGGTGCGCTACGCCGAGGAGCGGCTCTCCGCCGTGGCGCGGGACATCACGTTCGTCCGGCCTGCGTATTTCCTCGAGAACTGGCGCTCGGTGTTCGCGGCCGTGAAGGGCGACGGGGTGCTCCCGAGCTTCCTCCAGCCGGGGCGCGCCTTTCCGATGGTCGCGACCGAGGACATCGGCCGGGTCGCGGCGGAGCGTCTCCTCGCCGGGGGGGCGGGCCGGCGGGTCATCGAGCTCGCCGGGCCGGAGGACTACACGCCCGAGGCGATCGCGCGCGCGCTCGGCAAGGTCCTCCTCGGCAGGGACGCGCACGTGGCGCCGCTGCCGCTCGAGCAGGTGGAGCCGGTCCTGACGTCGTTCGGCGTGTCCGCGCCCATGGCGGCGCTCTACCGCGAGCTGTACGCGTCGCTCCACAGCGGCCACGTCGACTTCGAGCGGCGGGACGGCGCGGTGGTGCGCGGCAAGGTCGGCGCGGAGGCCGCGTTCGCGGCGCTGGCCGCCTGACCGAGGTTGGGGCGCCCGATCCGCATCACTCGCACGCGATGATCTCGACCTCGTAGTCGATGGGCTCGCTCACGCCGGTCACATGGATGGCGTAGGTGTGACCGGCCTGGGCACTCCAGCCCTGCGGGTTGAAGCGGAGCGCGAAGGCGCTGCCGAAGTTCGGGTCGAGCTGCGTCACCTCGACCGGGAGGTCCTCCCCGGCGTCGGTCACCGTCACCTGCGCGTCGCCGAGGTCGATCCGCGAGCTCTGGATTGTCCAGCCCGTCTCGTCGAGCGGCGCGTAGGAGGCGTGGAGGGCCCCCGAGGGGAAGGGGCCCGGCGCGGGCCATGCGATGAACGGCTTCTCGCCGGAGCCCGACCCGCCGAAGACCACGATGCAGGAGTAATCGCTCGTGGAGCCGAGCCCGATCGGGCCGAGCTCCTCGGAGAGCAGCCAGCGGCGGTGGCCGATCGTTGTCTCGTTGCCGGGGTCGGCCATGTAGAGGTCGAGGCTCTCGACGCCGGGAGTCGGCGAGATGACGCTGCTCGCGGCCCCCTCGGCGCCGAGCTCGGTGTAACAGGTCCAGCTCGGCGGCGGGCTGTGCGACAGCATGCCGTTCGCGTGCATCATCAGCGCGCAGGCCTGCGCCTTCTCGTCGCGGAGCGGCTCGGTGGTGACGGGGGGCAGCCCGGCGATGAAGCGGTAGAGGTTCAGGAGCTTGACCGCGTTCACCCGCCCCTCGGCCGGGACCTCGCCGCCCACGCACGAGCTCACGCCGCCGTTCCAGGTGCCTTCCTTGACGTCGCTCCGGTCGGCGTTCCAGCGAGCGCACACCTGCTCGCCCGTCGAACCGCCGCCACCGCCCGCGCCCGCGTAGCCGGCGCCCGCCCCGCCCGAGCCTGCCCCGCCCGCGCCCGCATCGCCTCCGCCCGCATCGCCTCCGCCCGCATCGCCTCCGCCCGCGCCCGCGCTCGCGTCCGTCCCTCGGCCGCCCGCGCCCGTCTCGCCGGCGCCCGCGCCCCCCGTGCCGTCCTGTGTCCCCGCGTCTCCCGTGGCCGCCGGGGCTCCCGCGTTGCCAGTGCACGCGGCGGAGAGGGTGAGCAGGAGAAGCGCCGTGCTCGGCGCAACAAGCTCTGTGCGATATGCCATCGTGTAAGCCTCCGGGCCGCTCGATGTGAGCGGGCAAGCCATCCAGCCTACAGGGGCGCGCGGCGCGCGTAAACGCGCACGGCTCCTCGCGCGCGAGCGCGGTGCCCCGCCTCCTGGTGCCGCCGGGGGAGGCGCGGAAGCGATTCAAGCCTTTGAGGCGAGCTGCGCGCGCGGCGGTCCGTCCGCGCACCCGCTCGGCTACATGTCCCAGAGGACCCACGTGACGTGATTGATGTCGCCGACGAGCTGCCGCTCGTCCTCCGAGAGCGTGAGGTTGATGTCGGGAACAACTTCCGCAGACGCCGGCCACGAGGTGACGAGCTGAATCGCTACCTGGAGAACAGAGCGCGCTCAGGGGGCATGGTCTCGAGCATGGATCGGATCGAGCTCACCGGAGCTCAGCACTCGCACTCGTCCTCGCCTTCGTAGGACTTCGCGATGAACGTGATGTCGTACCGGTAGCTCGCCTCGGGCGGCCCATAAATGCGGAGGAGCAGATCGTCCGCCGAATCCAGCCCCTCGCCGTCGAGCCATACCCGTCCATACTCGCTCTGCTCAGATCCGATGAGATTCATCGTGGCAGCGCTATAGACCTCCACGAACACCGTGTTCTCCGGACGGGATGGGGGAGTATATTGCTCACAGGCCGCGCCGCAGAGCTCTGCCCCGGCGGCCAGGACGCGAAGCTTCCAGTAGACCTCTTCGAACCCGAGGGACGTGTCGAGCAGGTACCAGTCTTCGTCTCCCTGGCAGAGGACAAAATCGATCCTCGAGAACCACGCGTCGGGAGATCCGCTGCCCCCTGCTGTATAGGCGAGCGGCGCCGCGGAGAGGGCCCCGTCATTCCCCTCGTAGGCGTCGTCTGCGCAAGCCGACGCTCCGCCGCTCCCGGTCTCGGCGCTGCTTCCACCGGCTCCACCACTGCCGCTGCTGGTGTCGCCGCCGCCGCCGCCGCTGGTGCTGCTGGTGCCGCCGCCGCTGCTGCTGGTGCTGCTGCTGGTGCCGCCGCCGCCGCCGCCGCCGCCGCCGCTGCTGCTGGTGCCGCCGCTGCCGCTGGTGCTGGTGGTGCCGCCGCCGCTGCTAGCGCCTCCAGCGCCGGGGCCCGCGCCGTCGTCCGGCTCACGCGAGCAAGACGTCGTTCCCAGCAACAAGGTGTAGAGCGCTGCGAAACCCATGAGACGAATCGAGCTACGGATAGGTGACATAAAGATTCCTTTGGGCACGGGTGAATAACGACCTTCAAGGCGAGGCTCCGCTGTCGAAGCGCGAGCGTCGAGCGTTGCGCGAACCAGGGTTGGATGTGGACTGTCAATCACATCATTTTCTCATGCATCCCTCCATTCCTCGTGGCGCCAACCCGGCTGCCGCGTATCCTTGTCGGCCATGGATCCGCATCGCTCATGTCGCTCTCGTCGCTCGCGCCGTCGTCGTCCTCTATCGATGGTCTCGCACACGGAACGCTGGGCTCGCGTGCGCGGCGTGGCGTGGGGAGCCGCGCTCGCCGCCGTCCTGGGGTGCCGCTCCTCGCCGACCCCGTCGGCCGGTAAGGAGGTCATCGACGTCCATGTGCACCTGACGCAGGCTGACGCGGTGGCACCATTGCTCGCCCACATGGCCAAGCATCGAATCGATCGCGCCGTCATCCTGGCGAGCCCGGACCTGACCAGCGGCCGCGGCGGATCCGGGCTCTCCGGCTACCGCGCAGGCAACGAGATCGTCCTCGACGCGGCGACGGCTCACCCCGGAAAGCTCATCCCGTTCGTCACCGTGGAGCTGGGGCACGACGACCTCCCGTACCTCGCCGAGCTCCGCCGCCGAGGCGCCTGCGGCGTGAAGCTCTACCAGGGGCACAACCTCTTCCACGAGCGTCCCCTCGACGACCCGTCGCACCAGGCGATGTGGCAGGCGCTCGCCGATCAGGCTCTCCCGGTTCTCCTTCACGCCAACACCGTCCGTTACCGGGGCGAGCTCGAGGCGGTCCTGCGCGCCTTCCCCAGCCTGCGGGTGGCGTGCGCACACCTCTGCGGCAGCCGCACCGATCTCGCGCGCGTGGAGTCCTTGATGCAGGCGTTTCCCGGCCTCCTCGTCGATACGAGCCATGGCTCTGCCGGCCCGGCGGCAGAGGGGTTTGCGAACCTCGAGCGCGAGCGCGCCCAGCTCCTCGGGCTGTTCTCTCGCTGGCCCGAGCGCTTCCTGTTCGGGACCGATCTCGTCACGAGCGGGCTGAACCCCACGTCCACGGAGATGTGGGACCTGCAGGCGGAGTCGAACATGGGTCTCTTGAAGGCGGAGAATTTTCGTTTCTTTCGTCAAACCGAAGGTCAATCCGCCCGCGTCCTCGGCACCTATCAGGGCCTTCATCTCCCCCCCGAGCAACTGGGCCCCGTCCTCGGTCAGAACGCCGCGCGATGGCTCGGCGCCTGCCTGCGGTGAACGTCGTCCCGCAGACCGCCGCCCGCGGCCTCAGGGGCCGAACTTCGCGAGGAAAAGATCCAGGGCGAACCTCGGATTCACCAGCGGCCCCGTGCCAAAGTCGATCGTGCCGAGGAACGGCCCGGCGGCGAACACGTTGCCGGCCGCGTCCATGCCCGTGGAATAGCCGTACTGGTGCCCCCGGTCGCCGGTGTGCTTCACCCAGCGCACGGTGCCCGTCGCATCGAGCTTCGCGACGAAGGCATCGCCATAGGTGCAGACCATCAGGCCCGTGCCGAAGTCGACGTCGCCGTACATGAAGCCGGTGATGGCGATATCGCCGTCCACGGTCGTCGCGACGTCCAGCGCTGTCTGTGGCCCATGCTGCCCGAGGCGCTTGGCCCAGAGGAGCTCGCCTGCCGGGTTCAGCTTGGTCACGAAGGCGTTGCCGCCCCACGTGACAGAGCCGGACTCAAGATATTCGAACCCTCCTGCGCTCACCAGCGGACCTCCGCCGAAATCCACGCTCCCGAGGAACGTCCCGCTGATGACGATGTCTCCAGCGCCGTCGACCGCGACGCCGTACGCCCGCTGGATCGCGGCGTCGCCGAACCGCTTGCTCCAGAGGTGCTCTCCGGCAGCATCGAGCTTCGCCACGAAGATATCGTCGCGGCCCGCGGAGATCAGCGGCCCGCCGCCGAGGTCGAGCGCCTCGACGAGGTAGGAGCCGAAGCTGCCGGCGAGGACGATGCTGCCCGACGCGTCGAGAGCGACGTTGTGGACCTCCGTATAGCCGTCGAAGTGCTTGCTCCAGAGGCAATGCCCCGCAGGGTCGAATTTCACGATGAACGAGTCGAGCGAGCCGAGCTCATCGGTGCTGGTCAGCGTGGCGCCGCAGAGGCTGATCTGTTGATGGAAGCTCCCTGCCACGACGACGTTCCCGGCTGCGTCCATGGCGATGCTGTCCGCGTATTGATAGGCGTCGGCGCCGATCCGAGTCGACCATACGTGATCTCCGTCTGCCGTGAAGACGGCCACGAAGGCGTCGAGCGATCCGTCCGATCCCACGAGCGGACCGCCTCCGAGATCGATGCTGCTGGCGGAGACCCACCCCGTCGTCGCAATGAGCCCCGCCTGGTTGACCGCGACGTCACGCGCGTAGGTGAAACGGGAGAATTCCTTGTGCCAGAGGACACCTCCTTCGTCGTCGAATTTCGCGAGGGCGAACACGTCGCTGCCCCCGGTCGAGAGCGGACCGTCGCCGAAATCGACGCCATCGGCAACCCCCGTCGCGAGGACGACGTCGCCGGCTTCGTCCACGGCGATGCAGCTGCCCGCCCAGAGGCTGGCTCGGTCCGCGTTCGCGCTGAGTTGCCGGCTCCAGAGAGAATCGCCGGTGCCGGGTGCGCCGCCGCTGCCGGCGCCGCCGTCGCTGCCGCCGTCGTCGCCGCCATTGCCGCCGCCGCTGCCGCCATTGCCGCCGCCGCTGCCGCCATTGCCGCCATTGCCGCCGTCGCCGCCGCTGCCGCCATTGCCGCCGCCGCCGCTGCCGCCGCCTCCTCCCGTCGCATCACCTCCGGCGCCATGGCCGTGAATGGGATCGAGCGGGATCCTGTCGCACGCGGTGGCGAGCGCGACGAGTACAATGCATCCAGGTACGATGAGCTGTTTCAAGGAGAACCCTCCGCTCGCGTTTGAAGAAGCACGCGTGTCGTGCTTCCATGAATGGCCGCCCGTCGTCGCGGCGGCTCACCGCTGGACGACGACGCCGAGCGAGAAGGACGCGAGCGGGCTGAACGTCGAGATGACCCGTCCTGCGAACCGGATGTCGACAGGCGGGATCGCCGCGCCGCCGAGCGCGCCTGCCGTGAGATACAAGGAGTCGATGAGCCGAAAACGCGCCTCGCCTCGCCCGTACACGAGGGCAGTGAACGTGGACTCGTCGCTGTCGACGTAGGGCGGTCTCGCGTCGCCGGACGCGCTCACGTAACCGAGACCCAGGCCGGGGGAGAGGACGAGCCCGAAGCGACGGCTCCTCGCGATGGGCGCGAGGACGAGCTCGGCGCCGAAGAGCGCGGGGAGGAAGCCGACCTTGCCCTCTGACGCCTCGATATCCGGGCCGACGACTGGCACTTTCGCAAGGAGCCCGACACCGATCCGGGCCGAGGGCCAGATCCGGAGCGAGGCGTCGAGCGCCAGCGACGCGCCCGGCGCCTGCCATCCGACGGCGATCGCGACGCCTACATCGACGAGCGCGGCCCTCGGCGCCGCTGGCGCCACCGGGAACGGGGGCGCTGGAGGCGCCCAGGCGCCGAGCGGCAAGCTCCGCCACGCCGCGCCGTGCACCGCGGCCGGTGGCGCGACGGGGGCGGGCGGAAGCGGCGCCGGCACGACGGCCGCCGGCGTTGTGAGGGCCGGCGTCGCGACGGTGGGAGCGCCGGCCGAAGGCCGGAGCGCCCGCACCAGCTCCGCCGCGCGGAGCACCCGGGTGTCGAGCGGGCCGTCGGGCGCCACGCTCGCGATGACGTCCGCCCGTCCGCCCGACGCCGACCAGATCTCGATCGCCCCCTCGTCGCCCTCGGGAATGACGATGAGCAGGCCCCCGGGAACAACCGCCGCCGGGCCCGCCTCGACCTGCACCCGCAAGCCCGCCGCCTCGAGCTCCTGCGAGAGCCGGTGCGCCAGCGCCCCGCGCGCACCGGCCACGACGGTGACCGGCGGCAGCTCGTCGGCGGAGCACGGCGCGGCGAGCGCCAGGAGCGCGAAGGAAGCGACGAGCGCGCCGCACATCGCGCCCGCCACACCGCGTGCTTCCGGCGAGCTCCGCCGGCGCCGGCCCGACCCCCGCGACCTCCGCGAGCGCAGGCTCAATCGGCCCCACCGGCGATCGCCGTCGCGAGCCCGGCGTGGGCGCCGTCCGGGTAGGCCGCGAGGTAGCGCGCGGCGAGCTCGCGGGCGCGCGCGTGAAGCTTCAGGTTCCTGGCGCACTCCAGGGAGCGGCCGAGCGCCTCCGGCGCGAGCGCGCCGCGGGGCCTCTCCGCGAGGTACACGGCGAACCAGCGCTCGGCCTCCGCCCAGGCGCCGCGCCCGTCGAACGCCATGCGGCCGAGGTGGTACGCCGCCACGGCCGCGGCGTCGCCCCCGGCGAACCGCTGGCGCGCCGCCTCGTAGAACCGCACCGCGACGCTCGGCTTGCGCGCCAGCCGGGCGGCGGATCCGAGATCGACGAGCTCCGCGGCACCGGCGCGCCCGAGCACCGCGTCGATGCCCAGCAGCTCCACGTCCGCGAGCGCCTCGCCGAGCCTCCCCGCGGCGAGGTGCGCGCGCCAGCTCCCCGAGGGAGCCTCGGCCGAGGGCGCCGCCGCGCGGGCCGGCGGCGAAGCCAAGGGAGCGGGCGCGGCGGCGCTCGCGCTCGGGCGGAGGGCGGGAGACGGAGCGGACGGCGGGCCTGCCTCTGGATCGGGCGCCGGAGGCGACGCCCGCGGCGCGGCGGCGCGAGGAGCGGCGCACGTCAGCCGTATCGACTCGGGCGAGGCGACGGCGCGCCCCGCCGGCTCGACGCAGGGGCCCAGGATGCGCACGCGGCCGTCGATCATCGAGACCGCGAGCTCCTCGGCCTCCGTGTCCCACGTGACGTCGAACTCGGTGCCGATCACGTGGACCTCGAACGGCCCCCCCGCCACCACCCACCGGGTGTCGCGGCGATGCACGACGCGCACGCGCAGCGATCCGCGCTCCAGGAGGACGCTCGCGCCCAGGGGGCCGATCTCGGTCACGCGGGCGCGCGTCCCCGGCGCGAGGTCCACGCGCGACCCATCCGAGAAGTCGAGCCCGACCTGCGACGCGTCCGCGGCCACCCACCGGCCGACGGCGCCCGGCGACCCTTCGACCCGGTAGATCAACGGGTCCGGTCGGGACAGCGCGAAGACGAGGGCGGAAGCGGCGACGCACGCCGCCGCGAGCGCGACGCCGAGCCGCCGCGGGAAGGGAGCCGCCCTGGAGCGCAGCGAGAGCGCGGCCTCCTTGCGGTAGATCGCCTGGAGCCGATCCGCGGTGGAGGGCCGCACCAGCCGGCCGAGCGCGGCATCCTGGTGCGCGGCGATCCGGCGCCCCAAGGCCTCGACGTCTTTGGTCCTCAGGTCCATCGGTCGCCCTCCTCGAGCCAGCTGGAGAGCGCCTCGTCCTCCTTGCAGCGCTCGACGAACGCGAGCTCCGCGCGGTGGATCCGGCGCTTGATGGTCGCCACCGACACGTTGCACGCGGCGGCCACCTCGGTGAGCTCCTGGCCCTCGACGATCCGCAGCGTGAAGGCCAGCCGCTCGTCGGGATCGAGCGTCTCCAGCGCCCGGTAGAAGGCGCGCACGCCCTGCCGGGCCTCTGGATCGACGCTGGCCGCGATCTCCGGCAGCTCGTCGCTCGCGAAGAACGCGAGCCAGCGGTGACGCCGCTTCCTGCGGATCGCCTCGCGCGCGACGAACACGGTGACGCTGGCGATGAACGGCTTCAGCGCCTCGGGCTCGCGCACGTCGTCGATGCGGGAGAACACCCGGGCGAACACGTCCTGCACCAGGTCCTCCAGGCTCCGGATGTCGCCCAGGATGCGAAACAGCATCCGCTCGACGAGGCCCGCATACGCGTCGAGCAGGCGGCGCTCCGCCGCGGGATTCCGGGCGTGCAGGCCACGCAGGAGGTCGGGCGAGGTGGGCTGTGCGGGGGGCGAGGTGGGCTGCGCGCCGGCAGGGCGGTCCGGTGGACGAGGCTTTCGGACGACGCGGAGGTGCACGGACATCGCGGTAGCCTCTTAGATGGCCGGACCCCGTCGCGACGGCTCAGCGCGCAGGCGAGCCGCGCCGCCCTGCGCCCGCGATCGGCGTCCGGTGGCCCGGCTGCTCCCGCCCCACATCGCCCTTCCCGAGCCATTGAGATGACGGAAGCGAAGAGGACCGCAAGGGTGCATCGCGCCCTTGCGGTCCTCTTCTCTTTCTTTCTTCCCCATGCTGCCCAACAGGGCGCTCGTGCCCACGGGCGCTATGCGCCCGCGGCCCACTGCCAGATCGTTCGGCGCGCCGCGGCGCTTGCGCGACATGTGAGCGCTGCGACGCCCCCGGTCCGCGCGGCGCCCCGGCCCCCGAGCGTTTGCGCGGAGGCCATTGCGTGAGATAGGATGCCCAACGGGTCTCAGATCCATCCCCGGCGGCCCGCGGAGCAGCCAGGCTGCAGGGGAGGTCGCGTGGGGGCCGCCGGTCAGGAGCGCCGCGCGGACAGCCACGGAGAGCTCCGCCCGTCGTCACGGCCTTCCTATGTCGGATTCGAAAGAGCGAAAGCGCAAGCCGCCGAACCTTGTCGAGGCCCAGCAAGAGCAGCTCTTACGGCACATCATCTCGACGTTTCCTTACAGCATCTGGTGGAAGGACCGTGACTGCGTCTACCTCGGCACCAACGAGATGAGCGCCCGGGGAGCGGGGCTGAGCCGCGCGGACGACATCATCGGCCTCACCGACCACGACCTGCCCTGGACCACCGAGGAGGCGGAGAACTACATCCGCCTCGACAAGGCCGTCATGGCCTCGGGCGAGCCGATGCTGAACATCGAGGAGACCCAGCGCCAGGCCGACGGCAGCCAGCGGTACCTGCTCACGTGCAAGGTGCCGCTCAAGGACGAGAACGGCGAGGTGTTCGGCATCCTCGGCTCCTGGACCGACATCACCGACCGCAAGCACACCGAGCTCGCGCTCGCCCGCGCAAAGGACGAGGCGGAGAGCGCCAACAACGCCAAGAGCGACTTCCTCGCCACGGTGAGCCACGAGCTGCGGACACCCCTCACCCTGATTCTGTCCCCGCTGGAGCGACTCCTCGAGACCCAGCACACGGCCCTGCCGGGCGACGTGCGCGACGAGCTGGAGCTCATCCGCCGCAACACGGCGCGGCTCCTCAATGTGGTGAGCGACCTCCTCGACTTCTCCAAGGCGGAGGCGGCGCGCATGGAGGTCGACTGGGAGCCCGTGGATGTTAACCGGTTCACCTCGCTGATGCTGAGTGACATCCGGCCGAGCGCGGTGGCCCGCGGGCGGACCCTGGCCATGACCGGCGACGCGATCGGCGTCGTCCTGCTGGATCGCTACAAGTACGAGCGCATCCTGCTCAACCTCATCAGCAACGCGCTCAAGTTCTCCCACCCCGGAGGGCACGTCGAGGTCGCGCTGCGCGCGCTCGACGACGCGTCGTTCGAGCTCAGCGTGCGCGACGAGGGGATCGGCATCCCCCGGGGCGAGCTCGGCAAGCTGTTCTCGAAGTTCACCCAGGTCGACGGCTCGGCGAAGCGGAGGTACGAGGGCACGGGGCTCGGGCTCTCGCTGGTCAAGCAGTTCGCGGAGCTCATGCGCGGCTCGGTCGCGATCGAGAGCGAGATCGACCAGGGGACGACCGTCCGCGTGCGCCTGCCGCTCGCGCTCGAGGACGCCGGGCCGCGCGACGTCGAGCCGGGGTCGCGCAGCGAGAACAGCACCGCGCAGACGCGGCGCTGGCTCAGCTCGCTGCCGCCCGTGGCGATCTCGGCCGGCGTCGGCGGGCTGGAGGAGGGCGCCGGCGCGCCGCGCGAAGGGCGCCTGTCGAGCAGACCGCCGGGGCCGCCGTCCGGCGCCCGGCCGGGCGCGGAGGCGGACAGGCCGCTGCTGCTGCTCGTCGACGACAACCCGGACATGCGGCAGTTCATGCGGTCGCTGCTGTCTCCAAGCTACCGCCTCCTGGAGGCGACGAACGGCCTCGAGGCGCAGCGGCTGATCGAGCGCTCGCCCCCGCAGGTCATCGTCTCCGACGTGATGATGCCGCTGATGTCGGGCATCGAGCTCATCGCCTGGCTGAAGGCCCACCCCGTGCTGCGCCACGTGCCGGTGATCCTCGTCACGGCCCGCGCCGACGACGAGGCGGTCGCGTCGGGGCTCGACGGCGGCGCCGACGAGTACCTTGTGAAGCCGTTCTCCCCGCGGGAGCTCCTGGCGCGCGTGCGATCGATGGTGCGGCTGTACCGGTCGTACCAGCAGCTCGGCGCGGAGCAGGCCGAGATCGCGCGGCACTCGGGCATGGCGCAGGTCGCGATGGACGTCCTCCACAGCGTGGGCAACACGCTGAGCAGCGCCGGGGTCACGGCCGAGCTGGTGCGGGAGCGCCTCGAGAGGTCGCGGCTCCCGCGGCTCACGAGGGCCCTCTCCGAGCTGATGAGGGGCGGTCCGGAGGTCGCGGATCCGGCGGACGAGCCGCGCAGCGAGAGCCTGCGCCGCTATGTCGACCTGGCGCTCGCCGCCCTGGAGCAGGAGCAGGCGGAGACCGCGGCGGACGTCGAGCGCGTGCGCGAGCAGCTCGACGTCATCCGCGACGCCATCCGCGCGCAGGAGCGGTACGCGTACAGGAACGCGTACCGCACGGAGCGGCTCTCCGTGAGCGAGGTGGTCCAGGAGTCGCTGCACGTGCACGGGGTGGCGCTCGTGACCGCGGGCGTCGCCCTCCGGCTCGATCTGCGGCCGATCGACGACATCGTCGCGAATCGCCATGATCTCCTGACCATCCTGTACAACCTCCTCGACAACGCGCGGGCGGCGTTCGACGAGGGGGAGATGCGCGAGCCCTGGATCGAGATCGCGACATGGCAGGACGGGGCCGAGGTGTGCTGTGCCGTGGAGGACAACGGGCCAGGCGTCCCCGAGGGCGCGCGGATGCAGGTGTTCCAGTACGGGTTCACGACCCGGGAGGGCGCGAACGGCATCGGGCTGCATTTCTCGGCGAACCGGATGAAGAGCTTCGGCGGATCGATCCGGATCGAGGAAGGCCGCGAGGGCGGGGCGAGGGTCGTGCTCACGTTCGCGGTCGCCCCCGGCGCGGCCGCGCGCGCCCGCTGAGGGTCGTTGTCCTGTTTGAAGCTGAAGGCGGGGAGGCGGAGAGAAGAGCTCAGTAATCCTCCCGCCTTCCCGCCTTCCTGCGAACTCTCTCCCTCCGGGCCGATGCGACAACGACCCCGCTCAGCGCGGCCGCGCGGCGTGGTCCGCGATCACGCTCGCCACGCAGCAGGTCAGCTTCTTCCCCATGCCGAGGTGCAGGAACTCGTTCGGACCGTGCGCGTTCGATTGCGGCCCGAGCACGCCGGTGATCAGGAACTGCGCCTCCGGGAACTTCTCCCCGAGCATCGCCATGAAGGGGATCGTCCCGCCCTCGCCGAGCCCCATCGCCGGCCGGCCGAAGAACGCCTGCGACGCCTTGCTCATCGCCGCTTGCAGCCAGGGCGCCGTTGCCGGCGCGTCCCACCCGGGCGACGGCTCGCTCACGTGGAACCGGACCTGCGCGCCGTGCGGCGGATCCTGCTCCAGCGTCTGCTTCAGGGCCGCCGCCGCCTTTTTCGGGTCGACGCGCGGCGGGATGCGCATCGAGAGCTTCGCCCTCGTGAACGGGCGCAGCACGTTGCCCGCGCTGGCGAGGGGCGGGAGGCCGTCGGCGCCGGTCACCGAGAGCGCCGGGCGCCAGGTGCGGTTCAGGAGGAGCTCCGCCACGTCGCCGGTCACCGGGCCCGCGCCCTGCACCCACGGCAGCTCGCTCACGACCGTCGCGCCGAGCACCTCGGCCGCGGCCCGCGCCTGCGCCACGCGCTCGTCCGGGATCTGCACGTGCAGCGCGTCCACGAGGACGCGCCCGGTCCGCTCGTCCTCGATGCGCGACAGGAGCTGCCGCAGGACGCGGAAGGTCGAGGGGACCACGCCGCTGCCCACGCCCGAGTGCACGCCCTCGCGCAGGATGCTCACCTCGAGCGTGCCCTGGAGGAGCCCGCGGAGCGACGTCGTGGTCCAGAGCTGGTCGTAGTTGCCGCAGCCGGAGTCGAGGCACACGACAAGGCTCGGCTTGCCGATGCGGTCCGCGAGCGCGTCGATGTAAGCCGGCAGGTCCTGGCTGCCGCTCTCCTCGCAGCCCTCGATGAGCACCACGCAGCGCGCGTGCTTCAGCCCCTGCTCGTGCAGGAGGCGCAGCGCGGCGAGCGACGCGAAGCCCGAGTAGCCGTCGTCGGCGCCGCCGCGGCCGTAGAGCCGGTCGCCGTCGCGCACCGGCTCCCAGGGGCCGAGCCCCTCTCGCCAGCCCGTCATCTCGGGCTGCTTGTCGAGGTGGCCGTAGAGAAGCACCGTGTCGTCGCGCCTGCCCGGCACCTCCATCAGGATCACCGGCGTGCGGTTTCCGATGCGCACGACCTCCACCGTGAGCCCCGGGATCGGCTGCGTCTTGCACCAGGCGGCGATGAGCGACGCCGCCTTCTCCATGTGGCCGTTCTCGCGCCAGGCGGGGTCGAAGGCGGGCGATTTGTTGGGAATACGGATGTAGTCGTGGAGCGCGGGGACGATCTCCTGCTCCCAGCAGCGCTCGCAGGACGCGACGGCTTCACTCTCGTCGAGCTTCGTCAGCATGGATCTCTCCAGGGGGTTGAGGACGGCGGTGATCTCGGGGACGGACTCTACAGCGGCGGCGACGCGGTGGGTCCGCCGACCGGGGAGGTCTGGCATCTTCGGCGGGTCGCCGCGCGGAGCGCGTGCAGGCGGACGGGCTCCGCGTCTCGCCGGGGCGGCCGCCGCCCTGGCGAGCGGGGCGGGCCAGCGCGCGCCGGGCGCGACGTCGTCACCACAGGCTGTCGAGCCCAGGCATACCGCGGCTGCGCCCGTCGAGGCAGTCGAGCAGGGCGCAGGCCAGCCCGGCGTCCCCGGTCCACAGGCTGTAGCGCCACTGGCCAACCCGGTTGAGCTCGGCCTCGGACTGCGCGAGGGCCCACATGGCGAATTCGCGGGCGCGATCGAGCCAGAAGGCGTCCTGGGTGCGCCGGTACATCTCCAGCAGGGCGGCCCCGTTGCCGTCGGTGCCGTGGCACAGGGCCACCCCCTTCGCCAGCGGCCCGGCGGCCACGATCGACCGCGCGCCCTGGAGCAACAGGGGCAGCGCCTCGGGCAGCTCCGCGTGGCGCAACGACGTGATGATCCCCGGCGCGCCGTGGCACCACTGCAAGAGCAGCTTCGACGGCGATTCCGTGTGCGCAGGCCAGTTGGCGAGCTCTCCATCGATCACCGCCAGGCGGTCGAGCCCCTGCAGGGTCCGCGCGCGCAGCGCAGTCTGCTGCTCCGGGCTCAGCAGGGGCCGGGCGCGCCAGAGCGAATAGAGATTGCCGGCCCAGCCGTGAGCGGCGCCGAGATAATGGATCCGGCGGCCGTACAGGTCCTGTTCCCACAACCACACGTCCAGGGCCTCGTCGTGAACCCAGCTCTCCCAGAGCGCCGCCGCGCTGTCGCGGATCAGCTCCGCCCAGCGCTCGTCCCCGGTCGCCTCGTGCAGGAACAGCGCCGCGATCATCGTCCCGGGCGCGCCCCACAGCGCCTCGCGCGTCGGGTTCGCGCGATTCTCGCGGATCATCTCGGCCAGGCGAGCGGCCTTGTGCGCGTCCGGTCGGGCAAGACAGCAGATCGTCAAGAGCGCGCTCTCGCCGAGGAACCACGACGGCACGCGAGCGCCGTCGTCGGGCGAGCGCGTGTAGTCCTCCAGCACCTGTTCGAAGATCTGCGGCAGGCCCATCGGCAGATTGCAGAGGCCCGCCGCCGCGACGCGGGCGAGGGCGAGCCAGACGCCGCACGCGCCGAGGTACAGGCTGTGGAGCGGGGCGGGGGATTCCGGCTCCGGGGAGTCCTCGGCGTCGCGCGGGTGCACCGGCCAGGCCTGCCGGGCCCGGACCGAGAGCGCGTCGGCGGCCCATCGCTGCAGCCAGGAGCGCGCGCGGCCGGGGTCCCAGGCCTCGGGCGGCGGCGTGACGTGGCGTGTCGGAAGGTAGAGGGTCATGCGGTCTTCGGCGGCGCTCGCAGCGAGTCAGCCGCGGCGTCCGTCCTGCGGGCGCGTGCGGCTCCGAAACGCGCTCCGGTAGGCCTGCGGGCTGGTGCCAGCCACGCGGTGGAAGTGCTGGCGGAACGCGGCCACCGAGCCGAAGCCGACGTCGGACGCGACCCGCTCCACCGAGCGCGCCGTCGTCTCCAGCAGGAGCTGCGCTCTGCGCACGCGGGCGCGCAGCAGCCACTGCAGCGGGGTCGTCCCCGTCTGTTCCTTGAAGTGCCGGTTCAGCGAGCGGACGCTCATCGCCGCCTGCCGGGCGATGTCGCAGAGCGCGATCTCCTCGCGCAGGTTCTCCTCGACCCAGTCGAGGACGCGGCTCAGCGAGCTGCCGTCGGCGGTGGGCGGCGCGTGCACGATGAACTGCGCCTGACCGCCGTCGCGCTCGAGCGGCATCACCGAGAGGCGCGCCGCCTCCGCCGCGACGGCCGCCCCGTGGTCGAGCCGGACCATGTGCAGGCACAAGTCGAAGCCGGCAGCTGCGCCGGCGGACGTCAGCAGCTGTCCGCAATCCACATAAAGGACGCTCGGATCGACCTCGACGCGCGGAAACCGCCGCGCGAGCTCCCCGGCGGCGAGCCAGTGCGTCGTCGCCCTCCGCCCGTCCAGGAGCCCGGTCGCGGCGAGCAAGAACGCTCCGGTGCAGATCGAGGCGACACGGGCCCCGGCGCCGGCCGCCGTCCGCACGGCGCGGAGCAACCGTTCCGGTACGGGGCGACCGATGTCGGCGACCCCCGGGAGGATCACCGTGTCGGCCCTGCGGAGCTCCTCGAGCCCGTGACGGACCCGCAAGGCGAAGGTCCCCGCGTCGACCTCCTTCGCAGCGGCGCACACGCGGACTTCGTAGCCAGGGCGTCCGTTCGGGAGCCGCACGCGTCCAAACACCTCGTTCGGGATCGATAGATCGAAGGCCACGACGTCGTCGAAGGCGGCGATGGCGACGCGATGCATGGCCGGATTATGCATGCAGGCCATGATCGCGCCAGGCCAGCTCGCGCGACGACCAGCCGGCATTTCGGCTCCACCGTGGCGTTCGAGCCGCTTGGCCAGAACCTGGCGATGTTTGGCGTTTCAGCCGATCGCGCGGCCGCGGCGCGCGTGCGATGGTGTCGTTCATGGTCAGGCGGGAACGCGGGGCTCCGGTGAGAGGCCCCCGGGGGGCGAGATGATGTTGTACCAGCTGGTCCTGACGCTGAAGTTTCTCGGCGCGATGGGGTACGCCGGCGGGCTCGTCGCGAGCTTCGTCACGGCGGATCCGCGCGAGCGGAAGCGCGCCGTGCACCGCATCGCCTCTCCGAGCCTGCTCGCGACGTGGTGCGCTGGATACGCCCTGACCGCGCTCGGTGGTTTTCGGATGTTCGAGCTGTGGGTCGTCGGCGGGCTCGCGCTCTCCGTCGGCTCCAACGTCATCCTCGTCTACTGCGTCTCGCGTGACAAGCGGGGTCATGGAGCGTTCTCGTGCGCTGCGCTTCCGCTCGCCGGCGTCGTCGGGCTCATGGTCCTCAAGCCGACGTGGGCGCAGGTGTTCCAGTGAGCTCGCTTCATTCCTTGCGTCTGGCGAGCCTCGTCGAGGGGGCATCCCTGCTGCTCCTCCTGCTTGTCGCCATGCCGCTGAAGTACGGTCTCGGCCTCGCGATCGCGGTGCGCGTCGCCGGAACCATTCACGGTCTGCTCTTTCTCGTGCTGCTCTCGGTCGCTTCTCGGGCGTATTTCGAACGAGCGGTCCCGACGAGGAGCTTGCTCCGCGTCCTCGGCCTGTCGCTCGTCCCGCTCGGGTTCCTCGTCGCCGAGCGGCTGCTGCGACGCGACGCTGACCGGGGCCACCCAGCTAAGAGGTCGACCCGCCCCTGACGGTGACCGCGCGTGAGCTGGCACAGCTCGGCGCATCGCACGCTGGGCCACACGGCCAAGCAGTTGAATTTGATGACTTTATTGGCTGTGCCGGGCGCCGCCCGGCGTGGCATACGGCATGCTGACGGAGCGGGCATGACGGCAAGCTCATCCCTCGATCGCCGCCCCCCTCGTTCGCGCCGTGCGCGTGCGGGGGCGGGCCTCTTGTCGTTGGCCCTCTTCGTCGGCTGTTCGGGCGAGACGCTCGACCCGCCGCCGGGGCCGCCGGACCCGCCGGACCCGCCGGACCCGCCGAGCTGCGACTTCGTGGCTCCTGCGGGCGGCGCGCCCGCGCCGAGCGGCGGTCTGCGCATCAACGAGGTGATGACCGGCAACGACGGCGCGTGGGTCGATGAGATCGGCGAGACGGACGATTTCATCGAGCTGATCAACATGGGCGACCGCGCGCTCGATCTCGGGCAGTACTTTCTGGGCGACAAGCTCGGCAAGGCGACGCGGCTGCCGGAGCTGGCGCTCGACCCGGGTCGAACGGTGCTGTTCTGGGCCGACGACACGCCCGATCAGGGCCCGCGGCACCTGCCGTTCAAGCTCTCGAACTCGGGCGCGCGCGTGCTGCTGTGGTCGGCGTCGTGCGAGCTCGCCGACGTGGTGGAGGTGCCGGAGCTGCCGCGCTCCGAGAGCTACGCGCGGCTGCCCGACGGCACGGGCGAGCCGTCGATCTGCCGCTATGCCACGCCCGAGCGCGAGAACGGCGAGACCTGCGATCCGCCGGAGCCGCCGAACCTCGACGACGGCATCCAGTTCGCGCCTTTCCCGTGGCCCGAGCCGTTCCCGGCCATCGCCGGGCCGCTGGTCATCTCGGAGCTCTCGCTGCGGCCCGCGGGGTTCGTCGAGGTGCTGAACGCGAGCGCCGAGGCCGTGGAGCTCGACGCCTTCGCGCTGAGCCTCGCGACGCTCTCGCCGGGACAGGCGATGCCCGGCGCCGGCGTGGGCGTGCTGCTCGCGTGGCCAGCGCCGTCGGCCACGCTCGCGCCCGGGGAGCGCGTGAGCGTTCCGGTGAGCGCGAGCGATACGGCCGAGCTCGAGGCCTCGCCGGATTTCGAGGGCATCGTGACGCTGCGGCAGGTGGACCGGCCGGTGCCGAGCGATCGGGTCGACTTCATGGCCTGGCCGGAAGGCGCCTCGCTGGCCCGCGTGCCCGACGCCACCGGGACCCCGCGCTACTGCGCAGCGGCGAGCCCCGGCGCGGCGAACGAGGGCTGCACCGAGCTGCCGGGGCGTGAGCTCGCGAGCGGGCGCGCGCGTCGGCTGGAGACCGCCGGCGATTTCGCCGAGCTGGCCAGGGGCGGCACCGCGGTCGGCGAGGCCGGCGTCAAGTTCGTGATCGACATGGCCACGAACGACACCGTGCATCTGTTGAGCACGCGCCAGTGGGCGCTCCACTACACCTTCATCCGCGAGCAGATCCAGCGGCAGCCGCACCTCGATCGCTGCGACCCCGAGCAAGCCGCGGAGTTCAACCTCGGCTGGGGGCTGTTCAGCCAGACCGAGTATTATAGCGTCGAGGGCCGGCGCTACCTCCTCGGCACGCTGGTGGAGCACACAAACGGCACAAAGACCGTCGAGTTCTCTCCCGGCGACAAGATCGTCGGCGAGCAGATGCGACGCGCGTTCTTCGCGGTGATGAAGGCGGTGCCCGACCCGCAGGCGTGGGCGATCCGGCCCACCGAGGCGCGCCAGATCGCCGAGCTGCGCGCGATCGAGGGGAACGCGCCGCTGGTCGGGCCGAACGCGCCGTACAAGGGGCTCACCTACCAGCCGCTCAACCCGGCCGAGGGCTTCGGCACGCTGACGTTCGTCCCGGCGCGCGATCTGGAGACGGCCGAGCTCGGCCCGAACGTGATCGTTGTGACGGACGACGTGCCGAACGAGACGGCGTTCATGGGCGGCCTCATCACCGAGGCGTTCCAGACGCCGCTGGCGCACGTGAACGTGCTGGCGCGCGGCCGGGGGACGCCGAACATGGCCCTGCGCCGCGCGCGTGACGACGAGCGGCTCAAGGGCCTGTTCGGCAAGCTGGTGCGGCTCGAGGTGCGGGCGTCGGACTTCGACCTCCGCGAGGCGACCGCGCAGGAGGCGGACGCTTACTGGGAGGCGCGCAAGCCGACCGGCGAGCGGCTCGTGCCGGCGCTCGACCTCTCCGTGCGCGGGATCGTGTCGCTCGACGCCGCGAGCTATTCGATGAGCGACAGCATCGGCTCCAAGGCGGCAGGCATGGCCGAGCTGTACCGCGTGAGCGGCGTGAAGTCGTATTGCCCGACCGACCTGGTGCCGCTGTACGTGCCGCCCGCGGCGTTCGCGATCCCGTTCGCGCATTACATGGATCATTTCCAGGCGAGCGGCGCGGCGGAGCTCCTGGCCGATCTCGAGAAGGATCCCGAGTTCCGCGCCGATCCGCACGCGCACGCCGAGGGGCTGGCGCAGGTGCGCGCGCGGATGCTGGCGCACCCGGTCGATGGCGAGCTCATGAGCGAGGTCACGGCCGCCGTCCAGCGGCGCTTCGGCGGCGACCGCGTGCGCCTGCGCAGCAGCAGCAACACCGAGGATCTGGCGACCTTCAACGGCGCGGGGCTGCACACGTCGACAAGCGGCGAGCTGGACGCGGCGTCGAGCTCCCTGGAGGACGCGCTGCTCACGGTCTGGTCGAGCCTCTGGAACACGCGCGCCTACGATGAGCGCGAGTTCGGCCACGTCGAGCAGGCGAGCGCGGCGATGGCGGTGCTCGTGCACCAGGCCTGGCAATCGGAGCGCGCGCAGGGCGTGGGCATCAGCCGCAACGCGCTCGATGCGACCCGCGACAGCCAGTACTACATCAACGCGCAGATCGGGGAGGCGTCGGTCACGAACCCCGCGCCCGGCGTGAGCAGCGACGAGATCGTGTACACGCCGCCGCCCCGCACGATCAAGGCGGAGTACCTCGCGCGTTCGAGCCTGTCGCGCGGGCGCGACGTGCTGTCGTTCCCGGAGGTCCAGCGGCTCGGCTGCGTGCTCGGGTCGATCCACGAGCATTACAAGCCGCTGGTGGACCCGGGCGGGGAGAACCGGCTGTACGCGATGCAGATCGAATGGAAGCTGATGGGTCCGGAGCGCCGGCTGCTGGTCAAGCAGGCGCGGCCCTACAGCTTCGGCGCGCTCCAGGCGCCGGGCGACTGCCGCGAATACTAGCTAGTTCCCGTCCCGCGAGTCCACGCGAGCGGCGGGCTCGACGTCCGGCCCAAGCTCGCTCACCCCTCCGGTGCCACCGGCAGCCCGCGCAGCCGACCGATCGCCTCCTTCTTGACAGGTCGGAGTGGCTCTGCGCGGGCTATCCTCCGGCGGCGCCGCGATCACAACCCGGTGTAGATGGTGGCGAAGGAGGCCGCCTCGCCGCGGAGCAGCAGGCTGAGCCGCGGGTTCGGCACCTTGAAGGTGTGGATCTTGGCGTTCCGCACGTCGAGCACCGCGAAGGCGCCGCCCGGCGTGCTCTCCGCGAGTCCGTTCATGAGCAGGTTCAGCACGACCGAGACGCGCTTGGACGACAGAGGCTCCCCGCGGAAATACATCTTGATGACATGGGGCGTCCCATCGATGACGAGCCCGAGCTCCGGGTTGACGTTGATCTCGAGATCGCCGAGGCGATACGTCGACACCGGCGGCGCGAACCACGTCATCCTGGCCGAGGCGAGGAACTTGCGATATCCGTTCACCACCGACGGGTAGATGCGGCGGCGCCGCTCGTCGTGCTGGGCGGCGAGGAAGCCGTCGAGCACGCTGGTGGGCTCTCCGCTCCTGTGCATGTCGACGATCGCCTCTCGCACCTGCCTGTAAAAGTCCGTGTGGAGGTCGTCCTTCCGCTCCTTGAGGTCCCTGACGCCGGTCAGCTTGGGCGTCCCGGCCTTGAGAACGAAGTCGACAAAGTACGTGAGCGAGATTTTTTCCATGAAGTCTCCTCCAGAACGAAGCATTCCGGCGCGCCATGTGCGCGCTTCGTGCGAGAGACACGCCGTCGCGCCGCGTCCTTGATGTCTACCATCAATAGTCATCTTCGACCCGTCGGGGAAGGGATCGATCGGACGGACATTGTCCCAGCCTGTCAGGGGCGGACGGCGGTGTCCGTGGCCAGAAAATCGTTGTGATTACGCGTGCTTACGTGGATCGACGGCGCCGGGATCCCCTGCGGCGCGGGGCTCCGCCAGGCTGTGCGAATGGCCATGACGAGGAGAGGCGCGCGCGGCGAGGGTAATCGACAGAATCCAGCTGTTGTCCAGGGGATGTCCTGTGGAGAACGCCTGTGGAGAACTGGAGAGGAAGGGGGCGCGATCGAGGCGTCGACCATGTCGGACATTGTCTGTCATAGCCACGCGCTCTTGGCGCTTGACGCTGCTCGCTGGCGGGGGATGGAGCCGGACGCACGTGTCCGTCAGGACGGCGGCTCACGCCGTCACATCGCCGCGCGCCTCGCGCCGCCAGGAGGCATGTAGCTCGCAACGCAGGAGCCCGAGCGCGGCGGAGAGGACGAGGACAAGCTCTCGTACTGGAGAGAGGACTGGGAGATCGACACGTGGCACAACACCGCTGTTGATGTCGACTTCGATTCGAGCGGCGGGTACTGGGTCTCTACCGTGGAGGAGACGGACAACGGCCCGTTCAATGAGGACGAGGTGTGCAGGAGCTGGTGGGATGGTGGTCTCCTTCGCTCCTCCTTCGCGGTGACGGCTCCGCTATTGCGCTCGGCCCTGCGCGCCACGTCGACCCCTGGGTCTACTCCGCCTGCACCGCCAGCGAGAAGCGATGGTCAGGGGGGCGGGGCCGGGGCCCCCGGGGGCGGGTCGTACGTCATGTTCCCATTCCAGAAATAGACATGCCCGCTGGATCCTATCTCGCGGCCGTGCTCGGTGGCGTACCCCCCGGAGCCTTGCACCGTGAAGATCACGCCCGCCACGTTTTTAAGTTTGGATACTCCGATAAAGAATGAGCAGCATCCTTCACCTTGACACGGCCATTCATTCTGCACGAAGCCGATCCATCCGGAGCTCATGGGCAGGTGCATCGTGCTGAACAGGCTCTGCTCTGCGTGCTTGTTGGTCGTGGTACGCCTGTTGGCCCTTTGCTTGGGTTCGCTATGTGTTGCCGGGGTCCAGCGTTCCCCGTTGTAACAAAACGCGCTGGACCACAGCTTCTCCTTGCTGGGCTTCTTGGGCGAATTGGTGGACTGCTTCTTCACCCACGCCTGTTGGCGGGCGGTCACGGCGTTGTTGAAGAACTTCGCTTGTCGACCGGGGTCATAATTCCTGAACGCCCCTAGGATCCGATTTTTGTAGTCATCCCAGTCTTCGTTGTCGAGCTTGTCGTTGACCGCGAGGTGAGCCTTGAAGGCAGTGAACTTCCACGTAGCTACGTCGTAGGTCGCTTCCATCCGCTGAGCCACGGGGGACCGAGCGATGAGGGCCTGATGCGGCGCCTTCGGCTGCGCCACCGTCGCCGGGTGAGGCGGCCGTCCCTTGCCCGGGGCGGGCGCGAGATGCGGCGCCTTCGGCTGCGCCACCGTCGCCGGGTGAGGCGGCCGTCCCTTGCCCGGGGCGGACGCGAGATGCGGCGCCTTCGGCTGCGCCACCGTCGCCGGGTGAGGCGGCCGCCCCTTGCCCGGGGCGGACGCGAGATGCGGCGCCTTCGGCTGCGCCACCGTCGCCGGGTGAGGCGGCCGCCCCTTGCCCGGGGCGGACGCGAGATGCGGCGCCTTCGGCTGCGCCACCGTCGCCGGGTGAGGCGGCCGTTTGTTCGGCGCCTGGCGGCGCCCGCTGTGCGTCTCATCGCTCATCGCGACACCTCGACCCTCGTCCCGCGATTCTCGTCGCCCCGTCCCCCTGGGTCAACTCTGGCCAACGCCATCCGGCGCTCGAGAGCGCCTCTGGCGCGCTTCGTTGGCGGAGCTTCGCGGCGAAGGAGCGCTGGCCTTGTCTCCCGGCGATCAGAACGGAATGTCGTCGTCGTTCCCGAAGCCGCCGCCGCCGCCGCCGGTGTCGTAGTCGTCGGCCGGCGGCGCATCCTGCGGCGCCGGGCGTCCCCCGCGAGGCGCGCTCCCACCGCCGCCGGCGGGCGCTCGCCCCCCGCCGCTGCCGGTCGCGACCGAGCGCGCGCCGCTGCCCGCGCGCCGCGCCAGCTCCGCGTCGATCGCCGCGAGCTGCCCGCGCGCCTTCTCGTGGAACTGGGACTTCGACCCGTCGGCGAGGTCCCTCTCCAGCGTCCCGCGGAGCCACGAGAGATCCGCGACCTCGCTGATCCGCTTGCCCTTGTCGCGACCGAACCTCACCTCGAAGTCCCCCGCGCTGGCGGCGGAGCCGCCCGCCGAGGAGCCGCTGCTGCGGGCGTATCCGCCGCCCTGGGGCGCGCCTCCACCTTCACCGCCGCGAGGCGCGTACCCGCCGCCGCCGCCGCCGTAGCCTTCGCCCTCCGCTTCGTACCCGCCGCCATCGGGCACGAACGTCTCGCCGCTGCTGCCGCTGCCCTTGCCTCGGCCGGTGAGGATGATGTTGTTGGCGTTGATCTCGGTCTTGTAGCGCTTGTTGCCCTCTTTGTCGTCGTAGCTCGACGTGCGGAGCGAGCCCTCGATGAAGACCGACGATCCCTTCGTCAGGATCTTCGCCAGCGCCTCGCCGCGCTTGCCCCACACGACGACGTTGTGCCAGTCGGTGCGCTCGACGCGCTCCTTGTCCTTGTTGAGGTACGTCTCCGTCGTGGCCAGGCGCATGTTGAGCACCGCCTGCCCGCCCTGCGTGAACCGGAGCTCGGGGTCGGCGCCGAGGTTTCCGAGCAGCATCACGCGATTCAAACCGTCCATGGTAGCGACCCTTTCGTGTGAGGAGGTACGCACGCCCTCGCCCAGTGCAGGGGGTCCCTGTACGCCGAGAAGCTCGCCCCGGCGAGGGCAACGTGCAGGCGCTGCGTCACCGGCCTGGCCGGCTCTGCTGCGATCGGGGGGCGACGGGCGGCGCCCCCTCGCTCGGCGCCCTCGCTCGACGGGGCGCTTGACAGGGAAGGAGGTCTCGGCTCTCGCTCTCTCCCCCCCCCGAGGATGCCCACGGAGCGCGGGGCGCCGGAGGTCTCGCTCCCGGGAGCGGCGATACCGTGAGCCACGACCAGCTCCTCGAGATGAGCCAGCGGGTCAGCGTCCGCCCCGCCACGTCGATTGACGATCTGCATCGCGATCGCATCGCATCGCGGCGCTCCGCTACAAGGGATATCGCTGCTTCGACAGCGGCACCTCGCCATCTGACGCCCACGATGCCGCCCGATCCGCTCGCCGCGCACACCTCATCGCGCAGCGCGCCGGCTTCTTTCCCTTGCGCGCTCCGCGCAGCGCCGGCGGCGGTCAGCCGCCGTCGCCGCTGCGCACCTTGCGCCGGTCGGCCTGCCTGGGGCGCGCGAGCGCCTCGCGCACGCGGGTGTGGTCCAGCGGGTCGCGCCCGTCGAGGGCGAGCTCGATGTAGTCCATGCGGTCGCTCCCCCAGAAGAGCTCATCGTCCACGAAGGTCGTCGGCACCCCGAACACACCCCGCGCGACCGCGCGCTCGGTGTTTTGCCGGAGCGCCTCCTTGGCGGCCGGCTCCGACGCCTTCTCGATGAGCGCGCGGCTGTCGAGCCCCTCGCGCTCGAGCGCGGCGGCGAGCTCGTCGCGCGAGCCGAGGTCCAACCCCTGCCCCCAGCCGGCCCGGAAGAGGGTCGAGACGATCCTGCGCTGCTCTACGCCGCCGACCTCGCGCAGCGACAGCCGCAGGGCGAGCAACGGGTTGAAGGGGTGGAACTTCGGGCAGGAGAGCTCGATGCCGTGGAGCTTCGCGTGGCGGAAGGCGTCCTTGTATACCCACTCGCGCTTCGGAGGGATCTCGGCGGGCCCGAGCTGGCCCCAGTGGTCGAGCAGGCCGGCGAAGAGCACCGGGTGCACCCCCAGCTCCACGCCGCGGCGCTCGCAGATCTCTTGGAGGCGCAGCCAGGCGAAGTACGCGTAGCCTGAGATGTAATCGAAGTAGAAGTCGACGCGGCCGGTCATCGCGAGCCTCCGTGGCGCCCCTTGCGCTGCGTGCTGCGCCGCGGGGCAGATTGGACCTCTGGCACAGCGCCCGGGATCGTACCATGGGGGGTGCGATCCGCCGTTGAGCGCGACGGACGAGCGCGGTGAACGTGGCGAGCGGGCGGCGCCGCGGCCCCAGCCGGTCCGATCGCGGTGGTGCGCACGGCGCTCGCCCACAACGGGGCGATGTGTTCTTTGGCAAGATCGCCGCGGAGCTGCGGAAGCTCGTCCCCGCGCTGCTGGACAAGGGCAGGCGCGATCGGACGGTGTGGTTCATCGACAAGGCGAACTGGCTCTGTCCTGCGACGGCCGCGGAAGACCGGGTCGTCTCGACGAAGCTCTTCACGTCGGATTTTCCTTTGCCTGTCCGGTAGCTCGGGCAGCTTCAGCGCGTGACGGCGCCGAGATCCACGAACGCGCGGTCGGTCATCACCACGAAGGGCCGCTCGTCGAAGCTCAGGCCGCCCTTGCCGTCGTGATCGACGATCTGCAGCTTGCCCATGCCGTAGCCCATCGGGCCGCGCGAATAGTAATGCGCCTGCAGGGTGTACCGGCCGGCCCGCTGCTCCCGGGGCGCGCGAATGGTGAAGCACTCGGGCCCGTAGCCGGTGGTGACGTCGGCATAGAGGCGCCCGCCGCCCGGCAGCGTCGGGTTTTCATAGGAAGCGTGGCCGCCGCGGTCGTCCCGGATGTGGAAATCGACGTCGTTGGCGTCGGTCTCCCAGCTCAGCACGAAGCGGAGCGAGGGCGCCCGTTCGAGCGCGGCGCCCGCCTTCGCGAGCCGGCCCAGGACGCCCGCCCGGCGCGCCGGATCCGCCTTGAGCCACGCCGCGGCGACGAGGCCGAGGTCCTCGCGCAGGACGCCCTCCACGCCGTCAAAGCGCCCCGGCGGGTAGCGGCGCTGGAGGCCCGCCGCGAGCGCGTCGAAGGCGGCGGCGTGCTCGCCCCGCTTGAGGCGGGCGAACGCGAGCATGCGGTGGCTGGAGGGGTGGTCGGGGCGCTGCTCGCGCGCCTTCTCGTAGGTGTCGACCGCCAGATCGAGGCCCGCGCCGGGCGGGAGGCGCTCGAGGCGCCCGCCGGCGAAGCGGCGGAGATCCGCGCGCGCCGGGAACAGGTCGATGAGCGAGCCGTACGCGCGGGCGGCGCCCGGCGCGTCGCCCGCGGCCTCGAGCGCCTCGCCGAGCGCGACGAGGGCGAGCACGTCGCCGGGCGCCTCGGCGCGCCAGGCCGAGGCGTCGCGCACCGCCGCCGGCGCGTCGCCCCGGGCGAGGTGGTCCTGGATCCGCTTGAAGCGGCCGGTATACGGCTCGACCGGCGGCTCCGAAGGCGGCGCGGCGGCGCCGGGGGCGGCCGGCGTGGCCGCGGCGTCCGGCGGCGCGAACAGGATCGGGTACACCACGTCGACGCTCCCGCCCTCGGGCGCGGGGAAGCTCAGCGCGTGGAAGGCGCGGACCACGCAGGAGACCACGGCCCCGTCGGGCAGATCCGAGCCGCCGTCGCCCGCCTTCGCGACCGCACCGCTCCGGTCGATGGTGAAGCGCACGGCGACGCGGCCCTGCAAGCCGGTGTTCCGCTGGAGCCCGCGCTCATAGCAGAGGCGGAAGCGGCCGAAGCTCTGGCGGACGATGCGCTGGATCACCTCCGGCGGGAGGCGGCCGCTCACCTGGACGGCGCCCATGCGGACCGAGGGCGCCGCGCCCCGATGGTGGCCGCCGAGGCGGCCGTGCCCGCTGCCCAGGCCCTGGCCGGCGCCCGCGGCCGGCGCGGTGCTCGGCGCGGGCGCGGCGGCCCCGTGGCCCAGGGTGCCGACCGAGCCAAGGCCGATGCCCTCGCCGCGGCCGCCGCCGCCCTCGCCGATGCCCGACAGCCCGAGCCCGCCCGCGCTGAACGACTCTTCGGCGTGCGCGCCGGGAGGAGATCCAGGCGGCGCGGGGGGCGGGCGCAGGGCCGCGGTCTGGCCGAGGGAAGCCGCGGCGGCCAGGCGGGCGGGCGGCGCGGCGCCCTGCGGTTTCTGGGCCGGCGGCCAGGAGCGCTTCTGCACGGCGACGCGGCCGCCCTCCACGGTCAGGAGGTCGGAGAGGCCGCGCCGGGGGATGTCGAAGCGCGCGTAGTCGCCCTCGGTCTCCAGCACGAGCAGCGCGGTGTACGGGCTCAGCACCCGGTGCGTGATCGAGAGGTCGATGATCTGCCTGCGGAGGGCGTCCTGGTCGCCGCCAGGCGTCTCCCGGGCGAGGAGGCCGTCGATCTTCGCCCGCGCCCAGGAGCGCTGGAGCAGCGGGCGCTCCACGCCGCGGAGATCGGGCGCGGTGGTGCGGCCGTCCACCGTGATCCGGACCGGCAGCTCGGCCGGCACCTCGGCGTAGACGAGCGCCTCGTCGCCCGGCTGCATGCCATCGAGCGTGCTGGGCCAGACCCAGCGCGCGCCCTCGACATTCACGGCGATCCCCGAGCGGGTAGCCGAGGCGAGGCGCCGATCGAGCTCGGCGATGCCGCGGGCGCCGTCGATCACGGCGCCGTCGCGCGGCAGGCCCGCCGTGACGACCTGCCGGAGGACGGCCTCGTCGCGGATACCGCCGAGCGCGACAGCGTCGAGCCGCTCGACGCCCGCGTCGCGCAGCGCCGCCGCCGCGCCGCGCAGGGCGCTCGGCGCGACCTCGCCCGCGGTGGCGATGCCGTCGGAGAGGAGCACGACGCGCCGCTGCCCGCGGGCTCGCGCGCGCTCGCCGGCCCAGCGGAGCGCGCGCCCGAGATCCGAGGCGCCGAGCGCCTGCCGCTCGCGGATGCGCCGGAGCTCCGCCTCGCCGAACGCCGAGGCCGGGCCGTCGAAGATCGGCGTGACGGTCTGGTCGTAGCAGGCGACGGTGAGCGGCGCGCCCGGGCCGCCTGCCCGCGCCGTTGCCTGCGCGACGGCCGTGAGCAGGCCGAGCTGCTCGTCGAGCCCGAGCGCCCGCGAGGCGCTTGTGTCCACGAGGACCACGGCGGAGGCGAGCGGATCGGGCCGCGCTTCCACCGGCGCGCGCACGCGGGCGAGCACGAGCTCGCCGCTGCGCAGGCCGCCCCGCGCCTCCGTCGACCCGAGCCGCGCGGGATCCACCGCGAAGTCGGCGTCGGGCGCCGCGTCTCTCCGGTGGAGCGCGTGGACCGGCGCGGCGGCGCCCGCGACGGTGGCCTCGAGGTCGAGGCGGCTCACCACGGGCAGGCCGCGCAGGGGGACGGTGAAGGGCGCGTCCGGGCGGAGCTCCTGGGAGTACGAGAGGACGATCTCCTTCACGCCGCGCGCCGGGATGGGGAAGACCCGCGCGCTCACCTCGTTGCCCGCCGCCTGCTCGAGCAGCGCCGGATCCTGCTTGCGATGGAGGAAGTCCTCGTACGCCTCGCGCGCGCGCTGGCGCTCGACCACCTCGCCCTCCTGCCAGCGATCGCCGATCCTCATGGCGAGGCGGCCGAGGCTCGCGCCGGGCGGCAGGGTGACGCGGAAGGTGCCTTCCAGCACGCGGTCCTCGGGGTTCTCGAACGTGAGGTGCAGCTCGGTGAGCGCGAGCGGCGCCTCGATGACCGCGCGGCCGGTGAGGGCGACGAGGCGCAGCCCCGTGCCGTCCGCCGCGGTGAGCTGGATCGGCGGGGCCTCGGGGCGGCGCGCGGTGAGGACGAGGGGCGGCACGGCGGGCGCGGCGGGCTCGGGACCGCGCGAGAGCGCGTTGGGAGCGGCGGGCGGTGACGTGCTGTCGGCACAGCTCGAGAGCGCGGGGACGAGAACGGCGATCGCGGCGAGCGCAGCGCGGCCGCGGAGCAGGGAGCTTCGCACGGGGGCCTCCGGTCGTGGCACGGCGGTCCGCGCCTGAACGCAGGCCCGCCGGCCGTGGGGTAGGGGGATCGACAGCCGGGCGGGCCCGAGGTTCCCGTCGCAGCCGCGGTCGAGTCGCCGCCGGCCCGCGCATCGAGCACCGCCGGTTGCCGGCGTGCGCCAGCTGAACAGGGAGGCGGGAGACAGGGAGTATTTTGAAGATTTCCCTCCCCGTCTCCCTGTGAATTTTTCGAAGGATTTGAGGGGCTGCCTCAGCCCTCAACCCATCGGCCGGCCACCGCTCGCGCGGAGGATCTCCCCGGTGACCGCGGTGTTCACCGCCGAGCACAGGAAGACGATGGTGGGCGCGACCTCCTCCGGCCGCAGCAACCGCCCGACGGGATACGCTTTCCCGCGCTGCGCCAGGACCTCCGGTGACACCCGCGCGCTCACCTTGTCGGTCAGGGTCAAGCCCGGCACCACCACGTTGGTCAGGATCCCGTGTGGCCCGAGCTCGCGTGCGAGCACCGAGGTGAGCCCGTGGAGCGCCGACTTGGCGGCGGCGTACGGACCGCCGCCCACCACCCCGTCGAGCGCCACGCCCGAGGAGATGTTGACGATCCGGCCCCAGCCGCGGGCGCGCATGGAGGGCACCGCGGCCTGGATGGCGGCGAAGGCGCCGTCGATGTTGTCGTGGAGGGTGCCTTGCCACTCGGCGAGCGGGATGTCCTCGAAGCGCGGCGCTTCCCAGGGCAGGTGCTCGCTCCAGCGGACCGCGTTGTTGACGAGGACATCGAGCTGCCCGAAGCGCGCCAGGGTGGCCGCGACCACCGCCTTGACCGACTCGACCGACCCGAGGTCGAGCTCCAGCGCGAGCGCCTCGCCGCCTCGCCGCTCGATCTCCTGGACGACCTGGGCGGCCTTCTCCCGCTCGCTCCGGTAGGTGAGCGCCACGCGGGCCCCCTCGGCCGCGAGCTGCAACGCCACCTCCTTACCGATCCCCTGCGAACCACCGGTCACCAGCGCAGCTCTCTTCTCCAGCCCCAGCTTCATGCGACACCTCGCTTTCAACTGGAGGGTAGAGAAAGTGGAATAAAATTCCAAAATAAATTGGAAAAATCCTCCAGTTGGGCCGGCTGGTCAGCGGTGCGTGGCTGGGGTAGGGGAGGGGCCATGGCCGTGGCTCGACAGAACGGTGTGGCCCGCCGGGAGGCGCTGCTGGACGCGGCGCTCCGCTGCTTCGAGCAGCGGGGCCTGCTGCGCGCCGGCATCGAGGACGTCCGCAAGGAGGCGGGCGCGAGCCCTTCGAGCGTGTACCACCTGTTCGAGGACTTTCCGGCGCTGGTGTCGGCGCTGCTCGAGCGGACCTTCGAGCGGTTGCTGGGGTACGTGACCGCGCGCGTGCTCGCCGCCAGGACAGCGCGCTCGGCGGTGCGGACGCTGGTGGAGGCGCATCTGGCCTGGGTGTTCGACCACGAGGCCGAGGCGCGCTTCATGTACCAGGCGCTCGCGCTGGAGCTGGACGGGCATCACCGCGCCGCGCTCCGGGACACAAAGGCGCGGCTCAAGGCGGAGGTGATGGCGCACCTGGCGGAGCTCGGCGTCTTCTCCGGGGCGCGCTCGTCCGAGGTGATGGTCGACGTCGTGCTGCTCGGCCCGGCGCACCAGGCCTGCCGCTCCTATCTCTCCGCGCCCGGCGCCGTGGACCCCAGGTGGATGAAGGCGACCCTGCCCGACCTCGCGTGCGGAGCGCTGGCCAGGGTCGAGCCGGTGCGCCGGGCGGCGCGGACAGGGCAGCGCGCTGATGGGGTGGAGCCGCGTCAGCAAGCTGGAGGGAAAAGGAAGAGCAAACCGAGTTGAGGATGACAGGGGTTCCCAGAACAGGATCCGGACCTGGTCGCCTCGCCGATTCTGAACACGAACAGGTGCCCGCACAGCGGGTCGGCTTCGAAGCTATGCGCGACTGGCACCGACAGTCCATCGAAGCGTTTGCGCAGGCCGGTAGGCTCGGCCACGACGTAAATGCGCACCGACGGGGGCAGCGTCAGCACGGCGTAAGCGCCCGGCCAACGCCATCGTGAGCGTCCGCGCGGCGCCGGTTACCTGTTCCCATCGCTTCTCCTTCGTCTCGACGGCAACACGTAATCGGCCCGCCCGTATGGTCACGATGCCCTCGCCTGGGCGGTTACGCTTCGGCTGCGGGATGGCTCGACGATCACGGCGGCGACCGGAAGCGCTCACCCTCGCGAGGGGCCGCCATCAACGGCATGACTGCGCCGCTCACCCTCGCGATGGCCAGCAACAAGCCTGCGCAGTCGAGTACCAACCCGACGCCGTCGAGCACGTCTCGCACCTGATCGGCATACCCCTCGCCGATCAGGTCATGCTCACGCCCGCCGGGCGCTTCTCCTCCGAGTTCCGCCGCTGAGACCGGTCCGGTCCTGCCGCCGGGCCTGCGCGACGTCAACCCACGTCGGTAATTGCCGCCAACTCGGGCATCTCTTCACCGCTCGGGGAGCCATGGTGCGCTCATCCCGCCAGGAGACCGGAAATTTCATGCGACCGAGAACGATTCCCACGCGATTTGCTCCACCTGCCGGTAAGTGCTTGTTGTTCACTCAGTCGTTACCGGCATGGCTCGCGGCTCGTGGCGCTTTTCGCGCCTGATTCAATCCGTCTCCTCGCATCGATCCATGGTGGCCCATGCTGCCAGAATGGATTAGGGTCGCACTCCGATGCACAATCGCTCCGACCAGTTCTCCAAGAACTTGCTGCGAGACGGGCTGAGCCTCGTCTCGGCGGCGGAGACCGAGGTAGAGGTCCTGGCGGCGACACAGAAGATCGATGTCTACAGCGTGCCTGATCCAGCACGGCAGGCCGAGCGCGCCGCCATGGGCCTGCTCGGCGAGCTCTCGGCGGAGCCGAGCCTGTTTGAGCCGTTTCATCGCACGCCGAGCCTTCGTCAGATCCGCCAGTGCCTGCGCAAGCAGCTCACGTGGCACCACGAGCTCGAGCGCCGCGCCCGCTCTGCAGCCGGCTCCGTCGCACCGGACGAGGACGCCGACGCGCCGCCGCAGTCGGCGGTGGACTTCCCTGCGCTGGTCGTCATCGGCCCGGGGCGCCCTGAGACGGTGCTCGATGCCTACCGCTGCGAGCCGGTGCAACCAGGCGTCTACCACGCCGTGCCGGGCCTGATGATGCGCGTGGTGGTGCTTGCCGAGCTGCCCCGGACGCGTGCGACGCTGCTCCTGCGGCTGCTCGGCTCAGGCCGCCTCCTGCGCGATGCGCTGGCGGATCTGGCGGCGCTGCCGGACGATGCCTGGGAGAAGAGCGTCGCCAAGCCGCTGCTGGTACACTTCCGGCTCGGAAGACGGGAGCCGGCGATCGACAAGGAGGACGATGTGAGCGCAGAGATCCGGGCGTGGTTTGAGGAGTACGAGCGGAAGCTTCGGGCCGAGGAGCGGAAGGAAGGCCGCGCCGAAGAGGCCGCGCGTGCCGTGCTGACGGCGCTCCGGGTTCGCGGCATCACCGTGCCGGATGTGGCGCGGGAACGCATCCTGGCCGAGAAAAATCCGGAGACTCTGGAACGGTGGCTTGAGCGGGCCGTTGTCGCCGCATCGCTCGCCGAGGTGCTCGACGACCTGAGCTGAGCGATGCCGGCCAAGCAAGGGTCGCTCCGGAGACGCTGCCCGCTCTGGTGTGCCGGCGCTGTGACCGGTCCGACCCCCACCAGCGCGACGCGAGCCAGGCCGCCTTCTTCACGACGGCCGCTCCCGTATCCAGATCATGTCGCGCGGGACGGCCTCGGCGAGGCGCGGCGCGGGACGTGAGAAGGTCTGTGCTGTGTTGCCCGCGCGGCCACACCGAGTCGCGCCGGACATGGCCATCGCTCCGCTCCGGCCACGCAGGTGAACACGGAGATGGCCCGAAGGGGGCACGTCATCCGTTGTACTCGCGCAGCGCCGTGCCCCTGGCGCGGGCCAGCATGGCGAACGCGCGGCGCTCCGCCTCCCAGAGGATTCGCTCCTCGTCGAGCGTGAGGAGCTCACGGTCCTTCATGACGAGCCGGCCCGCGATGATGGAGTGGCGAATATCGCTGGATCTCGCCGAGTACACGATGTTGCCGACGAGGCTGTTGCGAGGGCGGAGGTGAGGGCGGTGGAAATCGAAGAGGATGATGTCGGCGGCGGCGCCGGGGGCGATGACGCCGCTCGCCTCGAAGCCCAGGGCCCGCGCGCCGTTCCGCGAGGCCAGGCGGAGCACGGCGTCGCCGGGCAGGGCCTCGGCGTCGCGCAGGTGCGCCTTCTGCAACAGGGCCGCGAGCTGCGCCTCCTCGAGCATGTCGAGGTTGTTGTTCGAGCCGGGGCCGTCGGTGCCGAGCGCCACGTTCACGCCGCGGGCGAGGAGCGAGGGGACGGGCGTCACCCCCATCCCGAGCTTCATGTGGCAGCCGGGGCACTGCGCGACGCTCACGCCGCGGCCGGCGAGGATCGCTGTGTCCTCCTCGGTCACAGCGATGCAATGGGCGGCGAGCTTCGGGCCGGGGACGTCGAGGAGGCCGAGCGCGTCGAGGAGCGCGGGGGGCGTCTTCCCGTGGCGCTTCCGCGATGCCTCGACCTGCTCGTCGCTCTCGGAGAGGTGGATATGGATGCCCAGGCCCTCCTTGCGCGCCGTCTCGCCGACGCTCTTGAGGAACTCGGGCGGACAGGTATAGGGCGCGTGCGGGCCGAGGCACGTCTTGATCCGGCCGCCGGCCGCGCCCTGAAAGCGCCGGGCAAAATCCACGGCCCCGGAGAGATCCGTCCCGACCTCGCTGGAGAGGCCGAAGACGCACCAGGCGAGGAGCGCTTTCAGGCCGCTCTTCTCGACGACGTCGGCGACGCGGTGCATATGAAAATAGTGATCCGCGAAGCCGACCGTGCCGCTCCGGATCATCTCGGCCGCGGCAAGATAGGCGCCCCATTCGACGTCGTCTGCGGTGAGGGCGCGCTCCGCGACCCATATCTTCTCATTGAACCAGCGGTCGAGCGGCAGGTCATCTCCGAAGCCGCGCACGAACGTCATGGCCGCGTGCGTGTGCGCGTTCCAGAGGCCGGGCAGGGCGACCAGATCGGTGCCGTCGAGCACCTCGCCGGCGAGGAAGCCGGGGGGCGCCTGGCCAACGGCGAGGATCGCACCGCCTTCGATCGCGATATCGACGCCGCGGAGCACATCGCCCGCGTCGTTGAGGGTGATCACATCGGCAGCCTTGATCAGGATCGACGGCATGGTGCTTTAAATCACTCTTTGCGCGAGGGCTCAAGGCCCGCGCCGGCCACGTGAGCCTGTCGAGGTCTGATCCGTGGGCTCATGCCGTCGAGCACCGGGGGTGCGGCGTCCGGGACGTAGATGTGCCCCACGATCGTCGCGTCCGGATCCATCGAGCTCCGATCTCGATTTCCGGGCGCGCGGGGGCGATCCTGTGCACCCGAGCGCCGCTGGAGAGGGGCTTTACCGCGCGCGCGTGCTGTGATGCAGTCACGCCGTGACCGCACCGAGCCAACCCAGGGCGCCCGAGGGCGATCTCGCCACCTTCCAGCGCGAGCGCATCGCGCACGATGGGGAGACGCGCGATGTTTATCGAAAAGGGAAGGGCCCCGCGGTCCTCGTGCTGACCGAGATGCCGGGGATCTCTCCCCAGGTGCTCGGGTTCGCCGACCGGGTCGTGGCGCTCGGCTGCACGGCCGTGCTGCCCGACCTCTTCGGGATCGCTGGCCGCGACCCCGTGCGACCCAGGCTCGCGGGCGTGCTCTACGGCATCTCGACGATGGCCAAGGCCTGCATCAGCAAGGAGTTCACCTGCTTCGCGGCGGGGCGCTCCTCGCCGGTCGTCGACTGGCTCCGGGCCCTCGCCGCGTCGGAGCACGAGCGCTGCGGCGGGCCGGGCGTGGGCGTCGTGGGGATGTGCTTCACCGGCGGGTTCGCGCTCGCCATGGCCGCCGACGCCCGGGTGCTGGCGCCTGTCATGTCGCAGCCCTCGCTCCCGTTCCCGCTCACGAAGAGCCGGCGGCGATCCGTCGACTGCGATCCTGCGACCCTCGACGCGGTGGCGCAGCGCTGCGACCGAGAGGGCCTCCGGGTGCTGGGGCTCCGCTTCAAGGACGATCCCCTGGTGCCGGCGGAGCGGTTCCAGTTCCTTCGCGAGCGCCTCGGCGACGGGTTCGTCGCCGAGGCGCTGGAGCAAGCCGACGGGCACCCCGAAGGGCCCCTCAGGAAGCATCACTCGGTGCTCACCGGCGCGTTGATCGACGCGCCGGGCGAGCCGACGCGCGCCGCGCTCGACCGGGTCCTTCAGCTCTTTCGCGACAAGCTGCTGGCCACTTCATGAGCGCCTGAACGACGTGGGCTCGGCGACGCGCTCGCCCCAGGGCGGGTCGGCGGGCTCGAGCACGACGGGCGCTCTCCTCGTGACGCGTGGTCACGCACAGCAAGAAAACGACGCAGCCGGGGCGATTCGGGTGAAGGACGACCGAGGTTGCCGGCATCCACCAGCCAACCGTCAGGTTTTCATGCGGGCCAGTCTCTCGAGACGGCTCGTATCTCGCACGCTGGGAGAGAAAATTCATGAGACAGCGGTATCTTGCTTTGGCGAAATTATTCTGTGTCACGGCAATGGCCATGGCCTCGTCGGCGTGCGGCGGCGACGAGGGGCCCGATTCCGAGCCGGAGCTCGACCTCGAGCGCTCGGATGTGGAGGCGCCGCTCCAGGGAAGCGCCGGGAGCGGGAGCTGCCCGCTGCTCGACGGTCCCTACGCTTACAACGAGCTCAAGGGCCCGCTCGAGGATCTGCCGGTCGACTGCGTCCCCAGCTGGACCGAGGCGCAGCTGAGCGATGGATTTGCCGCGATCCGTGACACGCGGCATCCGGAGCTCGCCTTACCGGCGCAACCCGGGTTTTCGCGGCGGATTCCCTGGCTCGATCCTGAGAACGGCTGCGAGGAGCGGGCCCCGGCGGCGGCCTACTTCCTCCACCAGTGGGACTATCCGACGCCCTGGTTTGCCAGGGTGACCGGGGATCTGACCTTGCAGACCGAGAACGAGCCGGACGGAGAGGTGTCGTGGAGCGGCCACGTCGCACCCGTGGTCCGGGTCGGCGGGCAGCTCATGGTCCTCGATCCCGCCATCGATCCGGCTGGGCCTCTGCCGATCGCGGCGTGGCTCTCTCGGTTCGTCGCCGGCGACGTCGACATGGCGGTGTGCCGCGACCACGCTCTCGGGGACGGGTGCTTCGAGGCCGAGCCCGTGGCGCCGTCGCTTCCCAGCATGGCGTCCGACTACGAAGGAATACGCATCCGGCTGGTCTCCGAATGGCGCGTTCAGGAGTTGCTCGGACGCGACCCGTACCGCTCCCTCGGCGACTGCCCGCCGTGGGTCACCACCTGTCCGCCCGAGCCCGCGCCCGATCCGAACCTCCCGCCGACCCTCCAGCGGTTCGCGTCGGACCGGACCGACATGCCCGTCTGGTATCCCATCTATGTGATCGGTGACAACTTCGTCCCGGGCTTGACGACCGTGCGCATCACCGGGAACGGTATCGACGAGCTGGCTCCCATCTCCGAGATCAACAAGCGCAGGATCCTGATCGAGCAGGAGTATCCGTTCGGCGTCTACCAGGTGACGGCGTCGAACGGAGCGCACGCCAGCCCGCCCCTGTCCCTGACGATCGAGTGATCCGGAGGACCAGGCACGTGCGCCGGAGCCCGGCGCACGTGCGGTCGCCGGAGCGCGACGCTCGGCCGGGGCGCAGGCGCGGCTGGAGCGCGCTGACACGGGCCCTTCGGGGCGAGGTGCTCGCGGAGCAAGCAGGCCTGCGGTCGAGCTATCTACCGCCCGAAGAACGACACCTGCTGGAATCGCAGGCCGGCCAGGATCTGCTCCACCCGCGTGTCGGACAGCGAGCCGATCCGTTCCCCCAGGCGGGCCTTGTCGACCGAAGAGATCTGCGACACGACCACGACGCTCTGCCTGGGGAGGTCCCCTTCGCCCACGTCGAGCAGGACATTCCCCGGCTCGTTCGCCCGGTGCAAGTTCGACGTCAGCGCGCACACGACCACGGTCGTGATGCGCGAGTGGTTGAAGAGGTCGTCCTGGACCACCACGTGGGGATGGGAGTAGCTCGGGGCAGGCCCTCGCGAGTCATCTGGCGCTATCCAGAACACGTCCCCGCGGTTGATCTTCACCGGAGGTGTGTCCGCGGGTTCTTCTGCGCTCGCCGTCATGTGCGCTCGTGAACTTGGCCTGAAGAATGCGGCGTTGCAAGAATTATGAGCCTGCCGGCCGATGCCGGCGGGCTGCTATCAGAGGCACTCGACGAGGCCGTCGTACAGCGATCTGTCCGTTCCGGGGAGCGCGGCGTCGATCGCCCGATCCATCGGCGCCGAGAGCGCCTTCACGAGGTCGACCACGGCGGTCTCCGGGGCGACGGGCATCTCGCAGAGGAAGACCCTGGCGTCCACCTCCACATCGCCCGTGGAAGGGAGGACCTCCTCGTTGCTCGCCGCGAAGACCCACACGCAGCTGCCTATCGTCCCGGCGTGCTCCTCGACGGAGCAACGGAATCGAAGCGGCTCGTAGTTGCTGTACTCGCCTTCGCAGAAGGTGTCGCCGCACACGGCGTCGAAGTCGTCGTCCAGAACGCGGAGCAGCCCGTACCAGGCGTCGATCTCGGCCGCGCTCGTGAAGTACGACCCGGCGTCGACGAAGCGCTTCGCGCCGGTCGAGCCGGCCGGAGCCCCCGCACCGTCTTGCCGCGGAGCGGTGCTCGCCGGCCGCGGCAGGGCGGCGCCTTGCGCGGCAGAGCAGGCGAGCGCGAGAACAGGGAGAAGCAGGAACAGGGAGCGATGAGAGCGATGAACCAACATGCGTGCCTCCATCCGAGCGCGACGCGCGGCGCCGGCTCGAGCTGTCACGCCGCGTCCGGGCCTTTGCGCTGTCCCGCAACGGCGAGGCCAGCGCGAGGTCGGCCCTCGCGGCGTTTCGATAGGCACTCTTTGCGAGCGGCGTGCCGCGGCTTTTTTGCCGGATCTCGCGGCCCTCGTCGCGCCCCGGGACCTGGCGGCCGCCACGCGTTCCGCCAGTCCCGCCAGCTCGCCGCGATCCGATCGTTGCTCCGGCTGATCTTCATCGCCCCCTTCCCGCGCTCACGGCGCGCCCGCCACATCGACCACGAAGCGCTCGCCGTCGACCCGGGTCGCCACCGGCCGGCCGGCGAGCCGCGCGGCCACGCGCGCATGGGCCTCCGGCAGCTTGGCTGCGAGCGCCGCCGCCGATGACGCTCCGCCCGGCGCCGGTGGAGCTTTGAAGGGAATCTCGTCTCTGGGCATGAACGATCCTCACGAGTCCGGGAACAGAGCTCCGATAACGAGCGGTGCTCTCCAATCGACGTGCCGATGCCTGGCGGCGAGAGCCGACGGCGCGCGGCGTCGATCCGGAGACGCCCGCGCACGACAGGAGCCGATCATGAAATTTCTGCACCATCGCTTCATTTCTCCGAGAATGCCAGTCGCCGGCGCAGCAGCGACGCGCTTCCGACGCGTGTTCTCGACGGTCCTCGTCTCCGCGCTGCTCGGATCCTCGGCCCTGCTCGCGGGCTGCTCCGACGGCGGCGGGGCGCCGGCAAGCACGGACGCCGGCAGCGGCGCCGGAGGCGGCGGCGCCCAGAGCGGCGCGGGCGGAGACGAAAGCGGCGGCGGCGGCGGCGAAGACGCCGGCAGCGGCGGTGGCGGAGGCAGCCCGTCGGGCGAGTGCACCGGTGACGCCACGCTCGAGGCCAACACCGACCCCGATGATCCCCTGCAGCAGGGCGCGGACCGCCTGGCGAGCGACGACAAGTTCCCCGCCGTCCTGGTGGCCGTCCGTGATCTCGACGGGCGCACGCGTCACTACACCGCCGGTGTCGCCGATCTGGAGACCCAGGCGAAGGTGCCTGTCGACGGGCAGGTGCGCATCGGGAGCAACAGCAAGCCCTTCACCGCCGTGGTCGTCCTGCAGCTCGTGGGAGAGGGCAAGGTCGACCTCGACGCGCCGATCGAGACGTACCTGCCGGATCTCGTCCGCGGCGAAGGCATCGACGGCCGCGAGATCACCGTGCGGCAGCTGCTGCAGCACACAAGCGGGCTGCCCGATTTCGTCGGGCTGCTCCTGGGCGAAGACGTCTTCAAGGCCCTGCACACCTACGTCCAGCCCCGCGCGTTGATCGACCTGGCGCTGACGCTGCCGGGGAAGACCCCCGGCACCGAATGGGCGTACAGCAACACAAACTACATCCTCGCCGGCTTGCTCGTCGAGCACGTCACCGGCCGCCCGCTGAACGAGGAGATCACGACCCGGGTCATCGAGCGCATCGGGCTGCGCCACACCTATGTGCCCGACGCAGGCGAGCAGGGCATCCGGGGGTGCCATCCAAGGGGCTATCACGCGCCGCTTGGCGAGCTGCTGCGCGACGTCACCGAGCTGGACCCGTCGATCGCAGGGGCCTCCGGCAACATGATCTCCACCCCGAGCGACATGAACCGTTTCTTCACCGCCCTGCTCGGCGGCGAGCTCCTCGAGCCGGCGCAGCTCGAGGAGATGCGCGCCACCGTCGACGCTTCCAGCATGTGGCCCGGCAACGAGTACGGTCTCGGCCTGAGCAGCAGCCCGCTGAGCTGCGGCGGCCTCGTCTGGGGCCATGGCGGCGACATCTTCGGCTACGAGACAAGCGGCGGCGTCACCGAGGACGGCCGCGCCGTCACCGTCGCGGTCACGGCGCTGCCCTCCGCCCTGCCCAGCGTGCAAACCATCGAGCAGGTTTACGCCGCCTACGAGAACGTCCTCGCCCTCGTCGACGCCGCGCTGTGCGAGTGAGCCCCGGGCGCACCGTCGCGCCGGTGGGCACGAGAGCCGTGCTGGCAGCAGCCACAGCCGCGCTTCGAAGAGAAAATCGTCTCGATGCATGAACGAACCTCGCGAGTCCGGGAACAGAGTCACGAACACGAACGGAGCTCTCCAACCGACGCAGTGATCCCGCCGGCGCGAGCCGGCGGCGCGCGGCGGTGACCCGAGGGCGCCCGCACACGACCAGGAGCCGATCATGAATTCCCTGCACCCTCCCTTCACTTCTCCGAGAACGCATGTTGCCGGCGCAGCTACGATGCGCTTGCGAAGCGTCCTCTCGATGGTCCTTGTCTCGCTGCTCGGCTCCTCGGCCCTGCTCGCGGGCTGCTCCGACGGCGGCGGGGCGCCGGCGAGCACCGAGGCCGGCAGCGGCGGCGGGGATGGCGGCAGCGGCGGCGAAGACGCCGGCAGCGGCGGCGGGGATGGCGGCAGCGGCGGCGAGGACGCCGGCAGCGGCGGCGGCGGCGGCGGCGGCGACGCCGGCAGCGCCGGCAGCGGCGGCGGCGACCCGTGGGGCGAGTGCACCGACGAGTCCACGAACGGCGCCAACACCGACCCGGACGACCCCGTGCAGCAGGCCGTGGATCGCCTGGGCGACGGCAAGTACCCCGCCGTCCTGGCCACCGTCCGTGACGTCGACGGGAAACTCCGTCACTACGCCGCCGGTGTCCGCGATCTGGAGACCCAGGCGAAGGTGCCTGTCGACGGCCTTGTGCGTATCGGCAGCAACAGCAAGACGTTCACCGCCGTGGTCGTCCTGCAGCTCGTCGGCGAGGGCAAGGTCGACCTCGACGCGCCGGTCGAGACGTACCTGCCGGACCTGGTCCGCGGCGAGGGCATCGACGGCCGCGAGATCACGGTGCGGCAGCTGCTACAGCACACAAGCGGGCTGGCCGACTACGACGACGTGCTCCTCGCCGGCGGCGTCTTCCCGGTGCAGCACACCTACCTGGATCCCTACGCTCTGCTCGACATGGGGCTGTCGCAGCCGGGGAAGGCCCCCGGCACCGAATGGGCGTACAGCAACACAAACTACGTCCTCGCCGGCCTGATCATCGAGAAGGTCACCGGCCGCCCGCTGAACGAGGAGATCACGAAGCGGGTCATCGAGCGCATCGGGCTGCGCAGCACCTATCTCCCCGGCGTCGGCGAGCAGAGCATGAAAGGGTGCCATCTCAAGGGCTACCACACGGACGTGCCCCTCGAACCGCTGCAGGACATCACCGAGCTGGACACGTCCTGGGGATGGGCCGCAGGACAGGTGATCGGGAGCCCGAGCGACCTCAACCGCTTCTATCTCGCCCTCTTCGGCGGCGAGCTCCTCGAGCCGGCGCAGCTCGAGGAGCTGCGCACCACCGTCGACGCCGCCATGTGGCCCGGCGCCCGGTACGGCCTCGGCGTGGTCAGCACCCCGCTCAGCTGCGGCGGCCTCGTCTGGGGACACGGCGGCGACATCCCCGGCTACCATACCCGCGGCGGTGTCACCGACGACGGCCGCGCCATCACCGTCGCCGTCACGGTGCTGCCGTACTTCCTGTACGGCGAAGAGGCCGCCGATCAGGCCTACCTCGACATCCTCGCCCTCGTCGACACCGCCCTTTGCGAGTGAGCCCGCGGGGGCGCTCCTGCGCCTCTCCGGCGGCGGGGAGCGCGCGGACCGCGCCGCGCCTCAGGTCCTTCGAGACGCGCGCGGCGCGATGACATACCCCTTGCGTCCCAGCGCGTGCCGGAACCCGGCCTCCAGGTCCCGGTGCGTGGTGAGGTTGCCGAGATCGAGGCCGAGGTCGATCACGGTGCGGGCGATGCTGGGCGAGGCGCCGACGACGCTGCACTCGGCCCCGAGGAGCCCCGCGGCGCGCGTGGCCTGGATCAGGTGGTTCGCCACCGCGGTGTCGACCGAGGTGACGCCGGTGATATCGATGATGACGAACTCGGCATGGTGCCGCTCGATCGCGCCGACGAGCGACTCCATGAGCTGAGCGCCGCGGGAGCTATCCATCTGGCCGACGAGCGGAACGACGAGGATGCCCGGGTGGATGGGGATGCTCGGCGTCGAGAGCTCCTGGATGAGATCGAGCAGCCGCCGCTGGGTCTCGAGGAGGATCTCCTCGTGGCGCTTGGCGTCCTCCATCTTCTTGCGCTCGGTGACGTCCTCGCCGAGCCCGAGGAGATAGCGACCCTTGCCCTTCGAGTCCTTCATGGGGATCCACCGGGAGTGGCAGATGCGCTCCCCGAAGCGCGCCGAGGGCACGCGGAGCTCGGGGATCTCGACCGGCACGCCCCCCGCCAGGACGGCGCGGCTCTCGGCGTCGATCTTGTCGGCCACCTCCTGCGGCAAGTAGTCAGCGATGCGCTTGCCGATCAGGTCCTCTCGCGCGTGGCCATGAAACTCCTCGAACTTCTTGTTCACCCGCACGTAGCGGAGCTCCGCTTCTTCCTTGACAAAGAGCATGAGCGGGAGGTTCTCGACGATGCCGTCGAGGAGGATGCGCGTGCGCTCGAGCGACTCCTCCGTCGCCCGGCGCTCGGTGATGTCGTCGTAGATCACGGCGAGGCCCCGATCTCCCACGGGAAACGACCAGGTCGTGATGACGCGCGAGCCCGCCTCCGGGGGGAGGACCACCTCGTCCTCGGCGGTGCGGCCGCTGCGGATCAGCTCCGCCAGGCGCTGAGGAATGCCGAACTGACGCAGGCTGGGCGCGCTCTCGTCCACGGTCCGGCCGAGGATCTCCGCCATGGGCCTGGTGGCGAGCCGCGCGGAGGCCGGGTTCATGTAGACGTAGCGAAGCGACCGGTCATCTGCGGGGATCTCGAGGGAGAGGAACGTGCAGCCGAGCTGCATCGTCTCGATCACCTGCGCGCAGCGGCGCTGGTGCTCCCGCGCGCGGCGCTCGTCCCGATCGATGAAGCGGAGCAGCGCGCCGCGGCCCCCGCCGATCGTGCAGGAGAGCCCGCGGAGCGCCCAGCGCGGCGCGCCGGAGCCCTCGCCCGGGAGGTCGCTCTCGCCCCGGTCGCTCTCGCCCGAGAGCAGCGCCTGGAGCCAGGCGAGGTCGACGGCCGCGGGCGCCGGCGGCAAGAGCACGCGATCGCCCTCCGGCGACAGCGGCAGCATCGGCGCCCCGGGCCCCGCGAGGAGCCGCTCGAGCTGCTCGTTCTTGCACCGGACGGCGCCGCGCGCGTCGATGACGAGCGCGGGGTCGTCCAGGGTCTCGACGAGCAACCGCGGATCGAGCCACACCCTCTCTTCTTTGTCTTCAGCTGCCGTATTCACGAACCCACCCCGGTGAGCCTTCCGCGTGAGCCGATCGCGGCCCGCTGTCCTGGAGGGTCACACCGAGGGCATCATCGCTCCGTTCGTGAATTTCTGCACTCCCTGGCGAGCATCTCCGCCGAAAAGACGGAGCGGGCGTCGCGTCCGGCGCCGCCGTCACCACCTCCGCTGGCGCCGAGGTCGGCAGGAGCGCGCCGCCGACCGACATGGTTGTCTGTGGGGGCCACGACGAGCGGCACGACGTGCGGTTTATCCCAGATTCGAGCTCATCGCTCCCGGGCCACGCCCCCTCCGGTCGCGCCGCCGGAGCCCCAGGGACGCCGCGAGCAGCGCTGTCAGCGCGAGGGCATTCCCGGACGGAGCGCGGCTCGCCGAGCGGCAGCTACAGCCGGCTGGGTCGCTCGATTCCCCGCCGGAGGTCCCCCCAGACGTCTGCGCGGGCGGCGCTGAGCCTGAGGAAGCCCCACCCGTACCCACCGTGGACCCTCCGCCGGAGCCGGAGCCGGAGCCGGAGCCGGCGCCGGCGCCACCGCCACCGCCGCTGCCGCTGACGGCGCCACCGCCGCTGGTGCTTCCAACCGTGCCAGCCCCGCCGGCTCCCCCGCCCCCGATGGGCGAGAATTGCCAGGAGTTCACGTTGAAGAGGTACGACTCGCCACCGGTGAAGACCAGATAAAGATCGTGCACGCCGGTGGCGCCGTCGACCCCACACGACGTATCACTCCATGCCTGCCAGCCCCCCGTCGCTTCGACCGCGCAGGTACCCACGAGCGTGCCGTCGGGCGCATCCAGGTGGAGCTCGATGCTGCCTCCCTCCGCGGCGCTCGCGACGCGCGCGCTGAAGCTCTCCGCCCCTTCGCCGAAGTCGACCCCACGGAGACGCACCCAGTCTCCGTCGTGGATGCTGGCGACGTCCATCCCGCCCTCCTCGCAGGGCTCGGTCTCGATGCCGCTCTGTGCGTTGAAGGTCTCGGCCTCGACGCGCGCGTACGGGTCGAGGTGCCCGACCTGCTTGAGCCCGTCCGTCGTGTAGGTCACTGGCACGATCGAGCCGTCGGCTTTGTAGGTGAGCGACTCGAGCGCGAGGTTCCGGCGGTAGCCTGTGGGCTCTCCGGCGTCGGTGGCGACGGAGCGATTGTGGTAGGCGTGGTACCAGGAGCCGCCAAACTCGAAGATCGCCGCGTGGTTGTTGTCGCCGTTGTTCTTCGGCGGCTGCACCCCCACCGTGCCACCGTACGTGAAGCCGGACGTGGGGCTCTTGCTCGTGAGGTAATCGATCCGTATGCCGTTGGCGGGGTTCGTCGAGTACGACAGATAGTAGACGCCGTCGCGCTTGTGCATCCAGGAGGCCTCGAAGAAGTACGGGACCGTGAGCCCGATGGCCGTGCCCGAGACGCTCACCATGTCGTCGTTCAGCCTGATGATGCGCGCGTTCTGCTCGCCGTTGCCGCCGAAGTAGAGGTACGCTTGGCCGTCGTCGTCGACGAAGACGCCCGGATCGAAGAGCCACATGTTGGGGCCCGAGGCGCCGGGGGTGCTCGACGTGATCAGGGCGCTGCCCCTCGGGTCCTTGAACGGTCCGGTCGGGCTGGCGCTCGAGGCGACGCCGATATTCGACCCGCCATTGCCGAAGTACATGTAGATGGTGCCGTTGCGCTCCGTGAGCGCCGGGGCCCAGGAGAGGTTCGCCCAGGAGGCGTCACGGGGCATGCGCATCACTTCCCCGTGATCGGTCCAGTTCTTCAGGTCGCTGCTCGAGACGGCCACGATCGAAGCCATCTTGTAGCCGTCGTCCGAACCGTCCTCCTTGACGCTGTCGTCGTCGTTCGAGCAGTAGAGGTAGAGGCGCCCGTCGTGCACCAGCGAGGCCGGGTCGGCGAGGTAGCGGTGCGAGGCGATGGGGTAATCCGCCAGCGCGGAAGGGCTCGCGAAGAGCCCGGCCAGGACGAGCGCGCCCCCGCGCCATGCCGCTGTCGACAATTTTCGTGAGGAATGCATGTTCACCTGATCGCTCGGGGTCCGGAGCGAAATCGCGAGAGCTCGCGCGGTCTCAAGACAAAACGGAAGGACGCCCTCCCGGGTCAAATGTGAACGTTCACATGTCGGGTGTCAACTGCAATCAGCCGGCCAGCGCCACCCGCGCGCGGGCGGGCGGCGCACCCGGTCCCGGGCCGGCGCTCAGCCCTGCTTGCGCGGCGCCTTGAGCGACAGCTTGAGCAGCACGTCGTCGCGGATCAGGTCGTCCTGCTTGCCCGGATAGACGATCCCGAAATCCTTCCGGTTGATCACGAACTCGGCGTTGCCCGACACCGCGTCGGCGCCCTCGGCGATGGTGGCGGGGAAGGTGATGGTCTTCTTCACCCCGTGCAGATCGAGCTCGCCGGTGATCGTGTGCGTCGCGCCGTTCTCGCCGCCGGCCTTGATCTGGCTCGAGGTGAAGGTCGCCTTCGGGAACTTCTCGACATCGAAGAAGTCCGGCGACTTGAGGTGGCCGTCGAGCTTCTCCGCGTCGGACTTCACCGACGCCGTGTCGGCCTCGATGCTGAGCTTGCCACCCTCGGCCTTGCCGCCGGCGAGCGTGATCGAGCCCGAGATCTTCTCGAACTTGCCCTCGTGCTTGCCGGTGACCTTCGAGCCGACGAAGCCGATGGTGGACGCGGCCGCGTCGAGGGGCAGCGCCTCGGCGGGGCCGGTGGGCGCGGCCGCCTGCGCCTGCGCCGGCGCGGCGGCCGAGACGGTCGCCTTGGGCTTGTCCTTCGTCGGATCCTCGCAGCCCGCGAGCGAGAGCGCGAGGGCGGCGGGGAGCACGAGGCGAGCAATACGGGACGTGATCATGAGAGACATTCTCCTTGTCGGTCAGCCAAACTGCACAGAACGCTTCGTGAACGTGCCATAGGCGAGCCCCGTGATGGGGAACTCCACCGGCTCGCTCACGTCGATCGACGCCCCGAGGGCGGCGACCACCGGTACGAAATGCTCGTGCGTCGGGAGCGCCATCTTCACCCCCGGCGCGCGCCTGCGGTAATCGAGCAGCGCGTCGACGTCCCGGCGCGCCAGCACCTCGGCGCACCACGCGTCGAACTCCGTGGCCCAGGGCTGCGTGACCGCATCGCCGCGCCAGTCTGCCGCGCGCAGATTATGAGTCAAGAAACCGCTGCCGATCACGAGCACCCCCTCGTCGCGCAGCGGCGCGAGCGCTCGCCCCATCTCGAGGAGCGGGGCTGGAGAAAGGGTCGGCAGCGAGACCTGGAGCACGGGGATGTCCGCGTCCGGGACCATGGCGACGAGCGGCACATAGGCCCCGTGATCGAGGCCCCGGCGCGGATCCTCCGCGACCGGCCCGAGGGGGCCGAGCAGCTCCCGGACGCGCCGCGCGAGCGCGGGGGCGCCCGGCGCGGGGTAGGTCACGCGGTAGTATTTCTCGGGGAAATTATAGAAGTCGTACACGAGGGGCACGGTCTCGGTGGCGCCGAGGGTGACCGGCGCGTCGACCCAGTGGGCCGAGAGCATGAGGATCGCCCGCGGGCGCGGCATCGCCTGCGCCCAGGCGGCGAGCTCGGCCACCCACGCGCGATCGTCGAGCAGGAAGGGAGAGCCGTGCGCGAGGAAGATGGCCGGCATGCGCCCCGCGTGAGCCTGGTTCCGGGTCTCGGACATGGTACCTCTCTCGGTCGCGCCCGACGTCGACGTGGCGCCCGATGTCGAAGCCGAGCTCGATGTCCCCGGCGTCGAGGACCGGCACGCGCCCGCGATGGGCGCGGCCCCGCCCGCGACAAGTAGGAGCCTCAAAGCAGCCCGGCGATCCATGGGCTCACCCTAGGACGTTTCCAGGAATGGTACAATGTCCCCACAATGAAACGCCAGGTTGTCAAAAAGGAAACCATCGACGCGGATCTGCTCGATCTGCGGGCCTTTTGCCTGGTCGTCGATCTCGGGTCGATCACGGCGGCCGCGAGGACGCTGGGGGAGACCAAGGGCAGCGTCAGCCGCCGCATCACCCGCCTGGAGCACGCGCTCGGGGTGGAGCTGCTCCGGCGCAGCCCGCGGCTCGTGCAGGCGACCGAGGACGGCCTCGCCTACCGGATGCGGGTGGGCCGGGCGCTCGAGCTGCTGGAGGACGCGAACGCGGCGGTGCAGCAGGCGCGCGCCAGTCCGAGCGGGCACCTCCGGGTGACGGCGCCGTTCGATCTCGGGCTGAGCCTCCTGGCGCCGCTCTCGGCGGGCTTCGCCGAGCGCTACCCCGAGATCTCGCTGGAGATGCTCCTCACGGAGGCCCTCCTCGACTTCGACGCCCACCAGATCGACGTGGCGTTGCGCGCGACAGCGAGCCTCCCGGACTCGTCGCTCATCGCCCACAGGCTCCAGCACATCGAGCTCGGGCTGTTCGCGGCGCCGGCCTACCTTCGCAAGCACGGGCCCGTGCGCACGCCCGAGGACCTCGCGGGGCATCGGCTGCTCCTCGCCCAGACCGCGCGCGGGCACGCGACGATCGCGCTGCAGCCGCGCCCGGGTGCGCGCGGCGAGCGCGCCGAGCTCCGGGTGCGCGCGGCGATCGCGGCGTCCGATTACTCTTTCTGCCGCGAGGTCGCGCTGGCCGGGGCCGGGATCGCGCTCGTCCCCGCGGTCAACGTGCGGGGCGACCTCGAGGCGAAGCGGCTCGTCCCCGTGCTCGAGGACCACGCGACCGACGGCGGCGCCCCCCTCTACCTCGTGCACCCGGGGACGCGCTTCCTGCCGTCGAAGACCCGCGCCTTCCGCGACTACCTGCTCGACGCCTTCGGCGTCCAGGGGCGGCGCGAGGCCTCCGCCACAGCGCGATAGCGGGCCGGCCCCTCCTCGCTCCAGGCCGGAGGGAGAGCGCGCCTCCCGGCCTCCCGGACGCGGGCCGTGCTCGCGTCCGAGCAGCGGATCACCACCGACTGTTGCTGGGGAAGCAATGCATCCGCAGATCCGCCGCCGGGCGCCGCGCGGCGGTGGGCGCGGGCCCAGGGACGGTCGCCGCCGGAGGGCGACCCGCACGGCGGCATGGGTGTTGCTGCGCAGGTCGCGTACCGAGGTCCATCTGCGCACGTTCATCGACAGCAAAGGCTTTCTTCTGGTGCTCGCCGCCGCGCTGCTCGCCCTGTCCGGGTGCAAGCGCGAGCGCGGCGCGAGCGCCGGTCCACGGCTCGCCCTGGACGCCCCCATCCCGGCCGAGTTCCCGCGCGAGACGCGGCTCAGCATCGGTGATCCGAGCGCGCAGAAGCAACTCCAGCTCTCCGGCGACATCGACAGGCTGCCGTTCCGCGTCGACTGGCAGAACATCAGCGGCGGGCCGCAGACCATCGAGGCGTTCCGCGCCGGCGTCCTCGACGCGGGCTCGGTCGGCGACACGCCGCCCATTCACGCCACCTTCACCGGGGTCGACATCAAGATCATCGCCGTGCTGGTGCGGGAAAATCCCATCTACGAGCTGGCGACGGCGCCGGGCGTGCGGCTCGCGTCGGTCCAGGACCTCCGCGGAAAGAAGATCGCCTATTCGCCGGGGCAGGCGCAGGGCGCGCTCGTCCTGCGCGCGCTGAGGAAGGCCGGGCTGTCGCCGCAGGACGTCACCCTCGTCCAGCTCGGCAGCCCCGAGTTCAGAGAGGCGCTCGCCGGCCGACAGGTCGACGTCGCGCCGCTGTCCGGCGTCACCCTGCTGCGCTACCTCAACGAGTACCGCGCCGACGGCGCCTCGTCGATCTCGCACGGGGTCCGCGACAACCTCAGCTTCCTTCACGTGCGCACCGAGGCGCTCCAGGACGCCCACAAGGCGGCGGCGCTGTTCGAATACGCCAGGTGGCGCGCCAGGGCCCAGCTGTGGGCCCACGCGCACCCGGAGCCGTGGATCGAGGCGTATTATGTCAAGGACCAGGGCCTCACCGCCGCGGAGGGGCGCTTCCTCGTCGAGAGCACGAGCAAGCCGCAGTATCCGGGCGACTGGACCGACACGATCGCGCTGACCCAGGAGACCGTCGACCTGCTCGCCGAGGCCTCCGGTCAGAAGCGCTTCGAGGCCACGACGATCTTCGACCGCCGATTCCAGACGATCGGGGCGGAGGTGGCCAGCGCCGCCCAGGGCGCCGAACCGACCGACCGGCCGGCGACGGCCGACAGGAGCACTCCATGACGACCACACTGCCCACGAGGGCCATCTCGCCGCGCGTCGCCACGCGAGCCGCCTCGCTGCGCGTCGCCGGCGGCCCGGATCTCACCGCGACCGCAGATATCCGCGGCTCGCTCGTCGGCGCGCTCGCGCGCCCGGCAGGCGGCCCTGTCGCCCGCCGCCGCGCGCGGCGCCGCCTCGGCCCCGGCCGGCGCATCCCGTACGGCGCGGCGCTCGGCCCGGCGCTGCTGCTCGTCGCCTGGGGCCTCGCCTCGGCGACCGGCGTGCTCGACGCGCGCGTGCTGTCCGCGCCGTGGACCGTGGTGACCACGGCCAGCGACCTGATCGCCGACGGGCGGCTGCTGTCCAACCTGCTCACGTCGGCGCAGCGGGCCTTCCTCGGGCTCGCCCTCGGCGTCGGCCTGGGCACCGTCCTGGCCCTGCTCTCCGGGCTGACCCGCGTCGGCGAGGCGCTCGTGGACGGGCCGGTGCAGCTCAAGCGCGCCATCCCGACGCTCGCGCTCATCCCGCTGCTGATCCTCTGGTTCGGCATCGGCGAGGAGATGAAGGTGCTCACCATCGCCCTCGGCGTCGTCATCCCGGTCTACGTCCACACCCACGCCGCGCTGCGCACCATCGACGCGCGCTACGTGGAGCTGGCCGAGACGGTCCGCCTCTCCAGGTGGCAGTTCGTCCAGAAGGTGGCCTTGCCGGGGGCGCTGCCGGGCTTCCTCATGGGCGTCCGGCTGGCGGTCACCGGCGCGTGGCTCGCGCTCGTGGTGGTCGAGCAGATCAACGCCACGAGCGGCATCGGCTACATGATGTCGCTGGCCCGCTCTTACGGTCAGACCGAGATCATCCTCCTCGGCCTCGTCGTGTATGGCCTGTTCGGCCTGGCCTCCGACGCGGCCGTCCGGCTCATCGAGAGAAGGACCCTGTCATGGCGCCGTATCCTGGCCGGCTGACCGCGCCCCAGCCCACGGTGCGGATCCGCGGCCTGACCCGCCGCTTCGGCGCCCGCACGGTCCTCGACGACGTCGACCTCACGATCCAGCGGGGCGAGTTCGTCGCGCTGCTCGGCCGCAGCGGCTCGGGCAAGAGCACCCTGCTGCGGGCGATCGCCGAGCTCGACTACGACGTGACCGGCTCGGGCGAGCTGCACATGCCGCAAAATCGCGCGGTCGTGTTCCAGGACACGCGGCTCCTGCCGTGGGCGCGGGTGCTCGACAACGTGATCCTGGGGCTCGACCTGCCCGACGCCGTGGCGCGCGGCGAGGCCGCGCTCGCCGAGGTCGGGCTCGCCGGGCGGGAGCGCGCGTGGCCCGTCGAGCTGTCCGGCGGCGAGCAGCAGCGGGTCGCGCTGGCGCGGTCGCTCGTGCGCGACCCGGAGCTCGTGCTGGCCGACGAGCCGTTCGGCGCGCTCGACGCGCTGACCCGGATGCGCATGCACGATCTCCTGCGCGAGCTGTGCGCGCGGCACCGCCCCGCCGTGCTGCTCGTCACCCACGACGTCGACGAGGCGATCACGCTCGCCGACCGGGTGCTCGTGCTCGTCGACGGCCGCATCGCCGAGGAGCAGCGGATCGAGCTGCCGGCCCCGCGCCCGCTCCGCGACCCCCGATTCCTCGCTCACCGCGAGTCGCTGCTGGCCGCGCTGGGCGTGGCGACGGCAGCGGCCTCCACCGAAGACACCGACTCGAGCTCTGAACTGGAAGGAAGTGCCCCGTGACCCATCGGCCCGGACGACTGCATCTCAACGCGTTTCTCATGAGCGTAGGCCACCATGAGGCCTCGTGGCGCTTGCCGGAGAGCGACCCGTTCGCGAACACGAGCCTCGCGCATTTCAAGCACCTCGCCCGCGTCGCGGAGCGGGGCAAGCTCGACTCCCTCTTCCTCGCCGACAGCCCGGTGCTCTGGAACAACGTCGGCCGCAGGCCGGCCGGGACGCTCGAGCCGACGGTGCTGCTCGCGGCGCTGGCGGGCGTGACCGAGCACGTCGGGCTGATCGCCACCGCCTCGACCACGTACAATGAGCCGTTCAACCTGGCCCGGAGGTTCGCGTCGCTGGATCACCTCAGCGGGGGGCGGGCCGGGTGGAACATCGTCACGACCGCCGGCGTGGACGCGGCGCGCAACTTCAACCTGGACGAGCTGCCGGCGCACAGCGACAGGTATGCGCGGGCGGCCGAGTTCATCGATGTGTCGCTGAAGCTGTGGGACAGCTGGGACGACGGCGCGCTGCTCGGCGACAAGGAGAACGGCGTCTGGGGCGACGACGGGAAGATCTATCCGGCGCAGCACGCGGGCCGGTATTTCAAGGTCGGCGGCGCGCTCAACGTGCCGCGCCCGCCGCAGGGCTATCCGCTGCTCGTGCAGGCCGGCTCGTCGGAGGACGGCAAGGAGCTGGCGGCGCGGTACGCCGAGGCGGTGTTCACGGCGCAGCAGACGCTGGAGGACGGGCAGCAGTTCTATACCGATCTGAAGGCGCGCGTCCGGGCGCTGGGCCGCGACCCGGAGTCGATCAAGATCCTGCCGGGCATCGTGCCCGTGATCGGCGCCACCGAGGCCGAGGCGCACGCGCTCGACGCCGAGCTCGACCGGCTCATCAAGCCGGAGTACGCGAAGCGCCAGCTCGCGCAGACGCTGCGCGTGAAGCCGGAGGACCTCGACCTCGACGCCGAGCTGCCAGGGGATCTCCCGAGCGAGGATCAGATCGAGGGGGCCAAGAGCCGTTACACGCTGATCGTGACCCTGGCCCGGCGGGAGCGGCTGACGGTGCGCCAGCTCATCGGCCGGCTCGGCGGCGGCCGCGGGCACCGGACGTTCGCCGGCACGCCCGAGCAGGTGGCGGACGCGATCCAGCACTGGTGGGACCAGGGCGCGGCCGACGGCTTCAACATCATGCCGCCGGTGCTGCCGTCGGGGCTCGAGGCGTTCGTCGACCACGTGGTGCCGATCCTGCAGCGTCGTGGTCTGTTCCGGACCGAATACGAGGGCAAGACGCTGCGCGACAACTACGGGCTGTCGCGGCCGGTGAACCGCAACCACGGTCAGGAGCTCGTCGAGGCGGCAGAGTGAGCGGCGCACCCGCCGCGCGGCGACAGCGGCGCTCGACGCGTTCCTGAGGACGAGCTGCCGTTACCTGGCGGCGGTCGCGCCGGTCTCGGCGAGCCACGCCTCGACGTCCTCGGCGAGCTCGCGCGGGGCGTTCACCGAGGTCACGTGGACAGACTCATGGAGTAGAAGGCGAAAGCTCATGTCGGGGGGTCGTCGTGATCGTGCGACGTCCGGCGGCGCACCGTTCCGTGAATTCCGCGCGAAATCGATCGATCCAGGCGCGTGTTCATGTAGCGTCCGCGCGACATGCGTACTCCTTTTCTGACATGGATCGCCATCACACTGTTCTCCCTGGCCACCGCCGCCTGCGGGGATGATGCTGCCAATGAACAGCCCTCCGAGGCCACTGGCGGTGCCGGTGGCACGGGCGGCGGCGGCGCGGGCGGCGGTTCCGGCGGCACCGGCGGCACTGGCGGCACCGGCGGCACTGGCGGCACTGGCGGTTCCGGCGGCACCGGCGGCACCGGCGGCACTGGCGGTTCCGACGGCACCGGCGGCGCCGACTCGCGCGACCTCCTCGAGCAACTCCAGGGCATCGACGGCCTCACCGCCGTCGAGCAGGACTCGAGCCTACCGGGATACCGCTACTTCGTGATGGAGCTCGATCAGCCCGCCGATCACGACCACCCCGAGGGCCTCCGGTTCCAGCAGCGCGTGACCTTGCACCACCGGGATCCCGCCGCGCCCGTGGTCCTCGTCACCGAGGGCTACCAGGTCCGCCCGGATTCCCAGTGGCTCGACGAGCCCGCCGAGCTGCTCGCCGCCAACCAGATCCGCGTCGAGCACCGCTTCTTCACCCCCTCCCGCCCGGAGCCCGCGGACTGGTCGCTGCTCACCATCGAGCAGGCCGCCGCGGACCTTCACCGCGTCATCGCGTCGATCCGGCCGCTCTACGAGGGCAAATGGATCTCCACCGGCGCGAGCAAGAGCGGCATGACCTCCGTCTACCATCGCCGCTTCTATCCCGCCGACGTCGACGGCACCGTGGCGTACGTGGCCCCGCACAGCGCCGGCACCGCCGACCCACGCTACGTCGATTTCGTGGCCGAGCGCGGCGATTCCGCGTGCCGGGAGGCCCTCCAGGGCTTCCAGCGCGAGGTGCTCCTGCGCCGCCCCGCCATGCTCGACCTCATGGAAGCCGAGGCCGCCAAGTTCGAGGTCACCTACGATCTCCTCGGCGCCGAGAGGGCCCTGGAGGTCGCCGTTGTCGAGTCGGTCTTCTCCCTCTGGCAATACAAGGACGCGAGCTTCTGCGAGCGCGTCCCGACCGCCGCGTCGGACGACGCCGCGGTCTGGGCGTTCCTCGACGAGGCGAACGCCCCCCGCCTCTGGTCCGACGCCGACCTCGACGGCATGGAGCCGTACTACTGGCAGGCTGCGGCGGAGCTGGGCTATCCGAGCTTCGCGGAGGCGCACATCGCGGATCTGCTCCTCTACCCCGGCGCGAACGCGCCCACCACGTTCATCGAGCCCGGGCCCGGCAAGACGTCGCTCTTCGATCCCGCGGCGATGCAGGACGTCTCCGGCTGGCTCACCACCGAGGGCGAGCGGTTCCTGTTCATCTACGGTGAAAACGATCCGTACACCGCGGCCGCCTTTGAGGTCGGGGGCGCCCGCGACTCCCACCGTCTCATCGTGCCGGGAGGGACCCACGGCGCCGTCCTCCTCGCGCTCGCGCCGGCCGACCAGGCGGTGGCCTTCGGCGCGCTGGAAGCCTGGACGGGCGTCACGCCGAGCGTCACCCCGAGCGGCCGCGCCCCGGCGGCGCTGCTGCTCCGGGGCCGGCGCTGGGTGGCGCGCGACTAGAGCACCGCAGCTAGAGCACCGCAGCAGCGCAGCGCGCCGCGTAGGCGGCGGGCGTGAACCCGACTTGTGCCTTGAAGTCGCGGATGAAGTGCGCCTGATCGTGATACCCGAGCTCGGCCGCCAGCGCCGCCCACGCGATGGACGCCCCCGACGCCACGCGCTCCGCGGCCTCCTGGACCCTGGATCGCCGGATGATCCACTTGGGCCCGACGCCGATGTACCGCTCGAACGCCCGGTGCAGGGTGCGGACCGAGACCCCCGCGACCCGCGCGAGATCCTCGGCGCGGTGGATGTCGCGATCTCCCTGCGCGCGGGCGGCGAGCGCCATGGCCTCGTCGAGCCCCCGATCCGAAGGAGCCCTGTGCGCTCGGAGGAGCGCCTCGATCGCGCGGACCGCGAGGAGGTCGTCCGGCTGATCGAGCACGTCGCGCTCCAGCGCGTTCGCCGCGTCACCGAAGATGTCCACGAGCGGGACGACGTGATCGACCAGCCGGCGCATCGGACAGCTCGCGAACGGAAAGAAGCCCCCCGGCTTGAACTTCGTGGCCACGACGCGCCCCGTCCCATCGAGCCGCGAGATCTCGCGCCGCGTCCCGAGCCCGTTCACGATCGACCCGTTCACCTGGATGGCCAGGTTGACGCAGGGGTGCGGCAAGATCTCCTGCTCGAACGGCGCGGGGAGCGACCAGCGGACGACCCAGTGCCAGTCGACGAGCGCGGCCAGATCGGACGCGGGCGCGTGGCGGCGCAGCTCGAAGCTCTTGAGCCCCGCCGCGGGGTTCAGGATGCCGAGGGTGCGGCCTTCGGGGGTGACGCTCGAGCTCATCGCGTGGCGCTCTTTTACAATACGCGGCCCGGCCCGGGCAGTAGGGTCCGGCCCGGAGGCACGACATGGCTGATTCGACGACGACCGCGCGGGGAAACCTCATCTTCTATCATTCACCGAACACGCGCGCGTCGGGCACGCGCATCCTTCTCGACGAGCTCGGCGCGCCGCACGAGCTGCGCGTCCTCAACATGAAGGCCGGCGAGCAGCGCAAGGCGCCCTACCTCGCGGTGAACCCGCTCGGGAAGGTCCCCGCCATCGCGCACGACGGCGCGCTGGTCACCGAGCAGGTCGCGATCTTCATCTACCTCGCCGACCTCTTCCCGGAGGCGGGCCTGGCCCCGGCCCTCCGCGATCCGCAGCGAGGCCCCTACCTCCGCTGGCTCGTCTACTACGGGTCGTGCTTCGAGCCGGCCATGATCGATCGCGCGATGAAGCGCGAGCCGGCGCCCCCGGGGATGTCGCCTTACAGCGACTACGACACGATGTTCGGCACGCTCGTGGAGGCGCTCCGAAAGGGCCCCTACCTGCTCGGCGAGCGGTTCTCCGCGGCCGACATCCTCTGGGGTACGGCGCTCCAGTGGATGACGACGTTCAAGCTCATCCCCGAGCTGCCGGAGATCACGGCCTATGTCGCGCGGATCTGCAGCCGGCCGTCGTTCGCGCGCGTCACGGCGGACGACGCGCAGCTCGCCGCGGCGCACGAAGCGGCGGTCGCGGCGGCGGCGCAAGCGAGCTGACGCGCTGACGCGCCGCCGCGGACGTCGGCTCACAGGTCCGGAGCAGGCCTGAGCCGGTGCTCACGCCGGCGGCGCGCGCCAGCTCGACGGCGCTGTAGCCGCGCGGGGCGGCGGGGGCGCGGGGATCAGGGGCATCGAGACATCCTGGCCAACAAACCAGATAAAAGTCGACTGAATCCAGAGAAAAAGCCTTCGTTTCTGGAACGAATCTGGCTGAATCCAGAGAATTGTCGCTAAAATCTGGCTAATTTGAAGCCAGATCTAGAGAATAATCTCAAATAACGAGATAATACTGAGCTGAATCCAGAGAATCCGCTCAAAAATCAAGCGAACCGGGCACGCCCCGGGCTCCTCCGGGGAGTCTGCGCGACCGCACTGCCGGGCTCTGGGGCTGGAACAGGCTTCATCCCGGTCCGGCGGGCTCAGCAGCCTCAGTCCCCGTTGCGCATTCGAGCAAGTCCTCGCGTACTCGCGCAGTCGCCTGCCGACAGCGTCGATGCCGGAGCCATCGATCGATCCCAGCCGCTTCGCCGTGTCCTGCTCGTTTTCACCCTCGTACAGCTGCATTTGCCGGTGGATCGCGCTTGAGCCGCGCCCGGCGCGCCGCGTGCAAGGTCACCCTGCATCACCCGGCATGCGACAGTCAGCATGCTCGGGTAGAGGGGAAGGAATCGAAAATGAAACAGCTGAGAATGATTGGCGCTCTGGTGACCACCGCGGTGGTTTCTGTCGCTCCGCTCGCTCGTGCGGCCAGCACGACGCCGATTCAGGACCTTACGCTCGTCGAGGAGACGAGTGTGCCCAGCTCGGCGGAGGCGAGCGCCAGCTGGCACGGGCATCATCACGGTCACCACGGCCATCACGGCCACCACGGCCATCATGGTCACCACGGTCATCACGGCTATTGGGGGTTCAGGGCCGACGTTTCTCCGCTGGCAGGGCTCCCGACTCCGGTCGTGAGCCTGACGGTGGATCAGCGCTGATGCTCTGACGGTTCATGGTGCCGCTGGCAGGTCGAGCGGACGCTCGGCCGCCAGCGGCGCCATGCCGCCAAGAAGGGTCGTCCGGTTGGGCAAGGTGCCGGCGCTGCGGGCACCGTGGGGGGAGCTGCATGAATGCAACAGCCATGGGCCGAAGACGCGCCATCCTTCTGCTCGCCGCGGCGGCGGCGCACCTCGTGGTGGTCTGTCTGGGCGCGCTGCACGTCCACATTGGAGACGAGGGCTGGGCGCGCCGGGCGGTGAAGGTTTACGGCCTGCTCTCCGGAGCGGACAGCGGGTACTCCTTCTTCGCTCCGGGGGTCGGGACGACGCTCTCCGCGAGCTTTCAGGTGAACGGCGCCGACGGGGAGATCGCCGCCGATGCCCTGGAGACGGGGGTGAGCCGTGAAGCGGATATCCGGGTCAGGAACATCATCGGGATGTTCTCGCTGGAGCAGGATGAGAGGGTGAGGCGCTCGCTCGTGGCTTCCTGGGCCGGCAAGGTGCTCGCCAGGCATCCAGGCGCCGATGGCGTCGTCGTCCAGCTCGATACGTTCGAGCTCCCCTCGATGGCGGAATACCGCGAGGGGAAGACCACAGGATGGACGCTGAATTACCGAGCGAAATTCGTGCATCACGCGAAGCTCCTGCGCGCGCAGCAGAGCAACGGGAGGGCGCCGTGAACGCGCGGTCGATGGCTGCTCCCCGGGCTGCGACGGAGCGCTGGCCTGCGCGAGCGTGGGCGGCCGTCGAGCGCTTCGCCTTCGCGCCTGCGTCTGCAGCGCCGCTCGCCGTGCTCCGGATCGGGCTCGCCTCCGTTCTGCTCATCCAGGCGGCGATGGTCGCTCCTGCGCTGTTCGATCTCTACGGGCGAGCGGGGATCCTGCAGACACCGCTCGTCGACGCGCTCGGAAGGCCGGGGTTTGTCCGGCTCAGCTGGCTGATAGACCGTCTCGCCCCGCTCGGGATCGGAGACGTGCCCATCCTCGTCGCCGTGGGCGCCTTCTATGTGCTCGCCCTCGTCGCGCTGCTCGCGGGATGGCGCGCGAGGGTGGCCGCGGCGGCTGCCTGGTCCTCCCACCTGATGCTGATGATGACGGCGGACAGCACGAATTATGGTGTAGACCAGTTCGCCAACATCTTCCTGTTCTACCTCATGTGGATGCCGGCGGGCGCGGCGCTGTCGCTCGATCGATGGCTCGGCCGCGCGCCCATCGGGCCCACGAGCATGGCGCGATTCTCCCTGCGCGTGGTGCAGATACACCTCTGCGTCGTCTACCTCGTGAGCGGGCTGGGAAAGGCGCTCGGCGAGCAATGGTGGAACGGCGATGCCATCTGGCGGACGCTCAACCTGCCGGATTATCGCCAGTACGACTTCACCTGGCTGGCCCACTATCCATGGCTCGCGGTGGGCGCAGGCTGGATGGTGCTGCTCGTCGAGACCGGCTACCCGGTCATGATCTGGCCGCGGCGCACCCGGCGGCTCTGGGTCGCGGCCACCGTGGGGCTCCACGTCGGCATCGCGGCCTTCATGGGGCTCGGTGTCTTCGGCGCCATCATGTCTGTGCTCACCCTCTCTGCCTTCGCGGTGCGGGCAGAACCTCGCGAATCCATGCCCTCCGAGGCGGCCGCACCGGGTCTGTCTTGGAGCGCCGAACAAAACCTGAGGTCTTGAGAGGCGCTCTTACTCGCTCTCCACGCAGATGGCATCGCCGAGCTGGCGAGAGTCGGTCGCGCGGATGTTGCAATCGTAACCCACACCGTCAATGGAGCCCCCTCCACCGATCCTCGCGATCCCCCAGTACCCGACGTGCATGCATATCTCCGCCGAGTAGGCGGAGGCGGTCGCGAAATCCACGTGCTCGAAGCCCTCCAGGCACTGCTCTCCGCCTCGCACCACCGCGAAGGTCGTCCCGTCAATGTCAAAGAGCTGGTAGTTGGGTTTGCAGAGCGTGTATTCCAGCACGCGGGTATCGCCCGTGTGCAGCTGGCAGTCGTTCCAGGGGCCACCTATCGAATCACCGTCTGCGATACGAAAGACCCCTGAATAGGGGAGCTCATCGCAGCGGTAGGAGAACGTCCAGAAGGCGTCGGATGCGTTCAACGGTGTGTACCCTGCGGGGCAACCTTCTCCTTCGTATATCCCGTACTCCAACGCCTGGGCTTGAGCGGGTGCGCTCAGCGAGACGCCTCCGGCGATGAGGCCGAAGATCAGGGCGCGCATGGACGTCGTGTGACAGATGTGGTTCATTTGTTCGCCAATGTGTTGTTATGATGAGTTATGGTTTCAAGCCAGGCGCGTGGTCGGGCGCAGGGGTTCACTCGCGTATCCTGGTCACGCCGCGAGATGGGCTGTGGGCTCCGCAGTCGAGAGCCCGCTCCGTGCTTCATCGGCCAGCGCGGAGGTATCATTCTCAAAAGCGGAAACGCTGTCAACCTCTAAACGAGCATGTTGTCTTCATGGATATCTATGGTTGAGATGGAAATGGCAATCTGGTCCCAGTCACCCGGTCAGTAGAACAGGCCTTGCCTTCAGTCGGGCTCTGGGATTCGCTCGTGGGTCCCAGCGCTCGGCGAGGCGCGCGCCGCTCGCGAGCCGCAGCGCCGGCGCGCGATCCACGCGCTGGAAGGACGCGCCCGGAGCACGGCGGCGGATCATCGAGGCCAGGCTCCATCCGCCGTGATGCCCTCTGCACCGGCGGGCCACGAGATGGGCCCGCCGCAGCCGGAGGTCCGGAGACAGGCGCATCCGGCCCGCCCGGCGACCGCGCCAGGATCACGTCCAGAGTATGCGGTGATACAGCGGGCGACGCCAGCCAGCGGGCTGGAACGGCGGCGTTCGAGAAGTGGAACAGTGCTATCGCCGCTGCGGGGGGTCGAGGTCCCCGCCCTGCTGGCAAGCCCCTGCCGGTGCTGGTGGCGCGGCGCGAGCTCGGGGCCGTCGCCGTCCACGTGGTCGAGCTCGGGCGCCTCGCCGTCGCGCTGGGGTCGCGGCGCGGGGGTGGCGGGTGACCACGATAGGCTATCCTGGGCGGGATGACGGTCCAGGAGCTCCACGTCGCTGGGTATCGCTCGATCCGCGAGCTGACCCTCCCCCTCGCGCAGGTCAATGTCATCGTCGGGCCGAACGGCGTCGGCAAGACGAACCTCTATCGCACCATGGTGCTGCTCGGGTCCGCGGCGAGCGGGAGCTTTGCGCGCACCCTGGCCGAGGAGGGGGGGATGCCATCGGTGCTCTGGGCCGGCCAGCGCAGCAAAGGTCCGGTGCGGATGACGCTGCGGGTGCGGCTGGATCAGCTCGTCTACGAGCTTCAGTGCGGGCTGACGCCGCCGCCAGCAGGGCCGTTCGCGCTGGACCCGGACATCAAGGAAGAGACCCTCTGGCTGCTCGACAAGCGCCGCCGCCTGCCGATGCTGGAGCGGGCCGCGGGCTCGGCCTTCGCGCGGGACGTGGACGGCCACCGCGTGACCTTTCCCTTCTCGCTCTGGGGCTCGGAGTCGGTGCTGGCGCAGGTGGTGGAGCCGCACCGGTTTCCGTTGCTCTCGGCGGTGCGGCAAAAGCTGATGAACTTCCGGTTCTATCACCACTTCCGCACCGACCCCGGCGCGCCGTTGCGGGTCGAGCAGGTCGGGGTGCGGACGCCGGTGCTCAGCACCGATGGCCATGATCTCGCCGCGGCGCTGGCGACGATCATCGATATCGGCGACAGGGGCGCCTTGCAGGATGCCGTCTCCAGCGCGTTCCCTGGCGCGTCGCTCGAGGTCTCCTCGACGCAGGGGCGCTTCCGCGTCGAGCTCGGGTTGCCAGGGATGTCGCGGCCGCTCGACGCCCGCGAGTTCTCGGACGGCACGGCGCGCTATCTCTGCCTCCTGGCAGCGCTGCTGAGCCCGAGGCCTCCGCAGCTGCTGGCGCTGAACGAGCCGGAGACGAGCCTGCATCCGGATCTGCTCGGGCCGCTCGGGGATCTGCTCGTGCACGCGGCATCCCGGAGTCAGCTGTGGATCACGACGCACTCCCGCCCGCTGGCAGAGCGGATCCGGAAGGCGACGCCCTGCCGGCTCATCGAGCTTGACAAGAAAGGTGGAGAGACGGCGCTGGCGCGCGGCGCGGCGGAGGAGGAGGATGAATGACGTCCGTCCCCGCGTGAGCTTTGCGAGCGGAGCCGGCGCGGGGGAGGCGAACGGGAAGCGAAGGGGAGGTGAGCTTGGCGCGGCCGCGCAGGTCGAGGGCGACGTCGGGCGCTCGTGACTGGAGAGCAGGCACGCCGCTGGATCGAGCGTTTCTTCGCCTGGTTCAACGACAAGGGCAGCGGACGCCGGGCCGCGTGGGGTAGACTGCGCCCGTGGCTCGACCCGGCAAGCGCCCCACGGATGATCTGCTGACACCGACGCTGCAGGACGCCGGCGAGGGGCAGGCAGCGCCGGGGAAGCGGCCGTTCCGGCTCCAGTCCCAGATCTGGATCGGGGTGCTCGGCGGCGTGGTCCCCGTGTTCCTCCTCGGCATGATCAACGCCGGGCGCCTGCGGCTGCCGGCCGAGCAGCGGCGGCGAATGCTGCTCCTCGGCCTCGCGGCCCTGGCCGCCATCCTGGCCCTCTGGAGCTGGGCGCAGTTCTCCGCGTACGGCCAGGCGTCGGCCGACGCGCCGGGCTTCCGCCGCGGGATCCGGCTCGCCAACCAGATACTCGGCGTGCTGCTTTACCTCGCCTACAGCCGCCTTCAGCAGGTCGCCGACCGGCGCTTCCAGTTCGCCGGCGGAAAGCACGCCTCCCTCTGGATCCCCGGCATCGCCGTCCTCCTCGCCGGCTTCGCGCTACAGTTCGCCGTGCTCGCGGGGCTCGCCGCGCTCCCCGCCGGAGTGCGGCCGTGAGCGACGCCGAGCAGGCCGCCGCGCTGGCGCGCCACTACCTCCACGTCGACAAGCCGCGGCGCGCGCTCGAGACGCTCGAGCGGATCGCGGATCCCGATCTCGAGGACCCCGAGCTCTGGGCGCTGCGCGCCGCCGCGCTCCACGCGCTCGGCCAGGCCGCCGAGGCCGCGCGCGCCGCCCGCGAGGGCCTCGCGCGCGCGCCGGAGTCGCCCCACCTGCTCTACCTGCTCTGCGACTGCGAGGCGCAGCTCGGCGACGCCGCGGCGGCGGAGCGGGCCATTCTGAGCTGCCTGCGCGTCGCGCCGGAGAGCGCCCCCGCGCTCTGCCGCTATGCCTTGCTCGTCGCCAAGGAGGGCCAGGTGGACAAGGCGGCGCGGCTCGTCGAGGAGGCGGCGCGCATCGATCCCGAGGCGGGCGGCGTCGCGCGCGCCCGGATGATCGTGGCTTACCTGCAGGGCAAGGACGAGGAGCTCGCCCGGCACGGCAAGGCGCGCCTCGCCGCCGATCCCGACGACGCGCTCACCCACCACTTGCTCGGCCAGGCCATGCTCGAGGGCGGCCGGGTCGAGGAGGCCGGCCGCCACCTCCGGACCGCGGCGCGCCTCGACCCGGGCGACCAAGACCTCGCCGGCGCCGCGCGCGAGGCCCGCTTCGCCTCGCATCGGCTGATGAGGCCCCTCTGGCCGATGCGGCGCTTCGGGGCCATCCCGCTGTGGATCGCGGCGATGGTGGTCCTCTACGGGCTACGGGCGACGGGGAACCGGGTCGCCGCGGGCCTCTTCGGCTTCGCCTACATCGCTTACTGCCTTTACAGCTGGATCATGCCGCCGCTCCTGCGGCGCTGGATGGGTCTATCGCGATGAGCTCGGACCGGATCACCGCGCTGGAAAAGGCGCTCGAGGTCGCCCCCGACAACCACCCGCTCCGGCTCCTGCTCGCCGAGATGCTCCAGGGCGCGGGCCGCCCCGCGGACGCGGCGCGGCAGTACGAGGCGCTGCTCGACGCGGGCGAGCTGCCGCGCGAGTCGCTGCTCGACGCCGCGAGGCTCTCGATCGAGGCCGGCAGCCTGCAGGCCGCGGCGCGCTGCCTCGACGCCGCGCGCAAGGCCGGGCTCGTGGAGGGGATCCCCGAGACGCAGGCGCGGCTCGACGCGAAGCTCGACCAGAAGGGCGTGCTCCGGCTCGTGCACTCGAGCGGCCGCGCCGCCGCCGCGGCGGGCGCCGAGGGGCGCAAGCAGGACCGACGAAAGCTCGGCGAGGAGGCGCGGACCACCTTCGCGGAGATCGGCGGCCTCGAGGAGGTGAAGAAGGCGGTGCACCGCGCCATCATCCTGCCGCTGCAGCGCCCCGACCTCTACGCGAAATACGGGCGCAAGGCGGGAGGGGGCATTCTCCTGTATGGCCCGCCCGGCTGCGGCAAGACGCTGCTGGCGCGCGCGACCGCGGGCGAGTGCGATCTGCCCTTCTTCAATGTGCGCATCGAGGACATCCTCGACCCCTACGTGGGCGTGAGCGAGCGCAACCTCCACGACGCCTTCGAGGAGGCGCGCGCCCACGCGCCCGGCGTGCTGTTCCTCGACGAGCTCGATGCGCTCGCCTTCGCCCGCCGCAAGCACCACGGCAGCGCGGGGCGCCCCCTCGTGGATCAGCTCCTCCAGGAGCTCGACTCCATCGGTTCGGAGAACAAGGGGCTGCTCGTGCTCGGCGCCACCAACGCGCCCTGGGACGTCGACGACGCGCTCAAGCGGCCCGGGCGCTTCGATCGCCTTGTGTTCGTCCCGCCCCCCGACGAGGCGGCGCGCTGCAGCGTCCTGGAGATCGCCCTCGCGGGCCGGCCTGCGGAGCGGCTGGATCTGAAGAAGCTCGCGCGGATGACGCCGCTCTTCAGCGGGGCCGACCTGCGCGCGCTGGTGGAGCAGGCGTTCGACCGGGTGATCGAGGAGGCGCTCGACACCGGCACGGAGCCGCCGCTCACGATGAAGCACGTGGAGGCGGTGCTCGCGGCGCAGCGCCCCACCACGCTGGAGTGGCTGGCGCGCGCCCGGAATTACGTGGAGTTCGCCAACCAGAGCGAGCAGTACAAGGACGTGGCCCTGTTCCTGAAGTCCCGCGAGGCCAAGGCCTGGAAGGACTGAGCGCCCGCGCCGCCCGCCGGCGCTCATGCGCGCGAAGGAGATGCTCGTCGCCGGCGTGAGGCCGCGCGACATCGCCCCGCAGGTCGGCCTCTACGACCAGAGCCAGCTCAACCGGCACTTCCGGCGCATCGTCGGCACGACGCCAGGCCAGTACGCGCGCGGCGTCTAGAGCGGGGCTGTATCCAGCTTGGCTGAGCGCCGGGCTAGAGGGCACCCCGACCCGCATTGGCTCCCGTTCGGAGGAGGACGACAGCTGATCCCGAGGGCGACGGCGCCAGGCGGGGGAGCGGCTGCGGGGGCGAGGTGAACGCCCGCAGGCCTTGGTCGGGGTCGTCGGTGTCACCTGGCGGGGCGCGGAACAGCCGCGAAGGTCGAGGGATGTATCGGGCGCTGGTGACCGGCCGTCATCGACCAGCTCGTTGGCGAACACCCCCGCCGCGTAACCGCGTGCGCCCCTGCGCACGCCCGGGACGGGCCGACCCGCATGCATTCTGGTTTCACCGCGACATTTGTCTTTGACGCCCACATCACGCTCAGAAAAGTGGCTTGCGGTTCTCAGCGCTCATCGCGCGCAGCGGCCGAAGGTTTCCAACCGGGGGGAGACGGTGAGGGCGTCACAACGGCGGATCTCATGGGCAGCAGGGGTTGTCCTCCCGCTCCTCGTTGTCCCGGCGCGCGTAGAAGCGTACGAGCTGAGCGCCGGTGTGAGCCTCGGGTGGCTCCAGGCCGGTACAGTTCCGCGCCTCGCGGTGGGCCCGCACGCGGGCATAGCGTGGCCCCTCCAGCGAGACATCCTGTTCACGGTGCACGACCTGTGCACGATCCTACCCCCGACCCAGGAGGACGGGCCCGGGGTGTACAACCAGACCTCGGCCGACATCGGGTACGCGTGGGAGGACGGCAACGTCAGCGCGGGGCCCTCGGTCGCGTTCTATGTCGTGCCGGCGTGCGGCATCACCTTGTGCGGCCGCGTCGCTGGCATGGCCGTAGGCGGGCACGCGCAGACCAACGCGTACGTTGCTGGACCGCTGGGGGTGTCGGTGAGCGTCAATGTGGACTGGGTCGGTCGGGGCAGTCTGGTGCTCCCGGGCTACGTGTCCGTCGTCGTTGTTGCTGGTCCTGTGCTTCGATGGAGTGCTAAATGAACGTGAGAACAGTCCTGTTATTGGTCGTGGTCATATCGGCCTGGACGCTGGCGGCGTGCAACTGGACGATCGGAGACTGCTACCCTGTCGGGGAAAGAACTTCGGGTGCAGGTGCCGGTCCAGGCTCGGAGCCCCGCCCCGTCTACACCTCCGCCGGATCCGGTGACTTCGGGGCGGAGCCGCCGGACGGCTCGCACGACGGCAACGAGCGCAAGATCGCCTGCAACGAGTGGGAGCTCGAAGACGAAGAGGAGAGACCGAGCGACAGCTCGGAACGGCCGACAGAGAGCCCGACGAGTCCGCAAGACCCTTGCCCTGGATTCGGCGATATTGCGGGAGACGGAGCGACCTTCTTGAGCTGTAGCGATGCGTGTAGCTCGAAGTGCCCGCCGCCTGGAATGGCCCCATGGGTATACGTAGACTTCGATCCGTCGGACTTCACATTTGTTACCACCGTCAATGACCCAGGCACGGGTAAAGCCGGTGGGTGGCAGGTGGCCAGGGTCAAATTGAATTTCAGGAAACTCACTGTCCCGCACACGGTCAAGAGCTGGTCCTGTAATTTTTCCATCGAGATGCCGCTCCGGACTGAGATGTATGGACCCATCGATGCAGACCGCGCAGCCAGCCTCAGCGAGGAGATCACGGAGGAGGTCGCGAACCGCATGGACTACGATCTCCCCCAGGGGATATTCTGTAGTAGGTTCATCGACCAGGCGCGGGCGACGTTCAAATCCAAGTACAAGGGGCTTGGCGCCAGGGTGACAAATCCATGATGATAGCTCACTCCGAACTGCTCGACGTCGTTTACCGCTTTTACCCGCGAGGCGTGCATAACACCGATCGCATCCACGTGCCTCCGGGCGAGCCCGTCTACAAGGACACGGAGGAGCACCGCCGCCTGGTGGAAGCCGCAAACCGCGGGCGAGCGGAGTACCCAAGGTGGAACGCCATGATCGACAGGCTGGGGGATCGATACGGCCTTCAAAACGAGTCGCTCCACCTGTTGTCCGGGGGGGCCGACCCGGCGTACTCGGCCCGCATCTGGCTCACCGACGAAACGGCGCTCAGCTTCCACGTGTCCCTGCTCGGGCCATACTACGGGATCCATCTCCCCGGTATCCCCGAGGAGGAGCCGGTGGCGCGCGAGGTCGCCCGGGAGATCGAGGCTACGTACCCCGGCTACCGGGCAATCCCGCCGGAGATCGGGAACGAGGTGGTGCCGGATGTGGCGATGAACGTGGTGTTGATGGGCGAGGCGACGATCTACATGTGCCTCTTCTCGGAGGTGTGGACTTGGGTTGATCCGTAGCCATTCCCCTGGGCGGCCGCCGTCCACTTGGCCGAGCTCGGGCGCTTCGCCGTCGAGACGCGCTCGAGGCGAGCTCGGCGGCGCCCACGCCGCGGCGGGGTGGCCGTGGCGATACGCGCCGGGGGGGGAGAGCTCGGGTGGCTCGCACCTCGGCAGGGGATCATCTCTTCCAGGTAGAAGTGCCGCGGCCGGCGTCGAAGCGGCCGGCGTCGGGCTATCCTGGGCGGGATGACGGTCCGGAGCTCCACGTCGCTGGGTATCGCTCGATCCGCGAGCTGACCCTCCCGCTCGCGCAGGTCAATGTCGTCGTCGGGCCGAATGGCGTCGGCAAGACGAACCTGTATCGCACCATGGTGCTGCTCGGCTCCGCGGCGAGCGGGAGCTTTGCGCGCACGCTGGCCGAGGAGGGGGGATGCCGTCGGTGCTCTGGGCCGGCCAGCGCAGCAAAGGTCCGGTGCGGATGACGCTGCGGGTGCGGCTGGATCAGCTCGTCTACGAGCTTCAGTGCGGGCTGACGCCGCCGCCAGCAGGGCCGTTCGCGCTGGACCCGGACATCAAGGAAGAGACCCTCTGGCTGCTCGACAAGCGCCGCCGCCTGCCGATGCTGGAGCGGGCCGCGGGCTCGGCCTTCGCGCGGGACGTGGACGGCCACCGCGTGACCTTTCCCTTCTCGCTCTGGGGCTCGGAGTCGGTGCTGGCGCAGGTGGTGGAGCCGCACCGGTTTCGCAGCTGCTGGCGCTGAACGAGCCGGAGACGAGCCTGCATCCGGATCTGCTCGGGCCGCTCGGATCGACAAATTCTACGGATCACCATGGCCGGCTACAACATCGACGGCGGGCACGCCGAGGCCGCGCAAGACGCTGCGGATGAACGGCTCCTGCGCGGCGATCTCGGCGATGTTCAGAACGCGAGCGGGGCCAACGTGCGGGCCCCGCCAGATCATGGGGCCCCCGACGGGCCCCGCAGTGGGGGCAGCGGTCAGCGGCGACGGGGCGGCCGAGAAGGCTCTCGATGGTGGTTCCAGCCGCGCGTGCGGCGCGCATGGCGGTGCCGGGGGACCCGGCGTACTTGCCCGCGACGATCGCTCGGAGCGTGCGGGCCCGCATGCCCATGTTCTCGTCGAGGCAGGACCACGAGCCGTACAGGCCGCGCAAGTTGCGGAGGGCGGCGCGGAGCCGCATGCGCTCCACGTCGGTGAGGGAACGGGTGACGCAGACGCGGCGGCGCTTGCCGCTCCGGACTGAGTTGATGGGGAAAATCGATCCACTCCGTGCAGCCGAACTCAGCGAAGAGATCACGGAGGAGGTCGGACAGCTCATGGACTACAACCTCCCGCCGGGGATCTTTTGCAAAAGCTTCGCCATCCAGACGGACGCCGCGTTTAAGTTGAAGTATAAGGGGCTCGGCGCCTCGGTAACGAATCCATGAAGACAACTCGCTCCGAGCTGCTCGACATGATCTACCGCTTCTATCCGCGGGGCGTGCAGAAAATCCAGCGCATCTATGTGCCTCCGGGCGAGCCCGTCTACGAGGACACGGTGGAGCACCGCCGACTGGTGGAAGCCGCAAACCGCGGGCGAGCGGAGTACCCGACGTGGAAAGCGATGATCCGCCGACTGGGGGACCGATACGGCCTTCAAGACGAGTCGCTCAGCTTGTTCGGGGACGGGGGCGAGCCGGCGTACTCGGCTCGCATCTATCGCCGCAAGGACTTGGAGCCCGTTCCCTCGCCCAACAGCAGGGCTTCGCTCAGCTTCCACGTGAGCCTCCTCGGGCCTTATTATGGGATCCACGATACGGGCGAGCCCGACGAGATACCGGCGGCGGTTGCAGAAGAGATCGAGGCCACGTACCCCGGCTACGAGCCGATCCCGTCGGAGCTCGGGAACGAGGTGGTGCCGGATGTGGACATGGATGCGGTGTGGATGGGCGAGGCGACGATCTACATGTGCCTCTTCTCGCCCAAGTGGACTTGGGTGGACCCGTAACTACTCCCCCGGGCGACCGCGGTCCACGTGGCCGAGCTCGTGCGCTTCGCCGTAGAGTAGTTCGAGACGAGCTTGGCGGCGCGCCCTCCGCGGCGGCGGGGCCGTGGCGGTACTCGCCGCGAGGGAGCTCGGGCGGCTTGCACCTGGGCCAGGGGATCATCTCCTCCAGGTAGCAGCGGTCACATCGCTGGCGGGCGACCTGGGCGAGCTCGAAGAGCGCGAGCTCGGCGCGATCGCCGTGCTCGTCACGCGGGCGCGGCCGCCGTTTACACCTCGCCGAGCTCGGTCGCGGAGCCGCCCGCCCGCGGAACGGCCGCGCCCGGGCGACGTCGTGCAGCTCGAACCCCGACAGCGAGAGTGCCGTGTCCGTCCGGGCGTTGGTCTGGCCCGGGAGGCGCGTCGCGAGACGCTATGCGGCGTCACCGGGCGCCTTGCGGCGCAGAACGATGCTTTTCCAGTGCGGTGGCCCTCGGTTGGGACAGCGTGCTGGAACATCGGTCGGCTCGCCGAGCGGAAGCCGCGTCGTGCTGCCATTCGTTTTCGATACCAGGCGAGGTGATTGCGCCGGGGCGAACCAATAGCCGGGGTTACGCCGCGAGCTCCTCAATTTCGGCTCGAACGGCGTGCGCCGCGAATCTGCTCGTGCGTTGGTGGCGTTCGCCTTTCGATTTCAGCGGAGGTACGGACTCAACGCCTGGAACCAAACATCGGCCATGCGGTTATACCCCGCCTGGTTCGGGTGGAGATTGTCGGCGAAGAGGGACTGCTTGTAGTTGGTGTCGTTGGTGAACGCTGTGTACATGTCCACCAGCACGATGTGCTGCCCCTTGCTGACGCGCGTCGAAACCAGGTCGGGCATGGCCGCGTTGTAGGCCTTGATGGCGTTGTTCGTGGCGTCCGTTCTCGACGGCACGATCTGCGCGAGCACCACGAGGATGTTCGGATCACGCATGAAAATCGAGTCGAGCAGCTTGCCCAGGCGATTCGGTGCGTCCGCAAGGTTGATGTTACCGTTGATGTCGTTCGTTCCGATCATCAACGTAATGATGTTGGGCTTGTAATTCGGAATGCTGGTGCCCACGAGCTGCGCGATGCCGTTGTTGCCCTCGATCGTCCAGCCGCCGTGACCCTCGTGGTTCCTCGGGAACGTCACTCCGTCCACCATGGGCACGCTGTAATCATTGGCGGAACCGACGAAGGTGATGTCGCGGTTCGCTTCGAGCGCGAGGTGGAACAGCGGGGCGCGGTAGCCGCCGGCGACGTTGAAACCCTGCGTGATTGAATCGCCGAAGGGCATGATCTTACAGGAGCCGCTCGCCGGGCAGGGCTGGAATGCCGGGCCGCCGCCCGCGCCGGCGCTGCCCCCTGCGGCACCTCCGTCACCCGCGGTACCTCCGACACCGTCGGATCCGCCGCCCATGCCACCCGAGCCCGCTCCGCCGGCGCCCCCGGTGCCGCCGGTGCCTCCTGCACCGGCGTTCGCCGCGCCCCCGCTGGTCGCGCTCGAGCCGGAACTGCCGGGCGAGCCGGCCGCTGTCCCGCTGCCGCTCGTGGTCCCGGCGCTGGCCGTGCTCGCGGTTCCGTCCGTCGTCGTGCCAGGCGAGTCGGCGCCGTCACTGCACGCTGCGACGAGCAGCACCACACACGCGAGGACGGCGGAAGAAGAAAATTTTAGGCGGTGTACGAGCATCTGCTGCGCATAACACGATCGCGGCTCCACCGCGATTGTGAAGCGCAGCTTATCGAAGAGGCCGTTGTCGTTGAACGATTTTCTCGCGAGGGGAAGTGCGTCTGGACGGCGGCGCTCTTCGCGGCCACGCGGCGCCCGAGCGCGAACGGCGGTTACACCGTAACCACCCGACCCTCGCCATGGGCACGGCCCCTCGCGGCTCTCGCCGGGGTCGACGATGTTGGGCGGGGGGCGGCGTCGGCCCACGACTCGGCGCGGGCACAGGCGGTCCTGAAAGAGGGCCCGGTGACGTGGCCTCCACCTGTGTCGCCGACCAGAGCGCGCGTGGTTCAGGTCGCGTCGGCGTCGCCGGCGCTCGGAGCAGCGAGCTCGCCCAGGCGTCGGGCAGCAGTTCGTCTAGCTGTGTATCTCGGCAACTTGCAGCGTCACATTGTTAAACGACGACAGGTCCATCCGCGCGACCTCGATCATCTCGGCGGAAGGTCGCGCGGACGTCGTCGCCCACACCGAGGTGCCGTGGGTACGAGGTCACGGCGGCGCCGAAGCGCTATCTGGCGCGCTCCATCCCGGCGCAGACCAGGCGCGGCGCGCGTTGCCGTTGCGCGAACACCGTTTCGTGCGGCGGTCACCGGGGGGCAGACTCGATCGCTGCCCGCCGCTCCGCTTCCAGCGTAGGCTTGTCGGCCGCCTGCTCGTCGAGCGGCGACGGCATCGTGGGTGTGTGCCGAAGGTCAGTGCGCGCGCTTCGGATCGGAGCCGCTCGCGTGTCACGGCAGTCCGAGCAGCCGACCGATCGTCTCGTGAACGACCCGGGCCACCGCCTCGTCGCCGACCGCGACCGCGCGGGTCAGGGCCTCGGCAAGCGAGGCGACAACGGCGGATCGAAGCGAACGGTTCATCGGGGCGAGTTCCCCAGGCCCCAGGCTCGCCGGTTGGGTCCATGCCGCCCGAGGGGGGCGATCCGTCGCCACACCCTTCCGAAATCCTAATGGAAACGACGGATCGCGATGGTTCGCCACCTCAAATTTGTTCCCCAAGCTCGTCCCTGGCTCCCCGTCCACGGTAGGCTCCCCGCGCGGAGGACCCCCTCGCCGGGAGCCGGCCGGCCCGGAAATCCCTCCGCCGCACCAGGGACGAACCTCCGCAATCCGGGGCGGGCCGCGCCCCCGCCTCCGATCGGCGTTGCCCGCCCTTTCCCTTCCGTGATGTGCTGCGGGGCATGGTCGCTTCGAAGCTTGTCGCGGTCCTCTCCACATGCACCCTCGCGCTGGCGGCCGCCTTGACCGGAGGCTGCACCGCGTCGGATGACCCGTCGGAGCCCAAGGCGGACGACTGCTCGACGGAGGGGCAGAACCGGTTCCTGTTCGATCTGATGAAGGACGCCTATCTCTGGTACGACCGCGTGCCGGACGTGGACCACCGGGCTTACCCCTCGCCCGAGGCGCTGCTCGAGGATCTCGTCGACACGTCGCGAGACCGCTGGAGCTACATCGCGCCCACGAGCGAATACGAGGCCTATTTCGAGGAGGGGCAGACCCTCGGGCTCGGCGTCCGGTGGAGCTTCGACCTGGAGGGCAACCTCCGGCTCGCGCTCGTCCATCCGGCCTCGCCCGCGGGGGCGGCGGGCCTGCGGCGGGGCGACAGGGTGCTGGCCATCAACAAGATCGATGTCGAGCAGGTGGCGAGCGACGATCTCTGGGCAGAGGTGACGGGCCCCGACGAGGAGGGCGTCGATGTCTCGCTGACGATCGAGCGCGCGGGCGCCGAGGTCTTCACGGTCGCTGTCCGGAAGGCGGTGTATCCCATGACCACGGTGCTGAACCCGCGGATCCTGAAGGCGGGAGCCGCGACGGTCGGTTACCTCGTGCTCACCACCTTCATCGAGCCCACCACAAAGGAGCTCGACGCCGCCTTCGCGATGTTCAGGGACAGCGAGATCGACGAGCTCGTCCTCGATCTGCGCTACAACGGCGGCGGGCGCCTCGCCGTCGAGAGGCACCTCGCGAGCCTGATCCACCGGCCTGCGGAGAGCGGCGCGCTGCTCGACGTCATGGCGCATAACGACCGGCACGTCGACTGGGACAAGCGGGCTTTGTTCGAGGACCTCGACCAGCCGGCGCTCCCCCTGTCCCGGCTTGTCGTCATCACCACCGGCGCGACGGCCTCGGCGAGCGAGACGCTGATCAACAGCCTGCGCGCCTACATGGACGTCCAGATCGTCGGCTCGACGACGCACGGCAAGCCCGTCGGCATGCACGGGTGGACCTACTGCGACAAGAGCCTGCACCCGATCTCGTTCCGGGTGCTCAACGCGAAGGACGAGGGGGATTTCTACGAAGGCTTCGCCCCCGACTGCGCCGCCCACGAGACGCTCGACGCCGAGCTCGGCGACACGGCCGAGACGTGCCTCGCCGAGGCCCTGCACCTGCTGGAGCACGGCGCGTGCTCGACCCCGGCGGAGCCGGGCGAGGCGGGCGAGGCAGGCGAGGCAGGCGAGCGACGCGCCGCACCGCCGCGCGAGATCCCCTGGGACGGCTTCCGGCGCGAGGTCGGCGCGCTCTGAGGCCCTCTCGTCCTCACGGGACTTCCCGCGCGTGGAACCAAAGCCCGGCGGCCTGCCGGGCCGGCGCCGCCCGGCAGGCCGGCCAGCCGCCGGCGAGGCGCCAGCGCAAAAGACCGCAGCGACCGGCTTGACACGTTGAGCGGCTTGGCGGAGATTCCTCCGTCATAGCGGACGTAGCGCCGCGGCCAAGGAGGGACACTGTATGAGCCTGCAACTCGGAAGCATCGCGCCTGATTTCGAGCAAGAGTCCACGCACGGGAAGATCCGGTTCCACGAGTGGGCCGGGAGCTCGTGGGTGATCCTGTTCTCGCACCCGAAGGATTTCACCCCGGTCTGCACGACCGAGCTCGGCGCGGTCGCGCACCTCAAGGCGGAGTTCGACAAGCGCGGCGTCAAGCCCATCGCCCTCAGCGTCGACGACGTCGACTCGCACAAGCGCTGGTCTGTCGATATCGAGGAGACGCAGCGCACGAAGCTGAACTATCCGATCCTCGCCGACGTGGACCGGAAGGTGTCGGGCCTTTACGGGATGATCCACCCGCAGGCGAGCGACACGCTCACGGTCCGCTCGGTGTTCCTCATCGATCCGAACAAGAAGATCCGCGCGACGTTCACGTACCCGGCGAGCACCGGGCGCAACTTCGATGAGATCCTGCGCCTCATCGACTCGCTCCAGCTCACGGACAGCCACTCCGTGGCGACGCCCGCGAACTGGAAGGACGGCGATGAGGTGGTGATCGTCCCCTCGCTCCAGGACCCCGAGGTCCTCAAGCAGAAGTTCCCCAAGGGCTACAACGCCGTCCGCCCGTACCTTCGCCTGACCCCGCAGCCGAACCGCTGAGGCGGCGCGGCGGGGCTCAGTGAAGCCCCGCCCTCCAGCGCCTGCCTCGCCCGCGGGTCGTCCCGGAACGACGCGGGGAACGGGATCTGCCCGGCCCCCGCGAACCCCCGGAGCTTCGCGGCCAGGTTCACCGTCCTGCCAAAGTAGTCACTCCCCTTGTTCAGGTTCACGGCGAGGCACGACCCTCTGTTGAGGCTGAGCCGCAGGCGGAGCCCGAGGTCGCTCCGGTCCGGGTGAGACCGCTCCTGGAGCGCGAAGGCGGAGCTCCGTCCACTGGAACGCATGACCGAGGACGCGCGACGCGCCGCGGAGCGACCTGCCGGTCGGTCCGGGCTCCGCGCCCACGAAAGGCGCGGGCGAATGGCGCCGTCGCGCACGGACTGACGTCCAGCCACGACGTCATGGTCTCCGTTGCGGCGAGACGCGTTTAAGATCGTGGGCAACGTCCTCTACACGCCGCGCCTCGACAGGGGATCGATCCTGGTCTATGCGGGCGGCGCGGAGGACCCTTGCTTCAAGAGCGATTACAACGTGGTCGTGGACCGCTTCAGCAGGGACAACGGTGATACGATCATCAGCCTCGCGAGCTGGCGGCGAGCTACGGGGCAAGATAGGCACTCGTTCCTCGCGACGCCGGGTATGCTGTTCTTCGATTTTGCAAGAGACGATTATTCAATACATTGATGCTCGTTCCATCTGGTTGCCCTGCTTCGTGGTGCACGGCGGCCTTTGCACCGGCGCTCCGCCCGCTGACCGAGCCTCGCTCGTCACCGGTCCTCGCTGCTTCGCCTCCTGCCCCGCTCCACCCTGATCCAGGGGAGCCTCGCGACCGCGCTCGGCGCTTCGGCGAGCGCGGCTGGCCCTCGCTCGCTCTCCGGCGCGTCATGGCAGCGCGACAGGCACGGCCTCGATCCGCGTGCTGACGACCCTCCGGCGCTGCGCGCCGATGTTCGCCTGATCGATCCGAAACATCAGCGAGAATTTCTTCTCGTCAGGCGCCGGCGCGAGATGAGGCGACCTGAAGCGGTCATCCCGCGAGTCTTCGCGGACGATCGGCTTGCCGCCGTCATGCTTCCACATCGGCGCCGGCGTCCCATGCCCCGTCCCGTCGGGCATGACGACCCGGCTGCTCACGTGGACGGTGACCCTGCTCCCGGCCACGAAATCGCCGTTCATCGACAGCGCCTGCCCGGAGAAGCGCTTCAACACCGCCTGTGCAATGAGCCGCCAGTCCTCGCCGTTCCCCGCGTTTGCCCCGAGGAAGCGCACCGAGACAAGCTGGCCCTTCGCGTTCAAGGTGAGCTCGAACGAGCTGTCGGCGACGTCCGGCGCGACGGAGGACGACACCTCCTCCGCGACGGCCGAGGCGAGCGTGCCCGCGGCGGGAAAGACCGGCACGGGCGCTCGCCCGCCCTGGTCTGCGTCGCTCCGAGCGGAGCGCGGCGGGACGGGGCGCCCGGGGGCGAGGGGGCGTCTGGGGGCGATGGACCTCGCCGGTGGCTTCACGGGCAGGACACCTGGCAATGTCCAGACTGGCACGCCGTCGAGGCCAGGTGGGGCGGCGGCGAGGGGAGGCGCGTCGTACGCGTCCGGAGGCGCGCTCTCGCGGGCCGCCGGTTCGGCGCTCGACGCTTGCGCGGAATCCGCCTCGGGCGGCGCCGCCGGGCGCGCTCGCGGCGCGGCGCGACGAGAGCCGGGGTCGGTGCTCTTCGTCCGCGCGAGGCCCTGGGGCGGCTCGATCGGCAGATCGTCCGGCGCCCTGGGCTGGTCTGGCAGCACGTCGATGTCCAGCGACACGAGCGGCTCGACCTCCTCGCCCGCGCCGGCCCGCGCGCGCTCGTCGATGACCTGCGGCACGAGCGCGCGAGCAGCGACGACGCCTCCCGCGTGGAGGAGGAACGCAGCGAGCAGAGAGAAGGAGTCCCGGCCACGCACAGGCCGCCGACCGTAGCACATCGGCGCGCTTTCCGTGGTCCCCGGCCGCCCAACTCCGGCGCGGCCGTGTGGCAGGACATGAAGTCTACCCCTCAGGCACCAGCGCCGGCGCCGCCGCGGCTCGACCGCGGGAACCTCCCTGGAGGGGCGCCGCGGGCAGGTGGATCGATCCGCCGGGACGGTCACGGAGGCTGCGGCCCTCGCGACGAGACAGGCACGCTTGCGCCTCCGCAAGGATGGCCAGGGCGATCTCCTCCGGCGTCTCGCCCCCGAGGTCGAGGCCGATGGGGCTGTGCAGACCGCCTGCGCACGCGAACGTGGGCGCGCCGCTCTCGGCCAGCAGGCGCTCCGCACGGCGCCGCGGTCCCAGCAGGCCAAGATAGGCGACAGGAACCGTGGAGAGAGCTCGCAGGAGCGCCCGGTCCTGCGTCACGCTGTGCGTCATGACCACGCAGGCTGTTCCGGGCGCGATAACGAGGTTGGCGAGCGGGGACGCGCGGTCTGTGACCACCACCTCGTCGGCGACGGGGAAACGATCCCGGCGGGCGTAATGGGCCCGAGCGTCCGCTACGGTCACGTGCCACCCGAGCTCCTTGGCGAGACGCACGAGCGGAACCGCGTCGTGGCCGCCGCCGAATACGACGAGAGAGCGCGGCGGGCGCACCACCTCGAGGAAGACGTCGACCCGCACGCGCGCGCCCCCGAACGCCACCTGTTCGGAGGCTCCTCGCCGCAGGCAGTCCGCGGCGCGCGCGGCGATGCTTCGCGCCAGCGCGGCGTCGGGCAACCGGCCGCCGAGGTGGCCGTCCGCATCGAGGGTCACGCGGTCCCCGACGCGCGCCCGCGAGGGGTCGAGCGAGCCGATCACGGTGGCGAGCACCCCCGCGCGCCGGCGCGTCACGCACGAGGCAAGGAAATGGATCGGCTCGACCGGCTCCTCCTCGTGGCGCAACCGCTCGAGCAGCACGTGAATCACCCCCTCGCAGCCCAGGTCATAGGGGCGTTCACCCTCCTCCTCCTCGCGCGTGCTGTATCGGACGAGGGCGGGGCTCCCATTGCCGGTCAACCACCACGCCTTGCGCGCCACGTCGCCCTCCAGGCAGCCGCCGCTCACCGAGCCGACGCGGCGCCCGTCCTCGACGAGCAGCATGCGCGCGCCGGGGCGTCGATAGGCCGAGCCCTCCACGCGCACCACCGTGGCCAGCACCGCATCCTTGCCGTCGCGAACGGCCTCCGACCACAGCGAGATGACGGCTTGTGCTTCGTTCATCGGGGGTCTCTCCCATGGATTCGAATCGACGTTCGGACCTCGCGCGTGGCGCCGTGCGCCCTCGACGCCGAGCCATCGCCGCGGGGTTACAGCACGTCCTCGACCCGGACCGGCAAGTGGCGGAGGCGGCGCCCGGTCGCGTGATGGATGGCGTTGACGATCGCGGGCGCCACGCCGACCATCACCACCTCGCCAAGACCCTTGACGCCCATGCTGTTGATGAGCGGGTCCGGCTCGTCGATGAACTCCGCCTCGATCGTCCCGATGTCCGCGTTGACGGGGATCACGTACTCCGCGAGGTCGGCGTTCACGAACCCGCCGTACCGGGGGTCCACCTCGCTCACCTCGCGCAGCGCCGCGCCGATCCCCCAGACCACGCCGCCGAGCACCTGGCTGCGCGCCGTGCGGGGGCTGACGACCCGGCCACAGTCGACGACGCTCACCACGCGTGGCACGCGGATCCGCCGGGTGCGTGGCTCGATCCGCACCTCGACGAACTGGGCGCAAAAGCTCATGGAGACAAAGTCGGGATAGGCCGGGCCGGCGGCCGCGGGGAGCCCCTGGGCGACACGGTCGAAGATCGCGTCGGGCTGGCCGGGCGCATGGTGGCGCGCCTCGACATCGACGTGCGACCTGCCGGCGTCACGCAGGATCTGCTGGAAGGTGCGGTGGGCCGGTCCGTCGCCTGCCAGTCGCCCGAGCTCCCGCAGCATGTTCAAGGCTGCCTGGTGCACCGCGGGCAGGGCCGTGGCGGCCCCCCACGAGCCCGCGGTGAGGTGCTGGGGCACGCTGCCCGTGTTCCCGACGAGGATGTTCACCGCCTCGGCCGGAACGCCGAGATCCACCGCGACCGTGGAGGCGATGGCCGTGCGGATCCCCTGGCCCATCTCGTGCCCGCCGACGCTCACGAAGATCTCGCCCGCATCGGTCACACGCAGCATCGCGATGGCCGGCGCGGTCGCCGCCTTGTACGCCCCGAGCGCGACGCCCCACCCGACGAGCGTGCCGTCGGCCAGGCGCATCGAGCCCGGCGCCTGCGTTCTCCTCTCCCAGCCAAACCGCTCGGCGCCCCTCTCGAGGCACGCCACGACGTGCCGGGACGAGAACGGCCGGCCGGTCAGCGGGTCTGTCGCTGCGTCGTTGGCGACGCGGAACGCGACCGGATCACGGCCGAGCGCATACGCCAGCTCGTCGACGGCGGTCTCGAAGGCGCACGCGGCGATGTGCTCGAACGGGGCGCGCGCGAAGCCCGGCGTCTGGATGTCGTTGCGGACAAGGCGCTCGCGGCCGCGGAAATTCGCGATGCCGTACAGGCGCGCGGTCAGATCCGCGTAGGACAGCGGGAAGAGGTCATGGCGCGAGGTCTGGTGGTCAATCTCGTGCACGGCGGCCACCATGCGCCCCGATGCATCGGCCCCGAGCCGCACCGTATGGCGGCTGGCGGGGCGGAAGCTCGCATTGTTGAAGATCTGCGCCCTGGGGACCACCAGCTTGACCGGACGGCCGAGCTCGCGAGCCGCCAGCGCGACGAGCGCTGTGTGTGCCTGCAACGAGTTTCTCTGACCGAAGCCGCCGCCGGCCGTGGGCGAGAGCACCCTGATCCTGTCCGGAGCCAGCCCGAACACCTTGGCCAGGCCGTGCCTGAGCGCCTCGGCGTTCTGCGTCGATTCGCGGATCGTGAGCTCCCCCCGCGACCACTCCGCCACGGTGGCCAGGAGCTCCATCGGGTTCTGGTGCTGGGGAGGGCCTTGAAACGTCGCGTCCACGCGCGTCGCGGCCGTCGACAGGGCGCCGTCCGCGTCGCCGGCGACCCGATCCGCGAAGGCGGGCTTCGGCAACGGGGAGTCCGCTTGCGCGAGGATCTCCGCGCCCGGCGCGTCGAGCGTCACGCTGATGGCGCCCTGCTCATACGTGGCGCGGACGAGCGCCGCGGCCTCCCTCGCCGCCTCGAGCGTATCGGCCACCACAAGCGCGATCGGCTGGCCGCGGTAGGCGATCGCCGCGCCGAGCAGGGGCTGCAGGCTCTGAAAACCGTAGCCGCCGCCGAGCAGGAACCCGGCCGACTGCAGGCCCACCGTGTCGAGGTGCGTCAGGACCAGCCGCACGCCAGGGACGCGGCGGGCGGCGTCCGTATCGAGGCTCAGGAGGCGACCGCGGCCGATCGTCGCCACCGCCAGCATCCCGTGGGCGAGCCCGGGGAGGGCGTGATCGGCGGTATACTGGGTCGCGCCGCGCACCTTCTCGCGCGCGTCGACCCTGGGGATATCCGGATGGCTCATGGCTGTTCTGCCCTCTGTCGTGCGATCATCAACGCGTCCGTGATCGTTTGCGCCCCCAGCTCGACCTTGAAGGCGTTGTGGACGCCCGGGCTCGCGGCCGCGAACGCGGCCTGGCCAGCGCTCTGCGCGACGTCCTCGGTGAGCGGCTGACCGAGCAATACGTTCTCGGCCTCCGGCGACCGCCAGGGCCGGGTCGCGACGCCGCCGAGGGCGACCCGCGCTTCAGCGACCACGCCGGCGCTGAGCCGGACGGCGACGGCCGCCGACGTGAGCGCGAACGCGTAGGATTCGCGGTCGCGTATCTTGTGATAGGTCGACCCGCGGCCCGCCTCGGACCTCGGCACGCGAATGCGTACGATCAGCTCGTCAGGGGCCAGCGTCGTCTCGACCTCCGGCGTGGAGCCCGGCTCCCGATGCAGCTCCGCCAGGGGAATGGAGCGCTCGCCGCGCGGGCTCAGCGTGTCCACCACCGCGTCGAACGCCACGAGCGCGACGGCCCAGTCCCCCGGATACACCGCGGCGCAGGCGTCGCTCGCGCCGAGGAGCGCATTGCCGCGATCCATGCCATCCCGCGCCGCGCATCCGCTGCCGGGCTCCCGCTTGTTGCAGGCAAACGGCTCTCCACCACGGAAATAGGCGCAACGGGTCCGCTGCAGCAGATTGCCGCCCACCCGCGCCATGTTGCGCAGCTGCTGCGAGGCGGCCTTCCACATCGCCTCCGACAGCGCGGGGTAGTCCTCCTTCAGCCGGCGATCGGCGGCCACATCGCTCATCCGGGCCAGCGCCCCGAAGACGAGCTCGTGCGGGCCGGAGGTGTCGAAGCGCGCGAGCGCGTCGAGGCGGGTGATGTCGATCACCCTGAGAGGACCCTCGACGCCCAGCTTCATGAGATCGTAGAGCGTGGTCCCTCCCGCCAGGAACCGGGCTCCGGGGCCGCCGCCGGCCATGGCCGCGATCGCCTCCGCCGGCGTCGACGGCCGTATGTACGTGAAGCTTTGCATGGCTCAGGTCCCTCCGATCTCCGGCGCGGCTTGCTGGATCGCAGCGAGGATGCCGGCATAAGCGCCGCATCGACACAGGTTGCCGCTCATGTACTCTCGTATCTGCTCCGCGGACCCGGCGTTGCCCTCGCGGACACAGGCCACCGCCGCCATGATCTGGCCGGGCGTGCAATATCCGCACTGGAGCGCGTCCTGATCGATGAAGGCCTGCTGCATGGGATGCAGCGGCCCGCCCTCCGGCGATAGCCCCTCGATCGTCGTGATCTCCCGGCCGTCGGCCTGCACGGCGGGGGTGAGGCAGGACGCGACACGACGGCCGTCGAGGTGCACGGTGCACGCTCCGCACTGACCGTGGTCGCAGCCCTTCTTGGCGCCGGTCAACTGCAGCTGCTCGCGGAGCACATCCAGCAGAGACGAGCGCAGGTCGATGTCGACCTCGGCCCTCGTGCCGTTGACGAGGAGCCGGACGGATGTGTCCGCGCTCCTCGCCGGCGTGTCGCATCCCGTGCAGGCGCTCCCGAGCGCCGACAGCCCGCTGGCCACCGCGATGGATCCCGCGGTGAACTGACGTCGGGTGAGGAGGTGGGCCGCCAGCAGCCCGCCGCCGGTGTTCAGCTCGCCGGCGGTCTCCTGCTTCGATCGGCCTCCACGAAGGGGCGATGGTCGACTCGTCTTGTCCTGCATGGTGATCTCCTCGCGACAGGCGCCCAGATACCCCGGCCCGGGCTGAACGCGACTCGTCCTGTCGTGACCATGCGCCCGCGCACCCCACCATGCCAGTGAATAGGATATATGAGTCCTATGAACCCCAGTTATGGGAGAGACCTCGACCTCAACCTCCTGCGCGTGTTCGCGGTGGTGGCGGACACGGGCAGCGTCACCGCGGCGGCGGGCCGGCTCTACCTGACCCAGCCGGCGGTCAGCGCGGCGCTGCGCAGGCTGGCCACCGCCGTCGGGGCTCCGCTGTTCGTGCGGCGCGGGCGCGGCCTCGCGCTCACCGGCCGGGGCGAGCGGCTGCGCGCGACGCTCGTGCCCCACCTCCAGGCGATCGTCGACGCCGCGCTCAACGAGCCGCAATGGAACCCGGCGACAAGCGAGCGCACATTGCGCCTCGGCCTGTCCGATACAGCCGAGTTCTGGCTGCTGCCCGCGCTGCTCCGCGCCCTCGCGCCCGAGGCGCCGCGAATGCGCGTGATCGCCGTGCCGGTGCAGTTCCGCACGATCGCGGCGGCGCTCGCGGGCGGCCTCGACGCCGCGGTCACCGTCGCCGACGACCTGCCCGCGACCGTGCGCCGCCAGGCGCTGTACTGCGGCGGCTTCGTGTGCCTGTTCGACCCGCGCCACACGCGCCTGCGCCGCACGCTGACCACGGAGGACTACTTCGCGCTCGATCACGTGATCGTCAGCTACAACGGCGACCTGCGCGGCATCGTCGAGGACGTGGTGCAGCGCTCGCGCAAGGTCCGCTGCTCGGTCTCGACGTTCGCGAACCTCGGCGCGCTGCTGGACGGCAGCGCCCTTGTCGCCACCGTCCCCACCAACATCGCCGCGTACATCCGCGAGACCCGGCGGCACCTCGCCACGCGCCCGCTGCCGTTCACGATCGAGGGCACGCCGACGGAGCTCGTGTGGCCGTCGAGCACCGACGACGACGACGCGTGCCGGTTCGTGCGCGGCAAGATCGTCGAGGTCGCGCGGTCCGCATCGTCGAAGCCGCGGCGAGCCTAGCCCCCGAGGAGAGCGCGCCCCTCGCCCGCTCTCCGCCGCGCGTCGCCACGGCGCGAGGACGGCGCGCCCTGGACTGCAGCCCTGGATCGGAGTAAACCAGTTATCGGAACTTCATTCCGGATAATGGAACGATCTGGAACGGTCGACAAGGCGGTGCGCGCCCTCGAGGCGCTGCGCGAGGGGGGCGGCAGCGCCTCGCTGGCGGAGCTCGCGGCGCGCCTCCGCATGCCCAAGGCGACGCTGCACCGGCTGCTCGCGTCGCTCGCCGCGCACGCGCTCGTCGAGCAGGACGGGGAGGGGCGCTACCGGCTCGGCGTCGGCCTCATCCGCCTCGGGCTCGGCGCGCAGGGGCTCGACCCCGTCGCGCGCGTCGCGAAGCCCGAGCTCGAGCGGGCGGCGCGCGCCTTCGGCGAGACGTTCTTCCTCGTCGCCGCGCGCGCGGGGCGGCTCGTCGTGCTCGACAAGGCGGAGGGAACGGGGCTCCTGCGCGCGGCGCCGACGGTCGGGGCCGAGGTCCCCGTCGACGTCACCGCGAGCGGCCGGCTCTACCTCGCGCACGCGCCGGAGCTCGTGGGGGCCCCCTGCGCGGGCCCCGCCGCGCAGCGCGCCGCCAGGCGCGGCTACGACGTCAACGAGGGCGAGTGGATCGACGGGCTCACCGTCATCGCGGCGCCGGTGCTCGCGCGCGGCAGCCTGCACGGCTGCATCGCCTGCGCCGCCGCCGCCCAGAGCCTGCGCGGCGATCGTCACGACGCCGCGGTGCGCCACACGCGCGACGCCGCCGAGCGCGTCGCGCGCGCTCTCCAGGGAGACAGCAGGAGGTGAACGGCATGAAGACATGGATCGATGGGCGAATCGTCGACGCGAAGGACGCGACCGTGAACGTGACCGATCACGGGCTGCTCTACGGCGACGGCATCTTCGAGGGCATGCGCGTCGCCGCGGGGCGGCTCTTCCGGATCGAGCGCCACCTCGCGCGGCTCGCGGCCGGCGCGAAGGCGCTCGGCCTCGCGCTGCCGCGCCCGCTCGATGGGCTCCGCGCGATCGTCGAGGAGACCGCGCGCGCCCACGCCGAGCGCGAGGCCTACGTCCGCCTCGTTGTGACGCGCGGCGTGGGCCCGCTCGGCGTTGACCCGACCACCTGCGAGCGGCCGGGGCTGTTCTGCATCGTGGGGTCCATCCGCCTCTTCGACGACGAGCAGCGGCGGCGCGGCCTCGAGCTCATCACGTCGAGCCACCGCCGGCCGGACGCGGACGCGCTCGACATGCGGATCAAGAGCCTGAACTACCTGGGCTCCGCCCTCGCGAAGCTCGAGGCCAGGCAGCGCGGCGCCGACGACGCGCTGCTCCTGAACGCGCGCGGCCACGTGGCCGAGGCCAGCGTGGCCAACGTGTTCGCGCTCCGCGACGACGTGCTCGCGACGCCGCCCGCCACCGACGGCTGCCTCGAGGGCATCAACCGCGCGGCCGTGATGGAGCTCGCGCGCGGCCTCGGGCTCACCGTCGTGGAGCGCTCGCTCGGCCGGCTCGACTTCTTCGCCGCCGACGAGGCGTTCATGACGGGCACCGGCGCCGGCGTGATCGCGATGCGCAGCCTCGACGGGCGCGCGATCGGCCGCGGCGAGCGCGGCCCGGTCACCGCCCGCCTGACCGCGCTCCACCGGCAGCTCGCCGAGACCGAGGGCGTCGAGCTCATCGCCGCGCCCGGCGGCCAGACCTGAACGGGCAGGCCGAGGGAAGGGGAAAGCAACTTAACCGGTTCAGAACTCCGTCCATCGTCTTGTCGACAGCTCTCCCTGGAGACTCGACCGCGGCGGGCCGCCGGAGGGCACGTCAGCTGTCGCGGGCGATCTCCGCGAAGATCCCTCTCAGCCAGATGTGCGCCGGGTCCTTCGCTTGCCGCTCGTGCCACACCTGATCCAGCGAGAACCCGCCGAGCTCCACGGGCGGCTTCATGATGCGCAGCGCCTCCATCTCGGCGAACACGCGCGCGATGCGCGCCGGCACGGTCAGCACGAGATCGGTCTGGGCAACGATGTGCGCCGCCACGAGGAAGTGGGGGATCTGCAGCGCCACACGGCGCGAGAGCCCCCGCTCCGCGAGGACCTCGTCCACCCGGCCCCCGCCGTCGCCGCGCGGGCTGATGAGCGCGTGAGGTAAGCTCGTGTAGCTCTTGAGGGTCAGCTTGCTGCCCACCACGGGATGATTCTTACGCACCACGCACATGTAGTGCTCCTCGATGAGCCTTTGCCGGTAGAACCCGGCGGGCACGGTGGGGAGCAGGCCGATCGCCAGGTCGACCTTGCCGGTCTCCATGGAGCTCCACATCTCGCCGTCGTAGGGGCGCGCGATCAGGTCGACGAAGGGCGCGTCGGAGAAGAGCTTTTGCACGAGCCGGGGCAGCAGGATGAGCTCCACGTAATCGACCGTGGCGACCGCGAACGAGCGGCGCGCCGTGGCGGGGTCGAAGCGGGGGCTGTGCGCGACCGTCGCCTCGATCTGGGCGAGGGCCGCGCGGATGGGGCCGATGAGCTCCTGCGCGCGCGGCGTCGGGATCATCCCCCTCGGCGTGCGCACGAGGACGGGATCGTCGATCAGCGCGCGGAGGCGCCCGAGGGCGTGGCTCATGGCCGACTGGCTCAGCCCGACGCGCGCCGCGGCGCGCGTGACGCTCCCCTCCGCCAGGAGGGCGTCGAAGACGACGAGCAGGTTCAGGTCGATCGAGGCAAGATGCACGGGATGCATGGGGCCCATGCTACGAATGAGTTGGAGGCGCGCCATGGGCCGGTCTAGACGTTTTTCACTGAACCGGCACGGTCGCTGACCCCGCCGAGGGAGCGGCGGGGCGGATGCCGCCGGTCGTCGTGCCCATGTCTCGCTTCGATCTTCCCGAGCACGACCAGGAGCCCGCACCCTCCTCGCGCCCGCTTCGCCCGCGATCGCAACCCTGTTGCAGGTCGAGCAGCCGGCCACGGAGCGGCCAGAGTGTCCTTGTTGCATGGAGCGGACCCCGGGTCGCCGGGTTGCCTCGAAGGCGGCATGGATGACCTGGATTGGCCATCCCGTCCAGGGATGAGCCCGCATGGCCGGCCCGAGTCACGCTGACGGTCGACTCCTGCCGAGTCCAGCCGAGCCGGTTTCCACCGCGTTTCCCCGGTGCTGCCCGCCGAGCGGCGCGCGGCACCCATGAACGTAGCGTTTCGGCAGCTGTATGGAACATACGGTAACAGGAAGAGAGCGCGCCATGCCAAGTCCGAATCGGAGTTCCCTGATCCTCGCTCCGCTCGTCGCCCTCGTCGCCCTCGCCTCGTGCGCTCCCCGGGCGGAGGGCGAGCGCCATGCCGCCGTGTCGAGCGCGCTCAACGCCGAGGACAGGCTCGCTGCTTGCGAAAACGACCCTCGCGTGGTCGCCGGGCTCGTGACCAGCGAAATTTGCGCAGGCGCTGATATCTTCTTTCGCGAAACTTTCGAGGGCAACGGCCGCTCTTGCGGATCCTGTCATCCTGTCGAAAACAACTTCACGATTGACATCCCCTTCATCGACGCGCTCCTCGACATCAACCCTTTTGATCCGCTGTTCGTCCACGAGCAGGAGCCCGAGCTGATCGACCTCGAGATCTACGAGCTGAAGACGCTCGGCCTGATCCGCGAGAACATCGACGGCTTCGACGACCTCGACGACAAGTACGTGATGCGCGGGGTCCCGCACACGCTCTCGCTGGCGACGACCCTCGCGCCCGACCCGATGCACGAGGGGGCGGAGCTGCCCCTCGAGCGCACGGGCTGGTCGGGCGACGGCGCCCCGGGCGCCGGGTCGCTGCGCGACTTCCTGACCGGGGCGATCACCCAGCACTTTCCGACCGACCTGAGCCGTGAGCCGGGGGTCTCGTTCCGGCTCCCCACGGAGCAGGAGCTCGACCTCACGCTGGCCTACCAGATGAGCCTGGGCCGGATGAACGAGCTCGATCTCACGCGGGTGAAGCTCACCGATCCCGAGGCGAACGAGGGGCGGCTTTCGTTCCTCGATCCGCAGCGGGGCCGCTGCAACGTGTGCCACGCGAACGCGGGCGCGAACCACATGGACACGGGGCGGAACCGCAACCTGGACACGGGGACCCGGAAGGCGCCGGCGACAAGCACCTTCGGGGCGTTCGACGGCGGGTTCGGGGGCGTCGGGCTGGCCGAGCCGAACATCGACGTCCTCGACCTCGGGTTCCTGAACGGGTTCGGCGACGGCACGTTCAACACCCCGCCCCTCATCGAGGCCGTGGACACGCCGCCGTTCTTCCACACGAACGCCTTCGGGGACGACATCGAGGCCGCGGTCGCCTTTTATGTCTCGTCGTTCTTCAAGGAGTCTCTGGCGGGCCGGGAGCTGGAGGCGCGGTTCGGCGCCCCCATCCAGTTCCCCGACTCCGACATCATCAAGATGGGGCGCTTGCTCCGCGTCCTGAGCGCCGCGTTCAACCTCGACCTCGCGGAGCAGCGCCTGCGCGCCGCCCGGGAGCTCGCGGGCCAGTTCCATGACACGCGGGACGACGTCCAGAAGCGCCTGATGGAGCTGGCCGAGGTCGAGATCGACGACGCGCTGCGGGTCCTCGGCGTCGCCGGCACGCCGCTGCACCCCGTCTCGCGGTACCGCCTCCGGCAGGCGAAGGACGAGATCGCGGCGGGCCTCTCGGCGGCGGCCTGGTCGGCGCGCGAGGGCCGGATCGCGACCGCGCTCCTGCGCGTCCAGAACGCGCGCGATCCGCTCGGCTCCAACATCACCTTCCAGCTCGGCCAGGGCAACCTGATGTACTAGGGGCCGCGCCCGGACGAGACAACGAACCGCAGGGCGCCAGGGCCGTCATGCAGCGAGCTCTCCCGGCTATCCTGGCGTCCCTGGCATCCTGGCGGTTCTCTCACCTGGGTCGCCGACAAGCGCCCATCCGCGTCAGGGCCCCTGGCCAACGCCGCGCGAATCAGTAGCTTACGGGCCCCCGGCGTGGCCGGTCTGCCAGGTGCCCTGCTCTGATGTCGTCCGGCTCACGTTCTGGTTTCGGCGCGCTCTCTGCCCCTGAAACGGCGCGCTCCCGCGCGGGGCGCTCGCTCCTCCTGCGGCTCCTCGGGCTGAGCTGGGCGTACCGGGGGCGGGTCGCGCGCGTCCTCGGCTACCAGATCGTCCTGCTCTCGCTCGGGCTCGCGGGGCTCGGCCTGACCGGGCTCGCCATCGACATCCTCCGCCACCGGCTCGATCCGTCGATCCGCCCGCCGGCGCTGCCGCTCGGAATCGGCCGGCTGCTCGACCTGGAGCGTGAGCCCATGCGCGCGGTCCTCTCGATCGGCGCTGCGATCCTCGCCATGGCGGCCGCCCGCGCGGTGCTCAACTACGGTTACGCGCTCTCGGTGGGCCACCTCGTCCACATGGAGATCGTCCCGGATCTCCGCGCGCGGGTGTACGACAACCTCCAGCGGCTGAGCTTCCGGTTCTACGACGCCAACAAGAGCGGCTCGCTCATCAACCGCGTCACCGGGGACGTGCAGCTCGTGCGCTCGTTCGTGGACGGCGTGCTGCTCCAGAGCGTCATCATGGTCCTGTCGCTCGCCGTGTACGTCGCGTACATGCTCCGCACGCACGCCCTCCTGACGCTCGTGTGCCTCGCGCCGACGCCGCTGCTCTGGATCGCGAGCACGCTCTTCGCCCGGTGGGTGCGGCCCGCCTACCTGCAGAACCGGGAGCTCGTGGACCGCATGGTCCTGAGCTTCACCGAGGGGATGCAGGGGATCCAGGTCATCAAGGGGCTCGGGCGGGAGCGCGAGGCCCACCGCCGCTTCGACGAGCGCAACCGCGAGGTGCGCGACCAGCAGCAGGGCACGTTCCGGAAGATCAGCGTGCTCAGCCCGACCATCGACCTGCTCGGACAGAGCCACCTCGTCCTGCTGCTCGGCATGGGCGGGCTGCTCGTCACGCGCGACCGGATGACGCTCGGGCAGCTCGTCGTGTTCGCCGGCATCCTGCAGCAGTTCTCCGGGCAGATCGCGAGCATGGCGACCCTCGTCAACACCGCGCAGCAGAGCTTCATCGGGGCGCGGCGCGTCTTCGAGGTGCTCGACACCCCCGTCGAGATCACGAGCCCCGAGGCGCCCACGCGCCCCGCCCAGGTGGAGGGGCGCCTCGCGTTCGAGCGCGTCACCTTCGGGTACGACCCGGAGAGGCCCGTCCTCCACGGCATCGACCTCGACGTCGCCCCCGGGCAGTTCATCGCCGTGATCGGCCCGACCGGCGCGGGCAAGAGCACGCTGCTCAGCTTGATCCCACGCTTCTACGATCCGACCTCCGGGCGCATCCTGCTCGACGGCATCGACCTGCGGCGGCACGACCTCGACCTGATCCGCCGGCGCATGGGGGTCGTCTTCCAGGACAACTTCCTCTTCAGCAACACGGTGGCGGCCAACATCGCGTTCGGCGCCCCGCACGCGACGCGGGAGCAGATCGAGCGCGCCGCGGTCATCGCCTGCGCCCACGAGTTCATCCGGGAGCTGCCCGAGGGCTACGACACCGAGCTCGGCGAATCGGCGGCCAACCTCTCGGGCGGCCAGCGGCAGCGGCTCGCCATCGCGCGCGCCGTGCTGCTCGACCCGCCGCTGCTCTTGCTCGACGATCCGACCGCCGCGGTGGACGCGAGCACCGAGCGCGAGATCCTCGACGCGATCCTCAGCGCCACCCGGGGGCGGACGACGATCATGGCCACGCACCGGGCCCACCTGCTCCGCCGCGCGCACCAGGTGATCGTGCTCGACCGGGGCCGCATCGCCGAGCGGGGGACGCACGAGGAGCTGCTCCGGGGCCGCGGCCACTACGCGAGCGCGCTGGCGCTGCACGACGCCCACACCGCCGACGCCGCGCGCGGGGACGAGAGCCCGTCGCGCCGCGACGGCGCGGGCGCGCGCCCCGCGGCCCCGGGCCCGGCCGAGGAGCCGGCGTGAGCCGCGCCGCCTTCGCGCCGCGCCGCCCTGCGAAGGCGGCGGGGCCGGCGCGCCCCGCGGCCGAGCCGGCGCCGATCGACGTGCGCCTCGGCCTCGCGCGCGCCTCGCTCGACGACGAGCGGGACCACGCCCACCGCGGGCTCGATCTCGGGCTCGTGCGGCGGGTGCTCTCCTTCACCCGCCCGTACACGAAGAAGCGCAACGCGCTCTTCGTGCTCGTGGTGGTGAGGTCGATCCAGCTCCCGATCCTGACCTGGTCGGTCGGCGCCATCATCAGCGGCCCGGTGGCCCGGCGCGACGCGCGCGCCACGCTGCTCTCCGTCCTCGGCTTCGCGGCGCTGGCCCTGTTCACGGCGGTCGTCTTCCACTACCGCGCTCGCCTCGCGCTCGAGCTCGGCGAGGCCGTGGTGTTCGACATGCGCGATCGGCTGCAAAGACACCTCCTGCGCATGCCGATGAGCTTCTTCGTGAAGACGAGGGTGGGGCGCCTCATCGGCCGCATGACCTCCGACATCGACGCGATCCGGGTGGCGGTGCAGGACGTCGTGTTCGTGAGCACGGTGCAGCTCGGCACGATGGCGGTGGCGATGGCGCTGATGGCCCACGCGCACTGGCCGCTCTTCCTCGTGGTGGCGGCGATGGTCCCGGTCTTCTGGGGGCTGATCGTCTATTTCCACAAGCGCCTCGGGGCCGCGCACCAGCGCGCGCAGGAGAGCTTCAGCCGGGTCACGGCGACGCTCGCCGAGTCGGTCACGGGGGTGCGCGTGACGCAGGGCTTCGTGCGGCAGGACATCAACGGCGGGCTGTTCCGGGCGCTGATCTTCGACCACTCGCGCTACAACATGGATGCGGCGCGCCACTCGGCCGCTTTCCTCCCGCTCCTGGAGTTCAACGGGCAGCTGTTCCTGGCCGTGCTCGTGGTCGTGGGCGGCTATCAGGCCCTGCACGGCGCGATCGAGCTGAGCGTGCTCGTGGAGTTCTTCTTCCTCGCGAACCTGCTGTTCAACCCGATCCCCGTCCTCGGGAATCAATACAACCAGGCCCTGACGGCCATGGCGGGCGCCGAGCGGCTCTTTCGCGTGCTCGACGCGGAGCCCGCCTGGCCCGACGAGGGCGGCTTTCCGGCGCTGCCGCCGGTGCGCGGCCGGGTCGTCTTTCAGGGGGTGTGCTTCGCCTACGAGCCGGGCAAGCCGGTGCTCCACGGGGTCGATCTGGTGGCCGAGCCGGGCGAGATGATCGCGCTGGTCGGGCACACGGGCAGCGGCAAGACATCGATCCTGAACCTGCTCGCGAAGCTGTATCTGCCGACGGCGGGGTCGATCACCGTCGACGGGCACGATCTCGCGACGACCTCGTCGGCGTCGCTGCGGGCGCAGCTCGGGCTGGTGCTGCAGAGCAATTTCCTGTTCAGCGGCACGGTGCTGGACAACGTGCGTCTGGGCAATCCGGCGGCGACCGACGCCGAGATCCGCGAGGCGGCGCGGAGCCTGGACGCGCTCGACGTGCTCGACGCGCTGCCGGACGGCCTCCACACCGAGGTGGGCGAGCGGGGGACGGGGCTGTCGCTGGGGCAGCGGCAGATCGTGTGCTTTCTGCGGGCGATGGTCGCCCATCCGCGCATCGTGCTGCTCGACGAGGCGACGAGCTCGGTGGACGCGCTGACCGAGGCCCGGCTGCAGGCGGCGCTCGGGCGGCTCCTGCGAGGGCGGACGAGCTTCGTGGTGGCCCACCGGCTGAGCACGATCCGGCACGCGGATCGGGTCGTCGTGCTCGACCACGGGCGGGTCGTGGAGCAGGGGACGCACGCGGAGCTGCTCGCGCGGGGAGGGGCGTTTGCGGCGCTTCACCGGGAGCTGGCGAACGAGGCGCCGGCCCCCTGAGAGGGAATTGATTGGGAGGGGGTGAACTCTATCGATCGGGGGAGAGGGGGATCGCGATCAGGCGACCTCTAGACGGACGGGGACGTTGTTGCGGGTGGCGTTCGAGTAAGGGCAAACCTGGTGCGCCTTCTCGACCAGCTGCTCGGCTTGCGGCCGCTCCAGGCCCGGCAGCGCGATCCGCAGGCCGATATCGAGGCCAAATCCGCCCTCGGAGCGGGGGCCGATGCCGACGGTCGCGGTCACGGTGGCGTCGGCAGGTATCCGCGCCTTCTCCTGCGCGGCCACGAACTTCAAGGCACCCAGGAAGCAGGCCGCGTAACCCGCCGCGAACAGCTGCTCCGGGTTGTTCCCCTCACCACCCGCGCCGCCAAGCTCCTTCGGCGTCGAGAGCTTCACGTCGAGGGCGCCGTCCGCGGTCTTGGCGTGGCCATCGCGGCCGCCGTGAGCGGTGGCTTGGGTCGTGTACTTCACGTCGACAGGCATCGGAGCGCTCCTTTTCGTGACGACGTGCCCGGACACGGAGGGTTCGTCCCCGCTGGGCAGGGCCGGCCGGGCAGCCGTTCGGATACGCTCCCCATAGTGCTCGAGCCCACCGTGCGCAACGTGGGAAGGGACGCCGCGCTCGGGGCGGCTCACCGCGCGCCCTCGGCGCCGCAGCGGGAGAGCGCGTAGCGCAAGGCGTTCTGGAGCACGCCGAAGGTCGTGAACCCTCCCTCGGCCGCGCCGAGCTCCGTCATCGTCCGCGCGATCCCGGGCGAGATGCCGGAGACGAGGCAGGTGCTGCCGAGGAGGTTCGCCGCGCGCACCACGGCGAGGAGGTGGGCCACGGTCGCGGCGTCCACCGCGCTCACGCCGGTCAGGTCGAGAATGGCGAAGCGCGCGCCCGTCCGCACGATCTCGGCGAGGAGGCGCTCCATGATGTGATTCGCCCGCGCGGTCTCCACGGTCCCGATGACCGGCAGCACGAGGATCCCCTCCCACGCCTGGATGATGGGCGAGGACATGGCGAGCATCGTCTCCTGCTGCTGCCGCATCACCGCCTCGGCGCGCTCGCGCTCGGCGTTCTCCGCCGCGAGCAGCCGGTTCTTCTCCTCGAGCTCCTCGGCGTGGACCGCCCGGCGCTGGAGCGCCTCCCTGAGCTCGGTCTCCAGCCGCTTGAAGGGCGTGATGTCCCTGACCGCGATCGCGACGCCGTCTCTCAGCGGGATGACCTGATTCTGGAGCCACCGGCCCTCGTGTCCTGAGCTCTGGCTCTCCTGCTCCTCGAGGAGCCGCTCGCCGGTTTGAAAGACGCGCGCGTACTTGTCCAGCAGCCCGCGCTGGCGCGCGGAGGGCACCACCTCGCTGAACCGCCGGCCGACGATCTCCTCGCGCGGCATCGACATCCCCTCGACGGCCCGCTGGTTGGCGTCGGTGAACACGAAATCCACGAGCGTCCCGGCCTCGTCCAACGCGCACCGGAGCACGAAGAAGGCGTCCAGGCTCCCGTCGACCGCCGCCCGGAAGCGGGACTCGGCCGCGAGCAGCGACTCCTCCGCTTGCTTGCGATCCGTGACGTCACGCGCGACGAAATAGACGAGCTCCTCCCCCGGATGAAACGACGAGTTCCACTCGATCCACCGGTAAGAGCCGTCGCGACACCGGTAGCGGTTCGTGAACGTCACGGTGCCACAGCCGGCGAACGAGCGCGCCGACTCGGCCACCGTGCGCTCTCGATCGTCGGGGTGCACGAAGTCGATGAAGGGCTTCGACAAGAGCTCTTCGCGCGAGAACCCGAGCGTGCGCTCCCACGCATGGCCAACCCGCTTGAAGCGCCCGTCGGTCCCCGCGATGCCCACCAGATCCACGGACAGCTCGAAGAATCGGCCGAGCTCGTCCATCTGCCACGCTTGGTTCATGGTAAATTCCACCGCTACCAGATCCGGCGCGGATCGTCGAGCGTCCTGGGCGACCGAGGCCGGGCGCCGCGGATACGCGTCGCGATCGTGCGCCGCTGTACCAGCTGGGGCATCGCGGGCGCATTCTGTAGAAGTTGCGCTGGAGAGGAGTCGGGGGCGGGTCCGGCGAGGATCGTCAATGTTCATCCCACCTTCATGTGACGTCTCTCTGGGCGATACCCCCACCACCGGGCGCGGACATGCGACATCGCGCCGCAGGACAGCGTGTCGCAGGGTCGCGCCGCAGGACAGCGCGTACACAGGCGTCATGAGACGCCGACAGATCTTGGATCTCGCTGCCGCGAGCGCCGCGCTCGCCACATTGCAAACGCTCGGCGGGTGCGCGCAGGATGACGGCGCCCCCGGGCCGTCGCCCGCAACACCTGAAGGAGAGAGCTCCCCCATGCAGCACATCGCCATGCTGGTTTATCCGGGCTTCACCGCGCTTGACCTCATCGGTCCTCAGACCGCGTTCAGCATCCTTGACGATACGCAGATACACCTCGTGTGGAAGACGCTCGACCCCGTGACGACGGATTCGGGCATCACCCTCTTTCCCACGGCGACCTTCGGGACGTGTCCCGAGGAGCTCGAGATCCTCTTCGTCCCGGGCGGCGTCGCCGGCACGATCGCCGTGATGGAGGACGGCGAGGTCCTCGATTTCCTCGCGGCGCGGGCGGAGCAGGCGAGCTACGTGACGAGCGTTTGCACGGGGTCGCTCGTGCTCGGCGCGGCGGGGCTGCTCCGCGGCTACCGTGCGACCACACACTGGGCATTCCGCGAGGTCTTGCCCCTCCTCTCGGCCGAGCGCGTCGACGCGCGCTACGTCGAGGACCGCAACCGCATCACGGGAGGCGGCGTGACGTCAGGTATCGATTTCGGCCTCCGGATCGCCGCCAAGATGCGGGGCGAGGAGGCCGCGCAGGCGGCGCAGCTCGTCATGGAGTACGCCCCCGACCCGCCGTTCCAGGCGGGCACGCCGGAGTCCGCGCCCGCGGTCGTTGTCGAGCGGATCGCCAGCCTCATCGCGCCGGGGGTCGCCCAGGCCAGACAGGCAGCGGAGCACGCCACGGCACGCTGGTGAAGGCGCGACGCGGTTTCTCCGAAGGGCCGCTGAACCCGCGCGTTCCGGACAGGGCCGGTCAGCTCGTCCGGAACGCGCCGTAGAGCTTGTCGCGCCAAGCGATCAGATCATCGTAGCGATCGCGCAGGTCGGGGTCGGAGAAGCATCGCCGGCTGGCGGCGCCGAGCTTCAGCGCGGCGGGCGGCGCCACGTTCACGAGCACCTGGCTCATCGTGATGTCGGCGAACGTGAAGCCGCCCAGCAGCGTCCTCGGCGCGTCTCCCGACGGCGCGCCCCGCGCGAGCATCGCGCGGAGCTCGCCCAGCGCCTCGACCTGCGTTTGCAGGTGCGCCTCGCCGCCGGTCTCGTGGCCGCCGTACTTGCGGAGGGTGCGGCGGACCCCGAGCCCTCCGAGCCGCGAGGCGAGGGGGCCGAGCGCGCGGCGGAGCGGCCCGGGCGCCATCTCGGCGAGCGCCTCGTCGTCGGCCAGCATGCGCGACAGCGCGCGGGCGCGCCCGGCGGCGAGGGCGCGCTCCGACAGATCGATGAGCCGCGCGATGGCGGCCTCGTGCTCGGCAGGGAACAGGGTCGGACCGGCGCCGCGCCCGTCGGCCCAGCGCGCGATGTCGGCCGAGTCCGCGAGCACGCGCCCGTCGTCGGTGGTGAGCACCGGCACGGAGACAGGGCCCGTGAGCCGGCGGAGCTTCGCCCGGAGCGCCGGCTCGCCGATGAGCGGCTGGTAGTGACGGAAGGTGTACGGGACGCGCCGGACGTCGAGCGCCCAGCGCGCCTTCTCGGTCCACGCAGAGAACACGAGGCCAAGTAGCTCGGTCATAGGGCCGGCAGCCTACCACACGCCCCGCGCGCCTCCGGCCGATCGCTGGCGGGCAGAGGACGCGGCGCCTTGCCGGCGGCCCTCGGGCTCACCGCGGGCGATCTCACGCGCCGGCCTTCCGGTCGGCGGGCGCTCTCCTCCAACATTCGCCCAGCGTGCCGCGCCTCAACGCCTCAGGAGGACCTGCGCCTCTACCAGCCCAGTCCGATGCGCAGCGGCAGGAACACCGCCATGCCGGTCACGATGGTGCCCAGGATGTCGCGGCGGGAGATGTAGTAGACGCTGGCCGCGACGCTCGCGGGCAGCCGCGCGTCCTGGAAGGTCGCGATCAGCTGCCCCTGCGTCATCACCACCTCGGGCACGATCACGGCCGCCAGCGCCGCCAGCGGCGCGTAGCGCAGCCCGCGCCTGAGCCAGCCGGGCATCGGCAGATCCCGCTCGGGGTACAGGAAGAAGGCGCGGGTGAACGCCGTGATCAGCGCGAGGCCGAGGATGGCCGCGAAGGTCTGCCAGGCGCTCATCGCCCGGCCTCCTCGGTCCGCTCGCGCGCGCGCCTGTGCGCCTCTTCGGCCGCCTCGATGCCCAGGCCGACCGCGACCGCGGCGGCGATCGCGACAAGGATGTTGAGCTTCAAGGGCAGCGCGTAGGCCGCCACCGCGGCGCCGGCGGCGGTGCCGGCCGCCAGCCAGGTGGCCCTGTCCTGGAGCAGCGAGCAGGCGACGCCCAGCAGCGCGAGCACGCCGGCGAAGCCGAGGCCCCATTCGACAGGGATCACGTTGGCCAGCGCGATGCCGCCCAGCGAGGAGCCTTGCCATGCAGCCCAGTTCGTCGCCACGCCGCCCCAGAAATAGGGCTCCTGCTCGGGCGCCGGGTCGGGCACGGGAAAGCGCTTCATGAAGATCACGTAGCTCAGGTCGCCGCTGAAGTAGCCGCAGAGACACCGCCGCCAGCGCGGGATCCGCGCGAAGTAGGGCCGCCACATCGCGCTGAAGATCACGAACCGCAGGTTCACGCAGGTCGCGGTGGCCCAGACGACCCAGATCGGCGCGCCGGACGCGATCAGCGGCATCGCGGCGAGCTGCGCGCTGCCGGCGAAGACCAGGAGCGACATCAGCACCGCGAGCGGCGCCGTGAGCCCGCTCTTGACCATCGCGACGCCGGTCACGAGGCCCCAGGCGGCGACGCCGAGCGATACGTGCAGCATCTCGCGCGCTCCGCTGCGGAACTCGGGGTGGAGCGCGGTGGCGCGGGCGAAGGCGGCGAAGGACATGCGGGCGCTCGAGGGCCCAGGAAGTGTCCAGGCGCGCTGCGAAAGTCAAGGCGGCCCGCGCCCCCGGCGCGGCCTCCCGCCCGGGGAGGCCTGCTCCGGGACGAGCCTCCCGCGCTGCGCCCTCGAGGGGAGGGAGCGATCGCCTTGCATACAGACCGACCGGTCGGTATACCTTCCCGATGCCGGCGCGGACCTACTCCAGCGCGCGAGAGCGCATCCTCGACGCGGCCGAGCGGCTCCTCGCCTCGCGCGGGGTGAACCAGCTGACCATCGAGGCGGTGATCACCGACGCGCGGATCAGCAAAGGGGGCTTCTTTCACCACTTCGCGACGAAGGACGCGCTCCTGACAGCGGTGCTCGATCGGCTGAGCGCGCGGGTGAGCGATGACTCCGCGAAGCGCGCGGCTCGGGACCCGGAGCCCCGGGGCGCCCGGCTGCGGGCGCAGATCGCGCTCGCCTTCGACGCGGACAGGTGCGAGACCGCCGCGCCTCGCGCCTTGCTCCTGGCGCTCATCGAGGCGGCGAGCGCCCAGCCTGCGGTGGCGCGCCGCGCCGGCGAGCTGATCGCCGAGGCCTTCGCGCGCGACGCGGCCGAGGACATCCCGGAGGGGCGGGCCATCGCGATCCAGTTTGCTCTCGACGGTTTCTGGTTCTCCCAGGCGCTCGGCACGGCCGCGCTCACCGAGGGCCAGCTGCGGGCGCTGCGCGACGCGCTCCTCGCGCTGGCGCAGCCGGAGGCGGGCGCGGGGCGCCGGCCCAGGCGGCCACGAGCTTCAAAGAAAGGCGGTCCAGCGTGATGTCCATTCCCGATATCTCCGGTGCTCAGCACAAGGCGAACCCCCATCCGCTCTATGCGCGGCTGCGCTCCGAGGCGCCGGTCGTGCGCACCGTGCTCGGAGACGGAAAGCCCGCGTGGCTCGTGACGCGCTACTCCGACGTGGCTGTTGCGCTCAAGGACCCGCGCCTCGGCAAGGACCCGCTCCGCGCGCTCAGCGCCGAGGAGCGGGCCAGGCAGGTGCCGTGGATGCCCGGGTTTCTCCGGCCGATGTCGAAGAACATGCTCGATCAGGACCCTCCGGATCACACCCGCCTGCGCGCCCTTGTGCACCAGGTCTTCACGCCGCGGCGGGTCGAGGAGCTGCGCGGGCGCGTCGAGGCGATCACCGAGCGCCTCGTGGCGCGGGCCCGGGCGCGCGGGGCGCTCGATCTCCTGGAGGAGCTCGCGCTGCCGCTGCCGATGGCGGTGATCTGCGAGCTGCTCGGCATCCCCGAGGCGGACTGGCCGCGCTTCCGGACCTGGACGAACCGCCTGACCGGGGTCGTCACGAAGGTGGACATGGTCCGCGCGATGCCGTCTCTCTACATGTTCGTGCGCTACCTGCGCGCGCTGGTGGAGCGGCGCCGCCGCGCGGGCGGGGAGGATCTCCTCGCGGCGCTCGTGCGCGCCGAGGAGGCGGGCAGTCGGCTGAGCGAGGACGAGCTGCTCGCGATGGTCATGCTCCTGGTCGTGGCGGGGCACGAGACGACGGTGAACCTGATCGCCAGCGGGACGCTCGCCCTGCTCGACGATCCGGAGTCGCTCGACCGCGTGCGGCGCGAGCCTGGGCTGATCAAGCCGGCGGTCGAGGAGCTCCTGCGCTTCACGAGCCCGGTCGACCTCGCGACCGAGCGGTACACGATGGAGGACGTCGCGTTCGGCGAGCACGTGGTCCCGCGGGGACAGCGCCTCATCGCGGTGCTCGGCTCGGCGAACCACGACGAGCAGGTCTTTGCGAGCCCCGGGCGGCTGACGCTCGACCGGGACCCCAACCGCCACCTCGCCTTTGGCAACGGCGTGCACTACTGCCTTGGCGCGCCGCTGGCGCGGCTCGAGGCGCAGATCGCGTTCCCCGCGATCGTCCGGGATCTCCCCGAGCTGCGGCTCGCCGTGCCGCGTTCGTCCCTGACATGGAAGCCGTCGCTCCCCCTGCGCGGGCTCACCCGGCTGCCGGTGCGGTGCGCGGCGGCGCCGGTCTACTCCGTCCCCCGGGCGGCCCGGCCGCCGGAGGCGGGTACCCAGCTGTAGAGCACGCCCTTCGCGCTCGGCGGCGCTCGCGTGCCGATGTCGCGGAGTGTCCCGGTAGGGCAGAAAGGTCGTCCTTTCCTGCCGGGCCGCCGGGAACGTCGCGTGTCCAGACAGGGCGCGTCTGTCCGCGGCCGGGCCTCGGCCGTCCCGCCGTTCGCGCAGCCTGGGGCCCGGCGAACGGCATGCTCCATGCACTCACCGTCCTTCATGCGCTCCGGGGAGCCCAGGCTCTTGTCTCGTGATCTCTGGCGAGCGGATCGCGATGAGCAGGTCGAGCGCACGACGCGCGGTGCGCCCGTCTCGGCGCCGGCCCATCGCGCGGCGGTCGTCGGGGCAGGGTCGCCGTGAAAGGAGAGAGGCGTGCGAATCCATCATCTCAACTGCATCTCGACCTGTCCCATCGGCGGCGCGCTGATGGATGGCCAGACGCTGGGGCTCCGCGGGCGGCTGACGTGCCACTGCTTGCTCCTCGAGACGGAGAGCGGCCTGGTCCTCGTGGACACCGGGCTCGGGCTGCTGGACGTCTCGATGGCGAGGAAGCGGCTCAGCCGGTTCTTTCTCTTCCTCGTGCGACCGGAGTTTCGCGCCGAGATGACGGCGTACCGGCAGATCCAGCGCCTCGGTCTCCGGCCCGAGGACGTCCGTCACATCGTGCTCACCCACCTCGATTTCGACCATGCCGGCGGCCTCGACGACTTTCCCGGCGCCGAGGTGCACCTGCTCGCCGCCGAGCGTGACGCCGCGGTCGCCCGGCGGACGCTCCTCGACAGGATGCGTTACCGGCCGGCCCAGTGGTCGACGCAGCCGAGCTGGATCGCCTATCCCTCGCACGGCGGCGAGCGCTGGTTCGGCTTCGAGGGGGCGCGGCCGGTGGGCGGTCTGAAGGACGAGGTGCTCTTCGTCCCGCTCATCGGTCACACGCTGGGTCACGCCGGCGTGGCTGTCCGGAGCGATGGCGGGTGGCTGCTCCTCGCCGGCGACGCCTACTTCTATCACCGCGAGATGGACCCGGTTCGACCGACCTGCACGCCCGGCCTGCGTCTCTATCAGTTCATGATGGAGAAGGACCGCGGCGCGCGGCTCGAGAACCAGCGCCGGCTGCGTGCGCTGTGCCAGGACAGCGGCCACGAGGTGACCCTCGTGTGCTCCCACGACGTCGTGGAGTTCGAGCGCCTCGCCGGGCGGAGCCATGCTGTGCCGGCGGGCGTCCGGGGGATGGACGCGTCCGAGCCACCCTCGTGGACCCCCGCCTCGGCCCGAGCACAGAGGATCTGAGCTACAGAGGCACAGCGCAAATACAACCTCTGTGCTCTCCGCGGCTCATGCTCCAGGGCAGCTCTCGACGAGCCCCTCTCCTGATCACGCCGCGTCCCGTCACGGCGCCGCCCCCACCGGCAGCGTGAAATGGAACGTCGTGTCCCCTCCCTTGGGGCTCTCGACCCAGATCCTGCCGTGGTGCGCCTCGACAAGCCCCTTCGCGATGTACAGCCCGAGCCCGAGGCCGACCGCGCGCTCCTCCCTCGCTTTTCCCCGGAAGAACCGCTCGAACAGCAGCGGCAGGTCCTCGGCCGGGATCCCGCGGCCGCTGTTCCGGATGGAGATCTGCACCTCGTCGCCGCGCCGCTCCAGCGACGCCTGGATCGGCGCCTCCGGATCCCCGTATTTCACGGCGTTGGAGATGAGGTTGCTGAGCACCTGCTCGACGCGCCCGGCGTCCGCGTGCACGACCGGGATCTCTCCCCTGATCTCGACCTCGACAGCGTGCCCCTCGGCCTCGCTCGCCATCCGCTCCACGACCGCGAGGAGCAGCGCCGGCAGATCGACGGGAGCGCTCTCGATCGCGAGCCGCCGCGACTCGATCTGCGAGATATCCGTCAGATCGGACACCATCCGCCCGAGCCGCTTGGCGCTCGCCACGATATGCCCCGCCCTCGTCTTCACCGCGGCCGCCACCTGCGGCTTCCGCTCGATCTGGGCCGCATAGCCGAGGATCGTCGTCACGGGCTGCTTCAGATCGTGCGCCACCACCGACGTCCATTCTTCCTTGAGCCGCTCGAGGTCCTTGAGCCGCGTGATGTCGTCGAACACGACGACCGCGCCGAGCCGCTGCCCATTTCCGTCGACGATGGGCCCGGCGCTCACGAGCACCGCCAGCATGCTGCCGTCGGCGCGCCGGAGCGCGAGCTCCCTCGAGGTCGTGACCTCGCCGCGCAGCGCGCCCGCCGAGGGCAGCGCGTCGTCCGGGAGCGGCTGCCCGTCGAGCGAGCGCAGGCTCCATGCGCCCGGCAGCCCCGGCGGCGCGTCGGTCCCGGCGAGCTCCTGGGCGCGGCGATTCGAGGCGATCGGCGCGCCGGCCGGGTCGAGGAGGAGGATGCCGACCGGCGAGCGCTCGATGACCGCGTCGAGCCAGCGCCGCTCGGCCGCCACCTGCTTGAGGAGCCGCTCGCGCTCCTCGTCGGCGAGCTTCTCCGTCGTGACGTCGCGCGAGATGCCGATCCCGGCGACCGGGGCCCCGTGCTCGTCGCGCTGGATCGTGATGTGGGTCGCGACCCAGCGGATCCGGCCGCTCCTGTCGATGATCCGGAACGTGATCCGCCCGCCGGCCGCGGCCATCTGCGCGACGAACTCGTCATAGCGCCTGCTGTCCTCGGGGTGGACCAGCGAGAGGAACAGCTGAGGATTCTCGTACCAGGCCTCGGGCGGATAGCCGGTGTGCTCGAGGACGGCGGGGTTGATGTACTCGTAGCCTCCTTCCGGGCCGAACCGGATGCAAAAGATGACGTCGCTCGCGTGCTCCGCGATCACCCGCAGGCGCTCCTCGCTGAGCCGCAGGGCCCGCTCGGCGCGCCGCTGCTCGGTGACGTCGAGGGCCGTGCCGATCAACCGGAGCGGGGTTCCGTCCTCGGCCCGGATCACGTCCGCCGCGGTGTGGAGGAGGCGCTCTTCGCCGCTCGGGCGGAGGATCCGGTAGTCCATGCAGTACGGCCTCTCCCCGTGGAGGGCGAGGTCGACGGCGCGCATCAGGCCCTCGCGGTCCTCCGGGTGGATGCAGGCGAGGAACCGCTCGTACGTGAGCGCGCCGGCGTCGCGGGACAGCCCCAGCATCGAATAGCACTCGTCGGACCAGAACAGCTCGTCGGTCGGAATGTGCCAGTCCCAGTTGCCCAGCCTGGCTATCTTCTGCGCCCGCGCGAGGCTCTCCTCGCTCAGCCGGAGCGCCGCCTCCGTCTTCCTGGCATCCGCGATCGCCTCGTTGAGCTGCTCGCTCGCGCGCTCCAGCGCGCGTTTGTCCCGCTCGAGCTCCTCGATCCGCGCCCGCAGCGCGCGGCGCTCGGCGGCGGCGAGCGCCATCCCGAAGAGGCGCGACAGCGCGCCTGTGGTCTCGACGATCTCGGGCTGCGGCAGGGGGGGTTGCGCCGCGGCACAGAGCAGCACCGCGCGCAGGTCGCCGGCGAAGGCGATCGGGATCGCGATGGCGTGGTCGCAGCCGCAGAGGGCGCGCAGGTGGCCGGCGTCCAGGAGCGCCGCCGCGGTCTCGCCCTCGGGCGCGACCTGCACGATCCTCGTGCGGGCGGCCTTGGCCGCGAGGCTCCGGTCGTCGAGCGGCAGGCGCTGGAGCGCGTCCAGCGAGCCCGCGCCGCCGCCCTCCGAGGCGACGAGCCTGAGCGCTCCCGGCTCCTGGGCGACCTCGTAGAGACAGGCGATGTCGGCGTGCAGGAGGCGCGACGTCGCCGCCACGATCGCGCGCGGCGTGCCGTCCTCGCCGGCGTGGAGCAGGGCCAGCGACGCGTCGGCCACGATGCGGGCCAGCGCGCCGCTCGACGTGGGCGGGTCCTGGCGACGTCCCTTTCCGGACGGTCCTCCCCGCTCGGCTCCTCGCCCTCCGTCGTCGCTGTTCACTCCGCCCCTCGCGCCTTCTGCCAGGATCCCGGCGGGCGCGAGGCGAGACTAACACGAGCGTTCGTGCGGCACCTCGGTTCGCTCAGCGATCCTTTGCCGGGCCCGAGCCCGGCGCGGGCCGCGTCCACGCCCCCACCGCGGAGAGCTCCGTGGGAGCCTTCGATGTCATCCGGCTGCGCGGCATTCAGGTGCAGGCGACAACACCTGCCTTACAGTGGGAGCGTTGCGTGCTCGGAGCTGTCGAGCTCGCCATTGCAGGAAAGACAGCGATGGCCGGATGGCGTCGAGGAGGTCCTGCGTCGCGTGGCTGAAGCTCATGGCCTGGATGGCGGAGGCCGGATCGCCGGTGAGGTTGACCTCTCGCTGCCTGGGGGCGCCGTCGACGCCACCCCGCCGGTTGACGCTCGCGGTCATCTCTCCATGCTCCCCGTGAACGCGGGTTGCCCGCGCACGGAGGAACCATGTCCAGGACAGCGTCGAACGAGACGAGGAAGATCCGCTACGCGGTCGTCGGGGCGGGCAACATCGCGCAGGTCGCCGTGCTGCCGGCGTTCAAGAACGCCGCCGAGAATTCGGAGCTCGTCGCGCTCGTCTCGGGTGATCCCGAGAAGCTCGCCGCGCTGGGCGAGCGCTACGGCGTCACCGAGCGCGGCGGGTACGACGAGCTCGAGGACATCCTGAAGCGCGCGCGCGCCGACGCGGTGTACATCGCCCTGCCCAACGCGATGCACCGCGCGTACACCGAGCGCGCCGCGGCGGCCGGCGTCCACGTGCTCTGCGAGAAGCCCATGGCCATGACCGAGGAGGACTGCGAGGCGATGATCCGCGCCACGAAGGACCGCGGCGTGAAGCTGATGATCGCCTACCGTCTCCATTTCGAGGAGGCGAACCTGCAGGCCATCGAGATCGCGCGCTCGGGCAAGCTCGGTGAGGTGCGCGCGTTCACCTCCCTGTTCACGCAGGTGGTGCGCCCCGGCGACATCCGCACGCGGAGCGAGGAGGGCGGCGGTGCGCTGTTCGACCTCGGCGTTTACTGCGTCAACGCCGCGCGGTACCTCTTTCGTGAGGAGCCGACCGAGGTGCTCGCCACGAGCCTGCGGCTCGACGAGAAGCGCGCCAGGGACGTCGACGAGACCACCGCGGCCATCCTGCGCTTCCCGAGCGGCGCGGTCGCGCAATTCACCGTCAGCCAGGGGCTCGCGAGCGTGTCGACGCTCCGCCTCGCGGGCACCGAGGGCGACCTCCGCGTGGAGCCGGCCTTCGATTACACGGCCGACATCAAGCATTACCTGACGGTGGGCGGGAAGACGGAGGAGAAGACGTTCAAGAAGCGGGACCAGTTCGCTCCCGAGCTCGTCTATTTCTCGCGCTGCCTCCTCGAGGGCAAGGAGCCCGAGCCGTCGGGCCTCGAAGGGCTCGCCGACGTGCGGGTGATGTTCGCGATCCAGAGCTCCGCCGCGAGCGGGAGGGTCGAGGCGATCCCGCCGCTCCATCCGGAGCAAAGGCCCGACATGCGCCAGAACATCAAGAAGCCCCCGGTCGACGCGCCGGAGCCGGTGAAGGCCCCGTCGCCGTCGGAGCAGTGAGGCGACGACCCGACCCGGGCCGCGGCCTTCGGGGAGGCCCTGCCGGGTCGCTCCAGCGGACCCCTGGCCGAGCGCCGGCGCGGCGCCCGCGCGCTCCTCGCGCCGTCACCCTTCGAGGTAGGAGCCGAGCTCTCGTTGCCGCGAGCGCATCCGGAGCTTCTCGAGCAGCTTCGCCTCGATCTGGCGGATGCGCTCCCGCGTCAGCGAGAACGACTGCCCGATCTCCTCGAGCGTCTCGTCCTCGTTGCCGTCGAGGCCGAAGCGGCGCCGCAGGAGCTCGCGCTCGCGCGGCTGGAGCGAGTCGAGCAGCTCGCGCGTCTGCTCGATCAGGCGGCGCCGGGCCAGCATCTCGGCGGGCGTGGGGTCCTCGTTGGCCAGCAGATCGCCGAACCGCGTGTCGCCTTCCTCGCCGACGGGGGCGTCGAGGCTGAGCGGCTCGAGGGCGAGCTCGCCGATCACGCGCACCTTCTCCACGGAGAGGCCGCTGCGCTCCGCGACCTCCTCGACGGAGGGCTCGCGCCCGCGCTCCTGCACCAGATCTCGCCGGGCGCGCACCACCTGGCTCCGGATCGCGGTGAGGTGGACCGGCATGCGGACGGGCTTGCCCTGGTTGAGGATCGTCCGCTTGATGGCCTGCTTGATCCACCACGCGGCGTAGGTGCCGAAGCGGTGGCCGCGACGGTACTCGAACTTGTCGGCGGCGCGGATGAGGCCGAGGTTCCCTTCCTGCACGAGGTCGAGCAGCGGGACGCCGAAGCGCTGGTGCTCCCGCGCGATGGCGACCGCGAGCCGGAGGTTCGCCTGGACGAGCTCCGACTTCGCCTGGGCGACCGCGCGACGCCCCCGGGCGATCGCCGCGATGGTGGCCGCGATCGGCGCGCGCTCCGCCCCGTCGGCCTCGGCCGCCGCCGTGCGCAGGCTCCTCTCGATGCGCTCCTCGAAGGTCGGATCGAGGCGCAGCTCGGCGAGGCCCGCGGCGAGGCCCGCCAGGGCGATCTCCACGTCCTCCTCATCCCGCCGCCGTGCGACGAGCTCTGCGTCCTGCTGCCGGGCGACGAGCGCCCGGGCGACGCCGAGCAGCCCCACGAGCCGCGTCGTGCACGCGTCCGCGTCGGGATCGTTCGCGTCGGTCTCGCACAGGAGGTCCCGGACGCTGAGCGCCCCGTTCTCGACGTCCTCCGCCGTGAAGGCGAGCTCGCGCAGGGCGACGGGCGAGCGGACCCATGCCTCGAAGCACGCGAGCGCGCCCGCCTCGATGCGGCGGCCGAGCGCGACCTCGCCCTCGCGCGTGAGCGGCTGGCTGCCGGCGAGCGACCGGAAGTACAGCTCCGTCGCCCCGAGCGAGGCCTGCGTGCCAGCGGACTTCGGGCGGCGCGCCGGAGCGCGCTCGCCCCCGCGGCCGGGCGCGGCTCCGCGCCCGGCCGCGGACCCGCGCCCGGGCGCGGAATCGATGGAAACGGGAGGACTCGATTCGGACTCGCTCGCCGGTAGCGAGGAACGGAACCTCATTCAATGCGCTCCAGTGTTGCCGCTGCTTCGTGCCTGACCTTGAAGGGTGTGAAGGGGCACGATCATCGAGGCGCCTCGTTATCCTAACCGCCAAGGACGTAAATAGGAAAACGAATCGCTCGCTGATTTGGCGCATTTCCACGGCGTTTTCGGAGGTCGTCCGCCGGCTGGAGCGGAGCGTCTCTGCGCCGGCGCAGGCGGCCGCGCGGTCGCGCATGGCCGAACGAGCGGGCACGGCCTGCTGGCGTCGTCGGTGTTTCACCCCGATGCGGTCTTGTCGTCGCTTGCCGTTGGAGCCTGTCGCCGGACGTGGTGAGGACGGCGCCGGACGGACACGGCGGCGCCGCGAAGGGGCCAGGGGGAGACCGAAGCGGACGGCCTCGGAGGGGGCGCCGGGAGGTGGCGACGTGGCGGAGCCGCCTCGCGAGGGGGGTCGGAGCGAGCTGGAACCGAACCGGAGGGCCTCGGAGGGGGCGCCGGGAGGTGGCGACGTGGCGGAGCCGCCTCGCGAGGGGGGGTCGGAGCGATCGGGAGCCGAACCGGAGGGCCTCGGAGGGGGCAGGGGGAGGTGGCGACGTGGTGGAGCCGCCTGGCGAGGGGGGTCGGAGCGATCGGGAGCCGAACCGGAGGGCCTCGGAGGGGGCGCCGGGAGGTCACGACGTGGCGGAGCCACCGTTCAACGAAGAGCGCAGTGAAGCCCATGCGCTTCAGAGGACGGGTTGCTCTCGCCAGGGAGGATCTGACAGGGGCGTTCTGGGCTCTCCTGGACGCGTGTTGTACGTAAAGCGCTCCATGGATTGGAGCACATCGAGGGTCACGTCGACGTGATGCTCGTGCTCACCGGGGTCGCGGGTGCGTTCGGCGAGCTCGGCCGCGATCGTGCGCCCTCCTGAGCCGTGCGCCGCGCCTGCGGGGACTTCAGGGCAGGAGCCTCGCTTGACCCGCCCCCTGAAGCTCGTCCGATCGCTGCCGCCGTCTCCCAGGTACGCCTTCGCGGGGGACGACGCGGCGCTCGTGGACGGGTTCCGGCGGGGCGATTTGCGGGCGCGCTCCGCCCTGTACGACCGGTACGCCGAGCACGTCCACCGGGTGCTTTACCGGCTGATCGGCTTCCACCGCGACCTCGCGGACCTGCACCACGACGTCTTCGTGCGCGCGCTCGGCTCGCTGCCGACACTGGAGGACCCGAGCGCGCTCAAGGGCTGGCTCACGATGATCGCGGTGCACGTGGCGCGCTCGTCGATCACCCGCAGGAAGCGGCGCAGCTGGCTCTGGTTCCTGCCGAGCGAGGAGCTGCCCGAGGTCGAGTCCGGCGCGGCGTCGGGCGAGGTGCTGGACGCCTTGCGGGCGACCTACGCGGTCCTCGACGCGCTCCCGGTGGAGGAGCGGATCGCCTTCGCGCTCCGGTTCATCGACGGCATGGAGCTCACCGAGGTGGCCGCGGCGTGCGAGACCTCGCTGGCGACGATCAAGCGGCGGCTCGCCCGCGCGTGCGCCCGCTTCGGGGCCGAGGCGCGCAAGCAACCCGTGCTCGAGGCGTGGCTCGATGGAGGTACCCGGTGGGGCAATCCGAGCGATCGCTGACCGCCCTCGGGCGGCACGTGGCCGAGCTGCAGGACCGGGCGGCGGCGGCGCGGCTCGACCTGGAGCGCGGGCGCGCGCGGCTGATCGAGGCGGAGCTGCCCGATCGCCGGTCGGAGGACCGCGCCGGCGGGAACCCCGGTGCGCCGCGGTTTGTGAGGACCTCCGGCGAGGGGCGCGCGAGCGGGGCGATCGCCCGGGCGCCTGCGCGGTCGCGCGCGACCCGGCTCGCCGCGTCGCTGGCGGCGGCGCTGCTCCTCGCCGCGATCGCGGTGGTGCTCGTGAAGCGCTCGCGCGGTCCGATGGGCTTCGAGCTCGGGACGACCGAGGCGGGGGTGGTCGGGGCGTGGATCGCGGCGCCCCCCGAGGCGGAGCTCCCGATCCGGTTCTCGGACGGGTCGCTGCTCCGCCTCGCGCCGGGCGGGCGCGCCCGCGTCGTCGCGGTGGACGCGGAGGGCGCAGAGGTCGCCCTGGAGCGGGGCGCGCTCGACCTGTCGGTCGTCCACCGGGAGCGCTCGCGCTGGACGGTGCGGGTGGGTCCGTTTCAGGTGCACGTGATCGGGACGCGCTTCGAGACCCGGTGGGACCCGGTGACCGAACAGTTCGGGGTGGCCTTGCGCGAGGGGGCGATCACCGTCTCCGGGCCGGTCGTGGGAGATTCGCGCGCCGTCCGTGCCGGCGAGCGGCTCGTGATTTCGCCCGCGACGAATACGCTCGAGGTGGGGCCGATCGACGCGACGTTGACCGACGCAACCCCGGTCGGCGGCGCAACCTCGGTCGGCGGGGTCGGCGGCGCAACCCCGGTCGGCGGCGCAACCTCGGTCGGCGGGGTCGGCGGCGCAACCCCGGTCGGCGGCGCAACCCCGGTCGGCGGCGCAACCTCGGTCGGCGGCGCAACCCCGGTCGGCGGCGCAACCCCGGTCGGCGGCGCAACCTCGGTCGGCGGCGCAACCCCGGTCGGCGGCGCAACCTCGGTCGGCGGCGCAGTCGGCGGCGCAACCTCGGTCGGCGGCGCAACCCCGGTCGGCGGCGCAACCCCGGGCGGCGGCGTGGATCCGCCGAGCGCTCATGCAGGCGCCGAGGGTTCGTCCACCCCCCCGGCGGCCACCCCGTCGCTGGCGCCCCCGGACACGCCCCGCTGGCGAGCCCTCGCCCTCGACGCCAGGTACAAGGAAGCCCTCGCCGCGGCGGAGCGCGAAGGCTTCGACGCCATCTGCGGGGCGGGGACCGCCGGCGACCTGCACGCCCTCGGCGACGCAGCCCGCCTCGGCGGCAGCTCGGCGCGCGCCGTCCAGGCCTTCACCGCCCTCCGCAGGCGATTCCCCGGCTCGCCTGAGGCCGCGTCAGTAGCGTTCCTCCTCGGGCGGATCGCCCAGGACCAGCTGAAGGACGACGCCGGCGCTGCGGGCTGGTTCACCCGGTATCTGAGCGAGCACCCGGCCGGCGCGTTCGCTGCCGATGCTGCGGGACGCCTCGTCGAGGCAGAGGACAAGCGTGGCGACGAGGCGGGCGCTCGCCGCGCGGCGGAGCGCTACCTCGCCGCGTATCCGAGCGGCTCGCACGCGGTGTACGCCAGGCGCCTGCTCGCGCGCAGCTCGACGCCGGCCGCCCCCGGCGGCTCGTCCGGCCATCCGGGCGCTGCCCCCGGCGGCTCGTCCGGCCCTCCGGGCGCTGCCCCCGATCCCCCGCCGCCGTGACACGCCGCTCCCCGGTGCCCCTCGTCCTCGCCCTCGCCACCCTCGCGGCGGGGGCCGCGCTCGCGGCGGGCGCGCACGCCGACGAGGTCCGCGAAGAGGCCCCCTCGACCCTCGCCGTCCTCTGCCCGCCGGGCGATCGCTTCGGCCTGCGGATCGTCGCCGAGCTCGAGTCGCTCGGCTTCCGCACGGAGATCGTCGACCCCGCGGCCGAGCCGGCCACGCGCGCGTCCCTCGAGGCCTCGGCGCGCCGGGCGGGCGCGATCGCCGCGATCCGCGCCGTCCGCGCCGGGCGCGGCGTCGAGGTGTGGATCGTCGCCCCCTTCGCGCGCCTCGGCGTCGCCTTCGCCGTGACACCAGCGTTCCGCCTCCGCGCCGACGTTCTCGCCAGCGTGATCGCTCAAGGGGTCTCGATCCAGATCACCGAGCACGACACCGTGACCTGGGGACAACCGATCCTGCTCACCTCGGCCGGCGTCGACTTCGGGTGGTTTTGATGAGCCGTCTCCGTGCCCCCGAGGGACTCCATATCAGGAACCTGATCCGGAGGTCAGCGAATGAAGCGACGAATGATGGTTCTCGGAGCCGTGGCCATGTTGATCCCCACGCGTCCGAGGGACTTCAAATGAAGAGCTGTCGTGGAGGCTGAAGAACCTGTCACGGAGGTAGACCAATGAAGCGCTTCATCATGGCTCTCGGAATGCTGGCGATCGCGAGCGCCGGGTGCGACGAGATCGTGTTCGTGCCGGAGGTGGACTGGACGGACCCCCCTGATCCGGGCCCCGCGCCTGACCCTCCCCCGCCTCCTGAAGAGGGCGACCCTCCGGTGCCGGGCGCCGTCGCGATGCGGGCCGGCGACGTGCCTCCCGATTTCGGTTTCGGGACGTGGGAAGACCCCGAGACGACGCTCCTCATCTTCGACAGCGATGCCCAGGAGTGCATCCCCACCTTGATCGAGGCGAGGTGCGACAACGCACCCATCTGGCAGCTCATTCTCATCATACCATCCGAGATTGACATGGACATGCCGGGGCTCATCGATCTGACGGATCCGAGGATCGGCTTCCGCGAGACCCTATCCGAGAACCACTCCGGGTGCAGCTTCGGGCGCGGGGCAGGTTTCGCCGGCTACCACGCGGGCACGCTCGAGATCGTCAGCAGCGACGAGGCCTCTCTCTTCGTGAAGCTGCGCGGCGCCGGCATGAGGGACCAGGTGAACGGCGATTACACGGTCGAGCGCTGCGGCGCAGCGGCCGCGTCTGGCGAGTGATCTTCCACGAAGCCCGCGCCCGCTCGCTCCCGAAGCCCGGCCCGCCCCCGGTCCGGCCCGCCGATCCCACCCTCGCGCGCGGCGCGTGATCTGCCGGCGCTCCCCGCCTCGCCGCCGCCTGGTAGGCCGCCGCGTCCGCGCCTATGCTTCACGCCCGCGCTGCCCTCCGGGGCGCGCAGGGAGCCAGTCGATGAAGGAGCGACGCGGATGATCCAGATCTTCGGCACGGCCAAGTGCAAGGCGACGCGGGCGGCGCAGCGGTTCTTCGCCGACCGGAGCATCAAGGTGCAGCTCGTCGAGCTGCGCGAGAAGGGCCTCTCCAAGGGGGAGCTCGCGAGCGTGGCGCGCGCGGTGGGCGGCATGCGCGCGCTCTACGACGCCGAGGGCGCGCGGGTGAAGGAGCGCGGCCTCCAGCACCTCGGCCCGAGCGAGGCGCGGCTCGCCGAGCTCCTCGTGGACGATCCGCTCCTGCTCCGCACGCCCATCGTGCGCGACGGCGCGCGCGCGTGCGTGGGCCACGCCGAGGCGACGTGGAAGGCCTTCGCGGAGGCCGCGAAGGCCGGCTGAGGCGCCCAGGGGACGGCCGCCCAGGGGCCTCGAGAGGCGCGCGGCCACGTTGTTGACGCCGCGAGCTTCTCCCCACCTCGCCGCGGGCAGACATCGTGTCCGGGGCCCCGGTACCCGGGCGCGCCTGCCACCGCTCGTCCTCACCCCGCCGGCGCGCGCCCGTACTCCTTGAGCTTGCGGTACAGCGTCGACACGCCGATCCCGAGCTCCGCCGCGGTCCGCGTCTGGTTGCCGCCGTGGCGCGCCAGCGCCGCCAGGATGTGCTCCTTCTCGACGTCGCCGAGCGTCCGCGCGCGCTCGTCGCGCGGCCCGGCGTCCGGCGGCGGCAGGGCCGAGCGCGCCTCCTCGGGCAGGTCGCCGGCCTCGATCCGCCGGCCCTCGGCGAGCGCGACGGCGCGCTCCATGGCGTTCTCCAGCTCGCGCACGTTGCCCGGCCAGGCGTACCGCACGAGGCGATCGGCGGCGCCGGGGCTGAGGCGCGGCGCCGGCCGCCTCATGCGCGCGGCCGCCTGGGCGAGCAGCGCCCGCGCGAGCGGCAGGATGTCCTCCCGGCGCTCGCGCAGCGGCGGGAGCCGGAGCTCGATCACGTTGAGCCGATAGTAAAGATCCTTCCTGAAGCGGCCGGCCGACACGTCGGCGGCGAGCTCGCGGTGGGTCGCCGCCACCACCCGCACGTCGACAGCGCGGCTCCGGTTCTCGCCCACCCGCCGGACCTCGCGCGTCTGCAGCGCCCGGAGCAGCTTCACCTGCACCCCCGCCGAAAGGTCGCCCACCTCGTCGAGGAACAGCGTCCCCCCGGCCGCCGCCTCGAAGATGCCCGCGCGGTCCCGCGCCGCGCCCGTGAAGGCGCCGCGCGCGTGCCCGAAGAGCTCGCTCTCGATCAGCGGCTCCGGGATCGCCGCGCAGTTGATGGCCAGGAGCGGCCCCCGCGCGCGGGGCGATGCGTCGTGGACGAGCCGCGCCACCCGCTCCTTGCCGGTGCCGCTCTCGCCCGTGACAAGCACCGTGGCGTCCACCTGCGCCACCCGCCGCGCGAGCTCCAGCACGCGCTGCATGGACGGGCTCGACGCGACGATGCCGCCCGGATCCGCCGCTCTCGCCCCCGCCTCCGCCGTTCGCAGGAGCGTCTCGGCGCGCGCCTTCAGCCTGCGCTCGGCGCGCCCCAGCGCCTCGGCGGCGCGGCGCAGCGAGGCGTCGAGGCGATCCTCCTGGAAGAACGGCAGGTGCGGCTCGAGCTCGGCGCCCCAGGCCTCGGCCGTGCGGCCGGCGAACAGGCAGCTCGCGTCGCCGCGGCCCAGGCAGCGGCGCTCGATCACGTAGATGTCCCGGCCCTCGACGCAGCTCAGGTAGCCGCTCGCGAAGCCCGCGAGCGTCCAGCACACAGGCGCGTCCGCGCGGCCGAGGTGCAAGAGGTGCTGCTCCGCCTCGTACGAGGCCTCCACCGCCGCGCCCTCGGGCGACAGCGGGCCGTCCGCGCCCGGCGCGAGGCGGATCATCCCCTGCAGCGTGTGGATGCGCCCGCCCGCGTTGCGCCACTCCTCGTCGCTCTCCAGCGCGAGCTCGGCGCGCGCCGCCTCGGCCGCGCGGAAGCCGTGCGCGAAGCCGAAGCGGGTGAGGATCGCGCGGGCCGCCGCGGCCCCCAGCGCGTCGATGAGCTGCTTGCGCAGGAGGCCCATCGCGACGGCATCGAGCAGGATCGCCCGCGCCCCGGAGAAGCGGAGCTCGCCGGCCTGGGGGTCGACCGTGAGGAGCTCCGAGAGATCGAGGTCCGCTGCGCGCATGCTGGCTGTCCGGTCGACGTGACCGAGCCTAGGTGCCTCGCCGGGCGCGCGGAAGGCTCGGCCGCGCGGTCCGGCTCCCGGAGCGGCGCGCGGCGCCGGGCCCGCCGCACCCTCGTTTCACGGCGTGACCCGGCGAGGGGAGGTCACCGCCGAGCGTGGTAGTCCTGGAGGATGTCGCCATGCGCCTTCATCGCCCGGATCCTCTTTTCGACGTTCCTGTCCTTCACGAGCTCCCAGAAGGCATTGTCGATGGGATCGAAGAACGGACGGGGACGGCGAACGGCTCGACCGTCCTGTCGTCTCCAGGACGGCGCCACGCGCCCGAGCGGGGCACGCCGAGGGGGCCGCGCGTCAGCGACGCCTGACCGCCGGTGGCGCGCCGCGTCGGCGATCAGAGCGGCTTCCTCGAACGGTAGCGTGAGTAGCAACCCGGGCAGCGCCACTCCATCATTCTTAGCCCGTTCGCGTCGACGGTCCGTGTCAGCCGCCAGCCATAGCGAGAGCTGATGAGCGTGTAGTTCGTCTCGGTCTTTGGCGCAGGTGTACCGCAATCCACGCACTGCTGTGCTACACGCTGCTCGCTGTCCGGTGGCGCTCTCATCGTGCCACCTGACCCGGAAGGAGGCGCGCTCTTGGGGCCGTCGATCGTGCGACCTGACCCGGGAGGAGGCGCGCTCTTGGGGCCGTCGATCGTGCGACCTGACCCGGGAGGAGGCGCGCTCTTGGGGCCATCGAGCGTTCCCGGGTAGAATGAATCGCGTCTCGTCGCCGACATCTGCTCCTCAGGGGGTGCGCCGAATCTCCGCTGAGCGTGTCGCCTCGCCCGCCCGTAGGGTGCCCGGGGTCCAGCAGTCCCAAGTGTACCGAAGTGCGTCTCGGGTGCCAAGTTGATCTCGACGGGACGGCGGCGCTCGAGGCCCTCTGCCGCGCGGCGGGGGCCTGTAGGCCGGTGCGGGCGCGCCGTCATCGCCGTCATCGCCGTCATCGCCGTCATCGCTCGGGCGCGCGGCCGCGGTCAGCGCTCGTGGCGCTTTTCCTTTTCCTCGACGTGGTGCCGTCGACGCTCTGCGCGAGGCTTCTTCGTCGGCTTGGCCGGGGTCGCCGGCCTGGCCGACGCCCCCGCCTTGACCGTCGCCCCCGCCTTGACCGTCGCCCGCGCCCTGACCTTGACCCCTGGTCGGACCGGGGCCGCGGGTGCGCGGTGTACGTGGCCGTGCTGCACGGGGTCGCGGTGCACGTGGCCGCGCTGCACGTGATCGCGCTGCACGTGGCCGCGTTGCACGTGATCGCGGTGCACGTGGCCGCGCTGCACGTGGCCGCGCTGCACGTGGTGAGGGTGGTGATGGGCTCGGCGCCGGTCGAAGTCGACGCGGTAGTGGACCAGCGCGCGCGGCTCGTCGCGGTAGTAGACCCAGCCGTGGCGCGATGGATAGTACCAGCGACCGTCCACGTAGTAGACGTAGGTCCCGCGGTAGTACACGCGCGGGTAGGTCTCGACCTGGACCGGCGCCGCTGCGATGTGAACGACCGGCTCCTCGTACACCGCCAACTCCTGGTACGTGACGGTCGCGGGCGCGGCGGCCCTGGTGTGGACTTCCGCCGCGCACCCGGTCGCGCCGAGGAGCGCGAGCGCGACGAGCGCGGCCAGCACGGCGAGCCTGCTGCGCTGCGGGGCATGCGCGGTGGCTCTGGCGAAGGAGGTATCGAGGACTGTCACGTTCGTCTCCATGGGGTTCACAGGAGCAACTGCGGTGCCACCCGGCGGCCCGGGGGCCGGCGCCTGCGCCTGGCAGCGCGCCTGCTCCTGGTATAGCGCTTGCTGACCCTTCGCGCATCGGCGCGACAGCGCCAGACTTGGATAAAGGAAGACGATCCCCATGGAACTCTCGAAGGTGCTTTCCGGTCTCGCTGGCTGCGTCCTCGCCACCGCCTCGCTCACGGGGTGCGTCATCGTCGATCATGACGACGAGCCCTTCACGAGCGGCTCGCTCACCGTCGCGCTGACCATCGACGGCAGCAACGACCCGTGGGAGTGCTTCGATCACGACGTGAGCGGGCTCGCGGTCAGCGTCGAGGACGAGGATGGCTACGTGGTCGATGGGGCCGTGGACTGCGATGATTTCGGCCTCACCCTCGACGGCCTCTACGAGGGGTACTATGACGTCGATGTCTGGCTCGTGGATTTCGACGGATACGCGATGAGCGATATCGTGCGCGTCGAGGGCGTCGACGTGCTCGACGGCGTCGACACGCTCGTGAAGGTCGACTTCCCCACGAGGTGGATCGATCGCTGACGGGGCTCGGAACGTCTCCGTCGACGGGCGCACGTCGATCTCGACCTCGCGCCCGGCGAACGCCGAACGCCGGCAGGTTACCCGCGTCGGGGGCTCGCGGCGGTGCGCGACGGAGCCGCCTGGAGCCGATTCCTCGTCCAGGCGGGTGACGAGCCCGGTGTCATGAGGGGGACCCGCCTCGGGTCTCGACGAGGTCGCCCGCCGGCGGGGCGCTCCACCGACGCACGAAGAAGGGCCACGCGTCGTGGAGATACAGGCCGAAGGGGACCCACCAGACGAGATCGTTCGTCAGGCAGAGCACGGCGGACCGGGGCGGCCACTGCCCGGTCACGACCAGGGCCGCGAGGCCGATGGGCCCGAGGAGCTTGCCGAGCAGGCCGACGGCCGCGAGGAGAAAGCCGCGTTCCGGGACCCGCGCGACCTCCGCATAGAGGATGGCGTACACCCCGACCACCATCCCGAGGCAGGCGAAGATGGCGGGGTGGTTGAGGGGCGGCATGCCCGCGAAGCGAAACAGCCATTGCGGGTCGAGCGCCGCGTAGAGCCCCCAGCAGGCGTTGTAAAGGGCGGCGAGCGAGAAGACGACGCGGTGCAGTCGGCGGCGGGCGATCATGGGGCCTTCGGGCGGCAGGCGTGAAGGGCGCACGGAGCCATCACGGGCATGCCGGCGAGGATACCAGCTCGGGCGACGGCGAGCGCGACGATCAGAGCCGTTCCAGACGAGGACGGCGATCGCGTTCTTCGGACGCGGTCCGGAGCAAGAAGACCGCCGAGACACCAGGAGAGATCATGGACCTCTTCGCTTGACGTCCCTGGCGTCCTGGCGGTTCATCTCCTTCGAAGCCGCGCGCCGCTCCGGAGATCGCGGGCGCGACGGGGCCGATGCGGCCCGCGAGCGGTGAGAAGGCGCGGCTGATAGGGTCTTCTGCGGCTCGCCTTGCTACTTGCTACTGGTCCCGCTGACTCCCTTGCTGCTGCGCGTAGGCCTGCTGGCCGCGCTGCTGCTGCCCGAGCTGGGCGCCCTGCTGCTGGCCGCGCTGCTGCTGGCCTTCTTGCTGCCCGTACTGGCCGCGCTGCTGCTGGCCTTCTTGCTGGCCTTGCTGCTCCCTGTACTGGGCGCCCTGCTGCTGGCCGCGCTGCTGCTCGCCTTGCTGCTGAACGCGTTGCTGCCCGTACTGGGCGCCCTGCTGCTGGCCGCGTTGCTGCTGTCCTTGCTGCTGAACGCGTTGCTGCCCGTACTGGGCGCCCTGCTGCTGGTCGCGCTGCTGCTGCGCTTGCTTCTGGTTGCCCTGCTGCTGGACGCCTTGCTGCCCGTACTGGCCGCGTTGCTGCTGGCCGCCTTGCTGCTCTTGCTGCTCCTGCAGCAGCGAGCAGAAGAGCTGCTCCGCCTCTCTCAGGTGCTGCTCGACGTGCGCTCGCATCGCCTTCACCTGAGAACGGAGCCTCGCGTTGTCCGTGCTCGCGACCATCGGCAGGTCGAGGAGCTCGATCGCGCGACGATGGAAGGAAACCTGCGCCCAGATGAAGGCGATGTCGAACTCGGTGCCTTTCTGGTCTTCCAGCGATTCGGTCAGCTCGGTCGAGCTGGTCTCCAGCTGCTGGCACCGCGAGCAGGCCTCGAAGTTGACCCTGCCGCCCTGCGACAGGTCCACCCCGCGCTGCCCGGCCTGGGAGTGCTCCTCGATGATCTGCTCGGCGTAGCGCTGGACCTCCGGGGACTCCGCCTTGTCTTGAGCGATCTCCGACAGCTCGAGCTCCTTCTGGTGGATGAGCGAGACCAGCATCGTGATCTCCGCCTCCGACCCCTGCTGCATCGCGCCTCGCTGGCCGGGCTGCCTGCGGTCTCCCTCCCTGTCGCCTCGACTGCCGATCTCGCCGCGGCCTCCCTGCCTGCCGCCCTGATAGCCGGCCTGCTCGCCGCACGCTTGCGCGCCGCCCGCGCGCTGGCCGCCGGCCTGCTCGCCGCCGCGCTGCTCGCCGCCTTGCTGGCCGGGCTGCCCGCGGCCTCCCTGCCCGCCGCTCCTGTCGGCGCCTCTCGCGCCCTCTCCGCCTGTCTGGCCGCCGCTCCTGCCGTCGGCGCCCGTGGTGCCCCTGCCGGTCCCCTCGTCGCCGGCCGTCCCGTCGCGGTCCGTCTCGGCATCCTCCTCGCCGCCGATGCAGCCGCCTGCCCCGGCGAGTACAATGCTCCCAGCGAACATGATCGCCATGAGGCGACCTGAACGATAGCCCAACATCTGCTTGCTCCTTGCTCGATATCGGCGCGCTGTCGCGCTCACCTGCCGGTTATCGGCCCCCAACATCTGGGTTCGCGCAACGGGGATGGTGAGCGAGGTGGGGCCCGAAGCCAGCATCGTCTTTTCCCCGAGAGCCCCCGCGCCACCGGCGCGATCACCGCGAGAATCGAAGTCCCGCTCCACGTTGACCCTGGCCGTCCCAAAGCAGCCAGCCCGCAGCAGCGGTCCTCCCACGACGACCTGCCTCCGCACCGGCCCGCCCGGGGCGCCGCGCTGAGAGCCGCCGTCCGCCCCCGTCCGCGCCGCTCTCGCGCCGCCTTTCGCCGCGCCGCCGATGAGCGTAAGCTCCGGGCGACGTCCGACCGAGCGACGCCTCGGCCCTGCTCCGAGCCTCCGGTTGCGGTCACTCTATGGGAACCTCTGCTCACCCCCGCCCGCCCTCCGGGCCCTCGAACAGCGTTGACGCGACGGACATCGAAGCCCTGAAGCGGGAGATCGAGCGGCTCCGCGTCGCGGCCTCCCGCGATCGCGGGTGGCTCAACGCCGTGCTCGAGCACAGCCCGCACGGCGTCATCCTCTGCGACGCCTCCGGCAAGCTCGTCCTGCACAACCGTGCGGCGGAGCGCATCTGGGCCGGCAGCGCCTCGACCGAGTCGATCCAGGACTGGACGCTGTATCGCGCCTTTCACGAGGATGGCCGCCCCTACGAGGCCGCCGACTGGGCGATGGCGCGCGCGATGTCCGCAAGGCAGGTCATCGAGAGCGAGGAGACCCGGATCCAGCGCTTCGACGGGACGCGGGGCATGGTCCTCGGGAGCGCCGCGCCGATCCTCGGGCCCGGAGGCGAGCTCGAGGGGGGGATCTCGGTGTTCGCCGACATCTCCCGCCTGAAGCAGGTCGAGGCGGAGCGCGGCGAGCTCGCGGCGCAGCTCACGAGGCGCGTCGAGGAGCTCGATCGCAGCGCCCGGCTCACCCAGGCGCTGCTCGCGGTCAGCTCCGCGCTGAGCGGCGCGGTCACGGTCGAACAGATGTCCACCGCCGTCCTCCGCGACATCCACCGCGTGCTCAACGCCTCGACGACGATGATGTACGCGGCGGACGAGGCGGCCGGGGTCGCGACGCTGATCGGCCACTGTGGGCTCGAGGCGCAGCGCACGACTCCTTACGTGACCGTGCCGCTCGACGCCCGACTGCCGCTCTCGGAGGCGCTCCGCGAGCGCCGGCCGGTCTGGGTGGGTACGAAGGGCCGCCTGCACGCCGGGTACCCCGAGCTCGCGGCGCTCAGGCCTGCTCGCGACGACATCGAGGCGCTCGCCGTCCTGCCGATCCTCACCCACGGAGCGCTGCTCGGCGGGCTCTCGTTCTCGTTCGCGACCGAGCGGGCGTGGACCGATGAAGAGCGCGAGTTCTTGCTCAGCGTGGCCGCGCAGTGCGCATCGGCGCTGGACAGAGCGCGCCTGCTCGAGCAGGAGCGCGAGGCCCGCGCGCGCGCCGAGATGCTCGCGGCCGAGCTCGAGCGGCAGCAGGCGACGCTTCGCCTGCTGAGCGAGGCGGGCGCCGTGCTCTCGAACTCGCTCGACTACGAGGCGCGGCTCACGCACCTGACCCACCTCGCGGTCCCCACGCTGGCGGACTGGTGCGCTGTCGACATGCTGAACGGCGACACCATCGAGCGCGTGGCCGTTCACCACGGCGATCCGGCGAAGATCGAGCTGGGCGAGCGCCTGCGGGCGATGTCACCGCCCCGGCCCGACGCCGCGACGGGCGTGCCCGCGGTCATCCGCACCGGCCGCCCCGAGTGGGTGGCCGACATCCCGGGCTCCGTGCTCGAGTCCGCCGCGCAGAACCCCGAGCACCTGCGCCTCATCCGGTCGCTCGGGCTCAGGTCCTACGTCGTCGTCCCGCTCCGGGGGCGCGAGCGGACCATCGGCGCGCTCACGCTGGTCCACGCCGAGTCGGGCCGTCGCTTCAGCGAGGCCGACGTCGCGCTCGCCGAGGAGCTCGCGAACCGCGTGGCCTTGCTGATCGACAACGCGAGGCTGTTCCAGCAGGTCGACGCGTCCCGCCAGCAGCTCGCGGGCCTGTTCAACCAGGCGCCCGCCGGCATCTGCATCCTGCGCGGCCCTCGGCACGTCTTCGAGCTGGTGAATCCGACGTATCACGACATCCTCGGCGGTCGAGAGGTGATGGGCAGGCCGATCCGGGAGGCGCTCCCCGAGCTGGAGGGCCAGGGCATCTTCGAGCTCCTCGATCGGGTCTACCGGAGCGGGCAGCCCTACGTCGGCACGTCCGTGCCCCTCCGCCTCCGCCGCGGCGCCGCCGGCCTGGAGGAAGAGCGCTTCTTCAACTTCGTCTATCAGGCGATGCGCGCGCAGGGCGGCAGCACCGAGGGCGTCATGGCGTTCGCTTTCGAGGTGACCGACCAGGTGCTGGCGCGCCGCCACGTCGAGCAGCTCGCGATCGAGCTCTCCACGAGCGAGGCGCGCCTCCGCACGCTGGTCCAGGCGACCACGGCCATCGTGTGGACGACCACGCCGGACGGGGAGATCATCGAGAGCTCGCCGAGCTGGGGCGAGTTCACTGGCCAGGACGACGCCGAGTACCTGCGCGGCGCCTTCATGGAGGTGATTCACCCGGAAGATCGGGAGGCGACGGCGCGGGCGTGGTCGGACGCGACGGCGCGCGGGGCCGTTTACGAGGCCGAGTACAGGCTCCGGCGGCGGGACGGCACGTATGCCTATACCGTGGCGCGCGCGGCGCCCGTCCGCGCGACGGACGGCAGCATTCGCGAGTACGTGGGCTGCAACATGGATATCAGCCAGCAGCGCGAGGCCGAGCGGCTCACTCGAGAGCACGCCGAGGTGCTCGAGACGCTCCACGAGGTGGGGCAGGCGCTGTCGGCGGAGCTCGAGCTCGACGCGCTCGTCCAGTCGGTCATCGACGCCGGGACGAAGCTCTCCGGCGCGGCGTTCGGCGCGTTCTTCTACAACGTGAGCGACGCGCAGGGCGTCCGATCCATGCTGTATGCGGCCTCGGGGGCGCCGAAGGAGGCTTTCTCGCGCTTCCCGATGCCGTGGAGCACGGCGGTGTTCGCGCCGACGTTCGGCGTCGAGGGGGTGATCCGCCTCGACGACGTGACCCGGGATCCGCGTCACGGCGCGGACCCCTCTGACCAGGGCCCGCCGGAAGGGCACCTCCCGGTCGCGAGCTACCTGGCCGTCCCCGTCGTCTCCCGGAGCGGCAAGGTCATCGGCGGCATGCTCTTCGGTCACCCGAGGCCTGGGGTCTTCACCGAGCGCTCCGAGCGCGTCACCGTCGGTCTCGCCGCCCAGGCGTCGGTGGCGATGGACAACGCCCGGCTGTTCCGTGAGGCGCAGTCGCTCATCCGCGCGCTGGAGCGGACCAACGCCGAGCTCGACCAGTTCGCGTATGTGACGAGCCATGACCTGAAGGCGCCGCTCCGCGGTATCGCGAGCCTCGCCCAGTGGATCGAGGAGGACCTGTCGGACAGGCTCACCGCCGAGACGCGCCATCAGATGGAGATGCTGCGCGGGCGCGTGCGGCGCATGGAGGCCTTGATCGAGGGGATACTGGCCTACTCCCGCGCCACGAGGTTCCGCGAGAAGCCGGAGAGCGTGGACCTCGAGAAGCTCGCGCGGGAGGTGGTCGAGCTCATCGCCCCCAAGCCGCCAGCGCGGGTCACGCTCGACGTGCCGCCCGCGATCCTGAAGACGTACAGGGTGCCGCTGCAACAGGTGCTGATGAACCTGATCACCAACGGGCTCAAGCACGCCGGCCGCGACGATGCGACGGTGTTCATCTCCGCCCGGGAGCAGGGCGACAGGTACGAGATCGCGGTGTCGGACAACGGGACGGGTATCGCGCCTGCGTTCCAGGAGAAGGTGTGGGGGATGTTCCAGACGCTGCAGGCGCGGGACAAGGTGGAGAGCACGGGGATCGGCCTTGCCATCGTGCGGAAGATCGTGGAGAGCCGCGGCGGGCGGGCCTGGGTGGAGTCGGACGGCAAGAGCGGGGCGACGTTCCGGTTCACGTGGCCGAAGAGGGAAGAGGCGCAGGGGGCGGCGTGACCGCGGCAAGCGGCGCGACGCCGAGCCGCGCCGTGAGCCGGCCGCGGGCGCGCCGCCGATGCGCTCAGTTCGAGGGCTTCGGCATCTGGAACATCATCGTTTCCTCGTCGGCGTCGAGCTGGTTGATGGTCCAGTAGATGGACCCGCAGTCGACGGCGATCTGGAAGAAGTACGGCTGCCCCGTCGCGAGGGTGATCGGGTCGCCCATGCCGATGTGCGCCCTCCGCACCTCGCCGTGCCCTGCGCCGTTCGCGTAAACGGTCCAGTAGACGAACTCATCGTCCACCGCGATCGACTTGGAGACGGCCTCATCGTCGACCGTGTAGGTGAAGGGAGGGGCGTCGAGAGCAGCGTTCGTGGCCTTGGACTGGACCGCGCCGTTGCCGTCCGTCACCCAGTACACGACCCCCTTGGCGAGGAGGATCTCGGTCGGGCCGCCGTTCGTCTCCGCGAACACCTCGGCGGTGGTGCTGAGCGGGTCCTTCGTCGTGCGAAGGATCTGGCCCGCGGCCACGTCCGACCAGTAGACGTGCGTCGCGTCGACGGCGACGCCGACCGGGTGGTCTCCGGAGGCGACCTGCTGGGCGAGGCTCTGGCTGCCGTCGGCCTTCGCCCGCCAGACGGCTGGAGGCGTCTGGGTCACCCAGTAGACGCTGTCGCCAAACGAAGCGATCCGACCGAAGGCGGGCTGCACAGGCCCCTCTGCAGGCGGGGGAACCTCCGCGATATGGATCGGGCTCGTGCTCGGCGGCTCGATGGAGATCCCGAGCACGTTCCCGTTGCTCCAGTTGAGCCACGAGAGCTGTCCGCCCGAGTAGGTGACCCAGGACGCGTCTCCGAACCCGACGGTGCCGGGCAGCGTGCGCGCGGTCCCGCCGTCCTTCGGGATGGAGACGATGCCCTCGCCGTTCGCCAGGAGCACGGCGTCCTGGGTGACGACCATGCCCTTCGCGTTCTTCCCGAGCTCGCCCGGCACCTGCGTCACCGGACACTGGCCCGCGGTGCAGCGCGACGGGGCACACGAGGGCGTGCCCCCACCCGACCCGCCCGACCCGCCCGACCCGCCATGGCCGCCGGAGCCCGATGTCGTCGTCGCCGATCCGCCGCCCCCGGACTCCGCGCCTGTCGTCGTCGAGGACGAGGTGGTGATCGCGTCCGTGCCAGGCTCGATGCCGAAGAGGAGATTGCAACCGGTGCCCGCCGCTGCGATCGCGAGCAGCGCGCAGGGCAAGGCGATCTTGCTGTGCATGGCCGAGTGTAACCTGGATGCGCGCGCCCGAGCGCACCGCCCGCGCTCACGCCAGCCTGCGGAGCTGCTCCAGGCGCCTGCGCTGGTCGGTGTCGCGCCGCTTGATCTTCCCGGTCCTGAGCTCCTCGTACGGCCCGCACACGGGCCGGTAATCGCACTGCGCGCACGCCCCCTCGGCCGGCATCGGCAGGAGCGCCGCCTTGTCGATCGCGTCGCCGATGATCCCGGCCACCTGCGCTGCCGCCTCGCGCGCCCGCGCATCCAGGTAGATCGGCACCTCGGCGAACCCGCCGGCGGACGTGCAGTAATAGAGCCGCCCCGACTCGACCTGCGTCCCCGGCGGCATGAGCTTCTCCAGCGCGAGCGCGTAGAGCACCGGCTGGAGCGCGCCGCCGCCGCTCACGACCGCGTCGCGCGGCGCCCGCGCCTTGCCCGTCTTGTAGTCGGTCGCCCGCATCGCGCCCCACACGCTCCGCTCGACAAGGTCGATCGACCCCCTGAGCCTGACCCCGCAGTCGAGCGCCACCGGCTGGTCCGAGCTCCCCGGGTCGCGGGTGGCGAGGCGGCGCGGCAGCCCGAACGACAGCTCGAAATGGATCGGCTCCCAGTCGCGGTCCTCCGCGGCGCGCCGCAGCCACTCGCGGAGGTCGGCCCGCACCGACGCGATGCCGTCGTCCCAGACGCGCTGGATCGCCGGCGCGAGCTCGTCCGCGTAGCGCGCGGCCACGCGGTCGAGCGCCCGATCGAGCTCGGCCCGCGCCTCGTCGAGCGAGGCCACGCTCACCGGCAGCTGGCCCGCGTCGCGCAGGGCGACGAGCACCTCGTAGAGCACGTCGTGCACGAGCCGGCCGCGCTGGAGCGGGTCGAGCTCCTCGATCGCCGCCGGCGCCGCGCGCGGCGCGAGCTTGTGCACGGCGTAGAGGAAGAACCGGTAGGGGCACGCGGCGAAGTGCTGGAGCGCGGTCGGCGAGAACGACCGGCGCCCGAAGGCGTGCTTCGCGAGCGCCTCGCGCGCCTCGGCGATCGGCTTGAACAGCCCGTCGGCGCTCGTCCAGCCCGGGATCCAGCGCCGCGCCCGGAACCGGAGCGCCCGCGCCAGGTGCGGGTTCGCGCCGAGCAGGTAGCGCGCGGTGCCGATGGTCCGGTCCTCCGGCAGGCTGAAGAGCGTCTCGAGGAGCGCGAGGTCGTGCTCGGCCGCGTCGATGGCGTCCTCGGGCCGCGCCGGCGCGGGCCAGCCGATGCGCGCGGCGCCGCCCTGCTCGGCGCGGCGCTCGAGCTCGCCGAAGCCGGGCAGCCGGCCCTCGGCCGCGCGCAGGAGCTCGAGCCCGTAGAACGAAGGCACGCGCGGCCGGGACTGGTCCATGTCGACGCGCGGGTACGACACGACGAGCTTGCGGCGGGCCGCGCCGACCGCGAGCCGGAGCGCGAGCCGCTCGCGCGCCACCCGGTCGTCGCTCGTGTCGAGGCCCGAGGCGCCCCCGTCGATCGCCCGGCGGAGCGCGTCGCGGAGGATCGGGTCCTCGGTGACCTTCTGCGGGAAGATCCGCTCGGCGAGCCCGGGCACGAAGACCACGTCGAACGAGCGCCCGCGGGCGGCCTCGATGGGCGCCACGAAGAGGCGCCCGTCGCGGCGGGCGGCCGGGGGCAGCACGAGGTCGGTGAGCCGGTGCGCGAGGCAGAGGCGCACCTCGCCGAGATCCACCGGGCCGACGTCGGCCATCGGCGCGAGCTCGGCGAGCACCGCGAGCACGCGCTCGGGCCGCCTCAGCGCGCGCGTCGCGAGCGCCGAGAGCCGCTCGCGCCACGCGCCCCAGGTCGCGCGCTCGCCCGGGCTCGGCAGCGCCGCGAGCAGCGGCAGCGCGAAGTCGCGGAGCGCCGCGAGATCCGCGAGCGTCCGCGCGACGCGCGCGGCGTCGCGCTCCTCCGGGGCGCGCGAGAGCTGCAGCCGGAGCTCCCGCTCCAGGCCGGAGAGCCGCGCCTTCCACCGGTCGAGCCCGCCGATCACCGCCGCGTCGACGAGGATCCGCTCCCAGCGCCGCGGGGCGCGCAGGGTGCCGTCCTGCACGGGGGCGTCGGCGGTGCTGGCTGTCGGGTCGGGGGTGGCGGCTGTCGGATCGGTGTTTTGGCCCCCCGAGGGGGAGTTTTGGCCTCCCGAGGGGGAGTTATTGCCCGTTGATGGGGAGTTATTGCCCGTTGATGGGGAGTTATTGCCCGTCAGATCGGGATTCTCGTTCTCGGCCGATGTGTCGTCGAAAGGCGCCTCGTCGAGCTCGCCGCGCAGGAGCGCGGGGAAGAAGTCGTCGTCCGGCGGCACCCACCGGTCGGCCTCGGACGCGGCCGGCGGCGGCTCGCCCGCGGGCGTGGCGTCGGGCACCTGCCCGAGCGAGAGGTACTCGGCGAAGCGCGACGCCGAGAGGTGCTCGGCCGCGCACGCGAGCAGCGCGAGGAGCGCGCGTCCCGCGGGATCGGGCTGGACCGAGCCCTGCGCGAAGTACGCGGGGATCCCGGCCCGGCGCAGCGCCTCGACGAGGTGCGCGCGGTACTGCTCGGGCGCGCGCAGGAGGATCGCCATCCGCTCGAACGGCACGCCGCGGCCCGCCTCGCGCAGCGCGATGCGCGCGAGCTCCACGCACTCCCGGCTCTCCCCGGGCGCGGAGAGGATCTCCACCTCGTCGCCGAGCCCCGGGGCCTCGTCGGTCAGCGGGTCGAACAGGTGCTCCTGCAGGCGCGCGAGCGAGGTGCTGGGCGCGGCCGGCGGCGGCCCGTCGCCCGGGTCGTCCGCGTCGGTGCCCGCGTCGGTGCCCGCGCCGAGGCCGTCGTGCGCGGCCGAGACCGCGGCCAGCGCGACCCGCCGCGGCGGCGACCGGAGCGCGGCCTCGAGGTGGCGCAGCGACGCGGCGTCGCCGGCGGGCACGGTGGCGAGCGCGTCGGGCGAGCGCGCGGCCATCGCCTCGAGGAGATCGCGCTCCAGCGCGGACCGCACCGGCAGGTCGAGCAGGAGCATCGGCAGCCCGAGCAGCGGGTGCCTCGCGCGGGGGTCGCCGTCGTCCTCGGCCCGGGCGCGCTCGGCCGCGAGGCGCAGGACGAGCGCGCGATCGGCGAGCCCCGCCTCGTCCAGGGCGGCGTCGAAGGCGCGGGCGATCTGGTCGAGATCGGCCGGCGCGAGCGCGTCCGGATCGACGCCGGCGAGCCGCACCTCGTCCAGCGTCCGCGCCACGGCGCGCGGCAGCCCGGGCCGATCCGCGACGCGGGCGAAGCGCCCGAGCAGCCCGTCCTGCGCGAGCCCGCCGATCGCGCGCGCGCACAGGGCCTCGAGCGCGAGCGGGCTGGCCGGGACGAGGCCGCGCGCGGCGAGCGCCGGCATCGCGAGCGCGGCGGCGACGCGCCCCAGGGTGAGCCGGTGCCAGCCGAAGGTGGCGCGGCGGCCGCGGACCGACGCGCGGGCGAGCTCGCTCACGGCCTCGACCGAGGCGCCGACGAGGAGCACCCGCTCGGCGGGGCGCCGGCGGCGCAGCCAGCCCACGGCGCGATCGAGGCGGGCGGCGGCGCTGGGCGAGGTGATGAGGGCGTGGGGCACGAGGGCGCTGGGGAAGGCGGCGGGGGCCGCGCGGGGCGGCGCGGGCCGCGGTGAGGACCGCTGCACGACGGTGCAGGACGGCGGAGTGTGAAGCAGAACGGAGGGGGAGGAAACCCGCCGAGCAGGACGGCGCTGGCGCGCGGCCGGTCGAGGCCGCCGGCTCCGGGCCAGTCGACGCTGCCTGGCCAAGGCCCGCGAGCCTGACAGATCCCCTCATTTTATACGGAAAATACGTCGATTCGCGCGCCGCAGGCACGCCGCTCCCACGGATTGTGAATGTGTGGTTATTGATTACATGAACCCACCGAACTCCGTTGCTTCGGGCGAGCCGACGAAGGACACGTGAGAATCTGCGGTCGCCGGTCGGAATCGTATCAGTATGAGACAATCGGCGGGCGTCGACGCGTGCACGGAAGGCGAGGTGAAGGGGCACTTGACGACGACGCGCTCGGAGGAGCGGCCTTCATTCCATGAGGGCTCGCAGGCAGATCGAGCGCGTAGGGCTCAGCGCGAGTAGCGTCGAGCGGTTTCTTCACGCCGCTGTGAAAGTCGACCTGCACGTCGAGACCGTGCTGTCCTTGTCGCTTGCAACCCTGGGCGTTCTGCGCTCCGTCTCCCTTTGCATTCACGTAATCGGGCGAGGGTTGGCGTGGGCAAGAGACGGTAGCCCCAGGCACACGACCAAACGGGTTGATCGGCTGCTGAGTAACAACAATGTGTCCCCATGGCTTCTGTTCGACGCATGGGTTCGCTTCGTAGTGGGGTACGGCGAAGTTCTCCGTGAGCACGCCGTGACCCGTGAAATTCTTGGGATTATATGAGGGGATGCATCAGGACAGTATCATCAGGTACCCGAACCACACGGAAGCCATCAAGCAATGGACCCATGTCCTGGGCGTGAGCGCGAGCCCGACGTCGACCGACATGGGAGTCCGGCTCGGCAACCACGATGCGACGCGGCAGCGCTGGAAGGATGCCGCTGCCGGCGATGTCGGTGATGTAGTTGCCGACGATGAGAGAATTCACGACGTCGTTGACGAAGGCGATGCCCTCATTGCCGCTGTGCTTCACCACGTTGCCGATGAAGTCGATCGAGTCGGCGTTGTTGACCGTGATCATCCCGGGCAGCGTATCGGTGATTTCGTACTTGCTGTTGTGCCAGTTGCCGTCGCCGTAAGCGACGTAGATGGTGGCGCCCTGCACCGTCGCTTTGCCGCGCGACATGTCCACGCTGTACAGGTTGTAGTCGGTGTTGGCGAAGGTGATGCCCTGGAACGTGAGGTTCTCGACGCGGCTAGCTAGCGGTGGAGGCGCCGGCGACGTCGATCAGCTTCTCTGCGATTGGCGCCTGCACGTCGGCCTGATCGATGTCTTCGCCCTGCCGCGGGTAGTAGTAGAGGGTGCCGGTCGCCTTGTCGAAATAGAACTGACCAGGTGAGCTCAAGAACTCGCGCGCGTTGTAAATCGTGTGGGTGCCAGAAACGCTGAAGCCCGAGCTCCAGCCGGGGGTTTGCGCGATGGCGCCGTAGGGCTGTTGAAAGAGCAGCGCGCGAAAGCTGTCTGGCGTGGTGGTGACATCGCGAACGCAGACGATATTCTCGTTCCAGGTGGTGCCGTTCACGATCTCGAGGTCGTCTTTGTTGCTGGCGATGGCGGGCACCGCGTCGAGGTCGTACTTGGCGCCGTCACTGCCGCGGCCGCTCGCCCAGGCCCAGGCCCAGCTGTGCTGCCCAGCCGTCACGCTGTAAGTCCCGACCCCTCCGCGCGACGTGACCCGCTTGCTCGTCATCAGGGCACGAGCATCGTTCACGTACAGGTTGCGCAGCTTCGTCGTTCGGTCCAGCCTGGCCTTGTAGATATTGCCTGCGTCCGGCGTCCATCCGGTCACCTTCGTCGCGCCGCTCAAGACGGGCTTTTCCCCGGGGTAAGCTTGATAGTAGATGCGATGGCCATTCGTGCCCGAGTCCGACGGCGCGAACGTGATGGCGTCGGTGAGGCTGTACGTGCCCGCTCGGAGGTAAATGTAGATGTCGCCGGTCATGTTGGCGTTGACGGTGCGGACGACGTCGCGCGCCTTGGTGACCGTCTTGAACGGCGCGCTGGCCGTGCCTGGATCGTCGTCGCTACGGAGGGCGACACGTAGTACGCCGCTTGCCGCGTCCCGGTCTCGTCTGGAACCTCGCCGCCGTCGCCGCCGCCCGCTCCGCCGCCGGCGATCGCGCCGGCGCTGCCGCCTCCCCCGTCCGCTGCCGCTTCTCCGGCTCCTGCAGCGGCGGCGGCTCCGCCGGTTGCGCTGCCGCCAGCCGACGTGTCGCCGCCACCGACGCGGAGGTCCTCGATGCGGAGGCGGGCGGGCCGGCGCGGCGGTGTGAGGCATGCGACGTCGCGGCGAGCAGCAGGCTCACGCTGCGACAGGAAAACTTCGCTCCGGCAATATCTGCTCTCGTGGTGAGCCGGTCCGATGGCGATCTGCTACTGCCATTGGTGAAACCGGCGATTCGCCAGAACGATGCTGGAGTTCTCTGCTCTGCCGCAAGCTCCGTTCGGGGCCTGCGCGATGACCTCGAACTCCTTGTAAAGAACGCCTGTGGTTCGATGAGGAAGCTTCCGTGCATCCGGAGCGGACGAGGAGTGACAGCAAAGCAGGCGTGTCCGCTCGGGGGGCGAGGGCGTCGGAGATGGCTCTGGCATCGACGCGGACAGGCTGTCGGTCTCGAGCCTCCTGGCCGAGCAGCTGGGCACCGTCGCGGAGGGCGTCACCCAGCGCGCGACCGCCACGCCGGAGGAGCTCGCCGAGACCGAAGACGTGCAGAGCTGCTTCGCGACGCGCTGGGCCGAGTACGCCTATGGCCTCACCCTGCGCGCCGAGGACGAGCGCACCAATAGGCCGTCAAGGCCGCCTTCAAGGCGTCCGGGTACGACGTGAAGCAGCTCCTGATCGAGCTCACCCAGACGGACGGTTTTTTCACCATGGCTGCCTGACAGGAGCGAGGAGTATGTCGAAATTCCGCTTGAGCCGACGTGCCATGCTGCGAGGCGCCGGCGCCATCGCCGTCGCGCTCCCGTGGCTGGAGATCATGGGAACCGAGCGCCTGGCGCGCGCGCAACCCGCCCCCGCCCGGCGCTTCCTCGCCGTCTACACGCCCGGCGGGACCGTGATCGACCGCTGGCGTCCGACCGGCACCGAGACGAGCTTCACCCTGGGCCCCATCCTGGCGCCGCTCGCGCCGGTGCAGGACCGGCTGCTCGTCGTCGACGGCCTCGACATGAAGAGCGCGCGCGGGGAGCAGCACCAGAGCGGGATCATCGCCTGGCTCACGGGCACGGATCAGACGGAGACCGGCTACGGGAGGGGGCCGTCCGTCGATCAGGTGATCGCCTCGCGGATCTCCGCCGGTCGGAAGGCGAAGCCGAGCATCCAGCTCGCGGTGCGCTGGGCGACGGGCAAGTCCCACGGCCTGATGTCGCCGATGAACGTCGCCAATTTCGAGGACACCGCGCCGTACAGCCCCATCCCGCCGCGCCTCGATCCGGTGGAGATCTTCACCGAGCTCTTCGGTACGCTGGACCCCGGCGCCAGCGACGACGCCGCCCTCCGCCTCGCGCGGAGGCGATCGATCCTCGACTTCCTCGACGGGCGCTATACTGCCCTCTCCGCGCGGCTCGGCGCGGCCGACCGGCAGAAGATCGATCAGCACCTGACGAAGATCCGCGAGATCGAGCAGAGCCTCGGCAGCACGCCGGCTGCGACGGGCGCTTGCCGGGCCCCGGCGAGGATCGACACGTCCGACTACAACCCGAGCACGGGGCTCAACTCGGACGACGACGGCACGATCGTGGACAGCTCGACCGACGCGGCGATCCCCAAGGTGGGCAAGCTGATGACGGACATGCTGGTGATGGCGCTCGCCTGCGACATCACCGCGGTCGGCACCCTGCAGTGGAGCGACACCGAGGCGAAGCACACGTTGCCGTGGCTGAACCTGACCGAGAATCACCATTACTACCAGCATAACGGCGGCTTCAGGCCGGCCGAGTGCGAGCTCATCCACACCTGGTACTCGGAGCAGCACCTCTACCTCTTGCAGGAGATGGACAAGGTCGACATGGGCGGGCACTCGCTGCTCGACGAGAGCGTCGTCTTCTTCGGCTCCGAGATCTCGAATCCGGCGAGCCACAACAAGACGGACATGCCGTTCCTGCTGGCCGGCGGCGGCGGGGGCCTGCGCACCGGGCGCTGGGTCCGGTACCCGAGCCTCCCGCACAACAACCTGCTCGTCTCGATCTTGAACCTGTTCGGCGACCCCCGGACCAGGTTCGGCGTGCCGGTGTACTGCACCGGGCCGCTCACGAACCTCACGTAGGCATTTCCCGCGATGCCTGGCTGAAGGCGAGCTTCGCCGCCGGCGCGAGCGGCGGGCGCAAGCCCTCCTCGACGCCGCTCGGCCTGTTCGGCTCGCCGGAGGCCGAGCGGCCGGCGCTCGAGGCGCGCGTCGAGGCCGCGCGCGGCGCTGGGGGAGGCGATCGACGATGCGCGCTTCCTCGCCCGAGAGGCGCTCCGAGACGGCCTGCGCGGGGGCGTGCACGGTCACGCGCGCGCCGATCGGGTAGGCGTCCGTGGAGACCGACTTCGACATGTAGGCGGCCACGTCCTCCGCGGGCAGCGGGCGCGGCTCGAAGCGGCTTGCGGCCTTCGGCCTGCCCTGGATGCGATCGACGCGGAACGTCCGCCAGGCGTCTCGCTGGAGATCGTACGCGAGCAGGTACCAGCGGCGGCTCGTGTGCACGAGTCGGTACGGCTCGACGGCGCGCGTGCTCGCGGGGGATTGCAGCAGCGACAGGAGCTTCAGCAGCCGCGCGGACGTCTGGACCATGTGCCGCCTGTCTCATTGCGGACCGAATCTGTCCGCAATCCGGTCTAGCTTCCTCTCATCCCGCGGGCGAGGCGCGCCCGAAGGCGCCCCGCCCCCCAATCCCTGGAGCCACCGCCCATGAGCAACGCCGCTTCCGAGCACACCACGACGACCCCCGGCGTCCGGACCTACAAGGGCAGCTGCGCTTGCCGCGCCGTCCGCTTCGAGGCCGACCTCGACCCGAGCGCCGGGACGACGCAGTGCAACTGCACGATCTGCACGAAGACGAGGTGGTGGGGCGTCCTCGTGAAGCCGAGCGCCTTCCGCCTGCGCGCCGGCGAGGAGGTCCTCGGCGACTACTCGCGGTTCGAGGCCGGCCATGCCCGGTTCTGCAAGACGTGCGGCATCCGCGTCTTCGGGCACGGGGACATCCCGGAGCTCGGCGGGGAGTTCTGCTCCGTGAACCTGAATTGCCTCGACGACGCGGACCTCACCGGCGTCCCGGTGGTGTACCTCGACGGGCGTCACGACACCTGGGCGCAGATCGGCGCCACGACGTACGTGGATCCGTTCTCCGCCGCGAAGCGAGCTTGAGCCGGAGCGCGCCGCTGACGGACGCTCGCCGAGCGCCCCGGGCCGGCGGCGCCGGGAGCTCGATGTTCACGGAGAGGTGCCCTCGACGACGGCGCCGATGATCGCGTCCAGGTCCACCGCGTTCGCCATCGTCTGGTACCCGGCGTCGTTCGGGTGCAGCTTGTCCGCGTCGTAGGCCGGGAGCAGGCGGCCGCGGCTCCGACGAGCGGGCGGGCTCGCTCACGGTCGCTACCTCGCCCACGACCCTCCGCTATACTGGCCGCGTGATGCTGTGCGATGTTGCGGCGAGGCAGGCCGGCCGTCCCTTCACGGCCCGCCGGGCCCCGGGGCCGGCATGAACGACGTCGACCCTCGCTGGATGGATCGCTGCCTGGAGCTCGCAGGGCGCGCCGCGGGGCGCACCGCGCCGAACCCGATGGTCGGCTCGGTCATCGTGCGCGACGGGGAGCTCCTCGCCGAGGGATTCCACGAGCGAGCCGGGCTGGCCCATGCCGAGGTCGACGCCCTCCGCAAGCTCGCCGGCCGCGCCGAGGGCGCCACGCTCTACGTCAACCTCGAGCCGTGCTGCCACCACGGCCGGACGCCGCCATGCACCGACGCGATCGTCCGCTCCGGCGTCCGGCGCGTCGTCATTGGCATGATCGACCCGAACCCGCTCGTCTCCGGCAAGGGGGTGGCGATGCTCGAGAGCGCCGGGGCCGAGGTGGTCATCGGCGTCCGCGAGCTCGCGTGCCGCGAGCTCAACCGCGCCTACATCGCGAGCATGGCCGAGCACAGCGCCCTGAACGCGCCGCGCGAGTGAACGTCCCCGCCGCCCCGGCGGGGGCGATCGACCGGGCGCGATCCCCCCGCTCGCGCGTGTCGTGACCCCGTCGCCCGGAGAGAGCTCGTATGAAGGCGGGAATCGGGAAGATCGTTGAGCGTTCCTCTTCGCCTTTCCGCCTTTCTGCCATCCCGCACTCGTGCTCCGATCGGGCCACCCCCCTCGCGCGCCACGCGAGGACCCCCGCCGCCCCGGGGCCGACAGGGGCGCTCCGCGCGCACGGCGCTGGCACCACGCTTGTTATGCCCTCCGCTCACCCGCGGAGCCGAGCGGTGCCGAATTGTGGGCGCCCTCACGATCGGCCGCTCTAGACACCATTTCTAGACGGAAAGGTGGCAGTATGAAGAATGCTATCCCGATTGCGATCCTGTGCCTCGGCGGGCTCGGCTGCGCGGATACGCCTGCTGGGGACGAGGGCGAGCAACCATTGCTCACGTCCCGACAGCGCATCGTCGGAGGCGCCGTGGACACAGCGCACGCCTATGTCGTGGGCGTGGGCACCCGCAGCCGGGCGTTCTGCAGCGGGACCGTGATCTCGCGGCGCACCGTGATCACGGCGGGACACTGCCACGGCACGCTCACGCGGGTTTACTTCGGCACGAGCCTCGGGCGGCGCTCGGAGAGCGTGCGGATCGAGGCGTCGCGGCGGCACCCCGAGTACGACCCGGGCACCCTCGAGAACGACCTCACCCTCCTCAAGCTGGAGAGCGACGCGCCCGTGCAGCCTGCGCCGCTCCTGCGCGAATCGATGGAAAATAGCGGGTGGTACGTCGGACCGGACTACACATTCGTCGGATACGGGGTCTCCGACGGGGCCGCCGGGACGGGGTTCGGCATGCGCCGCGTCGTGACGTTCCCGATCCTGGCGATCGGCCCGGCCCAGGTCGGCGGGACGCCTGGGACGATCGACGCGACCCAGTTCTATTACCAGGTCCCCGCCATGAACACGTGCGCTGGAGACTCCGGAGGTCCGGCGTTCCTCGTGCGGTCGGGCGTCGAGCGCCACGCCGGCGTGACGTCGTTCGGCGACGACCCCTGCACCCTGGACGGGGTGCAGGCGCGCACCGATCTCGACCAGATCTCCCGGTTCATCCAGCCGACGATCGACGAGTTCGAGGCGGACAACCCGTGCCGCGCGGACGGCCTCTGCGACGCGACGTGCGATGTCGGCCCCGATCTTGTCGACCCCGACTGCGCCGATCTTCACTGCGGCGCAGATGGGGTGTGCGCGCTCGCGTGCGTGTCCCCGGCCGACCCGGACTGCGCCCTCGACGACGACGGCGTGGAGGAGTGATCGGCGACGGCGCTCAGGGCGTGTCTGCGGGGTCCGCCGGGTCGCTGCCGGCGCTCCGCTCGTCGCCGTCGAGGAAGCCGTCCTCGTCGCGATCGAGGCCTGTGCGGTAGCCCGAGCCCGGGGGCGCGCACGTGTACGTCAGCGGGCGCCCCGTCGCGACGGCGATCTGGCGGAGCACGGCGTCCGGGATCGGCGGCAGCGCCATCCGGTCGGCGGCGAACTTCCCGGCTCCGGTGTAGAGAAAGCCGATCTCCTGCAAGATCACGTGGCTCTTCGCGACGAGGTCGCACTCGCCAGCATTCGCCCTCTCGATCAGGAGATCGACGCGCGGGCCGGCGGCGGCCTGGTTCTCCCAGCGCAGCGTCACCTGCTGGCCGACGATCGGCGCGACGTTCGAATCAAAGGCGAGGAGGTACGCCTCGAGCTGCCTCCGGACCGCGTCGCCGGCCGGCGAGTCCGGCAGGCCGTCGGGGTTGTCGGGGAACGTGCCAAACTGGTTTGTGAAGCCGGTGAACGGCGAGAACCCCATCCCGCGGAAGAACCGGAACAGCGTATCAAAGCTCCCGTCATGCAGGAACCCGAACCCCCGCACCTGGTCTCCCATGGGGTCGTTGTCGCCCGGCAGGATGCCGAACTCCGGGGCCTCCATCCCGAACATTCCGACCTTCTGGTACAGGTTGCGCAGGTGCGGCGTCTTGATGAGCTGCGGCTGGAAGTCGAACGTCATGTTGCCGTCCGTGCCGAAGAAGCCCGGCTTATCGGTGCCCGGGTTGCCGTCCGGGTCGAGGACGTGGCAGCCGTTGCAGATGGCGGTCCCGTCCAGGTTGCTGTTGAAGAAGGTGTCACGCCCGGCCTGCTGGTCCGGCGTGAGCGAGTTGTCCAGGCGGCGGATCGGGTTGGGCGGATAGGTCACCTGGAGGATGAAGTCCGCGAACGCCTCCATGGCGGCGGGGGGGATCGGGCCGCTCCGGCCGAGCAGATCGGTGAAGCCGGCCTGGAACTTCATGAACGCGGCGCGCTCGTCGAACGAGCCGCTGTCCGGCTGGGCTGTCGGCGCGTCGTTGCCGCCCGTGCGATCGCCGCGCCAGTGCATGGGGCCATGGTTCGCCATGCCGCGCAGGCTCTGGGTCGTGGTCGGGCCCTTCATCGGGTGGAACTGCTGCGGCATCGGCTGCTGCGTGAACAGGTTGAGCAGCGGGCCGACGAACGGGCCCGGGTTGTTCGTGACCGCCGCGTCCGGATTGCCGAGGTCCCACCCGAGGCTGTCGAGGTCGCCGAAGATATGGCAGCTCGCGCACGAGGAGTCGCCGTGCGCCGAGCTCGATCGCGCGTCGTAGAGCTGGCTCCGCCCGAGCGTGACGCTCGGCGGCTCGGGGCTGTACATCGCGACGTGCGCCGTCTCGGCGCCGGTCGCGGTGTCGACGATCGAGATCGCGTTGTCGAAGCGGGTCAGCACGAACAGCTGGCCTCGCGGCTCGTCGAGCGCGAGCCCCGACGGGCCGCCGCCGCTCACCTCGATGTGGTCGGCCGCGTCCGGCACGAACGTGTCGTCCTCGAGCGCGGCCGTGCTGAGCACGCCGATCTTGCTCGAGCCGAGCGCGGCCACATAGAGCGTCGCGCCGTCGCTCGTGACGGCCATGTCGACCGGCTGGGCGAGGCTCGCCTCGCTCTCCGCGTTCGGCGTCGGGGTGCAGCAGGCCGCGTAGTCGATGTGCTTGTTGAGGTGCCGCGGGGCGACGCGCGGGGCGCCGCTCTTGCGGAGCACCGTGATCCGGCTCTCGTGGAGGTGGCCCCGCAGGCTCTGCCCGGCGAGGACGCCGGGGCCCTCGAACCGCCGCTCGTTCCTCGCGTCGGTGTTGGAGACGTAGATCTTCCCGTTCACGGGGTTGACGACCATGTTGAAGAGGACCGTCCCGACGCCGGTGAAGACCCCCGAGGGCCCGGCGACGGGCCGGGGCGGGCTCGCCATCGCGTCGATGGCGAACACGTCCTTGTCGGGCAGCGAGAGCTTCACGCGAGGGTCCCAGGGGTCGCCGAGCTCGTCGACCCAGTGCGCGCCGTCGAACTTGACGATGAGGCTGACCTCGGGCGCCGGGTCGCCGTCGGCGTTGGTGGCCGGTCCCGGCGAGGCGCCGTCGGGCACGAGCAGCTCGGTGACCACGGTGGTCCGGTTGCCCGAGTGGAAGCCGGCGGCGTAGACGCGGGTGCCGTCGGGCGTGGCGGCGAGCGCGCGCGGCGTGTCCGTGAAGAGGGTGAGGATCGTGAGCGGCGCGCCGCCGAGCGACGTCCCAAGGTGGTTCGCGTCGAACACCCAGACGTCGGCCCGGCCCACGCCGGGCGTCGTGAGCTCAGGATCGTTCGGGTTGTTCTGGCCGCGGTGCGCGGCCGTGATGAAGGCGCGGCGCCGCCCCGGACCGGCAAACACGATGTCTCGCGGCTCGTCGCCGACGAGCAGCGTGCGCTCGACACGGCCGCCGTATCCGCCGGGGGAGAGCTGGACGACGCTCACGCTGTCCGACACGTGGTTCACGACCCACACCTCCGTGTCGCTCCGCGCCGCCACGGCGACCGGATCGATCCCGACCGGGATCGAGCTCCGGTGGACCAGCGCGCCGTCGTGCACGCGGAAGACCTCGAGGCGGCCGTCCGGCGTGTTGAGCGCGAATAGCAAGTCTCCGCTGGGAGACAGCGCGAGCGGGCGCACCTGCCCGCTCTCGAAGAGCGTGGTAGACGAGTCGGCCAGGGCCGGAGCGCTGGACGCGAGAACCGCAATGGATGTCGCTGCGGACAGAAGTCCGGCGGCGACCCTTCGCAGGGCGGACGATGACTGCATGGGGCCTCCTCGAGCGAGCGACTTCAGGGAGCGATCGGAGATCGGGGGATCATTCAACGATTAACACGATCACGCTCTCTCGAGATCCGTGAATCAGCGCGGGGCGCCGCGGAGCGGGGGCGCTACTTCTTCGCCATCACGTACCGGAAGCCACGGCGCTCGGCGCCCGTGACGAGCGTGCCAGCGCGGTGCAGCCCGATGCCGTGGAGCTCTTTCACCTTGAGGTCGTCGAGCCGGCAGATCATGGGGACGACCTCCGGCACGCCGTGCCGCCGCGCGAAGGTCACGAGCGGGCACTCGCGCACCTCGCTGGCCCTGTCGACGCGGAAGCCGCCCGGCTCACCCGCGAGCATGCCCTTCATGAGCAGGCGCCGCGCGGGCTTCAGCCGGAACACGATATCCATCGCGGCGCCGAGGAGCGGGCTCCGGTGAAGCTGCTTGCGGTAGAACGCGAGCAGCATGTCCTCGGCGAGGCGCAGGGCCGGCTCGCGGTCCACGCCGAGGTCGTGCAGGAGCGCCTGGTAGATCGCAAGCACGGGCGGGCCGAGCTCGAAGAGCTTGCGATCCATGCTGCTCTGGAACGGCGGTATCGTCGCCTCCAGCGCGAGGTACCGCTCCTTGGCGCGCGTGTGGAGCTCCGCCGCGCACTCTTCGCCGAGCTCGCGAATCGCGACGAATCGGCCTTCCCTGAGGATCTGAGCGAGACGTTCCGACGGCGACGACGACGACATGCTCAGAAATTATCACACGCGGCGCGCGCGCAAGAACCATTGTTCAGATTTCCACGGCGTAGAGGGTCACTCGAAGTGGCCGGCCAGACCGGCCAATTGGCCCATTCGACTGGCCGGCCAGTCCGGCCAGTACGGTCCGTCGGAGCAGCGGACCGAGCCGGTCAGCCGGTCAGCAGGCGGGCCAGCCAGCCGGTCAGCGGGTCTGCAGGTCTGTCGGGCTGGCCGGCCAGCCTGGCAGGGAAGCCGGCGTGATCGGATGAGTTCAATCGGGACGCACACGGCTCTGCCGGAGTGCCTGGTCGCCGGACAGGAGCTCTGGTGGCAGCCCTACGCGGCCGCCGGGCCCCACAGGCCGGGCACGTGCGTCCCGCACGCGGGGCACGCGCCGCCGGAGAGGAGGACCTCCTGCGTCTCGTAGTTGAACCGCCGCACCACGACCTCGTGGCAACCCGGGCAGCGGGTATGCGAGAGCTCGCGCACGCGGTCGGCCACGTTGCTGACGTAGACGTAGTTCATGCCGCGCGCGTACGCGACGCCGGCCACGTCCACGAGGAACGCCGGATCGGTCGTCAGCCGATCGCGCATCTTGTAGCGCGGGTAGAAGGCGTTGAGGTGCCACGGGATGTCGGGATCGACGCCGGCGATCTCGGCGCCGAGGGCGCGGAGGCCGGCCGCCTTGTCGTTGAATCCAGGCACGACGAGCGTCACGACCTCGACCCAGTAGCCGAGGCGCCGGGCCTCGCCGATCGCCGCGAGCACCGGCTCCACGCGGCCGCCGAGCGTCCGGTACTGGTCGGCGCTCCACCCCTTCAGGTCGACGCGGAACACGTCGGTGACCGGGCGCATGTACGCGAGCGCCTCGGGGGTCGTGTTGCCGTCCGAGATGAGCGCCGTGACGAGCCCCCTCCGCCGCGCCTCGGTGAACACCGCGCGCGCCCACTCGGCCGTGATCATCGGCTCGTTGTAGGCGCTCGCGAGCACCCCGCAGCCCGCAGCGACGGCCACCTCGACGAGATCCACCGCGCTGATGTCGATCGGCTCGCCCTCGCCCTCGGGCTCGCGGAGGGCCTGCGAGACCTTCCAGTTCTGGCAGTAAGGACAGCGCAGGTCGCACCCGAACATGCCGAAGGTGAGCGACCTCGCGCCGGGGCGCACATGGAAGATCGTGTTCGTCTCGACCGAGCGCACGTAATGGCGAGCGACGTAGCCGAACGGGACGCGGAGCTCGCCGTCCTTCTCGAAGCGGATCCCGCACGCGCCCGCGCGCCCGGGCGAGAGGACGCAGCGGTGCGCGCACGCGGTGCACCGGAGATACCCCTCCTCGGGCCCTCGCTCGTAGAGCACCCCGGGCACGGTGCGGCGGGCGAGCTTCGCCGTGAGGGGCTCGCCCGCGGCGCTGTCTGCTCCCGCCTCGGCGAGGGCGCGCTCGCCCCCGGCGCTGCCTTCTCCCGCCTCCGCAGGAGCGCGCTCGCCCGCGGGCGCCGCGCCGCGCACGAGGTCCTCGACGCGGACGTGCGGCCGGCTGCCCGGGTCGCGCGAATCAAGCGAATCACGCGAATCGCGGGGATCGCGGGGATCGCGGGGATCGACGCTCGCTGCTTCCGGGGCGCTGCGGCCGTTCGTCACCATGGGAAGGCGCCCATCCTCGCATCGGCGCCGCGAAAGACAAGGGACGGCGCCCGCAACGGGGGTGTCAGTCCGGCAGCGCGCCCGCGCCCTCGGCGAGCCCGGCGAGCTCGTCCTCGCCGAGCTCGCGCTCGCCGGCGAACGCGATCCCCACGACGGCGCGCACGCTCGTCGAGGCGTCGCGCACCGGCAGGGCCACCGCGGCCTGCGCCGCGACCGCCCTGGCCCCCGGCCGCACGTCGCCGGACGTGTCTGTCTGGAGGTTGCACGTCTGCACAGGCTGGCCGCGCTCCCAGGCGAGCCCGGCCATGCCCTTGCCGCGCGGGACGCGGCGCGTGATCTCCTGCACCTTCTCGGGGATGTTCACGGCCGCGGCCAGCGCGAGCGCGTCGCCCTCGACGAGGTGCACCGTGCCGGCGATGCCCCCGTTGTCGGCGATGAAGCTCCGCAGCCACGGCTCGAGCGACTCTCGGCGCGCTTGCATGGCCGCACCCTCGACCGGCGCGGCGCCTGCGTCAACCGCGAGGACCGGCCGGAGCCGTCAGTCGGACGACTCGCAGATGTAGCGCAGGTGCAGAGAGCAGGGCTCGTCGTTCCAGCCGAGCTCTGGATAGAACCGGTTGAGCTGGCCGCAGTCCTCGCTTCCGGCGTTGTTCGGCTCCCCAGGGTACCAGTTGGTGTACGACACGGGCGCGCCGCTGTCCCAGGCGAAGTCGCCCTCGGAGGCCCTGTCGTTCAGGCCCATCCACCACTTCTGGGTCGAGTGCGCCGAGGCGAGGCTGTAGACCCAGGCCTCCTCGTCCGCGTCGTCGAGCGTGACCAGGCTCATGCCCTGGGCCGCGCAGCTCGCCTTCGCGTCGTTCCACGACTCCTGGCCGTCGCAGAACAGGTAATCGTGTTCGTTGTGGGTCTGCTTGTCGCACGTCGTCGAGCCGCAGACGAGGATGGTGTGCGCGCAGAGGACCGATTGCACCGTCCCGTTGATCACGATGTCCACGTAGAAGTAGATCGTCTGCTCGACGCAGTCGTCGACCGACTGGGGCTGCGCCCTCGGCGCGCCGCTCCCGTGCTCCCGCGCGATCATCCGCTCCTGCTCGAGGGCCGCGATGTCGTCCGCGCCGAGCGCGGGGAAGTTCGCGGGATCGGCCGTGACCACGAAGCGCCCTCCCGCGGCCTCGAGGGGGCTGTACGGGTGCGAGAACAGGGGCGCCATCGCGTCCGCCATGGACGCGCTGCCCTGATCGCCGAAGGCGAGGTCGATCCGGTCGAAATCGAGGCCGTCGAACGCGAAGTGAACCATCACCCCTCGCGCGCTCAGGTCGACCGAGAGCCGCTGGCCAGGCGCGAGGCGCGCGATGCTCCGGGCGTCGACAAGCACGTTCGAGGCGTCCACCTCCCCGATCGCCGCCTCGTCGGGGCCCGCGGTGCTGCAGCCGGCGAGGCCGACCGCGGCCAGCGAAGCCGCGGTGAGCGGCAGCGCCAGGATACGAGTGATGCGAGCGATACGAGCGAGCTGTTCGAGCATATACCCTCCAGATGTGATGAATCTCGTCGGCGAGCCACGTTGTCGGGACAGGGCATGACGCGTCGCGCGCCCCGGGTTTCGCCGCAGCGCCTGCCCGGAGCGCACCCCGGGGCCGCTGCGCCCAGCGCGGCCGCAGGGGACTCCCGAGGTCCGCGAGGCCCCGAGCGCCCCCTGGCTCCGGCGCGCCCGCGGCCCGATAGATGAGCGCTGCCGCCCGGACGGTCCCGCCGACGGGCAGAGCTCGCGCGTCACGAAGCGAGCGAGTGTGCTGCCACCCTAACGGGTAGACCGCGAGTATGCGGACAGCGTGACTTCACGCCAAGGGGAAAATCGAACTCGCCAACTTTCGAGGAGAAGGTGTCCGGGCGTGTGCGTCCTCACGGGAGCTCTCGCGCACTCACGCCTCCTCCTTCGCACGCTTCGGCCATCGCACGAAGAACGTCGCTCCTGCGCCGGGGTGCGACGCGACCCACACGCTCCCGCCGCGGCTCTGCACGATCTTCTTCACGACGGAGAGCCCGATCCCGGTGCCCTCCACCCTGTCGCGCGACTCGAGCGTCTGGAACAGGTCCCAGATGCGATCGTGGTACTCGGGTGCGATGCCGGGCCCGTTGTCCTTCACGGCGAACTCGTGGAACGCCCCGGCGTCCTTGCAGGTCACCTCGACGCGGGGGTCGCTGCGGCGCGCGTGCTTCAGGGCGTTGCTGATGAGGTTCTGAAACACCTGCTGCAGCGGGACGCGCTCCGCGGCGATCGTCGGCATCCCGGGGGCGATCTCGACCTCCGCGCCTTTTGTCGGCGAGAGCAGCTCGACGACCTCCGCGAGCAGCTGGCCGGTCTCGACGCTGACCACGTCGCCCCTCAGGCGCCCCGCCCGCGAGTAGTGGAGGATCCCGTCGATGAGCGTCTCCAGGCGGCGCACGCGCCCGCGCAGCAGCTGGAGGTGCTCCTGCGTCTCGCCGGTGAGCTTCCCCGCGAGCGACTCCTCGATCCACTCCGACAGGTTCGCGATCCCCCGGAGGGGCGCCTTGAGGTCGTGCGAGGCGACATAGGCGAACTGGTCGAGCTCCTGGTTCGTCTTCGCGAGCGCCGCGATGAGCTCCTCGCGGTGCTGGCTCAGGTGCTCGACGCGCCGCCGCGCGAGCACCTGATCGGTCACCTCGAAGGCGACGACCATGACGCCCGTGACGGCGCCGGAGGGGTCGCGGATGGGCTGCGCGACGTAGTTGAAGAAGGCGTCGCTCGCCACGCCCCCGCGCAGGATCGGGATGTTCAGCTCGGTCACGCGCAGCGGCTGGCCGCTGCTCAGCGCGCGGTCCAAAGTCGCTATCACCTCGTGCTCGCCGATCTCCGGGAACACGTCGCGCACGTTCTTCCCGACGATCTCGGCGCGGCTGAGCATGTCGCAGTACGGCGGGTTCGCGAACTCGTAGCGGTGCTCGGGGCCGGCGAACACCGCGATGGGGACCGGCGCCTGCATGAAGAGGTCGTACAGCTTCTCGCGCTCTCGCTCGGCCGCCGCGCGCAGGCGCGCGATCTGCAGGTGCGTGGCGACCCGGGCGACGAGCTCGCGCGCCGAGAACGGCTTGGCGAGGTAGTCGTCCGCGCCCGCCTCGAGCCCCTCGACGCGCGACTCCTCGCCTGCGCGCGCCGAGAGCATGATGACCGGAACGCGGCTCGTGCGCTCGTCTTCGCGCAGCGCCCGGAGCAGGCCGAACCCGTCGAGGTTCGGCATCATCACGTCGGTGAGCACGAGATCCGGCGGGCTCTCGCGCGCGGACTCGAGCGCCGCGGCGCCGTCGGCGACCGCCTCGACCGCCCAGCGCTCGCGCAGCACGCGCCCGACGTACTCGCGCATGTCGGCGTTGTCGTCCGCGAGGAGGATGCGCGCCGCCGTGCCCGCCGCGAGCGCGGCGGCCGCTGGCGGCGAGAGCCCCGCCGGCGCGAGGGGATGGACGTCCTCGCCGGGCTCCGCCCCGGGCAGCCAGCGGAGCGCCTCGTGCACGAAGGGCACGGCGCCCGTCGCCGTCGACACGAGCGCCCGCCTCGCGTTCACGCGGTCCTGCGGGAGGTGCGCCGTCCCGCGAGGGAGCGAGATCGTGAACGACGTCCCCGCGGAGGCCTCGCTCGCGACGCGGAGGGTCCCGCCGTGGAGGCGGACGAGCTCGTGGACGAGCGCGAGCCCGATCCCGGACCCTTCGTGGGTGCGGGACCGCGCCCCCTGGACCCGATGGAACCGCTTGAACAGGTGCGACAGCTCGTGATCCGGGATGCCCGTCCCGGTGTCTCTCACGGTGAGATCGACGCGATCGTCATGAGCGCGGAGCGAGATCGCGATCGCGCCATCGAACGTGAACTTGAGCGCGTTCGAGAGGAGATTGAGCACGATCTTCTCCCACATGTCGTGATCGACATAGATGGGCTCGGGCATGGGCGGGCAATCGACCTCGAACGCGAGCCCGGCCCGCTCCATCGCGGAGCGAAAGGCGCTCGCGAGGTCGGCGGTGAGCGCGGAGAGATCGGTCGGCTCGTAGGACGCCTGGATCCGGCCCGCCTCGAGGCGCGAGAAGTCGAGCAGCGCATTGACCAGCTTGAGGAGGCGGACCGCGTTGCGGTAGGCGGTCTCGAGATCGGCGCCCGACAGGCTCCGCTTCCCCGACGCGAGCGCGTCCTCGAGCGGCCCGAGCATCAGGGTGAGGGGCGTGCGAAACTCGTGGCTCACGTTGCTGAAGAAGGTCGTCTTCGCGCGATCGAGCTCGGCGAGGGCCTCCGCCCGCCGCTTCTCTTCCTCGTACGCTTGCGCGTTGGCGATGCTGGCCGAGATCTGGCCGGCCACGAGGTGGAGGAAGCCGCGGTAGTCGTCGTCGAAGAGGCGGAATGGATTCAATCCGACGATCAGGACCCCCGCGCGCCCCGTCTCGCCGGATGGGGAGATGGAGAGCATGGCGGCTCGCGCCGGCGGCCTTTGCCACGCGCCGGTCGGGAGGTCGCCGAGGTCGGACGGCAGCTCGACGACGCGGCAGGTCTCGTGCTCGCGCAGCGCCCCGGCGATCGGCCAGCCGGGCTCGCCCGTGAGCGCGATCGTCTCCGGGGCCGCGGCGTGCCCGGGCGCGATCCCCGTGGTCCCGGCGAGCTGCATGCGCTGTCTGTCCGCGTCGACGACGTAGATGAGCGCGAACGGGAGATCCTTTGCGTCGGTCGCGAGCGAGCGCGCGCTGCGCTCGCAGGCGTCCTCCCACGTGCGCGCGTTCGCGGTCCGCGCCGCGAGGTCGCGGAGGAGCGCCAGCTGCCGCTCCCCGATGATGCGCTGTGTGTCGTCGGTATTGGCGCAGAGGATCCCGCCCGTCCCGCCCTGATCGTTCGGCACCGGGCTGTAGGAGAACGTGTAATACGTCTCCTCCTGGTAGCCGTGCCGCTCCATGATGAGGAGGAGCGCCTCGTCGTAGGTGCCCTCGTCGCGGCGCATCGCCGACGCGGCGCGCGGCCCGACCTGGCCCCAGATCTCGCGCCAGACGACGGACGCGGGCTGTCCGAGCGCCTCGGGGTGCTTGCCGCCGACGATCGATTTGTAAGCGTCGTTGTAGAGGTTGATGAGCGCGTCGCCCCACCAGACGAACATCGGCTGGCGCGAGGTCAGGATGATGCGCACGCACGTCTTCAGGCTCTGTGGCCACGACGAGACCGGACCGAGCGGCGTCCTCGACCAGTCGATCGCGCGCATGCGCGCGCCCATCTCTCCTCCGCCGGCGAGCACAGCGTGGGCGTCCGCGCGATCGGGCGGCGGGCCCTCCTGCTTGAGCGACATGGCTCCTTGTAGCGTGCGGCAGGTGGCCGGAGAAGAGCAGAAAGATGGGTGCGTTGCGGGGGAATCGGCGGCCCGGCGCGCGGCGAGCGGGGCAGTTGCGCTACGGGCTCTCGTCGTCGGGCGGCGGCGCGTCGAGCACCGCGCGCAGCGCCCGGCGCGTCACGTCGGGCGCGTAGCCCTGCCGCGCCAGGAACGCGTACAGCTTCTGCCGCTGTTCCATCGGAGCGAGGCCCGAGAGGGAGCGGAGCTTCTTCCGCGCTGCCCGTTCGGCCACGGCGAGCTCGTCGGTCCCCTCATCGGCCATCACCTGCCGGATCGCCGCGTCGGCCACGTCGCGCGCGACGCCCTTCCGGGCCAGGTCCTGCTCGATCCTGCGGCGCGAGCGCGGCTTGCCCACGATGCCCGAGCGCGCCTTCGCCTCGGCGAAGCGCGCGTCGTCGAGCAGCCCGTTCGCCGTGAGGCGCGCGATCGCGCTCACCACGTGCTCCCGGGGCTCTCCCTTCTCGATCAGGCGCTTCTCCAGCTCCCTGGCCGACCGCGCGCGGAACGACAGGAGCCGCAGCGCCCGCTCGTAGGTCTTCTGCGCGCCGGCGCCCTCGCCGTCCTTCCGGAGCGGCTCCGCCGCGGCGGCGGGGCTGTCTTGCCCGGGCGCGAAGCCCGCGGCGCTCGCCTCGGGGACCGTGGCGAAGGCGACCCCATCGACAAGGATGACGACGTGGCCGGGCTTGTCGGGCGAGGGGACGATCCCCGTGATGATCGGCATGCGGGGCAGCACGATGGCGCAGCCCGCGCGGGCCGCAAGCGCCCTCGCGCCCGCCGGCCGGCGACCGCCGCGATCGGCCGCCTGTTCGCTCCTCTCGGAGCTCGAGTCAGGGATCGAGCACGAGCACGCCGAACGCCTCGGGGACATGGAAGTCCGGCTTTGTCGTGCGGGGCGGGCTCCACGCGAGGTAGTGCCGCGGCCCCTTGCCCTCCATCCGGTAGAGGTTCATGGGCAGCCGCGCGTCCGGGGCGAGCGCCTTCACGATCCCCGGCGCCGCGATCCGCGCCTCGATGACGGCCGTGCGCTCGCTTGCGCTCTGGCTCGTCGCGATCGTCGCGCCGCTCGACCACGCCGTGTCTTCCAGGCGCGCCTCGTGGTCGATCGCGATATCGAAGAGGTGACCGAACGGCCCGATCTCGACCTCGAAATACCGCTTCGGCGCGCCCGGATCCGGCGTCAGGAACAGCTCGATACAGTCCTCCCTGTAAAGCCCCTTCCGCTCCTCGCCGACGGGCTTCGAGCGATCCGTGTTGAGCCCGGCGTTCGAGAGCTCGAAGAGCGCATGGAGCCCCGCCGTCGACCAGAGAAAGCGCGCCCGCGTGGGGAATCCGGTGCGCTGGCCGGCATAATCGGTGTCCCACTGCACGGCCTTCGCGCGGCTCCAGGCCGCGTCGTCCGCCTTCCCGTCGAGCACGATCTGCTCTCCCGGCGGCAGCCGCGGCGCGCGCGCCTCCGGCCTCGCCGGGGTCCCGCCGTCCTGCCCGCCCTCGGGCGCTTTCTGCGAGGCCGGCGGCGCGGGCTCTGGCCCCGTTGCCGGCCCGCCGGGCAGGGGCGTTTGCCCGGGCTCCCAGTCGAGCCGGAAGGGCGCCATCGCCTTGTAGTGGACCGGCCTCGGCGTCTTCAGGAGATCCGCCCCGTCCCCTGTGATCGCCGTCGCCTTGAGGTCGAGTCCGAAGCGCTTCGCCGCCGCGTCGATGAGCGGCGATGTCCGGTGGCCGCCGAGCTCGCGCGCGAGCGCCGGGCTGTTCCACACGCCGAGGAGCTCCGCCACCACCCGGTCGACCCGCACCGGGTTCGTGCCGCCGACCGCCACCCTCTCGGCGGTGGGGCGCAGGACCTGGAAGCCGTCTCCGCCCATCGCCGGCGCTCCGTCGCCGAGCACGGCGTCCGGCGTCGAGATCTCGAGCACGTCGACCATCCGATCGGCGAAGGCGCGGAGCGACGCGAGGTACAGGGCGCGGTCCTCCTGGCCGGCGGCCTTCGTGTCGAGGTACGTCTTGAGCTCCCGGTGCATCCTCCACTTCTGCTTGTAGGCAGGCGCGCTGTCCGACAGCATGACCGTGCCCTGCATGCCCTTGATGCCGGCCGAGATGACCGAGTACCGGTGCGTCTTGAGCCGCGGGAGCGACAGGAAGAGCCCGCGGTCGAGGTGCTCGGCCAGCACCCTCGGCATGAGCAGCGTCGGGACGTGGGTCGCCTCGATTCCGCGGATGGCGAGGGGCGCTCCGGGCTTATCTCCGGCGACATCGAAGACCCCATCGTCGTCCATGGCGACGAGCGCGGCGCCCTCCTCCGCGGCCATCGCTTCGTAGCCGGTCCGCTGCACGAGGTCCTTCCAGAACTTGTGCGAGTGGCCGCAGCCCTCGGCGATCGTGATCTTCGTGTGCCCGCGCGCCTTGAGGCACTGGACGACGCCTCGAACGAACTCCGGCTGCGTGATGCGGCCGGTCACGCCGTCGTCGCCCTTCGACTTCGCCGGGTCCTTCACGCTGTCGAAGCCGCAGATATTCGGCTTGAGGAGCACCGGAGTCGCCGCGGGCCGCCTGGGCACCACCGCCTCGCAGATGCGCTTGCCGAGCTCCAGAGGCTCCTCGCCGCGGAGCACGGTGACGGGCGAGTCGTCGGCCTTGAGGCGCTCGATGTGCCGCTTCCTGAGGGCGGCGCCGTCGATGCTGTCCGACGCGATCACCGACGGGCCGGCCTCGTACCGCTGCGACGCGCCCGCGACCACGTCGCTCGACGCGCCCGGCGCGGCGGTGGGCACGGCCGGGTGCGCGGAGGCGGCGGCGAACGAGGAGGCGCTCGCCGCCGGCGCCGGCGCGGCGCTCGACGCCGGCGGCTGCGCGGCGGCGGGCTCGCCGTCGCCGGGCGCGCCGCCCGGCTGGCGTTGCCGGTCCCCGCAGCCCGCAAGGAGGGCGAGCAGCGCCGGCAGCGCCGCGAACGCGCAGGATTTCCGCCGTGCTCGACCGCCGTGGATCGTCCGTGTCCCGCTCATGCTCCCGAGCACGATGGAGCGAAACGGCGGCGAGGAGAAGGCAGAACGTCGAGGCGGCTCACGCCGCGCGGCGCGGTCGCCGGATTGAAGATCGTGTACCCGCCGTCGTGCCTCACCGCGGAGGGCGTCACGGTCGCGTGCGCGCAGCTCGACACGTTCCTGCAGCAGCTCCTGACGGAAGGCGACGCGCCCTTCGCATCGGCGTCGTGCGCGGCCGCGGGTGGTGGGGTCATTTGACCGAAAGTGGGGTCATTTGACTCCGACCTCGCGCTGAGAGGCTAAGTTCGGCCGGAAGTAGTGACCCCCGCGACCCTTGCCGGCGTCCGGGGGTCTGGCCGAAACCTCATTCCCCGAGGTCCCGACATGTCGACCGTAGAACGCCCGCCGTCCGCGGGCCAAGGGAGCGGTGCGCCCGCGCGCCGTCGCCCTCCGAAGAACCGAGGAACCCGTCCGACCGCCGCCCCGCCGCACCTTGCGCCCGCCGTGAAAGACGCCGTGGGGCCGCGCCCTCATGCGCGGGATCGCCCGCGTCGAGAGGTACCTGCGCCGCCGCGGCCTGCCCTCCGGCGACGTGGAGGACTTCACGCTCGAATGCGCCTGCCTCACCTACCGTAACATCGCCGACGGGGCGCTCGTCCTCTGCGCGGACGCCGCCAAGTACGAGGCGCAGCTCGGCGCGTACATGCACACCATGGCCTGGCGCATGGTCTCCAACCGCAGGCGCTTCAAGGACGTGTTCCGGCGGCATGCCCGCGAGGGCCGCATGGAGGTGATCGAGTCGCGAACCTACGAGGTCGAGCCGGCGCTTGAACTCGCCTCCGAGATCCGCGCGGAGCCGCCGAAGGCGCAGCGCTTCCTGCTTGCGATGCTCGACGTTGGCGGTGCGATCCGCTTCGCCCACGAGGCAGCCGTCGATGCGGGCTTTGACAAGCACGCCGGGAAGTACGCCCTGCAGCGCTCCCGGGCCCGCGCCGGGAAGCGCCTCGCGGCCGTCTGAACGTCCCACCCGGGGCGCGCGGTTGTGGACACCAAGCCCCCACCTCGCCCGCGAGGACATGTCCGAGATCGCCGACGAGGTTCCGGATCTCCACGGGCTGCCCGGCGTGCGCCCGTGGGACGCCGCCAGGCTCGACAGGGCTGTCGCGAAGCTTGGCGACCCGAGCCTCACCAAGGCGATGTTCGTGCTCGCGGCGGTCGACATGCGCTTGCAGAGGCAGCGGCTGCGCGTCGGCTGCGGGAGTTCTGGGCCGAGATTGCGGAGAGTGGGCTCGTGCGCGGCCAGGACGATCTCCCAGAGGAGTTCTGCCGCCAGAGCGCGGCGTTGTATGAGAGCCGGCGACTGTGAACCTCGTGGTGTTCTGTAGCCGTGGGGCCAAGCTCTTTCCGCATTGTTTGGTGTCCTACTCCCGGACGGCTCTCGCTTCCGGTTCTTTGGGATCTTGCAGAGTGGATGTTCGGTATACCGCCAGCGGCATGAGATGCACGGAATGACGATCGCCACCGTCCATGTTACGTCTGATATTGACAGCCATCTCTTGCACGCCTTCGATCGACTTCTTGAACGCCTGCGTATCCTCGTCGAGGACAGCGGTCAGGTTTTCGATGATCGTCACATCGTCATGCCATCCCACACGAGCGACGGTACCTAGTACCGTAAAGTGACAATGTGTCTTCGTTCCGAATCTGCCAATGATTCCTTCTGATGTTAAGCGCATGTGCACACGGTCCAGCACTGCTTTCACAAGCAGACCATTCTCGCTCTGACCAAGAGCTACCCCACATTCGATCGAGTCGCCAAACGCGAAGTCTGACAGAGCCCACGAGACGATAATACTCTTCTTTGTGGCCTCCGCCTCGAGGCGCTGCTCCTTCGTTGGCGGATTTGCTTCGTGATTCACCTTCTGCCACTTCAGCCAGATATCGGTGAGGGATCTGAGCCATTTGAAGTCATTGTAGAAGAACGGACCGCGAGCGAGCACGAATTGGCCGCTCGAAATGGCGGCTTCACATGCCGCCCTGGCATCCTTGGGGGTGCTCGATGTGATGTCGAGAATGTCGCTGTTGAGCTTCTCGAGAAACTCACGGAAACTATTGTCGAGATTTTTAACCTCGCGCGTGGAACCGACTTGATGTCCACTGCCCTCTTGAATCGCCCTGGCTCCGGACTCGGACGTGGAGCCCTTTCCACGTTGCACGACCTCACTAATCGTCGTAATCTGCGTCAGGCCGGACATTCGCTGAGAAGCCAGAGACTCAAATCTAGGTACGTCGATGTAGACAATGTCATGTACGTCCATGTTTTTCGATTTCTCGCATGCGATCTTCGATCGATTTGTCAAATTCCTCGAATCGGCGAGCCGCAGCGTCCAGTTCGGCCAACGCATGTTCCTTGATAACAGAACGCCTGAACATGCGAGATGCCAGAATCGCCGCAGACATAGCGATTCCGCACGCGATTAGTGAGCTGATATTCAGAAATAGAGTCACCGCTTTTCCTTTGCGCGCTGGACCAACAACTCAAGCAGCATGCCCATGAGCGCTAATACAAAAGCGCTGATAGCGAAGACCACGCTTAGAATCGTTGCTTGTGTGCGGACATCTGGCGAGTATGCGGTCAGGTACGTGTCCGAGTAATATGCCGACAGAAAAACAAGGCTCATGAACCCGTTTGAGCCCAGAAGAAGTTCGAGCCACGGCATGAGGCTCTGAGCGACAGTCCTTTGCGTTACTTTTACGGTCGCCAGGTCTCTGCATTTCAGAAAAGCGGCGGCGGACAGCGTGATGGAGAAGAACGGCACCTCAGAGCACCACCAAAGTGATCCTGGTGCGGGCGACCCACGCAAGGCGCGAAAGAGGGCGGCTAGCATGAGCGGCAAGAACGGCACCAGAATGAAGGTGACCACCCACCCTACGATGTGGCGTTGGCTCGTAGGAGCGGCAGAGCCCGCCGCCGCGTTGGGGGAGGCGGTGGTCGTCGTGGTTGCAGTGATGGCGGCGGGCCGTTGAATCACAGCCTCGGACGTTACCAGAAAGTCAGAGCGAGCCGCGATAGAGTTTGCGGTGCTTGACGGACTGGCAGTGTACGGTCGGTCAGGTATGGGAGCGGTCGCCTTCGCGATCGTCGGAGATCCCATCACGGAACCTCCTGATTGATGCTGGCTATGGTGCACGCACAATCAGTATAGGGGGGGCATGCCCGACTCGCTACGGGGCGGGGGGACGGGCGCAGGCACGGCGGCGTCGATGTGGGCTTACAGATCGCGGAAGCCGCGGAGCATGTCCCTGCGCAGTAGGGTTCGGCTGTGGACGCGCTTCGCTGGGGGAAGCCGCTGGTGGTGCAATCCCGTCACGGCGCCGCGCACCTATGACATCTGCTGTCCTAGCGCCCCCTCTTCCGCCTGGCCCGCAGCGGTTTTCGCCGGAAAAGTCGCTATAATCTGAGGACCTGAGACGAAAGCGCCCCGCCCCGGGCTGGTCCCCCGGAGCAGGGCTGCGAAACGCCAGGCAGTGTCCTACCTCGCGCCGGTCGCAACGCGCAGGGTACGGCCGCGCCTGGGGAGAGGCAAGGGGCCCGTGGCGAACGTGCTTCCGGAGGAGAAGCGCCTGCGCGTGCTCGCGGCCTTGGTGGACGGCAACAGCGAGCGCGCGGCCGAGCGCATGACCGGCGTCGAACGGAAGACGATCCGCCGGTTCACGCTGCGGCTCGGCACTGCCGCGCAGAGCCTCCACAACACCATCGCGCGCGATCTCTCGCTCTCCCTGATCGAGAACGATGAAGTCTGGTCCTTCGTGAAGAAGAAGCAATCGCGCGTCACCCCGGCGGAACACGCGGCTGGCCTTGGTGAGGCGTACGCCTTCACGGCGCTCGCGATGCCGAGCCGGTACGTGGTGACGTGGTACGTCGGCAAGCGCGACGAGACGAGCGCCGCCGCGTTCATCGCTGACCTGCGCGCGCGGCTCATCGTCATGCCGTCGCTCACCTCCGACGGCTTCACCGCCTACCCGGGCGCGATCGGTGCCAGCTTCGGTCCTGGCGTCGACTTCGCCCAGGTCATCAAGACCTTCTCGCGGGGTGGCCAGCGGGACGACGACCACCGCTACGAACCGCCTCGCTCGCCGTTCCTGACCCGGCGCGTCGTGTTCGGCGCCCCGAACATCGACGCCGCGACGACCGCGCACGTCGAGCGGCACAACGACACCTTGCGGCACCACATCGGGCGCATGAGACGGCTCGTCTGCGCCTTCAGCAAGGCGCCGGAGCACCACCGGGCGGCCGTGTCGCTCGGGTTGACGCACTACAACCTGTGCCACATCGTCAGCATGATCCGCGTCACCCCCGCAGTAGCAGCTGGCGTGACTCGCCACGTGTGGGATCTCGCGGAGCTGCTCGACGCGCTGCTCTCCGTCCCCGAGACGCCAGCGCCGATCGCCAGGCCGCTCGCCCCGCGCAAGCCAGAGGGCACCGCGCGGGAGCTCCCTGGCGGCCGTGGCTTCCTGCGCGTGGTCCAGGGCGGCGCCGCACCGAGCCCGCCCGTTGCCCCGCACCACCTCCGCCCGCTACCGTGCCCGTCGCTGCGCCGGCTCTGTCGAGCCCGCCGCACTGTCGGCGGACCAGCCCAGGCAGCTCGATCTCCTGTCCTGGCGTCCGAAGCCGAGGGCCCCGGTGCAGATGTCGCTGTTCGGGGATCCGCCCACCGACCCGACGGCGGAGTAGTGGCGTCGTTTGCGCCCACAAAAGTGGGGTCGTTTCAAGCCGAGTGGGGTAATAACCCCACCACCCGGCCGCGGGCTGCGCGTGCACCCGGATCATGGAGGAGACCACCACGACGGGGGCGGGCACCTTCGGCGCGCGGGCGGATGGCTGGCGGCCTCCGATCACGCGGAGCACGCCTGCTGCGGCCGCGCGACGGAGAGCCCCGGGACGAGCGCCTCGATGCGCGCCCGCTGCCGCCGGGTCAGCTCCCCGAGCGCGCGGCCGATGGCGAGATCCTTCTGCTTCGCCTCCACGAGGACCACCACCTCGCGGCCGCCCGACGCCTCCTCGACCTCGTCGCAGAAGCGGAGCAGCCCGCGGCCGGTGATGTGCTGGGCGTGCGCCCCGGCCGGCTTGCCCTCCCATTGCTCGCTGTAATGGAGCTCCGGCAGCCGGTGTGCCGGCCAGGAGCGGAGCGCGGCGTCGAGCTCCGTCTCGCGGGGCGCGCTCCGCGGGTTCGCGGCCCAGTGAAGGCTGTCGAACACGATGGGCACCTCGCCTCGCGTGGCCTCGAGCAGCTCCGGCACCGTCCAGCAGCGCTCGTCGTTCTCCAGCGCGAGCCGCTCCTGCGCCGGCGGCGTGAGCCGGGCGATGCCCTCCCGCAGCCGGGCGGCGGTGCCCTCGCGGTCCCCGTGAACGCCGCCGCCGTGCAGGGTGATCGAGCCCTGCGCGCCGAGCAGGTCCATGACCCAGCCCTGGTCGTCCATGACGGCGAGCGAGTTCAGCAGCACCTCCTCGCGCGGCGAGGAGAGCACCACGAACTGGCTCGGATGATTCGACAGGTGCACTCCGCCCCGCTCCGCTGCGAGGCGGACGGATCGCAGATCCGGCACCAGCATGCGCGCCCCCGGCGCGATGTCGAGCAGCGGGAAGAGAGCGCTGGAGATGCGGTGCGCCGTGAGGCCGAGGTCGAGCGAGTGCACAAGGGATCGGCGGACGTACTCGGCGTTGTATCTGTAGATCGGCCTCAGAGCGACCAGGCCCATCAGATAGCGTCCGAGCTGGGCGGTCTTCAACGAGGGCTCCGGCATTCCGAGCGACTGACAGATGTAGCCGAGTCGGATCATGTCGACAGGGTGTGTCGTCCACGACTCGCCGGCATCGGGATCACAGCGAATTAAATTCCAGGCTGTCCGCCGGTCGGGTCTGCGAGGCCGACCGCCTCGCGGATCTCGCGCGCGGCCGCGAGGCGGCCGCCCAGCGCCGCGAGCTCGAGGCGGAGATGGCGGCCGTGACCCGGCGCGCCATCCGGCGGCCGCCGCGCATCCACGGGCGCTGGGCGATCCTCCAGCGTGACGAGCCGTACCGGATCCACGGCCCGGTCGCGAGCGCGTGGGCGCGCCGGCCCCCTGCCGGATCGTCCTGGCGGCCCACCGGGGCTACGCGCCGGGACCACGTGTGTCGTTCCTGTTGGCCCCGCCGCGCGCGAATCGTCTAGTCTCGACGACCGCTCCCTCTCCGAGCGCGCGCGGCGCAGCGCCGCCTCACGTCGTGCTCGATCCGGAGTCGGAGCGCACCGGCCAGGCAGCACATCGAATCGCGGCCCTTCGTCCAGCGAAATCTTCTATTCCGACCGTGGTTCGAGCGACGGAGCCATCGCTTCACATCGAGGTTGACCATGCCCCACCTGCGGATCTTCTTGCTCGTCGGTCTCGCCTTCTTCCTCGCCGCTTGCACGAGCGAATCCCCCGGGGCGACCAGCGGCGGGGCACCCCTGTGCGGGCCAGGGCAGTCTTTGTGCGGCGATGTGTGTGTAGACCTCGCCACCGATGCGGCGCACTGCGGGGCGTGCGACGTCGCCTGCCCGGAGGGGCAGGTCTGTGATGGGGCGGGGGAGTGCGCGCTGTCGTGCCAGAGCGGGCTTGTCGCGTGCGACGGGACGTGCATCGACCCGGACACGCACCGCGACCATTGCGGCGCGAGCGGCGATTGCAGCGGGAGCGACGCGGGCGTGACGTGCGCGTCCGGGGAGATCTGCAACGGCGCCGGGGAGTGCGCGCTGTCGTGCCAGAGCGGGCTCGTCGCGTGCGACGGGACGTGCATCGACCCGGACACCGACCGCGACCATTGCGGCGCGAGCAGCGATTGCCGCGGGAGCGACGCGGGCGTGACGTGCGCGGCCGGGGAGATCTGCGACGGCGCGGGGCGGTGCGAGCTGTCGTGTCAGAGCGGGCTCGTCGCGTGCGGCGGGACGTGCATCGACCCGGACACGGACCGCGACCATTGCGGCGCGAGCAGCGATTGCCGCGGGAGCGACGCCGGGATCGTGTGCGCGTCCGGGGAGATCTGCGACGGCGCGGGGCGGTGCGAGCTGTCGTGCCAGAGCGGGCTCGTCGCGTGCGACGGGACGTGCATCGACCCGGACACGGACCGCGATCATTGCGGCGCGAGCAGCGATTGCCGCGGGAGCGACGCCGGGATCGTGTGCGCGTCCGGGGAGATCTGCAACGGCGCGGGGCGGTGCGAGCTGTCGTGTCAGAGCGGGCTCGTCGCGTGCGGCGGCACGTGCATCGACCCGGACACCGACCGCGACCATTGCGGCGCGAGCAGCGATTGCATCGGGAGTGACGCGGGCGTGACGTGCGCGTCCGGGGAGATCTGCAACGGCGCGGGGCGGTGTGAGCTGTCGTGCCAGAGCGGGCTCGTCGCGTGCGGCGGCACGTGCATCGACCCGGACACCGACCGCGACCATTGCGGCGCGAGCAGCGATTGCATCGGGAGCGACGCCGGGATCGCGTGCGCGTCCGGGGAGATCTGCGACGGCGCGGGGCGGTGTGAGCTGTCGTGCCAGAGCGGGCTCGTCGCGTGCGGCGGCACGTGCATCGACCCGGACACCGACCGCGACCATTGCGGCGCGAGCAACGATTGCATCGGGAGCGACGCCGGGATCGCGTGCGCGGTCGGGGAGATCTGCGACGGCGCGGGGCGGTGCGAGCTGTCGTGCCAGAGCGGGCTCGTTGCGTGCGACGGGACGTGCATCGACCCGGACACCGACCGCGCTCATTGCGGCGCCGGCGGCGACTGCAGCGGGAGCGACGCCGGCGCGGTCTGCGGCGCGGGCGAGATCTGCAGCGGCGGCGCGTGCGAGGCCTCCTGCGCGCCGCCCCTCGTGGCGTGTGGCGGGGCCTGCGTCGACCCGTCGACCGACGAGGCCTACTGTGGCGCGACCGGCGACTGCGCGGGGGTCAGCGCGGGCGCGACGTGCAGCGCGAGCGAGGCGTGCGTCGCCGGGGCGTGCGCGAGCACGGACTCGAGCCTCTCCGGCCTCTCGGTCTCCAGCGGGGCCCTGAGCCCGGCCTTCGAGCCGGCGTCAGCGGTCTATCTCGTGTCCGTCGAGGATCGCATCGCCTCGATCACGGTAACGCCGACGGCGTCGGCCGCGGGCGCCGCGATCGAGGTCAACGGGACCGCCGTCGCCTCCGGGAGCGCCTCGTCGCCCATCGCGCTGATCCAGGGCGGGAGCACCGCGATCACCATCGAGGTGACCGCGCCGAGCGGGGACGTGACGACCTATGGCGTGGTCGTCCTTCGCGGCGGGGTCGTCTCGGCGTACCTCAAGGCCTCCAACACGGACGCGGGCGACCAGTTCGGCTTCGCTGTCGCGCTCGACGGGAACACGCTTGCGGTGTCCGCGCTCAGGGAGGCGAGCGCCGCGACAGGGGTCGATGGCGACCCGACCGACAACTCGAAGACCAGCGGCGCAGTGTACGTGTTCGTGCGCGACGGCGTTTCCTGGGTCCAGCAGGCGTATCTGAAGCCGACCACCGCCGACGTGAACGACAACTTCGGTTACAGCCTCTCCCTGTCCGGGGACACCCTGGCGGTCTCCGCGCAGGGCGAGGACAGCAACGCCCGTGGCATGGACGGCAACCAGGCGAACAACTCTCAGCCGAACGCCGGCGCGGTGTACATTTTCAGTCGTAGCGGAACAGTGTGGGCCCAGGAGGCCTATATCAAGGCCTCCAACACGGAGGCTCAGGATCAGTTCGGTTATGCGGTGGCGCTCGAGGGAGACACCCTCGTCGTGGGCGCGCCTACCGAGGACAGCAATGCCACCGGCGTGAACGGCGGGCAGACGAGCAACGGGGCGTCGCAGGCCGGGGCTGCCTACGTGTTCACGCGCAGCGGGACGACGTGGACCCAGCAGGCGTACCTGAAGGCGTCGAACACCGGCGGGGGCGACGCGTTCGGCGCCAGCGTCACCCTCTCCGGGGACACGCTTGCGGTGGGCGCGACCGGCGAGGCGAGCGCCGCGACGGGCGTGAACGGCGCGCAGGCGGACAACGCTGCTTCCGGGAGCGGCGCCGTCTACGTGTTCACGCGCAGCGGGACGACGTGGACCCAGCAGGCGTACGTGAAGGCGTCGAACACCGGCGCGGGCGACGCGTTCGGCGCCAGCGTCGCGATCTCCGCGCACACCCTCGCCGTGGGCGCGACAGGCGAGGCGAGCGCTGCGACGGGCGTGAACGGCGCGCAGGCGGACGACAGCGCCCCCGGGAGCGGCGCCGTCTATGTGTTCACGCGCAGCGGGACGAGCTGGTCCCAGCAGGCCTATCTCAAGGCGTCCAACGCGGAGAGCGGCGACGCGTTCGGGTCTGCAGTCTCGATCGACAACGATTTCCTCATCGCGGGCGCGCCCGGCGAGGACAGCAGCTCCACGGAGTGGGGCTGGCTCGAGTCGGACAACGGCGCTCCCGGGGGCGGGGCCGCGTACCTGTTCGAGCGCTCCGGCGGCGCCTGGGCGCAGGACGCGTACATCAAGGCGGCGAACACCGGGGCGTCGGACGCCTTCGGGGCGCGCCTCGACCTGCACGGCACGACGCTCGTCGTCGCCGCGGCCGGGGAGGACAGCAGCGCCACGGGCGTCGACGGCGACGGGGCGGACGAAGCGGCGACCGACAGCGGCGCTTGCTACAGCGCCAGCTGGTAGCCGACGGCGAGCGTTCGACGAGACAGGGCATTCACCGCGGGGTCAACGACCTGCAAGAGTGAATGCCCGTTTCCCCCCCCTCTTTTTGCGCCTTTGGTGCGCCAGGCAAGCCTGGGCGAGGAGGAAGCTCATGTAGAAAGCTGAAACCTTGCGATGGAACCCATGGAGGTCCTGCGGATCTCCCCGGCCAAGGCTAGCCCCCAGCCGGAAGCGAGTCTTGCGTGGTCCGGAGGGCAGACCCCGGGCTGCGAAGCGTAGACAGCGAGCGTGAAAGCCTTGTATTGAGCCTCGAAATGCAATGCTCGGCGGGTGCCCAAGCTGTCAAAGGAGCGGAAGGCAACACCGGCGCGCTGGAACGCCGCGCGCGGCGAAGGGCTCGGCGCGTTGGACCCCCCGGGGTCGGAGACCAGGGCGTGCACGCAAGGGTTCCCCAGGAACCTGGGAGGCCCCGTCGCCTCCGAGAAGAGCCCGCCGCAACGGCGGGTGCGGTACCGCCGAGCGAAGGGAACGAAGCGAGGCGGGAAGGGTGACGAGGCGTCCGAGCACCTCGTAGTACCGATGAAGCGGGGGAACCGTCCCGAGGGACCCCGTGGAGGGAAGGGGGTGCCGGGGCATGGGGCTGCTGGAGGGAAAGATGAAGGAGACACCGGGCTCCCAGAACATCTCCACGAAACTCGAGCAGATAGCGAAGCTGGCGAGGGAAGCGCCTGGTACGGCGTTCACGACGCTCGCGCACCACATCGATATCGAGTGGCTGCGCGAGGCGTACCGTCGCACGCGCAAGGACGGCGCTGTGGGCGTGGACGGGCAGACCGCGGACGAGTACGCGGCGCACCTGGAGGACAACCTCCGGTCGCTGCATGAACGCGCGAAGTCCGGCACGTACCGCGCGCCGCCCGTGAGGCGGGTCCTCATCCCGAAGGGGGACGGGTCGCAGACGCGGCCCATCGGCATCCCGACCTTCGAGGACAAGGTCCTGCAACGCGCGGTCGTCATGGTGCTGGAGGCGATCTACGAGCAGGACTTTCTACACGGCTCGTATGGCTTCCGGAGGGGGCGCTCGGCGCATCAAGCGCTGCACGCGCTCCGTGACCAGGTGATGCGCATGGGCGGCGGCTGGGTCCTGGAGGTCGACATCCGGAAGTTCTTCGACACCCTCGACCATGGCCACCTCCAGGAGATCCTTCGTCGAAGGGTGCGCGATGGGGTGCTGCTGCGGCTCATCGGCAAGTGGTTGCATGCGGGCGTGCTGGAATCCGGGGCCGTGTCCTTCCCGGAGTCTGGTTCGCCTCAAGGCGGCGTGATCTCGCCGCTGCTGTCGAACGTCTACCTGCACGAGGTGCTGGACGTGTGGTTCGAGCAGGAGGTGAAGCCGCGGCTGCAAGGCCGCGCGTTTCTCATCCGGTACGCGGACGATTGTGCGCCACGACGGCGCGGAAAGGAGGCCTTGATGGCCGCCTGAAGCAGCCTTGCTGCACGAGAGATGAGGGAGGACCCCTCGGGATCGGGTCGCAGGGCCAGGTCCCAAACCACCGGAAGCTGCTTGGGCCCAATGGCCCGGGTGGTGAGCGTTCACGGAAAAGGCGGGACAAACCCGTCAGGTGAGAGCCGGGAAGGCGAACGTGAGTGAACCGCTGACGACGTGTCGAAAGCGTAGGGACGTCATCGAAACCAGGCTCCAGTCGTTGGCCTGGGACAAAGCTCGGGGGATTCCTGCTTGCTGCCCGAGCGGTGACCGGCATGAAGGCGGCGCGAGCCCGGCTCAGGCTCTCGTGCGGAACGTGGGAACCTGTCGCTCCGATGCGAAGGGAGAACTCCGAGTGGTGGACCCACGAGGGGGAAGAGTACCGATGCGGGGCGCAGGGGCGGATGGGCTCGTAGTAGCGTTGAAGCCTGGTAACGCGGGCGGAGCGAAGGGGCCCAACGACCTGGCCGCGGGCATGGGTCAACCGGCAACGGGAGGAGCCCATGTCTGAGGCGAAGCCTTACGACATTCCGAAGCAGCTCGTCTGGGATGCGTACCAGCGGGTAAAGGCGAACCGAGGCGCAGCGGGCGTGGACGGCGAGTCGCTTGCGATGTTCGAGAAGGACCTGAAGGGCAACCTCTACAAGGTCTGGAACCGGATGTCGTCGGGCTCGTACTTTCCGCCGCCCGTGCGGCTCGTCGAGATTCCGAAGGGCAACGGAGGCACACGTCCCCTCGGCATCCCCACGGTGGGGGACCGCGTGGCGCAGACGGTCGTGAAGATGGTCCTCGATCCGGTCGTGGAGCCCATGTTCCATCCGGATTCGTACGGCTATCGGCCCGGTCGGTCGGCGCTCGACGCGGTGGCGGTGGCGAGGAGACGATGCTGGAGCGCCGACTGGATCATCGACCTTGACATCAAGGGCTTCTTTGATGCGCTGGTCCATGAGCTGGTCGAGCGCGCCGTGGCGCACCACACGGACAACCCCTGGATCCGGCTGTACATCGCCCGGTGGCTCCGCGCCCCCGTGCAGAAGCCGGATGGCACGGTGGAGCAGCGTACGAGGGGCACGCCGCAAGGCGGGGTCGTCAGTCCGCTGTTGGCCAATCTATTCCTGCATTATGCGTTCGATCACTGGATGCGGAGGACCTTCCCGAGCGTCCCGTTCGAGCGCTACGCGGACGATGCCATCGTCCACTGCAGGAGCGAGCGGCAGTCCCGCATGGTGCTGGAGGCCATCCGTCGTCGGTTCGAGCAGTGCGGTCTGGAGCTTCATCCGACGAAGACCCGGATCGTCTACTGCAAGGACGACGATCGGTGCGGGGAGTTCGAGCACGTCGCGTTCGACTTCCTGGGCTACACCTTCCAACCTCGACGGGCGAAGAATCGCTGGGGGAAGCACTTCGTGAGCTTCCTGCCAGCGATGAGCACCAAGGCAGCCAAGGCGGTCCGCGAGACCATCCGCAGATGGCGGATGGCGTCGACCAGGAACAACCAGCGCCTGGAAGATCTCGCGCAGCTCGTCAATCCGGTGGTGCGGGGTTGGATGAACTACTACGGGCGGTTCTACCGCTCGAAGTGCGTCCAGGTCCTTCGCCATCTCAACGAGGCCCTCGCAGCATGGGCGCGACGGAAGTACAAGCGGCTGCGACGTCGAGAGCGCGCGTCGATGCACTGGCTGGGGCGCATCGCGCAGCGGGATCCGAAGTTGTTCGTCCTGTGGCAGCTCGGCGTCCGGCCCGAGGCTGGGTCGTAGGAGCCGGATGAGGCGAGAGCTTCACGTCCGGTTCTGGGAGGGCCCGGGGGTGCGATTCCCCCGGGCTACTCGACTCGTCCTGGCGTTCTCGCACGAGGAAGACGCTCGTCGCGTTCTGGCCGTGCTCCCGAAGAGGTTCGGCAAGTACGGCCTTGCGCTCCACCCGGACAAGACCCGGCTCGTCGAATTCCGTCGGCCCGACCGTCGGCCTCCCCCGGAGGATCGATCGGATCGTGGACCCAACACGTTCGACCTGCTGGGCTTCACCCACTACTGGGGCTTGTCTCGTCGAGGCAGGTGGGTGGTCAAGCAGAAGACCGCCTCCGATCGCTTCCGCCGCGCGCTGAAGCGGATCGCGGAGTGGTGTCGGCAGCATCGGCACCAGGCGATCGGGGAGCAGCAGCGCTCGCTCTCGCAGAAGCTGCGAGGTCACTTCGGGTACTTCGGCATCACGGGGAACTCCGAGGCGATCAGCCGCTTCCGTGAGCGGGTCATCGGCATCTGGTGCAAGTGGCTCGGTCGTCGCTCCCAGAGAGCGCGGATCAACTGGGACCGCAGGCACATGCTGCTGGAACGCTACCCCCTCCCACTTGCCCGGGTCGCGAGGCCGTACTCACCCGCGTAGCGAATCCATGTCGCGAAGAGCCGGATGCGGTAGCCCCGCACGTCCGGATCTGTGGGGGCCCTGGGGGAGCAATCCCCCAGGGCTACCCGAGCGCCTTTGCGCCTTTGCGTTGAATTCTCGTCTCCAGGGACCGACGATCTCGGTCAATCGGTATCCCCGCGTGAGCGGAGAGTCGCGCCGCTCAGCGCCGGTCGAGCCCCACGATCCGATCGAGCAGCGCCCGATCCAGGCTCGCCTCGACCGCCGTGGCGAGCCGGTCGTACTCCTCGTGACGGCTCGGGATCGCCGTCTCCCCCGCGGGCGCCGGGAGCCCCCGCCGCCCGCGCAGCGCCGCAAGGAGCGACCGCCTGAGCCCGTCGTTCTCGAAGAGCCCGTGGATCATCGTGCCCACCACCGCGCCGTCCGCCGATACGGCCCCATCGAGCGCCGCCTCGGCCCTGCCGCTCCTGGACCCGATCGCGAACGCCGCGCGCGCGCCGCCCACCCGCTCCACCCGGCCCATGTGGATCTCGTAGCCGGTCAGCTCTCCCTCTCCCTCTCCCTCTCCCGCCGCGTCCCCCGCGCCCAGGAACGAATCGCCCGCGAGCCGCGCCCGCACCTGCGCCGTCGTCTTGGTCCGCTCGAACCGCGTCGCCACGTCGAGCAGCCCCAGGCCCCGCGCCGCCGGCTCGGCCGACTCGACGCCTTCCGGATCCTCGATCGCCCCGCCGAGCATCTGGCAGCCGCCGCAGATCCCGAGCGTCCACCCGCCTTGCCGGGCGCGCGCCGCGACCGCCTCCGCGAGGCCGCTCGCGCGCAGCCACGCGAGGTCGGCCATCGTGCTCTTCGTCCCGGGGAGCACCACGAGATCCGCCCCGCCGATCTCGTCCGGCCGCTCGATGAACCGCACCACCACGTCCCGCTCGTGCTCCAGCGGCTCCACGTCGTCGTAGTTCGATATGCGCGGCAGCCCGACCACCGCGATGTCGAGCTGCCCCGGGCCCGCCGCCCCTCGCCGCCGCCGGCCCTCCAGCGACACAGAGTCCTCGTCCGCGATCCGCAGGTGCTTCAGATAAGGCACCACGCCGAGCACCGGGACGCCCGTCCGCGCGGTGAGCATCTCGAGCCCCGGCTCGAGCAGCGTGATGTCGCCGCGGAACTTGTTGATCACGAACGCCGCCACCCGCGCGCGCTCGTCGGGCTCGAGCAGCGCCATCGTCCCCACGAGCGCCGCGAACACCCCGCCGCGATCGATGTCGCCGGCGAGGAGCACCGGCGCGTCGGCGACGCGCGCGACATGCATGTTCACGATGTCGCGGTCCTTCAGGTTGATCTCCGCGGGGCTGCCCGCCCCCTCGATCACCACGACGTCGTGCGCCTCCCGGAGCCGCCCCAGCGAGCGGGCGATGATGTCCTTGAGCTCCCCGCGATAGGCGAAGTAGTCGCGCGCGTGCAGGCTCCCGATCGGCTTGCCGAGGACGACCACCTGCGAGCGCGAGTCCCCCTCCGGCTTGAGCAGGACCGGGTTCATGTCGACCGTCGGCGCCACGCGCGCCGCCTCGGCCTGCACCGCCTGAGCCCGGCCGATCTCGCCGCCGTCCAGGGTCGCGAACGAGTTCAGCGCCATGTTTTGCGACTTGAACGGCGCGACCCGGAGCCCCCGCCGCTGGAACATCCGGCAGAGCGCCGTGCAGAGGAGGCTCTTGCCGACCGAGGACGCGGTGCCCTGCACCATCACCGTGAGCGCTGTCATCGCCAAAGCTCCTGTCCGAAGGATGTCGCCGCGAGCGCGGCCGCCGCGAGCCCGGCGAAGAGCAGCGCCGCGAGCACGACGATGCGGCAGGCCTCGTCGATGAGCTCCCTCCGGAGCGGCTCCACCGCGTCGCCGAGGCGGTAATGGCCGCGCTTCTCGAGCTCGACCCGGAGCAGCCCCGCCATCGCCGCCATCGGCCGGCCGGCGTTCGGGCTCTCGGTGCGGCCGCCGTCGCGGAGGAGCACGGCGAGGCCGCGGCGCGCGTCGGCGCCGCGGAGCCAGCCGGCGGCGAGGAGCAGGAGCGCGGTGAGGCGCGCGGGCACGAAGTTCAGCGCGTCGTCGAGCCGCGCCGACGCCTTGCCGAGGTACTCGTAGCGCCCGTGGTAGCCGATCATCGCGTCGAGGGTGTTCACCGCGCGGTAGAAGAGCGCGCCCGGCAGCCCGAAGAGGGCGAAATAGAAGAGCGGCGCGACGAAGCTGTCCGACGCGTTCTCGGCGACCGACTCGATCGACGCGGCGACCAGCGCGGGCTCGTCGAGCGCCGACGGGTCTCGGCTGCAGAGGCTCCGCAGGGCGCCGCGGGCCGCGGGGACGTCGCCGGCCGCGAGCGCGTCGCGCACGCCGAAGGCCGCGTCGCGGAGCGCGCGCAGGGCGAAGGTCGGCTTCAGAAGGAGCCCTGACAAAGCGATGCAGACGACCGGGTGCGGGGCGATCAGCGCGGCGAGCCCGGCGCCCAGGGCCGCGAACAGGCACGGGACGGCGAGGGCCATGAGCGCGCCGAAGAGGAGCTCGGCCACGCGGCCGGAGCGCGGCGCGCGGCGCTTCAGCGCCTGGATCGCGGAGCCCATCCACACGACCGGGTGGACGGCGGCCGGGGGCTCGCCGCAGGCGAGGTCGAGCGCGACCGCCACGAGCACCGCGGCGGCGGCGGTCATCGCCCGTCCTCGCCCATGACGGCGACCGGGCCGGGGCGCAGGCGCAGGATGGCGCCCATCACGGCCACGTAGAGCTCGCTGGCCGACCGGTTGAGCCGCTGGTGCGCGCGTCCGGCGAGGTCGCGGAAGGCGCGGCCGAGCCGGCTCTCGGGGACGATGCCCATGCCCACCTCGTTCGACACGAGGACGACGTGGGGCGCCGCCGACTCGACGGCGGCGGCGAGATCCTCGATGCGCGCCTCGATGCGATCGAGCTCGCGGCCCTCGGTCTCGTCGCGGAGCAGCAGGTTCGACAGCCAGAGGGTGAGGCAGTCGACGACGACGACGTCGACGCCGGTGAGCGAGGCGATGCGCTCGGGGAGCGCGACCGGCTCCTCGAGGGTGGTGAACTCGTCGCCCCGCTCGCGGGCGTGGGCGGCGATGCGCGCCCGCATCTCGTCGTCGAACGGCTCGGCGGTCGCGATGAAGGCGCGGCGCGCCCCGAGCGAGCGCGCGAGGGACAGCGCGAACGCGCTCTTGCCGGAGCGCACGCCGCCGCCGACGAGGGCGATCCGCCGTGGCGCCGCGCGCGCGCCGCTCATCGCCCCTGCTCCTTCCGGTGCGCGGCGGCGCTCGCCACGAGCCCCTCGGGGACGAGCGGGTTCGAGGCCCAGTGCGCGTGGACGTAGGAGGCGAGGACGCGCTGCGCCAAGTACCCCTCGCGCGTGACCTGGCCGCCGCGCCGGCGCCGCACGGAGTAGGCGTGCTCGATCGGCAAGGGCGCCTGCGCGGCGGGCGCGGGCGGCGCGGCGGGCGAGGGCGGCGGTTCGGGCGATGCCGGCGCCTGCGCGGGCTGCGTGGGGCGGAGCTCGGAGTAGCGGAACTGGTGCCCGCGGAAGCGGAGCCCCGCTCCGCCGAGGATCGTGCGCGCCTGCGTCTCGACCTCGACGTAGCCGAGCGCCTGCAGCTTCTCGCACATCACGGCCTCCGCCGGCACGAGCCCGACCATGGGGTGCGCGCGCCCGTCCAGCGTGCGGATCGCCTCGGTCAGGTACATGAGCCCGCCGCACTCGGCGTAGATCGGGCCCCCGCGGCCGGCGAACGCGCGGATCTCGGCGCGCAGGGCGGCGTTCTCGGTCAGGCGCTCCGCGTGGGCCTCGGGGTAGCCGCCGCCCAGGTAGAGCGCGTCGACGTCGGGCAAGCGCGCGTCGCGGATCGGTGAGAACCGCACGAGCTCGGCCCCCGCGGCCTCGAGGCGGCGCAGGTTGTCCGCGTAGTAGAAGTGGAAGGCCTCGTCGAACGCCACGCCGAGGCGCACCCGGGGCGGTTGCGCCCCGCCGCTCGCTCCTGTCGCGGCTCCGCCCGCCGCGATCCCGGGCGCAGCCGCCGCCGCCGCCGCGGCCGCCTCCGCCGTCTGCGGCACGGGCGGCGCCCCGCGCGCGATCTCGAGCAGCGCGTCGAGCCCGATCCACGCCTCGGCCTGCGCGCCCCAGTGGTCGAAGCGCTCCTCCGGGAGCGCGGCCTCGTCGGCCGTGCGCAGGCCGAGGTGGCGCTCGGGGAAGCTCTGCGCCTCGTCCCGCGGCAGGCCGCCGAGCACGGGCGGCGAGCGCTGCGCCTGTCGAAGAATGTCGAGGTGCCCCCGGCTGCCGACCCGGTTGCACACGACCGCGGCGACGCGGAGCCCCGGATCGAAGCCCGCGAAGCCCTGCGCCAGCGCCGCGATGCTGCGGGCCATCCCGGACGCGTCGACGACGAGCGCGACAGGCGCCTCGAGCCACTTCGCGATCTCGGCCGTCGAGCCCTCTTCCCCGGTCGGGCTCGCCCCGTCGAACAGCCCCATCACCCCCTCGATCAGCGCCACATCGGCGCCCGCGGCCTCCGCCGCGAACGTCGACAGGACCGCCTCCCGGCCCATCATCCAGCCGTCGAGGTTGTGCGACGTCCCGGCGACGGCGCGCGCGTGGTACGTCGGATCCAGGTAGTCGGGGCCGCACTTGAACAGGGCGACCCGCAGGCCGCGGGCGCGGAGCGCGCGCGCGATCGCGACCGTGGTGGTCGTCTTCCCGACGCCGCTCGCCGTGCCGGCCACGACGAGCCGGGGGATGGCCAGGCTCATCAGAAATCGACCCCGATCTGGGCCTTCGCCCCCTGCTCGAACGGGTGCTTCACCGACCTCATCTCCGTCACCAGATCGGCGAGCGCCACGAGCGCGTCGGGGGCGTTCCTGCCGGTGATCACCACGTGCACGTGCGCGGGCCTCCCGCGCAGCGCCGCGAGGAGCTCGTCCTCCGCGATGAAGCCGTAGTGCAGCGCATACGTGATCTCGTCGAGCACGACGATGTCCTGCTCGCCGCCCCCGATGAGCGCCGCGGCCTCCTGGAAGGCCGCGCGCGCAGCCGCCTTGTCGCGCGAGAGGTCATCGCTCTCCCAGGTGAAGCCGCGCCCCATCACGAGGAAGGTGAGGCCGGGGAGCGTCTCGGCGAACAGGCGCTCTCCCGTCTTCCACTTCCCCTTGATGAACTGCACGACGGCGACGCGCATGCCCCGGCCGAGCGCCCGGAACACCATCCCGAGCGCGGCCGTCGTCTTGCCTTTGCCGTGGCCTGTATAGACGATGACGAGCCCTCTCCGACCCGCCGCCGGCGCCCCGGCGCCTCCCTCTGCCGCCGGCGCCCCGGCGCCTTGCTCCGCGCTCACGAGCCCTCCTCCGCCGGGCGGGGAGCGCGCGGCTTCTCGGCCTTGCGGAACCTGTGGCTGAACTCCGGATCATAGAGCCGCGAGTCGGCGAAATCCGTGGACGTGAGCACCCGGCCGACCAGGATCATCGATTGCGTCTTGATCCCCTCGGCCCGCACCTTCTCCCGGATGTCGGCGAGCGTGCCAGTCACGATCTTCTGATCGGGGCAGCTCGCCTTGTGCACCACCGCGACCGGGCAATCGGCGCCGTAGGACGGGATGAGCGCCGCGGTCACGTCCTTGAGCAGGGTGATGCTCAGGAACAGGCAGAGCGTCGCCTTGTGGCGCGCGAGCTCCTCGAGCCGCTCGGCCGGCGGCACCGGCGTGCGCCCCTCGGCGCGCGTCAGGATCACGGTCTGCGAGAGCTCCGGGAGCGTGAGCTCGCGCCCGAGCGCCGCCGCCGCCGCCGTGAACGACGAGACGCCCGGGATGATGTCGTAGGGGATCCCGAGCTCGTCCATCCGGCGCATCTGCTCGGCGGTCGACCCGAACAGGACCGGATCGCCGGTGTGCACGCGCGCCACGTCGTGCCCCGCCTCCCTCGCCTCGACGAAGACCGCCACGATCTGGTCGAGGGTCATGCCGGCGGAGTCGATGACCCGGGCGTCCGGCCGCGCTGTGGCCACGACCTCTCGCGGGACGAGGGAGCCCGTGTACATGACGACAGGGCAGCGGGCGATGAGCTCGGCGCCGCGGACCGTGATGAGCCCGGGGTCGCCCGGGCCCGCGCCGATGATGTAGACGCGCATGGGGGTTCTCTCCTCGTTTCGTGCGCCGGCCATCCTGCCGGGGAGCGCTGGCGCGCGAAGCTAGAGCGGTCGCGAAGCGAACGCCAGGCCTCCATGCCCCCTCCAGTCCACGCGCCTTTCCTCGTCGCCCTCGCGGAGGAGGGGGAGCGCCGTCCGCGCTCAGCGCCGCTCGGGCAGGCCGCGGAGGCTGACCTCGATCCCGGCGCGGAGGTTGCCGTGCGTCGTGACGCCGGAGAGGTCGACCCCGAGGCCGCACATGGATTGGGCGACGGCGGGCCCGATGCCGGTGAGGACGCCGCTCGCGCCGAGCAGGCGGATCGCGCGGACGATGCGGACGAGGTGCTCGGCCGTCGCGGCGTCGACGCTCTCGAGGCCGGTGACGTCGATGATGGCGAAGCGAGCGCCTGTGCGCACGACCTCGTCGAGGAGCTTGCCGGTGACGTCGGCCGCGCGCGCCTCGTCGAGCGCGCCGATGACGGGCACGGCGAGCACGCCCTCGGCGACCTGGAGGATGGGCGTGGACAGGGCGCGGATGAGCGCCTGCTGGCGCTGGATGACCGCGAGCTGATCGGCGATGGCCTCCTTCTGCAGCTCGAGCTCGGCGATGGTGGCCGCCATGTGCTCCTCGTGCTCCCGCTGCGCCGTGATGTCCGTGCCGATGGCGAGGATGTGCGCCGTGCCGTCCTGCTCGACGAGGGGCACCTTGATGATGGACATCCACCGCACCTTGCCGTTCGGGCGCGAGACGGGTTGAACCCGCGAGACCGGCTGCATGCGCGCGAGCACCTCCCGGTCCATCTCGCTGATGATGGCGAGCTCGGCGTTGGAGGGCGGCAGATCGGCCACGGTCTTGCCCACCGCCCCCTCCGGCGTGGTGTTGTACAGCTCGGCGTAGCCCTTGCTGACGAGCTTCATCTTGCCGTCCCGATCCTTGACCGTGACGATGATCGGGATGGTGTCGAGCACGAGGCGGATGAACTGCCGCTCGCGATCGAGGGCGAGCTCTGCCTCCTTGAGCTCGGTTGTATCGATCCGCAGGCCGACGACGCTCCCGTCGGCGAGGCGGCTGCTCTTGAGGGTGAGCCAGCGGTCCCCGAACCGCCGCATGTAGATGTCCCCGGAGCGGCGATGGTCCGCGATGCGACCGGCGACCCACTCGTCCTCGCTGAGGCCGCTGTGGAAATGGATCCCGTTCCGGCAGCCCTCGCGGACGACGTCTTCGAACGTATTGCCTACCTGGATGGCGGCGGCACATTCGGGGTAGAGCGATCTGTACGTCGTGTTGAAGAAGCAGAGCCGCTCCTTGGCGTCGTAGATGACGAAGCCGACGTCGAGCGCCTCGACGGCCGCGTGCAGGCGCGCTCCTTGATCCCGCGCCGCCTGCTCGGCCCGACGTTGCTCGGTCACGTCGCGCAGCGCGAGGAGCACGGCGGCGCACCCGCCCGCGGGGTCGACGAGCGGGCTGAGGCTCCCCTCGGCGAGGACGACGCGCTCGTTCGCGAGGTGGAGCGCGAGGTCGGGCGGCAGGGCGCGCGGGGCGCGATCGCGGAGCACCTGCTCGAGCAGCGCGCCGAGGGGCGGATCGGGCCGCAGGGCCCCGTCGATCGGCTCGCCGCGCGCCGTCGCCCCGGGCGTGGAGCAGAGGCGCTCGGCGGCGGGGTTCAGCGCCAGGATCCGGCCGCTTTCATCGAGCAAGAGCAGCGGGTCGACGCTGCAGGTGAAGGCGAGCGAGTAGAGATCGACAGGAGCGTCGCTAGGCATCGGGAGGAGCGTAGATCAAGATCTCCGCAGGGTGTCGGCCTCGGTGACCTCCTGGCGCATCCACAGGCAGCGAAGCTGCTGGCCGAGCTCGGCACGGGCGCGAGCCCTTCGAGCGGAGCGGCCGCCGCAACGCGCCCGTGAGAAGATCCTTGACGGTGTGCGGCTCGTTGTTATAAAAAGTAACACTGTTACGAGCGACGACGACGGGAGCGACGGCGCCGCCCAGCGGCCCGACGACACGGACATGGGGAGCACGCGCCTGAAGACCACGAAGACCGGCGGCACGAGCCAGGCGGAGCGCCTGCAAGCGTCGAGCTTGCAGCGCCGCGAGCAGCAGAAAGAGAGCCTGCGGGGCGCGATCCTGGCGGCGGCGGGCGAGCTGTTTCTGGAGCAGGGGTACGAGGCGTTCTCGATGCGCCAGGTGGCCGAGCGCATCGGCTACTCGGCGACGACGATCTATCGCTATTACGAGGACAAGGATGATCTCCTGTTCGCCATCGTCCACGAGGGGTTCACCGAGTTCCAGCGGGCGCTCGTCGCGGCTGCCGAGAGCACAGCGGACCCGATCGGGCGGATCGAGGCGCTCGGCGCCGCGTACGTTCGTTTCGGCATGCAGAACCCGGTGCACTATCGGCTGATGTTCATGCAGCGGTTCGACTTCGTCTTCGACCAGCGGAAGGAGCGGCAGCAGCCGATGATCGGTTCCTTCGACGTGCTGCGAAGAGCGGTCGCGTCCGCGATGGATGCCGGCGTGGTGCAGCGCGGCGATGTGGAGCTCCACAGCCAGGTTGTCTGGGCCCTGGTCCACGGGATCACCTCCCTCGGCCTGGCCGACCGCGGCCGCTTCACGGCCGATGACGTCGACCGGACCCTGGAGATCGCCATGAAGATGATGGTTCAAGGCTTGCGCCCCTGATCGCTCTCTTTTTTTCTCGTGAAGTTAACACTGTTACTATTAGTTTCGTCGTTATATGTGGCCATGGATGGAGGGTGTGATGGATGGAATTTTTGGACTGAGTAACTTCCTCGTGCTGCCGTTCTGGGGCTTGATGATCTTCCTGCCCCGCTATCGCTGGACGCGGCGGATCATGGAGTCGCCGCTCGTGATCGTCGCGCCCGCGCTGCTCTATACGGCGCTCGTCTTGCCGGCCATCCGCGAGGTGCTGCCGATCGTCAACCGCCCGAGCCTCCCGGCGGTGGCCTCGCTGCTCGGCTCGCCCGCCGGCGCCACGATCGGCTGGGTTCACTTCCTCGCCTTTGATCTCTTCGTGGGCCGGTGGGTGTACCTCGACAGCCGCGATCGTGAGATCTCGCCCTGGCTCATGGCCCCTGTGCTCTATCTGACGCTCATGCTCGGCCCGATGGGGTTCTTGCTCTACCTCGCTGTCCGCGCCATGGCCGCTCGATCGGCGCGCGCCCGCGGCGAGCCACCGGCCAGGCGCCGGGTCGAGGAGGTCTGAGATGCGCGCGCGCTCGGCGAGCACCCCGCTAAAGCTCCCTCGCTCGATCGAGGAGCTCCTCAGGCGAAGCCCTGTCTTGTTCATGGCGGCCGTCGCCCACGTCGCGCTGCTCGTCGTGCTGCTCGGCGTCGCCCCGCTCGACGCGCGCCTCGTGCTGGGGGTGAACCCGTGGATCAAGCCGGCGAAATTCGCCGCCTCGATCGCCATCTACCTCCTGACGATCAACTGGCTCATCGGCGATGTCACGCTCCCGCCGAGAGGCCGGAGGGCGGTCGTCTGGGGCACGGTGGCGATGGTGAGCTTCGAGATGATCGCGATCGCCATGCAGGCGGCGCGGGGGGTGGCGTCGCACTTCAATCGAACGACGCCGTTCGACGTGGCGGTATTCGCGCTCATGGGCATCGCCATCCTGGTGAACACGGCGCTCGCGGCGTACCTCGCGTACAGGTTCTGGACGACGCGACCCCCGCTGCCGGCTCCCTATCTCTGGGGCATCCGTCTGGGTTTCCTCCTGTTCCTGCTGGCTTGCGCGGAAGGCGGCTTCATGTCGACGCTCGACGCGCACAGCGTCGGCGTCGCGGACGGCGGGCCCGGGCTGCCCATCGTCAACTGGAGCACGCGAGGCGGCGACCTGCGCACAGCGCACTTCTTCGGGATGCACGCGCTGCAAGCCGCCCCGCTGTTCGGGTACTGGCTGTCGGCGTGGGCGTCGGGGTCGGCGTCGCGCACGCAGCGGGCCGTGCGATGGGTGGTCGCGTTCGGCGTCGGCTACGGCGCCGTCGCGCTGGGGCTCTTCCTTGCGGCGCTCGCAGGGCAGCCGCTGATTCGAATGTAGCGCGCCGAGCTGGCGCGCAGCGCGCCCTCGGCGCTACCTCAGGATCGGGTCGCAGTTCGTGAACGTGAGCGACGTCGATATCGAGAACATCGACCCGAAGCCGCGGCGCTCCGCGTGGAAGAAGTCGAGCGGATACTCCTTGCCGACCTCGATGCCGAGCTCCTCGGCGCTCGCGTCGAGATCGACGGTCGCCAGGGTCGCGGAGTGGAGCCCGCCCATATCGATCGCGAGGCGCCTGTTGATGAACACCCAGAGATCGTCGTCACCGGCGAACCAGAAGACGTCGCCGGGCCGGTACTCGAACGTCATGTGGAGCTCGTACGTGAAGCCGTAGTTGTGCTCCCGCCCCTCGTTGCCCCACCCCTGATCGTCGATGGGGAAGAAATGCTCTCCCACGAAGTGCCCGAGGCCGCGCTCGCTCGCCTTGAGCGGGACGACGTACGGAATCGGTACGTTGACCGCGGGGTCGTCGTGATACCACTGATAAAACGCCTCGGGCCCGGTCGTGTGATCCGTGCCGCCCTCATGGGCATAGACCGGCTTGTCGTCGGGGCCGAGCTCGGGCTCGACAAGGCCTCTCATGACGTCGCCCGCGAAGTACTCGAAGTCGGGGTGCCCGCCCTCGGAGTCAAAGGCCTTGAAGTCGCGCACCACCCCCACGAGCCGCGGCTTGCAACCCTCGTCCCCGCCGGCGCCGGCGGTGCCCTGGGGGAAGCCGCCGCCGGCGCCGGGCTCGAGGATGCCGGGGTCATCGCCGTCGGCGGTGGAAGTGGACGAGGACGAGGACGAGGCGGGCAACGGCGAGGTCATCGTGGCGCCGATGTCGCGACCGATGATGGCGGTCTCGGGGGTGCACCCCGCGAGCGCCGTGCCCGTCGAGAGAAGGACGGCCAGGAATCGCGGGGCGCCCGCGCGGGCCGCCGTGGGTTGGGCCAGCGTCATCGAGATCGTCTCCTGCCGCATGGATGCCGCCGACCTCGCCGATCCTTCAGGCAAACTCACGCGAGCGCGAGCCCGGCCGCGATACGCCCGCCGGAGCCCCGGCGAGCGCTGCGGAATCGGTGCCGAGATCGGTCCCGATGACGAAGGCGCCGGTGCACGGGATGACCCACTCAAGGCCAAGTCGAAGGAGCAATCATTTGTGAGCGTTCACAGAGGCCGCGTCGACTTCAATCCGCCCGTCCACGGACAAGCTCGGACCCGGATGGCTGGCGAGTCCGCTCCGGAGCGGCGCGTCAGGAGAGGCCGAGCGGGCCGCGTTCGTGGTCGACGCGGACAAGCTCGCCGGCTCTCGTACCGGACGGCCTCGCAGGTCCTGCAGCACAGCCCCCACATACATCGCGACACGCGGGGTCCATTTGGGTTGACACCCGCTATGTGAACGTTCACATTCGGCTCTCGAAGATTCCTTCCGCTTTGCCGCGGGTGGGACGTCGTGCGCGTCCGGGCCCTTCGTTCCTGGGATTGGGGTGGATTTTTGCGCTGATTTCGTTCGCTCGGCCGTCGCGGGCGCGAGCAACGGTGACGTCGCGGGGGATCACTCGCGCTCGACCCGGGCCGGGCCCGAGGTTTCACCTGCGACCCGCGCGCGCACCGGTTCACTGGAGTCGCAGCCGCACACAACCTGCCTCGTGGAGGCTGCGGTGCATTCATATGCAGCACAAATCGCTGCTCTCGTTGGATTGAGCAAGGTGGGTTGCGGCTCGTCGTATACGGAGCCCGTCCCGGAAACGTGGAGCACCTCGTCCGGGGCAGCGGCGGGCGGTGGGTGGGTCGACGGACACTCGCGCTGCGGGATGGACTGGGAGGCTTGATCATGCAGCGACCTCGGGTTTGGGATTGGATTCAGCGCACGGCGTCCCCCGCCTCGGGGCAGGGGCAGGCCGCCCGGGAGCGCTCCGGCGCCTGGCGCCGCTCGGCGTGGCTCGCGGCGTGCGCCTCGGCCCTCGTGGCGGCGGCGTGCACGGGCGCGCTCGGGAGCAACGTCGACGAGCAACCCGGCGACGAGCAACCCGGCGACGAGCAACCCGGCGAGGACGCGCAGTGCGCGCCGCGGCTCGCGCGCCGCGTCGTGCTGCTCGCCGATCTGCAGTTCACGAATTCCGTGCGTGCGCTGCTCGGGGACGCGGCCGTGCGGGCCGATCAGGCGCCCGATGAGAAGACAAAGCCCTTCATGAAGAAGGGGATCGTCGTCGGCACATCGCTTGTGCGCACTCGGCTCGACGCGGCCGCTTACGCCGCGGAGAGCCTCGAAGGGCGCTTCGAGCAGGTGACCGGCTGCGCGACGGACGGGGATGACGCGTGCGCCCGCGACTTCCTGACCCGGTTGGCGGCGCAGGCGTTCCGGAGGCCGCTCGGGGCCACCGAGCTCGCGGATCTGTGGGAGGTGGTCGAGCTCGGGAAGGAAGAGAGCTACGAGCGCGGCGTGATGCTCGCCGTCGAGGCCATCCTCGCGTCGCCCTCCTTCTCCTACCGGACGGAGCTCGGCGAGGAGGGGAGCGAGGGCGTCGTGAGGCTGTCGCCGCACGAGCTCGCCAGCGAGCTCTCGTTCTTCCTCACGGACAACCCGCCGGACCCCGAGCTCATGGCCGCCGCCGACTCCGGGGCCCTCCGCGACCCGGCAGAGGTGGCGCGGCAGACCGAGCGGCTGCTCGCGCTGCCGGCGACGCGGCGCAGCCTGAGCACCACGCTGCTCGCGGCGTGGGGGCTCAGCAACCTGTTCGGCACGGTGAAGGACCCGGGGATGTTCCCCGAATACGGTCCCTTGCTCCAGGCGAGCATGTTCCACGAGACCGAGCTGTTCGTGGACGCGACCCTCTGGGGCCGCGGCGCCGACGTCTCCGAGCTGCTCACGTCGCGGGAGACGTTCGCGAACGAGCCGCTCGCCGCGGTGTACGGCGTGGAGCACACCGGCGCGCCGGAGGAGTTCGCGCCGGTCACCCTGCCCGCCGACCAGCGCGCCGGCCTGCTCACGCAAGCGAGCGTCCTCGCGACGCTCTCCCGCACGGACAACACGAGCGTTGTCGCGAGGGGGCTGTTCATTCGAGGCGCGCTGCTCTGCCTGCCGAAGCTCGCGTCGCCGCCGGAAGACCTCGCGGACGAGGTCGCGGACCTGCTCAACGCCGACATGACCGAGCGCGAGCGCGCCGAGGCGCGCGCAGCGAACCGCACCTGCGGCGCATGCCACCGGGGGATCGACCCGCTCGGCCTGGCGCTCGAGAACTACGACGCGCTGGGTCGTTATCGAGACACGCTCGACGGCGCGCCCATCGACGCGCGCATCGAGCTCGGGGGGATCCTCGGGCTGCACGAGAGCTACGCGAACGCTGTCGAGTTCGCCGGCGCGATCGCGCAAAGGGAGGAGCTCGCCGCGTGCCTCGCGCGGAACCTCATCACCTACGGCACCGACGACGAGCACCTCTCGCCGGTCGACTGCCAGGTCGAGCGCGTGATCAAGGCATTGCCGGAGGGCGCGCGCACCCTGCCTGCCATCGTGAGAGCCATCGCGACGTCGAGCGCGCTCATCGAGCGCACCGAGGAGGAGTGACAATGAACCGCAACCTGCCCTATGTCTCGTCCCGCCGTCGCTTCCTCCAGGGCATCGGCGCCGCCGCGGGGATGTTCGCGATCCTCCGCGGCCTCGAGCGGACCGCGGAGGGCGCGCCGAGCCCGAAGCGGCTCCTCATCGTCCAGCGGCCTGTGGGCACCGTCTACGAGAACTGGTGGCCGCAGGGGAACGGGACGAGCTTCACGCTGTCCCGCATCCTGCGCCCGTTCGAGCCGGTGCGTGACCGGATGATCGTGATGCGCGACCTGAAGCTGCCTTACGAGGGCTCGGTCGGCGGCGGCCATGAGCGCGGGACCGTCCTGATGGCGACCGGCCAGCGGACAAAGCAGCTCTACCCCGGCAACGGCGGGGACGACCCGGTGGCCGAGGGGGCGAGCATCGACCAGCTGCTCGTGAAGCAGTCGGCCGATCTGCAGGGGGCGCCGATCGCGTCGCTCCAGATCTCGTGCGACAAGCGCGCGGACACGCCGGAGGTGTCGACGCGCCACATGTCGTACTCCGGCCCGCGGAGCCCGATGACGCCGTACTACCAGCCGCTCGACGTCTATCAGCGGGTGTTCGGCACGTTGATGCCCGGGGGGCCGACGAGCGACAACCTCGAGGCGCTCGCCAGGGCGCGCCGGCAGAAGAAGAGCGTGCTCGACTTCGCGACGAGGGACATCGGCCGGCTCCACGAGCTCGCGCCGAGCGCGCAGCGCGAGATGCTGGACGGGCACCTCGAGGCGATCCGCGAGGTGGAAAAGGAGTTCGATGCCGACCCGCGCAACGCCGCGTTCTGCGGAATGGAGCAGCCGCCCGAGATCGTCAATGTGAGCGAGTACATCGACCCTTACAGCTCGTCGCACGTCGTGAACGAGCGCGACGACGAGAAGCACGCGCGCATCGGCGCCCTGCACTTCGCCGTGCTCAAGGCGGCCTTCCGGTGCGACCTGACGCGCGTGGTGACCTTCCAGTGGGCCCCGGGGACCAACCACGTGAGCTTCGGCGACCTGTGGCCGCCGGATTCGCGCATCTTCAAGGTCCACCACACGACGAGCCATGATCCCGACACGCGAGATACGCTCGAGTTCCTCACGCGCGTGGAGGAGTTCTACGCCCGCAAGATGGTGGGGTTCCTGGAGGAGCTCGCGGCCACCCAGGACGTGAACGGCGGGACGCTGCTCGACAACACGCTCATTCCCTACGTGACCGAGGTCGGCACCCGCAAGCACAACTGGGACAACGTGCCCTGGCTGCTCTTCGGCGGCGCCAACACCGGGCTCCTCGGCGGGCGCGTGTGGGACAACGGCGGCCGTGGCCTCCGGTCGACAAACGACGTGTGGATGGCGTGCGCGGGGGCGTTCGGCCTCCCGGACTTCGTCATCGGGGATGCCGACCTGCACACGACGGCGACCCAGGGCCTGTTCATGCCGGCCTGAGCGCCCAGGCCGCTGGCCAACTTGCCTCGGTTCGACGGTGACGGTCACCACACGACCGCGGGAAGTTGCCCCGGTTCAGCAGAGAAGCCGCCATGACGCCAAGGCCGCCAAGAGGACAGGGGAGGAGTGTTCCCGGCAAGGTTCCCTCCTGCTCCCCTGGTCTCTTGGCGACCTGGGCGTCATGGCGGCCCGGCTTCCCGCAGCCGTGCTAACCGGGGTACCACGTGATCCGCGGATCATCGGGCGCGCGCACGTAGTCAAAGGCGGCGTCCGCGAGCCGCGCCAGATTGTACTGCGGCCGCCAGCCGAGCAGGAACTTGGCCTTCGTGTTGTCCAGCCAGGTCGAATGGTAGGGCGTCTTCACCTTCACGCTCGGCAGGCCCCGGGTCGTCTCCAGGTAAGACGCCAGGTCACCGTAGTCCACCGGCTCATCCATGCAGACGTTGAAGGTCTGCTGGCGGGCTCTCTCGTTGTCGATCGCCATGAGGAGCGCGGCGACGAGATCCTCCACATGCACGAAGTTACGCTTCACCGGCTTGCCGTCAGGGTCGAGCATCACAGGGACGGCGCCCGAGCGGACGTGACCCTCCGCCGCCTCGGCTCCGACCCAATCGCGCCACCTCGGCCCTCCGAACACGTCGTCACCGAACGATAGCTGGGCCTTGAAGTCGTCCTTCTCCATGATCCACGGCGCACGCAGGCAGCATCCGTTCAGGTTATACTGGACGTAGTATTGCTCGAGCATGACCTCCTCGAGCACCTTGGACAGCGCATAGCAACCCGGGTAGGCGCTGTGCTTCTGCGCCTCCGTGACGGGGACGGGGTGTGGATAGAAGAAGTGGCCCATCCCGGCGTCGCCCCCGACCAGGATGAATTGCTTGAATGCAGGACTGACGCGGCAGGCCTCGAGCAGGAAGAACATGCCTTTGATGGCCACGTCCATGATGCTGTCGGCGGTCTCCTTGCTGGTCGCGAGGTGCAGCACGTGGCTCACTCCCTCCACCGCCTCGCTGGTCACGGCGCTGTGCTCGATCGACCCACGCACCACCTCCAGGCGCGCCGTCGGCTCCAGCATGCGGTTGTGGCACAGCGCACGGACCTTCCATCCCTCGAACCTGGGGTCCGACAGGAACCTGCGGATGAAGGCCTGGCCGACTTTGCCCGCCGCCCCGGTGACCAGAATTCGCTTTGTCTCACTCACGTTGTCGCTCCTCGCTCCGGGTGCACGCCGGAGCAGCTGTACTGGCGGGCGCCGGCGTAGAAGGGCCTGTTGAACAGGAGGTGTCGGGATCGCTCTGGTGGATCGACCGTCCGACGTTCCCGGCGCCGCGCGTCGTGGAAGACCCACCCAGGGTGAAGCAAAAGGATGGATCTCGGGCGCATCGTGAGCGGTCACATGCCAGGTGTCAACTCCATTGAAAGGACCGCGGGTATCCTCTAGCCGGAGTAGCCCGAGTAGCCCGAGGGAGGACAAAGCCAGCGGGTCCTCCGGAGCGTCGCGTCAAGAGGAGGGGGCGCCGGACCGCGGTCATCGCGGGCGTCCGACTGGCTCGAAGATACCCGCGGTCCTTTCAATGGAGTTGACACCGAATATGTGACCGTTCACGATGCGCCGGGGTGGGCATCCTTTTGCTCTCTCCTGGGTGGGGCGTCGTGCGCACCGAGACCTTCGTCGTCCCGGCCGATCTCGGCGCCGATTCCGTTCGTTCGGCCGTCACGAATACTAGTTTCCGGCGCCGCCGCGGAGGCGCAATGCGGTAAGAGCGCGCCGCTGGCGTGCAGGAGAGAGGAGGCGTTCCATGCGAATTGCGAGTTTTCTCGAACGGCGGGCTCAGCGCAGCAGAGCTGGACGAGTGAGCCGGACCTGGGTCAGGCAACGTCGAGCGAGCACCGCGCTGGCGTTGCTGCTCATGCTCGGCTGCTCGGGAACGCAGCCTCCTCCCGCCGCAGAGCCCGTGACGCCCGCCCCCGCGCCGGCGACGACCCCGAGCGTGCCACCGCCCGTGCCAGACGTGGCGCCCGCGAAGCCCCTCGCCATCACCAGGGCTCGTCATGGCGAGATCGAGGCGCAAGGCGTGGATATTTACACTCTCACGAACGCAAACGGCCTCGTGCTCAAGGTGATGACGTACGGCGCGATCATCACCGAGCTGCACGTGCCCGACAAGGCCGGAAAGCTCGCCGACGTCGTCGTCGGCTTCGAGAGCCTGGACGGCTATCTGACCGGCAACCAGTTCTTCGGCGCGACGGTTGGCCGCGTCGCCAACCGCATCCGCAACGCGAAGTTCAAGCTCGAGGGCAAGGAGCACACCCTGGCCTCGAACGACAAGCCGCACCACCTGCACGGCGGCGCCAGGGGCTGGGACAAGGTGGTGTGGAGCGCCGCCACCGCCGAGACCCCTGACGGCCCGAGCATCCGCCTCACGTACGTGTCGAAGGACGGAGAAGAGGGGTATCCTGGCACCGTGTCTGCGAAGACCGTCTATACGCTCACGAACCGGAACGAGCTCCGCGTCGAGATGGAGGCGGTCACGGACAAGACGACGCTCGTCAGCATGGCCCACCATTCGTACTGGAACCTCGGCGGGCACGGCTCCGGCACGATCCTCGATCACGAGCTCACGCTCCATGCGGACAGCTACACGCCCGGCGATCCGGGCGTCCCGACCGGAGCCGTGAAGCCCGCCAAAGGTACGCCGTTCGACTTCACGGCGCCCAAGCCCATCGGCAAGGACTTGAAGGCCGTTGGCGGAGACCCTGTCGGGTACGATCACAACTTCGTCGTCAACGGAGACCCGGCCGCCCTGCGACCCGTGGCGCGCCTCAAAGATCCGAAGTCCGGCCGCGTGATGACGCTGGAGGGGGATCAGCCCGGGGTGCAGTTCTACTCCGGGAATTACATGAATGGCTCGAAGGCGGGCAAAGGCGCCACGTACGTGCAGCACGCGGCGCTTTGCCTGGAGACCCAGAAATTTCCGAACGCGATCAACGTGCCGGCCTGGCGAGAGCAGCCGATCCTCAAGCCGGGGCAGACCTACAAACACACAATGATTCACCGCTTCACGGCGGAGTGAGAGGGGCGGCCATGCTCTGTTTCGGTGTCATCGGTACGGGCGGGGTCGCGCGTGGCTTCACGCGCGCGCTTCAGGGCAGTCAGCGTTGTCGGGTCGTGGACGCCACGCGTGGTGTCGACGCGCTAAAAATTGAATCATCAAGGAGACATGCCGTGGAAGAGATGAAGTCCTGGGGCAAGGGTCGGGCGATCACCGCGCTCTTCCTGCTGGCGCTGCTCGCGATCACGGGGTGCGGCAAGCAGAGCGAGGGGACGGGCGCCGCGCCCGCCGAGGGGGCCGGCTCGAAGCCGAAGATGGTCAAGCTCGCCTTCGTCACGAACAACGCGAGCGAGTTCTGGAAGATCGCTCAGGCAGGCGTCCGGAAATACGAGCAAGAGAGCAAGGTCCAGGTCGACGTGAAGATGCCGCCGAACGGCACCACGGAGGAGCAGAACCAGATCCTCGAGAACCTCTCGAGCCAGGGCTATGACGCTATCGCCGTGAGCGCCATCGCGCCGGGCGATCAGGTCCCGGTGCTCAACAAGACGGCCGAGAAGAGCAAGCTCATCACGTTCGACTCGGACGCCCCGAAGTCGAACCGACTGCTCTACATCGGCACAAACAACTACGAGGCCGGCAAGGCGCTCGGCGCCCACATCGTGAAGCTCCTCCCGAGCGGCGGGAAGATGGCCGTGTTCGTCGGCATGCTGTCCGCGGACAACGCGAAGCAGCGGCTCCAGGGCATCCAGGACGCGATCGCCGGCAAGAACATCGAGATCGTCGACAAGCGCGAGGACAATACGGACCGCGCGAAGGCGCGCTCCAACGTGGAGGACATCATCAATGCGCACCCGGACCTGAAGCTCGTCGCGGGCCTGTGGTCCTACAACGGTCCCGCCATCGCGGCGGCCATCGAGGCGCTCGGGAAGAAGGGCAAGGTCCTCGCGGCCGTGTTCGACGAGGAAGAGGGGACGCTCACGGCCATCGAGAACGGCACGATCTCGGTCACGGTCGTCCAGAAGCCGTTTCAGTTCGGGTACATGGCGAGCAAGTGGGCGCATGAGCTCGCGACGAAGCCCGACGCGGCCATGGCGCAGATCCCGGAGAGCAAAGGCATCGACACCGGCATCGAGGTGATCGAGAAGGCCAACGTGGCGGAGTTCAAGCAGAAGCTCGCCGAGATGAAGAGGTGAGCGTGACCGCGGCGCTACCGAATCTGCTCGCGATGAGCGCGATCAACAAGCGGTTCCCCGGCGTGGTCGCGCTCCAGGGCGTCTCTCTTTCGCTGAAGCCGGGGGAGGTGCTCGCCCTGATGGGCGAGAACGGCGCCGGGAAGAGCACGCTGATGAAGATCCTCGGGGGCGCCCAGCAGCCCGACGAAGGCGAGATCCGGATCGGAGGGAAGAAGGTCACCCTCGAGAGCGTGCGCGCCGCCAAGCGCCTCGGCATCGCGCTCATCCACCAGGAGTTGATGCTGGCGCCGAACCTGGACATCGCCGCCAACATCTTCCTCGGCAACGAAGGCGGCGGGACCCGAGCGCTCCTCCGCCCGCTGCCGAAGGGCGGCATGTACGCCCGCGCCCACGAGCTGCTTCAGCGCGTGGGCTTGTCGCTCCCGCCCTCGACCCCGGTGTCCCTGTTGACCGCCGGTCAGATGCAGATGGTCGAGATCGCCAAGGCGCTCGCCCTGGACGCGCGTATCCTCATCATGGACGAGCCGACTTCGTCGCTCACGAGCGGTGAGTCCGAGCATCTCTTCCAGATCATCCGCAAGCTCCGGGCGGACGGGATCGGCATCGTCTACATCTCGCACCGGATGGAAGAGGTCCTGGCGCTGGCGGATCGGGTGACGGTCCTGCGCGACGGCCGCTACGTCGGGGACCTCACGCGCGCAGAAGCGACGCACGAAAAGATCGTCTCCATGATGGTGGGCCGCGAGCTGAGCGCCCACTACTTCCCGGAGAAGCGGCCGCGGAGGTCGACCGAGCCCGTGCTTGTGGTCGAGGGCCTCGTCGTGCCCGGCGCGCCCGCGCCGATCTCCTTCTCGGCCGAACGCGGGGAGATCCTCGGCTTCGCCGGCCTTGTCGGCTCGGGTCGCACGGAGCTCATGCAGACGATCTTCGGGGTGACTCCCGCGCTCGGCGGACGCATGGCGCTCGAGGGCGAGGCGTTCGCTCCTCGAAGGCCCAGAGACGCCATCGACCGCGGCGTCTACCTGGCGCCGGAGGATCGCAAGCGGCACGGCCTCGTGCTGCCGCTCAGCGTCGCAGAGAACACCTCCCTGCCCGACATCGGCAACTACAACCGCTGGGGCTTCCTGGACAGGAAGACGGAGCGCCGCGTCGCCGAATCGGAGGTGAAGCGGTTGCGGACGAAGACGCCTGGCATTCGTCAGAGCGTCGCGAACCTCTCCGGCGGAAACCAGCAGAAGGTGGTGCTCGGAAAATGGCTGGCCATGAGCCCGCGCGTGCTCATCGTGGACGAGCCGACACGCGGGATCGACGTCGGCGCCAAGGCCGAGATCTACCGCCACATGGCCGCCCTCGCGGATGGAGGTATCACGATCTTGATGGTCAGCTCGGACATGGGAGAGATCATCGGAATGAGCGATCGCGTCGCCGTCATGCACGAGCGACGCATCAAGGGGGTATTGCCGCGGGAGCGGCTCAGCCAGGAGCGGATCGCGACGTTGATGACGGGCCAGGCCGACGTGGAGGTTCTGTCGTGAGGCGTGAGCTTGGCATGACCATCGCGCTCGCCGTGATGTGTCTGGGTCTCTACCTCTCGAACCCGGATTTTCTCGGGCAGTCGAACTCGATCAATACCCTGCGGCAGATCTCGATGCTCGGGATCTTCGCGATCGGCATCGGCTTCGTCATCATCACCGGCGGCATCGATCTGTCGATCGGGTCCGTGATCGGCCTGACGGGCGTCCTGATCGCGAAGCTCTCGTCGAGCCAGGCCGGCGGCCTGGGCTACTCGTTGTGGATCGGCATTCCGGCGGCGCTCGGCGTGGCGCTGCTGATCGGCCTCGGCCAGGGGCTCTTGATCACGCGGCTCAAGCTGCAGCCGTTCATCGTCACGCTCGGCGGCATGCTGTTCTTGCGCGGGGTCTCGCAGACCATCGCCGAGGGCGGCACCCTGAGCCTCGGGGGCTCGCCGCTGCTCCACCTCGCGAACGGCGGGCTGTTCCACGTGGGCAGCGACGCGCTCATCCCGTATCCGTTTCTGATCTTCCTCGCCGTGATCGGCGTCTCGACCTACGCGCTGCACTTCACTGTGTTCGGGCGGTACGTCTATGCGATCGGCGGCAATCGCGACGCAGCGGAGTACTCCGGCATCAACGTGAAGCGGGTGGAGACGTCCACCTACATGATCTCGGCGGGCCTCGGCGGCGTCGCTGGCGTCTGTTACGCGTCGTACATCGGGCAGATGTCGCAACAGGTCGGCATCGCGTACGAGATGTACGCGATCGCCGCGGCCGTGCTCGGCGGCTGCTCGCTTCGCGGCGGTGAGGGCACGGTGCTCGGCATCCTCATCGGCTCCGCGCTGATGCGCGTCATCGACAACGGCATCAACATGTTCCAGATGCCGTACGAGGACGCTGACGGCATACGACGCATCTGGCGCCTGGACCCGAACTGGACGTTCATCATCATCGGCGCCGTGATCCTCGTCGCTGTGATCCTCGACCAGATCGTGCACATGGTGCAGGCAAGACGGCGCACCCGGCGTGCCTCCGCGGGAGCCGCCGAGGCGGCGCCGAGCCTCCAGGCGGCCGCGGCCTTCAGCGCGGCGGAGTCGCCGGCCGCACGAGCGCCCGATCGCGAAGACGTCTGAGCCCTCCGGGGGCCCGGCGGATCGCGTCTCGGCGAACAGGCGCTCTCCCGTCTTCCACTTCCCCTTGATGAACTGCACAACGGCGACGCGGATGCCCCGGCCGAGCGCCCGGAACACCATCCCGAGCGCGGCCGTCGTCTTGCCCTTGCCGTGGCCCGTATAGACGATGACGAGCCTCTTTCCCTGCCGTCCCCGCGCCGGCGCCGCCTTCCGCGCCCACGAGCCCTCCTCCGCCGGACGGGGAGAGCGCGGCACTGGCTTCGGGGTGGAGCCTCGGGGAAGCCAGCTTTCGGCGCGAGCGCGAAGGCTTCCGGAGCGGCGCGGGCCGTGACGCCAGCTCAGCGGATCGCTCCGAGGTCGTTGATTGACCGAGTCCCAAGCGATCAAGCCGCGCGCACGACGATCGGCTGGATAATCTTGCGAATCCACGAGAGGCCGCGTGTGCTGATTGCATCCGCCTCAGGCGGATCCGTCGTCTCCAGCGCATAGGCAACCAGGAACCGCATGCCCCAATTGATAGCCAGCCCCAACGCAATCCTTCGATTGCGATGATCCAGAATGGTCGCGCGGTCCGTCACACCCGCCTGCGCGAGAGACTCGTCGAGATGTTCCTTGAGGAGGGCGGCCGGGCTTCCTGCTACGGAGACGATCACAGGCATGTTTGTCACCACCTTGCGAAGCTGCGGCCCGAGCACCAGCACATTCTCGATAGCCGCCTTCCATTGCCCGGCATCAGGGACAAGGTCCAGCGAGCGGCACGCCGAGGCGAGCACCAGGCACAGAGGCGTGAACAATTTGCCCGTGCTATCGCTCTCTCTCTCGTAGAGCCGCTTGGCATTGCGCGTGAGAACGCCGAGCACCGCGGCCTTTCGATGGGCCGGTTCGGACGCCACAGCGAAGACGGTCGCATCGCACAGGCGCAGCAAATCGCCGAACCATCCGGTGAGCTCCTCGGCAGCACGGTCAGCGTCGTTCGTGGTGCTCATGGTTCATCAACCTACTCCAACGAGGACCGACCATGCTGGCGATGGCCGTTCGATGCATTCCTCGGGCGAGTGCATCCCCTCGAAGAACTCGTCCCCCAATGGAGGCGGCGCCGCACCCGGCGACCTCGGTGCCGCCATGATCCCCTTGAGTCCTTGCCCGGGGTGCGCCCGAATGTACTCGAAGACCTCGGCGACGAGCTCAGGCGGGAGCGAGGCCGAGGCGAGGCGACCGCTCTCGCTCGTCGCTCGTGCTCGCCAAAGGCTGACCGCGGCACGGGCGGCATCGGAGACCGGCACGACCTTGCCGCCCGACACGACCTCAGCCCCCGCCTCGACGCCGGCCAGCCATCCCTCGAACGCCTCTTGGAACCCGGGCTCTGCTTGGAGCGCGATCCGAATGCGCTCCAGGGTGTCTGGTGAGAGCAGATCGACCAATCGAGCGAACAGCTCGTTCCTCGTCAGGTGGCCGATCCCGTACGCCGAGAGCAGTCGATCGAGTGTCATCGTGCCTCCTCCCGCAGGGCCGCCACCAAGAGGTCGGCGTAGTCCCACGCTTGATCGTGCAGGTTACCCCGTATACCAGTGCGGATCAGCCGAATGATCTCCGCGCCGGGGATCGCCTCGCGGTGCTCGAAAAGCTTTCGTAGTCCTTCGATCTCGTAGGTTTCGTGGGCGAACACCGCCACGATCGCCTCGTCGCTCTCGAGGACTGCCTGCCGGATCTTCACGGGTATCCGTCCCCTGGCGTAGAAGTTCTCCCACCTCATGGATCCGTGGGCTTGAACGACACACCACAGCGCGTACGCATCCGGCGGGACGAGATCATCCGCGACGACGAAGAAGACGTCTTCGGAAATAGTGATGCTGTTCCTTCGGGCGATCTGGATGGCTTCGTCGAGCGTCCTGGGCCCACCGTGCGCAGGCTTCCAAGGCTGTGTCCTGGGGCTCTGCGCCGCGCCGTGCCAGACCTCTGCCGTCTGTGGTTGCATGTCGTCGACATTGTCCACTGCTCGTGCTGGACCATAGCCCGGAACGTCCCGTCCCGCATCACCGGCTGCGCGGATCCCCGAGGCTGCCGTCCAGGGGGCGCCCACCCAGCCGGCAGCCGGCCGGGCGACGGAGACGGCGATCGGCTTGCTGGTTCACCTCGGTCGTTCGCCCCCACGGATCGAGCCGATCGTCTCACGATGGGCCCGACAACCGTGCGTATCGCTCCCGGCCGCTCCGTTGCCCCCCTGCTCCGGGCTGCCAGCTTGGCCGCCGTGGCCGGCTGCGGAGCCGCCGCCCGTGCCGCCATCGCCCTGCGCTCCGGGGGACGTGCGTTTTTGCGTCCTCACGCCTTTGCGTTGAAATCTCTCTCCTCTCGCGAGGCAGGTCCGTGGCAGGATTTCTGACCCGCGGTACTACAGGCAGCGCAGCACGTTGTCGCGCACGAGCTGCCAGATGGTCTCGGGGATGTCGCCCAGCCAGCGCGCGTCGCGCTCGACGGGCGTCTCGGCGTCGTCGAGCGGGTCGTCGGGGCTGTAGACGAGCCGCCACAGCCGCTCGCTCACCGAGCCGTTCCGGTCGATCACGAAGCGGTGGACGAGCTTCTTCGCGAGCTCCTCGCCCTCGACGTCGAGGAGCAGCACCGGCGCCTCGACCTTGATCTCGCGAAGCGGCTTGAGCCGGAGATAGACCCCCTTCACGAGCTCGACCTCGTCCGGCGGCTCGAACCCCGCCGCGCGGAAGTCGACAGGCGCCTTTGTGTTGCCGACGAGGTAATACTCTCCCTGGGTCTCGGCGAGGATCGCGCCGCCCAGCCTCCCTACGCGTGCCATCTAGACCTCCTCCGAAGTGAGCCTCTCGTCCGATGAAGCGAGCATCTCGTCCGAGAGCACGAGCGTGCGCCCCGGCGTCTGGCCCGGGAGCGCCGCTCCATCCCATGTGTACTTGTTTGTGTATCCGCGCGGGGTGACCATGTACCCCTCGAACAGGAAGGTGTTCGTCGACCCGACGAGCACCGTGGTGAGCATCCCGATCTCGTAGTCGAGGAAGTGATCGACATCGGTGATCACGGCGCTCTCCAGCTTGCGATAGGCGCTCTTCACCAGCGCGACCGGCGTCGTGCCCGCGCGGTGCTGACGGATGATCTCCTGGGCCCGCACGATCTGGCGCGTGCGCCGGCCGCTCGCCGGATTGTAAAGACCGATGACGAAGTCGGCGGAGGCGGCGGCCTCGAGCCGCCGCTCGATGGCCGGCCAGGGGGTCAGGAGGTCGGACAGGGAGATGGCGCAGAAGTCGTGCCCGAGCGGCGCGCCGACGAGCGACGCGCACGCGTTGAGCGCGGTCATGCCGGGCACGATGCGGAGCTCGGGCGACTCGCCCCGCTTCCAGCCGATCTCCTGGAGCACCTGGAAGACGAGCCCGGCCATGCCGTAGACCCCGGCGTCGCCCGAGGAGATGATCGCGACGCGCCCGCCGTCCCGCGCCCGCTCCACGGCGGCGCGCGCCCGGCCGATCTCCTCGGTCATGCCGGTCTTGACCACCTCCTTGCCCTCGATGAGGTGCTTCACCAGCCGGATATACGTCGTGTACCCCACGATGAGATCCGACGAGGCGATCGCCTCCAGGGCGGCGCGGGACGCGTGCGCCTCGGCGCCGGGACCGATCCCGACGATCGACAGGACTCCTTTGTCACCCATGGCTCTCCTCGATGGTTCGCTTCGCGAACGGGACGCGCGCGACGGCGAGCGTCATGGACCGGCCCACGCCCGGCTCGGTGTACGCCCGCTTCGGCACGAGCAGCCTCGCGGCCCCGGCCGCGCGCAGGGCGGCGGGCTCGGCGACGCCCCGGGCGCCGACGTGCTTCTTCACCGTCTCCGACGGGTTCTCGATCCCCTCGGTCGCGTCGAGCTCCTCGGCCGTGAACGTGACGAGCGGCCACCCCCGCCGCGCCGACAGCGCGAGCAGCGCCTCCTCGTCGGCCTTCTTGTCGATCGTCGCCAGCGCCTTCACCGATTTCGCCGACAGCCCGTGCTCGTCGAGCAGCCGGTCGACCCCGCGCTCGACCATGTCGAGCGGCGCGCCGCGGTCGCAGCCGACGCCGAGGACGAGGCTCTTCGGGCGGTAGACGACGGCGCGCTCGACGACCGCGGGGTGCGAGCGCAAGAGATCGCGATCGCTCGCGACGAGGAGCATCTCCCACGCGTCCGGATCCACGCCGTCGAGCGACGTCGCGTAGCGCACGCCCGGCGGGAGCGGCGTCGCCTCGGGCCAGAACGACGGCTCGCCCGTCTCCTGGACGAACAGCACGGGCGCGGCGTTCACGACGGCGGCGCAGCCGCGCGTCACGTTGCGATCGGGGTCGTCGAGGGTCCACCCGAGCTCGCGGCCGAGGATGTCGACCGTCAGCGTCCCGAGCGCGTCGGACGCCGTGGTCACCACCGGCTGCGCGCCGAGCAGCGCGGCCACCTTGTCGGTGAACGCGTTGCCCCGGCCGACGTGGCCGGAGAGCACGCAGATCGAGAACCGGGCCGCGTCATCGACGCACACGACCGCCGGATCGACCTTCTTGTTCTTGAGCAGCGGCGCGACCATGCGCACCACGGCGCCGACGCTGATCACGAAGACGTGGCAGTCGTAGGCCGTGAACGCCTCGTTCAAGAGCGGCCCCATCGGCAGCGGGAGCGGCTTCGCGCCCTCCGGCGCCCCGTCGAAGAGCTTCTGCGACACGTAGAGATCCGCGCCCGGGAGGCCCGGGACGAGCCGGCGCGCGATGTCGATCCCGTGGCGCGTGATGGCGTAGACGGCGTAGGGCTTGCGCGCGGCGATCATGGCGCCTCCGGTTCGTTAAGTGTCTTTTCGAAGCTGCCCGGCAGCGAGGCCTCGGCCTCGCCGACGAGGAGCCCGCTCCGCTCCCCGCGCGTGACGACGACCATGGCGAAGCAGTCGCCCCGCTCGTCCTGCGCGGCCCGGAGGTCCCGGACGATGCGCTGCTCGGGCATCGTCGCCTTGGACACGAACACCGCCCGATCGAGGAGGCCCGCCCGCGTGAGCGCCTCGGTCACCTTCGGCATCTCCGAGCCGATCTTCATCAGGACCACGGTGTCGAAGCGACAGAGGACGTCGGTCAGGTCGTCGACGCCGTACGTGGCGGGGAGGATGGCGATCCGCTCCTGCCCGTCGGCGAGCGAGAGCCCGCTCACGGCCGGGACCGCCGTGACCGAGGTGACGCCGGGGACGACCTCGACCTCGAGCCCGGGGAAGCGGCGGAGCGCCTCGCGGCGGACATAGACGAACGTGCTGAAGAGCGACGGATCTCCCTCGGTGGCGAACGCGACGGAGAGGCCGCGCGAGAGCCGATCGCCGATCTGGCCCACGGCCGCGTCGATGTACGGGCGGACGCGATCCGGGTCCTTGCTCATGGGGAAGGTGAGGAGCAGCCGCTCCTGGTCCGGCCGCCTGGGGACGACGGGCGAGAGGATCCGGTAGGCCATCGAGGCGCCGAAGTCCGAGCTGCGGGGGAGCGCGAGCACGTCCGCGGCCTCGAGGACGCGCACGGCGCGCAGCGTGAGCAGGTCCGGCGCCCCGGGGCCGACGCCGACGCCGTAGAGCTTGCCGAGGCCGCTCATGACGCCTCCGAGGCGGGCGCCGGCCGGGCCGCCTGCGACCGCGCCTGCGCCTGCGCCTGATCCGCTTCCTCGGGCCTCGCGGGCTTCGTCGCGGCGAAGACGTGGATCGGGTTCAGCGCCTCGTACCGCATGTAGCGCGCGAGCGGCACGCCGCGCGAGACCGAGAGCAGCGTGACCTCGGGATCGAGCCCCCGCGCCCGGAGCGCGCGGTACGTCTCGGCCACGTTCTCCATCGTGATCGCGTTGACCACGAGCCGGCCGCCCGGCCGCAGCCGCTCGAGCGCCGCCGTGATGATCTCCTCCATGCTCCCCTTGCTCCCTCCGACGAACACCGCGTCCGGGTCCTCGAGCGCCGCGAGCGCCTCGGGCGCGCGGCCCGCGACGACGCGCACGTTGTCGACCCCGTGTGTGCGGACGTTGTCCCGGCAGATCTCCACGCCCTCCGGGTCGACCTCGATCGCGTAGACGCGCCCGAGGGGGCAGAGCATCGCCGCCTCGATCGAGACCGACCCCGAGCCGGCGCCGACGTCCCAGACGACGGCGTCGGGGCGGATCGCCATCGACGCGATCGAGAGCAGGCGCACCTCGCGCTTCGTGATGAGGCCGTTCTTCGGCATGCGCTTCGCGAACGCGTCCTCGTGCAGGTAGGGGACGGCCGGCGGCGGCCGCCACGCCGGATCGCTCCGCAGGAGCAGGAGCACGTTCAGCGGGCCGATGTCGTCGCAGGACGCGAGCGCGGCGAGGTCGAACGCGCGCACGCGCTCGCCCGCGCCCGCGAGGCTCTCGCAGACCCACGCCTTCCAGCCTGTCTCGCCGTGCTCGAGGAGGCGCGCGGCGAGGCGGGCCGGGCTGTTCTCCCCGTCGGTCAGCACCGCGATCTTCGAGAGGCGGCGGAGGCGCGTCGCGAACCCCTCGGGCGAGCGCCCGTGGACCGAGACGAACGCGGCGTCGTCCCAGGCGATGCCGGTGCGCGCGAACGCCCACTGGACCGAGCTCAGGGTCGGGATGATCTCGACGTGGTCGCCGCCGAGCTTCCGGACGACGAGCGCGCCGACGCCGAAGAACAGCGGGTCGCCCGAGGCGAGGATGCACACGTTCTGCTCGGCCGAGAGGGCCTCCACGCGGTCGAGCGCCGTGGACAGGCCGCCCTTGAGGGCGATCTTCTCGCCGCGGAACTGCGGGAAGAACTCGAGGTGCCGCTCGCCCCCGACGAGCACCTCGGCCCGGGCGACCGCGGACGCGGCGCGGCTCGAGAGGCTGGCGCACCCGTCGTCGCCGATGCCGACGACGGTCACGGCGCGGCGCGCGCTCGCGCTCATCGCGCCACCGTCGCCGGGGCCGACGGGCCGGACGGCAGCGTCGGATCCGGGGGGTCCGCCGAGAGGAGCAGCAGCGCGTGGACGATCGCGACGGCGATCGGGCTCCCGCCCTTGCGCCCGCGCGCGACGATGTAGGGGAGCCCGGACTCGAGCAGGGCCTCCTTGGACTCCGCGGCCGACACGAACCCGACCGGCACGCCGATCACGAGCGCCGGCCGCGCCCCCTCCTCCCGGGCGAGGCGCACGACCTCGAGCAGCGCGGTCGGCGCGTTGCCGATCGCGACGACCGCCCCGTCGAGGAGCCCGAGCCGGTGCGCCTTGCGCATCGACTCGATGGCGCGGGTCGAGCCGGCCGCCGACGCGGCCTGGATGACGTCGTCGTCCGAGATGAAGCAGTGGATCTTGCAGCCGTACGACGCGAGCCGCTGCTCGTTCAGGCCGACGCCGATCATCTTCACGTCGACGAGGACCGGCGCGCCGCCCCGGAGCGCCTCGATCCCCCGGGGGATCGCCTCGGGGTGGAGCCGCATGAGCGACGAGAACTCGAAGTCCGCGGTCGCGTGGATCACGCGGCGGACGACCTGCCACTCCGCCTGCGGGAAGCCGTGCGCGCCGGCCTCCTCGTCGATGATCGCGAAGCTCTTGTCCTCGATGCGCCGCCCGAGCGCGGTCATCTGCCGCATGTCGTTCACCGCGCGCGCGTCTTCACCGATCTTGGCACCGCTCATGGCTCCTCCGCTCTGTCTGTGCAGGCGGCCCCGGCCGGGTACCGGCCGAGCAGCGCCCCGTTGAAATCGACGAGGCAGGCGTGCACCTCGATGGCGCCGCCCGCGTGGGCCGAGGTGTGCTCGACGACGCGCCGGCAGATCCCGCTCGCGACGCCGGTGAGCCCCTCGCGCTGGCACAGCTCGAGCACGTGCCGCGCGGTGTTCGCCTGCCGGATCTCCGCCGCGATCTCCGGCCGCGCGCCGAGCTCCTCGGCGATCTGCGCGAGCAGCTCCATGCTCACCTCCGAGCCGGCGGCGTGCGTCATCATCTTGCCGTCGGCCATCTTCGAGAGCTTGCCGATCATGCCGACGATGACAGCGCGGGCGATCCGCCGCCGCGCGGCGTGGCGGACGCCGGTGCCGATGAAGTCGCCCACCTGGATGAACGCGTCCTCCGGGAGCTCCGGGTAGAGCTTCATCGCGTACGCCTCGGACTTGCCGCCGGTCGTCAGCGCGAGCGTCGCGATGCCGCGCTCGGCGGCGACGTCGATCGCCTGCACCACGCTCGCGCGGAAGGCGGCGGTGGAGTACGGCTTCACGATCCCGCTCGTCCCGAGGATGGAGATCCCGCCGAGGAGCCCGAGGCGCGCGTTGATGGTCTGCTTCGCCATCTCCTCGCCCTGGGGGACGCTGATCGTGACCGTGGCGCCCGCGAAATCCGAGCCCTCGAGCTCCTCGAGGACCATCTCGGTGATGTTCCGGCGCGGCACGGGGTTCACGGCCGGCGCGCCGACCGGCAGCCCGAGCCCGGGCTTCGTGACGACGGCGACCCCGTCGCCGCCGCGGATCTCGACGCCCGGCTCGCGGCGGAGCTCGACCTCGGCGACGAGCTCGGCGCCGTGGGTGCAGTCCGGATCGTCGCCGGCGTCCTTGATGACGCTGCAGGTGGCGCGCGGCCCGTCGCGGTCGCAGCGCTTCAGCGGGAAGGTGACGCGTTGCCCGTTCGGCAGGGTCGTCTCGATGGCGTCGAGCGCCCCGCCGCGCGCGAGCACGCGCGCCGCCGCCTTGGCCGCGGCGGCCGCGCACGCGCCCGTCGTGAACCCCTCGCGCTGCCCTTTCGGGTCTCTCGGCCGGACCTCTGCCATCCAGGATCCTGAACGATTACAAGGACTTCTTCAGGGGGTTGTTGAAGAAGCTCTCGAGGAGCACGCTGCCCTCCGGCGCGCCGAGCGAGGTCAGCCGGTCGCGGAGCGGGTAGAGGACGGCGCCGTCGCCCGCGCAGAGCACGGCGTCGTAGGGGCCGGCCGCGAGGTGCAGCTCACTGACGAGCGCGCACGCGCGCGCCGGCCGCTCGGGGTGGCCGACCGGGGGGAGGTCGCGGGCGACCGAGAGGCGGACGGGGGCGGGGAGGCGCTCGCGGACGAACGGCTCGGAGAGGAAGTCGTCCTCGGACTCGACGAGCCAGAGCAGGTCGAGCTGCGCCGCGCCGGCCGCGGCCGCGCTCCGCGCGATGCCGAGCGCGGCGGTGATGCCTGTGTCGGTCGCGATCACGAGCGCGCGGCCGGAGAAGCCGGGCGGGAGCCGCAGCTTGCCCCAGGGGCCGCTCCACTCGAGCTCGGCGCCGACGGGAAGGTCGTTGAGCACGTTCGACCCCGGCCCGGCGCCGATGCGCTTCACGGCGAGCTCGACGGCGCGCTGCTCGGCGTCGCTGGAGAGCAGCGAGTAGGCCCGCTTCGCGAGCTTGCCGCCGGGCAGGGTGACGCCGGTGTTGATGATCACGTACTGCCCGCCGGCGAAGCCGAGCTCGGCGCCGTCGACGCGCTCGACGCGGAGCAGCCGGGCGCCGTGGCCGAGCGGCGTTGCGCGGGCGATCCTGATCTTCGGGTTGCCCTGAGCCATCGGTCTGCTCCGCTCACTCCGCCGGGTAGATCTCGTGCACGAAGTCGTGCATCTCCTCGAGCTCGCGGTAGAGCCGGCCGAGCCCGTCGACCTGGGCGCGGAGGTCGAGCTCGACCTGCTTCGTGAGGATGAGGAGCGAGCGCAGGTAGGCGAGCTTCGCGTCGCCCGCGGGGGTCTTCGCGACCTTCTCCTGGAGCTCCACGAGCGACCCCTCGAACAGGCGCGAGAGGTTCTTCAGATCTCCGGCGCGCAGCATCGCCGAGACCGGCCCCGGCGCCTCGGCTGCAGGGCCGAGCTCGGCGAGCTCGTGCGCGCGCTCGGCGGGGTCGTCGATGCCCAGGATGTTCATGAGTCCAAGGCGGAGCGCGGCGACTTCGTGACAGGCCATACAGGTTCTCTCCTAATCGGCCCCCTCCTACCAGCTAGGGAACAGGGCGGGAAGGAGCAGGCGGGAGGAGGGCGCGAGCTGCGGCGCGCGGTTCGACGAGCGTTCCCCGCGGAGGCACGCCGCGGGGAGGAGCGGCGAGCTCCTCGGGGTCAGAGCGCGTCGGTGCGCTCGAGGAGCTCGCCCGCGGCCGCGACGGCGATCACGGCGAGCGGCACCGCGATCGCCAGCGCGGCCGGGCCGAGCCAGGCCGACGTGGCGTCGTTCCAGAGCAGCGACGCGAGCACGAGCCCGTCCCTGAGCCCCTCGCGCGCCTCGAACGCGTCGGGCCGGTACATGAATGCCGCCGTGGGCATCAGCGGCGCGACCCACACGGCCGACGCGACAAGGAGCGCGTGGAAGCCGTCTCGCATCCGCACGAGCAGCGGCAGGAGCGCCGAGAGCAGCGCGACCGCGAGCGCGACGAGGAAGAGGCCGCCGCCGAGCGCGCCCGCCACGCTGACCCCATCGTTCGCCTCGATGTACGGCGCGACGGCGAGCGCGGTACAGGCCGCGACCACCACGCCCGCCCCGGCCCCGGCGAGCAGCGAGGGCGCCGTGCGCGCGGCGAGGAGGACGCGGGCGCGGATCGGCTTGGCGAGCAGGAGCTCGAGCCGATGCTCCTCTCGCGCCGTGACCGTCGCGTTGACGAGGCCTGTCAGGGCGACGAAGTACGCGACGAAATAGGTGGCGAGGAGATCGTTGATCAAGAGCACGGCGGCCATCCCCTCGATCTCGAAGGCCTGCTCGAGGAAGCGGACGACCTGCGCCGGTACACGAACGAGCAGCGCGTGGGTGCCGAGCACCACGAGCACGCCGGCGATCGCCGCGACGAGCGAGGTGCGGCGCGGGGCGTGGCGCGCTTCGAGCGCGAAGTAGCCGCGGAGCGAGCCCGCGGCGGGGGCGGTCGTCGGGGTCATGCTTCCATCCTCCGGACGCCCGCGGCGCCCACCGCGATGGTGAGGGCGGTGAGCGCGGCGAGCGCGAGCATCGGCGGGCCGAGCACGGCGGGGCCGAGGCGGTCGAGGCTCCCGAGGCCGAGCGCGCCGAGGGTGATCGGGTTCGCGAGGGTGATGCCTCGCCACGCGGGCTGATAGAAGCCGATGAGCGACAGGCCCACGAGGCCCCCGAGCGTGGCGAACCCGATCAGCGCGGAGGCGCCGCGGTGCTTCACCCACGCGGCGATCGCGGCGCAGAGCGCGGTCGCGAAGAGCGCCGCGAAGGCGTGGAGCGACATCGCGCCGAGGAAGGGGCCGGGGCGGAAGCCGGGGACGCGCGCCGTGAAGTAGAGGGCGCCGGCGAGCTGGGTCGCGACGTGCAGGGTCACCATCACCGCGCACGCGCTCAGCGCGCGGACCACGAAGTAGCGAGGGATCGAGAGCGGCTTGCTGGCGAGGAGCGGCAGCACGCCGGTGTCGCGCTCGCGGAGCACGACGCCGCTGGCGATCACCACGGGGAGGAACGCGATCACCTTGTTCATCGTCAGGTCGATCCACACGTACATGAAGATCTGGAACGGCGTGGCGTCGCCGAACCAGGCCGCGATCGCGGCGCGCACGTGATCGGGCGGCCGCGCGAGCACGACGGGGATCGCGACCAGGGCGTAAGCGAGCATCGCGACGCAGAGCCAGGTCTTCCGCTCGCGGAGCGTCGCCAGGTAGTCGAGCCACAGGAGGCGGATCACGCGGCCTCCCTGCGCACGAGCGCGAGGTAGAGATCGTCCATGGTGCGCGCGCCGTGCGCGTCCTTGAGGCGCTCGACCTCGTCGCAGGCGACGAGGCGTGAGCGATGCATCACCGCGACGCGCTGGCAGAGGGCCTCGACGTCGGAGAGGATGTGCGAGGAGAACACGATGGTGACGCCGCGCTCGCGCGCGAGCGCGCGGAGCATCTCGAGGAGCTCGTGGCGGCCGAGGGGATCGAGGCCCGAGGTCGGCTCGTCGAGCAGGAGCACCGCGGGCTCGTTGATCAGCGCCTGGGCGATCCCGACCTTCTGGGCCATGCCGGTGGAGAAGCCGCGCAGGGGGCGGTCGGCCTCGCGCTCGAGCCCGAAGCGGCGCAGGAGGGCGTCGGCGCGCGCGGCCGCGACGCCGCGGGGCAGCGCGAACATCGCGGCGACGTAGTGGAGAAAGCCGCGCGCCGTCATGTCGGGGGGCAGCGAGTACGACGCGGGCAGATAACCCGCGTTCCGCCGGACCTCGAGCGTCTCGTGGACGACGTCGCGCCCGAGCACGCGCGCGGAGCCCGCGGTCGGCCGGGTCAGGCCGAGGAGCATGCGCAACGTCGTGGTCTTGCCGGCGCCGTTATGCCCCATGAAGCCGAAGATCTCGCCGGCCGCGACGGCGAAGGTCACGCCGTCGACGGCCGTGACCTTCCCGAAGCGCTTGCCGAGCGCATTCACCTCGATCGCCTGGTTCATCGCTTGCTCCTCGCGCGCGACGCGGTCGCGCGCTGCTCTGTGGGAATCGCGTTCGTGGAGGTCGTCTCCGTGGGGGGCGCCGCGGGGCGCGCGGCCAGGCCGGCGCGGAAGATGTCGACGATCGCGTCGAGCGTGCGCTCGCCGGCGAAGAGGCCGGACGAGGTGACGAGCCCGAGGTGCTGGGGCGCGAAGCGCAGCACGCCGAGGACGAAGGGGATCGCGTCGCGATCGACGTCGGGCCGGATCTCGCCGCGCGCGATGCCCTCGTCGACCCAGCCGCTGATCTGGGCGATCTGCGCCTTCGCGGCGGCGGCGCTCGCGGCGTCGTCGAGCAGGCGGAGCGCGCGGAGGTCGGGGTCCTCGCGGAGGAGCTTGCCGAAGAGGGGCTCGGCGGCCTGCTGGCGGTAGGCGAAGCGGAGGGTCGCGACGAGGCGATCGAGCGGGGACTCGAGGCCCATCACCTCGGCGGCGAAGCGGACGCGGATCGTGGCGAAGGACTGCTCGACCACCTCGCGCAGGAGGGACTCCTTGTCGGCAAATTCGAGGTAGAGGGCACCCTTCGCGCAGCCGGCCTCGGCGGCGACAGCGTCGAGGTGGGTGCCCTTGAAGCCGCGCTCGACGAAGTGGCGCTTGGCGGCCTCGAGGATCCTGGTGCGCCGCGCAGGGTCGCGGGGTTTGTCGGGGCGCCGAACTGCCACAGAACTCATATGACTCAATAGGACAAATGAGTCAAATTGGCCGGCGCTCGGGATGCCCTCATCGAGAGCGACCTCGAGGACTATTTCCGCGGGTCAGAAATCCATGCTCGAGCGCGGCTCCGGGCGCCGCGCCTCATTGCATGATGTCGTCGACGAGCCGCGCCACAAGCCGGTCGCCGAGCAGGTGCTCCTCCACGAGGTCCTCGGCGTCCTCCTCGCGGACGCCGCGGTACCACACCCCGTCGGGGTAGACGGCGACCGTCGGCCCCTCGCCGCAGCGACCCATGCACGACGTCCTCGTCACGCGGATCTGCTGCTGCTGGCCGGCCTGCTTCAGGCGGCGGCGCAGCGACTCGAGCAGCGCCAGGCTGCCGCGGTCCACGCAGTCGGCATTGCCGCAGACGAGCACGTGCTTGCGCAGCGGGCGGTGGGCGTGCAGGTGGTTCGACGCCTGCGTGTGCGTCAGCGTGTGGCGCACGCTGTAGAGCATCGCCTTGAGCCCACCGACCTCCTGGGCGAGCCCCGGCATGGCGGTGCGGTACATGCACGTGTCGCAGGGGAGGGGCGACTCGCCGGCGAGCGCCTGGCGCGCGCGCTCGTCGACGAGCCCGAAGAGCGCGCTCGACAGGCCGAGGTGGGGCGCGAGCGACGCGCGGATCCACGGGTACGTCGAGGCGAAGCGATCGACCTGCTCGGCGAGCTTCGTCATGAGCCGGCCGGCGAAGAGGAAGTAGGGGAGGACGACGACGCGCTCGGGCCGCTGGCGCGCGACGCGATCGAGCGTCTCCTCGACCGAGGGCCGCGTGATGCCGATGAAGGTCGGCTCGACGAGCTGGAGCCCGCGGCCCTCGCCGATGAGGCGCGCCATCTTGCAGAAATCGCCGTTCGCGTCCGGGTCGCTGGCCCCGCGCCCGACCACGACGAGCGCCGTCCGGGCCCGCGCCGCCGGGTCGTCCGGCAGCACGGACGCGGCGCGCTCGAACGCGACCTCCGCGAGCGCCGGGTGCACGCCGAGGTGCCGCGCCGCCGAGAAGCGCACGCCGGGGTGCGCGGCCCGCGCCTGCTCGAGCGCCAGCGGGATGTCGTTCTTCACGTGACCCGCCGCGAACAGGAAGAGCGGCACGACCGCCACCCGGGACACCCGCGCCGCGAGCGCCGCGAGCGCGTCGGCGAGGTAGGGCGTCGCGAGCTCGATGTAGCCGTGCTGCACGACGATCCCGGAGCGCGAGGCGCGGTAGTCGGCCACGAGCGCCTCGAACTCGGCGTTCGACGCGGCGTCGCGGCTGCCGTGGCCGATCAGCAGGAGCCCATCGTCATGCATGCGAGCGCCTCCTCCAGGGTGAGCGGAAGGCCTGCGTGGCCCCGCGGGGGGGACGGGCTCATCCGGGTCCAGAGCTCCGCGACCCAGGGCCGCCTGAGCCGCGCCCGCGCGAGGAGCTCCCCGCGCGCGAACACCTCCCGCGGCGGCCCGTCCGCGAGGACCTGCCCGTCGCCGAGCAGGATCGCGCGCGTCGCGAAGAGCGGCACGAGATCGACCGCGTGCGTCGCGGCGACGAGCGTGGTCCCCTGCTGCTCGGAGAGGGCGCGCAGCGTCCGGCAGAGGGAGAGCTCGCCCTCCGGGTCGAGGCCCGCGGTCGGCTCGTCGAGCAAGAGCACGCGCGGCCGCATCGCCAGCATCCCGGCGATGCACGCGCGCTTGCGCTCGCCGAAGCTCAGCGCCTCGATCGCGCGGCCCTCGAGGTGCGCGATCTGCACGGCGGAGAGCGCCGCCTCGGCGCGGCGCCGCGCCTCGGGCGCGGGCAGGCCGAGGTTCCTCGGGCCGAACAGGACGTCGTCGAGGAGCGTCGCGCCGAGCAGCTGGTCGTCCGGGTCCTGGAGCACGAGCGCGGCGCCCGCGGCCACGGCGTCCGAGGGCGAGCCCACGCGGCGGCCCGAGATCTCGACGCTGCCGCCGGGCACGGGGAGGAGCCCGACGAGCGTCCGGAGCAGCGCGGTCTTGCCGGCGCCGTTGCCGCCGAGCACCGCCACGGACTCGCCCTCGGCGATGTCGAGGCGCACGTCGCGCAGCGCGGGCTCGGCGCCGCGATAGCCGATGCGGGGGGCGCGCAGGGCGATGGCGCTCATCCCGCCTCGCCGGCGGCGACGCTGAGCCCGAGCGCCGCGAGGGCGGCGGCGGCGAACGCGAGGTTCGCGGCGGGCGCGCTCGCCCGGCGGTCGGCGACGGGGAGCTTTCCCTTGTAGCCGCGGAGCTGCATCGCGAGGGCGGCGTGCTCGGAGCGCTCCAGGGTCCGGAGCGCCACGACGCCCGCGATGGCGCCGGCCGAGCGCGCGGCGGCGCGCGGGTGCGCGAACCCGCCGCGGAGCGCGGCGGCGCTCCACGCGCCGTCGGCCGCGCGCTGGAGCACGCCGGCGAAGCGCCGCGCGAGCGCGAGCAGCTCGACGAGGGCCGCGGGCGCGCCGAGCCCGGCGAGCGCCGCCTCGATCTCGGCGGGGGCGGCGGCGCTGGCGAGCCATCGGAGCACCGCGGCCGCCGCGAGGACGCGCGCGGCGATGGCCGCGGCGCGGCCGGCGCCCTCGCGCGTGAGGGCGTCGAGCGGGAACGGCGCGCCCGCGAGGAGCGGCTCCCCCGGGGTGAGCGCGAGCGCGAGCGCGGCCGCGAGCCCCCCGACCCACGCGGCGGGCGCGAACGCGCGGAGGACGGCGCCCGCCGTCACACCCTGGAGGCGGAGGGCCGCGCACGCGACGACGAGCAGCGCGGCCGGCGTCCAGGGCGAGCGCGCGCCCGCGGCGACGCAGCACGCGGCCACGGCGGCCCCGAGGCGGAGCCGGGGATCCACGTCGCGGAGCCGCGCGGGGAGATCAGTCGGCACGGAGGCCTTCGACGCCGGGCTTGCCGCCGGGCTCGCCGGCGGGCTGACCGGCGCGCTCGACGAAGAGCACGCGCGAGAAGTAGCCCAGGGCGAAGCCGGAGAGGAGCCCCGCCCAGAGGAACGCGAAGAGCAGGAGATCGCCCTCGAAGCCCGCGAACAGCGGCCCCGTGTCGTGGCGCCCCGCGTCCTCGGCGACGCGGCGGATCACGGCCTCGTCGACCCCGTCCCAGGAGGCGTTGCCGCACGCGACGAGCCAGAGCGCGGCGGCAGCCGGGAGCGCGGCGGTGAGCCGGAGCGCGGCGGCGAGCCTTGGCGCGGCGGCGCGCGCGCGCCGTGCGAACGCGGGCAGCGCGCGCTGCGCGACCCGCCGCGTCACGACGCCCCCGCGGCGAGCGGGACGACCCGGAGCCGCTCCAGGATGTCGGGCCGCCGGGCGCGCAGGAAGACGAGGGCCCCCGCGGTCATGGCGCCCTCGAGGAGGCCGAGCGGCAGCTGGGTGGGGACGAAGGCGAGGGCGACGCCGGTGAACATGGACGTCACCGACCCTTCGCCAGCGAGCCCGAGCGCGAGCTCGAGCGCCGTGGTCGCGTACGTGGCCCAGTCCGAGGTCACGCCGGCGAGGAACCCCGCGACCCAGAGGCTCGCGCCGCAGCGCTGCGCGAGCCGGAAGGCGAGGTACCCGGTGAACGCGCCCGCGATGCCCATCGACGCCACGTCGGCGCCGAGCGTGGTGAGCCCGCCGTGCGCGAGGAAGAGGGCCTGGATGAGGAGCGCCACCACGGTGACGAGGACGGCCATCCAGGGGCCGATGAGCACCGCGGCGAGCCCGGTGCCGCACGGGTGGGAGCAGGTCCCGGCGGTCGGCACCGGCACGGGCATGCACGAGATCGCGAAGACGGCGGCGGCGACGAGGCCGACGAACGGCTTGTAGAAGACGTCCTGCTGGGTGCGCTGCCGGAGCAGGTGGAGGGCGATCGCGACGAAGGGCAGGGCGATCGCGTTCCAGACCGCGCACCAGCCGAGCGGCAGGACGCCTTCCGCGAGGTGCATGGCGGCCGCGGGCCGGGCCGCGAGGAGCGTCACCAGGAACACGCAGGCGATGGACACGGCACGGCCGTGGGGACCGAATTCGGCGCTCCGGGTGAGGTCCGCACCCGAACGCCACGAAGACGTGCGCAAGCTGCACCTCGTGGGGGGCTCGGGTAGGTCTCCCGGCTCATGGGTTCAGGGAGCTGTTCGAGCTCCCAGCGCTGCGTCCACCTTCCCAGGCCCGTTCATGAGGCCCAGTGGTCTTCGGAGGCAGCTCCCCACTCACGGTGGCGGTACCGCGCCGGTTTTGCACCGGCTTCCCTGTTATGCCCTGAGGGCACCCGAGGCGTAGATTGTCAGATGGATCTCGGTAGTCCCGTTTCGCGCCCGGCGTCAAGGACGTCGCGCCGCGATCGCGGGGAGGCGCTCGTCTCGCGGCGCGGCGAGCGGACGGTCCCGGCGCTGCCGCGGTGTGCCGTGCGCTGATGGCGCCGCCCTGTCGAGCCGACCGGCAGCGCCACACGGGATCGCGCCCTGTGCAATGGTGGAATCGGAGGCGCGGACGAGAAGGAGAAGGAGAAATTGACCGAGACGCACGAGGCAAAGCTTTCTCGAAAATGCTGCAAGCCTTGTGCTTCTGTAGTTAAAGTCTCTTTACTTGTTCACCTCAGGGTCGCTGCTGGCTCCGGCGTCCTCTCGGGGCGGCGCCGCCCCGTGCGCGCGGCGCGGGTGCTGGGCCCTCTCGGAGCGTGCGCGCCTGGTGCGCGCAGCGCCCGCTCCGGTGGTTTTCTCGCGGCAGTGTGCCTTGTTCGTCCTGGCTCTTTACTTGTGAGCAGGTGTTCCGTGCCTGGCTCCCTTTGTCGCGGCGCCTGCCGTGAGAGGGGGCGGCGGGCTCTCGTGTTCTCCTTTCCGAGAACGCGAAAATGGACTCCACCGGAGGCTGTCTCCCGTGCACGGGTATGCCCGGCTCGAACGCGCATTCGCGGGAATGGGCGGCGTCTGCGCTGTGCGGTCGTCTGGCTGTCCTCGTGCCGGGCGCAATTCGCTCACCCGCGTGCATGCCTTGCACTTTGTTATCGACAACCTGCCCTCGGGTGCCACACTCTGATCACCGCATGCGCACCGGCGCGGTTTCCCCCCCCGGCCCGGAGCGCGTGCGGGTTTTCTTGAGCACCGCGGCGGACGTTCACCACGTCGCCGCGGTCCCCCTGCCGCGGTCATGTCTGGCCCCCCTCCAGCATGATGCGCGGTATTTTTTTGCCATCTGGCGGGCGGCTCGGAAACTCACTTTCCAATGAATGCGGCCTGGGATTTCGCCAGGAAAGCCTTCATTCCGAGCTGCTGGTCGTCGCTGCCGAAGAGCGCGGCGAAGGCCTGGGCTTCCAGCTCGTTGGCGGCGGCGAGGTCGAGGCTTTCGCCGCGCAGGAGGACGCGCTTGGCGGCGGCGACGGCGAGCGGCCCGCGCGAGGCGATCTTGAGGGCGGTGTCGCGGGCGCGCGCGAGGAGCTCGGTCGCCGGGAAGACGGCGTTGACGAGCCCGATCGAGAGCGCCTGCTCGGCGGTGATCATGTCGCCTGAGTAGATGAGCTCGCGTGCGCGTCCGGGCCCGACCCGTCGCAGCAGCCGCTGGGTGCCGCCGAACCCTGGGATGACGCCCAGGTTCACCTCGGGCTGGCCGAGCTTGGCGCCTTCCGCGGCGTAGATGAAGTCGCAGGCGAGGGCGAGCTCGCAGCCGCCGCCCAGCGCGAAGCCGTTGACCGCGGCGATCACGGGGAACGGGGCGGTCTCGATGAGGTCGCCGAGGCGGTGGCCTGCGTCGGCGAACCGCTTCGCGGCGATGCTGTTCATGGCGGCCATCTCCGCGATATCGGCGCCGGCGACGAACGCCTTGCCGGCGCCGGTCAGCACCGCCGCGCGGACCTCGTTGCCCTCGGCGGGCGCGAGCAGGTCGCGGAAGGCCGCGGTGAGCTCGCCGAGGACGGCGGGGTTCAGGGCGTTGAGCTTGTCGGGCCGCTGGATGGTCACGGTGGCGACGTGGCCCGCGCGCTCGACGGCGACGAACTGGAGCGTACCGCGAGCAGAGATCCCCGGCTGCTGTTCTTGAGCGGTCATGGGGTGGGGTTAGCAGCGCCCGGCGCCGGGGGGAAGCGCCTGCCTTGCGCCCCGGAAGGCGTCATTTCGTGCCCGTCTGGGCCTGCTATGTATTCATTGCGTTCCTGGACGCAGACCGCACGCGGTCGTGGGCAATCGCGTGGACAGGCTGTCTCCCGGACCGCCAAAAATGTTCGCATCTCGCGGATAGCGCGGCGTCCCTCCACCCCCGCCCCCGCTGGCGCCGCCGCGCGCGCCGCAGCGCAGCCGCCTACACGGCCCTCCCCGTCTTCTGCCCCTTCTCGTCGTACACGTAGAACCCCCGCCCGCTCTTCTTCCCGTACCACCCCGCCGCCACGAGGTTCCGCAGCAGCGTGGGCGCCCGGTACTTCGAGTCCCCGAACTCCCGGTGCAGCACCTCCGCGATCGAGAGCACCGTGTCCAGCCCGATCAGGTCCGCGAGCTCCAGCGGCCCCATCGGGTGGTTCAGCCCGAGCCGCGCCCCCGCGTCGATGTCCTCCGGCGTCGACAGCCCCTCCTGGAGCGCGAAGCACGCCTCGTTCAGGAACGGGATCAGCATCCGGTTCACGATGAACCCGGGCTGGTCCTTCGAGGTGATCACCGTCTTGCCCAGCCCCACCGTGAGGGCCCGGACGGCCTCGTACGTCGCGTCCGACGTCTGCACCCCCCGGATGAGCTCGACGAGCTTCATCAGCGGCACCGGGTTCATGAAGTGCATCCCGATGACCAGCTCAGGCCGGCCGGTCACCGCCGCGAGCCGCGTGATCGAGATCGACGACGTGTTCGACGCCAGGATCGCCCCCTGCGGCATCGCCGCGTCCGCGAGCTTGAAGATCCGGCTCTTCACGTCGAAGCTCTCGGTCACCGCCTCCACGGCCAGGTCGACCCCCGACAGGCCGGCGATGCCGTCCGCGACCGCGACGCGGCCGAGGAGCGCCTCCCGCGCCTCCGGGGCCATCTTCCCCTTCTCCACCTGCTTCGCGAGGATCGCGGCGATCTGAGCCTTGCCAGACTCCGCCACCGGCCTCGAGACGTCGCACAGGACCACCTCGAGGCCCGCGGCCGCGGCGACTTGGGCGATGCCTCGCCCCATCTGGCCCGCGCCGATCACCCCGAAGCGCTTGATCGTCGTAGCTTCCATGCCCGTGGTGGATACCCGAAGCCGAGGGCGCGGTGAACCGCCCATGCCGACGGCCCGCCCGCTGGCCGTCCCCGCGGCAGAAGCGCGCGAAAGCTGCGCCCGCGCTTTTGCCGCGGGGGCGAGGATCCTTGAAACCGTGTCGTCTGCCCGGCTATCTTCGCCCGGCCGTGAACGGACCGGACCGAATTCGCGAGGTCCGCGGAGATACGATGAGCGTTGAGACGATTCGGATGGCCCTCGGGCGCCTGCAGGATGAGCCCGAGAACGAGGCAGCCTGGAACGAGCTCGCGGAGGCCGTGACTGCTCCGAACAACGGCGCGGGCGCCGGTGACGTCGAGCGCCTGCTCGGCGCGGCGCGCGGGCGGCACGAGGAGCGGCGCGAGTGGCAGGCCGTCGCTCGCCTCCTCGAGCTGGAGATCGCGCTCGCCGCCGGCAGCCCGGTCGAGGGCGCGATGCAGGCGGAGCTCGCCCGCGTCTACCACGAGGAGCTCATCGACGTGGAACGCGCGACGGCCGCCTACAAGCGGCTGCTCGAGCTGCGCCCCGACGACGACGACGCCGCCGAGGCCCTCGAGACCGACGCCTCGAAGCGCGAGCGGTGGCGCGACCTCGTGGACCGCTACGTGGCCGAGGCCGAGGCCGCGACCGACGGCGCCTTCAAGAGCGCGCTCACCACGAGCGCGGCCGACATCGGCTACCGCTACGGCCGCGCCGAGCTCGGCGCGAAGGTGGGCGAGCTCATCGATCTCGCCCTCCAGCTCGACCCGAAGAACCGCCGGGCCGCCAACCTCGCCGAGATCGCCTTCGCCTCCGCGGGGGACTGGGACGCCGTCGTCCGCGTCCAGTCGCTCGTCAAGGCCGAGGCCGAGCTCAAGGAGGACCGCATCGCGGCGGGCGTCCGCGCGGCGCGCACCATCAAGGCCCACCTCGATGACCCGGCCCGCGCCATCGCGGCCTACGAGGAGGTGCTCGATCTCTCGCCCGGCCAGCCCGAGGCGCTCTCGTTCCTGGCCGAGGCGTACTCCGCCGCGGGCGACTGGGATCGCCTCGTCGCCCTCTACGAGGACCAGCTCCGCAGCGGCGGCGTGAAGCCGGGCGACGAGCTCGGCATGCTCGTGCAGATCGCCATGGTCCACTGGCGCATGCGCGCCCAGCCCCAGGCGGCCGAGCCCTACTTCGACCGCGTGCGGCGCGCCGACCCGGCGCACGCCGGGATGCTCAACTTCTACCGCGAGGTCCTGGAGCAGCGCGGCGACAAGCCGCGGCTCACGACCATCCTCACGGACGCGCAGCGCGCCGTGCCCGACGGCGCCGAGAAGCGCGCCCTCGCCACCGAGCTCGCGCGGCTCGCCGAGTCGCAGGAGAACGCCGCCAAGGCGATCGAGCAGTACAAGTCCGTGCTCCGGACCGATCCGGAGAACCGCCAGGCGCGCGACGCCCTGAAGCGCCTGTACCTCCAGACCGAGGGGTACAACGCCCTCGTCGAGCTCTACCGGCAGGACCTCGAGCGCACGCCCGTCGACGACGTCGCCGGCAGGGTCGCGGTGCTCGGCGAGATCGCCGGGATCTACCGCGACCGCGCCAAGAACGACGCGGCGCTCGTCACGGTCCTCACCCAGATCGTCCAGCTCGACGACAAGGACGTCGGCGCCGTGCGAGAGCTCACCCGCATCTACGAGGCGCTCGGGCGCTGGCGCGACCTGCTCTCGTACCAGCAGCGCCTCGCCGAGCTGACCGAGAGCCGCGCCGAGAAGGCGGGGCTCTACCGCGCCGTCGCGCGGCGCTGGTTCGACCAGTTCTCGAACGTCCAGAACTCCATCGCGGCCTACGAGGCGCTGCTCACCGTCGAGCCGATCGACGAGGAGGCGCAGCAGAAGCTCCGCGAGCTCTACCTGAAGCGGCGCGCCTGGCCGCAGCTCTACTCGCTCTACGAGCGCAAGCTCGACAGCGCCGAGGGCGCCGCGAAGATCGAGCTCCTCGGCGAGATGGCCAAGCTCGCCGCCGAGCGGCTCGATCGCGGCGGGGACGCGATCACGCTGCAGAAGCGGATCCTCGAGCTCGACCCGAGCGCCCCCGGGGTGCTCGACGCGCTGGAGAAGCAGGCCGAGCGCGAGAAGGACTTCGCCACGGTCGCCGAGGTGCTCGAGCGGCGCGTCGACCTCGCGGCCGACGACGCGGCGCGGCTCGTCTCGCTGCAGAAGCTCGGGGCCGTGTACGCCGAGCGCCTCAAGGATCCGGCCCAGGCGGCGCGGACGTGGCGGCGCGTGCTCACGCTCTCGCCGGGGCACGCGCGCGCGCTCCGCGTCCTGCGCGACGCGTACTTCACCGCGGGCGACTGGGACGGGCTCGAGGAGCTCTACGCCTCGCAGAACGACTGGGAGGGCCTCGTCGACTTCCTCTCGGGCGCCGCGGACAAGGCGACCGACCCGGCCACGAAGCTCGACATCTCCTTCCGCGCGGCGCGGATCTTCGAGGAGCAGCTCAAGGCGCCCGAGCGCGCGGCGCGCTCGTACGAGCGCGTGCTCAGCGTCTCGCCGAAGGACGCGCGCGCCGCGGCGGCGCTCGTGCCGATCTACGAGGACGAGGAGAAGTGGGCCCGGCTGCCGGCGCTCTACGAGATCCTCCTCGACGCGACCGAGGACACCGAGGCCCAGGTCGGCATGCTGCGCAAGCTCGCGGCGGCGACGGGCGGCCCGCTCTCGGACAAGCCGAGCGCGCTCGGCTACGCGCGCCGCGCCTACGAGCTCAAGCCCGACGAGGAGGGGCTCGAGCTGCTCGAGGCCTGGTCGCGGGCGGCGGGCTCCTGGGGGCCGTTCGTCGAGGCGGTCGAGGGCCGGCTCCGGACGGCGACGGACCTCACGACCGACGTCCAGCGCACGCTCCGGCTGAAGCTCGCCGAGGTGTACGCGCGCGAGATGGGCAAGCTCGACGAGGCGGTGACCGTTTACCGCGGCCTCGTCGAGGACGACCCGTCCGACGACGACACGGTGCGGGCGCTCGACGCGCTCCTCCGCGCGAACGAGCGGCAGGCCGACCTCAGGTGGCTGTTCGATCTCAGGGCGAGCCAGGTCGAGGGCGAGGCGCGCGCCGAGATCCTCGAGGAGTGGGCGACGCTCGAGGAGGAGGTCTTCGGCGATCCGGCGAAGGCGATCGAGCTCCTGCGCAAGGTCATCGCGCTCACGCCCGGGCGCATCAACGCGCTGCGGGTGCTCTCGCGCCTCCTGAACGCCGCGGGCGAGTACGAGGCGGCGGCCGAGATCGTGGCCACGCACCGCGACGTCAGCGAGGGCGACGAGCGGGCGCGGCGCGAGATCGAGCTCGCGACGCTCTACCTGGACCGGCTGGATCGTCCGTCGGACGCGTTCGAGGCGGCGGTGCGCGCGCTCGAGCTGTCGGCGCACGACCCCGACGCGATCGCCGTGCTCTCGCGGCTCGTCGAGCGCCCGGAGACGCGCGTGCGCGCGGCCCGGGTGCTCGCCGTCGAGTACGCCGAGACGGGCAACCACCGGCGCGAGGCCATGGCCCTGCGGGTGATCCTCGAGGCGGAGCGAGACCCGGCGCGGCGCCGAGAGCTCTACCTCACGCTCGCGAACGTCGAGGAGACGAAGCTGCACGCGGCCGGGACGGCGTTCGACGCGCTGCTCCGGGCGCTGCACGAGTTCTCGGACGACATCGAGCTCTGGGACCGCGCCGCGGAGCTGTCGCGCCGCGCCGGCCGGCCGACCGACCTCGCGGAGGCTTACCGGGTGCACCTCGTCGCGGGGCGCACCGAGGGCGACAAGGTGCTCGGGAGCGCCGTGGAGGTCGAGCTCTGCGAGCGCGCGGCGAGCCTGCACGACGAGCAGCTCGGCGATCCGGAGGGCGCGAAGCCCTACCTGGAGCGGGTGCTGAGCCTCGATCCGAACAGCCACCGCGCCTTCGAGCGGCTGAAGCAGATCCTGACGGCGGCCGAGCGCTGGGGCGAGCTCGAGGAGCTCTACGACCGCGCCGCGAAGGGCACGACTGATCAGAGCGAGCGCATCGAGCTGCTCAACGAGGTCGCGCTGATCGCCGAGGAGATCATCGGCGATGCCGCCAAGGCGATCGGCTACTACGAGCGCATCCTCGAGCTCGATCCGTTCTACACGGCGGCGCTCGACTCGCTGGAGAAGCTCTACGAGCGCGAGGGGCGCTTCCGCGACCTCGCGGCGCTCCTCGAGCAGCGCCTGAAGACGGCGACCGAGGCCGAGAGCGTGGAGATCAAGCTGTCGCTCGGCAGCATCTACCTCGACCGGCTGCACGAGCCGGACGGGTCGCTCGGGCACCTCGAGGACGTGCTCCGGATCCGCCAGAACGATCCGAAGGCGCGCGAGCTCGTCGAGCGGCTGCTCGACATCGGGGCGCTCCGGCTCCGGGCGGCGCGCGTGCTCGAGGCGGTGTACGAGGCGCGGGACGAGATCCGGCAGCTCGTGCGGGTCCTCGAGATCCGGCGCCAGGGCGCGGAGACCGAGTCGGAGCGGCGCGAGCTGCTCCGCCGCGTCAGCGTGCTCCAGGACGAGCGGCTCAAGGACGACGCGGGCGCGTTCGCCAGCCTGTCGGAGCTCCTGCCGCTCGAGCCGGAGGACCTCGCGGCGCGCGAGCGGCTCATCGAGATCGGCCGGCGCCTCGGCGAGCACGAGCAGGTCGCCGAGGTGCTCACGGCGGCCGCGGACGCGTGCGGGACGGCCTCGATCCGCGGCGAGATCCTGATGGAAGTCGCGAGGATCTGCGAGGACCTCCTCGGCGACGCCGACCGGGCCGAGAAGGTCTACCGGCGTGTGCTCTCCATCGATCCGACCGATCCGTCGCTGGTCATCCCGGCGGCGCAGGCGCTCGGCCGCATCTACGCGGCGAAGGAGGAGCACCTGGCGCTCGCGGGCGTGCTCGCGATCGAGGTGCGCCTCGAGGAGGACGTCGAGACGCGGCGGTCGCTCTACGAGCGCATCGGCACGCTGTACGAGACGGTGCTGGACGACCCGGCCAAGGCGATCGAGGCCTGGCAGGCGCGGCTCGGCGACGACAGCGCCGACACGGCGGCGCTCGCGGCGCTGGAGCGGCTCTACGAGCGGACCTCGCAGTGGCGGGAGCTCGTCTCGGTGCTCCGGGCGCGGGAGCAGGCGACCACCGACCCGGAGGAGCGGCGGCGCGCGATGACCAAGGCGGCCGAGACGCTCGCGCAGCGGCTCGCCGACGTGCCCGAGGCGATCAACGCGTGGCGCGCGGTGCTCGACGAGTTCGGGCCCGAGCGCCCGACGCTCGCGGCCCTCGAGGCGCTCTACGACCTCGACGAGCGCTGGGTCGACCTCGCCGACACGCTGGAGACGGACCTGTCGCTCGCGGTGGAGACGCCCGCCCGGCTCGATCTGCTGGCGCGGCTCGGCGACGTGCGGCGGCTGCACCAGGCCGACGCGACGGGGGCGCTCGAGGCATACCGCCAGGCGCTCTCGCTCGATCCGTCGAACGCGCGCTGCCGCGCGGCGCTCGAGGCGATGCTCGAGCGGGAGGACGCGCGGCGGGACGCGGCCGAGACGCTCGAGCCGCTCTACGAGGCGGACGGCGACGCCGAGCGCCTCCTCCGGGTCCTGGAGATCAAGGTCGAGACCTCGGAGCTCCCGGGCGAGCGCCTCGCCACGCTGCAGAAGGCGCTCCGCACCGCGGAGGGGCCGCTCGGCGACACCTCGCGGGCGTTCGGCTACGCGCTCCGCGGCGTCCGGGAGGCGGCGGGCGAGCCCGACGTGACGACCTGGATCGAGACGGTCGAGCGGCTGGGCGAGGCCACCGGACGCTGGTCCGAGGTCTGCGCGCTGTTCCAGGGCATCGCGCCCGACATCCTCGACGGCGACGTGCAGCAGGACGTCCGGCTCCGGGTCGGCGAGCTCGCGCGGCACAAGCTCGACGACCGCGAGCTCGCGGTCGAGCAGTACAAGAAGGCGCTCGAGGCCCGCGGCGACGACCGGCGGGCGATGATCGCGCTGGAGGAGCTCTACGGCGAGGCGAACGACGCCGGGCGGCTGCTCGAGATCCTGAAGCTCCGGGTCGAGCACGCCGAGAGCGACGAGGAGAAGACGGGGCTGCTCTTCCGGATCGCCGAGCTGGAGCGGGGCCCGCTCGAGGACCAGGCCAGCGCGATCGCGACCTACGAGACGATCCTCGACATCGCGCTCCACCCGGACGCGCTCGCGGCGCTGGACAGCCTCTACCGCGCGGCGGGGCGCTTTCAGGACCTCATCCGGCTCTACGAGCGGCAGCTCGACGTGCGCGCCGGCGATCTCGCCGAGCTGCACGTCAAGATCGCGCTCGTCGCGCACCGCCACACCGAGGACCTGCAGCGCGCGTTCGACGAGCTCTCCGAGGCGCTGCTCCTCGATCCGGCGCACGAGGGCGCCGTGTCGCTCCTCGAGGCGATCCTCGAGGGCTCGGCCGAGGCCGAGCACCGGGCGCGCGCCGGCGAGATGCTCGAGCCGGTGTACCTGCGCCGGGCGGACTGGAACCGGGTGAAGATCGCGCTCGATGCGCGCCTCGCCGCGAGCCAGGACCCCGTCGAGCGCCGCGACCTCCTGCAGCGGCTCGCGACCTTGCACGAGGAGCAGCTCGAGGACTACCGCGCGGCCCTGGAGACGGTGGCGAAGCTCCTCCACGAGGATCTCACCGACGAGGGGGTCTGGGCGGAGCTCGAGCGGCTCGCGAAGGTGGCGAGCGCCGAGCGGCGGCTCGCCGAGATCTACGCGGCGGAGCTCGGCGAGCTCACCTCGGACGACGCGTCGAGCGCGAAGCTCAGCCGGCGCACCGGCGAGCTCTACGCCCAGCTCGGCGACGTGACCGACGCGCTGAAGTGGTACCGGCGCGCGCACGAGTTCGAGCCGGACTCGCGCGATCTGTTCGACGCGATCGACGGGCTGCTCATCAAGGAAGGGCGCCACGCCGAGCGCATCCAGCTCTACCGCGCCGCGCTCGACTACCGGAAGGACGAGGACCGGCTCGACGCCCTCCACACGATCGCGCGCCTCGAGCGGACGGAGCTCCGCGAGCCCGCGCTCGCGATCGACACCTACCGCGCGGCGCTCGACGTCGACGAGGACGACGCCCGGTCGCTCGACGCGCTGACCGAGCTCTACCGCGAGCTCGATCGGCCGCGCGATCTCGCCGACCTCTACCTGCGCCGGGCCGAGGCCGCCTCGAACGGCGAGCGCGCGGCGCCCTACCGGCTCGCGCTCGCGGAGCTCCTGCGCACGCGCCTCGACGACACCGCGGGCGCGATCGATCAGCTCGAGGCGATCGTCGGCGAGGTGCCCTCGCACGCCGAGGCGATCCGGGCGCTCGAGGCGCTCATCCAGGACTTGCAGCACAAGGCGCGGGTCGTCGAGATCCTCCGGCCGCTCTACGAGGGGGCGGACGACTGGCGGCAGCTCATCCGGCTCAACGAGGAGCGGTTCGGCCTCGCGTCAGACGCCCGCGAGAAGGTCGCGGTGCTGCGGGAGACGGCGAAGCTCTGGGAGACGCGGGGCAGCGATGAGCTGCGCGCCTTCGACGCGATCCGGGCGGCGTTCAGCCTCGATCCGGACGACGGCGAGACGCGCGGCGAGCTCGAGCGGCTCGCCGAGCAGCTCGGCGCCTGGGAGGAGCTCGCGGGGAGCCTCGAGGAGGGCGTGACCATCACGGCCGACGAGCTCACGAAGCGCGAGCTGCTCTCGTCGCTGGCCCGAGTCTACGACACGCGCGTGGACGACCCGCGCCGGGCGCTCCGCGCCTACGCGCGCCTGTCCGCGCTCGACCCGAGCGACCCCGAGCCGCTCGAGCAGATGGACACGCTGGCCGTGCTGCTCAGCGACTGGGACACGCTCATCGCCGTCCTCGAGAAGAAGAGCGAGATGGCGTCGGACGAGGACAACGCCTCGATCTGCCGGCGCATCGCCGAGACAAAGCTCGAGATGCTCGAGGACACGGAGGGCGCCATCCGGGCGTACGAGCGGGCGCTCGAGCTCGACCCCGAGAGCGCGATGACGATCGACGCGCTGATCGAGCTGCACGAGCCCCGCGGCGCCGCGAGCCGGCTCGTGGAGCTCTACGGCCGCCGCGTCGAGCTCGCGGGCCCCGACGAGGAGGAGCTGCGCTACGACCTCAACGTGCGCGCCGCCGAGCGCTACGAGAGGGACCTCTCGAGCCCGCGCGACGCGATCACCGCGCTCAACGCGGCGCTCGACGCGAAGCCGGGCGATCCGGCGGTGCTCACGTCGCTGGAGCGGCTCTACCGGGCCGAGCGGATGTGGGACGAGCTCCTGTCGAACCTGATGCTCCAGGCGAGCGCCGCCACGGAGCGGGGCGCGCGCATCAAGCTCCGGACGGCGATCGGCGATCTCTACGCGCGGGAGCTCGAGAGCCCGAGCGACGCGATCGAGCAGTACCGGCTCGTCCTCGACGAGGATCAGGCGAACGATCACGCGATCCGGGCGGTCCGCGCCATCGGCGAGGGCCGCGAGGAGCTGCGCCTCGACGCCGCCCAGGTGCTCGAGCCCGTCCTCCGCGCGGCCGGGCGCCACGAGGAGCTCGCGGCCGCGCTCGAGCTGCGCCTGCGCGCGCAGACCGAGCCGACCGACCGGGCCGAGACGCTCCGGGCGATCGCGGTGGTGCAGGACGTGCAGCTCGGGCGGCCGCTCGAGGCGGAGGAGGCGCTGCTCCGCGCCCTCGAGGACGCGCCGGACGACGCGTCGCTGCACGGCGAGATCGAGCGGCTCGCGGAGCGCACGGACGGCTTCGGCCGCTACTGCGACGCGCTCGCGCAGCGGGCCTCGGCGACCTTCGACGCGACGATCGCGAAGGACCTGTTCCTCCGGATCGGCCGCATCGCCGAGGAGAAGCTCAAGGACGACCGGCGCAGCGCCCAGGCCTACGCCAAGGCCGTCGAGCACGCCGGCGACACGCCGGAGCTCCTCGAGGCGCTCGATCGGCTCTACGGCCGCCTCGGCGACGAGAAGGCGCTCGCGGACGTGCTCGAGCGTCGCGGCGCGGTGACGAGCGGCGATCGCGACCAGGCGGATCTCTTCTACCGGCTCGCGGTGATCCAGATCGAGTCGTTCGGCGACAAGCCCCAGGGCCTGAACACCCTGCGGCAGGCGCTCGATCGGGCGGTCGATCACGAGCGGGCGAGCGCGGCGATCGAGGCGCTCACCGAGGATCCGACGCTCTTCGACGAGGCGGCCGAGGCGCTCGAGGGCGTCTACCGCACGCGGGGCGACAACGCCGCGCTGGCGCGCCTCTACGAGAAGCGCATCCGCTTCGCGCCGACCGGCGTGGAGCGGATCCGGATGCGCCTCGACCTGGCCAAGGTGCTCGAGGTGCGCTCCAACGACCCGCGGGCGGCCCTGGAGACCCTCGAGAAGGCGCTCGCCGACGACCCGTCGGACCCGGACGTGCTCGGCGAGATCGAGCGCCTCGCCCCGCTGACGGGCGGCTGGGCGAGCGCCGCCTCCGCGCTGGAGCGGGCGGTGCGGGCCGGGGCCGATCTCGACGGCGACACGGCGCGCGATCTCTGGATGCGCATCGCCGAGTGGCAGAAGAACAAGGTGGGCGACCCGAAGGCCGCCGAGGCGGCGTACGAGGCGGCGCTCACGCACGATCCCACGAGCGAGCACATCCTGCGGTCGATCGAGGAGCTGCAGCGGGCCCCCGGGCGCGAGCGCGACCTCATCGGCACGCTCCGCCGGATCGCGGCCCTCGACGGCATGGAGGGGACCGCGGGCGAGCTCCGCCGCGAGGCGAAGCAGCTGGCGGAGCGCGCGCTGGGCGACCGGGAGCTCGTCGAGGCGATCCTGCGCGAGATGCTCGCGGCGGACGAGGGGGACACCTGGGCGCTCGCCGAGCTCACGAAGGTGCGGGAGGAGGCGGGCGACCCCAAGGAGGTCTTCCGGCTGCTCGTGCGCCAGTCCGAGCTCTACGCCGAGGCCGATCGCGTCCGCGACGCGCGGCACGCCGCCGCGGCGGTCGCGCGCGAGAAGCTCGGCGACGACGCGGCGGCGATCGAGCTCTACGAGACGCTCTTCGAGGCGGATCCGGGCGACGCGCGCGCGGCGACGGCGCTGCGCGAGCTCTACGCGAAGGCCGGCAAGCACAAGGAGCTGCTCTCGCTGCTCGAGCGGCTCACCGACCTGGCCGAGTCCCCCGAGGCCCGCTCGGCGCTGCGGCTCGAGAGCGCCGAGATCTGCCTCTCGCGGCTCGACGCCGTGAGCGAGGCGACCGAGCACCTGCGCGCGGTCCTCGACGAGCAGCCCGACAACGAGAAGGCGACGGTCCTGCTCGCGCAGCTGCTCGAGAAGACCGGCCGCGATCAGGAGCTGTCGGATCTGTTCGTCACGCAGATCGAGCGCGCGAAGGACCGCGGCGACGTCGCGGCGGAGCTGTCGTACAGCGTCCGCCTCGGCGAGGTCTACGAGACCCGGCTGAACGACACGGCGCGGGCGATCGAGACCTACCGCGCGGTCCTCGAGCGCGAGCCGCGCCACGCCGGCGCGCTGCTCGCGCTGGCACGCCTGCACGAGCAGCGCGGGGAGAAGGCCGAGGCGGCGCAGCGGCTCGAGGTGATCCTCGAGGACGCCCGCGCCGCGGAGGCGGTGAGCACTTCGCTCCGGCTCGCGGACCTGCACCGGTCCCTCGGCGACGAGGGCGCGGTCCGGCGCGTGCTCGAGCGGGGCCTCGCGGCGGACGCGTCGGCGCAGGACATCAGGAAGCAGCTCCTCGCCCTCTACGAGAAGCAGCAGGCCTTCACCGAGCTCGCCGATCTCATCACCGGCGACGCGGAGACGGCCGGGCAGCCGGCCGAGAAGGTGGCGCTCTACCGCAAGGCGGCCGGCATCCACCTGACGAAGCGGAGCGATCCCGGTCGCGCCGCGGACCTCCTGGTCAAGGCGACCGAGCTCGTGCCGGGCGATCGCGAGCTCCTGCTCGCGCTGTGCGACGCGTACAGCGCCTCGGGCCGCGGCCAGAAGGCCGCCGAGGCGCTGCAGCAGATCGTCGAGTCCTACGGCGGCCGCCGCTCGAAGGATCTCGCCGCGATCCACCACCGCCTCGCCAAGGCCTACCTGGCCGAGGGGCAGCGGGAGCGGGCGCTCACCGAGCTCGACGTCGCCTTCAAGATCGACCCGGGCTCGATCGCCATCCTCCGCGACCTCGGCGTGCTGGCGCTGGAGCTGTCGGAGTCGGGCGACGACGCGGCGAGGACGGCGCACATCGACCGCGCGCAGAAGACCTTCCGCGCGCTGCTCCTCCAGAAGCTCGACGAGGGCGCGCCGATCAGCAAGGGCGAGGTCTTCTATTACCTCGGCGTGATCAGCCACCGTCAGAACGACGACAAGAAGGCGATCCAGATGCTGGAGCGCGCGCTCGACAACGACCGCGACTTCGCCCCGGCGAAGGAGCTCCTGGCGCAGCTCAAGAAGTGACGTAATCTCGCCGCGTGACGCGGCTTGTCAGCATCGACGGTGTCATCCATCGGCCGGAGGAGGCCAAGGTCTCGGTCTACGACCGCGGCTTCCTCTACGGCGACAGTGTCTTCGAGACCATCCGTACCTACGGCGGCGAGCCGTTCGCTCTGGAAGAGCACCTCGCCCGCCTCGAGCGCTCGGCTGAGCGGATCGCGATCGCGCTGCCGATCCCGTGCGACGCGCTCGCCCGCGAGGTGCGCGCGCTGATCCGGGCCGCGAGCGCGCCGGAGGGCGCCGGAGCCACGGCGGGCTCGGCGGGAACGACGGGCCCAGCCGCGCCGCTCGAGAGCTACATCCGCGTGATGCTGACCCGCGGCAGCGGCCCGCTCGGGCTCGATCCGGCGCTCGCGGGCGCGCCGCTCCGCGTCGTCCTCGTCGAGCCGCTGAAGCCGCTGCCGGGCGCGCTCTACCGCGAGGGGATCTCGGTCGTCACGACGCGCACCCAGCGGGCTGGCGACGCGGCGCCGGGGGCCAAGATCTCGAACTACCTCGAGAGCCTCCTCGCCCTGCGCGAGGCGCGGGCCGCCGGGGCCCACGAGGCGCTGATCCTGGACCCGTCGGGCCACGTCGTCGAAGGCACGACGTCCAACGTCTTCCTCGTGGAGCGGCGTCCGCCGGCGCGCGAGGGCGCGGAGGAGGCGGGACACCTGCTGATCACGCCGCCCAGGGAGGCAGGGATCCTTGTCGGCATCACCCGGGCCAACGTCATCGACGTCGCGGGCGAGCTCGGCATCCCGGTGTGCTGCGAGCCGGTCACGATGGCCCGGCTCCTGGCCGCCGAGGAGGTGTTCATCACCTCGAGCCTCCGCGAGATCGTTCCGGTCGTGCGCGTGGACGGGCACACCCTCGGCGCGGGACTCCCCGGCCCGAAGACCCGGGCGCTGCACGTCGCTTTCCGCAAGAAGGTGGGTCTTGGTGAGGCGCCCCTCCCGTGGGAGGCGCCCTGAGCCTCGGCGACCGACCGGACCGCGTCGAAATCTTGCGATCCATGATGTGTTGCTCGGAGCGCGCGTCCAAGAAACGGGCTGGCACGCTCCCTGCGCGGTCGGACGGGGCTCGAACCTCGCCCGCCGTACAATCTGCCCGAGAGGAATCCATGATGAATCGCTCGCTTCGAATCGCCTGCTTCCTGATCAGCGCTGCGTCCGCCGCAGCGGCGGCCGGGTGTGTCGTCACCGCCGAGACCCTCGTGCGCTACGAAGGCACCGACGAGAGCGTGCGTGTCGAGTACCTCCCGACCCAGAGCATCCGCATCGTGAGCGACAACGGTGACGTCGAGGTCCGCACGGGGAACGTGAGCGACGTCGTCGTCACCTTCTCCCCGTTCACGATGCGCAAGAAGGACGAGAACCCGCTCGCGGTGCAGGAGATCGAGGAGGACCTCGATCTCGCCGCGAAGACCGAGGGCGAGGTCGTCATCACGACCCAGCGCAGGGCGGGCTCCTCCGGATACCTCGGCGCCGACATCGAGGTCGTCCTGCCCGCCGGCTTCGACGGCGGGCTCCGCGTCGAGCAGGACAACGGCAGCGTCGAGATCGACCTCGACGGCGCCCCGTCCCGCGGCACCACCGTCCTGAGCGACAACGGCAGCATCGACGTGGTCGGCGCGCGTGGTGCGATCAACGTGGCCACCGACAACGGCGGCGTCTTCGTCGACCTCGACGCGTGGAGCAGCTCGGACGGGGCGATCAGCTCCGGCAACGGCGCCGTCGAGCTCTCGGTGCCGGCGGGGGTGGACGGGACGATGACCGCGCAGACGCTCAACGGCGACGTCGTGGAGCAGGGCATCCCCTCGACGTGGGCGACCGCCGGCGAGGGCAGCGCGACGTCGTACACGATGGGCGACGGCGACGGCGGCCTGCTCGAGCTCTTCACCGAGAACGGCGACATCACCGTCACCGTGAAGTAGCTCCGCCACACAAAAGCCGAGAGGCGAGCGCCGGGTCGTTCCGGGCTCGCCTCTCGCTTTTGTCTCCCAGCGCGCCGGCGTGGCCGGCGCGCGCGATCACGCGCCGGCGTGGCCGGCGCGCCCGATCACCCGCCGGCCGCCTGCTGGGCCTCGCCGCCCGAGCCCTCGCCGCTCGGGGCCTCGGCGCCCGAGCCTTCGGCAGGCTCCTCGCCGCTCGCGGCCTCGGCGCCCGAGGAGGGCCCGGCCGCGCCGGCCGGAACCGGGACCCGCAGCTGCCCGCCGCCCTGCTGCGCGAGCACGCCGAGCGCCTTCTGGAAGAACGCCGCCAGGAACGGGATCTCGCGCGGCGGCGCGGTGATCAGCCCCGCCTCCCTGATGGCGCGCGCCACGGCGAGGGCGGTGGTGGCCGCCGCGTCCCCCTTGCGCGCGCGCAGCGAGACCGCGCTGCTCCGCATCCGCGTCGCGAGCTGCCCGCGCACCTCGGGCGAGAAGAACCGGTCGGTCGCGAGCTCGAGCTCCTCGCGCAGCGCCGTGTTCACCTGCGCGGGATCGCGCATCCCGGCGGACCCGAGCCGCTGGCCGACCTTCTGCAAGAGCTCGTCGAGCGCCGGCCGGGCGGGCAGCCAGTGCCGGAACTCCGGCTCGTCGTGCAGGGAGGCGGAGCCGGCGATGAGCGTCGCCACCTGCTCGTCCGTCAGGCTCTCCTCGAGGTCGGCCACCGGGTGGCGCGGCTCGGTCTCCGGCGCGGGCTCGATGAGATCGCGACACCCCTCGAGCCCGAGCGGCACGACCTGCCCCGACACGGCGTTCTGCCGCTTCGCGATCGCGACCCGGTGGCGGGCCCACTCCAGCGAGACGGGCACGGGCGCCGTGCCCAGGTTGTCGTACGCGCGCGCCCGGCCCTCCTTGAGCTGCGAGCCGCTGAGCCACCCCGCGCCGGCGTGCAGCACGCCGACCGACTCGCGCACGATCACCTCCGCGATCCGGTAGCGGCCGCTCGTGTCGCGGCTCGTGATCGCGATGGCCTCGGTCCCGCTCGAGTCGGGCGGGATCAGCGTCGCCTGGATCACGTCGGCGCGCTCCTCGGCGAGCCGCACCACGCGCGGCCGCGTCGGGATCGCCGCCCCGCGCGACTTCAGCACGTTGAGCGCCCGCCGCGCCGCCTTCCGCGCCGCGCCGGAGGCGTCCTCCGACTCGGCGGCCGCCGCGATCGCCTCGGCGTTGGAGGCGCCGATCCAGGCGTCGACGAGCGCCGGCGCGGCGTCGCCCGCCGCCCGCAGCGCCTCGATGGCCCGATCCCAGCCCGCCGCGAGCACCTCGGCGTCGAAGTCGACCTTCGCCGCCTCGGCGCCCGCGCTGCCCTCCGGGCGCGCCCCGCTGTCGGCCTTGCTCTTCGCGGCCGCCGTCGCCTGCTTCGCCTTGGCGGTGCGCGCGCTGAGCGCCTCGCGCGCCGTGAGCGCCGGCTTGTCCGTCGCCGCGACCTGCGTCGCCTTGGCCGCCGGCAGCGCGAACAGGAGGTGCGCCGGCCTGGCCGGGCCCTGCGGCTGCCGGGCGCCCTTGCCCGTCACGACCGTCGCGCTCGCGCCCTGGCCGACCACGGTCACCATCCGGTCGCTCTGCTGCTGCTTCGCCGCAGCGGGCGCTCGTCCCCCGGCGCCCCCCGGGCCCTGCGTCCCGGGCCGCGCGCCCTGCGGGCGCCCGCTGTCTGCCCGCCCGCCTTCCGCGACCGGTCGCGCCGAGAACCCGCGATCGGGCCTCGGTCCCCGGTCGGGCCTCGGTCCCCGGTCGGGCCTCGGCCCCCGGTCGGGCCTCGGCCCGCGATCGGGCCTGGGTCCGCGGTCAGGCCCGGGCCCGCGATCGAGCCTCGCGCCCTGCTCCCCTCCGGCTCCCTGCGCCGCGCCAGGTCCCTGCTCCACCCTGGGGCCGCGCTCGGGCCGGGGCCCGCGGTCGGGCCTGGGCCCCCGGTCGGGTCGCGGGCCGCGGTCGGGCCTGGGTCCCCGGTCGGGCCTCGGCGCGCCGGATGCCGCGGCGGTCCGCTCGGGCCTGGGCGCGCGGTAGTCGCGGACGACGCGCGGCGCGACGGTGGGCGGCGGCGCAGCGTCTTCGGTCGGGGCCGGCGGCGGCGCGTCCGCCAGCGCCGGGCGCTTGCGGGGCGCGATCAGGTCCAGCAGCGAGCCTTGCGGCTCCTTTGCGGCGGCCTTCGCCGAGGGGCGCGGCGCCTCGCCCGCGGGCTGCGCCGAGGCGCCCTCGGACGGCTCGTCGGCTCGCTTGGCGCCGCTCGCGCTCGACGTGCTCGCCGAGCGGACGACCTTCCGCGCGCGCGGCTTGTCTCCGCTCTCTGCATCGGGGGCGCCCTCGTGCGCAGATTCGGGAACTGCGCTGGCGGTCCGCTCCGTGCTCTCGCTCTCGTTCTTTGTGCTCATGTCGAGGCTCCCGGGGACATTTTGGAGAGGGGGACCGCGGCCGCGGCTCCCCGATTATCGCGATAGATGGGCAACTGCTTCGATCTCGACGGCGGAGCCCTTGGGCAGCGCCGCCACCTGCACCGTCGCCCGCGCGGGCAGCACGCCGCCGACGGCCGCCCCGTATACCTGGTTGACGACGGCGAAATCCGCGAGGTTCGTCAGGTAGATCGTGGTCTTCACCACGTCGTTCCAGCTCGCGCCGGCCGCGGACAGCACCTCGCTCAGGTTCTTGATCACCTGGGCCGTCTGCGCCTCGATCCCCCCGGCGACGAGCTCGCCCGTCGCGGGATCGATCGGGATCTGGCCGCTGCAGAACACGAGATCGCCGGCCCTGACGGCCTGCGAGTACGGCCCGATGGCGCGCGGGGCCCGATCGGATGTGATTGCGGTTTTGGACATGTCGACCTCTGAATGGTGGAGCGCCTCGGCGTGCGGAAGGCCCGCCCGGCCCTCGCTGACGTGGGTCGGGGGCCGGTCTACGCGGTTCCCTCTAGCCGAAGCTCTTCCGGCCTTCGATGGCTCGCCCCAGCGTCACCTGGTCGGCGAACTCCAGATCTCCCCCGTGCGGCACGCCGCTGGCAATCCGCGTGACCTGGATCCCCAGGGCGCCGAGCTCGCGCGCGAGCAGGAGCGCTGTCGCCTCCCCGTCGACGGAGGGCGGGGTGGCGACGAGCACCTCCCGCACCGGCTGCTCGGGGTCGCGCACGCGCGCCCGGAGCGCCTCGAGCGGCAGCTCCTCGGCGCCGACCCCCTCGAGGGGCGAGAGGAGCCGGCCGAGCACGAAGTAGCGCCCGCGCATCGCCCCGCTCCGCTCGATCGCCAGGAGGTCCTGGACGCGCGCGACGACGCAGAGGAGGCCGCCGTCGCGCCGCGTGTCCTGGCAGATGGCGCAGAGCGCCCCGCCGCTGTCGTCGATCTCGGCGATGTGGCCGCACCGGACGCACGGCCCGATGTGGTCGCAGAGCTCCGCGAGCTCGCCGCCCAGGTCGCGCGCGGTGCCGTCGCCGGCGGTCACGAGGAAGAGGGCGAAGCGCTGCGCCGTCTTCTCGCCGACGCCCGGCAGGCGCGCGAGCAGCTGGGCGACGCGCGACAGCCGGCCGGGCAGGCCGCCAGGCGCGCTGCGAAAGCCGGCGGGGCCGCCGTTCGGGAGCTTCGAGGAGCCGGGGAGCGAGGCCGGGGGACGCAACGCAATCAAGTGTGCATGCCGGGGAGCTTGACGCCGCCGGTCACCTTGGCGATCTCGCTCTCGACGAGCTTGTCGGCCGTCTCGAGCGCCGAGTTGGACGCGGCCACGATGGCGTCGAGCGCCATCTCCAGGCCCTCGCTCGCGAGGAACGCGGGGTCGACGTCGATCCGGCGCACCTTTCCCTCGCAGGTGACCACGACCGTGACCTTGTCCCCGGCGGCGGTCGCGCTTACCTCGCGCTCCTTCAGCTCGTCCTTCACCTGGTCGATTTTGCGCTGCATGCGCGCCGCCTGGCGAACCAGCTCATTCATTCCGCCGCGAAATTGCATGAGACGGCGGTCTATGCCGTGAACGGCGCCGCGCCGCAACCGGGAAGGGGATGCGGAGAGCGCGGCCTGTCCGGCCCCGTCCGGTCGCGTCTCACGTCGAGCGGCGCTTCCGCCTCTCCAGGGACTCCGTTGCGCACCCTTGCGCAGGGAGGCCGGCCCCGGTCCCGGCGGAGAAGGGTGCGTTTTGCGCGGCAACTCTGGCAAACTCACCGGAATGCAGGGCGACGTCCGTGTCGGCCACAGCTGCGGCGACGCGCTCGCCAGAAGGTGCTAGTCGAGCAGCGTATGAGCTACGTCGTCCTCGCGCGGAAATGGCGCCCGCAGTCCTTCGAGGATCTCGTCGGCCAGGAGCACGTATCGACGACGCTCGGCAACGCCATCGCGCGGGATCGTGTCGCGCACGCCTTCCTCTTCACGGGCGTCCGCGGGGTCGGCAAGACGACGAGCGCGCGCATCCTCGCCAAGGCGCTGAACTGCGTGCACGGCCCCACCGCGAAGCCGTGCCAGACGTGCCCGCAGTGCGCCGAGATCACCGTCGGCGCGGACGTCGACGTCCAGGAGATCGACGGCGCGAGCTACAACGGCGTCGACGAGGTGCGGAAGCTCCAGGAGAGCCTGCCGTACCGGCCGGCGCGCGACCGGTTCAAGATCTTCATCGTGGACGAGGTCCACATGCTCTCGAACGCGGCGTGGAACGCGTTCCTGAAGACGCTGGAGGAGCCGCCGCCGCACGTGAAGTTCATCTTCGCGACGACGGAGGTGCACAAGGTCCCGGTCACGATCCTGAGCCGGTGCCAGCGCTACGATTTCAAGCTCATCGGGGCGCAGGCGATCGCGGCGCGGCTCCGCTGGGTGCTCGAGCAGGAGAAGATCCCCGCCGACGATCCGGCGCTCAGCGCGCTCGCGCGGGAGGCTGCGGGGAGCATGCGCGACGCGATGAGCCTGCTCGATCAGGTGATCGCGTGGGTGGGGACGAGCGGCGATCGCATCACGGCCGAGGGCGTGGCGAAGGTGCTCGGCGTCGCCGACCGCGTGGTGCTGCACCGGCTGGCGGAGGCGCTCGTGGACGGCGATCCTGCGGCGTGCGTGCGCATCGTGGGAGAGCTCGCGCAGCAGGGGTACGACCTGCCGCACGTGGCCCGCGACTTCCTCGCGCACCTGCGCGATCTCGTGGTGGCGAAGGTCTGCGAGGATCCGGCGCCGCTGCTCGATCTCGCCGACGAGGAGGTCGCCGACGCGCGGGCGCTCGCGGCGCGCGCGGACGCGGACGATCTCACGCGGCTGCACCAGGGTTTCTCGCGCTCGTTCGACGACATCGTCCGGAGCGGCCAGCCGCGGGCCTCGCTCGAGATGGCGCTCGTCCGGCTCGCCAGGCGGCCGCCGCTCCTGCCGATCGACGAGCTGCTGCGCCGCCTCGGCGATCTCGAGCGGCGCCTGAACGGCGGCGGAGGCGGCGGAGGCGGCGGTGGTGGTGCGCCGGAGCGCGCGCCGCAGCGGCCCGGCGCGCCGTCCGGCGGAGCGGCTGCGCCCCGGCGCGGCGCGGCGCCGTCCGAGGCAGCGCCCGACGAGGCGCGGGCGGATGGGCGCGCCTCGGACGTCGCGGCAGAGGGCGGCGCGGTCCCGGGGGCGGCGCGCGCGGGGAGCGGCGCGGCCGGGGCAAACGCAAACGGCGCGGCGGTGAACGGCGCGGCGGCTTCGTACGGCGCGGCGGTGAACGGCGCGGCGGCTTCGTACGGCGCGGCGGTGAACGGCGCGGCGGCTTCGTACGGCGCGGCGGCGCACGGCGCGCCGAGGGCGAACGGCGCAGCGGCGCACGGCGCGCCGTACACCGGGGGGATGGCGAGGGCGACGGGCGGCGTGGTGGCGAACGGCACGTCGTCGGCGAACGTCGTGGCCCTCGCGAACGGCGCGCCGGGCGTGCATGGCGCGGCGGCCAGCTTCGCGGGCGGCGGCGCCGGGCCGGCCTTCGCGAAGGCCACGGCCTACGCGAACGGCGCAGCCGCGCCCGCGTACCGCCCCGACAGCGCGCCGCCTCCCTCGCCGCGCGGCGCCCTGTACTCCGTTCCGCAGAGCGCGCCGCCCCCCGCGGCGCAGGCCCCGGCGCCGCGGTCGAGCGCGCCGCCGCCGGCGGCGCAGGCCCCGGCGCCGCGGTCGAGCGCGCCGCCGCCCGCGATGAGCGCCGGCGATCTCGCCACCTGGCGCGCGGTGATCACCGGGGTCCGGGCGCTGCGGCCGGCGCTCGCCTCGGTGCTCGAGCACGCGGCCGTGCTGGAGCTCCAGCCGACCCGCGTCGTCCTCGGCTACGAGGCGAACTCGTTCCTGTCCGGCCAGGCCACCGAGCCCGCGGCCCGCGAGCTGCTCGCCCGGGTCCTGCGCGCCCATTTCGGCGGCCCCGCCGAGCTTGTCTTCGAGACGATCACCCGCGGCAGCGCCGGCCCCTCGCTCGCGCAGGTCGAGACCGCCGAGCGCAAGGCGCGGGTCGAGGCCGCCCGGCGCGCCGTGGCCGACCACCCGCTCGTCACGGCCGCGATCGAGCTGCTCGGCGCGGAGCTCAAGGACGTGCGGCTCTCTCAGGACTTCGCCGAGGGCTGAGCGCCCCGCGCCGCCGCGCGAGCGAGCTCAGCCGCCGTCCCGCAGCCAGCTGCGGAACGCCTTGACCGCCGCGTGCTGATCCGGCCAGCGCACGAAGCGCGCGAGCGCGGCGAGATCCAGATCCGGAAGGAGCTCGCTTGTCGCGATGGCCTCGTACGCCTCGCCGCGCAATGCATGGAGCTGGAATGCGTCGCGCTCCCAGAACCAGACCTCACGGACGCCGAGACCGCTGTAGACAGACAGCTTGTCGAGCCCACCGCTCGTCAGCACCACCTCGATCGCAATGTCGGGGAACTCCTTGAGCGGCTCGCCGACACAATAGCACTCGTCGGGCTCGAGGCCGCGTGCCTTGGCCTCGCGACGGAACGTGGTCGAGCCGTAGCCGTGGAGGGGCACATCGCGCTCCAGCGCGAAGATCTCGATCAGGCGGGCGATGCTCTTCTTCGTTGCTTCGTGATCGATGGAGGGGCGCATGAGCTCCAGCGTTCCCTCGCAGAAGGTCATTCGCAGGCCCGGAGTGTCCAGCTCGTCCCGCAGCCTCACGTAGGTCTGCCAGGGGACCCCGTAAATCACGAACCGCTGCTCACCCGCGGGCGCGATCGAGGACCGAGACGGCATGTGGGCGGCGGCTACCATGGGCTCTCACGCAAGGTAGCACGCGCCTCCCGAGCCAGGAGCTCCGCCCGCTCTTCCACGGTGCCGGGGCCGACCTCGACCACCTCGAAGCCGGCCGCGCGGTAGAGCGCGCCGAGCCGCTGGTTGATCCGCTCCGCCTCGGCGGCGCGCGCCTCTCTGCTCCTGCCCCAGCGCGGCGTCTGCAGCTCGGGCATCACGGCGAACAGGAACACAAGCGCATACCGCTCGAACGCGGGCTCGCCGGGCGGCCACGGATACTCGGCCTCTCCGCTCGTGCGCAGGTAGTACTCGACCGGATCGAGCGCCCCGCGTTCCAGCCAGTCGCCATCCCGCGCCTCCGCCTCGATCGTCTTCTGGGTCTCCAGCACCCGCGCGGCGAACTCCCGCTTTCGGCACATGGGACAGAAGTGGTCCGGCGCGTCGATCGGCCGAAACGGCTCGTCCGGCGGATGGCCGTGGGTGCGCGCGCCGAGCTCGTCGAGCACGCGCCGGTGCGCCTCACCGTGCACGCCGTGGCCCCGCGTGGACGCGAGATGCCGGAGCGTCGTGGTCTTGCCGCACGCGTAGGCTCCCGTCGCCACGAAGAGGCGCTTGTTCGTCGCCATCATCCACCATCATCTCATCGCCGCGCCCACCACACCGAGCCGGCGCCGCGCTCGGCCGGTCGTCCGGCCAGGGACATGAAGTGAGCCACGGCGTCCATGACCCCTGCGTGCTTGTCGTTGTGATCGTGGCCGGCCAGGACGGCGCCCGGTCTCAGCTTGGGCCACCAGGCCTCGAGATCGGCGAGCACGGCCGCGCGGTCGTGCGAGCCGTCGAGAAACACGAGATCCAGGCTCGCGTCGGCGAAGCGCGCCGCCGCGTCCGTGGACGGCATCCGCAGGACGCTGGGCCGGAGCCCGAGCGCCTCCATGTTCGCCTGGAACGCGCCCGGCACGTCCTCCGCGGCCAGCAGGGCGCGATACCGCCCGTCGTACGCGTCGCTGGAGCCTTCCCACGTGTCGACGCAGTGGAGCGCGACGCCGTTCCTCGCCGCGAGCCGCCCGACGTAGGCCGTGGAGAGCCCCTTCCAGGAGCCCACCTCGACCATCGCGCCACCCCGGATCGAGCGCACGAGCGCTCGGTACGCCAGGCCGTCTTCCTCGAAGAACCAGCCCTGGATCGGGTCGACTCGCGTCACCGGGAACAGCGCGAGGAGCGCCGCCTGCTTCTGCGCTGGATCGCTGTATTCGTATTGCCGGTCGCACAGCTTGACGAAGCAGCGGGCGTCGTGCGCGACGAACAGGGGCCGCTGGATCACGGCGAATTTCTTGAGCGACGTGGACCGCTCGGGCTCCCGCTCTCCCGACCGGATCTCGTCGGCGGTGGTCCCGAAGATCACGTCCTCGTGCCGTATCGGCCGCCCCTGATCCGGGCCGTCGGTCCACGGCCTCTCTCCGGGGTATCCGGCGCGGTCGGTGCCGTGCTCGAGGAGGCGAGCCAGCTTGTCGGTCTCGCTCGCGCGGAACAGCAGAGGGCCCGTGATGCCGCGCCCGTCGAGCTCGTCCAGCACCTCCTCGAGAAAGAGCAGGTTCCGGCCGATGTAGGGCAGGGGGATGACCGGAGGCGTCATGAGGCGTCGAGCGAGGCACGCGCCGCCGGGGGTGGGCCCAGGATGCCGTCCCACGGCTGCCAGGTGGAAGCGAGCCTCCCGTTCGGGTGGAAGATGAGCTCGTGGACGATGCCTGGGCCCGAGCGCTTCGTCTCCTCGAGCTGGGCGAGGTCGGCCTCCTCGAAGACCACATCGATGTCCTCGAAGCGGAACACCTCGACATAGTAGTAATAGCCCACGATCTGCCGCTCGAACGAGAACCGCGGGTCGGCGCTGAGCGCGTCGAGGAGCGGCTCGAGCCGCACGCGGGAGCGATCGCTGTATTTCACGACGTGGTTCTCGACCACCGCGGCCTTGTCGGTCTTCATCAGCTGGCGGAAGATCACGTTGTCGACGCCGAGCGACCGGGCGAACCGCAGATAGGCCACGATGGGCTCGACCGAGTCGATCTGCCCCTGCAGGAGCACGCAGGAGAGGCGCACCCGGGTGCCGCCCGCCGCTGCCGTCTCCACGACCTGGCGCAGCTCGTCGACGCTCAGGCCGTCCTTCATCACCATCAGCTTTGCGTTCCTGTCGTGATCCGGGTGGGCGCGGCTGATGTTGAGGTGCTGGACGCCTGTCTCGACGATCCAGTCGATCACCCGCTTTCCCTCGCGCCGCTGCAGCAGCCCCGACCCGTTCGTGGTGAGCGTCCGCTTGCGCCCTCGGCGGGCCTGCCCGAGGGCGAGGATGCGGGGCAGCCGCGGATCGTGGCTCGGCTCGCCGCCGGTGATGGATACCGTCGGATCGAGCGGCTGGAGCGCGACAAGGGACTCGGCCATGGCGTCGAAATAGCGTTCGTCGTCGTCCTCGACGGTCTTCTGCATCGACAGGCTCCGCCCGCGCGATGCCGGCCTGAGTTCCTCGACGCAGAAGTGGCATTTCGCATTGCAGGGCTGGCGGCTGTAGATGGAGAAGTTCGCATTGCGGTAGATCTCGACCGGCTGTCCCCACAGGTCGAAGCGCACCGTCTCGCCGGCGGTGCTGTTGCCTGTCAGATCGAAGGCGCGGCTCTTCAGGCGGCGCCATTCCTCGTGGAAGGGGCGCGCGCTCACGGCAGGTCTCGCATGGCGTCGGAGCGCGCCACGAGGTCGGGGCCGAAGGCGCGGCCGTCCGGGTTGAGCATCGTGAAATGGGTGCCGACGAGGAAGGGCTCGTCCCAGTCCTCGCGCTTCTGGGCGAAGCCGTAGCGTTGCAGGTGGAACACGTTGGCGAGCTCGATGAGCCCTGCGTCGCGCACCGCCTGCGTGACCCACGCGTCGCCGTCGGCCTCGTCTTTCCGGAGCCGGACGTTCAGGACGAGCTGGCGGTCGCCGCCGAGCGCGGAGAGCCGCTCGAGCAGGGCGCGCGCGAGGGCGAGGAGATCGCTGTCGTGCTCGAGGAGGTGGTGGTTGATCGAGAGCTTGATCGTGGCCGGCTCGCCGAGCTTCTGGAGCCAGGCGTCGAGCCCGGCCGGGTCCCGCGGGATCTCGACGCCGTTGGTCACGACGACGACGCGCGCGCAGCGGGGCTCGGCGCGGGCGAGCCGCACCATCTCGTCGAAGTGCGGGTGGATGGTGGGCTCGCCGCCCTCGAGCTGCACCTCGAAGGGGCCCTCGGCCGGGAAGCTCGCCTTGTAGCGGTCGAGGGCGAGGAAGGTCCGGCCCCGGGGCGACGAGCAGGTGCAGCACCAAGGGCACGCGCGGTTGCAGTGGTTCGAGGTGGCCACGTAGAGCCGGTGCGGCCGCTCCGCCGTGGGGCGGTCGAGCGGGAGCGCGCCGGTGAGCGTGGCGTTCTGGGGTCTCGTCGCGGTCGGCATGGGGCCTCCAGCGAGGAGGATACGGCGGAGGGGGGAGGGGATGAAGGGGGCTGGAGAAGATCCGAGGCCGCGGATCAGGGCGCCGGGGTCATCGTGCCGAGGCCGAAGTGCGAGGCGTAGCCGAGGGCGATCGGGCCACGGACGGGCTCGGCGAAGGTGAGGCGCAGGCCGAGGTTCGTCGCGACGGGAGGGCGCTGCTCGGGCTTGAGCAGGCGCGCGTTGCGGAAGTGGCGCCAGCGCGTCGCGAGGCGCTCTTCCGGCAGTGGTGCGCCCCCCTCGGGCGCTGCGATGCGAACCTCACCGGGATGACGGCGCTGCCATAGCTCCCAGAACTCGCTCGCGGCGCGGTAATCGCCCCCGTCGAGCTCCACCTCGATCCGCTTGGCGGGCGGCAGGTTGCGGGATGCGAGCTCCGCCTGGACCTGGCCTTCGAGCGAGTTCGCTCCCTGCCGCTTGAGGTGCCGTGGAGGTACGAAAGGCAGCACGCTCTTCCATACCCTCGCCGCCCTGACATACGGCACCGCCTGCTCGAAGTCCTCCCGTGTGCCGACCCCTACCAGCGTGAGGAACGTGTTCACGTCTTTCGCGTGAAATTGCCGCAGCTTGGAGAGAGCCTCATGCGCACGTCCGTCGAGCGTCATTGCCGCATGCACGAGCACGTGATCGATGTAACCCTCGCGATCCAGCGACGCCGGCAAGAGCCAGGCGTGTGCGTGGCCTTTGAGGCGCTCTCTGCGTTCGTCCTTGCCGCTCAGGCAAGGCGAGGGGCCGAGCCCGTCGTGACGGTCCGACTGGCTGACGAGCTTCGCGTGCAGCGCCTCCATGCGGAGCAGGCCGTCCTCGAGGCACGGCAGGACCTCCCCCCTCGCGGTGTCGGACGCGAGAGCGAGGAGCGCTGTGTCGTCCCGCGGTGCATGTCGGTGAGCAGCGCGCGTCGCTCGTGCTGGCGCCTTCCCGAGCGCGTCGCGTTCGCGCCAGTACGACAGCCACCGGCTGCCGGGCGGCTGACTCCACCCGTCACGCTGGAGCTCGCTGGTGTCCTTGAGGAGCGCTGCGAGGATGTCCGCCGGATAGAGCGCGTCGAGCTTCGCGGCCTCCTTCGAAGCCGCGTTCTTCTTCGGCACCTTCGCGCCCCGGCGCGCCGGCTCGTCCTGCGCTGCCATGCTCGTCGCGCCCACGCGCTCTCTGCGAAACGCCGCGTACGCCGTGGCATCGAGCGGCGCGAGCAGCGCAACGCGCTCGTACTCCGGCCCCGGGGCGCACTCCGATGCATGGCACGGAGACAGCCCGCCAGGCAGGGTTTCCGTGACCTCGGCAGCCACCCAGGACTCCGCCCGTCCCAGGTAACTCAAACGCTCCGCGAGCACCGCAAAGAGCGATCGCTCCGCCGGCGAGGGCTCCACCTCCCAGGTCACGCCGAGCACCGCGCCGTCGTCGCGTCCGACGAACGCGAACGCGTCGAGCACCTTCGCCGTGGCGCCCTTGTTGACGGGCATGTAGTGGCGCGTGTGGCCCGTCGATGCCGCCGGCAGATGATAGACGGGCGGCGACGCTGCAAGCCGCTCTATCAGTGACCGCGCTTCCGGCGGCACCGCCGTCCAGCCGAGCCGGGCGAAGCCGGTCGCGAGGAGCGCACGGCAGAGGCGCCACGGGCTCGGCGGCCACTCGATGTCTCCCTCGTTGACGTGCCGGCCCCAGGGAGTCGCGTGGTACGAGCCGGCCAGGAACCGAATTGCTAGCCGCAGCATCAGGAAGAGAACGTGACGGTCGTCGGAGCGCCGGCCCCCGCGAACAGATCCTTGCATGCCGCGATCGCCGAAGGCAGCTCCGCCCGCAGCGCGGCCGCGGGCGGCACGACGAACGATTCGGGGCGAACCACGCGCGGCGGCCCCTGGGGCGCGAGATCGCACGCGGTGCGCAGGCGCAGGTCGCCTTCCAGCAGCGCCGCGACCTTGTAGAGCGCGAGCAGCGTGAGCAGCCGTTCCGCCGCCGCGCCAAGGCCGTAGCCGCGGAGCTGGTGCAGATCGAGGCTGAAGAACGCCACGATGCGCTTCGCGGTGTACTCGTCGCGGTGGAACGGCACGTTGCCGAATCCTTTGCCCGTATCGCCGCTCGGGTTGACCGCATCGTTCTTCACGCCACCTGAAGCGGCCACGCGCACGTCCTCGGCCTCGATGAACGAGGACAGCGCGCGCTCGATGCGCAATCGTCCGCCGACGAGGTCGGGCTTCGCAAGGAAGAGGCCGTGAAGCAACGTGTTCGCGTCGTAGCGAAACACGATGGCCGCGAGCTTCCTGCGATCGATCGGACCCTCCGCGAGGGCCGCGGTCTCGTCCTTCAGCTGGTTGAAGAACGACCTGTCCTTGCTCTCCAGGATGTAAGGCGAATTGAGGCGGTGCGCCTCCGTGATCGAGCTCGTGAGATAGTTCTTGTCCGACCGGAGCACGCGCACATACGAGAGCCCCTTGAGCTCCGGGACCAGATCCTGCGCAGCCCGATCCCAGCACACCGCTTCGAGCCGGTTGGCCATGCTCTGCGCGCTCTCGACGAGCAACCGTTGCCCGCCGCTGAGAGGATCTTCGAAGACGCTCGCGCCCAGATCCGGGAAGCCGGTCGGCTGGAAGCGAACCCCTTGCACGGGTCGCAGCTCCTGCTCGAGCAGCAGGCGAGAGGGGTACGGGGCACGATCGGGGAGCAGGGCGTTGAGATCGATGGGCATGATCACTCCGACATCGTAGGCGTCGCGGGCGGCGGCGTGGACGGCGCGTCCTTGACCGTGGGACCGGCCGGCTTGCAGACCAGACCAAGGAGCTTCACGAGATCGTCGGGCGCAACCGGGATGGCGAGCGCCGCGGCGAGACGCCGCGCGAGCTCGGGGGAGCCCGCAACGAGGCGCAGCTTCGGGCGGGCGCCCGCTGCGGTCAGCGTCCGCACCGCAGCGGCTCCCGCGTCGTGCAGGCGGCCTGCGACGAGCAAGCGCAGCGGCGCCGGATCGAGGCGCGGCTCGATCGGGGACAGGTCGCTCTCCGCGCCGCTGCGGCCGGCTGCAGGCGAGGGGTTCACCGCGTCGGGCGTATAGGCGAGCCGGAAGAGCGCGTGCAGCGCCGACGGGCGCTCGGCGCGAGGCGCGCGCGATGGACGCGGCGTCCCCTTCCACTCGACCGCCATGAAGGCGCGCGACAGACCGGAGATGCGCGCCTCGTCCAGCGCGCCGTCCAGGAAGAGCGCGACGTCATCCAGGGACGCGTACGCGCGGCCGCGCAGGGGGAAGGCATGCGCCCCGTGGAGCGGAGCCTCGATGATGCGGCGCTGCGCCACGGCCGCGAGATCGTCGGCGAGGTCGCGACCGGTCCATACGACGCGTGGGTCGCGCATGAGGCCCTCGGCACCGTAGGCGAGACGGCGGAAGCCAGAGCGCGGGTCCAGCGGGAGGCAGTGCGCGCGGATCGGACCGATCTCGTTCGCGCCGGCGCGCCCTACCGGGCCTGTCTGCGATGCGATGGCGGCAGCGATGCGCAGCTCGGCCGAGCCGTCGTCGGCCGCTCGCCACCACGCCGGCGACAGCGGTGGAATCGGCCCGAGCCAGGGCGCTGCCGCCGCGACCTTCGGCCGGGAGACGAGCGCGCTCTCCGCCTCGGCCAGCCCGAGGAGCAGCCTTTGCCAGCGCTCCGGGGACACGTCGCGGCACACCGCGAGCATCGCCGCCTCGACGCGCCGGAGCGCGCGGCCGAGCGCCGCGGGCGCGCCGTCGCCTTGACTTACGCTGCGCAGGCCCTCGACCCAGGGGTCGATCTCGTCGAGCAGGCGCGACCGCTCCGGCGCTCCGGCGCGATCGCCCGCCTCGACCGTCCAGCGGCCGAGCGGCACCGCGAGGTTCGCCTGCCCGTTGCGCTCGATGTAGCCGAACCGGACGAACTCGCGGACCCCGCGGGCGACGCCCAGGCCGGAGACCGCGCGCGCCGCGTCGATGGCGTGCCCCGCCTGCCGCTTGTTCGCGCTGGCGACGAGCCGCCCCTCGGCGAAGAGGGCGCGCACCTCGGCGAGCGTCGCCGCGCCGTCCCAGAGCGGCATCCACTGCTCGCCGCGCTGGTTGCCCTCGTCGACGGCGCACGCGCTGGCGTAGCCGCCGGCCCGCGCGCGCACCGCGAACGGCGCGGCCGCCTGCACGAGGCCGGAGCTCTCGAGCCGCCGCACCGCCGCGACGGGCAGGAGCAGCGCCCCTTCGAGCAACAGGACGAAGTCCCACGGGTTCACGAGCGACTCGCCCATGTAGCCCGATGCCTGGTTCGGTCCGCCGGCGTTCCCCGGCAGGAATTGACCGACGGCGCGCCGTTCGAGCCCCGGCGCCGGCTCGCCGAAGAGCGCGGCCGCGAGCAGCGGGCGCGCAGCAGGGCGCGGGTCGCCGGTCGCTGGATCGATCAGCTCGACCACGCGCTGCATGCGGTTGTTTGTGAAGTCGAGCCGCCCGTCGTTGCCACCCGTGCCGAGCAGCGCGGGATACCTCGCGACGTCGCCGGCCAGGACCACCGCGGCGTCGAGCCACGCGAGCATGGCCTCGGGCCACGCACGCCGGCAGGCGCGGATCATCTCGAGCTTCTCCTCGCCCTTCGGGCTCTCGGCTCGCGCAGCCACGATCGCGCGCCCCGCGGCGATGGCCTCGCGGTAGGCGGCGAAGCGGTCCGCCGGCGAGGACGAGAGCGGCTCGATGCCGTCCTTCGTGTCCTTCGGGTAGAAGCCGCTGCCGCCGTTCCACGGCGCGATGATCGGCGAAGGGGCGTACGCCTCCAGGAAGAAGCGCGTCAGGCCATCGCGATCGAGCGATGTGACGAGCTCGAACCGCCCGCTGTTCCAGCGGGTCCGCGCCCCGCGATCCGCCTGGTGGGCGACGGCGCGGTGGACGCCGAGCGCCTTGAGGTAGCCGGCGATCGGCTCGGGCGTGCAGCCGGCGAGGTGGTGCAGGTGCAGGCTCATGAGGTCGCCGCCATCGAGGCGCGCACGTCGGCGGAGCGGAGCAGCGCCTCCAGGTAGGCCAGCGTGAATGGACCCCACGCCTCGAGCAGGCCCGCGACGCGCTCGCCCCAGGAGGCGCCGAACCGCGCGCCGACGCCGAGCGCGGCGGGCTCGAGGGACAGCGTGAGCGACGGCACCGGAGCGTCGCCTTCCGTGGCGGGGAGCTCGAACGGACCGAGCGCGTCGTCCTCGCACACGCCATGGATGCCGCCGTGGCCCGCCCTCTGATCGAGCGGCGTGCTCGTCCAGGCCGTGCGCACCTTGCCGTGGTGCGCGCAGACGAGGAAGGCGACGAGGTTGAGCTCTTCCTCCGAAAGACTGGCGAGCTCGCGCGCGAGCGGGTGGTCCGCGTCGATCGAGTCCTCCGGCGGAGTCGCCGAGGGGGGCTCGCCCAGCACGGCGAGGAGCTCCGCGCAGCCTCCGAGCAGCGCGGCGTGCCGCGGGTTCGCGCGGCGGAGCAGCGAGAACAGGGCGAGGACGCTCGCGAGCTCGTGCCGGAAGCCCGGCCGGGTCGGGTAGCCTTTCCCGGTCCACGCCTCGTCAGGCGCCTTGGCGAGGTCTCGTCGCTGGCCGATCTCGCCGGCCTTCGCGCGCGCGTCCTGCCCGATGGCGCCCTGGAACACCGCGTGTGCCTTGCCCGCGTCGTGCCACCGCGCCGCGAGATCCAGGAGCTCCACGAGCCGCTCCGGCAACCGGAGCGCCGTCGCGATGTCGCGCAGCTTTCCGGCTGTCTCCCGGCCGTGCGTGGCGATGCTCTGCCATGCCGCCTGCGAGAGGCTGTCGTCCTCCGCGGCCTCGGCGCTCCGATCGAGCCGCAGCGCCGCGCTGTCGGCCGGCTCCGCCGGGCGGGCCACGGGCACGACCTCGGCGCTCGCCTTCGGGTTCCAGCCGAGATCCGCGCTGTACCCTCCCGCGGACGAGGGCAGGAGCAGCGTGCTCCCCGACGGGATGCGATCGACGTCCTCGACCCTGCGGTAGGCGCCGAGCACGTAGTCGAGCGCGAACACCGGGCGTCCGCCGCGATCGGCGCGCACGAAGTCGCGCAGATCGCGGACCGGGACGGTGCAGAGCTCGGCGCGGTCCACCCGGTCGACGTGCTCGCGGGACAAGGTCTTGCTCGCCGGCTCGACAGGCCTCCAGAAGACGCGGACGTCGCGGTCCTCCCCGCTCCGGATGTAGCGTCCTACGTCGAGATCGCTGCCGGTGAGATCGGGTGTCGTGTCGAACAGATCGTCGACGTCGCGGCGGCGCAGGACGTGGGCCGGCGCATAGCGGTAGAGCCGGCCGAGCAGGTCCGGGGAGCACGCCTGTTCGAAGGCGTCGACGGCGCGGGGCGAGGCGTCGCCGGCGCTCCGGGCGAGCGTCGCGACGGCCTCGGCGGCGGCGTCGAGCTCGGCCTCGGCATACGGCGCGGCGGTCTTCGTCTTGCCGAGTACGACGATGGCGCCGGACTCCCCTTCGTAGCGGGCGCAGCGCCCGAATCGCTGAACGAGGCTCGACCAGGGCGCAAGATCCGTGATCAGCAGGCGCGCCGAGATATCGACGCCCGCCTCCACGACCTGCGTGGCCACGAGGATGCGCCCTTCGCCGGGAAGCGCCTCGGGGCGGCTCGCGGCGCGGCTCAGGAAGTCGCGGCTCCACCGCGCCCGCTCGGCGCCGCGGAAGCGGCTGTGCACGAGCTTGAGCTCCGGCGCGCCGGCCCTCCGGACACGCGTCTTTCCTTTGCGCTCGTGACATCGCTCGTCGAGCGCCTGGAAGAGGTCGATGGCGCGCTGGACCTGGTTGACGACGACGAGCGACAGCGTGCCTGGCCGGTGCATCTCCAGCGCGAGCTTGGCGACGTCGGCCTCGGCGGCGGCGTCGCCAAGCTCGAGCGACTTGCTCACCTCCCACAGCCCTCCTTGGCGCTCCGCCTCGGGGATGCGCACGGCCTGTGCGTCGAGGGCGGCGACCTGTCCTCCGAAGTCGACGGTCTCGAGCCACCCGGGCTGGAGCGTGGCGCTCATCCACCATGCATGGGTGGGCCGCAGCCTCCGTCGCGCGGTCGCATCGTGGTCGCGGAAGGCGGCGAGCTGCGCGCTCGTGGCGAGCCCGACGTCCATGAGCTGGACCTCGTCGAGGACCCAGAGCGCGTCCTGGCTCACGAGGCCGAACGGCATGGGCCACCGCGCGCGGCCCGTGCCGTAGCCGCGGTTCATGGCGCGCGAGAGCAGCATGTCCTGTGTTCCGAGCAGGATGGCCGGCTTTTCGGGAGCGAGCTCCCAGCGCTGGCCTTCGACGCCGCCCATGAGGACATGCACGGCGACGGACAGCCCCGAGCGCTCGAGCCAGGCCGCGATGGCGGCCTCGGTCTGCTCGACGAGCGTGCGCATCGGGAAGCAGAAGACGAGGCGCGTGGGCCAGCCGAGATCTCCGCGGAGCGCGCGATGGTAGAGCCAGGGCAGCGCGACGCCGGCTGTCTTGCCGAAGCCGGTCGGGATGCGGAGCAGCCGGTGCCCGCAGTCTGTCGCTTCGCCGAGCGCGCGCTGCCAGTCGTGGGGCCGGAAGCCGGCAACGGTCTGGAACCAGGCGGCGTAGGGCGGCGGAGTCATCGGGTGGGGACGTTCCGGGTGCCGGGCGCGCCGGGAGGCGCCTCCTGTCGGCCAGAAGAGCTTCGCAGAAGAGCGAGGGCAGGGGAAGCGAGATATCGGTGCCGGCGCCGGCTCATCCTCGCTGTTTTGAGCGCTCGAGCGCTGCGCGCAGGATCGGCAGCGTCCGGAGGTCCTGAGGACGAGCGGCCTTTTTTTTGACCTCGATCAGTCCGTCGAGGGAGAGGACGCGAATCGAATGCCGCGGTGTCTCCAGCGTGATCGTCTGGTCGAGGAGCGCCTCGTAACTGGTCTCGTCATCATCGTGCATGCTCAGCGTCCCGAGGAGGTCCAGCGGACCGAATTTCGTGAGCAAGAGCTTGGGGCCATGCGTCAGGAGGTGCGACTCCGCGGGAACGATGCGGCGGCCTGTGAGATCGCGGAAGCGGGCCTCGAGGACGAACAGCGCGTCCAGCAGCCGGCGGATGTTCCGGGCGTTGCGCGAGTACAAGATGTCGAGGTCCTTCGTGTTCCAGTCTGCGCCTTGCAGGCTTGCGGCCACGCCGCCGATGACGATGAACTCGACCTCGTGGTCCTCGAGGACATCGAGGATACGACCGAACGGGACACCCGCGTACGACTCGATCATCTCAAGCCTTTCCCTCGGCGTCATGTCGAGTACCCAGTCGATCAGGGTCAGGTCGACGCCCTCCTCGTCGTATGCGGGAGCGGCCAGCGCGGCGGCCTCTTCGGCGGCCAGCCGTTCCTCCAGCTCCGCGTAGATCGCGTCCGAGGCAGCGAGCGCTTCGTCCAGATCCGCGATGTCTCCCTGGACGAGGCAGGCCGCGCTTTGCTCGATCCGCTGACCGGTCCATCGCCCGGTCGCCACGACGACTCCGTCCCGCAGGATGTCCACCCGGGGGCCATCGACGAGTGCGGTATACCCTGTGCTCGGCATGACGGTACGAGCATACCGCGGCAGCGCCATGGGGTCACCCCCGCTGAGCGGCCGCCCTGCTGTGCAGTGGGATCTGCGGATGCTGCCGCGCCCGTCCTGCGGCTTGCTCTCCGCGCCGCTGGAGACCGGAGAGAAGGGAACCCGCGCGGACTTGCGGTGGCCGTTCAAAATTATCATTTCTTCTCTGCCGCGTCTTCCGCGGTGTGCGCCGAGGGCTCGGCGTGGGTCTCGAAGCGCAAGCGTACCAGCCAGGGTAGGGCGAGTTCGATCTGGAGGGGCGCAATCGCCGACCGCCGCGGGATCCGGTGAACGCGCTGCTGTCGTTTGCGTACGCGCTGCTCGCGAAGGAGCTCGCGACGACGCTGGGCGCGGTCGGGCTGGATCCGCTGCTCGGGTTCTATCACCAGCCGCGCTTTGACCGGTCGGCGCTGGCGCTGGATCGGATGGAGGAGTTCCGGCCGATCAAGGCGCGCGTGGGGGTGGAAGGGAGGGGAGTGTGGGAGCGGTCGTTGCCCTGGTCCGTCGGACGGCAGCGGACGGCCCCGTGTCGAGAGGAAGGCGGAGCCGCAGGCAGAGATGAGCCGGAGGCGAGCGAGATATCTTCAGCTCGCCTCCGGATCCGCGAGCCATGCGGCGAGGGCGTCCGCGGACAGCTCCAACCGGACATCGTCCAGGCGAGAGAGGCCGAGGCGTTCGAACCGAGCGGTCAGCACAGGGTGCTCGGCCTCGGCGAGCGGCCGGCCGAGCTTCTTCTGGAACATCTCCGCCACGGCTCGGATCTGTCCTTCCTTGAGGCCTTCCTTGATGCCCTCCTGCAGGGCTTCCTTGCGGGCTTCGTCGCGGAGCGACTGCTTGAGCTGCTCGAACCACTGCTGAGCTTCGGTCACGATCTCCTCCTCTTCCGCGTCTTCCGCCGCACGCGCCGAGGGATCGGCCTGGGTCTCGAAGCTCAAGCGTACCAGCCAGGGCAGGGCGATGCTCCTCTCCCAGGCGTCTTCGGGCAGGGCGGTGAGCTCGCGGATGGCGTCGCGGAGCACGGTGCGCGCGCCGAGCAGGCGCAGGACCAGCGTATCGCGTGTGCGCGGGAGCTCGGAGATGACCACGAGGTCGATCTGCCACCCCGGCGCGGCGCGGTAGAGGCCGGGGCGGCCGGGCACCGGCTCGAAGCGGAACGCGTCGAGCACGGTCGCGGGCCGGCCGCTGCTGAGGAGGCACAGCCGCGGGAAGGGCACCTCGGCGCCGGCGCGGCGCTCGAGCTCGTGGTGCCAGTGGAGCTGCTTGCGGACGCAGCCGCGGAGCTCGGCCGGGCCGGGGGTGTCGTGGAAGAGCTCGAACAGGCAGGGCTCTGCCGCGAGCTCACCGAGCAGGCCCAGCTCGGCGCGCGAGGTGGCGCGGTCGGGATCGGGCACGTACCAGACATCCATGGTCTAGGGAGCTGCGATGACCTGGACCGCGGTGTCGGCGGCGCCGGCGCGCGCGAGGGTATCGCTCAGGACGTTTTTGCCGAAGGCGTCAAATCTGCTGCGCATCGATCCGGGGGAGAGCGTGAGATTTTGCGAGCGGTTCGGCAAGGCAATCGTGGTGCCTCGCTAGCTGTTTTTGCGAGGCGAAAGAGGGCGTGAGCACGTATGCGGGGGAGCCGGAGCAGGAACACGAGCCGCGGTATTACGTGGATCGCGCCGATGTCGTGCTGGAATCGCTGTCGTGCTGGAATCGTGTTGCCAGCGCCGTCCGCCGCCGCTGCGTGCCCGCCCCGAGTCGCGCGGCGCCCCGAGTCGCGCGGTGCTGCGACAGCGTGTGTTCGATGGATGAAAGGTTGTTACGATACAGGGAGAGGAGCGAACGCGACGCGCCCGCGCGGCTCAGCGCCCGTTGCGCCCGGCGGCCGGGGCGCGGGCAGGAGCGCCGGTGAGGAACGCGCCGGGGTGCGGGGCAAGTACTCCAGCCGCACGTCGGTGAGCACCGAACGCGCTGGGCTCGGCCAGTGTGCGGACGAGCCGAGCGTCACGAGCGTCCGCCTGCTCATCGAAATTTGCGGAGATCCCGCGATGTGCGGCTGGAGTCCTGGAGCGGGTGCGGTCCGGAGGCCGGGCCGCCGAAGTGATTCACGATCTGCTGGGCTATCTGCCGCAGGATCGGCCCGCCCGCGCTGCTCACGAGGAGCTCCAGGCCGGGCACCAGCACGACACGCTCCCAGCGTTCCGCCGCGTAGGTCGGCTCGGGCGGCGGAGGCCGGACCGCCGGGGGCGGCGGCACGAGTAGCGCTTCCATGTCGGCGGGGGACATCGTCGCGAGCTTCCGCTTGATCTCGGGCAGCTTGAGCCCCTGCTCGCGGAGCTTCTGGATCGACAGGATCTGAAGCCGATGCTCGCGCAAGTACCGCGTCCCCGGCCCGGCGAACGGCGGCGGCACGAAGAGGTTACGCTTGTACCAGTAGCGAATGGTGCGTTCGCTCACTCCGGCTTCCTCGGCGATCTCCCCGATGGTGTACCCGTCGTTCCTCGGCATGGGCGGCCTCCTCGGACAGAGCATAGCCTGGGAAAGCGGCAAGCCGCCATGAATCTTGACAGGATTGAGGCCGGGGTTTGCCGGGAACTGGACCTATATGTGCGATGATTTTCACGTGAGTCGAAAAAAATTGTCATGATCGTGAAATTAAATTCTCCATCCAGGATGTCCGAAGCCACCTGCGTGAGGCTAAGCTCTCCATTCAGGATGTACGAAGCCATTTGCGTGAAGTTAAGCTCTCCATCCAGGATGTCCGAAGCCACCTGCGTGAGGCTAAGCTCTCCATTCAGGATGTACGAAGCCATTTGCGTGAAGTTAAGCTCTCCATCCAGGATGTCCGAAGCCCCCTGCGTGAGGTTAAGCTCTCCATCTAAGATGCTTGGAGCCGGGGAGGCGGACAGTCCATGCGGAAGCACTGCGGGTGATAGAGACCCCTGGGGTGGTTCCGGTGTCTATAGAAAAACCATTGAGAACGCCCTCCGCAGGCCCCGCGGACGGCGACGGCAACGAGGACGAACCCCGGGACGAGGACGGCGAGCGCGGCGACGACTCCCATGGCGACCGCTGTCCGCACGCTCGTACTCCAGCCGCACATCGGTGAGCACCGAACGAGCTGGGCTCCACCCGTGTGCGAACGAGCCACTCGTCCCGATCGTCCGCCCGCTCATCGAAATCCGCGGAGATCGGGCGACGTGCGGCTGGAGTACAAGGGCGCCGGCGGTCGGGGGGACGAAGCCGCGGCGTGGGCGGTGGGTCGCGGGGGTCGGCGGGCGGGAGCCCCGGGGCGGCGGGGGTCGTCCCCGGCTCGCGAGGTGAGCGTTCCGAGGGGGATGAGGCGGGCGAGGTGGGGGATGAGTCGGGCGAGGTGGGGAGGCAAGCGGGGGAGGTGGGGCAGGAAGCGGCAAGGCGGCCGGGGAGAACGGAAGGGCTGGGCGAGTGGAGGAGGGGGTGTGGTAGAAGAGGGCGGGAGCACCGGCTGCGAGCGGTGGAGTGACGCGAAAAACCCGGGGGGCGCTCGCAAGGCCGGCAGGTGTTTGAAAAGACGATGGATTTCGAGAGGGCCGGGGGCGCTCGGGGCGGCCCCGGGTGGCCGGAGCGGGGGGTGGAACGGGGACCTCTCGCAAACCGGGTTGCAAGTGCGCGAAATGTTAGGTAGGCCTGGGAGGCCTCTCTCTCCGCCGCTGAAAGGCGGCGGCCCCATTGAAGCTCGCCGTCGATCGCGAGCGAGGTCAGCCCAAGGTACGTCTCTCCGCCGCTGAAAGGCGGCGGCCCCATTGAAGCCAGCTTGGTCGCCTAGTCCCGGCACGCCGCCTCGGTGTCGCCTCTCCGCCGCTGAAAGGCGGCGGCCCCATTGAAGCTGCAAGGCCACGTTGAAGGTCTTGACGTGGCCGTCCTCTCCGCCGCTGAAAGGCGGCGGCCCCATTGAAGCGCGCTGTCCCCGCTGGGAGGCAGCGCCGGCGTTCCAGTCCTCTCCGCCGCTGAAAGGCGGCGGCCCCATTGAAGCACCAAGGAGCAGTGGACGCTGGCGCAGCGGCTGGCCAACTCTCCGCCGCTGAAAGGCGGCGGCCCCATTGAAGCTCGGAGACGGAGCCCGACTACCTCGACGCGACGGCCTCTCCGCCGCTGAAAGGCGGCGGCCCCATTGAAGCAAGGCCGCCGGTGTGCCGAACACGATCACCCGATGGCGCTCTCCGCCGCTGAAAGGCGGCGGCCCCATTGACGCCTCGGGTGGGGGGAGTGGACCCCGCGAATCAGGGGCACCTCTCCGCCGCTGAAAGGCGGCGGCCCCATTGAAGCGTAGAGGTCGCGCTGTGCAGGGCGCTGGCTACACCCCTCTCCGCCGCTGAAAGGCGGCGGCCCCATTGAAGCTCGTCGCGCCTGCGGATGCGTGCGGCCTCGTCCCGCTCTCTCCGCCGCTGAAAGGCGGCGGCCCCATTGAAGCCCACTTTCTCGTGAAACAGGCGTGTAGCGTTGTACTCGCTCTCCGCCGCTGAAAGGCGGCGGCCCCATTGAAGCCTGGACTGGCGCGCAGTGCTAGACTCGCCGGTTATGACAGTGCTCTCCGCCGCTGAAAGGCGGCGGCCCCATTGAAGCGTGTCGGCGATGGCCGCGGCGCGCGGCCTCGATGACTCTCCGCCGCTGAAAGGCGGCGGCCCCATTGAAGCGAGGTCTGGGACGTCCTCGACGTCGGGAACGAGTACCCTCTCCGCCGCTGAAAGGCGGCGGCCCCATTGAAGCCGTCGCATGCGCATCCGATGGAATGCCCTACCCCACTCTCCGCCGCTGAAAGGCGGCGGCCCCATTGAAGCCGGAGGCGCGCTATCTCGATGAACAGCCTGCCGTGGCTCTCCGCCGCTGAAAGGCGGCGGCCCCATTGAAGCGTCGCAACTGCCACGCAGCAGACCTACGTGGAGAACTCTCCGCCGCTGAAAGGCGGCGGCCCCATTGAAGCGGTCGAGAGCAGCACCATGTCAGCCCACTTCACGAGCCCTCTCCGCCGAAGGCGGCGGCCCCATTGAAGCAGTCAAGCGCCGCCGGGCTCGTGCCCGATCTTTTTCCTCTCTCCGCCGCTGAAAGGCGGCGGCCCCATTGAAGCGGCAAGGGCCCGGCGCGAGACGCGATCGGCGCCGCCACTCTCCGCCGCTGAAAGGCGGCGGCCCCATTGAAGCGCGGCGGCGCGGCGGCTCAAGGCGACGGGGAGGGACTCTCCGCCGCTGAAAGGCGGCGGCCCCATTGAAGCATCCTGAACAGGTATGAGAACTTGAGCCGGTACTCCTCTCCGCCGCTGAAAGGCGGCGGCCCCATTGAAGCCAGGTACTCGACCACGTGCAGGTCGTGCCGGACGCCTCTCTCCGCCGCTGAAAGGCGGCGGCCCCATTGAAGCCCGCTGGAAAGCGGTTCCCTGTGGTTGTGCTCGTAACTCTCCGCCGCTGAAAGGCGGCGGCCCCATTGAAGCAAAGACGATGATCGCCCAGGCCAGGCAGTACCACAGCACTCTCCGCCGCTGAAAGGCGGCGGCCCCATTGAAGCCGGTGGTTGGTGCCCAAGATGCGCAACGCGATCGATCTCTCCGCCGCTGAAAGGCGGCGGCCCCATTGAAGCGGCCTACTGGGCCGTCAACACGGACCGCGGGCAGGACCTCTCCGCCGCTGAAAGGCGGCGGCCCCATTGAAGCAACAACACCGGCTCCGAGATCGGCGCTGGCCTGTTCCTCTCCGCCGCTGAAAGGCGGCGGCCCCATTGAAGCGTTCGCCCGGCGCGTGAGTTCATCCGAGCTCAGCGGCTCTCTCCGCCGCTGAAAGGCGGCGGCCCCATTGAAGCCCGAGCATCAGAGTGTTCTCGCCGCCGTTCAAGGCGACTCTCCGCCGCTGAAAGGCGGCGGCCCCATTGAAGCGGCTGCCCAGTGCGCGGCACAGCCCGGGCGCCGTGGTCCTCTCCGCCGCTGAAAGGCGGCGGCCCCATTGAAGCGAACTCTGAGGCTAAATCGACTATTGCAAGAGCCTTTCTCTCCGCCGCTGAAAGGCGGCGGCCCCATTGAAGCCGGAACTCTGGGGACGTGACTGCATCCATGTGGCACCTCTCCGCCGCTGAAAGGCGGCGGCCCCATTGAAGCTCGACGATTCCGCGGCACACCCGCCACATAGTGGTGTCTCTCCGCCGCTGAAAGGCGGCGGCCCCATTGAAGCCCGACGCAGAGGCATGGCTTCCCCGGCTGCACTCTCGCCTCTCCGCCGCTGAAAGGCGGCGGCCCCATTGAAGCTTTCTGGCTGACCGCCAGCAGAACCTTTGAGCGCGTCTCTCCGCCGCTGAAAGGCGGCGGCCCCATTGAAGCGACCACTCGGTCGCCGAGATGATGACCGTGATCCACACTCTCCGCCGCTGAAAGGCGGCGGCCCCATTGAAGCCTATTTGTAGAGGAACTCCTTCAACCTGCTCTTGAGCTTCTCTCCGCCGCTGAAAGGCGGCGGCCCGATTGAAGCGCCATCTGGTCACCCTCCTGCGCGGCGTCCTCGCCGTCGACTCTCCGCCGCTGAAAGGCGGCGGCCCCATTGAAGCTCCTGATAGGTGGTCGGCTCGTACACAGACGCGGTAACCTCTCCGCCGCTGAAAGGCGGCGGCCCCATTGAAGCCGCCACGCCTTGAGCTGCTCCCATCCGGGCTCATCCGAGCCTCTCCGCCGCTGAAAGGCGGCGGCCCCATTGAAGCGGCGCTCTTGTGGTTCCGCGCGGGCGCCGGCGCGGAGCTCTCCGCCGCTGAAAGGCGGCGGCCCCATTGAAGCACGAGGCACTCGTACTTGTCGCTCGGCCCGGTCTTCCTCTCCGCCGCTGAAAGGCGGCGGCCCCATTGAAGCACGACTCCAGCCATGATGTCGCCATTGTACTTGACCTCTCCGCCGCTGAAAGGCGGCGGCCCCATTGAAGCTAGTGGATCGCCACGGGCGACGGGCTCTGCCCCTTTTGCCTCTCCGCCGCTGAAAGGCGGCCGCCCCATTGAAGCCGCTCTCGCGACCGCGCGGATCTTGTCCTGCTCGAGGTCTCTCCGCCGCTGAAAGGCGGCGGCCCCATTGAAGCCCACGGATCGCGACCCTCATGCGGAAGCGCGCGAGCTCTCCGCCGCTGAAAGGCGGCGGCCCGATTGAAGCCTGATTGAGGCCGTCGGATGCGACGAGGGAGCCGCCGCTCTCCGCCGCTGAAAGGCGGCGGCCCCATTGAAGCCTCATCGATCCTCCGATCGCATTCGCCTCTCGCCGATCTCTCCGCCGCTGAAAGGCGGCGGCCCCATTGAAGCTCAACTAACGGAACAGGTGGCAGATATCAGCTCGAATCAGCTCTCCGCCGCTGAAAGGCGGCGGCCCCATTGAAGCAAGGTTGTCGTGCACCGCGTGCCTCACTTCGGCCTCTCCTCTCCGCCGCTGAAAGGCGGCGGCCCCATTGAAGCATCATCAACCACGCCAGGGGATCGAGGTCGAACCACCTCTCCGCCGCTGAAAGGCGGCGACCCCATTGAAGCGCCTCGCGCACGCCCTCCCAGAGCAGCCGCGCCGGGTCTCTCCGCCGCTGAAAGGCGGCGGCCCCATTGAGGCCAGGTCCATCGCAGGAAGTCGACCGCCGCCTCCACCTCTCCGCCGCTGAAAGGCGGCGGCCCCATTGAAGCCGGCGATGTGCTGGATCGACACCCGCCCGATTGAGAGCTCTCCGCCGCTGAAAGGCGGCGGCCCCATTGAAGCGGATAACATCGAGATGACGAACCGCGCGATCGGCTCACGCTCTCCGCCGCTGAAAGGCGGCGGCCCCATTGAAGCAAGTCCTCGCCCGGTCCGCAGCCGTGGACCTCATCGCTCTCCGCCGCTGAAAGGCGGCGGCCCCATTGAAGCTCGACTCCTGGCCTTTTTGAGAACTCATGAGTGATTCGCTCTCCGCCGCTGAAAGGCGGCGGCCCCATTGAAGCCTCCGACGGACGCCTGCGCAGCGGCGCGATTCGTCGACTCTCCGCCGCTGAAAGGCGGCGGCCCCATTGAAGCATGGTGGTGATGGCGGTCCACACGCCCTTGTTGACCTCTCCGCCGCTGAAAGGCGGCGGCCCCATTGAAGCTCCGACCGAGGACGGCGGCTGCTACGTCGTCCGCGACTCTCCGCCGCTGAAAGGCGGCAGCCCCATTGAAGCGGCGTCCACCGATGGCCGTGCTCGCTGATGACCTCGACTCTCCGCCGCTGAAAGGCGGCGGCCCCATTGAAGCTTCTGCAAACGCAGACCAACGGTCTTGAGGCCCCCTTCTCTCCGCCGCTGAAAGGCGGCGGCCCCATTGAAGCGTGATCGACTCCCGCATTTGCTGCGCCGTCATCCACACTCTCCGCCGCTGAAAGGCGGCGGCCCCATTGAAGCCCCTCAATCTTGAAGGTGGGATCCAGCTGCAAGATCACTCTCCGCCGCTGAAAGGCGGCGGCCCCATTGAAGTGTCCGGATGGCCGTCCTCGTCGAGGCACTCGCACATATGCTCTCCGCCCCTGAAAGGCTGCGGCCCCATTGAACCTCACCTTCGCCGATGCGGCCTGCCGTCGGAGGCCGGCGCGTGAGAAAGATGCTGAGAGCTGGGAGGACGACTCTCGGTCGTGATAGAGGGATCGCTCCATGTCGAATGGGGCGCCTCATCCATCCACCTTCGAGCTCCGCGCTGGCCCTCTCGCCGTGCGGGACCTCACCGTGCTCTCGTTCCGCGGCCGCGAGTCCATCTCGCGCGGCTACCGGGTCGACATCGACGTTGCGGCGCCGTTCGCCGATCCGGCAGCGTTCGAGCCGCAGGTCCTCGAGCAGCCGATGCACCTCGCGCTCCAGGGCGAGGGCGCTCCGCTCCGCGTGTTTCATGGCGTCTGCACCCACGTGGCGTGGAGCGCAGCCCTCGACGATGGCCGGAGCGTGTACCGGCTCCGCCTCGCCTCGCGCCTGTCGCTGCTCGGCAGGCGCCGCGCTAGCCGCATCTTCCAGGACAGGACCGTCGACGCGATCGTCGACCTCGTCCTGGAGGAATGGCGCATCCCCCGCCGCTTCGCGCGGGTCCGCGCCTCTCCGAAGCGCGCCTATTGCGTGCAGTACCGCGAGACCGACCGCGACTTCGTGACACGCCTCCTCGCGGAGGAAGGGCTCTTCTACTACTTCGAGCACGACCCCGGCGAAGGCGCCGAGCGGATGGTGATCGGCGACGATGCGAGCATCTATCCGCCGATCCCCGGCGCCCCGCGGCTCGTTTACAGAAGCGCGCCGGCAGGAACCGGCGCCCTCACGCCCGGCGAGGACCACGTCCAGCAGTTCGTCGCGGCGCGCTCGGTCCGGCCGACGGCAGCCGTCGTCCGCGACTACGACTTCGAGCGTCCGCTGTTCCACCCCTCCTCGTCCGCGAGGACGGCGCAGCTCAAGGGCGGCGCGGAGGACGGCCGGTACGAGCACTACGAGCACCATGGCGACTACGAGAGGGTGGAGGTCGCTCGCGAGGACGCCGCGATCCGGCTTGAGCAGCTGCGCCGGAAGGCCGTGGTCGCCCGCGGGGAGACCGGGTGCCGGCGGCTCGTGCCCGGCCACCGCTTCTTCCTGGAGGGGCACGACGTCGCGGCGTACGACCAGGGCTGGGTCGTGACGCGCGTGGACCACGAGGGCGAGGCGCCGCAGGTCTCGGGCGCTTCGCCCACCTACCGCGCCCGCTTCGCCTGCGCGCCGGACACGGTCTGCGTCCGACCGCGCCCCGCGCCGCGGCGCATCCAGCAGGTCGTCGAGACCGCGACCGTGGTGGGCCCGCCGGGCGAGGAGGTGCACACCGACGCCTTCGGGCGCATCAAGGTCCAGTTCCACTGGGACCGCGACGGCCAGGGGGACGACCGGAGCTCGTGCTGGATCCGCCACGCCGAGCTCTGGGCGGGGCGCGGCTTCGGTACCCAGTTCGTTCCGCGCGTCGGCATGGAGGTGGTCGTCTCGTTCCTCGGCGGTGACGTCGACCGCCCGATCGTCACCGGCTGCGTCGCCAACGCGGTGAACCGCGCGCCGTTCCAGCTCCCGGACGCGAGGACCCGGAGCGGCGTGAAGACGCGGAGCAGCCCGAACGGCGGCGGCCACAACGAGCTCAGCTTCGAGGATCGGAAGGGCAGCGAGCTCGTCCACCTGCGCGCCGAGCGCGAGCTCGACGTCCGCGTCGGGACCGATCAGCGGGTCGGTGTCGGAAGCAACCGCTCTGTCACGGTGGCCGGCCGCGACGCGCTCGACACCGGCGATCGGCTCACGAAGGTTCGCCGCGACGACGACCTCGAGGTCGAGGGCCGGAGGAGCGTCCGCGTCTTCGGCGAGAGCGAGGAGCACGTCCTCGGCGACCGCGCGCTGCGCGTCGACGGGATCGACAAGACAAACCTCCTCGGCGGCTCGGTGCTCACCGTCGAGGGGCCGTCCATCCTCCGCGTCACGGGCGAGTACAGCGTCGACGTCGGCACGGGCGATGACGCGGGCGCGGCGCAGATCAACGTCTCGGGCTCGCTGGTGATCGGCGGCTCGAGGTCGCTGCGCCTCATCACGCAGGGGAGCCTCACCCTCTCGGCGGGCGAGAGCTCCCTCGAGATCAACCCGGAGGGGATCCGGATCATGGCCGGCAGGGTGGAGATCGCCGGCACCCAGGCGCTCTCGCTTGCGGGCAAGGGACCGACCCTGTCGCTCGGGGAAGAGGCGGAGCTCACCGCCAAGAAGATCCGCATGCTCTCCACCGACGCGGCGCTGGAGCTCGACGAGGACGCCGCGCTGTGGGGCAAGCTGGTGAAGCTGAACTGCTCACGCGACGAGCCGCCACCCGGCGGGGAGGATGACGAGGAGAAGACGAAGCCGTTCAAGGTGCAGCTCACGGACGAGGAGCTGGAGCCGTACGGAGGCAAGCGCTACCAGCTCGTCGCCGAGGGCCGGCGGTTCGAAGGCGAGACCGACGCGGACGGGGCGATCGCGGTGGAGATCCCGGAGACGGCGCAGCTCGTCGAGATCACCATGTGGCCGGGGAAGTACCCGACGGGCCCGAAGAAGAAGTGGACCGTGCGCGTCGCCGCGCTTCCCGAGGTCACGACGGTGGAAGGGGCGCTGCGGCGGCTGAAGAACCTCGGTTACTATGAGGGGGCTATCAAGGACAACCCGCCTGCGGACAAGGGGTTCCGGGCGGCGCTCGCGTGGTTCCAGAAGGACCACGAGCTCGGGGAGACGGGGGAGCTCGGCGCGCAGACGGCGAGCGAGCTCGCGCGGGTACACGGCGGCTGAGGAGCATCGACATGGCGGACGGGAACCAGGGCGGTGGTGGGCCGGCGCAGGCGCCGGCTGGCGATTTCCTGACGAAGCTCTCCGAGGCGTACCCTTACGGGGACGAGCCGCCGCGGCTGACGGTCGCGATCAACGACATGGCCGCGGGGGCGCCGGACGGCACCGAGTTCGGCGACGACGGGATACGCCCGCGGCGCCACGAGGTGCCGAAGGAGGCGATCTTCTGGCCAGAGACGATCGGCGATGTGCTCGCGTGGATCGACCAGCGGATCCGCGTTTTTCCGATGGATCAGGTGTGGCTCACGCAGGCAGGGCCGCTGATGAACTGGTGCGCGGACCCGAAGGAGGAGCAATGGGCCCAGGCGGTCACGGAGGTCCTCTTCGGCGCCACGTACGGCGGCCCCGGCAGCTGCTACGACATGGGCACAAAGAAGGGCGTGGCGCGGTTCCCCGCTTCGGAGAACTGGGAGACATACATCTTCAGCCGGATCCAGCGGCGATACCGGAGCACGCTCGAGCGTCGATCGGCGAGGCACAAGGTCATGTATGGGCATTACAACATCGAATCCTGGCGGAATCCGCGTCCGATTCGTGATGACCTGGACAATGCTCCGCCTCCCAGTGACGCATCGAGCCTCTTTGAAGGCTCGGTGGCGTCCAACGACAACCCGTTGGTCGTGGGTCCGACCCGGGACGGCAAACTCCTCGACGACCCGATGGGGCCCCGCTGGAAAGCGCAGGAGAACGACGATCCGGCCGTGCCCATCGTCGCCGCCTGCCAGCACCTCGCGACCTATGGGGCCCTGACGCGAGGTTTTCGCGTCGAGCACCTGAACGGCGTCGGGTACGCGGCCGAGTTCGGAACCGGCGGCTTCGCCATCTTCTCGGGAAAACCAGCAACGCCCGGCGACGAGGTGCCCCCGCAGGGCGGGCGCTGGTACACGCTCCCGACCGCAACCGGAGACGGAGAACCGGCGAGCGCGGAGCAAGCAGCCAATGGTTCGCCCCCGGTCGTCACCTATGAGGACCTCCTCAAGGTCGAGCGCGCCCGGCAGCTCTCCCCGCCGCTCGCGCCCGGGACCATCTTCGTATTCGATCCCGACGCCGGAGCCCGGAAGGTCACGCTTTACCTATCCGCGTATGAGGATCAGTACATCCGCGAGAAGATCCTCATGAAACACCTCGCGGAGCGCAAGACCCCTGGAGTGCAAGAGATCGAGAGCCCTTACTCGCAGAAGGACAGGGTCGCGCCCGATTACCAGCGGGAGCTGGAGCTCGCGAAGCCAAAGGAGGACCCCAAGCTTCTCGCGGATCTTCGATATTATGAGAAGCGCGGGATGAAGGCCAAGGCGGAGGAGACGCGGGCCGATATACAGGCGAAGCTCAACGAGGAGCTTCAAGCCTGGGAGAACCAGAAAGCGCTGGCGCGCGACATCAGAACGAAGGAGGTGGTCATCGATCTCCGGAAGCAGCTCGACGGCTCGCATATCCATTACATCCTCCGGGTGCACAAGGACAAGCCGCTCGTGCAGCTCATGGACACCGGCAACGGCGCCAACTTCTGGTCGAAGATCAAGAAGGAGAGCCGGGAGAACCCCGGGCGGGGGGCGCTCGTCGAGTTCATGCAAGCCGGCATCGTCGACGGAAACGCGCAGAAGCAGGTCGGCCCTGGGCAGATGCTCGGCTTCTGCGGCATGGGGGTCACGCCACCCCCTCCCGAGGACCTCGGCGAGATGGCCGCGTTCATCAAGAAGGCGCGTCCGATCGGCCTGTTTCGTCTCGTCTTGACGCGGCGGCCTAGCAAGGGGTCGATGACAGACGACGATGTGCTCTATGTCAGCCGGCTCGCGCGCATGTATGGCAGCTTGCCGGAGCAGAACTACACGATCGCGCAGATGCTCTGGGGAATCCGGAACACCCCCGGCTTCACGAACGTGCAGCCGTGGGTGATCTTCTTCATTCCGCGCGGGATCCTCGCCCGGTCGATGTGGGCACGCGGCGGGCGCGAGATGACGCTGGACATGTTCATGTCCTATGTCGCACCTCGGTTCGAGGAGGAGTTCGGGAAAGCTACAGGCCTGACGTTGTACAAGCACTACTTGCCCGCCGTGGCGATCACGAACAGCGGGCTGCAGCACCAGGACTACGCGGGCAAGGCGCAGTTCCAATGCCGATGGAAGTACATGTCCGGCAGCTCAGGCAGAGCAGAACCGAGCGCCGCATGGCCGCCACCGATCGAGCGCAAGCTCAAGGAGATTGCCTGGAATTCCATCCATGTGCACGCGAGCTTCAAGGAAGATGCCAGGGAGCGAATCGACGCGCTCACGCCCTCGATGTTCCGCGACGGCGCTGCTTCGTTCGATGGAGATGAAGATGCTAAAGCACTTTCGTGACGATTCGGCCGTGGCCGTCGCGGCCCTCTCGATCGTGCTCGCCAGCTGCGGCGCTTCGAATGCGCCATCCAGGGATGTCGAGGTTCGGCAGAGCGTCGCGCCGCCACGATCGGCGCCAAGCGCCGCCTCTCCCGGGCCAGCACAGGCTCCGGAGGTCGAACTATTCGCGTTGCCGGCAGCGGAGGACCCCGCGCCGTACCTATTGCGCTGCGAGCGGGGCGATATGGAGGGGTGCCGGATGGCCGGCTGGCTCTTCCTGCACGGCTTCGGCGTGGTCGAGGACGGGCATCGCGCAGACGACCTCTACGTCAAGGCGTGTCAGGGCAAGAACACCAGGGCATGCATGGAATTTGCCGCGGAGTACTACCACTGGCACGACTGGCCGAGCAAAGCAATGGAATTTGTGGCAGAGGCTGCTCAACACGAGCTGGCCTGCAATCACGGTGATCAGCAGGGCTGCCTTGCTCTCGCCCTGGATGTGCTCCGCCATCCGGATGAGCTGAAGAATTATCGAGATGGCATAGGAAAGACCGCTCAGAAGACTGCAGAGGATGCCTGCGCAGCGTCCAATGTCGCTGCGTGCTCCACGTTGATGGGAATCGCTCAGCTAAGCGGAGACAAGCCCCGAGCGGAGGCCCTCGGAGCAAAGCTCCTCGCATTGTGCGACGCTGGTGAGATGAGCGCGTGCTGGCCCGTGCTCGGCTATCCCTGGAAGGACAAGACGCCGGCTGAACGGAGCCGCCTCACGAAAGAGCTCGGCCTCAAGTTGTGCAAGTTCTCTCAGGCCGAATGCCGCGCTGGTCGAGGGGCGAGATGCTCGTGGGCTATGGGCTGTGTCGACAAGAACGGCTTCGATCCGCAAGGACCAGAAGCGGTCGCGGAGTTCACCTACCGCGCATGCGTCGTCGACAGAGAATTCAAGCGGTGCGAGGAGCTCGCGGGTCTGTTCGAGCGCGGCAAGGGCGTGCCCAAGGACCCGGAGAAAGCGGCCTTTTTCGACATGGCCGCCTGTCAGCACGGTCGCGAGCTAGCGTGCTGGAATACGGTGCTCCGTCTCAAGAAGCAGGGCAGCGGCCCCGAGGTCGACAAGAAGATCTTCGAGGTCACGAAGATGGGTTGCCGCATCGATGATCGCGACGTGGGCTGGCTGAGGAGCTGCGAGCGGCTCGCGGGGATGTACGAGACCGGCACCGGGACGCAGAAGGACGTCGAGAAGGCGGTGGAGCTCTTCACGGCTGTGTGCCCTTATCGAGAAGAGTCGTGCGACAACCTCCGCCGCCTGAAGAGGCCCGTACCGCCCGACGCGGACGCGCCGTGACGAGGGAGAGCAAACGTGAGCGAAAAGGACGGGAGCGTCATGCGGCTTGAGCGGTATGCCGAGGTCCTGGCCCATGTGGTCTATTTCCGCGGCGCGGACCTCCACGAGGTGCTCGCGCGCCTCGGCGTCGCGCCGGCGGACTGGGCGCGGGCCGACGCCGAGCACACGGCCGATCTCGCGCTCTCGGCGAAGCGCAACCAGGGCATCCAGGCGCTTCGCTTCAGCTCGGTCTTCGCGAGGACGCGGCGAAGCCTCGAGGCGCGCCGGCCCTCGCTCGAGTCGCTCGGCCCGCCGCAGCGGCCGGCGACAGAAAACGCCGCACCGGCGCATCTCGCACCACGGCCAGCGCTGCCCGCGTCGCCGCAAGGGCCGGCGTTCGTCCTGCCGCGCTCGTCGCCGGAGCGCGCCGACGTCTCGCCCTGGGCCGCGCACGCGAGCGCCCGGCCCGAAACCATGCGCGCCGGCGTCCCCCAAGGCACGGCGGACATCGCGGAGTTCGTTCCGCGGCCCGCATTGACCTTCCAGGCCTGCCAGGCGCAGTCAGCAGGGCAGAGCGCGCCGGAGGGGAAGCGGCCCCCGCGGTTCGACCCGCAGACGGGCAAGCCCCTCGATGCTCCCCTGCGGGTCGACGCGCCGAAGACGCCGAGCGGCGAGGAAAGCTGACGCTGGCTGTCGCGCGCACGCTCGATCGGCGCGACAGGGCTCGGAGGAACAATGCGATCGCGATCTCACGGACCAGGCAAGCCCGCGGCCAAGCAGGGTGACAAGGTCGTCGGCATCGACACGCACGTGGTGATGATCACGGCGCGCACGACAGGACAAGAGACCGTGCGGTACGACTACAGCGAGCGCGGCGAGGTGGTGCGGAAGCGCGTGAGCGAGCTGGACGGCCAGGGCGAGGTGCGGCGCGAGCTCGTGTGGGCCTACGCCTTTAGCGGCGACGGGAGGCTCATGGAGGCGCGCACCCCGGAGGGGAGGACCATCTCGTTCGCCTATGACGCGTTCGGCCGCAGGATCGAGAAGCGCGTGGCGCGGGTCGGGCAGGTCGAGAGCGTGTCCCGGTATGCCTGGCGTGGCGACGTGATGGTGCTCGATCGCACCGAGCGCGCGAGGGAGGGGGAGGCGCCCGTCGTGGAGGAGCGGAGCTACGTCACGCTGCCGGAGAGCGTGCTGCCGCTCGCCCAGCGGGACGGCGCCGCGGGGGCGCTCAGGTACTTCGTCCATGGGACGAACGGCCTTCCCGAGGCGCTGATCGAGGGGGATGGGAGCGTCGCGGCGGGGATCGATCCCGGGCTGTACGGCGACGTGCCCGCCGAGCAGGCGGGGATCACGCCGCTCAGGCTCCCAGGACAGTACGCCGACGAGGGCAGCGGAATCTCAAGAGGGCGCTCCGCGAGGTCGACACGATCCGCTCGGAGACCGGATCGAACGATGCCGTACCGGCGTGCCCGAACTGCTCTCAGCTCATCCCGCGGCTCTGGACGATGGCTGGACAATCCCCGCCGAACGGGCGCGTGATTGGCGGAGGCACAAACGCAAGCCGCGATTATTCATCTCATCCCACGAGCCACCTCAGCCGGCCGAACGCACACGGATCCATGAATCTTGGTACGTGGAGCACCGACAACGGCAATTTCGTGAGGCAGCGATGAGCTCCAGGAAGGCGTTTCACCGCGGCCTCGACTTCATCAAGCCACCGGCCGGCCTCGCGTTGCGGCTAGACCGCCGTGACGAGCACGTTGATCTGCGCATCGACGGCGCCCGCGTCGTGGAGCGTCCGGTCGGGAGGAGCCGCCGCGCGCCTTTCGAACGGCGTTTCCTCAGGACAGAGTTCGCCGAGATCGTCTTCGAGCACCGCCTTGCTCGACTCCGCGCCGAGGGGTTCACCGCTGGCGCTCAACCCATCACCAACGTGCGTTTCGAGGAAGACATGCTCGCCGCGCCCCGCCTGATCGGCGCACAACTCGAACGGCGGGGCGATCCGACGGGCACCCTGCTCGCCTTTCAGGTCGAGCGGCTGCTTCGCGATGGAGACGATGCGCGCGCCATGGAACGTGAGCTCCTCGATTCGCTCACGGCGATGACCTTCGGCCCGATCCCCGATCTCGGCGAGCCTTTCGCGTGCATCGATGACGGTCACGACGGCCTCCTCGCGTGGGCCTACGACGAGGATGCGGCCACCATCGAGGATGCGCTCCGGCCAGAGCTCGCGCTCATCGGCCGCGACACGCTCGGCTTCTCGCCCGACGACTCGGACGTCTCGCTCGGCGTCGTCGGGCTGCATCGGCTGCGCCGATTCCTGGCGAGCGCCGCCGGACGCTCGCTCCGATCCCTCCGCCTCATGATCTCTGGTGCTCTCGGACCATTCCTCGATCTGCTCAACGCGCACAGCTGCGCGTCGGCGGTCACATCGCTCGTCGTCCGTGGGGCCAGTCCGTCGGTCGGCGCGGCGCTCCCTGGGCTACGCGGGCTGGGCGCGCCGGAGCGCAACCTCGCAAATCTGCTCGCCCAGCCCGCGCCGGCGCTTCGCTATCTGACCGTGTTTCGCGGTGACGATGACGTACGAGGAGCCCTCGCGCCGCTCGACCCGGAAAAGCTCCCGTCGCTTGAACACCTCGCGCTCTGGTACCGCCCGACGCGCCCCGAGGGACTCCGTGCGCTCGCAGCGCATCCTCTCGTCCGGCGACTTCGATCGCTCGAGATCTGGTCGGCAGACGACGCCAAGAGGTTCCCTTTCGAGGATCTCCTCGCGTTGCGCCCGTCCCTCTCTCACCTCGCGCGGCTCCTCCTCGGAGGGCACCTCGTACCTGCGGGTGCTCAGGCGCAGCTCGCCGCGTGGCCCGCGGTCGAGCTCGTGAGCCACGATCGACGTGAGGTTCTGGCGCTCGACATCGCCGCGCTCGGCTGGACGCGGGCGCTACGGTGACCTCGCAGCCCGAGCCCTCCAGCCAGGCGGATGGCGCCCGGAGCGAGCCGCGGCGCGCCCGGCGGCGGCGCGCCGCGACGGAAACTCCCGGACCGCGACGGAGCTCGGCCGCTCGCGGACCGCCCCGGGGCGGCGTATGCTTGCGGCCTAGCCATGGCCCAGTCGCACATCACCGTGAGCGTCGATCTTCCGCCGGACGCGGGCAGTGAGCCGATCGATGCCCTGGCCAGACGGCTGCGCTTGCTCGGGGCGCTGGACGAGGTGCGTCAGGGGCGCATGACGCGCGCGCGCGCAGCGCAGATCGTCGGGATCGGGATCGACGCGTTCCTGCGGGAGGCCGCGGCGCATGGCATCGATGCGATCGATTATGATCGCGAAGATTTCAGGCAAGAGCTCGGATCCTCCTCGTGATCGTCATCGCTGACACGACGCCCCTCCTTTATCTGTCGCGCATCGGTCGTCTCGAGATCGTCCGCGCGGCTGCGATTGCGCTCGTGGATCAAGCTCTCGAGATTCGACGGCGTTGCCTCGCGTGATCGACGAATCCTCCGGATCCAGCCCCGCCCGAGCGCGACCGTGACCGGGCGGCGCCGTCCGGCTCAGCCCGGGATGAGGAACGCAGGCGCGTAGCCCGGGCTCAGATCCTCGTACAGCTGGGTGCTCGGTATCCGATTCCAGAGGTGCCCCAGGAGCAGCGCTCCTCCCGCCGGCCCTGACAGGAACAGGTGAACCCTGCGCGCCCCCGTCGCGCGCACCTGATCGCGCACCACCTGCCGCACCGCGAGCGCCCAGCCCATCGCCCTCGCGGCGTCCGGGATCGCCGTCCGGCTCGGCGCCGGCGCGGCCGCGATCGTGATGAAGCGCCCGACCGGAAGCGCGCTGCCTCGCAGGTAGCCGAGCACGTCCTCGGAGAGGTCGTTTGTCACGCTGAGCCCCACCGCCAGCTCGTTCCCCGCCCCGAGCGCCACGGGGGAGCCGACGTGGACCGGGAAATCGCCTGGCGTCACCTCGCTTCCCCAGCGCTGGCCGCCCTGCACGCAGGCCACCCGGACGTTGCGCGTGTCGCCGAACGCGACGCCCGCCGCGAACCACGCCGGCAACCGCATGTGGCCGCGCACAAGCACCCGGTCAAAACCGAGCGCACGGAGGGTCCGCTCGGCACCCTCCAGCTCGGGGAGCAGGCGCCCGTTCCAGTCCCCCGGATCGCGGAGCTGCCGGCGCGCGCGGGGGTGGTCCCCCTCGAAACGATCAACCCAGTCGAGGTTGACCGTCGCCCCGGCCGCCCAGGGATCGCGATCGATGGCCTGCACCACGACGGTCGCCTGCCGGGCCTCGCCGTGCAGGCCGCGGCGCGCGATCTCTGCGGCCAGCGCCTGCCGGTCCACCTCCTCGCGGCGTGCCCCCGTCACCCACGCACGGATCGCCTGGACCCCCTGCTCCACCGCGAGCTCATCGCTCCTCAGCCCCACCGCAGCCATGCGATCCGAGACGCTCGTGGCAAGACCCGCCCACCCCGACTGGCCCGTGAGCAGGACGAGATAATCGAGCATCTCCAGCAGATCGGTCTCCGCGACGCCAAGGTGGGTAGCCCAGCGCTTCCGCCCCCGCCCAGCCTTCGAGCTCGACGTCGCCAGCCGCAGCCTCGGGCCGAGGGTGCCGGTGCGCCCGTCCTGCAGGGCCAGCACCGGATCGGAGACGTCGAGCGGCCGGTTCGTGTAGAGGCCCATGTGCGGCCGGTGCCCGTCCCGCGACAGCGTCTGCCAGCTGCCCCAGAACCTCTGTAATGGGCTCTTGCCCTTGCTGGTCGCCGGTGTGACCCACCAGGCCTGGTCGATCGGGTGACGGCCGTCCACCGAGTACTTCACCTGATAAAACTCGTCGGGGAACCCACGGCGGCGCACCACGACGTCATCGACATTGCCGGCGTTCTTCGCCTCGATCTCCACCCCGGTGACCTCTTCGGCCGGGTTCAACGTCCGGAGAGCGTGATACCAGGCAAAAAGATGCTGATAATCGTGTCCCTGGAGCGCGGCTCCAGCAGCGCTGAGGCTCATTCGTCCTTCCCTCGAGGTGATCTCCTCGCCAGCTTGCAGCCACCGAAGCGCGGCGGCAAGCGCGCGCCCCTCGCGGCCGGGCGCTGGTGCTGCCGGACGCCCATCAGGTAGAGTGGCCCACCAGACGATGGACCTCCCCGACGACAGGTTCGGTCCGTATCGACTCCTCCGGCCGATCGGTCGCGGCGGCGCCGGGCGCGTCTTCCTCGCGGTCCACCAGCACATGGGCCAGGAGGTGGCGCTCAAGGTCCTCTCGCAGGAGTCGGCCGGAGATCCCCAGCTCGTGGCGCGCTTCGTCCAGGAGTCGCGCGCCCTCGCCCAGATCCATCACCCGGGCGTCGTGCGGATCCACAACTGCGACAAGCACGAGGACGGCATCGCCTACCTCGTGATGGAGTTCCTCGACGGGGCCACGCTCCGCGCGTGGATGCAGCGGCAGGACGGGCCGGCGCCGCTCGACGCCGCGCTGGCGATCTGCCGGCAGCTCGCCGACGCCATGGTCGAGGTCCACGCGAGACAGATCGTGCATCGCGACCTCAAACCCGAGAACGTCCTCCTCGTGCCGGACGGGGCGAGCCCGCTCGGCCTCCAGCCGAAGATCGTCGACTTCGGGATCGCCAAGATGCCGCCGCCGGCGGGCGAGGAGCGCGCGGACACGCACGTGCAGACCGCCGCCCACAATTTCCTGGGGACCTCGGCGTACATGGCGCCCGAGCAGTGCAAGAACGCCGCGGAGGTCACGGATCGGGCCGATGTCTACGCCCTCGGCGTGGTGCTGTTCGAGCTCATCGCGGGGAGACCGCCGTTCGTCTCGACCGAGGACGTCGAGCTCCTCTATTACCACGTGCACGCCGAGCCCCCGCACCTGGAGGAGCTCGTGCCCACGGTGCCTCCCCCGCTGAGCGCCTTCGTCGCCTCGATGCTGGCCAAGGCGCCCGATCAGCGCCCCACGATGATCCGCTGCCGGGACATGCTCGCGCGGCCGTGGGCGAGCGAGAAGAACGAGTGCCCCTTCCCGGGATTGCAGCCGTTCACGGAGGCCCAGGCCGAGCTGTTCTTCGGGCGCGACGCCGAGACACGAGAGCTCCTGGAACACCTCGAGGAGATGCGCGATGGAGAGACCAGGCGCTGGCTCCTGATCGAGGGGCCCAGCGGCGCCGGGAAATCATCGCTCGTGCAGGCCGGGCTCCTGCCGCGGCTGGCGGAGCGACCTCCGGTCGCAGCGCCGTGGGTCGTCGCGACGCTCCGGCCGTCCGATGACCCGATCAAGAGCCTCGCGGCCGCCATCGCGCCGGTGTGTGCGGCGCACGATCCTGCTGGATCCACGGTAGAGGTCGAGAGCGCGCTGCGCTCGGACGCGGACGCGCTCGACGCGCTCCTCTCGCGCTGTGTCCCCGCGGGCGCGAGGCTGCTGCTCGTGGTGGAGCAGCTCGAGGAGCTGTTCGCGCTGGGCGGCGCTCACGTGCGCCATGTCGATGCGCTGCTGTCGAGGAGCCTCGCGGACGAACGATCCCCGCTCCGGCTGCTGACGACCCTGCGGAGCGATTACCTCCATCGGCTGGAGCAGATGCCCGGCCTGGCGCGCCTGCTGAACAGCAAGGCGCTCCGCTATCACCTCGGGCCGATGGACGAAGCGGCGCTCGCGCAGGTGATCCGCGGCATGGCAGCGCGGGCCGGGCTCCGGCTCTCCGATGGGTTGCCCGAGCGCATGGTGCGCGACGCCGCCGGGACGGACGGCCGGCTGCCGCTCCTGGGACACACGCTTCGCAGTCTTTGGTCGTCGCGCGCAGCGGGCGAGTTGACCCACGAACCTTACGAGCAGATCGGCGGGGTCAGCGGCGCGCTGGCGCGGCACGCCGCGCTGCTTCTCGATGGCCTCGGCGAGCAGGGGAGGGAGCGGGCCAAATGGATCCTCCTCGATCTCGTTCAAGTGGGCCGCGGCGCCCCGGATACCCGACGCCCGAGGACCCGCGAGGAAGTCCTCGCCGCTGCGGGGGACGACGCGCTGGCGGAGGAGGTGCTCATGCGCCTCTCTGGCATGCCGGTCGGGCGCTCCACGGGGGACTCCGAGAACCTGCGGCTCCTCGTGATGGCAGCAGATCCTCCGGCGGAGCCGTCCCGGCAGCGCGTCGACCTGGTGCACGAGGCGTTGCTGCAGCGGGTCCCGGCCATCGTGGGGTGGATCGAGGCCGAGCGCGCGCTGCTCGAGCGGTATGCCGATCTCGAGGTGGCGGCGCACGCGTGGGAACAATCGGGGAGGCCGGATGACGGTTTGCCAGCAGGCTCGCTGCTGGATCACTACCGCGGGAAGATCGGCGCCGCACGCAACCCGGAGCGGCTCTTGCGGATGGCCAGCGAGCGCGCGCGTACGTTCGTCGGGAAGGCGGAGAGGCTCGAGCGGCGGCGGCTCCGGGGGCGGCGGATGCTCGCTCTCGTGCTCGGCGCCATCGTGCTGCTCATGGCCGCAACATCGCTGTGGGCATGGCGAGAACGCGAACGTGCGGAGGTCAACCGAGAAAGCATCCTCCACGCGACAAAGGAGGTCGCATCGCTGGACTGGAGGCTCGGCAGGCTGCTCTACACGTCGGATATCCGATCGAGGCTCCTCGCCAACCTCGACAGCAATCTGTCCTCGCTCAGCGACGAGGAGAAGAACGACCTCGCGGTCATCGACGCCGTGGTGAAGACGAAGCAACGGCGCAGCGATTTTGCTCGGCTGAACGGGAGCCTGTCCGAGTCGTACGCGTTCGTCTCCGCGGCGGAGAGCCGCATCCGGTTCGGGCTCGCGATCGCGCCTTCGTCCGACAACCTGCGCCTCAGGCTTGCGCTCAACTACTCGAAGCGAGGGAAGCTGGAGCTTGCGAGCGGGCGGCTCGAGAGCGCGCGCGCGGAGCTCGAGCGTTCCGTGGCCGAGCTGATGATGCTGCAGGTCATCGAGACCGATGACTACAGACGAACGCTCGCGACGAGCTACTCGGAGCAGGCCGACGTCGAGCTCGATCGCCGCGACACCCCTGCCGCCGCGGCGTTGTACCGAAGGGCCATCGCGCTGCTCCAGCAGCTCGACGAGCCGAATGAAGACACAAGGAGGTACAACCTGGCATTGCTCGCGCACACATCGGGCCTCCTGGGGGAAGCGATGCGCAGGAGCGGAGACCTGCGCGCGGCGGCCGCGCACATCGAGCAGGCACGGAGGACCCAGGAAGAGCAGGTTCAGGCTGAACCAGGAAACGCGTTCTCCCTCTGGATCCTGGGCAAGCTCGACGCCGCGCTCGCCGCCGTGCGCGCGGACGAGATGCAGATAGCCGAGGCGTCGCGCCTCTATGCGCAGGCCGCCGGCACCGGCGAGACGTTGCTCCTCGGGGACCCGACCCACAAGGAGTACGGGTTGCTGCTGTGCCAGAGCCTGCTGGGCGTGGAGGCGCTGGCGGGGATCCGAGGCGGCGGGGAGCGCGCCGCAGAAGCGCATGCACGAAGATGTAAATTGGTTCACAGATTTGTGACGCGGGATCCCGAGGACGTCCGGTTCCATCGTCTGGCCTGTCCGTGAGCTGGCAGAAAAAGTGATCGGTCCGCGATCGATCTTCCGCGGAACGGCATCCATCCGGATCGAGGCGCGCTTCCGCGTTCGTTCCATGATCGGCACCCATCTCCCGCCCTCCGGGGCCAACGTCGTCCGGGCAGAGCAACCTGACAGCGCCCCCCGTGCGCCCGTGCCCCGGAGTCGGCTCCTGGTTGGTGCGCGTCGCGTTCTTCGACGATGGCGGGCTCCCGGCGCGGGGCCTCTACCCACGGCCCGGCCTTGCAGTACCCGCCCAGCGGCGTACGATGGGTCGCATTGTTCTATGAGCCAGGAAGTCGTTCCTCTGGAGGAGCTCATCGCGCGCGCGCGAGCGGGGGATCAGGCCGCGATGATGCGGCTGCTCAAGTGGTCCGCGCCGCTCCTCGAGGAGTGGGCGTCGCGCCGGCTGAGGAGGAAGCAGCCGGATATCACCCGCCCGTCCGACATCGTCCAGGAGACGTCGGACAGGGCCTCTCGTGCCATCTGTTCCTTCAAGGGGGCGACGGCAGCCGAGTGGCTGTCCTGGCTGGAGAGCATCGTGGAGACCTGCACGATCCAGTCCTTCCGCGCCGCCGCGCGCAAGAAGCGGGACAGGGCCGGCGAGGTGTCGCTCGACGAGGAGGAGCACTTCGTGCCTCAGCTGAGCCCGAGTCAGGCCGTCGCGGACGAGGAGCAGTGGCGGCAGGTGTTCGGTCGCATCTTCGAGCTCCCGGAGCAGCAGAAGACGGCGATCTATCTCCGCCACCTGAGCGGCCTCTCCGTTTCCGAGGTCGCGCGGTGCATGGGAAAGACTGATGCGGCGATCCGCGGTCTCCTGCAGCGAGGAATCGAGGTGCTGCAGGAGAGCGTGACGAGCGCTGCGGCGCCAGCCTCGGCGGCGCATGGCGCTCCTCGCGCGACCCAGCCGAAGGAGTACGCCAGGGCCGCGTTGCTATCGTACCTGCGACGGCGTGATGCCGGAGAGCGCGTCGATGCCGGCGCGTTCATCACCGAGCACACCTCCTGCGCCGCGGAGCTCCGACCCATGCTCGAGTGGGTCGAACGGATCGAGGCGCTGCGGCCGGCGAACCTCGGGGAAGAGGAAAGTGGGGAGCGTTGATGCTGGCGCCAGGCGTGAGGATCGAGGGCTACGAGGTGGTGAGCGTCCTGGCCATCGGGGCGATATGTCATGTCTACGAGGCTCGCGCCGACGGCACCGCGCAGCCGGTAGCGGTGAAGGTCCTGCACGAGGCGTGGTGCGCCGACCACGAGATCGTGAACCGGTTCCGAAACGAGGCGAGCGTCCTCCGGAGCATCCAGCACCCCCATGTGGTGCACCTGCTCGCCTCCGGGATGCTGCCGTCGGGATCGCCTTACATGATCCTGGAACGGCTGCCGACCCACCTCGCGCGCGCGCTTGTCGATGCGGATGGCGCCTTGCCGTCGAGGACGGCGGTGCGTCTCGGGTCCCAGATCGCGAGCGCGCTGCTCGCGTTACACGGCCGCGGGATCGTCCACCGCGACTTGAAGCCGGCCAACGTGCTGCTGGACGCCCACGAGCTCGACGCGGCGCAGGCCCGGCTCGCCGATCTGGGGCTCGCCAAGGTGCCGTCCGAAGCGCGCGCCGAGCAGATCGCCGTAGGCCACGTCTCGACCGGCGGGAGCGCGCTGCTCGGGACCTGGGACTACATGGCACCCGAGCAGTGGATCAAGGCCAAGACCGCCGGCGCGCAGGCGGATGTGTACTCCCTCGGCGTGCTTTTGTTCCAGATGCTGGGAGGCCGCCTGCCGTTCGTCGCCGAGGAGCCGAAGGACCTCATGGCGCTCCACCTGTTCGAGCGCCCGCCGATAAGTCGGCTCGGTCAGCAAACACCTCCAGCGCTGCGCGAGCTCGTCGGCCGGATGTTGAACAAGGTACCGTCGACGAGGCCGACGATGCAGGAGGTGATCGGCCAGCTGGACAGCCTGCGGTAGCCGAGCGGGATGCGCCGTCGACAAAATCGACGGCACCGGCGATCGATCTTCCCCGGAACGGCGTCTTCCTCATCAGCGACGGTGAACGAGGTGGAACGCGCGTGAGATGCGCCCCACGAGGGTCACCTTTTCTTCGGGAGAATCAGGCATGGCTCAGGACAAGCGCATCCGCTGCGTCAGGAAGAGTGACCGTACCAATGCGCACGAGCGCATCCGCCTCGTCGGGGGGACCACCCCTGAAGGCAAGCCCTGGAAGGACACGCAGGAGGATGCGATCAGGAACATCAATAACAGAACTTGCAGCTACTACGTCGAGCGCCCCGAAGGGCACCGCGTAGACGTCATCGTCGGCAGGTCCGCCCTCGGGCATGAGTACCTGAAGACGAAATCCGACGGAGAGCAGCCGAATAACCTGCTCTCGCTGCCGGAGTGCCCGTGACCCTGCGCTCCCGCGGAGCTGTTCCTGGAGGTAGACATCGTGGCAGACATTCAGAAATATTTCGTGCAGTTCGACGAGGCGATCCGGTTCGAGCGCGACGATGAGAAGGCGATCCTCGTCGAGAAGCGCGAGCGCGTTCTCCGCCGGCTGAGCGAGGGGATCAAGCGGCAGCGCCAGGAGGGCACAGAGATCCCCTCGTACGAGGCATTCAACCAGGGTAGCTACGCGATGAACATCGGCGTGAAGCCCGTCAACGGCGACTTCGACATCGACGTCGGCTTGCGCTTCGATCTGTCGACGGCGGACTACCCGGATCCCGTCGTCGCCAAGGCGTGGGTCCACAACGCGCTCGAAAAGCACACGAAGAAGGTCGTCGTGCGCCGCTCGTGCGTGACCGTGTACTATCAGGAGCACGGGGAGGATATCTATCACGTCGATCTCGTGGTCTACTCGAGCGGCGCGAGAAACGGGGACGGCAAGGACTACGTAGCCAAGGGCAAGCTCGAGTCGAGCGCGAGTGAACGCTTCTGGGATCTGTCGAACGCGCAGGAGCTCCAGAACCTCATCACCAGCGCGCATTCCGGAGAGGATGCGCAGCAGTTCCGTCGCATTGTCCGCGCGCTGAAGCGCTGGAAGGACCTCCGATTCTCGAGCTTCGGCAGGGCCGCCCCGAAGGGCATCGCGTTGACGGTCGCCGCCTACCACTGGCTCCGCCTGTCCAAGCGGCATGACGCCTTCGCGAACGTGACGAAGTACGACGATCTGGAAGCGCTGAGCAACCTCGTGGCCGGAATGCTGAGCAGGTTCCAGCCCGTCTGGAGCGACGGCGAGCAGCAGTTCGTTCAGCGGCTCAGCATCGCGCTCCCGATCTCGCCGCACTCCGACCTGTGCGACAACATGTCGGGGGCGAGCATGCGCAGCTTCAAGGAGCGCCTCGAGATGCTCCTCGCTGCGCTCAGGAAGGCCCAGGAGGACGTGGATCCACACACCGCGTGCAAGGAGCTCCGGGAGCACCTCGGTGAGGACTTCCACGTCCCCGAGAAGAGCGACACTGCGCAGAAGCGCGATCGTGCCATCATCTCGTCCGGCAACTCGGCGTGACGGCCCCGTGATCGGCGCGGACGAGCGGAACGAGCTTCTGGAGGCGCTTGCCGCGAGCGGCAGGCTCGGGCATGCGCGCGTGCTTCGCCACGATGAGCTCGGCTGGGGGAGAGCGCGCAATCTCGAGGTGGCCGTCGAGGGAAACATCGAGCTCGGCGGCCGCCGCATCCCGCTGCGCGTGGGCCTTTGCGCCCGGTTTCCGCTCGTCCTCCCCCAGATATTCGTCACGCTGCCCGACCCTCCGGGCGCGATCCCACACGTCGAGGAGGACGGCCGGATCTGCTACCGGCCGAGCGAAGGGCTCCTCCTCAATTGCCGAGCACCGCTCCAGATCCTCGAGGAGGCTCTCGACGCCGCCACCCAGACGGTCATCGACGGCCTATCCGGCGGCAATTGGCTGGATTTCGTGGACGAGATCGAGGCGTACTGGAGGCAGCTCGCCGGCGCTGATCCATTGCCTTGTTATGTCGAGCCGGACGACAGGCTCAGGCGTATCGAGGTCGGTCGATCGTCCAGGGGGAAACCTGTCTTCGTCGCGGACTCCTCCGCAGAGATGCGCGCGTTCTGGAACGGTAGGAGAGCCATCGGGCTGCCGCTGTGGACGGCGCATTATGTGCCCCTCTCGAACACTGTGCTGGAGGAGCGGTTCAACCCGCGCCAGCTCATGTCGCAGGAGTGGACGCGCTCGTTCGTCCTGAGACATCTCTCCCGCGAGAACCGAAAGGAGCTCGAACGCCTGGGCGTGAGGAACTACCCGCGAACCCTCGTCACCGTCAGTGTGCCGCGCCCGAGAGGCGGCAAGGGCCTCATCGCCCTCGAATACCATGAAGTCACCGGCGGGAGTCCGTTCCTTGGCGGCACGACACGGCGACCTGTCCGCTCTATCGCCCTCGAGCGTCGAGACCGCGCGGTCATCACGGCCCGTAGCGGCGGAGCGCTCCACCTGTCGAAGAAGCGGGTGGCGCTGGCCGGCTGCGGCGCCGTGGGAGGGCACCTCGCGCTCCTGCTCGCGAGGGCCGGGGTCGGGCACCTGAGCTTGATCGATCCCGATAAACTTACAGCCGAGAACACGTTCCGCCATGTGCTCGGACATAGCGCCATTGGAACTCCCAAGGTCGATGCGCTGAAGGGGGAGATCGCAGGCAAGGTGCCCTACGTCCGGATCGACCTCCACCGCAAGCGGATCGAGCAGGTGCTCCAGAGCCGGGAGCTCGAGATCGGTAACGTTGATCTTCTCGTCTATGCGGCCGGAGATCCCACCATAGGCCTGTATGTGAACGGGCAGATGTGCCGGGCGGCATGCGCCCCCGCGCTGCTGTTCGCCTGGCTCGAGCCTCACGGCATCGGCGGGCATGCGCTGCTCGCGAACACCCGTCGCGCGGACGCTCGGGGCTGCTTCGAGTGCCTGTTCAGTTCGCCGTTTCGTGACGAAGAGCGGCACAATCGTGCCGACTTCGCCGCGCCAGACCAGCACTTCGCGAAGGACGTCTCGGGATGCGCCACGATGTACACACCCTATGCTGATCTCGACGCGGCGCGCACGGCCGAGCTCGCTGCGAGAATGGCGCTCGACTTCATGCAAGGGCGTGGGGTCGGACACCCCCTCCTCTCGTGGAAAGGCGACGGCGATGCCTTCCGCGCGGCTGGCTTCCATACGTCGGATCGGCACGAGCTCGGCGAGATGGAGTTGCACGACGGGCGGCTCGGTTACGCGCGGGATAACTGCATCGTGTGCGGGCGCACATCATGAACAGCGGCCTCGTGTTCAAGACCTACGACGGCAAACGGTTGAAGCTCGACCACGCCGTCATCGAGCGCCTCGCCCGGTATCGCCAGGTGGCCCCGAAGGATCGAGAGGCCGGGGGGGTGCTCCTCGGCCGACATTTGCTCGACTCCTCGGACCTCGTGGTGGATGAAGTCACGGAGCCGATGCGTGGGGACCATCGGTCCCGCTTCGCGTTCCGACGTGAGCAAGAGGGTCACCAGCGCCGGATCGACGAGGTCTGGAAGGCGAGCCGTGGCACGTGCGTCTACCTCGGCGAGTGGCACACGCATCCAGAACCGATACCGGAGCCATCATCGATCGACGTGGACGACTGGATCCGTCGCCTTCGGACGGATGCGTTCGATGGTGACGCCCTTTATTTCGTCATCGTGGGCACCCGGAGTGTGCATGCATGGAGCGTCGCGCGAGTCAATCGCGCAGTTCATCCGATGGATCTTATCTCGACGTTGAGGGAGACTGGTTCATGGTGCTGTCGGGAGGCACTTTGAACCGCCCGTAGAGCAATCCAACGCCGGTAGAGCGGCTGCTGAGGAGTCAACCGTCATGGCCAAGAACGATATCCAGATACTGATCGCGGTAGATCTCTACCCTTCTGCGAGCATCGAGGAGCTTCGGGACGCGCTCCCGGCCGAGCGCGAGGGGCTCCAGGTCCTTCGCCTGACCAAGCTCGGCGCGCCCCGGCTCTCGCCTCCCCCTGACACGTCACCCATCGACTGGCCGGGCATCGGGCGTGCGGTGGAGCAGGTCATGAGCGAGGTGCAGAAGATCCGTGACGAGAAGACGAATCCCACGGTCATCTTCATCGGCGGGCGTGGCCCGCTCGCGGTCTTCGTCCACCTGGGCTACCTGCTCTCCAAATTCGGGGGCACGCAGGTGGTCCTGAACCAAGCGCCCGGCGGGGGGCCGTGGGAGCACTTCCCCATGGAAGCTGCCAAGGTGGAGGGCCCGCCCCTGCTCGAGCAGGTGGCCGGCCTGCCCGTGGAGGAGGTGTCCAGACCGGGACGCGTCGGCATCTACCTCGACACGGCCGGCAGGAACCCGTCGGAGGACGTCTTCGAGGACTTCATCGTCAACGAGGGCGACAGCGTGGCCGGGGTCATCAGGCTTCGCTCCGCGCAGGCGCTGCTCGTCTCGCCGGACAACATCTCCACGCTCGTTCTGCAGCTGACTCAGTTCCTGTCACGGGCTCCCGCGCGCTACCGGCGCCGCTCGGGCCTTTCGCTCTTCGTGGGGGGACCGGCGCAGGTCGCTTTCGCGGTCGGTCGCGCCCTCAACCCGACCGTCCTCGGCAAAGACATCTGGCTCACGGAGTACCGGCACCCTGCGTACGAGCGCGTCTACACGCTCCCGTTCGCAACCGAGAGCAGGCCCGAGATCCCCCAGGGTGCGGAACACGAGAACCAGCGCCGGAAGGTGCTCGATGCGATGGCCGCTGGGATCGCGGATTTGAAGAGAAACATGAAAGCCGAGCACCTGCCGGACGACGTGCTGTCGGAGCGCGAGCGGCAGCGGTTCATCGACCGCCTGACCCGGCTTGAGCAAGCGACCGATGCGAAGCGCGACGACGGGTTCAGGCTGCGAGTCATCGAGGGCCACTATACCCTCGGTGCAGGCATCCTTCATGCGCTCCGCAATAGCGCCCCGCCCGATCAGAAGGATTTTGCGAAGCTGCTCATCGTCCACGAGCTACTCCACGACTGGCAAGCACTCCGGAGCACGAACTACTCCGCCGTGGGCGGCGCCGGCGTCGTGCTCGAGCAGGTCGACTATGCGGCGGATGCGTTCGCGGTCCGGGCGCTCATGAAGATGGATCTCGCCAGGGGCGGTGACGTGGCTCGTGACGAGGTACGCGCTCGACTTCAGCGCTGGCTGGACATGGTGCTCCATGGCATCTCGTCGTTCGACATCATGGATCAGCCTGGGATGAAGATGACACGGCTCGCCGAGCGTCGCCTGCGCCGATACCTCATGTGGCATCTACAGCTCGCGCGCGCGGCAACCATCTGGGAACCGGCGCACGTCGATGAGATGCTGCGCCCGCCGCTGGCCGTCGAGCTGGCGCCCCTGGCGGGTAAGCTCGACACGGAACGCTACGAGAAGATGGTCACCCGCGCGCTGCCCGATACAGAGCTGTTCTGTGCCATCGGTGGGCACCTGGTCAGGCAGGCCCGGCGTCCGCGGTTCGAGCCGGGCGATCTCGTGGAGGCCGTGAAGAGCTACTCCCGCGACCCGATCCAGGAAGCCATGGCTTTCCTGGTTGACGAGCACAGGGACAAGCTCGCTCCATGGATCATGAGCGGTTGATCGCAGCGATGGTTTCGTATTCATGAGCACCCACGACGGAGGTCCGATGCCTGTACACCTGCTGGTCGTCTCCCTGGGGCCGGCGCACGAGAGCTTGCAGGAGTTCATCTCGCGAGCGCGGCGCTGCCACGACCTGTGGTTCGGTTCGTGGCTCGTCGCCGCCCTCAGCAAGGCCGTGGCGCGTGGCATCGCCGAGGCCATCGGACCCGCTGGCCACGAAGCGCTGCTGTTTCCTGCGCCCGCGTCGATCGAGGAGCTCGCGCCCTCGTCGGACCTCACGGTCGCGAACAAGGTGCTCGCGCTCGTGCCCGAGGCCCGGGATCCGGTCGAGGTGGGGCGCGCAGGCGCTCGCGCGTTCGAGCAGGCGCGCGAGCGATGGACCGTCGAGGTCTTCAGGCGCGTTGGCAAGGGCGACCCGCGGCGCGCCGAGCACTTCCACGAGCAGACCGCGCGCGCCCAGGTCGCGGAGCTGTTCGAGACGAGCTGGGTCGCCGTGCCGCTCGACGGCGGGTTGCCCGCGGCGCGCGCTGAGGCCGCGCGCCTCCTCGACGCGCGCAGGCGGACGCGCGCTTTCCGCCAGCCCGCATGGGCCAGAGACGGCGTGCCGAAGTCGTCGCTCGACGGCCTGCGCGACTCGGTCCTCGATGAGCGCATCTACGATAGACCGATGACGGGCCGTGTGCGCCCGGCCGCGCTCGGTCCGGAGGAGCGGCGTCGTCTCTACGAGGTGCATGGCAGCGAGCGGCTCTGCGGCGTCGGCCTGCTCAAGCGCTTCGGCCGACACGAGAACGACGAAGCCCAGCGCATCCCCAGCACCAACCATCTCTCGACGCTGCCCTTCCTGCGCGGACTGGATCAGGAGCAGGCGCGGCAGGAGGCGATCCGGCGCGCATGGCGTGACTACCGGGCCGCCCTGGAGGACGCGCGGGTGCTCGGCGAGTTCCAGGACGCGCCGCTGCCGCTCCGCTCGAACCTGCTGGGGAAGGTCGACGGCGGCGTCCTGTATCCGGGCCGCGTGCGCGAGGCGCTCGACGACGCGGGCGCGAGCGAGGCGGTGCGGCGAGGCGTGGAGGAGAGGCGCCGCGCGCTGCTCAGGTCCGCCGGGCGTGACGAGCCCAGCGCCTATTACGCTATCCTGGTCGCAGACGGCGACTCGATGGGTCAGCTCATCGCGACGATCGAGACGCCCGGCGCGCAGCGGGCGTTCTCCGCGACGCTGGCGCGCTTCGCGCGAGCGCGCGTGCCCGCCTTGGTGCAGGCGGGCGAGGGCGCGCTCCTCTACGCGGGCGGCGACGACGTGCTGGCGCTGTTGCCGCTGCACACGGCCCTCACGGCGGCGCTGCGCGTGGCGCAGGCATTCCGGGAGGAGCTCGCGCCGTGGGCCGTCTCCGGGCGCTCGCCGTCCCTGTCGGCCGGGCTCGCGGTGGTCCACGCGTGGAGCCCGCTCGAGGTGGGGCTCGGGGCGGCGCGCGCGGCGGAGCGGCGAGCCAAGGCGCGGAACGGGAAGGACGCGCTCGCGGTCGCCGTGCACAAGCGCTCCGGAGAGCCGTTGACGGTATGTGACCGCTGGGACGCGCTGGTGCCGCGGCTCCAGCGCATCGCCGAGCTGCAGGTCGAGGGCGAGCTGCCAGGGACCATGATCGAGGAGCTCGCGGCGCTGGATCGGCTGATCGTGGGGCTCGACGGCGGTGCGCTGGACAAGGCGCGTGCCGTGCAGCGCGCGGAGGCGCGGCGGATCCTTGGCCGCAAGGACATCGAGCGCGCGGTCCTGGAAGAGCTTGGATGCTGGATCGAGAAGGGCGAGATCGACGGCCCCGCGCTGGGCCGCGAGGTGGCGGTGGCGCGGGTCTTCGCGCGCGCGGCGAAGGAGGCGAAGGGATGAGCACGTGGATGATCGAGCCGCGCGATCCGCTGGTGGTGCGCGATGGGCGGCCGAACCAGGCGCGCAGCGAGAGCGCGACGCGCGCGTTCCCGCTGCCGTCGACGCTCGCGGGCGCGGTGCGGACGCGGCTCGGGCTCGGGCCTGACGGGGTGTTCGCGAGGACGAGCGCGGACGAGCTCGCGGCGCTTCGCGCCGTGGCGGTGCGGGGGCCGTGGCTGGTCGAGCCGGACACGGGGACGTTCTATGCGCCGGCGCCAGCGGACCTCGCGCTGCTCGGCGAGGGGGAGCGACGGATCCTCGACGTGCTCGCGCCCGCGCCGCGCGCTGCATCGGCCGTGATGGACGAGGGCCTGCCCGGCGACCTCTCGCCCGTGTCGGCGCGGCGGCACGAGAGCGGCTGCAAACCGCAAGATCCACCGGCCTTCCTCCGCTGGGACGCCTTCGCACGATGGCTCGTTCGGCCGGGGCCGCGCGAGGGCAAGGAAGCGGAAGATCTCCTCCGGGGCGCGATCGACGCGCTGCCGAGCGAGAGCCGGCTCCATGTTCAGGTAGGTGCGCACGAGACGGCCGAGGACGGCATGCTGTTCGAGGTCGAAGGCCTGCGCTTCGTGCATCCGAGGACGCGCGCACCGCTCGCGCTGGTCGTGGAAGTGGACGATGCGGCGGCGGCGAAGATCGGTTCGTTGCACGCGGGCCTGGCGCCGATGGGGGGGAAACGCCGGCTGGTGCGCTGGGCGAGGGCGACTCAGCCTCTGCCGGAGGCGCCCGAGGCGGTGCTGCAAGGAGCGAGTCTCGGAGCTGCGCGGTCTCAGGTCCGGGTGGTGCTGCTCACGCCGGGCCTCTTCCAGGACGGCTGGCGGCCGAGCCTGTCGGAGCGGACGCCGCTCGGGCCGGGCGCGGGCGTGACATGCGTGCGGCTCGTGGCGGCGTGCGTGGGGCGGCCGCTCGCGGTCTCGGGATGGGACCTCGCGAAGCAGCAACCGAAGCGGGTGAGGCGCGCGGCGCCGGCGGGCAGCGTGTACTGGCTGGAGCTCTCGGGGCCGCAGGCTGCGCGGCGCGCCTGGGTCGAGCGGGCGTGGGCCCAGGCGACGAGCGACGCGGAGGAGGACCGGCGCGACGGGTTCGGGATCGCGGCGATCGGCAATGTGCTGGAGGAGGGAGGCGCAACATGAGGAAAGGGCCGGAACGAGCGCCGTCGGCGGTGCTGAAGGAACGAACGGCGCCCGGCATCATCGACGAGGTGCGCACCTACGAGTTCCTCACGCCGGTCTTCGGCGGTGGGGTGAGGGTCGAGGGCCAGCACAAGCGCGCCGACCCGGTGACGCCGATCCGGGCGGCCTCGATCCGAGGACAGCTCCGGTTCTGGTGGCGGGCGTGCAATCCGGGCAGATGCACGACGGTCGAGGCGCTGCGCGCGGCGGAGGACGCGGTCTTCGGGTCGACGACGGAGCCGAGCCGGTTGACCGTGGAAGTCGTCGCGCAACCGGCGACGTATACGCCGATGGAGGTGCTGGCGGGTAAATTCGACGCCGTGCGCGGGATGGAGGAGATCGCGTACGGAGCCTTCCCGCTCCGTGCGGATGCCGGGGCTGGAGCTGGAAGCACGCACGGCGTATTGCACCAGTTCTCCGGTCCATGGCAGGTGCGCTTCCGCTATCCGAGTCGTGTCCTACCCGATATGGCGGCGGCGCTCTGGGCCTTCGCTCACCTCGGCGGGCTGGGCGCGCGCACGCGGCGTGGATTCGGAGCTATCCTGGAGGTACAGCCTGGCTCCGCGCCGAAGCTCTCGATTGCGGAGGAATGGGCGTCCCATGTTCGCGGGGTCGACGTGCCATGGCCTCACCTGTCGGCATGGCCGGAGGCCGCGCGAACGCTCATCGTTCACCGCGAGCCAAGCTGGCAGAGCGGCCTGTCAGCCCAGAAGTTCCTCCTCGGCAAGCTGCGCGAGCTTCGGCAGGGCGCCATGGGTCGAAGAAGCGGCGGCACGAGGAAGGCAGGTCGCTCCTTCTGGCCCGAGCCTGACGAGATCCGGCGGCTCACCGGGCGCGCACATCCGAATCACAGGCCCGAGCACCCGGCGCACGCGTTTCCGCGCGCCGCGTTCGGCTTGCCCATCATTTTCCATTTCAAGGACGAGAAGAGCGGTGAGCCAGCGCAGACGACGCTGGTCCCGCGCGGGCACAGCCGATGGAGCTCGCCGCTCGTCCTCCGCCCGCACCGGGGGCCCGCCGGAATCGAGGCGATCGCCTTCTTGCTCGAGCCGCGTATACCGGACGAGCTCGAGCTGCGTGGAAAGCGGGAGCGTGACCGATGGCGAGTGAAGCGCGCGCTGTCCGCCGAGGAGGCCCGCAAGACGTCTCCGATGGGCGCCAACGTTACCGACCCTCTCGACCGCTTCCTGGAGATCTTCAATGAGTGAATCCATCAACCTCCTGTTGATCCATGCGCTCTCGCCCGTCCACTGCGGCACGGGAGAGTCGGTGGGCGGCATCGACCTGCCCATCGCCCGCGAGAAGCCGACCGGCATCCCGCTGATCCCGGGCTCGACGCTGAAAGGCGTGCTCCGCAGCGCAGCGAGCGCCGATGCGGGGCTGCACAGGGCGGTGTTCGGGCCCGATACTGCCAATGCCAGCGAGCATGCCGGCAGCGTGCAGATCGCGGACGCGACGCTGCTGTTCTTGCCGGTGCGGAGCGCGCGCGGGACGTTCGCGTGGGTGACCTCGCCGTACGTCCTGCGGCGCTTCGGGCGCGACGCGCGGGAGGCGGGACGCGTCGACCTCGCGCCGCCGGCGATCGCGCCGGACGAGGGCCAAGCGATCGTGACGGGAGGCGCTCTCCGGCTCGACGATCTCGGGGGCAAGGTCGTGTTCGAGGACTACGATCTCCAGTCCACCGTGAGCGAGGAGCTCGAGCGCTTCGCCGGGGCGCTGGCGACGGTGATCTGGGGAGCGGGCGATGTTGCCGCGGAAGACCGCAGTCACTTCGTCGCACGCGTTTGCGTGGTGCACGATGATGTCATGTCGCTCCTGCTTCAAACGTGCCTCGAGATCACGACACGGGTCCGCCTCGACGCGGACAAGAAGACGGTCGTGAAGGGCGCGTTGTGGACCGAGGAGGCTCTGCCCGTGGAGACGATCCTCGCGGGGCTCGTCCTCGCCACGCCGGTGAAGCAGCCGAAGCCCGTGCGCGAGGGAGGCGCGGATCGCTATGAGGCCAAGGAGCTGCTCGGCCATGTGCAGGGGCTCGCCGGAGGCGGCATGGTGCAGCTCGGCGGCAAGGCGACGGTGGGGCGAGGGCTCTGCCGCATGACGATGGTGGGGTGAGACATGCCGTCCCTGGATCAACAACGCGCGCTCCTGGCCCACGAGCACATCACCGCGGTCAAGGCCTTGCCCGACGAGAAGCAGCGGAAGAGGTACGGCGGCATGGTGCACCGGCTGCCGGCGCTCGTGCGGTCGGCGGGGCTGAGTCAGGCGCTGCACTTCGTGTCGTCGCGCAAGCCGCCCGAGCAGAAGCTCGTGCTGGAACACCTGGCGGACCAGCTGAAGCACATCGACCCGAGCATCAAGGGCGGCGCGGCGCTGCTCGACGCCGTCCGCCGTGCCGAGCTGCCGAGATACCTCGCGCTGACACGCGAGGCGCTCGCCTGCGTGGATTGGTACCGGCGGCTCGTGCAGGGGGAGCTCGGCATCGAGGCGGGGGAGCAGGACGATGACAGCGAGTGATGGGCGCCGGGAAGCGCTGAGGAAGGTCCGCGGCGTCAATGTGCAACACGCGGGCCTCTTGCTGGACAAGATGCTTGTCTGGCCTGACCCCCCGGCCCCGGAGAGATCGTCCGGCGTCGAGCCGGGCAAGGAGGCGCTCCGCGCGTTGCTGGAGCAGGCGGTGCGGATCAAGGTGCCCGAGGGCTACCCGCGCGCGTTCGCGCAGAGGAGATCGCGGCTCGAGCAGCTCACCGGCGGCGTCGAGCGTGGCGCGACGCAGCTGCGGTGCGCGACGGCGAAAGGGCGGCTCGTGGTGAACCTCGGCGCGGCCGCGGCGCGGGAGACGAACATCGCGCTGCTCCACACGTGGGGTGTCCCGTACATCCCCGGCAGCGCGCTCAAGGGGCTGGCCAGCGCAGCGGCCCACGGAGCCGGCGTGCCTGCCTGGCAGAAGCCGGACGAGCGCACGAACATGCTTCAGGGGGAAGACCACCGCTTGCTGTTCGGCGACACGACCGAGAGCGGCTGCGTCGTATTCCACGACGCGTGGTGGATCCCGGAAGGAAGCCAGCTGCCGCTCGATCTCGATACGATGACCGTGCATCACCGCGGTTATTACCAGGGAGACGGAAGTCCGCCGGCGGACCACGACGAGCCGAATCCGGTGGCCTTTCTGACGGCGAGGGGCGCGTTCCTGATCGCGCTCACCGGACCCGAGGAATGGGTCGAGGCGGCGTTCGACTGGCTCGATGTGGGTTTCAATCACGATGGGATCGGCGCCAAGACGGCCGCGGGGTACGGGCGGATGAGCCTCGACAAGTCCCCGCGGCAGCGCGAGCGGGAGGCGAGGGAGGAGGCCGAGCGGGAGCGGCGCGAGCAGGAGAAGAAGCGCATCGAAGCGAGGCGGCGCCGGCTGAGCGAGCTGGTAGGGACGTTCAGGGGCAAGTCGAACGCACGGCAGATCTTCGAGGAGATTCAGCGGATTTCCGCGGACGAAGCGCTGCGCGACGACGTGAGGCGAGCGCTGCGGGAGCTCTACGACAAGGACGGCGCCTGCTGGCGTGACTGGCTGAAGAGAGATGCCAATCCTGAGCAGCAGGCGCTTGCCGCGCGGTTCGAGATGGGCTCCGTCGACGCTCCGAAGAAAACGGCGGCCCACCCGGAAGCTGCGCCGACGCCGTCGAGCGCCGGTGCGTGGCAGAATGGGCTTGCCTGGCTCGCTCGCGACCAGAAGAACCGGTTGACGCTTTACTTCATCGGCGCGGCCGGCCGGCAGCTGGAGGAGCGCAACAGGAAGGACGTGAAGATAGAGGAGGAAGGGCTCGAGGCGGCATTGCGCGCTGCGGGACCGGACGCGCCCGTCGGGGTCGAGGGGCAGCGCGACGGCAAGAAGATCGCGGCCATCCGCCGGCCGAGCCGGGAAGGTTGAGCGCCGTCCCCGGCGGCCTGCCCAGATCCTTCTGGAATACGTCCTTGCCGAGGGCGCCGAATCCACTGCGCATCAGCTCGGCGGCGAGGATGAGATCGCTTGATCGTCTCAGCAAATCGTGGGGGAGATACGGCTCAACAGGAGAGTGACCATGGCAACGTTGAACGACGCTTTTACGGATTTTCTGAAACGCCTGAGTCCTTCGCAGGGGCAAATTCAGCAGGTTAGCGAGCGAACGGCACGCTTCATCGAGCTCATCCAGCGTAACTGGAAGCCGATGAAGATCGTTCCGATCGGTTCGCACGCTCGCGGGACGTCGATTCCTCCGCTACACGATGTCGATCGGATGGTCGTGCTGAACCGAACCGGCCCCGAGGAGCCGGCGATCGATGATCTCCTGCGGGATCTGTGCGCCGGGCTCGCCCGCGATTACCCGGACGTGGCCACGCGGGTGCAGCGCCGTTCGGTCGGGCTGTGCTTCGTGGATTTCGGCCTGGATGTCGTCCCCGTGCTGGAGCGGCGTCAGGGCGGGTTCCGTATCCCGGACGTGCTGGCGAAGAGGTGGATCTATACGGATCCGATCAAGCACGAGGAGCTCGTCAGGGAGAAGAACCGTATGACGGATGGCGTCGCTGCGAATCTCGTCAAGGCGCTCAAGGTCTGGAACGTCAACAAGTCCATTGGACTGAAGTCCTTCCACCTGGAGGTCATGGCGCTGCGATCCCTCGGGCAGAAGCCCACGAGCTTCGCGCAGGGGCTTCGTGATGTGCTGCTCGCGATCTCGGGCGCCGTGGGCTCGTCCTGCGGCGATCCCGGCCTGAGCGGAGGGCAGCTCGACGCCTACCTGGACCAGGCCAAGCGGCAGGCCATCGCCGAGCACTGCCGGAGGGCAGCAGACGAGATGGGGAGCGCCCTACGGGAGGACGCGGGGGGCCGTTCCTCGCATGCCATCGATCGCGTGCGGCGATTGCTGGGCTCCCCGTTCTAGCGTGCGGCGGCAGGGAAGCGCAGACGGGAGCGGTGGGGCGTGGCGCGCCGGGCCCGGCGCGAGGCCACGCCGGGGGTATGACGACGAGGGCGGAGGGAGTGCCGGTGGCGAGCTGCGCCTTCAGCGCGCCACCGGATCCGCGAGCCACGCGGCGAGGGCGTCTGCGGACAGCTCCAGCCGGACATCGTCGAGGCGAGAGAGGCCGAGGCGGTCGAACCGTTCGGCCAGCACGGAGCGCTCCTCCTCGGCGAGCGGTCGGCCGAGCTTCTTCTCGAACTGCGTCGCCAGCGTCTGGATCTGCCCTTCCTTGAGCCCCTCCTGCAGGGCCTCGCTCCGCGCCTCGTCGCGGATCGACTGCTTGAGCTGCTCGAACCACTGCTGAACTTCCGTCACGATCTCCTCCTCTTCCGCGTCTTGCTCCGTGCGCGCCAAGGGCTCGGCGTGGGTCTCGAAGCGCAAGCGTACCAGCCAGGGCAGGGCGATGCTCCTCTCCCAGGCGTCGTCAGGCAGGGCGGTGAGCTCGCGGATAGCGTCGCGGAGCACGGCGCGGGCGCCGAGCAGGCGCAGGAGCAGCGTGTCGCGGGTGCGCGGGAGCTCGGAGATGACCACGAGGTCGACCTGCCACCCCGGCGCGGCGCGGTAGAGGCCGGGACGGCCGGGCTCCGGCTCGAAGCGGAACGCGTCGAGCACGGTCGCGGGCCGGCCGCTGCTGAGGAGGCACAGCCGCGGGAAGGGCACCTCGGCGCCGGCGCGGCGCTCGAGCTCGTGGTGCCAGTGGAGCTGCTTGCGGACGCAGCCGCGCAGCTCGGCCGGGCCGGGGGTGTCGTGGAAGGGCTCGAACTGGCAGGGCTCCGCCGCGAGCTCGCCGAGGAGGCCGAGCTCGGCGCGCACGGAGGCGCGGTCGGGATCGGGCACGAACCAGACGTCGATGATCTGGGAAGCTGCGATGACCTCGACCGCGGTGTCGGCGGCGCCGGCGCGCGCGAGGGTGTCGCGCAGGACGTTCTTGCCGAAGGCGTCGAATCTGCTGCGCATCGATCCGGGGGCGAGCATGGGATCTCGCGAGCGCTTCAGCAAGGCAATTTCGGTGCTTTGCGCGCTGTTTTTGCGAAATGAAGAAGTGCGTGTGTACGTATGCGGAGGAGCCGGAGCGGGAATGGGAGCAGCGGTATCGGTATTACGAGGATCGCGTCGATATGGTGCCGGAATCGTGTCTCCAGCGCTGGCTGCCGCCGCTAGCGCCGGCGTCGTGTCGCGCTGCGCTGCGCTGCGGCGGCGTCGCCGTCGTCCTCGACCTCCTCGTCGAACTCTTCACCCTGGGCTTCGTGCGCCGAGACCGAGGTGCTCCAGGCGGCCCTGGACGCGGCCAGGCGCATTCCTGTGGCGGAGGAGCGGGCCTGCGCGATCCACGCGCTCGCCTCGGCGTGGGAGGACGACAGCGCGGAGCGGCGCGCGCTCGCCCGCGAGGTGGTGGACGTCTACCGGGGTGTGCCCTAGGCCGCATGGAACCTGCTAGCCGCGACACCGCTCCTCCCGCCCGAAGAGGGCAATTCGCTCGCTCGCGAGGCGCTCGCCGCCCTCGCCCGCGCGCATCGGTGATCCTGACCGGGTGCGCGCCGCATTCGACGTCGTGTCGGCGTATCTGGAGAGCGGCGGCGACGACGCCTTCGGCGGCAAGCCGCACCACCTCCTGGGGCTCGCCCCGCGACTCGCTCTGGATCAAGCCCGCCGCGCGCTGCGCCTCGCGGCTGCGTTCGGCGATCTCGGGCGGGACGCGCTCCGGGCGCTGGTGTTGCGGCTCATCGAGCTTGGCGAGCCGGCCCGCGCTCTGCTCCCGGCGTTGCGCGACGAGCGCGACGAGGAGGAGCACCTCGGCGTCCTTGCCCGCACCCTGGCCTTTCCTTCCACGCCCGATCCGGGGCGCCTCCGCGCCGAGCTCCTCGATGCGCTCGGCGCCTCCACGAGCGCGCCGCGCACGCCTGGAGGTCGCTTCGGCCTGTTCTTCCAGGTGGCCCCGCCGCTCGCAGCCGCCGGCGCCACGGGCGAGCTCGTCGCCGTTGCCGAGACGTTCGACCAGCGCGCCCGGTTCGTCGCGCTCCTCTTGCTCGCGCGGCACGACGCTGTCCGCGCGCCGGAGCTCGCCCGGCATGCGCTCTCCCTGGGACTTGCGCTCCCGTCCGAGGACGCGCCCCGCCTGCTCCACCTCGTCCCGCTCGCGCCGCATCTCCCGCGCGCCGGAGCCGCCCAGGCGCTGGCCCGCCTGCTCGACGACGCGGCGTCCGACCTGCGCTCGGCCGCGCTCGCGGGCGACGGCGTGAGCCTCGAGAAGCTCGTTCCGCTCCTCGCGAGCCTGGCGGGGGATCAGGGCCTGATGGAGGCCGCACGCGAGGTTCAGCGGGTGGCCGCGTGGTTCCCTTGAGGCTACCGGCCGAGCTCGGGCGCGCGGCGGGGCGCCGCCATCCGAGGTGGGTAGGAGCGGATATGAGGCAGGGGACAGGGGAGAGGAGTGAATGCGACGCGCCCGCGCGGCTCAGCGCCCGTTGCGCCCGGCGGCCGGGGCGCGGGGCGCGGACAGGAGCGCCGGTGAGGAACGCGCCGGGGTGCGGGGCAAGTACTCCAGCCGCACGTCGGTGAGCACCGAACGAGCTGGGCTCCGTCAGGGTGCGGACGAGCCGAGCGTCACGATCGTCCGCCTGCTCATCGAAATTTGCGGAGATCCCGCGACGTGCGGCTGGAGTCCTGGAGCGGGTGCGGTCCGGGGGCCGCGCCGCCGAAGTGATTCACGATCTGCTGCGCGATCTGCCGCAGGACCGGCCCGCCCGCGCTGCTCACGAGGAGCTCCAGGCCGGGCACCAGCACGACACGCTCCCAGCGTTCCGCCGCGTAGGTCGGCTCGGGCGGCGGCGGCCGGACCGCCGGGGGCGGCGGCACGAGCAGCGCTTCCATGTCGGCGGGGGACATCGTCACGAGCTTCCGCTTGATCTCGGGCAGCTTGAGCCCCTGCTCGCGGAGCTTCTGGATCGACAGGATCTGGAGCCGATGCTCGCGCAAGTACCGCGTCCCCGGTCCGGCGAACGGCGGCGGCACGAAGAGGTTCCGCTTGTACCAGTAGCGAATGGTGCGTTCGCTCACTCCGGCTTCCTCGGCGATCTCCCCGATGGTGTACCCGTCGTTCCTCGGCATGGGCCGCCTCCTCGGACAGAGCCTAGCCTGGGAAAGCGGCAAGCCGCCATGAATTTTGACAGGATTGAGGCCGGGGTTTGCCGGGAACTGGACCTATATATGCGATAATTTTCACGTGGATCGAGGAAAATTGTCACGATCGTGAAGTTAAATTCTACATAACGGATGTTCGAAGCCATTTGCGTAAAATTAATTTCTCCATCCCGGATGTTCGAAGCCTCCTGCGTAAAGTTAAGCTATCCATCCAGGATGTCCGAAGCCCCCTGTGTGAGGTTAAGCTCTCGACCCAACATGCTTGGAGCCGGGGAGGCGGACAGTCCATGCAGACCCACTGCGGGTGATAGAGACACCTGGGGTGGTTCCGGTGGCTATAGAAAAGCCATTGAGAACGCCCTCCGCAGGCCCCGCGGCCGGCAACGAGGACGAACGCCGGGACGAGGACGGCGAGCGCAGCGACGACTCCCATGGCGACCGCTGTCCGCACGCTCGTACTCCAGCCGCACATCGGTGAGCACCGAACGAGCTGGGCTCCACCCGTGTGCGAACGAGGCAAGCGTCCCGATCGTCCGCCCGTTCATCGAAATCCGCCGAGATCTCGCGACCTGCGGCTGGAGTACAAGGGCGCCGGCGGTCAAGGGGACGAAGCCCGGCGCGGGCCGTGGGTCGCGGGGGTCGGCGGGCGGGGGCGTCGGGGCGGCCGGGGGTCGTCCCCGGCTCGGGAGGTGAGCGCTTCGAGGGGGATGAGCCGGGCGAGGTGGGGGATGAGTCGGGCGAGGTGGGGCAGGGAGCGGCAAGGCGGCCGGGGAGAACGGAATGGCTGGGCGAGTGGAGGAGGGGATGTGGTAGAAGAGGGCGGGAGCACCGGCTGCGAGCGGTGGAGTGACGCGAAAACCCCGGGGGGCGCTCGCAAGGCCGGCAGGTATTTGAAAAGACGATGGATTTCGAAATGGCCGGGGGCGCTCGGGGCGGCCCCGGGTGGCCGGAGCGGGGGGTGGAACGGGGACCTCTCGCAAACCGGGTTGCAAGTGCGCGAAATGTTAGGTAGGCCTGGGAGGCCCCTCTCCGCCGCTGAAAGGCGGCGGCCCCATTGAAGCCCGGAGGCGACCGACATCGCCCGGAGCTCCCGCGCCGCCTCTCCGCCGCTGAAAGGCGGCGGCCCCATTGAAGCCTCAGTGTCGCGGTAGATACGGTGCTCCTGTCCGTCTCTCCGCCGCTGAAAGGCAGCGGCCCCATTGAAGCTGCCGGCGGAGCATGCGAGTGCCCCGCCTGTCGTTGACCCTCTCCGCCGCTGAAAGGCGGCGGCCCCATTGAAGCAGCGCGGTTCGCTCGCCGCGGGTCAAGCCGATCCAGGCGCTCTCCGCCGCTGAAAGGCGGCGGCCCCATTGAAGCGAGCTTACCGCGGCGGGCGTGTCGACGCCGCTTACCGCTCTCCGCCGCTGAAAGGCGGCGGCCCCATTGAAGCGCGACGGTGGCACCCGAAAAGATCGGCCCCGCCGACCCTCTCTCCGCCGCTGAAAGGCGGCGGCCCCATTGAAGCCTGCGGCTGGAGACACACTATTGTCGACAGGGATAAGCTCTCCGCCGCTGAAAGGCGGCGGCCCCATTGAAGCGGTTTCTATCATCCCGAAGAGGCAGAGCGCATCAAGCTCTCCGCCGCTGAAAGGCGGCGGCCCCATTGAAGCCTTACCGTGCTTATTGCGTCCAAAGGACGGCCTAGGCCTCTCTCCGCCGCTGAAAGGCGGCGGCCCCATTGAAGCGTGGCGTCGATCAGCTGGTTGAATTCGGCCTCGGTCATCCTCTCCGCCGCTGAAAGGCGGCGGCCCCATTGAAGCCTTAGAACAGAAAGCCCCGCTGTCCGCCTCTCGCCCTCTCCGCCGCTGAAAGGCGGCGGCCCCATTGAAGCATGGTCTGGACCACCGCGTCCGCACCCCGGAGGATGCGCCCTCTCCGCCGCTGAAAGGCGGCGGCCCCATTGAAGCCCGAGGCCCTGGTCGCCCTCGAGGATGATGAGCGTGTCTCTCCGCCGCTGAAAGGCGGCGGCCCCATTGAAGCATGTTCCTCCACGCCCCATCCGCCCGCACGCGTGCAGCTCTCCGCCGCTGAAAGGCGGCGGCCCCATTGAAGCACGATAAAGCTGCTGCCGTACCCGACGCCGACCCCTACTCTCCGCCGCTGAAAGGCGGCGGCCCCATTGAAGCTCCCCGGGTGACCTCCTCGACTCCGGTGACGAGCTCGTCACGCTCTCCGCCGCTGAAAGGCGGCGGCCCCATTGAAGCGGCGGGCACGCCCGCACGTGCAGCGTTGCAGAGCATATGCTCTCCGCCGCTGAAAGGCGGCGGCCCCATTGAAGCCGCCATCAGTTCGACCGTCGCCCCGCTCGTCACCGGCTCTCTCCGCCGCTGAAAGGCGGCGGCCCCATTGAAGCGCCAGCTCATCGGCCATCGACGAGCAGAACCGCAGCTCTCCGCCGCTGAAAGGCGGCGGCCCCATTGAAGCGAGTTGCAGGCGCGTGGCGATGTCCTTGGCAGCCACTCTCCGCCGCTGAAAGGCGGCGGCCCCATTGAAGCGCGAGCCCGGTAGCCCTGGCCACCTTCGGCGGAATGCCCTCTCCGCCGCTGAAAGGCGGCGGCCCCATTGAAGCGCGGAGCATGGGCGCGAGAACGGGAAGTTTGGTGCCTCTCCGCCGCTGAAAGGCGGCGGCCCCATTGAAGCACCACGCAGTCGAGGTTCTGCTCAAGCGACTTCTTCTCTCCGCCGCTGAAAGGCGGCGGCCCCATTGAAGCCCCGTCGCCACCGTGCAGCGCGCGGTGCGCCTGGCAGCTCTCCGCCGCTGAAAGGCGGCGGCCCCATTGAAGCACAACGAAGTGGCGAACACCGGCAGCGAGTTCCGCGTCTCTCCGCCGCTGAAAGGCGGCGGCCCCATTGAAGCACCTACGCCCGCGCGCACGGCTTCGCCGTCAACGACCGCTCTCCGCCGCTGAAAGGCGGCGGACCCATTGAAGCGGCCGGATGGTGTCGCCGTAGACCGTGACGCGGTACTCTCCGCCGCTGAAAGGCGGCGGCCCCATTGAAGCCCGCTCTCAAAGAGCGAATCGATGCACTGCCACTGCTGTCTCCGCCGCTGAAAGGCGGCGGCCCCATTGAAGCCTGTACATGTCGCCGTCTGGCCCGCCGCCGCTATCGAAGCTTTCCGCCGCTGAAAGGCGGCGGCCCCATTGAAGCCACAATATCGGAATGTGTGACACTTCGCGTCTTATTCTCTCCGCCGCTGAAAGGCGGCGGCCCCATTGAAGCCGCTCCCACCGCGTGTCGACGGCTGTCCCGTGCGTCTCTCCGCCGCTGAAAGGCGGCGGCCCCATTGAAGCACCCACCCCATCGCCGCATCGTGCGCGCGCTCCGCGCTCTCCGCCGCTGAAAGGCGGCGGCCCCATTGAAGCGCCGCGACTGCGGCGAAGCACGACCAGATTTTCACGACTCTCCGCCGCTGAAAGGCGGCGGCCCCATTGAAGCTCATCCGGCGCCCTTCCGTGTTGATGAAGATCGGATCGCTCTCCGCCGCTGAAAGGCGGCGGCCCCATTGAACTTCACATTCGCGCGTCGGAGCGGCAGTGGACGGGCGATCAGACATTCCGCGGCGCGCCGGACCGCGAATGCGCGAGAATGCCGGTTCTTGCGGCATTGTCGCGAGGCGAGGGCACACCTCCCCCTTTCCCCCAATACAGTCGCCATGCTGGTCTGCTGATCAGTTGAGCCAGCGTCCGAGCAACGACATCTCCGGCACGCGGAGGATGCGTTCACGTCCTGGGCCTCGTAGCAGGCGCCCGGGAACGAGGATGAGCTCCCGGCGAAGCCAGGGCACGGTCCAGCGCGAGAGCTCGGGGAAGCGCCGGAGCACGTAACGGCGCATCAGGTTATGGGCGAGGAGCTTCAGCAGGAGCATCGCGTGGTTCGCCGCGAAGGTATGGCTCGGGACCTGACCACAGCCCCAACCGTGCTTGAGGTCGCGGATCAGCACCTCGATGCCAGCCCGAGGGTCGTAGCGGGCGGCGACGTCCTCCGGCGCTTCGGCCATCTCGTTGGTGAGGTAGACCTGCACGGTGTAGTCGAGATCGTCCCAGAGATAGATGTGCCTGGCATACGTCCGGTCGAGCGTCCGGACGGCGATGACGCGAGCCTCGAGATTGCCCCATTCGCGGCGTCGAAACGGGACCTCCGCGACCTGGCGGCGAGGCCGACCGTCGGCGTCCCAGTCCACGGTCTTCCAGCGCGTAACCAGCGAGATCGCACCCGCGAGATCGCGCGTCAGCCTGGGCTTGGTCAGGAAGAAGGCCGCCTTGTCGGCGATGGCCCGGAGCAGCTGGGTGCAGTCGCCGGCGGCGTCGATGCGCACGTACACGGCGGCCTCGGGGGCGGCCGCGCGGACGCGATCGAGGCAACGTTCGACGTAGGGCACGTCGTCGTTGCCGAAGCTCGTGTCTCCCGGCCGGAGAAGGGCGCCGATGACGGTGTTGGTTTCGGCGACGCGGACGAGCAGCGGGTGATGGCTGGGCCGGCCGTGGTAGCGAGGATTGGGGCCCGGTCGGGCTCCTTCCTGCGAGCCGAACAGCGGCTCGACGGTGGTGTCCACGTCCAGATGGACGATCTCGGGCGGCGCTTGGGCGAGCGGAGCGAGCCCGTGCTCGGAGAGCATCGTATCGAGCGCGGCGAGCGCCTGCTCGTCGAAGCGGCAAAGGTCACGATAGACCGTGTCGATGCTGGGCACGACGCCACCGGCCAGATGCGCGAAGAGCGGGTCGTTCGCCAGGGCCTCCAGGCCGAACACCCGCGCTTCCCCGGCCACGGCGGCGTCGATGAGCAGCCGCATCTGGGCGGCCATGGGATAGAGCACCCGGCTGTCGGGCTTGAGTCGACCGAACGTGCGCCGGAGCTCGGCGTCGACATCGAGCTCACGGAGGAAAACACCGAAGCCGACCAGCCCAGCCACCGCCGTGAGGGTCGTCTCCGTCGCGCGGATGTGCACCGCGCGCGGGTCGGGACGGCGGACGCGAGTGCGTCGCGGCGGGATCGGTTTGGGCTTGCTTCGGCGGATGCGCCGTCGCACCTTCGAGGTGCTCGGCGTGCGCTTGCCTTGGGTCATAGCAAACGCAACGGCTGCGCACGCCGAGCCTTGTCTTCAAGGCGTTCCGCTTTGCGCCATCAGTTTGCCATTATTTCTGAATGGCTCAGCACGCGCGAAATCCAGGTTGAAGCTGAAAAGTCTTGTAACAAGATAGCGGCACTTGCCCACGATCTCTCCGCCGCTGAAAGGCGGCGGCCCCATTGAAGCCGGATGCCCATGGCCGCGTCGAGCTCGTCGCGCTCGCCTCTCCGCCGCTGAAAGGCGGCGGCCCCATTGAAGCAGGTAGCTGTGCGTCCGGAGGCGCGGCCGCTTGTGCACTCTCCGCCGCTGAAAGGTGGCGGCCCCATTGAAGCCAGTCCAGCGGAATCTCCGGAACGATGACCGGCTCGATCTCTCCGCCGCTGAAAGGCGGCGGCCCCATTGAAGCTACGCCTCGATGCGCAGCCGGACGGTCGAGTAGCTCTCTCCGCCGCTGAAAGGCGGCGGCCCCATTGAAGCAAGTTACCCGATAGTTGCCGAATTTGCCCAGCCGAGCTCTCCGCCGCTGAAAGGCGGCGGCCCCATTGAAGCACCCGCTGGCGCTCCGCGTGGCGATCGCCTCGAGCCTCTCCGCCGCCGAAAGGCGGCGGCCCCATTGGTGCGCCCGGCATGGGCGCGGAACTGGAGGTGAAAGTCCTCTTGGGACCCAGGCGGAAAGGAACCCAACACCGAAGCGACAAGGGCGAGCCCGCGAGGGGTCGTCTGGTGGAAGTCTAAGGTGCAGTGCCGAACCGAGCGAAAAGCGAAGCGCTGACGAGGCGCACGTACCGCGGGGTGAGCCGGCCAACGGCGGCGAAGCCCAAATGTCCGTCGGGCGGCGTGCGTATAGGCGACGGGCTCGGCACGAAGTTTCGCGCTCTTACCCGGGGAGACCTCCCGGCTTCCGCCGCGGGCGACCGCGAGCGGTAACCACGGAGAACGAAAGGACAAAGTGGTGAAGGGACGGGAGGAGTCGGAGGGTCGCGTACTACCGGAAGGCCGCCGAAAGGCGGTCCCAACCGCGGCGACGCGGGGAGGGAAGGCGACCACGGCCAGCGAACAGGCAGGACAGCTCGAACTGTTCCGAGCAACAGCCGACAACCCGCAAGGGTCCGACGGCGGGGTGGACACGGGCCGGCCCGTGCCTGCGCCACGCGCGGTGCCGAAGGCTCGGAACACGAAGGGAATGGCCCTGCCGGCGATGACGATGGAGGAGGTGGCGTCCGAGGACAACCTGATGCGTGCGTTCGAGAAGGTGCCGCAGAACGACGGCGCCCCTGGACCGGATCGGCAGAGCGTGGACGAGGTGCGCGCGCACCTCGGCAGCGTGCTGCCGGTGCTGCGACGCGAGCTGCTGGATGGGAGCTATCGTCCCGGCCTGATCCGCCGGGTGTGGATCCCGAAGGCAGGAGGCGGCCAGCGGGGTCTTGGCATTCCGAAGGTGGTCGATCGGATCGTACAGCAGGCGGTGCACCTGGTGCTCAGCCCGCATTACGAGCCGACGTTTCACAAAAGCAGCCATGGCTTCCGGCCGGGAAGGAGCTGTCACACGGCGATCGCGGACGCCGTGCGGCATCTGGAGGAGGGTCACGAGTGGAGGGTCGATCTCGGTCCGCGCAGCCAAGAGCGCGGTCGCGCGACCGGAGGAGCGACACGTCGTCGGCTTCAACCTGCGGCGCGAGCCGGAGGATGGGAGCGTCGAGGTGGGGCTGTCGAAGCGGTCCAAGACCCGCGTCGACGAAAAGGTCCGCGAGCTGGTGCCGCGCAACTGGGGAAGGTCGCTCCGCGACTGCATCCTCCAGCTCAACGCGTACCTGCTCGGCTGGATCGGCTTCTTCTGGATCTGCACCGAGGCCGCGGCGCGGATGCTATCGAACCTCGACGCGCCCATCCGGGACGCGCCCATCCGGCGGCGCCTGCGCGCGCTGCTGCTCAAGCAGTGGAAGCGCAAGCGCACGATCGCACACCGGCTCATCCGGCTCGGCGTGAAGCCCAAGCCAAGACGGTGTGGAAGGTCTACGAGGGGCATCGCTCCTGGTGGGCGCTCAGCCACAGCTCGCCCGTGGGTCGGGGACTGCGTAACGCGTACTTCGCCGAGCGTGGGCTCGTTTCTCTGGCGGCCAAGTGGAGGGAACAGCAAGGCCGAGCCATCATCGCCCCGGCGCAGCTTGCGCTGCCGCTGGGATAGCTGCGGGTGGAAACACCGGCGCCGGACGACGAGGGCGACCTCGAACGCCGGCGTCCCGAAGAGCCGGATGTGAGGCCCACAAGTCCGGTTCCGTGAGAGGGGCCCTGGGCGACCAGGGGCCTCGACTCGACAAGCTCGAGCAGTTGCGCAACCGCCATCGCCTCGGTGTTGTATCTCTCCGCCGGGACGAGCCCGAGCCCTCATCCGACGCGCCGCACCCAGCGCTGGTCTGCCTCCGACACCATGCCCCGTGGCACGGCTGCCCGTTGCAGAACGCGTAGCACGCTCGCCGGGTCGCACCCGCAGAGCCCCGAGGCCCACGCGGGATTTGCCTCGACGACGCCCCAACCTCGCCCCGCCATTCGTCCGATGTCCACGACCACCGCGGGCGGTAGCTCCACGTCGGCGTCGGCGAGCAGCGCGTGGATCGACGCGGATGCTGCCTCGACCTCCGCTCGATCCGCTTCCCAGTCGCCCGCCGCGCTGCGCGCGATCTCCCCGCCTCGGATATAGGGCGAGAGCGCCGCCACCTCGCGCTCCACCACGAAGAATCGGAGCTCCACCTCGAACACCACCGGCTCGCTGACGAGAACAGGCAGATCCGGCGGTAGCCGTGGGTCCGGGTCCACCGCAGCGCCGTCCGCATACACGCGTGCGGGGAAGATCTTCTCGTCGGTCGGCTTGATGAACGCGCGATCGCGGAGGGCCAGGACATCCTCGAGCGTGGTAAGCCGCACGTCGCGAAGGCGATGGCGCTGCGGCAGGCGCGGCAGCCAGTCGGCGGTCGGTTCGAGCAGCGCGATCCCGAGATCGTCCTGGATCGCGTCGGCGAGGATCGTCTCGCCGTAGAACACCGGGTCGCGCGCCGCGAGGCCCTCGGGGCAGCGGAACGACTGGAGGCGCTCGACGTCCCAGCCGGCGGCGAGCGCCGCGGCGAATAGCGCGTTCGAGTCAGGGCTGTAGCGGCGGGAGAGGATGAGCGTCGGCACGTGCTCGGATGTACCACGGTGCCCGCCACCACCGCGGCGGATGTCTGGACCGTGGCCCTCGCGAAGGAGCTGGGCGCCAGGTGGCGGAGGTGCTTTGGGGGCATCCGCCACCTCGAGCCGGCCGGCATCGAGGCGGTGCAGATCGTCGAGGGGGCGTCCGACGGTTCAGCGTCCCTCTCGAACTTCTGGGCAAAGTGTCCAGACGTTCGCGGCACGGTCTGCTGAGCTCGCCCGGGGGCGCGCACCTCGTTCCATGCCGCATGCGGGGCACCAAGGTCCGCGGACGACGTCTGGGTGAACATCCATCCCGGCGATCGGGTATCGCAAATCGAGAGGGTTCACCGCGGGGGTGTACCTCGCCTGGCGAAGTGGGCGTAGTAGTGCTGGTAGATGTCCTGCCACCTCGAGTACTCCGCCGGGTCCCCGCGGAGCCGCTCCTTCCAGGCCGCATCGACCGCCGATCGCATCTCGCCGGAACCCAGGCCGTAGCGCCGGAAGATCTCCTCGGCCGTGGCGGGGGACAGGGCCAGCTCCGCGCAGAGCGCGGCATACTGGGTGAGCGGAAGGATCATGTCCGGCGCCTCGTGGAGGGGCGCTGTACTTGCGTCGCCGGCCGTGCTCAACGGCGTGGAAGGCGGCGATGCCTTGAATGTCTGGGAGGCTGCTCCGGTCACAGAAGCCGGCGAGGACGCAGTTTGCGTCAGCAGCTCACGGGGGATCGCGAGGTGCAGCGACGTCTCCCGGAGGTCTGCTGCCGCCTGAGGAGCGGGCGTCGACGCTGCCAGAGCTTCGGCACGCCTCGCGGGGTCCGTTGCCTCGAAGGGGATCACCGGGCCGCGAGGGGGAGTCTGCAACGGTGACGTCTCTGCGACCTCCCGGGGGGCTCGCGGCTGCTGCGGCCGGGCTGTCGGTGTGGACGGCACGGGAGTCCCCGATGCTCCGGCCGTGAACGGGAGAGCGGGGCCACGGGGAATGTCCGAGAGCGGCGCGGTGTCCGCGATCGCAGGAGGCGGGCGCTTCACCACCTTCGCCGCACTGGATCGAGGGAACGGCAGCTCCGGCCCTCGCGGAATGTCGGGCAAGGGGGCGGTGCCGGTGAGCGACTCCGCAGCGCGAGGAGGCTTCGGCTCGGCTGTCACGGTCGCGAGCTCGGCGTGCATGGGCACGAAGGGGACCACTGCGCCTCGGGGGACATCCAGCAGGGGCCCCGTGCCCTGCAGGGCCGCCGGGCTCACGATCGAGGCCCTGGGGCCGGCGATCGCCCCGGAAGACAGGGCGGCAGGCGCGGACGGGGCGGCGACAGATGCTGGCGAGCGCTCGGCACCGTCAACCTCCCGCGCTCGGGCGAGGAGCATCTCCAGCCGACGCGCGTGATGCGCCTGGAGCCGCTCGAAGTCCTTCGCCAGCGCCGCATCACGCTCGAGCGCCGCCTGCCAGCGCCGATCCAGCGCGGCCCGCATCTCCTCATCGGCCAGGTCGTGGCGCCGCAGCACCCGTTCGCGTTGCTCCGGCAGCGCGTCGAGCTCCGCGCAGAGCGCAGCGTACTCGGCCAGGCCCAACCCGGGCTCGCCCAGCGGCACCGCTGCAGCATGCTCTTCTGCGGGCGCCTTCCCCGAGCCCCGCGCCTCGGCCACCCTCGACGGCTGCAGCACCCGGGGGCCGACCCGGAGCGATCCCAGCTCCCCCGGTCTCGCGTGCAGATCCTTGAGGAGTTCGCCGACCTTCGCGTCCTCGTCAACGCGCCGCACCCATCGGCGGCGGAGTCGCGCGACGTCGTTCATGCCCAGGTCCTTCTCCTGCAGCAGATCGAACGGGGCCGGGTGCGCCGCGAAGACAGCAAGGAAGCTCGCCCAAGCGGCTGCGTCCTCCGCGAGCGGCTCGACCTGTCGATCCAGCCAGTCCTCCGCCTGTGCCAGCTCCTGCTCGTACGCCGCGAGCAGCTCCGGCTCGGCGGCCAGCCGCTGCTTCCACGCAAGATCGGCCCGCGCGAACGTACGCGGCGTCAGCCCCTCGACTGCGAGCACGTCCGCGAGCGGGAACCCCTCCGCCACCGCCGCCCTGACGGCCGCGTACTGCGCCAGCGATATCCCTGCGCTCGCTTCCTGCGCCCCTGCTGCGGGCTTCGTGGCTGCCGCCATCCCCCGGACCCCTAGTCGCCGACCAGCACGGTTCCGGAGGCGATCACGCTCCCGTTCGGCGCGTCGGCCGGGTCGTTGCAGGTCATCGCCGGATCCCCGAGGTGCGCGGCCGGCTTGTTGTTGATGAGCACCGTGTTGCTGCCCGCCTGGACCCGAGCCTGATTCGACGGCGGCCGCTGGAACGTGCCCGCTGGAGGTACATGCGCGGGCGCATTCGCCGCGGTGCTGCCCTGGATCGCGGCCGGATTGCCTTCGATCAGCACATCCCGGCTCAGATCGTCGCTCAACGTTCCGCTGAACGGCATCGGCGTCGGCGTGGGCACCGGCCCGCCCGGCGAGGGGATCATCACCACGTGCGTGTCGATGCCGACGACTTTGTCCCCTCGCTTTGCCGCGGGCTTGCCCGCCTTCGGCCCATGCGCTGGCATGCTCGCTTCTCCTTCTCTCGCAGCAACCACCGGCTCACGGCCCGCAGTAGGGCGCGAGCGAGTTCCAGGTCTTCTCATCATGATGGGCCACATGGGCCGTCACGCTGAGCGGCTTCTCCGGCTGCCCAGACGGAGCAATAGGCACGAAAGTCATGATCCATAGCGCGTCACCGATCACGGCACGGAGCCCTCGACCATCGACCAGGACACCGAAAAGGCCGTCTACGTTGGGGATCTTGGTAAACGGTAGGTCCTTTCTCGCCTGGACGAAGATGCCGTAGAAGTCGTCATGCGCCCAGGAACATTCATGCTCTTCCGTAGGGTAGAGCCAGGTGGCTGTAACTTCGAGCACCGCGCTTCCGCCACCACCGGGTAGTTCACCGCCGCCCACCGCCTCCATGTAGCGGCACTCCGGCTCCTCGCAACGCTTCTTGGGAATGAGACCTTCGTGTGGAGCACGTTGGGTCAATGTCTCTTTCCTGTGCAAGAGGCACCGGTCCGGCGATTCGATCTGCTGAAACGCGACCGACCGCGTCGTCCGACCCTGCTCAGGGCACACCCCCTCGAGCACCCGCACGACCCTCTCGATCTGGGATCCCCAGCTTTCGCGCTGGAGCAGATACTGCCCCGGCGTCATCCGGCACGGCGGAACCCCGTCGCCCAGTATCCACACCGGCTCGTCGCTTGACGTGGCACCTCGTGCCCGGGCGCTGGCTTCGTCGAGCGGTACCTCGGAGTCCTCCTGCACCGGCTCTCTGGGCTGATCCTCCACCCTCTCGGGTAAGAGCCAGCGCTTGTCATGGGTGCGTTGTTCTTCATTGAACGTGACCACCCGGGCGCGTTGAATCGGTGGACATAGACCGACCTGCTCCCTCGACGCTGCGGACGGACGAGGAGCGGCGTGCGCGACGCCGGCTTCGGGCTGGGCTTGTCGCGCCGTTGGCCGGCAGGCAGAGGAGGTCACACCGACCGCAACAAACAGACCCAGGAGAACAAGACGACTCATCTCGCGCCTCATGATACCCCATCGGAACGGCTGGGACACGGCGTCGACCTACATCGCGGCCGCCTGTTGTGCCTCGGCTTCGGCTTGCTTGGCTGCCGCCAGCGCCGCATCTGCAGCATCCAGGGCCTTTTGCCTCTTGTCTTCTGGCGTCTTCTCGCTGGAAGCTGCTCTCTTCACGGCATCACCGGCAGCGACAACCTTGCTGAGCGCTGCGTCCGCCGAGCGTACCGCCGCACGGCATGCGTCCTCCTTCGCCGTGTTGCCGGCGAGGCTTGCCTGGCTGGCCGCTGGCCCCGCCGTCTCTGCTGCACTCTTGACTGCCGCAGCCGCATCCCTCAGCTTTTGGAGGCCGACATCGTCCTTCGTCCCCAACATATTCAAGGACTGCGATGCCTTGTGTGCGACGGCGATATCGTAGAACTCGTTGAGCACCTCGAATCCCATGTCGAAGTGCATCATGTCGCCAAAATCTTGTCCTCCCCAGCGCAGGCCCACCTTGATCAGCGCCAGCACGACTTCCTTCTTGAGCATCAGAAACCCTCGACAGGGCTCTCGGAAATTTGTCGCGCTCTCATCGATTCGGTCGGCGTTGATCTTCAAGGCGTTCTTCACCATGCCGTACCGCATCACTTTGCGATCGGCCTCGATCTGGGCGTACGCCTCGCCCAGGAGCCGCTCATCGAGGCCCCCTTGCTCGTCGTATGGGCTCCGTTCAGCGAGCTTTCCGCTCCCATCTCGGAGTGAGATCTTGCAACCGCTGAGCGTTGTGTCCTTCTCAGTTTTGACGCGGTTGACGAACTCGCTCAGGGATGCCTCGGTCAGGTCCCCCTGTGCGCCGCTCGGATAACGGTAGGCGAGGTAACCTACCAGCCCATCATGGACCTTCTTGAAGGTATCGTAGGAGCGTGATGCGTCGCTCGACTTGCGCGGCTGGATGCTGTGGCCGAAGCAGAAGAGCGTGGCCCGCTGATATACCTCCAAACAGGGCTCCCACACGTCGACCCTGCTCCACTCGACGTTCCTGTTGTTGTGAATCTCGCCGGTTGAACCATTGCCGCCGTAGATCGGCACCCATGGTGAGGCCGTGTACTCGATGTCGATCGCGCTCCCATCGCGGTGGTTTCCCCCGCCGCGCTTCCCCTGACCTCCGACATGCTCCTTCGCCGCGCACCATTCCTTGAATTTCTTCTGATCATCGGCGTCGTCGACCGGAGCGCCCATCGCTTCGCGGTACTGTCGATAGAGATCCTCCTGCGCGCGCAGGAGCTTCTTGAGGAGCTCCCGATTGACACCCATCACATTGCCAGAAAGGAAACCGACGCCAAGAAATCGGAACCAGTAGAGCCGAACGGTTCGCTTGGTGGTCGGCCCGCCCTTGGGGTGGGTAAGTTCCAGATCGGCGGCGTCCTGCGTCTGGGTGATCTCGAGGATCCCTCGTAGTAGCCGAGGTTGCGCAGCCGGAGCGCTGCGCCGGGCACCGAGTCCGCCGGCGCGCTCTCGCGCAGGCTGAGGGTCCACTGCTGGCGTGGCCCCTCCGGGTAACTCTCGATCCAGACAACGAGCACCGCGCTTTTTGCGGCTTCCGGTACCTCGATCTCGAGCTCACCGTCCGGGCCCGTGGTTCCCTCGTGAACGTGACCGTCGACCGTGAGGCGATAGTGCTTTTCCGCGTAGGGCGCCATCGCGACGTCCGACAGCTTGAGCCGCAGCGGCCGGGTCCTCGGCGGCTCCTCGTTCTCATCGCCGGAGAGCAGGTCGGCCGAGTCGCAGTTGAGCTTGACCAGCTTGCCGCGCAGGTGCGCATCATCGTCCAGATCCAGCGAGGCGTTCGGGGAGAAGATCCGGATCTTCTTGGCGACGAGCTCGGCCTCCTCGCCCAGATCGAGGGCAGGGCCCTTGCCCTTGATGCTCGCCCCGTTCGCTCCGGCCATCGCGAGCACGTTGCCGCCGATCTTCACGCCCTCGGGCGTGAGGGCGATGATGCTGTCGCCACATTGTAGCGTGAGCGAGCGGCTCGCCGTGAGTACGAGGCTGCCCGCGGCTCCGGTCGTGTGATCGCCGAACACGTAGAAGTCGCTCCGGGACGAATCACCGCGAGAGCCGACGGTCACCGCCGCCTGGCGCTCCACGTGGAGCGTGTAGGTGTCCTGGCAGAGCGTGACCGCGTCGTCCATGAAAACCTCCTTGGATACGCCGCCCACGACGAGCCGCCGACTCCCTCCGATCTCGTTCGTCTGGTCGCGGTCCACGCGCACGGTCTGGTGGCCTTGAACCCGTTCCTCGTGATCGCCGCCGACGCTGCCCCGCCGGTTTCCTCCGATACGCTCGCGCCGCTCACCAGCGACGTGATTGTGCTGGTCGCCGCGCACGTCGGATTCTTCGTCCTCGCCGATAAACGTCGTTCGGCGCCGCTCGATCCGCTCGTCGAGGTCGCGCTGCGCATGCACGTAGATCTGCTCGTCGCCCGCGGTGTCATCGAAGCTGAGCTCGTTGGAGCCGGCGGCAGCCGGTGAGCTCTGGCTTCGGAAGCCGCTCCTGAGCTTCTCGGCAGGGAGCTGGAAGGGCGGTGGATGGGTGGCGTTGTACAGGCACCCGAGCACCACCGGGCAGTCGGTGTCCCCGCCGAGGAAGCCGACCAGCACCTCCATGCCCACGCGCGGGACGAACTGCGAGCCGAACGACGCTCCCGCCCAGCTCTGCGCGACACGCAGCCAGGCCGAGCTCTTCTCGTCACGCCGCCCCTCGAGGTCCCAGTGGAACTGCACCTTCACGCGCGCGTGCTCGTCGGTGTGAACCTCGTGCCCGGCCGGCCCCGTGACCACCGCCGTCTCGAGGACCTGCCTCGGCTTGCGTGTTGGCGCACGCGGCCGGAGCAGCGCCGTCGCGGGGATGCACTCGAATCGGTTGCGGTAGGTGCGCTCCGCGGGTCGCCCGGACAGCTCGGGGGTATGGCCCTCGTGGACGACGCGGGTCACGGCGTAGGCTCCCTCGATCCCGGGGGAGGCCTCGGCGCTGAGCTCGAAGCGACGCCCCGGCGCGAGCTCGCGTACCCAGCTCTCGCCGCTGCCCACCTCCGCTCGGCGCTGGGCCTGCTCCAGGAACACCCGCGCGCGATCGGGTGTGACGTCCGGCGTGTCGTAGTCGGCGTGGTGCTGGTACACCTCCAGCGGCGGCGCCCCGCTCGCCTTGGGCACGACCCGCTCGCTCAGGACCAGGTTTGGCCGGCGGAAGTCATAGTCCCTGAGGTGTACCGAGCTTGGCTTGATGGATCGCTGCAGACCGAAGGAGATGATCTCGCGCCCTGTCGGCGTGAGGCCCTCCTCGGGACGCAGGATGAGGGCGACGGACTCGACGCCGAACGCTGCGGGGTAGTGCGCAGGGTCGTCGAGGAAGATCACGGGGGCGCGGGGCCCCGCGGTGCCTGGCGGTGCGTCGGCGAAGCAGAACGCGATCCCCTCCTCGGCAGCGAGCCGCCGCACGAACGCGAGATCGCTCTCGCGGTATTGCACACAGTAGCTGCGGACCGCATATGTCCGCGAGAGGCGGAGCTCGACCGGGATGGAGGCCGCGGCGAGGACGTGCTGGAGGATCTGCGGCACGGTCTCGTCCTGGAAGATGCGGCTCGTGGTCCGGCGCCGGAGCAGCGCGAGCGGGGGAACGAGGCGCAGGTGCCAGGTCGGGCCGGTCCGCGCGATGAACGCGGCATCCGCGCGCACCTGGTCGACGAGCGCTTCGATGCGGCGTTCGGCCCCGCGCCCATCGCGCAGGACGAAGGCGGCGAGGCGGCCGAGCAGCTCGGCGTCGCGGCCCTCGAGCTCGGGGGTGGCTCGCACGACGAGCTGGAACGAGAACAGCTCGGAGAGCGCCTCACGCCCGCGGAAGGAGACGACGCGCAGGTCCGAAGGTGTGAACGGCCCTGCGTGGAGCTCGATGGAGTCGCTGATCACGGGCGCAATCTATCAGACATCATGGTGCTGTCAGCAGAGAGCAGCGGCGCGACGCGCGCGCCCCGAGCGGTATGGTGATGTGACCTCCCGCTGCCCGGGGCACGTCAGCCGGATCGCGCCTGTGAGATGCTCTCCTCGAGCTCGCCCGGCGGCGCCGGACGCCTCGCCTCGACCTGCGCCGACACGCGCGCGTGATCGACATCGTGCTGTTCCTCAGGGCCCCACCAGGCCTACCTCCGCCGGCGCACGCTCGCCGCGTGCCAGCAGCGGTGCTGCGTGTGCGAGCTGCGGGAGCGCCCGGTCACGACGAAGCCGGTGAACATCTTCGAGAAAAAGGCGGCCAAGTTCCTGGTGGACGACGGCAGGTCGATCCTCGGGGTCGGCGACGACGGTGTGCGCTGGGTGCTCGGCATTCCGAAGGAGTCGCGCCCCCGTACCTACGAGGCGATGGCTCCCGACTTCGTGTCGGTGTCCAGCGGGCACAAGCTCATCCTGAGCGAGGCGAAGGGCGGAACGATCGATGTCTTCGAGGTGCGCAAGCAGCTCTCGAATGGGATGGCGGCAGCGAAGAAGAAAGGGCGCGCCGGAGACGTGCAGCGGTTCGAGCTCATCATGGAGCAGGGGGCGGAGCTCAAGCCGAAAAAGTTCATCGTCAAGGACGGCTACCTGTTTGATACGGACGAGGGCAAGACTGTGACCCTGAAAGACTTCGACAACTTCATCATGGTGATCCGGCTATGAGCGAATCAGGACCTTGTTTCTTCGCCTGGTGTGACGAGCCGGAGCGAATCGATGCGCTCGCGGCGGCGCTGTCTGCGCTGGTCATCCCAGGGGATCTCATGAGCGTGAGCATGAGCACCAGCATAGAGTGCGAGACATCCTCCATGGACGAGGCATTCGCGATGGTCCGCGCTCACTTCGGAGGATGGAAGGGCGCTCACATACTGTCCGGTGTGATGCCAAGCGCCTCCGAGCGCGTCATATGTTTCAGTATCGCATGCTACCCCGAAGAAAGCGAACGTCGCGCTCCCTGCGGCCCCCTCGACTTGCACCCGTGCGACAAGGCGGAGTTTCTCCCGAGCCAGCTCGACCTCGCCCTGGGCAGTGGTCCGCGCTCTATCGAGGCTGAGGCCGCCGTCGCCTGGCTCGCGGTTCAGGACGACCTCGAGGACCTGCTGCTCCGTCTGTGCGCGCCGGACGCGAGCGGGCGCATTCCGACGGGTGCCTGCACGAACGCTTGGGACTGGATCGCCCCGATCCAGATGTGCGCGACCTACAACGCGAACGCCGCGGAGCTCGCGCGCGACCTCGCCCTATCGTGGGTACACCTCCACGACAAGGACAGTGTATCGCGCATCGCGGGCATGTCGCTGGAGGCGCTCCACGCGCGCGTCGACGCCGCGCCGCACGGCGCCCGCGTCGCTATGAAAGGCAGCAGCGAGCTTTATCGCTCGATCTCCCGCGAGACGCTTCTCAAGGCGCTCGCAACACCGCGGGCAACGCTGATCGAGGCCCTTGAAGCGTCTGCGGTGCCCGACGATGCGTGGTGTGCCGCCGAACCGCGCGCGAAGGAGATCATGGAGCTTACCAGCCAGATTACAGGCCCGGGCGGGGGCCCGCCTGCCTGGCAGGTGAACCTCACGACGCGCGGGCACGTCCGCTTCCTCGAAGACCACGCCACTTTCCGCGTCCGGCGGCTCCCGAGCGGCGGCGTGGTGCTGGCGACCCACCCATACCGCACGCTCTGGCCGCTCTGGGCCGACGCCCTCTTCTTACTCGGTCTGATGTCCTGACGCAGGTCGTGCACGCTCTCTCTGCTCCGGACCTCGCACCCTGGCCGCAGGTACCAGACAAACGCACCCCTCCCTGAGCGCACGGAGCGCGCGATGAGGGAGGGGCGGACCGCTGCGCGCGCTGCTGCTCAAGCCGTGGAAGCGCAAGCGCAGCGTCCCGCCCCGACCGATCGGCGCCGCGCCCGCCCCCCTCGGCACCCGCTCATGCCGATTCCGTGACGAGCCCGGGGGCTGGTCCGCAATTCTAAACATGAGCCCTCTTCCTCTTCCCCCGCGTCCGCCCCCCGACCTCGTCCAGCACAGCACCTGGACGTCCATGCACGCGACCGCCGTTCACGTCCTCCCGGGGATGCTCCGGTACCTCGGGGTCGCCGAGGACGACATCGACGACCTCTCCCAGGAGGTCCTGCTCGGCGCCTACACAAGCCTCCCACGGTACGACCCCGCCTCGCCCCCTCCGCCGGCGCCCGGTACGCCCTCCGAGCCATCGCTCCCGCACGGCCTTGGCCCGCGCTGGCGCGCCGAGGCCGCCTGGCTCTTCGGGATCGCCTGGCGCCAGGTCGGGCACCACCTGGAGCGCGCTTACCGGCGGCGCGAAGTGCCCGTGGGCCTCGTGGACGCGGCGTGCTTCGAGACCGCCGGCGTCGCGCCGAGCAGCGAGCAGCACATCGCCCGGAAAGAGCGGGGCGCGCTCGCGACCTGCCTGCTGGCGAAGATCGCGCCCGAACGGCGCGCCGTCCTCCTCCTGGCCGACGCGTACGAGATCCCGATGCACGAGATCGCGCGCGCCCTCGAGCTCAACGAGAACACCGCCGCGAGCCGGCTGCGCCTCGCGCGCGAGGACTACCGCGCCGCCGTGAAGCGCCTGCGACCCGAGGAGCAGCAGACGCTCCGGTCCGGCCTGTTCATGCTCCCGCTCTTCTCCCTCACCTCCGCCTCCTCGAGCGCCTCCGTCGCGTCGCACCCCGCCCACTCCGGCGCCTCGGCCATCGCCGACACGAACCCGCCCGCGACCCTTGCCAGCCCGCAAAGCGACCTCGGACGACACGACCTCGCCGATCCGTCCGGGGATCCCGCTCGATCCGCGCGCCTCGCCCGCCTGGCGCGCCTCGCCCGCCCCCTCGCCCGGTTCCTCCGCCCGGCGCTGGAGTGGGGAACGGCAGGCATCGGCGGCGCCGCCATGGCCGCGGCGCTCGCTAAAGCGCCGGTCCCCTGGGCGGACCACCTGGCTCCGGTAGCGACACAGATCCTCCTTGCGCGCGCCGTCCACACGAATGCACAGCCGGCCACCGATCCCGGCGAGGCTCCGCACTCCGGAACGCCGCGACGCGAGGCGATCTCTATCGCTACCAGGGAGATCGCTATCTCCCCGAAGGAAACGCCAGCCTCCGCCCCGAAGGAAGCGCCAGCCTCCCGAACGCTCACACCCTCACCCGCGCCGGCGAAGGGCTCCGGCCAGCGTAAGCCCGCCGCGCCGATGCAGCAGGCTCGCTCCGACGAGGAGCAGGATCCGCTCGCCGAGGAGCTGCGCCTGCTCGACGCGGCCAGGCAGGCGCTGCTGCAAGGCGACCGGGCAACCGCGATGGATCGCATCGCCGCCCACGAGCGACGGTTCCCGCAGGGCCGGCTGAAGCTGCTGCGCGAACGGCTGCGATCGAAGGTGGACGCGAGGCGGTCCGCGCCGGCCGGCAGCGCGGCCACGCAGCAGGAGCTCCCGTGATGGCGCGAACGAGGCGCGCGCGCCGGACATCGCACGGCGAGAGCGCGATCACGACGCGGGCCGGGCGCGGAGGGCTCGCGGCGATGACCGCCGCCGCGATCTCGGCTCTCGGGATCGCTCCGGTCCAGGCCGAGCCGCGTGCCACGCCGACCCGCGTGCGGCTCGAGTTCATCCGAGGGCCAGGCATCGAGGATTGTCCCGATGAGCAGTTCCTGCGCGCACAGACGATCCGGAAGATGGACGGGGTCGATCCCTACGACGCAGAGGCGCCGCTCACGATGACCGCGTCCATCCAGCGCCGGCACGGCGAGCTCACCGCCGCGCTGTTCCTCCTCGATCGCGACGGCCGCGGACTCTGGGCCGACGGGTTCAGCGCCGGCAAGGACTGCAAGGTGCTCGTCACCGCCATGGCCGTGTCCATCGCCGTGCTGCTCGACGACGACGAGCTCTCTGCTGCGCCGGGCGCACCGACCGCACCGCCCGAGCTCTCTGCTGTGCCGGGCGCACCGCCCGCACCGCAGGAGCCCGCCCAGCAGACAATGCGGCCCGAGAAACCCTGCTCGCCGGACCGCCCCTGCCCGCCGCAGCCCGGCCATGCTCCGGCACCGGCGTCGCTCCCCGGCAAGACGCCGCTCCCCGACAAGACGCCGTCCACGCCCGCGCCGTCCGCGAGCAGCGTGCCGCCAGCTCCGGCGGAGCGCTTCCGCTGGGTGGCCGGCCTCGACGCGGTGACGGGCTTCGGGCTGACGCCCGGCGTTGCCGTGGGGCCGGCGCTGTCCGTCGGGGGACGCTGGCCGGCGTGGTCCGCGGCGCTGGAGGTCCGCGGGCTCTCCGCGCTGTCGGGGAGGGTCGACGCCGTGGCCGTGTCGGTGTCCATCGTCACGACGGATGTCGTCCTCTGCCTGAACCGCCGCGCCCTGTTTGCGTGCGGTCTCGCAGAGATCGGCGTGCTCCGCGCGGCACCCAGCGCTCCGTACGACGCGGCACCGCGGCTGAACCCCCGCGTTGGTACAGGCGTACGGGCGGGCATCGAGTGGCCTGTTTCGGAGAATCTATCCGTGCGGGCACACGCCGAGGTCGTTCACCCCGTGATCGGCGCCCCAATCCTCCGCCACTCAGGCGTTCCTGCACGCGAGCGACCCGTCTGGGGCGCTCCTGCTTTCGCCGTGGCACTCGGAGTCGGTCTCCAGGCGAACCTGTGAGAGCGAACCGGCACGCAACGCAACGAAGCTCAGCAGCGCTGAGAAAATGAGAAAATTTTCTCGATGACGGGAATGGTGCCCATGAGAATGTTCGTCAATCATCCTTCTTGTGCCGGGGACTCGCGTCTGAGTAAGGTCTCGGACATGCGCACGTCACGCTTCGTCCTTCCGGGATTGCTGCTCATCGCTGGCTGCGAAGTAGATCCCATCATCATCACGGGCCCGTGTCAGCCTGAAGAGGCCAAGCTGGGGTATTGCGAGTTGCCCGACGCCGGAACCGGCGATGACGGCGGTGATGGCGGCGCCGGCGGTGACACCGGCGCCGGCGGCGACACCGGCGCCGGCGGCGACGCGCACAGCTCGCTCTGCTCCGGCCAGTGCGCCCCGCCCGCCCCGCTCGGCTGGTTCGGCCCGGCGCTGCTCTGGTTCGGCCCACCCAGGGCGGTTCCCGACTGTCCCGCCGACGCGCCGACGCTCGGCTACGAGGGCTTCGCCGATCTCCGGCAGCCGCTCCTGGAGTGCGCGACCTGCGCGTGCGATCCGCCCGAAGCCTCCTGCACCCTCCCCACCGACTGGGCCGCAACCTCATCCGCCTCGTGCCCCGGCGACGCGCCCGGCACCGTGGCGACCTCCTTCGCCGCGCCCGGCGGCTGGGACGGCGCCTGCACCGCGGCGAACCCTATCCCCGCCGATCAGCTCTGCGACGGCGAGCCCTGCGTGCAGTCGCTCACGATCGCCGCCCCCTTGGTCACGGCCGGCGCATGCACGCCGCGCCTCGACGTCCCGCCGCCCGTGCCCAGGCTCGATCTGTGGGCGACGCGGGCCAGGGCGTGCCTCGCCGGGGCGTACTCCGAGTGCGGCGACGCGACGACGTGCGCGCCGGCGGCGCCCTCGGGCTTTCTGACCTGCGTCTTCCACGAGGGGGACGACGCCGCCTGTCCGGAGGGGTACGCGGTCAGGCACCGCTTCTTCAAGGACGTGATCGACGGCCGCGACTGTACCCCCTGCGGCTGCGGCGATCCGACCGGCGCCTCGTGCACCCTCATGGCCTCCGTGTACCGCGACGCCGCCTGCACGGACCTGCTCGCGTCGAGCCTCGTCAGCTCGAGCGTCCCGTTCTGCGTCGTGACGCCTCCCGGCGTGAGCCTGGGCAGCAAGTCGGCCGTGATCGCCGCCGTCGAGCCGGGCGCGTGCGCTCCGCACGGCGGCGAGCCCGTCGGCGACCTCCAGCCGAGCGCGCCCTCCACGTTCTGCTGCATCGCCTGAGCTCCCCCCCCCGGGAGCAGCTCCTCTCCGGGCTGCGTCGTACCGCCGCCCTCGCCGCGCGCGCCGCTCTCGCCTCAACACCCCGCCCCACTTCAACACCCCGCCGCCACCCTCCGCGGCAGCCGCGCCGTGAACGTCGTCCCCCGCTCCGCCTTGCTCTCGACCTCGATCTCCCCGCCGTGCGCCTTCGCGATCTGGTGCGCGATGAACAGCCCGAGCCCGAGCCCGCGCCCCGTGCTCGACCGGCCGTCCGCGGGCGGCTGTTGCCACGGATCGAACAGCGTCTCCAGCCGCTCCGGCGGGATCGCCGGCCCCTCATTGTGCACCTCGATCTGCACGTCCTCCCCGCGCGGCCGGATCGCCACGCGGATGGCGCTCCCCGGGTCGGCATAGTCGACAGCGTTCTGCACGAGGTTCGTCACCATCTGGGCAATCCGCTCGGGATCCCACAGCCCGGCGCCGCTCCCCTGCAGATCGAGCCGGATCGGCACCTCGTGCTGCATGGCCCTGAGCTCGTCGATCGCCCCCTGGCAGAGGACATGGAGGTTCCCCGGGCTCGGCGCGATCGGGATGCTTCCGCCGAAGCGGCTCCGCGTCAGGTCGAGCAGGTCGTCGATCGTCCGCGCCATGCGGCGGGCGCTCGCCGCGATGCGCTCGACGCTCCTCGCCTGGCGCGGCGTCACGTTGCCGTGGTGCATCAGCACGCTGGCCGCCAGCGTGACGGACGTGAGCGGCGTGCGCAGATAATGGCTGAGCGCGCCCAGGAACCGATCGCGAAACGCGAGCTCGTCGATCCGCTCAGCCTCCGCCCGCTTGCGATCCGAGATGTCGATCACCGTGCCGATCATCCGGACGCTGCGCCCCGCGGCGTCGAAGAACGCACGCCCCTGCACGCAGACCCAGCGCTCGATCCGGTCGCAGATCCCCACGAGGCGGTACTCGATGCTGTACTCCCCGCCGCTCTCCGGGTCCTGCGACCGCAGCACGGCCTCCTGCACGCGCGCGCGATCGTCCGGGTGGATCGCCGAGACGAAGAGCTCGTAATCGACGTCCGGCTCCGGACCCAGCCCGGACACCTGCCGGCAGCGGTCGTCCCAGCGCAGCTTGCCGGTCACGGTGTCGTAATCCCACACGCCCACGCCGCCGGCCTGCGTGGCGAGCCGCAGGCGCGCGGCGCTGTCCTCGAGCGCGGCGCGCGCCGCTGTCTCGATCTCGCGGGCGCTCGTCCACATGCTCGCGTCCACCACCGCGTGGAGGATCTGCGCCTCCCTCACGCCGAGGGAGATCCCCTCGGCGGCGCACACCTCGATGAGCACAGCCCGGAGGTGCGATAGCTCGCGCAGGGCCGCCGCGATGCAGCAGCCCTGCGCGGCGTGGTGATGCGCGTGGCCCTCGACCCGCGCGTAGGCGCTCTGGAGCTCCCCGTCCTCACCGGCGAGGGGCTCGGCGCGCCCGCTCGCCGCGAGCGCCTCGATGAGGTGCTCGAAGAGCCTCGGGACCTCGTCGACGAGCACCGGACCCCTGTTCCGCTGCGCCGCCGCCCTCGGATCGTCGCGCACCCGGCGTGTCCAGCGCTCGAGCACGTCGCGCTTGCAGCTGCGCAGCCTGGCGGCAGGGGAGGTCTCCACGGGCGGACCGGCGTCATCCATCGCCTCAAAAGCGAGCGCGCGCCAGCGCGGATGTCACGTGAGGACACCCCCTGATTGACGCGTCGGTGGCCGTCATACGGCCTCGCGCCCGGGAGATTGACCGCCAAGACCCCAAGGACGCCAGGAGGAGAAGAAGGAAAGAGAGGGAGACAGATCGCCGAGGCGCCCAGAGCGCCCGGAAATCCGCTTCCGAGCGCCCTCGACGCCTTTCTGCTCTTCTCCGGGTCGCTTCACCCGGCGCGGCCAGGCACCGCGCTGGTTCCGTGCGTCAGAAATCCCGTCAGGATTTCTGCGGACGACGACGAGGCGGAGGTGGCCGAAATATCGATAATTTCAAAGGGACTTCTTGTCCTTGTTCTTTCCGGGACCGCCGCTCTTGGATCGCCGAGATGGATCCGGTGAGCGGCCGGCGCTCCGCGCGCGAGCTCGCCCTTCGCTGCGCGGCACGTCCGATGTTCGCGCGGTGAGGCGAGGGGGGAGCAGGACCTCTCGCGCGACCTTCCCGCCCGCCAGCATTTCAAGGAGCAGCCGGACCGCTTCGCGTCCTATCGCGCCGACGTCCTGATCGACGGTCGCGACGGGATAGCGCAAGAGATCGGCCATCAGGATGTCATCGAATCCGACGACGTCGATCTCGTCGGGCACGGAGAGGCCGGCGGCGCGGATGGCCCGCAGGGTCCCGACAGTGGTGCAGAAATTTGCTGCGTAGACGGCCAGAGGTCCACGCAGCCGCTGGAGAAGCTCGACCATGCGCGTCTCGGCCTCTTCCGGGGTGGCCTCCTTCAACTCCTCGATGGCCGCCGCCGTGACGCCGCTCCGCGTCAGCTCCGCCCGGAACCCGTCGAGACGATGTCGGTAGGTGGGGATGTCGAGCGGGCCGCCGATGTAGACGAGCGACCGATCCTTGTGCCGGAGAAGGTGGCGGAGCGCCAGCACCGAACCGGCGGCGTGATCGGTGCGCACGCACGCCACGTCGAGGTCCGGGACCGCCCGGTCGATCTGCACAAAGGGAAGCCCCTGCTTGTGCGCCGCGATGAGATCGCAATCCCCTCCGGAGACCGGAGACACGATGAGCCCATCCACCCGGGACTCGTGCACGAGCTGCAACGCGCGACGCTGGCGCCCCGCGTTGCCGGCCAGGTGGCTCACCACGAGGGCGTAGCCGTGGAGCTCGGCCTCGCGCTCGGCGCCGACGGCGATCCCGGCCCAGATCGGGTTCGACAGATCTTCGACGGCGAGGGAGATCGCGTACGATTTTTGCTCCCGGAACGCCTGGGCCATGGCGTTGGTCCGATAACCCAGCTTCTGGGCCAGCGTCCAGACCCGCTCCACCGTGGCGGCGCTGATGCGAAATTTCGCATGCTTGCCCGTCAGCACGTGAGACACCGTGGTCTGGGACAACCCCAGGTGTTCGGCGATGTCCTTCATACGGATCGGACGCGGACCGGGCACGTGCGGGGGGTCAGGGTCGGGGGGATCGTTCAAGCGCGCGCTCCCTTCAGCTAATTCGGATTAGCTGTTGACGCTAGCACGGACATGCATAGTCTTGAAGCGGAATACACGGTCGGTGTTTGCGGTCCCCCGCGCGCGAGGGAGCCGTGGCAGCGATTCTACGGATCCACCAGACCGTTCTGGCTCAAGCTCGCCTGCTCCAGGAGACAGCGATGACACAGAGTGAACCGGTGATTCTGGGCTTCATGGGCAACCGGGGCTTCTTTCCGACGGAGTTTGCGGAGGACGGAGCGAAGGCCACCCGATCGGCTGTGGGCCATGTGCTCGGCGGGCGCGTGCGCTACGTCGATCTCGGCAACGTCGAGACCTACGCCGACGCGCGCGCGGCCGCGGGCGTCGCCCAGCAGTACCGCCGCACTCCCGACGGCGGCGGGGCCATCGGCGTCATCTGCTCGATGTACAATTTCTCCGATGAAAACGGGATTCGGGACTTTCTGCGGCTGGCCGACCTCGATGTGCCGGTGCTGCTGCACACCGAGCCTGACGTGCGCGGCCTGGGACGCATGGGACAGAAGGGCCGGCGGGACGGGGCGTGCGGGCGCTTTTCGGCCGCCAACGCGCTCCGCCACATCGGCTACCCGTACACCCTCACGTCCAAGCATTGCGAGGCCGTGAGCTCGGCAGCCTTCGCGGACGATCTTCACGCCTTCTACGCGAGCTGCGTTCTGGCATCGAAGTTCCGTCGCCGGGGCCGCGGCGTGCGCCTCGGTTTGGTGGGCTCGGGGCCCGACGCGTTCCAGACGGTCACCAACGTCTCCACCGAGCTGCTGGGGCACATGGGCCTGAGCACGGTCGGCCTGGAGCTTATCGCGCTCGATCGACAGATGCGTAAGGTCTCGCCGCGCGAGCTCTCCACTCAGCTGGAAGCGGTCTCCGGCTACATGGCAGCGACTGACGTTCCGCGCGCCTCACTGGAGGCGATCGCCCGGATGGGCGTCGTCTTCGATCGCTTCGTGAAAGAGAATGACCTCGACGGCATCGCGGTGCGCTGCTGGACGGAGATGCAGAAGTACCAGATTGGTGGAGAGGTGGGCGTGATGCCCTGCACCTGCATGAGCATGCTCTCGGACAAGCTCATCCCCGCCGCCTGCGAGACCGACATCGCGGGCTGGATGGGGATGTACATGCTCCAGTGCGCTTCCGGGCTCGTGCCGCTGCTCGGCGACTGGAACAACATGTACGATGACGAGCGCGAGGAGGTGGATCTCTTCCACTGCGGCGTCTGGGCCAGGAGCGTGATGCGCCCCGGCGCCCGCATCACCCGCCAGGAGATCCTGGCCACCCAGGCCGACATCGGCGCGGAGAACACCTGGGGCGCGGTCGACGGCGAGCTCAAGGCGGGCACCTGCGCTTTTCTGAGACCTTGCACCAACGCGCGCGAAGGCAGCGTGTTCCTCTACGGCGGGGTGGGCCGGGTCAGCGAAGAAGGCATCGACACCTTCGGCACGCGCGGCCGCATCCAGATCCCGCGCATTCAGGAGCTCTTTCGCTATTTGACGCAGCCCGAGCGGGCGGTGGAGCACCACACCGCCCTCGTGGTCGGGACGCACAAGAACATCGAGCTGACGATGAAGGCGATTCGAGACGCGGTGCCCTACATCAATGCCCAAGCGGGCCTCAGCCGCAGCGGCCAAGCGCTGGTTGATTTCTACGAGCACAGCCAGGTGGGCGAGCTCTGAGGCCGCGCCGCCCCCCACAAGAAAAGCGCCCAGGTCGAGTCTAGAACGCCCCCAGCACGCCGACCCCGCCCCCGTCCGGGCCGATGAGCGGCACCACGCGCGCCTGCACGCGCCCCGGCCGCGCACCGGCGGCGCTCGCGCCCTCCGGTCCCGACCGGCCCGACGTCAGCACCAGGATCGCCCCCGCGCCGATCGCGGCGACGCCCACGCCGATGCCGATCGTCGACACGAGCGCCTTGGTCTCCGCCGCGTCGATCTCCGCGCGACCCAGAGGGGAGCATTGCTTGCCCGGACAGAGCGCCGCGTCCTTCTCCGCGTCGCCAGCCTGCCCCGCAGCGAGGATCCCGAACACGGCGCCGACGCCGAGCACCGCCGCGCCGGCGCCCCCGATCACGAAGCCCGCGGTGCGCAGTCCTCCGCCGCCGCCGGCGCCGCCGCCGGCGTCGCCGCCCGCCGCCGGACCCCGCGGCGCGGCGGTCGTCTTCGCGGGCGGCGCGGGATCGAGCTTCGGGACGGAGATCGCCTTCAGATCGGCGCTCTCGCCGACCTGCACGGTCGTCGACCACACCGAGTAGCCGCTCGCCGTCGCCTCGACCTGGTGCGACCCAGGATCGATCGGGATCGGCGTGCCGAGCGCGGCCGCGGGGATGTCGTACCCGTCGATGCGGACCAGCAGGCCCGGCGTGCCCTCCGCGACGAGCTGGATCTTCGAGAGCCTCGGCTCCAGCGCGTTGATGTGCTCCTGCGCGAACGCCTCGCGCGCGGCGTTGCCCTCCTTCTTCGAGGCGAAGAGCGCCTCCTTGAACTGCCCCCACGCCGTCGCCGTCCTGCCGAGCCCCTCGTTGCACAGCGCCAGGTTGAGCAGCGTGCCCGTGCCGGGCCGCAGCCGCTGGCTCTCCGCCAGCTTGGGGCACGCCTCGGCGTACGACTTCGCCTCCATCAGGCGGCGCCCCTCCTCGAACAGCGTCTGGGCCAGCGTCGGATCGCCGCCCATGCCCTGCGCCGCAGCGCCCGCGGGCGCGAGCAGGGCGGCCGAGGCAAGGACGACCGAGGCGAGGACGAGTCGAGCGCGGCGGATCGCGCGGGGCGCATGCAATCTCGAGAAGATCATGGGGTGGGCTCAGTGCGGATCGTTCAGGTCGATGCCTTGCGGAGGACGCTGGGTCGCTGGAGGTGGCAAGGGGCGGCCGGCCGCCCCGCTGCGCCCCGCCGGCGCACGCGGAGGCGCCGCCCTCGTCGGCACCGCTGCGGGCAAGGCGGACGCCGAGGCGCTCGCCGACGCCGAGGCGCTCGCCGCGGCAGTGTCCGTCGCCGCCCCCGTCGGCAGGATCGTCGGCCCGTCCGGCGTCGCCGCCCCGGGGTTGGACACCGGCCGCTCCGCGGTCGGCGTCGGCGCAGGCGCGGCGGTCTCCGTCGCGCTCGCGGTCACCGCCTGCGTCGCCGCCGCGCCGCCCGCGTCGTCCGCGTCGCCCCGGCGGAGCATGAACACGCTGACCGCGAGCACCCCGAGGACGAGCGTCGCCGAGAGCAGCGTGATCGCGATGATCACGGCAGGAGAGGCCGGCAACCCGGGGATCCGGCGTCCATCCGACGAGATCCCCAGGTGGGTCGACGAGGCGAAGGTCGCGGCGGCGCGCGAGCTCATCGGCGCGCTGTACGGACCGGGGACGATCTGCTGATGCGGCGCGGCACCTTCGGGCGGCACCGGGCTCAGCCTGCCGCCATCGCCGGGCGGCGCGCCCGGGCCGAAGGCCGGCGACGAAGACGGCCGGGCAAACGGCGAGGACGGGTGCGGGATCGGCGTCGTCCCGTGGGCGACCGGCGACGGCGAGAAGGGCGACGGCGGGTGGGGGTAGGGGGTCGCCGCAAAGGCGACTGGCGACGGCTGCGAGAACGGCGCCGCCGCGTCGGGGTGCGGCGTCCCGGGGTGCTGCGGCGGCGCGGCGGCGGCCTGACCGGCCGCCGCAGGCGACGAGAGCCCCGGCCACGACGGCTCGCGGAACGCCGGCGACGAGGCCCGCGCGTCCACGACCGAGAACGAGGGCTGCGACGCGCGGTGCCCGCCGGCGGCCGCGGCGTGCAGCGACAGGCCGCCCATGCGCGCGATCCGGACGAGCGTCGGGTACGTGCGCGCGGGCGCGAACGGGGCGAGCGCCACGACGAGCTCGGCGACCGACGCGTACCGCTGATCGCGATCGCGGGCATAGGCCTTCTCCAGCACGGTCGCGAGCGGGGCGGGCACGTCGGGGCGCATGTCCCGGAGCGGCGTCGGGGTGCCGGTCAGCACCTCCGCGCAGAGCTGCGGCAGCGTCTCCGCGTAGTACGGCTGCCGGCCGGCGAGCAGCTCGTAGAGCGAGACGCCGAGCGCATAGATGTCGGTCCGGTGGTCCACCGAGCGCGTCTGCCGCATCTGCTCCGGCGACATGTACAGCGCCGAGCCCAGCGCCGCGTCCGTGCCCGTCAGGACGTCGACGGCGCCGGTCGCCATCTTCGAGATGCCGAAGTCGAGCACCTTGACGAGCGGCGAGCCGTCGACGCGCGTCGTCAGGAACAGGTTCGCCGGCTTGAGATCGCGGTGCACGATGCCGAGCCCGTGGGCCTCGGCGATCGCCTCGCTGCCCTGGACGACGTAGTCGACAGCGTCCTCCAGGCCGAGCACGCCGTGGTCCCGGAGCAGGCGCGCGAGATCGCTCCCGGTCAGGAACTCCATGACCATGTACGGGGCGCCGTTCTCGAGCGTGCCGACGTCCGAAACACGGGCGACATGCTCGCTCTTGACCCGCATGCCCGCCTTCGCCTCGCGCAGGAAGCGGCCCGCCCCCTCCGGGTGCTGGCTGAGCTGGGGCAGCAGGAACTTCAGCGCGACCCGCTCGTCGAGCACGATGTGCCGCGCCTCGACGACCACCCCCATGCCGCCCTGGCCGATGATCCGCTCCACGCGGTACTTGCCGGCGAGCACGGTCCCCGGCTCGACCGGGGGCAGCGAGGGCTGTTTCGTCTCGGAACCCGACACAGCGGGCGATGATCACCGCTTCGCCCTCGGACGGCAAGCGCGCGGCGCCGGTGGTGGGCCGCGGCGCCGCAGGGCCGGCAGGACAACGCGAAAGATGCAGCAACGCGCGCCGCCGCTCCGCGCACGATGACGCCGTCGCACGCCCGCGCCGCCGCCGCACGCCCGCGCCGCCGTCGCACGGTCGCGCCGCCTCCGGACGCCCGCGCCGCCGCGCCCGCTGCACGCCCGCGTCTTCGCGTCGCTACACCGCCGCATTCTCGCCGAATCCTTCAGGAAACGAACGCGCCGTGCGTCCAGAACACGTCGCGGAGAGCGAGACGGAACGGGGGCAACTCTGGTTGGATAGGGCCACCCCCGGAGAGAACCACCGTGCGCCTGCTCATCCAGCACCGGACCCGTTACACCTATCCCCAGCCCGCCTCGCTCGGCCCGCACCTCATCCGGTTGCGGCCCGCGACGCATGCGAAGGCAAAGATCGAATCGTACAGCCTGAAGCTCGACCCGCACATCGCGGCGCACTGGCAGCAGGACCCGTACGGCAACCATGTTGCCCGGGTGCTCCTGCCCGCGGGGGAGCGCGCCTCGCACCTCGACATCCTCGTCGAGCTCGCGGTCAGCGTGCGCCCCGTCAACCCGTTCGACTTCTTCGTCGATGAGCGCGCGGAGCACGTCCCGTTCGCGTATCCGGCCGAGCTCAAGCAGGACCTCGCCCCCTTCCTCGACAGCGCCGATCCGTCGATCGCGCGCGGCCCGCTGTTCGACGAGTTCCTCGCCGGGCTGCCGTCGCAGGGCCACACCGTGACGCTCCTCGTCGCGCTCAACACCGCCGTGAACCGGCGCATCAAGTACGTCATCCGCGAGGAGGCCGGCATCTGGACGCCGGAGGAGACGCTCGCGCAAGGGCGCGGCAGCTGCCGCGACTCGGCGGTGCTGCTCATCGCCGCCCTCAGATCCCGCGGGCTCGCCGCGCGCTTCGTGAGCGGCTACCTCGTGCAGCTGACCGACGAGGGGATGATCCCCGACCAGCCGCGCGGCGTCAGCCGCGACGTCGTCGACCTGCACGCGTGGGCCGAGGTCTTCCTGCCCGGCGCGGGCTGGATCGGCCTCGACGCCACGAGCGGCCTGCTCTGCGGCGAAGGCCACATCCCGCTCGCCTGCACGGCCTCGCCCGCGCTCGCGTCGCCGGTCGAGGGCACGAGCGACACGCGCGCGAGCGACGTGACCTTCGAGATGAAGGTCGGGCGCCTCGGCCACGAGCCGCGGCCCACGACGCCCTACGAAGAGCCCGTGTGGCAGGAGCTCCTCTCGGTGGCGGATCGCGCCGACGAGCGGCTCGCCGCCGCGGGGCTGACCCTGACCATGGGCGGCGAGCCGACCTTCAACTCGCGCGAGTACCCGGACGCGCCGGAGTGGCGCGAGGGCGCGCTCGGCGCGACGAAGTGGTCGCAGGGGCTCCGGCTCGCGCACGAGCTCCGGCGCCGGATCACGCCGGGCGGCCTCCTGCTGCTCCGCGCCGGCAAGCACTACCCCGGCGAGAGCCTGCCCCGCTGGGCCCTCGAGATCGTCGGCCGGCGCGACGGCGTCCCCCTCTGGACCGAGATGTCCGGGGCGCGCCACGCGGACCCCGCGGTCGCGCCGAGCCGCTCGTCGCGCGGGAAGAACGTCGCGCTCTCGCGGAAGTTCGCCGAGGCGCTCGCGACGCGGCTCGGGCTGACCGAGTTCCTGCTGCCCGCCTACGAGGACCCCTGGCGCCACCTCCAGGACGAGGCGAGCCTGCCCACCGAGGTCGACCCGCTCAAGGCGAACCTCGACGACCCCGAGGAGCGGCGGCGCCTCGCGCGGGTGCTCGAGCGGGGGCTCGGCAGCGAGGCCGGCTTCGTCCTGCCCCTCACGCGCCAGTGGGGGGCGTGGATCAGCGAGCGCTGGGGCTTCCGGCGCGGGAACCTCTTCCTGATCCCGGGCGACAGCGCCCTCGGCCTGCGCCTGCCGCTCCGCTCGCTCGTCGCGGTGGCCCCGCCGCCGCCCCTCGAGGAGCTCGTGTCGCCGCCCGATCCGCGGCGCGGCGAGCCCGAGGCCGACGAGGAGGAAGAGAAGCAGCGCCGCGTCGAGCGGCTGGTCGACGACGGCGATCCGGAGCACGCCGAGACGGCGCGCGCGCGGGCGGCGCAGCGGCACGCCCACGAGGGCAAGCGCGAGGCGCAGGCCCAGCGCGCGGCGCCGGCCGCGGGGCGATCGGGCTACGGGGTGCGCACGGCGCTCTGCGTCGAGACGCGCGACGGCACGGTCCACGTCTTCCTGCCGCCGCTCCTCGCGCCGGCCGACTTCTTCGAGCTCATCGCGGCGATCGACGCGACCCGCCAGGAGACGGACATCGACGTGCTGCTCGAGGGGTACCCGCCGCCGCCCAGCGCGGACGTGCTCCGCTTCTCGGTGACGCCGGACCCGGGCGTGCTCGAGGTGAACCTGCCGCCGACCGACGGGGTGCGCAAATACGCGTCGCTCCTGGAGACGGTGTTCGACGCGTCGCTCCACAGCGGCCTGCACTGCGAGAAGTACCTCGTCGACGGGCGCATGGCGGGGAGCGGGGGCGGCCACCACCTCACGTTCGGCGGCCCGACGCCGCGCTCGAGCCCCTTCCTGCGCCGGCCGGATCTGCTGGCGAGCCTGCTCACCTTCAACCAGCACCACCCGTCGCTCTCGTACATGTTCGCTGGCCTGTTCGTCGGCCCGACGTCGCAGGCGCCGCGCGTGGACGAGGCGCGCCACGAGACCCTCTACGAGCTGGAGATCGCGCTCGCGCGCGCGTTCGAGCGGCGCGAGGGCGAGCCGCCGTGGCTCTCGGACCTCCTGTTCCGCCACCTGCTCGTGGACATGACGGGCAACACGCACCGCGCCGAGGTGAGCATCGACAAGCTGTTCGATCCGCAGACGGCGCACGGCCGGCAGGGGCTCATCGAGCTGCGCGCGTTCGAGATGCCGCCGCACTTCCGGATGGCGGTCGCGCAGTCGCTGCTCGTCCGCACGCTCCTGGCCTCGTTCGCCGAGGAGCCGTACACGGGCCCGCTCGTGCGCTGGGGCCAGGCGCTGCACGACCGCTTCCTCCTGCCGTACTACCTGTGGCGCGACTTCGAGGACGTGCTCGATCACCTGAAGCAGCGCGGGCTCGCGCTGCCCGCGGACGCGTACCGCCCGTTCATCGAGCTGCGCTGCCCGGTGGTGGGCACGCTGCACGCCGGCGACGTGATGCTGGAGGTGCGCAACGCGATCGAGCCGTGGAACGTGCTCGGCGAGGAGCTGACCACGACGGGCACGTCGCGCTACGTGGACTCGTCGATGGAGCGCATCGAGGTGCGGGTGCGGGGGCTCACGCCGGAGCGCCACACGGTGCTCGTGAACGGCCACGTGCTGCCGCTCCGGCCGACGGGGACGGCGGGCGAGCTCGTGGGCGGCGTGCGGTTCCGCGCCTGGGCGCCGCCGCACAGCCTGCACGCGCACCTCGGCATCCACCACCCGGTCCACCTCGACCTCCTCGACACGTGGGCCAAGCGCTCGATCGGCGCGTGCGCCTACCACGTGTGGCACCCGGAGGGCCGCGCCTACGACGCCGCGCCGCTCACGCGGTTCGAGGCGTCGGCGCGGCGCGCGCAGCGGTTCACGATCGAGGGACCGACGCCCTGGCCGGTGACGGGCAAGCCGGCGTCCCCCCACGGCGACGCGCCGTACACGCTGGATCTGCGGCGCTACCCGGTGGACCGGCCGCCGCCGAAGCCGGTGAAGCCGCCGACGCCCGACGACGAGGGGTGAGCCGGCGCGGCGGTGTTCGGTGAGCGGCAGCGCGGCGGCCTCCTGTCGAGAGGCTTCCGCGCTGCCGGTCTCCGGCTCTGACCGGGATCGACGTGGGAGACCTGGTGGGCGCCTGGACGGATGTCAGGCGCCCACGGTCGAGCCGAGTGTGGCATTTCAGCCCAGCGCTCCCGAAGCGCGCGCCGCGCGCCGATGCACGGGAAATCCGGGACGCAGGGAGTCCGAGCCCGGCCGTGGCCTGCGGCCGTGTGGCGATTTGTCTTCGAATGACATCCTGCGTCCATCGGCGGCGGCGGCGACGCGACATCCGGCGTCGGGCTCGCCCCACGCGGCGCCGCGCGTCTCGGGGGGTCGCGTGCGTCGCGTGCGTCGCGTGCGTCGCGTGCGTCGCGTGAGAAGAGCGATTGGTACGTCCCCTGCTTGGGTGGTCGATGTCCCCTGCATCGCATGCGGACAGCACACAAAGAAGGAGGACAACCCATGATTCGCAAGATGTTCGCTATGCTTCTGGTCTCGACGATTCCTCTGGCGGCTGGCTGTTTCGTCGATGCGGACGACGACAAGGACGGCGATGACTGCATCACCACGTGCTCGACGGAGCGCGACGACTGCGTGTCCGCGTGCGATGACGACGGCGACTGCATCTCGGCGTGCGAGGAGGATCACGACTGCGATTCTCTGTGCATCTGAGCCCGGAGATCAGGGCAGCCCGGGCAGGCGACGCGAGAGCCACGCCGCGAGCGACGGGCGCGTCCGGAGCCTGAGGCGCATCGGCTTGATCCCGGAGGGAAAGGCCGCCTCGGCGAGCGCGGGCATGAGGCCCTCGTCGACGTTCTTGAGGGCGACGACGCGCTCGTCGCGCCGCTCGATCCAGACGAGCTCGCCGTCCTCGGCGCGCCCGAGGCGCGGCTCGCCCTCGTCGATCGCCGCGCCGCCGTAGAGCTGCCACAGCGCGGCCTCGATGCCCGCCGCGGCCTCGGGGTCGTCCCACGCCGAAGCCCACGCGGTCCCGGTCGCGTCCGTCTGCCGATCGCGCACGAACAGGGCGCGATCGCCGTCCCAGGTCGCGGCGAGCGCGCGCATGTCCCCGAGCGCGGGCGCGCCGTCGAGCGGGCGCAGGAGCAGGTAGGAGAGCCACTCGCCGAGCGAGTCCCAGTCGAGCGGATCGAGCCGGTCGGCGAGCTCGGGCGGCACCTCCTCGAGCCCGACGCGCACCACGGGATCCTGGCCGTCGAGGGTGAGGATCTGCTGGGTGGTCGCGGGGATGCGATCGGAGAAGAGCGCGTCTTCTCGCGACCAGTCGAACGGGGACGGCCTGTCGGACCTGGGCGATGCCGCGCTGGCGCCGGTGAGGTTGTGGACGCAGTACTCGAACCCGAACCCGTAGGCGAACGACGGATAGTCGACGAACAGGGCGGGGAGCTCGTTCTTCTCGAGGATCTGCTCTCCCGCCGAGCGGGCTGCGTTGATGAGGACAGCCCAGTTGATCTGGTCCAGATCGGCGTCGCTCTGTTCCTGCAGGAGGAAGCGCACCTCGGCGAGCATCGCGTCGCCCTCGACCGCCGCCCTCAGCGCGAGGTGCGCGTCGCTCGTCAGCGTCGCTTCGAGGAGCCCGCCGAGGTCGAAGTGCTGGTCCTGGAGCCCGTGGACGTACTCGTGGATGAGCACCTGGTCGTCCACCTCGCCGATGAGCGAGATCGCCTTGTTCTCGGGCGAGTACCAGGCGGCGAACAGGTCCATCGACTGGCCCAAGGTGGCGTGCAGGTCCATGTCCGGCGGGAAGTAGCCGAGCCGGCCGTAGGTGGCGGCGAGCGTGGCGAGCGCCTCTTCCGCGATCGCGGCCGCGGCCTGCGCCGCCTCCGCGTCGACCTCGTCTCGCGAGACGGTGCGGACCGGCACCTCGCGCTCGAACGACAGCTCGCGCACCTGCTCGGCGCGCGTGGCGAGCCAGGCGAAGCGGCTGGCCGCGGGGTCATCGTCGCCGCCGCCGCAGCCGGCGATCAGGGGAATGGACGACAGCAGGAGAACGAGCGCGGGTTGCCGGAAGGATCGACGCATGGCGCTCCACCTCGCAGGTTCACGCCCCCTGCACGTGGTGGCGCGCGAGGAGATCGTTCTGGATCCAGAGCAGCTTGTTGAAGGCGCGCAGCGTGCTCACCTCGGTCTGCCGGTCGAGGCCGAGGGACAGGATCGTCTGCAGCAGGGCGTCCGCGACGAAGCCCATGAGCGCGTTGATCTGCACGAGCGGGACGACGAGCTCGGGATTGCCAGCCTTGGCCGTGTGGATCCGCCCCACCATGTCGAGGTAGGCGACCATCTTCACGTCGTAGGGATGGGTCACGAGCCGGACGAGGTAGTCCGCGAGGTGCTTCTTGCGGAATTTGACCTGCTCGTGATCCAGCGTGAGCGACAGGAGGTCCACCGGGGCTTGCCCCTCGTAGCCGTGCTGCTTCGGCACGAAGTGGCGCTTCGTGGCGTCGTAGAGGAACAGCTTCTCGTACACCGCGTCGACGAGCCCCTCGACCCGCGGGGCGAGGTGCGGCGCGGCGCCGTGGATCGCGGCGATGTCCGCCTGTCCAAAGCCGATGAACTCGATGAGATACCCGAACCTGGTTTCGAGATCCGACTCCAGCAGCTTCTCGTCGATGTGTTTCATGGCAACCGATGCTCCTCTTCGCCTTCGCGCGGGCGGTGTGCCGCGGAACAACGCAGGCCGACGACACAGGAGCAGCTGTCCGCTGTCAAGCCTTGACTTGGCAGGCCCTTCACGGCGCGCGTCACGGCGCGCGGGGGCCCCGGCGGTGATGGCCGCTCGTGCGGCCGGGTAGGGGGAGCTCTGATCCAGAGTGCAGGCTGCGACCGATGGTCGGGCTGGCCTGCCGTTCTTATTGCCATGTACCGCTGGGAGGGCGATCGGCCTCCCACCACGAAACGGCATCAGGAGGAGCCATGCAGAACACTGGACCGAGCGAGGATCCGAAGGGCGCGGGCCCGAAGCCGCCTTTCGAGGGCAAGAGTCAGGACCGGCCCGGCATCGAGGCCAAGATGGAGCCGAGGCCCGATTACGGCGAGTCGTCGTACAAGGGGCTCGGCCGGCTGAAGGACCGCGTCGCGCTGATCACCGGCGGCGACAGCGGGATCGGTCGCGCCGTCGCGCTCGCCTTCGCCCGGGAGGGGGCCCACGTGGCGCTCTCCTACCTGAGCGAGCACGAGGACGCGAAGGAGACGGCGCGGGTCGTCAAGGAGGCGGGGCGCGATGTGATCACGATCCCCGGGGATCTGGCCGACGAGGCCCATTGCCGGAAGGTGGTCGAGGAGACGGCGCGCAAGTTCGGGCGGATCGACATCCTGGTGAACAACGCGGCGGAGCAGGGCAAGGCCGTCGAGCGGTTCGAGGACATCGACGCCGCGCGCCTGGAGCGCACGTTCCGCGTGAACATCCTCGCGATGTTCCACCTCGTCCGGCTCGCGCTGCCGCACATGAAGGAAGGCAGCTCGATCATCAACGTCGCCTCGATCCAGGCGTATCAGCCGAGCCCGACCATCCTCGATTATGCGTCCACGAAGGGGGCGATCGTCACCTTCAGCAAGGGCCTGGCGCAGGACCTCATCCAGCGCGGCATCCGGGTCAACACCGTGGCGCCCGGCCCCGTATGGACGCCGCTCATCCAGCAGTCGTTCCCGGAGGAGAAGGTGGCCACCTTCGGCAAGGACTCCCCGATGCAGCGCCCTGCGCAGCCGGCCGAGCTCGCCCCTGCGTTCGTGTTCCTGGCCTCGAACGAGGCCAGCTACATCAACGGCGAGGTGCTCGGCGTCACGGGCGGCAAGCCGCTCTAGGAGCCGCTGAACTGCGTCAGATCGATGCGGACACCGAGGTGGAGGAGGGCCTCCTCGGGCCGGGTGAAGGTGCCCACCGGCCTGACCTGCCCCTTCGAGAGCCGCTCCACCTGGAGCACCCCAATCGCGCTCTTCAGGAGGACCGCCGTCTTCTTGAACCCCTGCATCAACCGCGTGTTAGACGGTACGAACGTCGCCTCGAACCGGTCGTCGTTGCGCATCGGTGCGTCCCGGGCGTCCACGAGCAGGAGAGAGCGCGGTCTGGAGATGATCCCGAGCGCCTGCTCCAGGCGCTGGAAGTTCTGCTCGACCTCCCCGACGCTCGGATAGGGCGGCGAAAACCGCTTGAGGAACACGAGCTGCTGGGCCGGGTCGTGGTAGACGGCCGTGTACGGGTTCCGCTCGAGCTCGATCAATCCGCGGAGAGGCACCGCCCGATGTTAGGCCCATTCCCCTTTGGCGTCGACCCCCGCGGCGCCGCGCCGCGGACCGCGGCGGCTCACCGCTGCTCACAATCGACGCTGCACTGCGCCCCTTCGCACGCGAAGACCTCGGCGGCGGCCGGCGCGCCGCTCTCGTACACCATGGCGCATACCCCGGGGCAATCGGCGTCGTCAGCGGCGCACGCGTCGGTGCACGCGAGCAGCTCCCTGCACACCGGGTCGGCGACGCACGCGTTCATCTCGGCGGCGCACCGCGCGTAAAGGCAGGACCCGCAGGGAGACAGCGGAGCGCGCGACGGGCACTGCGCGTCGCACCGCTCGGCCGCACAGCCGCCTTCGAGCAAGACGTCAGAGATGCCCGCCTCGTGCGCGGTCATGCACGTCTGCCGGCACGGCTCGTCTCCCGTGGCGCAGCCGAGAAAGCAGTTGGCCAGCGCGTCGCACTCCGCGCTCCGCTGGCACGCGCAATAGCTCTCCTGACAGCGCAGCGCGAGGCACGTCGTGCACGGGTCGCCGAGCGAAGCGCAGGCGTACTCCGGCGCTCCGCCCGCCCCGCCGCCGCCGCCCGCCCCGCCGCCCGCCCCGCCGCCGGTCGTCACGGAGCTCGCCCCGCCGCTTCCCCCGGCGCCCGCGCCGCCCGCGCCCGCCGGACCGGCGCCGCCCGCGCCCGCGCCGCCGGCCCCGCCCGTCCCGGGGCTGCCCGGCGCCGAGCTGCAGGCCGATGCGAGGAGCGCCACAACAGCGCACTTCTTCCAGGAAGAACGGGCCATGGTCGACGCTACCCCGAAGGCCGGCGGTAGCTCAAGGTGGGGGGCGGAGCCCGCGTGCTACCGTGGCCCGACCAAGGAACGTCCTCATGGCCCTCATCATCGATCGAGACCTGGAGCGCTACGTCCACGACCACACCGAGCCGCCCCCCGCGCTCCTCGACGAGCTGCGCGAGCACACCCTCGCCAACGAGCCGAGCGCCGGCATGCAAGTGGGGCGGGTCGAGGGCACCCTGCTCAAGCTGCTCGTCGCCCTCATGCAGGCGCGCCGCGTGCTGGAGATCGGCACCTTCACGGGCTACTCGGCCCTCAGCATGGCCGAGGCGCTCCCGCCGGACGGCGAGCTCATCACCTGCGACCGCGACCCGGACGTGAGCCGCGTCGCCCGGTCGTTCTTCGACCGCAGCGAGCACGGCAAGAAGATCCGGATCGCGCTCGGCGACGCGCTCGACACGATCCGCGCCCTGCCGGCGAGCCCGGCCTTCGATCTCGTGTTCATCGACGCCGACAAGGAGCGCTATTCGACCTACTACGAGGAGGTCCTCCCGCGCGTCCGCCGCGGCGGGCTGATCGTCGCTGACAACACCCTCTGGAGCGGCGAGGTCCTCGCCCCCCAGACGGTCGACGGCCGCGCCCTCGCGGCCTTCAACGATCTCGTTTACCGCGATCCCCGGGTCGAGAAGGTCATGCTCTCCGTTCGCGACGGGGTGACGCTCGCGCGCAAGCGCTGAGCGGCCAGGGCCCACCGCGCGGGCCGGCCCGCGCAGGCGCCGGCCCGCGCGCGTCCGAAATCCTGCCGGAATCCAGGGCGCGCGGCGCTAAAGTCCAGCCCAGCATGCTGCTCACCATCGACGTCGGGAACACCAACATCAGCTTCGGGGTGCTGGAGGGCGCGGTGCTGCAGCACCACCTCCGGTGCGAGAGCGCGCGCTCGCGCACCGCGGACGAGTACGCCGTGCTCGTCCGGCAGATGCTCGACCTCCGCCGCGTCGATCTCGCCCGCATCGACAGCGCGATCATCGCCAGCGTCGTGCCGACGCTGACCGACACGATGGTGGGGCTCGTCGAGCGGGCGTTCGGGATCGAGCCGCTCGTCGTGGGCCCGGGCATCAAGACCGGCATGGCCATCCTCTACGAGAACCCGCGCGAGGTCGGCGCCGACCGGATCGTCAACGCGGTCGCGGCGCACGAGTGGATCAAGCGGTTGCCGGAGCCCGCGCCCCGCTCCGCGCCGGCGCGCGAGCCCGCGGCCGATCCCGGCCGGGGCGATCACGCCGCCACCGGCGTCATCGTCGTCGACTTCGGCACGGCGACGACGTTCGACTGCGTGACCCCGAGGGGCGAGTACCTGGGCGGCGTCATCGCGCCGGGCATCCAGATCAGCGCCGAGGCGCTCTTCTCGCGCGCCGCGCGGCTGTCCCGCGTGGAGATCGCCCTCCCGCCCCGGGTCGTCGGCCGCAACCCCGTCCACTCGATGCAGTCGGGCATCGTGTACGGCTACGCCGGGCTCGTCGACGGGCTCGTGACCCGACTCCGGCGGGAGCTCGGCTACCCGTGCCGGGTCATCGCGACGGGCGGCCTCGCGCGGCTCATCGCGCCGCAGACCGAGACGATCGAGGAGGTCGACGACGATCTGACGCTCACCGGGCTGCGCCTCATCTACGAGCGGAACGCCGAGCGCAACAGCGGCCCCGCCACGCAGCCGCCCGCGGCGCGCGGAGGCGGCCAGGATTGACGGCGCCCGCGTCCGGCCGCGTCCCCGCGCGCGCCCCCGCCGCGGCGCCCGCGTCCGGCCGCGCGCCCCGGGGCTCGCTCGCCGTCGTCGCGGCGCCCGTGGTGCTCGTCGGCGCGCTGCTCCTCGCGGTCCTCCTCGGCGCCGAGCCCGTCTCGGTCGAGCGCGCCCTCGCGGGCCCGGGCCTCGACCGGACGCTCCTCCTCGATGTGCGCCTGCCGCGCGTGCTCCTCGCGGCCATCTCCGGCGCCGGCCTCGCGGCCGTGGGCGCCGCGTTCCAGGCGCTGCTCCAGAACCCGCTCGCCGAGCCGTACGTGCTCGGCGTCTCCGGCGGCTCCGCGCTCGGCGCCTCGGTCGCGATCGCGCTCGGCGTCGGCTCGGCGACCGTCCTCGGCGCCACGCTCCTGCCCGCGGCGGCGCTCGTCGGCGGCCTTGTCGCGACGGTGCTCGTCTACGCCATCGCGCGCGGCGCGGCCCAGGGCACCTCCGGCGCCTCGATGCTCCTCGCCGGCGTGATCGTGAACTCGATCGCCGCCGGCCTCATCTCCTTCCTCAAGACGGTCGTCTCCCCCTCGCGCTCCCAGCAGCTGCTCCGGTGGCTCATCGGCTTCATCGAGCTGCCCACGACCTCGGCTCTCCTCGGCGTCGCCGCCTACGTCGTCGCGGGCTGCGCGGTGCTCCTGGCCGACGCCGCGCGCCTGAACCTCCTCTCGCTCGGCGACGAGTCGGCCGGGACCCTGGGCGTCGACGTGCGCGCCGTCGAGCGCCGGATCTTCTTCGCGTCCTCGTGCGTGGTCGGCGCGATCGTCAGCCGCACCGGCCTCATCGGCTTCGTCGGGCTCATCGTCCCGCACGCGGTCCGCCGGCTGGTCGGCGCGGATCACCGGCGGCTCTTGCCGCTGTCGCTCGTCGCCGGCGCCGTGCTGCTGACGACGTGCGACCTCGTCGCGCGGCTCCTGTTCCGGTGGCTCGGCACCGAGCCGCCCGTCGGCGCGGTGACCGCGGTCCTCGGCGGGCCGCTGTTCCTCGCGCTGCTGCGGCGCTCGCCGCGCATGTGAAGGGGGCGCGCCGGGCCGAGGTCGGACCGGCGCGGGGGCGTCAGGCCATGCCGAGGAGCTTGTTCATGCTGGCCTCGTCGGCCGGCGTGAACGGGTAGCGATCGAACTCGGCGCTCGTGACCCACCGGAAGGCGTTCACGGCCAGCGACGCGAGCTCGCCGCTCTCGATGTGGCACTCGTAGAGGTACAGGTCGACGACGTAGCGCTCGTACGGGTGGCTCACGAACGAGATCAGCTGGCGCACGTCGATCTCGACGCCGAGCCGGTGCCGGACCTCGCGCTTCAGCGCGGCCGCGTCGGTCTCGGACTCTTCCACGCGTCCACCCGGGAACTCCCAGAGCATCGGCAGCACGGCGGTCGGGCGGCGCTGGGTGATGAGGTAGCGGCCGTCCTGTTCGATCACGGCGGCGACCACGCGGATGGTGCGGACCATTTCCATGGCGAGTGCCTCAGCGACGCCCAGCGTACGACGGGGCGCGGGGTTGTGCGAGCGGGACGGTCGCGTCCTCGGGGCCCAGGTCGCGCGGCGTCACACGGACACGCGGAACAGCTGCTGACCCATGAGCAGGATGTCGCCCCCCGTGATCTCGGTCTCGCCGAGGACGCGGAGGAAGGTGCCGTTCGAGCTGCCGAGGTCCGTGAGGAACAGCCGGCCGCCCTGGAGCGAGATCTGGCAGTGGAGCCCCGAGACGTAGCCGTCCTCGGGGAAGAGGATGTCGCCGCGCTCGCGCCCGAGGTGCAGGCCGGTGTCGGGGACGGGGAACGCGTTGCCGGTCGCGTCCCTGCCGATGATCAGCGCCAGCCGGGCGACGTAGCCCTTCGAGGGGCTGCCGAGCCGCTCGACCCCGTCGGGCGTCGCGGGCGCGGGGGCGAGCGACTCCAGGCGGACGATCTCCTGGCCGACGCGGAAGATGTCGCCGGTGTCGAGCTGCACCGGCGTGTCCCTGCGCAGCCTGCGGTAGACGCCGTTCAGCGAGCTCTCGTCCTTGACGAACAGCCGCCCGCCCTTGATCGAGAACGTGGCGTGGCGCGGGGAGAGGTAGCTGTCGCCGCCGAAGATCGCGCCGGCGTCGCGCCCGATCGTCGTGGGGTTCGCGGGCAGGGTGTACGTGCCCGCCTCGGTGCCGTCGGCCCGGAGCGCGGTCAGCACCACGCTCGCGGCGCCCGACGTGGACACGACCGGCGCGGGCGGCTGCACGGACAGGCCCGTCGGCTTGAGGAGCTTGAAGCCGCAGAGCGCGCAGAACTTGTTCGACGGCGGGTTGGGCTCCTGGCACTGCGGGCAGACGACCGTCCCCGCGCCGGCCGACGCCGCGGGCGTCGACGGCTGCGCGGCGGCCGCGGCGGCGGCCTTCCGGCTCGTGCCGGTGTCCTCGCCCCGGACCGGCGCCATGAACGCCGCGGGGTCGACGAGCGCGGGCGGCGGGAGCGCGCCCGGGGCCCCCTTGTGGGCGCCGGTGCCGATGGCGGTCGGCTCATCGCCGTAGCTGTTGTTCGACCGCGAAGCCGCCGGCACGCCGTGGGGCGGCGTGCCCGGCGCGAACTTTTTCGGCGAGACGTCGCGAGGCAGCTCGGCGCCGCAGCCGAGGCAGAACTTGTAATGGTCCTGATTTTCCTTAGAGCACTTCGGACAGGTGATCACCAGGCCTCCTCACAACGAGCGACCGACGGGGTCCCCAGGCGAACGGCGGCGGGAGCATATTCGCCGCGGCCGCCTTCTGTCGACTGTCTGTCGCTCCTCGATGCGCTTAGGGTGTGCGCTCAGGGCCCGGAGCGGCCGGCGGCTCGCCTCGCCCGGGCGCATCACTTGGACAGCATCGCGAGCGCGTCGCGCACGAGGTCCCCGAGCGGGGCGCTGTCGACGCGCGCGCCGAGGGCGGCGACGGCCCGCTCGGCCTCGGCCGGCCGGTAGCCCATGCGGGTGAGCGCGCTGTGCAGGAGGTCCTGCTTCGCGGCGCTGACCGCGGGCGGCGAGCCCGCGGAGGAGAGCGGGACCGAGGGGAGGTGGACGAGCTTGTCCTTCAGCTCGAGCACGAGCCGCTCGGCGGTCTTCTTGCCGACGCCGGGGATGGCGGTGAGGCGCGCGGTCTCCCGGCGGGCGATCACCGCGGCGAGCTCCCCCGCGCCGAGCGCGCTGAGGATGGCCACCGCGATCTTCGGGCCGATGCTGGAGATGCCGATGAGCATGCGGAAGGCCGCCCGGTCCTCGCGCGTCGCGAAGCCGTAGAGAAGGAGCGCGTCCTCGCGCACGTGGGTGTGGACGAACAGGGTGATCGCGTCCGATCCGGCCGGCGCGGCGATGCCGCGCGCGCGCCCCAGGGCGCCGAGCGGGACCGTCACCTCGTAGCCGACCCCGCCGACGTCGAGCACCACCGTGCCCTCGTCGCCCTCTTCAACGACGTGGCCGGAGAGCCGGCCGATCAATTGACCTTGGCCCCTTGCTGGATCCACCGGCGGACGGCGTCGCGCTCCGCCGCGGCCAGGGTGTCGCCGGTGTAGGGCATCGGCTCCCCGCACTGTTGATCGGGGGCGCACTCGAGGTCCCCGCAGCTCAGGGTGTCGTCCATCTTGTGCATGAGGAAGCTGTTCGCGGGGTCGCCGGCCGCGATCCGCGGCATCCCGGACGGCGCCCGCGACGCGGCGCCGACGTTCTGGGCCACGATCGCGTCGATCTGGGCCGGCGTGGCCTGCTCGCTCAGCCCCGGGCCGAGGTACGTGAACCCGGCCGAGCCGGCCTCGGCGCCGTGGCAGGTCGAGCTGAACGAGCAGGACCGCTGGAAGACCGGGAGGACGTCGGTCGCGAAGCTCACCTCGGGGGTCGCTCCGTCGAAACTGCTGTAATCGAAGCACTCGGTCGCCGCGGGCTCCGGGTCGCCGTCGCCGCACGCGGCGCCCGCCGTCGCGATCAGGAAAATCAAGAAGAGTTTCCGCACGTTCACCCCTCGCAGCTCCATCTGGGAGGCGCGACCCTAGCAGAACTGCGCGCGCTCTGTAACGCGCGAGATCGCCGTGCGTTTGGCCGGCCGGCGCGGCGACGGGTAGGCTGGGCGCTGCATGAGGACTGGCCTGGGCATCTGCTCGATGGGGCTCACGCTCGCCGCGCTCTCCGCCGGATGCGGCGGCGGGCGGGACGCGGTCGGACAGCAGCTCTCCGAGCTGCGCGCGGAGCTCGTCCGGGTGCGCGCGGACAACGCGGTGCTCTCGGACCGGGTGGGCTCGCTGGAGCGCTCGCGGGCCGCCCCGCGCGGCGCGGCGCGCCCGGGCGAGGCCGAGGCGCGCGCCGCGGCCCCGGAGGAGCCGGACAGGCCTGACCTCGAGGTGGTGCGGCTCGCGCCGGAGGACGGCGGCGCGCGGCCGCCGGTGCTCCGCTCGACCGCGAAAGGCGTCGTGATTGACGAGCCTCCGGGCGGCGGATCGACGCCGCCGAGCCCGCCACCCTCCACCCTGTCGAGGCGCAATCGATGAAGTTCCACGCGAAGGCAACGCTGGTCCCGGTCTCCCTGGCGCTCGCCGCGGCGTCGACGCTGGCGCTGGCCCAGGAGGAGGGCGCCGGCGCCGGCCAGGGTCCGGGCGTCACCGTGGTCCAGCTCCCGCAGGCCGAGCCGACCGTCGAGACGCAGGTCGTGGTGCCGGGCTACCCGCAGCCGGGGTTCGATCCGAACGGCCATCTGCCCTCGAGCTCGCGGGGCACCACGGACACGTCCCGCCCGTCGGACGGCTTCGATCTGGGCCGCCGCAGCGAGGGCCCCGCCTCGGTGCGGGGCAGCGCGGGCGGGAGCTACGTCGTCGAGGGGCAGTTCGTGCCCGAGTCGCACTCGGTGCGGCGCGGCGACACGCTCTGGGACATCTCGGGCAGGTACCACACGAACCCCTACGCGTGGCCGCAGGTCTGGGCGCTGAACCCGCAGCTCCAGAACCCGCACTGGATCTACCCGGGCGACCGGATCCGGCTACGCGACCCGAATGAGGGCCCGACGCGCGGCAGCATCGGGCTCGGGGCCAGGCAGGCGGGGCGCGGGTCGCGGGTGCCGGCGAAGACGATCTTCCTGCGCGACCTCGGCTGGGTCGACGACGTCAAGAAGGACACGTGGGGGGAGCTCGTCGCCAGCCCCGAGGACCAGATGCTCCTCAGCGAGGGCGACGACGTCTACCTCCGCCTCTCGGACGATCACGACGTCGCGATCGGCGACGAGCTCACGATCTTCCGCGAGATCAAGAAGGTGAGGAGCGGCGGCGACCCGAAGGGCGAGCTCGTGACCGTGCGCGGCACGGCGCGCGTGGACCGCTACAACCCGAAGACGCACATGGTGCGCGCGCGGCTCATCGAGTCGCTCGACGTTGTCGAGCGCGGGGACAGGGTCGGCTCGGTGATGCGCCGCTTCGACGTGGTGCCGCCGGCGAGCGCCGAGCAGGACCTCGAGGCGAGGATCATCGCGGCGATCTACCCCTACCAGCTCTTCGGGCAGCACCAGGTGGTGTTCATCGACAAGGGCGAGAAGGACGGCGTGAAGGTGGGGCAGCGCTTCTTCGCGGTCCGGCGCGGCGACCGCTGGGTGCAGCAGCTCGGGGGCGCCGGCAAGCTGGCGACGCTCAGGCCGCGGCTGCAGGACGAGCGGCCGGCGCAGGTCGACGCGCCGAAGTTCGGCGTCGACGAGGAGCTGCTGCCGGACGAGACCTACGCCGAGCTGCGCGTCATGCACGTGCGCGAGCGCACCGCCGCGGCGCTCGTGACGCAGGCGATGCACGAGGTCGAGCGGGACGCGGTGCTCATCTCGCGCAAGGGCCTCTGACCGCCGCGGCGCGGCGGAGGTCGCGCCGCGCGAGGTCGCGCCGCCCGCGCGAGGTCGCGCCGGCCCCGCCTGCGTGAGGGAGCGAACCGTGGCGAGCGGCGGCCAGCGCGCCGCCGCTCGCGACCGGGACGGCGCGGCCGAGCGCCGCGCTGACCGCGACGAAAAGCGCCAGATTGGAATGTACGTGGACGCGTGGACGCGCGTACGGGAATGGACCAACGGCGTGGAAGGCGCGGCCGCGGAATGTGCGTGAGCGCGCGGCCGCCGGCGCAATGTCTCCACGAGGGGGGCGCCGCCGCGGTAGGATGTTCCGTCTATCATGCGTCGCCGCTCAGAAGCCCAGTCCGAGCTGAAGGGCGTGGATGGAGATCCTCCCACGCAGCGCTCGTTCGACAGCGCGCTGGATCGCTGCGCCTCGAAGAGCGGATCGCTGGCCGAGGTGCTCGGTGACAGCGCGATGCGGGGGCCCCGATCGAGCGCCGCGCCGCCGAGCCTCAACGGCACGGCGCCGGAGGCGCGCGGCCACGCGCTGCGGGAGCGCGGCAACCTGCTGCTCCGGCGGAACGACACCGTGAGCGCCGGGCGCGACTACGACGAGGCGCTCGCGATGTTCCAGGCCGCGGGCGACGTGCTCGGCCAGGCCCAGGTGCTCATGGATCGCGGCGCGCTGCGCCTGCGGGAGGGCGTCCCCGTCCAGGCGGCGCGCGACTACGACGAGGCGCTCGCGCTGTTCCAGGCCGCGGGCGACCGCGCGGGGGAGGGCGACGCGCTGCGGGCGCGGGGCTTCGCGCGCGCCGAGGAGGGCGATCTCGGCGGCGCGGTCTGCGACTACGATCTGGCGGTCCACGTCTTCCTGCAGCTCGGCGATCGCGAGCCGCTCAAGCCCCGCGCCGGGTCGCGCGGGGCCGCCGAAGGCGCCGACGGCCAGGGGCCCACGGAGTCGCCCCGCGCCCGCCCGCATGGCGCCGCGCACGCGCGGGCGCTCAAGTCGCGCGGCGATCTGCGCGTCCGCCTCCGCAACCTGCCGGGCGCGGCGCGCGACTACAGCACCGCGCTCGCGCTCTTCCAGGGCGCGGGGGATCGGAGCGGGCAGGCCAGCGTGCTCAAGGGGCGCGGCGACATGCGGCTCGGCCAGGACAACGTGACGGGCGCGGCGCGCGACTACGACTGGGCCCTCACGCTGTACCAGGCCACCGAGGACCACCTCGGGCACGCCGGCGTGCTCAAGGCGCGCGGCGACCTCCGGACCCGGCAGGGGGATCTCCTGGGCGCCGAGCGCGATTACGATCAGGCGCTCGAGCTGTTCTCGGCGACGCGCGACGTGCTGGGCCAGGCCGCCGTGCTGAAGGCGCGGGGGGATCTGCGCTCGCTGCAGGAGGATCTCGTGGACGCGGTGCGCGACTACGATCGGGCGCTCGCGCTGTTCCGCACCGGCTTCGAGCGCCGGGGCCAGGCCGCGACGCTCAAGGCGCGGGGCGATCTCCGCCGCAGGCAGTTCGAGCTTGTGGCCGAGCTCGTGGGGGTCGCGGCGGCCGACGCGTCGGACCTGGAGGGCGCGCTCTCGGACTACGAGCAGGCGCTCGCGCTGTTCGAGGTGCTCGAGGACGGCGCAGGCCAGGCCGGCGTGCTCCGGGCGCGCGGCGATCTGTTGCGCATCCAGGGGGATCTCGGCGCGGCGCTCGAGCTTTACCTGAGCGCGAAGCGGCTGCTGGACGTCGCCGGCAACGCCTCGGAGCTCTCCGCGACGCTCGCCGAGATTGCCCGGACGCACGCGCTCGGGGGCCGCGCGGCCGAGGCCCGCGCCGCGGCCGAGCAGGCGCTCGCGCGCGTCGATCGCGCGACGAGCGCCGAGGTCCGCGAGCTGGCGGAGGCGGTCCTCTCCGGGCGGATCACCGAGCGCCAGGAGGAGCGCGCCACGCGCGACTCCAAGGTGCCGAACAGCCCGAGGCGCTTCTAGCGAGACCGGTATCGAACCCGAGAGCGTCCGGCGCCCGCGATCGCGCCGGCTGACGGGCGCTCAGCGCCGCCGCCTGCCGCGCGCAGGCTTGCCGCTGCCGCGCGGGGTCGGCTTGCCGCTGCGGCGTGCGGGCGGCTTGCCGGCGCCGCCGCGCGGGGCCGGCGAGCCGGCGTCATCGCGGCGCGGCGGGGGCTTCTCCGGCGGCGCCTCCGTCGTCCGGACCACGAGCAGCGCCTGTCCGCGCTCGAAGGTCGGCGTCACGCTGACGTAGCCGTTCTCGCGCGCGAAGCCCGCCGCGTCGCCGCGGTGCTCATCCATGTACCGGCTGAACCGCGTCCACAGATCGCGCGCCTCCTCGTCGGGGAGGGGCGCGCCGTCGATGGAGGCGGCGAGGTTCGATCGATCGCTCACTGGATCCCGTACTCCTTCAGGCGCCGGTAGAACGTCCGGCGGGGCAGGCCCACCACCTGCGCCGCCTTCACCCGGTTCCAGTTGCAGCTCGAGAGCGCAACAAGGATCCGCTCTCGCTCGCTCGCCCTGTGCGCGTCGAGCGACGTCTCGAGGCGGTGAAGGTCGCTCGACGGCGGCGCCCGGCCGGCGCTCGCAGGAGCCCCGCCGCCGCCGCCGAGCGGCGCGCGCGGCGGCGGCGCGGCCTCGGCGCTCCGCAGCGACCGCGGCGCCGCGTCGGGGAGCTCGAAATCGTCGCTCTCCAGCTCGGGGCGGTCCGAGAGGACCCACGCGTTGAGCAGCACGTTCTCGAGCTGCCGCACGTTGCCGGGCCAGCTGTACGCCGACAGCCGCTTCAGCGCGGCGCGCGAGACGCTGCGCCGATCGCGGCCGTAGCGCGCGGCGAAGATCCCGAGGAAGTAGTCGATGAGCAGCGGGATGTCCTCGATCCGCTGGCGCAGCGCCGGGACCCGCACCTCGACGACGTGCAGCCGGTAAAAGAGGTCCTCGCGGAACGTGCCGCGCGAGACCATGTCGGCGAGGTCCCGGTGCGTCGCCGCGATGACCCGCGCGTCGACCGGCTCCTCGCGCGCGCCCCCGACAGGCCGGACGACCTTCTCCTGCAGCACCCGGAGCAGGCCCGCCTGCATCTTCTGCGGCATCTCGCCGATCTCGTCGAGCAGGATGGTGCCGCCGGTCACCTCCCGGAAGAGCCCCTTGCGGTCGCGATCGGCGCCCGTGAACGCGCCGCGGACGTGCCCGAAGAGCTCGCTCTCCAGCAGGTGCTCCGGGATCGCGCCGCAGTTGATGCCGACGAACGGCTTCTTCGCCCGCGGGCTCGCGTTGTGGATCGTCCGCGCGACGACCTCCTTGCCCGTCCCGCTCTCGCCGGTGATGAGCAGCGGGATGTCCGTGTCCTTCACCCGGTCGATCAGCGCGTACACGCGGCGCATCGCCTCGCTCGTGCCGACCAGGCCCTCGTAGCCGAAGTGGCCGCGGATCACCGCGCGCGCCGAGCGCAGATCCCGCCGCGTCGCGGCGAGCTGCGCCGTGCGGTGGCCGAGGAGCTCCTCCAGCTTGGCGCGCGCGGCGCGCAGCTCCTCGTTGGCGCGCTCGAGCTCGCGGGCGCGGCGCTCGTTCTCGCTGACGAGGCGCGCGGTCTCGATCGCGATCGCCACCTGATCGGCCAGCGCCGTCAGCGTCGGGAGCTCGGCCTCGAACTTCGCCGCCGCGCTCAGGCGGGTCTCCAGGTACAGCGCGCCGATCACCTGCCCGCTCCGCTGCCGGATCGGCACGCACGCGACCGACTGCAGCATGAGCTGGTGGACCGAGACGTAATCGCTCATGCGCGCGTCGTCCCGCGCGCTCGTGGTCACGACCGGCTCGCCCGTGGAGATCACCCGCTCGGCGATCGAGCTGGAGAAGCGCGCGTGCGGGTCGTCCCCGGCCTGGTCGCGCGAGGCGTGGATCGAGAGGTCGGCCGCGGCCTGGTCGCGCGAGGCGTGGATCGAGACGTCGACCGCGGCCTCGCCGGCGGCGGGCGGCGGCTCGTCGCGCGGCGGCCGCTGCAGGATGATGAACCCGCGCTCGGCCTGGAGGAGCGCGATCGCGTGATCGGTCACCTTCGCGAGCAGGCGCGTGAGATCGTGCTCGCCCGCGATCGCCCGGTTGATCTCGAGGACCCGCGCCAGCCGGTCCTCGCCCTGCTGGGGCGCCGCGCCGGGCGAGGGCGCCGCGCCCGGCTGGGTGAACGGCACCGTGCGGCTGCTCATCAGCTCGAGCATCGCCGCCGCCCGGATCTCCTTGCGCCGCCCGTCGTTCCAGAAGACCTCCCGGAGGTCGCGCGGCAGCTTCGAGGCGATCTCCTCCAGCGTGCTCAGCGCCTCCTCGCGGTCGTGGCGCGCCCGGATGAGGTGCCCCCGCTCCGTCTCGAGCTGCGCCCGCGCCTCCAGCGCGCGCCAGATCCAGTCGCGCTGGCCCGCGGCGCGCGCCGCGTCGAGCGCCTCGTCGTACGCCGCCCGGGCCCGCCGCTCGTCGCGCGCGAGCGCCGCGACGCGCCCGCGCGCCAGCGAGAGCAGCGCGCGGTGGGCGCCCGTCGTCCCCAGGCGCTCCGACGCCACGTCGATCTCCTCGCCGAGGACGCGCGGGTCCGCGCCGGCGCGCGCCACCGCGAAGAGCACGCGCTCGAGCCGCGCCTCGACCCCGTCGATCCGCCGGCCCATCGCCTCGTACGCCTCGGCGCACTCCAGGCAGAGCCGCTCGGCCCGCTCGAGGTCGCCGGAGCGCGCCGCGTGCTCCGCCTCGAGCGCGAGCAGCTGCGCGTGCTGCTGCGGCGCGAGATCCGCGCGCTGGGCGGCGAGCGCGTCGAGCGACACCCGGGCCCGCGCGAGCCGCCCGAGGTAGAGCTCGAGGTTCGCGAGGTTGAGGAGCCCCTGCCGGATCGTCGCCACGCGGCCCGAGCGCCGGCCGAGGTCGACGGCGGCCTCGAGGTGGCGGATGGCCGCGCCGAGGTCGCCCTGCAGCTTCGTGAGCGCGGCGAGGTTCAGGCGGGTCGTCGCGAGCGTGCCCGCGTCGCCGGCCTGCTCCGCCGCCGTGAGCGCCTCCTCGTAGACCGCCTTCGCCTCGCTGAGGCGGTCGTCCCGCTGGAGCGCGAACGCGAGCGAGACGAGCGCGACCGACAGGATCCGCGGCTCGCCCGTGAGCCGCGCGAGCCGGACCGCGTGCTCGAGCGTGCGCTTCGCGTCCTCGTGCCGCGAGGCGAAGCTCTGCGCGAGCCCGCGCGTCGCCACCGCCTCGGCGACGATCGCCTCGGGCGAGGCGCCGAACGCGGCCGCCGTCGCGATCTGCGAGCGCGACCCCCCGGCGAGCTCCGCCTCGAGCTTGACCGGGCCCACCCGCTCGACGGCCTCGCCCGCGCGGCGCTCCGCCTCGCCGTAGTCGCCGGTGCGGACGAGCGCCCGGGCCATCTGCAGCGACCAGAACGCCGTCAGCGCGGGGTCGCCCGAGGCCTCGACCTGGTCCTTCACGCGCGCGAGCTCCGCGAGCGCCCGCGCGGTGTCGCCGCGGTTCATGGCGAGCCGCGCGCGCGCGATCGTCAGGATGGACACCACGACGGGCGAGCAGTCGCCCTGGTACCGGCCGAGCGCCTCCGCGGCCGCGTCGAAGTGGCCGCGGTCGAGCAGCCGGTGGATCTCCGCGGGCGGCAGCGCCGCCCTCTCCTCGCCGGCGCCGCCCGGTCCGGACGCCTCCGCCCGGGGGGCGGGCGGCGCGTCGAGCAGCCGATCGACGTCCTCGGTCGACGCGACGGGCGCGCGCGCGATGCGCGCGACGATCTCGCGGATGCGCCCCGGCCACCGGCCCGCGCGCGCGACGACGTGCGCGGCCACCGCGTCGCTCAGCGACGGGATGGTGCGCTGCACGAGCTCGCGGGCGACCTGCTCGTCGAGCGGCGCCATCTCGAAGCGCTCGAACCCGCGCTCCGGCGGCTCCCCGAGCACGAACACGAGCTTGCCGCCGGCCCTCCGCACCTCGTCGAGCCGCTCGCGCTCCGCGTCGCCGAGCCGGTCGGCGTCGTCGACGAGCGCCGTCACCCGGCCGAGGTCGTGCCCCGACAGCTCGATCGCGAGCGCCTCGCGCGGGTCGGCCCCGCCGGCCGCCTCGACCCACGCGACGGCGTACCCGCCGACCTCGAGCGACCACGCGATGCGCCGGAGCAGCGCGCTCCGCCCGGACCCGGGCGGCCCGGCGATCGAGAGACCGCCGCCCGCGGGCAGCGCCAGGATCTGCGCGAGCAGCCGCGTGGACGGCGCGTCCAGCCCGACGATCGGCCAGACCACCGCGTCCGCGCCCGCGTCGGGCCGCGCGCCCGCGTCGGCCGGCCCCGCGGTCTCCTCGTTCTGCCCGCAGGGCAGCCGCGCGGCGCGCCGGAGCGCGTTCGCGAGCTCGTCCGCGCTCGGGTAGCGCGCGTTGGGGTCCCTGGCGGTGGCCCGGTCGACGACCTCCTGGAGCGCGTCGACGACCTTCGGATCGCGCCGGACCGCGCTGTCGCGGAGGGCCTCGGAGAGGGTCGCGCCGAGGGCGAACACCTCGGCGCGGACGGTGAGCGGGTCGCCCTTGAAGAGCTCCGGCGCGGCGTAGCGGGGCGTGAGGCCCACGGGCCGCGAGCCGTCGTCACGGAACGGCGCGGCGAGTCCGAGGTCGACGAGCGTGGCGCGCCCGCTGTCGCCGACGATGATGTTCGCGGGCTTCACGTCGCCGTGCAGCAGGAGCGCGCGGTGCAGGCGCGTGAGCTGGTCGGCCGCGTCGGCGATGGCCGCGACGTTTCTGGCCAGGTCGCCCTTGCGCGCGAGCAGATCGGCGAGGCTCGTCCCCTCGACGAGCTCGCGCACCATGAAGGGCCGCCCCGACGCGGGCAGCCGGCCGAAGCGCAGCACGCGCGGCACGCCGAGGCCCTCGACGCCCGACAGCGCCGCCGCCTCGCGGACGAGCGCGAGCACCTCCGGCTCGTCCGCGTCCTCGCCGAGCGTCTTCAGCGCGACCGCCTTGCCGGTGATCCGGTCGCGCACCGCCCACACCTCGCCGCCGCCGCCCTTTCCGAGCGTCCCGATCGGCTCATACCGCGGGGGGAACAGCGGAGGCGGCGTCACCTGATCCCTCGCTCAGAGGCCATACCCGGCGGACAGTCCCATGAAGAAGCCCGTGATGGAGAAGCCGGCGTCGAGCCGCGTCTGCAGCTGCTTGATCGGTTTGTACCGGAAGCTCACCTGCGGAAAGGAGATCCACGGGAACACCGATGGCTTCGAGCCCCCGTTGACCCAGCTCGGCTCGTCGTAGTCGCCGTAATGGTTGTTGGAGGCGTCGCAGTAGGCGCTGCCCGCGCCGGAGCACTTGTTCCAGGCGCTCACGTCGTCGGGGCTCGGGTTCGACGCCGTGCCGCCCGGGTACGCCTGGGCGCGGTAGAGGTTGCCGAACACGACGCCGATCCCGACGCCGGCGCCGACCAGGAACGAGAAACGGCCCTTCTCGTCGATCGGGACGTCGAAGAGGAGATCGCTCGTGAAATAGACGAGCTTCATGTCGCTCGACACCATCTCCCAGGCGAACTGGTCGTCGTTCTTCCCCTTGAAGAGGAAGGGATCCATCGAGTAGTCCGCGTAGGACACGGCCAGATCGATCTCGAGCCCGTTCTTGCGCGAGGTGAACTCCGGGCCGATCATGAAGACGTTCACCGACGCGCCGCCGTCGGCAAAGAGGTTGATCATGAACTTCGGGACGATGACGTTCCGGAGCCGGAGGCCGATGAACTTGTGGGCCTTGCCGTCCTTTTCGAGCGGGCTGTTGTCGTCGGCCGCCTCCGGCAGCGCCTCCGGCGGCGTCTCCGGCAGCTTGTCCTTCTCACCCGTCGTCTTGTCGCCCTGCGCCTGCTCGTCCTTGGCCTGCTTGTCCGCGGCGAGGGATTCGTCCAGGTTGCTGTCGAGCCCGTCCTCCGACTGCGCGCGGGCAGTCCCGGCGAAGCACACGGCGCCGAGCAGCGCGGCGAGCGCGGCGGCCCTGGCATGCACCCCGACCGCGAGCTGCCGACCCATCTTCAAGTGGTACATTGTAGGTCACCTAGCGATGCGTAAGGTCAGGGCCGGACCCGGGCATGCACGGAACGAACGCGCCGAGGCCAGACTCCGGCTCTCCGCGCGCCCCGGTGCACCGGGTACCAGCCGAGGGGAGGGTACACGAGACGCAGCGCCGTGTGACGCCTGCGGACCGCCCGAGGCAGAGCTTTTTCCGCCAGGGCATGCCAGAGCGCGGCCGCCCGCGCCCGGCACGAGCGGCCGCGCGACGACGACGCGGGCGGCCGTCACGGTGCCGGTGTCGCACGGCGTCGAAGCGCGCCTGGCCGAGGTTGCGCACAGCAAAATAATCCGCAATAGACGGAAAGGATGATCCTGCACCAGTCTCACGTGGAGCAGACAGTCGACCGCGATGAGCGGGACAGGTTCATCAAGGAGCTTGTGGTGGTGCGGGTCCGCAGCACCGCGCACGAGATCGCGCCGGCGAGCCGTGGGATCGAGGGGGCGCGCGCGCCGGGGGTGGAGGAGTCGGTCGGCGACAGGGAGGCGATCGTCCACGATGTGCCGCTCGCGATGATCCGCAAGCGGAGCGCGCGGCTGCGGAGCACGGTGGCGAGCGTGCTGCTGATCCACGGGTACGGCCAGAACCGTTACATCTGGCACCTGCCGTCGCGCAGCTTCTCGAACTACCTGGCGCGGGCGGGCTTCGACGTCTTCAACCTGGATCTGCGGGGGCACGGGCGGTCGCGGCACCTCGGGGCGCGGCGGCCGGGTCACGTGACCGATTTCGTCCGCGAGGACGTGCCGGCGGCGATCGAGGAGATCCGGCGCATCTCGGGGCCGCGGCCCGTGTACCTCATCGGGCACTCGCTCGGGGGCCTCGTCAGCTACGCGACCGCGCCGACGATGGGCGACGCGGTGGGCGGGATCGTCACGCTCGGGAGCCCCTACCTGTTCACGCACGGGTCGCGGGCGCTCGCGCTGCTCGGCCGGCTGATGCTGACGGTCGACCAGCGGGTCCCGCTCGGGCAGGGCGCGCTGGCGCTGTCGGCGTGGGGGGAGCCGTTCCGGTTCGTGCGCGCGTTCATCGAGAGCCCGATCTTCCCGCTGCCGATCCGGGGGTTCGTCCCGGGCTCGATGGAGACCCGGGTGCTCACGCAGCACATGTCGCTCGCCATGGACAGCGGCAGCATCACGGTGCTCCGGAACATGTTCCTGGACGCAGCGGCGTCGCGGAAGAGCGGCCACCACATGGGGAGCCTCTTCGGTTACGCCGAGCGGTTCGAGCAGCTGGACCTGCCGCTGCTCATCATCGCGGGCACGCGCGACGACCTCGCGCCGCCGGCGTCCGTGAAGCCCGCCTACAATTTCAGCCGCTCGTCGGACAAGACGTACCGCGAGTTCCCGCGCGGCCACCTCGACGTCGTGGTCGGAAGGGACGCGCCGCTCACGGTGTGGCCGCTCATCGAGGCCTGGCTGAAGACGCGCATCCGGCGTGCGGCCGCGCGAGAGCGGGAGCGGCTGAGCGCGTAGGCCGCCGCGCGCACGGCGCCGCCGGAGATCTCGGCGCCGGGATGCGCGGCTTCTTTGGTATCGTGGCCGAATGCACATCGAGCTCCGGCAGATGACCGCCGAGCAACAGGCCGAGTTCAGTCAGCCCATCCTCACGGCGTTCGGCGCGGTTCCCAACCCCGAGCGCCTCGAGGCCATGAGTCGCCTCCCGGAGCTCACGTCGCGCCTCGGCGCCTACGACGGCGAGTCGCTCGTCGGAGCCGCCGGCTCGTTCTCGCTCACGATGACCACGCCGGGCGGCACCGTCCCGGCCGCCGGGCTCACGGCGGTCGGGGTGACCCCGACGCACCGCCGCCGCGGCATCCTCACGTCCCTCATCCGCCGGCACCTCGACGACGCGCGGGCCGAGGGGCAGCCGATCTCCTCGCTCTGGGCCACCGAGGGCGCCATCTACGGCCGCTTCGGCTACGGCCTCGCGTCGCAGGCGTGCTCCATCTCGATCGAGCGGGAGCGCACCGCGTTCCGCCACGAGACGGGCGCGCAGGGCCGGGCGCGGCTGCTCGGGGAGGCGGAGGCGCTCGCGGCCTTCGCGCCCGTCTGGGAGCGCGCCCGCGCGTTCGCCCCGGGGATGCTCGCGCGCTCGGAGGTGTGGTGGCAGGTCCGCCGGCTGGCCGACGACGACTTCTCCCGCCAGGGGGGCGGCCCCGTGCAGCGCGTCGTGATCGAGGTCGACGGGCGCGCGGAGGCGTATGCGCTCTACTGCCTGCACCACCGGTGGGACTCGTCCCATATCCCGATCGGCTCGATCCGCGTGATCGAGGCGATCGGCGCGACGCCGCTCGGGACCCGGCTCGTCTGGCGCTACCTCTTCGACCTCGACCTGGCGCAGCGGATCGAGGCGAGCCTCCTGCCGCCGGATCACCCGCTCGGCCTGCTCCTCGTCGAGCCGCGGCGCCTGCGCCTCACGGCGAGCGACGGGCTCTGGGTGCGCATCGTGGACGTCGAGGCCGCGCTCGCGGCGCGCGCCTACGGCAGCGGCGAGCCGCTCACGCTCGAGATCTCCGACCGCGATTGTCCCTCGAACGCCGGCCGGTTCCGGCTGCACGGGGGCGAGCGGCGCGCGGCGCGGACCCGCGAGGCGCCGGACGTCCGCCTCGACATCTCGGCGCTCGGCTCGGCGTACCTCGGCGGCGTCTCCTTCCGGTGCCTCGCCGACGCCGGCCAGGTCGAGGCGCTCTCGGAGGGCGCCATCGAGCGCGCGGATCGCCTGTTCCGCGCCGCGCGCGCCCCGTGGTGCCCCGAGATCTTCTGAGGGCCCGGCCCCGATGACGCTCCCGCTCCGCGGCGTCTACGCGGTGACCCCGACGCGCCGCCGCCGCTTCCTGTGGGCCGCCTGGTGGACCGATGAGCCCGCGCGCGAGCCGTTCCGCCCGCCGGACGCGAGCCAGGGCGGCGCGCGGACCGCGGAGGAGGCGCGGGCGCAGGCCGAGCGCGCCGCCGGGCGCCCGCTCGTCGAGATCGAGCCGGCGTGGGCGACGGCCTGGACGCGCATCCTGCGCGGCGAGCCCCCCTGGCCCAGGCCGCGCGCGGCGGGTCGGAAGGAGGCGCCCCCGCCGCCTCCGCCCGATCCGCCGCGGCGCGCCCCGTCGCGGCCCGCCTCCGCGCGCGGCGTCTCGCCGTTCGCGGTGCTCGGCCTGACGGAGGCCGCCGGCGCGGCCGAGGTCCGCCGGGCGTTCCGCCGGCTCGCGCTTGTCACGCACCCCGATCGCGGCGGCGACGCCCGCGAGTTCATGCGCGCCAAGTGGGCCTACGACGAGGTCATGTCCAGGCTGTCGCGCCCGAAGCGCCGCCCGTAGCGCGCGCGGCCCGCGCTGCCCGGCAGCGCGAGCGTCCCCAACGCCGGTAGCGCACGCGCTGCCCGGCAGCGCGTGCGCTACGGCCGGTCCCCGCCCGCCTCCGCGACCTTCCGCGCCTCGTCGAGGAAGCGCGCGTACTCGCGCGCGAGGAGGGGGGCGTCGCGGAGCGCTCGCTCGAGCCGCGCCCCGGCGTGCCGGGCCAGATCCCGGCGCGGCGCCGGCTCGGGTTCCGCCTTCGCCTTCAGCAGGAGCAGCGCGCCCTGCTCGGCGCTCGCCGCGGGGAGGTCCGGATCGATGGCCAGCGCCCGATCGATCAGCGCGAGCCCGGCCTCGACCTCCGCGCGCGCGTCGAGGGGGCCGGGGCCGAGCGAGGCGGCGCGCAGCCGGTGGACCTCGGCCAGGGCGCCGAAGATCCTCGCGTTTCGCTCGTTCGCCTCGAGGGCGCGGAGCAGCGAGCGCTCCGCGGCGTCGAGCGGCGGCGCAGGGCTCCTGCCCCGGGACGCGAGCCACCGCGCCGAGAGCAGGTCGATGTGCCCGAGCGCGAGGAGCGCCCCCGCGTTGCGCGGCCTCGCGGCCAGGACGCGATCGATCGCGCCCCTCGCCGCGCGGAGCGAGGCGGTCGGATCCTCGCCGCGGTCGAGCGCCCACCGCGCCGTCTCCAGGTGGGCGAGGCCCACCCCCTGCTGCGCCTCGAGATCCTCCGGACGGAGGCGCAGCGCCGCGCCGTAGCCGTCGAGCGACCGCGCGAGCCAGACCTCCGGGCTCCCGCCGGCGAGCCGCTCGTGCCGGCCCTGGATCAGGTAGGCCAGGGCCAGGGCGCCATGCGATGGATGGCTGTCCGGGCGCAGCCTGAGCGCCGCCTCGAGGTTGTCCTTGGCGAGCTCGAGCGACTCCTCGGGCGGCGTCCCGTGGTCGAGCTCGTACTGCGCCCGCTGCGCGTAGAACCAGCCCTGGTGGAGGAGCGGCGGCGCGTCGTTCGGGGCGATCTCGATCGCCCGCTCGGTGTGCGACGCGCTGAGCGCGAAGAGGGGGAGGGGATCGGCGCCGCGGGACGCTGTGTGCTCGGCCATCATGCCGTAGGCGATGCCGGCGTCGTTCCACGCCCAGAAGGAGCTCGGGTCGAGCGCGAGCGACCGCTGCATGCTCTCGACCGCGCGCCCGAGCGAGGGCCACACGTCGAGCCCGAGGGCGCTCTCGTGGGACGCGAGGAGGAAGAGGCTCGCCCCCATCGCGCCGTGCGCGGTCGCGTCCGACGGGTCCCCCTCGACCGCCTGCTCGCTGGACGCGATCGCCTGCGCGAGGTCCGGCTTCGGGTCCGCGCCCCGCGCGAGGTCGCGCCTGGCCCGGTGCACGAGGGCCCAGGCCTTCTTCGCGTGGGCGCCGCTCGCGCGCGGGCTCGCGCGGAGCGCCCTGTCGCAGCGGGCGATGACCTGCGCGAAGATCGCCTCGGCGTCCCCGCCGCGCTGCGACTCGATCAGCATGATCTCGCTCAGGGCGCGCGCGGCCGCCTCGTGGACGTCGGGATCGCTCTCGGCCATCTCCGCCGCGGCCTCGTACGAGACGACGGCGCTCCGGAACTCGGCGAGCGCCGCCGCGTGCTCCCCGAGGTCGCGCGCCGCCTCCCCCTTCGCGAACAGGATGTCGCCCTCGAGCATCCTCGCCTCGTATTCCCAGGGCGACCGCGCGAACGCGCGCCGCGCGTCGGCGAGGGCCTCGTCGAACCGCCCCTCGTAGAGCTCGATGAGCGCCGCGGTGTACGCGGACGGCGCCGCGGCCGCTCTCACGCTGTCCCTCAGGTACTTGAGCGCCGGGGCCCTGTGTCGCGCCTCCAGATCGAGCTGGTGCGCGGACCGCTCCCCCTTGTCGGCGAGGCGCCGCGCCCGGTCGAGCCCCTTCCTGTAGAGCATCCCGTGCACGAGGCCCGCCGCGAACTTCGCCTCCTTCGCGGCATACCCGCTCTCCAGCGCCGCCTCGAGGTGCGCCAGCGCCTCCTCGGGCTCGTGCAGCGCGAGGTGCCCGCGCCCGAGCGCGTAGTGGCCCGGGCCCTCGACGAGGTCGCCCGCGGTCTCGCGCAGGGCCTGCATCTTCCGGTCGATCTCGCCCATGCGCGCGCGGATGACCTCCTTTTCCCGCGACACCTCGTGGAGGGGGAGCGCGTACGCATAGCGCATGAACAGCTCCATCTCCTTGACGTCCTGGCCGAAGCCCTGGGCCAGGGACGCCACGTGCGCCGAGAGCTCGGCCTGGCGCGCCGCGGCGAGCTTCGCGCGGAGGGCGACGACGCCCGAGAGCGCGAGCACGAGCAGCGCCGCGGCGCCCGCCGCGACCGCGAGCTTGTGCTTCCGCGCCCGCTTCAGGGCGCGGTAAACGAGGCTCCGAGGCCGCGCGTCGATCGGGTCGCCCTCGAGGTAGCGCCCGAGATCGAGGGCGAGCATCTTCGCGGAGTCGTACCGCCGCAGAGGCTCCTTCTCGAGGCACTTCATCACGATGGTCTCCAGATCGAGGGGGATCCCCCGGTCGATCTGGCGCACCGGCACGGGCAGCTCGTGCGCGACCCGCAAGACGAGGCTTGCCACCGACGGGTCGACGAACGGAGGGCGCCCGGCGAGGATCTCGTAGAGCGTGGCGCCGAGGCAGTAGACGTCCGTGCGCCGGTCGAGCTGGCGCTGGCCCCCGGACACCTGCTCGGGCGCCATGTAAGCCGGCGTCCCCTCGCCGCTCATGGTCGCGCGGACGTCCACGGCCGTGTCCCGCGCGAGCCCGAAATCGAGGAGGTAGGGGCGGAAGGCGCCGTCGGCCGTCCGCTCGACAAGGATGTTCGCCGGCTTGATGTCGCGGTGGATCAGCCCGAGCCGGTGGGCGGCGTGGAGGCCGTCCGCCACGTCGGCCACGATCTTCACCCGCTGCTCGAGCGACATCTGCTGCGCCACGCGGTGGAGCGGCTGGCCGTCGATGTACTGCATGGCGATGAACGGCTGGCCCTGCGCCTCGCCGACCTCGTACACCTTGCAGACGTTCGGGTGCTCGACGCGGGCCTGGGCCTGCGCTTCCCAGATGAAGCGCTGGGCGAGCGCCGGGTCGTTGCCCCGGATCAGCTTGAGCGCCACGTACCGCTGGAGCCGCGGGTCCCTGGCCTTGTAGACCGTCCCCATGCCCCCTTTGCCGACGAGGGACACGCACTCGTACCGGTCCCAGTCGCGGATGGGAAACCGGCTCGGCACGCGCGACGAGGGCGGATCGACGCACTCGAACACCGTGTCCTGGCCGGCGCCCGAGCTCCCCGGCGGAGCGGTGCGCGACGGCCGGCTCTGGGGCGCGAGCGGGACGGACCTCGACGTGAGCTCCTCGTCCGTGGGCCTCGCGACCTTCGCGTTCTCCGGGCCCGCTCTTCCCATCCGGCTCATGAATCGGACCCTCTTCAACATCGAAGGCGGAGGCCCCCGGGCTCGGGGCGCCGAGCCCGTCCGAGGAGGGGCGCGGCGACCGCGCCCGAACGGCAGCGCTCTGCATAGCCCATCGCCGGCGCGCGCATCGACATGAACCTTCGCATCCGCACCTGCCTCGGCAGCTCCCAGCGCGATGGCCTCGACTCGCCATCTTCCCGAACCGCCTGGTCGCTTGCCAGTGAGCGTCTCGCCTGGGGCGTCAGCTACGAGCGATGTTGTTACAGAACTGTCGTGCAACGGTAAACCGGGGTTTACGCGCATGTCAACACCCGGGACGTTCCGTGTCCGCGTGTCGTGGAACCTTCCAGGAGGGCGCGCGGGTGCGACGCGGCCCGTGCGGTGATGTCCTACGCGGCGGGAGCGGGTGCCGGGTGCGCTGTCGACCTACGAGCGACGGAGGAGATCAACGAGGGGAGACAACGTCCGTGGCGCTATTTGTGGGGCGCGCGACGTGACGCCGAGGTGGGTCAAGCTGCGATGCGGCGGATGGGTCCGCTGACGGGTCGCTCAATACTTGACGGTGCAGCCGAACGCCTCGGTCTCTTTCGTGGAGATCGGCTTGCCGGCGGCGAGCTCGGCGATCGCTGCATCGACGTAGTTCGTGACCTGCTCGCCCGGCTCGGGCTCACCGCCCTTCGTGCTGTCGATGGCGCCCGCGTAGACGAGCGTGCCCTGCGGGTCGATGATGTACATATGCGGTGTGCGCTCGGCGCCGTACGCGCGCCCGACATCGCCCTTCTCGTCGACGAGGAGCGGGTAGCTCATCCCGAACTCCTGCTTTGCCTTCGCGTTCTCGTCCTTGGCGGTGCCCTGCTTGCCCGGAGCGCCCGAGTTGATGGCGAGCCACACGACGCCCTTCTGGGCCTGCTGCGCCGGCGCGTCCTTCAGACCGCCCTTGCGGTGCGAGAGCTGCACGAACGGGCAACCGGGGTTGAACCACTCGAGGACGACCGTCTTGCCCTTGTAGTCGGCCAGCTTGACGGGCTTGCCGTCGAGGTCCGGCAGCGTGAAATCGGGCGCGGGCTGGCCGATCTTCGCGTTCTTCGCCTGCGTCGCCGGCGCCTGGGCCGCGCTCGCCTCGGCGGGCTTCGCCTTCGGGGCGTCGGCCTTGGCGGGCTGCGCCGCAACGGCGCCGGCCGCCGCGGGCGCGCTGGCCTCGCCGGGCTGGGTGCACGCCGCGAGCGCCGCGGCGAGGAAGGTCAGGGGGATGAGCTTGGTCATGCCGAGACGCTTACCACGCCCCGCGACGGGCGCATGCGTCAGTCACGGGAACTCCGGCCAGCGATCGCCGGTCGCCCACCGGTACCGCAGGCCGAGCTGCCCGAGATCCGCGCCCAGCAAGCCGAGCTGATCGGGCGTCGCCGCCACCACCATCACCGTCCCGACTGCGTCCAGGTGGTGTGTCAGCGAGACGGCCAGCACCGGGCCGATGCGCACGATGACGCTGCCGCGGCCGGGGTTGCCGAGCACCTCGGCGGCGGCGCCGAGCCGGAGCTCGCCGTACCGGTCCATCTCCCCCAGGAAGCCGAGCCGCGCGCGGTAGAGATACGGCGGCTTCATCACCGTGTGGAGCGATTCCTCGTAGAGAGTGAATCCCTCGGGCGCGCCCAGCACCGCATAGCCGGTCGCCACGCCGAACAGGTTGCCTCCGAGCAGGGGTATCGAGCCCGACACCTCGATCTCCCCGGCGACGTAGCGCGACAGGGGGCCCAGCATGAGCTCGGTGTCCCTGCGCGTGTACGACGCCCGGGGCTCGAGGAAGTACTGGCTCCTCGAGAAGGCGTATCGCGCGCCGCCGCGGATCTCCACGCCGGGCAGCGCCGCGCGGAGGCCCACGTACTCCGCGCCGCCGCTCGGCGAGACGCTCGCGTAGCCCTCGATCCCGAGCCAGGACCAGTGCGGCTTGCCGAAGCCGACCGCGAGGCTCGGCCTGTAATAGATGACGCCGAGATCCATCACCGCGGAGACGAACGGGCGCGCGCCCGCGCTCCGCGCCCAGTACGAGCGCTTCTGCAGGAGATCGACCCCCGAGGGCACCGGCGGCGGATCGACGGCGGGCGGCGGCAGGTCGGCCGGGTCCTGGGCGCGGGCCCCGGCGGGCGGGAGGGCGAGCGCGGCGAGCGCCGCGGCGGCGGCGAGCGTGCGGCGCGGCGCCATCGCTAGAACCTGCCCACGAGGGTTCCGCCGAGCGGCGCGGGCACGAAGCGGATCGAGACGCCGTCCCCGCGCGGCGCGTCCGCCGCCGGGGCGCCGCCGCGGTAGTGCAGGAGCCACGGGAGCCCGAAGCCCGTCAGGGCGCCGAGGGTCGCGCCCGTGAGCGCGTCGGTCGCGAAGTGCTGGTCCGAGACGACCCGCAGCGTCGCCACGGCGGCCGCCGTCCCGAGCGACGCGGCGCACGCGAGCGCGTCGGGCGCGCCGCCGCCGTACAGGGGCAGGTGCGCGTGGTGCGAGCACACGAGCCCCGCCGCCGTGAACGCGGTCGAGCTGTGGCCGCTGAAGAAGCTCCGGTACCGCTTGCTCCCCCGGCAGTCGCGATCCTGCTGCTCCTCCGGCCCGGTGCACCCGGCGCGGTAGGGGCGCTCGCGGCTCGTGAGCCCCGCGACGACGCCGTTCAGGGCCGCGTTGAACGCGAGCGCCTCGATGTCGATCATCGCCATCTCCCACGCGACGCTGCCGCGCCCGTGCCCCCACCAGGTGACGAGCAGGGCGTCCACCGCGAGGTGGTTGGTCATCAGCGTGAGCAGGAGATCGCTCGCGTCGCGCGCCATCTCGCGCTGGCGCTCGCTCCGGATGCGCAGGGCGTGGCGCGCCGAGCCGTCGAAGCCGTTCACGGCCGTCCACCGGCCCTCCGACGGCGGGATGGCCAGCGTCCCGAAGGCGGTCGCGGCCAGGAGGCCCGTGGCCACGTACTCGCTCGCGCGGAAGCCCGTCCAGCGCGGGTCCCACGCGACCTCGCGCCGCGCGCGCTCCGGCGGCGCCGCGGCCTGCGCGGCGCGCGCCGCCGCCGCCGCGCCGTGCGGCGCCGCGGCCGGCTCGGCCTGCGCCGCCGCCGCGCCGAGCAGCGCCGCCGCGCCGAGCAGCGCCGCCGCGCCGGAGGCGGGCCGTAGGGCGGCGGTGCACCTCACGGGCGGACCGCGCGAGTCAGAAGTCGGGGTGGCCGATGACGAGGAACTCGAGCTGCCCGGCGCCCGCGTTGCGCAGCCCATGGTGCACGTTCTTCTCGACGTGCATCATCTGGCCGGGGCCGAGCGGCACCTCGCGGTCGCCGACGATGCCGAGCGCCTTGCCGGCCAGGATGTAGATGGTCTCGCTGGTCTCGGTGTGGAGCTCGCGCGAGATCTCACAGCCGGGGTCCATCTTGCCCTTGTAGAAGCCGAAGCCCTGACCGAGCCCCCTTCCCAGCAGCTGTGCCAGGAAGACCCCTCTGTTGGGCAAATACTCCATGCCGTCTTCGTCGGCCGCGGTCAGCACCACGGCCCCGTCGATCTGCTGCCTCATGGCGATCCTCCTCCTCCGCGAGTGAAGCTGCTGGAGAATCCATCAGTTACAGAAGCGCACGGCGTCCTGTCAACGCGCTTCACGGCGAGGATCGCGACGGCGGCGGTCGCATGTCAAAAAGGCAACACAACGCTCGAGGCGGCGCGGAGCTCGTAGCTGAACGACATCGTCCTCAGCCCCTTCGGCGGCAGCTCGATGCGGCCGCGGAGAAAGCCGTCCTTCTCGTCCTCATCGAGCGTCCAGCCGGGGGCCTCGCCGAGCGCGACCTCGACGTCGGCCACCTCGCTGACAGGGATCCGCTCGGTGACGAGCACCCGCTTCACGCTGCTGGAGAGGTTGGAAACAGAGAGCTTCACGCGCCGGCGGATCTTTCGGCTCCCGGTGATCGCCGAGGTCTCCTGCTCCTCGTCGACGGTGCGTCGCACGCGCACGGCGTCGTCCACGCCGAAGCCGAGCTCGAACGGCTCGCCGGCGCCGACGAAGTCGAGCCGGGCACGGCCGATGAGGCTGCCGCCGCGCGCGACCTTCACCGGGCCCGCGAGCAGCGGGCGCGGCCTCCCGCCGGCGCCGCCGCCGTCCAGCGTCACGGTCGCGCGCAGGTGCGCCGCGGGGTGGGCCTCGGGGTACAGCACGAGCGCGAGCTCGGCCGGAATCGAGCGCCGCGCGATCTCGATACGCGTCGGGCGGCCGTCGGAGGGGAGGGTCACCGGCTCCGCCGCCTCGAAGATCAGCGGCTCGCCGCCGTCGTCCACGCCCGGCATCTCGTCGACGGCCCGCGCCCCGCGGCCGAGCCCGGCCATGGCGATCGCCTGGTCGCGCGCCTCGACGACGACGCGGCGGCGGTCGACCTCCGCCCTGCGCCGCACCCGGAGGACATCGTCCGCGAGGAGCGGCGCCTCGGCGCTCCTCGATGGCCGCGCGGTCGAGAAGCGCGCGGTGACGTTCTCCCAGGCCTCGCCCGTCGCCTGCCACGCCGCGGCCCACGTGGTGAGCTCGACCGAGCCGCCTGCTCCCTGCGCCTCGGGGCCGCCCGCGCCGGCGGCGGCGTGGGCCGAGAGCCGCGCCAGGTGCTCGGGGCGCCAGATCGCGCACGCGACGCGGTACGTCAGCTCGATCTCGATGGGCTGCGGCGCGGGCGCGTGCACCTCGACCTCGATCACCGCCTCGTAGCGCGGCTGCTCGATCGACCCCTCACGCAGCCGCGCCGCGGCGCGCCGGGCGTCGTCCTCGGCGTGCGCCCGCGCCGCGCGCGCGTCGGCCGACGCGCCGAGGGCCTCGGTGAGCGCCGCGTGCAGGGCCTCGACACCGGCGCGCCACGAGGCGAGGCGCGCCGGCTCGCCGGCGTCCTTCGGGGCCTCGCCCATCGCGTGCGCCCACTTCGCGAGCAGCTGGTCGAGGTGCGCCTCGCGGCGCGACGCCCGGTCCCGCGCGCGCTCGGCGGCGCCGGCCCGGCGGGACGCCTCGCGCTGCTCGCGCTCCAGCGCGTCGATCGCCTCGCGCCCGAGCGCCGCCTCCCGGTGCGCCCTCCACCGCACGCGCGCCGCCGTCACCCGGACCGCGCCCTGGCCGTCGGCGCCCGCGCCCTCGACGCCCGCGCCCGCGACGCGCGCCTGCACGGTGCGCTCGTCGACGAACACCGACACGCCGCCGATCGCGATCCACTGCGCCCCGGCCGCGACCTCGACGCGCGCGGCGCGCACGACCTCGGCGCGATCCTCGAACAGCGTCACCACGCGCGCCGCGCTCGGGTGGGGCGCGCCCCACCCGAGCGCGGCGCTCGCTCCGCTGCCGATCACCTCGCTTTCGTCCCCTCCGCCGGCGCTCCGCTCCGCCCGGTCCGAACCGTCCGCATCCGTTGCCATGGTGCGCCTATTTCCCCTGTTATTCCCGTCGGTTACCGCCGACGACCTCGTTCCTGGAGGAGAACACCACGCGGTAGGTGAAGGCGACCGAGGCCTTGCCGCCGGGCGCGATCGCGACGCGCCAGCGCAGGCCGCCGCGCACGGGCTCGCCGAGCTCCTCCTGGGTGAACGGCTCGGCCTTCGGCTGCGACGAGACCAGCTTGATCTCGACGTCCTTGTCGTCCGTCACGGGGATGCGGTCGAGGACCTCGACCTCGACGCCCACGCCGAGCGACGAGGAGAGATCGATGGTGATCGTGTGCTCGACGGCGAGCGAGCCGCCGAGCAGGCCGGCGCTCGACTCCTCCACGCGCGCGTTCCTCGCGACCCGGATCCGCTCCTCGACGCCGAGGCCGGCGCGGAGGAGGCCGCCCCGGTCGACGTGACCGAGCGAGGACTGCGCCGCGAGGGCGCCGTCGACGAAGACCTCGACCGGCCCCGCGAGCAGCGGGGCGTCGAACGGGTTCTCGACGTGCGCCTCGCGGTAGACCTCGGCGGCCTCGCGCGGCACGGTCACGAACCGGGGCGCCGCCGGGGCGCGTGCGGCGCTCAGCGCAACGCGGTGGCGCCTGCCGTTCGACGGCACGTCGGCGGCGCCTTCGCCGGCGTAGAGGTGATCGAATTGCCCGCGCGAGGCGCGTGGGTCCACGGCCCGGGGCGGCGCGCCGAGGTGGTCGATGTCCATCTGCGCCCGGCGCGCGGCGCGCCTCGAAGGCCCCGGCTTGTCGTGCGCGAGCCGGCCGCGCTGCGGGCCCGTCCGGGGGAGGTGCAGCGCGTCGAAGTCGAGCCACCGTTCGACCTGCGCGGGCTCGAGCGGCGCGGAGGCCGCGCCGGCGCCTTCGAGCTCCTCGTCGTGGCCGAGCGAATCCTCCGCCAGCCCGGCCGTGCGCTCGGCGCTCGCCACGCGGGCGAAGGCGGCGCTCGGCGCCTGGGGCGCGCTCGCCTGGAGCGCCTGCGGCGGGGGCGAACCGCCGAAGCTGCCGCCGAACGAGGGGAGCGCCAGCCCGCGCGACTTGCTGCGCGCCGGCGCGGCGAGCGGCATGGGGAGCGGCGCAGCGGCCGGCATCGGGGGCGGCTCGGGGGCCGAGCCGCGCTCCGGCCACGTCGTCGGTGGCGGCGGCGCGGCCCCGCCGGGTGGCGGCGCGATCCTGTCCATCGCCTCCCGCATCTCCTGTCGGGTCTGGCTCGGCACGGGCCGACTCAGCGTGGGCTCGTCGTCGTCGTCATCGTCGTTCTCGTCGGACGCGGGCGGGAGCTGACCCGGGGCGACCGTGGTTCCCGCGGCGGGCTGGGGGAGGGCGGTGACGAAGCGGTCGAACCCCTCGAACAGGGCGTCGAGCCCCTCCGGCGCCGGGCGGTAACCGCGGCGCGGGGGGCGCTGCGCGCGGCTCAGGCGCAGCGAGGCGAGCTCCGGCAGCCGCGTGTCCTGCACGAGATCGGCGGTGGCGAGCGCGAGGCGCACGTTCTGCCAGTCCTCGCCGGAGGCCTGCGCGACGAGGGCGTCGAGCTGCAGGGCGACCTCCGTCGCGCCGCGCGAGAACCGCGCCGCGTAGGCGGGCCACCACCGCGCGGCGCCGACGGCGTACTCGAGCCGGAGCGCCGGCTCGCCGCCTGCCCCGCCGCGCGCGGGCGCGAGCCGCACGACCACGTCGAGGCGCGCCGGGGCGCGCTCCTCGACCTCGCCGCGGGTCGCCTGGGCGGCGTCGAGCTGCGCGGAGAGCAGCTCCTTGCGGGCGCGCTCGAGCTCCGCCTCGAGCGCCGCGGTGCGGGCGTCGAGGGCGGCGAGCTCGTCCGAGAGCAGCCCGCTCACCGCGAGCGCGTCGCGGATGCGGGCCGCCGGGTCGCCCGGCCGGAAGCGCCGCGCGAGCTCCGGGGCGAGCGCGACGGCGGCGAGCTGGTCGCGCCAGCGGCGGAGGTGGTCGTGCTCGGCCGACAGGCGCTCGATCGCGAGCTCGAGCTCGCGGAGCTGCGCCGAGAGCGCGCTCCTCGAGACGGGCGCCGGGGGCACGACGAGGCGCGCCCGCACGCCGACGACCTCGCGCGGCGCGGCCGCCGCGTCCGGCGAGGCGCCCGCCGCCGCCACGAGCGCGCGGAAGCTCCCCGGCTCGGCCAGCGGCGTGATGCCCGGCACCGCGATCTCGATCGCTCCGCGAGGGAGCGGCTCCGCGAGCTCGACGCGTCGGGTGACGATCGCCCCGCGCGCGTACACGACGACCGCCTCGATACGGCTAGCGCACTCGATCTTCTCCGCCGTCATCCGTTCGTCCCTCGCCCGCGAACGCTGTGTGGGAGCGCGAAGGTATCACGCCGCGCCCGACGCCTGATAGCGCGCTATCGCCTCGTATCGACATCGTCGCCGCCGGCGACGATGTCGATACTGTCGCTTCCGATGACGGCGACGCCGGCGCGCTCCGGCGGCGCGCGATGCGCCGCTGCCGCGCTCGCCGCGCTCGCCGTCAGCCGCGCGGCGCATCGGGCCGCGGCCGCCTGCCTCGCATCGGGCCGCCGGCGCGCGGCCCGCGAAAGCGTTTCTCCGCGATCGGGGCGAGAGGCGGCTCGCGTATCACGGGCGTCGCGATTGAATAGGGTAGAGTCGCCTCATGGCCTTCCCCCTGCGTCTCTCTTCTGCCGATCGCATCGGGGCGAGCGCCGCCCGCGAGGGCGCCGCGGCGCCCTCGCGGGCCGCCGGGCCGGGCTGCCGGCCCCTCGAGGTGGCTGGATGATCCTCGGCATCGGCATCGACGTCTGCGGCATCGGACGCATGGAGGAGGCGCTCGCGCGATGGGGGGAGCGGTTCTGGGAGCGCGTGCTGTCCGAGCCCGAGCGGCGCTCGCTCGCGCACCGTGTCGACCGGGCGACGGCGCTCGCGGGCCGCTTCGCCGCGAAGGAGGCGGTGGTGAAGGCGCTGGCCGGGGCGCCGGGGGTCGGCTGGCACCACCTGGAGGTGCGGGGCGCGCCGCGCATGCCGCCGACGATGGCGCTCCACGGCCCGGCGCGCGCGCTCGCGGACCGCATGGGCGTCCAGCGGGTGCACCTGTCGATCACGCACGACGCCGGGGTGGCGGCGGCGGTGGTGATCCTGGAAGGGGACGGCGAAGGCCGATCCCCGACCACGAATGACGAGGACGGCGAAGGCCGATCCCCGACCACGAATGACGAGGACGGCGAAGGCCGATCCCCGACCACGAATGACGAGGACGGCGAAGGCCGATCCCGCCTGGACGACGAAGGGAAAGAGCGCTCGTGATTCCGGTCCTCTCGCGCGCGCAGATGCGCGCCTTCGACAAGCACGCGATCCACCATTGCCACGTCCCCGGCGTGGTCCTCATGGAGAACGCGGGCCGCGGCGCCGCCGACGTCATCTCGGCGATCATCGAGGCGCGCAGCGCCGCACAGGCCGGCGCCGCCGGGCTCCCCGGCCACGCCGCGCGCCCCGCGCCGCACCTGCCCGCGCCCGGCCAGGCGCCCGCGCGGGCGCGCTGGCCGGCGACGTTGCCCTCCGGAGGCGGCCCTCGCTCCGGGAGCCGCCCGCCGCCGCCGAACGGCCGCCGCGACGCCGACGATGCCCGCGCCGCGCGGGTCCGCTCGTTCCCGGTGCGGCACGTCCCGAGCCCCGGGCAGCCCGCGACGTACCCGCTCCACGCCCGCGTCGTCGTCGTCTGCGGCGCCGGCAACAACGGCGGCGACGGCTTCGTCGTGGCGCGCCACCTCCTCGCCCGCGGCGCCGAGGTCCAGGTCTTTCTGACCGCCCCGTCCGAGAAGGTCACCGGCGACAGCCGCATCAACCACGACGCGTACGTCGACCTCGGCGGCGCGCTGACCGAGCTCCCCCCGGGCGCGTCGCTCGCCCCGCTCGAGGCCGCGCTCGCGGAGGCCGATCTCGTGGTCGACGCGATCTTCGGCACGGGCCTCGCTCGCCCCATCGAGGGCCACCTCGCCGACGTCATCGGCGTCCTCAACACCGTGACCTGCCTCTGCATCGCGCTCGACGTGCCCTCGGGCCTCGACGCCGACAGCGGCGCGCCGCTCGGCGCCGCGGTGCAGGCTGACGAGACCGTCACGTTCGGCCACCTCAAGATCGGCCTGCTCACGCCCGAGGGCGCGCGGCTCGCGGGCAACGTCCACGTGGTCGATCTAGGCGTCCCGGACCGGCCGATCCTCGCCGAGGTGGGGCACGTCGCGGAGGTCATCCGCAAGGAGACGATCGGCGCGTCGTTGCGCCCGCGCGAGGCGACCGTCTACAAGCACCAGGCGGGCAACGTGCTCGTGATCGCCGGCTCGTCCGGCAAGCTCGGCGCCGCGCTGCTGACGGCGCGCGCGGCGATGCGCACGGGCGCGGGCCTCGTGACGATCTGCACCTGGGCCGACGCCGCGCCCGCGATGGAGTCGCGCGTCGTGGAGCTGATGACGACCGCGATCGATCCGGCCTGCATCGCGGCGTCGCTCGACGGCGCGCTCGCCGGGCGGCGGGCGGTCGCGATCGGCCCGGGCCTCGGCCTCGACGAGCGGGCGCGGGCCGCGGTGGATCACGTCGTGCTCGGCTGGGACGGCCTGAAGGTCGTCGACGCGGACGCCCTGACGCACTTCGCCGGCCGCCCCGAGGCGCTCGCGACCGCGCGCGGGAGCCTCATCCTGACGCCGCACTCCGGCGAGCTCGGCCGGCTGCTGGGCCGGAGCGCGCGGGCCGTCGAGGAGGACCGCTTCGGCGCGGTGCGCGAGGCGGTGGCGCTGACCCGGGCGATCGTCTTGCTGAAGGGGGCGCGCACGGTCATCGCGCTCCCGGATGGCCGCATGCTCATCTGCATGGCGGGCAACCCGGCGCTCGCCACCGCCGGCTCGGGCGACGTCCTGACCGGGATGATCGCGGCCCTCCTGTGCTCGATGGAGCCCTCCGCCGCCGCGAGCGCGGGGGTGCTGATCCACGCGCTCGCCGGGGACGTGTGGAGCGCGCAGACGGGCAGCGATCGGGGGCTGCTCGCGGGCGAGATCGCCGAGCTGGTCCCGGGCCTGATCGCCGCGCTGGCCGCCGGGGAAGATCCGCTGTCCGGGCAGGTCTAGGTCGCCAGGGACGCCAGGGGAACCCAGAAGATCTCTTTATCTTGGCGTCCTGCTGATTTGCTCTCTTCTCTTGGCGCCTTGACGGTTCCTATCCTCCTCACTCGATCTGTCCGGCTACTTCTTCAGGAGCTTGAACGCATGCGTCCACCGGTTGTTCAGCAGGCCGGGGATGCACCAGAGCATGCAGAGAGGCTCGATCGCGCGCGCCGCCTCCACGCTCCCCAGGTCCTCGGTCTCCCACCCGAAGGCGTCGAGGATGCCCTCCACCTCCTTCTTCGCGCGGGCGTCGTCGCCGCAGATGAACATCGTCGGCCGGACGCCATCGAAGTCTGGATTGACCATCCACACGCTGCCGACCGACGAGAAGGCCTTCACGAAATGGGCGTCGGGCGCGCGCCGCACCAGCCTCTCGAGCAGCGACTCGTTCGGCCCCGTGAAGAACTTGAGCACCCCGTTGACGGGCGGCTCGTCCGCGATGGGGTTCGTCGCATCGATGACCGTCTTCCCCGCGAGCGCCCCGGGGCCCGCGAGGTCGATCGCCTGCTCCGCCGCGGTCCCCTTCACGGCGAGCACGACGAGCTCGCCGAACTGCGCCGCCTCCGCGAACGTCCCCACCGTCGCCTTCGCACCCGCATCCGCCAGCCAGGTCGCGAGCTTCGAGGGCTGGCGCGTGGCGCGCATGACGCTGTGACCGTGCTTGAGAAACCCGTCCGCCAGCGTCTGCCCGACAATCCCTGATCCGAGAACCGCGATCTTGTTCATGGCAGGATCATCGCACGCCCATGGAGCCGGGCTCCAGCGCCCGGATCGGCCTCGAGGTGCAGGGCAGCACCTCGGGGGCTCGACTGCAGCGCGACCGTGTTCCAGCCGGCGATGACCTGATGCGCCCGCTGCCCAGCCCAGCGAGACGAACCCGACGCCTGCGCCGCTCGCGCCCGGCGCGGGCGGCCTTGACGTTCGGCCTGCTCCCGCGCCGCGGGCCTCTTCGCCACTCTGACGAGCCTCGGCGACCTGCTGTCGATTTGACACGCGCCCCGCGTGCCTCCGCCCGCGCCATCCCGCGCTTTTCGCGTCTTTCGCGCGGTCCGCTCGGTGGCACCTGCCTTGCCAGGGTCGATGCGCAGGAGGTCCCGCCATGCTTGTCCACGCTGCCCATGTCCCCGCCCGGTCCCCGAACCCAGCGCCGCTGTCGCCCGGCGGGACACGCGCGGCCGGGCGCGGGCCGTCGCTCGGCGCGGCCCGGACGGCACCGGGCGAGGGCTCGCGGGCGGCGGTCGACGAGCTGCTCCGGGGCCTTGTCGAAATGACACCGGAGCTCTTCGGCCGCGCCCTGCGGCTCTCCCGATCGCCCGCGACGGCGGAGGATCTCGTGCAGGACACGGTGGAGCGCGCCATCCGGTTCGCGGAGAGCTACGAGCGAGGGACCAACCTGCGGGCGTGGGTGCATCAGATCCTCTTCAGCGTCTTCATCACCCGCTGCCGGCGCAGCCGCCGCGAGCGCAACGCCCTCGACGTGCTCGCGACCGACCCGTGCGCGTGGACCGCGCCGGAGCGCCGCGCCGAGGTGCACTTCCTGTCGCCCGGCGTGCGGCGCGCGCTCGCGACGCTCCCGCCCACCTTCCGCGACACCGTCGTGCTCGTGGACCTCGAGGAGATGTCCTACAAGGACGCAGCGACGCAGCTGGGCGTCCCGGTCGGCACCGTCATGAGCCGCCTGCACCGCGGCCGGAAGCTGCTCGCCGAGGCGCTACGCGGCGAGGCCGAAGGCCCGAGGAACGACGTGAACGACGCGAAGATCGACGGGCAGACCGACGCAGATCGCGCCCGCTTGCCGCACTGATCGGCGGCCCCTACCATCGGCGTGCCACCGAGGAAGCGTTCCTCGCCAGGAGGCGCCATGGCATCGACCGCGAAAGAGCCCCACGTCGTGATCGTCGGTGGAGGCTTCGGCGGCCTGAACGCGGCGAAGGCGTTTCGCAACGCGCCCGTCCGGGTCACGCTCGTCGACAGGACCAATCACCACCTGTTCCAGCCGCTGCTCTACCAGGTGGCCACCGCCAGCCTCTCGCCGGCCGACATCGCGGTTCCGATCCGATCGGTCCTGTCGCGCCAGCGCAACGTCCGGGTCCTGCTCGGCGAGGTGACGGGCGTGGACCTCGCCGGTCGGCGCATCACCGTCGATGCCGACGCGATGGAGTACGATTACCTGATCCTCGCGGTCGGCGCGGCGAACAACTACTTTGGCCACGACGAGTGGGCCCGCTTCGCGCCGGCGCTCAAGAACCTCGACGAGGCGCTCACCATCCGCGAGCGCATGCTGCTCGCCTTCGAGGCCGCCGAGCGCGAGGACGACCCCGCCGTGCGGCGGCGGCTGCTCACGTTCGTCGTCATCGGCGGCGGCGCCACGGGCGTCGAGATGGCCGGCGCCTTCGCCGAGCTCGCGCGCTACATCCTCGCCCGTGACTTCCGCTCCCTCGACGCCTCGCTCTCGCGCGTGGTGCTCGTCGAGATCGGCCAGCGCATCCTCCAGGCCTTCCCCGAGGGCCTCTCGGCGAGCGCCGAGCGGCAGCTCACGTCGCTCGGGGTCGAGGTCATCAAGGGCCGCCGCTTCCGGACCATCGACGAGCAGGGGGTCGAGTTCGAGGACGGCGAGCGCCTCCTCGCGACGACCGTCATCTGGGCGGCGGGGGTCCGCGGCACCCCGCTCGCGCGCTCGCTCGGGGTCGAGCTCGATCGCATCGGCCGCGTGAAGATCGAGCCGGACTGCTCCCTGCCCGGGCACCCGAACGCCTTCGCGATCGGCGACATGACCCTGCTCCGCGACCGGAACGGCGTCGACGTGCCCGGCCTCAGCCCCGCCGCGATCCAGGAGGGGCGCTTCGTCGCGCGCTGCATCCTCGGCGACCTCGAGGGCCTCCCGCGCGGGCAGTTCGCCTACCGCGACAAGGGGACGATGGCGACCATCGGCCGCTCGCGCGCCATCGCGAAGGTCGGGCGCCTGCAGATGTCCGGCACGCTCGCGTGGCTCGCCTGGCTGGGCGTCCACGTGCTCTTCCTCATCGGCTTCAAGAACCGCTTCGCCGTCATGTTCGCGTGGATGTGGCAGTACATCACCTTTAAGCGTGGCGCCCGGCTCATCACCGGTCACACCGCCACCGCGCTCCCCGCGGCGGCGCCCGCGGTCGCGCCCCCGGCGCCCGGCCCATCACCGGCCCGACGCGCGGTGGCGGACGTCGCCTCCGACGTCGCCTCTGACGTCGCCTGAGCGCCTCGGCGCTCGCTTGCTTGACGCGCGGCCTCCACCATGGCGGATACGATTCCAGTGAAGGCACGCAGAGCTCAGTCATCCGCGCGACCGGCGACCCCCGAGCCGCCGCCGCCCCCGGCGAGCGATCCGGGCGTTGACGACCCGGTGCTCGACGAGTCCTCGGACCTCACGCCGGTCGTCGCCTCCAACCTGAAGCGCTTCCGGGCCGAGCGCGGCCTGTCGCTCGAGCGTCTGGCGAAGGCGTCCGGGGTGAGCCGGGCGATGCTCGGGCAGATCGAGCTGGGCCAGAGCACGCCGACCATCAACGTCCTCTGGAAGATCGCGCGCGCCCTCGGGGTCCCTTTCTCGGCGCTGATGAGCCAGGCGGCCTCGCCCGTCACGACCGTCATGCAGGTCTCGCACGCGCGCATCCTGCGCTCGCGCGACGGCGACTTCTCTTCCCGGGCGCTCTTCCCGACGGACCGGCCGCGCAACGTGGAGTTCTACGAGCTCCGCCTCGCGCCGCGCTCGGTGGAGAACGCCGACGCGCACGCCCCCGGCACCTCCGAGAACCTTGTCGTCACGGAGGGCTCGGTGGAGATCATCGTGGCCGGCGAGCGGCGCGTCCTCGAGACCGGCGACGCCATCCTCTTCGAGGCCGACAGCCCTCACAGCTACCGCAACCTGGGCAGCTCCGAGGCCGTCATGTACCTCGTCATGACCTACGGATCGCGCGGGTAACCCCCCCCGGGCTTCACGAGCTCCAGCGGCCCCGTGTCCCTCCGGTATCCAAGACGTGTCGTCCGTTATATTGTCAGATCTCCCTTGCGCCCTCTGCTTTAGCGTGAGATATGTCCGCTATAGCGGCGGTCACCCGCTGCGGGTAGCAAGGAGACGGGGCGATGCGGATCACCTGGATCGGTGGGTTGGATCGCAACCAGGCGCAGCTGGAGCGGATGGCGCTGCAGGCCGGGCACCATCTGGAGTTTCACACCGGCAACACGGGGGGCCGCGGGGCGGCCGAGCTGCGGGCGGCCATCGAGCGGGCCGATCTTGTGATCGTGCTCACCGATGTGAACAGCCACGGCGGCGTGCTGCTCGCCAAGAAGCTCTGCCACAAGCTCGGCCGCGCGGCCTTCATGGCGCGCCGCTGCGGCGCCTCGCGCTTCCAGCAGCTCCTCGACGCGCTCGCGCAGCGGGAAGCGCGGTTTCTGGCGACCGGATAACGGAGAGTACGACCGATGCGATGCTTGATGATGGTGCTCTGCTGCGTGCTTTCGCTGGCCGGGTGCTCGAAGAGCGAGGCGAGCAAATCGGGCTCGGTGGAGCTCCTGAACGTCTCTTATGACCCGACGCGCGAGCTCTATGAAGAGGTGAACGCCGCCTTCGCGAAGCGCTGGAAGGAGCAGAGCGGACAGGGCGTCACCATCAAGCAGTCGCACGGCGGCTCGGGCAAGCAGGCCCGCTCGGTGATCGACGGGCTCCAGGCGGACGTTGTCACGCTCGCGCTCGCCTATGACGTCGATGCGCTCGTGCCGAGCGGTCGTCTCAAGGAGGGGTGGCAGGCGCGCCTCAAGGACAACAGCGCTCCTTACACGTCGACCATCGTCTTCCTGGTGCGCAAGGGCAACCCGAAGGGCATCAAGGACTGGGACGATCTCGTGAAGGAGGGCGTCGCGGTCATCACGCCGAACCCGAAGACCTCCGGCGGCGCGCGGTGGAACTACCTCGCCGCGTGGGGGTACGAGCTGAAGCGAGCGGGCGGCGACGAGGCCAGAGCGAAGGATTTCGTCGGCCGTCTTTTCAAGAACGTGCCCGTCCTCGACACGGGCGCGCGCGGCTCGACCACGACGTTCGTCGAGCGCGGGCTCGGCGACGTCCTGATCGCCTGGGAGAACGAGGCGCTGCTCGCGGTGAAGCAGAGCGGCAAGGACAAGTTCGAGGTGATCGTGCCGTCGATCAGCATCCTCGCCGAGCCTCCTGTCGCGGTGATCGACAAGGTGGTCGACAAGCGCGGGACGAGGGCGGCGGCGGAGGCGTACCTCAACTTCCTCTACACGGAGGAGGGGCAGCGCATCGCGGTGAAGCACTTCTATCGCCCGCGCCATCCGGCGGTCCTCGCGGCGGCCGAGTCGGAGGGGGTCTTCCAGAAGGTCGCGCTCTTCTCGATTGACGAGCTGTTCGGCGGGTGGCAAAAAGCTCAGAAGGCGCACTTCTCCGACGGCGGCGTCTTCGACCAGATCTACCAGGCCGGCAAGTAAATTTCGGTGGCTCTCCTCTGGCGGCGACAGAGCGTTCTGCCCGGCTTCGGGCTCGCGATGGGGATCACGGTAACGTACCTGTCGTTGCTCGTGCTGGTCCCGCTGTCGATGATCTTCCTCAGGACGGCGACGCTCTCGCCCAGCGAGATCTGGGCCGTGGTGACCTCTGCGCGCGCCATCGCCTCCTTGAAGATCAGCTTCGCCGCGTCGCTCATCGCGGCGGGCATCAACGCGGTCTTCGGCGTGCTCGTGGCGTGGGTGCTCGTGCGCTACAGCTTCCCGGGCAAGTCGATCGTCGACGCGCTCGTCGATCTACCGTTCGCGCTCCCGACGGCGGTCGGGGGCATCGCGCTCACGGCCATCTATGCGCAGCAGGGGTGGGTCGGCCAGTTCCTCTATCCGCTCGGGATCCAGAGCGCGTTCAGCCGTCTCGGCGTGGTCATCGCGCTCACCTTCGTGGGGCTCCCGTTCGTCGTGCGGACGGTCCAGCCGGTGATGGAGGAGCTCGAGGTGGACCAGGAAGAGGCGGCGGCGTCGCTCGGCGCGGGCCGCTTCCAGATCTTCCGTCGGATCCTCCTGCCGGCGCTCTGGCCCTCGATCCTCACCGGCTTCGCGATGTCGTTCGCGAGGGCGTTCGGCGAGTACGGGTCGGTCGTGTTCATCTCGGGGAACATGCCTTTCAAGACCGAGATCACGCCGCTCGTCATCATGACGAAGCTCGAGCAGTACGACTATGCGGGGGCGACGGCGCTCGCGCTCGTGATGCTGCTCTGCTCCTTCGTGCTTCTGTTCGTGATCAACCGGCTCCAGTCCTGGAGCGGCGCGCGCGGCTCGTCGCGGAGCCCGGTCGAGGCGCCGCGCGCGGCGCCCGCGGGCCCGGGCGCGTCCGGGGTCGCGTCGTAATGGCGGGCGCGGCGGGCAAGCTGCGGGTGAGGTCGCGCGGGGCGGTGCGCGGCGCGACCTCCGAGCCCCCGCTCGTGCGCTGGGCGCTCACGGCGGTGGCGCTCGCGTTCCTCGGGTTCTTCCTCTTCCTGCCGGTCGTGGCGGTGTTCATCGAGGCGCTGAAGGACGGCCTCTCGGGCTACTGGCGGGCGATCACCGCGCCGGACGCCGTGGCCGCCATCGAGCTGACGCTCACGACCGCGCTCATCGCGGTGCCGCTCAACCTGGTCTTCGGCGTGGCCGCGGCCTGGGCGATCGCGCGCTTCGAGTTCACCGGCAAGAGCCTGCTGGTCACGCTGATCGACCTGCCGTTCGCGGTCTCGCCGGTGATCTCCGGCATGATCTTCGTCCTCCTGTTCGGGGCGCACGGGGTGATCGGCCCCTGGCTGATGGATCACGACATCCAGGTGATCTTCGATCGCCCCGGGATCATCCTCGCGACCACGTTCGTGACGTTTCCCTTCGTCGCGCGCGAGCTCATCCCGTTCCTGGAGAGCCAGGGGGCCGACGAGGAGCACGCGGCGCTGTCGCTCGGCGCGAGCGGGTGGAGCATGTTCTTCCGCATCACCCTCCCCAACGCGAAGTGGGGTTTGCTCTACGGGGTGGTGCTCTGCAACGCGCGGGCGATGGGCGAGTTCGGCGCGGTGTCGGTCGTCTCCGGCCATATCCGGGGGCAGACCAACACGATGCCGCTGCACGTCGAGGTGCTCTACAACGAGTTCCACTTCTCGGCGGCGTTCGCCGTCGCCTCGCTGCTCGTCCTTCTCGCGCTCCTCACGCTCGTGGTGAAGCGCCTGATCGAGCACCGGGCGCAGCGCGAGACCGGCCCGGAGCTCGAGAAGGCGAACGCCGGCGCAGGGTGACGCGCCCGCGCGGTAGACAGCAGATCTCGGCGCTCCGCCCCGGGTGAGCGCGGCGACAGGCGCGCTGTCGGGCTGGGTCTTTCCGCCGAGCAGCAAGGCGGGGAGGCGGGAAGAAGCGCTCGAGGATCTTCATGCCTTCCCGCCTTCATGGGCGGCCTCGTCGCGCGAGCGATAGCGAGGAGCGCCGTCGGGCTTCGCCCAGCTTGCGATTGGCCGCCTGCGCTCCAGGTTCGAGCGAGGGGAGCACCATGCGGATCTTTGAAGCGATGGGTCGTGCGATCGGGGGAGTTCTGTCTCCCCTCGTCTGGCAAGGCAGCCTTGTCCGGGGAGCGAGGCTGTTCCATCCCGACGGCGTGGTTTACTGCGCGGGGGTGAAGGCGCTCGCGATGGAGGGCGAGGTCGGCGCGCTGGCGCAGCGGCTGGCGGGGCCGGCGCTGGTGCGGCTGTCGGGCGGGATCTGGCGGTGGCGGGGCGGCAAGGGCGAGCGCCGCCCGGACGTGCTGGGGGTCGCCGTGCGCTTCCGGACCAGCGAAGAGGTGACGCCGACGGCGAGCGCCGGCGATCAGGATCTCATCTTCCTGAGCGCGCGCCGGTTGTCGCTGCTTCCGATCGCCATCTTCACGACGAGGAGGCGTGATTTCCTGGACAACGATTATTACGCGCAGCTGCCGTTCGACGTGGAGGGCTTCGGTCGCGCGAGGTTCCGCCTGGTGCCGCTGCGCGCGTCGACGACGAAGGGCAATCGCCGGGAGAGGCTGGAGCGCGCTGCCGCGGCGGGGCTCGCGCTGCTGCGGCTCGAGGTCAGGCGCGGGGGAGCGCGCGCGCGCTGGATGGCAGTGGCCGATATCGAGCTGTACGAGCCGGTGGACATCGACCAGAACACGCTTCGCTTCAACCCGTTCCAGACGGGGAAGGGGATCGCGCCGAGCGGGCTGCTCCAGGCGACGCGGCTCGCGACCTACGCGGCCAGCTACCTCGGGCGGACGCTCGGGGCACGGGCACGGGCACGGATGCCGGGCGCGCGGGGAGAGCGGCGAGCGCGGGGAGAGCGGCGGAGCGAGCGGGAGCGGTAAGGGGGTATTCCCGGGGGCAGAGGCCGGCGGAGGGAAGCGGCCGACCTCCGCCGGCTCACGGAGGCGAAATGCCCGTGCGAAATGCCGGTAAAGGCCGCCCGGGCGTGTAAATGTGTAAATGCGGGCGAGGGCGGCGGCGAAGGCGTTGACAGCTGGGCAGAACTGAGGCATGACCTCCCGCCGCTTCGAACAGTCGGTGAGGTAGCCAAGTGGTTAGGCAACGGTTTGCAAAACCGTTATACGCGGGTTCGAATCCCGTCCTCACCTCCGCAAGGATGACAGTCCGGCCTGCGCGCTGAAACAGCCCCCGAGGGGGCGAGCGAAGAGCGGTGGGCCAGGCTGGAGCACGATCGCCGGCGACGGGATCCTCGGAAGGCTCATGATTCGCCTCCTGACCCCGGCCGACGAGCCTTTGCTCTGGGAGATGCTCTACCAGGCCATCCATGTCCCGGAAGGCAGCCCGCCGCCTCCACGGGACATCGTGCACCGGCCCGAGCTCTCCAGGTACGTGCAAGGCTGGGGACAGCTGGACGATCTGGGCGTCGTGGCGCTCCAGGAGGGCGAGGCCGCAGGCGCCGCATGGCTCCGGCGGCTCACCGGCGCGCTGCGAGGGTACGGCCACGTCGACGACGAGACCCCGGAGCTCGCCATCGCGCTCCTGCCCCAGCACCGGGGACGAGGGCTGGGCACTCGGCTGCTCACCTCCCTGCTGGACACGGCACGGAACCGTTATCCGGCGATCTCTCTGAGCGTCTCGCCCGACAACCCTGCAATACGGCTGTACCGGCGCCTTGGATTCGTCGACGCGGGCCGGAACGGCACGTCGCTCACCCTGGTGCTGGCGCTCTCGGCTCAGCGAGGCGCGAACCCGGTGCGGCCGTAGTCCAGGCCGGCGTCCGGCTCGTGATACCGTGGCGCGTTCGGAACACCTCACTTGCGCCGTCATGGCGCTGCTGACCCCGGCGCGCTGACAGATGGCCTCGGATCCCCCGCGAAGACCCGCCGTGCCGCCCCAGGCGCCCGGCCCCCAACAAGGGCCGAGCGCCCGCCCGGCCCCGCTGGAGCCCACGCTGCCGTACGACGCAGGCGCGGCGAGCTCCGACCCGACGCCGAGCGAGCGCGCACCGACGCGGCGCTGGTCGCCCCAGCACGCCGCGCCGGCGCCGCCCGCGCCGGGGAACCCGCCGGCGGCACCGCCCGCGGCCGGGCACGCGCTGCAGACGCGGGCCGCCGCGGCGCTCCGCGCGGCCCTCGCGGCGCTCCGCGCGGTCTTCCAGCGGAAGCCCCACGGCGCCGGACCCAGGCCGCCGCTCCGCCCGCAGCTCGTCCGCTGGGGCAAGCGGCTCGCGATCGCCCTCGCTTGCCTGGCCGCCGCCGCGGTCATCGCGTTCTTCCTCGTCGTCCGGCACTACGAAGCCGACCTGCCGACAACAGCGGAGCTGAAAAATTACAATCCGCCGCAGGTGACGCGGTTCCTCGCGCGCGACGGCACGGTGATCGGCGAGCTCTTCGTCGAGCGCCGGACCCTCGTGCCCGTCACCGAGATCCCGCCGGCGATGAGCCTCGCGGCGCTCGCGGCCGAGGACGCCAGGTTCTACAAACACGACGGCCTCAACTACCTCGGCATGCTCCGCGCGCTGATCGTGAACCTGCGCTCGGCGGAGGCGCGCCAGGGCGGCAGCACGATCACCCAGCAGGTCGTGAAGAACGTCCTGCTCACGCACGAGCGCACGCTGGACCGGAAGATGCGCGAGCTCCTCCTCGCCCGCCGCATCGAGCAGGAGCTCACGAAGGACCAGATCCTCGAGCTCTACCTGAACCACATCTACTTCGGCCACGGGCGCTACGGGGTCGAGGAGGCGGCGCGGTTCTACTTCGGCAAGAGCATCCGTCAGGTGACGCTCGCCGAGGCGGCGCTCCTCGCGGGCATCGTGAAGGGGCCCTCCATCTACTCGCCGCGCGTGAACCAGGAGCGCGCCGAGAAGCGCCGCGCCTTCGTGCTCGGCCAGATGCGCGAGAAGCGCTTCCTGCCCGCCGCGCAGATCGACGCCGCCCTCGCGGAGCCGATCCGCCTCGCCCCCGAGCCGGAGCCCTCGGACGAGCTCGCGTCCGAGGTGCTCGCCGAGGCCGAGCGCGCGCTGCGAAAGGCCGTCGGACCCGAGGCCAGGTACGGCGGCTACACGGTCGTGACGTCGATCGATCCGAAGATGCAGGCCGCCGCGCGCGCGGCGGTGCGCCAGAACCTCGACGCCTACGCCGCGCGCCACGGCCTCGCCGCGCCGTTCGCCCGCGCCAAGGCGGATCCGGCGCCGTTCCAGGGCGCCCCCAGGGACCCGAACCGCGTCTACCTCGGCGTCGTGACCGGCGCCGACGACGCGCGCGGCACGCTGGCGATCCGCGTGGGCACGGCGCAGGGGACCGCCGACCTGCGCAAGGAGCGCCGGTACAACCCGCGCGGGCTGCCGCCGAGCCGCTTCGCCGAGGTCGGCAAGGTGCTGCGTGTGCGCTTCGCGGGCGAGATCGAGGCCGGCAAGCTGCGGCTGGACCTCGGACCGCAGGGCGCGCTCATCGCGCTGGACGCGCGCACGCGCGAGATCGTCGCGCTCGTCGGCGGCTACGAGGGCGCGCGCGGCGGGCTCGATCGGGCGAGCCACGCGCACCGGCAGCCGGGCTCGACGTTCAAGGCCATCGTCTACGGTTACGGCGTCCACGCGCGGAAGCTCACGGCCGTGTCGATGCTCGAGACGAACCCGGCGGCGCTCGAGGGCTACAAGCCCGGCAACTACGACGAGAGCGAGGGGCAGAGCCCGAAGCGCCTGCGCGAGGCGCTCGCGCACAGCGTGAACGTGGCCGCCGTGTCGGCGCTCCGGGACGTGGGCCCCGAGGCCGTGGTCGCGTGGGCGCGCGAGCTCGGGATCACCTCGAAGCTCGGCGCCGACCTGTCCCTCGCGCTCGGCTCCTACGAGGTGACCCCGCGCGAGATGGCGGCCGCCTACGCGACGTTCGCGGCGGGCGGCGCGTACCAGGAGCCCGTCCTCGTGACGAAGATCACGGGCCCGCGCGGCGAGGCGCTGCCCGTGCCCGCGCGGCCCCCGCCGCGGCCGGCGATGACCGCGGCGGAGGCGTACATCACGACGGACCTGCTCGCGTCGGTCGTCGAGGTCGGCACGGCGAAGCAGGCGCTCTCGCTGCGCCGGCCGATCGCGGGCAAGACCGGCACGACGAACAGCGCGAAGGACGCGTGGTTCGTCGGCTACTCGACCGACATCGCGTGCGCCGTGTGGACCGGCTTCGACGACGCCACGCCGCTCGGCGCGCGCGAGGTGGGCAGCAGCGCCGCCCTGCCAGCCTTCATCGCGTTCATGGACAAGGCGCACGCGGGGCGACCGGCGACCGACTTCCCGGAGCCGCTCGGGATCGTCCGCCTCGAGATCGACCCGGAGACGGGCGGCCTCGCGATGCCCGGCCAGGAGAACGCGGTCGAGGAGGTGTTCCTCGAGGGCACCGAGCCGGCCGGCGTGGCGCTGCCGGACCCGGCCGCGATCGGGCAGGGGATCCTGGACCTGTTCAAGACGCAGTGATCGCCGTGGCGTGCCGTGCGCCTCCTCGGGCTCCCGCCCTGCGGCCTCGAGCGAGCTGGCCCGGCGCCCTGGCGAGCCCTGCGTCACAACGTCGCGTTACCCGGGCCCGCGGGCGCGCTATGTTCCGGCCCGCCCGCATGACACGGTCGCCGATCCTCGCCGCCCTGCTCCTGCTCCTGCTCGTGCTCGTGGCCGCGTGCAAGGGGCCGGCTCCCGACGAGGGCCTCGCGCTCTCGCCCCGCGCCGCGAAGGGCAAGGCCCTGTTCTCCACCCTCTGCGCGGCCTGCCATGCCCCCGCCGCCAAGCTGGTCGGCCCTCCGCTCAGCGAGATGGCGGCCCTCTATGCGACCGACCCCGAGGGCATCGTCCGCTGGGCCGTGACCCCGGGCCGCAAGCGCACCGACGTCCCCCCGATGCCCAGCTTTCGCGGCGTCCGTGAGTCGGACCTCGCCGACGTGGCGGAGTACATCATCGAGGCCGGCACCGCGGCCGGAAAGCAGCGTCCATGATCTACTCGTTCGTCCTCGTCGTGCACTCGTGGCTGCGCTGGGCCGTCCTGCTGTTCGGGCTGGCTGCGCTGGTGCGGTCGGTCCGGGGCTGGGCCCAGCGGAGGCCGTGGACCGAGACGGATCGCAAGATCAGCGCCGCGTTCATCGGCTCGCTCGACACCCAGCTCCTCCTCGGCCTCCTGCTGTACGTCGTGCTCAGCCCGCTCCGGCCCACCTCGATGGCCGCGCTGAAGGCCGCGATGCCCATCGCCGCGCTGCGCTTCTTCGCCGTCGAGCACATCTTCACCATGATCGTGGCGGTGGCGGTCGCCCACATCGCCTTGAGCCGGGCGAAGCGGGCCGCGGATCCCACGGCGCGGCACCGGCGCATGGCGCTCGGCATCCTCTTCGCGCTGCTCATCGTGCTCGCCGCGATCCCCTGGCCGTTCCTGCCCTACGGCCGCCCGCTGTTCCGGCTGCCCTGAGGCGTCGGGCGCTCGAGGTCGCTCGGAAAAGCGCGCCCGCTACGCCACGTCCTCCCGGCTCATCCTGAGCAGCCACAGCGGCGCGAGCGCCTGCGACAGGCTCCTCACCAGCGCCGCCTCGGCGTACCCCATCGCGTAGTCCTCGATCTCGATCGGCGCGGCCCTGCCCGGGCGGCGCGGCGGGTCGAACCGGATCCTCCGCACCACCGGCAGGAGCGCCGCCGGGTTCGGCGGGAGCGCGCGCCCGTGCCGCGCCGCCTCGTCGAACGCCGCCTGCCGCTCGAGGTGCTCCCGGACCGCGACCGCCGGCGAGAGGCCCGGCCGGGCCGGAAGGACGCGCACCCGCACCACCTCGGGGCCGCGCGCGAGCGACGTCCAGACGTGCGCGCCGGTCTCGAGCTCGAAGAAGTCGAGCACGCACAGGCCCACGACGCTCAGGACGAGGAGCTCCGCCCCGCCCGTGAGCATCGCGTCGAGCCCCGCCGTCCCGCGGCCCTGCGCGATCGCGGGCGCGTGCCCGTGCCGATCCCCAAAAGGCGCGCGGCCGGGAGGCGCGCCCGCCCACCCCTCGACCTCGCCCCCCGCCTCGCTGTACGCGCGCGCGAGCGCCTCGAAGAGCCCCTCCTCCCGCGCGCCGCCCGGGCCGCCGGCCGGCCCCTCCTCGAAGTGCGCGGCGCGGAGCAGCTCGATCAGGACCGCGTGCTGGCCCGGCTCGTCCACCTTGCGGAGCGCGCGCCGGAGCGCGTGGCCCTCGGCGATGCACTCCAGCACCTCCTGCTTCGCCAGCCGGCGCAGCGGGCCCGGCAGCTGGCGCCGGTGGAAGAGGCGCACCCGGGAGCGATTCCACTCGTCCTCCCCCAGGGTCACGTAGCCGAACCGCCGCATCTCCAGGTCGAGCTGCTGCTGCTCGTCGTCGTCGCCGCTCCGCCGCCGGACGAGCTCGATCCGCTCGCGGAACGCCTGGATCGCGCCGCGCATCGCGTCGAGGTTGTAGACCGCCTCCGCGTGCTCGTGCGCCTCGGGCCCCTCCGCGGTCCGGCCGTGCTCCGCGAGGTGGTAGCGGATCCGCGCCGACAGGCGCGCGAGGCCGTCGCCGCGCTCGAGGTCGTCGACGAACTCGAGCAGCGGCGAGAGCTCCGCCGTGAGCGCGTCGAGCGGCCTCGTCATGAGCGGCGCGAGCGCCCACGCCGCGGCCGCGGGCTCGGCCTCCTCGAGCGCCTCGCGGTGCAGCGCGAACGGGGGCGCCGCGGCGCCGTCGCTCCCGGCGGGCATGGACGTCGTGAAGATGCGGAGCAGCTGCATCGCGGCGGGCGCGCCGCGGGTGAGCGCGTCGCTGAGCAGCGAGCCGATCTCGTCCTCGATGAACCGCTTCACCGAGCGGGCGCCGTCCTCGGCCACGAACGCCTCGCGCGCGATCCGCTCGGCCACGCCGGCGCCCCGGCGCACGAAGACGCTCCGCTCGGCGAGCCCGCGCCGGCAGAGCAGCCGGTCGAGCTCCTTCTCGGCCACCCGCACCGCCACCTCGGGCGTCAGCGGCCGGAACGGCACGACGCGATCGATCCGGTTGAACAGCTCGGGCGGGAAGAACTCGCGCACGGCCCGCGCGACCTCCTGGGCCGACTCCTCCGCGATCGCGAGCGCCCGCGCCTCCGGGAGCCCCGCGCCGCCGAAGCCGGCGCCGAAGCCGGCGCCGAAGCCGACCAAGGATCGCGCGCGCGCGCCCAGGTTGGAGGTCATCACCACCACCGCGTGGTTGAAGTGCGCGGGCCTCGCCGCCGCGTCGGTGAGCCGGCCGTCCTCGAAGAGCTGGAGCAGCAGGCTGTGCACCGACGGGTGCGCCTTCTCGATCTCGTCGAGCAGCACCAGCGAGAACGGCTGCTCCCGCACCCGCTGCGTCAAGAGCCCGTCGGGCGCGTAGCGATCGCCGATGAGCCGCGCCGGCGCGTCGGGGCCGCTCTGCTCGCTCATGTCGAAGCGGAGCAGCCGCGACGCGCTGCCGTAGATGAGCTCCGCCATGCACTTGGCGAGCTCGGTCTTGCCGGTCCCCGTCGGCCCGGTGAAGAGGTACACCCCGTACGGGCGCCGCGGATCCACGAGGCCCGCCTTGATGCGCGCCACGAGATCCGCCGCGGCGCGCACGGCCTCCGGCTGGCCGATGATCCGGCGGCCGAGCTCCTCCTCCAGCGCGCCGGCGTCGAGCGGCTCGTCGCCGCCGAGCAGGAGCCTCGGCACCCCGGTCTTCTGCGACAGGAGCCGGAGCACGTCCTGCGACGCGACCGGCCGCGGCGCGTCGCCGCGCGCCGCCGCCTGCTCCCCGGAGGGCGAGGGGCTCCCGCCTGCGCGGACGACCTCGCGCAGGAGATCCATGGCCTTGCCCGGCAGCGCCTGCGCCGACAGGAGCGAGCCGCCGAGGTCGAGGATCGTCCGCAGCACGTACGGGCTCACGCGGGCGGCGTGGCGCTGCTCGAGGGCGCGGACCTCCCGCACCATGAGGCGGAACGTCTCGGAGGGGGTCGCCTCGGGGAGGAAGAGCGGCGTGAACAGGGCCGTGAACGAGGGGGCGTCCTGCTCGAGGAGGCGGAACGCCTCGGGGGAGCACTCCCCGACCATCACGATCTCGCGGCGGGAGAGCGGGCCGCGGAAGAAGTCGGCGAGCGAGCGCTCGCTCTCGCGCGACCTCCCGATCCGGCCGAAGTGCTGGATGTCGTCGACGACGAGGATCGCGCCCCGGCTGCGCGCGTCCTCGACGAGATCGACACAGCGCTTCTCCCAGTCGCCGAGGTGGCTCATCCCGGCGATGAGCCTGCGGCCGCTCACGGCGACGACGTCGCGCGCGCGGTCGAGGTTCTTGTGGGCGCCGTAGCCGTCGGCCTCCAGGAGGTCGACCACCGCCCGGTGGATCAGGGTCGTCTTGCCGCACCCCGGCGGGCCGATGACGAGGACCGGCTGGGCCCGGCCCGCGCCGAGCAGCAGCGCGAGCTGCTCGCGCTGCGGCGATCGCGGCGCGCCCGCGTCGAGGCCGCCTTCGGCCGCGCGCTGGGTGAGGCTCACGCCGAGGCTCGGCAGGACCTTCAGGCCGCGGCGCTTCTTCCAGCGGAACGCCGGGTCGGCGCCTGTGTCGTCGTCGCCCGGTCGATCCGGCAGATCCGCGAGCGCCGAGCGCGGGGTGCACGAGAACGACAGCGCCGTGATGCGCTCCTTGCCCTGGCTCCAGAGCCGCGCGATCTCGTCGTCGTCGAGCCCGGCCCACGCGACCTGGAACAGCGCGCGGAGCTGCTCATCGAGCGGGAGATCGTCGCGGAGGGGCGCGGCGTCGCCCTGCCGGGTGGGGTGGTAGGCGAAGACGATGCGCTCGTGCTCCGAGGCCCAGCGCGGCTCGAGCACGACGGGGCAGAGCCCGCTCACCTTGCGGCGCTCGCCGGACCCGGAGAGCGAGAGCTCGAGGCGCACCTTCTCGAGCCGGAGGCCGCGCGGCATCTCGAGCCGCGCGAGCTGCGCCGCGCGCGCCTTCTCGAAGAGGGGCCTGAGCTCCTCGGCGAGCAGGCGCCGGACGCGCTCCGGGTGCCGCCCCGCCCGCGATCGCGTGCTCGGGCCGAGGCCAAGCGTCACGCACTCGACGTTCGTGGTCCGGCGTTCGAAGAGCGGGATGGTGAAGTGCACGGCGGCGAGTGTAGTGGGCTATGCGGCCGGCCACCGCGGCGGCGTTCTTCCGAGATCGGGCGGCGGAGCGTCAGTGCCCCTCGGGGTTCGCGAGCCATGCCGCGAGGGTCTCGCCGTCCAGGGTCAAGACCACCTCATCCAGGCGCTCCTCCCCGAGCCGCGCCAACCTCTCGGCCAGGGTGCTGCGCTCGTCGTCCGTCATCGTCCTGCCGAGCCGCTTCTCGAACAGCCGCCCCAGCGCTAGCCGCTTGCCCTCGTCCAGGCCGAGCTGTCGCTGCTCCGCCTGGTAGCTCTTGAACCACTCCTGGATCTCCATGATGACGTCATCCTCCACGTCTTCCGGGAGCTGCCCGGGGATCTCGTAGCCGAAGTGTACCAAAAGCGGCAGGGCGACGCTCCGCTCCCAGGCGTCCTCCGGCAGCGCCATCAGGTCCTGCAGCGCCTCGTGCAGCACCCGCCGTGCACCCATCAGCCGCAGGATGAGCGTGCTGCGCGTGCGAGGCAGCTCCGAGAGCACCACGACGCGCACGTGCAGCGCCGGCGCCGGACCGTACACACCTGGGCTCAGCGCCTGGCAGCCGAACCCGTCGAGCACCGTTTCGGGCCGCCCCGTGCTGACGACGATGAGCCACGGGAAAGGCACCTCGTTGCGAGACGCCGGCTCGACCTCGGTCCGATCGAGCGCGGTCCGCGCCCGCCGCTCCAGCTCGTGATGCCACGCGAGCTGCTTGCGCAGGCAATCGCGCATGTGCCGCAGGCCCGGGGTGTTGCGGAAGACCTCGAACATGCATGGCCCGGCCGCCAGCTCGCCGAGCACCCCGAGCTCGCGCCGCACCGCCTCGCGCGCCGGATCGGGCACACACCAGACGTCGATCCGCTGGGTGGCCGCGGCGACCTCGACCTCGGTGTCCGACTCCGCCATGCGCCGGAGCGCGTCGCGCAGCAGGCTCTTGATGAACTGGTCGGAGCGTTCGCGCATGAAACCAACAACCCCTCTTGATGCAGGCGCGTCTCGCGCACTGGCGTGCTCGCCGAGTGGCCAGGCGCGGCTCATGCCTTGATGTGCAGGGCGATGCACGAGAAATCGTGGAGAGAGCGAGCGAGTTCTGTTCTAGAAATCGATGAAGACAGCGGCGGATCTCGAAACGATCGAGTGGCGGTGTCCGTAAAGGTGGATGTCGGCGGCGCGTCGATGGTGGGGTGGCCGCCGGCGAGCCGCGGTCGTTACTCAGCCAGGACCTCCAACGAGGCCGACGGGGGGAGTTGCAACTCCAGATCAGCTCGTCGAAGATCCCTCAACGTCTGTCGCGTCGATGTCCCCGGGAACGACGCAGGGTTGCTACGTGCGATCACGGGGACATCCGGCGCTACTCGGACGCCGCGCCGTCCCCGCCCGCGCTGAAGTACTCGCTCCGATCGAGCCCGCTCCCCTCGTCCTCGAACAGGAGCAGGTGCGCCAGCGCAACCTCGTCGAGCCGCTCCCAGTACCACGCCGGATCCATGGCGATCCGCGCCCGGCGCCCCGCGATCAGCACCGCGCCCTCGACCTCGTCGTGCTCGCGCGCGGCCGCCCCGCGCCGCCGCGCCGCGGTCGAGCCGGCGGGCGGCGGCGCGAGCGACTTATGCTCCCACTGATCCTCGGCGATGCTGGCCGCGTGCGCGACGAAGTGCACGAACACGTGCAGCCGGCCGTCGTCTGACGCGTCGCGCGCGGCGCCCGCGTCCCGCTTTCGTACCACGAGCTCGTGGTGCCCCCGCTCGAGCGAGAGGAACGCGCCGGCGTACGCGCCGGTGCAGCGGAAGAGCACGCTCCGGAAGCCCCGCTTCGGCTGATCGAGCGCCTCGAGCACGTCGCCCGGAGAGCGCGGCGGGCCCCACCGCCGGCTCGCGGGCCACACGCCGTCGCCGGGCCCGGCCCGGTCGCCGTCGATGTGCAGCGTCGCGCTCCACCCCCGCCTCGGGAGCGCCCGCAGCAGCGGCGCGAGCCACCGCGCGAACGCCCCCTCGTCGAGCTCCTCCAGGACGAGCGTGATCGCGTCGCGCCGCGCTTCCGTCGCGACGAGCGCGCGCGGCAGCACCTTGCGGACGCCCTCCCACGCCGCGCGCGCCTCGCGCGCGAGCTCGCGCACCTCCTCGCCCTCGAGCAGCGCCATCAGGGCGAGCTCCTCGACGCTGTGCATCTCCTCCTGCGCGCCCGCGAGCTGCCCCCAGAGCTCGCTCAGCCGGTGGTGCTCGGCCTGCAGCCCCGCGGTGTCGATCTCGTTCCGGCGGTCGCGCGAAGGACCGCTCCCCAGGCTCAGCTGCGTCAGCAGGAACTCGATCTGCTCCCGGAGCTGCTCGACCGGCCCGAGGCCCATCCACTGGTCCACCTCGCGCCGGAGATCGCCGACCTGCTCGACGCCGAACGCCTGCTGCGCCGCCCGCGCCGCGCGCCGCCGCCGCGCCACGAGGCGGAGCGCGGGCGTCTCCGCGCGGCCGACCACGACGCCCTCGACCGGCGCCTCCGGCTCCCCCGCCTCGGCGACCCACACCGTCAGCTCCCGCGCGTCGCCGCCGAGCCCCGCGAGCAGCCGCGCGAGGGGCGCCGCGAGGTGCTCCTCGACGTGGCGCCGGAGCGCCCGCGCGCCGTAGGCCGGCGCGTGGCCGTCCTCGGCGAGCCGGGCGAGCGCCCGCGGCGAGACCTCGAGCGCCACGCCCGCCTCGGCGAGCCCGCGGCGCTGGCTCAGGCGCTGCGTCGTGAGGCGCGCGACCTCGGACAGCTCCGCGCGGGTCAGGGTCCGGAACGGCACCACGCGATCGATGCGGTTCACGAGCTCCTGCCGGAACGCGCCCGCGACCACGCGCTGGTAGTGCGCCTCGTCCAGCGCGGCCCGCTCCTCCGCGGGCGCCGCGCCCCGATCGCCGGCGAACCCCGCCTGCGCGCGCCGCTCCGCCCCGCCGAGGTTCGAGGTCATGATCACGATCGCGTTGTGGAAGTACGCCGTCCTGCCGCGCGCGTCGGAGAGGCGCCCCTCGCCGAGCACCTGCAGCAGCAGGTCGAACACGGCCCGGTGGGCCTTCTCGATCTCGTCGAGCAGGAGCACGCAGAACGGCTGCTCGCGCACCCGCTGCGTGAGCAGCCCGCCCGCGCCGTCCGCCCCGCGGATCAGGCGATCGGCCGCGCCCTCGCTCGAGAACTCGCTCATGTCGAACCGCGCGAGCCGCTCGGGCGATCCGAAGAGGAGCCCGGCGAGCGCGCGGGCGAGCTCGGTCTTGCCGATGCCCGTCGGCCCCACGAACAGGAACGTCGCGAGCGGCTTGTCCGGCGGCGACAGCCCCGCCTTCACCACCGCGATCGTCTCGGCGAGCGCGCGCACCGCGCGCTCCTGCCCGATGACGCTCGCCCCGAGCTCGCGCGCCACGCGGTCGACGCGGAGCGGCAGATCGTCGCGCAGCAGGAACGCCGGCATCCCGGTGCGCGTCGAGAACAGCTCGTAGAGGTCGCTCCGCCCGAGCGTGACCGGCTCCCCCTGCGCGGTCCGCTCCCGCTCGTGCACGGTGCGCAGGTCGTCGTAGAGGCGCACCGCCTTGCCCGGGAAGGCGCTGTAGGGGAGGTACCGCTCCGCGAGATCGACGAGCGCCGTCAGCGCGTCGCCCGCGACCGAGGGGCGGTGCGGCTCGACGCGGCGGTCGCGCTCGGCGCGCTCGGCGAGCGCCCTGCGGGTGTCCTCGGCCGAGAGCGGCTCGACCCGGATGCGGCTCAGGCCGGCGAAGAAGGCCCCGTGCCGCCCCTCGAGCGCGTCGAGCCGGTCGTCCCGGAGCTCGCACACGACGCGCACCCGCCCCTCGTCGAGGTAGGGCCGCATCGCGCCGGCCAGGTCCACGTGCCCCCCCTCGGAGCGCTCGGCCAGCAGGTCGTCGAGGCTCTCGAAGTAGAGCACCGCGTCGAGCGCGGCGGCGGCCTCCATCACGCCGTGGATGCGCTCCTGCCACTGCCCGAGCCCGCTCATGCCCGCGACGAGCTGCGCGCCCGAGGTCGCGTAGACGAGCCGCGTCTGGCGCGCCACGTAGGCCTGCATGAGCGCGGTCTTCCCCGCGTGCTCCCGGCCGACGAGCAGCACGCCGAGGCGCTCCTCTCCGTCGAGCAGCGCGGCGAGGCGCGCGAGCTCCGCGTCGCGGCAGGCGAGCGGCGGCGTCGCGGTCGGGCTCCGCTGCGCCGCCACGTGGAGCGGCGTCGCGACGGCGACGAGCGCGTCCACCGCCGTCTTCCGCCGCGCGCGCTCGGCGATGGAGACGCCCCGCCGCGGCCCGCGCCCGCCCGCGGGCTCGGGCTCGGGCAGCGGGGCGTGGAGCACCTCCAGCCGGTGCGCGCTCCCGGGCAGGAGCCCCATGTGCTCCCACGTCGACAGCGTCTGCGAGGCGAGCAGCCGGCGCACCTCGTGCCGGATCGCCGGCTCGATCGGCTCGCCGGCCTCGACGTAGAACGCGTGGCCGAGGCTCGGCACGAGCACCCACGCGTCGCGCTCGTCGCGCGCCGCCGGCCTCGGCGCCGCGCGCGCCGCCCGCTCGCCGGCGGGCACGACGACGCAGGGGAAGCTCACCGGCGCCTCGCTCCGCAGCTTGCGCGGCAGATCGTCGCGCGGGACGGCGACGTCCACGGAGAGGAGCGCGGTCCCTTCCGGGAACGACAGCCGGGAGATCGCCTCGGGCTGGGCGCGCGCCGCGTGCTCGCGCAGGAAGAGCTGCTGCTCGACGAGGACGTCCTCGTCGCGGCCGAAGCTCGCGGCATCGGGCGCCGCGACGGGGAAGGCGACGCACGCTCCGTCGAAGCGCTCGCGCACGAAGACGAGCGCCCTCGCGGTGCGCCCCTCGCCTGCCTCCGGAGCGCCCTCGGCGGAGGCGCCCGCTCCGTCGTCGGGAGCGGGCGCGGATCGGTCGTCGTCGCCGGAGCTCGTGCTCATCCGAGAGGGCGGAGCAGACCCGATCGGCCTGTCCGGCGCAATCGGATCGGCGCTCAGCTCACGACGGGTCGGCCTTGGGCGTGGTCGGCGTGCTCGCGGGCAGCTCGGGCTTCTTGATGTACTCGGTCGGGAGATCGCCGGTGAGCGCCTTGAGGTAGGCGACGATCGCCTTCACCTCGTCGGGCTTGGCCTCCACGCCGAGCTGGTGCCACGCCATCTTGGTCACCGTGTCGTCGAGCGTCGTGATCGAGCCGTCGTGGAAGTAGGGGAAGGTCTTCTCGATGTTCCTGAGGCTCGGGACGCGGAAGAAGAACTTGTCCTTCTCGTCCTTCGTGTGATCGAAGCGCCCGTTGTCCTTGAGGCCGGCGAACTCCTTCACGAGGCCGAGCTTCTGGAACGTCGAGCCGCCGACGGCGACGCCCGTGTGGCAGGTCGGGCAGCCGAGCGAGATGAACTTGTGGAACCCGGCCTTCTCCTCGGCGGTGAGGGCCTTGTCGTCGCCGTCGAGGTACTTGTCGAAGCGCGACGGCGTGACCAGGCCGCGCTCGAACGCGCCGATCGCCTTGGCCATGTTGTCGTAGGTGACCGGCTCCTTGTCGTCGGGGAAGGCGGTCTTGAAGAGCTTCACGTACTCGGGGATCGACTTGAGCGTCGTGATGACCCGCTTCTCGTCCGGCATGGCCATCTCGACGGGGTTCAGGATAGGCCCCTTGGCCTGGTCCTCGAGCGTGGCCGCGCGGCCGTCCCAGAACTGGGCGACGTGGTGGCCCGCGTTGTAGGCGGAAGGCGAGTTGCGGCCGCCGAGCTGGCCCTTGTGCCCGGAGGAGAACGGCTTGTTGTCCACGCCGTAGGCCGAGAGGTCATGACACGAGTTGCAGGAGATATCGTGGTTCTTCGAGAGGCGCGCCTCGTACCAGAGCATCCTGCCCAGGGTCACCTTCTCATCGGTGATCGGGTTCTTGTCGTACTCGAATTTGGCTGGCAGGACCTTGAAGGACTTGACGTCGTTCGGATCGAAGACGAGCGGCTTCACGTCGCCCGTCGTGGAGGGCTTTGCCGCGGTCGAGGGCTGGGGGGCCTGATATTGGTTATCCGCGGATCGTTCGCAGGCGCTCAGCCCGGCGGTGACGAGGAGCACACAGATGAGAGATGAGGGCCAACGCATGATGTCTCCTGGCTCGTGAGGACGACGTCCACGGTAGATAGAGCCGCCTGCCACGTCAACGCGCGCCTCGGCCGCGCCGCCGCGCCGCCGGCCAGGGCGCGCGGCTCGGCGGTCGCCGCGAGGGGCGCCTTGTGGCGCGATGTGTGTTACGGCGGGGTTGCGACTCCTGGTCTCGAAGGTAGCGCAAGGGGTGCTGAGGTGCCTCCGGAGCGCCTGTCTCCCTCCGAGGTGCGCATTCCCGTCTCGACCGATTTGTCCAGGTGCACGCGATGCGCCCCCGCCCGGCGGGCGGGAGCCGGGCGGGCGGTCCGGGACGAGAGGGAGAGGACGCCCGTCGACGGGCCTCTTGCGCCGCCCGGGGGCGCTGGGCAACCCTTGCGGCCGTGCAATCGCCGATCGACAGCGGGGTCGTGCTCATCACCGGCGCGTCGTCGGGCATCGGCCGCGCGCTGGCGCGCGAGGTCGCCCGCCGCGCCCGGGCGCTCGTGCTTGTCGCGCGCCGCACGGAGCGCCTGGAGGCGCTGCGCGCCGAGCTCTCCGCGGCGCGGCCGGAGCTCATCGTGCTCGTCTTCGGCTGCGACGTCACCGATCGGGCGGCGCTCGACGCGATGCTCCTCTCCGTCGCGGCCGAGCTCGGGCCGGTCGACGTCCTCGTCAACAACGCCGGTTTCGGCGATCTCAGCCTGTTCGACCTCTCGGCGTGGTCGCGCACCGAGCAGATGATCGCGCTGAACGTGACGAGCCTCGCGTACCTCACGCACCGGCTCGTCGGCCCGATGGTGTCGCGCGGGCGCGGCGCGATCGCGAACGTGAGCTCCGGCTTCGGGCTCACGTTCGGGCCGGGGATGGCCTCGTACGTCGGCACGAAGCACTTCGTCACGAGCTTTACCGAAGCCCTCCGCATCGACCTGGCCGGCACCGGCGTGCGGGTGACGCAGGTCTGTCCGGGGCCGGTGCAGACGGAGTTCGCCGAGATGGCCGGCAACTTCACGGGCCTCGAGCCCCCCGCGCTCCTGTCGATCTCTCCGGAGCGCTGCGCGCGCGCCCTCGTCCGCGCGGTGGACCGGGGGCGCGCGCTCGTTGTGCCGGGGGTGGTGGCGTGGTTTGTCGTGTACCTCGGCGCCCTCTGCCCCCGCTGGCTCCTGCGGCTCGTCTACCGGCCGATCGCGCGCCTGCTGCGCAAGAAGCAGCTCGCCGTGCGCGGCGCTCCGGCGCCGCCCTGAGGCGCGCCGTCGCGGCCGCGGCCACGCAGCGCGCGCAGCGCCGATGAGCCGGCCGGGGCCGCCGCGCTGCGGGGCGGCGCGGCAGGTTCGCCTCCGGCGGCGACAGCCCTTGTGGTAGCGTCTTTCGCGGCTCGCCAAGCCCCCTGAGGAGAACCACGGATGAAGAAATATCGGTGCCTGGTCTGCGAGTTCATCTACGACCCGGCGGTCGGCGACCCTGACAGCGGCATCGCGCCGGGGACCTTGTTCGAGCACCTGCCGGACACCTGGGCTTGCCCGGAGTGCGGCGCGACAAAGGCCGATTTCGAGCCGATCGAGGATTGAGCGAGCCGCTCCTCCCCCGTCTCGACGGGGCGAGCGCCGCGGGCAGCACGGGAGGCACGGGCGGGCGGACACATCGGTCGTCCGCCTCCGTGCCTCTCTGTGCATCGCGGCTCGCTCCGTGTGCCGCGCGCGGCGCGTGACAAGCACGGTGCCGTGAGGGCGAGGAGCTCCGCGCGCTGCGATCCTGAGCCCACGCTGATGCGAGCTCCCTTGCAGCGGGCCGCTCGGCGCGCGGAGACCGTGGATCCGACACCGGACCGGCTCACGCAAGGCACGCGCTCGAAGGCTTGCCTGGCTCGCTTCGCCGCGAGCTCACGCTCGCCGGGGATCAGCGATCAGCGGCGGTGCGGAGGGGAAAAAAGAACTGCTAAGAAAGAGAACTGGACGGCTTCGAGGGTGGACCTGACAGGGATCGAACCTGCGACCTCTAGAGTGCGATTCTAGCGCTCTCCCAACTGAGCTACAGGCCCTCGCTTTCGAGAGCGCGGACTCTACTCGCCGGGGCGCGGCTGTCAAGCGAAGGACGCGGTTTTCTGTCCGGCGTCCCTGTGCCTCGCCTGCGCGCGCGCGCCCCCCTGGTCCTTTCCTTGTCCTTGCCCTGCTCCTGGTTCTAGTCCGCGGGGCTCTCGTCCGGCTGCGCGGGCGCTCCGGGCGGCTCGGCCGGGGTGAGCGCCTGGGCCTTCGGGTTGTGGAAGGAGAAGAGCCGCTCGCGCTCCTCCCCGTAGCTCTCCGTCTTGCCCCACTTCGGGTTCCAGTCCTTCACCCAGTACACGTCCCCGGAGACGATCGCGTCCTCGGGCCGGCCCGTGCGCTCGGGGTAGCGGTACATGTACTCCTTCATCGCGTCGCGGTACGACGTGTTGGCCGGCAGCTTGATGCGGGCGAAGTAGTCGCACCAGATCTGGGTGTACGCGAAGCTCTTCGCGTGCAGGAGGTCGAAGTTCGGCGGCTTGCCCGTGAAAGGATTGATGTGGCGGCCGTCGACCGTGAGGGCGTCGACGACGATCGTCCCGTCATCCATCACCGGGTTGGGGGAGAACATGAACCAGCCCTGGAGGAACCGGAGCTTCTGCGCGAGGACCCGCGTCTCCTCGGGGTGAGGCACCTTCCAGCGGTTCTTGATGACCCAGAGCTCGACCGCCGCCTGGTTCACGGCGCCGGCGAACATCGCGAGCACGGCGAGCTCGCGCAGCGCGGCGAGCGCCTTCCGGCCGGCCAGCCGCAGCGGCGCCGGCGGAGCGGCGACCTCCGAGCGCTCCGGGATCCGCGCGCCGAGCGCCCGGCCCAGGCTGCGGCGGTGCGCCGCCGCCATCGCCGCGGTGGCCGCGTCGCGCGCGAGCGGCAGGCGGAGCCCCCACGCCACGGCGGGGCCGAGCGGGATCGCCGCGACGATGTCGGCGAGCGCCCCGGCGCCCTCGAGCGACGCGCCGTCGGGGCGCCGCACCGCGAGCCCGTGCGCCGCGGCGCTCGACGCCTCGAAGGTCAGCAGCCCGAACCGGTCCATCCGCTTCAGTACGCGGCAGGCGAGGACCGCGCCCGGCGACCGCGGATCGAACAGCACGACGCGGGCCCGGTGCGCGCGCCGCATCGTGCGCGCGGCGATCTCCCAGTCCTCGCGGCCGAAGAGGAGCGTGGACAGCACGCAGAGCGCCCACGCGAACGGCCCCAGCACGAACGTCATGCCGAAGCCGATGTGGAGAATGTTCATCATGACGAGCGCGAGCCGCCGCGCCCACACGCGGCCGAGCGGCGACAGGAGGCACACCGGCAGGGCCGCCTCGAACGCCATCACCATCTTCGTCATGAACAGGATGAGGAATCTCGGCGCGTAGTCGCGGACGTCCGCCACGATCGGCGTCACCATCCGGTCGACGTAGAGCACGTAGTGGATCGCGGTCCCGTTCTTCCAGGCGGGGCCGGTCTTGTGCACCACGTTGAAGAAGTAGATCGCCGCGATCTGGATCAGCAGGACGGGCCCGAGGACGGTCACGTGATCGTTCGGCTTGAGCGGGTCGTCGACCGTGGTGCGGTCGTTCAGATCGTCCGCGGTCCGCTCGCGGCTCCGCTTCAGCGACGCGAGGAGCGCGTCGACCGAGAAGCGATCGCCGAGCGGCAGGAAGCACGTCCAGAGCAGGAGCAGGTTGTGGACGACGTAGCCGCCGTTCTCGATGAGCAGGACGCGCCCGTTCATGCTCGTGACGAACACGAGCGAGAGCACCTGCATGAGCTTCGTCTTCCAGCCGACGAGCAGGCAGACGTAGGTCGCGAAGATCACGGCCCAGAGGACCCAGACCTCGCCCGACGTGGAGAAGGCGTTGACGAGCGAGAAGTTCCCGCTGCCCTGCGGGCGCCAGAGGTTCACGTGGTTCGGCAGGACGCCGATGTCCGCGAACATGTCGGTCCACGCCCACGTGCGGCGGAGCAGGTCGCCGATCAGGAAGAAGCCGAGCAGGATGCGCGTGAAGCCGAGCGTCCGCCGGTCGAACGTGAAGAAGCTGTCCCGGAGGATGTCCCACATCGAGGGCCCGCGCGGGCGGGGGGGCGCCGGCGGCGGGGCGCCGTCCTCGCCCTCGGCTTCGCGGTCGTCGTCCGCGGCGGCGTCGCGCCCCTCGCCGTCCGCGGCGGCGTCGCCCGCGGGCGCGCCCTCGCCTGCGCCGGAGCCTCCCGCGGCGGCAGCGGCCTTGCGGCCATCTCCGCGGCTCCCGCTGGGGTCCTCGTCCCGGAGCGCGCCCTCGGGCCCGCGCTCGTCGCGATCGTCGTTTGCGTTCATAAGGCGTCGAGGTCGATTCTATGCGAGCGCAGCGCTCGCGGGTTCCCGGCTCCTACCTACCGCAACCGCGCTGGCGCCGCACGAGGCGACCAGGGTCGCGCCGCGCGGGCGCGCCGGCCCCCCTGGAGATCGCGCGGCGCGCTCGATGCGCGCGGGCTCACCGCGGCGGCGGCGCGGCGCGCTTGATGCGCGCGGCGCGGGGCGGTAACGAGGAGCGAGAGTGCCCCCGATGCCCGACGCGGAAGAGCGCCTCGCGCTCGCGGCCTGCGCCTCCCTGGCTGGCTGCATGCTGCTCGCGCCGCGCGAGTGGGTCTCGGCGGGGCTCGCCCTCGCGCTCGCGGCGGCGCTCTTCGCGTGGCACCTGCGGCTGCGCGCGCGGGCCCAGAGGGGTGTGCGGGCGGCGGGCTCGCCGGGCGCCGCGGGCGCTCAGGGCTCGCCGGGCGCCGCGGGCGCTCAGGGCTCGCCGGGCGAGGAGCCGCGGGAGCCCGCCTGAACGCGCAGGGGCGGGCGGCCGAAGCGGGCGCGTACGCGATCGACGACGGCGAGCATCTTCGGTGTCCCGAGGATCCGCCGCTCCATGCGCCGCTTGCCGGGGAGGTCGAGGAGCATCACGCCGATCAGGATCACCAGCGCGCCCGGGCCCGGAATGCCGGGCAGCGAGAGCATGATCCCGAGCGCCACCGCGACGACGCCGAGCAGGTTCTTCCCGATGCGCCCCGAGACGCGCATCCAGGCGGGGCGCCCTGGCAGGAAGGGCTCGTCTTCGTGCTTCTCCAGGTAGTCCTCGGGCAGCCGGACGAGCACGAACGCGACAAGCGCTGTGGCCACGACGAAGCTGACGACGCCTACGCCCGCCCCGATCGCGATCTGGTCGCGGTGCGCCTGCACGAACAAGACCGCTGATCGGACGGCATCCATGCTCGAGGAGGTGAGGAGCATACGGCGCGCGGTCAGCCGGGGCGAGGCCGACCGCGCTGCCGAGGCCGGCCGCGCGGCTCAGGGGACGAGCACGGTGCCGATCGAGCCCGGCGCGCTCGCCTCGCGCGCGAGATCGCCCGGGCTCAGCCGTCCCACGATGTGGATGCGGCGGACCCCCTCCGCGAGCGCGGCGAACGACTCCTCGAGCTTCGGGATCATCCCGCGCGTGACGGCGCCGCCCGCGATGAGCGCGCGCCCCTCGGCGACCGTGAGGCTCGGGATGCGCGAGGCGGGATCCGCGACGTCGCGCAGCACGCCCGGCACGTCGCTCACGAGGAAGAGCCCGGCGGCGCCGAGCTCGATGGCGACCCGGTTGGCGACCGTGTCGGCGTTGATATTGTAGACCTGCCCGTCCGTGCCGGCGCCGAGGCAGGCGAGCACGGGCACGTAGCCGGCGCGCCCGAGCAGCTCGAGGAGCCCGCGGTCGACGCCCGTGATGTCGCCGACGAGGCCGAGGTCCACCGGCTCGGGCCCGGCGCTCCTGTAGACCTGCGGCGGCCGCTTGACGGCCGAGAGGGCGGGCCCGCTCGCGCCGTGGAGCCCGACGGGCCGCGCGCCCGCGGCGACGAGCGCGGCGCAGAGGTCGACGTTGAGCTTGCCGGCGACGACCATCTTCATGACGTCGAGCGTGTCCGCGTCGGTGACGCGCTGGCCCGCGACCTGCCGGACGGGGATGCCGAGGCGCTCCTGCAGCCGGCTCGCCTGCGCGCCGCCGCCGTGGACGACGATCGCGCGCGCGCCGTCGCGGGTGAGCGCCGCGAGGTCGCCGGCGAGCACGGCGAGGGCAGGGCTGCCCACGACCTCGCCGCCGAGCTTGATGACGAGCGGCCCTTCCGACGCTCTCACGGGTGCCTCCGCGCTGCTCTGGGACGGTTCATGAGCGCAACACGTACCACTTCTGCAGCGGGCAGGGCAGAGGTCGCCGGGTCCTCTCCGCGCCCGGCCTCACGGGGGCGCGGCGGCGCGGCGGCGCCCGGGCTTCCGTGGCATGCTGGCGTGGTGATCCAGGCCCTCCGACAGGCGCTGTCCAGCCGCGCGGAGCCGATGCTCGCGCTCCTCGAGCGGCTGGTGAACCTCAACTCGTTCACGGACAACCCGCGCGGCGGCGACGCGGTGGGCGAGGTCATCGCCAACGAGCTCTCGACGATCCCCGGCCTGTGCGTGCGGCGGCACGCGAGCGCGCGGTTCGCGGCGCACTGGGTGGTGGAGAGCGAGGCGGCGAAGGCGTCGCCGGCGGGGCACGTCGCCCTCGTCGGGCACCTCGACACGGTGTTCCCCCCGGGCGTCTTCGAGGGCTTCCGCCTGGACGGCGACCTCGCGCGCGGCCCCGGCGTGCTCGACATGAAGGGCGGGCTCGTTGTGGCGATCGAGGCGCTCCGGGTGCTCGAGCAGATCGGCGCGCTGCCGCAGATCGCGGTGCGGCTCGCGATCGTGTCGGACGAGGAGGTCGGGTCGCCCGAGGGTCGCCCGCTGCTGCAGCGCGAGCTCGCGGGCGCGGCGTGCGCGCTCGTGTTCGAGGCCGGGCGCGAGGGCGACAGGATCATCACCGCGCGCAGGGGCACGGGCGCCGCGGTGGTGAGGGCCACGGGCAAGGCGGCGCACGCTGGCAACGCGCACCAGCAGGGCGCGAACGCCATCTGGGCGCTCGCCCGCTTCATCGACTGGGCGCAGCGGCTCACGGACTACGGCCGGGGGGTGACGGTCAACGTCGGCAAGGTGAGCGGCGGGCAGGGCAGGAACACGGTGCCTGACGCCGCGGAGGCCGGGGTCGATTTCCGCTTCGTGAGCCTCGCGGAAGGCGAGGCGATCCTCGCGGCGCTCGCCGCGGCGGCGCACGAGGCGGCGCTCGAGGTGCCCGGCACCGCGGTGCACGTCGACGGCGAGATCGCGCGGTCGCCCCTCGTGCGGACCGAGGCGAGCGCGGCGCTCTGCCGGGAGTACGCGGCCTGCGCGCGGGCGGCGGGGCTTGGCGACGCCGAGGCGCCGCTCATCGGCGGCGGGTCCGACGCGAGCTCGACGGCCGAGATCGGGATTCCGTCCATCGACGGGCTGGGGCCGCGGGGCAGTGGCTTCCACACGAAGGACGAGCTCATCGAGGTGAGCACTCTTGTGCCGAAGGCGGAGGCGCTGGCGTCGTTCCTGCTAGGGCGGCGCGCCTCGGCGAGGTGAGGTTGGGTTGATCGAGAGCGCACGGCGAGCGAGGCACGCTGCGTGGTGGCCGGCCAGCGCTTGCCGCGGGCCTGCGGGCTCGTCGAGGCCAGTCAGCTGGATTGAGCCGGAGCTGGGTGGTGGTCTGATTTGAACATGAAGCCGGGGAGGCGGGAAGAAAGGACAGCGAATCTTTGATGTCCTCGAGGCCCATCTTCCGCACCCACGAGAGCTCCCACATCAGCGACCGCGCCCGCGCACCTCCGGCCGCAGCGCATCGACGAGCTCACTCCAGCACAACGAACTTCAGATACCGCCCCTCCCACCACGCCGGCAGCGTCGGGTGGTCCTCCGGCTGCCCGTGGATCGCCCGGACCCGCAGGTCGTCCCGCTCCAGCGTGGCGTCGTCGAGCGTCGCCAGGAAGTCCTCCATCGTGATGTGGCTCGAGCACGACGCCGCGCACAGCACGCCGCCTCGATCGAGCACGCGCGCGACCGCCGTGTGCAGCCGCCGGTAGGCGCCGAGCGCGCGCGGCTTGGCGCGCTCGCTCGGCGCGAAGCTCGGCGGATCGCAGATGACGAGATCGTACCGGTCGCCGCGGCCGCGGGCCTTCTCGAGGAAGTCGAACGCGTCCGCCGTCACGAAGTCGTGCGCCGCCGGATCGACGCCGTTCTCGCGGAACGTGCGCTGCGCCGACGCGTGCGCGGCCGGCGCCGAGTCCACGGAGGTGACCCGCCCCGCGCCGCCGAGCGCCGCGGCCACCGAGAAGCCCCCCGCGTAGCTGAACAGGTTCAGCACGCGCCCGCGCCCCGCCGCGAGCGCGCGCACGCGGGCGCGGTTGTCGCGCTGGTCGAGGAACGCCCCCGTCTTCTGCCCTCGCGCGAGATCGACCTCCATCGCGACCCCCGTCTCCCTCACGAAGAGGCGATCCGGCAGCGGCGGTCCGTGCAGGTGCGCGAGCTTCTTCCCCTCCTTCCCCTCCTTCCCCTCTGCGTCCCCGCTCGCCGAAGGCGCGCGCGCCCGCAGGCCGATCGAGCGCACGCCGCAGGCGCCCAGCGCGCGCGCGAGGTGCGGGAGCAGGCGATCGAGCCACGGCGCGAGCATGCCGCCGTCGAGGCGGAGCACCGCGACGCGGTCGTACCGATCGATGACCAGCGAGGGCACCCGGTCCCCCTCGCCGTTGCACAGGCGGTAGGCCGTCGTGTCGCGGCCGGCGAACCAGCCGTCGCGCAGGGCGAAGGCGCGCTCGAGCCGCTCGGCGATGGCGCGCTCGTCGAGCGCCGGCGCCTGCGCGCGCTGGAAGACGCGGACGGCGATCGCCGAGTCGGCGTCCCAGAGCCCTCGCCCGAGGAACGCGCCCTCGGCCGACAGCTCGACAACGTCCCCCGACGCGGCGGCCGCGGCGCCGCCGCCGCGAGGCGAGCGCTCCCCGCGCCGGCGCTCCCCGGGAGGGCCGGCGCTCCCGCCGCCGCCTGTGATGCCGTCTCGGTACACCCACGGGTGGCCGCGGCGGACGGCGGCGGCGGCTGTCGCGGTGAGATGGACCCGCATCGACCCCGCCTAGCACGGTAAGCTCGCAGCGTGCTGCACCGTGTTCTCTCGATCGGCTGGGCCTGCCTCGGAGGGATCCTGCTCGCCGCGCTCGGCGGCGCCGGCTGCACGCAGGACCACGATCTCCTCGGCCGAGATCCGCCGGGCGCGGCGAGCACGTCCGGCGCCGGCGGCGGCACGGGAGCGACCGCGAGCAGCGCGACCACCACCGGCACGGGCGGCGGCGATGCGGTCGAGCCGCCGGGGCCGACGAAGCTCACGGTGGTGAACGGCGTCGGCGATCACGACGCGGTCCGCTTCTGCTTCCTCGCCTACCCCGACGGCACCGGCGTCGGCGTGGAGCCCTGGCCGAGCGCCGGCCTCGCGTTCGCCCAGGCCCGGGTGATCGAGCCGGTCGGCGCGGCGATCCCCGAGGGGACCCGCGTGCAAGCGCACGCGATCGCCGGCGACCTCGACGCGACCGAGGGGCTCGACTGCGCCGAGATCCTCGCGCTCGCCGCGGAGCCCGCCGCGCAGGTCGTGGCCGCGGGGCTCCCCGTGCTGCCGGCGCCGGTGTTCGCCGAGGAGAAGAGCCTCCTCCTGGTCGCCACCGGCTGCCTCGGCGGCGAGGGGCACACGCACGACAGGGAGAAGCAGGGCTGCGGCGACGCCTACACGGCCGACACGCCGACCGCCGGCCTCGTGGCGGTCGCCATGTCGCGGCGGACGAGCTTCGACAGGCTGAGCCTCCAGGTCGCGCACGCGAGCGCGGCGACGCCGGGGATCCACGTGCGGCTCGCGCCCGGGCGCGCGGAGGCGAGCGCGGCGGCCGTCGCGCAGGACCTCTCGTACGGCGCGATCTCGCCCTTCCCGCCGTTCACCGGCCTCTCGCGCGGCGATCTCGGCGCGATCGAGGAGATCGAGATCGAGACCTACGATCCGCTCGAGGCGAAGGTGACGTCCTCGGTGCCGATGCGCGAGATCCTGGCGAACAGCGACGTGCCGGCGGACAGCATCGCGAACGGTCAGGGGTTCGTGCTCGTGGCCGTCGGCGCTGCCCCGGAAACCGCGCGCGGCGGGTTCTGGCACCCCCTGACGTACGCGCTGCTGTGGGCGGATCCCTGAGCAGGTCCTGATCCTCCCCTCTCCGGACTCCCGCGCTGGCCGCCCCGTCAGGCGCTCAGCCACACCCCGTCCGGCCGCTCCCAGGCGACGCGCTGCAATTCCGCCTTGGGCATCAAGACGTCGTCGACAGCGGCTCGCAATCCCACGTTGGCTCGCGTGGTGCGCTGCGTTGTCCGGCGTTTGCGCACGACCTTGATTGCTTCTGTGCAATCGACTCAGGGGTGTCCGGCGTGCCGACGAGCTTGCAGGGGACGTTGTCGTATTGAAGGATAAGGATTCTGCTCCCTCGGTCTCGGGCGTCTACCTCTGCTCCGCAGGTCTCGTCTCGCAGGCCCTTCCGCGGCTCTGTCCGGCTCTTCTCCGAGGGCGTCGTGCCGGGAAAATCGCGAGTCGAGTGAGGAGCGGGAGCGCCCTGTACGGACGACATCCCAGGAGAATGCGCGCGTCGTGACGTTCGGGTGAATCTCCAGTATAACGCGAGTGCCTACATTCCGAGGGGGGGAGAGAACATGGCGACACAGGTGTTTGTCGGGGCGAGCTCCACGGCGGATGCAAAGAAGGCTGCCTCGGAGGCCGTGGCCGCGGCGCTCCGCGGGGCGGCGCGCTCCGCGCACGCTTCACCGCCGCCCGGACCGGCGCGACCCGCATTCGCGCTCGTCCTGTCGACGGATCAATACGACGCCGACGCGCTCGCTGCGGCCATGACGAGCGAGCTGCCCGGGGTCCCGTGGGCGGGGTGCTGCACGGCGGGGGTCTTCGCGGGCAGCCGGCTCCTCCGGCAGGGGCTCGTCGTGGGGCTCGTCGTCTCGGAGACCGTGCGCGTCGGCGTCGGCGTCGCGCAGCCGGTGAGCCAGGACGGGCGGCGCGCCGGCGTGCTCGCCGCCGCGCGCGCCCTGGAGGCGTTCCCCTCGTCCGTTCCGGCGGGGTGGAGCCGCGCGCTCATCGTGCTGCCGGACGCGCTCACGGGCAACGCGGCCGACGTCGTGCGCGGCGCCGTCGAGGTCGGCGGCACGGGCGTCGTCTGGGCCGGCGGCGGCGCGGGCGACAACCTCCGCTTCGTCCGCACCGCGCAGTTCGCGGGCGGCCGCGCCTACTCGGACAGCGCCGTCGTGGTCGCGATCGACTCGCCGGCGCGCATGGCCACCGGGATCCGCCACGGCTTCCGGCCCTATGGGCCGCCGACGATGGTCACCCGCGCCGAGGGCACGGTCCTCGCGGAGCTCGAGTACGAGGGCGCCTTCTCGGTCTACCAGCGCACCGCGCGGGCGAGGGGCGATCAGGTCAACCTCGACGGCTTCGCCACGTTCGCCATGACCCACCCGCTCGGCATCCCGCAGGCCGACGGCGAGCACGTCATCCGCGACCCGCTGCGGGTGGTCTCGCCGGGCGGCCTCTACTGCGTCGGCGAGGTCCCGGACGGCTGCCTCATCCGCGTCATGGAGGGCGACCCCATCGGCCTCGTCGGCGCCGCGCGCGAGGCCGCGACCACGGCGCGCGACGCGGTGGCCGGGCCGATCGCCGGCGCGTTCGTGTTCGACTGCATCTCGCGGTGCATGATGCTCGGCGACACGGTGCGCGACGAGCTGGCGACCTTCGAGAGCGAGCTCGGCCAGAGCGTCCCGGTGATGGGCTGTCTGACGTTCGGTGAGGTGGGCACGCTCGGCCGGGGGGTGCCGCAGTTCCACAACAAGACCGCCGTCGTGCTCGCGCTGGGGGCCTGAGCCAGGCGCGGCGGGAGCCCTGTATGCCGAGCGGTTCAGATCACGAGATCCAGGAGGAAAGGCTGGCGCTCCTCAGCGTCCTCCAGGAGCTCACGGTCGCAGCGCTCGACCTGTTCGATCCGCGCCAGTCGATGGCGATCTTCTTGGAGCGGCTCGCCGAGCGGCTGAGCTGCATCGCGGTGCTCGTGCTCGTCGAGCCGACGCCCCTCGCCCCGCGGCTCCTCGACGCCGCGGGGCTATCGGCGAGCTCGCGCGCGCTGCCCATCCCGCCGCGGTCGCCGGCCGCGGCGGGCGAGCCCGCGGGCGAGGGCGCGGGCCTCCGCTTGCCGTACCCCGAGCTCGCGCGGCCCGGGCTCGTGACGTGGCACTTCTCGCTGGAGGGGCAGGGCGACAGCGGCGCCTCCGGGCTCCTCCTCTGCTTCGAGGGCGAGCCCCCGTTCGCGCCGCGGTACCGGGGCATGATGCGCCGGCTCGCGGGGACCTTCCGCACGGCGCTCGTGCACCGCCTGCTCTACGCGCGCATGATCGAGAACGAGCTCGAGCGGGCGCGGAACCTCGCCGCCGCGGAGGCGGGGCGCGCCGCGGCCGAGGCGGCGCAGCGCCGCGCCGCGTTCCTCTCGGAGGCGAGCCGGCTGCTCTCCAGCTCGCTCAACTACGAGGCGACGCTGGTCCGCGTCGCGCGGCTGCCGGTCCCGTTCGTTGCGGACTGGTGCATGGTCGACATCATCGAGCGCGAGGCGATGCTCCGGCGCGCGGTCGTCGTCCACGCCAACCCGCAGAAGAGCGAGCTCGCGCGCCTGCTGCAGGGCCAGATGCCGATGGAGGTGGTCCTTCCGTCCGGCGTGGCGCGCGTGCTGCAGACGGGCGAGGCGGTGCTCTGCGAGATCGCCGGCGCGCCCGCCCCCGAGGGCGAGCGCGGCGCGGTGGACAGCGAGCCGCCGGTGTCCGCCAGCGAGGCGCTCCTCCGGGAGCTCGGCCTCCGGCGCTACATCTCCGTACCGCTCGTCACGCGCGGCACGATGCTCGGCGTGCTCACCATCGCCTCGGGCCGCGACGATCTCCTGTACGGCGTCGAGGACCGGGCGCTCGCCGAGGATCTCGGGCGGAGGGCCGCGCTGGCGATCGACAACGCGCGGCTCTACGAGAGCGCGCAGCGGGCGATCCGGGCGCGCGAGGAGCTCGTCGCGGTGGTGTCGCACGATCTCAAGAGCCCGCTCGCGACCATCGTCATGAACACGAGCCTCCTGCGCCGGAAGCTGCCGAGCTCGGACGAGGCGGCCGAGCTGCGGCGCCCGGTCGAGCGCATCCAGAAGTCGGCCGATCGCATGAACCGCCTCATCCGCGATCTGCTCGATCTGGCGAAGCTCGACGGCGGCCACATCTCGATCCAGCCGGTGCCGCACGACGTCGCCGTCCTGCTGAGCGACGCCTTCGAGCTCCTGCGCGAGGAGGCGGCGGAGAAGTCGCTGCGCCTGGAGCAGAGCATCGAGCTCGGCGTCGATCGGGCGCTGTGCGACCGCGAGCGGGTCCTGCAGGTGATCGCGAACATCGTCGGCAACGCGATCAAGTTCACGCCCGCGGGCGGCGAGGTCGCGCTCCGCGCCGAGCCGTGGGGCAGGGAGGTGCGCCTCTCGGTGCGCGACACCGGCCCGGGCATCCCGGAGGACCAGCGGGCGAGGATCTTCGAGCGCTACTGGCAGGCGAAGGAGACCGCCCACCAGGGCACGGGGCTCGGCCTCTCGATCGCGAAGGCGCTCGTCGAGGTGCACGGCGGGCGGATCTGGGTCGAGAGCAAGGTGGGCGAGGGGAGCACGTTCTTCTTCACGCTCCCGGCGGCGGAGGCCGCGGGCGCGACCGCGGGGGTCGCGGCGGGCACGCGCCTCGGCGCCTGATCGCGGTGATCGGGTTTCGCCGGACAGCGATGTAATCATGCGACCTAGGCGCATCTGTCCCTGATTTCGCGCCTTGGCGGGCCGATCCGTTCATCGCTATACCTACCGCGATGAAGGACGTCGGCGACGACAGGGGCAACGCGGCAGGGGCCCAGGCTCGCGGGGACGAGGACGAGCGGGGGCTCGTCGGGGCCGCATTGCAGCTCCTGGGCATCCGCAACCTGGTGCTCGCGATCCACGATCCGAGCTTTCCGTCGGACGACGCCGAGGACACCGGGCGCGGGTCCCCGTACACCGAGGGGGGGCGCCGGTTCCTCCGGTTTGCGCGCGATCTCGGGTTCAACGGCGTCCAGCTCGGGCCCCAGGGGGAGACCTCGGCCGACAACGCGTCTCCGTACGACGGCACCATCTTCTCGCGGAGCACGCTGTCGATCGCGCTCGCTCGGCTGGCGGAGGACGGCCCCTGGGGCGCGCTCCTCCGCCCCGAGTCGGTGACGAAGATCGTGGCCGGGAAGCCCGGCGGCAGCGAGGGGCGCGCGCTGCACGGCTACGCCCACCGCGCGCAGCGCGCCGCGCTGCGCGAGGCGTACGCGTCGTTCGTCGACGGGCGGAGGCGCGGCGAGCTCGGGGCCCTCGCCGATCGGCTCGACGCGTTCAGGAAGCGGAACGCGGCGTGGCTCGAGCGGGACGGGCTTTACGGCCCGCTCTGCGACGAGCACCGGAGCGGCTGGTTTCACGGCTGGTCCGGCGCGCCGGAGCTGGATCGCCGCCTCTGGGCGCCCGGCCCGGGCGAGGTGGTCGCCTGCGCGGAGCGCAGGAGGGAGCTCCTCGACCGGTACCGCGACGAGCTCGGCCTCTACGCCTTCTGCCAGCTCCTCGCGCACGAGCAGCACGCGGCGCTCCGGGCGGTGACGGCGGAGCTCGGTCTCAAGCTCTATGGAGATCTGCAGATCGGCTATTCGCCTCAGGATGCCTGGGCCCATCAATCGGTCTTCCTGAAGGGTTATCTGATGGGGGCGCCGCCGAGCCGGACCAACCCGGAGGGCCAGGTGTGGAACTACCCTGTCCTGGATCCGGCGCAGTACACGGACGGCTCCTCCGGCGCGCTCGCGCTCGTGCGGGCGCGGATGGACAAGATGTTCGACGAGTTCGACGGGGTGCGCCTCGATCACCCGCACGGCCTCGTCTGCCCGTGGGTGTACGCCGCCGGCGCCCCCGATCCGCTCCGCGCGGTCCAGGGCGGGGCGCGGCTCTTCTCGTCGCCCGACCTGCCGGACCACCCGCTGCTCGCCCGCTACGCGATCGTCTCTCCTGCGCAGCTGAACCGCGCCGTGCCCCGGTACGCGGACGACTGGGTCTCCTCGCTGACGCCGGAGCAGGTCGGGCGCTACAGCGTGATCTTCGACACCATCGCGAGCTGCGCGGAGGCCCACGGGCGCGCCATCACCGACGTCGTGTGCGAGGTCCTGAGCACGCTCCCGTACCCGCTCAGGGCCGTCCTCGAGCGGCACGGGCTGGGGCGCTTCCGGGTCACGCAGAAGGCGGATCTCGACAACCCGAAGGACGTCTATCGCAGCGAGAACGCCGCGCCCTCCGACTGGATCATGGTGGGGACCCACGACACGCCGCCGCTCTGGCGGCTCGTGGACACGTGGGCGCGCGCCTCCGCGCTCGAGCGGCAGGCGGCGTACCTCGCCACCCGGCTCGCGCCCTCGCCGGCCGAGGAGGGCGCGATGGCGCGCGCGCTCGCGTCCGACCCGCGCGCGCTCGCGCAGGCCAAGTTCGCCGACCTCTTCGCGAGCCGGGCGTCGAACGTGATGGTCTTCTTCTCCGATCTGCTCGGGGTGAAGGAGATCTACAACGCTCCCGGGACGATAGGCGATCACAACTGGTCGCTGCGGGTGCCCCGCGATTACGAGCGCTCCTATTCCGAGATGCGCGCGCGCGGCGAGGCGCTCGATCTCCCGCGCGTCCTCGCGCTCGCGCTGCGCGCCCGGGGAGGCGCGGAGTCGCAGGAGCGCCGCGACCTCGCCGCGCGGCTGGAGCGCCGGTCCGGCCCGGCCCGCGGCCAGCGTTGAGCGCGCGGCCAGCGTTGAGCGCGCGGCCAGCGTTGAGCGCGCGCGGCCAGCGCTGAGCGCGGGCGCTCCCCGCGGCGGCATCCGGGCGAACGCACGGTCGCGTCGGTCAAAAAGCTTGCATCCAGCCCCCTCGGGCTGCATTGATCCGGGCGAGCGCCGCGGTCATGGGGCCTCGCCCGTGCGACGCGGCGGCACAGTGCGACAAGGTGGTCAATCGCCCGCAGAGCCCGTGAGTCGAGAACGAGATGGGAGACACCAGGTGAGCACGACCAAAGCGTCTCTTGGCACCCTGTTCCTCATGCTCTCCCTGGCCGCGCCTGCGCTGGCGCAGGAGGCGGCGCCGCGGCAGCCCATCACGGACAAGACGAAGGAGCGTTGGGCGAAGACCCAGGGAGGCCGGTTCGGATTCGAGGTCGACGTCCTCGCCTCGTCGTACCAGGAGCAGATCGTCGAGGCGCGCCCGGGGCCGGATGAGGTCACGCTCTCGGAGTCCGATCGGCTCGGTGTCGCCATCACCGCCGCCATGCAGTACCAGCTCTTCGCGGGTCTCCACCTCGACGCGGAGATGCCGTTCGCTTACGGCGACGTCTCGGGCCCCCACTCCACGGACCTGTTCGGCACGCGTTTCTCGAGCACCGCAGACTACAGCCATTTCTTCCTCGGCAATCCCACGTTCGGCCTGCACTACGCCCTCAACGCGCTGCCGAACCTCGCGCTCTTCGGCGGCATGAGCGTGACGGTCCCGCTCCACCCGCACCCGGGCGCGGGCCTCGAGGCCGCGGCGGTGGCGAATTTCCCCGCGCGGGCCTACTTCGACGCGCAGCGCGTGCTGCTCGGGCACTGGGCCCTCCGGGCGCGCGTCGGGACCGAGATCCACTTCGGCAAGGTCCTGTTCCTCACCCATGATGTCGCGACTCAGATCTTCATGCCGACCCGGGAACGGGAAGGGGACTTCACGAAGACCGTGATCGAGCAAGGCAACGAGATCGAGTTCCGCCCGTTCGGCAACTTCGGCATCGGCATGCGCCTCCAGGCGGCCTTCCCCCTCTCGTCGAGCAACTCCGCCCAGCTGGCGGCGGAGCCGTTCATCGGCTGGGAGCCGCTCGTGAAGGGCTCCTTCACCCGCGTCGGCGCGCTTGTCGCGCTGGACGACGACCTCGGCTTCGGCCTGGACCAGGGGAAAGTCGCCACCATCCGCGTCGCCCTCGGCAGCAAATGGTAGGAGGCGAGCGCGGCAGCGTCGAGCTACGCTGAGCGCCGCACGATGACCACGAGCTCAATTTCCGACCCTTGGGTCGGCTGCCCTCGGCCGAACCCCGCTGCCCGGCTTCGCCTCTTCTGCTTTCCCTATGCCGGCGGCGGCTCGTCGGTCTACGGCGCCTGGTGGCGCGAGCTCCCGGCGCACACGGAGCTCTGCGCGATCAAGCTCCCCGGCCGGGAGGCGCGCCTGAGCGAGCCGCCCTTCGAGCGCCTCACCCCGCTTGTCCAGGCCCTCGCGACCGCGCTCGAGCGCTGGCTCACGAAGCCGTTCGCCTTCTACGGCCACAGCCTCGGCGCGCTGATGAGCTTCGAGCTCGCGCGCGAGCTGCGCCGGCGGGGCGCCCCCTTGCCGCGCCATCTCCTCCTGTCGGGCCGGCGCGCGCCCCACCTGCCCTGCCCGGCGCCGCTCCACGGCTTGCCCGATCGCGAGTTCTTGGCGTGGCTCCGCCGCATGGGCGGCACGCCCGACGAGGTGCTGCGCGAGCCGGAGCTCCTGGCGCTCTTCCTGCCCACCCTGCGCGCGGATGTGGCGGTCAACGAGGCCGAGCCGTTCGTCCCCGAGGCCCCGCTCGATTGCCCGATCTCCGCCTTCGGGGGCCTCGAGGACGAGCGCGCGGGCAGCGCCGATCTCGAGGCCTGGCGCGAGCACACGCGCGGGCCCTTCCGGGTCGAGATGTTCCCCGGCGGGCACTTCTTCCTGCGGAGCGCCCGGGAGCCGCTCCTTCGGTCGATCGGAGCCCTCCTCGACGGCGCCGAGCGCGAGCTGCCCGCGTGACGGCCGGCGCTGGGTGGGTGTTGAGCCCGGGGCCGGAGCCATGCAAAAAAGGGGGGACCCGCAGCCTCTCTGCCCTCCGGAGACCCGAACGATGACCGATTTTCAGTACCAGGACATGCTGCCCCTCGGCCATGACGAGACGCCTTACCGCCTCGTCAGCCGCGACCATGTCTCCACCTTCGAGGCCGCCGGCTCGACCTTCCTCAAGGTCGAGCCGGCGGGGCTCACGCTGCTCGCGCGCGAGGCCATGCGCGACATCGCCCACCTCCTCCGGCCCGGTCACCTCGCGCAGCTCGCGCGGATCCTCGCCGATCCCGACGCCTCGTCGAACGATCGCTTCGTCGCCCTCGAGCTCCTCAAGAACGCGAGCATCGCCGCGGGGGGCGTGCTTCCGTCGTGCCAGGACACCGGCACGGCCATCGTCATGGGCAAGAAGGGCCAGCTCGTCTTCACGGGCGGCGGCGACGAGGCGGCGATCGCGCGCGGCGTCTTCGAGACCTACCGCGTGCAGAACCTCCGCTATTCGCAGCTCGCGCCGCTCGACATGTACAAGGAGGTCAACACGAACGACAACCTCCCTGCGCAGATCGAGATCTTCGCGACGGACGGCGACGCCTACAAGCTCCTGTTCATGGCGAAGGGCGGCGGCTCCGCGAACAAGAGCTATCTTTACCAGGAGACCAAGGCGCTCCTGAACCCCGAGAGCCTGCTCTCCTTCGTCGAGGCCAAGATCCGCGCGCTCGGCACGGCGGCGTGCCCGCCGTACCACCTCGCCATCGTCGTCGGCGGCACCTCGGCCGAGCACACGCTCAAGGTCGCGAAGCTCGCCTCGGCGCGCTACCTCGACACGCTCCCGGCCGAGGGCAACGCGCGCGGGCGCGGCTTTCGCGATCGCGACCTCGAGCAGAAGGTCCTCGAGCTCGCGCAGCGGACGGGGATCGGCGCCCAGTTCGGGGGCAAGTACTTCTGTCATGACGTGCGGGTCATCCGCCTGCCGCGGCACGGCGCCTCGTGCCCGGTGGGCATCGCCGTCTCGTGCTCCGCGGACCGGCAGGCCCTCGGCAAGATCACGCGCGAGGGCATCTTCCTCGAGCAGCTCGAGGCCGATCCCGCGAAGTACCTGCCCGACACCACGGACGCGGAGCTGGGGGGCGAGGTCGTGAAGCTCGATCTCCGCCGCCCCATGCGCGAGATCCGCGCCGAGCTCTCGAAGTCCCCGATCCGGACGCGGCTCTCGCTGAGCGGGCCGATGATCGTCGCGCGCGACATCGCGCACGCCAAGATCAAGGAGCGCCTCGATCGCGGCGACGGCATGCCGAGCTACATGCAGGAGTTCATGGTCTACTACGCGGGGCCCGCGAAGACGCCGGCGGGCTATGCCTCCGGCTCGTTCGGGCCCACCACGGCCGGCCGGATGGACGCGTACGTCGATCTCTTCCAGGCGAACGGTGGCAGCTACGTCATGCTCGCCAAGGGCAACCGTTCGCCCGCGGTCACCGCGGCGTGCAAGAAGCACGGCGGCTTCTACCTGGGCTCGATCGGCGGCCCGGCCGCGCGCCTCGCCAAGGACTGCATCAAGAAGGTCGAGGTGCTCGAGTACCCCGAGCTCGGCATGGAGGCGGTCTGGAAGATCGAGGTCGAGGATTTCCCCGCCTTCATCGTGGTCGACGACAAGGGCAACGATTTCTTCGCCGACATCAACAAGCCGACCGGCCGGAAGCTCGACGTCGCGGGCTGAGCTCCCGAGCCCTGGAATCGCGGCCGGGCAGCGCGCGCTCGACCTTCAGCGCCGCCGCGGCCCGGTCGCCCGCTCTCTGCGTGCACCCGATCTTCCAGGACCTGCGGGCGCTCCGCGTCGGAGGCGCGGAAATAACGAATTGGACTGACGATCGTGTCCTCCGGATCGCGGAGGGTCCCTGTTTCGTCCACTCGTGACGCGGCTCCTGACCTGCTGCCATGAACGGGGGTCGACCGTGGCAAAAGGTCACATTCGAGGCGTCTTTGCGCCTGTTCAGTCCGGTTTCGGCTCCACGAGCGTCCCTGGATCTGCGGTCCGCGGGGGCACGGTCCGTGCTTTGACCTCGTGCGGAAGGAGCTGAGAATGACACTTCGACCTGATCGCACGGTGTCCCATGGCCCTGCAGATGCCGGGCACCACCGTTTCGAGGATCGGCACGGCGGTCCGGACGGGGCTCGCCATCACATGGAGGAGGAGCGCCTGGAGCGGCTGGTGCGCGCGGCTCAGGAGGTCTCGGATCAGGGAGAGCGCGACAAGCGCCGCGACGCTGGGCAGGGTGGACGGGCTGACGCTGGCGGCGTCGAGGCGCGTCCGGCTCCGAGGACCGCGAGCATCGCCGATCTCGAGCGCGCGGCGGATGAGGGGATGCCCTCGCCGGAGGAGACGTGATGGGAGCGCGTGCGATGAGCCTTGATGGGGTCGTCGATCGGTTCGTGCCGAGCGCGCTTCGCAGGACGGAGCGCGCGCCCCTGGCCGGTGCGCTGGACGCGGAGGTCCGGCACGTGGACACGTGGAGCGCGGGGCGCCTCGCCTATTATGTGGACACGCGCGCGGCGGGGCGTCCCGTCGTGCTCCTTCACGGGGTCGACGCGGCCGCCTCGTCCAAGGAGATGGCTCCCCTGTTCAATGCGCTGCGCCGGAAGAGGCCTGTCTATGCGCTCGATCTCCCGGGATTCGGCCTCTCGGAGCGATCGGACCGCGCTTACGATCGCGAGCTCTACCGCGCCGCCGTGCGCCGCTTCCTCACGGACGTGGTGCGCGAGCCGGGCGGCGCCGACGTCATCGCGCTCTCCCTCTCCTCGGAGTTCGTCGCCGCCGTCGCCTGCGAGGAGATGAGCCTCGTCCACAGCCTCGTGCTCGTCTCCCCGACGGGGCTCGGCCGCGAGGCGCCCGGCGCGAACGTCGTCCTCCGCGCCGTCTCGCACGTTCCCCCCGTCGCGGAGGCGCTCTATCGCGTGCTGGCGTCGCCGCCGAGCCTTCGCTGGTTCCTGAAGAAGAGCTTCGTCGGCGCCCCGGATCCCGGCCTTGTCGACTACGCCATCCGCACCTCGAAGGAGCCTGGCGCCCACCGCGCCCCCCTCGCGTTCATCTCCGGCGCCCTGTTCACGGAGGGCGCCTTCCAGCGCCTTTATGCGCGTCTGCCCGTCCCCACGTTGATCGTCCACGATCAGGACCCCTATTCGCGCTTCGATCGTCTCGACGATCTCCAGCAGCAGAACGCGCGTGTGGAGGTCGCTCGCGTCGCGCCCACGCGGGGCCTCCCCCACTTCGAGCAGCTCGACGCCACGCTCGAGGTCGTGCGCAGGTTCTGGGCGCAGGACCCCTGGTAGACGCTCCTCGAAGAACGACCAGGACAGCGCGGGGGCAGCTCTGCGCAGGGCGGACGTCGAGTTCTTGCTGAGCCCCCCGGGCTCGGGGCGAACTCCGTGTGCATGATCACATGCAGACCGGTCCAGTGGGGGCCAGTTCGTTAGGACCCTGACATTCGTTGCCTCGGCGGCGTTTCCCCTCAGGGCTGCGATGGAGCGCTGCGCAAAATGCCACGCTGTGACGGCCGGACGATGGAGCGATGCGGCACGCGTCCGGGAGGTGCGCGGCGTGTTTCCAAACATAAAAGTCTTTGCAAACTTCCGGTCAACGGGGTAATTAAGCTCTTATAGCGGGGGATGTCGTGAATGCAGGCGGCCAAACCATCTCGACGAACAAGCAAGCGAGCAGTAGCTTGCTTGGTCGATACCGCCTGATTGCAAAATTAGGCCGCGGTGGAATGGCGGATGTGTTCCTCGCCGTTTCCCGCGGGCCTGGGTCGTTCAACAAGCTTGTTGTTGTGAAGTGTCTCCGCGTCGGGATGGCGGAGGACCCGCGCTACGTCCTGATGTTCCTGGACGAGGCCAAGCTCTCGGCCCGGCTCAATCACCCGAACGTCGTTCAGACCTACGAGATCGGGGGCGAGAGCGGCGGGTACTTCATCGTGATGGAGTACCTCGAGGGGCAGCCGCTCAAGGACATCGTGAGGGCGGTGGTCAGCGGCTGTCCCGGCGCCGCGAGCTTCACGCGCGCGACGTGGGTCAGGGTCATCGCCGAGGCGCTGCGCGGGCTGCACTACGCGCATGAGCTCACGGATTTCGACGGCGACCTGATCGGCGTCGTGCACCGCGACGTCTCGCCGCACAACATCTTCGTCACGTACGACGGCGCGGTAAAGATCGTCGATTTCGGCGTTGCGAAGGCGTCCCTGAACGCGGCGCACACCGAGAATGGAACGTTCAAGGGCAAGATGGCGTACGCCGCGCCCGAGCAGGCGATGGCGAGCGCGGATGTCGACCGGCGGGCCGATCTCTTCGCGATCGGCATCGTGCTCTGGGAGCTCCTGGCGATGCGGCGGCTGTTCGACGGCGATCATGTCGCCGTCATGCACCAGCTGCTCTCGCGGGACATCCCCCGGCTCTCCACCGTCGTGCCGGACATCGATCCGGAGCTCGAGGAGATCGTGGCGCGGGCGCTCCAGCGGGACCCGGCGCGACGATTCGCCACCGCGCAGGAGATGGGCGACGCGCTGGAGAGCTATCTGCGGGCCTCTGGCGAGGACATCCGGACGGAGCAGCTCGGCGCGCACGTGCTCGAGATGTTCGCGGAGAGCAGGGCGCTCGTGCGCCAGCAGGTCACCACGCAGTTCGAGTACCTGAGCTCGCTGGACGTCACGGGCGACATCCAGCGCGCCTCGATGCTCGGTGAGTTCCCGCGCGCCTCGATGGTCATGGGGATGAACCGTTCCATGTGGCCCTCCGCGACCGCGGCGGGGCTGCCGGTCCTCAGCGATCACAGCAGCCCCGTGAACTACCAGCACGAGCCTGCGGCCGTCGATCCGGACAGCCTGGGCGCGACGGTGGGGCGGGTCTCGTCCTGGCGGCAGCGCGGCTATCTCGCCTCCGCGCTCGGCGTGGCGGCGTTGCTGGCTGCCGGCGCCGGCGCGATGATCCTCGAGAGGTCGGTGGGGCCGGTGGAAACTGCCTCGTCAGACCGGCCTGTTGTCGATTCCAGGGCCGAGCAGGTGGTCGAACCGAACGTGGCGAAGGCCAAGGTCACGATCCGGAGCGAGCCTGCGGACGCGAACGTGAGCTGGAACGGGAGCATGCTCGGCAAGACGCCGCTCAGCGTCGAGCTGCCGCAGGGGATGCAGGTCGTCGTGGTGTCCAGGTCCGGCTGGTTCGACGAATCGATCTTTCTCCAGCTCTCTGCGTCGGACGTCATCGAGCGCACCGTCACCCTCCGTCGTCAGGAGGTCACGGTGATGCCCAAACGAGACTCCGAACCTCGCTAGAGCGGCGGTCACCCGCTTCGGATACGGGCCCACCTCGGCGTTTTCGGTGCTCAGCGCACTGGAGTGCGCTTCCGCGCCGAAAACGCCGATCTGGGCCCGTCTCCTGTGCGGGTGACCACCGAGGCGGGAAAAGGCGGGAGGGCGGGAGGGCGGGAGGGCGGGAAGAAAGAACAATGATCTTCCTGCCTTCATGGGAATCACTCCGGGGCAAATTAGGCCACCCACCCCGGAGGGACCGGACGGGCGAGCTCCGCGGAGGGTTACTCCTGCTCGATGAGGCCGCAGCCGATGCGGCCGCCGGCGTCCGGGTCTGCCGCGGCGTGCACGACGATCGCGTACTTCGTCACGTCGGTGTCCGCGTCGTCGCCGATGGTCCAGACGTCGGTCCCGCGCTTGACCGTCTGCGTGCCGAGGCCGCTCGCATCGCACGTGAAGCTGCCGAATCCTTCGCCGTTGGGCACCCAGTGGGCGCCCGCCTCATCACCGTTGCTGCCGCAACTCTTGTTCTCGTGGATGTGAGCGGAGTGCTCGCCAGCAGGGCAGCCCGACAGCGTGATGGTGAGCGTCACCTCCTCTCCGATCTGCGTGAAGGCCGCGGTCCCGGTCAGGTCGCTCGCGTTCAACCCCTGGATCTCCGCCTCGGCCCGCAGGGACGCGCCGCCGCCGTTCCCGCCGTCGCCGCCGCCGTTCCCGCCGTCGCCGCCGCCGTTCCCCGACGCGGAAGTGCTCGTCGAGGCGTCGCCGCCACCCGAGCCGGTCGTGGACGACGTGCTGCTGGTGCCAGCGGACGACTCGCCGTCATCCCCGCACGCGGTCAAGAGGGCGCCAGCGCCAAGGGCGAGCAACGAGAGCTTCAACCACCGTGACATAAGTCTCCTTTTCTGGGCGCGACCCGAGCGGACAGGCAGTTGCCCCCCCGGACGCGACCAAGCCATCGAGGGCACGAGTATGTCCTAACATGGCGAGCGTCCAAGCAGCTCCGTCATAAAAATCGCGCATGCATCGCTCGTCCGATGACGAAATTGCGTCGATCATAGAAAGATGTGGCCAGGTCGCCTTGCTTCGGCGCTCCGCAGCGCGGTGGGCTATCCAGCCCTGAGCGCCCGCGTGGACGAGACTGCCCTGGCAGCGAGACGATCCACCTCTCGACCGAGCCAGGCGAGAAAACCCTGGTTCCAGGGAGGGCCCTCTGGCCAGCCTGCACGGATGCGATCGGCGAGCTCGAGATCCCAGCTCCCGTAGAGGTCCACGAGAGCGTCATGGGCCCTGCGGCCGGCCAGCGCTTCAGGGGCCCCGCGAAGCTCGCCCCCGTGCGCGAAGGCGTCGTCGCAGACATAGTAATTGCACGTCGCCGCGCGCCGCTGCGGCGGGATGGTGCAACCCTCGGGACCGTGGAAAGCGCACCTCTTCGGCAGCGGGTGGCCGTCGCTGCCCCGGGGCTCGACGCGCAGGATGAGCAGGCCGCGCCGGCCGGGGCGCAGGGTGCCTGCGGTCATCTGATCGAGCAGCCAGCCTGCGCCGCCGAGCGACACGATCCTCCCGATGTCCGACCACTCGACCCCCGGCGGGCTGGCGCAGCAGCCCGTCGGCCCCTGCGGGCAGGCGCCGCACAAGGTCGAGTGCAACCGCGTATGCGCACCTGCGAGCTCCAGCCGGATCATCCAGCGCTCGAGGATAACGGCGCATCCCGCTTCGTCCAGCGCGCCGGCGCCCTCAGCGGAGGACCGGGATCACCACACCCCGCTGAGCGTCATGCCGCTGGCCGACGCGGTGATCTCGGCGCGCGGGTGGGTGAAGAGCGCAAACCCGAGCGTGCCGGCGGCCAGCACGCCGCCCGCGATGAAGCTGGCGGCGCCGAGCTCGCGCGCCGTGAACATGGTGTTCTCGTACCGGGCGGCCCGCTTGCACTCCGGCGCGATGAGGCGAAGGCAGTTGTTGCCGCCGACGCTGCGCGCGGTCTCGTTCCGGCTCATCTCCGCGTCGTGCGCCACGACCATCAGCCCGCCGCCGAGCGCCAGGAAGAGCGTCGAGGCCGCGACGCCCCCGAGGATGAGGCCGGTCCGCAGCCCGGAAGCCGGCGGCGAGCTCGCGAGCGCAGGACCCCTCGTCGGCGTGGGCCTGAGCGCCGGAGCCGTCACATCGAGCCGTACGTCGCGGATCTCCCCGCGGCGGACATCGACGTCGACCCGGACGGCGGCGCCGCTCAGCGTTGCCACCACGGCGTGGCGCCCCGGGTTGACGGGGATCGTCTTGTCGCGCTCGACCGAGACCTGCTCGCCGTCGATGGTGCAGGTCGCCCCGGCAGGGAGGACGATGCGGAGCTCGCCGACGAGCTGGCGCGCGCGCGCCAGGTCGAAGATCCGCGACTCGTAGAGGTCGCGCTCCTCCGGCGTGCTCGGCGGCCGCATGATCTCCTTGCAGAGCGACAGCCAGCGCACGGCAGCGGGCGCGTCACCGATCCGGTAGGCGAGCGCCCCGATATTGCAGGCGGCGACCTGCGAGCGCTCCAGTTTCCAGATCGCCTCCCAGAGCTCCCGCGACTCGGCGAAACGACCCTCCGCCTGCGCGGCGTTCGCCTGCGCACGCAAGCGGGTCACCGCGTCATTATTTGCGGGCTCGGCGTGTACATTGGATGAGAAAATCAGAAGAGCGGCGGCAATGCGCAGTCCCAAGCCGAGTTGCGACATCGTGCTCACTGGGTAGGACCTCCTGGCCCGAGGTTCAGGTCAACCGCGCTCCTGGGGCTGTCCGTCGGCCGCGCAGGCTGGCAGCCTAGCAGAGACAGCCGCCGCACGACTCGACTCTTCGCCTGTCGAGCGGGCCAATCGCTCCACACCAAAGCACCTTCCCCTGTCGAGCCCCGATGCGAGCGCCGCCGGATACATCCGCGCGACGCGGGCGGGCTCGGGGCACCGAGCCGCACCGCGCGCCTCCGTCAGGTCTCCGCGAGCGCTGTACGTCGGGCGCGCGCTCGGCAGGGCGCGCCCGATGCGTTCTGACCGGCTGAACGGAGAGAAAGAGGAGGGGGCAGGTCGTGGATTACGCCTTGGGCGTAATCAGCTGCTCCAGCCCGCGCAGCGGGATGTCCAGCCAGTCGGGCCGATTGTTGAGCTCGTAGCCGACCTCGTAGATGCACTTTTCGAGCATGTAGAAGTCGAGCAGGAGCACCGTGTCGGCGTCGCTCGCGGGCACGAACGGCGCCCAGTCGTCGGTCCGAGCCTCTGCCGTGGCCTGGGCGCGCGCGATCGTCTCCAGGTAGCCCGCGAGGTAGCTCGCGGAGACCCAGGCCACCCAGGCGTCGGTCCACGGCTTGAGCACGGCGACGTCCTCCGGCCGGATGCGGCTGTCCCGGAGCGCCGAGGCGCCGGCGTAGTCGAACGAGCGCAGCATCCCCGACACGTCCCGGAGCGGGCACCGCTTGTAGCGGCGCTCGCTGAGCGGCCTCGCCGGCTCGCCCTCGAAATCGATCAGGATGAAGTCGTCGCCCGTCGAGAGCACCTGGCCGAGGTGGAAATCTCCGTGCGAGCGAATGCGGGTGACGTTGAACTTCCGCGACAGGATCTGCTGGAGCTTCGCGTTGATCTCGGCCTCGCGCGCGAGCAGCGCCGCCGCGTGCTCGCGCACGTTCTCGGGGAGCGCGCGCTCGCGCTTCCGGATCACGGTGAAGGTGCGCGAGAGCATGCCGTGCGCCGACTGGAACAGCGACTGCTGGTGCAGCGTCGTGAACGGCTGCTGCCCGAACGCAGGATCCTTGCTCTCCTTCCCGAGCGTGAGGTGAAGCTGCGCGGTGCGCTCGCCGAGCAGCCGCATCCGCACGAGATCGGTGCCCATCAGCTGGTTCACCACGGGGGGAGGCGTCGCGCGCGACGCGTCGACGAGCGTGCCGGCCGGCATGGGCGGCGCGCTCCCCTTCACCGACTCCTCGTCGGCGAGCACCCGCTCGAAGAAGCGGTTCAGCGACTCGAGCGTGGTCTTCCAGGCGTCGCTCTGGCTCTGCACGAACTCCTGCAGCATCGCCACCGTGGTCGTCTCGCGACCGCGGCCCTGGTACTCGATCGCCCCGGCGAGCCGCGCCGTCGCGGGGAACTGCTGGTCCGTCAGGAACCTGCCGATCTCGATCTCCGGGTTGATGCCCTCCTCGACCTGCCGGAAGATCTTGAGGAGCAGCTTGTCGCCGTAAATGATGGTCGTGTTGCTCTGCTCGCTCTCGGCGATGCGCGCCGTGAGCTCTCCCTCCGCGCCGAGCGCCTCGAGCGTCGTCCCGAGCGGCAGGGCATGGAGCTCGCCGGCGGCGCCCGTCGCGACGCCCCGCGCCCGGATCGCGGCGAGGATCAGCGCGGCGAACTCCGGGGTGGTCAGCGCGTCGTATAGGACGCCCTCGGGCGACGCCGCGCTCTCCGGGTCCGGATCGCGCACCGTGACGTCCGCGATCACCGCGTGGCGCGTGCGCGTCGCGAGCGCCCGCGCGTGCTCGCCCGTGGCGAAGCCGACCGGCACGACGTACGTCTCCGGCGAGCCGTCCGTGTACTCGATGCGCACCAGCAGGAGGTAGTGCTCCGCCACCGCCTGCTCGTTGCGCACGATCGGGACGACGTCCGCGAGCGTCGTGGCGCGCCGGGTGCGCGCCTTGCCGCGGAACCAGCGACGTGCCGCGATGAACTTCCCGAGCGCCGGCTCGAGCGCCCTGCGCCCGTCGGGGGAGAGCAGCGCCCGCCACGAGCCCTTCGTCGAGATCGCGGGCGCCGCCTGGCTCTCGCCCGCGGAGGCCGCCGGCGTCGCGGGCTCCAGCGCGAACCAGAAGAAGTCATGCGGCCCGAGCGAAAGGGAGTAGCCGCGGCTCGTGACCTCCGGGAAGCGGCTCCTGCCGAACAGCTCGACAGGCACCATGCCCTCGAAGCGCGCGAGATCGAGCTCGACGTACTGCGCGTACCGCGACAGGTTCGCCACGATGAGCAGCCGCTCGTCCCCGTGCGCGCGGATGAACGCGAGCACCTTGCTGTTGTCCGGGTGCAGGAACTCGATCGTGCCGCGGCCAAGCACCTTGTGCTGCTTGCGCAGGGTCATGAGCCGCTTCATCCACCAGAGGAGCGAGGCGGGGTTCTGCTGCTGCGCCTCGACGTTGATCGCCTCGTAGTGGTACTCGGGGTCGATGATGATCGGCAGGTACAGCTTCTGCGGGTTCGCCCGGGAGAAGCCGGCGTTCCGATCCGCGCTCCACTGCATCGGCGTGCGCACGCCGTCGCGGTCGCCGAGATAGATGTTGTCGCCCATCCCGATCTCGTCGCCGTAATAGAGGACGGGCGTCCCCGGCAGCGAGAAGAGCAGCCCGTTCATCAGCTCGATCCTGCGCCGCGTCTTCATGAGCGGGGCGAGCCGCCTCCGGATGCCCAGGTTGATCCGCGCCGTGTGCTCCTGCGCGTAGACGCGGTACATGTAGTCCCGGTCCTCGTCGGTCACCATCTCGAGCGTCAGCTCGTCGTGGTTCCGGAGGAACGTCGCCCACTGGCAGGTCTCGTGGACCACGGGCGTCTGCTTCAGGATGTTGACGATCGGGAAGCTGTCCTCGAGCTCCACCGCCATGAACATCCTGGGCATCAGCGGGAAGTGGAAGTTCATGTGGCACTCGTCGCCGTCGCCGAAGTACGCCGCGGCGTCGGCGGGCCACTGGTTGGCCTCGGCGAGGAGCATGCGATCGGCGAAATTCGCGTCGATGTGGCGCCGGACCTTCCGCAGGAACTCGTGCGTCTCCGGCAGGTTCTCGCAGTTCGTCCCCTCGCGTTCGTAGAGGTACGGCACGGCGTCGAGCCGCAGCCCGTCGACCCCCATCTCCAGCCAGAAGTCGATCACCTTGAACACGGCGGCGTGCACGTCCGGGTTCTCGAAGTTGAGGTCGGGCTGGTGGGAATAGAAGCGGTGCCAGTAATAGGCGTTGGCCACCGGATCCCAGGCCCAGTTCGACGTCTCGAAATCCTTGAAGATGATCCGGGCGTCCTTGTAACGGTGGGGCGTGTCGCTCCACACGTAGAAGTCGCGCCAGCGTGAGCCCTTGGGCGAGGTCCGCGCCCGCTGGAACCACTCATGCTCGTTCGATGTGTGGTTCAGGACGAGCTCGGTGATGACGCGGATGTCGCGGCGGTGCGCCTCGCGCAGGAGGCGGGCGAAATCGCGCCGGGTCCCATAAGACGGGTTGATGCTGGCGTAGTCCGCGATGTCGTATCCGCCGTCGCGAAGCGGCGATGGATAAAAAGGCAGGAGCCAGATCGCGGTGACGCCGAGGTCTTGAAGGTAGTCGAGCTTGTCGACGAGCCCCTCGAAGTCGCCGATGCCGTCGGCGTTCGAATCGCTGAACGCGCGGACATGGACCTCGTAGATGATCGCGTCCTTGTACCACAAGGCGCTGCCTTCGGCGGGCGGGGGCTTTTGATCCTGGCTCATGGCTGCTCCGACGGATGCGCGTTAATCCGCGCGACGACGCCGGGCGCTCAGGACACAGCGGTACGGGCCTGATGCGGCGTGTGCACGCCGCCCGGGCCAGAGGAGGCCAGGAAGGCAAGGCACGCTGCGGAGGTCCACCACTGGGCGCGCACTGCCGTCCCACGCAGGTGACGCAGAACACGTGTATAGTTTAACTACTTGGAATTGCAAGACCGCGCAGGCCCGACCTCGGATAGCACGCCACGCGCGGGGCGCAAAGCGGCGCGGTGACAGCGAACGCGCCGCGCAGCGCTGCGCGGCGCGTTCGCTGTCGAGGTCGCTGCTTCGCGAGCTCGACCCACACGTCGAACCGCAGCCGGTGTAAGAAGCGCCGGCACCTCGTCCTGTGATCGGGCGAGCTCATGCCCATCGAAGGAGCATTCTCATGATGCGTGTCTTCCAGGTACTCCCGCTCTCCCTCGCAGCGCTCGGAGCGCTCGCGTGCTCGTCGACCCCTGAGCCGACGATCGACCCGAGCAACCCGTGCCCGCCGGGTCAGTGGTGCGCCTCGGCGGTGCCGACCACGACCGCGACGGCGGTGCCCACGACCACCACGGTCGCGCCCGCGGGCCCCACCGCCACGCCGATCCCGCCGGTCGCCGCGGTGGCCGCGACGCCGATCCTGCAGGGGATGGGCACGACGGAGGCCCCGGGCATGAAGGCGGACGGCGGGCCGTTCGCGGGGCAGTTCCAGGAGGGCCAGACGCTCGAGCAGGACATCAACATCTCGGCCGGCAAGTGCTACACGGTCGTCGGCATCGGCATCGGCGTCCAGGAGCTCGACATCCAGCTCGTGTCGCAGCCGGCGCCCGCGCTCCCGCCCGTCGTCCTCGCGCAAGACAGCACCACCGGCGCCGCGGCGACGCTCGGCGGCAAGGCCTCGGGCTGCTGGAAGAACCCGCTGCCGGTCGGCGGACCGGGCAAGGTGATCCTCAAGGCGACGAAGGGCGCCGGGCTCGCGGCCGCGCAGGTCTTCTCCAAGTGAAGTAACGGCGCCGCGCGCGGGCAGGGAGAGCGAGCCGGCGGAGCGCGCGGCGAGGGCGCCGCTCTGCTCTTCTATTCCCGCCGCCTGCGTGCTCCCCTAAATGCAGGCGGACGCGGCTTTGCGCCGCGCGCGACGCCATGAGCGAGACCGTATTTCTCGGCCCCGATGCCAGCAGGACCTGCGCGAGGTCGCGCTGGGACTGGCTGGCGCCGCGGCTCCCCCCGGACCTCGAGCAGGAGGCGGTGCGGCGCGTCGCGTGGATGTCGCTCTGCACGCTCCTCGTGGGCGCCTTCGGCTTCATCGTGTCCGAGCTCATCCCGGGCCTGGAGCTCGGCCCTCACCTGATCCGCTTCGCGGTCTACCTGCCGTTCATGCTCGTCTCGGCGGCGCTCTTCGTCGTCGCGCGGCGTCGGCTGCTCTCGCCGTCGGGGATCGTCGATCTCTCGTTCGCCTACAAGATCCTGGGCGCCGCCTCGATCGCGGTCGTCACCAACGCGCAGCCGTGGCCGGAGGGGCCGATGCTGCCGGGCTGGTCGCCGGTGGCCATCTGGGTGCTGATGTTCCCCATCATCGTCCCGGCCCCGAGCGTGCGCACGCTGCTCACCTCGACGATGGCGATCCTCACCGAGCCGGCGTGCCTCTGGGTGCTCGTCCGGTCGGACTTCATGGAGGTGCCCTCGCGCGAGGCGATGTTCCGCCGCTTCTTCCCGAGCGTCATCGCGCTGGCGCTGTCCGTGTTCGTGTCGCGCGTGGTCTTCGGGCTGGGGCGCAAGCTCGACGCGGCGCGGGAGCTCGGCAGTTACCGCCTCGTCGAGCGGCTCGGCGGCGGCGGCATGGGCGAGGTGTGGCGGGCAAAGCACCGGATGCTCGCGCGCCCCGCGGCCGTGAAGCTGATCCGCCCGGAGGTGTTCCTGGGCGAGGCGGCGAGCAGCGGCAACGCGAAGGCGCGGTTCGAGCGCGAGGCGCAGGCGACCGCGGCGCTCCGGTCGCCGCACACGATCGGCATCTTCGACTTCGGCGTCGCCCACGACGGGTCGTTCTACTACGTGATGGAGCTGCTCGACGGCATGGACCTCGACACCCTCGTCAAGCTGGACGGCCCGCAGCCGCCCGCGCGGGTGGTCCACCTGCTCCGGCAGGCCTGCCATTCGCTCCACGAGGCGCACAAGGCCTTCCTTGTGCACCGCGACATCAAGCCGGCCAACCTCTTCCTGTGCCGCTACGGCGCGGATCTCGATTTCTTGAAGGTGCTCGACTTCGGGCTCGTGGCCGAGCGCAGGAAAGACGCGGCCCCCTCGACGCTGACCGCGGACAACGCGATCACCGGGACGCCTGCCTTCATGGCCCCGGAGGTGGTGCTCGGCGATCGCCCGGTCGACGGCCGGACCGACATCTACGCGCTCGGGTGCGTCGCCTACTGGCTGCTCACGGGCGCCCTCGTGTTCGAGGCCGAGACCGCGATGAAGACGGTGCTGCTCCACGCGACGGAGGTGCCCGTCGCGCCGTCGAAGCGCGCGGCGCGCCCGATCCCGCCGGCGCTCGATCGGCTCGTGCTCGACTGCCTCGAGAAGGATCCGGCGAGGCGGCCGCAGTCGGCGCGCGAGCTGTCCGAGCGGCTCGCCGCGCTCCGCATGGACGCCGAGTGGACCGAGCGGCACGCGGGGGCGTGGTGGGAGTCTGTCGCGCCGCCGTCGCTGGCGGGCCGGGCGGCCAAGGCGGCCGTCGACGCCTTCGGCTGAGCCCCGCGGGCGCCGGGCCGAGGTCCTCAGCGGATGTTGAAGTCGACGGTCATCAGCTGGCCGCCGCGCTCGATCGCGACGGACAGGTGGTCCGCGGTCCGGAGCCGCGCGTAGGCCTCCAGCGCCTTCTGCGGATCGGTGATGTCGAAGCCGTTGATCGACCTCAGCGAGTCTCCGCTCTCCAGCCCGAGCGACTCGAGCAGCGAGCCCCGCTTGATCCTGAGCTTCAGCCCGACGACCCGGCCCCCTTGCCTCTCCGGGATCACCCGGGCGGAGCGCATGAGGAGCGCCTGCTGCTCGAGGATCTGGTCGACCGCCGCCCGGTCGACGTGGATCTCCGTGGCGCTCACCCGCCGGATGCGGGCGGCGATCTCCGGCGGGATCGACCTCATGCCGTCCTCGCTCCCGACCGGCCTCGCCTGAGGCCGCAGAGGCGGCTGCGGTTCCGGCGCCTCCTCGCGCGCGGTCTTCCCGAGCTGCAGCTGGCAGCGCGCGCCGCCCGCGGCGATCCAGACGCGGTCCCAGGTGATGCGCGCGAGCGTGCCGCCCGGCGCGTCGCCGCCGAGTCGCCGGAGCTGCGTCCGCCCGTCGGGGCCCTCGATCGCCGCGAACGACCACGCGTCGTCCTGCGAGGCCGCGATGAGCACCACGCGTCCGGCATCGCAGAGCGGATCGCTCCACGGATCGCCGCCCGCCTCGGGCGTGCGCTCCTCGGGATCGCCGCCCGGCGGCGGGAGGAGCGGCCCCGTCGTCGAGTCGAACGGGTTGCGCTGCAGGATCGGGTCGGCGTTCGTCGCGTGGAGATCGTCGCGCTGCGCGCGGCCTTCGACCTGCGGCCGGGAAGCCATCCTGGAGGCTCTGTCCGGGATGATCGTCCTCCCGAGCAGGTGCGAGACCCCCGCTGCCTGAAAATAGGCTGCGGACGCGAGCAGCGTGCCCGCGATCCACGGGAAGTGATGCTTCACAGCCGCATCCAGGTCCACGGATCCTGCTCTTTCTGGGCTCGCGCGCGCCGCCGCCGGGGCGAGCGCCGCGCGCACGCAGGTGTGGAGGCGACCGTGCAAGATGCCGCCACCGGCTCCCCCTCTCGGAGCGCAGAGCACCGCGCGTGCCGGCGTGCCGCGACACGGCAGCGCGCGCGATCACCGGCCAGCGCGCGCCTTGACCCGAACGGATCCGCGCGCTCCGGCGAGCGCCGCGCCGGCGTTCATCGAGAGAGCGTGCAGGGAGGGAGGTCTGGGACGGCGTCAGCCCGCGAGCGGATCGCTCAGGGCTTCTTCTCGGGCGCGCTGGCGGCGGCCGCGGGCTCGCCGCGGCCGCGGCGGTGAACCCAGGCGGCGAGGACCTTCCGGTCGTTCGCGGAGATCTTCTCCTCGAACGCCGGCATGTGGCCCTCCAGATCCTTCGACATCGCCGCCGGCGGGTAGGCCTTGCCGCTGCCGGGGTTCGTGATCTGCGCCTCGATCCACGCGACCGAGGCCCAGCCGCGGAGCTCGGGCGCGGCCGACTCCTCGTCGTCGGTCTTGCCGTCGAGCCGGTGGCAGCTGGTGCACCGCTGCCGGACCAGCGTCTCTCCCTGCGTCCCGGCGCTCCGCTCCCCGCGCGCCTGCGCCTCCAGGAACGCCGCGATCGTCTCCTGGTCGGCCGCGCTCATCGGCGTGAACATCTTCGCCGCCTCGGGATCCGCGGGCGGCTTGACCATCGACGGCATCATCTCCTTGAACGCCGTCTTGCCGAAGAGGTGGTCGGCGTCGGGATCCCTCAGCACCTCGAGCGCCCAGGCCTTCGTCCCGAACCCGGTGAGGTCCGGCGCCGTCTGCTTGTCCTTGGGCGGGCCGAGATCGTTCAGCCGGTGGCAGCTCGCGCACTCCTTCTTGTAGAGGTCCTCGCCGCGGATCTCGGGATCGTTCCGGAGCATCGCGAGCGCGCCTTCGGGCGGGACGCCCTGCTTGAACAGCGCCATCGCGCGCGCGGTCCGCTGGGCGTTCTGCACCTGCGAGCGCTGGAAGCCCTCGTCCTTCGCGTCGGACGCGTACGACTTCGCCAGGAAGGCCACGGCCCCGAGGCCGATCAGGAACAGCGGCGCGAGCGCCGGCAGCCGCGCGCGGAGCGGGCCGGGCTTCCTGTCGATGAACGGGAGCAGGGCGAGGTACAGCCCGATCACCCCCGGCAGGCCGACCGTCGCGATGAGCTCCAGCGAGCCGGGGAAGAACTTGCGCAGCTCGAAGAGCGGGCGGAAGTACCACGCCGGGCGGGCGTTGTAGTCGCTGACCGGGTCCGCGGGCGCCTCGAGGGGGGCGCCGTGCTCGATGGCCGCGAGATCGAAGAGGACGACGAGCACGACCGCGCCGGCCAGGAGGATCATGCCGAGCTGCTTCGGGTAGAACCGGTCCGCCCTCGTGAGGTTGGCGCCGTGGGGCGTACCGAAGCCGTGCTTGCGGAACAGCGCGAAGCTCGCGGCGAGCAGCAAGGCCGTGACCGCCGGCAGCACGAAGACGTGCAGGGTGTAGAGCCGCGTCAGCGTCATGTGGCCGAGCGAGCTGCCGCCGACGACGAGCTCCTGCGTGAGCGGCCCGACGACGGGGACCGCGCCCATGATGCCCGTCTCGACGCGCGTTCCCCAGTAGCCGTCCTGGTCCCACGGGAGCGGGTTGCCCGTGAAGGCGAAGCCGAGGATCACCCCGAGCAGGCCGAGCTTCAGGAACCAGCCGACCTCGCGCGGGGCGCGGTACGCCCCGTGGATCGCGATCTGCGCCACGTGGACCGCGATCAGGATGACGAGCGCCTGCGCTCCGAAGTAGTGGAGGCCCCGGATGAGCCACCCGGCGCGCAGGGTGAAGTTGATGTGCGCGACGCTCGCCCACGCCGTGGTCGCGCTCGGCGCGTAGGCCGACATGAGCAGCGCGCCCGTGACGGCCTCGACGAGCAGCAGCAGCGCGAGCGCGCCTCCCCAGACGTAGCCGATGCGCGCGCCGCCGGGGATGGGCGCGTCCAGCAGGCGACGGAGCGGCTCGCGGTACCCGATGCGCTCGTTCAGCCAGTCGCCGAGACTCATCCTGCGATCTCCTCGAGCGCGGCGGTCCCGTCACGGTAGCGCCGGTAGTCCACCTCGACCCAGCCGTCCACGACGCGCGTCGCGAGCGGATCCATCGGGCGCGGGGACGGTCCCGTCTCCGGCGCCCCCGACAGGGCGAAGCGCGACGAGTGGCACGGGCAGTTGAAGGTCTTCTTGTCGCCGTTGAGCTCGATCCCGCAGCCGAGATGGGGGCACGTGGCGCTCATCGCGCGGATCTTCTCGCCCTCCCGGATGACCCAGATCGCGCCGAGCATCTGGTCCTTCGCGACCGTGAAGGCGTCGCGCTCCTCGCCGATCACCTTGAGGCGCCGCGGCTCGTCCGGCGGGAGATCCGCGAGGCGCCCGACCCGGACCCAGCGCTCGCGCCCGCCCGCCGAGCCGGCGTTGTCCGCGGCGGGACCGGCGATGAAGCTCGCCGCCGGCACGGCGATCGCGCCGGCGTAGGCCAGGCCGCCGAGCGCCACCAGCGCCTTCAGGGCGCCGCGCCGCTCCTCGGGGGGCGGACCTCCGAAGGGCGCGCCTGCGCTCGCGGGCACCCCAGCCCCAGGCTCGTGCGGCAATCCATATCCCGGGTACCCCGCGGCACCAGGTTCCTTTTGCGTCGGCTCTGCCATCTCGTAGGCTCTCCCTCGCTCGCGCCGCTCTCCGGAGGCCCACCCAGACTCGGAGCGGGCCTCCGGCGGCCGAAGCGGACGGCAGCATATCGAAAACACAGGCGTAACGTTGAATCCTCGCCATCGCGCCCACCGAGGCCATCGCATCGCCGCCGGCCCAACCGAAAGTTCTCTTTCAGGTGTTCCGGTCCCGCTGGCTCGGTTCGTCGCCGCAGCGCTCACGACGTGCGCGGCGCTCGGGGTTTCCGCCTGTGCCGCTTCGCGTCAGCCGCCGGCGTGCACGCGTCCCGATCTCGGCGGGTGCGCCATCGAGGAGGTCTCCTTCGACGGTGACGAGGTGATCAGCGGCGACGAGCTCGCCGAGCGGATCGCGACGGCCGAGAGCTCGCATCTGCTCGGCGGCGCGCTCGAGCCCGTGCCGATCCTGAGCATCTGGGACGCGCTCACGGTCGAGTACGAGCGGTTCGATCGGTTCGTCCTCGAGCGGGACATGGCCCGCATCGAGCGGTACTACCGGGCGCGCGGGTTCTACAACGCGCGGGCGCGCGCGGCGCGGGTGCAGCGCACCGGCGGCCCCGGCAAGGAGGGGCGCGTGCGGGTGCGCATCGTCGTCTCCGAGGGACAGCCGGTGACGATCGCGTCGGTGGATCTCCAGTGGCGGGACTGGACCCTGGAGAAGGGCAAGGACATCGCCCGGCCGGTGACCGAGGCGAAGGGCCGGCTGCGGGTCGGCGAGCGCCTGGACGAGGAAGAGTACGAGGAGCTGAAGAAGACGCTGCTCCGGGTCCTCACGGATCGCGGCTTTGCCTACGCGACCGTCGAGGGGCACGTCGACGTCGACCTCGTGAAGAACGAGGCGCGGGTCCGCTACACGATCGAGCTCGGCCCCGAGAGCACGTTCGGCGAGGTCAAGCTGGAGGGGCTCGGCGAGCTGCCGGAGGCGCCCGTCAGGACGGCGATCGGCATCGAGGAGGGCGAGCGTTTCTCTACCGCGGCGCTGGCGGACGCGGAGCAGGCGCTGGCCGATTTCGGCGTGTTCGGCGCCGTTGCGGTGAAGCCCGAGCTCGCGCCCCCCGGGCAGCCGAGGAACCCGGTCGTCCCCGTGACGTTCTCCGTGGAGCCGGCCGCGCTGCGCGCCGTGAAGCTCGGCGGCGGCGCCGAGGTCGGCTCGCGCGTCGAGGCGCACCTCGTCGCCGGGTGGGAGGATCGCAACTTCCTCGGCGGCTTGCGCCGCTTCAACATCGAGGCCCGGCCGGGGCTGGTCTTCTATCCGATGGAGTTCGCGAACCTGTTCGGCAAGGAGCTCGGGGACACGTTCCGCCTCCTGCCCGAGATCCACCTGCGGTCCGAGCTCCGCCAGCCGGGGGCGTTCGAGCGGCGCACGGCCGCGGTGCTGCGCGGCTCGTTCAAGCTCTATTGCCCGCAGACCGGGGAGTTCTGCACCAAGCCTGATGAGAAAGCCGACACGGACGAGGGGGAGCCAGGAAGCGCCTCAAACCCTCCTCAGGAGCCCTTGGACCACGCGATCGTCGGCTACCGCGAGTACGTCGGCTCCATCGGCCTCGAGCGGCCCTTTCTGAAATCGGACCTGAACGCGGCCCTCCTCTACAACATTCAGCTGAACAGCCCGTTCACCTACAACCCGGCGCCGTTGCCCCCGGGTTTCGGGACCCTCTTCATTCCTTACCTCCAGGCGCTCGTGTCCTATGACCGCCGTCTGAACCGGGCGGGGAAGCCCGACCGGCTCACCCCCCATCACGGCTACTACGTCGCGCTGGACACGCAGCTGGCCGGCTATCTCGGGTTCGACACCGCGCTGGCGAGGGCCGTGGTGGGCGAGCAGGACGAGAGCAACAAGCGGTTTCACGCCGCGCGCGACATCCGCTTCCAGCCCGAGTTTCGCGCCTACCTCCCCGTCTCGAGGCGATGGACCCTCGGCTTCCGCCTGATGACCGGGTGGCTGTTCACGGGGGACTACGGCGACGCCTCCCTGGATCCAGCCGCGTGCGACGCCCTCGGGGGCGAGGACAGGAACACGTGCCAGAGAGATGTGGGGGCCGACCTGCAGCTGATGCAGTTCCGCGGGTTCTTCAGCGGCGGCGCGACGAGCAACCGCGGATACGGGTACAACGAGGTCGGCCCGCACGCCCGCGTGCCGAGCCTGACAGCCGATGAGAATGCGAACGCCGAGGACGCCCCCCTGGTCCCCATCGGCGGCAGGCTGCTCTGGGAGGCGAGCCTCGAGCTCCGGATACCGCTCGGCGAGAGCTTCGGCACCGTGATCTTCGCCGACGCGAGCGACGTCACCCGGGAGCACCGGCTGTTCCGCCCGGACGCGCAGCGCCTGCACCTCTCGGCGGGCATCGGGCTGCGCTACACCACGCCCGTCGGCCCGCTGCGGTTCGACGTCGGCTACCGCGTCCCCTGCATGCAGGTGCTCGGCGTCTGCCATGAAACCCAGGCAGATGGCTGGCCCGACGACGAGAGGCGCCCGGGCAAGCTGTTCGATGTGCTGCCCGTCGCCGTGAACCTGGCGATCGGCGAGGCGTTCTGATGTCCAGGGCTCCGCCCGGCGGGCGGCGGCGCGGCCCGCACCTGACGCCGCGGAGGCGGGCTCAGCCCTCTTCTTCCTCGACGTTCCAGGCGGACAGCGCGGTCATCCCGATGGCGACGGCGCAGCCGCCGCACAGGGCCGGCTCCTCGATCCGGAGCTCATCGCCGCGCGACCACACGTAGAGGCCGCGCCCGGCGGGCTCTCCCTCGATGGCCGCGTCGCACACGTCGCAGCGGAGCTCCGTGGCGCCCGAGGCTGCTTGATGCGCGCGCAGCGCGCTGTCGGCGATCGCGTCGACCGAGATGCAGATCGGATGAATCAATGTCCCCGTGAGCCGGTACTCCGCGCTTGCGGTTCCCTCCGGCGTAGGGCGGGGGTCCACGTTCGCGGTCCCCTTCAGAGCGCCTTCAATCACATCCACCTCCGGCGGCACGGCCGAATCTAGCTCAGGCCGAGACGGGACGCACGAGAAGGCTGCGCCTGATCCTCGTCAGGCGTGCTCCAGGGCGCAAATGTAGGCAAATACGCGGAACGTGCGCCGTGGAGCCCCGCGACGCGGCGGCTCCCCGTGCGCTCACAACGGAAATAGAGGGATCAGACGGTGGCGGACGCGGCCGTCTCGGAGCCGGCGGCGTCCTGGGAGGCGGCGTGGCTGCCGGTCGAGCGGTCGAGGGCGCAGCTCTCCTCGAGCAGCTCGACAACGTCGAGCTGGCGGATCGACTCCTCCTTGGACTGATCCTTGAGGCCGTCGGTGATCATCGTCTGGCAGAACGGGCAGGCGGTCGCGATCGTCTTCGCCTCGGTCTGGAGCAGCTGCAGCGTCCGCTTGACGTTCATGCGGTCCTTGTTCTGCTCCTCCATCCACATCTGCGCGCCGCCGGCGCCGCAGCAGAGCCCCTTCTGCCGGTTCCACCCCTCGGCCTCGACGAGCTGCAGGCCGGGGATGCGCTTCAGGATGTCGCGCGGCTGCTCGTACACGTCGTTGTAGCGGCCGAGGTAGCAGGAGTCGTGGAAGACCACCTTCCCCTCGACCGGCTTCCTCGGGACGAGCTTCTTCTCGGCGACCAGGCCGAGCAAGAAGTCCGTGTGGTGCACGACCTCGAACTTCGCGCCGAAGTCCGGGTACTCGTTGGCGAGCGTGTTGAAGCAGTGGGGGCAGGTCGTGACGATCTTCCGGATGCCGCCCTGCTCCTTGTAGCCGTTCAGGGTCGCGGCGTTCTGCTCGGCCAGCATCGCGAAGAGGTACTCGTTGCCCGCGCGGCGCGCCGGGTCGCCGGTGCAGGTCTCCTCCTGGCCGAGGATCGCGAAGTCGACGCCGGCCGCCTTCAGGAGCCTGGCGGTCGCGCGCGCGATCTTCTTCGCGCGGTCGTCGTAGCTCGCCGCGCAGCCGACCCAGTAAAGCACGGGCGCCTGCGGCTTCTCGGCCAGGGTCGGGATCTCGAGCCCCTCGGCCCAGTTGCCGCGATCGATGCGCGCGAGGTTCCACGGGTTGCCGTTGACCTCCATCGCGTTGAACGGATTCCCGAGCTCGGCCGGGAACTCGCCCTTCACGAGGACCAGGTGGCGGCGCATGGAGACGATCTTGTCGACGTAGCTGATCATCACCGGGCACTGCTCCTCGCAGGCCCGGCACGTCGTGCAGGCCCAGAGCACGTCCGGGTGGACGACGTTCGCCACGAGGTCGACCGGCTTGTACCCCGCCTCCGGGACCGGGACCGGGTTCTCCTGCGCCGCCTGCTCCGCGTGCCCGGCGTCTTCCTGCGCCTCCGCTCCCTGGCCTTCCTGCGCCGCTGCGCCGTCGCCGGCCTGCCCGTTCGCCTGGGTCGCGTGGCCGTCGCCGGCGAGGCCCCTCGGGCCGCCCGGCCTGTTGATGAACTCGCTCTCCCGGCCGTACAGGTGGTCGCGCAGGTCGAGCGTGAGCTGCTTGGGGCTCAGGATCTTGCCCGTCTTGTGGGCCGGGCAGTTGTCGCTGCAGCGGCCGCACTCGGTGCACGTGTAGAAGTCGAGGATCGCCTTCCAGGTGAAGTCCTCGATGCGTCCGATGCCGACCGGCGCGGCCTTCTCGGGCTCCTCGGCGGCCTTCATGACCATCTCGCCGATCGCCTCGGCGTTGCCCGCGACGAGCGGCAGCCGGCCGCGCGGGTCGAGGGCGCGCGTGAAGACGTTCGGGATCGCCGTGATGATGTGGAAGTGCTTCGAGTGCGGGAGCAGGTTCATGAACACGAGCACCAGCGTGACGTGCGTCCAGAACCCGATGTGCGCGAGGACGACGAGGGTCCCCGGGCTCGCGCCGCCCAGGAGCACGGCGAACAGCGAGCCCGCCGGGGCGGGGAACAGGTGCCAGCGGAGCGCCGCCGGGTCCGCGGGGACGCCCGCGAACGGGGCGGTCACGGTGGCGATGCGCTCGCAGAGCGTCGCGTCGTCGGGGCCGCACGCCGCCGTGGACCCGCGGTGGTGCAGCGCCAGCGCGGCGCCGTCATAGAGCATGTCGGCCACCATCATCGTGACGATGATGCCGAGGATGAGGAGCCCCTCGCCGGACAGGGTCATGCGCCGCTCGCGCTTGATCGCCCGGTAGTAGATGAACACGAGCGCGCCGGCGACGACCAGCACGGCCATGACGTCCTTCACGAACTCGTAGATGCCGCCGAGCGGCACCGCGCCGATGCCCGGCAGCCGCACCGGATCATGCCCCAGGATCCAGAGGTCGAACGCCGGATCGAAGCCGCGCCCCCACAGCATCAGCGTGCGGAGCAGGAGAACCAGGAATCCAACGAAGATGAGCTTATGCGCCAGCCCGGCGAGCGGGTAGTAACCCATCTTCCGCTGCCGGAAGGCGTACTCCCAGGTGCCTTTGAGGCGCTCGGCGAGCCGGTCGAGCCGGCCTTCCCCGCGCCCGACCTTGAGGAGCTGCCAACGCCGGTTGGCGCTCCACGCAAAGGCCGCGAAGAGGCCGACGAGCAATGTGAGCATCCAGATGGGATTCATTCGCGGGACGTCTCCGGGTGTAAAATGGCCACATCTTTTAAGGTGGGGGGATGGTGGACGTCAACCGCGCGGCGGCGGCGAAGCGCGCGGAGCGCTGTCGCCGGATCCCTTTCCTGCAAGGGCGGATACGCCGGTGCGCGATCGCAGTGCGCGATCGCATCGCGGGTCGCGTCGCGCTCTGGCCGGGAGGCGCGGCGGTGCGCCTCGCGCGCCTCGTCAGCGGCTCAGAGCGTGAACTCGACGCTCTTCTCCTCGCTCGCGGCGGAGGGAGACAGGTCGAGCGCCATGCTGTACGAGCGCTGGCCGACCCGCGCGCTCAGGCGGACGCGGATGGGCGCCGTCGCGTCGTTCAGCTTGTCGAGCCGCACGACGACGCGGTAGCGGCCCCGGGCCGGCTCGCCCTCGGTGAGGAAGACGTTCTCCACGTTCTGCTCCTGGCACTCGCCGCTCACGCGCGGGCAGTCGCGGTCCTTCATCAGGCCGCTCGCCGTCGGCTCCCCGACGCGGGCGAGCTCCCCCGACGGGTCGTAGACGTTGAGATCGACGTCGGCGTCGGCCTCTTCCCAGGCGATCGTGAACTGGAGGATCCCGGTGTGGAGCCCGCACCCCTCGTCGATCACGCCGTTGCAGTTGTTGTCGCGGGCGTCGAAGCAGAGCTCGACCCCGGTCGGCGTGCAGGCCATCTCGAGCCCCACGCCCTCGGGGACCCGGAGGTCCTTCGGCTCGAGGGGCGGCCTGGGCGGGGGCGGCGGCACCTCGATGCAGCCGGCGAGGGGCAGGGCGACGAGCGCCGCGCGCAGCGCGCCGCCGAGCGCCGCGCGCGCGACGGCGAGGCGCGCGAGGAGGCCGCGGGGGGCTGGCGGGCGCGGGACGGCGCCGCGGGCGCGGCGATCGCGCCGCGGGGGACCGGGGCTTCGCATGGGGTGCTGCATGCTACCCGCCTTCCGGCTCCTTCGGGGCGCCGGCGCCGCGCTCTTCCCGCGCGGGCGCCGCGGGCGGCGTCCGCGCCTTGGGGCCGCGCGGCTTCGGGGGAGGGGACGGCGCTCCTCCGAGCGGCAAGGGCAGGTGCATGCCCCGCGCGGCGAGGATCTCCGCCGCGTGGGCGACGGTGAGCACCAGCGCGCGGGCGTAGAGCCTGGTCTGGGTTGGCTCGGGCAGATCGCCCGGGCGGCCGTGCGTCGCGTGCTCGAGCAGGATCGCCGCGGTGACGCTCACGTTGAGGCTCTCGGCGAAGCCCCGCATCGGGACGCGCACGGCGCGGGCGCACGCGGCGGCCAGGTCGGGGCGGATCCCGTCGCGCTCGTTGCCGAGCACCAGCGCGAGGCGGGGGATGCTTGCGAGATCGCGCGGGGTCAGCTCGCCGTCGGGGTGCGTCGCGACGAGCTCGTGCCCCGAGGCGCGGAGCGTGGCGATCGCGGACTCGGCGGTCGCGTGCGTGCGCACGTCGACCCAGCGCTCGGAGCCGCGCGAGACGGTGTTCGAGACGAGGAACGGCTCGGCCCGCTCGATGATGTGCAGCCGCTGCAAGCCGAACGCGTCGCACGAGCGGAGCACGGCGGCCCCGTTGTGCGGGTCGTGCGGCGCGTCCATGGCCACGGTGACCGCGTCGAGGCGCGACGCGATCACCCCGCGCAGCCGGGCCCTGCGCTCGTCGGTGACGAACTCCTCGAGGGTGCGGGCGACGGCGGCGACATCGAGGGCATCGAGCGCGGCGAGCAGCCTTCGCTGCTCCTGCGCGACGAACGAGCAATTGGGGGTCGAGCGGCGCATGGACGGTTCGGGGCGCCTCTATAGCGCGGCGCGCGCCCGGAGGCTGCGGCGCCGCGCGGCCTTTGGGACCGCCTCCCGCCGCCGCGGTCCTTGCCTGCGGCGCCGGCGCCGCGCTTTGCCGGACCCCGAGCGACGGCGGAGCGGTCCGGCGGTCAGGGGTCGATCGCGATCGCGACCCGCTCGCCCTCTCCGTACTCGACCACGGCGCAGTCGCCGGGGGAGCCGTCTTCCCAGACCAGGCAGACGAAGTCGACCTCGGCGTCGAGCGCGATCATGGGGTGGTGCCACACGCCGGGGCGATAGGTGATGCCCTGGGCGCCGTGGGCGACGAAGGCGGCGAGCGTCGTGAGGTCGGGCCGGTCGCCGCCCAGGGCGACCACGACCAGGTAGCGCCGCGCGTTCATCGGCACGAACGCCTGCGTCGAGCCGGGGTGCTTCTCGAGCAGCGCGATCGGGAGCGGAAAGCTCGAGCGCGGGGCGCAGCGGAACACCGAGACGTTCAGCGCGGCCTGCGCGGGGCGGAGGTTCTCGATCGCGGCGAGGTGATCGAAGCGACGGGCGGTCCCCTGGTTGGCCGGCCTGCCGGGCTGGCCGTGCGGCGAGGCCATGAGGATGTCGCCGTACGGCGCATAGGCTGCAGGGCTGAGCGAATGGGCTGCGATGCGCGGGCGGTGGCTCATCGGAACGGGCGGCTGTGGCGGTGTGCCACGCGTGTGGCCCTCCTGCGGCGAGAGCGCCGGGCTGCGGGCACGATCACGAGGGCGAAGGGTATCACGTGCACCGAAGTCCCGGTGGCGCGGCACCCCCGCGAGCGGCACGGGGCCGGGGTCTTGCATGACGTGGCGCGACGCCGTCCCCGGCGGGTAATGCAAGCGATCCTGGAGCCAGTCATGCGGATTGTTCACAAAGCGGCATTTCGGAAGCGCCTCGCTGTGGTCTCCCTTTTCCTGGCGGTGCTCGCCCTCATGACGTCGGTGGTGGGCTGCCAGCGCTACGACGTGCTCGTCGAGAAGGATCAGATCGCGGCCCAGAAGTGGTCGGATCTCGAGGCGAACCTCCAGCGGCGTTACGACCTCGTCCCGAACCTCGTGGCGGTGGTGAAGGGGTCGGCCAAGCATGAGGAGCAGACGCTCTCGAGCGTCGCCGAGGCGCGCGCCCGCGCCACCGGCATCCAGCTCAAGGCCGAGGACCTGACGGATCCCGAGAAGGTGCAGGCCTTCCAGAAGGCGCAGGAGCAGCTCAGCGGCTCGCTCTCGCGGCTCCTCGTGGTGCAGGAGCAATACCCGGATCTCAAGGCCAACCAGGGCTTCCACAGCCTCCAGGTCCAGCTGGAGGGCGTCGAGAACCGGATCCTCCGAGCGCGCGAGGAGTACAACCAGGCAGCGCGCGAGTACAACGCGGAGCTCCTGAAGATCCGGGGCCAGGTGGTGAACAAGGCGACGGGCCAGCCGTTCAAGCCGCGCGTGTACTTCACCGCCTCTCCCGAGGTCCAGACGGCGCCCAAGGTTTCGTTCTGATGACGAGGGGGGCGGCGATGCGCCAGGTTGTCTCGAGCGGAGCTCGGCTGCGGGCCGTGGCCAGGGCGGTCGCCGCCGCGGTCGCGCTGGTCTGCGCGCTCGTCGCCCGCCCCGCCCTCGCCGATTTCACGCCGCCGCAGCTCACGGGGCACGTCGTCGACACCTCGGGGCGGCTCGGCCCGTCCGACCTCCTCTACCTCGACCAGAAGCTCGACCGCATCCGTCGCCAGACCGGGTTCGAGATCGTCGCCTTCATGGCGGGATCGCTCGAGGGCGAGACGATCGAGGACGTCGCTTACGAGGCGTTCAACACGTGGCAGCTCGGCCAGCGTGGAGCCGACAACGGCGTCCTCCTGGTGATCGCCCCGTCCGAGCGGCGCGTCCGCATCGAGACGGGTAAGGGCGTGGGTGGGGCGCTCACGGATCTCCAGTCGAACGACATCATCCGGCAGACCATCAACCCGCTGCTCCGGCAGGATCGGTTCCGCGACGCCATCGATCAGGGGACGACCGAGATCGCCCGGACGCTCATCGCCGGGACGCCCGAGGAGGAGCGGCGGCCGGCGCCCGGAACCCAGCCGGCGCCCACCCCGGTCTCGCCGATCAAGATCGGCGTCACCCTGGTCGCCATCGTGGCGGCGCTGCTGCTCGCGCTCATCTCACCCGCCTTCCGCTGGTTCCTGTGGTTCGCCCTGCAAGCGCTCCTCTTCCGAGGCGGCGGAGGCGGCCGAGGCGGCGGCGGAGGGTCCGGGTTCGGCGGTGGCGGCGGCGGTCGCTCCGGCGGCGGCGGATCCAGCGACAGCTACTGAGCCGCTGCGCCGCGCCAGCTCGTCCTGTGCTGAACGGAACGGGCCGCTCGGTCGCCGCGACGTCGGCCTGCGGAGCTGTGCTCCACCGGGCGTGACCCGGCGGGCAGGCGTGACCTGGCCACCGCCCCGGCGCGGAACGAAGGCTCGGGTGCGCGCGATCTCCAGGCGGCGCTCCGACGAGGCGAAGCTACGCTCTCTTCATGGCTGCTGCCCTGCGCCCCGTCTTCATCGTCGACGCCGTCCGGACTCCGATCGCCCGTTACGCCGGCGCCCTGGCGACGGTCCGCCCGGACGATCTTGCGGCCCTCGTCCTCGACGCGCTCGTGCGCCGCCAGCCTTCGCTCGCGCCGCGGCTCGACCAGGTCGTCCTGGGCGCGACGAACCAGGCCGGAGAGGACAACCGCAACGTCGCGCGCATGGCTGCCCTGCTCGCCGGCCTCCCCTACGAGGTCCCGGGCGTCACGGTGAACCGCCTCTGCGGCTCGGGGCTCGAAGCCGTGGCCGACGCCGCGCGCATGATCGCCACCGGCGAGGCCGATTGCGTGATCGCGGGCGGCGTCGAGAGCATGACGCGCGCGCCGTTCACGATGCCCAAGCAGGCCGAGCGCTTCGACCGGAGCGCGCCGACGGTCCACGATACGACCCTCGGCTGGCGCTACCCGAACCCGAGGATGGCCGCGCGGTTCGAGCTCCTGTCGATGGGGGAGACGGCCGAGAACGTGGCCAAGAAGCACGGCGTCAGCCGCGAGGATCAGGACCGGTTCGCGCTGCTGTCCCACGAGCGCGCCACGCTCGCCTGGGAGTCGGGCGGGTTCGCCGCCGAGGTGGTCCCTGTCTCCGTCCCCCAGAAGAAGGGCGCGCCCGTCCTGTTCGAGCGCGACGAGGCCGTGCGCGCCGATGCCTCGCTCGAGGCGCTCTCGAAGCTCAGGCCGGCCTTCCGCGAGGGCGGCACCGTCACGGCGGGCAACGCGTCGCCCCTCAACGATGGCGCCGCCGCGCTCCTGCTCGCCTCGAGCGACGCCGTGCAGTCCGCCGGGGTGACGCCGCTCGCGCGCGTCGTCGCGACCGCGACCGTGGGGGTGGATCCCAACCTCATGGGCGAGGGGCCGATCCCCGCCGTGAAGAAGCTCCTCCAGCGGACCGGGCTGCGCGTGCCCAACGTGGACCTCTTCGAGCTCAACGAGGCGTTCGCGGCGCAGGCGCTCGCATGCTCGCGCTCGCTGGAGCTCGATCCGGCGCGCGTCAACGTCCGCGGCGGAGCGATCGCGCTCGGACACCCGATCGGCTGCTCGGGAGCGCGCATCGCGTGCACCCTCGTGCATGCGATGCGCGCGCGCGGCGCCAAGGTCGGGGTCGCCTCGCTGTGCATCGGCGTGGGCCAGGGCATCGCGACGCTCTTCGAGCGCGCCTGAGGTGATTTCGCCGCTCGTTCGCGCCGCCAGATGAGATAAGACCGCCGCAGCAGAACGCAGGAGGGGGTCTCGCGACTCTCCTCCCTCGGCTGACGGCGCCGCCTCGGCGGCAAGGAACAGGAGAAAAGGCCCGATGGATTTCCCCCCGATCAATGTGCCCGGCACCGGCCAGCTTCACGCTCGACTCAAGACCTCGCTCGGTGACATCACCCTCCGGCTCGAGGAGCAGCGCGCCCCCGAGACCGTCAAGAACTTCGTCGGCCTCGCCACGGGCGCCATCAACTGGATCGATCCGAAGACCGGCGAGGGGATGCAGGGGACGCCCTGTTACGACGGCGTCCGTTTTCACCGCGTCATCTCGGGGTTCATGATCCAGTGCGGCGATCCGCTCTCGCGCTACCCGGACAAGGCGGCGCTCTGGGGCACGGGCGGCCCGGGCTACAAGTTCGCCGACGAGTTCACCCCCGAGCTGCGGCACGACGGCCCCGGCGTGCTCTCCATGGCCAATTCCGGCAAGAACACGAACGGCGCGCAGTGGTTCATCACCGAGGGGTCGACGCCGCACCTCGACAACCGGCACACGGTGTTCGGCAAGGTCGTGATCGGGCTGGACGTCGTCCATAACATCGCCAACGTGGCGACCACGCGCGATCGGCCGAACCAGGACGTCGTGATCGAGCGCGTCGAGATCTTCCGGCAGTAGCCGCGTCGAGCGCCGCGCGATGGCCTCCAGCGTCGCGCGGCGCGGCCAGCGCCGCCGGCGGACGGCGGCCGGGTTGCGGGAGGTCGGAAGGAAGGCGTAAGTCAGGAAGAACGTTCAATTTTCTTCCGATCCGCCCGCTCTCCTGCGCGCTCCCGCGCACAACGGGAGGCGCGCCGCGCTTCGATCGATCAGCGGGCGCAGCAGACGGTGATCCTGTCCTCGCCTTCCTCGATCTCCCCTCTGGGAGCGCCGCCGCGCGGCTGGCAGCTGCCAGCTCCGGTCACCTCGAGCGACACCGAGGCGGCGGGGGGCGGATCGCCGGCGCAGGCCCCGTTGAACGACACGGTCTCGACGGGCGTCCGGCAGCGGGACCGCTCGAAGAGCGTCAGCGTCGCTGCGCAGGCCACGCCGCTCGCGTCGCATGTGCATCGCGTGCAGTCGCGGTCGTCGATCACGGAGCTCGCGAACACGTGTCGCTCGCCGAATTCATCAGGGCAGCGCCGCTCCCCCTCGCGCCAGATGCAGACGCCCTGCTCGAACGGCGCGTCGATCTCGCGCGGGGCGCAGGCCTCGGCGGCCGCGCAGCCGCCGGTGTCCGGACCGGGGGCGCACACGACCCCCTCGGTGCCGAAGCGCGGCGGCGGCAACGTCGCCTCGCCGCCCGACGCAGGGCAGGTCGCCGAATCCACGTCGGGCGCTCCGGCGCTGTAGCTGCCGGGCTGGAAGCCATCGCCGAGGTCGATGCAGTTCTCCGATTCTACCGGCAGCGTCAAGCTCGCCCCGTCACACGCGTCGCCCCCGTACACCGTGACCGCCGGCGTCTCGCACGCCACGGTCGGCGCGCCGCACGCGCACGGGCTGCAGGTCGCGGGCGTGTCGAGGACATCACGGCCGCCCACGTCCACCCGCGTGGGGAGGCCCTCGGGACAGGCGACGTCCGCGGCCGCGGGGCCCTGGTACAGGATGCCGGGCCCTCGCCAGTCCTCGGGCACGGCGACGCACGCGAACCCGCCGCAGTCGTCGTCGGCGCAGTCGATCGCGCCGTCGCCGTCGTCGTCGTCGCCGTTCAGGCAGTGCTCGGCCCCGCTTCCGCCGCTGCTCGCGGTGCTCGCGGTGCTCGCGGTCGTCACCTGACCGCCTCCATCACCGCCGGCGCCGCCGGAGCCGCTCCCGGACGACGCCGGGAAGAGCTCGGGCTCGAACTGATCGAAGTCCAGGGTGCAGGCGCTCGCCGCGAGGAGAGCGACGAACGCGGTGGCGCTTTGGAGGGCAGAGCGGCGCAACACGACCTCCGGGATGGCGAGCTTCGTCTCGGTGAATGCAGCGATGGCGACGGTATCACGAACCGCCTGCCGTCATGGCGCGCTCCTCGGTCGGCGAGGCGCCGTGCCGTTCGAAGCCTTCATGCTGCGGCGTTCCTTGCTGCACCGCGCCCCGCGCGCCGCGTCACCCAGGCGGGAGCGCCGGAGGCTCGTCCGACCAGAGCGAGGTGAGCGCCTCGAGCTCCTGGGCGAGCTCCTCCGTCGTCTTGCGAGCGAGCCGCGCCCGCTCCGCGTCGAGCGCCTCGACGATGGCCGCGCGCTCGTCGGACGACAGCTCCTCCGCCTTCCTCATCTGTGCGAGCGCCTCATCGACGTCGTGCAGCTGGCCGAGGCGGCGCTGCAGCCGTGACGCGGATTTGGCGATGCGCTCGGCGCGCTCTCCGAAGAGCGGCGAGAACGTCTCCGCGGAGTAGCGCAGCCGCTTGAAGCGGATCCGGAGCACGTGCATGGCCGCGCCGTCGTTCGGATCGCTCGCCGCGAGCGCGCGCACGTCCTCCAGGGCGTCGCCGATCGCCAGCCGCGCGAGCGCCTCGGCGCCGCGCTTCTTCGCCTTCTTGCGCGAGATGCGCCGCTCGAGGCGCGCGAGGTGCGGCTCCAGCCGCAGCCTCCGGCCCTTTGCGGGCGCGTCGGTCCGCGTGTCGCCCGCCGGCGCCTCGGTCCGCGTCTCTCCGGTGCCGCCCGCCGGCGCGTCCGCCCGCGGCGCGCCCTCGTCGCGCGGGTGGTCCCGCCGGAGCAGCTCGACGATGTGGGCCCTCGCCTCGTGCTCGCGGCGCGAGCGCTGCGCGACCCAGGCGGCGACGGCCGCCCGCGCCGCCTCGCCCAGATCGAGCGCGGTGAGCGTCTCGCGCAGCACCTCCTCGTCGCGCAGCGTCCCGGTCGCCCGCGCGAACTCCCGGAGCCCGTCGGCGACGGGGCCGATCCGCTTCCTGCCGTAGATGCGGCGCGCCGGCTTGAGCAGCGTCCGGAGCCGGCGCAGCGAGACCCGGAAATCGTGCACCGCCTCCGCGTCCGGCTCGGCGCCCTCGCCCTGCGCGCTCGTGGCGACGACGCGCCGCGCCTCGGCGCGGACGTTCTCGACGTGGGCGAGCAGCACCGGCCCCAGGAAATTCCGCGCGGAGAGCTTCGCCCGGCCGCCGCCTTCCCCGCCGCCGTTCGCCTTCGGGGCGCCCCCCTCGAGCGGCGTCACAGCCGCGTGAGCGCCACCGTCACAAGCGGTCGCCTCCCGAGCTTCGCCTCGATCGTCCGGCGCGCCGCGAGCCGGGCGACCTCGATGATGTCGTTGTCCCGGCGCCGCGCGCGCGGCTCGCAGTCGTTCACCGCCTGCGCGACCGCGCGCGCCGCGGCCCGCAGCGCGTTGCCCTCGAGCTCCCCGGTGACCCCGCGGGCGAGGACCTGCGGCGGCGCCGCGAGGGCGCCGTGCACGTCGACGACAAGCGACACGAAGGCCACCCCGGCGCGACCGAGGTTCGCGCGCTCCCGGAGGACCTCCTCGCCGAGCTCCTGGCCTCCCGCCGTCGCCACGCGGCCGGTGACGGCCCGGCCGCTCCGGCCGAGCGGCTGCGTCTTGCCGATCTCGACGACGTGGCCGTTCTCGGCGACGAGCACCTCGGCCACGCCGCGCTCCCGCGCGAGCGCCGCGTGCCGGGTCAGGTGGTGCAGCGCGCCGTGAACGGGGAGGAAGCTGCGCGGCTGGGTGAGGTCGATCATGCGCGCCTGCTCTGTCCGGTGCGCGTGACCGCTCGCGTGCACGCGCCGGTCCGTCGACCACGTCACGAGCTCGACGCCGAGGCGGAGCAGACCGGCCATCATGTCGACCACCGGACGGTCGTTGCCAGGGATGACGCGGCTCGAGAGCACGACCCTGTCCCCCTCTTCGAGGCGCAGCAGTGGGTGCGTCCCCGACGCAAACCGCATCAGCGCGGAGGACCGCTCGGCCTGGGTGCCGCTCGCGACAACGAGGAGCCGCTCGCGCGGCATGGAGGAGGCGACCTCGGGCGGGACGAGCAGATCGCTCGGCCACGGGAGCCGCCCCACCGCCTGCGCGGCCCGCACGTGCGTCTGCACGCTGCGGCCGAGGAGGCAGATCTTGCGGCGCGCGCGGACCGCGGCCTGGCCGAGGGCGAGCAGGCGCTGGACGTTGGAGGCGAAGACGCCGACCACGACGCGCGCCGGCGCGGTCTCGACGAGCTCCGCGAGCGCGTGGGCGACGTCGCGCTCGCTCCCCGCCTCGCCGGGCGAGTCCACGTTGGTGCTGTCGGACAGGAGCAGCCGGATCCCGGCGTCGCCGAGCGCGCGGAAGCGGGCCTCATCGGTCGGCTCGTTGTCGAGCGGCGTCGGATCGAGCTTGAAGTCCCCGGTGTGGACGACGAGCCCCGCGGTCGTGTGGATCGCGAGCGCCGTGGCGTCGACGATCGAGTGCGTCACGCGGAGCGGCTCCACGACGAAGCCGCCGATCGCGACCTCGCGCCCGACCTGCGTCGGCAGCAGCCTCACCTTGTCCTCGAGGGCGTGCTCCGCGAGCCGGTAGCGCACGAGCTCCAGCGCGTGCGGCGGGCCCCAGACGGGGACGTCGAGGTGCCGCAGGAGGAAGGGTAGCCCGCCGATGTGGTCCTCGTGGCCGTGCGTCAGCACGATGCCGCGCACCCGGTCGCGGAGCGCGAGCACGTGGTCGAAGCGCGGGTGGTACACGTCGACGCCGAGGTCCGAGCTCGGGAACGTCACCCCGCAGTCGATGAGCAGCACGCCATCGGCCTGCTCGAGCGCGAGGCAGTTCATCCCGACCTCGCCGAGCCCTCCGAGAGGCACGAGCCGCAGGGTGGACGGGGCTGGCGGGGGGAGCTGGCTCGGGACGGGGGCGCTCTGCTCGGGATGCACGTTCGGTGAGGGGGGTCTGCCACCCAGGGCGCCGGGGGCCCACGGCCCGCGGCTTGCTGAGCTGGTCTGTAAGAGAGAGGACGGCTTCTTCAAGACCTAGCCGATATCGGCTCGCCGTCCCCTTCGAAACTTGGAGCGACAGTGTAGCCACAGGGTGGCCCCTTGCGTCACGCTCTCTCTTTCCAGCGCCGGCGTGAACCTGGCGGCGCCGGCCTCGCCCCGCTCGGACCGGTTCCTGCGCACCTTGTCTTCTCCGCCGTCTGGCCTCCGCCCGAGGGCGGAGGCCGAGCCCCCTTTCCCCTGAACGTTCCGAGGAGACACCGGTGATCGCTGCCCTGTTCGTCAATCTCCTCCGCCTGCTGCTGCTCCCGGTCAGCGCGCTTCGCTGGGCGTTTGCTGCACCACGCGGCGGGTATGTCGTCCTCGAAATCGACGGCCGCGTGGTCGATTTGCAGCCTCCCCGGGTCCGTCTCGGCCTCGGGTGGCGTCCCCGGAAGAGGGCTCCGCTCTCGGTGGAGCGCGTCCGGGAGCTCGGCAAGCACCTGATGAAGGACCCGCGCCCGGCGGGGCTGCTGCTCCGGATGCGGTCGGTCCATGCGGGGCCCGCGGTGCTCGCCTCGCTGCGGGACGCGCTCCTCGAGATCCGGGCAGGGGGCAAGGACATCGTGGCGTACCTGCCGAGGGGCGCCGACACCGCGATGCTCCTGCTCGCCTCGGCCGCGCGCGCCGTCGTCGTCGGGCCCGAGACGCTTGTGTCGCCGCTCGGGTTCGCGGTGGAGGGCCGCTACGTGCGCCGCGCGCTGGAGCAGGTCGGCGTCGAGCCCGAGGTGTTCGCGAAGGGCATGTACAAGAACGCCGGCGAGGTGCTCGTGCGCGACACGATGAGCGCGGAGCAGCGCGAGCAGGTCGGCGCCCTGCTCGACGCGCGCCTCGGCGATCTGATCGCGGCGCTCGCCCAGGGGCGCCGCGTCGATCGCGAGACGGCCGCGCGGTGGATCGACGAGGCCCCCTACGGCGCGGAGCAGGCCGTGGCGCGGGGCATCATCGACGCGGTCGCGTACGAGGACGAGCTCGAGCACATGCTCGCGTCGGGGCTGCTCCCGGGCACGACCGCGCCGCGCCGCGCCGAGGCCTCCGCCGGCGGCTCGGCGGGCGTGGGAGCGCTGGCGGTGGGTCGTGACGCGCGGGCCCGCTTCGTGGCAGCGGGCCGTTACCTGAGCGCGCGGCGCGGGCTGTCGCTGCGGCCCATGCTGCCGCGCCCCATCCTCGGTGTCGTCGAGGTGCACGGCGCGATCGTCAGCCGCGCCCGCTTCCGGGGCGCCTCGCTGGCCAGCGAGGAGCGGCTCGTCGCGAGCCTGCGCGCGGCGCGGCAGAACCCGCGCATCCGGGGGGTCATCCTCCACATCGACTCGCCGGGCGGCTCCGCGCTCGCGTCCGATCGGATCCACCACGAGGTCACGCGGCTCGCCGAGGTGAAGCCGGTCGTGGCGTGCATGTCGAACGTGGCGGCGAGCGGCGGCTACTACGTGGCGGCGGCCGCGCACGCGATCATCGCGCAGCCGCAGACCATCACGGGGAGCATCGGCGTGGTCTCGGCGCGCTTCGCGCTCGGTCCGCTGCTCGAGCGCCTCGGCGTCTCGACCGACGTCGTGAAGCGCGGCGCGCGGGCCGACCTGTTCTCCTCGTCGCGCAGGCTCGACGCGGGGGAGCGGGCGGTGATGGAGCGCGAGCTCGACGCGATCTACGCGACGTTCCTCCGCGTGGTCGCGCGCGGCCGGAGGCGTCCGGTCGAGGAGATCGAGCCGCTCGCGCAGGGGCGCGTCTACAGCGGCGCCGAGGCGCAGGCGCGCGGGCTCGTCGACATGCTCGGCGGGTTCGAGCGGGCGCTCCACGAGCTGCGCCAGATGATCGGGCCGAAGGCGGCCGCCATCGAGCCGGTGATCGTGCGCGCGTCGCGGTACATCCCGCCTCCGCCGCTGCTGCCGGCGCCGGTGCCGACGCTGCTCGAGCTCGTCGGGCTGCGAGGGGTCGCGGGGGAGGTGGCGCTCGCGATCCACTGCGAGGGGGAGAGGGTGCTCGCCTACTGCGCGGAGGCGACGGAGCTCGACTAGGGCGCAGCGGCCGGGCGAGGTGCTCACACAGCGGCCCCTCCCCAGCGCGCGCCCCGCGCGCACCCACACCTCGCCCGGCTCCTTTCGAGGGAGGGGACGATCTGGGACCCATTCCAGGATGGAGAGGATTTTGTCGGGGAGAAGCTGTGCGTAATCTGTGCGCCCGGTGGGTAGCACCTGTTCAGAACTGCTCAGGGATCGCTACGAATCCCGCGACGAACGGGCAGACCCCATATGTGGGCCCTGTTCGGCCGGGGATCCCAAGATGTAGCGGTTCTCCTTGACGCACAGGCCCTTCGCGGGTTTGACTAGCTGGCGGTCAGGCGCTCCCGAATGTCGGCGCACGCCTTTCAGGCATGGCACCTGGACCTATGCTCACTGGCCGGTAGACGGAACGTTTGAGCAGGTAGCAGGGGAGAAGCGACGGGACCTGTGGAGATCCGAGGCGATGAGGCCTCGGCGTTCTCCCGGGAACTATTCGTGCTTTCGGTAGGACGCGAGTCACCGCCAGGTGCGGTAGCTCACAGGAGGACTTGGAAATGGCCCAGTCGGCAGTTGTGGGTGACGGCGGTAAGCTTCCCGCCGGGAACGGCAAGATGGCGGCGCGGACGAAGGAAGATGCAGGGGCCCGTCCGGTGACCGGGGGGGCTGCCAAGGCGCAGACCAACGGCGCGGCCGCGAAGAAGGCCGCGAAGAAGGGGGCCTCGCGGCCGCGCGGGCTCGGGTTCGACCGGCGGTTCACGCACCGCGGCGTGGACCCGCTCGACGAGGTCACCTGGGAGCGCCGCTCGAGCATCATCACCAACCCGGACGGCTCGGTCGTCTTCAAGATGGAAGGGGCCGAGATCCCCGCCGGCTGGTCGCAGCTCGCGACCGACATCGTCGTCTCCAAGTACTTCCGCAAGGCTGGGATCAACGGCAAGAAGGAGCTCGGCGAGACGAGCGTCCGCCAGGTCGTCCACCGGCTCGCGCGCACCATCCGCGAGGCGGGCGAGCACTTCGGCGGCTACTTCGCCTCCACGAAGGACGCGGACTCCTTCGAGGCAGAGCTCTCGTACCTGCTCGTCCACCAGTACGGCGCGTTCAACTCGCCCGTGTGGTTCAACTGCGGGCTCTTCCACCGTTACGGCATCGAGGGCTCGGGCGGCAACTACGCCTGGAACGAGGCCTCGGCCGACGCCGGGAACGGGGGCGCCGTGGCCAAGTCGGGCGCGTCCACGAGCCGAACGAGCGCGGCGGGCGCGCTCGACGAGATCATCGAGACCCGGAACGCCTACGAGCGGCCGCAGTGCTCGGCGTGCTTCATCCAGGCGATCCAGGACGACCTGATGAGCATCTACGACCTCGTGAAGAGCGAGGCCCGCCTGTTCAAGTACGGGTCGGGGACGGGGACGAACTTCAGCACGATCCGCGGGAAGCAGGAGAAGCTCTCGGGCGGCGGGACGAGCTCGGGGCTCATGAGCTTCCTCGAGGTGTTCGACCGCGCCGCCGGCGCGACAAAGAGCGGCGGCACGACGCGGCGCGCCGCCAAGATGGTCTGCCTCGACATGGACCACCCGGAGATCGTCGACTTCATCCAGTGGAAGGTCCGCGAGGAGAAGAAGGCGATGGCGCTCATCGCCTCGGGGTACCCCTCCGACTTCAACGGCGAGGCGTACCACACCGTGAGCGGGCAGAACTCGAACAACTCCGTGCGCGTGAGCGACGAGTTCATGCGCGCGGCGGCGACGGCCGCGTCGTGGGAGACGCGCTCCCGGACGACCGGCGAGGTCGTCGAGACGCTGAGCGCGAAGGATCTCTGGCGCCAGATCGCCGAGGCGGCGTGGGGCTGCGCCGATCCGGGCGTGCAGTACGACACGACCATCAACCGCTGGCACACCTGCCCGAACACGGCGCGCATCAACGCCTCGAACCCGTGCTCCGAGTACATGTTCCTCGACGACTCGGCCTGCAACCTGTCGAGCCTGAACCTCACCAAGTTCCTCGGCGAGGACGGCTCGTTCGACATCGAGGGCTACCGCCACGCGGTGCGGGTGTTCTTCGTCGCGCAGGAGATCCTCGTCGACTTCTCGGCGTACCCGACCCGGAGCATCGCGAAGAACTCGCACGACTACCGCCCGCTCGGGCTCGGCTACGCCAACCTGGGCACCCTGCTCATGCTGCAGGGCATCCCGTACGACTCCGACCAGGGCCGCTCGGTGGCGGGCGCGCTCACCGCGATCCTGTGCGGCCACGCTTACCGGGTCTCGGCCGAGATGGCCGCCGCAAAGGGGCCGTTCGCCGGGTTCGCGAGGAACCGCGAGCCGATGCTCCGGGTGATGGGCATGCACCGCGACGCCGCCTACGCGCTCGACCGCGACCGCTGCCCGGAGTCGCTCTGGCGGGCGGCGTGCGCCGACTGGGACGAGGCGATCCGGATCGGGCAGGAGCACGGCTACCGCAACGCCCAGGCGACGGTGCTCGCCCCGACCGGCACCATCGGTCTGCTGATGGACTGCGACACGACGGGCATCGAGCCCGACTTCGCGCTCGTGAAGTTCAAGAAGCTCGCCGGCGGCGGCTACTTCAAGATCGTGAACCAGTCCGTCCCCGAGGCGCTCCGGCGGCTCGGCTACCCCGAGGCCGAGGTGCAGGAGATCGTCGCCTTCGTCTCCGGCACGAACACCCTCCTTGCGGCGCCGCACGTGAACCGGGCGTCGCTCAAGACCAAGGGGCTCAACAACGACGACCTCGCGAAGATCGAGGCCGCCATCCCCGGCGTCTTCGATCTGGATCTCGCCTTCGGCCCCTGGATCCTCGGCGAGGAGACCTACGACCGGCTCGGCGTCTCCAAGGAGTCGCGGGCGCGCTTCAGCTTCTCGTTGCTCCAGCACCTCGGCTTCTCGCCCGCGGAGATCGAGGAGGCGAACGAGACGATCATCGGCCGCATGACGGTGGAGGGGGCGCCGCACCTGCGCGATGAGCACTACGCGGTGTTCGACTGCGCCAACCGCTGCGGCAGGAAGGGCCGGCGCTACCTCGCGCCGATGTCGCACGTCCGGATGATGGCCGCGGCGCAGCCGTTCCTGTCCGGCGCCATCTCGAAGACCGTGAACCTGCCGAACGACGCGACGGTCGAGGAGGTGCAGCGGATCTACGAGGAGGGGTGGCGCCTCGGGCTCAAGGCGGTCGCGCTCTACCGCGACGGCTGCAAGGCGTCGCAGCCGCTCTCGTCCACGAGCGACAGCAAGTCGACGGAGACCAAGGGCAAGGCGGACAAGGCCGAGATCGCCGGTCCCGTGCTCCAGGCGGCCACCGCGCTGGCCAGCCAGGCGCGCCCGCGCTCGCCCTCGGCGGCGGCGCCCGAGCGGTTCCGCCTGCCGAGGAAGCGCAAGGGCTTCACGCAGGAGGCGCGCGTCGGCGGGCACAAGATCTACCTCCGCACCGGCGAGTACGACGACGGGACGCTCGGCGAGATCTTCATCGACCTCCACAAGGAGGGCGCCGCGTTCCGCTCGATGATGAACTGCTTCGCGATGGCGGTGTCGATCGGGCTCCAGTACGGCGTGCCGATCGAGACCTTCGTAGAGCAGTACACCTTCACCCGCTTCGAGCCGCAGGGCGTGGTCGAGGGGCACGACTACGTGAAGTTCTCGACCTCGATCGTGGACTACCTCTTCCGCGTGCTCGGGGTCGAGTACCTGAACCGCTACGATCTGGCCCACGTGCAGCCGGTCACCTCGGCCATGGAGGACCCGGTCGAGTCGCGGGCGCAGGAGAGCGGCGTGGCGTCGTTCTCGCAGGCCTCCCCGGCGTCGGCGCTGCTCGAGGGCGGGGGACGGGCGTCGAGCGCGCTCGACGCGCAGCTCGAGGACATGATGGGCGACGCGCCGGTCTGCGACGGCTGCGGGCACATCACCGTGCGCAACGGGGCCTGCTACAAGTGCCTCAACTGCGGCAACAGCATGGGTTGCAGCTGAGGGGCGACGGACCGGGGTAGGGGGGGTGAGGGAGGGGCCGGCGGGGGGCCCCTCCCACGACCTCGCGCCTCGGGCGGGTCGTGCTGCGCGGGAGATCTGCGGGTACGTCCGTACGCGGTTCTACTTTGCCAACCGTATGGCTGTGCTCTGCGAAGCTTTGTAGAAGACGGGGCATGATCCGGCTGCGCTCGTCCCTGGCCTTCGTCGTTCTCACCTGCGGCATCCTGTCCAGCGCCTGCCAGAAAGAAGAAGCCGAGCCGGAGACGATCCCCGCGCCCGCGCCATCGGTCGCGCCGGTGGCCGCCGATCCAGTGCCCGCTGCGACCGAGGAACCCGCCGCTGCCCAGGAGCCCGCCGCAGCGGCGTCCGCCGAGCCTGCGGCGGCGGCTGCAGAGGCAGACGCGGGAGCGGCGGCGGCCGAAGCGGCAGCGGGGACATCCCGCGGGGGAGGCGCCTCCATCCAGGCGTGCTGCACGGCGCTCCACGCGGTCGCCACCAAGTCGGGCAAGTCGCCGGAGGCCAAGTCGAAGGCGGCGACGGCATCCCATCTCTGCGCCGGGATCGATAAGCTCGTGAAGAGCGGGAAGACCCCGCGCGCCAAGGCGCTCACCCAGATCCGAGCGAGCCTCGCCGGAACCACACCGCCCGCCGAGTGCAAATGAGCCTGTGCCGGGCGCGGCGAGCGCCGGAGCGCGGCGTCAGGCGAAGTGGTCGTACCCCCGCGCCGCGAGGCTCGTGAGCTGCCCGTCCGGTCCGACCAGCGCCACGTCGCTCGCGCCCTCCTCGCGCGGCGCGCAGCGGCCGATCGTCACGAAGCCGGGGACCGCGCCGACGTCGGGACCTGCGACCGCGATCGCATAGTCCTCGCCGCCGTACAGCGCGAGCTCCAGCGCATCAGCGCCGAGCAGCGCGGCGGCCTCGCGGAGATCAGCGCCGACGAGCGCCCCGGGGTCGAGCAGCACGCGCACGCCGCTCGCGCGCGCGAGGTGCGCCAGATCCGCGGCGAGGCCGTCGGAGATGTCGATCGCCGCGCGGGCGCTCGCGGCCGCGCGGAGGCCCGCGTCGATGCGCGCCGCCGGCCGGCGAAATGCCCGGATCGCCAGCGCGGCCGCCGCGCCGGACGGCGCGATGCCCCGGTCGAGCAGCGCGAACCCCGCCGCGGCCAGGCCGACCGGCCCCGCCAGCGCGAGCGCGTCGCCGGGGCGCGCGCCGTCGCGCCGGAGCGGCGCGGCCGCGACGCCGAGCGCCGTCGTGGTGATCGAGATCTCGCCGCCCCGGGAGAGGTTCCCGCCGATGACCGCCGTGCCGATCTCGTCGCACGCGGCGCGCTGGCCCGCGGCGAGGGCGCCGAGCTCGTCGTCGCTCACGTCCGGAGGCAGCACCAGCGCCGCGAGCAGGCCGACCGGGCGCGCCCCCATCGCGGCGAGATCGCTCGCCGCGGCCATCGTCGCCCGGTAGCCGAGATCCTCGAAGCTCAGGAGATCGCGCCGGAAATGCACGCCCTCGACGGCGCTGTCGACCGTCCAGACGAGCGGCGCCGCGGCGCCCGGGAGCGCCCCGCCCTGCGGGGCCGCGGGCGCGAGGATCGCGGCGTCGTCGCCGATGCCGCAGAGCACGTGCTCGCCGGCCGCACCGCCGAGCACGGCGCGCAGCAGCTCGATGCGCTTCCACTCGGAGCGCCCGCTCATGGAAACCCGCTCATTGAAAGATGGGCGGCACGACGCTGTTCGCCGGCGAGCCCGCGACCGTGGGCAGCTTGACCACGAACACGGTGCCGCGCGGCTCGTTCGGCTCGATGCGGACGGTGCCGCTGTGCGCCTCGACCAGGCGCTTGACGATCGAGAGGCCGAGGCCCGTGCCGCCGTGCTCCCGGGTCGAGCTCTGATCGATCTGGTAGAACGGGTCGAACACCTTCAACCGCTCGCCAGGAGGAATGCCGATGCCCGTGTCCACGACGCGGATCTCGACCGCCTGCTGGAGCGGCGCGACGAGCACCAGCCCGGGGAGGTCGTCCGTGTCGTCGCTCACGGCGCGCGCGACGAGCTGCACCTCGCCTCCGGCCTCGGTGAATTTCACCGCGTTCTCGACGAGGTTGATGAACACCTGCCGCAGCCGGTCGCTGTCCCCGAGCACCGGCGGCAGATCGCTCTCGGCGCGGATCCGGAGCTCGACGCCCTTCTTCGAGGCGGCCGGCGTCATCGTCGACGCCGCCTCGACGAGCACCGGGCCGACCGCCACCTCGGTGCGGTGCACGATCAGCGTGCCGCTCTCCAGCTTCGAGAGATCCAGGAGGCTCATGATGAGCCCGAGCAGCTGCTCGCTCTTCGACCGGATCGTATCGATGAACTCGCGCTGCTCACCGGTCAGGGGCCCGCCGATGCCCTCGGCGAGCATCTCGCTGTAACCCATGATCGACGTGAGCGGGGTCCGGAGCTCGTGCGACACCGTGGCGAGGAAGTTCGACTTGAGCCGGTCGAGCTCCTTCAGCCGCTCGTACGCCTGCTCCAGCTCGGCGTTCTTCTGCGAGAGCTCACGGAAGCTCTCGCGGATCGACGCGACGTGCATCGTCGACGTGAGGAGCGACTTGTGCCCGCTGAACAGGATGAGATCGAGGACGGAGCGGAGGTGATCCGCGATCTCGCCGAGCCGCTCCGGCCGGAGCCTCGGCAGCCGCGGCAGCCCCTCCGCGGCGCGCGCGAGCTGGGTCTGCGCCGCCGCCGCGAGCTCGGCAGCGGGAGGCTCATCGACGCCCTCGGGCAGGTACGGGCCGAGGATCGACCGGCCGATCGCGCGCCCGTCGTACTCGATCGGGAACACCTGGTAGAGCGCGCCGGCGAAGCGGGGATCCGTGTGCTCGCCGACGGCCGCCGCGCCGCGCCGCTGCGCCCGCTCCGGCGGCGCCGCGCCGGCCCGCGCGGTCTCCGGCTCGTCCCCGACCGGGCCGGCCGGCGGCGCGAGCGTCGCGAGCGCGCCGGACTCCGCGAGCGTCGTGCCGCTGATCGACTGGATCCGGATCGGCAGGCCGAACAGCTTGTGGAACGAGGCCGCCATCTCGCCGAGGGCCTGGCGATCCACGAGATCCTCGAGCGAGAGCGGGCCGATGCCGACCAGATCGACGACCGGCGCAGCCGCAGGGGGCGGCAACGTCGAGGGCTCGGGCGCGCTCGGCGCTCCGTCGCGCTTCGAGGAGCTGGGCGCGTCCGCGACGCGGGCCGACGGCAGCGCGGAGCTCGGCACATGGAGGAGATCCTCGTCGTCGAGGCCGAAATCAGCCGGCGTCCCCTTGTGGGCGTCGGGCCTCATGGAACGATCCGGGAGCTCTTCTCGAGGCTGCCGCCCATGCGCCTCGCCAGGAGCTCGCTCACCGAGCTCGTCACCCCGAGCTGGCGCACCGCGCTGTTGAGGAGCTCCTCGCCGCTGATCGACAGCCGCTTCGAGAGCTGGTGCGTCTGATCGAGCGTCTCCCACGTGAGGTGGAGCAGGCCCATGAACGTCTCCACCGTGCCCATGCCGCGGGTCGCGATGGCCCTGTAGACCGGCTCCTTGCCCCGCGCGGCGAGGCGCGCCAGCTCCTCGTCGCTCCGGATATCGGGGAGGTCGCGCTTGTTGAACTGGATGACGAGCGGCATCCGCGCGAGATCGAGGCCGTTCTCCCGCAGGTTCTGGCGAAGGTCGAAGAACGCGTCGGCGTTGCGCTGCGTCTCCGTGAGCTGGGAGTCGGCGATCAGCGCGACCCCATCCGCGCCCTGGAGCACGAGCCGCCGCGTGGCGGCGTGCATCGGCTGACCGGGCACGGTGAACAGCTTGATGCGGAGCGAGACGTCGCCGTCCTTCGCGCGGAAGGTGAGCGGCAGGAGATCGAAGAACAGCGTGCGATCGTCCTGCGTTTCGAGCGTCATCAACCGTCCGCGAGCGTCCGACCCGGCGAGCCCGTGCAGCGAGACGAGGTTCGTCGTCTTGCCGCTGAGCGCCGGGCCGTAATAGACGAGCTTGATCGTCACTTCACGGGCTGCGAAGTCGAGCTGCACCGCCGCATTCTCGCATGAGCGCTGGACGATTGGATATGGCCACGGCGCCCGGCCGAGGAGGCCGGGCCGGGGCAGCGCCTCCTCCCTTGTCAGGAGGCGTGCGCCTCGCTCAGGCCGAGCCGCCGGGCGCGTTGGGCACGCTGGACACGGGGGGAGGGACCAGCTTGCTCTCGCCGTTCTCGACGGTCCAGAGCGCGCTCCGCAGCCCCTCCAGGCGCCCCGTCAGCGTCTGGAGCGCCTCGGCCTGGGCGTCGCACGCCTGGAGCTGGCTCTCGCTGCTCGGCTCGGAGCGGACCCGCTCCTCGCGGGCCGCCTTGAGCACCTCGATGACCTCCCGGTGCAGCTCCTGGCCTGCCGTGACCACCCACGCGTCGAGCCGGCTCGCGAACTCCTGGATCATCTCGTCGAGCTTGGGCCCGATCCGGGTGGCGGCCTCGCGCAGGGCGATCGGCGCCATCTCCTTCGCCTTCTTGCGGGTCTCGGCCTCGACCTTGTCCTTCACGTACACGGCCAGGACCGGCGCCGCGAGCGCCAGGATCCCGCCGAGCAGGGCGTTCGTGAACATCACGCCGAGGCCGATCGTGAAGAGCGCGAAGACGCCGACGTCGTAGCCGAACGTGTCGACCTCGACGTTCGGCGTCTTCACGTCGCCCCCGAGCGCCTCGCTGACCCGCTTCGCCACGTCGTGCGCGTCCTCTCGGACGAGCGCGATCGTCTTCTCGGCGAGCGCCTCGAGCGCCGTGGCGATCTCCTTCGTCTCGGCCTGCGCCCACTCGGCCAAGGTGCGCTCCAGGAACGCGCCGAGGTAGACCTTGATCTCGTCGGTCTGGGCCTCGTCGATGATCGCCGGCAGCTGCCGGAGCACGTCGTCGACGAAGCGCTCCAGATCGCGGCGCACCCACGCCCGGATGGCGCTCACCTCCTCGCGGATGCCGGCGCGCCGCTCCTCGATGGTGCGCGACTGGCCGGCCAGATCCTTCTCGATCATCTCGATGCGACGGCTGAGCTCTTCGCGCGACATCGCGGCCGCCCGCCGCCGCGCGTCCACGCCCTTGCCGAGCAGGCGCGAGGACTCGAGGCCCTCGCCGAGCGCGTTGTCGAGCAGGATGCGCCCGCGCTCCTCGGCGAGGAACCGGGTCAGGTGATCGAGCAGCTCCGGCATCCCGCTGCCGGCCCGGTCCGCCTCCAGCGCCCGCTCGCTCGAGATCGGGAAGACCACCGGCGTCTTGACGAGCTTCCCGAGCTCGCTCCGGATGTAGGCGAGCGCCTCGACCTCCTCGTCCTGGCTCCAGATGTCGCGCTTCGTCACGACGAAGAGGATCTTGTCGCGGGACTGCCCGAGCAGCTTGTCCTGGAGGAAGACGCGCTCGCTCTCCTTGAGCGGCTGGCCGGCGTCGATGAGGAACAGCACGGCGTCCGACCGCGGGATGTAGCTGTAGGTGATGTCCGCCCGCTGGAGCGAGAGATCGTTCACCCCGGGGGTGTCGACGAGGACCACGCGCTCGCGCAGGAGCTCGGCCGGGTACCCTACCTCGAGGAATTTGACCTCGCCGGCGCTCGACGAGCGCTCTCCGCCGACGGTGAAGGCCCGGACGTCCTCGAAGGGCAGGCCCACGCGCTCGCCCGACGCGTAGACCACCTCGGCGCGCGGCTCGGCCGCGTACTCGAGGTGGTGGATCACCGCCGTCGTGGGCGTCACGCCGACGGGCAGGATCGAGGCGCCGAGCAGGGCGTTCACGAAGGTCGTCTTGCCGTGGTTGAACTCGCCGACCACGACGAGGTGGAACCGATCGGCCTCGAGCTTCTTCACGAGATCGTTCGCGATGCGCGTCGCGACGCTCTTGGCGCCGAGGGCCTCGGCGAACTCCACGAGCTCCCGGAGCGCCCCGGTCACGTCGTCTTTGCGGCTGTGGAAGGATTCGAGCATGTGCGTTGGACCTCGGCCTTGGGTCGGGAGCCAGGAGGAGAGAGCCCCTCAGCCCCAGATCTTGATGACTTCGTGCACCTTCTCGTCGACCTCCTCCATGGAGAGGCCGCCCGCGCCGAGCCCGGCGTGGCGCTGGTAGAGCTCGCTCTCGGCGAAGGCCCGGAGCGCCAGGACGCGCTTTGGCAGCCACGGGTGGTTGGCCGTGAACTCGGCGAACCTGCCGATGCCGCCCTTGCCCTCCTCGTGCTGGGCGATGAACGCCTCGAGGTTCAGCTCCTCGTAGAGCTTGGTCGAGCCGAGCGCGAGCTTGGTGAGCGCGCGCGTCGAGACGTCGAGGCTCTTCGCGCAGAGCAGCCCGGCGCGGTCGCAGGTGACCTCGGCCCGGCGCGACCAGCCGGAGAGCGCGATCATCGCCGGGCCGACGATCCACTTCACGAAGACCGACGCCATCCGCGTCAGGTAGTGCATCGCGGTCAGGTAGACGACGTGGCTGTTGTGGATGTGGCCGCACTCGTGGCCGATGACGCTGAGCAGCTCGTCGTCGGTGAAATGGTCGACGAGCGCCGAGTGCACCATGATGAACGAGTCGTCGTTCGTGCCGTAGGTGGCGGCATTGAGGTAGGGGCTGTTGACGATGTACAGCGTCGGGATCGCGATCCCGAGCGTGTCGGCGCAGCGGAGCGCGAGGTTGTGGACGCGCGGGAACTGCGTGGGGCCGACCTTCACGGCGTGGCCGAGGAGCTCGTTCTTGCCGACCGTCTTGAACAGCCTGACCGCGGCGGTCACGGCGAGCTCGACCGGACGCATCTTCTCGAAGGCGAGCCGCGTGTTCTTATCGGACACGTAGGCATACGCGTTTCCAGCGCCGTCCCCGCCGCCCGCGCGCTGGCCCTTCCGTCTCTCGATGAAGCCCTTGAAATCGAGCGTTCCGACCTGTGCCATCCGGCGAAGGTAATGGCCAGGCCGCGGACGCGCAACGCCGCCCTCGCCCGGCGCCGCGAACTTAACGCAAAATCACGGGGCGACCTTCGCGCACACCCGCGTCGGACGCGAGCTGGCGCAAATCAGGCGAGAGCCGACGCGAGCTGACGCGATCAGACGCGAAGCAGCGCGAGCAGCCCCTCCGGGCCGAGGCGCTCGAGCGTCCGCTGCCGCGCGAGGAAGCGCCGGAAGTCCTTGTAGACACCGCTGCCCTTCGGGCGGAGCTCGAAGTCGGTGATCCGCGTGATGGAGAACCTCAGCGCGGCGACCAGGCTCTCGTGGAAGATCCGGCCGCGCTCCTCGGTTGAAAGCTGCCGCACCGACGTGTAACCGGCGGCGAGCGCGGCCGCGAGATCCGGGTCGAGGTCGTCGCCGAAGCACCACGCCAGCATCGTGACGGCGAGATCGAAGACGGCGCTCCCGCGCGAGGCGCTCTCGAAATCGAGCAGCGCCGAGATCTCGCCGTCCTGCCAGAGCACGTTGTCGCGGAAGAGATCGCCGTGGATCAGCGTCTCGGGTCCGGACGTCCGCGGCGCCGCGGCGCGCATCCGCTGGAGCCGGCCGGTGAGCTCGTCGACGGCGGCGGCCACCTCGGGCGGGAGGGTCGAGGCGGGAAGGCCGGCGCTCGCGGCGGGGCCGGGCGCACGGAGGCCCTGGAGCCGCTGGTCGAGGCTGTCGAGGTCGAACCGGCTCGCGTTCGCGCCCTCGAACGACGCGCCGACGAGGTGCACGCGCGCCAGGGCCGCGCCGACGCGACGGGTCGCGTCGGGCGTGACGCGCGCCTGGCAGATCGAGTCGCCCGCGACCCACGGGAACACCGCGACCGGCTTGCCGGCGTGCTCTGCAATGAACGCGGCGCCCTCCGACCCGGACGCCGCATCCCGGCGCCGGAGCGGCTGCGGCGTGGCGACGCCGCTGGCCGCGAGGTGCTCCAGCATGTGCGCCTCGCGCGAGGCCGCATGGAGCTGCTGCTCCTCGTAGACCCGCAGGAACGCTTGCCCGCGGCCGTCGGCGAGCGTCAGCGCGAAGTTCGAGTTCACGCTCCCGGCGAGGAGGCCGCGCACGTCGGCGATCTCCAGGCCGTAGAGCGCGCCGATGCGGCGGGCATCTGCGAGCGAGAGGGGGGTCAGGATGGCCATCGTGGGCACGGTTGCCACGGCTCGCGCGCGGCCTCCACAGGAACCTGGAGGAGCACGCCGGGCGAGAGACGCGACGAGGCGGGGATCCGGAGAGGCTCGACGGAGAGAGGGTCGACGGAGGCGAGCGACGAGGCGGAATGACGAAGGGGAAGGGGAGGGGGAAGCGACAGAGGGGGGAAGTGGGGAAGTAGAGAGGGGGAAGGGAGGGAGAAGAGGGAGGGAAGAGGAACGAGGAGCGACGAGAAAATGCGCGCCCCACGTGAAGATCCGCGGTGGCCCAGGTCGCAGACCGGTTCCGCGTGCGTTATGAATGAGCGGGAGCAACATCCCCTTCGACTATCGAATGCCCACCATCTACGGAAACACCACCGGACTCAGCCCCCTCGCCACCAAGACCCTAGAGCGCATCTACCGCCGCAAGGTGCCGCTCGCGAGCCTCGCCACGCCCGAGCTCATCAAGGCGCTCGCCGAAGCGTCGCACGAGACGGGGCGCCAGGTCGGCGCCCTGGTCCACCGCTCGGGCGAGGTCGACTATGTCGTCGTCGGCGACGCGACCCGGCTGATGCTGCCCGACATCGGGCGCCTCCGCGCGGCGCAGGGGCGCTTCAGGGCGCTCCGGCTCGTCCACACGCACCTCTTCAACGAGCCGCTCACGCGGGACGACCTTGTCGACCTCGTCCGCCTCCGGCTCGATCTGGTCGCGGCCGTGCAGCTCACCCCGCAGGGCGAGCCGAAGACCATCCAGTACGCGTACAACGTGCCGGTCCGCGGGAAGGAAGCGATCACGGTGACCGTGGACGACGCCGACGGCGACGCCGACGGCCGCGGGAAGGCGGAGCTTCCGTACCGGACCGTGGGCCCCGTCGCGGTCGGCCGCGTCGACGTCGATTTCGGCGCGCTCATCCAGGCGCTCGAGGACGAGTTCGCGAAGCGCTCGCGCACGCGGTCGGTCGCCGCCAAGGACGGCCGGGCGATCCTCGTGCATGTCGCCGAGAAAGCCAAGACGGGCGCGCTCGCGCGGGCCGAGGAGAGCCTGCGCGAGCTGACCGAGCTCGCCGGCACCGCCGGCGTCGACGTCGCGGACAGGGTGCTTCAGCTGCGCGACCGCATCGATCCGCGGCTCGTGCTCGGCAAGGGGAAGCTCGACGAGGTCGTGCTGCGCGCCTCGGAGCTCGACGCGGAGACGCTGGTCTTCGACCGGGATCTCACCCCCTCGCAGGCCTCGGCGATCGCGAAGCACACGGACCTCAAGGTGCTCGACCGGACGCAGCTCATCCTCGACATCTTCGCCCAGCGCGCAGAGTCGTCGGACGGCAAGCTCCAGGTCGAGCTGGCCCAGCTGAAGTACACGCTCCCGCGCCTCGGGCAGAAGGACGACTCCCTGTCCCGCCTGACCGGCGGCATCGGCGGGCGCGGCCCCGGCGAGACGAAGCTCGAGATCGGGCGCCGCCGCGCGAAGGAGCGCGTCAGCTTCCTGGAGGCGCAGCTGAAGCGGCTCTCCCGGCAGCGCGAGCAGCGCCGCCGCCGCCGCGCCCGGCTCGGCGTGCCGGTGGTCTCGATCGTGGGCTACACGAACGCCGGCAAGAGCACGCTGCTGAACACGCTGACCGGCGCCGATGTGCTCGCGGAGAACAAGCTGTTCGCGACGCTCGACACCCGCTCGAGGCGGCTGCGCTTCCCCGAGGAGCGCGAGGTGGTGATCACCGATACGGTCGGCTTCATCCGGGAGCTTCCGAAGGACCTGTTCGCCGCCTTCCGGGCGACGTTCGAGGAAGCCGCCGACGCCGACCTCCTGCTCCACGTCGTGGACGTGAGCGATCCCGCGCGCGATCAGCATATCGAGACGACCGAGGCGCTGCTGACCGAGCTCGATCTCATCGGCATCCCCCGCATCGTGGTGTTCAACAAGGCGGACCTGATCGCCCCGGAGGAGGGGCGGCGGCTGCTCCTCGGGCATCCAGACGCGGTGCTCCTGTCCGCCACGGACAGGGAGACGACGCGGGAGCTGCTCATGAAGCTCGCGGCTCGGCTCAAGAGCCGCTGGGACGAGGCCGCGACGGTGCCTGTCTACGAGGCCGAGGCCGAGGCCGAAGGCGTCGAGCCGGAGGACGGCGGCCTGTTCGAGGGAGAAGCCGAGTCGATGACGGTGCTCGGTCCGCCATCGGGCGCCGGGGAGATCCGCGCGCGTGTGAGAGGGACGTTCGAGGCGTGAGCTCCGCCGGGCTCCTCGAGGAGCCCGGCGGGAGCCGGGGAGAGCTCAGGGCGTCGGGATCTCGTCACACGTGAAGACGGTGCCGAGGCAGTTGCCGCTCGCGCACTCGACGTCCTCGCCGCACCGCTCGCCGGCCGCCAGCTTGCAAGCGCCCTCGCCGTCGCAAACGTTGACGTCGCTGCAGTCCGTCCCGTCCTCGCCGCCGAGCGGGACGTTCGAGCACGTGCCCTCCGACCCCTCGATGTTGCAGGCCTGGCAGGCCGAGTCGCAGCCGGTGTCACAGCAGACGCCGTCGACGCAGCTACCGCTGCCGCAATCGGTCGCGTCCGTGCATTCCTCACCGTTCGCGGCCTTGCACTCGCCCATGGCGTCGCACGCCTGCTTCTCCTCGCAGCCGAGGCCCGGCGTGCCCGCCGGAGCCAGCGCGCAGGTTTCCGCGTCGGCGTCGCAGACATGGCACTTCGCGCACTGTGTGTCCTCCGAGCACTCGGCGAAGCACGCGTTGGCCTCCGTATCGCAGGCGAACGTCTCGCACGACGTCGCCTCGCCGGGCTTGCACTTCACGTCGGTCCCGTCGCAGGTGCCGCTGGCTGTCTGGACGCCCTCGGAGCACGTCGCCTCGCCGCACTCGGCCTCGGCCTTCGAGGGGCCGCACGTGCCGTCTTCTTCGCCCGACGCCTTGAGCTCGGCGGTGCAGGCGTCGCATTCCGCGTCGCAGGCGTCGTCGCAGCAGACGCCGTCGGCGCAGGAGCCGCTCGCGCAGTCGTCCTCTGCCTTGCACGCCTTGGCGATCTCGCACTGCGGGCAGGTGGTGCCACCGCAGTCGACGTCGGTCTCCTCGCCGTTCTTCGTACCGTCAGCACAGCCGTTGGTGACGCCTTCGTCCCCCGGGATGCGCGAGCGGTCGACCGTGGCGATGAGCTCGCAGCCCATCCCGAGGGTCGAGAGCGCGCCGGCGCAGAGCGCCATCGCGAGAAGGTACTGGTTCTTCCACATAGTAGTCCCCTTAGAAGGTAAACCGCGCGGCGGCGCCGCCGCCTGTCGGGCTGACGAACGGAGTGACGAACGCCCTCTTCGTCACGCTCGAAGCTGCGGCCTTCGGTTCGGCCGTCGCGTCATCGGTGAGGAGCAGGACCGCGCCGGTGACGCCGAACGTGAGCGCCACCGCGAAGGACATGTCCGAGATGAGCGCGAAGCGGTCGACGCGATCTGCGGCGTCGGTCGTCGGGAGCTCGTCGAAGTCGCCCTTCGCGCCGAGCGCCTGGATGCCGAAGATCGTCCCGACCACGACGCCGGCGCCGGCGAGCCCGAGGGTCACGTAGGCCGGCACCCGAGAGCGCGGCTCGACCGACGGTGCAGGCGGCGGCGGCTGAGCCGGAGGCATCTCGGCGGCGGGCGGCGGGGTCGGAGGCTGCGCCGGCGCCGCAGCGATCGGCGCCGGCGCCTTGGGCGTCAGCGCGACGCTGACCTCGCGCGTCTCGGCGAAGGTGACCTCGAGCTCCTGGCTCGCGTCGGCGAACCCCTCGGCCGAGACGGTGAGCGTGTGCTTGCCGGGCGGGACCGAGAGCTCCTGGCCGGTCTGGGCCACGCCATCGACCATGATCTTGAGTCCCTGCGGCGCCTCCGGAACGGTCGCGACCTTCACCTTCGCCGGCGTCTTCTTCAGGGACTCCACGCGCCCCTGCGCCTCGGTGATCTTGTCCTTGAACTTCTCGGCGTCCGGCTTCGAGTCGAGGAACGACTGCCACGCCGCGACCGCCTCGGTCACGAGCCCCTGCTTGTCGAGCGCGAGGGCGAGCTTGTACTTCGGTGCGGCGCCGGGCACGTGCTCGTCCGCCTGGCGGTACAGGTCGGCCGCGACGGCGTACTCGGCCTTCTCGAACCTGGCTTCGGCTTCCTTGTAGAGCTTCTTCGCCTCGTCCTTCTTCTGCTTTTCCGTCAGCGGCTTCTTCGGCTTGGTGGTGGTCACCTTCGCCGCGGGCTCGGCGGCCTTTCCGGGCGCCGCCGTCGCGGGCGTACCGGCCGCAGGCGGCGTCGCGCCGGTCGCGGGCGGCGCTGCGGCGGGGGGAGCCGCCTGCGCCGCGGCTGCGGCGGGCTTCGCAGGACCCGGCGTCGGCGCGGCCCCGGCGGGCGCCTGCGCAGATACCGGACTGACGTTCGTCAGCGTCAGGAGCCCAGAGACCATCGCCGCCGAGGTCAACATCGTCAGCCGGCCCGATCGTGAACGCATACCGTAAGCCCTCCTCCGCAGATAGTGTCGCGTGGGCGCCCACTTAAGCCTTGAAGGCCGCTTTACACAAGGGTTTTCGCGTTCGTTGGGTCGCGCGCGCCCTCGCGTTCGCGGCGACGGCGCCCCGGCTCGCCCGCGGCGTCTCCGGACATCAAGGCTCATCGCCTCGCTCCAGCCATGGAGGGAACCGAAGCCTCGCCTCCAGGCCAAAGCCCGAGGTGGCCTGGCGCATTCGCGCGGCCCGCTCGGCGCCTCGAGGGAGGCTCTCGCGGAGCCGCCGCAGCGCCTCGATGTAGCGCGCGAACCGAGGATCCGAGAAGAGCGCGCTGAGGTCCTCCCGGATGCGCCGTATCGTTCCTGGGCTGACGCCGTGGCTGCTGAAGCTCATGGTCAGTCCGGAGGCGGAGACCACCGAAGGATTGACGAAGCTCGACACCTCCGGGCGATCGAGCGTGCAGACGAGGCGCCCGGCGTCCGCGAGCTCGCGGTGGAGGCGCCGCGAGAGCGCGTCGTCGCCCGGCGCGAGGAACACGATCGCCGCGCCGGCGAGGTCGCCGTCCACGAACGGCCGCCGGTGCAGCTCGAGCCGCCCTTCCCGGCTGGCGCGCTCGATCGACGCGTCGACCTGCCCCGGCGCGACGACGGAGACGCGGGCGCCCGCCGAGAGGAGCCGCTCCACGGTGTAGGGCACTTCGCCATCCGCGCCGATGACGAGGGCCCGCCGGCCGTTGAGGTCGAGCGCGATGGGAAAGAGGCGCATGAGGGTGGAGTAGACACGAACGGGGACGGCCGCGCAGCGATTGTGGACCGGCGGGCGCGGCGCGCGTGACGGCGGGCGAGCTCGCCGTCACGCGCGGCTCAGCGGCCGGGGGGGCTCCGGGGCGGCGGGGGAGGGCTCGGCGGCGGAGCGGGCGGGAGGAAGGCCTGCGTGCGAAACGCGAGCTTCCTGTCGGCGTTGCCGATGCGCGTCACGAACAGGCCGACGAAGGAGCCGAACAGCGAGTCGCCGGGCCCAATGGCGGTGGAGCCGGGCGGGCGGGTGACCCACCGCTTGATGCGATCGAGCATCTCGGCGCTCATGGGGTTCACCTCGACCAGCACGGCGACGAAATAGCGGCTGCCGTCGCGGACGAGGGACCGCTCGACGAGCGGCAGCTTCCGGGCTTCAGCGCAGTTGCGGAGCACGCCCTCGACGTTGATCGCGACCGTGCTCGACGGACTTCCCGCCTGGATCAGCTGGATCCGGAACACCTCGTCCCAGAGGTCATAGACGATCCGGCAACTCTTGGCGGCGAGCGCGACGGGGTTGCCCCCGCTCTCGTGGAAGAGGTAGCCGCGCATCGTGATGACGGTGGGGAGCCCGCTGAGCAGCTTCTTCGAGATCTCGCCGTCGACCACGTCGCGGAAGCCGACGGTGAGCTGCACGATCGTCTTGTCGAGCGAGAGGCTCGCCACGCGGATGGGCAGCGCGGCCGGCGTGCCGAGCGCCTGTTGCGCGTCTGCGTCAGCGATCTCCTTCGGCCCCTGCCGGCCCTCCGCTCCGCCGGGCCCGTCCTGGGCCGCCGATCGGCGCGCGCCGAGGGAGAGCGCCGCGAGCAGCGCGATCCCGAGCCAGCGTGCCGCGGCGCGACCTGCGCCCGGGCAAGTCATTTCCGCTCACCGCGCCGCGCCGGGATCAGCCCGAGCAGGTTCGAGAAGGCGAGCGTCACGCCGCCGATCGCCGTGTCGACCCGCAGGCCGAGGTTGTAGGTGATGTCCACGGGCACGCGAGCGAAGCCCTCGTATCCGGTCGGCGCATCGGTGAGCTCGCGGCGGGTCGCCAGCCCGTACAGGCCCGCGGCGCCGAAGAGGTCGACGCCGTAGATCGAGCCACGGCCGGCATAGACCGGGATCCGGTACTCCGCCTCGAGCTTCGCGGCGAAGTCCCCGTACCGGACCTCGATGATGTCCGTGCTGAGGAAGTTCGGCGGCTGCCTGCGATCGGGGGCAAGGTCGAGCAGCCGATCCGGCAGGAGATCGGTGAGATCGCCGACGTAGAATTTCTCGAAGAAGGGCGCGTCCCCGGCGACGGCGCCGGCGAACGCCTCCACGCGGAGCACGTGACGCAGCGGGAGGCGGAACCAGCGTTGCGCGGCGAACTCGAACTTCTGGTAGCCGTAATCGCTGCCGAACGGCGGGACGCCCACCGTGACCGAGACGGAGGCGAGCGTGCCCTGCGTCGTCAGGAAGGGCGCGTCGCGCGTGTCGTAGTCGATCGCGGCGCGCAGCGACGAGAGCACCGTCTTGCCGCCCAGGATGTCGAAATCGATGGGCTCGCGGCTATTTCCGCGCATGTGGGAGGCGACCGTGGGCACGGTCGCGTCGATCTGCTCCAGGTGGTAGTCGAGCGACAGCCGCGAGGAGGAGGAGACGTCGTGGCCCGTTCCGAGCGTCGCGCCGAAGCGCTTGTAGGCGACGACCGCGTAGCCGGTGACCTCCCGCTGCTCGAGCAGCGGGGACTCGAACGAGACGTCCCGGTTGCCGAAGAAGTCGCGGGCGTCGTTGTAGAGCACCGTCACCGTGGCCGACCAGCGGCTCCCGACGAACGCGGGATCGGCGAAGCGGGTCCTCAGGGCGAGCTGGTCCGCCGCGAGGCCGACGCCGGCGCCGAGCGTGATCCCGGTCCCCGCGAGGTTGGTCTCGGCGACCTGCACGCCGGTGAACGCGGAGAGCGGCCGCGCGTTGCCCGCCGTGTCCTCGTCGGCCGCGATGCCGAGCCAGAGATCCTGCACGACGAACGTGTTGCGCTCGACGACGTCGATCACGAGCGTCGCGCTCCCGCGCTCGGCCCCTTTGCGGAGCGACAGCCCGATCGAGGTGAAGAACCCGGTGCCGAGGAGGCGGTAGCGCGTGAGCTCGATCCCCGGATCCTCGACGTCGAGCACGTCCCCCGCGCGAAACCTGACGTAGCGGAGGATCACGCGCGCGGCGGTGCGCACGTTGCCTCGGATCTCGATGCCATCCAGGGTGTACCGGACGCGGTGCTTCTCCTGGGATGTCGCGCCCGCGGACAGCCCGGCCGCGCGGGTGCGCGCGGCCGCGTGAGGTGCCGGCGCCGGCGCCGCGGGCCCTGCACCGGCGGCGTCCTCCGCGTCTTGACCGAGCGCGCGACCCGGGTGCGACCCCACGAGCAGCGCGCTACAGAGCGCGAGGAGCGCGCGGCGGAGCACCGGGGGCAGGAGAATGGCGGGGGAGCGTGAAGAGCTCCGGAATCGAGGAGGATTCACAGGATCCCTGCGACACCGCCGGAGCCTCCTGCGACTTCAGCGACGCGCCCTTCGACGGCGCATCGTTCAACGGCGCACCGTTCAGAGACGCACCGTAACACGATCGACTCCTTCTCCGGCGGGATCGGCCGCGTCGAGCTCGACCACCGGCGCGGCGTCCTCGGCGACGGCGTCCGGAGGGGCATGGCGCGACGGCGTCCCGCGGCGCATCCGTGCCCCCGCAGGCTCGTGCTGCTGCCGCGGTGGCTCGCGCGAGGTCGGGGCGGCATCGGTGTGCTCCGTCAGCACGAGCAGGTCCAGCCGGGCCGGTGTCGGCTCGATCAGGTGATCGGCCGCTGCGAGCAGCAGCGTCCGGACCTCGGTCCGGACGGTGACGTCGCGCGTCCAGCGCGCGCCGGCGCTCGCGGCGATGGCGCGGGCCAGGAGGAGCTCCCCGCGGCCGCGCACGTCGGCGGGGATCCAGTCGGCGATGAGCGGATCCGCGAGCATGGAGAGTGTCCTGCGCAGCGCGGTGACGTGGCGAGGGCCGAACCGCTCCGGCGCGCGCGCCGCGTGGCGCGCGAGGCGCAATGCTCTGCGGAGCGCGCGCCTCGCCGTCGTGCCGACCACGGCGCCGCGCACGGTGAGCCGCTCGCGCGGCGCATCGAGGGCGCGCAGCACCGCGGCCAGCGAGAGCCCTCCCGCGATCACGAGCGCCACGGTCGCGGCGGTCGCCTCAACGCCGTGCAGCTTCCAGCCGCCGGTCGCCGCGACGAAGGCGCAGGCGGCCACGAGCAAGAGCCCCAGCGAGCCCAGCGTGCCTGCCGCATGCGAACGGTCGCGCCAGGAGCCGCGTTCGCCCTGGATGAGCCGGGCGTAGCCGTCGGGCGCGATGAGCCTTCCGCCGCTCGGGATGAGGCCCACCATGGCTCGCCGCGCCGCGCGCCCAAGGCCAACCTCCAGCGGGCCGAGCTCGACGCCGGGCGGCTCACGGAACGGGCTCACGCGTCCAGGATAGCCCATCCCTCGCCGGCGCGGAGGGCGCGCCGCGGAGCAGCGGCGACGGTGGGCTCTGCGACTGCTGGCAGTGCAGCGCTTCGGAGTACGAAGAGTGCGTGGACGACGTGGAGGACGCTGTTCAGAGCGCCGAGCGGAGGGGCTGCCCGGAAGCGGCAGACGCCTTCATGCGCTGCGTGGACGCGGACATCGAGTGCATGGGCGACAGGAACGCTGCCGAGCCCACGCGCTGCGAGACAGAGAAGGACGCGCTCGCGACGTGCGGCGTCAGGGTGCCCCTCCTGGGCCCCCTCTGCGAGCGGGGCGCGCAGAGGGTACGGGACTGTGCGGGGGGGCTGTTCGAGCCCGCCCCGTGCGCGGGGCCGTCTCGATGCACGTACGCGTGCTATGCGACAGCGACCTGTGACGACGTGCTGTCCGGCCGCTCCCGGCAGCTCGACGAGTGTGTCGCGCGATGCGTGGGGGGCATGCCTCCGCCCGGGCCGTCGCCGCGCTGAGGCGGCGACGGCCGGCGCATCACGGCGCTCCCGCCTGGTCCTTCCGCGCCCGCAGCGCCTTCTCGACGAGGCCGCTCGTGCCCATGCGCGACGCGAGCGCGGCGAGGACGGCGCGCAGCGGGATGCCGCGCGACGCGAGGCCGACCAGCAGGTGGTAGATGACGTCCGCCGCTTCCGACGCGACGCGCTCGTCGCTCTCCCCGGCGATCGCCTGCGCGAGCTCGCCGGCCTCCTCGCGCAGCTTCGCGCCGATGAGCGGCGCGCCGCCGTCGAGCAGCTTCCGGCTGTAGCTCTTCGTCGCCGACGACGCCTTGCGCGCCTCGATCTCCCGCTCGAGCGACTCGAGCAGCGCGGACGCGTCCTGGCCCTCGTCGGCGGCCTCCGGCTCGCCGTCGCCGCGGGCGTCGACCTGCCGGAAGAAGCAGCTCGCGCTGCCCGTGTGGCACGTCGGACCGTGGGGCTCGGCGAGGATCAGGAGCGCATCCCCGTCGCAGTCGGCGTGGATGCTGGTCACGGCGAGCGTGTTGCCGCTCGTCGCCCCCTTCTCCCAGAGCTCGCCGCGCGATCGGCTGAAGAACGTGGCGCGCCCCGTCTCCAGCGTCCGGGCGAGCGATTCCCGCGTCATGTACGCGAGCATCCGGACCTGTCCCGTCAGCCGATCCTGCACGACGGCCGGTATGAGCTTGCCCTCTCCGAATGCGATCTTCACAGCCTATGCCTCTCCGGTGGTGTCGGGCGCCTCGGCAGCGTCGCCGCGTTCGCGGGCCGTCGCCCGGTCTCCGTCCTTCGCGCTGCCGCGCCTGGCCCGCGACGGCTTGTCGCCGGCCTCCGTCGGCGCGCCCCGCTTCTCGCTCGGCGTGCCGTCCTCGTCCTCCCCGTCGCCCGGCGCGTCGTCCTCGTCTTCCTCGTCAGCGGCGACGGTCCGGCTCTCCGGGAGGTTGAGCGCCATCGCCTGCTCCGGGTGGTCCAGGGCGGCCTTGTAGTAGATCGCGAACGCGATCGACGCGGCGAGCCCGGTCGCCAGAGCGACCGCCTGGGAGGTCGAGTACTGGAGCGACGTGGACGCGCCGAACGTCTCGGGTTTGAGGGCCAGGTACAGGGCGACCGCGGGGACGAAGGAGAGCGCCTGCGTCACCTTGCGCGCCACGTTGTCGCGGATCACGTGGGAAAACCCGATCGTGTACCCCACGGCGAAGACGACCAGGCCGGCGGGGAGCAGCACGTGCTCCGGGAGCGTCGGCGGGATCGAGCCGCGCTCCGCGTCGTCCCGCAGGAGCTCGAGCAGATAGCGGCAGACGCCGTAGGAGAACGTGAAGAGGAGGAAGATCTCGCCGCGGAACTTCTGTCGCCGGCGCGCGAGGAGCAGGAGCGCGAGCAGCCCTGCGCCGACGAGCGACTCGTAGATCTGCGTCGGGTGCACGGCGAGCGACGCCTCGGAGGTCGGATCCAGCCCGCGCTCCTTGACGTGCTGCACCCACGCCGGGGACCCGCTGCCGTGCTCCAGCGTGCCGTCGGCCCAGTGCGGGAACGTGCCGAGCTTCTTCAGCCAGGCTGGCGCCGTCTCGCCGAGCGGCCGGCCGAAATCGCAGCCGAAGAGATAGCAGCCGATGCGCGTGATCATGAGGCCCGAGGCGAGGCTCGGGACGGCGACGTCGGCCCAGGGGAGCAGCGGGAGGCGATGGGAGCGCAGGAACAGGTACGAGCCCAGGAAGCCGCCCAGGAAGCCGCCGTACGCCACGAGCCCGCCGCGGCGGATGTCGAACATCGCGCCGAACGAGTCGAACTCGTCGAGGTTCGTGAGGATGTAGAGCACGCGCGAGCCGAGGACCGCGGCGAGCGCGGTGACGACGTAGCAGTTGGCCATCGTCTCCTTCGGCAGGCCGTCGCGCTCCGCGAGCCCGAGCGTCAGGTACCAGCCGACGACGAGCGAGAGGCCGAGCATGACCCCGTAGCTGTAGATGGGGATCGGACCCAGGGTGTAGGTCTGCTCCTTGAACTGGGACGCGAGCACGGCGAGCGCGACGCCCGCGATGCCCGCCGCGGCGGCGCCTGGTCTGTTCTTGCCGACGAGCAGCCCGATCGCGCCCGCGAAGGCGATGCCCGCAGCGATCAGGAAGACCCAGAGCAGGGGCACGGTCCAGACGGGCAGCGGGACGCGGAACAGGATGGGATGCATGGCGCCTCTCCTTACGCCTGCGATTGGGGACCATCAAGCGCCGTCTCTCGGGCATGACGCGGCGAGCCAAGGCGCTCGCGGACGCGGGTCCAGCCGCATCGGGCGGTCGCGATGCGCCCGGGCTGGCAGCGCGGCGCAGCTCCGTCCTCCATCCCGGCGACGGCGTCCGCGAGCGGCCTCGAAGTCCGCGCGCGCCGCTGCTAGCATCGATTCCGTGCTCTCTGGCCGTGCCACCGTCAGCGTCTTCGCCGTGCCTGGGCTGCTCGTGAGCGCGTCGTGCGTCCCCGAGGGGCCGGCCACCGGTGACACGAGCACGCGGCCAGCCGGGACGGTCGCGACGTCGGCGTCCGCGTCGACCGCGGGGGGCGTTCAGGGGGTGCAGCGTGCGGGCGTGTTCGAGGACGATTTCAACCGGTCAACGCTCGGCTCCGACTGGAACGCGCTCAGCCCCAAGTGGAAGATCGAGGAGGGGCGTCTCTGCGTCCGCGGCGCGAGGAATCGCGGCGTGTGGTTGAAGCGCCCGCTGCCGGAGAACGCCCGGATCGAGTTCGACGCCATCGCCGAGGCTCCCGACGGCGATCTCAAGGTGGAGCTCTGGGGCGATGGACGGAGCGGAGCGACGGCGGCGAGCTACACGAACGCGACGAGCTACCTCGTGATCCTCGGCGGATGGAAGAACACGAAGCACGTTCTCGCCCGTCTCGATGAGCACGGCGCAGACCGCCTGGAGATCGACGTGGATCCGGAGAGCGATGACGAGCGCGCGCGCCCGGTCGCGCCGGGGCAGCCGTATCGCTTCCGGATCGAGCGTCACGACGGCAGGACGCTCGCCTGGTCGGTCGACGGTGTCGAGTACTTGGAGCTCAACGATCCCGCGCCGCTCACCGGCCCGGGGCACGAGCACCTGGGCTTCAACGAATGGGATGCGCCGGTCTGCTTCGACAACCTGCGCATCACGCCCCTCTAGCCGCGATGGAATCGAGCGAGGTCGAACGGGAGCTTGGGGAGCTGGAGACGCGCATCGAGCGGCTGCGCGCGCTGTATGAGCAGTACTTCATGGGGATCGAGCGGCTCGAGCCGCTCATCCCGCGCAAGGACGTCGAGCGCCGCATCTGGGTGATGCGGCGCGAGCAGATCAGGAACACCGGGCTCCGGTTCAAGTTCCAGATGCTGATCCAGCGCTACAACACGTTCCAGCAGTACTGGGGCCGCATCTCGCGCGAGATCGAGAACGGGACGTACCGTCGCGACGTCATCCGCGCAGCGAAGCGGGTCGGAACGAAGGAGGCGCTCACGATCGTCGGCCGGAAGCGGGCGGAGCGCTACGCGGAGCTCGCCGAGCAGCAGACGGCAGCGCACGAGGCGGCGCGCCGCGACGACGGCGACGAGGAGATCGACGTCGACGACGAGGCGGTCACGCTGGCGCCCCCGCCTCTGCCCGCCGCGCCGGCGGCGCGAAAGCAGCCGCTGGCCGCGCTGGCCGCCGAGGAGGCCCTGTCGCGCGAGGCCGTCGTGCCGTCGACCGTGCCGGAGGCGTCGAGCGCGGCGCCCGCCGGTCCACAGGTGCGCCTCGCGCTCGTGCCGCCCGCCACGCCGCAGGCGGCGGCGGCCGTGAAGCCTGCGCCGCTGGGCGGGTTGCCCCGGGGGCTCGGCCTGACCAGGCCTCAGCAGAAGCCGCCGGAGGTCAAGCCGGCGGAGGCAAAGTCGACCGAGGCATCTGGAGCGGGGACCAGGACAGCCGCGCGCCCCACCGCCGACCGGAACCAGCCTGCGGCGGCGGGCGCCAGAGGTCAGCGACTGGCCGAGCTCGCGGCGGAGATGCGTGCTCAGCGCTCGCAGAGCGCCAAGAACGGCGATGCGGCGGCGGTCGCCGGCGGGCCGCCGGGGGCCTTGACGGACGTCGCATCTGAGCCGCCGTCCCCTCTACCGAGGCGACCGCCGCCTCCGCTTCCCATCAAACCTCCGCGGAGCCCTGCCACAGCGCCGGCAGCCGCAGCGCCGGCAGCCACAGCGCCGGCAGCCGCAGCGCCGGCAGCCGCAGCGCCGGCAGCCGCAGCGCCGGCAGCCGCGGCGCCGGCAGCCACCGCGGCGGTGGTTCCCGGCGCTGCGGCTGCTGGGGCGAGGCGGCAAGAGCGCGTGCACTCGGAGCGTCCTCCGCCGAGCCGGCGCCGTCGCTCCACCGCGCCGCCTGCAGCGGACACCGGCACGGCAGGCGGAGCTCGGCACGCGGCGCCGCACGCGTCCTCGCGCCCGCCGGACGCAGCGCGCGCCGGCCTCGACGTCGCGAAGCGCCCGCGGCCCGGGCCGCCCCCGCAGCGGCCTGCCGCGCGCGACGATGAGCTCCCGGAGCAGCGTCTGCGCCAGATCTACGCGAAGTACGTCGAGACCAAGCGCGCCGCGCGGGAGTCGACGGCCGGCGTCACCTACGAACGCCTGGCCGAGAGCCTCCGCGCACAGGCCGCGAAGCTACGCGCGACGAACCCGGCCAAGTCGGTCGACTACGATGTCGTCGTCAAGGACGGCAAGACGCTGCTGAAGCCGATCCTGAAGTAGCCCGACGTCGTCCCGCAGCCGGACGTCACCGGCGCAGCTCCAGGTGGCCGGGCGGGCGCGACCCGCCAACGAGGGAGCGGGCGCGCGCACGAAACCCACGGCTGCGAGCTCCAGGAGCTGAGCTGGCCAGTAACACCTGGCCAGCTGTGTTGCCCCGGAGAGCGCTCGCTACGTCGGATGGCTGGAACGATGAGGTTGTTCGGGCGGATCAGTGATGTGCGACGCGGCGCCAGAGCTGCGGCAGGCGCTGGACCCGCGCGGGTACCCCGGCCTCCTGCTCGACGAAGAGGATCGCACAGGCCGTGCGGTCGGCCTCGCGCATCCTCGCGCATAAATCGGCCAGGTCATCGTCGGCGTCCACGACGTCGGCCTCGGCCGGCTGGGAACAGCCTTGCGCGTATTTTACATTGTCAAGGGCGATCCATCGCCCAGCAAACTCTTCAGAGCGACATATGTCTCGCCACGTCATTCGAGGCGCGGCCAAACGAATCTTACTGCCCATTTCCCGTGAGCGACCTTCTCCCCCATGTTCCAAAGTCAAGCGCCGACCTACTAAGTCAGATCGTGGCGTTCACTGAACTTTCAGAACCATCAGGGCAGGATCTAGCACCGGTCAAAATCGGGCGTCAAGGCAAGCCTGGAACAGTCCGGACCCGTCCGACGTTGCGCCCGATCGCTCACAGCCGTCCCAGACGCCACGTCACGTTCACCGACTTAGTTCCGTTGTCACTGACATTTTGACGGCAACTGGGACATCGCCTCGCCTGCCCCGATGCGCGCGGCAGCCACGGCGTGGGACTTGGCCGCGCACCCCTTGGAGGCGACGGCTCGCTTGGCGCTCGCGCCGATCGCGGCCCTGGCCTCGGCCTTCCTGGAGCCGTCGCAGCCCGCGAAGCGCTTCACCGCGAGATCCGTGTTGCCGCCGTTCGCCAGGTTGATCGCGGCCCTGCACTCCTGCTCGGCCTTCTCGTTGCCGGCGGGCGGGGTCTTGGGCCCCGTGGTCGCGGTCGGTGTGCTCTTCGGAGTGTCAGGGGGCGCCTTGACCTGACCGGCCTGCTCGGACGGGGGCTCTGGGGTGGAGGGCTCGCTCGTCGGCAGGGCCACGATCGGGTCCGACGTGACGGTGACGGGCGGCGTGCCCGAGGGCGGGGGGATGGCGGTCGATGTGCTCTCCTCGGTCGCGCTCCCGCTGTCCCCCTTCGTCATCATGACGATGCCCACGACGCCGAGCACCGCGACGGCCGCGACCGCGGCGAGGATCGGGGCTGTCTTGTTCTTCTGCGCCGGCGGCGGCGGCGCGGGGAACACCTGGCCGCTGCCCGTGTTCACGGGCGGGTGCGCCGGCACGGCGCCTCCCGGCATCGCCGCCTGGTCCATGACGGTGGCGGCGCCGTGATGGTGATGGTTGACGACGGTCTTGCTCGGTCCCGTGGACGGTCCCGCGACGAACAGCGGCTCGCCCATCTGCGTCTGACCCGAGCGCGACGGCATCAGCGCGGTCCCGCTGGTCGGGGCCTCGAGCCCGACGTGGGTGCGGGGCGCCGTCGCGAGCACCGAGAGGCGGGGCCCCGCGCCGATCGTGAGGTCCTCGTAGAACTCCCGGGCCGACTGCTGGCGGTCCTCGCGGTTCTTGCTGAGGGCCCTCATGACCGCCGCCTTCATCTTCGCCGGCGCCGCGGCGCCCATGGGCACGGCCTCGAACGGGAACGGCTGCGCCGTCATGTGCTGCGTCGCCCACGCCCACGGCGTATCGGCGTCGAAGGGCAAGCGCCCGGTGAGCATCTCGTAGGTCAGCACGCCGAGCGAGTAGATGTCGCTCCTCGCGTCGAGCTCCTTGCCCGTGAACTGCTCGGGGCTCATGTACGGCGGCGTGCCGAGCACCGTGCCCTGCTGCGTCAGCTTCTGCTCGGCCCTGGCGCTGCGCTCGTCGCGCTTCGCGATGCCGAAGTCGAGGACCTTGACGTAGTCCTCCTCGCCGGCGCGCCTGGTCAGGAAGAGGTTGGCGGGCTTCAGGTCGCGGTGGACGATCCCCTTCTCGTGGGCCTCCTGGAGCGACCCGCACGCCTGCGCGACGATGCGATCGACCCGCTCGGGCGAGAGCGCGCCGCCCCGCTCGAGCGCCGTCTCCAGCGACTGCCCGGTGAGGAGCTCCATCGCGATGTAGAGCTCCCCGGTGTTCGTCTGCCCGAAGTCGTAGACCTTGATCGTGTTCGGGTGCTCGAGCTCGCTGACCGTGCCGCACTCCCGCATGAAGCGCGCGACCACCTGCGGATCCTTCGCGTGCTGCGAGAGGAGCGTCTTGATGGCGACCTTCCGCACCGACGTCCCCATCGGCTGCTCGCCGTCGTAGACGCGGCCCATCCCGCCCTCGCCGAGCACCCCGACGATCCGGAACCGGCCCCCCACGATCGTGCCGATGAGCGGATCTGCCTCCACCGGCGCGACAGGGAGGAGCGCGCCGCACGTGGCGCAGAAGCGCGCCCCATCGATGTTTGGCTGATGGCAAGCGGGACAGTCCATGCGATCGAACCTCTACCCCCGAAGCATGACGAGATGCCACGGCCGCCCGGCGCTGCTTCGCTGCGCGCCCGAGCGAACGTGCGCCGGGCAGGATCGCAGCAGCGGCGCGCCGAGCGCAAGGGAGCTCTTGCGCGCCCGAGGTGCTGCCACGGCTTCCCCCGTGAGCGCGTGCGCGTCGCGCGGCGTGCGACGACGGCGAGCTCGGGCCCCCACGCGCACCCGCGCCGCGCCGCCTCGCGCGTTGTGCGGGTGCGCTCAGCTCGACGTCCACCTTGAAAACGGTCGGCACTCGAGCGAGATCGGCGCTGCCGGACGAAGCGGGAGCTCCGGCCCGCCGCAGCTCGATGGCGCGCTTGCCCCGCGCTCTCGCAGCCGGTTCCAGCGAAACGGACGAAAACGATGCACACCGCTTGACACGTCTCTTGCAGGGGGCTAAGAGCCTCCTCCCTTCGCGGGACTCGTCTACCTTCGGAACGACGTGAACGGCACCAGCACCTTCACCTCGCTACGGTCCAGCCTGGCCGGGACACTTAACTCCCGGGCCGCGCAGGCAGGCGGTCCAGCAGGACCGGGAGTTGATTGCTCGCACAGAAGTGATCGGTCTTGGGACATTTCGCTAGGTCAGCACGCTCGCCTCCGGGAGCCCCCGGGGACGGGCAGCGGGTCGATGTCGCTGGCGTGGCTCAATCGGTAGAGCACCTGCCTTGTAAGCAGGGGGTTAGGGGTTCAAGTCCCCTCGCCAGCTCCGATGCAAGGCAGCAGGTAGACGGTTCGGGAGGTCACGGGAGAGACAGGGAGCGGTAAGCTCGAAATACAGAGATAATCTGGAGGGTTGCCCGAGCGGCCAAAGGGAGCAGACTGTAAATCTGCCGGCAATGCCTACGATGGTTCGAATCCATCACCCTCCACCGGAGTGAGCTTTCGCTCCGATAGCGGTCCGACCAAGATGTAGCTCCGCCGGGGTCGCTCCCGGTGGAACCCCCCGCTCGCGGGCGTAGCTCAGTTGGTAGAGCGTCAGCCTTCCAAGCTGAACGTCGCCGGTTCGAACCCGGTCGCCCGCTCCGTGGTCGGTCGTTTGCCCACCTAGCTCAGTTGGCAGAGCACGTCCTTGGTAAGGACGAGGTCGTCGGTTCGATCCCGATGGTGGGCTCCAGCGAGGACAGCGCAACGCAGCCGCGAACTTCATTTCGGCAGGAGACATCTCGATGGCCAAGGAGAAATTCAGTCGTACGAAGCCGCACGTGAACGTGGGCACCATCGGCCACATCGACCACGGCAAGACCACGCTCACGGCCGCGCTCGTCAAGGTGCAGTCGAAGCGCAACCTGGCGAAGGCGATCTCGTACGCCGACATCGCGAAGGGCGGGACGGTCCGTGACGACACCAAGACGGTGACCATCGCGGCGGCGCACGTCGAGTACGAGTCGGTGAATCGCCACTACGCGCACGTCGACTGCCCCGGACACGCCGACTACATCAAGAACATGATCACCGGCGCGGCGCAGATGGACGGGGCGATCCTCGTCGTGTCGGCGCTCGACAGCGTGATGCCGCAGACGCGCGAGCACGTGCTGCTCGCCCGGCAGGTCGGCCTGAACCACATCGTCGTGTTCCTCAACAAGTGCGACGCCGTGGACGACCCGGAGATGCTGGACCTCGTCGAGATGGAGGTCCGCGAGCTCCTGTCGAAGTACAAGTTCGACGGCGACAACGCGCCGGTCATCCGGGGCGCGTCGCTGCCGGCGCTGCAGGGCGACCCCAAGTGGGAGGAGACGATCCAGCAGCTGCTCGGCGCGCTGGACACCTACATCCCCGAGCCGGTGCGCGACATCGACAAGCCGTTCCTGATGGCGATCGAGGACGTGTTCTCGATCAAGGGCCGCGGCACCGTGGCCACGGGCCGCATCGAGCGCGGCATCATCAAGGTCGGCGACGAGGTGCAGATCATCGGCTTCAAGGACACGAAGAAGTCGATCGTCACCGGCGTCGAGATGTTCCGGAAGCTGCTCGACCAGGGGCAGGCGGGCGACAACGTCGGATGTCTGCTCCGCGGCGTGGAGAAGGAAGAGATCGAGCGCGGCCAGGTGCTCGCGAAGCCCGGGTCGATCACGCCGCACACGAAGTTCACCGGTGAGGTGTACGTCCTCAAGAAAGAGGAGGGCGGGCGCCACACGCCGTTCTTCACCAACTACCGGCCGCAGTTCTACATCCGGACGACGGACGTGACCGGCACGGTGAACCTCCCCGAGGGGGTGAAGATGGTGATGCCGGGCGACAACATCACGATGACGATCGAGCTCATCGCCCCGGTCGCGCTGGAGGAGCAGATGCGCTTCGCCATCCGCGAGGGCGGCAAGACGGTGGGCGCCGGCGTCGTCACCAAGATCCTCGCGTAGGAGACGGACATGAGCGAGCAGGCCGGTGGGTGGCGTGCGGCGCGCATCGCCGTCTCACTGGCCTGCTGCGAGTGCAAGTCGCGGAACTACAAGACCACGAAGGCGCCTGATCAGGTGATTTCGCTCAAGAAGTTCTGCAAGCAGTGCAAGAAGCACACGGTTCACAACGAAACCAAGTGAACGGGTGCTCAGGAAGGCGCAGCGATTCTAGGGGTATAGCTCAGTTGGTAGAGCAGCGGATTCCAAATCCGCAGGTCGGGAGTTCGAGCCTCTCTGCCCCTGCCGGGGAATGTGGGCGCCCAGGGGGCGCCTCCGAAGCCCCATCGAGCAGGCTTCTGTCTGCCGCGGGCCGGCGCGTTTGGTGTGGTTATGGCGAAGGGTCAAAAAGACAAGCAAACGCCGAAGGTCGCGGAGGATGGGGAGCCGGACGAATCTGGATCGGCCGAGCCCACCGAAGCGTCGTCCCTCGTGACGCAGGGCGAAGAGCCGGCGGCCGCTGACGACGAAGATGCCGAGGCGCTCCGCGTCGGTGAGCCCGAGGAGGCCGAGGAAGAGATCGCGGCCACCCAGCTCGGGACGGAGCGCTATGTGCTCGCCGGCTTCTTCGCCGCCGGGATGCTGCTCGCTTACCTCCTCGGCAAGATCGTCCACGGCGTCTGGGCGACCCTCTCCAACAAGGACTGGTTCAGCCGGGCGCTGCCGGCGGTCTCCGCGGTGGGTGACGACGACAAGGTGACCTACGGCATGGTCGTCGGCGGCGTCATCGCGCTCATCGTCGTGCTGCGAATGTTCCGCAACGCGGAGCTCCGCACCTGGAGCGACGAGGTTGCCTCCGAGCTGGCGAAGGTGAAGTGGCCGACCAAGAAAGAGGTGACGAACTCGACGTTCGTCGTCATCGCCACGACCACCGTGGCGACCCTCTATCTGGCGCTGCTCGACCGCTTCTGGGCATTCGTGACCAACATCGTTTACGGCGATGGAAGCTGAAGCAGGGAGACCCTGAGGGAATCAAGCGCCATGGCCAAGAAGTGGTACGTCATCCATACCTACTCGGGATACGAGGCGAAGGTGCGCGACGCGCTCCAGCAGCGCGTGAAGCAATACGGACTGGAAGATCGGTTCGGCGAGATCCTCATCCCGAGCGAGACGGTCACGGAGAACCGTCCTGGCGGCAAGACGCGCGTTCGTCAAAAGCTCAGCTTGCCCGGCTACATCTTCGTCGAGATGGAGATGAACGAGCAGGTCTGGCACCTGGTCAAGGACACGCCCAAGGTGACCGGCTTCATCGGCAACCAGGCGCCGCAGGAAGTCCCGCTGGTACAGATCGACAGCCTGCGGCGGGGGATCGTCGAGGGGGCAGTCAAGCCGAAGCCCCGGCTCACGTTCGAGGTGGGTGAGGAAGTGCGGGTCCTGGATGGGGCCTTCGCGAACTTCACCGGCACGGTCGACGACGTGAAGATGGACAAGCAGAAGCTCAAGGTGAAGGTCAGCATCTTCGGCCGACCCACCAGCGTGGAGCTCGACTTCTCCGCCGTGGAGAAGCGCTAGTCGGGGGCGAACGGCTGCAAACCTGCGGGCGAGGACCGCGTCTCCGCGGTGCATCGCTGTTTCTCTGAATAGTAGACCGCCCGTCGGGCGGCGGTTCGATAGGGTGCGAGATTCATCATGGCGAAGAAAATCACTGGGTACGTGAAGCTGCAGCTTCCGGCGGGCAAGGCCAACCCGTCGCCCCCCGTCGGTCCGGCGCTCGGCCAGCACGGCGTCAACATCATGGCGTTCTGCAAGGACTTCAACTCGCGGACGGCAACACAGGGAGACATGATCATCCCGGTGGTGATCACGGTCTACTCGGACCGCTCGTTCACGTTCATCATGAAGACGCCGCCGGCCTCCGTGCTCCTGAAGAAGGCGGCGGGGCTCGAGACAAAGAAGAAGCCGGGCGCGGGTTCCAAGGAACCCAACAAGGTCAAGGTGGGCAAGGTGACGCAGCAGCAGGTGCAGGAGCTTGCCCAGCTCAAGATGCAGGACATGAACACGACCAACCTCGACGCCGCGATGCGCAGCATGACGGGCACCGCCCGCTCGATGGGCATCGACATCGTCGACTGAGGTGGGTCGCAGCGCTCCCCGCCGTCGGGGATGCGTGCCGCCCTGGCGGCGCTCCGATCGAGGGCGCTCCGGCGGACTGAGAGAAGACTTACCACGGTAGTTTTAGGCGCACCGTGGGAGGCGAGAGCCGTTACGAAGGAGGGCATATGCCGAAAGTCGCCAAGAAGAAACTCGCAGCGCGAACATTCGTCGATCGCGCGCGAAAGTACACATTGCAGGAGGCGTGCGCGCTCGTGAAGCAAGCCGCGCCCGCCAAGTTCGACGAGACGGTGGACGTTGCGGTCCGGCTGGGGGTCAACCCGCGGCACGCAGACCAGATGGTCCGCGGCGCCGTGGTGCTCCCCCATGGCACGGGGCAGTCGCTCCGTGTGCTTGTGTTTGCGAAGGGTGAGAAGGCCAGGGAGGCCGAGGCTGCCGGAGCCGACTTCGTCGGCGAGGCGGATCTCGTGAACAAGGTCCAGGAAGGCTTCATGGACTTTGACCGCGTGATCGCGACGCCCGACATGATGGGCCTGGTGGGCAAGCTCGGCCGTATCCTCGGTCCGCGCGGCCTGATGCCGAACCCCAAGGTGGGGACGGTGACGTTTGACGTGAAGACGGCCATCTCGGAGGCCAAGGCCGGCAAGGTCGAGTACCGCGTCGAGAAGGCGGGCATCGTCCACGCTCGGATCGGCAAGGTCTCCTTCGCGGAGGACGCGCTCCAGGTCAACGCAGACGCGCTGATCCAGGCGCTCGTCCGGGCCAAGCCGGCGACAGCCAAGGGCATCTACCTCCGGAGCATCACGATGTCCTCGACGATGGGCCCGGGGGTTCGCATTGACCCGGTCCACTTCGTCGGCAAGGCAGAGGAGGCGTAGCCCATGGAACGGTCCCAGAAGGAAGCGGTTGTCGGCTCAGTCCGGCAGAAATTCGAGCGGATGTCTTCCGCGGTCTTCCTGGATTTCAAGGGAATGAACGTCGAGGCGGTCACCAAGCTTCGCGATGAATTCCGGAAGTCCGGCGTCGAGTACCGGGTCGTGAAGAACTCGCTCGTCCGCCACGCCGTCAAGGAGCATCCCTGGGCGAACACGCTGGCGAAGAGCCTGACCGGCATGACCGGCGTGGCCTGGAGCTACGAGGATCCGAGCGCGGCAGCCAAGGTCGTCAAGGCGTTCCGCAAGGACAACCAGAAGCTCCAGATCAAGGCGGGGCTCATCGAGGGGCAGATCCTCTCGGGCGACGCCGTCGAGACGCAGCTCGCGACGATGCCCGGCAAGGATGAGCTCCGTGCCACGCTGCTCGCGACGCTCCAGGCGCCGCTCCAGCAGTTCGTACAGCAGCTCAACGCGCCTCTCCAGAATTTCGCCTATCTCCTGAAGGCGAAGGAAGACGCGGCGGGTACGTCGGCCTGAGAGGGCGCTTTCGTAACAAATGGGCCTTGCGCCCGTCTGGTTTTGGTTTACATCGCCCCCTCCCCGGGGCGCGCAGAAGAGTTTGAAGGAGTCTTGCAATGGCTGAGATCACGCGCGAGCAGGTCGTCGATTACCTCTCCAACCTCCCTGTCATCCAGATCGCCGAGCTCATCAAGGACCTCGAGAACAAGTGGGGCGTCAAGGCTGCCCCCGCGGCTGTCGCCGTGGCCGCCGGCCCCTCGACCGCCGCTCCGGCCGAGAAGCCCCCGGAGCAGACCGAGTTCGACGTCATCCTTGCGAGCGCCGGCAGCAACAAGATCGGCGTCATCAAGGCGATCCGCGAGATCACCGGTCTGGGCCTGAAGGAGGCGAAGGACCTGGTCGAGGCCGCGCCGAAGACCGTCAAGGAGCAGGTTTCCAAGGCGGACGCGGAGGAGATGAAGAAGAAGCTCGTCGAGGCAGGTGCTACGGTCGAGCTCAAGTAACGATCACCGTTCCCTGCCAGGGGAAATCGGGATCCGCCGGAGGACGGCGGCAGGGCGATCGTCCCTGCCGCACGTCCCGCTTTTGTCTGAAGAAAGGGACCGCGGGTGCGGGTCCTTGCGCAACGCTGCTGTAGAGGACCGCGGCTACGGGTCCTCGGTCAATTCTGACGAGGACCGCGGGTGCGGGTCCTCGACCAATGCCGGAGCTCAATGGGTCGCCACGCGGTCCGCTCTGCCCCCACAGCCAAGATGTTTTGGGTCCTCACACCCTGGGGACGCTCGCTCGCCATTGGTGCGTAGCTTCGTGTTCGTTGCTCGGTTCGAGTCGTGCGCCCGCCCCGCACGGCTCGTGTGAGCCGGAGGAAATCGATGCCGTCGGTCGTCCAATCCAACTTCCGCGTCCGTAAGAACCTGGGTCGCGTTCGTCGCATCATCGACGTCCCCAACCTGATCGACATCCAGAAGTCGAGCTACGACAAATTCCTCCAGATGAGCGTTCCGCCGAACGAGCGGGAGGAGATCGGGCTGCAGGCGGTGTTCCGCTCGGTTTTCCCGATCAAAGACTTCAACGGCACGAGCGAGCTCGTCTTCGTCTCGTACAACCTCGAGCCGCCGAAGTACGACGTCGATGAGTGCCGCCAGCGCGGCATGACCTACTCGGCGCCGATCAAGGTCACGAACCAGCTGATGATCTACGACACCCGCGACGGCGGGGAGCGGATCGTCCGCGACATCAAGGAGCAGGAGGTCTACTTCGGCGAGCTCCCGCTGATGACCGAGACGGGCACGTTCATCATCAACGGGACCGAGCGCGTCGTCGTCAGCCAGCTGCACCGCAGCCCCGGCGTCTTCTTCGACCACGACAAGGGCAAGACGCACTCGAGCGGCAAGCTGCTCTATTCCGCGCGCGTCATCCCGTACCGCGGCTCGTGGCTCGACTTCGAGTTCGACCCGAAGGACATCATCTACGTTCGCATCGACCGCCGGCGGAAGATGCACGCGACCGTGCTGCTGCGCGCGCTCGGGTACTCGACGCAGGACCTGCTCAACTACTTCTACTCGACCGAGACCGTGTATCTCGAGCAGGGGGGCAAGTACTCGAAGAGCATCGAGTACGACCTCCTGGCCGGCCAGCGGACGACGCGCGACATCAAGATCGGCAGCGATGTCATCGTCAAGAAGAACACCAAGTTCACCCGCGCCGCCATCCGGAAGATGAAGGAGGCGAAGCTCGAGCGGCTCAGCCTCGAGCCGGAGGAGCTCGTCGGGAAGGTCGCGGCGCACGACATCGTCGACCCGGAGACGGGCGAGGTCGTGGTCGAGGTGAACGAGGAGCTCACCGAGGCGAAGCTCGAGCGGCTGCGCGACGCGAACATCGAGCAGTTCCGCATCCTCTTCATCGACGGCCTGAACGTGGGATCGTACCTGCGCGACACGCTGCTCACCGACAAGGTGAAGACGATGGAGGACTCGATCCTCGAGATCTACCGGCGGCTGCGTCCGGGGGATCCGCCGACGCTCGAGACCGCCAAGACCCTGTTCCACAACCTGTTCTTCAACGCCGAGCGCTACGACCTGTCGAAGGTCGGCCGGCTGAAGCTGAACTACAAGTTCTACCGTGACGTCCCCGAGGACGAGCGGCCGGGGCTCGACCTCACCGTGCTCACGCCGCAGGACATCCTGGAGACGGTGCGGCACCTGATCGAGCTGAAGAACGGGCGCGGCTCGGTCGACGACATCGACCACCTCGGCAACCGCCGCGTGCGCGCGGTCGGCGAGCTGATGGAGAACCAGTATCGCATCGGCCTCGTCCGCATGGAGCGCGCGATCAAGGAGCGCATGAGCATGTCGCAGGAGATCGACACGCTCATGCCCCACGATCTGATCAACGCGAAGCCGGTCAGCGCGGTCGTGAAGGAGTACTTCGGGAGCTCGCAGCTCTCGCAGTTCATGGACCAGACCAACCCGCTCTCCGAGGTCACCCACAAGCGCCGCCTCTCGGCGCTCGGGCCGGGCGGCCTCACGCGCGAGCGGGCCGGGTTCGAGGTGCGCGACGTCCACGCGACCCACTACGGCCGCATCTGCCCGATCGAGACGCCCGAAGGGCCGAACATCGGCCTCATCGCGTCGCTGTCGACGTTCGCCCGCGTGAACGAGTTCGGCTTCGTCGAGACGCCGTACCGCAAGGTCGAGAACGGCCGCGTGACCGAGGACGTGATCTGGTTCTCCGCGCTCGAGGAGGAGGGCAAGTACATCGCGCAGGCGACCGTGAACCTCGACGAGAGCGGGCGCTTCAAGGAGTCGCTCGTCTCGGCCCGCTACAACGGCGAGTTCAAGATCGTCACGCCCGAGATGGTGGAGCTGATGGACGTCGCGCCGAACCAGATGGTGTCGGTCGCCGCCGCGCTCGTGCCCTTCCTCGAGCACGACGACGCGAACCGCGCGCTCATGGGCGCCAACATGCAGCGCCAGGCCGTGCCGCTGGTCCAGTCGCACGCGCCGCTCGTGGGCACCGGCATGGAGGAGCGGCTCGCCCGCGACTCCGGCGTCTGCGTCATCGCGCGGCGCCCCGGGGTCGTCGAGAGCGTCGACGCGACGCGCATCGTCGTCCGGGCCGAGGGCGAGGGCGCCGAGGTGCCCGATATCTACCACCTCATGAAGTTCCAGCGCTCGAACCAGTCGACCTGCTACACGCAGAAGCCGGTCGTCAGGACGGGCGAGGTGGTGAAGAAGGGCGACGTGCTCGCCGACGGCCCGTCCACGGACATGGGCGAGCTCGCGCTCGGCCAGAACGTGCTCGTCGCGTTCATGCCGTGGCAGGGCTACAACTTCGAGGACTCCATCCTGGTGTCCGAGCGCATCGCCAAGGACGACGTGTTCACCTCGATCCACATCGAGGAGTTCGAGTGCGTCGCCCGCGACACGAAGCTCGGCAAGGAGGAGATCACCCGCGACATCCCGAACGTCGGCGAGGAGGCGCTCAAGGACCTCGACGACTCCGGCATCGTCCGCATCGGGGCCGAGGTGCGTCCCGGCGACATCCTGGTCGGCAAGATCACCCCGAAGGGCGAGACCCAGCTCTCGCCCGAGGAGAAGCTGCTCCGGGCGATCTTCGGCGAGAAGGCGGGCGACGTCCGCGACAGCTCGCTCAAGGTGCCGCCCGGGGTCGGCGGGATCGTCATCAACGCCCGCGTGTTCTCGCGCAAGGGGACCGAGAAGGACGACCGCGCGCGGGACATCGAGGACCAGGAGCGCGCCAGGATCGAGCGGACGCGCGACGAGGAGATCAAGATCCTCCGCGACTCGTTCTTCCGCCGCATCCGCGAGCTCCTGGTCGGCAGGGAGGCGTCGGGCAAGCTCGTCGACGACAAGGGCAAGGTGCTCTTCCAGAAGGGCTCCATCATCGACGAGGCCTCGCTCGCCGAGATCCCCCGCAAGTACTGGGGCGAGATCCCTGTCGATGACGCCGAGCGGGTCCAGCAGATCCTGCGCGACCTCGAGGAGCTCGTCCGCACGCGCGAGGAGCACTTCCGCGACAAGATCGATCGCCTCTCCAAGGGCGACGAGCTGCCGCCGGGCGTCATCAAGATGGTGAAGGTCTATATCGCCATCAAGCGCAAGCTCCAGGTCGGCGACAAGATGGCGGGCCGTCACGGCAACAAGGGTGTCATCAGCCGCATCCTCCCCGAGGAGGACATGCCGTATCTGCAGGACGGCAGGCCGGTCGATCTCGTGCTCAACCCGCTCGGCGTGCCGAGCCGCATGAACGTCGGTCAGATCCTCGAGATCCACCTCGGGTGGGGCGCCTTCGAGCTCGGCAACCAGCTGCAGCGCATGGTCGAGCAGCAGCGGGCGACCACCGAGATCAAGGCGCACCTGAAGGCCATCTATGCGGGCGACGAGTCGATGGACGGCTTCTTCGATGACCTCGACGACGGCGACGTCAAGCGCTTCGTCAAGACGGTCGACGAGGGCGTGTTCATGGGATCGCCGGTGTTCGACGGCGCTCACGAGTCGGATATCAAGGGCGCTCTCGATACCGCGGATCTCCCGACCTCAGGCCAGGCGATCCTCTTCGACGGGCGCACGGGCGAGGCGTTCGATCAGAACGTCACGGTGGGCATCATGTACATGCTGAAGCTCCACCACCTGGTCGACGACAAGATCCACGCGCGCTCGATCGGGCCCTACTCCCTCGTCACGCAGCAGCCCCTCGGCGGCAAGGCGCAGTTCGGCGGGCAGCGGCTCGGCGAGATGGAGGTCTGGGCGATGGAGGCCTACGGCGCGGCCTACGCGCTGCAGGAGTTCCTCACCGTGAAGAGCGACGACGTGATGGGCCGCACCCGGATGTACGAGGCCATCGTGAAGGGGGACTACACCCTGGAGGCGGGGCTGCCGGAGAGCTTCAACGTGCTCATCAAGGAGCTCCAGTCGCTGTGCCTGAACGTCGAGCTTGTCGAGTCGACCGGAGGCGTGGAGGCCTCGGCCGCGGAGGAAGAGGAGTGATGCAGTTCGTCACGTCACGAGCGCCGCGCGCCGGGTCGGTGATGGCGAGGGAGGCGCGTCGCGCGGGCGGCGCGCTCCCGAACGCCGACACGGTGGGCGCGGACAGGTTCATCGGTTTCGTTTCCGGAGGTCTCCATGCGTGACATCTTCAGCTTCTTCGAGAAGCCCAAAGACCCGCTGTCGTTCAGCGCCATCCGCATCTCGCTCGCGAGCCCGGAGAAGATCCGCGAGTGGTCCCACGGCGAGGTGAAGAAGCCGGAGACCATCAACTACCGGACGTTCAAGCCGGAGCGAGATGGTCTGTTCTGCGCCAAGATCTTCGGGCCGGTGAAGGACTACGAGTGCAATTGCGGCAAGTACAAGCGCATGAAGCACCGTGGCATCGTGTGCGAGAAGTGCGGCGTCGAGGTCATCCAGTCGAAGGTCCGCCGCGAGCGGCTCGGGCACATCTCGCTGGCCACGCCGGTCGCCCACATCTGGTTCCTGAAGAGCCTGCCGTCGCGCATCGGCAACATGCTCGACATCACGCTCAAGGACCTGGAGAAGGTGCTCTATTGCGAGGCCTACATCGTCATCGATCCGAAGGAGACCGGCCTCATGAGGGGCGATCTCCTGAGCGAGGAGCGCTATCTGCAGCTGCTCGACGAGTACGGTGACGACAAGTTCAGCGCCGGGATGGGCGGCGAGGCGGTCCTCGAGATGCTCAAGCAGGTCGACGTCCACGGCCTTGCCGAGCTGCTCAGGTCCGAGATGCGCGCGGCGACCAGCGAGGCCAAGCGGAAGAAGCTGGCGAAGCGGCTCAAGGTCGTCGAGGCCTTCCGCGAGAGCGGCAATCGGCCGGAGTGGATGATGCTGACCGTGATCCCGGTGCTCCCGCCGGATCTGCGCCCGCTCGTGCCCCTGGACGGCGGCCGCTTCGCGACCAGCGATCTCAACGACCTCTACCGCCGCGTCATCAACCGCAACAACCGCCTGAAGCGGCTCCTCGAGCTGAACGCGCCGGAGATCATCATCCGGAACGAGCGCCGGATGCTGCAGGAGGCGGTCGACGCCCTGTTCGACAACGGCCGCCGCGGCAAGACGATCACCGGCCCGAACAAGCGCCCGCTCAAGTCGCTCTCCGACATGCTGAAGGGCAAGCAGGGCCGGTTCCGCCAGAACCTGCTCGGCAAGCGCGTCGACTACTCGGGCCGCTCGGTCATCGTCGTCGGCCCGACGCTGCGCCTGCACCAGTGCGGTCTGCCCAAGAAGATGGCGCTCGAGCTCTTCAAGCCGTTCATCTACAACAAGCTGGAAGAGCGCGGCTACGTCAACACCATCAAGAGCGCGAAGAAGATGGTGGAGAAGGAGCGCCCGGAGGTCTGGGACATCCTCGAGGAGGTCATCAGCGAGCACCCGGTGCTCCTGAACCGCGCCCCGACGCTCCACCGCCTCGGCATCCAGGCGTTCGAGCCGGTCCTCATCGAGGGCAAGGCGATCCAGCTGCACCCGCTGGTCTGCGCGGCGTTCAACGCCGACTTCGACGGCGACCAGATGGCGGTCCACGTGCCGCTGTCGGTCGAGGCGCAGATGGAGGCGCGCGTGCTCATGATGAGCACGAACAACATCCTCTCGCCCGCGAGCGGCAAGCCGATCATCAACCCGACCCAGGACATCGTGCTCGGGCTCTACTATGCGACCCGCGAGCGCAAGTTCGAGAAGGGGTCGTACCGCGCGGACACCCTCTCCTTCGGCGAGGACGGCGTGGCGCAGGGCTACCTCCGGGGCATCTACGCCTCCCCCGAGGAGGTGCGGATGGCCTACGACAACGGCGAGGTCGCGCTGCACGCCGGCGTCCGCGTCCGGGTGCCGATCATCGACGACGACGGGAATCCGCAGCTCGACGAGTTCGGCCACGTGAAGCGCCGCATCGTCGAGACCACGGTGGGCCGCGTCATCATCTCCGAGGTCCTCCCGAAGGGGGTCGCGTTCGAGTACGCGAACAAGACCCTCGACAAGAAGGCGCTCTCGGCGCTCATCGACGTCTGCTACCGCATCCACCGCAACAAGGAGACCGTCCTCCTCGCGGACCGGCTCCGCACGCTCGGCTTCGACCACGCGATGCGGGCGGGCATCTCGATCTGCATGGATCACATGGTGATCCCGGCGGCCAAGAAGGTCCTCCTGGGCGAGGCCCAGAAGGAGGTCGAGCGCGTCGTCGAGCAGTACCAGGAGGGGCTCATCACCGACGGCGAGCGGTACAACAAGATCGTCGATATCTGGGCGAGCATCGCCGACCAGGTCACGACCGAGATGATGGCCGGCATCGGCAAGGAGACGATCGTCGATCACGAGACGGGCAAGTCCTCGATCGAGCCGAGCTTCAACCCGATCTACATCATGGCCGACTCCGGCGCGCGCGGCTCCACGCAGCAGATCCGGCAGCTGGCCGCGATGCGCGGCCTGATGGCCAAGCCGTCCGGCGAGATCATCGAGACGCCGATCACCGCGAACTTCCGCGAGGGTCTCAGCGTGCTCCAGTACTTCATCTCGACGCACGGCGCGCGCAAGGGCCTCGCCGACACCGCGCTCAAGACGGCGAACTCGGGTTACCTCACCCGGCGGCTCGTCGACGTGGCGCAGGACGCGGTCATCTCCGAGTTCGACTGCGGCACGCTCGACGGCATCCGCGTGGCGAAGCTCGAGGAGGCCGGCGAGGTCATCCAGCCGCTCGGCGACCGCATCCTCGGCCGCGTCGCGCTGGAGGACGTCGTCGACCCGCTCACCGGCGAGGTGCTCATCACCGCGAACACCGAGCTCGACGAGGCTGCGGTGCGGTCCATCGAGGACGCCGGCATCGAGGAGGTCGTCATCCGGTCGGTGCTCACGTGCCAGCTCCGCCGCGGGGTGTGCGCGCTCTGCTACGGCCGCGACCTCGCGCGCGGCTACCGGGTCAACATCGGCGAGGCGGTGGGCATCATCGCCGCCCAGTCGATCGGCGAGCCGGGCACGCAGCTCACGATGCGCACCTTCCACATCGGCGGCACCGCGGCGCGCGGCAAGATCGAGGCGAGCTACCTCGAGGCCCGCACCGAGGGCACGGTCCGCCTCCGCCGCGCGGTCGTCCAGAAGAAGAAGGACGGCACCATGGTGGTCATGAACCGCCACGGCGAGATCGTGGTCGTCGACGAGACGGGGCGCGAGCGCGAGCACAACCGCCTCGTCTACGGCGCCATCCTCAAGAAGGCCGACGGCGAGCGCACCAAGGCCGGCGAGCTGCTCGCCGAGTGGGACCAGTTCGCGACGCCGATCCTCACCGAGGTCTCCGGCGTGGTGAAGTTCGGCGACCTCATCGAGGGCGTCAGCGTGCAGGATCGCCTCGACGAGGTGACGGGCCTCTCGCGAAAGGTCGTCATCGAGTCGAAGGCGGCCGACGTCCGCCCGCGCATCTCGCTGAAGGACCCCGAGACCGGCAGGACGCTGAAGCTGCCGAACAGCGAGCTCGAGGCGCGCTACCTGCTCCCCGTCGGCGCGCACATCGTCGCGCAGGAGGGGGATCTCATCGAGGCCGGCGAGGTCATCGCGAAGATCCCGCGCGACACGACGAAGGTGCAGGACATCACCGGCGGTCTGCCCCGCGTCGCCGAGCTGTTCGAGGCCAGAAAGCCCAAGGATCACGCGATCATCAGCGAGATCGACGGCGAGGTCACGTTCGGCAAGGACACGAAGGGCAAGCGGAAGGTCATCATCACGCCGTACTCGCCGGACGGGCATGCGCTCGGCGATCAGGCGCGCGAGTACCTGATCCCCAAGGGCAAGCACATCCAGGTGCAGCCGGGCGACCGGGTGCGCGCGGGTGACCCGCTCCAGGACGGTCCGCCGAACCCGCACGACATCCTCCGGGTGAAGGGCGAGAAGGAGCTGTCGGCCTGGCTCGTGAACGAGATCCAGCAGGTCTACCGGCTCCAGGGCGTCGGCATCAACGACAAGCACATCGAGGTCATCGTCCGGCAGATGCTCCGGCGGGTCCGCGTGCGCGAGGTCGGCGATACGAACTTCCTGGTCGACGAGCAGGTGGAGAAGCACATCTTCGAGAAGGAGAACGAGACCGTCCTCGAGCGCGGCGGCAAGCCCGCCATCGCCGAGGCGCTCCTCCTCGGCATCACCAAGGCCAGCCTGTCGACCGAGTCGTTCATCAGCGCCTCGTCGTTCCAGGAGACGACCAAGGTGCTCACCGAGGCCGCGATCAACGGCAAGACGGACGATCTCCGCGGTCTCAAGGAGAACGTCATCATGGGCCGCCTGATCCCGGCCGGGACGGGGCTGCCCGCCTACAAGCGTCTCCAGGTCGTGGTCGAGGGCGAGCCGGTGGTGCAGGCGCCGTACGTCGCCCCGCGGCCGCGTCCCGAGGAGACGCTCACGGCGGTGAACGAGGAGTAACGGCCGCCGGCGCGCCCAGGGCGGGGTCGACCCCCGCCTCCGGGCGCGCCGTCCGTCCCCCGGATACCCACCAATCCGGGGGCGGCTTTCCTCTTACAGCCTCGAGCTTGCCGGCCTGGCGAGCAGCGCCGGACGTGGCGTGCGCGCCTACCCGGGGTCAGCCTTCACCTCCACACGTAGCAGCGCATCGGGTCGAGCGGGGTCTCGGGAGTCAACCGGCGTTGGCCGGGATGCTCACGGGGCTCGCGCACCGAGCCGAGCTCTGCTCTCATCCATCGAGCGCACCCCATGGCTGCACACGCCGCGAGCGGCTGGCCAGCTTTCCCCGCGTGCTTTCGTTCCGCGAGGGTTCTTGGGCGCGCCTACCTCCAATTTCCGAGTAGAATCAGGTTTCGATGGCTTCCGTTCACGGATTGAACCAGCGGATTGCCGATCGCCTCGTCCTCGAGGGGCGCATCACCCCGGACGATCATCGTCGTGCGGTGGAGTACGCGATGCGTACCCGCGGCCGCATCGAGGACGCCATCATCGAGCTCGATATCGTCAACGAGGCCGAGCTCCTGAAGTTCATCGCGACCGTCCACAACACCCGCTTCGTCTCGACCGAGAAGCTCTCGAAGGCGATCATCGAGCCCCGCGTGCTCGCCAAGGTCTCGGCGATCACCGCGACGTTGCACGGCGTCTTCCCGGTCCTGCTCGACGAACGGAACACGACGCTCTCGGTCGCGACTGCAGATCCCGACAACGACGTCGCGCTGCACGAGATCCGGCTGGCCGCGGGCGTGCGGGACGTACGCGCCATCGTCGCCAGGCCGGCGGCAGTGCGCGCGGCCATCGCCTTCCATTACCGGGGCGACACGACCGCCTTCAATTCGCTGCTGCGGCCGGTCAGCTCGTTCGACGAGATCCTCTACAGCAACAGCAATAACCCGTTCGAGCGCACGTCGATGACGCACGAGCGCGCGTCGATGACGCACGTGCCGGCTGCGCATTCGCAGCCGATGCACGGCCAGCCGGTGCACGCGCCGGCCACGCATTCGCAGCCGATGCACGGGCAGACGACGATGCACGGGCAGACGACGATGCACGGGCAGACGACGATGCACGGGCAGCCGGCGCACGCGACGCCGCAGCTCGCGCCTATGCCTGCGGCGCTCGTCACGGCGCCGCAGGCTCCCGCGGTGATGCGGGCGCCCTCCGCGCCGCCGCGCGTGGCCCCGGCCGGGCCCCCGCCCACGCCCGTGCCGCCCTCGCCCCCCGCTCCGCCGCAGGTCGCCCCGATCTCCGTGCCGATCGCGGTGGCAGCGGCGCCGCCGCCGCCGCACCCGACCACGAGCCACGCATACGTCGAGACGCTGAACGTCCTCGTGAGCCTGCTCGAGAACGCGCGGCAGGACCTCCGAGGTCACTCCTCCACGGTCGCGCGCATCGTCCGCAAGCTCTGCGAGCGCATCGGCCTGCCGCCGCCGACGGTCGCGAGCTACGTGGCCTCGGCCTACCTGCACGACCTCGGCAAGAACGGCCCGTACCACCTCACGGCGCTCAACGTCGCCGAGTACGAGGGGCACCGGCTCGCCGCGACGAAGAGCGTCGACCTCCCGGCCCACCTCATGGAGTCGGTGGGCCTGCCGCAGGACGTCGTCTCGGCGATCAACCTGATGTACGAGCGCTACGACGGCAGCGGCTTCCCCGACGGTCTGTCCGGCAAGGAGATCCCGCTCGGCGCGCGCATCCTCGCGGTCGCGGACACCTACGCCGACCTCACCCAGAACCCGCGCAACCCCTACCGCAAGGCGCTCCGCCCGCCCGAGGCCTGCGACGTGCTCGCCCAGTACCGCGGCACCATCTTCGATCCGAACATCGTCGATCTCTTCCGCCAGGTCATGACCGGCGACGACATGCGCGCGAAGCTCCTCGCCGACCGGCATCAGGCGCTCATCGTCGACCCGGATCCCGAGGAGACGACGGTGCTCGAGCTGCGGCTCCTCGAGCAGGGGTTCGAGGTCTCGATCGCGCGCAACGTGGCGCAGGCGCGCCGCGAGCTCGAGACGAAGGACATCGAGGTGGTCGTCAGCGAGATCGACCTCGAGGAGCCCGACGCCGGCCTCGTGCTCCGCGCCGACGCGCTGAAGCTCGGCTTCGGCCGCGACAAGACGTGGGTCATCCTCACCGCGAAGACCGACCGGCAGACCGCCCAGCGCGCCTTCGATCTCGGCGTCGACGACTTCGTCTCGAAGCCGGCGTCGACCGACGTCATGGCCGCCAAGCTCCGCCAGCTCATCGAGCGACGCTCCGCGACCGCCGTCCCCCGCGGCGTGTCCGGCTCGCTCGCCGAGATGGGCCTGCCGGACATGATCCAGATCCTCTGGCACGGCCGGAAGACGTGCGCGCTCAAGATCCAGGCGAACTCCATGGCCGGCGAGATTCACTTCGCCGACGGGCAGGTCGTCCACGCGCTCTGGGCCGGCGCGCTGGGCGAGGACGCGTTCTACAGAATGCTCACGCTCCGGGAGGGCGACTTCCGCCTCGACCCGAGCTTCTCGCCCAGCACCCGCAGCATCACCGCCTCGCCCGAGGCCCTGCTCCTCGAGGGGATGCGCCGCCTCGATGAAGGGACCCTGTCGTAGGAGCGGCGCGCGGGGAGGCCGGGTTGAAGAGCTCCGTCTGCATCGAGACCCCGCGGCTGCGCCTCCTCATCCCGCCCCTCGACTTCGCCGGCCGCTACCTCGCCTATTTCGAGCGCAATCGCGAGCACCTGGCCCGGTGGGATCCGCCGCGACCCGAGGGCTTCTACACCGAGGCGTTCTGGCGCGAGCGCCTCCTCCGCGATCGCGACGATTTCGTCGCGGACCGGGCGCTCCGGCTCGCGCTGCAGTGGCGCGGCGCTCCCGCGGGCGAGGTGATCGGGGTCTGCAACTTCACCCAGTTCGTTCGCGGCGTCTTCCAGGCCGCGACCCTCGGCTACTCGCTCGACCAGCGCGTCGTGGGCTCGGGCGTGATGTTCGAGGCGATCGAGGCGGCGATCGCGTACATGTTCGGCACGCTCGGCTTCCACCGGGTGATGGCGAATTACCTGCCGCACAACGAGCGCAGCGGTCGGTTGCTCCGGCGCCTCGGCTTCGTCGTCGAGGGGTACGCCCGCGATTACCTGTTCATCGACGGCGCCTGGCGCGACCACATCCTGACCGCGCTGACGAACCCCAGGCCGGCGCCCCCGGGCGCATCGCGGGCGCCTGCCGCGGCGCTCTCTTCCGGCGGCGCCGGCCAGCGCCGCGGATGATCGATCGGCGCTGCAGCGACCGCCGAACGGCGCCCGGGGCCCCTACCTGCCGCGGCTGCTTCCGTCGGTAACTTTCCACGATCCTTGGTGATTGTGACGAGATCGGCCGCGGCCGCCGCGCGCCGCGTCTTGCTCTGTAGCGGGCGCGGCTCTAGCCTTTCCGGAGGCGTGGACCGCAGGTACGGCCGCGACCTGGAGGCACATGTACGGTCCGCAAGGCAATGGTGGCGGCAGCGCGCGCAGACCAGCGCAGCGCTCGACGAAGGTCATGGTCCCCGAGATCCGCGCCCGCAAAGGGGTCTCGCCGATCGCGATGGTGACGGCCTACGACTTCACGATGGCGCGGCTGCTCGACGAGGGCGGCGCCGATCTGCTGCTCGTCGGCGACTCGCTCGGGATGGTCGTGCAAGGGCACCCGACCACCCTCCCCGTCACGGTCGAGGAGATCTGTTATCACGGGCGCGCGGTGACGCGCGGCGCGCGGCGCGCCCACGTCGTCGGCGACATGCCGTTCATGAGCTTCCAGCTCTCTCCGATGCACGCGCTCGAGAACGCCGGGCGGATGATGAAGGAGGGCAGCTTCGAGAGCATCAAGCTCGAGGGGGGCGCCGAGATCGCGGAGCACGTGCGCCGGATCGTCGCCGCGGGCATCCCGGTGATGGGTCACCTCGGGCTCACGCCGCAGTCCGTGCACGCGATGGGCGGCTTCAAGGTGCAGGGCAAGGGGGACGAGGCGGCCGAGCGCCTCCTCGCCGACGCGCGCATCCTCGAGGAGGCGGGCGCCTACGCCATCGTGCTCGAGGCCATCCCGCCGGACCTCGCGCAGGAGGTGACGGCGGCGGTCTCCGTGCCGACGATCGGCATCGGCGCCGGGGCCGGCTGCGATGGGCAGGTGCTCGTCTGCTACGACCTGCTCGGGATGTTCCGCGAGCTGACGCCGAAGTTCGCGAAGCGCTTCGCCGAGGTCGGCGACCAGATCGTGGAGGCGACGCGCGCCTACGTGGACGAGGTGCAGTCGCGCACGTTCCCGGCCGCGGAGCACAGCTTCAAGCCGAACGGGCCTCGCCGGGCGGCCGCCGTGCCCGCCTCGCCGGCCAAGCCCGAGTTCGCGCCGGCCGACGAGATCCCGCCGCACTGGCAGACGCACTGAGCGCGGTAGCGGCGGGAGCTGGCTCCCGCCGGCCTCAGCTCGCCTGGGCCTCGGCCGGCTCCCGCAGGCCTCAGCTCGCCTGGGCCTCGGCCGGCTCCCGCCGGCCTCAGCTCGCCTGGGTCTCGGCCGGCTCCCGCCGGCCTCCGAGGGCGCGCAGCAGGAGCTCGGCCGCGAGCAGCGCGAGCAGCAGCAGCGCCACGTAGGGCGATCCGTCGATGGATGCCGACATGCCGCCCAGCTCCGCCGCGCGGGCGCTCTCGGCGACGCGCCGGGGGCGAAGGTCGATCTCGCGCTCCGGCACCGACACGACGCGCGTCGAGCGCTCGCCGTCCAGGGTGAGCTCGTAAAGCCCGGCGAGCGGGGGCGAGACGCGCAGCCGCCGATCGACCTCCACGACGGGGAGCGCCTCACGCCCCACGGGGCCCTGGCCGCGGTCGACCCGCACGCGCTCGACCTTGACGTCGTGGTAGCCGTCGAAGGTCCACGCCTCGCCCGCGGCGAGGCGCCGCGCGCCGCCGCGGGCGCGCGCGGCGCCGACGAACCCGTCGAGCAGCGAGAGGAACGCCGGCCGCAGCGCGACGTCGCTCTCCTCCGTGCTGAGCGGCAGCGTCATGAACAGCACGACGCCGCGCCCGAGCGGGCGGCGCACGAGGAATGGGGCGCCGTCGGTCCACCGGGCGAGCACCTCGGCGCCCTCCGAGGCCTCCGCGCCCAGCGTGGCCCGGCCGCGCGGGGCGACGTCGGCGAGGCCAGCCGCGGACGGCCCGAGCCAGCCCGCCGTGGCGGGGTCCAACCCGGGCGCCGGGGACGCCGACCAGCGGACGACGCCGGGCACCAGCGGCTCGAACCCGGCGCCGAGCGGCGCGGCGGCGGCGCGCTGGCCGAGCGTCAGGAGCGCGACGCCGCCGCGCTCGACCCACGCGGCGAGCGAGCGGCGCACCTCCGGCGTGAAGCCGGGCGCGTCGTCGACGATGAGCCCCGCGTGCGCGGCCAGCTCGTCCGCGTGCTCCGGGACCGATGGCAGCGGCCTGATCTGCGCGTCGAGATCCAGCGCAGAGAGCGCCTGCTCGAGCGGCGGCGGGCCGCCCGTCTCGACGTGCGTGGTCGCGGGGTCGACCACGACTGCGATCGAGAGCGGGCCGCCGGCGGAGATGATCGGCGCGCGATCGTCCTCGGCGATCGCGTCGCCGCCGGTGAGCACGGCGAGCAGGAGCTCGGGCGCCCCGGAGGGCAGGTCGATCGTGAGCTCCTCGGCGCGCAGCGCCGGATCGAGCGCGACCTTGCCGAGCACCGCGTCGCCGGCGCGCACCTCGAGGGATCGCCCCGCGGCGGCGGAGGCGCCCGCGGCGGAGGCGGCAGGCGCCGCCGCGCCGCCGTCGCGCTCCGCGGCGGCGGGGTCGGGACCGGGCGCGGCGGTCGACGCGGCGGTGCAGACGACGCGGATGCGCGCCTTCTGGCTGGATCGATCCGCGCGCACGATCCCGCAGTCCTCTCCCGCCGCCTCGAGCTCCTCGAGCGGCACCCACGTGGCGATGTCGGGGGTGCCCGAGATGGGCGGGGCGCCTGGCGCGCCGTCCGCGAGGTCGCTGAGGAGCACGATGCGCTTGTCGCTCTGGGGCAGCCCCCGGAGCAGATCGCGCGCGAGGTCGAGGGCGCCGTCGAGGTCGGTGGCGCGGTCCGACGGCGTCACCGCGGCGAGCGCCTCGGTGACGGCGGTGAGGTTGGTCGTCGACGCGAGGGCGACCCGGGCCGGGGCGCCCGCGAGGACGAGCGCCGCGGCGTCGCCGGGCGCGAGCCCGCCGGCGAGCTCGCGCGCGGCCGTGAGCGCGCGCTCGAACCGCGCGGGGCCGGCGCGCTCCACGCCGCCGGCGCCAGGGCGCGCGCGCATGCTGAGCGAGTCGTCGACGACGATGGCGAGCGCGACGGACGCGCCGGCCCTGCGGCTGAGCGCCAGGTGCGAGCAGCGCAGGAGCGGCGTGGCGCCGAGCACCGCGAGCGCGAGGACCGAGACGGCCCGGGTGGCGAAGAGGGCGCGGTCCTCGAGGAGGCTCCGGCGCCGCGCCGTCGGCGGCGTGGGCGGGACCAGACGCGCGGGCGGGAACGGCCGCTCCTCGGCGCGGCGGCGGCGCAGGAGGTGCGCGGCGACCGGCGCGCCGACGAGCAGCGCGACGAGCAGCGCGCCCAGCGTGACGAAGCTCATCGCCGCACCTCGGCGATCGCCTGCACCAGGGAGCGGACGACGTCGGTCGGGGGATCGGCGCTCGTCGCGCGTAGCAGGCGGCCGCCGCGCGACGCGAGCGCGCGCGACCAGACCTCGGTCAGGGCGGCGAGGCGCGCCTTGTACTGCGCCCGGACCGCGCCCGCGTCGGCCTCGATGACGGCGCCGCCCTCGAGCGCGCGGAGGCGCACGTTGCCCTCGAAGTCGAGCTCCGCCTCGCTCGGATCGAGGACCTGGAGGGCGATCAGCGTGCGGCCGCCCGTGCTGAGCGGCGTGAACGCGGAGAGCGCGCGGTCCGTGCCGGATTCATGAGCAAGATCGAGGAGATCCGAGATGAGCAGGACGACGGCGCCGCGGCGGGCCTTCTTCGCGATGGGCGCGAGGGCGCGCTCGATGGCGCCCGCGTCGCCGCTCCAGTCCTGGGCCGCGGAGGTGGCCTCGAGGGCGCCCACGATCCGCTCGAACGCCTCGCGTCCCGCCATGGCGGGCAGGCCGTGGGTGCCGGCGCCGCCGAGCCACGCGAGCCCTACCGGGTCGCCGGTGGCGAGCGCGACGCGGGCCATGGCCGCGGCGATCAGCGCTGCGTACGCGAGCTTGGCGCCGGGCGCGCGCCGGCCTCGGTAGGACATCGAGGCGGTCGCGTCGACGCACAGCCAGAGGGCGCGATCGGTCTCGGTCTCGAACTCGCGCACCATGAGGCGATCGTGGCGGAGCAGGGCGCGGCGATCGAAGAAGCGGAGATCGTCGCCGGGCACGTAGGGCCGCTGCCCGCCGAACTCGACGCCGGCGCCCTTGCGGATGCTCCGGTGCATCCCGGCGTAGACGCCCTCGGCGACGGCGCGCGCCTTGAGCCGGAGCGGGGCGAGCCCGCCCCAGTCGATGGGGAACGTGGCGAGCGAGGCGCGGTCGGAAGCGAGCGGCACAGGGGCGGTTCTTAGCCTGGATCCACGGGGCGATCACCCCGTGCCGACCGGGCAGCAGGCGCGCGGTAGAGCGGCGGAACCGAGCGGCGGTAGACGCGCGGTCCCGGACTGTAGAACCGCGGCGGGCGGCTCCCGGCCAGACCCCTGGGCTCCCTCCATCGCGCGGCTTTACCGTGTGATTTCCGGTTCTTCCGGGGCCCGGGGCTTGCCGAGGCGACGTCCGCCACACATCCGCTCCATGGGATGGCTGACGAGAAAAGGCCGGCGTCGCGCACGTGGTTCGGGTACCTGCTGATCGCCGCCGCGGTCCTGGCCTTTTCCGGGATCGTCAAGCCGCCGGGGCCTCCGCTCGTGCCCTACGACGAGGCGGTCGCCGAGGTGCGGCGCGGGGAGGTCGTCGCGGCGGTCGTGAAGTCCGACGAGATCGAGCTCGTCCGCCGCGGCGGCGCGCAGCGAACCGAGGAGCGCGTCCGCGTGACGCGGCTGCCCGGCGTCGAGGACGAGCCGATCGTGCGGGCGCTGCTCGAGCAGCAGGTCCGCATCGAGGCGAAGAGCGCCCGGGCCGCGGCGTGGACGCAGGTGGCGATCTGGCTCTTGCCGCTCCTGCTCATCAACGCGGTGTTCTTCATGATGCTGCGCCGGGTGGGGCAGGGGGCCGGCGGGCCGCTCGGGTTCCTGCGCAGCAAGGCGAAGATCTACGATCGATCCAGGCAGGATCCGGTGCGCTTCTCCGACGTCGCGGGGGTCGATGAGGCCAAGGACGAGCTCGTCGAGGTGATCGACTTCCTCAAGGAGCCGTCGCGGTACCGCTCGCTGGGCGGGCGGATCCCGCGCGGCCTCCTGCTCGTCGGGCCGCCCGGCACCGGCAAGACGCTGCTCGCGCGCGCCGTGGCAGGCGAGGCGAACGTGCCGTTCTTCTCGCTGAACGCGAGCGAGTTCGTCGAGATGTTCGTGGGGCTCGGGGCCGCGCGCGTGCGCGAGCTCTTCGAGGAGGCGCGCAAGAGCGCGCCCAGCATCGTGTTCCTCGACGAGATCGACGCCGTGGGCAGGACCCGGGGCGGCCTCAGCGCCCTCGCGACCCACGACGAGCGCGAGCAGACGCTCCACCAGCTCCTCGCCGAGCTCGACGGCTTCGACGCGCGCACCACCGTGATCCTGATGGCCGCCACCAACCGGCCCGAGGTGCTCGATCCGGCCCTCATGCGGCCCGGGCGCTTCGACCGCCAGGTCATCGTGGATCGGCCGGATCTGCGCGGCCGCGAGGCGATCCTCGCGGTGCACGCGCGGCGGGTGCCGCTCGCGAAGGACGTCGACCTCGGGCTCGTGGCGCGCCGCACGCCGGGCATGGTCGGGGCCGACCTCGCCAAGATCGTCAACGAGGCGGCGCTCGCCGGGGCGCGGCGCTGCGCCAGGGAGATCGGCCAGGCCGACTTCGACGAGGCGCTCGATCGGTCGCAGCTCGGGCTCCGGCGCCGCGGGCAGATCATGACCGCGGAGGAGCGGCGGCGCGTGGCGTACCACGAGGCCGGGCACGCGCTCGTCGCGCTCGCGCTGCCGGCCGCCGATCCGGTGGAGCGGGTGTCCATCGTCGCGCGCACGATCGGCGCGCTCGGCGTCACGATCCAGGTGCCCCGCGACGAGCGCCAGCTGGTCACCGAGCAGGAGATCGAGTCGCGCGTCACGGTGATGCTCGGCGGCAGGGCGGCGGAGGAGATCGCGCTCGGCCAGGTCTCGAGCGGCGCGCACGACGATCTCGGGCGGGCCACGGCGCTCGTCCGCGAGATGGTGACCCGCCTCGGAATGAGCCGGCGCCTCGGGCTGCCCGCGCTCTCGCGCCACGTCGGCGCGCCGATGCTCGGCGTGATCCAGGAGGAGCGCATGTGCAGCGAGGAGACCGCGCGCGAGGTCGACGAGGAGGTGAGGGAGCGGCTCGGCGAGATGTACCTGAAGGCCAAGCAGCTGCTCGTCGATCGCCGCGAGGGCCTCGAGGCGGCCGCGGAGGCGCTCGTGCTCAAGGAGACCCTGCGCGGCGAGGAGCTGGAGCAGATCGCCGCCGTGTCGGCGCGCCGGAAGATCTCCGTGGGGTCGCCGAGCGCGGCCTGAAGCTCGGGGCCGCGCGGCGCCGGGGCTCGCGGCCAGGGCCGTACGGTTCCAGGCACGAGGCTCAGGTCGCGCGGCGCCGGCGCCTGAGGCCGCCCGCGAGCGCGGCGAGCGACAGCCCTGCGGCCGCCCACGCCCCGCCGCCCGCGCCCCCGCGCGGCGCGCTTCCGGCCGCGCGGCAGGCGCAGCCGCCGTCCTGATCCGTCGGCTCACCGCTGTCCGGCCCGTCGTCCGGCGCCGCCACGCCGATCCCCCTCACCGTGATCTCCTGGACCGGATCGCTCGGGTCGTTCGACTCGACGAGGACGGTCGCCGCGAACGCGCCGCTCGCCTTCGGCGCGAAGCGGATCGCGAAGTCGACCGCCGTCTCGGGGTCGACCTCGAGCGCCGCGTTCGCGAGCTCGAAGCTCGCCGGATCGTCGGTCGTCACGGCGACGTCGAGCAGCGCCTCCCCTGCGTTCGACAGCTGGACGATCTCCACGTTGGCCTGCCCGACCTCCACCGCGCCGAAGTCGATCTCCTGGGTGTCCAGCGCGAGATCCGGGAGCGGGACATGGACGCGCTCGCTCTCGAAGCGCCATTCCCGCTCGGTGAGCGGGAAGGCGAGCGGGAGGTCGACGATCGGGATCGACCACTCGCGGCCGAGCAGGCTGACGCTGAACGCGGGGATGAGGTGGAGCGTGCCCTCGTAGCGCACCGAGCCCTCCGGACGGACGTTGAGCTCGACCGACGGGCCGCCCAGGTACTCCGTGGAGGAGGGGCTGCGCTCCGAGGTGATGTCGCCTCCGCTCACCGTCGCCTGATCGAGCGTCTCGATGGCCACGCGGTGGGTCACGTACCGCGCAGCGACATCCATGGCGACGTCGAGCTCGAACCTCCCCTCGATACCGGGGATCGACCCGCCGATGAGGTCGCCGAGGGCGACGGACGCGAGCCGCTGCGGCTCGGTCGAGCTCGCCAGCGCAATGCCCGGCTCCCAGCCCCAGGCGTCGAACGGCGCGCTGGCGTGCACCTGGAAATCGAGCTGGGGCACATAGGGGAGTTCGCCTGTCCAGTCGAAGTCCTGGCCCAGGATGGAAACGCTGATACGCCCCTGTGCGCTGACGTCGAGCCCGTAATCGCAGCTGAACATGCCTCCGTCCTGGTCGCCGGGGGCCGTGAGCGCGAGCGCCTCTGGCCACGACGCCTCGAGCGCTCCGCTCAGCGAGACCTTCGTGTTCGCATAGACCGCGGCCCGGAGGTTCAGTTGCAACGGTGAGCCCGGTGGGACCCAGCCCGTCTCGAAGTCGAGCTCGAGCGGGATGGCTTCGCTGCGCTCGAAGGCGACCGCCCCCCGCTCACAATAGAACGGGTTGTCGACGCACGGCGCAGCGAGCGAGTCGTAGGCCGACGCGGCCGCGGGGGCGAAGAGGGTGAGCGCGGCGGCGGCGCAGGGGAGAGCGCGCCGGGGCCGAGCCGCGCGGGAGGCCGTGAGTGCAGCGTCGCCGGGCAGCAGAGAGCGCATGATAACGATTACCACGATCCGCGCGCTCCACGCCATGGCCGCATTCCACGATGACGGCGTCGCTAACGTGCCCCGAACAGCGTGCCGACCACGATTCCGGCGGCCGCACACAGAATGGCCACCACGGTCCACAGGAACCGCTCGCGCGAGGGGCTCGCCGCCGCCAGCGCGCCGTTGCCGGACGGGGCCTCGAACATCGCGGATCGGCCCGCGGGCAGCGCTTTAACCACCGCGCTCTCCCGGGGCGGAACGGGACGACCGACGTCCGAGGTGGAAGCGTCGTTCTGGGGCGTCGCGGCGTGATCCAGGCCGGTCCGCTCGAGCTCCAGCTCGGTGATCGAGATGGCGTCCGCGAGGTTCGCTGGCGTGTGGCCGACGACGCGCCGTTCGCGGCAGGCGCGCAGGGCGTCGGCGAAGGCCCGGGCGCTCCGGTGCCGCTCGGCCGGGTCCTTGGCGAGGGCCCTCAGGATGACCGCCTCCAGCCCGGCCGAGATGAGCCCGTCGCGCTTGCTGGAGCGCGGGGGCAGCGGTTGCTCGGCGATCTGCGCTGTCATCACGGCGATGGGCGTCCGCTTGCTGAACGGCACGGCGCCGACCACCATCTCGTAGAGGATGCAGCCGAGCGCATAGATGTCGCAGCGCGGATCGACGTCCTCGCCGCGCACCTGCTCCGGCGCCATGTACTCCGGCGTCCCGAAGATCATGTCCTGCTCGGTGAGCCCGGTCGTCATCTGCTCGCCGTGCACCACCTTCGCGAGCCCGAAATCGACCACGCGGACGCGGCCCGCGAGCGGCGACGGCGCGCCGCCGGCATGCCCGCCCGAAGGCGGCGCGCCCGGGCGCTCGACGAGCACGTTCGCCGGCTTGAGATCGCGATGGACCACGCCCGCCGCGTGCGCGGTCTCCAGCGCGGAGCAGATCTGGAGGGCGATCTCGATCGCCCGGTCGACCTCGATCGGCGCGCGCTCCTGCAGGAGCTCCTCGAGCGAGCTGCCGTCGATGTGCTCGAGGGCGATCACGAGGAGCCCGCCCTCCTCGACGAAGTCGAGCATCCGGACGACGTGGGGGCCCTCGATGCGCTTCAGGATGGCGGCTTCCCGGTGGTAGCGCCTGAAGATCTGCGGTGTGCCGGAGAGGTGTCTGTGGATCACCTTGAGCGCGACGCGCCGGTCGTCCTCGTCGCGCGCGGCGCGGTAGACGACGCCGGATGCGCCCTCGCCGACGACCGACTCCACGGTGTACTGCGACGCGACGCGGTGCCCGGGAGGCAGGCGCTCGGGCGCGATGGGCTGCGAGGTCACCGCGCACCACCCGCGTCCGCGGGGTTCGGCGGGGCAGGCTCCGGCGGAGGCAGCCTGAGGTGCAGCTCGGTCGATGAGGTGCAGGCGCTCACGATCTTCGGGCTGAGCTCGATGGGGTCGAGCCGGGCTGTCGGATCGTGCTCGCGCCACGCGGCGCAGGCGGTCTCGGCGAGCCCGGCGGCGTCGAGCGCGACGTAGGCCTCCAGCAGGTGCCGGTGCAGCGTGGCGATCTGCATCCGGGCGAGCTCGCCGTAGCCGAGCAGGCGGCTCGCCCGCGCCACCGCGTCGATGTACCGGCCGCTCCGCACGTCGCTCGCGAGCTGCGGCAGCTCGGCGTCGACCCGGCGCTGGGCCTCGCGCGCGCGGCCCGCCCCCTCGGAGCGCACAAGCGCGCCGGCGTTCGCTGCCTCGGCCTTGCCCTGGGTCGTGAGCGGAAGATCCGTGAGCGGCACGAGGATCACCGCGCCGCGGCGCAGCGTGTCCTTCTTGAAGTGGTTGTACTTGTGGAGCATCCACGCCTTGTCCCGCTTGCCGAGGAAGCGATAGGCGATGGTGAGCAGCGTGTCGTTCTGGCCGACGACGTACCGCAGGTTGTACGGGACGATGATCTCCTGCCCGTCGCTCGGCTCGATCCAGGGCATCGTGTCGTTCGAGAGCGCGAGGACGTCGCTCCGGTCGGCGGCGCCGAGCATCCGCTCCGCGAGGATCGCCCAGGTCTCGCCGGCGGTGACGCGGTGGTGGCCGAGCGCGGGCACCTCCAGCCGCAGGCCGGGCATGATCGGCACGCCGGCGCCCGCGTCGAGCGCGTTCGCGGCGACGAGCACCTGCTCCATCTGCACGCGCCCGTAGGTGCGCTCCGCGATCTGCGCGAGGGTCTCGCCCTCACGGACGACGTGCGGGAACGCCGCCGCGGCGCTGGCTGCGAGCATCGTCGCGGCCAGGGCGCCCACGGAAAACCAAGTTTGCCGAGAGCTCACGCCGGCGAGGATACCAGGGGTTTGCCCGCCGTGGGACGGCTCGTTCGGCGGCGCTGACGGGATGTTCGCCGCGATTTCGGCGCGCCGACGGTTTCGTGTCAGAGTGCGCGCGAAGCATGAAAACCACGACGACGGCCGGCAAGATCCCGGCGTGGCTGTCGCGGCGCTCGCCCGCCGCGGCGCGGCTCCTCACGGCCGGTCTGCTCGGGCTGGCGACGCCGGGCTGCCTCGTCCGGCAGGACCTGTACGACCAGGCGCGCGCCGAGATCCAGAGAGAGCGCGAGGCGGGAGAGAAGGCGCGCGCCGAGGCCCAGCTCGCCCGCGCCGAGGCGGAGCAGCGGTCGGTGCAGGCCGCCGCGATCGAGGCCGAGCTCTCGCGCCTCGCGGACGACCTCCGGGCGCGCGATCTCAGGCTGTCCGAGGTGACGACGACGGAGGCCGGGCTCGCGCGGCGGCTGGACGAGCTCGCCGCCATGAACGAGGAGCTGTCGGCGCGGCTCCGGAACGCGGGGCAGAGCGTGGGTCAGCTCGCGAACGAGCGCGGCAGCCTGTCGGCGGAGCTCGCCGAGACGCGGGCCAAGGTCGACGAGCTGCGCCGCCATCAGGCGGCGGCCGAGGCGCGGGCGGCGCGGATGCGCGACGTCATGGAGCAGCTCAAGGAGCAGGTCGACGCCGGCAAGGTCCGCGTCGGGCTGCGCGCCGGGCAGCTGCTGATCGAGGTGCCGGGCGACGTGCTGTTCGGCGCCGCGAGGGCCGAGCTCACGCCGGCAGGGCGAGCGGTGCTCGACGAGATCGCCGGGGTGCTCCGGACGATGCCGGAGTGGCGATTCCAGGTCGCCGCGCACACGGACAACGACCGGAAGCAGATGAAGAGCGCGCGGTTCTCGTCGAGCTGGGATCTCTCGGCGGCGAGGGCGACGGCGGTGGTCAAGCGGCTCGTCGAGCGCGGGATGTCGTCGCGGAGCCTGTCGGCCGTCGGATATGGCGAGTTCAGCCCGGTCGGGCCGAACGACACGGCGGCAGGGCGGGCGAAGAACCGGCGGATCGAGATCGGTTTGGTGGCGGAACCGGAACAGACTGGGCCGCCTGGGCCGCCTGGCGAGACGGGGAAGGCCGCCGGCGCGAAGGGGGCTGTGGCGGCGCCGTGATGGCATGAGAGCCGCTGCTCGACATGTGCCGAGCCGGCGGCGGGTCCACGGATCCCGCGGCCCAACATCGCAAGGCGTCGTGACGCGCGACCTGTCTGCGTAGCGCTGTACGTCGGCCGCAAGCCGGCCTTGTTCTCGCAGGGAGCTACCGTAGCAGGCGGCTGATCCGCATGGTGAACGCCTCTTGTGGGGCCGCCCGCTCCGGAGCCGGCGCCGCCTCCCCGCGCCGCAGCGCGCACGCCGCGAGGATGCACAGCGCCGGGGTCACGACCATGTGATACCGGTCCTCGCCGAAGAACACCGCGTGCGTCAGCGCCACCGAGGCGACCGCGAACGCGAGATAGCCGACGACTCCCCCGTTCGCCGGCCGGCCCGGCAGCGGCAGCGCCGCGATGAGCGGGATCGCCACCGCGAGCGGCCAGAACGCGTGCTCGTCCCCGAGCACCCCCCACGCAATGAGCCCGAGCACCGCCGCGAGCGCCAGGAGCTGCGCGACGAGCCCCCGCCACGGCCTCCACCGCGGCCGCGCCACGACCCCGAGCCCCGCGACGGCGAGCAAGGCGAGGTGCGACGTCGTGAGCACGCGGCGCCCGGCCGCGCGACGCTCCTCGGGCCACGCCGCAGGGTTCGCCTCGCCCAGGTAGCCGATCGGGAACGACTCGTGATCGAACGTGAAGCTCAGCTTCCTCGGGATCAGGCCCAGCCAGCGGACTGGATCCTCTTTGATCCACTTGAGCCCTTCGGCCATCCAGCAGCGGTCCTGCGCCACCTGCCCGCGGGCGATCGGGCAGCCGTCGCCCGCGCGCAGCGTCTCGAAGCGGCCCGTGGCGCGCGGGAACGCGCCGATGGCGAGGTTCCAGCCGCCGTTCGTCGAGACGAGCGCGCAGCCGTCCATCACGCGGCAGTTCCGGATCGTCCACGGCGCCACCACGGCGAGGGCCGTCGCGGTCGACAGCGCCGCCGCGAGCGCGCCGCGCCTCCACCCGGCCCGCGCCCCGCCGGACGCCGCGCCCGGGCCACCCCGCGCGAGCAGCGCGAACGCCGGCGCGCAGAGCAAGCTCTGCGGCCGCACCAGCGTCGCCAGCCCGAGCGCCACGCCCGCGAGGACCGCGCCGCGGAGGGGGCGCCCGCGCGCGACGCCGCGCGCGAGCAGCCACGGCGCCGTCACCAGGCCGAGCGCCGCGAGCGGCTCCGTCATGACGAGCGCCGCGTAGAGGACGAGCCCCGGCGAGAGCGCCGCGAGGAGCGCCGCCACGCGGGCGCGCGCCGGCGTGGTCGCGTACCGGGCCAGGCGATGGACCACGACGACGAGCAGCGCGCCGAGCACCGCGTTCGCGACGGTCGCCACGTGCGGCCCGGCGCCGAACAGCCGGTAAACGAGGCCCAGAAACCCGCTGTAGCCGACCGGATAATGGCACCACGGGTGCCACACCGGCTGGCCGCCGACGATGAGATCGTCCGAGTAGCCGAGGCCGGCGGCGATCCGGCGCGCGCCGAAGTCGTAGTAATGGCCGTCCCAGACCGGCTCGCGCGCCCACGCGATCGCCACGTAGAGCCGCGGCAGCAGCGCGAGCACGAACGCGAGCGCCGAGAACGCGAGATCCCCGCCGGCGCGAGGCGGCGCGCGGCCGGGTCGCGCCGCCTCGGCGCCGGCGCGCGCCGCCTCAGCCATGCTGCCTGGCGCGCGTTCCGGCGGAGATCTCGCGCAGGCGACGCATGTACGTCTTCACCACCTGGGCCGGATCGAGCCGCAGGAATTTTGCAAATTCCTGAATAAATCCCTGCACATAGACGGGCGCCGGCAGGTCGCCCATCGACTCGTTCTCGATCGCCTGGAGGTGCGCCAGGGAGATCTTCGTCCGCTGCGAGATGTCGGTGAGCTCGACCCCCTGCGACTCGCGCACCTTGCGCAGCAGCGCGCCGCTGAACTGCGTCTCGGCGTTGATCTCGCGCGCGAGCTCGCCCTGGAGCATGGCGAGCTCGGCCGCGGCGGCGGCGTTCTCGGCGCGCGCCGGGCCGAGCGGCGTGCGCGGGTCGTCCGGGTAGGTCGAGAGGTCGTACGCGCGGCGGCGCACCGGATCGAGCAGGGTGTCGTGCGCCTCCTCGATGCGCGCCTGCTCCCGCTGGAGCACCGCGGGGCTCAGCACGCTCACGACCGGCAGGCTGCCCTCGCGGTAGGTGTCGCGCTGCCGCTTGTAGGCGCGCCGGATCTCGTCGTCGGCGGCCGTCCGGGCGAGGCCGAGCGCCTCGTACAGGGTGGCCGGCGCGGCGCTCTTCGCGGCGGCGGCGAGGGCGCGCGCGTGCGCCTCGGCCGGGCGCGAGTCGCGCGCGGCGAGCAGCGCGAGGATGCGCCGGGCCACGCGCTCGAGGTTGCGCGCGCTCTTCGAGGTCGGGCTGTCGATGAGGAGCGGCTGGCGCCGCCGCGCGGTCAGCCACACCGCGTCGTCGTGCTCGATGTGCCCGAGGTAGTCGAGGGAGATGCCGAGGAAGCGCTCCGAGACGGCGCTCATCGCCGGGCCGAGCTCCAGGTCCGAGCGGTGCCGCGTCTGGCTGACCACGAGGTGCGGCGTCACCCGCGGCAGCTGGGCGGCCGCGAGCGACGCGACCCCCTCGTCGAACCGCTTCACCTCCATGATGAAGTCGCGCGGCGTCGCGAGCGCCGGGAGCGACGAGGCCACCTTCTCGACGAGCCGGATCTTGAAGCGCTCCTTCATGAGCGCCCGGCGCAGGGTGCGCTGGTAGAGCGCGCGGCAGAAGCGGTAGGAGTGCTCGACCGCGAGCGGCTCGGGCGTGGTGACGCAGATGCTGACGTCGGCGTGCAGGAAGAGGTCGAGCGTCGAGGAGCCCGTCGCCGCGCCGAGGCTGACGATCACGTAGTCGACGTCGAGCTCCTGGATCATCTTCATCCAGTAGGCGGCGCGGCTCGGCCGGAGCGGCGTGGCCGTCATCGGGTCGTACGCGGTCGGGACGAGCCGGAGCCCGGGCACCGTGGTCGCGATCGGCTCGGCCTTGCCCTCCTCGATGTCCTCGCGCGTGACGAGCGGCGGCGCCTGGATCCCCAGCGCCGCGTGCAGCCCAGGGCTGTAGGCGTCGGTGTCGATGATGACCACGTCGCGCCCGAGCTGCGCGAAGTACACCCCCAGGTTGACCGCGAGCGTCGCCTTCCCGACGCCCCCGCGGCCGCCCCCGACGGCGATGACGCGGCGGGATCGCGAGCTGGAGAACGAATGGGCCTCGCCCGGCAGGGCGAGGTCGTCGTCCGACGAGCCGGGCGGGAGGGTCGAGAAGCGCGACGGAGGGTAGGACTCACCGGAGCTGGACAAGGTTCCTCTTCGTGCGACAGGCGGGTTCGTGCGACGGGCGGGGGCGGCGTGCGGCGTGCGGTGTCGATCCACCTGCGCGCTGCTCGTGAAGCGCGCGTGTCCCTCCTAGCACGCGTCGCGCGCCGCCATCAGCGCCGCCGTCGCCGGGGCTCGGCCCGGGCGCGCGCGCCGTCTGCCCGCGCCGCCCGGCCCAGCCGGAGCCGTCTCGACGCGCCCCGGCCGTTGGGCTAGTCGCTCGCCGTGGCCACCGTCCGACCCTTCCGCGCTTACCGACCTCCCCAGGCGCACGCGGCCCGCGTCGCCAGCCCGCCGTACGACGTCATCTCCACCGCCGAGGCGCGCTCCCTCGCGGCCGGAGGCCTGCACAGCTTCCTCCGCGTCTCCCGGCCCGAGATCGACCTGCCCGAGGGGACGGACGAGCACGACGACGCCGTCTACGCCCGCGGCGCGCAGAACCTCGCCGACCTCATCGCCAGCGGCGATCTCGCGCAGGACCCGGAGCCGCACCTCTACCTCTACGCCCAGAAGATGGGCAATCACCGGCAGATCGGCGTCGTCGGCTGCGCCTCGGTCGCGGAGTACGAGCAGGAGGTCATCAAGAAGCACGAGAAGACGCGCCCCGACAAGGAGGACGACCGCACCCGCCACATCGAGGAGCTCGGCGCCCACGACGAGCCGGTGTTCCTCACGTACCGCGCCGACACGGGCATCGACGGCGCGGTCGCGCAGGCCACGCAGTCGCCGCCCATCTACGATTTCACGACGGCCGACGGGGTCGAGCACAAGCTCTGGGTCCTCGGCCGCCAGGCGACCGCGGAGCTCGAGGAGCACTTCCAGGCGATCCCGACGCTCTACATCGCCGACGGCCACCACCGCAGCGCCGCGGCGGCGCGCGTCCACAGGACGCTGCGCGGCGACGGCGGCGAGCACGACGTCTTCCTCGCCGTGGTCTTCCCGCACGACCAGATGAACATCATGCCGTACAACCGCGTCGTGCGAGACCTCGCCGGCCGCAGCGCCGAGGCGCTCCTCGGCGCCCTGGGCGAGCGGCTCGACGTGGCGCCGGCCAGCGACGGCGCGGCCGCGACCCCGGCCAGCCCGCGGTCGTTCGGGCTCTACCTCGGCGGCCGCTGGTACACCGCGAAGGCCCGCCCGGGGTCGTTCGACGCGAAGGACCCGGTGGCCTCGCTCGACTGCTCCATCTGCCAGGACCAGATCCTCGGCCCGATCTTCGGCGTCAGCGACCCCCGCCGGGACAAGCACGTCGATTTCGTCGGCGGCATCCGCGGCATCGCCGAGCTCGAGCAGCGCGTCGACTCGGGCGCGTTCACGATGGCGATCCACCTCCATCCGACGCAGATCGGCGAGCTGTTCGCGGTCAGCGACGCGGGGCTGCTCATGCCGCCGAAGAGCACGTGGTTCGAGCCGAAGCTCCGCAGCGGGCTCTTCATCCATACGTTCTGACGAAAGCGCCGCGCCGGGGGTAGACTGCGCCCATGGCGGACATCAAGCGCGTATCACCCGAACAGGCAAAGAAGCTCATCGACGAGGAGGGGTATCTCTACCTCGATGTCCGGAGCGAGCCCGAATACGCCGCCGGGCACCCGAGCGGCGCGCACAACGTGCCGCTCCTGCACGCCGCTGCCGGCGGCATGAAGCCCAACCAGGACTTCCTCGACGTGGTCTGCTCCCTCTACCCGAAGGACGCGAAGATCATCGTGGGTTGCCGGTCCGGACAGCGCTCGATGCGCGCAGCCGAGGCCATGGTGTCGGCCGGCTACACGGCTGTCATCGATCAGCGCGCCGGCTTCGAGGGGCCGCGCGACGCGTTCGGCGCGCTCACCGAGAAGGGGTGGGGGCCGGCCGGGTTGCCCGTCGAGACGACCACGCCGGGCGCGTCGTACGCCGAGCTCCAGCAGAAGGCCGGCAGGTAACGACCCCGCCGAGAGATCCCGGCGCAGGCGGGCGATCCAGCCGAGCCGCGCCGGCATCGCGACCCGGCCGTCCGCGCCGTCGGGCGCCTCGTCGTGCGCCCTGTACAGCGCGAGCCGCTTCGACCGCTCCGGATCCGCGGTTTGCCGGGGGCCGCGCCTTCCGCTAGGAACCCGCGTGCTCCACGGTGCGCGCGTCGCAGTGGTCATCCCCGCGCGGGACGAAGCGCGGTGGATCGCCGAGGCGGTGGGGTCCGTCCCCGCCTTCGTCGACCACGTGATCGTCGTGGACGATGCCAGCCGGGACAGCACGGCCGAGATCGCTCGCGGGACCGGGGACGAGCGCCTCGAGGTGCTCGTGCACCCGGAGTGCCGCGGCGTCGGCGCGGCGATCGTCGGCGGCTACCGGCGCGCTCGCGCCCTGGGCGCCGCCGCCGTCGCCGTCATGGCCGGCGACGGGCAGATGGACCCCCGCGACCTCCCGCGCGTCGTCGCCCCGATCACCTCGGGCGAAGCCGATTATGTGAAGGGCGATCGGCTGCGGCACCCCGACGTCTTTCGCGTCATGCCCCTCCAGCGGCTCGCCGCGACGGCAGCGCTCGCCGCGCTCACCCGCCGCGCGGCGGGGCTCGACGCCCTCTCCGACAGCCAGTGCGGATACACCGCCATCTCGGCCCGCGCGATCGACGCGCTCGATCTCGACGGCCTGTGGCCTCGCTACGGCTATCCGAACGACCTGCTCGCCGCCCTCGCGGCGCGCCGCCTCCGCGTCCGCGAGGTCACCGTGCGCCCCGTCTACCGCGGCGAGGCGAGCGGCTTGCGCGCGCGCCACGTGCTCACCATCCTTCTCCTGATTGCCAGGAACGCCATAAGGCACCGCCTGAGCCCATCAGGGAAATCGCAGATCGCCCAGGCCAGGACGGAACGCGTGAGTCGAAGTTGACCGAAGTTGACCGAAGTTGACCGAAGTTGACCGAAGTTGACGGAATCGACAGGAACCCTCGCGTAAAAAGGTCGACAATCCGCCCGTTGGTTCCATAGCAAAGCTGCCTGGCGACCTGACTCATCGGCTTGGCGCGGCGTGCCCCCACAGGCGTGGGCCCCGCAGCCATGCTTCAACACGGGGGGTGACGGACGTGGCGATCAGCCGAGCCGCCTGGTCTAGAATCTGGAATCCAGGGAGGGTGCGGACTCCGTCCTTCACGCCCCGGGTCGTGGCTTATGCGTTCGGCATCGAGCTGCCGTATAGCCTGCTCGTCCCGGTCGCTCACCTGCGGCTCCTCGGCGTCGTGGACTCGTCGGTCCAGGCGCGCATGCTCGGGCTGATCGGGCTCATGTATATCGTGAAGACCGCGGGCCTCATTGCCCTGCTCGTCCACATGCTGCGCCCGATCGAGCACCTGCGGCGGTACGCCGTGGGCCACCCCCTCCAGAGCGGCGCGGGCGTCGAGGAGCCGGGCAGCGGCGCGGCGCCGCCGGAGGAGCTCATCCTCGCCGCGGCGAACGCGGCCTATGACACGCCGCTCGCGTTCGCGACGGTCTGGGCCGTCTCGTGGGCGCTCCTGTACCTGCCCGTCACCGCGGCGTTCTACTACATCGCGCCGGCCCAGAGCCCGCTCGACGTCCAGCGCGCCGTCGCGCTGGCCCTGTTCGCGCTGGCCCTCTTCGCGGCCGCGCTGCCGCTCGCTTACAGCATCCTCGGCCGCCTGCTCTCGCCCGCCGCCGGCGTCATCTCGCTCATCGCCCGCGAGCGCGGCCTCTCCGTACCCGGCAGGGGCTACTCGCTCGCCGTCCGCCTCGTGATCCTCGGCGCCTGCCTCGCCATCGCGCCGACGAGCTGGATGGCGGCGATGGTGCTCGGCGAGACGGCGGGGCCGGCCAAGCCCGGCCTGAAGCTCACGCTGGCGATCTTCTCGATGGTCGCGGTCACCTGGGCGCCCGTCTGCGCCGGCTTCCTCGCGGGCGCCCTGGCGGGCCCGCTCCAGCAGGTCGCCGCCGTCATCCAGAAGATCGTCCAGCGCGGCGAGGTCGACCGGCTGGAGCGGATCCCTGTCTACTTCAAGGACGAGATCGGCGCCCTGGCCGGCGGCGTCAACGCGATGGTCGATCGCCTGGAGGAGTCGTCGCGGCGCAGGCGCAGCTACCTGGCGGAGCGCGAGCGCCTGCTGCAGGACGCGGCGCAGCGCGCGGCGCAGCTCGGGGCCGTGCTGGACAACCTCGTCGAGGGGGTGTTCGCGTGCGACCGCCACGGCCGGCTGACGATGATCAACGCCTCGGGGCTCCGGCTGCTCGGGCTGTCGGGTCGCTCGGAGCAGGACGGCCGGATGGTCGAGGAGGTCATGGACCTCAGCCGGATGCGCCACAGCGACGGCCGCCCCTTCACGCGCGACGAGCTGCCCATGGTGCGGGCGCTCGCCGGCGAGACCATCGTGCAGGAGGAGCAGGTGCTCGCGAACGGCCGCGCGGGCCGCGACGTCTTCCTGCGCACCAGCGCGGCGCCGATCCGCAGCGAGGGCGGGGCGATCCTCGGCGCGGTCACGGTCGCCCGCGACGTGACCGAGCTCATGGAGCTCGATCTCGTCAAGGACCAGTTCATCCGCGTCGGCGCGCACGAGCTCAAGACGCCGGTCGCGATCATGAAGGGCTACGCGCTCGCGCTCCTGCGCAACACGAACGATCTGCCGGCGCCCCGCCGCAAGATGCTCGAGGCCATCGACCGCGGCGCGGACAGGATCAACCGCATCGTCGACGATCTCCTGGCCATCTCGCAGGTCACGCTCGACGTCCTCCACGTCTCGGAGGAGGACGTCGACCTAAGGGCGCTCCTGAACGAGACGGTCGACCGCGTCGCGAAGTCGGCGAGCCGCCACCGCGTGCGGCTGTCGCTCGACGCCGCGCGGCCGCCCGTCGTGCGCGCCGATCCGGAGCGGCTGCGCCAGGTGCTCGCGAGCCTGCTCGACAACGCGGTGAAGTACTCGCCGGACGGCGGCGACATCGACGTCCGCGTCGCCGTGGCCGAGCGCGCGCCGGTGTCCTCGCCCCGCTGCGACGCCGCGCTCTTCTCGCAGCGCCACGGCCCTTCGCCGGGCTTCGAGGCGGTCGTGTCGGTGCGCGATCAGGGCGTCGGTATCCCGAGCCACAAGCAGGAGCGCATCTTCGAGCGCTTCTTCCGCGCCCACACGGACACACGACATGATTACGGTGGGATGGGGATCGGGCTGTTCCTTGCGAAGGACATGATCACCCGTCACGGTGGTCGCATCTGGTTCGAGAGCGAGGAGGACAAGGGCAGCACCTTCTATTTCACCGTTCCACTCAGCAGCGAGGCCCCCGCGGTCGACCGACAATGAGCGAAAGACACGCAAAGACGGTGCTCCTCGTGGAGGACGACGCGGACCTCGTGGCGCTCGTCTCCCTCGTGCTCCAGGAGGGCGGTTACCGGGTCAGGATCGCGTGCAACGGCCGCGAGGCGCTGGCCAAGCTGGAGCACGACCTCCCGGATCTCATCCTGCTCGACATGAAGATGCCGGTGATGAACGGCCCGGAGTTCGCCCGCGAGCTCGAGGTCCGGCACGGGCGGCAGGCGCCCATCATCGTGCTCACCGCCGCGGCCGACGCGCACCGGCGGGCCGCCGAGGTCGGCGCGGACGCGTGGCTGGGCAAGCCGTTCGACCCGGACGCGCTGCTCTCGACGGTGAGGCGTTACACCGGGTGAGCGCGCGGGAGCTGCCGCCGCTCGGCGAGGTCGCGCCGCACCTCGGCCCAGTACCGCGCGGGGAACCGGCGGTGATCGAAGCCGATCGCGCGGAACACCCGGGTGATGCGGGCATAACGGCGCAGGCTCCACTCCCTCATGATCTCGAGCGAGGGGTGCAGCCCGCGCGCGTCGATGAACGGCGCTGCCCGCGCGTAGAGCGACGGCATCACGTCATCGAGCCAGGACCGCATCAGGCGCTCGTATCCGGGCGTATCGACGCACCGTCCGGAGATCACCTGAGCGCGCGTGACGCCGTGACGCGCGAGCTCCTCCTCGGGCAGATAGCAGAGGCCGCGATCGGCGTCCTCCTGCATGTCCCTCAGGTTGTTGAAGAACTGGTCGAGCCGGCCGAACTCCCCGGCTGCATCCCAGTGCTCCTTCGTCAGGAACGGAACCAGCTGGAAGATATGCCCCGACAGCCGCCCCAGCATGATGTCGTGCTCCTTCATGGTGCGGATGAGGAGGTCGGGAGCGTGGTAGTCGGCGAGGGCGAGCAGGTAGGCGTGCCAGGCGGCGAGCGAGCGCGCCTGCATGTCGTCCTGGTCGCGCGCGGGATCGTGCCCGGGGCAGGCCGCGTCCCGGAGCCACAGCGCGCGGATGGCCGAGAGCTCGCCGGCGAAGGCGCAGCTCGGATCGACGAAACCGCGTGAACGGAGCAGCCTCCAGGCCTCCATGAACCGGCTGAAGCGCCGCTCGTGAGGCTCGATGCGCTCGTTCTCGGCGAGCCGGTCGACGATGCGGATCCAGCGGATGCGGTCGAGCCACGCCCGCTTCACGTCCGGTTCGAGGCCGAGCACCCAGGCGGCGTTGTCCTCGTCCTTCAATGCGTCGTCGGACAGTGCGCGATAGTGCGATGAGCCGACGACCGCCGAGATGGTCTGGTAAGCAGTCCGCTCCGACGCCGGCGCCGCAGCGGGCAGGCAAGGCAGTCGGGTGGAGATGGGTTGAATAGGTTTCACGAGATCGCGTGCCGCACGTTGAGTGTGCCTGTTTCTGGTGTCGCCCTGGGCTCACGCGCGGTCGTCGGTGATTATGGACGTGGCCCATCCTGGTTACTTTGGATCACCTGTGTCGATGATGGCTTGTGGCCCTCTGTCTTGCAGGACTTTCCGCTCTTCCGCGAGATGCGGGATGACGCCCGCTCGCCTTCCTTTATGAGACCTTATAGTCTCCCAGTCGACGCGGAAATTCGTCGTCCAGGGCACGGGCTCCGGAGATAATGCATGGATTCCCTGTGTGTTTTGCCCGTGTGTTGGGGACACGCCGGCAATGATCGTCGGTGTATACCCTGGGTTGATACATTGTCGAACGGACAAAGCAGGGATTGGCTCGACGTTCTCGCACCTTTGTGCTCCGTCGCGGCGGTCCTGGAGACGTCCTGGTCAGATGGGTTTTCCGGAGCTCCGGGTGGATGGCGGCTCTGCCTACATGACGTCCTGCGGCCCGACGGCGCGTGTGCGCCGCGGGGCGAGCCACTTTTCCTGTTGCCCAGTCTGCCTTGGCGCGCGGCGCGATCGGGTGGATCGGAGACGCGATCCTGCGCGGTGCTAGACGCTCTCGTGAGCTTGATGATTCAGCGCTTGTCTTCGCATCGCTCGTGATGCGGTGAACGCGGCGATTCTGTGGTTGTGATCACGGCCCAAAGCGGTCATCCGTGCCTGTCGTGCCTGTCGGACCTTCCGCTCCAGACACATGTCCGGCGCGGCCCTGCGCGCTAGCGCTCGCGCAGCCGGGCCACCCGGTCGCGCCAGTACTGCAGGTCGAGCGTCGAGAAGAGCGCGACGGCGCGCGCGATCTGGCGCTCGCGCTGCGGATCGCTGCGCGCGAGGTGCCGCGCGAGCTCGAAGCGGGCGCGCGCCTCGTCGACGGGCAGGCCGCGCCGCAGGGCCTCGTCGATCGCCGCGGCCCAGAGCCGCCGCGCGCGCGCGCGGCCGCCGGCGAGCCACGCGGCGAGGCCGCGCAGGCGGAGCGAGATCGAGCGCCCGAGCGGGAAGACGCGCGCGTACCGGTCGAGCGCGCGGCACGCCTCCGCCGAGAGCCGCCCGAGCTCGCGCCGCTCCGACGGGGCAGAGGCCTCCTCGAGCAGCGCGAGCAGCACCTCGCTCGTCGCCGCATAGCCGTACAGGCAGTGATAGCCGGCCGGCTGTCCGTCGCGGATCATCGGGAGCGTCCGCTCGGCGGCCGCGCGCGCCTCGCCGCGCGCGCCGCGGAGCAGGTGCCCCAGCGCGACCTGGCCGTGCGTGATCTGCTGCGTGCGGTCGCCGAGCCGCTGCACCTCGTCCGACAGCGCGTCGAAGAGGGCCGTCGCGCCCTCGCCGTCGCCGAGCAGCAGCCGGCACTGCGCGCGCCCGCTCTCCGCCCAGAGGTGGCCCTGCGCGTTGTCGCTCGCGCGCGACGCCACAGCGAGCGCGCTGTACCGATCGAGCGCCTCCATCCAGCGGCCCTCGGTGTGCGCCACGCCGGCGAGCAGCGTGATGCACTCCTCCCTGCGGCGGCGGTCCTGCAGCGCCTCCGCGAGCCGCTCCGCCTCGGTGAGCAGCGCCCGCGCGTCCCGGCACCGGCCCTCGCCGAGCGCCGTCAGCCCGCGCAGGAACGACACGAACGCGACGCCCCGCGGATCGTCGAGCGCCGCGGCGGCCTCCGTCGCGCGCGCGGCGTAGGCGTCCACGACCGCCTTCCACGGCACGTACCCGAACGCGACGCTCAGGGTCGCGTAGCCGCGCGCGAGCGCGAGCGACGGGCCGAGCCGCGCCGCGGCGTTCGTCGAGGCCAGCGCGGCCAGGAAGGCGAGCGTCGGCTCGTTGCGGAACAGGTAGGTCTTGGACAGCGTCTCCGCCGCGAGCGACGCCTCGGCGAGGCGCTCGCGCTCGGCCGCGCCGCGCGCGACCGGGATCGGCAGGCCCGCGACGTGCGCGAGCTGCAGGCCGAGCTGCTTCATCGAGGCCGTCGCGGCGGGGAGCCGCTCCCGGAGCGGCGCGCGACCCCCCGCCGCGCGCAGCCACGCCGCCTCGCCCTGCGAGAGCAGCTCGAGCGCCGCCGCGCAGTGCCGCTCCGCGCCGAGCAGGTGGCCGACGTTGTAGTGGGCCTGGCCGAGCCGCCGCTCCCAGCGCGCCCGCCGGAGCGGCGACGCGCGCTCCTCCGCCGATAGCGCGCTGTCCAGGGTGAGAGCCCTCCTGTAAAAATCCACCGCGTCGCCGGACACGCCGGTCGTGAGGGCCTGGTCGCCCGCCTTGTCGAGGTACTCGAGCGTCTTCTGGACGACGCCCGCGATCGCGCAGTGGTGGGCGAGGAGCGGGTACGACAGCGCGAGGTCCGGCGCGTCGCGGTGCCGCTGCTCGATCGCGCGCGCCGCCGCGCCGTGCAGGGCCCGCCGCTCCGGCTCGGGGGTGCCGGCGTAGACGACCTCGCGCAGCTTGTCGTGCACGAAGCGGAGCTGCCCCGGCTCGGTCTCCTCGAGCACGTGGCGGCCGGCGAGCTCCGCGAGCGCGTCCATCGCCTCGACCTCGGCGAGGCCGGCGGCGCCGAGGAGCAGGCGCTCCTCGAGCTCGCGGCCGAGCACCGAGGCGAGCCGCGCGAGCGCGAGCGCCTTCCGGCTCAGGCCCGACAGCCGGCGCGCCACGAGCTCGCGCAGCGAGCCCGGCAGCGGCAGCGACGCGGGCGGCTGGCTCGCGCGCGCGGCGCGGGCGAGCGCCTGCGCGGCGGCGCCCTCGGCGCTCGCGCGGATGCGCCACACGTAGGCCTCGTCCCGGTAGATCATCCGCTCCTGGATCGCGGCCCGGAGGTACTCGGCGATGAAGAACGGGTTCCCCTCCGACTGCTCGAAGAGATAGCGGACGAACGCCTCGGGCGGCTCGTCGAGCGCGAGCATGTCGCGCACCATCCGCCCGACCGAGCCGCGGTCGAGCCGCCCGAGCTCGATCCGCGACGCCCAGGGCGCGCCGAGCAGCGGGGCGAGCGCGGGCGCTGCCTCCTCGGTCCGGTACGCGCCGAGCAGGACCACGGGGTGGGCCGCGAAGTAGGCGGCGTCGAGGTGCTCGAGGACGTCGCGCGAGCTCGCGTCGGCCCACTGGAGGTCGTCGAGCACGAGCAGGACGGGCCTCGTCGCCGCGAACGCGGCGAGCGTGTCGGCGAGCGCGGTCCGCAGCCGGTAGCGGGCCGCGTCCGGCGGCAGCTCGGGCGGCTCCGGGGCGCGCTCGTGGCCGCGGAGCTGGGCGAGCGACGGCTCGTATGGCGCGAGGATCTGGCCGCGCGGGCCGAGCAGCGCGTCGTAGCCCCCGGGCCCGAGCTCGTTGCACCGGTCGGCCACCGCGAGCAGGAGCGGCCGGAACGGGTGGAGCGGCGCGGCCTTGACCGCGCCCTCGCGATCGCCCTCGGCGGACACGGCGGCGCACGCGCCCGTGACCACGGCCATGTGGACGAGCGCCGCCTGGTGCACCGCCTCGACCGCGAGGCGCGTCTTGCCGACGCCGCTCTCGCCGCCGACGAGGACGAGGCTGCCCTGGCGGCGCTCGTTCGCGCGCTCGATCGCCTCGTTGATCTGCCGCAGCGCCTCCCCGCGCCCGGCGAGGCGCGGCCGGTACAGGTACGGCTGCGCCGGCGGCGCGGGTGCCTCGTCGCGCGGCGGCGGCGGGTCGTCGGCGCCGAGCTCGGCGAGCGCGGTCGCCACGTCGTCGGCGTAGCCGATCCGGTCCTCGGGGCGCTTCTTCAGGAGCCGCGCGATGAGGGCGTCGAGCTCGGGGGGCACCTCGGCGACGAGCTCCGAGGCCGGGAGCGGCTCGGCGTAGAGGTGCATGGACAGCACGACCGAGCTCGAGTCGCCGAGGAACGGGACCGCCCCGGTCACGGCCTCGTAGAGCATGCAGCCGAGCGCGTAGAGGTCCGCGCGCGCGTCGACGAGGTCGCCGCGGATCTGCTCGGGAGACATGTAGTCGGGGCTGCCCATCAGCCTGCCGCCGGCCTGGAGCTCGTCGCGCCCCTTCTGGCCCTCGAACCGGAAGGCGAGCCCGAAGTCGAAGAGCACCGGCGCCCCGTCCGCGCGGATGAACACGTTGTCCGGCTTGAGGTCGCGGTGGACGAGCCCCCGGCCGTGGACATACGCGAGCGGCCGGCAGATCGCGCGGAGGAGCGTCAGCGCCTGGCGGAGCGCGCCGCCGGCCGCGCGGTGGAACGGGCGCGGCGCGAACGGCTGGTACGAGCGCGGGATGACCGAGGCGGGCGCGATCTCGGCCGTGGCGGTGCTCGTCTGCGCGTGCGCGTGCCCGTCGACGCTCGCGGACACGCTCACGGTCACCTCGCTGTTCACGGTCGCGCGGGCGCGCCAGCGCTCTTGGTTGTGATCCCGGAGCGTGCGCCCCTCGAGCAGCTCCATCGCGTACCACGGGATCCCCCCCTCCACCCCCTCGTCGAGGATCCGCACGACGCCCGGGTGCTCGACGCCCCGGAGCGCGTGGATCTCGCGGCGGATGCTGGAGACGAGGCTCGCGTCGCCGACGCAGACGGTCTTCAGCGCCGCGAGCGCGCCCGTTCCGCCGTGCTGGGCGCGGTAGACGACCCCCATGCCGCCGCGGCCGAGGGGCGCGAGCACCCGCCACGGCCCGATGGACACGGGGAGATCCGGAGGGGGCCTGGCGTGTCCCGAGCTCGGCGTCGTGATCATCTGGGGACCGAGGCCCTCGGGGCCTGGGCCGGGATGAGCTCCAGGTGGCAGGCCAAAGGCGGTCCCCCCACATCGCCGCTGGGACTGAGTACATCCACCCGAGGGGCTGCAATGATGTCACGAGGCGGCCGACCCTACAACAAGTCCGTGTAGAGCCCCGATCATCGCACGAGCGCCGCGTTCTGTGGCTGTTGCACCGACAGGCAACCACACCCGAGCGCGCGTCTACCGCGCTTCTACGTCGAGTCGCGCGTCGATTCGCGATGTCGCGGAGAGCCTCCCGGGGCGGCGCTCGGGCCAGGACGTCTCGACCCCTCTGAACGCTCGGGCGGACGCTCGGGTTGTCAAGAATGGTTTTCTTTTCTCGCTCGGTGCATTCCGCATCTCCGAGGTCGATGTCCTCTTTTGCCGGGCCGTCGCCGCGCCGAGCGGTCGAATCGTGCACAGCTGTGCTCGCGGTACATGGCTTGCTCCCTGGTGCGCCACGGCCGCGCTCGCGGCCGCACTTAGAAAGGAAGATAGCGAATGAATCGAACGACTCGTATCGGGGCCTTTCTGACCGTCCTGTCCCTCGTCGCGTGCGGCGGCGAAGGTGCAGATACCGCCCCGACGGACACCGCCATGAGCAGCAAGCAGCTCAAGGACCTGACGGCCGATGACGTCCAGTCCACCTGCGACTCGCTCCAGGCGAGGGTGAAGCTCTCCAAGGAGGATGCGTGTGAATATATGGGTCTCCTCGCGGCTCCCACCCTCGAGAAGCCGTGCGGCACGTTGAGGGACGAGTGCGTCTCCGCGGCGGATCCGGCCGAGGATGCGAGCATCCACGCGGACTGCATGCCTCCGACCGACCAGCGCGTGGGCTGCACCGCCACCGTGGCGGAGTACGAGGTCTGCCTGGTCGCCCAGACGCAGCTGGTCCGGGCGCTCACGTGCGACTCTGCCCTGAGCTCGCTGGACGCCGTTCCTACCGAGTGTGATGCGGTGGCGCGCAAGTGCCCGCAGCTCGTCGCGACCGAGGGCGAAGGCCAGGGCGCCGAGGACCCCTGACCGCGGCGCCGCGGAGCGGGTGATTGGCAATCGTCGGCGCTCGATCGACTGACCGACCGACCGACCGACCGACCGACCGAGGCGCGCGCGCCTCGCTGCCTGAACGAATTGCGGGTAGGCCCGACACGGCCGCTCAGCGGCCGTGAACCCCCTTATCCCACCTCCGTTCTCGTGGATCTTTTGATTCCCACCGATATTCGCGCTCGTCCGCGCCTTCGAGGGCAACTCGTCGTAGGATGGGCGCCGACGCCGGCGCGTCCGGGGGGCTTTCGGCCCCGGCGCACCGGCACGAGCGAGGCCGCGGCTCCCGCCGGGGGCTCGCTCGAACCGAGGAGGATTTCATGAAGATCACCAAGCTTTCCGGAGTGTTCGCCCTGCTGCTGATCGCCGCTGCGCCCGCATGCGGCAAGGACGAGCAGCCGGCCGAGGCGAGCGCGACGGTCGAGGCGACCGCCACCGCCGAGTCGACGATCGGCGAGGGCGCTTACGTCGAGGAGCACGAGAGCGGCAAGGCCGCCTTCAACGTCGCCGCGGATGGGAACGTCAAGGCCGCGGTCACCGGGCCGGACGGCAAGCCGATCCGCGAGGACGTGAGCGGCACGCTGCTGTGGAAGGATGCGTCCGGGGAGAAGAGCGTGCCCCTGACGTTCGACGCGAAGGCCGGCGTCCTGGTCGCCGCGGGCCCCAAGCTCGACGCCGACCTCACCGAGATCGGCTACACGCTCAGCGTCGCCGGCAAGCCGTGGAGCGGCACGCTGCACGTCCCCGCCGGCGGCACCGCCGAGCTCTACGCCAACGCCAAGGGGGCGGCGGATCTCGGGCTCCCGGAGGGGAAGCTCGGCCCGCACGGCGGGCGCATCGAGATCGTCGGCGACGACCGCCTCGAGCTCCTTGTCGACGAGGTGACCGGCGAGGTCCGCGTCTTCGCGCTCGACGTCGATCTGAAGCCCATCGACATCGGCGAGCGCAAGGTCACGCTCGGCGTGGTGGCCGAGGCGCCGCAGGTGGTCGTGCTCGCCCCGGTGGCCGCGACCGCGGGCGTCGCCGCGGGGGCGTACCTGACCGGCAAGCTCGCGCTCGCCGCCGATCCGCTGAAGGTGACCATCGCGGTGCGGAACGCGGGTCGCTCGGCGGTGGCCCTGTGCGGCTACCGGGCCGGGGCGGCGTTCGCCGTCCACGCGCGCGCCCCGCGCGTGAAGGTGCGCATGAAGACCGACTGGCACGCGCACGCGCACGCGCACGCCGACCTGAAGGCGAAGGCCGATCTCGATCCGAAGGTCCACGTCCACACCGGGGCCGGCGCGAAGGCCAACGCGAAGGCCCACGTGAACGTCAAGGCGCCGAGCGTCCGGGTGACGCCGCCGAGCGTGAACGTGAAGATCAAGGCGCCCAGCATCTCGATCCCCAAGCCGAGCTTCAAGGCGTCGGCCTCGGCGCGCGCGAGCGCGGGGGCGAAGGTGGGGACGCACTGACGCGCGCCCCGGGGGGAGGGGTGGGCGGCGCGGGCCGCCCGGCGAGCTCTCTCCCGCGGGCTGCCTACGGGTGCTGGCGGTCCTCGGCGGGGCCGCCCGCGTGGTCGAGGTTGCGCGCCGTGTTGATCAGCCCCACGTGCGAGAAGGCCTGGGGGAAGTTGCCCACCAGCCGGCCGGCGCTCGGGTCGTACTCCTCGGCGAGCAGCCCCACGTCGTTCCGCAGCGAGAGGAGCCGCTCGAACAGCGCCCGCGCCTCGCCGACCCGCCCCTGGAGCGCCAGGTTGTCGGCCAGCCAGAAGGAGCAGAGCAGGAAGGCGCCCTCGCCGGGCGGGAGCCCGTCGACGCCGGAGTGGGTCGGGTAGCGCTCCACGAAGCCGTCGCGGCTCAGGCGCGCCTGGATGGCGGCCACGGTGCCGACCATGCGGGGATCGGTCGCGGGGAGGAAGCCGACGAGCGGCAGCATCAGCAGGCTGGCGTCCACGTCCGTGGAGCCATAGTGCTGCACGAAGCTGTTCAGCCCCCGGTCGAAGCCCCGCGCGCAGACCTCGGCGTGGATCTCGTCGCGCAGCCTTCGCCACGTGGCCGCATCGCCCGGCAGGCCGAAGCGCTCGACCGCCCTCACCGCCCGGTCCATGGCCACCCAGGCCATCACCTTGGAGTGGGTGAAGTGGCGGCGCGGCCCGCGGATCTCCCAGATCCCCTCGTCGGGCTCGCGCCACGCCGTCTCGAGGAAGCCCATCACCGCCCGCTGCACCTGCCAGGCCTCGTCGCTGCGGGTCAGCCCGGAGCGCCGGGCGAGGTGGAGCGCATCCATCAGCTCGCCGTAGACGTCGAGCTGGTGCTGATCGTAGGCGGCGTTGCCGATCCGCACCGGCGCCGAGCCCTCGTAGCCCGGCAGCCAGCCGAGCGTGAGCTCGGTGATGCGGCGCTCGCCCGAGAGGCCGTACAGGATCTGCAGCTTCGCCGGCTCGCCGGCCGCGGAGTTGACGAGCCAGGCGCGGAAGGCCTGCGCCTCGTCGAGGTAGCCGCCAGCCATCAGGGCGTAGAGCGTGAAGGTCGCGTCGCGCAGCCAGCAGTAGCGGTAATCCCAGTTGCGCACGCCCCCGAGCAGCTCGGGCAACGACGTGGTCGGCGCCGCGATGATCCCGCCGGTCGGCGCGTAGGTGAGGGCCTTGAGCGTGATGAGCGAGCGCAGGACGTCGTCGCGATAGGCGCCCTCGTAGGTGCAGCGGTCCGACCAGACGCGCCACCAGGCCGCGGTGGCGTCGAGCTCGTGCGCCGGGTCGAGGGCGAAGGGCACGGGCGCATACGTGGGCGACCAGGTGAGCGCGAACGGCACGCGGTCCCCGGCGGCGACGGTGAACTCCGCGACCGTCCGCAGATCTTCGCCGTGCAGCGGGACGGGCGTGTGCAGGAAGAGGGTGTCGGGCCCGGCCGTGGCCCGGATGCCGTCGGGGGTGCGCTGGACCCACGGCACCACCCAGCCGTAGTCGAAGCGGATGATCAGCTCCATGCGCAGGGGCACGACGCCGCGGCGGCCGACGACGAGGCGCATCACGTCGGGGGCGGCGTCGCGGGCCGGCATCCAGTCGATGACGGAGACCACGCCGCGCTCGGTCTCGTGCTCGGTCTCGAGGATCAGCGTGCCGGGCCAGTAACGCCGGCGCACGCTGCGCGTGGGCTCGGCCGGCGCGATCTGCCAGCGGCCGTGCTCGGGCGTGCCGAGCAGCGCCGCGAAGCAAGCGCCCGAGTCGAAGCGCGGGAAGCAGAGCCAGTCGATCGACCCGTCGCGGGCCACGAGGGCCGCCGTCTGACGGTCGCCGATCAGCGCGTAGTCCTCGATCCGGGAAGGCATGGGGCGGCTCCTCTCAGCGGGAGAGCGGCGCAGGGGAGGGCGGCGGCGACAGGTCGATCACGGTCTTGACGTCCTCCGGCCCGCGGTCGATCGCCTCGCGCCAGCGCTCCAGGGGGGCGCGCCGGGTGATCAGCCGCTCGAGCCACGCGGAATCGGCCCGCGCGAGGGCGCCGACGGCCTCCTCGTAGTGGCGGCGGTTGGCGTTCACCGTGCCGAAGACCACGTCGTTTTCGAGCACGAGGCTGCGGTTGAGGGCCGCGATGTTGGCTTCGAGGAGCCGCTGGCCCGACGAGATGCCCGTGAGGCAGACGATGCCCCCCGGCGATGTGGAGCGCATCGCGTCGAAGACGAGCTGGCCGACGCCGGTGCACTCCAGGATGATATCGACCCCGGGACAGGCCTCGTTCACCGCGCCGGCGTGGTAGGTGGCGCCGAGGTCGCGGACCAGCTGCGGCTTCGGGCCGCTGGTGACGCGGTCGAGCACATGGACCGAGAGGCCGCGCTGGACGCCCAGCAGGGCCGCGAGCAGGCCGATCGGCCCGGCGCCGATGACCAGCACGCTCCGGGGGAACCAGGCCGCGCGCCGTCCGATCCGCTCGATCTGCTCCCAGGCCTTGGCGACCACGCTGGTGGGCTCGACCAGGACCCCGATGCGGTCGAGGTGGGGCGGGAGCGAGACAACGAACTCGGGCTCGATGCGGACGCGCTCGGCGCAGTAGCCGTGGAGCGCCTTGATGCCCCGCTCGGTGTAACGTCCGTTGCGGCACATGTCCCATTCCCCGATGGCGCAGCACGCGCACGGCACGGGATCGGGGCGGCGCACGATCCCCACCACGAGGTCGCCTGCCGCGAGCTCGGCGCCGGGCGGCGCCTCGAGCACGCGCCCGAGCGACTCGTGGCCCAGCACGAGCCGCTCCTCGCCGGCTGGCGCCGCGCCGTAGCTGCCCTCGATGATCTCGCGGTCGGTGCCGCATACGCCGACCGCCAGCACCTTCACCAGGACCGATCCCGCGGACGCGTGCGGCTCGGCAATTTCCTCGATCCGGGCCGAGCCAGGAACGCCGGGGTGTACGGTCAACGCGCGCATCGCATCGCTCCTGTGGGGCGCTCACCGCTGCTCGCCCGCAGCGCACGAGGACCTCGGCAAGGCGGCGTGCCGGTCGAGCGCTGCGGTGCCTGGTCGGAGCCGTCCTGGACGGGGAGTCGGGCCCTCCAGCGGGCTCGGGCGTGAACGCCCTCCTGCTCCTCCACTTCTCCATCCATCACGGTCTCCTGGTGCCTTCGGGGGACGGACGGAAGCGGGGGAGGGGCACGTGCTGCTCATTGCGACTTTGCGGTCGCTCCCTCATGGCCGATGTTCACCGCGCACGTCGCAGATCCATGGGACGCGCGAGGGAACCGCCCTCGAGGGCGAAGTGGGATGCAAAGGGAAGGCCAAGGCCGTGAGCCCATGATGGCAAGCTTCGCCGCCCGCGCCGGCGGGCGCCGCCCCGCGCAGCACCCGCCCCTCGGCGTCGAGCGCCACGCGCGCCAGGTCCCCGCCGAGCTCGGCGCCGATGCCGTCGGCGAGCGCCGGCCTCGGCGCGCGCGAGCGCGGGGGCGAAGGTGGGCGCGCACTGACGCGCGCCCCGGGGGGAGGGGCGCGCGGCGCGGGCCCTTCCTCCCATTCCTTCCGCCGGTTTTTCCGAGACGTCGGAGAGCGCACCGCGGGTCAACAGGCGCTCATGGGCACGAGACCGAGTTCGGCAAGCACTGGTTGCAGGTCGTGCCGCCGCCGGGCTCGCAGCAGTGGAATCCCGAGGGGCACGCGGGGCCGGGGGGCGGCTCGGGGTCGTACACGCGCTCGGTGCACACGGTGCCGCAATTCAGCATGAGGCCCGTGTTCTTCGAGGTCTCGTACATCCAGGTCCGATTGGGCGGGAAGAGCGCGGCCTGCTGCTTCATCGAGAACGAGGGCGCGTCGAGGTAACGGCCCGAGTGGACGCCCACGATCGCGCGCACGCCGTCGCGGGTGAGGAGCCAGGGCGCACCCGAATCTCCGCCGCAGGTGTGCTTGCTCCCGTAGGACGACTTGATGGTGCGGACATCGAACGACTCTTTGTCCATGACGAAGCCGGTGGCGATGCGCTTCGTGCTGTCGGAGCCGCCGCAGCCCGGGTCCGACAGGCCATAGCCGATGATCGAGAACTCGCGGTCGCTTGTCGAGTTCGACGTCCAGGGCGACGTGTAGCCAAAGAGCCTGGCCGTGCCGGTGACGCCGAGGTTGACGCCGGACGCGCCCGTGAGCCGGACGATCGCGATGTCATTATCAACGTCCGGCGAGAGCCCGGAGCCATAGAACGTGTGCTGGTACGTGCGCGCGTTGCCGGTGTAGACGTTCACGACCGAGCCGGCGGTGTTGCGGGTGCTGACGCTGACCGTCGTGAGCGCGCCCTGGGCCAGGCTGTCGACGCAGTGAGCGGCGGTGAGCAGCCAGTGCGCGGTGAGGACGGACGCCGTGCAGCGGGCCCCGATGCCGGTGAACGTCAGGTTCACGATCCACGGCTCTGCGGTGGTCGCGGGCGAGCTGGTGAGAGGCTGCGGCGCCTCGCCCACCTCGCCGGCGCCCTCGATCTCCAGCTCGCTCCTGCTGGTCGGGCCCTCGGTATCCATCGCGCAGCCGCTCGTGGCGAGCACAGAGAAAGAGAAGGCGGCTGCGAAAGCATGAGTCGATTTCATGTGATGTCTCCCTGAGCGGATTGGCTATGAACGGGTCATGCCCTGTGTTGGTCATGAACAGCGCTGCGCGCGAACACGCGCTTCGACCTCGATGAAGGGAGGCTCGTCTCTGCGTGCCCGGTCAAAGCGGCGTCTCGGAGAGGAAAGCAACCCTCGGGCCAGCGCTCGGGCGCAGCGCGCGGCAGCCTTCACGGCCCGCGCGCGCCGCTCGTCGGTCGATTGATCTGCACTACGGGACGGTCCCGCGTTGCGCGTCGTGGCGCGCTGGAGGCCGTCAATTGCGCGAGGACCCGCTCACTTGTGCGAAGTCTTGCGCATGCGCGCTGCGCTGCCGTGGATCGGCCAGATCACGCGCATCGCGCGTCGCGCGGCCGTGTTCCGGAAGGAGCCGCTCACCCGGGCAGCGCGCGATAATCGATCTTCCCCGTCGCGGTCCGCGGCAGCTCGTCCATCGTGACGATCTTCTCCGGGATCATGCAGGGAGGCAGCCGCTCGGCGAGGTACATCCTGAGCGCGCGGTCGTCCGCGTCCCCTGCGAGGGCGACGAAGCCGCGGAGCGTCTTGCCGAGGCGCGCGTCCTCGACGGCGATCACGGCGGCCTGGCGCACGGCCGGGTGCGACGCGAGCGCCGCCTCGACCTCGCCCGGCTCCACCCGGTAGCCCCGGACCTTCACCATCCGGTCGATGCGGCCGCGGAAGTAGAAGAGCCCGTCGGCCTTGCGCTCCACCCGGTCGCGCGTCCGGTACGGGCCGCCGCCGACGGTCGTCGGCCCCGAGACCATGAGCTCGCCGGTGCCGGGGCCCTCGATGACGCGGCCGTCCTCGCCTTCGGCGAGCAGCGCGCAGGCGGCGTAGGGGCACGCGACGCCGATCGGGAGCTCGCTCACCCCGTCGAGCGCCGCGCGGTCGACGCGGTGGAATGTGCAGACGTTCGTCTCGGTCGGGCCGTACAGGTTGTAGAGGGCCGCGCCGGGGACGCGCGCCGCGAGCGCCGCGAGCTCGCGCGGCGGGAACACCTCGCCGGCGAACAGGAGGGCGCGCACCGGCGGGGAGAGCGCCCCGGCCGGCGCGCCCGCGTCCGCCGCGGAGAGCGCCGCGGCGAGCTTCATGAACATCGACGGCACGCCGTAGATGACCGTCGGCGCGAGCGCGGAGACCGCGTCGCGCAGCGCGCGGCCCGAGGCGAGATCGCGCCGCGCCATCGTCGCGAGCGTCGCGCCGGCGCGGAGCGTCGCGAGGTGGTCGAACCACGCGAGATCGAAGACGAGCTCGGCCACGCGGAGGACCCGATCCGCCGGCGCGAGGCCGATGAGGTCGATGCAGAAGGCGGTGAACGCGTCGAGCCCGGCCCACGTGATGGGGACCGGCTTCGGCTCGCCGGTGCTGCCGGAGGTGTGCAGGATGCACGCGAGCTCCTGCGCCCCGGCTTCGCCGCCCGCGCCGGCGGGCGCCGCCCCGCGCAGCACCCGGCCCTCGGCGTCGAGCTCCACGCGGGCAAGGCCCCCGCCGAGCTCGGCGCCGATGCCGTCGGCGAGGGCCGCGGCCGCGGCGTCGAGCACGAGCGCGCGGCACCCCCGGGCCCGCGCGATCCGCCCGAGCCGCGCGGGCGGCGCGGTCGCGTCGAGCGGGACCGCCACGACGCCGGCCGTGAGCACCGCGGCGAGCGCCACCGGCTCGTCGTGCGCGCGGCCCGAGGAGAGCAGCGCCACCCGGTCTCCGGGGCGCACGCCCGCCCCGGCGAGCGCCCCGGAGACGGCCGCCGCGCGCGACGCGAGCTCGGCGTACGTGACCGCGGCGCCGCGCGACGCGAGCGCGACGGCGTCGCCGCGCGCGGCCAGGTCCTCGACGCGCAGCCGGTAGGGGCCGGCCACCGCGGCCTCGCTAGCCCTGCGCGGCCGCGATGCGGCCGGCGACGAAGCGCGCCATGCGGTCCACGGTCGACACCTCGTCGAGGTCCACCTCCTCGTCCGGGATCTTCACGCCGAAGCGCTGCTCGATGAACACGAGCACCCGCGTCAGCGACATGGAGTCGAACCCGGACCCGCCCTCGAAGAGATCCTCGTCCAGGGCGAGCGGCGCCTTGCGAAGGAGGATCTCGTTCACGATATGGTCGTGCAGCGCGCGCCGCACCGCCTCGAGGTCTTGTGTCACCGCGATGAGCCCTTTCCTGTCCGGGCGCTCAGCCGAGCGCCGGCGTCGCCTTGCGGGCAAGATAGTCGATGAGGTCGATCTTGGACACGACGCCGAGGACCGTCTCCTTGTCGACGACGAGCGCGATCTTCGCGTCGCTCAGGACGCCCTTCAGGAGCTCGACCTTCGTCGCCGGCGTCACGGTCGCATAGTCGCTCTCGACGAGCCCGCCGATGCTCGAGTCGAGCGTGCCGCTCCCCTTCACGAGGTGCCGCAGCAGGTCGACCTCGTGGACCATCCCGCGCAGCTTGCCGCCCTCGGTGACCGGGAGCTGGCTTATCCCGTGCGATTTCATCATGTCGATGACCTCGCGGACCCGGGCGTTCGCGTCGGCGGTGACCACCGCCCCGCTCGGCTTGACGGCGAGCAGATCGCGCACCGTCCCGAGGCCCTTGTCCTCCTCGAGGAAGCCGTTCTCTCGCATCCAGTCGTCGTTGAAGATCTTCGAGATGTACTTGGACGCGCCGTCGGGCAAGAGGACGAGGAGATTCTCCTTCCTCCCGCTCTGCCGCGCATACTTGATCGCGCCGGCGACCGCCGCGCCCGCGGAGCCGCCCACGAAGAGGCCCTCGAGCCGCACGAGATCCCGGGTCATGAGGAAGCACTCCTTGTCGTCGACCCGGACGATCTCGTCGATGATCTCGAGGTTCATCGTGCTCGGAAAGAAATCCTCGCCGATCCCCTCGACCTTGTAGGCAAAAGGCTTCGTGATCCGCTGGGTCTTCACGTAATCGTAATAGAGCGATCCCACCGGGTCGACGCCGACCATCTTGATGTCCGGCTTGCGCTGCTTGAGGAACTTGCCAACGCCGCTGATGGTGCCTCCCGTCCCCATGCCGGCGACGAAGACGTCGAGCTCGTCGCCGCACTGCTCCCAGATCTCGGGGCCGGTGGAGCCGACGTGGGCGTCGGGGTTCGACGGGTTGTGGTACTGGTTCGCATAGAAGCAGTTCGGCGTCTCGTCGGCGATGCGCTTCGCTACCTGGTAATAGCTGCGCGGGTCGTCGGGCTCGACGGCGGTCGGACAGACCACGACGCGGGCGCCGTAGGCGCGCAGGGTCGCGATCTTCTCCTGCGACATCTTGTCTGGCATGACGAAGATGCACTTGTATCCTCGGATCGCGGCGACCATGGCGAGGGCGGCGCCGGTGTTGCCGCTGGTCGCCTCGACGATCGTCCCGCCCGGCCTGAGCCCGCTCGCCTCGGCGTCGCGGATCATGTTCAGCGCGACCCGATCCTTGTGGCTGCCGCCCGGGTTCAGGTACTCGCACTTGACATAGATGTCGCTCTCGATCCCCTCCGTGACCCGGTTCAGCTTGACGATCGGCGTGTTGCCGACGGCTCTCGTGATATCGCTGAGCGCGCCTCGCATCATGGAGAGACCTCTACCCGCCGCGCGCCGCAGCGACAAGCGGAGCGAGCGGGCGCGGAGGGCCCCGTTACATCGCCTCTCGCGCCCCGGCGCGCGGCGGTCACGGGCGCTTTCGCGATCGTCGGGCGGCGAGGGTACAGGGTCTTATCCATGGTCTCCCGCCGAGCCGTGATCGCCACGTGATGAGCTCCACGCGCACCGGAGCGCCCGCCGCCTTCGACGCGGCGCGGATCGAGGAGATCCGGTCCGCCGCGCGCGGGTACGCGGCGAGCAAGGCGTTCAGCCGCGACGCGGTGGACGAGATCGCGCCCGGGCCGGTCGAGCCGCGGCGGCGCGCCCGGGCGGCGCCGAGCGGCGCGCGGAGGTCCTGCGGGAGCACGTTCGCGAGGGCAGGGCGCCGCGCGCCCCGGGGAAGATCGCCGGGCGGCCCCGGCCATGCGCCGCACCGTCGTGGTAGGCTGGCGAGATGGGCTCCGAGCCGAAGGTTCACCCGAGCGCCGAGACGGCGCTCCTCAAGGTCCGCTCCAGAGAGATCGCGTTCAGCCGCTTCCGCGTGCAGGTGACGGCCGGCCCCGACGCCGGGGCGTCCCAGGTGTCGGACGCGACGGAGTTCGTGATCGGCACGGCGCCCGGCAACCAGCTCATCCTGGCCGACCGGGCGGTGTCGCGGCACCATTGCGTGATCACCGTCACCCCGCGCGGCTTCCTGCTCCGCGATCTGGGCAGCAAGAACGGCACGACCCTCTCCGGCTTCCGCGTCGAGGCGGCCTACCTCCAGCCGGGCGCCACGCTCGGGCTCGGGCAATCGACGCTCCGCTTCGAGCCGCTCGCCGAGGAGATCCGCGAGCCGCTCGGCGACGAGGAGCGGTACGGCCGGGTGCTCGGGCAGAGCACCGCGATGCGCCGCATCTTCGCGGCGCTGCCGCGGATCGCCGCGTCGGACTCGACGGTGCTCATCGAGGGAGAGACGGGCACGGGCAAGGGCCTGCTCGCCGAGGCGATCCACGAGAGCAGCCCGCGGGCGGGCGGGCCGTTCGTCGTGATCGACTGCGGCTCCATCCCGCCGACGCTGATCGAGGCCGAGCTCTTCGGCCACGCGAAGGGGGCGTTCACGGGCGCGCAGGCGGCGCGCGCCGGCGCGTTCGAGGCCGCGCGGGGCGGCACCGTGCTGCTCGACGAGATGGGCGAGCTCCCGCTGGACATGCAGCCGAAGCTCCTGCGCGTGCTCGAGGAGCGACAGATCCGGCGCATCGGCACGATCGAGCCGATCAAGCTCGACATCCGGATCATCGCGACGACAAACCGCGATCTTCGCCAGGAGGTGAACCGCGGGAATTTCCGGTCGGACCTCTATTACCGGCTGAACATCGTTCGGCTCCGCGTCCCCGCGCTGCGCGAGCGCCCCGACGACATCGCGCTGCTCACGGCGCACTTCTACCGGCAGCTCGCGCAGGGGACGGACCAGACCCCGCCAGGCGACCTGCTCGATGCGTTCATGCGCCAGGACTGGCCGGGCAACGTCCGCGAGCTGCGCGGCGCGGTGGAGCGCGCGGTGCTGATGATCGATCCGGCGCTGTTCCGCGAGGCGGTGATGGGCTCGGGGGAGCGGGAGAGCGGCCCCCCGGCGCCCGAGGCGCTCCGGGACGACGATCTCAGCCTGTCGTTCCGAGAGGCGAAGGAGCGCGCCGTGGCGCGCTGGGAGCGGATGTATCTGAGGGCGCTCGTGCGCGAGAACGGCGGCAACCTCTCGCGCGCCGCCCGCGCGGCGCGGATGGACAGGAGCCACCTGCGCGAGCTCCTCCAGCGACACAGCGTCTCGGCGACCGAGGTGTGACGGCGCGAAGCTGCGCGGAAGTCCGGCCTTCCCCGGCCGGACCTCCGTCGGGCGAGCCAGCGCCCGCCCGCTGCTGCGGGCGAGCAGGGGGCGCCGTCTACTGATTGGCCTTCTGCCGGTTCTCTCCCTTGAGCTCCTTGGCCTTCCCTTCCGCGGCCATCTGCTCGTTGTCGACAAGCTTTCCGATCCGGTTCTTGATGGCGCCGGCGGCCTCCTCGAGCGCGCCCTGCGCGCGCTCATCCGCCTTGGCGTCCTCCTGCTGGACCTTTCCTCGGAGCTCCTTGGCGCGGCCCTCCGCTTCCATCTGCTCGTCTCCCATCAGCTTGCCGAGGCCCTTCTTGATCTTGCCGCCCAGCTCGTCGGCAGCCCCTTCATTACGGTCGCTCGCGTTGCTCATTGTACCCTCCTCCGGGTGGACACCCGCAGAACCTGTCTGCGGTGCGCCATGGCCTCTGCACCTGGCACCTGGCCACATCATCTAGCAACCGCTGCGCCACCGCGGCGCGCCGGGTCTTGTCGAGGTCGTGAAGGCGATTGGGGCAGGCTACCTCGCTCGCCCTCTGTTTTTCAGCTCGCCTGAGACAATACGCCACGCTGCCCTCAGGCAAGCCGTCGCACAGCGCAAGCCGACCGTCCTGGCTCTCCAGAACGCATTCTGCGCCGCGGTCGGATTTCGCGACGGAAAGGTGCCCCGGCGCTCTGTCCGCGGCGCTCAGCTCGCCTGTGGGCCTGTGGAGAGGCCGGACTCCACGGCATGGCGCGGCGCTTGCTGAACAGGCTGCATAGCAACCAGGAGCGCTTCGCTCCAATCCGGGAGGTTCATCATGTCGTTCATTCTCTTTCTCCTGTTTGGCCTCGTCATCGGCGCTCTGGCGCGCCTTATTGTCCCGGGGCGTGAGCCTGGCGGGTGGGTCGTCTCGATGATCATCGGCGTCGTCGGCTCGTTCGTCGGCGGGCTGCTCGGCCGCATGCTCTTCATGTACCGCGAGGGCGAGCCGGCGGGGTTCTTCATGTCCCTGATCGGCGCCATCCTGCTCACCGCCGGGTATCAGGCGATCGCGCGGCGCCGTTCGGTGGTATGAAAGGGTCGATTGACCCTCTCATGAGGCGCTACGCCCGAGCTGGTCCCGGGGCGCGACGTGGAGGAGCTCTCGCTCCGCTGCAGTGCCCTGTGGCGCCCGGGATCGCCTCGGGTCGACCGCATGACGAGCGGCGGATGAGGCGTCGCTGTTCATGAGCCCGATCTCGGGCTCAGGCGCCGCGGCGCTCTCCGCCCCCTCGCGGTAGGCCGGAGGGGGCCCTGCTCGTCGCATGGCTCATCCCCCCCAGGGTCGTGCGACGAACAGGACCTCCTCTGGCCGGCTTGCCCGGTAGAGCTTGACGCGGCAGGATGCTTTGGGCTTGCTAGCGCGCTCCGCGCTCTCGCCCAAGGTCCTGGCCATGTCGTTCTCCATTCTGCCCCCGCCGATCACGCCCCTCGCCGCGATCCTGCCGTCCGAGCCGTTGCTCCTCATGGGCGCCGGTCCGGTGCCCATCCCGCAGGCGGTCGCCCAGGCGAACGGGGTCATCATCAATCACCTCGGCCCCACCATGGATCGCGTCATCCAGAACGTGAAGTACATGGCGGCCTACGCGTTCCAGACGCGCAGCGACAAGATCATCGGCCTCGCCGGGCCCGCGTCGGCGGCGATGGAGATGGCCGTCTCGAACCTGTGCTGGCCCGGGCGCAAGGTCCTCTGCCTGAAGGTGGGGACGTTCAGCGGGCGCCTCGGCGAGATGGCGCTCGGCGTCGGCGCCGACGTGACCTTCCTCGAGGGGCCGCCCGGCCGGCCCGTGACGCTCGCGGACGTGCGCGAGGCGATGAAGAAGCAGCGCTACGACGTGGTCACGATGGCGCACGGCGAGACGTCCTGCGGCGTCCGCATGGTGGAGCTGCCGGAGATCTGCAAGCTCGCGAAGGCGCAGGGCACCCTCACGATCGTCGACGCGGTGGTCACGCTCACGGCCATGCCGGTGCACATGGACGAGTGGGGCATCGACGTCGGCATCGTCGGCGGGCAGAAGGCGCTGTCGTCGATCCCGGGCGTGTCGGCCTGTGCGTTCTCGCAGGACGCGTGGAAGGTCGTCGAGGAGCGCCCCTCGCCGCGGCCGCACTGGTGCTACGACGCCACGCGCGCGCAGCGGTTCTGGGGCTACCAGCAGTACCACTACACCGCGCCGGTGCCCGGCGTGCTCGCGCTGCACGAGGCGCTGCGCCTCGTCTGCGAGGAGACGCTCGAGCGGCGGTTCCGCCGCCACGAGATGAGCTCCCTGGCGATGCAGGCGGGCCTCGAGGCGATGGGGCTCGAGCTGTTCGCTTCGAAGGACGTGCGCCTCAACAGCGTGCTCGCCATCAAGCTGCCGGCCGGCGCCGACAGCGCCCGGATCCGCGAGTACATGACCAAGGCCTTCCGCGTCGAGATCTCGGGCGCCTTCGGCCTGAACATCGTGCGCGTCGGCCAGATGGGCGAGCAGTGCCGCTCGCACAACCTGTTCAAGACGCTCTACGCCATGGGCATGAGCTTCCAGCGCGAGGGCGTGAAGCTCGACGTCTCCGAGGGCATGGCCGCGCTCGAGCAGGGGCTCGCGGGCGATCGCGAGTACTTCGTCGACTAGCTCCGCCCGCCGGCGCCGCTAGCTCCGCCCGCCGGCGCCACCGGCGGTCCGGGGAGGGATCACCTGGCTCTCGCTAGGCGTCGCGGCGGTGAGCGCCGGCTCGCGGCGCTGCGCGGCCTCGATCCGGCTCCGGTGCGCGTCGAGCAGGTCGCTGCGCGTCAGCATCCCGAGCACCTTGCGGGGCGCCTGCCTGGACACGACCGGGAGCCTGCCCACGCCCTCGGTGACCATGTGATCGGCGGCCTCGCGGAGGGAGCTGTCGTCGAACACCACGGCGGGCGGCCGCCGGATGAGGTCGCGGATCGCGAGCGCGCCGGGCTGCTCGGTGAGCACCTCGCGCTGGGTGACCACGCCGACGAGCTCCCCTCCGCCGTCGACGACCGGGAAGCCCTGGTGGCGCGAGCCCTCCGCCTGCGACAGCAGAAAGGCGCGGGCCGCCTCGACCGTGCCGTCGGCGGCGAGCGTCACGGCGGGGCGGGAGGCGGCGTCGCGCACGGTGATCTGCGCCAGGTGATCGGCCGCGTACTCGGCCATCACGCGCGCGCCGCGACGGGCGAGCTTCTCGGTCATGATGGAGTGCCGCATCAGCAGGCTCGAGACGAGGAACGCCGCGCTGCAGCCGCCGAGCAGCGGCAGCAGCCCCATCGGCTGCCGGGTCGTCTCGAACGCGAAGACGACCGAGGCGAGGAGCGCCCGGGAGGCGCCCGCGAAGATCGCCGCCATCCCGACGAGCGCGGCGACGCGCGCGTCCACGCCGAGCCAGGGAAAGAGCGCGGCGGCGGAGAGGCCGAGGATCGCGCCGAGCCCGCCGCCGATGGTGAAGAGCGGCGCGAGCGTCCCGCCCGAGGTGCCGCTGCCGAGCGCGATCGACCAGGAGACGAACTTCAGCAGCGAGAGCGACACGAGCGCGGCGAGCGCGAGGCGGCCGCTCAGGATGTCGTCGATGTTGTCGTACCCCACGCCGAGCGTCTGCGGCGCGACGTAGCCCACCGCGCCGATCGCGATGGCGCCGATCGCCGGCCACCACATCCAGTGGAGGGGCAGCCGCTCGAACGCCTCCTCGATCGCGTAGATCGCGCGGGTCGCGCCCATCGCCGCGAGGCCGAGCGCCGCGCCGAGCGCGATGTAGAAGACGAGCGCCGGGCCGGTCGAGGGCGCCACGGCCGCCATCTCGAACGCCGGCGCGGTCTCGCCCGCGGCCAGGCGCGCCGCGGCGGCCGTGGAGGCGGCGAGGGCGACGGGGATCACCGAGCGCGGGCGGTACTCGAAGAGCAGGAGCTCGATGGCGAGCAGCACGGCCGCCACCGGGCTCCCGAAGGTCGCCGACATGCCCGCCGCCGCGCCCGCGGCGAGCAGCGTCTTGCGCTCGTCCGCGGTGATCCGGAGCAGCTGCCCGACGAGCGAGCCGAGCGCCCCGCCGGTCGCGATGATGGGCCCCTCCGCGCCGAACGGCCCGCCGGTGCCGATCGCGATCGCCGCGGAGAGCGGCTTGAGCAGCGTCATCCGCGGCGGGATGCGGCTCTGGTTGAAGAGCACCTGCTCCATCGCCTCCGGGATCCCGTGGCCGCGGATGGCCTGGGAGCCGTAGCGCGCCATCACGCCGACGACGAGCGCGCCGGCGATCGGCACGACGAGCACGAGCGCGCCCACGTGGTGCTCGGCGGGCGACGCGGGCGCGGCGGACAGCCGGCCGAAGAACGCGAGGTTCGTGATGACGGCGATGAGCGCGGTGAGCAGCTCCGCCGCGAGGAAAGCGACGCCGGCGACCGCGATCGCGAGGCCGCTCACGAGGACGACCCGCCGATCGACGGCGGCCCTGGGGGCGGGGACGTGGAGGACCTCGAGGGCCGGGCCCATCGAGGGGGCGACCGGGATGCTCTCGGCGACCGCGGTGTGTGGGGCGTTCACGCTCGACATGTCAGCTCTCGTCTCCGGCGGTGGCGGCGAGGGCTTCTTCGCCCTCGAAGAACAGGGGAGGGGCCTCGTCGCCGGCGCCGAGCGCCCGGGCGAGGGTGGTGAGGCTCTGCGCGAGCCCGCGGCGCTCGTCTTCCGGCAGGCGGTCCACGGCGGAGATGAGCTCGGCCTGCACGGTGCGCGGCGCGCGGCGGAGCAGCGCGCGACCGGCGGGGGTGAGCGAGATCTCGGTCCGGCGCGCGTCCTCCGGCGAGGGGCGCCGGGTGACCAGCCCGCGCTCGGCGAGGCGCGTCACCACGACCGACACCGAGCTCTGGTGGGTGAGCGTGCGCCGCGCGAGCTCGGCGACCGACGCGGCGGCCGCCTGGTCGAGCTGCTGCAGCACGAACAGCTGCGCGCTGCTCAGGCCGAGACGCCGCTCGCACGCCCGCGAGGAGACGCGCAGGCGCTGCACGATGGCGCGGATCGCGTCCATGACCCGCTGCGCGTCCGGCCCGCCGGGGACCTGCCGCTCGGCGACCTTCCGGCGCGCTGGTGGAGATGCATGGGAGCCCATATATTTGACGGGAAGCTACGCCGCGCGCCGACCGGGCGCAAGCGGCGTGCGGCGCCTCGCGGGGGCGCGGGGGCCGAGGCGGGGCCGTCCTCGACGGGGTACGCCGGGACGGGCGGCAGAGGCGGTCTTCCACGTGGGCGTGCGGCGCCTTCCACGTGGGCGCGCGCCGCGCGCCGCGCGTCCACGTGGAAGACCGCCCATCGGGCGGACCGTGCGGGGGATCCTTCGCGGGGCGTCGCCTGCGCGGGCGATCCAGGCTAAGAACCGGCCCTCCCACCATGACCTTTCAAGACCTCATTCTCACCCTGCAGAAGTTCTGGGCCGATCGTGGCTGTCTCATCGTGCAGCCGTACAACTCGGAGGTCGGCGCTGGCACCTTCAACCCGGCGACGTTCCTGCGCGCGCTCGGCCCCGAGCCCTGGAATGTGGCCTTCGTCGAGCCTTCCCGGCGGCCCGCGGACGGTCGTTACGGGGAGAACCCGAACCGTATGCAGCAGTTTCACCAGTTCCAGGTGATCCTCAAGCCGAGCCCGCTCGACATCCAGGACCTCTACCTGGAGTCGCTGCGCGCGATCGGCACGAACCCGCTCGATCACGACGTCCGGTTCCTCGAGGACGACTGGGAGTCGCCGACCCTCGGGGCGTGGGGGCTTGGCTGGCAGGTGTGGATCGATGGGCTCGAGATCTCGCAGTTCACCTACTTCCAGCAGATCGGCGGGATCGACTGCCGCCCCGTCTCCGGCGAGCTCACGTACGGCCTCGAGCGGATCGCGATGTACCTGCAGGACAAGGACAGCATCTACGACGTCGTCTACTCGGACAGAGGCGGGAAGGTCGTGCGCTACGGGGATCTCTACCAGCGCGCCGAGTGGGAGTGGTCGACGTACAACTTCGAGGAGGCCGACATCCCCGAGCACTTCGCGGCGTTCGACGTGTGCGAGGCCGAGGTGAAGCGGCTCCTCTACCGGGGCGCGGATCCGGCGGCGAAGGGGGCGGCGATCGATCCGAAGAAGGCGCTCGTGCTCCCGGCCTACGATTTCGTGGTGAAGGCGGCGCACCGCTTCAACGTGCTCGACGCGCGGGGCGCCATCAGCGTGACCGAGCGGCAGCGCTTCATCGGCCGGGTCCGCGCGCTCGCGCGGGCGGTCGCGGAGACGTACCTCGCGCAGCGCGAGGCGCTCGGCTTTCCGCTCCTCGACGAGCCGCAGGCGAAGGCGGCGGAGTAGCGCGCCGCAGGCGGAGGCGACGGAGCAGCGCGCCGCCTCGCCGGGCGGCCGTCCGCCTCAGGCGAGCGGGCTGTCCGGGAGGAAGTCGCGGCGCGTGCAGAGCGCGACGAGCGGCAGCCCCGCGGCGCGGATGGCCTCGGCGCCGCCCTCGAGGCGGTCGACGAGGGCGATCACGCCGACCACCGAGGCGCCCGCGGCGCGCAGCTTCTCGACCGCCTTCAGCGTCGAGCCGCCCGTCGTGATCACGTCCTCGAGGATCGCGACGGGCATCCCGGGCACGAGCCCGCGATCCCCCTCGACGAGGCGGCGCGAGCCGTGGTCCTTGACGTCCTTGCGCACGTACAGCGCGGGGAGGGGGCGGCCGCGCAGGAAGCTCGTGAGCGACACCGCGCTCGCGAGGGGGCACCCGCCGAGCTCGACGCCGGCGACCGCCTCGCACCGGGGGAGCGCGTCGAGCGCCTCGAACATCAGCGAGCCGACGAGGGCGTGGCCCTCGGCCGTCAGCACCGACTGCTTGCAGTCGATGAAGAAGTCGCTCTCGCGACCGGACGCGAGGACGACGTGCTTCTGCTCGAACGAGCGCTCGCGCAGCAGCGCGACGAGCCGCTCCCGCTCCGAGGCGCCGGCGGCGCTCACCGCCCGCCCCGCTTGCGGAGCGACGCCTTCGCGGCCCCCTTCCGGAGCGCGGGGACGACGGGCGGCGGCGGCCCGCCGGTGCCCTCCGCCGCGTCGGGCTCGTCGCCCTCGCCGGCGGCCGAGGCCGACAGGTCGGCCTCCTCGTCGTCGTGCACCGCCGCGAGGCGCGGCTCGGGCGCAGGCGCGGGCCTCGCCTCGACCGGCGCGGGGCGGGGCGCAGGCGCGGGGCGCGCAGGCGCCGGCGCGACGCGGGCCGCCGGCCGCGCGGCCGGCGCGGGCGCGCGCTGCTCCGCCGGGGCCCGCGCCGGCCGCGCGGCCGCAGGCGCGGCCGCTGCGCGCGGCGCGACCGCGGCGGCGGCGGCCCGGACCGGGGCGGGCGCCGCCGCGGCGAGCGGCGCGCCGGTGGTGACGTTGCCGCGCACCAGCGCCCCGGCGTGGATGCCGATCTGCGGCGCGCCGAGGTCGCCGACGACGCGCGCGCCGGGCTCGAGGATCACGGCCTCCTCGCCGGAGATGTTCCCGGCGACCGCGCCGCGGACGACCACGCGCCGCCCCCGCACGTCGCTCTGGATGAGCGCGCCTTCGCCGATGGTCACGTCGCCGGTCATGACGACGCTCCCCTCGACGTGGCCGAGGATCTCGAGATCCCCGTCGCCCTGCACGTTGCCGCGGATGGCCGTCGTCGGCCCGATCGAGGACTGGGCGGCCATCGGCTACACGTCCATGTCGACGTTGCCCTTGAACGAGGCTCCGTCCGCGATGGTCAGCCGCGACGCTTTCACGTCGCCGACGAGGCGACCGCCCGCGAGGAGGTCCACGCGGTCGGCTGCCGTGACGTTGCCGGTCACGTTGCCGCCCACCTGGAGCGACGCCGCCCCGATGTCCGCTTCGACCAGCGCCCCTGCGTCGATGGTCAGCGGCCCCTCGACGGTGAGCTTTCCGCGCACCGTCCCGGCGACGATCACCTCCTCGTCGGAGGTGATCTCGCCCTCGATCGTGAGCCCGTTTCCGATGATCGTACCCGCCACGTTCGTGCTCCTCGTCGCGCCTTGGCGGCGCGATTCTTCGTCCGTCTACGCGCGCTACCGCCCCGCCGATTCGCGTCGGGGGCTCTGTGCGCGCCCGCCGGTCCGCTCCGAGAGCTCGGCCGGCAGGTCGAACTCCGCCTCGATGCGGCCGGCGAACGCCGCGCCTTCCTCGAGGATCACCTCGCTGCCGCCCACGTTCCCGGCGTACTGCGCGGTCGCCCGGATGGTGACGGGGCCGCGCGACGTCACGTCGCCCGTGAGCTGTCCGGAGACGACGAGCGAGCTCGCCTCGACGTCGCCGGTGACCGACGCTCCGTCCTCGATCTCGAGATCGCCGGTCAGCTGGATGTTCCCCTCGACGCTCCCCTCGACCCGGAGCGCGCCGTCGCCGTGGACGCGCCCGCGGATGCGGGCGCCCCTTCCGATGAGCGATTCGGCGGCGTCGGATTCGCGGTGCGTGGTTGTCGAGCCTCGGGCCATTCTCGTCTCCAGTGCGCGGTGGGGGCCGCGCGAGCCGGGGCGCGCACCTGAGGCCCGGCTCGTCCGCTGGAGCTGGGCGAGCGACATCGCCCGGCCCTGCGGCGGCGCGGACGCTACTCCAAGGCGCTGCGCCTCGCAACCGGCGGGCGGGCTCGGTGCGGGGTGGGCTCGCGGGGTGGCCTCGCGGGGCGGCCTCGGTGCGGGGCGGCCTCCGCGCGCTGCAGGGGAGCCCTCGGGGGGAGGCTTCCGGCGCTCCTGGTCGAGGTGATACGGTCTCTCTTGACTGGGCTTCCCTTGCTCGCGACGCCTCCGGTGCCCCTGACGGCGAACCGACTTGGACGGCTCAGCGCGCGTCGTCCGTGGGGCGAGCGAAGACCAACGCAACCCGGGGGTTCCTCATGCGGAAGATAGCTATCGTGGGATCTGGACAGGCTGGCCTGCTCGCGGCGCACGCCCTCGTGAAGGCCGGCTACGACGTGACGCTCACCTCGGATCGCACGCCAGAGCAGTGGCTGAACGAATCGAAGCCGACCGGCACCGCCGCCCGGTTCGACAGGGCGCTCGAGTTCGAGCGCGAGCTCGGCCTGGCCTTCTGGGAGGACGCCGCGCCCCCGGGCCAGGGCGTTCAGCTGACCGCGTGCCCCGCCCCGGGCAACCGCCTCCTGACGCTGGCAGGCCGCCTGGAGCGGCCCTTCATGGCGATCGACCTGCGGCTCCAGAGCCACCGGTGGATGCTCGAGCTGGAGCGGCGGGGAGGCAAGATCGCGATCGAGTCCGTCACGGTCCCGCGGCTCGACGCGATCGCGGCGGAGCACGATCTCACCATCGTCGCTGCTGGACGAGGCGACCTGTGCAGTTTGTTCGAGCGCGACCCTGCGCGCAGCGTCCACACCGAAGCGCAGCGCAACCTCGTCATGCTCTGCGTGACGGGCCCGAGGCTCGGGTTCGACGGCGTCCCGCTGCTCCCGGTCAAGTTCAACCTGTTCGGGGGCCTCGGGGAGGCGTTCTGGGTGCCTTACCACCACAAGGACGTGGGACCGAGCTGGAACTGCATCGTCGAGGCGATCCCCGGAGGGCGGATGGATCGGTTCCAGGGCGCGACGTCGGGAGAAGAGATCCTCGCGATCACGAAGGAGCTGGTGAAGGAGCTCATCCCCTGGGACCATGAGTGGTTCAGGACAGCCGAGCTGTCGGACAAGCATGGATGGCAGAAAGGGCGGGTCGTCCCGGCGGTGCGCAAGCCGGTCGGGCGGCTGCCCTCCGGCCGGATCGTGACGTCGCTGGGCGACACGGCGATGTCGCTCGACCCGATCGGCGGCCAGGGGGCCAACAGCGGCAACAAGATGGCGCGCAACCTTGTCGAGTGCATCGTTCAGCACGGCGACCGCCCCTTCGACGCCGAGTGGATGACGCGCACCTTCGATCGCTTCTATGCGCGGCACGGCGGGCCCACCGACCGGTTCAACAACCTCCTCCTCTCCGGAGCGTCGGCAGGGATCTTCCACCTCCTCTTCGCGCAGTACGGCAGCGACGGGCGAGGGGACAACGCCAGCAGGCAGCAGGCGCTCGCGAACGCCTTCGTGAACAACTTCAACGATCCGGCTCAGCTGACGCCGGTCCTCGAGGACGTGGGGCGGGTGCGCGCGTTCATCCAGCAGACGACCGGCAAGCCCTGGCCGCTCGCGCTCGCGGCGGGGGGCGTCGGCGTCGGCCTCGCGCAGGTGCGGCAGCGCCTCGGGCTCCCGCCCGGGCACCCGAGAGCGCCGGCGCACGCCGGGGCAGCGAGCGCGTAACGCGCCTGCCGGCCGCTCCGGCTTTGCCCAGGACTGCCGTCGTCATGACGGTGGGGCAACGCACGTCGAGCGACCTCCGATTGAACCCCCATCTCCACGTCGTGCTTCTCGACGGTACCTATCCGGGCCATAAACCGTTGACGCGCGCCATCAGGAGTGCATAGAGCCATCCCGTCGATCGTGTTAACGTTCACATTGTTGTGCTGACGGATTATTGCCGGGTGACGGTCTTCGAGGTGCGGACTGTCGCTGCCGGTACCCGAGGCACAGCCATGGCGCCGGCACGACGTCAGTGGAGGAGCAGACGATGAAACGATACAGCGCGCCTGTCATGGCGATTCTCCTGGTCGGGTCTCTGGTCGCGGCGTGCGGAGAGGGCGGCGATTACACGCTCACCATCGAGACCGGCGGCGAGGGCACGACCGATCCCGCGCCTGGAACCTACACATACCCGTCTGGCAGCTGGGTCACCGTGACCGCGACGCCCGCCGCGGGCCGCAACTTCCTGGGATGGAGTGGAGCCGGCGCCGGGCTGGACAACCCCGTGTCCATCCCCCTGGACGCGAACAAGACGCTGACGGCCACGTTCGGCGCGGCCTTCGAGCCCACGACCTACCAGAACCCCGTCCTGCCCGGGGATCACCCGGACCTGAACATCTACCGGGAAGGCGACGCTTTCTACCTGGTCGGGTCCACCTTCCACATGATGCCGGCCTTCGAGATCCTGCGCTCGACGGATCTCGTGCACTGGGAGCGCGTGACCCGGGTGGTCCACGCCACCGCGGCCGCGCTGGACGAGCAGATCGGCCCTGGCAAGGGCACCTGGGGCGGCTTCATCACCAAGGCCGACGATGTGTACCGGGTCTACTACTCCATCGGGGCCACCCAGCACTTCTCTTCGGCGCCGAGCCTCGCGGGCCCATGGTCAGAGCCCACCAAGGTCGACGTCTTCCCCTACACGCCGCCCGGCAGCGAGACCTCGTACGAACGAGGGACCGGCTCCGACAACTCCGTGTTCGTCGACCCGGACAGCGGCAAGACCTTCATGCTCATCAAGAATGGACTGTGCAAATGGGACGCAGACCATCCCAATGACTTTGGCATCAACCTGGCCACGGAGATCGATCCTGCCACCGGGATGCTTGTGCCGGAGTCGACCATCGATCTGAGCTTCATCAACTGGGACCAGGAGACCGGCGGCTGCGGGGACTTCACCGATCCTGACTGGAGCAAGTGGGCCGAGGGGCCGACCATGGCCAAGCGCGGCGAGTGGTACTACTACTTCGTGTCGACCCACACGGCCTGCGGCGGGCAGCTGCACGCCTGGGCCTCGAAGAAGCTTGTCGGCAGCACCTCCGAGGACTGGTCATGGCTCGGCTATGTCCTGACCGGCGAGGAGCCGTACGCTGGCGTGCAGCACATCACGGCTCCGTTCGAGCTCGAGGATGGCACCTGGTGGACCCTTGCCCACTCGTACGACTGCAGCGGGGTGGGTACCCAGGACTGGAAGAACGGCGACTGGATGGGGCTGGGCCGTGAAGGGCTGCTCCTGTCGGTGGACTGGGTCGAGCAGGAAGTCGGCGAGCAGACCATCCCGGTCCCGCGGTTCGTGACCCAGGTGCGCGATCTGCCGGCGCCCGAGCTGCCGCGGAGCGACGCGCCCTTCCTGCTGCCCGTGAACGACGAGTTCTCGTCGGACAAGATCGGACCTGCCTGGACCTCCTACGGCCAGTCGGAGGACAGGTACTCGGTGACCGACCGCCCGGAGTGGCTGCGGATCAAGCCGGGTGCCGCGGAGACCACGTGGGTGGTGCAGAAGGACGCGCTGCGCTCGAGCACCATGGCCGTGAAGATGGAGTTCACGCCCGAGGCCGACGGCGACGCGGCGGGCGTCCGGCTGGGCAACGGCTACTGGCAGGACGAGCAGGTGCTCTCTGCCCCGACGTGGATGGCCAGCGACGAGAAGTTCATGCTCCCCGCCATCATGGAGGTCTCCGTGGCGCGGGTCATGGAGGACAGTGCCGACAAGATCCGGTTCTCCTTCCGCTCGCGCTCGGTGATGCCCCCGACCGAAGAGGGGGGAGCGTACACCGAGCTCGCCGAGCCGGTCGTGGTGGGCGCCTCGGTCCCGGCCCCCTCCGGCGCGGCGGTCTGGCTGAAGCTTGTCCGCACCGGCCACATGGCCACGGGCTGGTTCAGCTCCGATGGCGTCGACTGGACCCAGGTAGGCACCGAGATCGACCTCTCCACGCTCGACCACTTCTATGCCATGGCCCACACCTGGATTGGCAACCAGGCTGGCATGTTCGCGACCAACAGGAGCGCCGACTTCGACCTGTTCACTTACCGCGACGGTTTCACCCCGATCCCGGCCGCGGAGGCGAACCAGGAGTCCGGCGCCGGCGTCGTGTCGAGCGAGTCGGCGGGATCGGTGCTGGGCGAGCTGGAGAACGGCGACTGGGCCATGTATGGCAGCGTCGACCTCGGCAGCGGCGGAGTCAGCTCGAAGGCCATCGAGCTGAAGGCCGCGAGCGCCGGGCAAGGCGGCGCCGTCGAGGTCTGGATCGATCCGCTGGCCGGTGGCTCGGCGATCGGCACGTGCAACATCCCCGGCACCGGCGGCTGGGAGGAGTGGGCGACCACCACGTGCGACGTGAAGCCCACCGCGGGCACCCACGAGGTCTACTTGAAGGTGACGGGCGGCACGGGCGAGCTGCTGCGCCTCGCGTCGCTGCGCTTCGTGCCGGCCAGGTGACCTGTCGGGTGGTTCATCCCCGATCCGGTGATGAGCGGCCGACAGGCCATGTCACAGGCGCCCGCGGCGGCGCGCCAGGATCTTCTCCGCCGCGCTGAGCGGCCGCCCCTCGGGCGCCGCCTCGCCGCCCGCGGGGGCCGCTGTCCCGTGCGTGCTTCGCCCCGCCGCCGGCGCTCCGGCCGCTCCGCGCTGCTCCGGCCGCGCGGCCGCCTGCTCCCCCGGCGATTCCGGCTGCGCGGGCCCCTCGGGCGGCGTCCCCCATCCCGTCTGCGCCGGCCTCGGCGGGGGCGCCGTCCACGTCGGCCCGCCCCCGTCGCGGCCCTCGCCCCCGCCGCGGCCGTCATCGCGCGGCGCCGGCCCCCCCTGCGCCCCCTGCGCGGTCCCGCGCTGTGCCCCGCCCTGCGCGGTCCCGCGCTGCGCGCGTCCCCGCTCCCGCGCCGACAGCAGCGCCCCCACCGTCGCCCCCGCGCTGGCCGCCTCCGCCGCGGCTCCCCACCGCCTCGCCCGCAGCCGCTCTCCCGCCCGCGCGGCCCACGCCGCCGCCGCCTCCGGCAGCGCGAGCCGCCGCGCCGCCACCGCGAGCAGCAGCGCGAGCGCGGCGAAGCTGACAAGCCCCGGCGTCGCGTCCCGGTACGCGAAGCGCTTCGACGCCCGGTCCTCGAAGATCCCCGCGAGCGTGTCGCGCCGCTTGCCCCCGGTGAACTCCGCGATCCGCCCGAGCAGCGACAGATCGCTGCCCGTCGGGCGCAGCTCCTCGCCGGCCGTCATCGCCGCCCCCGTGGTCCCCACGGCCTCCCCCGTGAGCTCGTCCCGGGCCACCGCCACGTACGTCCCCGGCCGCGAAAGCGGCAGCGTCGCCGTGTACGCCCCCGCGCCCGTCGCCTCGAGCGGGAGCTCGCGCGCGAAGCCGTCGGGCCCCGCCACGTGCACGACAAGCCGGCGGAACGACTGCGCCCGCCCGTCGTCGCCGATCACGCTCGCCCGCACCGACAGCTCGCCGCCCGACGCGTCGGCCTCGAGGCGCACGCGCGGATCCTCCTCCTTGCGCGTCACGTCGCGCGCCGCCTGCGCGATCATCCGCGCGGCGCCGGGCCAGCGCGTCCACGCCGCCCCCCAGCGGTCCTTGAGATCGCTCGTGAACGCCGCGGCCCGGCCGAGCCCCGCCGACCACACCGCGAGCACCGGATCCCCCTCCGGCCCGGACAGCAGCACCGTCGCCCGGCTCTTGGGGACCGTCACCACGTAACCCGCGAGCGGCGGCGCCTCGCCGAACGGCACGCCCGCCGTGATCGACGACGGCGCGCCCAGCGCCACGTGGAACGGCTCCTCCACGATCGCGCTCCTCGCGGCGAGGATGGTCTCCTGCGTGAACACCGCGGGCAGCCGCCCGGCGTCCTCGACGAGGTAGAAGCGGCCGCCGCCGAGGCGCGACAGCGTCTCCAGCTCCGGCACGTCGTCGCCCTGGCCCAGCGCCACGACGCTCGTCGTGATCCCGCGGCGCATCGCCGCCTCCACCATCGCGCGGCAAGGCCCCATGTTCTCCGCGTCCGACCCGTCGGCGAAGAGCAGCACGTGCTTCAGGTTCGAGCCGTCCCGGTCGAGCGCGCGGTAGGCCGCCTCGAGCGTGATGTCGACGTAGATCCCGCCGCCGCCCGGGCCCACGGCGCGGATCGCCCTGTCGATCGCGGCCTTGTCCGCGACCGGCCCGAGCGGCACGCTCCATTGCACCGCCGTGTCGACGTGCGCGACGCCGAGCCGGTCGCCGGGGCCGAGCAGCGACGCCGACCGGGACGCGGCCTCGTTGGCGAGCTCGAGCTTCGTCTGGGCGCCGGCGGTCGCCGCCATCGAGCCGGAGATGTCGATGCCGATCACCTCGGCCAGGCTCGCCCGGCGGCGCTCCTGCTTCAGGTCGAACGAGACCGGGGAGACGTCCTCGAGCGGCGTCCGCGCGTAGCCGCCCGGCCCCATGCTCCGATCGCCGCCCATCAGGAGCAGGCCGCCGCCGAGGTCGCGGACGTAGCTCGCGAGCGCGTCGATCTGGCCCGGCGACAGGTCCGCCGCGCGGAGGTCGCTGAGCACCACCACGTCGTAGCCGGCGAGCGTCCCGAGATCGGCCGGGACGCGGCTCAGGCCTCCCTCGTCCACCCGGAACGCGCCGTCCGCGAGCGCCCGCGCGATGAACGCGCCCTGCCCGGCGTCGCCCTCGAGCACGAGCGCGGCCGCGGCCCCGCGCACGCGCACGAACGCGCTCCCCGCGTTGTCCTCGGCGGCCTCGTCGAGCCTCGGATCCTTCGCGGTGATCTCGACGTCGTAGCGGTGCAGCCCCGGCCCCGGCGCCTTCTCGCGGATGCGCAGCACGTCCTCCCCCGCGGCGATCGAGGCGTCGGCGCGGGCGATGAGCTCGCCGTCGCGGCGCAGGCGGATCTCGACCTCGGCCGGGGACGGCGACGACGTGACGAGCCGCAGATCGAGCGCCTCGCCCTCGTCGGCCCGCGAGGGCGCGCGGAGGGCGACCACGCGGATGTCGGGGACTTTCCGCTGCTCCAGCGGGAGCACGTCGATCGGCGTTCCGGCGGCGACGGCGGCGGCGGCCGCGGCCATCGTGTCGCCGCGGGTGGCGACCCCGTCGGTGAGCAGCACGACGCGCGCCGCGGAGTCGGGCGGCACCTCGGCGAGGGCGCGCCGGATGCCAGCGGCGAGATCGGTTCCGTCGCGGCCGAGCGCGACCCGCTGCGGGGCGGGGAGCTGCGAGCGCGGGCGCGGCGGATCCTCGGTCGCCGCGCTGGCGGCGAAGACGATGGTGGCGATCCGGTCGTCCTCGCGCATGCCGAGCTCGGCGACGGAGAGCTCCTGCGCGACGCGCTTGTCGGCGCTTGGCACGAGGTCGATCGAGCGGCTGCGATCGATCGCGAGCAGGACGGTGAGCCGGTCGAGTGGCCGGCCAATCTCCGGCCCGGCCACGGCCATGGCCGCCGCGAACGCCGCGAAGGGGGTGACGAGGTCACCGAGCCGCGCGCGCCACGCCCCCTGCCCGCGGGCGCGCGCCGAGGCGAGCGCGAGCCCGAGGTACCGGAGCGCGATGAACGACGTCGCGCCCGCCGCGAGCAGCGCGCCCCAGGGCCGCGCGAGCCGGAGATGGGCGTCCGGGAGCAGCCCGCACCAGACAAGGCCCACGTAGAGCGCCGGAAACACGCCTGCGATCATCCAGGCGAGCAGGATCGGGCGGCGGAGCGCGCCGCGTCGGAGGGCGAGGCGGAGCAGCGCGGCGAAGAGGAGCGCGCCGGCCAGCGTGGCGGCGTAGGGCAGGGCGCGCAGCGCGGCCGCCGGGATCAGGGAGGCCTCCGTTCGATCCGCATGCGGTGGAGGCGCAGTAAATCATCTTTGCGGCGCCCGGGGATGCCGCTTCGGCGGGGTGTGGCCGAGTGCCCCATCGAGGCAGCCGTGCGGCGCCCCTGTCGGTTTAGAGCGGAAATCAGGCGGCATTTTGGCCCCTCCTGTCCCCATTTCCATGTTTGTCCGAGATGGCACGCTGTCTGCTTGAGCGCGGGCACGGGCGGCGAGGCCGCGCAGCAGGGGGCAGGAGAGATCATGTCGCGCATCGAGACCACGGACGCCTGGAGCACCTCGGACGACGGCTCATGGGACCTGGACGAGGGGTTCGGCGAGCCCCCGTCCAGCGTGCACTACCAGGAGGGGGATCTCGTTGCGGGAAAGTACCGGCTGGTCCGCAAGCTCGGCGAGGGCGCCATGGGCACGGTCTGGGTCGGGGCCCACGTCGTGCTCGGATCCGAGGTCGCGATCAAGCTGATGCGGCCCGAGCTCCGGTCGGCGGAGCTGGCCGAGTATTTCCTCCGCGAGGCGCGCGCCGCCGGCCGGCTGAATCATGCGGAGGTCGTCCGGATGTTCGACTTCGGCGAGGACGCCCAGGGCGATCCCTACCTGGTGATGGAGCTCATCGAGGGCGAGTCGCTGAGGAGCGTGCTGTCGCGCGAGGGGAGGATGACGCCGGAGCGGGCGATCGCGCTGCTGTTGCCGGTCGCGGGCGCGATGCATGCGGTGCACGAGAAGGGGGTCGTCCACCGCGATCTCAAGCCGGACAACGTGATGCTCGTGCGCCGCGGCGGCGGCCGGCTGCAGCCGAAGGTCGTCGATTTCGGCGTCGCGAAGCTCGTCTCCGAGCGCGAGGAGAGCCAGGCGTCGGGGAGCTTCGATGTCTTCGGGACCCCGGACTACATGCCGCCGGAGCAGGTGCTCGCCGCCCCCGACCTCGATCGCCGCGCCGACATCTGGTCGTTCTGCGCGATGCTGTACGAGCTGCTGTCGGGCCGCCCGCCGTTCTCGTCGAGGAACGCGCTGGACGGCCTGCGCGCGGTCCTGCAGGACGCGGTGCCGTCCCTGGTCGATACGCGCGGCCTCGACGCGGATCTCTGGGCGATCCTGGACCGCGGGCTGCAGAAGGAGGCGACCTCGCGCTGGTCGAGCATGCGCGAGCTCGGCGAGGCGCTCGCCGCGTGGCTCCGGTCGCGGGGCGTCCGGGAGGATGTGCGGGGCGTGTCGCTCGAGGGGGAGTGGCTCCCGCCGGAAGAGACCTGCGCGCCCGTGAGCTGTGGCATGGCGCCACGCCTTTCCTGGGCGGAAGAGCGGGGCCGGCCGAGCCGCCGGTGGTCGTCGCGCCGCCGGGGGCACCGGCTGCACCGGGGCCGGTCGTCTGCCGAGCAGGTGGTTTGCCAGTGAGGACGAGGACGCGCCGCTGAGCGGTCCGGGAAGCCCCGGCCCCGGAGCCGGCGGCGGTGTATGCTCGCGCCGGTCGCGCATGAACCTCGCTGACAAGCTCGTCCGGCCCGCCACGCTCGCCGATCTCGACGACCTGCCGCCCGGCTGGCAGGGCGAGATCATCGACGGCACGCTGTACGCCTTTCCTCGTCCGCGCTTCGTCCACGCGAACATCGAGGACCTGATCACGGCCGACCTGAAGAACCCCTACCAGCGGGGCAGGGGCGGTCCGGGGGGATGGTGGATCCTCTCCGAGCCGGGCATCCAGGTCGAGCGCGCGCCCGAGATCTCGCCCGATGTTGCAGGCTGGCGCCGGGCGCGCATGCCCGCGCCGCCGCAGCCCAAGGAGCCCATCGCGCTCGTCCCCGACTGGTGCTGCGAGATCCTCTCGCCGCGCACGGCGAGCTACGACAACCTCGTAAAGCGCCGCTTCTACGCCGAGATCGGCGTGCCGCACCTCTGGTACGTGGATCCCGCCCGACGGACGTTGCTGGTCAGCCAGCTGGAGAACGGGCGGTGGGTGGAGCTGGGTCTCCACGGGCGAGACGAGAAGGTGCGCGCCGCGCCGTTCGAGGACGTCGAGATCGACCTGGCCGAGTGGTGGGAAGGGCTCGACGAGGACCTGGACGACGAGGCCTGAGCCGCACGGGAAGGTGCCCCCGCAGCGGCCGAAGCGGACGCCTCTCGCTCCTGCTCGGCGCGATCCGAGGACGGCCCCACCGCAGCAGGAAGCGGCGGAGCTGGCGCGCTGGCGGTCTCCGGGGTGGGGCGGAGCCGCCAGAGTCAGGAGCGGCTGCCCTGCGGGAAGTCGTCCTCCAGGCCAGCCTCGAGATCATCCCCCTCCGTGTGCTCCTTTTCCCACCACCGCTCCACGTCGGGTCCGACGAACGAAGCAGGCAGCTCCTTCCGCTTGGCCAAGGTGACCATCCGGTCGATGGGCTCGCCGTTCGAGACCTTGCGCGCGAGATCGGGCGCGTTTGCCCGCATCAGGTAGGCACTGTATTCGCGACGGATGTCCTCGCTTCCGCGACCTCGCTGATAAGCCCGAAACCATGCCTCTCCTGCCGCCTGCTCATACTCATGCTTGAACAGAAGGGCCGCGTACTCGTGAAGACCGCGCTGAAGACCGCGCCCGGGCGCGGTACCTCCCCGAATGAGATTTGCTCGATGCGTCCAAAACGCGTACCGATACAGCTCCAGGGCTTCGCGTTCATCGTTCACGTCGGGGGACGCGGCGTCGAGACTCGCCATCCTAAAAAGCGCAGTGACCGCATCCGCACCCAGCACGGCGTGGTAGTGAGCTTTTGTGACCTCCCGCGCCAGCTTCCTGTCGCCGACCTGAGCGAGCGCCCGCATGAGCCACAGGTACCGAAGCCCGTCCCCGGCCATCCGCTTGAAGTCGTTGATCGCACTTCGCAGCCGTTCTTCATCGACCCCGGCCAGGCTCCCCTGTGCATTGCCGAGCCTCAGCTCGTAATAGAGCGTGCGCTCGGGGCAGGGATCAGTGCCGCTGGACCGCAATCGCTGAACGAGCTCACCTGCCCTTGGATACAACTCCGCAATCTGCAGGCGCACGATCAAGTCGAGGTAATTTTGCGCTGCCTCCATGATCTCGGGGCCCAGCTCGAGTGCAAGTTCACAGAGCTTGCTCGCGATGCTGTGATTATTTGTTGATGCTATGGCGTTTGCGATCTCAATGAGCCTGTTGACATGCCGTCGGTCGAACCGTACTCGATTCGATTGTACGAGGTCATAGGCACGCTGCGCGTTCTGCAAGGCCCGCTGCTGATCGCGAGCGAACGTTTTGCCGATAGACAAATAAATGCCCTGGAATTGGCGCAGCGGGTTCGGCGGCCCCGTACCGTCGTCCGCCGAGTCCTCCTCCTTGACAGGCGGCCCCGCAGGTTCCAGTGAAAGCGCTCGTGCTCCGCGTGTAGCAGGCTTCTCGGTCCCCGCCGGATCGAGCGACTTCGCCGCCGCCTCCTCCTCCTCGTCGTCCGCGAGACCCGACCCGGGGTCGACCTCCGGCAGGGTTCGTGGCTCCTCAAGGGAAATCGATTTCAGGGGGTCGATCTCGGTCAACCACAAATACGGCAATGGCGGCGCGATCGCCAGATACCGCACGAGCTTCACCGGCACCTCGCCGAGCCCCATGTGCGGATACTCCTCGCAGACGTACTTCAGATCGTGCAGCACCTTCGTGTCAGGCGCGTTCCTCTCCCGCGCGTCCCGCCCGATTCCTTCGAGCTCCGCCACGAGGTTGACCGCTTTCGGATCCCCCTTCGACGAAGCCTCCCCTACCGCCTTCGCGAGCACGTTCCGGTGGAAATCCGGCCACGTCGTTTCGATCATCTTCTCCTTGAAGATCGCCCGCTTCCCGAGCACGTCGCTCGGATGCACCGCCCTCACCTCCAGCGCCCCGTCGATCTTCGGCGCGAGCAGGTTCAGGTACCGCTTCACCGACCGAGGCGTCATCTCGTGCAGCCCTTCCAGCAGCAGATCGAACGCCTCCCTCGTATCGTCCTGCGGCCAGAGCGGCTCGACCAGCTTCTTGACCCGCGGCGCCCTCTCCGCGAGGCCTTTCACGTACTCCTTCGCCCGCGCCCCGTCGAGCGTCGGCACCCAGACCGCGTGCTGCAGATACTTCTCCAGCTCGCGGTCCGTCTCCATCACCGACTTCCCTCCGCCCTGCGACCGCACCGCGCTGCGCAGGATCTCCTCGTCCACCGCCATCACGAAGAACAGGTTGTCGATGTCGCTGAGGTACTGGATCTCCTGCAAGAGCGAGAGCACGAAATCGGAGCCACAGCGATCCAGGTCGTCGAGCAGGACCACGAGCAGGCGCGGGCCCTTCTCGCACGAAGCGAGCTCCTGCCGGATGATGATCCCGCACAGATCCGGGATGCTCGTGAGCACCGCCGAGATCCGGTCGAACATCGCCGCGTCCCACACCGTCTCGGCGGTCGCGCCCTCCGCGCTCGTCATGCCCTCGGTCCGCTCCCGATCGATGATCCGCGCGTAATCCTCGAGCCGCTGCGAGATCTTCCGCGCGTCGCCCGCCATCGCGATCGATTGCAGGATCCGCATCGCGAGGGTCGTCCGGGCGTCCCGCCGCGAGGCCTGGAGCGCGGGCGCCTGGTACTCGCAGAACACCGGGCGCTTGCCCGCCGCCTCCGACCTCTCCTGCACGAACGAGCGCAGCATCTTGAGCGCGCTGCTCTTGCCCGTCCCCCATTTCCCGTGCACCGCGAACGTCATCGACGACGACAGGGGATCTTCCTTCGACCGGACGATCGTCTCCGCGATCCGCTCGAGCTCCCTCCGGATTGGCAGGCTCTTCCACAGGAGATCACCGTCCGCGTCGACCGGACGATCGTCGAGAATCACGATGGCCATGGCCCCATTCCCACGATGAAGCGGCTGCCCCGCTCGGCCGTCTCCAGGAGCTGCTCGCCCGCGTTCGTTCCGCGAACGGCGCCTCCAGGCTGCCGCTCCACCCACCCCACCTGGATGGCGCACTCGAGAGCGCGCGCGAACGCGAGAGGCGATACCCGCGGCAAACGCCCCGCGAGTTCCTCGCGCGAGAGCCTCGGCCCGCCCCGGAGCTGCCGCAGCACGGCCAGGACATGCTCCCGCCTCGCCGCGCGCCTCGCCCCCTCCGGCTTCAGCGTGAGCGTCCCATCCCGCCGCCGCTCTACCCACCCGCGCTCGATCATCCGCGCGACGGCGTTCGTCACGATGGGCGAGGAGACCACGCCGCCCATTCGATCCACGAGGGCTGCCTCCTCCTCCGATTTGTCGGGCATGAATGCGTGGAGCACCTGCAGGATCTCCGCCTCCGAGGCGCCGTCGCGCGACGCATCGCGGATCTCACGGCGGAGGTCCTCCGCACCCGGGAGCGCCGTACCGCGGTGCTCTTCGGCCTTCGCGAGCAGGTCGAGCCAGCCATCGCCGCCTTCCATCGCCGCCCGACGCACGAGTCCGTCGAGGGAATGGCCCAGGACGCTCCAGCTCATCGCGTCCGCGAGGTCCGCCGCGAGCGCCTCCTCGTCCTCGGCCCCGCGGAAGAGCTCTCGAACGCGGCTCGCGAGATCGCCGCCATCGCGGAGGCGCAGCAATCGCTCGACGGCCTCCACGGGCGCCGCATGGACGGTCGCCACGTCTTTCGACGTCTGGGTGATGATCCCGAGCACCTCGTCGTTGTGGTTGCGCACGGCCGAACCCGACATCCCCTCCCAGGTCGCCACCGTGCCCTGACGAACGTGGAGCTGGAATGCATTGCTGTCGAGATCGGCGGAGGCCCGCTGGACCACGCCCCCGAGCCCCACGCCCCGCTCTCGCCGCAGGCCCGGCAAATCGGGGTATCCCTCGGCGAACCATGGATCTCCCGGCGACGGCGGGATCGGCGACGGGACGAGGAGACACGGCTCGCCGAGCTTCGAGGGCTCCGGCATGCGCAGGATCGCCACGTCCGCCCGTGGATCGTACAGGAGGGGCTCGAGCGACGCCGAGGAGACACCTTCGAGGACGTACGTGCAGCCGGACCAGAGGGGGTCCTCGTGTTTCCAGAGGCGCGTCGCCGTGCCTCCGACGACATGAAATGCCGTCACGATGAGATCCGGGTACAGCGCCCAGGCCGTCCCGTGCTCCCGACGCCCCCCTTTCGAGGCCGCGACGATCCGCAGGCTCGGCCTCATTCGTGGTCTCGCAGCCGCGCCTCGCGCACGCGCCCGTCCTCGCCGAGCGTGATATCCGCGAACGTGAGTATCTGGGTCCTCGCCTCGTCCTTGCAGAGCCTCTTCAAGAAATCGGTGAGCTCCGCGTCCTTGCCCTCCGCGAGCGCATCCGCCGGCACGGACACGAGATCGGCCCACGTACCCGTATTGATGTACATCCGCCCCGCCCCCACGTGAATCTCGCGGGCGAGGTGCGTGTGTCCCATGACGACGACCTCCACGTCGCCCGTGAGCATTCGCTTTGCCGCGCCGAGCAAGGCGTCCTTCGGGTCATTCCAGTCTCGCTCGAACGTGCGGTCGATCGCGAGCATCCTCCGCATTGCCGTGCGAATGCGCTGCAGCCGGGCCTTCGGGATCGTTTTTCCCTGGTCGAGGAGCACCTTCATGCTGTCAGCGACGGGCAGGTCGAGGACGATCGGGATCAAGTCCGCCATGCCGACCTGCGTCGGTGGGCTGCGCAGCGTTCGATATTCGTCGCCAAACGCCGCGGCGAGCTCCACGTCCTCCTCCTCGTCGCGCGCTCCGACGTTCGTCGTGGTTCCGGGGGGCCGGCCGTCGACGTTCCTCCGGGCGAGTCGCTGCGCGTGAACCACGCGGGCCATCTGGGGCAGCGCCGAGCGGACGACGGCAGGCTCGAGCACGAGCAAGAGGAGCACGAGGAGCTCGCCCTCGGGCTTCAGGAGATCGACGAACGGATAGTGTTTCTTCAGCGGATTGACGAGGCGATGGACCAGGAGGCTGCCGGCAGAGACCTCGAGCTCGTCCATCGGCTCCTCGCCTCGCGAGAGCGCCGACGCGATCGCGCGGAGGTGCGTGAGGTCGTTCTGGTTGGCGTCGTCGTACCGGTTGCCATGCTCGATGAGCACGCCGCCGACCCGGTAGGCGCGGCCATCGTCGACGAACAGGACGTCGTGGGGCGTGGCCCCGAGGCGCCGGAGGAGCGCCTCTTGCACCTGCGGCAATGCGAGCTCCACATCGTGGTTGCCGAGCAAGATCGTCAGCGGGTGTCGCCGCGCCACGTACGCTCCAAGTGCGTCGAACACGTCGCCGAACGAGCGGTCCTTCATCACCACGTCGAGCTTCGCGACGGCCTCGGCGGGACGCGGCGTCCACGGCGAAGCCGCGCCTCCGGGCAAAGCCACTGCGAGGTAATCGACGAAATCACCGGCGATGACGAGCTCCACGGTCTCATCCGCGCCTGGCTCGGCGATGGAGCGGATGAACGTCGCGAGGCGGTCCGGGCGAGACATCATGCACGGCGGCTTTCCGCCGAGGTGCAGGTCCGAGATGACGAACAGGCGGCGTGTGCGAGGGCGGCTCATGGTGGCTCCGGGTTGCTCGACTGCGACGTGCAAGTGTTCGAGCGCGCCCTTCCGGGCTCAGCCTACATCGCCTCTCGGTGCGTGGCAATGAACCTCCTCCGTGTTGCTGCCCGGACGCCGGACCCCGCGTGGCCGTCCAACGATCTATGGGTGAGGACAGGAGCTCGCCCGCATCCAGGCCGCCAGCGGCGGAGGAGGCGTGTACGCGCGACCATTGGTCAGCTCCTGGTGGCAGATAGCCATCCGCGGGTGGTGGCCGGATTTGAACATGAAGGCGGGAAGGCGCGAAGAAAAGATCAATGAACTTCCCGTCTTCCCGCCTTCATGTGAATCACTCCGGGGCAAATAGAGCCACCACCCATCCGCGCCGAACGCGCAGGGCGGACTCGCGTGCCCGGCGCGCGCGAGGCGGCGCTGAGAGCCCATCCGGCCGCCATGGCGCACTCGTCCTCGACACGACCGCCCCGAGCCGCCTCTTCGCTGCCCTGAACCGCCTCCTCGCTGCCCCGAACCGCCTCTTCGCTGCCCTGAACCGCCTCTTCGCTGCCCCGAACCGCTCCACGGTTCCCCTGAAGGGCTCCACGGCTGCCCTTTTCGCCTCGGACCCCCCGTGGCCCCCCGGTCAGGCGCCCTTTTCGCCTCGGACCCCCCGTGGCCCCCTGGTCAGGCGCCCTTTTCGCCTCGGACCCCCGTGGGTAGTGCTCACATCTGCCCGGAGAGAGTTCACATGAAGGCGGTAAGGCGGGAAGATCCTTGATCTTTCTTCCCGCCTTCCGCCTTCATGTTCAAATCCGGCCACCACCCACCGGCCGCGGTATGCGCGTGAAGTACCAGACGTCGAAGAGCACGAAGGCGAGCGCCGCGAGGGCGACGAGCCAGGTCCACTCGATGTGGGCGTCCGGCTCGCCCGCCGCGCTGGAGACCGCGACCTCGCCGCCGCCCTCCGTGACGAGCGGCCTCGGCGCAAGATCGCTCTCGGCGACGCTCGTGAGGTTCGCCGGCACGACGACCGACCCGGCCTGCGGTCCCTGCCAGGCGAGGCGGTAGAGGCCGGCGCGCGGCGTCTCGGCGATCACCGCGACGCCGGCGCGCTGCGCGACGTCGAGCCGCTCGCCGGCAGGGCCGGTGGCCTGGAGATCCCGCGCCGTCGCGGGGACGCTCACGCGCAGCGGCTCGCCGGTGCGCGCCGGGCCGGTGATGCCATGGGCGCGGTGCGCCCGCGCCTGCTCGAGCAGGTTGCGCACGAAGAGCACGAACGACGCCTTGAGCGGCCAGTCGCTCTCGCCCACGTCGAAGCCGAGCAGCGTGCCGGTCCGCGACGAGGTGGAGATGTCGGTCGCGATCGTGCCCTCCTGGGCGCGGATGAGCGCCTGCGCCGCGCCCTCCGGCGTGAGGGACGAGGCGGCGCGGAGGTGCACGCCGTCCAGCGTGAGGAAGCGCAGCCGCGGATCGGCCGTGTCCCACGACGTGAGGGTGGGGCGCTCGAGCGTCTGCCCGACGAGCGTGCCGAAGCAGCGCCCGGGCGGCGGGTTCACGATCAGCAGATCGCCGCCCGGCGGATCGGGCGGACAGGCGCCGTCGATCACGACGAACGTGTCGGGATCGAGCCCGGGCGCCCCCAGGAGATCCGCGAGCCCACCCGAGGTGAACGAGGTCATCGGGTCCGACGCGAGCGCCCGCTCGAGCCACGCGGAGCTGCCCGAGGCCGTCGCCGGCTGCCCGCCCCGGCCCGGATCGCCCTCACCCGCGCCGCCCGACGCGAGGAACACCGGGAGCCTGTCGCCTGCCGGCACGCGGCCGTAGGCGACGTCGTCGAGCGGCATCGCGTCGGGCGGCGAGAGCTCGAAGACGAGCCCCTTGCGGTGGTCGCCGGGCGACGGGCGGAACGTGAGCACGACCGGCAGGCGCTCGCCCGGCTTCACCAGCACGCGCCGCGAGCTGAGCACGTCCACGGCGCTGTCCTGCCGCATCGTCACGTAGACGTCGCGCGGCTGCGCCCCGAAGTTCGCGACAACGAGGAAGGCCTGCACCTCCTCGCGGCCCTCCGGTCGCTCGCCGTTCGCGCCGGCCGCGCCGCTCGCGCCCGCGCTCTCGCTCCCGGAGCGCACGTCGACGCGGACGATGGCCGCGTTGTCCACCGGATCGCCGACGGTGATGACCTCGAGCGGGACTGACACCCCGCGCAGCGAGCCGGGGCGGGCCAGGTTGCCGTCGGTGATCACGACGATCCGGCGGGCGCCGCCGAGCTGCCGGAGCCGGTCGACCCCGAGGGCGACCGCGGCGCCGAGGTCGCCCTCGACGTCGCGCGCGGCGATCGGGTCGATCGCCGCCCTGAGCCGCACGAGATCGCGATCGAGCGCCGCGACGAGGCGCGCGTCGCGCCCCGCCTCGAGGATCAGCGCGTCGCTGCCCGGGGCGAGGCCGGCGAGGAGGTCCCTGGCGAGCTGCTTGGCGAGCTCGATGCGCGTCGTCGGCTCGCCGGACGGCCCCCGCGCGGCCGCGGACATCGAGGCGCTCGCGTCGAGGACGATCGCCACGTGATCGCCGGTGAGCTCGCGCCCGCGCGAGGCGGGGCGGGCGAGGGCGAGCGCGAGGAGCGCGAGGGCGAGCGCCTGCAGGACGAGCGGCAGCTGGGCGATGAGCCTCCTGAAGGGCGCGCGCGCCATGAGGTCGCGCTGCGCGGCGGCCCAGAGCCACGTCGAGGGGACGCGGCGGCGGCTCCGCTTGATCTTGAGGATGTAGAGCAGGACGAGCGGGCCGAGCAGCGCGAGCAGCCAGAGGCCGCCGGGCGAGAGCAGCGCGAGCGGAGCCCCCGCGGAGGCCTGGGCGAGCGGCGCGGCCACGTCAGTCGACGCTCCTCGAGACGAAGCGGCGGACGGCGCCCTCGAGCGGCTCGTCGCTTCGCGCCCGCACGTATGTCGCCCCGTGGCGGCGGGCCCAGCCGCGCAGCGCCTCGCACAGGCCGGCGAAGCGCGCCGCGTAGGCGGCCAGGGCCGCGGCGTCCAGGGTGACGTCGACGAGCGCCCCGGTCTCGGCGTCCTCGAGCGTCAGATCCCCCTCGAAGCTCGGCGCGAGCTCCTCGGCGGCGACGACCTGGAGGACCGCGACGTCGTGGCCCGCCTGCGCCGCGCGCCCGAGCGCGGCGGTGACGGGGCCGGGGTCGAAGAAATCGGAGACGACGCAGAGGAGGCCCGGCCGGGCGCTCTGCCGCACGACGGCGTCGATGGCCCGGGCGAGGTGGGTCCCGCCGGCCGCCTTCACGCCGTCGAGGGCGCGGAGGAGCGCGGCCAGCCCGGCGCGCCCGCGCACCGGCGCGTGCTTGCGGGCGATGCCGTCGCCCGCCACGAAGAGCTGCGCGCGCTCGGAGCGCGCGAGCGACATGTAGCCGATCGCGGCCGCGAGCCGCCGGGCGGCGTCGAGCTTCGTCGGCTCCCCGAAGTCGAGCGACGCCGACGCGTCGCACACGATCCGGGCGATGACGTCCTCCTCGGCGCGGAACAGCTTGAGCACCGGCTCGCCGGTGCGCGCGTAGGCCGCCCAGTCGATGCGCCGCATGTCGTCGCCGGGCGCGTAGGCCCGGTGCTCCTTGAACTCGGCCGACCCGCCGCGGCGCCGCGCGAGGTGCTCGCCGGCGCCCCCGGAGCGGGCGCGGATCTCGAGCCGCCGCTGCAGGACCTCGAGCTCGCGGACGAAGCTCGCGCCGAGGAGCGGCTCGGGACCGGAATCGGAAGGATCGGACGAAGAAGCGCGGAGCACCGGAGACGAGTAGACCTCGGCGCGGGCGGAGGTGCCAGCGGGCTGCGGAGGAACGGCCGCCCGCGCGCCGAGGAACGGCTGCCCGCGCGCCGCGAGAGGCGGCGGGCGGGCCCGGCCCACGGATGCCGCGCCGGCTCCGAGACAAACCGTCACCCTGGGGCGCGGCGCCACATCTGGATTCGCCGTGGCCCTCCAGGTTTCGTCCGCTGGCGCGCCTTCCCTCCGTGGCTCGCTTTATGCCAGCCACAGCGAGCCACGCAGCGGTCCAGCTGTTCGTGCGTGGGCTCGACCGGCCAGAGCCGTCGATCGCCCTGTACCGGTGGTTCACCAGAGGAGGAGGCATCGTGAAGGCGCTTGTTTTCCACAAACCCTCCGACGTCCGCGTCGAAGACGTCCCGGATCCCAGGATCGAGGAGCCCACCGACGCCATCGTGCGCGTCACCGCGACCGCGATCTGCGGCTCCGATCTTCATATCTACAACGGCTTCTTCCCCCAGGTGAGGCCCATGGTGCTCGGCCACGAGTTCATGGGCATCGTGGAAGAGACAGGCCCGCTGGTCACGAAGCTGAGGAAGGGGGACAGGGTCATTGTCCCGTTCCCCATCGCGTGTGGACGTTGCTTCTTCTGTCAGGCGGAGCTCCCCGTCCACTGCGAGCAATCGAATCCAAAGCACTATGGCCCCGAAGGCGGCGTGATCGAGAGCAAGGGCGCCGCCCTCTTCGGGTATACGGACCTCTACGGCGGCTACGACGGGGGCCAGGCCGAGCTCGTGCGCGTCCCGTACGCCGACTTCGGGCCGCGGAAGGTGCCCGAGGGGCTCACCGACGAGCAGGTCCTCTTCGCCACCGACGTCCTGCCCACCGGGTGGACGGCGATCGAGTGGGCCGAGCTCAAGGGCGGAGAGACGGTCGCGGTGTTCGGGTGTGGGCCGATCGGGCTCGCGACAATGAAATGCGCCTGGCTGCGCGGCGCGGGGCGCGTCATCGGCGTCGATCGGGAGGAGTACCGCCTGAAGAAGGCCCGCGAGGTCGCCCGGGCCGAGACCCTCCAGCTCGACAAGGTCGATGTCGTCGAGGCGATCCGCTCGATGACGCACGGGCGCGGCGCGGACGTGTGCGTCGACGCGGTCGGGATGGAGGCGCATCGCACCGTCCTCGAGAAGGCCGCCAACGTGCTTCACGGCCAGGTCGGGACGATCTCGGCCCTCAAGCTCGCCTTCAGCGCCGTGCGCCGGGGCGGGGTCGTTCCGGTCGTGGGCGTCTACGGCGTGTCCTACGACAACTTCCCGCTGGGCCAGTTCTTCGACAAGGGCCTCAGGATGAGGGCCGGCCAGGCGCCGGCGCACAACTTCGTCGACCCGATCCTGAAGCACATCCAGGAGGGCCATCTCCGGGCGGACGACATCATCACGCACCGCCTGCCGCTCTCGCGCGCCCCGCACGGCTACGAGATCTTCAACAAGAAGCTCGAGGACTGCGTCAAGGTCGTCCTCACGCCCTGACCCGGATCCACCGCCCTCCGCGCGCCCAGCGCGCGCCCCGGCGCACGCGGCGCGCGGCGCGCGGACCGGCCGCCTGACATCGGCGTCAGGGGGCGCGCCGCGGTGTCGTCACCTAACCTATTGATTTTGTGAATATTTTTTCGGGGTATGTCCCTTGCTTTGGGGCGGTCCTCGGCAAGCCACTCGCTCGCTTGCTTGGCCACCGTGCTGGCCCCTCATCGCACGGAAGGACAGCTCTGATGCATCGAGATCTGCGCTCGTATCGATCGCTCCTTCACCCCCTATGGATAGGAGCCCTGGCGCTCCTCGTCCTCAACGATCACGCCCTCAAGGGATCCGGCCTGCTCCCCGGATGGGTGACCGGAAAGCTCAGCGACTTCGCCGGGATGCTTGTCGCGCCCGCGGTCCTCGCCTCGCTGCTCCGCGTCTCCTCGCGCCGCGGCTTCCTCGGGGCGCACGTCGCCACCGGGGCCGTCTTCTCCGCCATCAAGCTCGCTCCGGAGGCCGCCCGCGCGGTCGAGGGGCTCATGGCGCTCACGCCGCTCCCGTGGCGCATCACCGTCGACCCGACCGACCTCCTCGCGCTGCCGGTGCTCCTCGTGTCGTACCGCGTGCTCGGCGAGGCCGCGCGGCGGCCCGAGCCCGCGCAGCGCCCGATCGCGCACCGGCTGGCGCTGATGGCGGGCAGCCTCTCGTGCGTGGCCACGAGCTACGAGCCGCCTCCGTGCGGCGAGGCCGAGGGCTGCTTGCCGCCGCAGCCGCAGGAGCTCGCGTCGCTCGTGATCGGCAATGCGACCGAGACCGAGCAGCTCTTCCGCGTGCGCCGGCTCCGGGAGACGGCGCGGGTCGACTGCAGCGCCATGCTCGCCGATCCGGCGGGCACCCTCTCGCGCGATCTGTTCGCGAACGCCGAGACCTGGCTCATCGCGCCAGGCCGCGCGCTCCCGCTGGGCAACGCGGGGTGCGACGCCTACCTGATCGACGCCGACGGGCTGCCGCTCACGCTGCTCGCGTGGTCGGCGGAGCAGTTCCCGGAGCAGCTCCTCGTCACCACGACGGAGAACTCGCTGCCGGATCGGATGATCGCGCTGCAGCGCGCCGGGGCCAGGCTCGAGCTCGCCGAGCACCCGGCGGTGTTCGACGCGCCGCCCGCCGAGCCCCCGCCGCCGGCGGACGCGTGCGGCGTCTCGACCCAGGGGAGCCGCCTCGACTGGACCCTGCCCGTCTCCGAGGCGGCGGTCCTCACCGGCATCACGTCGTCTCCGGACGGGTGCCACGCCCTCGCGCTCGAGCGCGGCGATCGCGGTGATACGTTCTTCCTCTGCGCTCCCGCGGAGGCGATCCCGTTCAGCGAAGGCGAGCTCCTCCACGTGAGCCGGGTCGCGATCGACGGCGGCGACTATCCGGAGCGCCCGGAAAACGAGCGGGCGCTCGCGCGCGGCATCCACATCGAGAGCGAGACGCACGCCGTGCTCGTGCTGCAAGGCAACGTGCTCGCCCGCGGCTCGATGGTCGGCCGGCAGGCGTCCACCGATTTCCTGGCCGAGCTCACCCCGCTCAAGGGCTGCAGCGGGTTCCACGACGCGTGCGGCAGCCTCGTCGCGCCGCTCGAGGTGTCGCTCCTCGGCGACGGCGTCTCCGGGGTCGTCTCCCTGCGCGCCGGAGAGAGCGCGGCGCTCGCCGAGGGCGCCGAGACGCTCCTCGTCGTGCGCGCCGAGGACATGCCCGTCCGCAACGCGGAGTGCTTCACCGCTCCCATCGATCAACCCCGCCTGCTCGAGTCGGTCTGGATCGCCGCCACCGCGGCGCCGTAGGAGATCACGCCATGAAGCTTCGAATCCATCATGTCCTCGCGCTCGGCGCCGCCGCGGCGCTCGGCGCGATCGGCTGCAGCTCCGACGAGGGCGACTCCGGCGGCTTCGCCTCGCCCGAGGCGCCCCCGGGCAGCGTGGGTGTCTCCCAGGGCGGCTCGCAGGACTTCGGCCTGTTCCGCCAGATCCTGGAGGACGGCGAGATCCCCGGGCCGGACACGCTCGACGACGTCGGCTTCTTCGCCGAGCACAAGCTCGACTACCCGGCCCCGACCTGCGGCGACGACGTGTGCATGCACGGCCTGCTCGGGATCATGGGCAACATGATCAGCGGGTCGCCCTGCACGCTCATCCAGATCGGGATGAACTCGCCCGTGGATCTCGGCGCGCTCGAGCGGCCGCCGCTCCACCTCGTCATCGCGGTCGACACGAGCGCCTCGATGCAGGGCGCCCCCATCGCCTACCTGAAGGCGGGGCTGGTCGAGATGATCGACGCGCTCGGGCCGACCGATCGGATCTCGCTCGTCCGCTACTCGAACACCGCCGAGGTCGTCCTGGAGCAGGCGGAGGGCTCGGACCGGGAGGCGCTCACCGAGGCGTTCGAGGGCCTCGTCGCCGCCGGGTCGACAAACCTCTACGAGGGGCTCTTCACCGCGTTCGCGGTCGCGGAGCGGCACCTCGATCCGGCCTGGCAGAACCGCGTGATCTTCCTGTCCGACGGCGTGGCCACCGCCGGGCTCACCTCGCCGGAGCGGCTCGTGTCGCTCGCGCGGGGCTACGCGGAGAAGGGGATCGGCGTCACGGCCGTCGGCGTCGGCGCGGAGTTCGACGTCGGCGCGATGCGCGGGATCAGCGAGGTCGGCGCGGGCAACTTCTACTTCCTCGAGGACCCGAAGGCCGTGGAGGAGGTCTTCACGGAGGAGGTGAAGACGTTCCTCGTGCCCTTGGCGCTCGACGTCGAGCTCGACGTCGCCGTGGGCGACGGCTACGTCGTGCGCGGCGCCTACGGCACGAACGGCTGGCAGGGCGGCGAGCGCGGCGGGGCCGTGCACATCCCGAGCCTCTTCCTCGCCGGCCGGACCAGCGCCTCGGAGCCCGTCGGCTCCGGCCGGCGCGGCGGCGGCGGCGCCATCGTCCTCGAGCTCGTGCCGAAGCCCGATCAGCAGGGCGTCGGCGATCCCCACGCCGTGGGCTCCCTCGCGCTGTCGTGGAAGCACCCGCTGACGGGCGAGACCCACGCGCAGCAGGTGGACATCGAGGCGCCGAGCACGCCCGACGCGCCGCCCGAGGGTGGCTATTTCTCCGGCGATACCGTCGAGAAGGGCTTCGTGATGCTGAACCTCTACGCCGGGTTCAAGCTCGCCGCCCAGCTCGCCGCCGACGCCGATCCCCGCACCGCGCGGCGCACGCTCGAGGCGCTGCGCCCGAACGTCGAGGCGTGGCTCGAGGAGCACCCGGACCCGGACGTCGAGGACGACCTGCGCTACGTCAACCTGTTCATCGAGAACCTCATCACGGCGGAAGCGGACGTGCAGCCCTACACGCCCGCGGAGCCGCCGAACCCCTGGCCCGCCGATTGAATCACGCGGTCCCCGCGAGGCCGCCGCGGCCGTGATCCGCCGCGGCGGCCAGCGCGCGCCGGGCGATGCTGTCGCCCGGTATTCACATGGACCGTATCAACAGGCGTTCACAGGCGTGAACGGACTGTCTCGGCGCGCGCGGGGAGCGTGCCGGCACGCTCCCCGCGCGCCGCGAGCGTGCACCGCGCAAATAGCGCTTCCCTGAAGGTGATTGTCCTGTGTAGGATCCTGTGTTTGCGGCCGTTCGAGAAGGAGAATTGATCGTGCGAACATCCAGCGTTCTCGGGTTGGCGAGTATCATCGTATGTCTGACGGCCGCTCTCCCCGCGAGCGCCGGCGTCGAGGAATGCGGCAACATTCGCTTCGACGAGCTGTCGAACTGTGAACTGCGCGTCAAGGCCGAGTGCTCGGCGGGCTGCAGCGAGCTCGGGATTTACAAGACGGCGTGCGCCACGAGGCTCGTGCCGGTCTGCAAGACGGAGTGCTCCCTCTCGGCGGAGGCGACCTGCACGGACAGCTGCACCACGCAGTGCAGTGATGGCTGCAAGAGGGGCATCAACGTCATCTGTTCCCACAACTGCTTCGTCGAGTGCACCGCCACGCGGGACGCCGAGTGCTCCGTCAACGCCGACGTCGACGCCGCGCAGTGCGCCGCGACGTGGGACGCGAACTGCGACAGCGAGTGCGACGCCCAGTGCGTGACGGTGGATGGCGACTGCTATCAGCACTGCGTCGAGTGCTGCGGCGGCTCGTGCACGGCCGACGCGAACATGGACTGCCAGACCACCTGCCAGGACAAGGAATTCGAGGACTGCGAGCACGAATTCCGCGCAGACTGCGATGCTTCCTGCAGCGGAGACGGCGCGCTCTTCTGCGATGGGACGTACGTCATCTCCGGATCGCAGGTCCCGGCGTGCGTGAAAGCGCTGCTCGCGCAGGGCGTCTCCGTGAAGGCCGAGGCGGAGGTCACCCTCGGTACAGACGGCGTGAGCGGCGATCTGTCCGCCGGCATGTGCGCCGCCAGCCCGGGGCGCAAGGCCTCCCTCGCCGCGCCGTTCGCGGCGCTCGCCGCGGCGGCAGGCTGGCTCGCGCGGCGGCGCAAGCGGTCCTCGCACGTGTCGCGCTGATCGCAGGGGATCGTGCGGCCGACCCTTGAGGCACTGCTCGCGCTGCTCGCCCTCTGCGCCTCGGGCTGCGGGGGCGAGGACGCCGACGCGCTCGTGGTGGTCGGCCTGACGACGGATCTGGCGATCGGCTTCGACGTCGATCAGATCGAGCGCACCACGAAGGTGGATGGCGTCATCACGCGCGCCGAGCGTCTCTCGTACCGGAAGGGCGATCTGTCGCTCCCTGCGGAGCTCCTGCTCGATCCGGCGCACGACGGCGCAGCGGTCGAGGTGTCCTTCGCGGCGTTTCGCGACGGCGAGGCCTCGCCCCTCGTGACGCGGACGGCCGCGACCCGCGCGGCCGGCGGGCGGAGGCTGCTCCTGCCTGTCTCGCTCGACGAGGCGTGCTCCGCGATCGCGTGCCCGGCCGGCGCGACCTGCGCGGCGGGGGCGTGCGTCGATCCCTTCATCGCCCCGTCGGCGCTCGATGACCACGATCCGAGGTGGATCGCGTCGGCACCCGATGCGTGCAAGACGCCCTCTTCGGGCGACCCAGAGGTCGTGATCGGGCAGGGGGAGCGCGCGTTTGCCCCCCTCGACGAGGGCGAGGCGGTGCCGATCGAGGCCGGCCCTCAAGGCGGGCACCACGTGTGGCTCGCGCTGCGCGTGACCGGCCTCCGGCAGATGGGCTCCCGCCTCAGGGTGGGGGGCTACTTCCCCGAGCTTGCGTTCGAGCTGCTTCCCTTCACCGCGCAGGTCACGCTGCGCAGGGCAGGGGAAGGCCGCTGCGAGATCTACGGCATTCGCTTCCAGGTGGATCGAGGCCTCCTTGTCGAGGCCATCCGGGGCCGAGCGCTCGACGTCGAGATCGCCCTGGAGGACCCGAACGGCGACCTCGCGACCGCTGCGCGGCGGGTCGTCATCGCTCCCTGACACCTCTTCGAGCGACGGAGCCCCGGGGCCGAACCTCGGGCCGAGCCTCGTCGAGCTCTCGGTGAAGCACGACCCGACGGGCAGAGGGCGCACCGCCTACCGGCCGCGCGCCCGGGCCCGCCGCGCAGGCACGCTTGCTGGAGCAGCGGACCGAGCCTCGCGCCGCTGTAACCGCGACGCACGGGGCCGAACGGGCGCGGCGGCGCGCTTTCGGCAAAACGGGCGCGGCGGCGCGCTTTCAGCAAAGTCGGTGCCCGGAGCAACGGCGACGTCAGAAGGACCGACGTTCGGATTGCATGACGATTGCATGGCGGGGAGGGACACCGGAGGGGGCCGCGACCCGAGACGAGGCGAGAGAGAGCTCGCCCCGAGATCGGTTGGCCGAGAGAGCGCAGCACAGCGGGGGCCGAGCGGCCCGTGCCGCCGGCGCCCCTCACGATGCAGGGCCGGAGGATTCCGGGCTGGGGGTAGATCATGGTGAAGCAACAGGAGATCACGCGTGGAATGGTCGTCCGGAGCTCGGACGGCGAGAAGCTGGGCAAGGTGACGCGGCTCGACGTGGACACGTTCGAGATCGAAAAGGGCTTCTTCTTCCCGACAGAGTACGCCGTGCGTTACGACGAGGTGGCCGGCATCCGGGACGGGGACATCCTCCTGACCCATGCCCGCGACCAGCTCGTCGGGGGCCGCGACCCGGGGCGCGGGGCCGAGGGGATCTCGGCGGGCGGCGAGATCCGCGTGCCGCTCGTGGAGGAGGAGATCACGGCCGGAAAGACGGTGGAGGAGGTCGGTCGGGTCCAGGTCACGAAAGAGGTCGTGACCGAGGAGAAGCAGATCTCCGTGCCCGTGGCGCGCGAGGTCGTGCGCGTCGAGCGCGTCCCCGCGAGCGGAGAGCGTCCGGTCGCGTCCGGCACGACGGTCGAAGAGGGGTCGATCAGCGTCCCCGTCCGCGAGGAGCAGGTGGAGATCTCGAAGCGGCCCGTGGTGAAGGAAGAGCTCCGGATCAGCAAGGACGTCGTTCAGGGGGAGGCGCAGGCGCGGGCGACGGTCCGCCGCGAGGAGGCCGAGGTCCGGACCGAAGGGCAGGTGCGGCGCGAGGACACGCTGGACGAGACACCGTCCACCCTGCCCGAGCCGATGCCGCCGGAGCGGGCCACCGGGACGGGCGGCAGGCGGCGCTGAGCGCTCACGCTCTCCTCACGCCGTCGCGGCGCTGCCGCGGCCGCCGCGCCGCCGCGGCCGCCGCCATGCACGCGGCGGCGAGGGCGCCGGCCCAGCCCCCGCCAGCGCTGCCGGTGTGGCAGCCGCAGCCTCCGTCGCCCGGCCGCGCGCCGCCGGCGGGCCGCGCCCCGCCGCCGGGCGCATCGGGCGCTCCGCCCGTGCCCCCGGCGCTCGCCGCGCCTCCGCCGCCGCTCGCCGCCGTCGCTCCGCCGACGCCGGTCGCGCCGGTCGCGCCGGCGCTCGTTCCGCTGCCGGCCGCGGGGGAGCCGGCGTCCGGCGTGCAGTCGCGGTGGTCCGTCATCAGCGCGACGCGCGGCCAGTCCGTCGGGCAGAGCGCCCCGACCGCCGTGGTCGCCGCGCAGCCGAGCGGGCCACGGATGCACGCCTGCCGGAGCAGCGGCTCGAACGTCGCGCCGCCGTCGAGCGAGCGGCCGATCGTGAAGTCGTCCAGGAACTCGCTCGCGCACGCGTAGAGGCCCGCCTCCGTCCAGGCGAAGCAGCGCGGCGCGACGCTCGAGACGCGCTCGAAGGCGAGCGTCGACGAGGGCGCGCGGAAGACGCCGTCGATGTCGCTGCCCACCGCCACCGTCGCGCCGTCCGGCGAGATGGCGAACGCGCGCACGAAGCCCTGCGTCTCGAACACCGGCTCGAACGCCGCCCCGCCGTCCGTCGAGACGAACAGGCGCCCCGGCGCGCTCGCGACCCGCACGTACAGCACGTCGGCGTCGAGCGGATCGACCCCCGCGATGTAGGGCTCGCGCGACGTCGTGCTCCCCGGCACCACCGCGGTCTCCCACGTCGCTCCGCCGTCGGCCGAGCGCGCGATCATCCCCTGGACCGGGCCGCTTCCGGTCGCGAGGCCGCTCACGTAGACCCGCTGTGGATCCGAGGGCGCGACGTCGACCGTCCGCGCCTGAAAGCCCGCCGGGAGCGGCGTCCCCGCGCTGGCCCAGCTCGCGCCGCCGTCGCGCGACGCCCAGAGGCCGTGCCGGGTCCCCGCGGCCACCGCGACGACGTGCGACGGGTCGCCCTGCCGCACCGAGAGATCGAGCACCGCCTTCCCCGCGAGCTCCGCGGCGCGCGTCCAGGCGCAGCCGCCCTCGGCGCCGACCGCGATCCCGTCGCTCAGCGCGGCGAGCACCCTGCCGCCCTCCGCCGCCGCGATGGGCGGAGCCACGCCGCCCGTGTCGTCGTACCCGACGGCGCCCTCGCAGATCCAGCGCCAGCTCGCGCCCCCGTCCCGCGTGGCCAGCAGGCCGTACGTCATCCGGGCCACGGCGCGCGCCGGGTCTTCCGGGTCGAACACGATCTGGTCCGCCGAGGGAAAGACGCCGTTCGCAGCGGCAGGGGAGGGCGCCGCCGCGAGCGCCGCGGCGACGAGCGCCGCGGCGCGCGCCGGGCGAGATCGCGGCCTCACGACACGCAGGGGAGACGATCGCATCCAGGATCCATCGTAACCGCGCGTGCGCGCGCGCACGCCAAGAACCACCCACGCGCATCCGGCGCCCCGCTACACTCGCCGCAATGCCGGAGCGCATCGTCGTGTCCTTTCGAGGTACTGCGGCCCTCTCGCAGCCGGACAGCACGGACGCGGTCGTGCCATGGCCCGGCCGCCGCGGCGCCACGCGCGCGCCGGGGCCGCCGTCGCGCCACCGGGGCGCGCCGCGCGCTCCTCGCCGCGAGGCGCGCGGCGAGGAGAGCTACCTCGCGCGGGCGCTCGCGCTGAAGAAGCGCGCCGAGGCGCTCGGCGCCACCCTGTGCGCCTGGAGCGCGCAGACCTTCTCCTTCGAGTTCAGCCCCGAGGACATCGAGGAGGCCGTGCTGCTCGCGGCGCTCGCCGCGGAGGACGCGTCCGTGCACCCCGACGCGCGCTTCGCGGTCGGCATCGCGCAGGGGGAGATGACCTACGTCGGCGAGGCGGGGCGCTTCACCGCGCTCTCGTGGGGGCAGCCGCTGCTCGTCGCCGTCATGCTCGCCCGCATCGCCCTCCCGGGCGACGTGCTCCTCGATCCCGCGCTCCAGGCCGTGCTCTCGGGCGAGCTCATGACCCTCGGCATCCACCGCGGCGTCGACGGCGCGCGCCGGGTGCGCGGCCTGCGCCTCGACGCGCAGCAGCCGCTGCGCCGGCAGGTCGCCGAGAGCGTGGCGCGCCTCTGCAAGCCGCCGCTGAGCGGCCGCGACGGCGAGCTCGCCGCGCTCGCCGTGCCCCCCGGCTCCCTCGCGCTCGTCCGCGCCGAGCCCGGCGCCGGCGGCTCGCGGCTGCTCCTGGAGCTGCTCAGGGCCCTCGCCCCGTCGCGGAGCCTCTTCGTCGCGCCGATCGGCGCCTCGCGCGAGCCGTTCGGCGCGCTCCGGCGCGCCCTCGTGCGCGCGGCGCCCCGCACCGAGAAGGGCCGCGCGCCGGCGCTCCCGGATCGCCTGACGCCCCCGCTCGCGCGGCTCATCGCCGGCGAGGGCGTCGAGCCGTGGAGCGCCGCCGAGGTGATCGCCGCGTGGCTCGCCCCGGAGGGCGCCCGCTCCGGCCTGATCGCCGTCGACGACGCCGTCGAGGTCGACGCCGCGAGCCTCGAGGCGATCGCGATCGCGCTGGAGATGGGCGGCCTGCGCGCCGTCGTCCGGCTCGGGCGCGCGGAGCCGCTCCCCGCGCCCCTCACCGCGCTCACGCCCGCCGCGACGGTCGCGCTGGGGCCGCTCTCCGCCGCGGGCGCCCAGGACCTCGTCCGCCGCTTCCTCGACGGCTGCATCGACGAGGCGGGCGCGCGCCGGTGGGCCGCGCGCGCGCCGCCCTCCCCGCTGGCCCTGCGCGAGCTGATCTGCGAGGCGCTGGAGAGCGGCGCGCTGCGCTGGATCGGCAGGAGCGTCGCGCCGCGCCGGCGCAGCGCCGGGCGGGGCAGGCCCGCGCGCACCATGACCGGCGCCGAGCTCGCGGCGCCGCACGCGTCCCGCGCGATCGAGGGCCGCCTGCGCCTGCTCCCGATCGGCCATCGCACCGTCCTCACCGCGCTCGCGACGCTCGGCGGCGACGCGTCCGAGTCGGCGATCGAGGCGCTGTGCGACGGCACCGGCGCCCCGAAGGTCACCGCGGTCCAGGCGGCGCTGCTCGGCGCCGGCTGGGCCTTCCGGCCGGAGCCGGGCTGGCTGAAGCTCTCCTCGCGCACGCTGCGCGACGCCCTGCTCGCGGCCGTCCCGCCGGGCGAGCGCTCCGCGTGGCACCTCGCCGCGGCGCGCGTGGTCGAGGATCACGCCGGCGTGCTCGGCCTCGCCGACGCCGCGTTTCACGCCGCGAAGGCGGGCGACCGGAGCTCCGCGGCCGATCTCGCCGGGCGCGCCGCGCGCGCCGCCGGCGACGCGCTGCTCGAGTCGTCGGCCGCCGAGCTGCTCGCGTTCGCCGACGAGCAGGAGACCGCGAGGGAGCACCGGCTGGACGGGGCTCCGGACAGCACCTCGAGCCAGCCGCCGACCTACCGCACGCCCATCGAGGTGGTCGGCGACGCGCCGGATCCGCAGCGCGCGACGGCCGCCTCGGAGCCCGCCGGCGCCGACGCGCTCCGCGCGGCGGCGGACAGCTCCGCGCGCCGGCGGGGCTCCACGATGCCGGCCGAGAGCGGCGGCGCGCGCGCCGGCGGGCTCCGCGCGTCGCGGCCGGGCGGCTCCGCGCCGGCGTTCCCGGACGAGACGCCCGCGGACTTCCCCGACGTGCCCTCCCTGGACGAGGACTTCCCGCTCGACGACGCCTCGGGGGATCCGCTCGCGAAGACCTCGGAGTCGCCCGTCCTGTCGATGAACGACATCGCGGTCCGCCTCGCCGAGCTGGCCAAGCAGGCGCTGGTTCAGGGCGACGTCCGCACGCTGGAGCGGCTCGTGGGCGAGCTCCGCCGCACCGGCGAGCACCAGGCGCTGGCGGAGCGCATGAGCGGCCTGATCTCGCTCGGGCGCGGCGCCAAGGAGGAGGCGCTCCGGCGCTTCCGGATCGCGGCGGAGGCCGACGCGTCGCCCTCGCATCGGGCGCGGGCGCTGCTCGCCTACGGCGTCGCGCTGGCCGCCACGGGCCGCGCGGAGGGCGCCTTGCTCGAGGCGCTGAGCGCCCTCGCGCGCGCTCGCGAGGCCGAGGATCGCCACGGCGAGCAGGCGTGCGCGCAGTTCCTGGCGCGGCTCGCGGCCGCGAGCGGGCACGAGGAGGCGGCCCGCACCTGGGCGCAGGTGGCGCGCCTCGCCGGCGCGGCGTCCCCTTCCTGACAGCGCATCGATTGACAGCGTCGTCGCGGCTGTCCATACCCGCGGCCATGTCGTCCCGAGAGCCCTCCGGCGAGCCCGCTCCCGCGCCGGCAGCGCGCGAGGAGCGCGCCGCGCCGGCAGCGCGCGAGGAGCGCGCCGCGCCGGCAGCGCGCGACGGCCGCTCCGCGCGCTCCGGCGTCAGCGCGCGCTGGATCGCCGCGCTCCTCGCGCTTGCGCTCTCGCTCGGCGCGATCGCCGGCGTCGCGTACCAGCGCTACGCCGCGGTGCACCTGCGCGATCTCCCGAAGGTCCCGCGCTGTGTCCGGGGGGCGCGGGTCGCGCTGCGCAGGCCGGTCGCGGTGTCCGGCACGGAGCCCCGCCAGACGGCGTCGGGCGAGACGGTCTACCTCACGCTCGGGGAAGACCTTGCGGTTGCGTGCGCCCTGCAGTTCGACGAGGCGCTCGCGCGCCACCTCGCCGGAGCGCTGGCCGAGCAGGCGCCGGCGCAGCGCGCCGCCCGGCTGCTCGAGCTCGTGCGCGACCGCGTGCCGGCGGATCCGGCCCACGATCGCTCGGCCTCCGCGGCCTACATGATGGCCTCGGCGGCCTTGCGCGGCCTGCCCGACGACGCGCCCGAGGTCCGCGCCGCCGCGGAGGCGCTCGAGCAGCGCCACGCCTGCCGCTTCGCCACGCGGCGCCGCTGCGCGACGCGCCCCCCGTGGCCGGTGCTCGTGTGGCTCGCCGGCGTCCCCGCGGCGCTGAGCCTGCTCGGGCTGCTCGGGATCGGCCTTGCCGCGAGCGCCGCGCGTTACCGGCGCTGGACCGAGCGACGGGGCCGCTGATCGCATCGCGCGCGGCGCCGCCGCGCGCCCGCGCGCCTCAGTCGATCGCCTCGACGCGGAAGCTCGACTGCACAAGGCGGCTGGGGCTCGCGCCGATGTCGGAGACGTCGAACCCGAAGCCCGCGCCCTGATGGTGGATGCCGCCCGACGCGGCGCCGCTCGGCATCTTCACCGACGAGCTCACCGTGACGTAGACCTTCGCGCCCTTGGCGAACCCGGCGGTCATCGCGAGCACGCGCCCGGCGAGCTGCGCCGCCGCCTCGCGCGCCACCCGCGCCCAGAGCGCGGCGGCTCCGGCCGTCGACGACAGCGCGCGCACCCCGAGCACCGCGCCGGCGCCGCTCAGCTGCACCTCGAACACCGCGCGCGCCGTCGCGGGCGTCTCGGCTGCGCGCACCGCGTCCGCCACCACCGACGCGACCGTCCCGGCGGCGGGAAGATCCAGCCCCAGCGTCTTGTCCCGATCGCGCATCACGTCGCGCAGCACCTCGCCGGCCCTGTCCATCGAGACCTCGCGCGGCGCGGTCGGCGCGGTCGGCGCCGGCGGCGGAGGCGCGCGGTCGGGCAGCACGCCGGGCAGCTGCCACACCGGCACGCCGCCGAGCCCTGCCACGCCCGGCGGCCCCTCGGCGCTCGGCGGCCCGCCGTACTCGGCCGCCGGCGCCGGGGGCGCGACAGGGCCTCCCCGCGGCTCGACCGGAGCCTCCGGCGGCGCCGGCGCCTCCAGCGCGCGCCGCCGCTCCCGGCGCGCCGTCCGTCCGAGGACCGGCTCCGTCTCCTCGCGCGGCCGCGCCTCGTCCGGAGCGCGCGGCTCGTCCCGCTGCGGAACGAGCGGCGCGACGGGCTGCACCTCGATCTCCACCTCGCGGTACGCGCCGCTCGAGCGGGCCATGAGCGCCGGCGCGGGGCTGCCAGCGATCCGCGAGAGCCACGGGATGGCAGCGTGGAGCAGCGTCGCTGCGAGCAGGAAGCGGGCCTCACGGGGGAACAAGCGCGGAGCACCTTGCTGGGTGGGGGAGAGCGGTGCAAGTGCGCGTTGCATCGCCGCCGTGCTCTGTTCACCGCGCGCACCTCACCCGCGCCGCCGCGAGCACTTCCCTCTCGCCCCCTCGCTTCGCCGCCCGACGGGCTCACCCATGCGTGTTCCAGCAGGACACACAGTATTACCGTCACGTTCAAATATGCGCGTACGGCACGGTTGCCGCTTGAGCTTCGTGCCGTGCTGGTCGATCCTCCCGCTGCCACGGCGCCTTCCGGGCTCATGGCAGGAGCAGAAACGCAGCGCGGCGCCGCATGTGCAACGCGCTCACCGAGACGAAGCAGCGCCTGGCAGCGAAGGCCGAGCGCTACGTCCCCGTTGAGGAGGCGCATCGAATGAAGGGAAACGTGCGCGCTGACAGGTCGCCTGTGGACCTCTCGCTGACGCCCACGCCGCCGCCCGTCACCGTGGTCCAGGGTTCCCCGGATCGCGGTCTCCCCCTCGACCCGCTGCCCGGTTCGCTGGAGCAAGGGTCTCTCTTCGATCCGCCGCCCCTTGGCTCGGCGCCCGGCCCGCTCGAGCAGGGGTTCGCTCCCGGCCTCGGCGATCCGGCGCTGCAGGGGGCGCCGCTGCACCTGGCCGGGGCCGGGCCGTACGGCTCCTGGTCGGCTCCCTCACCGGACGAGCGCCGCGCCCGCAGGTGGAGCGCTCTCGGGGCGTTCGTCCTGGCCGCGGCGACCGTGTTCGTCGTCGTCGTCGTGGCCGCCCGCGGGATCGCCGCGCGGATGCCGGTCAACGCCGAGGCCTTCCGCGCCATGACGCCCGTCAGCCGCGCGCTGCTCCTCGCGTCGCGCTCCGCGCGCGAGGACGCCGCGGCGAAGGTGCTCGTCGCGCCCGAGGTGTTCGCGCGCTGGCAAGGGGCGACGCCGCCGCCCGAGATCCGGCACGACGGGTACGCGTCGATCCGCGGCGGCGTGCTCTTCACGCCCGAGACGTTCACGCCCACCGGGTCGAGCTACGATCTCGTGCTCCACTTCCACGGCAGCACCCAGCTCGTCCGCGAGAGCGCCGAGGTCGCCGGGCTCAACGCCGCGGTCGCCGTCATCAACCTGGGCATCGGCTCGGGGGCCTACGAGGACCACTACGCGCAGCCGGGCATGTACGAGAGCCTGCTCGCGGACATCGACCGGGCGCTCGCGCAGCGCGGGCTGCCGACCCCGCGGCTCCGCCGCGTCGCGCTCTCCTCGTGGAGCGCGGGCTACGGCGCGATCGCGAAGATCCTCGAGCTCCGCCGCGGCATCGAGCGGCTCGACGCGGTCCTCGTCACGGACGGCATCCACTGCGGCTTCGTCCCCGGGCACCCGAGCGGGCTCAACCACCTGCAGCTCGCGTCGTTCGCGCGCGCGGCGCAGCTCGCCGCCTCGGGTCAGCTGCTGTTCACGATCACGCACTCCGAGATCGACCCGATCGCGTACGCCAGCTCCAGCGCGACGGCCGACTACCTGCTCGGCGCGGCGGCCGGGCACCCCGTCGAGCGGGCGCCTGCGTTCGACGCTCCCCCGCACCTGCGGCTGCGCGCGGCCGAGGGCGCTGTCTCGAGGAAGCTCGAGAAGCAGCTGACCCCGACCACCGAGGCGAGCGTGGGCGAGCTCCGCGTCCGCGGGTTCCGGGGCAACACGCCGGAGCACCACATGGCGCACCTGCTCCAGATGGCCTCGACCGTCCTCCCCGAGCTCGTCGATCGCTGGCGCGAGGGCGGCGATCGCCCGCCGTCCGAGCGCTGAGCGCCCGCCGGGCGGGTGGGGCCCGCCGCCCGCCGCCGGCCGAGCGGCGCGTCAGCTCCGGCTCCGCGCCTCGTCCATCCAGGCCGTGATCGCTGCGGCCACCGGGTGATCCGACCCGAGCTCCGCCGCGGCCAGCGCGAACGCCCGCTCGTAGAGCGGCAGCGCCGCGGAGGGCCGCCCCGCGGCGTGGTGGACCTGGGCGAGCCGGACAAGGGTCGGCCGGAGCGACGGGTGGGCGGCTCCGACGAGCGCCTCCCGCGCGGTGAGCGCGCGCTCGTACAGCCCCGCCGCCTCGGCCGCATCCCCGAGCGCCTCCCGCGCGACCGCCAGGTTGTGGAGGATCGACGCGAGCAGCGCCCCCTCCACGGACGGGTCCGTCTCGGCGATCTCCAGCGCTCTCCGGAGCATCGCCTCCCGCTCGGCCACCGGGCGGTCCTCCTCGAGGAACGTGGCCGCGTTGTAAAGCGCCTCCGCCACGAGCGGATGGCGGGCGGAGGTCGCCCCCTCGCGCAGCGCGACCCCTTCGCGCAGCGCGATCGCCCGCTGGAAGAGCGGCGCCGCCTCGGCGCGCGCCCCCCTCCGGCCGAGCAGCAGGCCGAGCCGGTTCAGCAGCGCGGACAGCTCGACCGGATCGGGCTCGCGCATCCGGTCGTAGCCCGCGAGCATCCGGCGGAACAGCGCCTCGACGTCCTCGGCCGCCCCCCGGCGCTCTAGGATCGCGGCGAGCTGCTCGAGCAGCCTCGGCAGCGGGGGGTCCGTGCCCGCCCCCGCCGCCTCGGCGATGGCGATCGCCCTCGCCGAGCTCGCGCGCGCCTCGTCCAGCCGCCCTTGCGCGAGCTGCGCCGAGCTCAGCGCGTACAGCGGCCCCGTCAGCTCGGCGTCCCCGGGGCCGAAGATCTCCTCGGCGACGGCGATCGCCCGCGCGCACGTCGCCTCCGCCTCGGCGTGGCGGGAGCCGGCCAGCTCGGACGCCGCCTCGTCGAGTAGGCGCCGGTACTCTCTTCCCCTCCACCAGCGCCGCAGGGCGCGATCGGGTCGCATCCTCCTCTACTACCTCGTCCCCGCCCGCCAGGGCGAGAGGGCCGGCGGGGACGTCCGGCGCCCGCGGCGGCGAGGCGAGGCAAGGACGATCGGAAGAGCATCGCGCGGGCGCGGAGCGGTGTAATCTCCTGGCAGGATCTCGTGGTGCGAAGGTCGGATGCGGACGCTCGATGCCAGCAACTGGCGGTTCCCGTCAATCGGGGCTATGGCGCTCGACGCATGGTGCAGCGCCCCCCGCACGGCCTCCGGCAGGGCTCCCGGCAGGGCCTCCGACAGGGGACCATCGGCCTCGCGAACGGGGCGATCGAGGAAAGGTCGCCAAGGACTTTTCTTCCGTTTAGACTGCCCCGACGGCCCCACGCACCGAAGCTCCCCACGATCATGAGGTCAAAGCTCACGCATCGCGAGGCATCGACACCGAGGGGAGGGCTCGCCCGCGCCCGCACGGGGAAGGCGACGGAGTTCATATGAGTGCCAACGAAAACGTCATCGATGAAGTAGCGCGCAGCGAGCCGATCGATCCGTTGCTCGGGAAGGTGCTCAACAGCAAGTTCAAGATCCTGTCCATGCTCGCGACCGGCGGCATGGGCACGATCTATCGCGGCGAGCAGCTCCCGCTCGGGCGCGCGGTGGCGATCAAGGTCCTGATCCCGAACCAGGCCTCGCGGCAGCTCGACCCGAACTTCCACAAGCGCTTCTTCCTCGAAGCGAGCATCCTCGCGCGCCTCCAGCACCCGAACATCGTCACCGTGTTCGACTACGGCCGCATCGAGGCCGACGATCAGGACCGGTTCTTCATGGCGATGGAGTTCCTCGAGGGCGAGACGCTCTTCCGGCGCGTGCGCCGGCAGGGGCGCCTCCCGCCGCCCGAGGCCATGCGCATCGCCCGGCAGATCGCGCGCGGGCTGCGCGAGGCGCACAAGCACGGCGTCGTCCACCGCGACCTCAAGCCGTCGAACGTCATGCTCGTCCACAACGAGGACTCGGAGGAGGCGGTCAAGATCCTCGACTTCGGCCTGGTGAAGCAGCTCGGCGACGACTCGGAGGAGCTCACGCAGCAGGGCGCGTTCCTCGGCTCGCCCCGGTTCATGTCGCCCGAGCAGATCTCGCACGGCAAGGTCGATCTCAGGACCGACATCTACTCGCTGGGCGTGATCCTCTACCAGATGCTCTGCGGCAAGGTCCCGTTCGAGTCCGAGAAGTCGATCCAGATCCTGATGGCGCACCTCCAGCAGCCGGTGCCGCGCATGAAGGATCGGAACCCGGACGTCGACATCCCGGAGCCGCTCGAGGCGCTCGTGATGCGCTGCCTCGCGAAGGATCCGGACGGACGGCCCGCGACGATGGACGCCCTCATCCAGGGCCTCGGCGAGTGCGCCCGCGGCATGGGCGTGACGACCGCCTTCGGCGGCACGCAGATCACGTCGTTCGAGTCGCTGCCCGGCGTGCAGATCTCGTCGCGTTCGTCCACGGTGCAGGCGCTCAAGGAGGCGGTGACGCTCCCGGCGCCGTCGACGGACGACGAGGCGAGCGGCCGCACCTCCGGCGTCGGGACGGGGGTCTCCGCGGCGACCACGGCGGACGCGTCGAAGGGCGCAGCAGGCGCGCAGGACGCGCGACCCGCCGGGCGCAAGGCGGTGATCCTGGCCGCCATCGGCGCCGTCATCGTGGCGGCGGTCGCGTTCGTGCTGACCCGCAACCCCGCGTCGAGCGAGGCGACGACCGCGCCCCCGCCCGCGGCTGGCCCCGCGCCGACAAGCGCGCCCAGCGATCCCAAGGGCGCGGCCTCGTTCATGCTCATCATCGAGTCGATCCCGCCGGGCGCCGAGATCCTCGAGGACGGGAAGTCGCTCGGGTACACGCCGCTGCAGCTCTCGATCGAGAACGAGCTGGTGCGCGCGACGCCGCGCCGGCTGACCGTGCAGAAGGAAGGCTTCCAGCCCTACTCCATCATCCAGGGGCCGTCGGAGATGTCGGTGCAGACCGTCGCGAGGCTCGCGCAGGCGGAGGCGCCGGCGAAGCCGGAGGATCCGCCTTCCAGCTCGCCCAGCCGGAGGACCTGGGGCCGGCCCGCTCGCGTGGTCCCGCCTCCGCCCGCGACGAAGCCCCCCGCCCCAGAGAACACCGCGCCCCCGATCCGGATCGACCGGTAACGTTCAGGATGCGCCTGACGAGCCGCTCGGCTCGTCCCTGATTTTGCCGCGCCGCGTGGGCGTGGTGCATGCGCCATGCGCTAGCTTCTTCGCCGCGCATGTCCCGCCTGCTCATCGTCTCGAACCGCCTCCCCGTGACCGTCCACGTCGATGAGGGCGACGTCTCCGTCGTCCCGTCGGCGGGCGGGCTGGTCACCGCGCTCCGGGGCCCTCACGAGCGCCACGGCGGCCTCTGGCTGGGCTGGCCGGGCGACGTCTCGCGCCTCGGCGCGGAGCAGCGCCATTCGCTCGAGGAGCAGCTCGAGCAGCTCGGCGCCGTCCCGGTGCACCTCACCCCGGACGAGGTGAGCCGCTATTACGACGGCTTCTCGAACGGCGTCCTCTGGCCGCTGTTCCACTACCTGACCGAGAAGGTGCACCTCGACGCCCGGCGCGACTGGGAGAGCTACAGCGAGGTGAACGAGCGCTTCACCGAGGCGATCGTCGCCCGGTACAGGCCGGGCGATCGGGTCTGGGTCCACGACTACCAGCTCATGCTCGTGCCGGCGATGCTGCGCCGGCGCATCCCGGACGCGCGGATCGGCTTCTTCCTGCACATCCCGTTTCCGGCGGCCGAGATCTTCCGGAGCCTGCCGTGGCGGGAGCAGGTGCTGCGCGGCATGCTCGGCGCCGACGTCGTCGGGTTTCACACGACGTCCTATCGGTACCACTTCGTCTACTCCGCCGCGCGCGTGCTCGGCCTCGATCCCGACCTCGAGACGCTCGCGTACGAGGGGCGGAAGGTGCGGCTCGGCGCCTATCCGGTCAGCATCGACGTCGACGAGTTCGCGCGGCTCGCCCGGGACGAGGAGGTGCGCGCCGAGGCGCGGCGCATCCGCGAGCGCGCCCAGGGACGGAAGATCGTGCTCGGCATCGACCGGCTCGACTACACGAAGGGGATCCCGCGGCGCCTGCTCGCCATCGAGCGCTTCCTGGAGCGCGAGCCCGAGCTCCGGAGCCGGGTCCGGTTCGTCCAGCTCGCGGTGCCGACGCGCGAGAAGGTGGACGCCTACGCCGACTTCCGGCGCGTCGTGAACGAGCTCGTCGGCCGCATCAACGGCAGCTACGCGACGCTCGACGACGTCCCGATCCACTTCCTGCACCGGTCGATGCCCATGTCCGAGGTCGTCGCGCTCTACCTCGCCGCCGACGTGATGATGGTGACGCCGCTGCGCGACGGGATGAACCTGGTCTGCAAGGAGTACGTGGCCTCGCGGATCGACGACACCGGCGCCCTGGTGCTGAGCGAGTTCGCGGGCGCGGCCGCCGAGCTGATCGAGGCGCTCCCGGTCAACCCGTACGACATCGACTCGGTGGCCGCCACGATCAAGCGGGCGCTCGTCATGCCGCCGTCCGAGCAGCGCGTCCGGATGCAGGCGCTCCGGCGCCGCGTCATCACGCACGACGTGCACCGCTGGTCGCACGGCTTCCTGAGCGATCTCGAGCGCGCGCGCAGCGCGGCGCCCGCGGTGGGGGCGGTCCGTCGGCGCGCCGACGCGCCGCAGCTCAACACGATCGCGAGCGCGCGCAGCGCGCCGTCGCTCGTCGTGATGCTCGACTACGACGGCACGCTCGTCCCGCTCGCGGCGATGCCCGAGCTCGCGCCGCCGGACGAGGAGCTCATCGCTGACCTGCGCGCGCTCGCGGCGCGCCCGCGGACGCAGGTGCACGTGGTGAGCGGCCGGCCGCGCGAGGACCTCGAGCGGTGGCTGGGCGAGCTGCCCATCAGCCTGCACGCGGAGCACGGGTTCTTCTCCCGCGCCGGCCCCGGCGAGCCCTGGGTCGCGCTCCGCGAGGCGTCGCTCGACTGGAAGCCGCGGGTCCGCGAGATCCTCCAGGGCTTCGTCGATCGCACGGCGGGCAGCTTCATCGAGGAGAAGGTTGTGTCGATCGCGTGGCACTACCGGTCTGCCGACCCGGAGCTCGCCAGCCACATGGCCCGCGAGGTGCCGGCGAAGCTCGACGAGGTGCTGCGCGAGCGCGATCTCGAGCTGATCCCCGGCCGGAAGGTGCTGGAGGTGCGGCTGCGGGGCGTCAACAAGGGGGTGATCGTGCCGCGGGTGCTGGCGACGGTGACGCCCGAAGCGATGGTTGTCGCGCTCGGCGACGACAGGACGGACGAGGATCTGTTCGCGGCGCTCCCCCCCACGGCCCTCACCGTCCACGTGGGCGGCGGGGCGAGCAGCGCGGCGTTTCAGCTGCCCGATCCGGCCGCGGCGCGGCGCTTCTTGCGCGCGCTCGTCGCGTGAGCGCCCGCGCTGCGGCTCACGCCCTGGAGCGGCGGCCGCGGCGCCGGAGGGCGGCCCCGAGGAGCGCCGTCATCCCCGCGAGGGCCGCGCTCGATCCGGCGAGCGGGCCGCCCGCGAGCGCCCCGGCGGCGCTGCACGAGCCGGCGTGGCCGGCGCAGCGGGCATCGGTGCCCTCTGCGGCCTCGTCTCCGGCCGCGGCGCAGTCGGCGGCGTCCGCGCCGGCGGCGGTGTCGCCGTCCGCGCCGGCGGCGGTGTTGCTGTCGCTGTCGCTGGTGGCGGCGTCGCTGTCGTTTCCGGCGGCGTCTTCATCGCTCCCGGCGGCGTCTTCATCGCTCCCGGCGGCGTCTTCATTGCTCCCGACGGCTCTCATGGCGTTCGCGGTGAACGAGAGGCCGGCTCCGAACTCGTAGGCCCCGATGTCGATCGCGCCTGTGGTCGGCCGCTGGGGCGCTCCGCTGACCGCGCGCACGCTCTTCGCGGGCGTGAACCGCGGCGCGGCGAGCGGGCTCGGGAACGGGTGGCCGGACGGGCTCGGCGTCCACCGGGCGCCGGCGTCGATGAGCGGGCTGCCCGCCGCCGGGCGGAGGTCCATCGAGCCGACATCGGCGAACCCGGGATCGGCGCCCTGCAGCGTGCCAGTCCACGCCGCGGGGATGGCCGAAGAGCCGGTTGGAACCCAGTTGTTCGCGCCCGCGAGCAGCGCCGCTCCCGTCACCCAGCTCGCCGACCTGTCGACGTAGACCTCCACGCCGCCGCCGCCGAGCCGGTAGAACACGTTGTTGCTCATCTCGACGCTCTCGATGCCGTCGAACATCCGGATCGCCGGCCTCGACCCGGGGGCGAGCAGGAACGTGTTGTTGACGAACCGGAAGCGGCCGAACGTCTGCCCGGTGCCGTCGCCCCCGACGCGCGCGGCGAAGTGCTTTCCGGTCTGGCGGAAGACATTGCCGACAACGTCGGAGTCCTCGCGCGCGAGCCCCTCGTCCTGGCCGTCCGGCCCGATGAGCTCGATCTCGTGGTACTTCGCGCCCTCGATCCAGTTGTAATAGATCTCGTTCCGCTCCGCGCGGCTCTTCACGTTGTTGCCGCCGTTGCTGTCGTGCACATAGCAATGCCGCATGCGGAACACCGAGCCGAGGCGCGTCTCCTCGTCGGTCGCGATGTAGATGGGGTGCCTTGTGTCGCCCGAGCCGCAGGCGTAGACCTCGACGTACTCCAGCGTGAACGAGCCCGACTCGGAGTCGGCGCCCAGGATGCCGTGCCCTGGGCAATCGTGCACCACCGCGTCGCGGATGGTGACGTCGTGCGCGCGGTTGAACACGCAGCGGTTCGCGCCCCGGGTGATCTCGAAGCCCTCGAAGGTGTAATGATTGCCACCGAAGACCACCGTGTTCGTCCCTCCGGACAGCACAGGACGGCGGCCGTTCACGCGGACGCCGCGGATGGTGATCTTCTGCGCTTCGGTGCCGGATTTTTTGAAGATCAGATCCCCTGGATAGGTCGCGTCGCCCTGGACCTCGACCACATCTCCGGCAGCGAGGCGAGGGGCGACCTCGGCGAGGCTCGAATACGGCTTGCCTCGGCCCACCTCGTACGTCGCTGCGCTCGCCGACGAGGCCGCGAGCAGCACGGAGAGCCCGATGCCCGGCGCGACGAGAGAGAGCGTGACGAGGTGCCTTGTGTTGAGTTGCTGCATCGCCCCAATCTCGCGTGCTGAGGAGCCCTGTTGCAAGCTGCTTTTTAATGAAATGCATGATGGGTAATTCAGGCGACACCTGACGGCGGGTAATACGTGCCTTTCCTTCGTGGTTCTCCGGGGTTATGCCCATTGCTGACTCTCCGCGTCGTCGAGCGGGATCGAGGGAATGAATGTAGGAGCCGAATCCGCGCGGAGGGAATCAGCGAGATTCGAGCGGTGTCTGAACGCGTCTGGCACAGGAATTGACATGAAATATAAATCCAATAAAATTAAATAAATATGCCAATGCGCGAGGGATGCCAGGAGAACAAGAAGATTTGAGGTGAAGAAATCGATCGACGGGCACAGGAGGATCCCGATCTCTCCTCTTGGCGTTCTTTGCGTCTTGCCGGCTTTTCTCTCCCTCTCTCTCGTCTGCCGCCGCGCGCGCGGCGGGGGAGGTGGTCCCCCTCGGCACCGGCGTCTTTCCGTGCCATGGATCCGGCCATGTCCCGGATTGTCCTCGCCTCCACGTCTCCCTTCCGGAGGGCGCTCCTCGACCGCCTCGGGCTCGCGTACGAGGCCGTCGCGCCGGCGTTCGACGAGATCGCGCCCGAGGGGCTGTCGCCCGCCGCCTGCGCCCGCCTCTTCGCGGAGGGCAAGGCGCTGAGCCTGGGGCGCGCGCGCGACGACGCCCTGATCATCGGCGCCGATCAGGCGCTCGATCTCGACGGCGAGCTCCTGCGCAAGCCGGCGTCGCTCGACGAGGCGGCGGACCAGCTCGGGCGGCTCGCCGGGCGCGTCCACGCGCTCCATACGGCGGTCGCGGTGCACGCGCCCCCGGGGCTGCCGCTCGCGCCGGGTGAGCCGCGGACGCTGGCCGAGACCGTCACGGTGGAGCTCCGCGTCCGGCCGCTCGGGCGCGCGCAGATCCGGCGCTACGTCGAGCTGGATCGGCCGATCGGCAGCGCGGGAGGGTACCTCTTCGAGAAGCACGGACCGTGGCTGTTCGACGACGTGCGCCACGCCGACGAGACGGCCATCGTGGGGCTGCCGCTCGTCCCGCTCTGCCGCCTCCTGCGCCGCTTCGGGGTCGATCCGCTCGGCGTGCCCGCGCGCGCGTGAGCGGGCCGCGTCAGCCCGAGCAGCCGCAGGAGCGGCGGACGATGAGCTCGACAGGGAGCCGCGCCTGCGGCTCCGTGGCGACGCCCTGGATCCGCCGCACGAGCTCCAGGACGGCGAGGCGCCCGACGAGCTCCGTCGGCGGGCGGACGGTGGTGAGCGCCGGATCGAGGTGCCGCGCGGGCCCGATGTCGTCGAACCCCACCACCGACACATCGGCGGGGACGCGCCGCCCCTCGCTCCGCAGCGCATCCATCGCGCCGATCGAGGCGGCGTCGCACCAGCCGACGACCGCGTCGAACGCCGCCTGGTCGCGGAGCAGCGCGATCGTCGAGGCGCGCGCCTCCTCCGCGCCGAGCCCGCCGCGGCAGAGGCGCGGATCGAACGGGAGGCCATGGCGCAGGAGCGCGCCCCGGTAAGCCTCCTCGCGCCGCCCCGCGTCCTCGTTCCCCGCGGGGCCCCGCAGGAACGCGATCCGATGCCGGCCGTGCACCTGGACCAGATGATCGATCGCCTCCCGCACGCCCGCCTCGTTGTCGATGACGATGCTGGGCAAGGAGAGGCCCGGCGGCGACGAACGATAGACGAGGAGCGCCGGGAACCCCTCGGCCGCGATCCGCCTCAGGCTCGCCTCCCCCATCGCGGCGCCGAAGATCAGGACACCATCGGTGTTGTGCCGGCCGAGCATCCGGTGCAGCGAGCTCTCCGATCGCAATGCAATCAAGAGATCATACCCCTCCTGCGTGGCCGCGCTCGCGACGACCTGGAGGAAGCTCGACATGAAATCGGTGCCGACCGTGGGCAGGAGAAAGCCGAGGGACCCAGTCCGGCCCTGCGCGAGGCTCCTCGCGGCAGCGTTCGCCACGTAGCCGAGATCGCGTATCGCAGCGAGCACGCGTTCGCGGGTCTTCGCGCTGCACTTGCCCCTGTCGTTCAGGACCCTGCTGACCGTCGCAGGAGACACCCCGGCGTGCCGGGCCACCTCCTCCATGCGGACCGACGGCCGGACGCCGGAGCTCATTGTGACCGCCTGAGGCGAAGATTTCATGTGGGCAAACAAGGCAAAGGAAAGCGCTTGCATCCTAGGAGGCATGGCGGGTTCCTGTCAAACCGTACTCCGCACACCGGCGCAGTTTGACTCTCAAGGAAAAATTCCAAGACACAAGCGCGCGCTGCGGGCTGATCTGACCGCCCCAGGCGCAGCGCTGGCGGCCGGCGCAGGTGGGCGGCGCGCGGCGCCGCGGGCGCGCCGCTGCTTCCGGGGAGCGCGGCCGTGGCGCGCCCTTTGCTAACCGTCGGTCGAGGGCCAAGCCTGCCGCTGGGCCCCTCCGACTGAGCACCTTCTGCCGGGCGACGCCGACGGGGCGGGCCAGGCGCTCGACGAGGTGAGGCGATGATGGAACGCCCGCCCATCAAGGCGGCCGAGACGCTCACGGCCGCCGAGCTGTCCATGTCGTGGCCCGCCCTGGAGAACGAGGAGCGGGTGCAGGCCTATCGCCGCCTGCGGCGCGAGGAGGCGGAGGATTTCTTCCAGGGCCTCTCCACCGCCGACCAGGTCGCGCTCCTGGCCGCCCTCTCGAAGGGCGAGCGCAGGCTGTGGCTCCGCCTGCTCGCGCCCGACGACGTGGCGGACATCCTCCTCGAGGTGTCCCCGGCTGAGCACGAAGAGCTCCTCTCGCTGCTCGACGAGCCGACACGGCGGGAAGTGAGCGCGCTCCTCGCCTACGCGGAGGACGAGGCCGGCGGGCTCATGAGCCCGTGGTTCGCGCGCGTGCGGCCGGAGGCGACGGTCGACGAGGCGATCAACTACCTCAAGCGACAGGCCAGAGATCACCTGGAGACCGTTTACTACGGTTATGTGCTCGACGCCGAGCAGCGGCTGCGCGGCGTTGTGTCGCTGCGACAGCTCATGATCTCGCCCGGCTACCGGCGCGTCAGCGACATCATGAAGACCGACGTCGTGTCGGTCAACGAGGACGCCGACCAGGAGGCGGTCGCGCGGCGCTTCGCCGAGCACGATCTCGTGGCGATACCCGTCGTCGACGGCGAGGGCCGCATGAAGGGGATCGTCACCGCCGACGACATCGTGGACGTCGTGGAAGAGGAGGCGACCGAGGACATCCAGAAGCTCGGCGGCATGCAGGCGCTCGACGCGCCGTACCTCCGGACGCCGCTCTTCAGGATGCTCGGCAAGCGCGCGGGCTGGCTCTCCGCGCTGTTCGTGGGCGAGCTCCTCACCGCCACCGCGATGGGGCACTACGAGGACGAGATCGCCCGCGCCGTGGTGCTGGCCCTCTTCGTGCCGCTCATCATCTCGAGCGGGGGCAACTCCGGATCTCAGGCGACGACGCTGGTCATCCGGGCGATGGCGCTCGGCGAGATCCGGCTCGGCGATTTCTTCCGCGTCAGCCGCCGGGAGCTCGCTTCGGGCCTCGCGCTCGGCGGGATCCTCGGCACGATCGGCTTCGTGCGCGTCATCGCCTGGGAGCACCTCTTCGGGGCCTACGGCCGGCACTACGTGCTGCTCGGGCTGACCGTCGCGATCAGCCTGGTCGGCGTCGTGACGTGGGGCACCCTGGCGGGCGCGCTCCTGCCGTTCGTGCTCCGGGCGCTCCGCTTCGACCCGGCGAGCGCCTCGGCCCCGTTCGTCGCGACCCTCGTCGACGTCTCCGGCCTCGTGATCTACTTCAGCATGGCCGAGCTCCTGCTCCGCGGGGTCCTCCTGTGAAGCGGCCGAGCGCCCGCCGCGGCGCCGATGCGCGGCGGTGATCGCGGCGCCGCGCCGGCGCGGCCGCGCGCGCCTCTCGGCGCCCGGGGGAGGGGAGGGCGCGCTCTGCGGGGTGCGCTCGCGCGCTACGGGTTGACGCGCGACTCGAGGTAGCGGGCCGCGTAGGCGCCGATCACGCGCGCGTCCTCGCGCCAGCGGCCGCCGATCGACAGCTTGTCCGCGTCGGCGGCGCTCAGGGTCGTGTTCGGGATGGGCGACGCCGTGCGGCTCGAGAGGTGGACCTCATCGAGCACCTTGCCGTCCGGCGTCGTGAGCCGGAGCGTCATCCTGATCTGGCTCGGGGCCGAGGAGGCGACCGCGTAGAAGCCGGGGTTCATGTAGCCGATATAGGGCCTGATCACGAACTGCGCCGACGTCGTGCCGGTGGTCGGCGCGACCTCGATGCCCTCCTCCTTGGCGCGTTCGACCAGCGCCTTCGTGAACTCCTCGTTGACCGACTCCTTGTCCGCCATGTGGCGCTGGTAGTCGTCCCCGTCCTTGCTGGCGAGGTACCGGTCCTCGGGTTTGTCGATGATCAGGAGGCCCACGTAGTCGATGGGCATCAGGGCGAAATACCGCTGGCCCACGAACGGATCGGGGCTCGCCTGGGTCACGACGCGCCATCTCGGCGCGCACCCGGCGAGGGCCGCGCAGCCGAGCAGCGCGGCCGCGATGAAGCTGCGACGGTGCATAGGGGCCCGCCTTGTAGGCCATGTCCGAGCGCGCTGGCAAGCGCGGCCCCGCCCCCCGCACGCCGGCGGCGCGATCCGCGGCCGGCGCCTCCTCCGGCCCGGACGGGGCAGCTCCCTCGCTCGGGCGCGCGCGAGGCCCCGGACCGCGCGCCCATGTGCAATGGGCGGACATGACCCGAGCTGGCCTGTTGAATGCATCTCGATGCGACCGATGCGGCCGATGCAATCGCTACCTCGTACGAGGAGGCATTTTCATCGACGTTGGAGGTGAGCTCATGGTCTCGAATTTCATAGCAGGCCTCTTGGGCCTCTGGCCCCTCGTGTTATTCCCGGCGTTCGGCGTCGACCCGCCGGAGGACGCGGGCGACAGCGGCTCGCAGGAGGTCGGGGCGCCCGAGCCGGGGAGCCCCGGCGAGAGCGCTCCGCGGTACGTCTATTCGATTTCCTGCATCGAGGGCAGCACGGGAAAGAAGACCTTCGGCACGGTCGACGATTTCTGCAGCGCCCTGCGCGACGAGCAGGTCTGCTCCGAGAGCGCGGCCCTCTTCGCGCTGCTCCACGGATGTCCCTGAGCGTCCGGGCGGTCGCGGCACAAACGCTTGACATCCGAGGGGGGCCTTGCTCTTCCTAGCGGGCGCGGACCCCCCGCGCGGCCCTCCCCCCCGCCAGGTCGCGCGCCTCGGAGGCTCAGAACGTGACGAACCTCTATCTCATCCGGCACGGAGAAGCGCTCGTCAACGTGAACCATATCGTGGGCGGGATGCGCGGGGACACCGGGCTGACGTCGCTCGGGGTCCTCCAGGCGGAGCGGCTGCGCGATCGTCTGGCCGCGACGCGCGAGATCAGCGCCGATGTCGTGGTCGCGAGCTCCTATCGCCGGGCGCAGCAGACCGCCGAGATCATCGCCCCCGCCCTGGGGCTGCCCCTCACGCTCGACGACGACGTCCAGGAGCTCCGCCCCGGCGAGGCGGACGGGATGCCGGTCGGGGAGGCGATGGTGCGCTATGCGATCGATTTCGAGCGCGAGCCGTACCGCCCGGCGAGCCCCGGCGGGGAGAGCTGGGCTCAGTTCATGCTGCGGGTCTCTGTCGCCCTCGATCGCATCACCCGCGAGCACGAGGGGCGGACGATCGTCGTCGTCACGCATGGCGGCTTCATCGACGTCGCGTTCCTCCATTTCTTCAAGATGAACGCGCTCGCGTTTCCGGTGGCGCACTTCGCCACCCGCCACACCTCGCTCACCCACTGGCAGCGCCGGCGGCGCTGGGGTCGAGCCGAGGCGTGGCACCTCGTCTATTACAACGACAGCGCCCACCTGCGCGACGTCGAGCGCACCGTGCGCATCCCCTGGGCGGAGCTCTCCACGCTGGCGCCCAGGATGGCGGAGGATCCGTCTGGGCCGCCGTCCTCGGAGAGCGGCGAAGGGCGCTAGCGCTCGCCGCGCGCGCCCCCTCGACCCCTCCGCGCCCCTCGGCGCCCCCGCGCTTGCGCCGCTGCCTCGGGGCGAGCTACATGACCCGCATGATGGGTCCTGTCCACGCAACCTTCCTCATCGCCGCTCCCGACCAGCCCGGTCTCGTCGCGCGACTCGCGGGGTTCTTCTACAACATCGGCCTGAACATCATCGACGCGAGCAATCACACGGACGCGTTCATGGACGAGGGACCGCGCTTCTTCATGCGCCTCGTCGTCGATCTGTCCGGCCTCTCCTCGCCGGCGGCGGTCACCGCCCTGGGCGGCTCGGCCACCCGCAGCGCGATCGAGGCCGCCTTTCGCGAGCTCGCCACGGCGCTCTCGGCGCGCTGGTCGGTCGATTACACAGACCACATCCCCAAGATGGCGGTCCTGGTGACCAAGGACCCTGCGTGTCTCTACGATCTCGTGCTCCGGCAGCGCGCGGGCGAGCTCCGCTGCGAGATCCCGCTCGTCATCTCCAATCACCCCACGCTCGAGGCGGTGGCAGAGAGCTTCAGGATCCCTTTCTTCTGCCTCCCGATCACGCAGGAGACCAAGCGCGAGCAGGAGCGCCAGGTGCTGCACCTGCTGAAGAGGCACCATGTCGACATTGTCGTGCTCGCGCGGTACATGCAGATCCTGTCCGAGCAGATGCTCGATGAAGGGCCGCCCGTCATCAACATCCACCACGGGTTCTTGCCCGCGTTCCAGGGCGCGAAGCCCTATCATCAGGCGTACGCGCGCGGCGTGAAGCTCATCGGCGCGACGGCGCACTACGCCACCCGCGACCTGGACCAGGGGCCGATCATCGAGCAGGACGTCGCGCGCGTGAATCACCAGCTGGGCCCGGAGGAGATGACGCGGGTGGGGCGCGACGTGGAGCGACTCGTCCTCTCTCGCGCCGTCCGGGCGCACCTGGAGCGGCGGGTCATCGTCGAGGGCCGCCGGACCGTCGTCTTCTGACCGCCGAGGCGCGGTCGATCATGGCCCTCGTGAGCGGGCGGAGAGCTCGCGCGGGGAGGTCAGGGATTGCGCTGCTGGCCAGACCAGGTGCTCTGGCCCGTGGCGCCGGGCCCGTAGCCCGATTGCTGGCCGACGCCCGACGGGCCATAAGCGCCCGATTGACCGACGGCCGACTGGCCGAGGGCGGCGCTCTGGCCGATGGCCGACTGGCCATACCCGGCCTGGCCCTGCAGCGCCTGGCCGGATTGCTGGCCGCCGTAGCCGAACCCAGCCTTGGACGGGATCTGGCCCTTGCCGGGGCTCACGCCCTTGCCCGGCCCGAAACCGCCCTTGCCGGGGCTCACGCCCTTGCTCGGCCCGAAACCGCCCTTGCCGGGGAACATCACGCCCTGGCTCGGGACGAGTCCAACCTGGCTGGGGCCGAGCTCGGACTTGCCAGGCACGAGCTGGGCCGTGCCCATCCCCACGTATCCGCCCCTCGCCCCCTCGAGCGCCTGATCGGCCGACGCGATCGACGCGTCATCGAGCTCGATCGACTCGAGATCGGCCTCGTCCGTGCTCGCCGCGCAACCGGCGGACAGAGCTGCGAAAAGAATTGCAGGCACCAGCATCTTGCTATGCATTGACATGGTCGGTTCCCCCCGATGTCCGCGAGGGCCCAGCAGGCCCAGACATCTCGGCTCACCGCAGAGCAGAGTGTGTGCCTGGCAGACGTGTGCAGACGTTTCCGCTCCCGGCATGCTTGACGTTCGCGCCGCGGCGGATGCAGCGCGCTCGAGCGATGGGCGCCAGGTCCAACCAGGGCGCACCGGGGACCGGAGGCGCCGGGCGAAGCCTCGCCCGCAGGGCGCGCCGGCGCGGCGATCCCCCCTGCGCGGGACACGCCGCGTCGAACCGCGTGTGCATTGCCGGGTCGCCGGAACGGGACGGTTCGTCCGAAGCCGACCCATCCGCCCCGGTCGCAGCCCTGTCAGCGAAGCGCCGCGCGCCCACGACGCACGAGCGCGCCGCCGCGGGGCGCCGAGGCGCGCCTCATGCGCCCCCGGACGGACGGTTCACGCCTGGGGCTTCTTCCCGAACAGCCAGCGCTTCGCCTCCTCGTCGACCGGCTGGCTCTGGTTCCGCAGCTCGCTGCCGGCCGCGAGCCCCCGCTCGACGGCAGGCCGCGCGCGCACCGCGTCGAGCCACCGCTTCAAATTCGCGAGCTCGTCGGCCGAGAGCCCGAATCGGTCGAACAGAATCGCCCAGGGGAAGCTCGCGATGTCAGCGATCGAGTACTCGCCCGCCAGGTAGGGCCGGTCCGCGAGCCGCTTGTCCATCACGCCGTAGAGCCGGCGAACCTCGTTCGTGTAGCGCTCGATCGCATACGGGATCTTCTCCGGAGCGTACTGACCGAAGTGCCCCGCCTGGCCGCTCATCGGGCCGAGGCCGCCCATCTGCCACATGAGCCACTGGGTCACCTCGTAGCGGCCGCGCAGGTCCGAGGGCATGAGCTGGCCAGTCTTCTCCGCGAGATAGAGCAGGATCGCGCCCGACTCGAACACGGAGATCGGCGCCCCGCCGCCCGGCGGATCGTGATCGACGATCGCGGGCATCCGGTTGTTGGGGCTGATCGCGAGGAACTCCGGCTTGAACTGCTCGCCTCGCCCGATGTTGACCGGGATGAGCTTGTACGGGAGGCCCGTCTCCTCGAGCATTATGCTGATCTTCCAGCCGTTCGGGGTGGGCCAGTAATAGAGATCGATCATCGTGCGCTCCGTCTCCGTGGTGTGTCGCCGATCGCGACAGCGTGCTGTCTCGGGATCTGGATCGTCTGCAGGGCGCCGCGTCGCAGCGCGTCGGCGTCACCCTGCGCCTCGGGCATCGGTGGCACGTCGACCCCGGGGGAGCAACCGGGGATCGGCGCCTCAGCGCGGCGACCCCGCCGGGCGGCGCGTCGCTCCGTCGACGAGCGCGCGCAGCGCCGCGACGTGCGCGGGCCCGGTCCCGCAGCACCCGCCCACGATCGTGGCGCCCGCCTCGATCCAGCCGCGCGCGAGCTCCGCGTAGCGCGCGGCCGCCGAGCGGTCCTGCCCCTCGCGCCAGCCGAGCCCCTCGGTCGCCGCGCCGGCGTTCGCGTAGGCCCCGAACGGGACGCCGCACGCCGCGAGCCGCTCGACGTGCGCGAGGGTGCGGGTCGCGGGGGTGCAGTTGACCAGCACGGCCCGCGCGCCGCGGGCGGCCGCCTCCCGCGCGGCGACGCCGATGTCCTCGGGCGACAGGAGATCCGCGTCCGGACCCGCCGTGAACGACACCCACGCTTCGATGCCCGTGGCGACCGCCTCCTCGAGCGCCACGAGCGCCTCGCCGACGTGCGGGAACGTCTCGCAGAGGAGGAGGTCGACGCCCGCCGCCGCGAGCGCCTCGGCGAGCTCGCGGTGCTCCTGCCGCGCGCCGGCCGGGCTGAGGTCCGGCCGGTAGCAGTCCTCGAGCGGCGCGATGCTCCCGGCGACCCGGTGCCGCGGGTCCACGTCGCGCACGGCCTCGCGCGCGAGCGAGACCGCCCGCGCCAGGAGCTCGGCCCACGCGGCGCCCGCCTGCCTCCGCTTCGTGCGGAACGTGTTCGCCGTGTGCACCGTGGCCCCCGCGCGGGCGTAGTCCCGGTGGATCGCGCGCACGACGTCGCAGCCGCGCGCGTCGAGCAGGGCCGCGGCGCTCCAGAGCGGCGCCGGCGTCTCGACCCCCCTCGCGGCGAGCTCGGTCCCGAGCGGGCCGTCAAGCACCACGAGTGCGGCCTCAGCCGTTGTGACGACTGGCCTGAACGGCTCTCCGGACCCGTCCACCATGTAGGCTCCGGTATGTCCGCGACCGGCGTTCAAGGCAACCCCCGATTCCTGCCGTGGACCCGCTGTACTGTTGCAGGTATGCGGGACCCGCACAGCGCACCGTCCCGACCACTATGCCGCAGGAAGAACGATGGAATTCTCTTTCACCCCGGGAATTTACTTGCCAGGTATGGGGGGGCTGCGGCACCGTTTGAAATGAAATCATCTTCCCCTCATTCCACTCAACTCGCGGGAGTCGTGGGGTCCAACAAGCAGCCATCGCTCGAAGGACCGACAGGGGTGGAGCTCCCTCTGGCCAGCCCGAGGCCAGGTGACCTCCGTCAGTGAGCCAAACGAAAGGAATGCCCATCATGATTCGTCAGCCCATCCGTTCTTCCAAGTCGCTCGTTCTCAGTGTTGCGCTCGGCGTCATCGCGGCGGCCGGTCTCACCGGATGCATCGCGTCGGACGAGCCGATCGTCGATGACGCGGTAGAGCACGAGCGGATCACGCAGGCCGAGCTGTCCGCCCTCCCGGCGGGGGAGTTCCTGCGCCTCGACATGGACCCGAAGACGGTCTACGCCCTCGACTACTCGGCGTCGCCGATCGACTACGCGCGCATCAAGCTCTCCGCCAGCGACGGCAAGGAGATCCTGCTCGCGGAGCAGATGGCCGCGGTGCAGAACGCCGACTACGGCGATTACCCGCCGCCCGTCCTGACGGAGGCTTCGGATCAGAGGTTCAGCATCTCGTCGGACGCGGCCTCCTTCGGCAAGCTGTCGGACACCGAGCTCAACCAGCTGAAGACCGACGGGTTCTTCTACTCGGAGAAGCCCGTGACGTCCCCGAACGCGGGCCCGCAGAGCACCGACCCCGAGTGCATCCACGCGTACTGCGAGGTCTGTGTCGACAACAGCACCGGCGGGTGGCCCGAGACCTGGCTGCCCGGGTCGTACACCTGCTACCTCATCGAGCACGTGTGGTGCTGAGCCTCGCCTGACGATCTCCACCCCCTCGCCGGCGAGGCCTCGTTGATGCGTCCGCTCTCGGTTTGGTGCGTTGCGTCGCTCGCCCTCGCGGCCGCGGGGTGCGGAGATGATGGACCGGTGCTCCCGAGCGGCCTCCCGCGGCCGCTCGCGGGGGTCTACCTCGACTTCGGCCCGGCGCCGGAGGAGGAGCGCTTCCGCGCGCTGATCGGGTTCCCGACCCGGGACGTCTCCGGGCTCGAGAGCGCGATCGAGGACATGTACGATCCCGGGAAGCCGGAGACGTTCCGGAAGTACATGTCGGTCGACACCTGGATGGAGCGTTACGCCCCGCTCGAGAGCGATATCGCGGCCGTCGAGGCCTGGCTCACCCAGCACAAGATGGAGATCCGGCGCCGGTCGAAGAACCGGCTCCTGCTCGAGTTCGCGGGCACGGTCGAGCAGTTCAACACCGCCTTCGACACCGAGCTCCGCGACTTCGAGCGCGAGAACCCCTCGAAGGGCGGCAATCCGCTCCGCACGTTCGGCGCGCTGGAGCCGCTCAGGCCGCCGCAGAACATCATCGACCTCACGTCGGGCGTCATCGCGGTCGACGTCCCGGCGGACACCGAGCCGCTGCCCGGCGAGGGGGGCTCGATCGAGACCGAGCTCCCGGCGGAGCTGGCGCAGGGGCTCGCGCCGGCGCAGATCGCGCGCGCCTACGCGGTCGACACGCTCCACGACGGCGGCCACCGCGGGCAGGGCGTGAAGCTCGGCGTCGTGGTCGGGGCGACGTTCAAGACCAGGGATCTCCAGTCGTTCTGGCGATCGTTCGGCGTGATGCCGCGCGACAACCCGAAGGAAGTGCTCACGGCGGATCCGATCTCGACCCGCTACATCGAGACGACGCTGGACATGCAGTGGTCGGGCGTGATGGCGCCCGACGCGGAGCTCATCGCGTACCAGGGGCCGGACGCGCGCACCCTCTCCATCCTCTATGCGTGGAACGAGGCGATCGCGGCCGGCGAGGTGTCGGTGCTCTCGACGTCGTTCGCGCACCGCGAGGAGACGGAGGCGCAGCCGATCCGGGAGCAGTACCACGAGGCGTCGCGGATGGGCGCGGCGCTCGGGATGACGATCGTCGTCGCGAGCGGCGACTCGAGCCGGCCGGACGTGCCGTCGTCGAGCCCGTACGTGACGTGCGTCGGCGGGACGATGCTCGAGCTCGGCGACGACGGCGAGGTCGCGCGCGAGGTGGCGTGGAGCGGCTCGGGGTCGGGGCGCTCGCGCGCCTTCAAGACCCCGTGGTGGCAGGAGGGTGTCGTCCTGGACGCGCAGGGTCAGCGCGCCGTCTCCGACGTCGCGCTGAACGCCTCGGGGGACTCCAGGTACTGGCTCTACTACCTGGGCGAGTGGGAGCGGCGCAGCGGCACGTCGTTCGCCGCCCCTGTGTTCGCCGGGCTGATCGCGTCGGTGAACAGCCAGAGGCTCGCGCAGGGCAAGCCCGTCGTGGGCTGGCTGAACCGGACGCTCTACACCGACGCGAAGGTGCAGGCGACCTTCCGCGACATCACGGGGGGCAAGACCCCCGAGGGGTTCAGCGCGGGGCCCGGCTGGGACTATCCGACCGGCTGGGGCGCTCCGCTCGCGGACAAGCTCGCCGAGGCGCTGCCGTAGGCCGCCTCCTCCCCGCGAGCAGGCACCGGCCAGCTCGCAGTCCGTCGTGTCCGGGGCGCCGATGCGTCATCCTGGGCCGGATGACGCTCCCCGCCTCCATGCTCTCCCGCCCGCTCGCATGCCTCGCGCTCCTCGCGGCGGCGACCCTCGGCTGCGACCGCACGGGCCGCGCCGCGGGGCCGGCGCCGGCCCCGCCCAGCGCCGCGCAGGCCCCGGCGTCCGAGGGCGCGGAGCAGGCCGCGGACGGCGGGGCGACGCCGGCGGCGCAGGCCGCGGAAGGCGGGGCGACGCCGGCGGCGCACGCCGCGGGCGGCGCGGCTCCTGCTGCGGGGATCGCGCCGCTGCGCGCGGACGCGCCGTTCGTGGAGCTCTCGGTCGACGGGTTCCCGAGCGCTGTGGTGTCGGTGCCGATCGGCGCCACGGCGCGGCGCCCGGTGCTCATCGCCTCGCACGGCAACTACGACCGGCCCGAGTGGCAGTGCCAGGTGTGGCGCGACATCGCGGGAGGCGACGCCTTCATCCTGTGCCCGCGCGGCGTCGCGCGGTCCGACTCGCCGTCGGCGAGCGACGTCCGCTTCACGTACGAGAGCAACGCCCGCCTGGAGCAGGAGATCGACGCGGGGCTCGCGGCGCTCCGGGCGCGCTTTCCCGAGCACGTGGACGCCGGCGCGGTGCTCTACACCGGCTTCTCGCTGGGCGCGATCATGGGCTCCGCGATCGCCGCGCGCCGGGCGGCGCTCTTCCCGCGCCTCGTGCTGGTCGAGGGCGGACACGACAAGTGGACCCAGGCGACGGCCCGGGCGTTCGCGGACGGCGGCGGGCAGCGCGTCCTCTTCGTCTGCGCGCAGGCCGGGTGCGGCGCCGCGGCGAAGGCGGCGGCCGCGCGCCTCGAGAAGGCGGGCGTGCTCACGCGCGTGGTGCGGGGCAAGGAGGCCGGCCACCGGTACGACGGGCCGGTCGCCGAGGAGACCCGGCGCGCGCTCGGCTGGGCGCTCGATGGCGACGCGCGGTGGAACTCGCGCTGAGCGAGCGAAGGCGAGCGGAGCAAGCGTTCCTGGACGACGGCTCCCGGTTCCTGGACGGCGGCTCCCGGTTCCTGGACGGCGGCTCCCGGTTCCTGGACGGCGGCTCCCGGTTCCTGGACGGCGGCTCCCGGTTCCTGGACGACGGCTCCCGGTTCCTGGACGGCGGCTCCCGGTTCCTGGACGGCGGCTCCCGGTTCCTGGACGCCAGGCCTCCCGTGGGGCCGGGCGATTCGGCTCCAACGCGGGCTCCGGAGCGTGATCCAGCGTCCGCCGCGCGTACGTCCGCATGGCTCCACGCGTCGGCCTCGGTCGCGGCGTCCGCCTGCCACGTCGGCAGGAGCCGCCGCATCGCTCGCGCGCAGCAGCCCCGGCTGTACCAGCGCGGCCGGCGCCGCGAGCCGCAGCAGCCGTTCAGCCCGCTCCTCCTAGAACCGCGGCTCTCGCGAGCAGATCGGACCGACCGAGCACACTCCTATCGAAGCACGATGTCCCCTAGGACGTCACAACGCGTATAGAAACGTGCCCCTCGATGGCGGCGAGGCGCCGGTCGTTCGTCCAGAGCTCGTCACAGCCGTTCACGATGGCGGCTGCAGCGTGAAGGGCATCAGGTGTCTTCAGCCCGTAGCGAGCACGCAGCTCGGCCGCATGGTCGAAGACTGCGGCGCTCAGCGGAAGCACCGTCATACGGAGAACACCTGGTCGAAGTTGGCCAGCACATCGGCCTGAGCGCGCCGCAAGGGCCCCACGCGCGATTCGAGGCGGACGAGATCGGAGATGCAGTAGAGCGCGGATCCCATGGATCTCATCGCGCGCGCCACCGGCTCGTAAAACGGATCCGGCATCTCCACCCAGTAGATGACAATGCAGCTATCGAGGTAGATCTTCACGGGCCATCGCCCCAGCTATCACGTTCGGCTTGCAGCTCGCGATCGATCTCCTCCTTCGAGCGCGTCGGCCGGTGACGGGCCCGGAGCTCCCCGAGAACGCGCAGCAACGCGTCCGCATTGGAAGGCTCTGCCGCCGGCGTGGAGCTCACGAGGACGATGAGCTCTGCAGGGCCCACCGGCAGCTCCTCCGGCAACCTCACGAGCCGGTCCTCGGGAATGGAGATGTTGAGCTTGTACGCGTGCATCGATCCCAGGCTACTCGCGGCCGTCGTCTTCGCCAACCCGTACTCGAAGGGTGCAGCCACCATGACCATGAACGGAGTCCTGGCAGACCCCGCCCCGGGCGGCCTCGCGCACGGGCGGAGTCTGCCGATGGAGGAGGCCGGCCACGAGCCGCATGAGCGCAGAACCTCCGAGCGCGCCGCTCACCGGACAGGCTCCGGGGGATGCTTGCGCAGCGCGAACTTGGCGATGCGCTCCAGCAGCGCGACCTGCCCAGCCTCGTCCTCCTTGCGCTGCTCGGTCCGCTCGGATCACGCGCAGCTCGGCGGCGCGCCGCGCGCGTGTCGGCGCCCTCTGGCCGGCGGGCGGCCTCTGAGCTAGACGAGGCCCGTCGTCGATGATGGCTTGCTCTTTTCCGGAAGTGCGCGCGTGGCGTCGCGGTGGTCCGGGTCGGTCCCTCCGCGCCGCGGCGCTCGCGGCGTCCGCGCTCGCGGCGGCCTGCGGCCCGGGGGAGGAGCCGCCGGGGAGGTCGGCGGCCGCGCAGCCGGCTGCCATCGAGCAGCCGCCGGCCGGCGCGGGGCCGGGCGAGGTGCGCGCCGCGCTCGACGCGGGCGCCGGCGGCGAGGGCGAGCCCGCGGCGACCCGGGAGGCGTTGCGGCCCGGGCGCGGCGACAGGCTCGCGAGCATCGCGATGCGCACGTTCGTGTACGCCGCGCCCGAGCGCCGCGCCGCCAAGCTGGGCTACCTGCGGGCCGGCGCGGTCGTCGAGCGCGCCGCGGCGCCGTCGGGCGACGCGGGGTGCCCCGGCGGGTGGTACGCCGTGCACCCCCGCGGCTTCGTGTGCGTCGGCAAAGGCGCCTCGCTCGATCTGGACAACGAGATCGTCGCCGCCACGCCGGCCGGACCGCGCCGGGGGCAGCCGTATCCCTACCGCTACGTCGTCTCGCGGAAGCCGCCGCCGCACCTCTATGTCCACCTGCCGAGCGAGGCGGAGCAGCGGCGCGTCGAGGGGCGCTCGCGCAGCCAGGGCACGCCGGCGTGGTCCCGCCGCGACGAGGCGCTCCTCGGCGAGCCGGAGCCGCTCACGCCCTTCTTCGCGACCCGCCGCGACCTGCCGAAGCCGTTCGGCGCCGCCGAGAAGCTCCGCTTCCCCGCGCACCGCGGGCGCGCGCGGGCCGACTCGGCCTTCGGCCTGATCTCGACGTTCGACTGGACCGGGCGGCGCTTCGGTCTGACGACCGAGCTCGATCTCATCCCGGTCGACCGCACCTCGGCCGTCGTCCCCACGGCGATGCGCGGCGTGGAGGTGAAGACCGAGGGGACCCCCGCGTTCGTCATGCACCACGGGGTCCGCACGCTGAAGCCGGACGCCTCGGGCGAGCTCAGGCCGGACGGGTGGGCGCCGTACCGCTCGGGCTGGGTGCTCACCGGCAAGACGGCCGCCGGCGGCGCCTATGCCGAGACCGACGCGGGCGCGTGGATCGCCGCGTCCGCGCTGCGGGTCGCGCGGCTGGGCCGCGACTTCTGGGGGCACGCGAAGCGCGGCCGGAGGTGGATCGACATCTCGATCGAGCTCCAGACGCTTGTCGCCTACGAGGGCGAGCGCCCCGTCTTCGCGACCCTCGTCTCGACGGGCAAGGGCGAGCTCGGCGATCCGGCGACCACGAGCGCCACCGTGCAAGGCACGTTCTTCATCCGCGAGAAGCACGTGACCGCGACGATGGACGGCGACGATCTCAGCGAGACGTCCGTCGACCTGCGCGACGTGCCCTACGTCCAGTACTTCCACAACAGCTATGCGCTGCACGGCGTCTACTGGCACGACGCGTTCGGCAAGGTGCGGAGCAGCGGCTGCGTGAACCTCGCGCCCACCGACGCCGCGTGGCTGTTCGAGTGGACCCATCCCCCCGTCCCCGAGGGCTGGCACGCCGCGTTCAACGACAAGGGCGGGACGCTCGTGTACATCCACGCTTGACCAGCCCGCTTGCTCACGAAGGCGCGCTCGCCAGCGCACCTCGAGGCGGCAGCGCCAGGCGGCGACCGACTCCGCGGTGGCCGGCAAGCCGACCGGCGAGCTGATCCAATCCTTTCGCGGGGCGGCGCGCGAGGTCGTGTAATACCGCCGGACCGCGCGCGTCGGCCATGCGCAACCCGGAACGGAAGGCGTCCGAGGGGCGTCACGCGCCTCTCCGTCGTCATCTGGTCCATTGGCCGCCTCGCTCGTTGCCCCCTCGCTGCTCGCCTCGTCGAGCTCGAACGCGGCATGAACCTGCTGCGGGGCGCGATCGTCGTCGAACCCCGCAAGTGATCGCACTCGCCCCTGCTGGAGCGGCTTCCATGAAACCACCTCACCTCGCCGGACCGAACGCCCTGCTGATGCTCGTCGCTGCGCTCGCCGGCTGCGCGCCGCGCAGCCTTCCCGCGAGCTTCCCCGCGTCGTCTGCCGCCTCGCCGCAAGCCGGGGAGGCTCCCTCGCCGCGGATCGGCGTCGCCCTCTCGGAGGACCCACCTCTGCCCGGAGAGCCCACCGCAGGCTGGGTCGGGCTCGATCCGGCGCCGGCGCCTGGCGGCGGCGCCGATCCTCACAAGCATCACCACCATCACCACGGCCACGCGCCGGCCCAGACGCCGCCGAGCGGTCCGGCGCCGGTCCAGACGCCGCCGAGCGGCGCCGCGCCGGCCCAGCCGCCGCCGAGCGGCGACGCACCGCCCAGGCCCAAGGAGCCTGCCCATGCGCACTGAACCCCGTCGAACGCGCGCGCTCGCCGCGCGCTTCACGCCGCTCGCGGCGGGCCTCGCGCTCCTCTCCGCGGCCGGCTGCGCCGCCCCCTCGTCGACCGCCGACATCGCGCGGATCCGCGAGCTCTCCGGCGTGGAGCTCCCGACGGGCGCGACATCGGATGCGGTCGACCCGGAGCCGGCCGCCGACGCGCGCGCCCTCGGCCAGGTGCCGCGACGGCCGCTCACCGCGGACGCCGCGGTGCGCCTCGCGCTGGCCAACAACCGCGCGCTGCGCGCCGCGCTCAGGGAGGTCGGCGTCGCCCGGGGCCACCTCGAGCAGGCGGGCGCGCTGCCGAACCCGGAGATCGAGGTCGAGGTGACGCCGCGGCAGGAGGGGCTCGATCACACGCGCGTCGAGCTCGCGGTCGAGATCGACCTGACCTCGGCGCTCCTGTCGCCGCTCCGCGCGCGGGCGGCGCGCTCGGACCACGAGGCGGCGCGCTACCGCGCGGCCGGCGCCGTCGTCGAGCTCGGCTACCAGGTGCGCGCCGCGTTCCACGCCGCGCAGGCGGCCGAGCAGCGCCTCGGCCTCGCGAACCGCGCGCTCGACGCGTTCGCCGCCGCCCGCGACGCCGCGCGCGCCCTCTTCGCGGCGGGCAACGTCCCGGAGCTCGACGTGGCGACCCAGGAGGCCGGCTACGAGGAGGCGCGCATCACGGCCGCGCAGCTCGAGCTGGAGCTGCTCACGCGCCGCGAGCGGCTCCACCGGCTGCTCGGCCTCTCCGGCGCGGCGACCACCTGGACGATGGCCGGCGCGATCCCGCAGGCGCCCGAGGCGCTCGCGACGCCGCCGCGCGCCGAGACGCAGGCCTTGCGGGCGAGCCTCGAGCTCGCAGAGCTGCGCAGCCGGATCGAGGCGGCGGCCGGCCGGGCCGGCGCCTTGCGCGCCGAGGGCTGGGTGCCGGACATGTCGGTCGGCGTGCACGGCGAGCGGGAGCTCGGTGCGCGCGGCGAGGTGGACGACAGCCCGTGGGTCCTCGGCGCCGGGCTCCGCCTCTCGCTCCCGGTCTTCGATCGGCGGAGCGGCGCCCAGGCCGCGCAGACGGCGGAGTTCGACAGCCTGCTCGAGCGCTACCACGGCCGCGCCGTCGACGTCCGCTCGGCGGTCCGCGAGGCGCGCAACCGGCTCCTGTCCACGCACGCGCGGGCGCGGCATTACGAGCGCGTCCTCCTGCCCGCGCGCAGGCGGGTCGTGGAGCAGACGTTGCTGCAGTACAACGCGATGCAGGTCGGCGTCTTCCAGCTGCTCTCGGCGCGCCGCGCGCAGCTCGACGCCGAGCTCGCGGCGGTCGAGGCGCTGCGCGAGCACTGGACGGCGAAGGCTGCGTTCGATGCGCTCCTGGCGGGGCGCCGCGTCGAGGCGGCGGGGGCGGAGGCGCCCGCCGCGATGCCGGGAGCCACGGGCTCCGGCGAAGGAGGGCACTGACATGGACCGACGTTCTTTCATTCACGCAGGCGGCCTGGCCGCCGGCGCCGCCTTGCTCACGCGGGGGCTCGCGCACGCGCAAGAGCGCCCGGACGCGCCGCCCGGCGCGGGCGCCGCGACGCCGCCGCCTCGCCGGGTCGCGGCGCCCGGGGGGCAGCCCGCCGTGGTGACGCCGAACGGCAGCACGCTCCCGCTGCGCGTGGTGGACGGCGTGAAGGTCGGCCACCTCGTCGCGGGTCCCCTCGAGCACGAGTTCGCCCCCGGCCTGAAGAGCGAGGTGTGGGGCTACAACGGCAGCACGCCGGGCCCGACCCTCGAGGCGGTCGAGGGCGATCGCCTGCGCATCTACGTGACGAACGCGCTGCCCGAGGCCACCACGGTCCACTGGCACGGGCTCGTGCTGCCGAATGGCATGGATGGAGTCGCCGGGCTCAACCAGCGCCCGATCCCGCCCGGCGAGACGTATGTTTACGAGTTCGTCGTGCGGTATCCGGGGACGTACATGTATCACTCGCATTTCGACGAGATGACCCAGATCGCGCTGGGCGCGGTGGGGATGTTCGTCGTGCACCCGAAGAGGCCCCGCGGCCCGCGCGTGGACAGGGATTTCGTGCTGATGGCGCACGAGTGGAAGATCAACGCGGGGGCGCGCCGGCCCGACCCGAACGCGATGAGCGACTTCAACGTCCTCACGTTCAATGGCAAGGCGTTCCCCGCGACGGCGCCGCTCCTCGTCGGCCGCGGCGAGCGCGTGCGCATCCGCCTCGGCAACCTCGGCCCGATGGATCACCACCCGATCCACCTGCACGGCCTGTCGTTCCAGGTCACGGCGACCGACGGCGGGTATGTCCCCGAGTCCGCCCAGTACCCGGAGACCACGGTCCTCGTCGCGGTCGGCAGCACGCGGGTCATCGAGTTCGTCCCCGAGGAGCCGGGCGACTGGGCAGTGCACTGCCACATGACCCATCACACGATGATGCAGATGGGCCACGGCCTGCCGAACATGGTCGGCGCCGACACCGGCGCGCTCGATCGCCGGATGAGCCGCGTGATGCCCGACTACATGACGATGGGGACCACGGGGATGGGCGGTATGGGCGAGATGCCCATGCCGGTGCCGGCGAACAGCCTGCCGATGCGCGGCGGGGCCGGGCCGTTCTCGTACATCGACATGGGCGGGATGTTCACGATCCTCAAGGTCCGCGACGCGCCGGACAGGGCGGACCCTTCCGGCTGGTACGCGCACCCGGCCGGCACCGTGGCGGGGCCGGCGACCGCCGAGCGGATGCGCGCGGACGGGATCGACCCGGCTCCGGGGACGCACAAGCGCAGCGGCGGCTCATAGCGGGTCATCGCGCCGGCGGCGCGGGCCTGGCCGTCGCGCCGGGCACACAGGGCGCGGCCCTGCGACCACAGGCGCGCGAAGAATCCTCAATGATTTCGCTGGTCCAGAAGCGGTCCGCGCCTTGCTGACTCCAGCGGTGAGACGGGGACGCCCCGGAACACGGAGGAGTGCTTCGATGACGACGACGATGGCTCGACGGTGGATGTTTCTGGCGCTCTGCGCGGCTTCGCTCGCTGGCTGCGGTGAGCGCCACGACGCGCGGCCTCCGGCGGCGGCCGCCGCCGCGAGCCCCGCGGCGACGCAGTGCCCCGAGCCGGCGGTCGCCGTGGCGGCGCCGCCCGCGAGCCCGCCGGCTGCGGCGGTGACGGCGCCGGACGCGAGCGTCGCGGTGGGCAAGGCGGGCAAGGCGGGCAGCGAGAAGGGGAGGGGCGCGGCGGAGCTGAAGGTGAAGCGGCTGGTGCTCGCGGAGGGCGTGAAGGACCGCGAGCCGGTGGCGCCGGGGACGATGTTCCGCGCGCCGGAGACGGAGCGGCTCTATGCGTTCCTGGAGATCGAGAATCCGGGCGACGTGGAGGGCGAGGTGACGGTGGCGTTCGTGCCGCCGGGCGGCGGGGCGCCGGTCGGGAACGTGACGCTCGGGGTCGGGCCGTCGCCGCGGTGGCGGACGTGGGCCTTCACGCGCGGGGCGCGCACGGTGGGGGAGTGGACGGCGATCGTGCGGTCGGAGACGGGCGAGGAGCTCGCGCGCGCGCCGTTCGAGGTGACGCTGTAGCCGGGGCGGCCCAGGCGTGCTCTTCGCGCGTCAGGGCGCGGCCGGCGGCGCCTCGCCCGTCGCGCCCTGTTCGAAGACGTCCTGGTACACCCGGTCGACGTCGAGCGTGCAGCCGAGCGACGAGAGCTCGGCGCGCTCGCCCGGCCCGTGGATCCGGAGCAGCCAGCTCCCGTCCTCCTGCCGCGTGAACACCTCGATCCGCGGCGCCTTCTGCGATGCGAGCACGTACTCCTCGAGCGACGGCAGGCTCCGGTACTGGGCGAATTTGTCCCCGCGATCGTAGGCCTCGCTCGAGTCGGAGAGCACCTCCACGACGACGCGCGGGTTCAGGAGCGTGTCGCGCTTGTCGTCTTCGAACTCGGGGCGCGAGCAGACGACGGCGCCGTCGGGGTACACGTAGCGGCGCGCGGCGGCGATCTGGATGCGCATGTCCGAGGTGAGCACCCGGCACCCTCGACCCCGGAGCGCGCTCCGCAGCTCACCGAGGACGTTCGCGGCGACGGCGCTGTGCTCCAGCGTGCCGCCCGCCATGGCGAAGATCTCGCCGTCCGCATACTCGTGGCGAAGCGGCGACGAGCGCTCGAGCGCCAGGTAGTCCTGCGGCGAGAGACCGGTGCGCGCCGCGGCTCGTGCCATGGTCCACAGTTTCGCCCAGGAGACGGAGCGCGTCCACGCGCGTCAGGCGGACACGAGCTCGACGAGCGTGATCTCCGGCGGGCAGTTGATGCGGACCGGCAGCCAGCCGCCGGCGCCGGCGTTGACGTGGAGGCGCCGGCCGCGGTGCTCGTAGAGCCCGTTGTGATAGAGCCCGGCGGGCAGCATCGGCGTGAGGGCGTAATCGCCGATCCGGCCCAGCGAGATCTGCCCGCCGTGCGTGTGGCCGGAGAGCATCAGATCGAAGGGCAGCTCGCGCGCGGCGCGGAAGGTGCCCGGGTGGTGGCTGAGCAGGACGCGCGGCGCGCCGTCGTCCCGCATCTGTCCGAGCGCGCGGGCCAGCCCGTCGGCCGTCGGGCGCCGGGCGGGCTCTCCCGGGCGCGCGCGGCTGGGATAGTCGATGGCGCTCATCCACAGGCGATCGCCGCCGAGGCGGACCTCCCGCGCCTCGTCGACGAGCACCTGGGCGCCCGCTTCCTCGAGGCCCTTGACGATCGTCGGGATGCTGGCCGACCGCGCGGCGATGTACTCGTGGTTGCCCATGCAGAAGAAGAGCTGTCCCCGGGCGGGGCGCAGGCCCCGGAGCAGCCGCGCGGACAGCTCGAGCTGAGAGACGTGGTGATCGAGCAGGTCGCCGGTGATCACGTGGATGTCGGCACGGAGGGCGTTCATGGCGTCGCGGAGCTCGTCGAGGCGTTCCGCGTCCATGAAGCTGCCGACGTGCACATCGCTGAGCTGCGCGAGGGTGACGCCGTGCAGGCTCGTCAGCTCGCGCCGCACGGGCAGCGCGACCCTCACCACGACCGGACGCTGCCGCGAGGCGAGCACGCCGCCCATCGACACAGCGATCGCCGCTGCGGGCAGCGCCCAGGTCGCGCCCACGAGGAGCCGGCGGCGGGGCTCGTCGATGGTCTCCGGCTCGGTCTTGACGTCCTCTGGAGCGCTGGCGGGCTGGGCGGCTGAGCCGGCCTGAGCGCCTGCACCCGATCGCGCGTTCGCGTCGGCCTCGGCGACCGTGACAGCCCGGGCGCTCGGCGCGGGCCGGCCCCGGCGAAGCGCCCCGAAGGCCACGCGCACAATCGCGGCGATCCCGAGGAGCAGGCCGTAGAGGAGCAGGGCCACCTGAGCGCCCAGGGCGATCAGCGACACCGGCTCGGGAAGGTGGCGCTGGAGCGCTCGCAGCCCCGACCAGCTCGCCACGGCCATGAGCACCGCCGGGTGCGTGAGCAGCAGCAGACCCGCGGCGCACAGCCCGTTGATCAGCGCGCCGTGCCGCGGGAACGCGGCGCGGAGCCGCCGCCAGACGATCAGGCCGAGGAGCGCGTTGACGAGCGTGACGACGAGGCCGCCGAGCTGGAACACGCGATCGAAAGTAGCATCGCGCCGCTCGTTCGTCCGGCCGCCGGCGCCGGACGGCCGCGCGCCGCGTCGGCGCCGCGCGGCCAGCGCTAGAGTCCAGCGCCGCCGCCAGGCATCTCCGCGCTCACCGGGATCTCCCTCGCTTCGAGCCCCTCGAGCGACTCCTTGCCCGAGAGCGCGCCGAGGCACCTGCGCGCGTCCCGGAGGTAGCCGTTGAAGAACGCGGCGACGTAGCCCATCGCGATGGCCTGCTGCTCGCGGCGCGAGAGCTCGGCAGGGCCGTCGACCGGCTCGGCGAGGCCGAGCGACGTCGTGTAGCCGAAGTGGTTCGCGCCGGGCAGGGTCACGAGGTGCTTCGGCGCGCGCGCGCGGTCGTAGAGCGTCGCCGGGACGGAGGCGACGATCGGGTCCGCGGTGCCGTGAAGGAGGAGCACCGGTCGAGGCGCGAGCCCGTCGATGGGCGGGGCTCGATCGAGCTCGCCCGCCGGCGCGAGGAGCGCGAGGGCGCGGACCTGGAACGGGCAAGCGGCGTCGAGCGCCAGCGCGAGGGCGGCCTGCGCGCCGAGCCCGTGGCCGAGCAGGCCGACACGATCGAAGTCGGCGAGGAGCGGGCCCCGCGAGCCGGCCCTGAGATGCGAGAGCGCGTCCCGGAGGACCGCGGCGCGGCGCAGCGGCGCGTCGTCCGGGGTGAGCCACGAGAGATCGGGCGCGATGACGGCGAAGCCCCAGCGCGCGAGGTGCGCCATGACACCGGCGAGCTGGCGGTAGTCCTGCTCGATACCGGCAGGCGACCCCGAGGTGACCGCGCTCGTGGGGAGGCGGCGCTCGTGGGCGATCGCGATGACCGGGAACGGGCCTCCCGGCGAGAGCGGCGCCTCCTCGCCGTCCGCCGACGCGGGGTAGTAGAGCAGCGCGGCGCCCCGCGCGGGACAGCGGTAGATGGCGCCCTGGAACGGCCAGGTGTCGGGGTAGCTGGCGTCCGCCGACAGCGAGAGCTCGTCGATGCGCCGGAACCCAGCCCGGTGCGGTCCTGCGCGGAGCTGCGGCGCAGCGCCGGTGGGGCGCGGCGCAGGCGGCGTCGTGGGCTCGGGCGGCCGCGGCGTCGTGGATGCAGGCGGCGCCGTGGATGCAGGCGGCGCCGTGGATGCAGGCGGCGCCGTGGATGCTGGCGGCGTCGTGGATGCAGGCGGCTGCGGCGTCGCCGGCGAGGGAGCCTCCGCCGGGGAAGGGGACCCGCCGCGGGGCACCTCCCGCTGCGACAAGTGCTCGCCGTCGCGCACCAGGTGGACGATCCGCCCTTCGGCGCGCACGGCGAGCTCGATCCGCCCGAGCGGACGGCTCTCGATGACGGATACCGCCTCACACCGGCCCAGATCGGTGGCGAACACCGCCGGCCCGCGGAAGCGCGCGCCGCGGCCTCCGTCGCCGCGACACCACCGCGCGAGCCCCACGCCCGCGAGCGGCGAGAACAGCTCGAGCGTGCCCTCTCCGCCGGACGTGCCCCGGAAGAGCGCCGGCGTCCCCCGGATCCCGGAGACCACCTCCTCCGGGCCCTGCCACGCAGCGCCGGCCCCGGGAGAGCGCCGGAACATCAGCAGCCGATCCCCGATGCGCGCGACCACCTCGATGTCGCCCGGCACCCCGGGCGCGCCGGCTCCGCGCTGGATCATCGCGACCGCATCGAACCGCCCGAGCTCCGCGCCGAAGATCGCCGGGCCGCGCCAGCCGAGCTCCGCGGTGTCGTTGTCGCGGTGGTAGTGCGCGATCCCGCCGCTCGCGTGCGGCACCACGAGCTCGAAGTTGCCCCTGCCCCCGAAGCCGCCCTGGATCAGGGCGGGGTCGCCGGCCGCGCCCTCCGCGAAGAAGCGCGGCTCGCTCCACGACGGCTCGCTCCGCGGCGGCTCGCGCGCGCACCAGAGCGCGGCCAGCCGATCCCCGGCGCGCACCACCGCCTCGAGGTGGCCCGGATCGCCGAAGTTGCTCTGGATGAGCGCCACCGCGCCGACCGGGCCGAGATCTCCGGCGAACGTCGCCGCGTGGCGCCACGGCCCGGCGGCCTCCTCGCGGCGGTGGTGCTCGACGCCGAACGGCGCCCCGGCGGCGGGCAGGACGAGCTCGAGCGTGCCGCGCGAGGCGCATTGCAGGAAGAAGCCGCTGGTCGTGGTGGGCATGGCGCTGAGGAGATTTTACCGGCGAGGCGCCGCCGCGCCTACCGCAGCATCTCGTCGACCCGCTCCCCGGTCGCCGCGGCGAGCCCCCGGGCGAGCGCGCGCGGGTTCAGCTCGACCGCGAGGGCCACCGCGTCCGGCGCGTGCGTGGCGAGCGGCGGCTCCACCGGGGCGTCGAGCCCGAGCAGGTGGCCGAACGAGCCGTGCGCCAGCTCGTCCCACGCCGCGAGCAGCTCCTCCGAGGCCGCCGCTCCGCTCGTCGAGAAATCGCCCGCCACCGCGAGCGCGAGCGCGATCCCCTCGCGCGCGCTCGGCCGCGCGGCCGCGCCCACGGCCGTCGCCGCCGCGAGCAGGCCGCGCGCGCCGCGGGCGAGCTCCCCGTCGAACGGCCCCGGCGCGAACGCGCGCGCGGGCGCCGGGCCGAAGCGGGCCGCCAGCGCGCGCAGCGGCCCGTCCGAGAGCGCCGTCGGCGAGCGCTTGAGGCGGCCGAGCGCGTACAGCGACGCGACCCGCGCCGGCCCGCGCTGCGGGCTGCCGCCCTCCTGCACACAGACCACGTCCTCGCCGAGGAGCGCCAGCGCGTGCGGCGCCGTCCCGAGGTCGCCCATCACGCGCACGACGTCCGCCCGATCGAGCGCGCGCCGCTCCTTGCCCGTGAGCCGCCGCCGGAAGCGGCGCTCGATCGTCCGCGGATCGCCGCTGTGACGCGCCACGTAGAGCCTGGCCTCGCCCGCCGCCCCCGCGTACGACGCGATCGCGGCCTCGCGCACCTGCCGCAGGTCGACGCCGGTCGCGCGGGCGTGCCGGGCCAGGTTCTCCTCCGGCGCCACGAGCGCGATCGAGGGGATGAGCCACGGCACCGCCGCGAGCTCGCGGGGCCGGACGAGGATCAACCACCGGAGCCCCGCCTGCGGCAGGAGCCGCGCGAGGTCCGCCGTGCCGAGCGGCGTCAGCGGCGGGCTCGTCCGGGCGGGCGGCCGCGGCGCGCCGCCGCACGACGGCAGCGCGAGGCCGAGGACGCAGCCCAGGACGCCGCCGAGCGCGCCGCGACGGTGGAGCCCCCGCCCGGGCGCGTCAGCCAACGACGAGGTAGGCGAAGCGGCGGTTCTTCGAGCCGACGCGGACCAGGTATCGCTTCCCACGCTCGAGCTTGAGCTGCTCGTCCTTCACCACCTCGCCGTCGAGGTGCACCGCGCCGCCCTTCACGAGGCGCCGCGCCGCGGAGGTCGACTCGGCGAGCCCCGCCAGCGCGAGCGCGTTGCCGATGGGGATCGTGTCGCGGTCGCTCGCCACGTGGAGCTCCTCGACGACCTCGGGCAGGCCGCCGGCCGCGACGCTGCGGCGCCGCTCCAGGGCCGCGCGCGCGTCCTCGGCCGAGTGGAAGCGGGTGACGACCTCCTGCGCGAAGAGCTCCTTCACCTCGATGACGCTCTGCTCGCCGCGCCGCACCGCGTCCCGCAGGCGGGCGACCTCCTCGGGCGGGCGCGACGACAGGAGCTCCATGTACCGCCAGAGGACCCCGTCATCGACGAGCAGCAGCTTCTGCAGCATGTCGAACGGCGGCTCGGTGATGCCGACGTAGTTGTCGGCGCTCTTCGACATCTTGGCGCCGACGACCTTGCCGTCCTCCACGCGCGCGTTCGTGCCCTCGAGGAGCGGCATCGTCATCACCATCTGGGCGCGCTTGCCGTAGCGGGGCATCAGATCGCGCGCCACGAGCAGGTTGAAGAGCTGATCGGTGCCGCCGAGCTCGATGTCGGCCTCGAGCTCGACCGAGTCGTAGGCCTGGAGGAGCGGGTACATGAACTCGTGCACGTAGATGGGCCGCGCCTCCTCGTAGCGCTTCCTGAAGTCGTCGCGCTCGAGCATGCGGGCCACGGTGTACTTCGCGCAGAGCTCGATCATCTGCGTCGGATCGAGCTTGTTCAGCCACTCGGAGTTGTAGCGGACCTCGGTCTTGTCCCGGTCGAGGACCTTGAACGCCTGCGCCTGGTAGGTCTCGGCCGCGGCGACGACCTCCTCGCGCGAGAGCCGCGGGCGCAGCTCGTTCTTGCCGGTCGGATCGCCGACCATCGCCGTGAAGTCGCCGACCACGAAGATGACCGTGTGCCCGAAGTCCTGGAACTCCCGCATCTTCTGCATGACCACCGTGTGGCCGAGGTGGAGGTCGGGGCGGGTCGGGTCGAAGCCGGCCTTGACGCGCAGCGGCTTGCCCTCGCGGAGCCGCGCTTCGAGCTCGGCGCGGACGTGGAGGTCGACGGCACCCTTGCAGAGGATCTCGAGCTGACGTTCGGCGGGGACCATGGGGCCCCGCTTCTACCGCGCAGCGGAACGGCCCGCCAGGGGGGCGAGCGCGCGCCGGAGCGCGCCGCCTCATTCGTCGTCGACGTCCTCGATGTCCTGCGCGCGCCCGGGCGCGTCGCCTCATTCGTCGTCGGTGTCCTCGTCGTCGTCATCGTCGTCGTCGTCGTCGCCCGAGATGGCGTACGCGCGGCTCGCGTTGACGAGCTCCTTGAGCTCCTTGCCGACCTTGAAGAACGGGAGCCGCTTGGCGGGCACGGGCACCGGCTGGCCGGTGCGCGGGTTCCTGCCGCTGTACGGCTTGTACGGCCTGACCGTGAAGCTACCGAACCCGCGGATCTCGATGCCTTCGTTGCGCTGGAGCGCCTGCGTCATCGCGTCGAAGACGCAGTTCACCACGAGCTCGGCTCGAGCTTTGGTGAGCTCGCCCCGTCCCGCGATCGCGTCGATGAGCTCGCTTTTCGTCATGGTCCACCTCCCCCACCCGAGCGGACCGCCGCCGGCGCGCGGCTTGCCGCCTTCCACTGCAAAGCTCCAGGGGCTGCGCCGGTCCAGGAGCCGCATGACAACAGAATCCTATGAAAAGCTCGCATGTTACGGGACTAGCGGTCAACCGAATTCCCGCCCGCGACCGAGACCGCATCGAGCGCGAAAAGGCCTCCGGTCGCGGGGCGGTCCGGGCCCCCCGGAGCGCGCTCGGCGGCGGCGGCGGCGGCGGCCTTCCCGCGCGCGTCGTGCAGGTCTCCGTCCTCGCGCGCGTCCCTGCGCGAGAGGGAGAGCTCGATTCCGACGGCGTCCTCGGGGATCGGGTGGGGCGGGAGCTCGGCGCAGGCGAGCGGCGCGCCGGGGGCGTCCGCTGTGGCGGGCTCGACCTGCCAGACGTGGAGCAGGGCGCCGTCGACGACGAGGCGCACCTCGCCCGCGCCGTCGCCCGAGACCGCCACGCGCGGGCTGATCCGGGCGCCGCGGAGCCACGGGGCGGGCAGGCCGACGCGGACGACGGCCTCGCCGCTCGCCGCCGCGTGCACCGCGAGGAGCCGCCCTCCGGACGCGCACGTGCCGCCGGCGTGCTCGGGCAGCGCCCAGGCGCCGCGCTGGGCGCGCGGCGGCCACAGCGACTCGCCCTCGATGAGGTGCTCGCGGGGCGGCGCGGCGTCGAAGGCGAGCGGCGCGATCGAGACCGACGCGAGGCCGCCGCCGTCCGGGATCGCGAAGCCGTAGCGGTAGGCGGGGGGGCGGCCGCGGGCCTCCCAGGCCATCCGGTCGATCGCGTCGCCGCGGTAGCGCAGCACCGCGACGTCGCTCGGGGCGGGGTCGAAGCCGAGGTTGAAGCCATGGTCCGTGTCGACGAACACGAGGCCGCGCGCGACGCCCGCGCGCGCGACCGCGGCGGGGTCGAACATGGGCAGGCCGCCCTCGCGATCGCGGAGCGCGGCGTGGTCGAAGCCCGCGCGGAAGGCGAAGCCGGCGAGGGGGAGCGCCGCCGCGAAGAGCGCGGTCGGGACGAGCGACCCCGGGAAGAGCGCGCGCAGTCGTCGCGCGAGGCCGCCGCGCGAGGCCGGCGACCCCGCGCGCTCCGCGAGCGCGGCGCAGGCCATGGCGGCGAGGACGTGCTCGACCGGCAGCACGTCGGCGAAGAAGCGAGCGCCGCCGCCGGGGTAATTGCCGTCGAAATAGAAGGGCGCGTAGGCGGCGATCTGGAGGAGCGGGGCGACCGCCAGGGCGCGCGAGCGCGGCCGCCGGAGGGCGAGCGCGGCGCCGGCGATCACGAGCAGCGCCAGCGGCTCGGCGTTGAGCGCGTCGACGAGGTGGAGCTTCAGGCGGCGCAGCGTCGTGCCGGCGGCGGCAAGAAAACCGTATCCTTCCGATAGGTTATGACGGACGAAGTCGCCGTGCTCGCCGAGGCAGCCGACGCCGGCGCCGAAGCCGTAGCGAAAGCAGCCGAGCGGGCCGTCGGAGAGGGCGTAGTAGGCGCTCTGCGACGAGGCGAAGGCGCCCGTCGCGGCGCGCTGGTGCATGGCGAGCAGCGCGAGGCCGGGGAGGGCGCCGATCGCGAGCGCGGCGGCGAGCCTCCCGAGCCGCGGCGACGGGCGCGGCGCGGGAAGCTCGCCGCCGCGAGGGCCGGCCGCGGCGCGGCCCGGCGCGCTGCCCGGCAGCAACACGAAGAGCAGCGCCGCGGCGAGGGCCAGCGCGCTCGGCGGGCGCGTCGCCGCGAGCCAGCCGGCCGCGAGGCCGGCGAGCGCGGCGGCGCCGACGGCCGGATCGAGCCGCCTCCTCGGGGCCCCCGCCGGGGGGATGGCGCGGGCGTGGTCGAGCGCGCGCCGCGCCGACGCGAGCGCGACCGTGAAGCAGAGGGCCGCGAGCCCGTGCGACATCGTGTCGGCCGTGTGGTAGCGGAGCGCGGCGCAGAGCGCCGAGAAGAGCGCGGCGAGGAGCGGCACGAGGGGGATCCGCGCGGCGCTCCCGGCAGGGGCCGGGGCCTCCGGCGCGAACCGCGCGGCGAGGTCGTACGTGGCGACCGTCAGCGCGGCGGCGAGCAGGGGCCCGACCGCGAGCGGCGCGCCCGCGAGGAAGCCCAGCGAGAGGAGGGCGGGGTAGCCCGGCGGGAAGATCGCCGCGACCTCGCCCGCGCCTTGCTGAGCCGCCGCGCCGCTGCGGACGAGGAAGCGGCCGAGCACGGAGGCCTCCGGCTCATCGAGCGGCCACGCGAGGTACCCGGCCGCCATGGCGCGCGCCTCGAGCCAGTAGCTCGTCGCGTCGATGATGCGGGGGCCGCCCCGCAGGTAGACCGCGATGTACGCGGCCGAGATCAGCGCAGCGACGAGCGCGAGGGCTGCGGCGACCGCGACGCCGGGGCGCACGGACGCCTGGCCGGAGCGCGCGACGGCGGGCGAGCGGCCGCGGCGGAGGAGCCAGGCGCCGGCGAGCAGCGCGGCGACCGAGAGCGCGAGCGCGATCCACTGCGCGGGGTCGCGGGGCAGGCCGGCGCGCACGTCACGGCCCGGCGAGCGAGCGCGGCTCGGAGCGCGCGGCGCGCTCGAGGACCCAGAGGTGGTGATCGATCCACTCGCCCTCGACCGGCGTGAGCGTGAGCGTGAACGTCTCGGGCAGCCCTTCGGGCAGGTCGAGCGACGCCTCGGTCCAGCCCTCGCTCTCGCGGATGGCGAGCTGGCCGAGCTCCCGGCCGTCCGCGGTCGCGCGGATCACGGCGGGGCGGGGCGCGGCGGTGCGGATTACGAGCCTGCCCGGGCCCACGCGCGGGGCGCGCAGGCGGGCCGTCTCGCTCCTGCCGCCCGGGATGACGCGCCCCGCGTCGAAGCGATCGCGCCCGGATCCGTGCGGATCCGGCAGGACGCTGAAGCCGACGAAGCCGGCCTGCGGCTGCGGGAAGGTGTAGCCGTGCGCGCGCTCGCTCACGAGGTCGGCGACGTCGAGCTCGTCGAGGACCTGCTCGCCCGCGCGCATCGACGCGGGCGGCTCACCGTGCGCCAGCGGGCTCCAGTCGGCCTGGTAGATGACCTTCTCGGCGCCGCCGCAGATGACGTTCCCGAAGACGGGGATCCCGACGATCCGCTTGCCGAAGATGGCCGGGAGCTCGCCCCACCAGGTCGGATAGATGGCCAGCGCGTCGGGGCGGTCCTCGGCGGGGATGCGCTCGATGAGCTCCAGCGACGCGCCGAGGCCGTGGACGCCCGCGCGCGCGAACGGGAGGTCGTGGTAGCCGCCGAGCCCGATGAGGTCGAGCCCGGGCCGGTCCGACGCGTAGAGGAGCGCGCCCGCGTCGCCGACGAGGACGCGGCGCACGTCGAGCTGGGCGAGGACCTTGCCGGCGACGAGGTGCTGATCGCGGATGTTGCGGCTGGCGCGGCCGAAGAACCAGATCTGGTCGCGCATCCTGGGCAGCTGGTGGACCCAGAAGAGCGCGGCGAGGGCGAGGGCGAGCGCGACGCGCGCGCCCCAGAGGCCGCGGGCCGGGCGGCTCGTTTCGCCCTTTTCGCCGCCCGTTTCGCCGCCCGTTTCGCCGCCCGGCGCGGTCCATGCGGCCCGCGCGACGAGCAGCGCGAGCCCCATCGCCGCGAGCACGAGCAGCCAGGCGACCGAGGGCATGGTGTAGCGCTCGTTCTGCCAGCGCACCTGGCCGTTCAGGGCCACCAGCGCGAGCCAGCCGGCGACCTGGACCCAGAGCAACGCCGCGATCCCGCGCGTCCTGCGCGAGGCGAGGGGGACGAGCGCGAGGGCGGGGACGAGCCACCCCCAGGGCAGGGCGTCCGAGAAGTGGTGGTTTGTGTTGCGGCCGATGACGTAGCTGACGAGGGAAGTGTACGTGTCCCACTTCTCCTGCGACGTCATGTACGGGTTGTTCAGCGCGAGCTTGGCGATGGCGCCGCTCGCCGCCCACTCGCCGGTGAACACGCGGTTGGCGACCGCCTGGGCGACGCACACGATCGCGCCGGGCACCGACGTCCGGAGCAGGGTCGCGATCGCGGCGCGCGCGCCGTGGGCCCGCCCCACGGCCACGGCCGCGTAAACGCCCAGGGCCGCGACGCAGACGACCGACTCCGGCCGGGTGGCGTAGAGGAGCGCGCCGGCGAGGCCCGCGGCCCAGCCGAGGTGGGCGAGGCGCGCCGGCGGCGCCGCGACCCGCTCTCCAGCGCCGGCCGGCCCGCGCGGCGCGCCGGCCGCGCGGGCGACCGAGAGCGCGGCGAGGGTGGCGAGGGCCCAGACGCCGAGGTGGAAGGCGTTCTCCATCCCGCTGAACAGCGACCAGTCGAGCGCGCCGATGGAGAGCGCCACGGGCGGCAGCAGGTACTTCGCCCAGCGCCCGATCGGCTCCAGGAGCCGCGCGCCGACGAGCAGGAAGCCGAGGGTCGAGACGCACGCGACGATCGCCGCCCATTGCATGAGCAGGAGGCCGCGGAAGCCGATGAAGTAGCCGAACGCGAGGACGAACGGATAGCTCAGGCTCGTGTTCCCGCTCGAGAAGCCGTTGCCCTCGGACCACTCGAACGGGTACCCGCGCGCCGTGGCGCGGGCGTAATCGAAGTGGATGAAGACGTCGTCGAGCGGCGCCGACCACATGCCGCCCGTCTGCTGGTGCATCGCGCTGTAGAACGCGACGGCGGCGTAGAGCACGCATGCGCCCGCATAGACGGCGAACAGGATCGGATCGATGCGCGGCCAGGCGGCGACCAAGCGATCGAGCCGGCCGGGGAGCGTTGCCGGGCCGGCGCCCTGCGAGGCCGCGGCCTCCATTTCGCCGGGGGAGTCGCTGCTCGGCCGGGACGGAGGCGCAGCTCCTCCGGGCGGCGCGGAGGGCACGGGATCGGCGCTGGACGGTGACACGCGGCTCTTTTACACGACTTTCGCGCGGCCCGAGCCCGCGGTGCCCCTCCCCGGGGAAAGCCGCGCGGGGGAGGAGCCGGATCCAGCGAGGAAGAGCCTGCCGCCCATGTCCGGGGTTGGCGGTCGGTCCTCCCCTGTGCGTCCGGCGACGATGGAATGATGGTCCGGTCATCATTCCATGATGACGGGATCAGCATCCCTGGGTGGCCTGGCCATCCCCAAGGATGGCCGCGCCACCTTTCGAGATTGGCTGCGCTACCTTCGTGAATTTCCAGGCCCTACGCGCAACCAATCCCGATGGACATGAGCGAGGAGACAAACATGAGGGGTTCTCGACGCAGCACCTGCGCTGCGGGTGCTGTCTCGGCCGTCCACTTCGCCTTGCTTCTCTCGTTCGTCGGGTGTGGGAGCAACTCGGGCAGCGGATCGGGGGGCGGCGGAGCCGGCGGCAGCGGGCCAGGGGGCGGCGAGCTCGGCGGCAGCGGGCTCGGGGTCGGCGGAGCCGGCGGTAGCGGGCCCGGGGGCGGCGAGCTCGGCGGTAGCGGCCCCGGGGGCGGCGGGCTCGGCGGTAGCGGGCCCGGGGTCGGCGGAGCCGGCGGTAGCGGGCCCGGGGGCGGTGGAGCCGGCGGTAGCGGGCCCGGGGTCGGTGGAGCCGGCGGCAGCGGTCCAGAGGGCGCTGGCGGCGCTGGGGGGACCGAGTCCGGCTGCACCGGAGGCGAGCCGTGTGTGTGTACTCCGGGAGCGACAGTTGCCTGCTACACCGGTTCAGAGGGGACGCAAGATGTGGGGATCTGTGCGGCGGGCATCGCCGTCTGTGAGCCGGGCGGTCAGGGTTACGGGCCCTGCGCCGGGCAGGTCGTGCCTCGCGCCGAGGACTGCGCGACACCGGAGGACGAGGACTGCGACGGTCAGCCTTCCTGCGGACTCAGGGCTGCGTGGGCCAGGAGCTTCGGCGGTTCGATGGCCTGGGATGTGGCGAGCAACAGCACGGGAGACATCGGCCTCCTCGGCTATTCCAGCACCGGCGTGGACCTGGGCGGCGGTACGCTTCGAGGGGGGGTCATCGCGAAGTTCGACGGAGCCGGCACCCACCTCTGGAGCAAGGGATTCAGTCTCCCCACGAGCGGCCCCGTGATCGCCATGAACCATGCCGGCATGGTGACCGTCGCAGGCTCCTACCAGTCCGAGATGGTCATCGACGGCGTCCGGCTCGTCAACGGCAGCGGCAGTTCGGACATCTTTGTCGCGAGCTTCGATCCGACCGGAAACCTTGCCTTCGCCAGGAGGTTCGGAGGCGCGGGCTACGATACCTGCTCCGGGATCGCGATCGATGAAGAGGGGAACATCCTCATCACAGGACGATTCACCGGGACCACCGATCTCGGGGGCGATTCTATCACGAGCGCCGGGAGTACGGACATCTACGTGGCGATGCTCGACCCGGCAGGCAATCACATCTTCAGCAGGGGCTTCGGCTCCGCGGGAGAGCAAGAAGGTCTGGGCGCGGCGTTCGACAGCGCGGGCCACCCGATCGTGATCGGCGCCTTCAGCGGCGTCCTGAGCCTTGGCGGCCCGCTGCTCGTGAGCACCATGCCGAAGGAGCCCTTCGCGGCGAAGCTCGACAGGCTCGGCGGTCACCTCTGGAGCAAGCGCTTCGAGGCGGAGATGAGGCTGATCCCTTCGTTGACCCTCGGGGTCGACAGGGTGGATAACCTCGTCATCTCCGGGCGGATCCAGGGCACCGCGGACCTCGGCGGCGGTCCGCTCGGCGGCGGGGCGAACGAGGTCTTCGTCGTGAAGCTCGATCCTGCGGGCAACCACCTCTGGAGCAGGAGCTTCACGGATTCGAGCGACAGGTGGTTTGAGCGCTCGGCCGTCGACGACGACGGAGGGGTGCTCGTCACGTTGCCGTCGGATGGCACGGTGGACTTCGGCAGCGGTCCGCTCACGAGCGCCGGGGGTAGCGACATCTTCGTCGCGCGGCTCGATCAGGGGGGAAACCTCCTTCGTGGCGAGCGGTTCGGTGCGGAAGGCGATGACTCCGCGCTTGCGGCCGCCTTCGGGGCCGGGAGCGCGCTCCTGGCGGGCAGCTACTCGACCGCGTTCGACTTTGGCGGCGCCTCGATGCTCGGCGGCAGCGCACAGAGCCTCTTCCTCGTCAAGCTCGCGCGCTAGCCGGACGGGGATGACCAGGAACGTGGCAACGGCCTGACAGGCGCGCGGCGCCGCGAGCAAACGGTGCTGGAGGGCAATGGCATCCTCCACATGCGCGCCGGGTTCATCAATCTCTCTTGGAGGATGGATATGACATCCCGGTTTCAAAGATCAGGTGGGTTCGCGTTGGCAATCGTGACCCTGGCCGCGTGCACAGACCCGGCGGGCGGCGGTGGAAGCACCGTGAACGCGGGCGCAGACGCGACCGGCACAGGCGGCTCAGGCGGCACAGGCGGTTCAGGCGGCACAGGCGGCACAGGCGGCACAGGCGGCTCAGGCGGCTCAGGCGGCGCGGACGGCATAGGCGGCGCGGGCACAGGCGGCGCGGACGGCACAGGCGGCGCGGGCACAGGCGGCACAGGCGGCACAGGCGGCGCGGGCGGCACAGGCGGAACGGGCGGCTCAGGTGCGGGCGGCGGCGCCGCGGTGTGCGCGCCGGAGACCACGGCGCGCTGCTACGCCGGGCCCGCTGGCACAGAGGGCGTCGGGGTGTGCCGGGCCGGCGTGGCGGCGTGCAACGCCGGGGGCACGGCGTTCGGCCCGTGCGAGGGCGAGGTGCTCCCGTCCGCCGACGACTGCGCCACCCCGGAGGACGAAGACTGCGACGGAAGCCCCGCCGCCTGCGACGGCGCCCTCCTCTGGAGCAGGACGCTCGGCGCGCTGGACCTCCCTCAGCGGATCACGAGCTTCGGCGCGGCCAATGCAGGTCGCGTGGTGGCCGGCCATTTCCAAGGCGACATCAAGATCTCCGACGATCGCAATGAGCCCGCGACCTTCGGCCTGAAGACGAGCCAGGGAGGCTACGATATCTTCCTCGGAGTGGGCACCGAGACGCAGCGCTATGGCGGCGCGGGCGATCAGCTCTGCAACAGCGTCGCGGTGGACGCCCGCCGCAACATCTTCATGACCGGCTCCTTCGACGGAGCGCTCGATTTCGGGGGCGGGCGCCTCGCGAACGCCGGCGGCAAGGACATCTTCCTCGTCAAGCTCAGCGGCGGCCAGCACCTCTGGAGCAAGCGCTTCGGCGGCGCGGGCGATCAGGAGGCGATCTCCGCCACGCTCGACGATCTCGGCAACGTCTTCGTCGTCGGCGACTTCGAGGGGATCGTCGACTTCGGGGGCGGGCCCCTGGTGAGCGGCGGCGGCAAGGACATCTTCGCGGCGAAGTGGAGCGCCGCCGGCGACCTGCTCTGGAGCCGCAGCTTCGGCGGGCCAGGCGAGCAGCGCGTCGCGCGTTCGCCCCGCAACGTGGGCGGCAACCTCGTCTTCACCGGCTCGTTCGAGCAGACGATCGACTTCGGGGGCGGCCCGCTGGCGAGCGCCGGGGGCAAGGACGTGTTCGTGGCGAAGCTCAGCGACGCCGGCGAGCACGTGTTCAGCCGCCGCTACGGCGGGCCTTCCGACCAGGAGGGGCTGGGGGTCGCGACGGTCGGCTTCGCCGGGCACGTGCTGCTCACCGGCTGGTTCGAGGGATCGATCGATCTCGGGAGCGAGCCGCTGGCCAGCGCGGGCGGCAAGGACGCCTTCGTGGCGAGGCTGGACGGCGCCGGCAACCTCCAGTGGGGCCGCGGCTTCGGCGACGCCGACGACCAGAGCGGCGTCGCCGTCGTCCTGGAGGAGGGAGGCGACGCGCTCGTGACCGGCTCGTTCCGCGGCACGGTGAGCTTCGGCGGCGAGCAGCTGGTCAGCGCGGGCGGACTCGACACGTTCGTGGCGAGGTTCGACGCGTCCGGCGCGCACCAGTGGAGCCGGCGATTCGGGACGGAGGATGACGACGTGGTGATGGACATCGCGATCGATGTGCCGCCTTCCATCTTGGCCTACATCGCCGGCTCGCAGTGCAGCGGCGCCGAGCCGGGCTGCGGCGCGCCCCTCGGGCCTGGCCACGACGCCTTCATTCAATCCTTCGATGTCAGAAGAGGCGAAGTGGGTGAGCTCTCCACGTTCGGAGATCATCTCCAGAGCCATGGGCTGTCCCGCGTGGCGGCCGACCCCTCAGGCAACGTGCTCGCAACGGGGGCGTTCCGCGGGCTCGCCGACCTCGGCGAGGGGATCGTCTCCGCCAGAGGCAACGATTACGCGAGCTTCGTGGCCAAATACGATGACGCCGGGAATCTCCTCTGGCACAGGATCTACAACGCCTCCGCCATCGGGGGCACGCTCGCGACGGACGCGTCGGAGAACGTGCTCTTCACCAACCATTACAACACGGGGGACGGCGTCCTCATCAAGCTCGACGCCTCCGGGAATCACGTATGGGGCACGGTGTTCAACGGGGTGGCCCGCTATGAGCTCGCCGTCGATCTCGCGGGTAACTCCGCGATCGCGGGGCTCACGGGCTATTCCTACCCGGACACCATGGACATCGTCGTCATGAAGTTCGACGCGTCCGGTAACGCCGCGTGGCGCCGGCGCTTCGCCAACGGACGGACCCAGGAATCGGTCCACGTCGCGCTGGATCCGGCGGGCAACGTGATCCTCACCGGCACCTTCAGCGGCCCGCTCGATTTCGGTGGAGGATCGCTGCCAGGCTCGTCCAGCGGCGACATGTACCTCGTGAAGCTCGATCCAGCGGGCGGTCACCTGAGCAGCCGGCTCGTTCGAGGCGCCAAGTGCAGCCTGGCCGGCCTCGACGGCGCTGGAGGCATGGTGATGCTGTGCAAGCTGGACGGGACCGCGGACTTCGGCGCCGGCCCGCTCCCCGCGGGCAACGCGCTCGTGAAGCTCGACGCCGCGGGCAACCTCCTGTGGAGCAAGCCCACGAGCAGCGAGCACCGCGCCTCGACCATGTACATCGGCGCTGGCGGCGAGATTTTCATGAGTGGCAGTTGTTTCGACAGCATGATCCTCGGCGACGTCGCTGTCCGTTGCGATCGAGACCTGTACGTCGCGAAGCTCGACGCGGCAGGCAATTACCTCTGGAGCCACACGTTCGGCGGCCAGGAGCAGCCATGGCGCGTGAGCTGCGCCGGCGACCCCGACGGCAACCTCATCGCAGGCGGGACCTTCTCTGGCCGCCTGGGCCTGGGGAGTGGGCCTGTCGGCAGCGTGGGGTGGGCCGAAGGCTTCCTCGCGAAGTTTGCTCACTGAACGCCCGTTCGGGCGGCAGACCCTCGCCGAGGGACGCGCCCTCGTCGCCCCGCCACAGGGGTGGATCAGAGGGCGAGTGGATATGCAGAGTCGAACCTCGCACGTTGTCGGCCGGGCTGGAATCGCCGTCCTTCGCAGCGGATGACCTGATGAGGTGACGATCCCCGAGGCTGCGCGGACCCTTCGACCGCAGGGCCGTGGGCGCCCGTCGGGCTCGACGGGAACCCCGGCGGCCGTTCAGTGACCGCGCGGGTCCGTCTGTGGCGCCTGGCCGCGCGGCGGCGCGATCTCAGGATAGGCCGGATTCTTCGTTCCCGCCGAGGTTGGAGAATATTTCGGCGCTGCCTCCAAAGGCCGCCCTCGCTCCCGAGGGTGGCCAGCGCGTTGACCCATCTCGTGGGCGTCTAGTAGAAAGATCGTCGCGCCACAGCGCGCGACCCGGTCGGCGCCAGCGCGGATGGGAACCGCAAACGATGCGTTGGTTCGTCGAGATCTCGTCACTAGGGCAGAACGCACCGCCGACCAGGAAGGTGTGCGTCGAGGCCCCGCAGTGGCAGCCCGCGCTGCAGAAGGCCCGGGCGTTCCGCGGCGATGGCGGGCCGCTCAACGATTTCTCCGTGGACCTGCTGGAGAGCGGCTACCGAGCGATCGACCCGGCGACGCGCGTGCGGTACGTCGTGCAGCGCGCGCCGGACGACGAGGCGCTGACGGACGGGCTGGACGCCCCGGCGGGCGCGCCTCCGGCCGGGGCAGCGTCTCCCACGCCCGCCGATCCGGGGGCGCGTCCGCCGTGGAAGCGTCCGGCGGCAGCCACGGTCCCGTACATCTCGATGGGGACCGCGCTCCTCGTGCCGGAGCCGGCGGGCGCGGCGGCGCAGGCGGCGAAAGGCGGAGAGGCCGCGCCGGAGCGGGACGCCGCGCCGGAGCGGGACGCCGCGCCGGAGCCGGCCCCGAGCGCGCTGCCTCCGTTCGAGCTCGTGTCGCAGCGCGAGGAGAACCCGTCCGAGCGCTCACCGCTCACGTACCGAGAGCTCGTCTATGCGGTCCCGACGGGTACTCCGCGCGATCTCGTGAACGCGCTGCTGCTCGACCAGCTCGAGAAGGCACGGGAGCTCATCGACGACGCGCGCCCGGGCAAGTTCATCCATATCGCCGTGTTCGATCACGCCTTCCGCGGCCGGCCTCAGCGCAGCCCGCTCGCGACGCTCGCCTGGAAGGACTGGAGCTCGGCGGAGCCCGTGATCCAGTTCCGCCCGCGCACCGGCGCCACCACACCGCCGCCGGCGGCGGCGCCTCCGGCCGACGCCTCGCCTCCCCCCGCCGCGCCTCCGGCCGACGCGTCGCCTTCTGCCGTCGCGCCGCCGGTCGCCACGCCGGCGGCGGCGCCTCCGGCCGACGCGTCGCCTTCTGTCGTCGCGCCGCCGGTCGCCACGCCGGCGGCGGCGCCTCCGGCCGACGCGTCGCCTTCTGTCGTCGCGCCTCCGGCCGCCGCGCCTCCGGCCGACGCCTCGCCTCCCCCCGCCGCGCCGCCCGAGGAGCCGAGCGGGCTGCCTCGTCCCGAGGCCGCTCCGGCGTCGGCCGCGATCCCCGTCCCCGCGCCGAGCCAGCCGCCGCGGAGGCGCTCCTCCTTCCCGCCCAGGAGCGGGCGCCTCTCCGGCGACGACCTCATCGCCGAGCTGTTCGAGGCGTGCAGCGACCTGCACTTCCTCCAGGACACGCTCGCCGGCGCCGACTTCATCCTCGCGCTCACGCTCGACAAGATCCCGTGCGCCCTCGGGCTCGTGTCCATGTTCGACATCAACCGGCGCGAGTTCGTCGTCGTCCGGCAGTACGGCGGCAAGAACGCGCTCCTCGCCAGGGTGTCCGAGCGGTCGCCGCTCGCGCTGGCCGCCATGCGGTCCAGGCGCGCCGTCGTGGTGCCCGACGCGTCCAAGGACGAGCGCGTCATGGACGACCGGTGGAAGGCGATCGGCGTCGAGCCCCGGAGCGTCATCTGCGCGCCGGTGGAGATCGCGGGCCGCTACCTCGGCCTCCTCGAGATCGGCAACCCGCTCGACGGCAAGCCGTTCTCCGAGAGCGACGGCAACGCGCTCACCTACATCGGCCAGCAGTTCGCCGAGTTCGTCGGGGCGCGCGGCGTGGTCCTCGACCCCGGCCTCGTGACCGCGGGGGCGAAGAAGGCCGCCCGCTAGCGGAGCTCAGCGATGGACCTCCTCCCCTCGGCCGGGCAGCGCCATCGCGTCCCGTACTTCGCCCTCGTCCCCGCCATCGTCGTCGCCGTGCTCGTCCTCGGCGGGATCGCCCTGCGCACCACGCTGCAGATCGAGAAGGCCCGCCAGCAGACCGTCTTCGACGCGACGCTCACCCTCGCCGACGAGCGCGTCGACCGGCTCGACAAGCTGATCATCGCCCAGGACAACGTCGTCGCCGCGCACGTCGACGTGGCGAACCTCTCGGTCATCGCGCGGAGGTGGCTCCCCACCGCGGCCCGCGAGACGCCGACCGTGCGCGCCATCCTGGTCCTCGACATGGACCACGAGGCCCACGACGTGCTCGCGTTCGCCTCGCGCGGCGCGTCCGGCCGGGAGGACGACGCCTTCCGCAAGCTCCTGCTCGCGCGCCTCGTGCCCCAGATGAACTTCTCCGGCGACGCGACCGAGCTGCGCCACCTCCACCACGTCATCGACCAGCAGAGCTTGCTCGTGAGCTACTGGCAGCGCGAGCACCTCGGGCGCCGGTATCTCGTGGTCGCCTGGCACGAGGTGCCGCGCCTCGTCCACGAGGTGATGCCCCGGCTCTTCCGCGACCTCGATCGAGAGAAGAGCCGGATGAACGTCATCGACGAGGAGGGCCGCATCGTGTTCGGCCCGCCCATCATCGGCGGCGAGTTCACGGTCGGGCGCCCGTTCCCCACCACGCTCTACAACTGGCGCCTCCAGATGGCGCTCACCACGGCCGAGGAGCTCGGCGAGAAGGTGGAGCGGCAGCGCCTGATCGAGATCCTGATGGTCGGCTTCTCCGCCCTTGTCGCCCTGGCCGGGCTCGCGATCGTTGTGCTCGCCTCCGTGAACGAGCGGCGGCTCGCGGCGCTGAAGAGCGACTTCGTCGCGAACGTGTCCCACGAGCTCAAGACGCCGCTCTCGTTGGTCCGCATGTTCGGCGAGCTCCTCCTCGGCGACCGCGTCCCCAACGACGAGAAGCGCCGCCAGTACCTGCAGATCATCGTGAGCGAGAGCGAGCGGCTCACCGCGCTCATCGAGAACGTCCTCGATTTCGCGCGGGTCGAGCGGGGCAAGGCCGCCTACGAGTTCGCGCGCGGGAGCGTCGCCGAGGTGGCGGCGCGCGTCGTCGACATGTACCGCTACCGCGCCGAGCGCGAGGAGATGACCGTGGAGCTGACGATCGCCGAAGGGCTGCCCGAGGCGCTCATCGACGCGCGCGCGCTCGAGCTCGCCGTCGTGAACCTGCTCGACAACGCGCTCAAGTACGCGAAGGACGGCGGCAGCGTCGCCGTCGCGGTCGAGGTCGAGGGCGGGGGCGGCGGGCGCCTCGCCGCGCTGACGCGCCAGGCGAGGCGCGTCGCCATCCGGGTGAGCGACCGGGGGCCTGGCATCGATCCGGACGAGCAGAAGCACATCTTCGAGCGCTTCGCGCGCGGGCGGCGGGCGAGCGAGCGGCAGGTGCGCGGCAGCGGGATCGGGCTCGCGCTCGTGAAGCACATCGCCGAGAGCCACGGCGGCGCCGTGCGGGTCGAGAGCCCGCTCACGGAGGACGGGCGCGGCAGCGCCTTCGTTGTGTCGCTCCCCGCGCTGGAGCACGACCGCGAGGCGCCGGAGCGGGCCGAGCCGCTCGCGGCCGAAGCCGCGCCGGGCGCGGGGGCGACGTGAGGGCGCGCGGGCGTGGCGGGAGCGGCGAGGCGGCCTCCCGGCGGAGCGAGACGGCCCCCCGGCGGAGCGAGACGGCCCCCCGGCGGGACGCCGCGCGGAGCGCCGCCCTGCACGCGGCGCTCGACGAGGTGCGCGCGCGGTGCGCCGTCGAGGAGCGCCGCGCGCAGGACCCGGTCTCCTTCGTTCACCGCTACACGGATCCGGCCGATCAGGAGCTCGTGGCGCTCATCGCCGCGTCGCTCGCCTTCGGCAACGTGAAGGCGCTGCGCGCCAAGATCGGCGAGGCGCTCGAGCGGCTCGGGCCGCAGATCGCCCTCATCGCGGACGACGCCCGGGCCGTCTCGGCGCGCCTGCGCGGCTTCCGGCACCGCGTCTACCGCGACCGCGATCTCGCGGAGCTCCTCGTCGGCGCGCGGCGGGTGCAGCGCGCCTCGGGCTCGCTCGGCGCCGCCTTCGCGGCCGAGCTCTCGCGCGGCCGCGACCTGCGCCAGGCCCTCGGCGCATGGGTGCGCGCGATCCGGCGCGCGGGCGGCCTCGACCGGCGCCTCGACGACCGCGGAGCGGCGCACATCCTCCCCGACCCCGAGAAGGGCAGCGCCACAAAGCGGCTCATGCTCCTGCTGCGGTGGATGATCCGCCCCGCCGACGGCGTGGACCTCGGTCTGTGGCCGGTGCCCCCGTCCGCCCTCCTGATCCCCGTCGACACCCACATCCAGAAGCTCGGCTACAACATCGGCCTCACCGACCGCAGGGGAGCCACCTGGAAGACGGCCGAGGAGATCACCGCCTCCCTACGCGCCTTCGATCCGGCCGACCCGGTCAAGTACGATTTCGCCCTCTGCCATCTCGGCATGCTCCAGCAGTGCCCGTCGCGGCGCGATCCGGTCCGCTGTCAGGGGTGCGGCGTGAAGCCCGTCTGCCGCCACTGGGACGAGTGAGCACGCCGTGCACAGTCGTTTCGTCCGGGACAACCGGCGACGCTGTGAGATAAAGCCGCGGAATCCTTCGGAATCGCATCCGATTTCAGTTTTGATTTTCAAAAATGAAATCTCGGCGAGATCCTTGCGCGGTAAATACCTGAAACCTGGCGTCCGACAGGTCGGCACGGAATCTGCTCTAAGGGTGGACGAGCGCCGTCGCGGAGACCTTCCCCCCCCAGGTCCGCGAGGCGCTTTTTTCATTTTGTTTCCAGCGGGCGCCAGGGCGCTTCCGCTGGTCGCGGCCACCGGCGCGGCAAGCAGAGCGCCGCAGCGGAGCCCCCCCGAGCTCCGCTGCAGCGCTCTGCTTGCCCCCCTCGCCCCGGGGCGCTTACGGGACCCTGTCCACTTCTCTCTTCCCCCGGGTCTTCTCCCTGCTCTTCTCCGTCCGATGCGACGCGCATGCCACGCCCCGGGCCGGCCGGGCTGGAACCTTTGTGCACGCCTGGGCTGAAGGTTTCACGCGGCTCGCCGCTCGGTTCTGGACACACGGCCATGCCTCCGCGCGATGCGAGACGGGGCAAAACAAGCCGCCGCCGACCTGCGCTTCCGTCAACAGCACTCGTCGAGGCCCGTTACGCGATCGAAGCGACGGAGTCGAGTCGAGCGCCAGGTGTGACTTTCTCGCGCGTTGAGAGCGATGATCGTGAAACAGGCTGTTCACATGGATTCATGATCATCCGGACCCGCGAGCGGTAAGCGGGCTCAGCCAGCGGCTGGCCTGCGCTCCGTCCTTGCGCCAAATTTGTCGAGATTGCTCGCATGCGAGGACGGCGGCAGCGGGTAGATTGGGCGTATGGTCTGGACATTCGGGGCTTACCTCCTGGTCGCGCTGGCGCTCGTGGTGCTGGGGGCGATCGGGCTGTGGGCGCACCTCTTTTACTGGGTCAAGCGGCTGACCTTCCCGCTCGAGTACAGCGTGGAAGAGGTCCTGCGGACCGAGGACGGCGCGCCGATCGAGATCCGCCGCGTCCCGGTCCCGCCCGGTGCGGCGGTGCAGCCGGACCTGCCGCCGATCCTCCTGGTCCACGGGATCGCCGCGAACCACAGAAACCAGGACATCCACCCCGACTACTCGCTGGCCCGACACCTCGCCACGCTCGGACGCGACGTGTGGCTGCTGACCTTGCGGAGCGGCCGCCTCCTCACCCGCCTTGAGCGCCGCAGCGTCCGCTTCTCGGCCATGGTCCGGTACGATCTGCCCTGCGCCTTCGACGCCATCCTGAAGCGCACCGGCGCCCGTTCGCTCGACTATGTCGGCTTCTCGATGGGCGGCATGCTCCTCTATGCCGCGCTGGGCCGGAGCGTGCCGGAGGGTCGGGTGCGCCGCGTCGTCGTCGTCGGATCTCCGGGCCGCTTCACCATGCCGACGCGCCTCATGCGCTTTCTGCCGGGCCGGCTGCTCCCGGGCGTGCCGCTCCGCTTCATGGCACGCAGCGTCGCGTTCGCCTCGGAGTGGCTGCCGACGCCGATTCACCACGCCGTGGCCAATCCGCGCAACGTGCCCCCCGGCGTCACGCGGATCGCGCTCGTCAACTGCATCGAAGACATCCCCGCTGCGCTGAACGCCGACTTCGCCGCCTGGCTGGCGAGCGACGGAGAGATCCGCGTGGACGGCGAGAGGGTCCTCGACGGCCTCGCGTCCGTCGCGGCGCCGGCCCTGTTCATCGCGGGCAGCGCCGACAGGATAGCCCCCGTCTCGTCGGTGCGCGCCGCGTTCGACGCGTGGGGGCGCGATCACCCGGAGACGCCGAAGCGGTTTCTCGTGCTCGGGCGCGATTTCGGGGCGCGGGAAGATTACGGACACGGCGACCTGGCTGTGGGCGCCTATACCGGCGTCGAGCTCTTCGAGCCGATCGCCCGCTTCCTCGGCCCGGAGCGGCAGCCCGAAGACGCCCCGGGGCCCGAGACGGGCGCTCCGGCGCTCGAGGCCATCCAGGCGCGTCAACCGACCTCCGACGAGGCCGATCCGCTGCCGGATGTCCCGGCCGCGTGACGCCTGTGTCCCGCGTGGTCGCCTCACGGGTTCCGCCGGGCCGCTCCTCGTGCGCGGCCCGAGCGCTCCATCTCACCGAGCCCCGTTCGCGCGCGTGGAGGTGGAGGTCGAACGAGCGCGCGCCCATGCGCGGGGATCCCTGATTGCAGAGCGAAAGCGAAGCGGCGTACCCTCGGAATGCCTCGAAGCCGCAAGGCGGACCGCGGATCCGCCAAAGGAAGTTCATGAGTCAACCCGGATCGCGCTCCAGGCTCGAGCGGTCGTCCACTGCGCTCTGGCTGACGGCAGCTGCCCTCCTCGCCTGCTCTGTGTCCTGCGCGCACCGAAGCCGCTCGAGCGTGCCGTGCGATGACGGCCTCGCGCTGTGCGGCGGCGCGTGCACCGACACGCAGGCCGATCGCGACAACTGCGGCGACTGCGACAGCGTCTGCGCGAGCGGGCAGCGGTGCGAGGCGGGGGAGTGCGTCGGCGAGGACAAGGGCGCCGGCGGGAGCGGCGATGACCTCGGTTCGAGCGGGACCGGCGGGGCGCTGTGCGCACCCGGCCTCGCGCTGTGCAGCGAGGGCTGCGTCGACCTCGACATCCACCCGCATCATTGCGGGGGCTGCGGCCAGGCGTGCCCGATCGGGCAGCCGTGCGAGGACGGCGCCTGCCGCTGCGACGCCGGCCTCGCGGCGTGCGACGGCGGCTGCGCGGACCTGTCGAATGATCCGCTGCATTGCGGGAGCTGCGAGATCCGGTGCGCCTTCAACCAGACGTGCATGGACGGGGCGTGCCTCTGCGACGAGGGCCTCACGGACTGCGGCGGCAGGTGTGTCGTTCTGGCGAGCGACCCGGCGCACTGCGGCGCGTGCGGCGCGGCGTGCGACGCGGGGCTGGTCTGCCAGGCGGGCACGTGCACCTGCGTCATCGGCGAGCACGAGGACCTCGGCTCGACGGTCCCGCAGGTCGTGAGGGGCACGACGCTCGACGCAGACACCTATTTCGGGCTCGCCTGCGTGGCCGCCGGCTCGACCGAGGTCGTCTACAGGTTCACGGCGGGCGAGGTCGGTACCTACACGTTCGATACCGCCGGGTCGAGCTACGACACCGCCATCGCCGTCCTCGGCTTCGCCGCCTGCGACGAGCTCGCGTGCAACGACGATCGCGGGAGGGCCGAGGCGGGCGCCTCGGTGGCCCTCGATGAAGGGGAGGGGGTCCTCGTCGTCGTGTCGGGCTACAACGGCGCGCAAGGCGACTTCGTTTTGAGCATCGACCGGGCGGCGCCGCCGGTCTGCCCGGTGGGCAACATCGATTCGACTCTCCCGCAGGCGGTCAACGGCGACACCTGGACGCTCGGCGATGCCCTCGTGCCGACCTGCGGCTCGCTCGACACCCCCGACGCGAGCTACACGTTCACCGCGCCGTACACCGGCAGGTACGTCTTCGACACGGCCGGCTCCTCGTACGATACCGTCCTCGAGCTGCGCAACGGGACCTGCGCCGGCCCGGTGATCTCCTGCAACAACGACAACACCTGGGCGGGCACGACGTCGCGCATCGTCGCGAGCCTCTCCGCGCGCCAGACGGTGGTCGCGATCGTCGATGGAATCGCCGGCGAGTCGGGGCCATTCACGCTCAATGTCACCGAGTACGTGCCGGCGCCGTGCCCGGAGCTCGTCCTCGGCACCACGTTCCCGCAGCGGGTGACGGGCACCACCGCGATCATGGATCGCGAGAGCGACCTCTCGGCGCCCTGCGCCGACGGCGCGGGCCCCGAGGCCACCTATGCGTTCACCGCGCCGGCGTACGCGCTCTACACCTTCGACACCTTCGGCTCCGCCTTCGACACGCTCCTCCACCTCCACGACGGCACGTGCAGCGGGCCGAGCCTCGGGTGCAACGACGACTCGTCCTATGTGCAATCGCAGGTGAAGGCGCTGCTCGAGGAGGGGCAGACGATCGTCGTTGTCGTGGACGGTTCCAGCAGGTGGGCCTCCGGCGCCTTCACGCTCAACGTGAGCCAGACCATGGCCCCTCCGTGCCCGCAGATCGATCTCGGGTCGGCGGCGCCTCAGACGGTGACCGGGACGACCGCGGAGGCGATAGACATCCTGCGCTCGACCTGCGGCGACGCCGGCGGCCGCGATGCGACCTACAGCTTCACCGCGCCAGTGGCCGGCACGTACCTCTTCGACACGTTCGGCTCGAGCTTTGATACGGTCCTCCAGATCTTGAATGGGAGCTGCAGGGGGACGTCGCTCGGGTGCAACGACGACTCGGGCGGCCTGCAGTCGCGTGTCTTCGCCGAGCTGACCGCCGGACAGACCGTCATCATCGGCGTCGACGGCATCGACGGCGTCGACACGAGCGCCGGCGACTACGTGCTCCACGTGGACCGGTTCCTCGGCCAGGGGACCTGCTCGACGGCGATCGACCTCGGATCGGAGCTGCCGCTCACAAGGACCGGCACGACGTCGAGCCACCCCAACCTGGTGGCGCCGACCTGCGGGGGCCAATCGAACGCTCCGGAAATGGTGTTCACCTACACTGCCCCGGTCAGCGGCAGGTACGTCATTGACACGAACGGCTCGTCGTTCGATACCATCCTTCACGTGCACACGAGCGGCTGCAAGGGCCTCGAGCTCGGCTGCGACGACAGCTCGGGCGGCTCCGGACCGTCGCGGCTCATTCGAAGGTTCAACGCCGGTCAGGTCATCACCGTGGTCGTCGACGGATACGGCGACGCGTCGGGCGACTTCACGCTGCACATCTCCCCCGCCGATCCGTGAGGATGCGCCGCGCGCGTCCTGAAGCCGGTCTGGCGGCGCTGCAATCCACCGTGCTGTGTTCGCCGCGGCGCCTGCGCGACGCGCGGCGAGCGCGACCCAGGCCGCGGCTCGATCCGCGTTGTGTCAGGCGAACCTCGCAGACGTCCAGCGCCCCCGCCCGTTGCGGATATCTCGGCCATGGGCGTATTCTGGCATGCGACTCGCTATCCGCTCCGCCTCGAACGGCCAGGTACCCCCAAGGATGGATATGAACAGATCCGGATTGCGCCCCAGGCCCGCCCTACCGTCCGCCGCGTTGCTCGTGGTCGCAGGGGTTGTCCTCGCGGCGTCCTGCGCCGAGAGCTCCAACGCGCCGAACCCGTGCACGGACGGGCAGTCGCAGTGCGACGGCGTGTGCGTCGAACTCCAGGCGAGCGATGAGCATTGCGGCGCGTGCGGCAACGCCTGCGAGGCGGAGCATCGCTGCGCGGAGGGCCGCTGCGTCGAGGACGGCGGGACCGACGCGTGCAGCGAAGACCAGGCCGAATGCGGCGGCCGCTGCGTGGACCTCGAGGCCGATCCGCGGAACTGCGGCGATTGCGAGGTCCAGTGCGCGACGGAGCAGGTCTGCGCCGACGGCGCCTGCGCCTGCGCCGGCGGCCTCACGGAGTGCGACGGCGCCTGCGTGGATGTGCTGAGCGACAGGACCCACTGCGGTACCTGCGAGTCCAGCTGCTCGCCCGCCCAGCTGTGCGTCGAGGGCGCCTGCGCCTGCTCCGAAGGTCTCGCGGCCTGCGGCGGCTCGTGCGCCAACCTGCAGACGAGCGAGCAGCACTGTGGCACCTGCGAGGCCGCGTGCGAGCGAGGGGCGGTCTGCCAGGAAGGCGCCTGCTCCTGCGTCATCGGCACGCCAGAAGCGATCGGCGGCACGTCCCCGCAGTCGGTGATGGGGACCACCGTCGCGGGAGAGTCGAGCTACGGGCTCGCGTGCGTGGCGGCCGGCTCGTCGGAGCGGGTCTACCTCTTCACGCCCGCCGAGACGGGGAGATACACGCTGGACACCTTCGGATCCAGCTTCGATACGGCCCTTGGCGTGGTGGGGGCGACCACCTGCGCTCAGCTCGCCTGCAACGATGACAGCGGGAGGCTCCAGTCCAAGGTCCGCGCGGTCATCGAGGCGGGTGAGCCGGTCTTGATCGTCGTGACCGGCTTCGACGGAGCGGAGGGCGACTTCACGCTCCACCTGTCGAAGGCCGGGCCGCCGGTCTGCCCTTCGGGGTCGGGGGATGTCGGCGCCACGTTCCCGAAGAGCTTCCACGGCGACACCGAGCTGCACGGCGACGCCATCACGCCGAGCTGCGGCTACGCGGGCGGCCCCGACGTGAGCTATACCTTCACGGCGCCGGCAGACGGGAAATACGTATTCGATACCTCCGGCTCCGAGTTCAACACCGTCCTGGAGCTGCGAGACGGCGCGTGCGGCGGCAAGGTGCTCGCCTGCAACGACGACTCGGGAGTCGGGTCGCGCTCGCGCGCCGCGGTGGAGCTCCGCGCCGGTCAGACGATCGTGGCGGTCGTCGATGGATTCGAGGCCGAGGGTGGGCGCTATGCGCTGAACATCGCCGAGTGGGAGCCGCCCCCGTGCCCCATGCTGGATCTCGGCTCGACTTACCCACAGTCGGTGGCGGGCAACACGTCGGGCCTCGACAACCACCTCCTGTCGCCCTGCTCCACGGGCGAGGGCCCCGAGGTCAGCTACAGCTTCACGGCGCCCGTCGACGGCCGGTATACATTCGACACGATCGGGTCGAGCTTCGACACGGTGCTCCACGTTCACGACGGCAGCTGCACGGGCCCCTCCCTCGGCTGCAATGACAATGGGATGGACTCGTCCCATGCGGTGGTGTCCACGCCGCTCTCGGCGGGACAGACAGTGGTTGTGGTCGTGGACGGCGAGCTCGAGAACTCGGGCGCCTACAAGCTCAACGTGAGCGGCATCCCCGCGCCCCTGTGCCCGGCGAACGAGCTCGAGTCGGCCGTCCCGCTGGTCGTGCCGGGGACGACCGGCGGCCTCGGCGACTTCGCGAACGCGCCCTGCGGCGTGCCCGGCGGCGCCGAGGCGACCTACAGGTTCGTCGCCCCGGTCGATGGAGTCTATCTCTTCGAGACGTTCGGTTCGAGCTTCGACACGGTCGTTCACGTGCACGACGGCGCGTGCGGCGGCCCGTCGCTCGGCTGCAACGACAACACCACGAGCCCACCGAGCCACCTGTCGCGGGTGGCGGTGCCGCTCGTCGCGGGGCAGGAGACCGTCGTCGTGGTCGACGGCTCCGGGCCGGCTGCTTCGGGCACGTTCACGCTCAACATCAACCTGTTCGACGCCGAAGCCACCTGCGCGAAGCCCATCGACCTCGGCTCGACGGTCCCGCAGACCGTGTCGGGCTCGACGTTGCTCCAGCCGAACTCGGCCGCGCCGAGCTGCACGACGTCGAGCGGCAACGACCGGGTCTACCGCTTCACCGCGCCGGCGGACGGGGCCTACCTCATCGACACGGTGTCCTCGACCTTCGACACCGTCCTCCACGTGCACGACGGCGACGGATGCACCGGCACCGAGCTCGCATGCAACGACAACGCGAGCGGGCTCGCCTCGCGGGTGAGCGTGACCCTCACCGCGGGCCAGGTGATCACGATCATCGGCGACAGCCGGTCGTCTTCGTCCGGCAACCTCGTGCTGCACATCAACGCCGAGCCCGAGCCCGAGCCCGAGCCCGAGCCCGAGCCCGAGCCCGAGCCCTAGACCAGGCCTGGCCGGTCGTGCATCGACCCGGAGGAGGAGGCGCAAAGGACGCCAAGGGACAAGAGGGTTAAAAAAATCTCTTCTTGGCGTCCTTGGCGTCTTGGTGGTTGAGGCCGCCCGCTGCGCCTCCTCGGCCGAGGGGCGAGCGGAGGAGGGCGAAGCTCGAGGCGCGGTGGGGGCAGGTGGACCGGCGTGGCGCGATGGATGACGGATGGCGGTGGCGCGCGCGCTCCCGATGCGCGACACGCGACGGGCGTTCCCTAGGAGTTTTCTTGAGAGCAGCGCGCGCCCGTGCGAGTCTCGCCCCCTGGGACACGCGTCCGTCATCCGGGACGCGCCCCCTGTGATCCGGGTCGAATCATGCCAAAGGAACGCGTGTTCTCCCTCGATGCCGTCCGGACCGACGGCTGGTTCGAGCGCATAGGCGACGGCATCGGCAGCTTCCAGGCGCTCTGTGAGATCGTGGGCGAGGCGTTCTTTGCCTTCTCGATGATTACCGGCGCCCGCATCACGGCGCTCACCGTCGACCGCCGCAACCCGGACAACACGCTCGTCGACTTCGTTATCGCGCCGCCGGGCGAGGAGGAGATCGACGGCGACGTCCAGCGGCTCACGCTCGCCGACTTCCGCCACCGCCTCGTCGGCGCCCTCCTCACGGAGGACACGACGCCGCAGGCCCCCGAGCGCGACACCGACCTCGAGGGCATCCAGCTCCACATCGGCGTCCGCTACCTGCTGCTCGCCCCGCTCTACGGCTACAGCCTCCGCAAGCTCTCCGTCGAGGGGAAGACCTCGCGCCTCCTCCTGCTGCGCGACGGCATCGAGGAGACGCACGAGCTCAACGAGTTCCGCGCCCGCATCCGCTCGCACGTGCGCGACGAGCTCGAGCGCGCCTCGGCCGGCGCGCGCTCCGCCATCGACCTCACCAAGGTCGCGGAGGCCGAGGTCGCCTCGCAGCGCGGCGACTTCCCGAAGGTGATCCAGCTGCTCGGCACCTGGCCGGCGCCGCTCGCGATCTTCCTGCGCACCCCCGAGGGGCAGATGCTCACCCCGGACGCCCGCAGCCTCATCGCCAAGGGGCTCGGCCTGCTCGGCACCGCGTGCGTCAAGCTCGGCGAGGAGCACCAGGGCGAGGAGGTCATGCGCCTCGCGGTCCAGTACGCGCACGACGGGGCCGCGGCCGGCGACATCTTCCGCCGGCTGGGCGAGGCCATGCTCGAAGACGGCCGGGCGGGCGAGGCCATCGGCCCCCTCCGGCGCGCCGCGAACCTCGGCGCCCCGCCGAAGCACATCTGGCCGCTCCTCGCGCGGGCGTTCGTGCACCGCAAGAAGTACGTGGCCGCGCTCGCCTGCGTCCGCGAGGCGCGGAGCGTCGGGGTGCCGGACGCCGAGATGGTCGAGGAAATCCGGGAGATCGAGGACAGCCTGGGTACGGCGCTCACCGCGTGGAGAGGGCTGGTCCTCGTGGCGAACCGCTCCTAGGAGTGCGGCCCCGCCGGTTGACCGCCGGTTGACTGAGCGCCTCCATTGACACCCCCGCGGCGGCCGACTAGATCCGGCGCGGATTAAGCCGGGATCGCTCGGATTTTTGCTGTTTCAGGCAGCAATCGCCGCGTCGCTCTCACCTTGTTGGACTGCATGGTTCGGGGCCGCGGGCCCTGAGGTCTCGCCCGAGACGCCGCGCGCCGCGGCGAGGCGGTCGACCCTCCCCGGGGCCGACCCGTAGGAGTGCTCTCTCGATGGCCACCTACATCCCCTTGTTCCTGCTGTTTCTCGTCGCCGCGGTCATCGCGCTCGCGATGTTCACGCTGACGTCGCTCCTCGGTCCGAGGAACCCGACGCCCGAGAAGATGATGCCGTACGAGTGCGGCAGCGACTCGACGGGCGGGCGATTCGTCAAGCCGAGCGTGAAGTTCTACCTGACGGCGATCCTCTTCGTCGTGTTCGACATCGAGGCGGTGCTCATCTACCCGTGGACGGTCCAGTTCCGCTCCCTGGGGTGGACGGGCCTCGCGACGATGAGCTCGTTCGTCGCGATGCTCGCCGTCGTGCTCGTGTACGTGTGGAAGAAGGGAGCTCTGGAATGGGAGAAGTGAAGGGCGGAGGCCCCTCGACGCGGGTGATGGAGGGCTCCGAGCACGGGTTCGCGACCACGCGCCTGGACGCGTTGCTCAACTGGGCGAAGAAGTACTCCCTGTTCCAGTACCCGTTCGTGACGGCCTGCTGCGGCATGGAATACATGGCCATGGCGAGCCCGCGCTACGACATGGCGCGGTTCGGCGCCGAGGTGCCGCGCTTCTCGCCGCGCCAGGCCGACCTGCTCTGGGTGGTGGGGACCATCAGCCAGCGCCAGGCGCCCGCGCTCCGGCGCATCTACGAGCAGATGGCGGACCCGAAGTGGGTGCTCGCCTTCGGCACGTGCGCCTCGTGCGGCGGCTTCTACGACAACTACACGACCGTCGCCGGCATCGACAAGATCATCCCCTGCGACGTCTACGTGCCGGGGTGCCCGCCGCGCCCCGAGGCGGTGCTCGACGGCCTCTTGCTGCTCCAGGACAAGATCGCGCGCGGCGACCGCGCGCCGGCGATCGTCAAGCCGCGCGAGGACCCGGCGCAGACCGCCGAGCGCCTCGTCACCCTCCAGCGCAAGGAGCGGAGCCAGCCATGAGCAAGAAGGTCCTCGAGATCCTCACGGCGCAGTTCCCCGGCGCCGTCCTGGAGACGCACTCGCAGTTCGGCGACGACACGGCCGTGCTCGACCCGGCGGTGTGGCGCGACGCCGCGCTCTTCCTCCGCAACGACCCGCGGACCCGGATGAACATGTTCGTCGACCTCACGGCGGTCGACTACCTCTGGCGCGGCGACGTGCCCCGCTTCGAGGTGGTCTGCCACCTGCGCTCGCTCGAGAAGAACCACCGCGTCCGGATCAAGGCGCGCGTGGGCGACGAGGAGGGCAACGGCGCCGAGATCGACTCCGTCGTGTCGGTGTGGAAGGGCGCGGACTGGTTCGAGCGCGAGTGTTACGACCTGCTCGGCATCGTCTTCCGTGGGCACCCGGACCTCCGGCGCATCCTGATGTACCCGGAGTTCGTGGGGCACCCGCTGCGCAAGGATTACCCCGCCGACCGCATCCAGCCGCTCATCCCGTTCCGGGAGGTGCCGAACATCGGCAAGCTGCCGCCGTTCGGCCCGGACGAGGGCATGGCCTTCGGCCGCCAGACGCACGACTTCGCGCGGCTCGACCCCGGGACGGGGCCGTCGCTCGAGTCGACCGGCGGGGATGATGCCGCGAACAACGGCAAACCGCAGGGCATCGGCGTGGGTGCGCTGCAGGAGCGGAGCTGACCGATGGAACCCCTGGATCGCGATCTGGACGAGGCCTCGCTCGATCTGCCGAGCGAGCCGATGCTCCTCAACATGGGGCCGTCCCACCCGGCGATGCACGGCACGGTGCGGATCGTGCTCGAGCTGTCGGGCGAGACGATCAACAAGGCCGACGTGCAGATCGGCTACCTGCACCGCGGCTTCGAGAAGATGTGCGAGCGCGGCACGTGGACGCAGGTCTTCCCGTACGTCGACCGGCTCAACTACGTCTCGCCGATGCTCAACAACGTCGGCTTCGCGCTGGCGGTCGAGAAGATGCTCGGCGTCACGGTCCCCGAGCGTTGCCAGTACTACCGCGTGATCCTCGGCGAGCTGGCGCGCATCTGCGATCACATGATCTGCAGCGGCGCCATGGCCATGGAGCTCGGCGCCTTCACGCCGTTCCTCTACCTGTGCCGCGCGCGCGAGATCTTCTGGGAGATCTTCGAGGAGGAGACGGGGGCGCGCCTGACGCACAGCTTCGGCCGCGTCGGCGGCATGGCGCGGCCGCCCACGCCCGACTTCAAGGCGATGGTGCGGGTGGGCCTCGCGCGCGTGCTCACGCTCATCAGCGACGCCGAGAAGCTCATCCTGAAGAACCGCATCTTCCTCGATCGCCTCGACGGCATCGGGCGGATGTCGCAGGAGGACGCCCTCGCGCTCGGCTGGACCGGCGTCGTGCTCCGGGCGACCGGCGTGCCGTACGACGTGCGCCGCGCGAACCCGTACATGGTCTACGACCGCTTCGAGTTCGACGTGCCGGTCGGCACGCGGGGCGACAACTACGACCGGTTCATGTGCCGCCAGGAGGAGATCCGCCAGGCGGCGAGGATCATCGAGCAGGCGCTCGATCAGATGCCCGACGAGGGCCCGATCAACATCGACGATCCGCGCATCGTGCTGCCGCCGAAGGAGGAGGTCTACACCACCATCGAGGCGACCATCCAGCACTTCAAGATCGTGATGGAGGGCATCAAGGTGCCCGCCGGCGAGTGCTACTCGTACACCGAGGCCGGCAACGGCGAGCTCGGCTTCTACCTCGTGTCCGACGGCAGCGGCACGCCCTACCGCGTCCGCATCCGCCCGCCGTGCTTCGCCACGACGCAGGGGCTCTCCCAGCTCATCACCGGGCTGATGATCCCCGACGTCGTGCCGACCTTCGGCTCCCTCAACATGATCGGCGGGGAGTGCGACCACTAGCGACGGCGCTCCCGTCATCGACCTAAGGAAGCTGGGGCGCCCGCGGCCCCGCCGGGAATCGAGAGCACGATGCCTACGATCAAGATCGACGGAAGGGAGATCCCCTTCGAGAGCGGTGACACGATCATCCGGGCGGCGCACCGCGCCGGGATCGACATCCCCCATTACTGCTGGCACCCGGGCCTCAGCGTCGCCGCCAACTGCCGGATGTGCCTGGTCGAGGTGCTGCCGCCGCCCGGGAGGCCGGCGATGAGCCTCGACATCCTCCGGTGGGACGCGGCGAAGCAGGACTACGTGCCGGCGGCCAAGCCGAAGCTCCAGCCGGCCTGCCAGATGGCCTGCGCGAACGGCATGGAGGTGCTGTCCGACGGCAGCGATCACGTGTCCGAGGCGCGCTCGGCGGTGCAGGAGCTCTTGCTCCTGAACCACCCGGTCGACTGCCCGATCTGCGACCAGGCCGGCGAGTGCCGCCTCCAGGACTACTGGCTCGAGCATCAGCGCAAGGGCAAGCGGATGCACCAGGAGCCGGTCCACAAGCCGAAGGCGGTCACCTTCGGCCCGACCATCGTCTACGACGCCGAGCGCTGCATCGTCTGCACGCGGTGCATCCGCGTCTGCAACGAGCTCGCGCAGGATCCGGTGCTCTCGGTCCGCGAGCGCGGCAACCTCGGGGAGATCACGGTCTCGCCGGGGCGCGAGCTCGACCACAACTACACGCTGATGACCGAGCACGTCTGCCCGGTCGGCGCGCTCACGTCGCGCGACTTCCGGTTCAAGGCGCGGGTCTGGTTCCTCCGCAGCGCCCGGACCATCTGCCAGGGCTGCGCGACGGGCTGCAACGCCTACCTCGACTACGATCCGCGCAACAACACGCCGTACCGCCACCGCCCGCGCGAGAACATGGCGGTCAACACGTACTGGATGTGCGACGACGGCATGCTGTCGTACCGGCACGCGGTCGACGGGCGGCTGCTCACGGCGCTCGTCGGCAACGACGACGCGAGCATCGAGGACGCCCTCGCCGCGGCCAAGGAGCAGCTCGGCGGCCACGCCGACGACCCGTCGCGGGTCGCGATCGTCCTGTCGGCCCAGCACTCGAACGAGGACAACTTCGCGCTCTACCACCTCGCCACGACGTACCTCGGCGCGACCGACTTCTTCGTGTCGGGCAGGCCGCTCGGCCAGGGCGACGACATCCTGATCAGCGAGGACAAGAACCCGAACACCCGCGGCGCCGTGCAGATCGCGGCGGTGACCCCGCCGCGCCCTGTCGCGGAGCTGCTCCAGGGGATCGCGTCGGGGCAGTACGCGTACGTCGTCGCCCTCGGGTCGGACCTCGAGGTCGACGCGGGCGAGGCGCAGCGGGCGCTCTCGCGGCTCAAGGGGGTGGTGACGATCGCCGCCCACGAGGGGCCGCTGGCGAAGGCGGCGCGCGTCGCGCTGCCGGCGTGCTCCTGGGCCGAGGCCGAGGGGACGTACGTGAACAGGAAGGGCCTGGCGCAGCGGAGCGAGCGGGCGTTGCTCCCGCACGGCGACGCGCGGCCGGCCTGGGAGCTCATCGGCCGGCTCGGGCGCACGCTCGGGTACGAGACCGGGTGGAAGACCCTCGCCGAGCTGCGCCGCGCGATGCCGCCCGGCGCGGTCGCGGGGGCGGGCGCGCCGGCCGCGGTGCTCGGCGCCGCGCCCCCCGCGCACACCGCGGCGGCGACCGCTGTCGCCGACGGGTCGCGCGTCGAGCCGAAGAAGACGGAGGCCACGGCATGACTGTCGTCGAGCTCGCTCTCGCGATCGTGAAGATTCTCATCGTCGTCATGTTCCTGCTGAACATGGCGGCGATCGCCACCTGGGCCGACCGGCGCCAGGGCGCGATGGTGCAGGACCGCGTCGGTCCGAACCGGGCGGTCGTCTACCTGCCGTCCATGATCGTGCGCGGCGTCGTGTTCTTCCCGCCGGCGCTGCTCGGGGCGCTCGCCGTGTTCACGGCGACGCGCGCGATGCCCGCGCCGGTCGCCGTCGAGGCGCTGGTGATCGGCGCGCAGTTCGCGGTCTTCGTGACCTGGCTCGGCCTGCTCGTGTTCTGCGCGGCGGCCCGCCGGGGCGGCCCGATCAACGCGGCCGAGGAGGCGCTCGCCCGCTTCGACCCCCGCAGCATCTTCTACGCGGGCGTCATGGCGCACGTGCTGGCCTTCTTCGTCACGCAGGCGGTCCCGCTCTCGGCGGCGCCCACCGCCGCGCGGGTCGTGTGCGTGCTGCTCGGCGCGCTGCTCGTCGTGACGGGCGCGTACACCGCGCTGCGCGTGCCCGAGGGCAAGGTGGCGCTGCGCCTGCTCGGCACGCTCCACGCCGCGGCCGACGCGATCAAGATGATCTGGAAGGAGGACTTCATCCCGCCGAAGGGCGATCGGCTCCTCCACTCGCTCGCGCCGCTGCTCGCGATGTTCCCGGCGCTCGTGACGTTCGCGGTCATCCCCTTCGGCGACAAGCTCTGCTTCGAGGACAACGGCGACGGGGTCTTCGGCTTCGCCGACCTGCCGCTCCTCAAGCGGACGGTCGACCAGGCGTTCACGTGCGGCGGCCACGTCGCGAGCCTCCAGGTCGCCGACCTCAACGTCGGCATCCTCTACATCTTCGCGATGGCGGGCACCGGCATCATCGGCGCGGCGCTCGCCGGTTGGGCGAGCGACAACAAGTTCTCGCTGCTCGGCGGCCTGCGCGCCGCGAGCCAGATGGTCAGCTACGAGGTCGCGATGGGCCTCAGCGTCGTCGGGCTGTTCATGATCTACAGCAGCGTCCGGCTCGGCGACATGGTGCAGTGGCAGGCCGAGCACGCGTGGGGGATCTTCGTCCAGCCGTTCGCGTTCTTCCTGTTCCTCGCGGCCCTCGCGGCCGAGACGAAGCGCATCCCGTTCGACCAGCCCGAGGGCGAGAGCGAGATCGTCTCCGGCTACTTCGTCGAGTACTCCGGGATGAAGTTCGGCATGTTCATGACGGGCGAGTACGTGGAGCTCATCACGTCGAGCGCGCTCCTCGTGACGCTCTTCTTCGGCGGCTACCACCTGCCGTTCCTGGACCGCGACGGCATCAACGTCGTCTTCGGCGAGACGGTGCTGTTCCAGTACAAGATGACCCACCTCGCCGTGAGCCTGACGTACGCCCTCGCGTTCTTCGGCAAGACGATCCTCATGACGTGGGTGCAGGTCTTCTTCCGCTGGACGCTGCCGCGCTTCCGTTACGACCAGGTGATGCGGCTCGGGTGGACGAAGCTCCTGCCGCTCACGCTCGTCAACATGATGGTGACGGGCATCGTGGTGCTGGCCGTCGACTCGGCGCCCGAGGGGCTCCGCAGCGGCCTCCAGGTCGCCGCGGACGTCTCCCACGCGGTCGTCGCCGTCGGCGGGTTCGCGGCGGTCGTGGCGCTGATCGCCGGTCTCCTCGAGCCGATCGATCGCCAGCGCACCCTCGCTTCAACCTCTGCCCGGTTCGCCGCCGCGGCGGGGGGCACCAAGGCGTCGCCGCAGCAGGCGTAGAGGAGGATCCCATGGCGAAAGCTACCCCGAGCAACCCCTGGACGAAGCCGGCCGGCCGGCCCGTCGTCGGCAAGCCGGTGCCGCGTCCTGTCCGGAGCGCCGACGTGCAGGCCTACATCCCCGAGATCGTCAAGGGGCTGGGGATCACGATGCGGCACTTCTTCAAGAACACGAAGGAGATGGTGCTCGGCCAGAAGCCCGACCCGGTGCTCCACTCGCTCGAGCCGGGGGTGACGACGATCAGCTACCCCGAGGAGAAGCGCCCCTACCCGGAGCGCTTCCGGGGCATCCACCGGCTCACGCTGCGCGACGACAACTCGCCCCGCTGCGTCGCGTGCCTCTGCTGCTCGACCGCGTGTCCGGCGCAGTGCATCGCGATCGAGCCGGCCGAGTACCCCGAGGGCGATCGGCGGCAAGGCTACGAGCGGTACCCGAGCAGCTTCGTCATCGACGAGCTCCGCTGCATCTTCTGCGGCTACTGCGTCGAGGCGTGCCCCGTCGACGCCATCCGCATGGACACGGGGCTCCACGCGGTGCCCTACGACTCGCGCGAGCAGTTCATCTACCGGCGCGATCTCCTCATGAGCCTGTCCGATCGCGAGGGCTCGCGCCTGACGGCGAACAGGCGCCACGAGCCGGGCGACCCGACGCACCCCGGCCTGTCGCGCGAAGCCGCGGATCACTGAGCCAGCCTCGCCCGGGGGGGCCTCTCGCCGGGGCGTGGTTCTGCTAGAAGAGCGGGCCATGGCGACGACGTACGGCTCCTTCGAGGCGGTCATCGGGCTCGAGGTCCACGCGCAGCTCCTCACCCGCACCAAGGCGTTCTGCGGCTGCGCGACAAGCTTCGGCGACCCGCCGAACACGCACACCTGCCCTGTCTGCCTCGGCCTGCCGGGCGCGCTCCCGGTGCTGAACCGCGAGGCGGTCCGGATGGCGGTGAGCGCCGCGCTCGCGCTCGGCTGCGCCGTCCAGGAGAGCAGCATCTTCGCGAGGAAGAACTACTTCTACCCGGACCTCCCCAAGGGCTTCCAGCTCAGCCAGTACGACCGGCCGCTCGCGCTGCGCGGCGTGCTCGAGATCGAGACCGAGGCGGGGAAGCGGCGGGCCGGGATCACGCGCGTCCACATGGAGGAGGACGCCGGCAAGAACCTCCACGGCCTCGGGGGCCTGTCGGTCGTCGATCTCAACCGCGCCGGCACGCCGCTCATCGAGATCGTCGGCGAGCCCGACCTCCGCTCGGGCGTCGAGGCGGCCGAGTACCTGAAGCGGCTGCGCGAGATCCTGATGTTCATCGGCGTGAACGACGGCAACCTCGAGCAGGGCAGCTTCCGCTGCGACGCCAACGTCTCGGTCCGCAAGGTCGGGGAGACGAAGCTCGGCACGCGCACCGAGCTCAAGAACATCAACTCGTTCCGCTTCGTCGTCGAGGCGATCGACCTCGAGATCCGCCGGCAGATCGCGCTCATCGAGCAGGGCGGCCGGGTGCGGCAGCAGACCCGCGGGTACAACGCGGAGAAGAAGGAGACGTACCTCCTCCGCGACAAGGAGAACGAGTCCGGCTACCGCTACTTCCCCGAGCCGGACCTGCCGCCGCTCGTCGTGGACGAGGCGTTCCTCGCCGAGGTGCGCGCCGCGCTCCCGGAGCCGCCGGCCGACAAGCGCCGCCGCTTCGCCGAGGCGCTCGGGCTCACCCCGTACGCGGCGTCGGTCCTGAGCGGCCACCCGCAGATCGCGGCGTTCTTCGAGGAGGCGGCGCGCCTCCACGGCGACGCGGTGAAGGTCGCGAACTTCGTCCAGGGCGAGGTGCTGCGCGACACCCGCACCACGGGCCTGTCCGCCGCGTTCCCGGTCTCCCCGGCGCAGGTGGCCGCGCTGCTCCGCCTCGTCGACGAGGGGGCGATCAGCGGCAAGCAGGCCAAGGAGGTGTACACGGAGATGGCCGGCACCGACCGGGCGCCCGGCGACATCGTCCGCGACAAGGGGATGGCCGTGATGAGCGACGCCGGCGCGATCGAGGCGATCGCCGCGTCGATCATCGCCGCGAACGAGAAGCAGGCGGCGGCGTACCGCGCCGGCAAGACCGCGCTGCTCGGCTTCTTCGTCGGGCAGATCATGAAGAAGACGGGGGGCAGCGCGAACCCGGCCGTCGTGAACGATGTCCTCAAGCGCCTGCTCGAGGGCGCCCCCGTCGCCGGCGCCTGATCCGCCCGGCGACCTGGAGATCCGAGGCATGGCCAGCGCTCTTCCCCTCGACGCCCTCCGCTTCCCCCTCCGGGCCGCCGGCTTCGTCGGCCTCACCTTCGGCATGTACGGCCTGCTCGAGATCGACACCGCGCTCTCCAGCGCGCCCGATCGCGAGGTGGTCCTCCACACATGGATGCGCCGCTACGGGCGCGCGCTCCTGAAGCTGTACGGCCTCGACGTGCGCGCCGGCGGCCTCGTCCAGGCGGAGCCGGCGCAAGGTCCCACCGGAGGCGCGGTCGACCCCGCCATGGCGAGCGGGACGTACTACCCCGGCCGCGATCCAGCGGGCCTCGGGCGGCTGTTCGTGATGAATCACCGCTCCGCGCTCGACATCATGGTCACGCTCGCCTTCTTCGAGGCGACCGTCGTGAGCCGCGCCGACCTCGCCGCCTGGCCGGTCATCGGCATGGCGGCGCGCCGCGTCGGAACGCTCTTCGTCGACCGATCGAGCAAGCGGAGCGGCTCCGCGGTCGTGCAGGCGATGTCCACCGCGCTCAGGCGCGGCCGTGGTGTGATGGTCTACCCCGAGGGGACCACCTTCTCCGGAGATGAGGTGCGGCCGTTCCGCGCGGGCGGCTTCACCGCGGCGTGCCGCGTCGGGGCGGAGATCGTCCCTGTCGGGCTCGCGTACGGCGGCGACGGTTCCTCCTACGCGGACGAGTCGCTCGTGGCGCACATGGCCCGGGTGAGCCGTGCGCGACGTATCCCCGCGGCGATCGAGGTCGGCGCGCCCATCGCCACGGCAGGCCAGGACGTCGGCGCGGTCCGTGACGAGTCGCATCGGGCCGTCCAGACGCTTGTCCACCGCGCCCGCGCGCGGCTCAGCGCCGACGGTTAGGCGTCGCTCTCTGTTCCTACGCCGCTGGCTTCTGTGATCGGCCCTCGCTACGATGCGGCCGCCGGCGACCATCATGGAGCGTGAAGGCCATCCCAGCGAGACCGCCATGGCATGGCAGGTCGTGAATCATCCCCGCGGTGGGGCGATCCATAATGAGCTGATGTTCCTGGCGGACGCGAGCGAGCAGCTCACCGGATCGCTTGATCCGCACACGATCCTCGAGCGGCTCGCGCGCCTGTCGGTGCCCTACCTCGCGGACTGGTGCACGGTCGACCTGATCGAGCGCGGCACCGCCGACGCCATGGGCCTCATCGGCTCCGTGCCGCCGCCGCCGCCGTCGCCGTCCGAAGCCGGCGGCCCGCCGTTCGCGCCCGGGGTGAGCGCGCTCGACGTCACGCCCGCGCCGGGGATCCACGCGCAGCGGCGCCAGCGCGCCGCGGCCGAGGCGGCGGGCTCCGAGCGCGCGGAGCCTGCGGGCGCGCCGAAGCCCCGGTTCTGCCGGGTCGCGGCGAGGCACGTGAACCCCGAGCGCGAGGGGCTCCTGCGCGCGATCTCGCCCGACGCCGAGGAGCGCCTCGGCATCGCCAAGGTGCTGCACAGCGGCGAGTCCGAGCTCCTGCACGAGCTCGACGGCGATCAGGGCGAGGGGGCCGTCGAGCGCGCCGCCGCGCTGGAGCAGCTCGGCACGCGCTCGGCCATGGCGGTGCCGCTCATCGCGCGCGGCCGCAAGCTCGGCGTGCTCTCGTTCGGCGTCTCCGAGTCGAACCGCATCTACTCCGCGGACGACCTCGTGCTCGCGGCCGAGCTCGCGCACCGCGTCGCGCTGGCGCTCGACAACGCCTATCTCTACCGGAAGGCGGAGGAGGCGCGCCAGTCGGCGGAGCGGAGCGCGGATCGCGCCGCCTGGCTCTTCGCGGTCACGGCCGCGCTGTCCGACGCGATCACGCCGCCCGCGGTGCTCCGCGTGCTCGCGAGCGACGTCGTCGCGGCCGCCGGCGCGATGACGGGCATGGTGGCGCTGCGCGCCGGGCTCGGCGGCGAGCTCGAGACGGTGCGCTCGACGGGGTACCTCGAGGCGCAGATCGCGCGCTTCAAGATGTTCGATCTCAGCGCGGAGCTGCCGCTCGCGCGCGCGGTCCGCGAGCGGCAGCCGATCTTCCTCGAGTCGGACGGGCGCTTCCGCGAGTTCGAGCCGGGCTTCGCGTCCTGCTGCGACGCGACGGGCGAGCGCGCGTACGCCGCGATCCCGCTCTTCCTCGAGGGGCGCGTGCTCGGGGCCGTGGGCTTCGGCTTCTCGGCGCCGCAGTCGTTCTCCGAGGACGATCGGGCGTTCATGCTCGCGCTGGTCCAGCAGAGCGCGCAGGCGCTCGAGCGGGCGCGCCTCTCCGCGTTGCAGACGGAGGAGGCGATGCACCTCTCGCACGAGGTGCTCAAGCAGATGCCCGAGGCGATCCTCGTCACGGACGTCGAGGGCAACATCCGGTACTGGATGGGCGAGGCCGAGTCGATCTTCGGCTACCTCTCCGAGGAGATCGTCGGCAAGAGCATGGCGCTCCTGCACCGCGACGACGTCCGCGAGGAGACCACGCGCCGGATCCTCCAGCAGATCGAGGACGCGCGCACCTTCGTCGGCGATGTCCCGTGCGTGCGGCGCGACGGCTCCGAGGTGCCGATCGAGGTGACGGCGTACGCGGTGCACGACCAGGAGGGGCGCCCGCTGTTCCTCGTCGGCATCCACCGCGACATCACGGATCGCAAGCGGGCCGAGGAGGAGCGCGCGCGCCTGATCCGGGTGCAGGCGGCGCGCGCCGAGGCCGAGGAGGCGGCGCGGCGCTTCGCCTTCCTGGCCGAGCTCAGCACGGCGCTCGCCGCGTCGCTCGACTTCACGGCCACGCTCCAGTCGCTCGCGCGGCTCGCGCTCCCGGTGCTCGCCGATTTCTGCCTTGTGGACATCGACGACGGCCTCGGCCTGCGCCACGTCGCGGTCGCGCACGTGAGCCCGCTGAAGGAGCCGCTCCTCCGGTACTTCCACCCGAGCCGCGTCGACGGCGAGCCGGGCCCGGTGGCGCGCGTGCTGCGCACGGGCCGGTCGGAGCTCTACGCCGACGTGCGCGGGGACGTGCTCCTGCACGACGCGATGACGAGCGAGGAGGCGGCGGCCAACCGGGCGCTCGCGCCGCTCTCCTACCTCGTCGTGGCGCTCCGGGCGCGCGGGCGGATCCTCGGCGCGATCTCGCTCGTCTCGTCGGAGTCCGGCCGGTTCTTCGAGCGGCCCGACGTCGCCTTCGCCGAGGAGGTCGCGCACCGCGCCGCGCTCGCGCTCGACAACGCGCGTCTGTACCGCGAGGTGCAGGACGCCAACCGGCTGAAGGACGAGTTCCTCGGGACGGTGTCGCACGAGCTGCGCACGCCGCTCAACGCGATCCTCGGCTGGGCGCGGATGATGCAGGCGGGCTCGCTCGATCGGGTCGCGGAGACGCGCGCGCTGTCGGCGATCGAGCGCAACGCCGAGCACCAGGTGACGCTCATCGACGAGCTGCTCGACGCGTCGCAGGTCGTGACGGGCACGCTCAAGATCGAGCGGCTCGCGGTGGAGCTGACGTTGCCGGTGCAGACGGCGGTCGAGTCGATCCTCCCCTCTGCCGCCGGCAAGGGCGTGGCGATCGAGACGAAGCTCGACCCGGAGGGCGTGTTCGTGGAGGGCGATCCGGCGCGGCTCCAGCAGGTCGTGTGGCACCTGCTGTCGAACGCGGTGAAGTTCGCGCGCCCCGGGGGTCTGGTGCAGGTGCAGCTCTCGCAGGACGAGCGCTTCGCCGAGATCCGGGTGACCGACGACGGGGAGGGGATCTCGGCGGACGTGCTCCCGCACGTCTTCGAGCGTTTCCGGCACGAGGACGGCGGCATCGGGCGCCGGCACGGCGGCCTCGGCCTCGGGCTGTCGATCGTGCGGCACCTCGTGGGGCTGCACGGCGGCACGGTGCGCATGACGAGCCCCGGCCCTGGCCGCGGGACGACGTGCGCGATGCAGCTGCCGCTGTCGACGGGCGCCACGGCGACGGCGCTGACGAGCGCGGGCATCGCGCCCGATCCGCGCAACCCGTTCCCGCGGCTGACCGGCGTGCGCGTGCTCATCGCGGACGACGATCCCGACACGCTCGCGATGCTCTCGGCGGTGCTCCGGCGCTGCGGGGCCGAGGTCAGCACGGCGACCTCGAGCGCCGAGGCGCTCAGGCTGCTGGAGACGTCGGAGCCGGCGCTGCTCGTCGTCGACATCGGGATGCCTGGCGAGGACGGGTACTCGTTGATCCGGAAGGTGCGGGATCTGCTGCCGCGCAAGGTGGGTCGGACGCCGGCGCTGGCGCTGACGGCGTACGCGCGGACCGAGGACCGGGTGCGGGCGCTCGTGGCCGGCTACCAGATGCACGTGCCCAAGCCGATCGAGCCGATCGAGCTGGCGGCGGCGGTGAAGAGCCTTGCGACGGGGCTCTTGCCCTGGTCGCGGGACGAGTGACGGGGGCTCCAGGGGTCGCGCGTCGGGGTCGGGGTGTGCGCGGCAGCGCGCCGGGGGGCGCTCGGCCATCCGCCAGGACGGGGGCGGGGGAGCTTACGCTGAGAACACCGCCCGGCATGTCTCACTTCGGGCCATGCCTCCTGGGACGTCTCGTTGCGCGCCACAGGAGGCACGCCTGAGACGTGGAGCCCGCTCGGCGCCGCCGCGGGCGCTGGTCATGCGACGGAGCATGGACGCCTTGAACCTCCACGGAGGTGCGATGACGCTGCACGCCTGCCCGTGGCACGTGTCGTGTTTGCTCCATGGCGAGCGTGTGACCGGACCGCGATCGATCGCAGGGCGCCTGGAAGGGGCGCAACGCCGCCGAGAATCGACCTGAGTTCAGCGCGGCTGACGCGGCGCGGTCTGTTCCTGGCGCACTGGTTCCGGTGCGAAAGGGCGCGAGAGAGTCTTATGTCAAAGCTGGAGGCGCACACACCCGCCGGCGCTGGTGTGGCGATCAATGGCAAGTACAAGCTCGTCGAGAAGATCGGCGAGGGCGCCATGGGCTCCGTCTGGTCGGCGGTCAACCTCGCCACAGGGCGCGAGGTGGCGCTCAAGCGGATGATCCGCGCGGAGCCGGAGCTCCGGGTCCGGCTCGAGCGGGAGGCGCGAAGCTGCGGAGCGCTCCAGCACCGGAACATCGTGGATGTCTATGACATGGCCGAGACGGACGCCGGCGATCCGTTCCTTGTGATGCAGCTGCTCTCGGGCGAGACGCTGGCCGAGCTGTTGCTGCGCAGGCGTCGTGTCGAGCCGGAGATCGGCGCGGCTATCGGCAGAGACGTCGCGAGGGGCCTCGCGGCGGCGCACGAGCTCCACATCGTCCATCGGGATCTGAAGCCCTCGAACATCTTCTTGCACCGGGAGACCGGCGTGGAGGGGTGGGTCGTCAAGGTGCTGGACTTCGGTGTCGCCAAGAACCTGTCGATCAACGACGGACTCCACACCATTCCAGGTGGGATGGTCGGATCTCCGCTGTACATGAGCCCGGAGCAGGTCAAGGCGGACAGGACCATCGATCATCGCACCGATATCTGGACGCTCGGCGTCGTGCTGTTCGAGATGCTCACCGGGGAGCCGCCATTCCGCGGGGACGCCGCGGAGGTCTTCGCGGGGATCCTGAGCGGTGAGATCCCCACCCTGGCGCGGACCCTGTGGCGCGTGGACCGGCGGCTCGTCGACATCGTCGCCCGCTGCATGCGGAGAAACCGCGAGGAGCGGTTCGGGACCGCGGCGGAAGTGGCAGAGCTGCTCGACCGGATCGCGACGGCACGAGGAGCGCTCCCCTCGGCGCCAGGGAGGACGCGCGATGCGCCAGAGGCGGCGCCGCCGCAGAGCATCGCGCGAAGTCCGCTCTCGACGCCGCCCTCCTCGCGGACCTCGGGCGCCGACGGTACCGCGAGCGCCACGGACACCGACAAGGCCACTCCGAGCCACCGGCGGGACCCTGAGAGCTCGACAACACCGCTGGTCACGAGCTCGTCCCAGGTGAACCTCGCCGTCAGGGCCATCCCGCCCGGAGCGCCTGAGCCGCCACGACAGGACGTGAGCCCGAGGTGGAATACAAGGGTTGCGGCCGCAGCCGCGGCGGTTGCGTTGACCGGGCTCCTCGCGGTGGCGCTGGCCTTACCGGGGAGACGTGCGCATCGCCCTCCTGAGCTTCGCGCGTTGGTGTCCGAGCCTGGCGTCACGGCATCGAGCCCACCGGCGCTGGCCTCGCCGGGCCCGGCGCGCGCCGACGGAAGCACAGGGCGGATGTCGGCGGATGGAGCGAGCCTCAAGCCTGAACCGCCTGCGCCTGTCCCGACATCCAAGCAGCGCGTGGACGCACCGTCTGCTGGCACGAGCACCCAGAAGCCGCTTTCGCCCCGCCAGCCTTCGAATAGACAGCCGAAGGCCGAGCCTTGCGCGGGGAAGAAGGGATTCCTGCGGGTCCTCTGTCTGGACAACGAAAAGCGAGGGCGCAGCCCCTAGGAGCCGCAGTGATGGGAAGCGGTGAGCTCCAGGCGGAAGCGCTCTGGCGGGCCTCCTGGGCCTGTCGCACTGCAGGGGTCGGCGCCGCGGCGCGATGGCCGAGACGGCGGTGCTCCTGCGCCTCCCGAGCCCCCTCATGAATCCATGTCATCGACGCGCAGGAGGACCACCATGGCGGGTGTCTTGACGACTTCTGGCCGGCGTGCGGCCGGAGTGATGCTGGGCGCGTTCCTCTGCGCGGTGACCGTGGAGGCGGTCGCCCTGGCGCAGACCCGTGATGCGCCAGGGGCGCCACGCGACGACGGCGCGCGCGCAGCACGCATCTACCGCGCGGGGGTCTCGGCGGCCAGGGAAGGCCGCTGGCAGGAGGCCTACACGGCCTACATCGAGGCATGGAAGCTCAAGCAGCATTTCCAGATCGCGGCGAACCTCGCGCGGGCGGAGCTCAAGCTCGGAAAGCACCGTGATGCCGCGGAGCACATCTCGTTCTTCCTGCGCGAGGCAGAGGGCGTGAGCGAGCTCGATCGTGCGCGGGCTCGGCAGATGCTCGACGAGGCAAAGGCGAGCATCGGAACGCTCACGCTGATCGTGAGCCGAGCGCAGGCCACGGTGCTCGTCGATGGCGTCTCCGTGGGGACATCCCCGCTCGGGCGAGAAGTGTACGTCGAGCCGGGGGAGAGGAGGATCGAGGCGCGGCTCCAGGGCGAGACCCCGGCGATGACCTCGGTGGCGCTGGCGCCGGGAGCGTCGCAGGAGATAGAGCTCCGTTTCGTGGGGCGCGCCGCTGCGGCGGCGGCGATTCAGCCCCGGACGCCGCAGCGTCGCCCGCCCACGGCTCCGGATCGCGGCGCCGCCGGGCCGAGCATGGCGCTCGTCGCAGCCGGCGGCGCGGCCACGGGGCTCGCGGCGGGAACGGCGGTCGTCCTGAGGATCCTCGCGCATAAGAGCGCGCGAGCCGGCGGCAACGCCGCGGTGCCCGGCGCGGACTCCTGCTATGCGAGCGGACCTGCGACGCCGGAGACGCCCGACGACGCGAGGTGCCTCGAGGTGCACAAGCGCCGGACCGAGGCCGCGCGCCTGTACAATGTCTCCACCGGGGTCTTCGCCGCAGCGGGCGTGCTCGGCGCGGCGATCGTGGGCTATGCGCTGTACGGATCGTTGCGGGCCGATGGAGGACCCGCGGTGACGGTCGTTCCCGTGGCGCTGGCGCCCGGGGCAGGAGTTTCGCTGAGCGCACGATGGTGACATCGAGGATGTGACCCTGGGGAGTGACACCATGCGAGTTCGTCTGTTGGAGGAGGTTCGTCGATTCCGGTGCACCGCCGTGCTCGCCGCGGCGTTGCACGCGACCGCGTGTCAGCAGGTACCGGATTGCCGGCACTGTCATGATGGGGAGGGGGATCCACGTCCGGTTCCGGTGGACGGGTGCGGCGTGTTTGCGAGAGCGGGCGAGGACGCTGGAGGCGCCGGGAAGAGCGACGACCCTTACACGCGCTTGCAAGACGCGATCGACCACGCGGAGGGAAGGAAGGTGTGCGCGTGCGCCGACAAGGCGTTCGCCGAGGCGGTGACGCTGCGCGCGGGGATCGAGGTGCACGGGGGTTACACGTGCAACGGGGAGTGGGAGAAGAGCGCGGACAGGAAGAGCACGATCGTGGGGCCAGCGGGGCAGGTCGCGCTGACGCTGACGGGTGAGGCGGGCGGGGTGAAGGTGCAGGGATTCGAGATCCGGGCGAGCGCGATCGAACCTGGCGGCTCGTCCATCGCTGTTGCCGTGGCGGGCATCGCGGCGGAGCTGAGGCAGATGAAGGTGGTGGCCGGCGACGGGATGCCCGGCCAGGACGGTGAGGCGGGGGGGGGCATGGCGGCGGCTGGGCGTGATGCGCCGGCGGAGGGCGCGGAGGACGCGGTGGGCGCGCCGACAGACGCCTGCGTGGCTACCCCGAAAGGCGGTGAGCCCGGACAGATGACGTGCGGTATCGCGAGCACCAACGGTGGTGCGGGCGGGCCTGGGGGGACGCTGGGATCCATCCCCGGGGCATCAGGTAACAATGGTATACCGGAAACAATGGCGAAAGGCAGGGGAGGCACGGTCGACACCGACGGAACACGCCAACCCGGCGAGAACGGTGTCGGCGGCCCTGCCGGGACCCCGGGCGAGGTCGGCTCTGACGAAGGACTTACCCTCGGTGGGATTACGGGCGGCGACGGTGCGCCCGGCGGGCCCGGAACGCCCGGCCAGGGAGGTGGAGGGGGAGCAGGGAGCTACATGATAGCTTATTGCGAACAGGGAAGAGTGTATGTGAATGGTGCTGGCGCCAGCGGTGGGGGCGGAGGCGCGGGCGGATGCGGCGGGAAGGGCGGCGCCGGCGGGAAAGCCGGAGGGTCCAGCATCGGCATCGTGAGCCTCGGGACGCAGCTGGTCCTGGTCGATGTGGCCGTCACCGTGGGAAAGGGCGGCAGAGGAGGAAGCGGAGCGGGCGGGCAAGAGGGCGGACCAGGGGGGAAAGGTGCGGCAGGTGGCAAGAACGTTCTGGGCGACCAAACTGGGCCTCTCTCGGGGGCTGGTGGAAATGGTGGCCTCGGCGGAGCAGGAGGTCCGGGGGCTGGCGGGCGCGGCGGGCATGCGATCGGCATTGCATACAAGGCTGCCGCTGTGGACGCGCCGTCGTTGAAGGAGTTCGTCGCCGGACAGCCGGGTGGCGGCGGCCAGGGCGGACGCGGCCCTTCGACCTACGCGGGCCACCCTGGTAACGGCGCCATGTGCTGGAACTTCCAGACGAAGGCGGAATGCAGGCGGTGAGCCGCGGCGTGTCACCAACGGACTACTCGAACACGGGCGGGCTGTCGAACACCGTCGGACCTGCGGTCTCCGAGGTCGCTGCGGCCGGAGGCGGTGTCCTGCGTTGAGTCCACCTCGCCGGACCTCGCTGCGTCCCCCGGCGCGGCGCCCGGGCGCCTCCCGTGGCCGCCGGCGGCGCCTCCGGTGAGCTCGTGTCCACCCGCGCCGGCGGAGGCGCCGTCGGCTCGATGTCCGGCTCGTCTTCCATCACCGCTGCCGGCGGCGCCGCGACCTCCCCTCTCCTCTCCTCGCGCGCGGGATCCGACAGGACGCCGAGCACCGATGCCGCGGCCACCGCCGCGCTCGCGCCGACGACCGCCCTCCGGAGCCAGCGTCGCGCGGGCGGCCTCTCCACGACGGGCGCTCTCTCCTCCTGCTCGACCTCCGCGGCCGCGGCGCGCGCGCCGGCGGGCGTCGCAGCGGCCGCGGCCTCCTCGCGCCGCACCGTCTGGGCCTCGGGTCCCCTGCGCGCGGCGCCCTCGGGCGCGCCCGCCGCCAGCGCGCCCTGCGCCGCGTAGCGCTCCCGCCAGCCCACCGGCTTCGACCTCTCCGGCTCTGCGCCATACGGCCTCGCGCTGAACACCGTCCGGGCGATCTCCGCCTCGTCCCCGGGCACCTCCTCGAGGCGCAGGAGCCGGCCCTGGCGCTCCTCCGTCGCGACATCGCGCTCGGTCACGAGCCGCACCGACAGCCCGCCCGGGATACCGGCCTCTCGACCGGTGGTGATCGCCGTCCACTTGATGTTCGAGCGGAACAGCACCGCCGCGAGCCTCGAAGCGACGCTCGCGACCGCCTCGAACGGCTCGTCGTCGCCGTGCACGATGACCACCCGCCTCGGCTGCGCGGCCGCATCGGCGACCCACGCCCAGGACAGGTCGCTGCGCGGCAACCTCGGGAGATCGTCGAACGCCTCCACATAGCGCGCCAGCACGCGGGACACGCCGTCCGGCCGCTCCAGGACCGCGCGCACGTACGCGCGGTAGAAGGCGCTCGCGGGAGAGTCGGACTCTCCTGCGTTCATCGTGTGGCGGTGGAACGTGATCGCCGCTTCGAGCAGCGACGCAGGGCGCACCTCGCGATCGACCGCCGCGATCCCGTGCGCGAACGGCGGGTGCCCCCTGCCCGCGTGATCCGTCGCGCCGCCGATCCGGAACGCGAAGATCAGGCAGATCGCGCCGTGCCCTGCCTCGTGCTGGGTGTCGTCGCGCGAGAGATTGCCGATGGCGAACGCGTGTGTGCCGTTCGTCTGCGGCTCGATGTACTTCATCAGGCGCGCGAGGTGGCTGAAATGCGTCGGCGTGAGCGGTCCCTGGGGGACCTCCGGGCCATACATGAAATCGATCTGGTGCTCCGGGACGTTCCCGTGGAGCACGTGGTACCACGGCGCGTCGTCCGCGGCGCGGTAGCGCGGAGGCTCGTACCCCGCGGCGCTGGCTTCATTTCTGCGCATGGGGCCCGACCTGCTGAGCCGAGAGCCGCGCTGTCTGGGAAATGGCCGTCGGCGCGAGGACCTCCTGCTTGATGCGCTGGAGGAGCTGACCGTCGTAGGCGTGCTTCGGCAGGATGCGCTCGACGAAGTGCGAGAACAGGTGGTGCGTGCTGTGGCCGTAGCTCGCCGAGCCCACGAGCACCCGCGTGCTGACGTGGTTCTTGAGCCGCTCGATCCCGTCGATCAGCGGCCGGTAGTGCCTGTGCGCCTCCAGCTCGATCTCGGCCGGCGTCCCGGAGAGGACGTCCGACTTGTTGATGAACAGGACGACCGCCTTGCAGGCGGTCAGCGTCTTCGAGCCGAAGAAGTAGCGCAGCGACTGCGGCTGAAATTCCCGGATCTGCTCCTCTACCCGGGCCGGATCCACATGCCGTCCATCCTTGGACGCGAGATCGACCACGAGGAGCAGGCCGTGGACCTCTTCCACGACGAGCTCGTGCTGGGCCTCGACGAGATGCTCTCCGCCCCAGTCGCCGATCTCGAAGATGTGCTCGGTCAGCTCTTCCTTGGTGGACACGTTGCTCACGGTCCGCTCGTAGCGCTCGATCTTCGTCCCTTGCAGCTTGCCGAGGTCAACGAGGGGATTGGCCCACTTCAACGTGAGCGAGGTCTTCCCGGTCCCTTTGATGCCGAGCGTCAGGATCTTGTACCGTTTCTGCGTGATCTTGGGCCGAGCGTCCAGCTCCCTCCGTAACCACTCGATCTCTCGTTGCTGCGCGTCGAGCCATTCGATCTTCTGTCGATCCTCGCTCCGGGCGCGCTCGAGCGTCTCTCGGTCCTGGGCGTGCTCGGAGCGCAGCTGTTCGAGCTGCACCTTGGATTGACGGAGGGCCTCCGCGTTCCGTGCGGCCTCGCGCAGCTGTCCCTTCAACGAGGCCGTCCGGGCCGCGAGACAGGTCATGCCAGCGCCACAGCCGAGCGCGCCGAGCCCGAAGAGGATCGAAAAATCTACGGTCATATCCACGCACCTCACCCCCGCCGACTGGGCGGCCTGCGTCGCGCCGTTCCCGGCGGACGGTCCGCGGGCCGCGGCGGCGCCCATGGGCTCAAGTGCTATCACAGTGTGCCTCGACGACCAGCCGAGTCCCGGCGTCGCTGCCAGTCCGAGCCGCCGTGTCCGGGGCGTCGCGCGCCGCTCCGCGCACGGCGATGTCGCCTTGTCCACGTCGGCGTCCGGCGAAGGGCGAGCGCGGCGGGCCGTCACGGCGGCGCCTGCGGAGCGCGGGGCTCAGGAGGATCGCGGCGAAGCGTACGTCATGCGGACGGCAGCACGGCGAGATCGACGAGGATCCGTCGAAGCTCCTCGACCCGCTCCTTCTCGAGGGGCTGCAGCGGGGCCCGAAGCGGCCCGACCCGATGGCCCATCAGCTCCAGGGCCGCCGAGATGGCTCGCGGCAGGCCATGCGCGACGATGAACTGAAGGAAAGGCAGCTGGCGGTAGAAGGAGCGCCGGGCGGCGTCGAGGTCGCCGCGAGTCACCGCGTCGTAGAGCTCGACGGTGAGGCGAGGGATGACGTGCGGGGCCGCCGTGCACCAGCCGCGGGCCCCGGCCACGAATGCGGCGAGCGCGAGCGGATTGCTCCCGTTGTAGAAGGCAACCTGGTCGCCACAGAGCTGCACGAGCCGCTGCATCCGGTTCACGTCCCCGGTGCTCTCCTTCACCATCGTGACATTCGGGATGCGCAGCAGCCGCGCGATCGTGTCGGGACTCAGGTCGAGGCCGCCCGTCGCCGGGTTGTTGTACACGGCGATGGGGAGGGAGATGGCCTTCGCGACCGTCTCGAAATGCGTCACGATCTCCTTGTCCGAGAGCTTCCAGTAGCTCATCGGGAGGATCATCACCGCGGTGGCGCCGGCCCTCTCCGCGTACTTCGCGTGGTGCACGGTCCGCTCCGTGGTGAGGCTCGACACGCCGACCAGGGTCGGAGCCCGGCCCGCCACGCGCTTGACGACGAGGTCGGTGACGGCCTCGCGCTCCTCGTCCGAGAGGTACGGCAACACCCCGGTGCTGCCCAGCGGCGCGATCGCATGGACGCCCGCGGCGAGCATGTCGTCGACGATGCGCCCGAGGAGTCGTTCATCGACGCGTCCGGCTTCCGTGAACGGCGTGATGGGGTAAGCGACGATTCCACGGAGAGAGGAGGTCATCGCGCGCCTCCTTCCGCCTCGTGGTCCTTGTCGAGGAGCTGGTCACCCCGATCGGGCACCTCCTCGCGCAGCGCGACGCCTCCCATGTTCTGCAGCATCGGCGCGTTCTCGCAGGCCAGGTAGCGTGCCTGCCCCTCTCCTGTGTTGACGTGGTTGTGCCAGGCCCACACAGGGACGTAGACCGCGTCCCCCTGCTTCCAGTCGACGCGCTTCCCGCCCACGTACGAGTAGCCCTCTCCTTCCAGGACGTAGAGGAGGGTCTCGTACGTGTGCCGATGCCGATTCGAGGATTGCCCCGGATCGAGCCAGCCGATGGTCATGCTGATCGCGTGGGACGGGAGGTCCACGAAGAAGACCGGGTGTTTCCTTGCTTTCGAGTAGTCGCCGTGACGCCCGGCGGACTCGACCGCGGGGTGCGCGAGCTTCTCTGGCATCACCACGCGCGGCCGCGGCGGCGTCTTGTCGAAGTCTGCTGAATGGAACCGTTCGCTCATTTCTGCTCCTTGTCCGCGCGAAGAGCGTCTTGCGCAGGACCAGGAGTAGCGCGAAGCTGGACCCATGACAGGCTCCAGAACGAACATGTCGACGGGTCCAGCTGGTCGGCCCTGGCGCTTCGACCTGGTGCTCGACGGCGGTGCGTCCGTGCCGCGGCAAACCCAGCTGAGCCGCGCGATCGTCCAGGAGATCCAGCGCGGACGACTCCTGCCGGGCTCGACGCTTCCGGGCAGCCGGACGCTCGCAGCCCAGCTCAAGGTCAACAGGAAGGTCGTCGTTGCCGCCGTGGACGAGCTTGTGGCCCAGGGGTGGCTCGAGGCGTTACCCGCCCGCGGCACCCGGGTTGCGCTCAACCTTCCGACGCTCGCTGTCGCCGACGCCGAGGGCCGCCGCTCCGTCGAGACGGCGCTCGACCGGCGACGCGCCGCCGTGATCGCGGTGAACGACGGGGTTCCAGACGCCCGGATCGCGCCCCTGGACGAGCTCGCGCGCGCCCAGCGGCGCGCCCTCCGAGCGCTGGCTCGGACGGGCCTCGGCTACGGAGATGCTGCAGGCGATCCCGTGCTCAGGGAGGTCCTCGCGGGCTTCGTCAACCACGCTCGCGGGCTTTCGTGCTCCTCGGAGGAGGTCGTCTTGACGCGTGGCAGCCAGGGCGCGCTGAGCCTGTTCGCGCTGGCGATGCTGGAGCCTGGGGATGTCATCGCCGTCGAGCACCCCGGTTACGCGCCGGCATGGCGCGCCTTCCAGCTCGCTCGTGCCGACGTCGTCCATGTGCCCGTCGACGCGGAGGGCCTTCGAACGGATGAGCTGGAGGTGCACGCGAAGAGGCTCAAGGGGCGCCTCAAGGCCGTGTACGTGACGCCGCACCATCAGTACCCCACGACCGTCGCGATGTCCGCTGAGCGTCGAATGCACCTGCGACGAATCTGTGAATCTTTCCGGCTCTACATCGTGGAGGACGACTACGACTACGAGTACCACTTCGAGGGCGCGCCGCTCTTGCCCCTCTCTGCGACAAAGGACCTCTCGTCGCGCTGCATCTACATCGCATCGCTCTCGAAGCTCATCGCCCCCGCCCTGCGGCTCGGATACATCATCGCGGACAGGTCCGTCGTCGCGCGCCTGAGGGCGGTCCGCGAGCTGCTCGATCGTCAGGGAGACGTCGTCCTCGAGCGCGCCGTGGCCGAGCTCATCGAGGACGGCGAGGTTCAGCGTCACGCGCGGCGCGCCCGGCAGCTCTACCGGCAGCGCCGTGATTACCTGCTGCAACAGATCGAGTCGAGGTCGCCCTTGCGCTCCGCGATCGTGTGCGACCCGCCTGGCGGGGGACTGGCGCTCTGGATGCGCTTGCGCAGCTTGACTTCGGAAGAGCTCGTCAGACGCGCGCACGCGCGCGGCCTGGCCCTCACGCCGGGGTCTGCTCACGTCGCGGCTGGGTCCGTCCCCGCATTTCGCTTCGGCTTCGCGGCGCACACGAGCGAGGAGCTGTCGAGGATCTGCGACGCGCTGGAGGCGTGTCTCCAGCCCGACTCCGACAAGGGCGCCAGACCCGGGGGCCACCGGGGGTCCGAGGCGAAAAGGGCGCCAGACCGGGGGGTCACCGGGGGTCCGAGGCGAAAAAGGCAACCGTGAAGCGGTTCGGGGCAGCGGTGAGGCGGTTCGGGGCAGCCGTGAGGCGGTTCGGGGCAACCGTGAAGCGGTTCGGGGCAGCCGCGAAGCGGTTCGGGGCAGCCGGGAAGCGGTTCGGGGCAACCGTGAGGCGGTTCGGGGCACGGCGGCCGACTGGCGCTCACCGCCGCTTCGCGCACGCCGGGCACGCGATCCTGCCCTGCGCGTTCGGCGCGCACGCCTCGCAGAGCAGGTGCATCCGATCGTCGCAGGCCGCCGGCCTCGACGTCGCCGCGGCGCACGCCTCGCACGTGAGCCTGTCCAGGCTCGACGCGCCCGCCGGGAGCCGCGCGACGAGCTCCCGCGACTCCTTGCGACGCCGGAGACGCAGGCTCACGAGCGCCGCCGGGACCTCGGCGATCACCAGCGCCGCGACCGAGCACGTCACCCTCGCCGCGAACCGCGCGGGCAGGGCCTCCAGCTTCGCGTTCCGCTCCGCCACGAGGTGCGCCACCTTGGCCTCGACCGCCTTCGGCTCCGCGCGCCGCCGCGGCGCCCGCGCCTCCGCGATCAGGTCCGCGAAATACGACACGATGCGATCGTGATCCCGCGCGTGCCTTCGCTCGACCTCGTCGAGCAGCGGCTGCACCGCCGCCCGCACCGCCCGCTCCGCGCGGAGCGCGATCCAGTCCGCCGCGCGGCCGTCCGCCGCGAGCGGCGCGGCGCTCGGCTGCACGAGCGCGCTCGGCCAGGCGAGGTCCAGGTGCGCGCCCACCGCGGCGTCCGGCTCGCCGCCGTCGTGCGCGCTCACCACCACCCGGACGAGCCCCTCGCGCCGATCGTCGGCCTCGACGACATGCGCGACGCTGGCCGCGACGTACACCGCCGTACCCATCGAGATCTGCCCGGGCTCGCAGAGCCCGTTGCGCAGCGCGAAGCGGTCCGCGGCGGCCCTCACATGCGCCGGCCGCGGCGGATCCGCGGCGAGACGCACCGACGTGGACACCGGCCGCCCGCGCGCCCTCGCGATCAGCCGCTCGAGCAGCGTCGAGCCGAGGCCGCACGCGACGTCCCCGTCCCGATCGGGGTAGAGCGCGAGGGCGCACTCCTCCGGGATCTCGATCTCGGCCGCGAGCCGCGGCGGCAACAGCGCCACCGCCCGCGCGTCCTCCCGCTCGGCGAGCGCTCCGGCCTCCGCGAGCGCCTCGACAACGAAATCGAGCGGAGCGGGCAGCGCGCCCCCCGCAGGCGAGGCCGTCCCCGGCGACGCGGTCATGCCTCGTAGTCCTTCCCGAAGAGCCTCGCGTCGAGGCGCTTCACCTGCTCGTAACGCCCGCGCGCCGCGGCGAGCTCCTCGGCGATGGCGTCGAAGCCGCTCGCGAGCTCCTCCTCCGAGCGCGACGTCGCGTAGAGCGCGACGATCCGCTCCTCCAGGTCGCGCTCGTCGGCCAGGTTGCCGAGGACCATGTCCATCTCCCCGACGACCAGCTCGAACAGGTGCAGGCGGCGATCCAGCAGATCGAGGACGCGCTCCTCGGCGGTGCCGCGCGCGCAGAGGTTGTAGACGCGCACCTCCTCCCGCTGGCCCATCCGGTGCAGCCGCCCGATCCGCTGCTCGATGAGCATGGGATTGTAGGGGAGATCGAAGTTCACGAGGACATGGCAGTGATGGAGGTTGTGCCCCTCGCCGCCGGCGTCGGTCGAGACGAGCACGCGCGCGCGGCCCTCGCGAAACGCCGAGAGGGCCGCGCGCTTGTCCGCGGCGGAGAGGCCGCCGTGGAACGCCGCGGGCTCGACGCCCGCGTCGCGGAGCACGGCCTCGATGTACGACAGCGTGTCGCGGAACCGGGTGAAGACGAGGATCTGCTCGTCGTGCGCGCGCGCGAGCTCGACGAGCGCGCCGCCCTTCCGGGACGCGCGGACCGAGGCCGCCTGCTTCGCGAGGGCGGCCAGCGCGGCGCGCAGCGCGGGCGCGCGCCTGTCGCTCGCGCTCATGCGCTCGAGGCTCCCGCGCACGGCGGCCGGGCTCGATCCGGCGCCGAGCAGGAGCGTCGACGTGACAAGCCGGGTGCCGGCGTCGGCCCCGTGCGCGCGCACGAGCGCGAGGACGCGCTCGTAGAGCTCGCGCTCCTCCGGCAGCGGGTCGACAAGCGTTGTGCTCACGTAACGGGGCGGCAGCGCGAGGCCGCTGTCGGCGCGGGTGTTGCGGACCATCACCTCGGCGAGCAGGGCGCGCAGCCGCTCCCGGTTCTTCGGCGACAGCGGGTCCTTCGGGTCGACGAACTGGGCGCGGAAGGCGGCCGGGGTCGCGAACTGACCGGGCTTGAGCAGCGTCACGAGGTTGTAGAGCTCCTCGAGGTCGGTCTCGATCGGCGTCGCCGTGAGCATCAGGAGGAACCGGCTGTGCAGGCCGTCGACAAGCCTGAAGCCGGCGGTCGTGCGGCTCTTGACGTGGTGGGCCTCGTCGACGATCACGAGGTCCCACGAGCCGGCCTGGACGAGCGGCGCGTGCTTCGCGCTCCTCGCGAGGGCGAGCGACGCGACGACCACGCCCTCGTCGCGCCAGAAGGCCTCGGGGTCGGCCGTGCGCGCGGCGTCGTCGGTGGTGCGCGCCGCGATCCCGGCCTTCTCCGCGAGCTCGCCCGTCCACTGGCCGACGAGCGCCGGGGGGACGAGGATGAGCGCCCGCCGGACCATCCCGCGGAGCTGGTACTCGCGCAGGATCATGAGCGCCTCGACGGTCTTGCCGAGCCCGACCTCGTCGGCGAGCAGCGCGCGCCCGCGGAACCCGCGGAGCACGCGGCGGGCGGTCTCGGTCTGGTAGCGGTGCGGCTCGACGCCGGTGAGGGCGGCGAGCGCGAGCAGCTCCTCGAACTGCTCGGCCGAGGCGAGCAGATGGGCGCGCAGCGCGTGGCTCACCGCCGCGAGCGAGGCCGGCGGGCCCTGGAGCCGCTGGAGCAGCTCGGACCGGTCGAGGCCGGCCATCAGGAGCGGCGCCGGCTTCCTGGGCGGCGGGGCCGGCAGAGGCGGAGCGGGCTCGGGCGGGCGCTCCTGGGGCGGGGCGGCGGGAGGGCGTCGAGGCGGCGCAGCGGGCGCTTCGGTCCGCCGAGCCGGCGTGGCAGGCCGGGCTCGAAGGGGGGCGGCAGGGCGTGCGGGGGGCGGCTGCCGCTCGGCGCGAAGCGCGTGGATGAGCTGCTGGACGTCGCGCCGATCAACGAGCTGGACGAGCCGGCGCGATAGACCGACGTTGCGGTCGAGGCAGAACGTGCTCGCGTTGTAGGCCAGGAACGCCGGATCCGCGCTCGTCGCTTCGCGCATTCGCTCGATGAGCCCGCCCCCCGCGAGCGCCGGCGGAAGGCCGTTCGCCAACAGCAGCTCATGCGCCTCATCGAGCGTCATCGGCAGCTGGCGCGACCGGCCCGAGAGCGCGAATGCCAAGGTGAAGAGATCCGCGCCGGAGAGCAGCCCGCCGCCGGCGCCCGCGGCGAGCAGCCCTCTCACGTCGCTCGCGGTGATGGACGTGATGGGCGTCGTGGAGACCTGCATACCTTCGCCGCCTGTATCCCGCCGTCACCGGGCTGTCGAGGTGCCATGAGCAGGCGGGCGGCGGAGAATGAGACGATTATTTTTGGAAAATTGACGCTCCTGATCGGAATGCGTTGCTCTCCGCGTCGCGCGGCCGGGAGGCTGGCATCGATGGAGAAGGCACATGCGTCCGGGCACCGCCAATCTGCGGCCCGTGGTTCTTTTCCCATGGAACTGGCACTCTTGGCGGTTCCTCTCTTTCCGCGATGAACCTCCCGTGCCGTGACGATCCTCCCGCAGCGGAGCTAACGAGCGAGGAGCCCTCGAAGCCTCCTTCGCGCTCGGTCGAGCCGCCGTACCGCCGTCGAGCTCGGTATGCCGACCCCGCGCGCGATCTCGCGGATGCCGTGACCGATCGCGGCGAGGGCGAGCATCTCGCCGTCGCGCCGCGGCAGCCTGGATACGGCGAGACGCACGCTGAGAAGGTGCTCGCGCGCCTCGACGAGGACATCGTCGTCCCGCGGCGGCGCCGGCTGCACGCTCCACGGATCCGCCACCGGGATCTCCCGGCGGACCGAGGCGCGCTTGCGGTGGCGCCCCACCGTGCGCCAGACGATGCCGTAGAGCCAGCCGCGGAGCGCTCGCCGCGGATCGACGGACGCGTCCGGGTGGTACCTGCCCTCCTCGACAGCCATCCACGCAGCCAGGATCACTGCTTGCACCACATCCTCACGGTCGCGGGGCGATACGCCGCCGGCGCGCACGAGCGCGGCGATCCAGCGGCGCTCGGCGACGATGCGCTCCGCGGGAATGCGGATCGCCGGGTGCTTCGCGATCGATGGACGGCGGCGCCGGGGCGCGCTGCGCTCGTGGACAGCGGTTGTCGTGCGGCGTCGAGTCTGCATACCGGACCTCGGCAAGAGGGTGTCTGTCGAGAAGCCCTCAGCACCATCGCGCGCCCGTGACGGCCGCGCGCCGGCCGCGCGCGCAGGCCGACATCGCAGCTCGCCGGTCGAGTCGGCCCACGTCGAGCACCTCGGGCGCCGATGCTCGTGATTCCTCGTCGCGGAGGCGCTGTTCTTCAGCCAGCGAATTCAGCGAACGCGCGCTGCGGGCGTCGAGAGCGCCAGGGACACATCGCGGCCCTGCGAGGGCGCGGCGCCTGGCAGGTCGCGGCGGCGGCGCTCCAGCAGCGCACGCGCCAGCGCTTCCTTCCCGATGGCGCGGGCGGCGGCGGCCATCCTCAGGCGCTCCTGCTCATCGCCCTGCGCGATGGGCCAGCGCTGCGCCGGGCGGGACATGCCTCGAGGACGAAGAGCCGCGCTGCCCTGGTCGTGCGAGGCCACCGTCGCTCCTGGTGAAGGATGCTTGTCGCTCGCGGCTGAGTACGAGAGCTCGCTCGCTCCCCCCGCCGGCGCCGCGGTCGACGAGGCGCGAGCACGCGCCGTGAGAGAAGCGCCCGGCGGCGCCGCGCCTCCGGGAACGAGAAGGCCGCTGTGCCCGGCCAGCAGGAGCCCTGCTGTCAGGACGACGCCAAAGGCGCTCACCGCGAGCGAGGCGCCGCCGTGAGCGGCTGTTCGCAGGCGCGGTGCCCTTGCGCCGGACACTGCATCTCGGAGCGCGCGCCGCACGCGGTGAGCCAGGCGCTCCCGCCATGCGGCGCGCCGGGGACGCTCCCCCGCGCCACCGGCCGCGCGCATCGGGAGCAGCGCGGCGAGGCGACGGCGATGGCGCGCCTGCCAGCGGCGCGCCGCTGCCTTGAGCTCCTCGCGCCCGTGGCGGACTCGGCTCTTCGCGGTGGTGGCGGGGATCGAGAGCAGCTCCGCAACCTGCCCGATGCCCTCCTCGTCCAGCTCGTGGGCAATCAGCGCCTCGCGCCGCTCCGGCGGCAGCTCGAGCAGCAGCGTCGACAGGAGCTGCCGCCGCTCGTGCTCCATCCGGCGCTCCTCGGAGCTCGGCGCCTTGTCGGCGACCTCCAGCGGCTCGTCCGGCCACGGCGCCTCGCGGCGCCGGTAGGCGCGGCGCCGGTGGTTGGATGCATGGTTGTGGACGATGGCCTTCAGCCAGGCGCGCAGCTCGCCCCGGGCCGGATCGAAGGTGGCCAGGGCCCGCGAGATGCTGTGCAGCACCTCCTGAAGCACATCCTCCCTGTCGGCCTCCGGGATCCTCTCCGACGCCACGCAACCGCGCAGGTAGCGGAGGTGTTCGCGGACGACGGTCTCCCAGGTGGGCGGCGGCGCTCCGGCGGGCGTACCGCGCGGATCCTTTGCATCCATGCCCGATCCATTATCCGCCGGTTACCCGATGGCGCTCGAAATCGTTCCCGGTCCCCCGCCCGGGCTGCCGATATTGCGCTCTTGGCGGATTCCGGATCCCCGGCAAGCGCTGAGCCGCCGTGGCGAGGGGTGAGCGCAGGCCGGGTCCTTGATGCTTTACGCGGACGTCTTCTGATTTGTCATTCGATCCCTCGCTCGTTCGGCGCCTGAACGCGTGCTTGCGGGCGATCTTCGGGCCGACTAGCGTCGCCGCCCATGCGCTTGACGAGGTGCGTGGCGCCTGCGCTGCTGTTGTGCGCTTCAGGCTGGAGCGGCGGTGCGATGGCCGAGGTGCCGCAATCGCCCGGTACGAGGGCGGGCGGTACGGGGGCGGGGGGCTCGCCCTCGGCGGTCTCGCCGTCAGGAGCCTCTCGATCGGCGGCTTCGCCCCCGGGCGTCTCGCCCCCGGACGCCTCGCCCGCAGTGATTGCGGCGACGCTCCGCCGGGCGGAGCAGGAGCGGCGCGCCGGGCGATGGGAGGAGGCAGCGGCGGCGTGTCGAACGGCGTGGGAGTCGACGGGCGACCCTCGCTGGGCCGGGGAGCTCGGGCTGGCGGAGCTCTCGCTGCGCCGCTACCGGGACGCCGCGGAGTACCTGCGTCGGGCGCTCGAGGCGGGGGATGCGCTCGCGCCGGGCGTCAGGGCAAAGCTCCAGCGAGGGCTCCAGCGGGCCGCGCAGGAGGTCGCCGCGGTCGCGATCGTGGTGGGCGAGCCCGAGGCCGAGGTGTTCATGGACGGCCGGCGCGTCGGCCAGGGGCTCGCCACGTACGTGGTCTATGTCGAGCCCGGCAGCCACGAGGCGCGGGCGACGCTCGGAGGCCACGAGGACGGCGTGGGGCGCTTCGAGGCGCAGCGCGGGGACACGCCGGCGATCGGCCTGGCCCTCAAGGAGAAGCCGCCGGGGCCAGCGGCGGTCGCGCCACCTCCGCGGCCCCGTGCCGCGGCGGTCGCTCCGGGGCCGGCGGCGCTGCGGCCCGCGGCCGCGGAGGTGGCGATCGGCCCGGCGATCCGGGTCGGGGGGCTCGCGCTCGCGACGGCGGGCGTCGTGGTCGGCGCGGGGTTCGCGCTCGCGTCGGCGGTCAAGGACACCGAGGCCGAGACGCTGCGCGACGAGCTGCGCAGCGCGCTCGACGACCGGGCGGATACGGCGTGCAGCCCCAGGCGGCCGGACCTGGATGCGGGGTGCCTCCAGCTCGGGGATGCGGTCGATTCCCGCGACGCCCTGGGCCTGATCGCGCTCGCCAGCTTCGTGGCGAGCGGCGTGGTCGGCGCGGCGGCGCTCTCGTCGTTCTTGTGGGCGCCCTCGCCGGACCACGGCGGTGTCCGCGTGGTCCCGCAGGCGGCGGCGCGCGGCGGCGGCGTCCGGATCGAGGGGGCGTGGTGATGGCCCGGCGTCGAGGAGATGCGGCGATGAGGTGGTGGACGGCGGGGCGGATCCTGGCGGCGCTGGTCGGCCTGGGGGCTGCGGCGGTCGTGATGGCGAGCGGCTGCGGGGCCGTCGACGGCTACGACTGCCACGAGTTCCTGACGTGCGACATCATCAACGAGGACGGCACCAACAACGGCGCCTGCTATGGGACCTGCGTCGAGGTCAATTCCTCTGATTTCGAGGAGCAGCCTTTCATCGTCTGGATGGGCCCCGCTCCGGAGCAGCCGTCCTGCGAGGGGGTCATGCTGGCGGACGGCGGCAGCGCGGGCCTGAGGGAGTACGAGCGGCTCGTCGCCGAGCCGGATCGCGCTGTCCGCTGCGGTCCGTGCGCGTGCACCGAGCCCGCGTGCGTGTTGCCGGTCGGCCTCACCGTGACCACCGGCTGGATGTGCGACGACGGTCCCGGCGAGACGGTGACCCCGTTCCGCGCGCCGCCCGCCTGGGACGGGGCGTGCGTCGCGCCCGGCGCGGTGGCTCCCGAGGCGTTCGGCTCGTTCGAGATCGCTCCGGTCACCACGCGCCCCTGCGACGTCGCGCTGGCCCCGGTGCCGCGCGACGGCGATCTGCCGGGCGGAGGGCAGAGCGCTGTCGTGTGCAGCGGGGGCAGCGAGCCGACGCTGTGCCCGGGCAAAAACACCTTTTGCATGCCCGCCGCGTCGCAGCTCCCGCCGGGATCCCGCCGCTGCGTCGTCTCGAAGATGGAGGGCGACTACGCGATGTGCCCCTCCGATGGCGGCGCCCCCGGCCGTGCGTTCTCGGAGCGGTTCACCTTCTGGAAGGTGAGCGAGGACGAGCGCCGCTGCACGCCGTGCGCGTGCACCGAGATCGCGCCGAGCGCGTGCGAGGCGATCGTGTCGACGTTCGAGGACGACGCGTGCGCCCACCTGGTCGACGCTGCCGCGGTCGCCGAGAACGGCGTCTGCCACGCCGCCGAGCCCGGGTCGGCGCTCGGGAGCATGCGGGCGGAATGGCGGGTCAACGTGCCCGGGAGCTGCGTGCCGAGCGGCGGGGAGCTCGCGGGCGAGCTGGCCATTGAGAGGAGGACGCTGTGCTGCATGCCGGAGGAACAATGATGCACGCGAGAGGGAGGACGAGGGCGATAGCGATGGCGGCGGCGCTCCTCTCGCTCGGCGCGGGCGCAGCGCTCGCCGGGGCGTCGTGCATCCGTCTCGACTCGGGCTGCCGCGGGGAGGAGTGCCGGATCACCAATGACCACACGTGCCCCTGGAACTGCTCGCCGGCTGTCTGGGACAGCGCCCTCTTCCCCGACTTCAATACCTTCCTCCCGTACTTCGTCTGGACAGGGAACCCACGTGATGCGCCGGACTGCACGTCGGCCAACGCCTACCATGAGGGAGACTTCTATCGAGATCCGAAGTCCCTCGACCGCTGTCCACGCTGCGTCGCCGAGCCGGTGAGGGAAAGCAGGTATCATAGCGTCGAGCTCAGGAAAGGTGCCCAGTGTGTCTCGGGCGAGGACATCGGCGGGACGGTCACCCGCGCGTTCATGATTCCGGTCGAGTGGGACGGGAGCTGCATCTCCGAGGTGGTGGCCCTGGATCCCGCCGCGCAGGACGCCGACGTCGGCGTAGGACGGAGCTGGGGCAACGGGGGGCCCTCCTGCGCGGCCTCGCTCTCGCGGGCGGACGTGGAGGCCACCTGGGGAAGCCTCGTCCGGGTGTGTCAGCGCTACTGGGAGTATGACGAGGTTTGCTGGAATCTTGCCAGCCAGTGTGTGCCGGATCTGGCGCCGGAGTTCCGTCACTGTCTCAAGTACGACGGTGACGAAGAGCTCCCGGAGTGCCCCCCCTCTCATCCCGAGCTGGTGCAGGCCTACACCGGCGTGAAGGGGTGCTCCGCGTGCGGGGCCGAGGACCCGTTGGACGACGGGAAATGGCGGGAGACGACGGCGACACTCACCTTCTACGCAGACGAGCAGTGTACGCAGCCCCTTCCCACCACAAACATCTACGATAAATGCTTTAACGTGCCACCCGGCTCTCTTCCGCGGAGCGTCACCGCGACGCTGACCGTCGAGAGGGTATCCGCCTGCGAGGCCGTCGGCGGTGAGCAGGAGGGCGAGCTCGAGCCGGAAGGCCTGGTGAGCTTCTGCTGCAAGGCGCCGCGGTGACACGAGCCCCGGGCGCCTGGCGGCGGTTCACCCCCGCGGGTGCGCGAACGATAACGATGCGCCGGTCAGGCGGGAGAGCTCATCGGCTCGCGCTCAGCAATGCCTGGATCCCGTCCGCGAGGCTGTCCTGCCGCTGCCTGCGGAGGACGGAGACGAGCGCGGTCGCGAGCGGTCCTGGGGCCACGATCGGCCCGGCGAGCTCGTTCAGCCAGGCCGCCAGGATCTCGCCCGGATCGCGGCCGATGGCGGCGCCGCGGAGCAGCGACGCGAGGGTGTCGGCGAGCTCCCCGCGTCCCTCGGCGCGGAGCTGTGCGCAGAGGTCGGCCGCGAGGCGTGCGGGGTCCACGATCGGCCCGGCGACGTCGCGCGCCCAGAACATCATGATTGAGCCCGCGAGCGTGTCGCGGCCCTCGGCGCGGAGCCTGGTGACGAGCGCACAGGCCAGGACGTCCGCGGGGTAGCTGCCCCCCAGCGTGTCGGCCAGGGCCCGGAGCGCGGCGCCATCGGGCGGGGACTCGTGCTTTCTGGCGGCCGCTGGCGGCTGGGCCGGCGACGGCGACGGCGTCTCTGCCTCGCGGCGCTCCCGTTCTTCGTGGGCGTGGATTGCCCTCGCGATGGCATCGGCGAGCTCGTGGTGACCGTCGGCGCAGAGCCGCTCTCTCAACGCCACCCCGAGGTCGAGCGACAGGGTATTCTCGACCCGGCTCGCGAGCTCGTGACGCCCTTGGGCGCGAAGCGTCGCGGCTTCGTGGCGCCTCGTGGCGATCTTCCCCTGGACCTCGTCGAGCCAGAGCATCGGGTCGGCGTCGACAGGGCCGCCGCCCAGCAACGACACGATCGCGTCCGCGAGCTCTGCTTGTCCGTCGACGCGCAGCTTCCCGACCAGCGCCGTGGCGAAGCGTCCGGCGTCGCAGATCGGCCCGCTGGCCTCGTGACGCTCGCTCTGCCGGATGAGCCCGGGCAACGCTTCGCGCCTGTCGAGGGAGAGCCTCCCCTGCAGCGCATCGCTCAGGACGTGCGCTGCGTGACTGCGGGCGAGCTCGTCTCCGAGCGCGACGAGCGCCGCGCGCTCGCTGGGTTCAGCGGGCCTTGCCATGAGCTCCTACTTCCAGGCCGCGCCGAGCGCAGGCGCTGGTGTCAAATGCATCCAGGTGATGGGAAGATCAAATCTCGGATTTTTATTAAAAATGCAATGAAATGAGTGAAAGGCGCGAGCGTCCGGGGTGGACGTCGACGCGATGCTTACGGCGCACCTCGACGAATCATTTCGCGTCTTGCGTGGCGAGCTCTCCGAGCCGCTGGAGGCGCTGCCCGGAGGGGCCATCCTCCACGACCCAGGGGGCCGCAGGGTCGTACGCTGTAACACCCCACGCCGGCAGCGGCGCTCCTTGAGCGATACCGGTCAGCCCATGCCGCATGATTTTACGGCCTGTACCCGACAGCTTGTCTACTGGATGCGCAACCGTTCGAAGTCGTTGAAGGCCCGCTCGACGAGGTTCATCACCGACCGACCGCCTGGCCGCCGCAGCATGGTGAGGTTCGGAAAATCAAAGGTGCACGGAATCAGGATTGTTTCGTCGCGCTCCCAGGGGTACTCGGCGTTCTCAGGTGACGCCAATCGATCGGTAGCCGGCGCGAGCTTCTCGATCTCCCGAGCGAGGGCTGTCGCATTCCGCTGGAGAGTCTGTAGAGCTGCATCTTGCCCTCGATATTCGTCGCGAATCATCTCGCAGCGAAAGAACTGATTGATGAACTCGACGAACCCGGTGTGATGCCTCACCAGCTCGTCCACGTCAGCGGCGGTGTCGCGGATGCGATACGCCTTGGCGATCTTCTCGGTCGCCATTTGAAGGTAGTGCAGCGTGTGACATTGCGGAAAGCTGGGTTTCGTGAGCGCCGAGAGATGCTTGTAGACGTCCCAATCCGACCGTCCTTGAGCCGCGAACGCGACGGCAAAGGCTTGACGTCTCGCTCCGGCGTCCATCACGCTGCCAGCCCATCGCGCGTAAACCGCTGCGCGCAGTCGAGCCTCCAACCCTTCGGGAGCTTCGAATCGCCCGCCTGAATCGCCTCGAATTCCGTGGGCGTCACTTCGGCGATCACCGTCGGGAACGGAACGTCTTGGGTCGGCGCGAACTCGAACGGCGTGACGCCTCCGGTGGCCACGGTCGCGGCGTTGACCTCCAGCAGCTTGATAGGCTCCGTCGCGCTGGCTTCGTTCTCGGCGACGATGCGATAGACAGCTTGAAGATGCGGCTCGAGCTCAAAGTGTTCCGCGATGAGCTCCCGCGCTACCTGATCCTTCGAGGTCATGCTCGATCATACCTCTCAAGGGTGGTCCCGACAACCGCGACGTGGTCGCGCGGGCGGGCGTGGAGCAAGCGTGCGCCCGCGGCGTCGTCCCTCTCCCAGCGGTGTGCCCGGCTCGGAGTCCGGCCGCAGTCGGCAGCGTTCCACGTCACGCGACCGAGCATGTCGCGGCACCGGCCAGCCGCTCGCCCGATCTCATGATCGACCCCGCGAGCCGCCCGAGCGCGCGCGTCGACCATCCCGCCTGGCCGACGCGATGCAGCCGCCTAGCCGCCCGGCGCCCCGACCCACCGGCTCGGCGTCCCCGCGTACGTCACCACCAGCCGCTCCCGCGCCCGCGTGCACGCCACGTAGAGCAAGTGCCTCTCTTGATCGACGGCCGCGTGGAGCGGCCTCGCACGTCGATTCCCGCGGACGACCACGCCACCGCCGCCCGGCCTCCGGCCCGCGCGCGGGATCGGCGATGGTGGCCGAGGTCGCGATGCACACCGTCTCGTCGGGTCGCTTGCCGCACAAGCTGCGGAGCCGCCGGGTGAGGCACGCCGTCTCGGCGCCCGCGGCGCCGCTGGAGGTGTGCGCCTCGTCGAACACGAGGAAGTCGAGCGTCGCCCCCGCGAAGAGTTCGATGTCGCGCTGCCGCGTCAGGAGCAGCTCGAGCTGCTTCACGTTGGTGAGCAGGATGCGCGGCCGCTTACCCGGGGCGACCATCTCGTCGCGCGAGGGGCGCTCCTCGGGCGGAATGGCCGCCACGGGCCGCTTCTCGGCGCGCAGCCGCCGCACCGCGGCCTCGTAGTCGCCGCGCGAGGCCCCGGCCCCGAGCCGCTCGCCCACCACGTCGGCGGCCTTCTCCGGCGTCTTGCCGACGTACATCCCGAAGGGGATCCCGGTGCCTGTGAGGAGCGAGCGGAGCCGGCCGAGCTGGTCCTCGGCCAGCGCGTTCATCGGGTACACGAGCACGGCGGCGATCCCGTCGGGCGCGTGCTCGTCGCGGAGCCGCACGACCCACGCCCCGAGGCTTCGGCTGACCAACGGGAATACCGCCCAGGAAGTGCCCTGCCTTCTGGATCGCAGCCTCGAGCGCCTCCCATGTATGCGTATTCCGCTCGACTCGGCCACCCGTTCCGCCGGCACCCGGGCGCTCCAACCGGCGCAGGTGACGCGCAAGCGGCGGCCCCGCGCGTCGGGAGCTGCTGCCGCCGCCGCCGCCGCCGCCGCCGCTGGCGCCGGCGCCCGGTGCAGCCGGCGGTGGCATCATGGTGGCGCGGAACGTCAGCGGCGACGCGCACTGAGCTTGAGAGCGCCACGCCGAACGCTTCGACGGTGTTCCTACCAGCTGTCCGAAAACAGACAATCGTAAAGCGTGGCCTCTCCCACGAGGCGGCCGTCGGTTGCCACGTCCGGTACGATGAGCTTCCCGACGAGTGGCGGCATGCGTTCGTATCCCCACGTTTGTTCGATGTCCTGTGCGATCCAAGTCGCGTACGGCTGCTCATCCGGCGACAGATCGAAGCTGATATCCTGACGTGTAGCTACTAGCGGCAGTGGTGGCTCAAGAAGTTTGGGCCTGACCAGCCTGACCAGCGTGCTCACCCAGGCAGGTAGGACGTAATGCGTGTCGTGGACGAAGATGCTTGCGTGGCGAGACGGCGTCGCATTGAGTGCCTTCCTCCTCTCCATCTCTTCGAGATCGTCGACAGTGCGCAAGCCGTAAACGATGTAATAGGGGACAAGAGGCTCACCATGAACCCTATCATATGACTATGCTCGCCCGGGGCACTTGTTCCGATAGAGAGGTGACCGGAGTAGCAGGCATCGTAGTTTCCCGTGGGAAGATGAATAGAAAGGTCAATTGACATACGACCCGGAAACTTGCTATCGATCCGATTCAGCATGCCTAGCCAGCGGTCGCGATCGGCTCCGGCTCGGCGACGGGCGTCCACCAGACGTCCATATTCATCTGTTCGGTTGTAGCGCGGGTCCTCACGCGAGACCCCACGTGGGTAATATCGGTATACTATGTCGAACAATTCTTCGTTCGAGTGCTTCATGGCTTCGTGACCCTGGCACCGCTCACGGCCTCGGGCATCCTCATCTTCATTTTTTTCAGTGAATTTGAAGCAGTAGATCCCCTGTGGCACGCGCATGTTGGATTTCATTATCTTCGCAGCATTGATCTCGTCGAACGGCGCATCCTTGATCTCCGAGCTCCTTGAAGTTCCCGCACCCCGGCGCCGGGGCTGTGCTTCATTTCGTTGCTGTGCCCGGTCGTTCCTCGATCAGGATCCGCGGGAACCCATGTCCCGCCGCGCCTTCCCGTGTAGAAAATTCCCCACCTTCTGCGAGGCTGTCCAGGAGGACCGGGATGAGATAGAGCAGATGCGTCAGCGCTTGGATCGGGTCTTCGCCCGGGCCAGAGCGATGCTGTATCGCGTCTCCTGGACCGATGATCTCGCAAGGCGCGCGCCAATGGTCACTGGACATAGTTGGATGTCCGAGGCGTATGATCACGTTCTCCTCGTTGCCATCCTTCCCCTTCAGCGCCAGCTCCCGCTCGCCGAGGACGTCCACTTTGGCGAGCATCGGCCCGTTGCCGATGCTGGAATCGAATTTTGACGCGATTCGCGGCACGAAACGCCAAGCTTCCGGTTTCTCTGTGGGCTCTTGCTCCACGGGTTCGTTGCTTTCGGATAGCTCGATGGATCCACGCGCTGCCATGTCATCGAGCTGAGCATCGAGGAGCAGGAATGCGTGCAACATAGCCTGAGCCTGGTCCATGCCGTGGGCCCGGTCTGTCGTGCCGGATTTTCCTGTTTCTTTCACATGGACGTCCACGCACCAAATGCCGTCGCTTCCTGGTTCTGGATGGCCGAATCGCGCGACTACCGTCTGAGTCGGTGAGCCGTCGGAAGGCTTGAACACAAGCTTCCGCTCTCCGAGAATTCTATTCATGCGCCGTCCGATACACGCTCTTGGCGCCCGTTCAAGCGGGAGATGCATCCGCTCGGACTCAGGCGAGGTTCTCTGCCTCATCCGAGGGTGACCGAACCCACGCGCCGTGCTCGGTCGCACGCGCGACGAAACGCCATGCGTGTATCCTTCAGGTCCTGGCGCCGGGTTCGCTGGCAGCGGAGCGTACACCCATCGATCCTCCGGAGGAACCGGACGATTCTCTCAGCAGCGCCGAGACGATTCGCCGATCGGGGAACGCTTTAGCGAAGCGGAGCATGGGGCGCGACGGGGCCGCCGGCGCGGACCAGCGGATCGCCGACGTCGAAGTACCCCTCCATCCAGAGGTGACCGAGGTTGCCGCCAGCCTCGTACATCGCGAGGGCCCGGGCCATGTCCGCCACGCGGCGCGCCTGCGTGTCGCCGTGCTCGTCGCGGTAGAGCACGCGGAGCTCCTCGGGTTTGAGGTCGGACACGAAGAACGGCGAGTGCGAGGTCACGAGGAGCGGGTCCTCTCCTAGGCGTTGCGACACTCCCCCGCCGGGTCGAGCTGGGCTCGGGGCTCCCGCGTGGGGGGGGCCCCGGGATGCCCCGGGGGGGCCCCCGGGGTGCGAGGCGGTTCGGGGCAGCGGCGAGGCGGTTCGGGGCAACCGAGGGGCGGTTCGGGGCAGCGGCGAGGCGGTTCGGGGCGACCGAGGGGCGGTTCGGGGCAGCGGCGAGGCGGTTCGGGGCGACCGAGGGGCGGTTCGGGGCAGCGGCGAGGCGGTTCGGGGCGACCGAGGGGCGGTTCGGGGCAGCGGCGAGGCGGTTCGGGGCGACCGAGGCGCGGTCAGCATGCTCGTCTCGGAGCGCTCGACCTCCATCCGCGCGCTTTCGGCGCGTGGGCGAGCGCGCAGAGACACTGCGACACCCGAGGCGCTTCCGGAGGCCGAGCGTACCGTCGAAGCTGAAGAGATGCAGTGGCTCTGCTCCCTCTGCGGTCGAGCTACGGCGGCGGTCACGGCCGCCGTCAACAGAGGCCGCCTCCGTGTTCCTCCTGGCGTGGAATTCGTGCTCTGGCAGGCAGGCATGCTTGCGAGACCGGACACGCCATCTTACGGTACCCGCTTGCAACTGAAGCACGGGAGGAGAGACCAATGGCTTCGAAGAAGAAGGATTCGAATTGGACCACGTGGGAAGACATGCCGATCGACGAGTTCCGGGCGCGCGCCGACAAGGCCAAGGCGCTGGCCGCCGAGCTCGGGGAGAAGCTCGACAGCCTGTTCCCGGGGCTCGTGACGCTGACGAAGGAGCAGCGGCAGACGGCGCCGCGGCTGCGTGATGGCGAGCACGTGATGCTGAACAAGGTGCTCGACGTGGTGGACATGAAGCCCGCCCTGTTCGAGTCGCTGGCGGATCAGGACGAAGGGATGGACCCGAACCGCTTCGAGACCGCGCTGCTCCGGGACCGCATCGAGAAGCACGTGCTCTTCAGCGAGGTCGCGGAGAGCCTCTCGCCGATCGGGGGAGAGATCGGCGACTCGACGTTCTACGCGGCCATCAAGTTCCGCGAGACGCTCTACGCAGCCTACCGGATCGCCAAGACGCACGCGCAGACCGATCGCAAGGTGATGGACGTCCTGGCGCCGGTCATCGACTTCATGCGGAAGAACGTCGCCCCCGGGACCGCGGCGAAGAAGAGCCGCAAGCCGGCGCCGGCGACGAGCCCGCTGCCCGTCGCAGACGAGGCGTAAGCCTCGGCGGAGAGGGCGGGGGGCCCCGCCGCGCGTTCCTCGCCTCCTCCGCGGTGGAGGAGCATGGACCGAGCGGCGCTCCGTACGAAGCAGGAGACACGGGACATCGCCCCCGCCCCCGCGCCCCGCGCCCGGGCGAGCGGCGCGAGCCGCTTCTCGACGGCCGCGCGCGCATTAAGCTTCCTTCATGAAGCTCGGGGCACGGCTCACCACGCACGCATTCTCGGCTGGCGCCGCCAGCATCAGCTTCATCGTCCAGCCGATCCCGGGTTCGGACCAGCTGTTCGTCATTCCGATCCAGTACCTGCTCACGGCCTCGCTCGCGAAGGAGCGAGGCGCGCACCTCTCGAAGGCGGCGTGGTCCCAGATCCACCAGATCATCTGGGGCGGCGGCGCCATTCGCCTCATGCTCAACCTGACCTTGGGGCTGATCCCGCTGGCCGGCGCGGTCACGAACGCGATCACGGCGTTCGCCATGACCGAGTATATCGGGCACTACGTGGATAGAGCCCTCGACAACCCGGATAAGCCACCTCCTGACATGTCGATCCAGGATATCCTGGACACCGTCACCTCCTTGTTCACCACGCGAGCGCGGTAGGCAAGCGCTCCCTGGGTCGAGCTCCCCCTGCGGCTGCTGGAGCGGAAGGACGAGCGCCTCGGGAGCGACGCGGCGTCACCACCAGATGCGCCAGCGCTCGCGGCGTGAGCGCACCGCCGCCGCCGCCGCCACGATCCCCACGGCGAGCACGGCGGCGGCGGCGAGGGCGATGCTGATGCTCCGGGCCGTGTGCCCTGCCTCGCCCTTGGCGCCGCCCCACCTCGACTTCACCGCGACAAGATCACGCGCGCGCCGCTCCGTGCTGTGCGCGACCGGCTCGACGGGTCCCGCGGGACCTGCGCCGGTGTCGACGTGACCTCGCTCGCTGAGGGGACGGGCGACCCTTTCCGTATCGAACAGGATTGCGCTGGATCGTTCCATGTCTCCCACATTTGCAATCGCTGTTCCCTGTCGTGTCGTTGGCTTCGAAGCAGGGATCTTTCTCCGGCCGCCAGAGCAATCCGGCGAAAGGGGACCTGGAGCGAGGCTCCGCCCGCTCGACCCTCCGGCCCCGAGCCCGCGCGGCGAGGCCTGGCCGGCGGAACGTTGAGCGGGTACACAGGCTCTTCATGAGCTCGACCCTCCTTGCCTTCTGTGGCGCCGCGCTGGTGCTGGCCATGATCCCGGGGCCGAGCACCGCCGTCATCGTGCGGCAGGCCCTGCGCGGCGGGCGCCGCGCCGCGCTCGCGACCATCGCGGCGAACGAGGTGGGCCTCCTCTTCTGGGCCCTCGTCGCGGCGCTCGGGGCCACGGCGCTCGTCGAGGCCTCCGAGGTCGCCTACGACGCGCTCCGCCTCGCCGGCGCGGCCGTCCTCGTGGTGCTCGGCGTTCAATCCCTCCTGGGGCGGCGTCGGGCCGGCGCCGGCGGCGCGGAGTCGGGAGCCCCGGAACCCGCTGCCGGAGGGTGGAGCGCCTTCCGTATCGGCCTCCTCACCATCCTGGCGAACCCCAAGGCGGCCGTGTTCGCCGCCTCCTTCCTGCCGCAGTTCGTGCCGACCGATGCGCCGGCGCTGCCGGCGCTGCTCCTCCTCTCGCTGGTGTGGGTCGCCGTGGACACCGCCTGGTACCTGGCGCTCGTCCTGCTCCTCGGCCGGCTCCAGGCGGCCATGGCCGGCGGTCGCGTGCGCCGGACGCTCGAGGCGGTCTCCGGCGTGATCCTCGTCGCGCTCGGCGTGCGCATGGTCCTGGAGCGTCCCTGAGGAGCGCGGCCGCTCCATCGACGCCGCCACGCGTCCGTGGGGTGGGGTGAGGTATCGCCCTGGCTCAGCGGCGGAGCGCGGCGGCTGCGCGCCCCGAGACGGCGGTCCCGCTCACGACGACGGCCGACCCCAGCGCGAGGAAGGCGACCAGCGTGAGCACCGTGGGATAGATGCCGACCAGCGCGAGGATGCCGAGCACCACCGCGCCGGCGCCGACGAGCGACTGCAGGCCGGCCGCGGCCATCGACGCCTGACGAGCGACGTGGGCGAGGTGCGGCTCCGCGCCGCGCGTGTCGAGCCCGCCGAGGTCCGCCGTTGCGCCGCCGCCGAGCAGGGTCGCTCCGCCGAAGACGATCACCGCGATCGAGGTCAACGTCGCGGGGACGAGGCCGAGGAGCGCGAGGACGCCGAGCACGACGCCGGCCACGCCGCCGACGAGCTCCGCGCCCAGCCCGCCGCCGAGCTCGGCGCGCGTGTCCCACTCGAGGGGCGGCGTGGCGCGGGTCAGCGCGCCGAGGCGCGAGGCGATCGCGCCGCCGTGCGCGATCAGCGCGGCGCCGAAGACGATCGTGGCAATCGAGGTGAGCTCTCCTGGCATGGTCCCCGTCAGCCCGAGGATGGCGAGAACGATCGCCGCCGCGCCGCAGACCACCTCGGCGAGCGAGCCGCCGAGCACGATCTTCGGCGCCTCCTTCTCCTCCTCTGATCTGTATCGCGCGCCTGACAGCGGCGGATTGGGGTTCTCCTGCTGTGTAAAATGTTCACGTTCTTCAGGCTTCAGTGTCGGCATGATTCTCACGTCCTGTCATGAGCCCTGTCGCGCTCACGCTCCCTCCGGCCTGCACGTGCTGCGCCGGGCTCACCATCTCGCGCGGCGCCCACGCCGGCGCGGCCTGCTGGGACGGGTTCCGGAATGGCGATCGTCATGATCGCGTCCGGGCGCAGGCGCAATGACGTCGGGGTTGTCCGGCGAAGCTGAACCTGCCGACCTGCCGGACACACCTCGCCGAGCGGGCAGCCGTCGTGGTCGCGGCGCTCGCCGGCCTCGGTATGAGGCTTGCTCGAGCGACGACGGCGCAGCCGGGCGGCGGGTGGGTACCGGCCAGCCCGGACTTGATGCCCGAGATGGGCAGTGGGTCCGTCGTGACGCCAGGAAGGCGATCGAGGTGGCGATATGAAACACGGTGATACGGGACGACGGGTCGGCCGCCGGATAGGGCTCGCGCTCGGTCTTCTCGCGAGCATGGCGCTCGCCGGCTGTGCCGGCCCGAGCGAGCAAATCGTCCACGGCACGCAGCTCGCTCCCGGTGCCGATGCGCGCATCGCTGCCGACATCGACTCCGACGCCGCGACCACGCGGCTGGCGGTGGACGTCGCTCACCTCGCGCCGCCCGAGCGGATCGAGGCCGGCAGCAAGCACTTCGTCGCCTGGCAGCGCCCGAACTCCGAGACCCCGTGGCGGCGGGTCGGAGTGCTCGACTACAGTCCTGACAGCCGAAACGGCAAGCTGGCCGAGACGACCGTGCCGTATGCCGGCTTCGAGCTGCTCATCACCGCCGAGGTGCAGAGCAGCCCTCATTCCCCATCGTCTGCCGCCGTCATCGGGCCGACGTCTGTCGGGTAGCGTCGCGCCCGGCGGACGTGGCGTCGCTCGAGGCAGGAACACCGCGACCCGAGCCGCGCTCCTCGCGGGCTCCTCGGGGGGCTTCGCCCCCGCGCTTTCCCCTCGGCGCGCTTGCTCCGCCAGAACGACGCCAGACACATGGAGAAAGAATCGAGGATCGCGATCTACGGCGCCATCGGCGCCAACATGGCGATCGCGGCGGTCAAATTCGTCGCCGCCGCCGTGACCGGCAGCTCGGCGATGGTCTCCGAAGGCGTGCACTCTCTCGTCGACACCGCAGACGGGCTCCTCCTCCTGCTCGGCAAGCACCGGAGCGCTCGCCCGCCCGACGCCGAACATCCGTTCGGCCACGGCAAGGAGCTCTACTTCTGGACGCTGATCGTCGCCATCATGATCTTCGCCGCGGGCGGCGGCGTCTCGATCTACGAAGGGATCTTGCACCTCTTGCGCCCGCGCCCGATCGAGGATCCGACGTGGAACTACGTTGTCCTCGGCGCGGCGGCCGTCTTCGAGGGAACGTCGCTCGCCATCTCGGTCCACGAGTTCAAGAAGAAAGCCGGACAGGGCTACCTCGCGGCGATGCGGTCCAGCAAGGACCCGACGACGTTCACGATCGTCCTGGAGGATTCCGCGGCGCTCGCCGGGCTCGCCATCGCCTTCCTCGGCGTCTGGCTTGGGCACAGCCTGGGAAACCCCTACCTCGACGGTGCGGCGTCGATCGGCATCGGTCTCGTGCTCGCGGCGGTCGCTGTCTTCCTCGCCCGGCAAAGCCATGGGCTCCTCATGGGTGAGAGCGCGGACAGGGAGCTCATCGCCTCGATCCTCGCGCTCGCCGAGGCGGATCGTGGCGTGTCGGCGGTGGGGCGGCCCATGACGATGCACTTCGGTCCGCACGATGTCCTGGTCGTGCTGCGCATCGAGTTCGACCCCGCGCTCACCGCCTCCGGGGTGGCGGAGGCGATCGAGCGCATCGAGGCGCGGGTACGGAGCCAGCGACCCGATGTGAAGCACATCTACATCGAGGCCAGGTCGATCTGCCGGCGCGCGGGGGCGTGATGCGTCCGATCCGGGATGTCATGGACACCCTCTTCTTCCGCTTCACCGCGCGAGCGCGGTAGGCAAGCAATCCCTGGGTCGAGCTCCCCCTGCGGCTGCTGGAGCTGAAGGCTGTGTTCGATCTGCTCGACCGGGCCCGCGGGCGCCGCGGGACCTGCGCCGGCGCCGCTTCTGCACTCCAGACGGCGCCCCGTCACGCGCCGCGCGAACGCCCGCCGCCGCGCGCCCGCGCGAGCCGCCCGAGCAACCCCACCGCCGCGAGCGCCACGGCGGCCACGCCCGCCGCCTGGAGCCACCGGCCGCGCCGCGCCCGCCGCCGCTCGGCTGCGAGCCGCGCGAGCCGCGCGAGCCGCCGACTGCCCGTCCAGAGGAGCGCCACGCCGGCCGGCGTCGCGGCGAGCGCCGCCGCCTTCGCGCGCGGCATCATGTACACCTCCTCGGCCCCAGGCAGGTAGGCGCGCTCGGGGTAGTCGCCCGCCGGCCCCTCGGGGCCGTGCAGCGCCGCCATGCGCACGACCTGGGCCACGTGCAGCGCCTGCCGGTCGGTCGTCTGCTGGATCTGCTCGCGGCAGCTGAAGCCGTCGGTCACGATCAGCGCGTCCTTCGGCGCCGACCGGACCGCCGGCAGGAGCACGCGCTCGCCGCACCGGATCGAGACGTCGTACTTTTCGCCCTCCTCGAAGCCGAACGCGCCCGCCATCCCGCAGCAGCCCGAGTCGAGCAGTTCGACGTCGAGGCCCATGCCGCTGAGCACGTCGCGCTCGCCGTCCATGCCCAGGATCGCCTTGTGGTGGCAGTGCCCGTGCACCACGGCGCGCCGGTCGAGCCTCGGCAGCTCGATCCCGCGCGCGCCGGCGGGAGACCGGCGGGGATCGCCGTCCAGCGCCCCCTTCAGGAAATCGCCGAACAGGTGCGTCTGCCGCTCGAGCTTCGACGCCACCGGGTCGTCGGGGAAGAGCCCGCGCAGCTCGTCGCGGAAGACCGAGACGCAGCTCGGCTCCAGGCCGACCACCGGCACGCCGCGCTCGATCGGGTCGCGCAGCGCGCTCATCACCTCGCGCAGGAGGCGCCGGGCCGTCTTCAGGAAGCCGAAGTCGTAGAGCGGCCGGCCGCAGCAGAGCTTCTGCTCGGGGACGATCACCTCGTAGCCCGCCCACTCGAGCACCTCGGTCGCGGCGATCGCGGTGTCCGGGAAGAAGTGGTCGTTGAACGTGTCCGGCCAGAGCAGCACCTGCGGGGCGCCGGCATTGCGCCGCGGCCGGCCGTGGAACCACTGCCGGAACGACTGCCGCGCGAACGGCGGGATGCTCCGCTCGGGCGCGATGCCGGCGATCTTCTTCGCCACGGCCGCGAGCAGGGGCGTCTGCGTGACGAGGTTCGCGAGCCCCGGCACGCGCTGCCCGAGGCGCGCCCACCAGTGGATGAGCCCCATCGAATACGCGGCGCGCGGCCGGAGCCGACCCGCGTAGTAGTGCGACAGGAACTCCGCCTTGTAGGTGGCCATATCGACTTGGACCGGGCACTCGCCCTTGCACCCCTTGCAGGCGAGGCACAGGTCGAGCGACTCGCGCACCTCGTGGTCGCGGAAGCCGCGGAGCTCGTCGCCCTCCAGCATCTCGAAGAGCAGGCGCGCCCGCCCGCGCGTGGTGTGCTCCTCCTCGTGCGTCACCCTGTAGCTCGGGCACATCGTGCCGCCGTCGTGGCGCCGGCACCTGCCGACGCCCACGCAGCGCAGGGTCGCGCGCGTGAAGTCGCCGTCGTCGTCCGGGAAGCGGAAGTGCGTCTCCACCGCGGCGGAGCGGAAGCCGGCGCCGAGGCGGAGGTTCTCGTCGACGCGGTACGGGTCGACGACCTTGCCGGGGTTCATGCGGAACGAAGGGTCCCAGGCGGCCTTGAAGCGGCGGAACGCCTCGATGAGCTCCTCGCCGTACATCTTCGGCAAGAACTGCGCGCGCGCCTGGCCGTCGCCGTGCTCGCCGGAGAACGAGCCGCCGTAGCGGACCACGAGGTCGGTCGCCTCATCGAGGAAGCGCTTCCAGTTGCGGATGCCCTCGGCCGTCACCACGTCGAAGTCCACGCGGCAGTGCACGCACGCCTGCCCGAAGTGGCCGTAGAGCGCGGGCTGATAGCCGTGGCGATCGAAGAGCGCGCGCAGGTCGCGGAGGTAGCCGCCCAGGTTGTCCGGGTGCACGGCGGAGTCCTCCCAGCCGGGCCACGTGTCGGGCTCCCCTGGGACGCGCGAGGTCGCGCCGAGCCCGGATTTGCGTACGTCCCAGAGCGCGCGCTCCTGCTCGGGGTCGTCGTACAGCTTCATCGTCGGCGGGTTCGGCCCGCGCGCGAGGGCGCGCATGGCGTCGAGCGCCCCCGCGTCGGACTCCTCCTGGGTGTCGCCCCCGAACTCGACGAGCAAGAAACCGCGGCCCTCCGGGAGGTAGCGCAGGTAGCGCTCGTGGAGCCCCTTCTTGTGCATGTCCTCGATGAGCCGGTCGTCGATCCCCTCGAGCGCGATCGGCCGGAAGCGCATCACCTCGGGGACGTGATCGCCCGCGGAGAACACGTCCGGGTAGCCGAGCACGAGGAGCGATCGGAACCTGGGCCAGTCGACGAGGCGCAGGGTGGCCTCGAGCACCGTGACGCATGTCCCCTCGGTGCCGACCAGGGCGCGCGCCACATGAAAGCCGTTCTCCGGCAGCAGCTCGTCGAGGTTGTAGCCGGACACGCGGCGCGGGATGCGCGGGTAGCGGGCGCGGATGAGGTCCGCGTACCGGTCGCGGATGGCGCGCAGCTCGGCGTAGAGGCGACCGCGCCGGCCGCCCTCGCGGACGATGGCGTCGAGCTCTCCCTCGCTCGTCGGCCCCACGCGCATCCGCAAGCCGTCGTAGGTCAGCACCTCGAGCTCGTGCACGTTGTCGGCGGTGCGCCCCCCGAGGACCGAGTGCGTGCCGCAGGAGTTGTTGCCGATCATCCCGCCGAGCGTGCAGTACTCGTGGGTCGAGGGATCCGGCGCGAACGTCAGGTCGAGCTCGTTCGCGGCGTCGCGCAGGGTGTCGAGCACCGTGCCCGGCAGCACCCGCGCGCGCTTGTGCGCATGGTCGAGCTCCAGCACGCCGCGCATGTACTTCGAGAAATCGAGGACGACGGCGACATTGCACGTCTGCCCGGCGAGGCTCGTGCCGCCCCCGCGCGCGAGGATGGGCGCGCCGTGGCGGCGGCACGCGGCGACCGCGGCGATCACGTCGTCCTTGTGGCGCGGCACGACGACGCCGATGGGCAGCTGCCGGTAGTTCGACCCATCGGTCGCGTAGAGCGCGCGGTCGCCCGCGGTGAAGCGGACCTCGCCCTCGACCGCGCGCGAGAGCTCGCCAGCGAGCGCCTCCACCTCGGCTCCGGCCGCGGGCGCGAGCCGCACGCGCCGCTCGCCGGGCAGGCGGATCACGCCGCGATCGATCTCGCGCTGGACGGGCTCGGAGGGCCTGTCCTCCGCCGCCGCGCTCCCCTCTCTCTGCTGCTCGGTGTGCTGCATGATTCCCCCTCACACTGCGAAGCGCTCGGCGTCGGCGCGCCGGAGCGAGAGCCCCATCCCGGGGCGATCGAGATCCGGCGCGAGCGCGCCTCCCGCGGGCGCCACGGCGCCCTCGAAGAGCATCTGCTCGATGCGGACGTGGTCGTGAAAGAGCTCGAGGTGCGCGAGCCGCTGGACCGCGCACGCGGGGTGCAGGTGCAATGACGGGGCGCAGTGGCCCGACAGGTCGAGCGAGCGCGCCTCGCACAGCGCCGCGGCGGCGAGGAAGCCGGTGATCCCGCAGCGGCTCGCGTCCGCCTGCAGGACGTCGACGGCGCCGGCGTCGAGCATGCGGCGGAAATAGACGAGATCGTAGCCGTACTCGCCCGCCGCGACGTCCATGCCGGCGGGCGCCCGGTCGCGCAGGAGCCGCAGCCCGTCGAGGTCGTCCGAGGTCACGGGCTCCTCGAACCAGCGGACGCCCTCGCCGGCGAACTGCTCGGCGAAGGCGAGCGCCTGCTTGCGCGAGTAGGCCCCGTTGGCGTCGACGAAGAGCGCGGCGTCCGGGCCGATTGCGCGGCGCGCCGCGCGCACGCGCGCGAGGTCCGCCGCGGGGTCGCGCCCCACCTTCATCTTCACGCGCGGGATGCCCGCGGCGACCCAGCCGCCGAGCTGCTCCGCGAGCTCGACCTCGGTGTACGAGGTGAACCCGCCGCTGCCGTAGATAGGCACGCTTTCACGCGCCATGCCGAGCAGCGCCGCGAGCGGCAACGCGAGCAGGCGGGCCTTCAGATCCCATAGCGCCGCGTCGACCGCGGCGATCGCCATCTGCGCGATCCCGGGCCGGCCGAGGTTGCGGATGCTGCGCACCATCGCGGCCCACGCGCCGGGGACCGCCATCGCGTCGCGCCCGCGCACGACGCCGGCGAGCTTGTCGGCCACGAGCCGCGCCGCCGCGACGCCGGCGTACGTGTAGCCGAGCCCTCGCTCGCCCCCGGCGGACGCGTGCACGACGACCAGCGTCGTCTCGCGCCACTCGAGCGTGCCGTCCGACTCCGGCCTGTCGGTCGGGATGGTGTATGCGGCCACCTCGATCTGCTCGACCGGGATCGCCGTGCGCTGCAGCTCGCCGGCCATCGTCAGCCCCGGTGCGGGATCCAGCTCTCGATCATGTCGCGGTACGTCTGGCGGATGATCCCGCGCGCGCCCGGGTCGCCCCGGAGGAGCGCCGACGTGAGCATCCTGGCCTGATTCAGCGTGATGTGCGGCGGCAGCGGCGGGACCTCCGGGTCGGTGACCGCCTCCACCACCACCGGCCGGTCGACCCGGAAGGCCTCGTCCCAGGTGCGCGCGACCTGGTCCGGGCGGTCGATCCGCACGCCGCAGAGCCCGATCGCCTCGGCGTAGGCCGCGTACGGGAAGTCCGGCAGCGTCTGGGATGCCTCGAGCTTGGGGTCGCCGCTCATCACGCGCAGCTCCCAGGTGACCTGGTTCAGGTCGCGGTTGTTGAGCACCAGCACCACGAGGCGCGGGTCCTTCCACTCGCGCCAGTACTTCGCCACGGTGACGAGCACGTTGATGCCGTTCATCTGCATCGCGCCGTCGCCGACCAGCGCGACGACCGGGCGGTCGGGGTAGGCGAACTTGGCCGCGACCGCGTACGGCATCCCGGGGCCCATCGTCGCCAGCGTCCCGGAGAGCGACGCCATCATCCCCTCGCGGATCTTGATGTCGCGCGCGAACCAGTTCGCCGACGAACCGGAGTCGGCGGTCAGGATGCAGCGGTCGGGCAGCCGCGACGACAGCTCCCAGTAGACCCGCTGCGGGTTCAGCGGGTCGGCGTCGTTCATCGCCCGCGCCTCGAGCACCTTCCACCAGTCGGCGACGCTCTCCTCCAGCCGGCGCCGCCACGAGCGGTCGGTCTTGAGCTTGAGGTAGGGGATGAGCGCCCGCAGCGTCTCGGCGCTGTCGCCGATCAGGTTGACCTCCATCGGGTAGCGCAGGCCGAGCATCCGGCCGTCGATGTCGATCTGGACGCCGCGCGCCTGGCCCTCCTCCGGCAGGAACTCCGGGTAGGGGAAGCTCGAGCCGACCACGAAGAGCGTGTCGCAGTTGGCCATCATCTCCCAGCTCGGCTTGGTGCCGAGCAGGCCGATCGAGCCGGTGACCCAGGGCAGATCGTCCGGGAGCGCCGCCTTGCCGAGCAGCGCCTTGGCCACCCCGCACCCGAGGATCTCGGCGACGCGCGCGACCTCCGGCGCGGCCCCGAGAGCGCCCTGGCCGATCAGCATGGCGACGCGCTTGCCGGCGTTGAGCACGCCGGCCGCGCGCCGCAGATCCTCCTCTTTCGGCACCACGCGCGGCGAGCAGTAGCCGAGGCCGGTGTGCACGGTGCCGTGCGTGTGCGGCGGCTCCTCGACGGCGTCCATCTCCTGGACGTCCTTCGGGACGATGACGCACGTGACGGTGCGCTCCGCCCTGGCGATGCGCATCGCGCGGTCGATGAGGTGCCGGATCTGCGCGGGCGAGGACGCCATCTGCACGTACTCGTGCGCGACGTCCTTGAAGAGCGTGACGAGATCGACCTCCTGCTGGTAGTGCCCGCCGAGCGCGGCGCGGTCCTGCTGGCCGACGATGGCCACGACCGGCTGGTGGTCCAGCTTCGCGTCGTAGAGCCCGTTCAGCAGGTGGATCGCGCCGGGCCCCGAGGTCGCCATGCACACGCCCACCTCGCCGGCGAACTTCGCGTGAGCGCACGCCATGAACGCGCCCATCTCCTCGTGCCGCACCTGGATGAACCGGAGGTCCGGAACACGGTGGAACGCGCCCACGATGCCGTTGATGCCGTCGCCTGGGTAGGCGTACACACGCCGGACACCCCACGCGACGAGGCGCCTCAGCAGGAACTCGCCGACGGTCTGGGCCATGAGTCTTCCCCCCGCGAGCTCGGAACGTGAGCTCGACCCTGCGAGGTGTGCGACATCCGTGCCGCCTCGCCGCGCTGCGCGCTGCGTGCCGCGGCTGCGCGTGCGGGCGGGGGCGGCGGCCGGCACGTGGCCCGCCCCCCCGGCTCAGGCCATCAGGCCAGGAGGCCCGGCAGCGGCCCGGTGCACACCCCGGGAATGCCAAACGTGGTCACGTCGTCGAGGCCCATGGCGTTGCACACCGACACGAGCAGGTTGTTGTGCGGCAGGTCGGCGTAGCTCATGGCGCGGCCCATCTTGAAGTACCCGCCCGCGCCGCCCGCGAGCACCCAGGGGATGTCCCTGTACGAGTGCGTGTTGCCGGCGCCGAGCTCGTTCCCCCAGAGCAGCAGGGTGCTGTCGAGCATCGAGCTGCCGTCCACTTCCCTGGCGAGCGCCAGCTGATCCAGCACATACTGCACCTGCTCGCTGTGCCAGCGGTTGATCTTCACGAGCTTCTCGCCGGCGACCGCGTCGTCATCGCCGGCGTGGGAGAGCTCGTGGTGCTCCTCGTTCACGCCGATCCAGGGGTAGTATTGCCAGCTATCGGCGTTGGCCCACATGAACGTGGAGACGCGGGTCATGCCGCAGATGTGCGCGAGCAGCATCAGATCGGTCTGCAGCCGGCCGACCTTCGGATAGTCCTCCATCGCGCGCGTGTCGAACTTCTCCGGCATCGCGAGCGGCGTGCACGAGACCGCCGCGCTCTGCAGCCGCTGCTCGATGTTGCGGATGCCGCCGAGGTGGGCCTCGAGCCGATTCCTGTCCTCGGAGCCGACGCGCGCCTGCAGCCGGCCGATATCGTCCTTGAGGAAGTCCAGCACGCTCCGGCGCTCGGCGATCAGCCGCTGCAGCTCCGTGTCGGAGAGATCCGCGTTGGCGAAGATGCGCGCGTACATCTGGAACGGGTCGTCGACAGCAATGTTCGGCTGGTTCGGGCCGCGGTACGAGATGACGCGCAGCGGCTCCTGCCCCTCGATGCGCACGCCGAACTCGAGCGACGGGAACGCGCTGTCGCCGCCGATGCGATGGGCGATGGCCTGATCGACCGAGATGCGGTCCGCCCAGCCGGCAGGGCCGCCCGCGCCGGTGAAGCTGCCGGCGAGCAGCGAGCCGCCCGTCAGCATCGCGCCGGGGCCCTTCATGTGCGGGCCGCCTGGCTTGTTCGCGCTCGGGACGCCGAGCTCGTCCTCGATCGTCGAGTTCATGTGCACGCCCTTGAGCACAAGCATCCTCTGCTTGTGCTCCTCGAGCGGCGCCAGGATCGGGCCGAGCGAGAGCGGCGCTTCGTGCGCGTCCCCCGGCTGGAAGAACGACGACGGCACCGTGCCGTTCGCCGAGAAGATGCCGATGAAGCGCCGGGCGCCCGGCTGCCTGGCGTCCTGTCCGAACACCGTGGCGCTCCGCCAGATGGGGCTCGTGAGCGCGACGGTCAGGGCGCCGAGCCCGCCGAGCAGCTTGCGGCGGCTGATCTGGGTCCGGAGATCGATCGGGCCTCTTCGCTTCATGGCATCTCCTGCGTGTGCGTATCGATGACGCGACGGTAGAGGAAGGCGTCCGTCGCCACGACGGCGCGGGGCAGCGCGTTCAGATCCTGACCGGCGGCCCGGAAGGTCTCGAGCAAGCTCTTCATCGAGCAACCATCCATGTCCTGTTCGAAGCGGGCGATCGCGAAGCGGAACCACTGGCGCGCCACGCACTCTTCCACCTCGGCGCTGCCCGAGAGCATGGCCCCGAGCTCCGCCACGCCCACGAACTCACCGTTCATGTCGCGGGTGGCGATCACCCTGCCGCTCGCGTCGACCGGCTTGCCGCCGTCGAGCTCGCGGTAGCGGCCGAGCGCGTCGTAGCTCTCGAAGCCGAAGCCGATCGGGTCCATCAGCTGGTGACAGGCGACGCAGCCCGGGTCCACCTCGTGCTGCGAGAGCCGCTCGCGGGTCGAGCTGCTCTGGTCGACCTCGGGCGGCTTGGGGATATTCGCCGGCGGGGCCGGCAGCTGCTGGCAGAGCAGGGCCTCGCGCACGAACTTCCCCCGGTAGATCGGCGAGCTCTCGGCGGGCTTCGCCTGCACGGCGAGCAGCGCCGGGAGCGTCAGGAGGCCCGACGCGGTGCCGTCCGTGCGCTCGAGCGCCTGGAAAGAATCGTCGCCGGTGACGCCGTAGTACCCGCCCAGGTCCTTGTTGTAGAAGACCGTCGTCGAGGTGAAGAGCGCGCTCAGCTTGCCGCCTTCGTTCCGGAGCACGTGCTCGAAGAAGGCGTCGGCCTGCCCGCGCAGCGACTCGCGGAACGACCGCGATTGCCACTCAGGGAAGGCGTTCTCGTCCTTCACCACGCCGGTCACGGCGTTCAGGTGGGTCCAGCTGCCGAGGAAGCGATGGACAAGCTTCTTGCCGCGCTCGTCCTCGAGCATCCAGCCGAGCTGCGCCGCGACGCCCTCCTTGCTGGTCAGGCTGCCGCCTTCGATCGCCTCGTTCAGCCGGGCGTCCGGCAGGGTGCCCCACAGCGTGTAGGAGAGGCGAGCGGCCACCTCGTACGGAGAGAGCTTCACGGCCCGATCGCCCACCTTCTCCGAGGTGCCGATCTCGACGCGGTACAGGAAGCGCGGCGATTGCAGCATGCCGCGGAGCAGGAGCTCGATCCCGTGCTCGTAGCTCGTCTCGGCGCCGGCGCTGAAGAGCTGCAGGTGTCGCTCGATGTCTGCCGCGTCCGTGATCGGCGCGCGGTAGGCGCGGGCGCCGAAGGTCACGACGAGCTGGCGCGCGCACTCGCGCGGCTCGGCGCCGCCCTCGCAAGGCGCCACCTCGCCGAGCGCCGTCGGATCGCCGACGATCGCCGCGGCGATGGCGTCCGCCGCAGCCTGGAAATGCTCGAGCTCGACCTGCGTCACGTCCGGCTGCAAGAGACCGAACGCCGACGCCTCGTTCGCGGAACCGAGCGCCGCCTCCAGGCCGGGTACGTCCCCGGCGAGGTCGCGCACGGTGTTCAGGTACTGCTCCCGCGAGAGCAGGCGCATCGGCGAGGGCCCCGGATCGACGACGTTCGCGTCGCACGCCAGCGCCTCACCGGGGCCCATCGACCCCGTGCCACCGCTGCTCGAGCTGCCGCCCGTGTCGTCCCCGGGCGACGAGCCATCGCCGCCGCCGCCGCCCAGGTTGCCGATACACGCCGACAGCGTGAACGCCACGGCGAGCAGACCCACGCTTCCGTGAGCGGTGGATTGATCAATCAAGGATGGTTTCATTCAGGGCTCCGCTCGGGGCTACCGGCACCTCCGGGTAGGTGGCGGGCGGGCTCTCGCGCGATCACATTTTATCGCCGGCGAACCGCGGAGAAGCTTTGATTGGGTACGAAAGGGTGTGTCTCCGGGCGACGAGCTCCGACTCGATAGCGGGAGCGGCTCGGCTCATGGCCCTTCGACGTGACAGCACACCGAGCAATCGTAGGCATCGAGCGCCTCGCGCCCGGCGCACGCGACGGGGCCGCATTCGGTTCCCTTCAAGGCGCCGCAGCTCGGGAGGCATTCACCGCCGATCTCGATCGAGTGCGGCGGATCGCAGGGCGTGTCGTTGCCCGGAGGCTCGTCGCCCTCCGGCGTGAAATACAGCCGATCGAGACCCACGCCGTCGACGGCATTCGCGAGGACGAGCTCGTGAGCTCCCGCCGCGAGGGAGAAGCGGAGCGGCTCGCCGTAGCGCGTGTCGTCGTGGAGATCGTCCCAGAACCAGATCTCGCCGGCGCTGATGCGCCAGAGGGTCCAGGGGCCGCCGTCCACCTGGAACCAGAGACGGTTGTTGATGGCGTTCGGAGCGTGAATCCGCCCCCAGATCACGTACTCTGCGCCGCTCGGCGCCTCGAAGCGGTAGCGAGCGCGCGCGAGCCCCGGCGCCTCGCCCGAGCTCATCCCGCCGGGGGGTACGATGAAACGGCCTCCGGAAGCGCGGCTGTCCTCGCCCACGGTGAAGCCTTCTGTCAGCTCTCCGAGCTCCGCCTCGACGTACGACGCACCGGACACGACCGGCGTGAACGCGCCAACCGAGGTGATCTCCGCATCACACCCGGAGGCCGCGAGGCCGCCGAGCGCCGCGATGCACGCGGCCGGCCAGCGCTTCACGGCGGATCCAGGAACCGCTTCAGCTTCGCGCTGTGGGGGCTCCCGGGATACTGCTTGACGAAGGCCTGAGCGCGCCGCTTCGCCTCCTGCGCGTTGCCGCGCGCGGCCAGCACGTCGATGGCCAGCACCTCGCGCTCCTGCCGGAGCACGCCCTTCGGGAACTGCGCGCGCAGGCGCTCGAGGGTCGCCGCAGCCGCCGCCGCATCTCCGGAGCGCAGCTCGGCGCGCGCCTCCATGAGCAACGCGCTCTCGGCGCGCAGCAGGTCGGTCGGCTTCGGCCCGCTGTCGGCCGGCTTCGGCCCGCTCGGCCTCCGGCCCGGCTCCCCCGCGGGCGGACCCTCCACCGACGGCTCGGGGAGCGCCCTGGGCTCCGGCGCCGACATCACCGGGGCCTGCGGCACCACCGCCGGCGCCGGCTCCTCGCCCGCCGCGCGGTGCGACGCGGGCGCCTCGGCCGGAGAGGAGAGCGCCCAGTAGGCGCCGCCGAGCACCAGGCCGCCGCTCACGAGCACCGCCGCTGCCTTGGCCGCGAGCGCCGGCGACCCCAGCGAACCGACTCCCGCTCTCGCGGCGGCGGCCGCGCCGGAGCCGGCCGTGACGCCGACGGCCGCCCCCGCCGCCAGCTGGCTCGCGATACCGCGCCACGCGCGCTCCTTGGCGCCCTCGGGCGGCCCCACGTGGCGCACGCTCCCCAGGAGCTCGCGCTCGAGCGGGTCCGCTCCGCTCCTGGCGCTCAGCAGTCGTTCCGGATCCCCCGTCACACGGCCTCCTTTCGGTCCGTGCCTTGCGCCAGGGCGAGACGCTTGACCTCGCGCGAGAAGGCCTCGCGCGCCAGGCGAAGGCGTGAGCGCACGGTACCCACGGAAATGCCCAGCAGGTCCGCGATGTCCTGACCGGACATCTCCTCGAGCTCGAACAGGACGAACACGAGGCGCTGCGGCTCCGGCAGCTTGTTCAAGAGGACCTCCGCCGCCTGCGCGCGCTGTCGCGACTCCGCGCTCAGCGCAAGATCCTCGGGCGCGGCGCCATAAAGGTCCATCTCCGCGGCGTCGGTCGTGACCTCGCGCCGGAACCGCGCGGAGCGCCGGTAGTCGCTCGCCACCCGATGGCAGATGCCGAAGAGCCAGGTCGTGATGAGCGATCGACCTTCGAACTCGGCGAGCTTCAAGTGCGCGGTCAAGAACACCTTCTGCGCCAGGTCGAGCACGTCCGCCTCGCGCACGCCAAGACGCCTGAGCGAGCACCAGACGAAGTTGAAATGCGCGTCATAGAGGGCTCGAAACTTCGGGTCCGGTGTGCTCATGCCCGTGCGTCCGGGGGACCTGCTAGCGAGCGAGAGGAACGAAAGCCGCAAGCGCGGGCGCGGATTTGTGCAGATACGATACCACTCGGCCCCCTAGTGGGGACGCCGGCCCGGAGCGATCACAAAAAAATGCGCGTGCACCGGGCTGCGGCTACGCTCGCGCCGTCCCCATGCGGAGCAGTCGCGCTCTCCTCGCCGGTTGCTGCGCGGCTCTGGCCACCTCGGGCGCTGCCAGCGCGCAAGACGAGCCGTATCTGAGCGTGACGCGCGGCGACGGCGCCGAGAGCTGTCCGGACGCGGCGCGCCTCATCGAGCGCGTCGAGCAGCTGCGCGGTCGACCCGAAGCGGGTGCGAGCGGCGCCTACCACGTCGACTTCACCCGCGGCGCCGGCGGCTTCGGTGCGGCCATCCGCAGCGGAGGCGGCGCGCGTGTGCTGCGCGATCGCGGTCCCAGCTGCGCCGCGCTCGAGCAGGCGACGGCGGTGACGCTCGCCCTGCTGCTCGACTCCGACGCGCGGCCGTCGTCCCTGCCGGAGCCCGACGCCGGCGCGCGCGACGCGCCTTCGCCTGCCCCCGAAGCGCCGGCGCCTTCGCCCGGAGCTGCGGTGGAGACGCCGCTCGCGCCGGCCGGGCCCGCGGGAGGCGACGGCGGCGCGCAGGAGGGCGAGGCGCCGAGCTCGGAGCGCGGCGTCACGCGGCTCACGCTGGCGGCCGGCGCCGCCGGCCTGTTCGGCGTGGTGCGCCCCGTGGCGCCCGCGCTCTCCGCGGAGCTCGGCATCGGCGGCGCGCGATTCCGAACGACGCTTGGCGCCCTATGGCTCGTTCCTCAGACGCTGAAGCACGGACCGGGCGAGCTCCGCGAAACGCTGCTCGGCGGCGCCGTGCGCGCCTGCTTCGCCGCTGCCGGCACGGAGGCGCTGCGCTTCGAGGTGTGCTCCGGCCTTCATGCCGGCCGGCTGAAGGTGGTGGCGAGCGGCTACACGCGGAACGACGTCGCGGAGACGGCGTGGCTGGCGGTGCCGCTGGAGCTGTCGCTGGCGAGCCTGGCAGGTCCGCTCGGATTCGACGTCGGCGCCGCCGCGCTGGTGCCGCTCCGGCGCAACGATTTCTCGGTGGATGGCGTGGGCGTCGTGTACCGCTCGCTGCCGGTCGGCGCGCTTGTATCGCTCCGCGCCGTCGGCATCTGGGCGCTCTAGAGTGGCATGTCTCCGATGCGGCCTGGAGCCGCGGGCGCGCTTGCGGCAACGCTCCTTCCAGGGGTGGATTCCCGTCGGCTCCTGACGACGGAGCGCGGTTTGTGTTGTCCAGGCCGCACTTGACAAAGTGTACCACGATCGTAAAGCTCGTCGGGCGCGCCAGCCAGGCCCCGTGGTGCTCTGGCTCGTGCAGCGCCGCTCCAGGCATGAGGTCGTCTTGTCATGAATGATTCTCGGCGTCGCAAGGGGCTCCGGCTTGAAAGGGCGCGCGCTTCAGCCCAGTTCAAAGACGGCAAGTTCCAGAACCCGTCGGGCGCCGGCCCCGGCATGAACGGCTCGACGTTGCCCGTGCTCGGCGAGTTCTTCTTTCGCCGCGGCCGGCGGGAGCCGCCTGGGCCGCTGCCGCTCGCGCGGCCCCACGAGACCTGGGCTCGACGGAGCGCCACCGGCCTGCGGGTCACGTGGCTTGGCCACAGCACCGTGCTCCTCGAGCTCGACGGCCGCCGCGTCCTCACCGATCCGGTGTTCGGCGACCGCGCCTCACCCGTCTCTTTTTTGGGGCCGATGCGCTTCCACCCCGTTCCGGCCGCGCTCGACGAGCTGCCGCCGCTCGACGCGGTCCTGCTCTCGCACGACCACTTCGATCACCTCTGTGCTCCCACCATCGAGGCGCTGGCCCGCACGCGCGTCCCCATCGTCGCGCCCCTCGGCGTGGGGGCGCACCTCGAAGCGCTCGGCGTGGACCCCGCACGGATCACCGAGCTCGACTGGCATGAGCGCGCGGAGGTCGGCGGCGTTCGCTTCACCGCGACGCCCTCCCAGCACTTCTCGGGTCGCGGGCCGACCAGCGGCAACACGACGCTGTGGGCCTCATGGGTCATCGAGGCAGAGCGGCGCAAGGTCTTCTTTTCCGGCGACACCGGGCTGACCCCCGAGTTCGCGGACATCGGCCGGAGCCACGGCCCCTTCGACCTGGTGATGCTCGAGGTCGGCGCGTATCACCCCGCGTGGGGGACGATCCACCTCGGCCCGGAGAACGCGCTGACCGCATTCGAGATGCTCGGCGGCGGCACGCTCCTGCCTGTTCACTGGGGCACCTTCAACCTCGCCCTCCACGACTGGGACGAGCCGGCCGAGACGCTGCTCTCCCTGGCGACCGAGCGCCGCGCGCGCATCGTGACGCCCCGGATCGGCGCCGCCTTCGAGCCCGAGCACATCGACGCTCCGGCCCCGTGGTGGCGAGCCGTCGCCGGCCCTCGGTGACGGTGGAGGGGATCGTCGACGGACCTCGATGGGCTCCTCGAGGAGAGCCCCGTCACATCGATTCGACCGATTTGAGCATCTCCGGGATGAAGTGGAGTCGCGGCCGGAGCAGCCTGTCGCGGCGCCCGAGCTGCCGGACCTGGAGCACGGCGCCGGACGCGGCGCCGTTCGCCGCGTCGAGGAGGTCGTCCGTGAAGATGTAGCTGTAGTTCTCTTGCCGGGTCGGGGTCCTGTCCTGTGCGGCGGCCTCGGGGATCGAGACGCAGAGAACCAGCAGCGCGGCTTGGACCGAAAAGAGCGATCGTGACTTCATCATGCCTCCTCGCCCTCATCGGACACGAGCGAGGACCGCGCATTGGGACCCTTTTTGCCGGGCTCGATGTCGCGCCGCGGAGCACGCCCGCGCGGCCGCGGCGCGCGGAGCTCCCCGCGCCGGAGCATGCTCCGGTGCCGCGCTCCAGGTGGGGGATGCGCCGCTGTGTTCTGCGCCGACAGGCGCGCTCGATGTCGCCGCGGAGGGCTCCCTGGACGGAGCGCCGGATCCGGCGACATCGCAGGTGACATCGCCGACCTTCCGCGTAGAATCAGCCCCGATGCTCATCCGCAGTCGAAGGAGCACGGCGGCCAGCCTCATCGTTGCGGTCGTCGCGGCGCTCGCCGTGGTCGTCCCCGGCGGAGCGGCGGGCGCGGCCGAGGAGGCGCCGGCGAAGGGGGCGAGCGGCATCGCCGTCGGCGTCCAGCTGGAGGCCCTCGCGGACGTCAAGGTCGCCCGCGCCGAGGTCGCCCGGGGCTCCAGGGTGAGCGTGGCCCGGCTGATCGAGCGTCAGGGCCGGCTCACCGCCCTCGACGTGGAGCTCGCGGACGGCCACGTCGCGCGCGTGGCGATGGCGACGGTCCGCGCGTCGTTCCGCGTCCTCTCCGAGTAGCGCGCCCTCTCCCCGCCGCGCCCCTGCCGGGCCGCGCCTCCTGCTCCCCACCGCGCCTGCCCGGCCGCGCCTTCTTCGCCCCCGCGCGCGATCGCGGCTAGGGTGCCGCCATGCGGAACCCCGCCAAGGTGCGCGTCGCCGTCCTGTTCGGCGGTCGATCGGCCGAGCACGAGATCTCCCTCCTCTCTGCCCGCTTCGTCGTCGAGGCGCTCGACCGCGATCGCTTCGAGCCGGTGCTCATCGGCATCGACAAATCCGGCCGCTGGCTGCTCCAGGACGAGGCGCTGCTCCTCGGCGGCGCGCGCGACCCCCGCCTCGCCCGGCTGAACGACGCGATGCCGGAGATCGCGCTCGACGCCCACCCGGGCCCTGCCGGCGAGGCCACGCTGGCCGTGCCGGGCGGCGCGCGCTCCCCGATCGACGTTGTCTTCCCCGTCCTGCACGGGCCGACAGGCGAGGACGGGTGTGTCCAGGGCCTCCTCGAGCTGGCCGGCGTCCCGTACGTCGGCTCCGGTGTCCTCGGCTCCGCCGTGGGCATGGACAAGGACGTGATGAAGCGGCTGCTCCGTGAAGCGGAGCTCCCGATCGTCCCTCATGTCACGCTCCGCCGGGCCGCGTGGGAGCGCGATCGCGGCGCGTGCCTCGAGCAGATCGCCGGCCTGTCCGCCGCCGCGGCGGGCCGCTTCGGGCCGATCTTCGTCAAGCCCGCGAACCTCGGATCGTCCGTCGGGGTCCGGCGCGTGACGGCGCGCTCCGAGCTCGAGGCGGCGGTCGAGCACGCCTTCGAGTTCGACCTGAAGATCGTCTGCGAGCAGGGCATCGAGGGCGTGCGCGAGATCGAGTGCTCCGTGCTCGGCGACGACGATCCCATCGCCTCGGTGCCCGGCGAGATCGTGGTCGGGCACGCCGATGGATTCTACTCCTACGCCGCGAAGTACATCGACGCGGAGGGCGCCACGATCAGGATCCCGGCCGACCTCTCCCCGGCCGAGGCGAACGCCGTGCAGCTGCTCGCGCTCCGCGCGTTCGGCGCGCTGGAGGCGTCGGGGATGGCGCGCGTCGACCTGTTCCTCTCGCCCGATCGCGAGCTGTACGTGAACGAGATCAACACCCTCCCCGGCTTCACGGCGATCTCGATGTACCCGAAGCTCTGGGAGGCGAGCGGCATCCCCCCCCACGCGCTGATCGAGCGCCTCATCGCGCTCGCGCTGGAGCGGGGCGCGCGCAAGGCCCGCCTCCGCACGAGCGCCTAGCGCCGCGCCCCGGCTCCGCTCCCCCTCACGCCGGATCGAGCCGCACGCCGGCCGCCCCGATCGCAGGCCGCCGCACGAGGCACGGCCCGAGCGCGTCCAGGAGGCGCGCGTGGCGCTCGGGCGGCGCCCACACGAGGAGGTGCCCGCCGCCGCCCGCGCCGCACATCCGCAGCACCTCGACCCCGAGGCCGTCGAGCTTCCGCTGCAGGGAGAGCGCGATCGCGCTCGCCGCCTCCGAGAGGCGCACCTTCGCGGCGGCCCCGCGGCGCATCCCCGAGAGCACAAGCGCGAGCGACCCGAGCTCGAAGCCGCGAGCGACCTCGCCGGCCGCGGCGACGAGCTCGCCCTTCGCCTCGCTCGCCGCGGCGGCGTCCATCCGAGCCAGCACGTCGCCGGACACGCGGCGCACCGCCGTGTCGACGAGCAGCAGCCCGGCCGAGAGCGCGGGCACGAGCTCCGGGCAGCCGATCGCGAGCGGGCGCACCCCGGAGCAGCCGCGCGCGTCGAAGGCGAGATCGAGCAGCCCGCCGAACGCCGCGAACACCTGATCCTGCGCGCCGCACGCGTTGCCCAGGCGCTCGCGCTCGATCGCGACCGCCTCGCGCGCCAGCTCCTCCGCCGCGGCGCCCTCTCCGACCGAGGCGCGCAGCGCGAACAGCGCCGCCACCGCCACCGACGCGCTGCCGCCCAGGCCAGCGCCGGGCGACATCTCGCTCTCGACCCGGAGGGCGACCCCGTCGCCCACGCCCGTCGCGGAGAGCGTCGCCTCGATCAAACGGAACGCGAGGTCGTCGCGCGGAGGATCCCCGCGGCGCCGCGTGAGGACGAGCGCCGCGTCGGCCCCCGCGCCCCCCGCGCCGGCGCCCTCCGCCGGCCGCTGCCCCTGGCCGCGCGCGGCGAGCTCGATCCGCACCCAGCCCCGATCGAACGGCTCCACGGCCACGCGCACGCGCAGATCGATCGCCGCGCCCACGACGCGCCCGCCGTCCTGCCGGGCGACCCCCGGCAGGTCGCTGCCTCCTCCGGCGAAGGAGACGCGCATCGGCGCGCTCGCGGCCGCGCGCCACAGCGGGCTTCGCAGCGTTCGCGGCGCGGAGAGGGAGCCGGCGCAAGGGGTGCTCATGCTGTCCTTCATTGCAGGCGCGATCCACCTCGAGGCGAGAGGGCCCCAGGGGACCGAGGCGGGGCGCCCCGCGGCGGCACCCTGTGCAGGGAGCGAGCCAGCGATGGAGCGCCCGGCGTGCACGCACGCCCGCGCCCGCGGAGGGATCGAGCCGCGGCTTCCAGCGCCGTCCTCCGGTGATGCATGCGCGCCGCGCGGTCTTCGTTGTGGTTGGGTCGTGGACGGAGATCACGGGAGCGGCCCGGCGCGCGGTGCGCCGCGTCGCCCGCCGGCGGCGCTCAGTTCAGGTCCTTGCTCGCCGGCTCGTCCCGGGGCGCGGGCTGCGCGCGCGCCGCGTCGAGGATCCGGTCGATGACCCTGAGCCCGGCCGCAAACATGTCCCGCTCAGCGCGCTCGCCCCCGGCGTGCACCTCGGCCGCCTTCTCGCGCAGGGTGAGCGCGTCGCGGCGGACGACCGGGAGGCGGGCCGCGGCGGCCGCCTCGGCGATGCACCCGGCGAGATCGTAGACGAGGAACGCGTCCTCCTCGCTGATCCGCGGCTCGGCGCGGCGCACGCCGGCGCGCGCGCGCGCCGGGGCTCCGCCTGCGCGACCCCTGTGGACGTACGGCGCGACCTCGCGAGCGCCGTCGTCCCCGAGCGAGCCGGCGGAGACGCGGTCGAGCAGGCACGTCAGCTCGGCCCGGTAGGCGGCGAGCACGAGCGCGCAGAGCGCCCCGCGATCGCGCAGCGAGTAGAGGATCAGCTCGAGGAGCCGGTCAGACCGGGTCGCGCAGTTTTGCATCGCTGCCTTGTACGGTGTTCGCCCCCGCGACCTCAATCCCGAACGCCACCGCCCGCGGCGGATCCAACGGCGGACGCAGGGCGCGTTACGGCGCGCGGGCGCTGGGGCGGCTCGCGCCGATGTGCTGCCAGCGCGGGGTCGAGGTGGGGGGCCCCACGCGGCAGTTGCGGAGCTGCGCCGGATCGGTCAATAGGTCCGACCCTCCTGCGTCAACGGGCAGCGACAGATGTCCGGCGTACTGACGCTGCTGCTCAGCCTGTCACCTGATCCTCATCGTATCGGCATTCCCGTGACCGCGAATCGTTCTACGAGCCCCACGCACACCGAAGAGCAGTCCACCGAGCCGACCTCGGCCACCGGCATCACCTCGCCCACCCAGCCCGCCGACGGCGCGCCCGGCGCCGGGATGAGCGCGCAGGGCGAGGCGATCGTGAGCGAGGAAGAGGCCCTGCTCGCCCGCGTGACCACGCACCTCGCCTCGGTCGCGACAAAGCCGTCGCGGCCGCCGCCTATCGAGAACCACGAGGAGCAGCTCCTCTCGCTCCGCGATCAGATCGCGGCGGCGCGGCTGGAGGACATCCCGGCGCTCGTGCAGCAGATGGAGCGCCTGCAAGGGATCGCCGCGCGGCGGAGCGAGAACGTCGTCGAGCCCGTCGATCCGAAGGCGCCGTACTTCGGCCACCTGCGCCTGCGGGAGAAGGGCCGTCCCGAGCGCGACGTGCTCATCGGGCGCACGACGCTCGTCGACGCGAGCGCGGGCGTGCGGATCGTCGACTGGCGCCACGCCCCGGTCAGCCAGATCTACTACCGTTACGAGGAGGGCGCGGACTACGAGGAGACCTTCGGCGAGCGCGAGGTCGAGGGCACTGTGCTCGTGCGGCGCACGGTGACCATCGACGACGGCGAGCTCTGCCGCATCTCGGCGCCGCAGGGGACGTTCGTGCGGGCGCCCTCGGGCTTCCGCGAGATCGCGACGCGGGCGGCCGAGCTCGCCGGCGGCCAGGGCAGCGCGGTGCGCCCGGAGGACATGCGCGACATCGCGCGCGCGGCGACGGGCGGCGCGCGCGGCGGGCTCGGGACCGGGGCGACGTTCCACGCGCGCGAGGACCGGCACCTGCCGGAGATCGCCGCGCTCCTCGACCCGCGGCAGTTCGAGCTCATCTCGAAGCCGGACGCCGGCATCGTGGTCATCCAGGGCGGCGCCGGCAGCGGCAAGACGACGATCGGCGTCCACCGGCTCGCCTTCCTCGCCTACAACGGCGGCCGCCGCTTCACCGCCGACAAGATGCTCGTCATCGTCGGCAGCCCCGCGCTCCGCGCGTACATCGGCGAGGCGCTCCCCGCGCTCGGCCTGGGCGGCATCGCGGTGGAGACCTTCGGCGAGTGGGCGCGCGCGGCCAGGAAGCGCGCGTTCCCGTGGCTCGAGGCGCCGATCGAGGAGAACACGCCCTCGGTGGTGACCCGCTACAAGACCCACCCGGCGATGCTCCACCTCCTCGAGCAGCGCGCCTCGGAGCTCAAGGACGACGCGCGGGCGCGGCGCGACTCGCGCGGGACCCTCGCGTTCTGGGCCGACGTGCTCACCGATCTCGACCGGGTGACGGCCGCCTTCGCGGCGGCGAACGACCCCGAGTTCGGCCCCGAGCAGGTGAAGCGCGCGTGGCGCTGGTGCGCGGACCGCTGCCCTGCGGTGCTCGACCTCGACCCCGGCGATCGCGCCGAGCGCAAGGCGGCGATGGCCGACGAGCCCGCGGACGACGACGACGACGATCGCGGCGCCGACAGGGCCGAGGTCTCGAGCGACGACCGCGCGGTGCTCGATCCGGAGGACGACGCGCTCCTCCTGCGGGCGTACCAGCTCCTCCGGGGCGAGCTCCGCAAGGGGAAGAACGTGCTCGTCTACGAGCACCTCTTCGTGGACGAGGCGCAGGATCTGGCGCCGATCGACCTCGCGGTGCTGCTCGGCGTGGTGGCCGAGCCGCGCAGCGTGACCCTGGCGGGCGACACGGCGCAGCGGCTCTTCATGGACTCCGGCTTCCGCGACTGGCGCGCGACGCTCGACGACCTGGGCCTGTCGCGGGTCGACGTCGAGCCGCTGCGCATCGCGTACCGCTCGACGCGCGAGGTGCTCGCGTTCGCCCGCGCGGTGCTGGGCCCGCTGGCGGATCCGACGCCGCCCCTCGCGCCGCGCAGCGGCGCGCCGGTCGAGCACCACCATTTCCCGAGCGCCGGCGCCGCCGTCGCGTTCCTGGCGGACGCGATCCGCCCGCTGTTCGCCCGCGAGCCCCGCGCCACGCTGGCGATCCTGGCGCGCCACCCCGAGCAGGCGGACGTCTACTACGACGCCCTCAAGATGGCGGAGGTCCCGAACCTCCGGCGCGTGCGCGCCTACGAGTTCGCGTTCCGCCCCGGCGTCGAGGTGACGGAGATCCGGCAGGTGAAGGGCCTGGAGTACGACTACGTGGTGCTTGTCGACGTGAACGCGTCGACCTACTCGGCGGACGCCGAGTCGCGGCACCTGCTCCATATCGGGGCGACGCGCGCGGCGCACCAGCTCTGGGTGATCTCGACGGCGGCGCCGTCGCCGCTCGTGCCGGACTGGCTGGGCTGAGGGACGGGTAGGGGGCCACCGTCCCGGGGATTGCGGCGCTACGGCGGCTCCGGCTGCGGCGGCTCCGGAGCGAGCGCCGCGCGCCCGGACAGGCGACTCCGCTGCTGCGCGCGGGAGCGGCGCGGCCGGCGCGGCGCGGCCGCTGCCTCCCGCACAGCCTCGCTCGCCCTCCGCAGGCCCGTTCGCGCGCGCGAACGCTGGCGTGGACCGCCTGCGAGGACGCCGTCGGTCGGAGGCGCGGAGCCCATTGCCGTCTCGGCTCGCTCGTCTGATCGGAGGGGCTCAGCCGCGGTTGCCTCGCTCGGCACGCGCGGTGGACACAATCGACAGGGTGCCGAGAGAGAATCCTTGACCAGGGCGGGTCTGTGAGTAGATTCCACCTCGCGCGGTGGAGCAGCCTGGTAGCTCGTCGGGCTCATAACCCGAAGGTCGTGGGTTCAAATCCCGCCCGCGCAACCACGACCCAAGAAGCATCAAAGTAGCAAAGCATCAAAGCAGCAAGAGGACGCGAGGATTGGCCATCACAGGCCACCTCGCGTTTTTCGTTTTCTGGGTCGACATCGCAACACAAGGAACGCCGGCGGAGCGGCGATCTGAGGGGCTCCGACGAGCCGCCTTTCCGGTGAGCCCTGTCGTCCTGCGCGTCGCCTGCTCGTCCAGTGCGACCCTCGCGCAAGGCGTCCCGGGTTCCCCGGCCGCAACTCGCGCCCTGGCCCCCCGCCGCTCCACCAGCACCGGAGCGCGTCCGGCACGGGGCGGTCAGGGACGGTAACGGGTCGCTTCTCCCACGGAGCCCCGAGCGTCCGTGGCGCGAACTCCCTCGCTTCTGCCGTTGTCCTCGCGCAATGCCGCGCCGAAGGCGGCCTCGTGGCCTGCTGCGCGCCCCGGCAGAGCCGCGCGAAGCGCACGAGAGCCCGGAGAGGTGGCCTGCCCGCTTCATCGGACGTGGCTCGCGAGCGCCCGGCCTGCTCTCCACAGCGCCGCGCCCCCGGCCTGCTCCCCGCGGCGAGCGCCCTTCCGCGGGGCGCCCGTGCCGGCGGCGCAGCCGTCTCGCCGTGCCCTGGGCGGGCCCTCTTGCCACGCCGTAGGCAGGCGCCGGCTCCGTGATGTAGGATGGCGATTGCGGCGGCTCTGTACTCTGAACGCGCGCGCCGCGGCGCGCAACTCACCGATGCAATCCCGGTAACCTCCAGCGGACAACCCACGATGGCCAAACCGAACGATCCCTTCGCACCCCCGACCAACACGCGCGGCTCGGCGACGCCGGGGGATGCCGCCAAGCCGCAACGCAGCATCAGCGTGCCTGCTCCCGCGGCGCGCGCGCTGCCCGCCGCGGCATCGGCCGGACCCGCCACCCAGCGCGGGCCGGGAGCCTACGGCGCGCCCGATTTCCTGAGCAAGGCCGCGCGCACAGCGCCTCCGGCCGAGCTCCTGAGCCAGCGCACCATCGAGCTCGTGCAGTGGTCCTGGGCGAAGGTGATGCCCATCTCGGACGCCGCGGCGGCGCTGTTCTATGAGCGGCTGTTCACGCTGGATCCGTCGGTGCGGCCGCTCTTCAAGAACGATATCGCCGAGCAGAAAAAGAAGCTCATGCAGACGCTCGCGGTGGCCGTCGATGGGCTGAACAACCTGCCGAAGCTCGTGCCCGTGCTCCAGGGGCTCGGCGTCCGGCACCAGGGCTATATGGTGGCCGAGCGCCATTACGACCTGGTGGGCGAGGCGCTGCTCTGGACGCTGCGCGAGGGGCTCGGCGACGCCTTCTCGAGCGACGTCGAGTCGGCGTGGAAAGAGGTCTACGGCGTCGTCTCCGACGTGATGAAGAAGGCCGCCGCCACGCACGTGGCGGTGGGCACCACGCAGGTGCTCCCGCCGACGCCGGCGCCGGGCGCGAGGGATGGCTCCCGGCTGAACGCCCCGCCGCCGGCGCCGGGCCCCGCGGGGCGCCCGGGGGCCGCGGAGCCGGCGCAGCGGCCCAACTCGGTGCCGCCGCCCTCGTCGGCCAAGATGGCCGCGCGGACCCTCGTCGGGGTCGTCCCCCCCTGGCAGCAGGGCGAGCCGCCGGCCGCCGGGACCGCGGCGGCGGGCGCGAGCGCGAGCGCTGTCACGTCGATCAGCCCGCGCACCATCGAGCTCGTGCAGCGCTCGTGGGCGAAGGTGATGCCCATCTCGGACGCCGCGGCGGCGCTCTTCTATGACCGTCTCTTCGAGCTCGATCCGTCGGTGCGGCCGTTCTTCAAGAACGACATCACCGAGCAGAAGAAGAAGCTCATGCAGACGCTCGCGGTGGCCGTCGATGGGCTGAACAACCTGCCCAAGCTCGTGCCCGTGCTCAAATCGCTCGGCGCCCGGCACCACGGCTACATGGTCGTCGATCGCCACTACGACCTGGTGGGCGAGGCGCTGCTCTGGACGCTGCGCGAGGGGCTGGGCGACGGCTTGACGAGCGATGCCGAGTCGGCGTGGAAAGAGGTCTATGGCCTCATCGCCGACGTGATGAAGAAGGCGGCCGCCGAGCACGCCGGCGGCGGGGCCCCGGGCAAGGCCGAGGCGGCGCCGGCGCCGCGCGAGCGCCCGCAGCGACCGCCCCTGTCGGAGCCGCGGGAGCCGGCCGCGCAGAGCGTCACGGAGGTGATGCCGCGGAAGAGGCGCCCGGGCCCCCTCGACGAGGACGCCGACACGCTGCACTACCAGACGAACCCGGCCCACGAGGCCCTGGCGGCCAGCGGCCTCGACCGCGAGGAGCGGCGGGCCCCGACGCCCGCCGCCGGCGCGAAGGCGAGCCCGGCGAGCCCGCAAGCACTCGTCCTCCCGTGGTCGGGGCAGGACATGGTCCTCAACGTCCACCTCAAGCTGGACGGCCCGCTCGTGACGGTCCCCGCCGCGGCGCAGGTGGCCCCCGCGGCGCCGGTCGTGCTGGAGCCGACCGGGCCGAGCGGCCTCGTCGCCGGGCTCGCGATCGGCCTGCTCGCGATCTCCGCCTCGATGGCCACGGCCATCCTGCTCACGGTGGGCGGGCCCGACAAGGCTGCGGCCGCGGCGGGCGCCGCGGCGGACAGGGCGTCGCCCAGCATCGCGTCCCTCGCGACCTACGCCGTGCCGATCATCGTCACGGTCCTCGTCCTCTCGGCGTTCACCATGGGCCACGTCCTGGGCCGGGGCCGGGTGCGGAGCGACGCGGGGCGGCTGTGAGCGGTGCGCGCGGGTTGTGACCTCGGGCCGACGCATGCGCTGGGCGAGCGCAGGGGTTTGATGTCAATATGGGAATACGCTTCCGATGATCGCGGATCCGGCGATGACGCTGACCCACCTGGTAGGACAATGGCTGGGGCCCTTCCAGTTGATCCAGCTGCTCGGCATCGGCGCGATGGGCGCCGTGTACCTGGCCAGGGACAGCGTCCTCCAGCGCGACGTGGCGGTGAAGCTCATCGCGAAGGGGAGCGCGGACACGGATCTCGACCGGCGCGACCGCTTCCTGCGCGAGGCGCGCGCGGCGGCGCGCCTCCTCCACCCGAACGTGGTGCAGATCTTCCAGGTCGGTGAGGACGAGGACGTCCGCTACATCGCCATGGAGTACGTCCACGGCCTGACCATGGCGCAGGCGGCGAAGCAGCACGGCGGCCGCCTGCCGGAGCAGTTCGGGATCGAGAAGATGCGCGAGGCCGCGGCGGCGCTCGAGCTCGCGGCGTCGTACGGCATCTCCCACCGCGACATCAAGCCCGCGAACCTCCTGCTCACCGCGTCGGGGACGCTCAAGATCGCCGACTTCGGCCTGGCGTCCCACCCGGAGAGCGGCCCGCTCGGCAGCACCGGCACCTCCCGCACGCTGGAGGGCACGCCGTTCTACATGAGCCCGGAGCAGTGGACCGGGCAGGAGATCGCGCCCCCGTCCGACATCTACAGCCTCGGCTGCACCTTCTACCACCTGCTCGTCGGCCGGACGCCGTACTCGGCGCGGGACCTCGCCGGCTGCTTCCAGGCGCACTGCCAGGCGCCCGTCCCGGATCCGAAGCTGTCGATGCCCGACATCGATCCGCTCCTCGCGGAGCTCCTGCGCCGCTGCATGTCGAAGCGGGCCCAGGAGCGGCCGTCCGCCGGGCACATCGTGGCGTTCCTCGAGGACATGCTGATGCTCCGGCGCAGCAGCGTGCGGCCGCGGGAGCTGCCGGAGCCGAAGGGCTCCGCGATGGGCTCCGGGGTGGATCTCGCCGATACGCGGATAAGCCAGCTCCCGCTGCCGACGAGGGGCACGCCCGCGACGCCGACGGGCACGATCCTGGTGAACACCTCGAGCACGAGCGGGCATTTCACCGGCCAGTACAGCTACCGTGACCACTTCGGGCTGACCGGGTATCCGTTCAGCGACATCCGGCAGCCGAGCTCCTTCTGGGATGCGGGCCCGTATGCCTGGATCCTGAGGACCCTGGCGTCGCAGATCGTCGCCGGGCAGCGCCCGGCGATCCTCGTGGGCGAGCCGGGGAGCGGCCGGACGTTCGTGTGCGAGATGATCAAGAACAAGGTCCCTCGCATCCAGGTCTTCTCGATCGAGCCGCAGCTGCTCTTCGGGACGCGGCCCCTCGTGTCGCTGTGCAGGCAGGTGGGGGCGTCCGCCGTCTCACCCACCCTGAGCCAGCAGCAGCTCGTCGACGCGTTCCTCGGGCAGGCGCTCCTCCGCACCGGGTCGGACGCGATCGCGGTCCTGGTCGTCGACGGCGTCGATCCGGAGGATCACGACCTCCTGATGGAGCTCCACGACATCCTCCGCTGCGCCCCCCCGGGCAGGCTGTCGATGATCCTGGTGGGCGCCCCCGATCTGCCCCCGACCCTCGCGTCGAACGGCGTGCCGCGCGAGCTCTACTCCGGCGCGCAATCGCTCCTGCTCCCTGGCATGACGCAGCAGGAGATGATCGAGTACATCGATTTCAGGATGCGGTCGGTCGGAGGGAGCGGGCGGGGGCTCAACCTGAACCTCGCGTCACAGCAGCTGCTGCACGCGAGGAGCGGCGGCAGCCCGAAGCTCATCAACATCTACTGCCATAACGCGCTGACGCTCGCGGCGCTCCAGGGCGAGCCCGAGGTGAGCCTGTCGTCCATCCGCCTCGGCATGAAGAGCAAGAGCTACCTCACCGCCGAGGCGGCCGTGGCCCTGCTCCGCGGCTGAGCCGCGCGCCCCGCTGCCATCACCTCTGCCGGTCTGGCCGTGGGCTCATTCTCGTCCTCCGAGGGGCGCGGAGCACTCTACAGCAACCCGGCTTCCCGAGCCAAAGGGCATTGGGCCCGGGGTTGAGCCCGACCCTGTTCTAGCTATCGTTTCCGACCGCTGGCGGCGCCGCCTGCGGCGGTGGTTTGGCCTTGCCCCCCGGCATGGAGGCGAGCACCGCCTCGTCCGTCATCGGAGCGCGCGGCACGTTCTGCGCGCGTCCCAACCGTGCTCTCGAGTGCTTGTCATTGACGATGCACCTGCCGCGCGTGTAGGCGCTGAGCCGGTCGCGCGCGTCCTGCTTGCGGCACGCGCCGAAGGATCTCCTGATCAGCGCGAACCCCGCGCGAAAGCACTTCTCGCGGTCCGAGACGAGGTCGTCATGCGACCACCCCTCCCGCGTCTTGCCGGCGCCGACGCGGATCTGGAGCAGGCAGGAGTCGACCCCGGAGCCGCGCGCGAGCTTCCCGAGGCCGAGGTCCACGTCGCGACGGTAGCCGCTCTCGAAATAGGCGATCGACAGGAGCAGCGCCATCGTCTCGGCCCGCGCGCGCGGGCCGCCGAAGACCGGCTTCAACTCGGGATCATACGCCACCTTCGCCGCCGCGCGCGCGATCTCGTGGTAGCGCGCGCGGCCGTCCTCGGGCGTCTCGATCGCGTCCTTGATGTGACTCGTCCCGGGCGGAGCCCATGTGATCATGATGCTGACCGCCCACGCGATAATCGACTCCATGACATATGTAAGGTCCTGGTCTCCCTCTGCGTCAAGCATTTAGAACAGCCTGGCTGGGATTATCGCCATGCATTGTATGATCGCGTGCCGCTCAGCGCGCATTATAACGCCCTCGTCGAATTGCCAATCGTGCGGACGGAGGTACGCAGTGCGCAATTGATTTCGCACCCGCTTCGCACCCGCGTGATCTCGCGACGTTTGTCGCGGGCATGAAGCGTGGATTGAGCGTGGATTGGCTGCCTCCGATCCCCGGGAGAACGACTCGCCCTCATCGAGGCCGCGCGAGGATCGGAGCGAGGACGGGAGCGACGGTGCCGCGCTCTCCGGGGCGGGCGAGCCACCCCGGCGCGGCGCGCATCACGCCCTCTCGGCGGCGTCTTCTCCGGAGGTCGCGCGCGTGTCCTCGAGCCGATCCACCGCGCGCAGCTCGGGGAACAGCCATCCCCAGAGCGCCACGACGGCGATCGTCCCGAGGCCGCCGACTATCACGGTCGGGACGGTGCCGATGAGCCGCGCGAGGGTGCCCGACTCGAGCTCTCCGAGCTCGTTCGAGGCACCGACGAACACCATGTTGACCGCGCTCACGCGGCCGCGCATCTCGGGCGGCGTGGCGAGCTGCTCCAGGGTCATCCGCACGACGACGCTCACCATGTCGGCGGCGCCGATCACGGTGAGCGCGGCGAGCGAGAGGAGGAAGCTGTGCGACAGGCCGAACACGACCGTCGCCAGGCCGAACAGGCCCACGCAGAGGAGCATCTTCGTCCCGGCGTGGCGCCCGATGGGCCGGAACGCGAGGAGCACCGCCATCAGCCCGGCCCCCACCGCGGGCGCGGCGCGCAGCACGCCGAACCCCTGCGGGCCGACGTGGAGCACGTCGGTCGCGAAGATCGGCAGCAGCGCGACCGCGCCGCCCAGGAAGACGGCCGCGAAGTCGAGCGAGATGGACGCGAGGAGGACCCGCGTCCTGAAGACGTAGCGCAGCCCGGCGAGCGCCGTGGCGAGCGACGGCGGCTTCCTCTCCAGGCGGCCGGTGCGCGCCCGCACGGCCAGGAGGCCGGCGCACGCCGCGGCGAGCGCGAGGCTCGCGCTCAGGTAAACAGGCGCCGGCGCCTTCCAGAGGGCGTAGATCACCCCGCCCAGGCTCGGTCCGCCGATGGCCCCGACCTGCCAGAGCGTCGACTGCCACGTCGCCGCGTTCTGGAAGTGCGCCGCGGGCACGAGGGAGGGCAGGAGCGACGCGCCCGCCGGCCCCTGGAAGGCGCGCACCGTGCCGAGCAGCACGAGGACGGCATAGATGGCCGGCACGTTCGGGCTCGGCGAGCGCGCGAGGAAGAAGAGCGCGAGCGCCGCGAGGGACGAGGTGAGGTAGCAAAGGACGAGGATCCCCCGCCGATCGAAGCGATCCGCCGCGTGCCCGGAGGCGAGCGACAGCCCCGCGATGGGGAGGAACTGGGCGAGCCCCACATAGCCGAGCGCGAGAGGATCGCGCGTGAGGTCGTAAATTTGAAACCCCACGGCGACCGACTGCATCTGGTACGCCAGGGTGGCGAGCAGACGCGCCGCCGCGTATGCGCGAAAATCCCGTGACTCGAAGGCGGCGAACGGCGACGCGGGCTTCAGGGCGGTGAGGTCGACGGCCATGAACGGGTCCGGGGGACGTTCATGGCGCATCCCTGCGAGCGCTGCCATCGAGGCAGCGAGCGTCGCGCCGGTCGCGCTGCGCCGGCGCGGAATGCTGGCGCGCCGACCCGGAGCCATGGTATGCGGCGGCCCGACATGACACCCCTAGGAAACGACGCCTCACCAAGACGAACGCGCGACCTCGCCGAGCAGGCGTGGCGCGCCTGGACGCTGCTCGGAGGTCACGCCCGCCGCGAGCGTGACGACGATCGCCGCGACGACGACGACGACGACGACCTGCCGCGCCCGAACGCGATCGCCACGCTGCTTCCGTGGCTGAGCCTCGCTGGCTCGTCGCCGCGGACCGCCTGAGCGGCGCGCCCCTCAGGCGCCCGGCGTCGTCACCCGGAGCGCCCCGTCGCCGGCGCTCACGACGCGGTCCTCGGTCGCGACGCGCGACCAGCTGAACTCCCGGAGCAGCTCCGCCGGCGTGCACGGCTCGGGGCGATCCCGCAGGCCGACGCAGCAGGCGAGCGCGCCGCAGAGCGCGGGCGCGCTCCGGGCGAGCGCCGCGCCGCGCGCCGCGCCGTGCGTCTTGGCCAGCTTGCCGCCGCGCTCCTCCAGGAGGAGCAGGTGGTGGCGGTAGACAGGCGCCGGCAGCCCGAGCAGCGCCTGCAGCGCCGCCTGCGTCGCGGTGCTCGGCGCGATGTCGCGCCCCCGGACGACGCGCGTGACGCCCGCCGCGCCGTCGTCGACCACCACCGCGAGCTGGTACGAGAACGCGCCGTCGCGCCGGCGCACCACCGGGTCGCCCATCGCCAGCGCTGGCTCCTGCGACAGGTCGAGCCCGCCCTCGTCGACGGGCCGGAACACCCCGTCCGGCAGGCGCGCCCGGATCGGCTCGACGCTCGCGCGCCACCCGCCGGGCGGCAGCGCGCGGCCGCGCGCGCGGTTGTCGTACGCCCAGCCGCCGTCGGGCGCGCGCCGGCCGATCGCGCGCACCTCCTCGCGGGTCGCGGAGCAGGGATACAGCGCGCCGAGCGCCTCCAGCCGGTCCATCGCCGCCTCGTGGTGCGCCCGCCGGGTGTGCTGCTCGAGGCGCTCGTCGAAATCGAGCCCCAGCCACGCGAAATCCGCTTCCAGGGCGCGCGCGAGCTCGGGCCGGCAGCGGTCGGGATCGAGGTCCTCCAGCCGGAGGAGCAGCCGCGCGCCACGCGACCGCGCGTCCAGCCAGCAGAGCAGCGCCGCGGCGAGCGTGCCGAGGTGGGCGGGCCCGGTGGTCGACGGGGCGAACCGGCACACCTCGCTCATCGTTCCTCCTGCCGGCGCGGGCCGCGGCGCTCGGGCCGCCCGTGCTCCGGGCGCGCGGCCCGTGTCACGCCGCGCCTCAGAGGAAGCGGGCGATGCGCGCCCGCACGCGCGGCTCGCCCAGCACCGCCATCACCTCGGTGAGATCGGGGCTGTTGCGCGTCCCGCAGACGGCGACCCGGAGCAGCATCGAGACGTCGCCGACATGGCCCTTCCACGACTCGGGAGAGGCCTTGTACTGCTTCACCTCGCCGGCGTAGCCCGAGGCCACCGCGATCTGCCGGATCTTCTCGAACCACGCCTCCTTCGAGTCGGCCGGCTCGAAGACCTCGAGCATCTGCCGGAGCAGCGGCCTGCGATCCGCCTCCGGGACGTTCTCGGGGAAATCGAACGACTCCAGGCCGCTGTAGAGCTCGTCGTAGAAGAAGAAGAGCTGGGAGCGCAGGTCGGGCCAGGTGACGATGCGCTTGTTCGACTTCTTGCCGCCGCGCTCGATGCCGAGCGCGCGCTTCGTGTACTCCGGATCTCGCTCCATCAGCGCGGCGAGCTCCGTGTCGTACGTCCTCGCCCAGTCGAGGCCCTGAGCGTAGACGTCGTCGGCGTTCATCCGGCTCACGACCGCCTGGCTGACGCTCTTCAGCTTGATCAGGTCGCTCAGGGCGCCGCCGGGGGCGAGCTTGTTCAGCTTGAGGGGGAAGGCGGAATAGGGCTTGTCGGGGTTCGCCTTGCGCCAGTCCTCGAACGCGGAGTTGGCGATGTTGAGCAGGTACTCGATCGTGGCCGTCTCCGGGACGCCGATCTCCCGGTAATACTCGATGTTCGCCTCGGGGTCCTTGCGCTTGCTCAGCTTGCGCCGCGCGTCCGAGACCTTGGGCTCGCCCGTCTCCGGGTCCGTCTCCTCCACGCGGTCGAGCTTCTGGATCGGCGGGACGTGGGCGTACTCGACCGGCCTGAACCCGAGCACGCGGAAGAGCTGCAGGTGGAGCGGCATCGACGAGATCCACTCGTCGCCGCGGATCACGTGCGTCGTCCGCATCAGGTGATCGTCGACGGCGTGGGCGAAGTGGTAGGTGGGGATGCCGTCCGACTTGAGGAGGATGGTGTCGAGATCGTTGACGGGCATCGAGATGACGCCCTTCACGCCGTCCTTCCACTCGACCCGGCCGGAGACGTCGTCCGGGGCGCGCAGCCGGAGCACGAACGGGGTGCCGCTCGCGAGCGCCTCCTTCACCCGGGCGAGCGGCGCGTCGCGCCACTTCGCCCACCGGCCGTGATAGCCGGTCTTGAGCGCGACGGGCTTCTGGTCCTGGACCCCCTTCTCCTGGAGCGCCTTCTGCTCCTGGACCGCCTTCTTCTGGAGCGTCTCCTGCTCCTGCCGGATGGCGTCGAGCTCCTCGACCGTGCAGAAGCAGGGGTAGGCGAAGCCGCGGCGGAGGAGGTCGATCGCGTGATCCCGGTAGATCTCGGCCCGCTCTGTCTGGATATAAGGGCCGTAGTCGCCCTGCTGAACGAGCTCGCCGCGCGACGCTCCTCCCTCCTTGGCCGGCGCGCGGAGCACGCCTTCGTGAGGGGAGAGATCGAAGCGTGCCAGCGAGTCGACGATGGTGTCGATCGCGCCGGGGATGGCGCGCTTCACGTCGGTGTCCTCGAGGCGGAGGAAGAAGACACCCTCGCTCTGGAGGGCGAGCCGCTTGTTGATGAGCGACACGAAGACGCCGCCGATGTGCATGAACCCGGTGGGGCTCGGCGCGAAGCGGGTGACCATCGCGCCTTTGGGCAGCGCGCGCCGGGGATAGCGCGCCTCGTACTCCTCGGGCCGCCTGGCCGACGCCGCGGCCTCGCCGAACAGGAGGCGCACGAGCTCGTCGCGGTCCTCTCCGGGGCCCGGTTCGCGGACGGTGACGGGAAGCGTCGTCTCGTTCGAGGCCTGCTTGTCCATGAGGGCGCGTCGCTCCTGGTCTGACATCGGGCGGGGAGGGGAGGGAGGCAGCCTTTGCACGCCCGCCAGGCCTTGTCAATCGTGGCCTCGGCGGGCCGCGTGGGCGCCGCGTGGCCCGCGCGCTTGGGCGTCCCGCGGCGCTACTGCGGTGTCGTCTCGCCGACGAGCCAATACGTCTTCATCGCGCCCTTGCCCTTGATCGGCACGAGGCCCCGCTCCTCGAGGAGGAAGTCCCCCACGAGCCGGGCATAGCTCGCCTCGCTCACCTGGATCCTCCCGGGCTCTCCGCTCGACTCCATGCGGCTCGCCACGTTCACCGCGTCGCCCCAGAGGTCGTAGCTGAACTTCTTCTTGCCGATCACCCCGGCGATGACAGGCCCGGTGTTGATGCCGATCCTCAGCCGGAACGGCTCGCCGTCGTCGGCCAGGAACTGGCCCATGGCGTGGGTCATCGCGAGGGCCATCCGCGCTATCGCCCTCGCGTGATCGGGGCGCTGCGCCGGCAGCCCGCCGACGACCATGTAGGCGTCTCCTATGGTCTTGATCTTCTCCAGGCCGTGCTGCTCGGCGAGCTGATCGAACGACGAGAACATGCGGTTGAGCAGGCCGACGAGCTCCGCCGGGGTCTGCCGTGTGGCGAGGGAGGTGAAGCCGGCGATGTCCGCGAAGAGGATGGTCACCTCCTCGAAGTGCTCGGCGATGAGCTGCTCGTTCTCCTTCAGCTGCTCGGCGATGGAGCTCGGCAGGATGTTGAGGAGGAGCCGGTCCGAGCGCTCGTGGGCCCGCTCCGCCGCCGCCTTCGCCTGCTCGAGCGCGGCCTTCTGCTGGCTCTGCCGCCGGGCGTTCGTCTCGAGGGCCGAGAGCATGCCGTTGATCGAGCCGGTGAGGCGCGACAGCTCGTCGGTGCCCGGCATCGCGATCCGCGCCGAGAGATCGCCGACGCCGCCGATCTCGGTGACCTCCCTGCTGAGGCGGGCGAGCCGGTAGAGGACGAGCTTCTCCAGGAGCAGCAGGGTGACGCCCCCGAAGACAAGCCCGACGAGCACCGTCACAAGAACGAGGTAGCGCAGCGTGTCGTGGCCCATCCTGAGGATCACCCGGTCGTTGTCGACGCGCAGGAGCAGCGCGGGCCGGCCGTCGAGGTCATCGAGGACGGTGTACCCGGCGATCCGGTCCTCGCCGAGCGGGTGGACGAGGATCGCCTCGCGGCCTGTCATGGCGGCGCGCGCCTCGAGGAAGTCGGCGGGCAGGTCGGGGTCGTCGAGGCGGCGCACGGCGAGCGAGAGGCCGGCGGGCTCGGTGAGGCGCTTGATCTCGGCGTCCGTCAAGAAGCGCCCGAACGTGACGGAGCCGGCGACCGGCCCGCGGCCCGAGCTGCCGACGCTCGGCTGGGAGCAGACGAGCATCGGCCCGTCCGGCAGGAGGACGATGCCGCCCCGGACCGCGCTGGCCGGCGCGTCCTGCCCGAACAGGAGATCGCCGACGCGGAGCCGCTCGGCGATGCCCCGCGGGAGCGGGGCCCAGCGCTTCGTGGCGTGATCGTAGCCGGTGCTGTACACGGGGATTCCGTCCGCGTCGGCGAAGACGGCGAGATCGATCCGGGTGATGTCGAAGAGCTCGGCGACGAGGTTCGAGCGGACGAACTCTTGATTACCGTCCTGCACGAACGCGTATGCGTCGTCCCACTGGCTCCAGTCGGTCCAGCGCGCGTTGAAGTCGCGGATGGCCTGGTTGAACAGGTTGAGGGCCACCTGGGCGGTGCGGCGCGTGTCCTGCGCCTCGGCGGCCATCGAGTTGGCGAGGAGCGCCCTCGACGAGACGCCGTACAGGGCAAAGCTGAGCCCGAGCAGCGTGGCGGCGATCGCCAGCAGCGTCTTTGCGCGCAGCGAGAGAAGAGCGTCGAGGGCGGGTTTCAGCGTCAGCGACGGCGAGAGTATCGAAATGCGCGCCGGCGTGGAAGTGCGCCGGCGCGAGGTGCGGCCGGAGCGGAAGCGCGCCGGTGGGGCGGGGACGGTGCGCGGCGCGGGAGGGGGGCCGGCGGGGTTCGGCGGTCGTCTGGATGGGTCTGCTGGAGGGGGTGGGAGGCGCGACGTCCTCTCATCCCACGCAGCGCGCAAGGCAAGGCACTGAGTTCCAGACGTGGCTCAAGGACGTTTCCGACGGCCGCCCGTACTGCGCTGCGCCTTCGTGTCCTCCTCGGAAATACAGGTTTATAGTAATGAAAACAACTCGGCAGGTCCTCGGTGTTACGGGGCCATGGTGCGCATCGTCACGGTATCTCAATTCCCCGCGGTGCTTCCTTGGACCGCTCTCGCGAGAGCAGATAGAATGCTCTCGATGCTCACGCCCTGCCGGCTGCTCGTCGCTCCTGCGCTCCTCCTCACCCTCGCTGCGTGCGCCAACGGCACCGACGAGTTAATGCCCGGGTACTACGAGGAGCAGGCCGGCGGAGGCGGAAGCGGCGGAGGAGACGAAGGGGGCGCCGGAGCGGGGGACGCGTCGGCGAGCTCAAGTTCAAGGGCGAGCTCGAGCTCCAGCTCGAGCTCCGCCGGGGTCGGTGGCGGCGGGGGCGAGGGCAGCGAGGGCGGGAGCAGCGAGGGCGGCGGGGCTGAGGGCGGCGATGAGGGAGTGGCGGGCGAATGCGACTATGGCTCGCCGAACACGTGCGTTGGGGCAGAAGACCTAGGTGAGATTCCGGGCGATGATGGCGCCGATTGGGCGATGGAGACAGCGACAGGAACCACGTCGAGGTGGTTCAAGGTCCGTGTCATCGATGAGGAGAACTGGCCCACCTCCGAGCGCTTCAAAGCGACGCTCACCTCCCCGCCGGGGATGAATTTCGATCTGATTGTCTACCAAGGGGAAATCGAGGTGAATGCGCCGGATTGCTTCGTGTCCGGCGTGCGGGGGCAAGGAACGCCTGAGTCATTCACGACAACCTGGAATGACCGTATTGGGCCGGACGATCACCTCTGGTTCATCCTCGAGGTGCGTCACGTGGATGGCACCGCGTGCGGCGAGGAGGCGAAGTGGACGCTGACGGTCGAAGGTAGGAAGCCGCCTTGACCCTTGAGCCTGCACGCACAGCAATGCAGCACGAAATGTCGCACCGCTCTGCACGGGCCGATCGCCAGCGACACGGCGCCGAGAGCCCGCTCGCCTCGACCTTGCTTTGTGCGGAGCAGCGCTCCTCCTTGGAGCCGCGCTCAGGGTGACATCCGCGCCATCACCACGCTGAAATTATCCATCATCAGGGGCGGGTCGATGAGATCGAGCGCGCCGTCGCTCGTGCCCGCCACGACGATCTCGCGCGTCTCCGGAACAATCGCCGCGGAGGTTGCCGCCTGGCCCGCCGCGCCGCTGCCGTAGCGATGGCTCCACCGATGATTTCCCGAAGCATCGAACTTCGCAACGAACCAGTCGGAGTCGTTGGCGGTCAGTTCCCCGCCGCCGAAATCCACCTTCCCGAGAAAACTGCCGGCGAAGACGAGGTCGCCCTCGCTATCGAGCGCCGCACCGTGGATGGGTACGGCCCAGTTCTGCTTGGTCGCGTCGCCGAGCTGTTTCGACCATGAGTGGGTGCCGGTCGCTGACAGGCGGACGACAAACAGATCGTCATCATCCGCGCCGGTCGTCTCGCGTGTCACTTCCACCGAATTGCTCGTGCCCTGAAACCTGACCTTGCCTGAGAAGAGCCCGACAATACCAGCGTTGCCCGCAGGGTCGACGCCGACCCCGCTGATCTCGACATTGCTGCCGTCACCATGGTCGAAGATCGTATTCCAGAGCAGCGTTCCCTTCGGGGCGTACTGAGCCACCCAGCCGGACGCTCCCATGCTGGCGGAATCACGGGTGTGGCCGGAGCCGAAGTCGACCGACGTCACGAACGTGCCGGCGACAACAGCACGTCCCATCCCATCTACCCCGACGCCTTTGCCGTACTGGGCGCCCGGGGGGTAGCCCTCGCTGTCGCCGATCTGGACGCTGTAGACGTGGCCGCCGTCCTCTCCGCTCAACCGCAGCAGAAAGCTGTCCGTGTCCGATGTCTCTGCGGTCTCGAGCGCCCGGTCGCCGAAGGTCACGGCCCCGCTGAAGATCCCTGTCATCACGGCGTCGCCGTCCGGCGACACAGCCATGTCGACCGGTGAGATCTGGCCTTCCGGGCCGCCGAACTGCTTGCTCCACACGTGCCCGCCGTCCGCGTCGAGCTTGACGACCAGCATGTCGCTCGTCCCGCTGGCCGGAAGATCACCGCCGCCGAGGTTCACGGTCCCCGTGTACTTGGTCGCGAACAGCACATTGCTCTCCGCGTCCAGTGTCACCACAGCAAAACCATCCCCCCCGAGTGGCAGCCCTAAGCTGCGCAAATGATTGCCCTCACCGTCGAAGATGGCGAGGAAGGCGCCACCGCGAGAATGCTCCGGCAGGATCGTCGTGGCATTGGGGCCGAAGTTGATCTCGCCTCGATAGATACCGGCGAGCGCGATACGATCCCCCCTCGGGCTGACCGCCACCGACGTTGCATACCGGTCGGGCCCCGCGCTGGACATCCTCGCCCACACGACATCGCTGCACCCCACGCCGTCGCAGTCCTCATCGCCCCTCTCGTTGCAGTCCTCCTCGCCTGGCAGCACCTGCTCCTCGCAGGCCCCCCAGCTCCCATCCGCGCCGCAGGTCTGCTCGCCAGCCGCGCAGAGGCCGACCCCCTCGGTCTCGCTCGCGCCCTCGTAGCACGGCCGTGTGTCGCCCCGCTCGCAAGGCGCCGCGTCGGCGCCCCCGGTGCCCCCGGCGCCGGCGGCCGGGGAGTCGGTGAACTCGTCGAGTCCGAGCAGCGCGCCGCAGCCGGTGATGAGCAGCGCGGTCAAGGCGAACGAGGGCAGAGTATGGCGCAGGAGAGGCACGCGGGAACAGTAGCCGAAGCCAACCCCTCCAGGACAGGGGCACCTCGACAGAGGGCACCCCGATCGTGCGAAAGGCACCGCGCCGCCCCGACGCCGCCCCGAGGGGGCCGCCGGTCGCCGGCAACGCGGTGCCTCATCCCTTCACACGGCACATCAGCCCGCGCTGATCGGGATCTGACGGGGCTTGAGCGACGCGCTCTTCGGCAGGTGAATCCGCAGGACGCCCGACTGGAGCTCCGCGGCGATCTTGTCCGAATCGATGCCCTGCGGGACCACGAAGCTGCGACGGAAATCCGGCAGGTCGACCGCGCTCTGCTCGCGCTCGGCCGCCTCGGCGCGCCGGCCCTCGAACGTCAGCTCCCCCTTCTCCAGGCGAATGGCCAGCTTGTCCCGCGTCACACCCGGGAGATCCGCCACGACCAGGAGCTCGTCGGCGTTCTCGTAGATGTCCACCGCCGGGGGCACCGCAGGGCGCTGCTGGATCTTCTCAGGGTTGCTCTCAGCACGGTGGGTCAAGTTGCGATCGGTGCTCATCTTCATCACTCCTTCCTCGGTAGATTCCAGATCCGTTGCTCGCCGGATCGTCTCTCTCCTCTCGGTCTGCTCCCGTCTGCCCCTCAGCGCGCCGTCACCGTGATCTGCCGCGGCTGCGCCTCGGCGGCCTTGTTCAGCGTCAGCGTCAGCACGCCGTTCCTGAGGACCGCGGAGGTCTTCTCGGGGTCGACCTTGCTCGGCAGCGTGAAGCTCCGGCTGAAACGCACCCCGCCCCGCTCCTTGCGGTGGACGAGATAGCCCTCCGGCGCATCCGACTTGCGCTCTCCGCTCACGGTCAGGACGTCCTGGTTGAGCGAGATCTGGACGTCCTTCTCCGTCAGACCCGGAAGATCGGCCTTCACGACAAGCGCGCTGCCCGTGTCGAACAGGTGAATGCGCGGACCAGGCGTGTACCGCGACGACGGGTCGAAATCGCCGCGGAGCGACGACCGGGGCGCGTCGTACTCCTCGAACGCCCGATCCATCCGCCGGCGAAGCTCATCCATCAGGGCAAACGTGCGATCGAAATCCGTGGCTCGGTTCAGCATGACGACTCCTCCATGACCCCCGCGCGCGGCGCGCGCCGGGGCCTCGCCCGCGGCGCCGTCAGCCCTGCTCGCGACGGCCGCTTTGTTGTAGTGTTACGGGACCTTGGCTCCGAGAGCCGGTCTCCTCGCACCGCCCAATCTTTGCACGGCGCCGGGGGTGTCAAGAGCCGCGCCAGCCCTCCCGCTCACCGCGCCGGACCGGAAGGAAGGCGAGCTCGACCGGGCATCGCCACCCTCCCCAGAAGAACCTCCAGGACACCCAGGGACGCCTCCAGCAGCGACAGCCCGGTGGATCGACCGGCGTTGAACAACCCTGGAGTCAGGTTCGAGGTAGTGGTACAAACCATGGACATGCTGATCCGCCCGCCCGCTCCCCGCCGCCCGCGGCCCGCCCGCCTCAGCTCGGCCGCATCCGCCGCGGCGCTGGCCGTCGCGCTGGTCTCGGGCGCCGCGCTCGCGCTGCCGACTGTGGGCGATCGGGCGCCGGACGCCCGCGTCGAGGACGCCGACGGCCGCGAGCTCCAGCTCAAGGCGCTGCGGGGCAAGCCGATCCTCATCGTCTACGAGGACAAGGACTCGACGGCGCAGAACCAGGCGCTCAAGGACGCGCTGGCGAAGCTCGCGAAGGGCGACCGCTACAAGCGCTCCATCGCCGTCACGGCCATCGCCGACGTGAGCTCCTACGACTTCTGGCCGGCGAAAGGGTTCGTGAAGGACGCCATCCGCGACGAGTCGCGGAAGGTCGGCGCGACCATCTACTGCGACTGGGACGGCACCTTCCGCGAGGCCTACCGGCTCCGCCGCGGCATCAGCAACGTCATCCTCGTCGGCAAGAACGGCCAGGTGCTCTTCGCGGCCGAGGGCAAGCTCAAGCCCGAGGCGCAGACAAGGGTCCTCGACCTGCTCCGCAAAGAGGTCGACGGTTGACCGCGGCGCGCGCGCCGGCCGGCGCGGCGCGCGCTCAGCTCGCGTCCTTGCGGCGCCGGCGCGAGAGCAGCGCGGACTCGACCTGCGCGCGGATCTCCGCCATCTCCGGGGCCGCCACGAGGCCGCCGCGCGCCTCGATGAACGGCCGGAGCGCCCCGGAGCCCGCGCCGCCCACGATCCACGGGGCGTCCCGGCAGGCGTCGGCGTAGGCGTCGATGAGCTCGCGCGCGGCCGGAGGCGGCGGCGGGATCGCGACCGTCAGCGCGATGATGTCCGGCGCGAGCGACTCGACCGCGCGCGCGATCGCGGCAGGCGGCGTCCTCGGGCCGAGCACGATGGAACGGAAACCCCAGGCGCAGAAGCGCAGGCCGACGCCGAACAGCCCGAGCACGTGATCCTCGTCGGCAAAGGCGGCGAGCAGCACGCGCCGCCCGCTCTCGCCCGGCTGCGCCAGCCGCAGGAGGTGCATCAACGTCGCGCCGAGGACCTGCGAGGCGAGGTGCTCCTGCGCGACCGTGATCTTCCCCTCGTGCCAGAGGTCGCCGATGCGCTCGAGCGCCGGGCCGAGCGCGCGCTCGAAGATCGTCACCGAAGGGCCGAGCGAGAGGGCCCGGTTCACCTCGGCCTCGAGGCCGTCCGGATCGAACCGGATCGCGGCGTCGACGATGCGCTCGCTCGCGCCCGCGAACGCGTCGCCGCCGTTCATGTGCGCCGGCGCGCGGGGCACCTCCGCCTCGCGCACCATGCGCGCCGCCTCGGCCGCGGCCATCCCGCCGTTCACGTGGTCGCGCATCTTCTTGATCAACGCGACATCGTCATCGCTGTACAGGCGATACGCCGACGCCGTGCGCGCAGGGGACGGCACGCCGTAACGACGCTCCCACGCGCGCAGGGTCGCCGAGGACACGCCACACATCGTCGAGACGGCATGGATTCTGTAGCGGCTCAAGTGAACGACCCAGGTGGACCCGCCGAGCCGCGGACGCCAGCGCCGGCTCGAAGCACCGAGCCGGCGGGCGGCGAGGCCCCAGGAAGGCCAGCTTGCGCAGATGTTTTCGTCTTTGTCAAAGGCTGGGACAAACATTATACTAGGCACCATGCAAAACACCAGCGCTTCTGCGGCGCAGGACGAGCGGCCCGGCCCGTCGCCGGGCGACGACGGGGCCGCCTCGCGGCAGGCGTCGCGCGCGCCGCGCGGGGCGGGCGCCCGCGGGGCGTCGCGCGCGCCGCGCGCCGTCGTGATCGGCAGCGGGTTCGGGGGCCTCGCGGCGGCCGTGCGGCTCGGGGTGCGGGGCTACGAGGTCACCGTCGTCGAGAAGCTCGACGAGCCGGGCGGGCGCGCGTACGTGCACCGCCAGGACGGCTTCACCTTCGACGCGGGGCCGACCGTGATCACGGCGCCGTTCCTCTTCGAGGAGCTCTGGCAGCTCTGCGGCCGGAACCTGGCCGACGACGTCGATCTGCGGCCGGTGGCGCCGTTCTACCGGATCCGCTTCCACGACGGCGTGACCTTCGACTACACGGGCGACGCCGCCGCGATGCGCGCCGAGGTCGCGCGCCTGTCACCCGGGGACGTCGCGGGCTACGAGCGCTTCGTCAAGACGAGCGAGGCGATCTTCCGCGTGGGGTTCGAGGAGCTCGCCCACGTGCCGTTCGGGTCGTGGACGGACATGGCGCGAATCGTGCCCGACATGATGCGGCTCGAGAGCTACCGCACGGTGTACGGGCTCGTCGCGAAGCACGTGAAGGACGACCGCCTGCGCCAGGTGCTGAGCTTCCACCCGCTGCTCGTCGGCGGGAACCCGTTCTCGACCACCTCGATCTACAGCCTGATCGCGTTCCTCGAGCGCAACTGGGGCGTGCACTTCCCCATCGGCGGCACGGGCGCGCTGGTGCGCGGGCTCGTGTCGCTCATCGAGGGGCTCGGCGGATCGGTGCGGTGCGGGGCCGAGGTGCGGCGCATCGCCGTGGAGGGCGGCCGCGCCCGGGGCGTCGAGCTCGCGTCGGGGGAGCGGCTCTCGGCCGACGTCGTCGTCTCGAACGCGGACTCGGCGTGGACCTACAGGCACCTCGTGGCGCCCGAGGCGCGGAAGCGCTGGACCGACCGGCGCATCGAGCGGCAGCGCTACTCGATGAGCCTCTTCGTGTGGTACTTCGGCACGCGCCGGCAGTACCCGGACGTCGCGCACCACACGATCCTCCTCGGGCCGCGGTACAAGCGGCTGCTCGAGGACATCTTCGAGAAGCACGTGCTCGCAGACGACTTCAGCCTCTACCTGCACCGGCCGACCGCCACGGATCCGGCCCTCGCGCCGCCCGGCTGCGACGCGTTCTACGTGCTGTCGCCGGTGCCGAACCTGCTCAGCGGCACGGACTGGCCCGCGACCCAGGAGCGCTACAGGCGCTCCATCGCGGCGCTGCTCGAGGCGACCGTCCTGCCGGGGCTCGAGGGCGCGCTCGCGAGCTCGCGGCTCCTCACGCCGCAGGACTTCCAGGACCGGCTGCTGTCGTTCCGCGGCGCGGCGTTCGGGCCGGAGCCGGTGCTCACGCAGAGCGCCTTCTTCCGGCCCCACAACGCGAGCGAGGACATCGAGCATCTCTATCTCGTCGGGGCAGGGACGCACCCAGGGGCCGGTCTGCCCGGGGTGCTCTCGTCGGCGCGCGTGCTGGATCGGGTGGTGCCGGATGCATCGAAGTTCCGTTGAGGCGTCGGCGGCGGACTTCGCCGCGTGCAGGGCGCTCCTCCGCAAGGGATCGAAGAGCTTCGCCGCCGCGGCGCTGCTGCTGCCGCCGCGCGTGAGGGAGCCGGCGGCGGCGTTCTACGCGTTCTGCCGGGTGGCCGACGACGCGGTCGACGAGCTCGGGGAGCACGCCCCGCCGTCGGCGGCCGCGGCGGCGGTCGCGGCGCTGCGCGAGCGGCTGGCGCGCGCCGCGGCGGGCGCGCCGGACGACAGCCCCGTCGACCGGGCGCTCGCCCACGTGATGGCGGAGCACAAGCTGCCGCGCGCGTTCGTCGAGGGGCTGCTCGAGGGGCTCGCGTGGGACGCGGAGGGGCGCCGCTACGAGACGCTCTCGGAGCTGAACGCCTACGCGGCGCGCGTGGCGGGCACCGTGGGCGCGACGATGTCGACGCTCATGGGGGCGCGGGGGCCCGACGCGCTCGCGCGGGCGTGCGACCTGGGCGTCGCCATGCAGCTCACGAACATCGCGCGCGACATCGGGGAGGACGCCCAGCGCGGGCGGATCTACCTGCCGCTCGCGTGGCTGCGAGAGGCCGGGATCGAGCCGGACGCCTGGCTCGCGCGGCCCGCGTTCGACGACCGGCTGGGGCGCGTCGTGGCGCGGCTGCTCGCCGAGGCGGAGGTGCTCTACCGCCGCGCGGGCGCCGGCATCCCGATGCTGCCGCGCGATTGCCGCGCGGCGATCCAGGCGGCGCGGCTCATCTACGCCGACATCGGGCGCGTCATCGCGCGCCGCGGCTTCGACTCGGTGTCGGCGCGCGCCGTTGTGTCGCCCGGCCGCAAGGCGTGGCTCGTGCTGCAGGCGCTCGTCCGCAGTCCGGTCGCGCCGGAGGAGGCGCGCGAGCACGGCGCGGCGCCGCCGCTCGACGAGGTCCGCTTCCTCCTGGAGGCGGCGCGATGAGGGCCGGAGCAGGCGGCGCGGCGGGCGCGGCGGCGCGGGAGCTCGACGCGGCGCGCGGGCGCGTGCGCGAGGCGGGCGGCGAGGCGCTGCTCGCGCGCCTGGAGCACCTCGACGCGGCGCGGGTCGCGCCGGCGCCGCGGACGGGCCTCGGGCGCGCGCCGCGGCCGCCGGACCGGGGGGCGGCGGCCGACTACGACGTGGTGATCGCCGGCGGCGGGCTGTCGCTCCTGCTCGCGCCGATGCTCGCGGCGGCCGGGCTGCGGGTCGCGGTGCTCGACAGGGCGCGGATCGGCGCGGCGCACCGCGAGTGGAACGCCGGGACGGCCGAGGTCGAGGCGCTGTCGGCGTCGGGGATCTTCGCGCAGGGCGAGGTGGAGCGGCTCGTCGTCGCCCGCTACGTCGAGGGGCTGTGCCGCTGGCACGGCGGCGGGACGTACCCGGTGCGCGGCGTGCTCGACCACGCGATCGACGCGGGGGGGCTGCTCGCCGCGGCGCGCGCCCGGGCCGAGGCGCTCGGGGTGACGTTGCTCGACGGGCACGCGCTCCTCGGGCACGCGGAGGGGCCGGACGCCGTCGCGCTCGCCGTGGCCGAGGCGCGGGCGGGCGCCGCGCCGCGCGACCTGTCGGCGCGGCTCCTCGTCGACGCGCGCGGCGCGGCGAGCCCCTACGCGACCGCGGACCTTGTCTGCCCGACCGTGGGCGGCGTGCTCGCGGGGCTCGCGGAGGGCGACGGGGAGCGGCGGATCCGGCCGGATGTCGGCGAGATCCTCGCCACGACGGAGGACGTCGAGGAGGGCCGACAGCACCTCTGGGAGGCGTTCCCGGGGCGGCCGGGCGAGACGACCGTCTACCTCTTCTATTACGCGCGCTCCGGGGACGTCGGGCCGGGCGCGCTGCTGTCGCTCTACGCGCGGTTCTTCCGGCTGCTCTCGCGGTACAAGGAGGGCGACGCGCGGCTCGTCCGGCCGACGTTCGGGTTCATCCCCGGCTGGTCGCGGCTGTCGGCCGCGCCGCGCGCGCCGGGGCGGCGGGTGCGGCTCGTGGGGGACGCGGCGGCGCGGCACTCGCCGCTGACGTTCTGCGGCTTCGGCGCGAACGTGCGCGAGCTCGCGGCGACGGCCGCCGACCTGGCGCGCGCGGCGCGGGATCCGGGCGCGCCCAGCGCGGCGCGCGACGCGCCGGTGCACTCGGGCACGGGCGCGCTCGCGGCCCTGATGGCGAGGCCGGCCGGCGGGGCGAGGGCGGGGGAGATGAACGCGCTCCTCAACACGGCGTTCGCGGTGCTCCACGCGATGGGCGACGACGTGTACGCGGCGCTGCTGCGCGATGAGATGCAACCTGGCGATTTTGTTAGATTTTTGCGCGAGACGGCGGCGCGGCGGCCCGAGGTGTACCGCGAGGTCGTGAGCGCGCTGCCGCTCCGGGCCCTCGGCCGCTGGGGAGCGGGGCTCGCGCGGGAGCTCTACCGCGCGCGCTGACCCGGATGCAGGCGCGTTGGCTGCGACCGCCTCGGGCGACGATCAGGTGGATCCAGGGGAGAGTTCAACGCAAAGGCGCAAAGACGCAAAGACGCAAAAAGAAAATAAAATTCTTTCTTTCATCCTGCGCCTTTGCGCCTTTGCGCCTTTGCGTTGAATTCTCCTCTTTCATGCATTTCGAACCCGGATATCGCTCTCGGCGGCCGTAGTGGCTGCGGTGCGCGCGGCACGCGCGCCGTCCGTCGCATGACCGCCCGCCGCTGCCCGGCGCGCGAGGACGAGGGGCCCGAGGAACAGGCCGTACGGCGGGCCCCCGGTGCTGTGGTGGACGCGGTGCGCGTCGCGGACGCGCGCGAGGTAGGGGATGCGCGCGAGGCCCGAGACCGGGAGCCGCCGGTGGACGAGGCCGTCGTGGACGAGGAGGTAGGCGAGGCCGAAGGCGGTCATGCCGAGGCCAAAGCCGAACGCAGCCTCGCGTAGCGGGCCCGGCGCGCCATCGCAGCCGTAGATGATGAGCCCGGCGGCGATCGGGGCGTGGAGGAACGCGAGCGCGTCGTTCTGCTCGAAGGCGCCGCGCCGCTTCGTGTGATGCGAGCGGTGGATGCTCCAGAGGGCGTGGTGCCAGACCCTGCCGTGGAGGAGCGCGGCCCACACCTCCATGGTCGCGAAGGCGGCGAGCGCCGTGACGATCCAGATCGCGAGCGAGAGCGTCACGACGCCCTCCGCATGCGGAAGGGCAGGAGGAGCTGCACCCAGGGGCTGGCGAAGCGGTCGAGCGAGAGGGCCTCGTGGACGACCGCCGCCGGCTTGCCGCCGAACGTCGCCGTCGCGAGAGAGCGCGCGTAGAACGGCGTGTCCTCGTAGGTGCGGAGGAGCCGCGGCGCGGAGCCGGGGTCGGCGGCGATGTCCCGCGCCATGCCCCAGCGCGTGCCGCCGAGCGGCCGGGGGGCGAGCGGCGGGAGCTCGCGCGCGCCGCCTCCCGCGTCGAACGCGGGCGAGAGGAGCATGCGCGTGCCGTCCCGGCGCCGGACGTCGTAGGTGAGGGCGATCCCGTCCGCCCCGAGCGCGCGCGACCAGGTCCAGCGCTCGAAGGCGTGCTCGAGCGGCTCATCGCCGGAGTTCGTGTCGAGGTAGGCGCTGCCGGAGAAGCGCAGCGACGGGTGCGTGAGCTCGACCTCGGCGCGCGCGATCGGCGCGATGGGCGCCCAGCGATGGCGCCCCCGGCCGTCCAGCGCGACCCCGGGCTGCGCGCCGCCCGCGCCCGGCGCCGCGGGCCCGGGCGCCGACGGGCGGAGGCGCACCGTCCCGGAGAGCCGCGAGGGCACAGGCGCCGTGATCTCGTCGAAGGCGACGCGGAGCTCGCCCCCGGCCCACTCCATCAGGCTCGGGCCGATGGCGAGCGACCGCGGCGACCTGAAGACGGCGCGCCGCGGCCGCTCGGTCAGCGCCCAGCGATCGGCGCGCGGGCCGTACAGCGCGACGTTCATCGCGCAATGCATGAGCGGGTCCGCGGCGCCGCGCGCGCGGGCCCTCGCGTAGTACGGCGAGAAGACGCTCCCGAGCATCGCGATGATCGTGAGCGCGCTCCGGCGGTCGTCGCTCACCGCGTCCAGGTACCACCACGCGTAGCCGCCGCTCGGGATCTCGAGGTCGAAGCGAGGTCCTCCATCACGCTCCGCGCCGCGAGCCGGCCGCTCAGCGCCGCCATCGGCACGCCCGCCCCCGGGTGCGCGCTCCCGCCCGCGAAGTACAGGCCCTGGAGCTTCGAGCGCGAGGCCGGGCGCGCGAAGGTCGAGCTCCACCCGTGAGACACCGGCCCGTACAGCGCGCCCCCCGTCGCCGGGAACATGCGCTCGAAGTCCGCCGGCGTCGTCACCACCGGGGAGGGGCCCGCGCTCTTCAGCGAGAGGCCGGACCTCTGCAGTCGATGGAACACACGCTGCTCGCATTCTTGGATCTCCGTGGATGAGGGGGTGTGCATATCACCTGTCGCGGGGGCGTTGAGGAGGAAGAACAGACGCTCTCCGGCGTGCGCCTCCGGGGGCGCGCCGGCCGCGGCCCCGCCGGGCCCCGGCGACGGCTCATCCCAGCGGTCCTCGGCGCAGACATAGACCGTGGCGTCGCGCGGGACCGCGGCGCGCTCGAAGAGGTCGCGGAACTCGGCCTCGTAGTCCCCGGAGAAGAAGACGTTGTGCCGGAGGAGGGGAAAGCCGCTCACCTCGGCCACGAGCGCCCAGGTGACCGCCGAGAGCGACCGCGGCGCGCTCGCCGGCGCCTTGCCGGCGACGCGCTGGCCGAACAGGCCGTTCCGCAGCGCCGCCGGGTCGGCGTTCATCACGATCGCGTCGGCCTCGATGCGCTCGCCGCCCTCGAGCACGACGCCCCGCGCGCGGCCGCGGCCCTCCTCGATGGCGGCGACGTGCGCGCCGCAGCGCAGGGTCGCCCCGGCGCGGGTCGCGGCCGCGGCGAGCGCCTCGGCCACCCGGTACATCCCGCCCTCGGGGAACCAGAGGCCCTCGCGCTCCACGTGCGCGATCACGCTCAGCGTCGCCGGCGCGAGGTACGGCGACGAGCCGCAGTAGGTGGCGTAGCGCCCGAACAGCTGCAAGAGGCGCCCGTCCGCGAAGAAGTCGCCGAGCGCGCGGTGGAGGGTGCGGTGCCCGTCGATCTTCATCATCCCGCCGAGGCCCAGGCTGCCCGCCGTGCTCAGGATCGTCTTGAGCGTGGGCCGCTCCGCGCGCAGGAACGGCGCCTCCACCACGTCGAAGATCTCGCGCGCGTACCGGCAGAACCGGCGGTACCCGTCCGCCTCCCGCGCCCCCGCGAGCGCGCCGATCGCGTCCGCGGTGCGCTCGACGTCGGCGAAGAGATCGAGCGTCGACCCGTCCGGCCAGACGTGGCGCGCGAGCGTCCCGGCAGGGCGGAGCGGCACGTGGTCCCCGAAGCAGAGCCCGAGCGACGCGAAGATCTCGTCGAAGACCCACCGCATCGTGAGCGCCGTCGGGCCGGCGTCGAGGCGGCGACCCCCGAGGGCCACCTCGCGCATCTTTCCGCCGACGCGCGCCGCCCGCTCGAGTAGCACGACGTCGAGCCCGTTCGATGCCAGGAGCGCGGCCGCGGTCAGCCCGCCGATGCCCCCGCCGATCACCACGACGCGATCTCCCTTGTCCGCCATGGAGCCGGAGTTTACCCGTCGCGGGCGGTTTGTCTATACTTTGTGTAAACGTTGTTCAAACCATTGACAATGGTCTGAACCTCGTCAAAAATCGCCCGTCATGGATTTCGATCGCCGGATCGAGCGCGTCCTCCGCGTCGCCATCGAGTCGCTCTCCTCGCCCGCGTCGCCGCCCGCTCTGCTGGCGGCGACGCACCACGCCGTCTTCCCCGGGGGCGCCCGCGTCCGGCCACGGCTGTGCCTGGCCGTGGCCTCGGCCTACGGCGATCCTGCGCCGGAGGCCGCCGACGCGGCGGCGGCGGCGGTCGAGCTCATCCATTGCGCGTCGCTGGTCCACGACGATCTCCCCTGCTTCGACGACGCGCCGATCCGGCGCGGCCAGCCCTCGGTCCACCGGGCCTTCGGCGAGCCGATCGCGGTGCTCGCCGGCGATCAGCTGATCGTGCTCGCCTTCGAGGCGCTCGCGCGCGGCGCCTTCCACGCGGTGGCGAGCGGCGTGTCCGACGCGCGGAGGGGGGTCCGGTTCTTCGAGGTGCTCGCGGGCGGCGTCGGGATGCCCCAGGGGATCATCGCCGGGCAGGCGTGGGAGTCGGAGGCGAAGGTCCCGCTGTCGGCCTACCGGCGCGCGAAGACGGGGGCGCTGTTCGAGGCGGCGGCGGCCCTGGGCGCGCTCTCGGCGGGCCAGGACGGGGCCGCCTGGGGCGACCTCGGGCAGCGCATCGGCGAGGCGTACCAGGTCGCAGACGACGTGCTCGACCTGATCGGCCAGCCGGAGGACATGGGCAAGCCGGCGGGGCGGGACGGGGCGCTCGGGCGGCCGAACACGGCGCTGGAGCTCGGGCTCTCCGGGACGACCCGGCTGCTGCAGCGGCTCATCCAGGACGCCGTCGCGTCGGTGCCGCAGTGCCCGCGGGCCGACGCCGTGCGGTCGTGGGCGGCCGAGCTGGGCGACAGGCTCCTCCGGGCTTGCACGATCCGGGACGCGGCGCTCCCGAGCGTGAGCTCCATGTAGCGGCCTCTGCCCGGGGCGCCCGGCCCCGTGGAGAGGGGGCGCGCGGAGTCTAGGGTTGTTGGAGGGGGGCGCCGTCCGAGACTTAGGATTTGCGGAGGAACAGGAGTGGTCGCGCGTCGCCGGACGGAAGAGGAAAAGGGGCTTCGGGAAGGGCCTTAGCGCGCTGTCGAATCGAGACAGAGAGCGTGCGGGCCGGCTCGACGAACACTGTTGGAGATGCCATTCTCGGCGGGCCTTTCCGCGCCTGTCGCGGTGGGTAGGACCGTGGAGCGGCGCAGAGGTGGTTGCCCTGCGTCTCGTGAAATAAGGGGTGGGTCGTAGTCCGCGATCGGGGGGATTGGGGATGAGGGCGATTCGGGAGCAACACGCCACCATCGTTTCTCGCAAACTCGAGGCCGATAGCCCAGGGGGAATGCGCGAGGCGATCACCTCCGTCGAGCAGCTCGCGCGCGTCGCGCGCGGGCGGCTCCGGGACCGGGTGGTGGACGTCGGGAGCCCGACGAACGCAGGCCTGCGGGGCGCGCCGAGGAGCGCGAGCTTCGCCCGCGCCGGCGGCGCCGCCGTGCCGCTGCACGTGTCACGGATGCTGCTCGATCGACACCAGCTCGCCGCTCACGCGCTCGCCCACCTCTACGCGGAGATCGAGGCCTGCCGCTCGCTCGCCGGCTGGGCCTGCGAGGCGGGCGGCGAGGCCAGGGCCGTCGCCGAGGCGCACGCAGGGGCGCTGCTCCTGTCGCTGCGCGGGGGCGTCGATCTGGGGGGCGGAGAGGTCGCGCCGCTCGGCGAGCTCGAGCTCCGCGATGACGAGGTCGCCAAGGCGATCGGACACCCCGCGGTCGCCGCGTGGGCGCGCGACGCCGGCTCGGGCGCCGCCGTGGCGTCGCTCGTGCGCACGGCCGCGGAGCACGGGATCCCCGGCTGCGGCGGCGCAGAGGACGAGCGCGTCGGGTGGATACGGCACAACATGCGCGACTTCGTCGAGCGCCTCGTCGAGCCGCTCGCCCCGGAGATCCACCGGCGCAACGGGCTCATCCCGGAGTCGATCGTCCGCCGTATGGGGGAGTTCGGGGTGTTCCGGCTGGCCACCGCGCCCGAGCACGGAGGCGACGGGCTCGGCGCGGCCGCCATGGCCGCCGCCGTCGAGGAGCTCGCGCGCGGCTCGCTCGGCTTCGGCGTGCTCACCATGACCGCCTCCATCGCGCTCGACCTCCTCGCCCGATCCGGCACCGACCTCCAGCGCAGGACCTGGCTGCCGCGCATCGCCGGCGGCGAGGCGCGCTGCGCCCTCGCGTTCTCGGAGCCCGCCTACGGGTCGGACCTCGCGCGCGTCGCCACGCGCGCCGAGCGCCAGGCCGACGGCAGCTACCTCATCACCGGCAAGAAGGCATGGGTCACCGGAGCGTCACGCGCCGACCTCGTGCTCACCCTCGCGAGGACGACGACGCCTGGCGGACAGGGACAGCAGCCGCTCGGACCCAGCCTCTTCGCCGTCGCCAAGCGGCGCGGCGCGCCGGGCGCCGACTTCCCGGACGCAGGGATCGCCGGGGCCGAGGTGCGGGCGCTCGGGCAGCGCGGCATGGGGCACTACGAGCTCCGGATCGAGGGGCTCCAGGTCGGCCGCGAGGCCCTGCTCGGCGAGCGCGAAGGCGAGGGGATCGCCCAGATCCAGCGGTCGCTCGTGATCGGCCGCGTCTACGCGGCGGCGTGCGGCGTGGGCGTGGCGCAGGCCGCCCTGGAGCTCGCGCTCGAGCGGGCCAAGACGCGCGTGCAGTTCGGGTCGCAGCTCATCTCCTTCCCGCGCGTGGCGCACCGGCTCGGCGGGCTCATCACCCGCGTCGCGGCCGCGCGCCAGCTCACGCGCGCCGCCGCGCAGGCCGCGGACACGGGACAGCCGTGCGAGCTCACGTCCGCGATGGCCAAGCTGTTCTCGAGCCGCGCAGCCTGGGACGCCGCCGACGCCTGCATGCAGATCCACGGGGCGAACGGCTACGCCGAGGGGTCGGTCCCGGCGCGGCTGCTGCTCGACGCCCGCAGCCTCTTCTTCCACCTGGGCACGCGCGAGGTGCTCGCGCAGGGCATCGCGCGCGCCCTGCTCGAGGGATCGCTGCCCTGAACGGGCCCGCTCCCCCGCGGCGGAGCGCGCCGCGGACGAGGGCGAGCGCGCGCCGGGCGTGTGCGCGGGGGCACGCGGGCGAGGGCCCGGGCGAGTGTGCGCAGGCGGGGTTGCGATCGGCGCCGTCGTCAGCGGTGCGCGCCTGTGCCATCATCGCGCGGACCGATGGTCCGCGTCCGCTCTCCTCGCTACGGCCGAAAGCTCGACGATTTCACGGTGGGCGCGGTGTACGCCCACCCCTGGGACGTCACCGTGGACGAGGGGATGCTCGCGCTCTTCGCGGCCTCGTTCCAGGACGCGATCCCGACCTACTCGAGCCGCGTCGCGGCCAGAGCGGTGGGGCTCAGGGACAGGCCGGTGAGCCCGCTGCTGCTCCTCAACCTCGGGATCTCCTTCAGCGTTCACGACGTGAGCGAGCAGGCGATCGCGCACCTCGCGTACATCGACGTGCGGTTCCCGGAGGCCTGCTATCCCGGGGACACGCTGCGCGCGAGCTCGATGGTCATCGGCAAGAAGCCGGTCTCGACGGGCGACAAGGGCGTCGTCCACGTCAGGACGCAGGTGGTGAACCAGTACGGGCTGCTCGTCTGCTCGTTCGAGCGCAAGGCGCTCATACCCCCCGGCCGCGTCGCGGAGCGCCCCGCCGACGCGCCGCACGCGGTCGTGCAGCCGGACGGGACCCCGGCGCGCCTGCCGAAGGAGCTCGACGGCCCGCTGCCGCCGCCGGCGCGCCACGGCGGCTTCGCCTGCTTCTGGGACGACTTCGAGGTGGACGACGTGCTCACCCACGAGGTCGGCCGGACCGTCGGCGACAGCGAGCACATGCAGCTCGCGACCCTCCTGCGCAACTCCCACCCGCTGCACCTCGACGAGCAGTACTGCAGGGCGAGCTCCTTCGCGAAGACGCGCGTCGTCCACGGGGGGCTCGTGCTGTCGTGGGTGCTCGCGCTCTCCAGCCGGGACACCGCCGGGTGCGGCGTCTGGGACCTCGGCCTCGACGACGGGGCCCACCCGAGCGGCGTGCTCGCGGGCGACACGCTCTTCGCCGCGTCGAAGGTGATCGCCCGTGAAGAGGCCGGCGCAGGCGCCGGGAGCGTCACCTTCCGGATCGTCGGCGTGAAGAACACGCCGCCGCGCGCGCTGCTCGAGCAAGGGGCCGATCTGTTCACCCCCGAGCTCGGAAAGACCGACGGCAGGGTCAAGGAAAAGGTCGTGGAGATCACGCGTACGCTGCTCGTGCGCCGACGGAGCTAGGCGCGCTCGCGGCATGGGTCGCAGAAGAGGGATCCCCCGCGGGGCGCGCCGCGGCATACAATGCGCGGCCATGAGCACCGCCCCGCCGCGACGAGGAGCAGGACGGCCATGAGCGCGGCTGCGAGCCGTGAGCTCGACTCGCTCCGCGCGCGCGTCGCCGAGCTGGAGCAGGCGCTGTCCGACGCCCACGCGTCACGCCAGCGCGCCTCCGCCGCGGATCCGAGCGGCGCGCGGGGCCCCGCCTCCATCGGGTGGGAGGCGCAGCTCGACGAGGCCGAGCGCGCGGCGCAGATGGGCAACTGGCTCTGGGAGCTCGGCTCGAACCACGTCACCTGGTCGCGGCAGCTCTTCCGGATCCTGGGCTACGACCCCGCGACGGACACGCCGTCGCCGGAGGCGTTCCTCGCGGCCATCCACCCCGACGACAGGGAGCGGATGCACGCCGGCCTGCGGCTGGCGATCGAGACCGGAGAGGGATCGGGCGCGAGCGCGTTCCGCGTGCGCCACCGGGATGGCGCGGTGCGGGAGTGCCTCCTGAGCAGCCTGCCCGTCATCGAGGGGGCGGGCCCTCCCACCCGCTTCTTCGGCGCGATCGTCGATCTCACCGAGCGCCGCCGCGCCGAGCAGGAGCTCCGCCGCAGCGAGCGCATGCTGAAGGAGGCGCAGCGCATCGCCCTCGTGGGCAGCTGGTCCTACGACCTCGAGTCGCGGACCATCCGCTGGTCCGAGGAGCTCTACCAGCTCCTCGGCGTCGACCCGTCCGTGCTCCCGACGTTCGAGCTCTTCGCGGGCCTCATCCACCCGGAGGACCGCCACCGCGTCTTCGGCGGCGCGGAGAGCGCCTCGCCGCTCGGCATCGCGGGCCCCGTCGAGTGCCGCGTCGTGCGCCCGTCGACCGGGGAGCTGCGGCACATGCAGATGGCGGCGCAGCTGCTCACCGACGACACAGGGGCGATCACCGGGCTCGTCGGCACGAGCCTCGACATCACCGAGCGCCGGCGCCTCGAGGAGCAGCTCCTGCACAGCCAGAAGCTCGAGGCGATCGGGCGCCTCGCCGGCGGGGTCGCGCACGACTTCAACAACATGCTCACCGCGATCTTCGGGCACAGGGAGCTCGCGGTGCGCAAGGTGCCGACGTCGTCGCCCGTCCTCGATCACCTCACGCAGATCGGCACCGCCGCGGAGCGCGCCGCGGCGCTCACGCGGCAGCTGCTCACCTTCGCGCGCAAGCAGCTCATCCAGCCGACCGTGGTCGACCCGAACGCGCTCATCCTCGGCGTCGAGCCGCTCCTCCGCCCGCTCGTCGGCGAGGACGTGGAGCTCGCCGTGCTGCCGGGGAGCCAGATCTGGCCCATCCACATCGATCGGGGCCAGTTCGAGCAGCTGCTCATGAACCTCGCCGTGAACGCGCGCGACGCGATGCCCGCCGGGGGCCGCCTGACCATCGAGACCGCGAACACGACGATCGGCGCGGGCGACGCGGAGCGGACGCCGGAGCTCGATCCAGGCGACTACGTGGAGCTCACGGTCACGGACACCGGGCAGGGCATCGAGGACGCCATCCGGCAGTACGTGTTCGAGCCGTTCTTCACGACCAAGGAGCCGGGGAAGGGATCGGGGCTCGGGCTCGCGACGTGCCACGGCATCGTGAAGCAGCACGGCGGCCACATCTGGTTCTCGAGCGCCGCCGGCCAGGGGACGCGCTTCACGATCTGCTTCCCGCGCGTGCGCGGCGCGCCTTCCGAGCAGCCCGCGAGGGCGCCCTCCGCCGTCGCGGGGGGCGGGGAGACGGTGCTCGTCGTGGAGGACGAGGCGCAGGTGCGCGACCTCAGCGTCGCCGCGCTGCGCTCGTTCGGCTACTCGGTCCTCGCGGCGCGGAACGGCAAGGAGGCGGTCGCGCTCGCGGCCACCCACCCCGGCGCGATCCACCTGCTCGTGAGCGACGTGGTCCTCCCGGACGCGCGCGGCCCCGCGCTCGCGGCGGCGCTCGCCCGCGCGCGCCCCCCGCTGCCCGTCCTCTACGCCTCGGGCTACACGGAGGACTCCCTCTTCCCGGGCGACCTGCTCGACGGGTCCGTCCACTTCCTCGCCAAGCCGTACACGCCGACGCAGCTCGCCAGGGCGGTGCGCGCGGTGCTCGACGCGTCCGCGCAGGCGCGACGGGCGAAGGGCTCGGGCGACGCTCCGCCGCCGGCCTCGACCGCCGAGCGCCTGCAGTGAGCGCGCCTGTGCGCGCCCGGAGGCACGCGCGCAGAGGCGGCGGTGCCGGAGCGAGCGGCGCGTGCGCGCGTGTGGGCGCGTGCGCGCGTGTGGGCGCGTGCGCGCGTGTGCCCGCGCGCCCGGGCACACGCGCGCTCCGCGCTGGCCCGAGCGGCCGGGGAGCCTCTATCCTGGGCAGGCGGCTGTCTCGATGAAGATCCGGGGCTCAGCGCTCATGCACGCGAGGACCTACCTGCAGACGCGGTGGGGGAGCCAGGCCATGTCGACCCTCGACGCGAAGCTGCCCGCCGCCGCCCGCGTGGTCTTCTCCTCGCCCGACCTCGTGGCGCACAGCTGGTACCCTGTCTCGGTCTGGAACGCCATCGCGGACGAGATCACGAGATGGCCGAACAAGGCCGGTGTCGTCCGCGATCTCGCGGCCTACGTGGCCGAGCAGGACCTGACGCTGGCGCACAAGGTGCTCCTCAAGCTCGGCACGCCCGCGCTCGTCATGCGGCAGGCCGGCGTGATGTGGGGCATGTATTTCAACGGCGGCCGGCTCGCCCCGCTCGCGGAGGGCGAGCGGTTCTTCCGCCTGATCCTCTATCTCGGAGTCGATCCGCAGTCCGACCCGGGGCGCCAGACCTGCAGGGACGCCGTGCCGGCGTGGCAGGAGAACGCGCTCCGGCTCGCGGGCGCGCGAGGCGGGCAGAGCCTCCACTCGAAGTGCCGCTTCGAGGGACACCCGACCTGCGAGTACGAGGTGCGCTGGCTCCGCTGAGGCCGCGGCGGCGCGGGCGCGTCAGGTCTTTGTGCAGAACGCGAACAGGTTGACCTGCGCCTCCTCGGCGCGCACCTCGACGGAGGTGGTCCCGAACTTCGAGCGGGAGAACAGCGTCCTGAGATCATCCGAGCTGCGGTGGATCAACTCCCACTCGAGGACGTGATCCATGAAGGCCTTGCTCGGGTTGTTCACCCCGAAGTTGCCCACGACCGCGATGCCCCCGGGGAGCAGCTTGTCATGCATGCAGTTGAGGAGGCTCACGACGAGGTCGTCGCGCAGATAGTCGGTGAGCCCGATGCTGTAGATCATGTGCTGGGGCTTGAGCACCGTCCTGCCGCGGCCGTGGGCGAGCCGCACCACGTTGTCCTGGGCGAAGCTGAAGCGGTCCATGACGCCGAGATCCTCGGCGATGCCGGCGGCGTAGGCGAGGGCCTGGTTGTCGATATCGATGCACGTCGCCTTGATGTCGGGCGGCTCGCCCCCATCCGCGAAGAGGTCGAACAGCTCGCGGGCGGGCCCGCTCGCCAGGCTGGTCACGAGGACCGGGCCGGACCCGTGCACGTGGAAGGCCTCCCGGAGCGCGCGGCTCAGCACGCCCCGCCTGTTCTTGACGGCGCGGCAGGCCTCGATCGCGAGCCCCCACTGGTCGATGAAGCGGCCGAGGCGGCCGTCGCCGGCGGGCTCGTCGTTGTACATCATCTCGATCGTGTAAAAATCGCCCGCGTAGCCGCGCGGCTTCGTGTAGCACCGGTCGACCGTGCGGCTCAGCATGAAGAGCGAGAAGGTCTCGCGGAAGACGTAGGCGCCGATGCCCTTCTCGAGGTGGCGCTCGCGCTCGATGTGCTCGCGCAGCGCGGACACGATGGTCTGGCACGCGGCGCTCACCTTCTCCTGGATCTCCGCGTCGGGGTGCTTGGCCTCCTTGACCATCCTGTCGGCGATCATCATCTCGAACTTGAACTGTTCGACCGTGTCGATGAGCTTCGGAGGGATGTTGTTGGTGCCGGCCTGGCCCGTCCTCGCCGCGTGAAAGCGGTTGACCTGGGGCACGTCCTCGACGAGGAGCGGCGGGAGCATCGCGGTGTTCTCGCGGAGGCGCTGGGCGAGCATGATCGCGAGGGACTGGTAGAAGCGCGCGGCGAGGCCGGGGACGGAGGCAAGCAGCGAGTGGACATACGGGCCCTCGATGACGTCGAGGGTGCACTCCTCGCGGGCGACGACGGAGGCGCTCGCGGCGGCGCTCTCGAGGAACGACATCTCGCCGAAGATGGCGCCGGGGCCGAGCTGGCGGAGGGCCACGCCGCGCCCGAGGTGGGCGACCTCGACCCCGACCAGGCCGCTGCGCACGATGAAGATGCCCTGCCTGCGCGAGCCCTCCTCGAGGATCTGCTCGCCCGGTCGGTAGGTGACGCAGGTCGACTTCTCCAGCAGCAGCCGCTCGTCATCCTGGGTCAAGAACTCGAAACCTGTCGTCATGATGCCTCCCGACCACCGTGGGCGCCTCGGCGTCGCGGCGAGCCGGATCCCTCCCCGCCGCGGCGACAGGACGTCCACGCGTGCGCCCCTTCTACCACGACGCATCGCGACCTCGCTGGGGCATGGCGCGCCTCTCGAGGCCCAGCCCCGATCCGCGCCGCGGCGCTCAACGCGATAACGCGCGCGCGCCGCTCACGGCGGGGCGCAGGCCGCGAGGCCGCCGTCCTCGGCGAGCACCAGCACACAGTTGCGGAGCACATCCATTCCGGCAAATCCGTCCGACGGGCAGGTCCCCCTCCGCTGGCCGGGCAAGAGATCGAGTTCCGCGGCGGCGTCGAACCCCGCCAGGTGGAGGCGAGCGCCTGACAGCACCGGAACGGTGTGCTTGCCAGAGGCGGCGTAGGCGCTCCTGCCGCCGGTCGCCCGGTGCGACAGCCGCTTCCCCGCCGGCGCGGCGGCGAAGAGCGAGCTCTGTGACGCGCCCGAGTCGACCTTCAGCGTGACGGCGATCCCCTCGACGGTCGCCTTGACGGTGAGCTCGCGGCCCTGGTTCGGGCCGCCGCAGTGGCCGAGCTCCGCGATCGCGGCCTCGCCGAACCGCGCCCGGAGCGCGCGGGCGGCCTCGTCGAGCGGCGCCTCGGTCATCCGTCCCTCGCGCAGGTCGAGCACGACCGCGCGGCCCGGCGCGGCCAGCGCCTGCGGCGCGAGGACGCCGCCGATCCCGAGGCGCTGCAGAGCGTCGGGGACGGGGACGACGAGCAGCGCGGGGGCGTCCACCGCGCCCCACCCGGCGAGCGCGAGGGTCGCGCGCTCGATCCGGGAGACCGGCACGGGCCGGCCCGCGTGGTCGACCGCGACGTCGCCGGCGGCCGAGAGCGGCAGCCCGATCTCGTCGGCGAGCCAGCGGGCGATCACGTGGTGGGAGGCGCCGGTGTCGACGATCAGCGCGGTCGGCTGGCCGGCGACGACGGCATCGATGAGCGGCGAGGGGAACGGGCGGTCGTTGAGCTCGAACTGGAGGCTCGCCCGGCGCCCCGCGGCGCTCGCCGGCGCCGCCGGCCCCGCGCTCGCCGGCTCCGCGGGCGGAGGTCCGGGGGCGGCGTCGACGGCCGGCGCCGCGCCGTGCGGCGAGGCCGGCGCCGCGCGGACCGCGGCGGGCTCGGCGCAGCCGGCCCCCGCGAGCGCGACGGCCGCGAGGGGGATCGAGAGCGCGAGGGCCGCCCTCCCACGAGCGCGCTGCACCCGCATCACCCGCGCTCGGCCTGCCGCGGTGAGGGACGGCCCCGGCGCCGGGTCTCGCCGCGCTCGCCTCTCTCCGGAGAGGTGGAGAGTCTCTCGCGCATCGTCATCAAGCCATCCTTGGCCGGCGCTCGCCCTCGGTCAAGCGGGCTCTGCCGGTGACCCCGGAGCGCCGGTTGTCAGCCGGCTCGTCCGGCTTCAAGGTTTGCGCAGGAGAAGGCAAACGCATGATCCACATCGAGGCGAGGCACGTGATTCACTGCGACGAGGACCCCTTCTGGGCGCTGTTCTTCAGCGGTGAGGTCAATGAACGGATGTACCGCGACGTCCTCAAGTTCCCCTCGTTCGAGGTGCTGGAGCAGCGGGAGGACGAGCGCACGAGGGTGCGCAAGGCGACCGGGCAGCCCCGTATCCATGCGCTCCCGGCCGCCCTTCAATCGATGCTCGGGCCGAACTTTCGTTACATCGAGGAGAGCGTCTTCGACAAGACCGCGCGGACCTGGAGCTGGACGATGGCGCCGAGCCTGCTCCCCGATCGGCTGCGCAATTCGGGCACCCTGCGGGTCGAGCCGTCGGGCCCCGGCCAGGTGACGCGCGTGGCGAGCGCGACCATCGAGGCGAAGATCTTCGGCCTGGGCAGGGTGCTCGAGGGCATCATGGAAAAGGAGATGCGCGCCGGCTGGGACGACAGCGCGGCGTTCCTGAATCGATGGATCGCGGAGCACCCCGCCCGGGCGGCGGCGAGCGTTCAGCCGGCGTGAAGGGGGCGCGTTGTGCGCGGCCGACCAGGCCGAGAGGCCATCACGGAGCCAGGGCGGCGCCGAGGCGGCGCTCCACCTCGGCGCGGGTCGGATAGGAGGGCTGGCACCCCTCGCGCTCGACCGAGAGGCCCGCTGCCGCGATCGCGAGCCGCAGCGCGGCCTCGATCGCCATCCCGGAGGCGAGCCCGCCGGCGAGCACGCCCGCGAGCGCGTCCCCCGCGCCGGTCGTGTCGACGGCGCGGGCGGGCAGGGCCGGGAGCTCCTCGCCCGAGGGCAGCAGCACCGCGCCGCGGGCGCCGCGCGTGAGCACCACGCGCTCCGGCAGGTGACCGCGCAGCGCCTCGTGCTCGAGCTCGTTGACCACGGCGAGATCGAACCGGCGGACGAGCGCAGGGTCGATGGCGTTGACGGGCGATGGATTGCAGATCGACAGCGCGCCGTCGGCCCGCGCGGCCGACAGCACGCCGTCGATCGCCTCGGCCGGGATCTCGCCTTGACAGAGCCAGACCGAGGCCCCGCACGGCGAGGGCGGCGCGACGAGCGCGTTGGCGCCGGGGATCGCGAGGATCTGGTTCTCTCCGGCGTCGTCGACGCAGATCAGGGCCACGCCCGTCGTCGCGCCGCGGTGGACTGCCACGGTGGACTGGTCCACGCCGCATTCGGCGAGCGCGGCGGCGCAGAGCTCGCCGTGGGCGTCGTCGCCGCGCGCGCCCGCGAGCCGCACGCGGGCGCCGGAGCGCGCCGCCGCGACCGCCTGGTTCGCTCCCTTGCCGCCCGGCGCCACGAGGAAGCGGCGGCCCAGCACCGACTCGCCCGGGCGCGGCAGCCGCGGGCCGTAACCGAAGAGATCGGCGGTGATCGAGCCGCAGATCGCGAGCAACCCCATGTCCGCCGCATACCACGAACGCGGCGGCGCCGAGCCGCTGGACGGCGCCAATGCGTCGGCCTGCTCCAGGCTCAGCCGCCGAGCGCGCCGTCCATGGGGCGGGACCCCAGCGTGAAGAAGAGGAGGACGAGCAGCGTCGTGCGACCGAACAGCCATGCGAGCGCGCGCAGCGGCCATTTCTCCTGGCGCGCCGCCTCGCTCCGCGTCCCCTCGGCCAGCTCGTGCTCCCCTTTGCCGGCCCGCGAGGGCCTGTGTCTCCGCGCCCTGTCCCTCCTCTTCTGCGCCGACTCGCTGGCGACCTGGGCCGGCGAGCGCGTCGCCGGCCGCGGGCAGATCTCGGCGTCGAAGAGCAATGCGCCGTCTGGGGCGTAGCGCCGCGCTCCCGAGCTGTTCTCGAAGAGCCAGACGCCGTCGTCGACGGCGAGGAGCACGGAGTCGCGCCACACGCGGCCGGCCGGGCCTTCGAGGCAGGGGCGGAGCTCCTGGTCCTCCGGTCGGGCCACCCAGAGGCGACGATGGTTGAGCACCCCGACAAGCCCGCTCGGGCTGACCGAGAACGCGAGCCTGTCGAGCGAGCCGTCCTTCGGATTGACAAGGAACGTCCTGAGCGCGCCGCGCGGATCGACGACATCGAGCCTCACCCCGCGGTGGCGGGAGAGGACGCCGAGCCCGCCGCCGGGCAGGCGCCGGACGACCTTCACGCCGCGTCGGCCGAGGACCGCTCCGGGGAGCACGGCGGCGTCGCCTTGCACCACGGCGATGCGTCCCCTGTCGACCCGCAGATGAAGGCCGAGCGCGCGCGCCTCCCGCCCGTGGAGCGACGCGAGCATCGAAGAATCGCTGGTCGCCTGTTTCCCGAGGGAGGCGCCGGTGGCGCTGTGGAGCACCTCGTGTCCGTCTCGGGAGTAGAGGAGGATGCGCTCGCCGTCCGACGCGAGGCCGAGCGCCTGCTTCCCGATCTTCCCGGGCATGCGCTCGCGCCGGAGCCACCGCACCCGGAGATCCGGGCCGAGCGCCACGACGACGCGCTCATGCGCCTCGTCGTGGCTCCGCCGCGGCTCGGTCCACTCTCCGCTGGAGAGCGAGAGCAGGACGAACCCTCCGTCGTCGAGCGGTGCGACCCTGGGCGCCTCTCTCCAGTCGAAGAGCCCCTCTTGCACCGGGGCGGCGCGCCCGCTGACGGGGGCGAACCGCTCCGACGCGATGAGCCATGGTATCGGAGCGCGGTCACGGACGCGTTGCGAGGAGGTTTCGGGGACGTGCGGGGCCGCGGTGTCGGGGCGCTCGGCCGCGGCGCTGATCTCGGCCTCCTCTCCAAGGAGGAGCGCCTCGGGATCGAGGCCGGCGATCGGGATGGCCGCCGGCCAGCGGCGTCGCGCGTGCTGCGTCCCGCAGCTCGAGCACGAGAGGGGTGTGAGCGCGCCCGAATCCAGCGAGAGCGGCGCCCGGCAAGCGCGACACGCGGGCTTCGACCGAGAAAATTCGAGTGACAGTGACATCTCCTGCACGCGCTGCACCTCGCCCGGCAGCAGGCGCGCAGCGCGGTAGAGCGGTTCGCGTAGCATGCGATGCCACACGCGGTTTGCGATCTCGGTGAACGTGCCGCACACGGAGCAGAAGATCTTCGTGTCGACCCGGTTGATGGGCAGCGTCGCCTGGCAATACTGGCATCGCCCCCGCATCGTTACGCACAGCGCATCCACGGCAGCGTCCTCGCTTCTCGGCCTTCGTCCCGCGCGCCACGCCCGAGGACGGTGAATGATAAAAGCGACATCGGAGACGAGATGTCAAGTCACAGTTCCGCGAACCTGAGTTGGGCGGAACTGCAATGGAAGCTGCGCCGCGCTGGAATCCAGTCTGCCGGTTGCTCTCGTCGGTGGGTTATCGTCGTCGATGGCGCCCTTGCGCATCCACACGGAGCAGGTGCGCGATACTGCGGTTGCGGGACCGCGAGGGTGGCCGTTGAGGGGAGCCGGCGCGGTGATCCGTGGTAAGCATCTGTACAACAGAGTGCGTTTCGGAGGTGCGGCCGGGCTCCGGCGTGTCGTTTCCTGCCCCTGCTCGATGTGCCGGCGTGCATGTCCGGGCCGGCTCGAAGGCGGCGTGACGCTCGCTCTGCGATGCGCTGGAGCGGGTCGACGGGGCGCCGCCGGGCTCTCACGGCGTGCCTGGGCGCTCTGGAGGTGGGTGGATAAAGAGAGGATTCAACGCCAAGGCGCAAAGACGCAAAGACGCAAAAAAGAGAAAGAGAAGAGTGGGTAGGCTCTTCTCTCTATCTATATCTCTCTTTTTCTTGCGCCTTAGCGTCTTTGCGCCTTGGCGTTGAATTCTTCTCTCCTTCTCTCTTTGCGTCCAGGTGGCCTGCTCTTCGAGCGATCCCCGCTTCAGCGATGCCGACCCCCCCCGCGAGCGCCGCAGCATCCCTCGCCCCCCGGCTCGCCGGTCAGTCGGCGAGCCTCGCGGCCACGGCGTCCGTCTTGCCGGCCGCGAGCGCGCCGGCGCGGCGGACGACGCCGAGGAACTCCTGCTGATCGCCCTTGCTGGACGCCGCTGCCCTCGCGATCTTCTCGATGTCGGAGAGCCTCCAGGAGCGCGCATGCGGGCTGTGGCGCAGGATCTCGGAGAAGCCGGCCACCGCGGACGCGAAGCGGAGATCGGCCGGCGCCGCGTCGAAGCTGGGGGCGATGGCGCCAGGAGCCATCTTGACCAGCGTCTCCGCGGCCACGTCCGAACCGAGAGGCGCCTTGTGGCGGAGGCGCACGACGACCGGCGCCGCGCCCTCGCCCCGCTGCGCCGAGGCCTTGAGCTCGACGTCGTAGATGGCCGTCACGCTGTGCCCGGCGCCGATCTCGCCCGCATCCACCTTGTCGTTCCGGAAATCCCGGTCGGCCACGTCGCGGTTCTCGTAGCCGATGAGCCGGTAGCTCTTGACGAAGCTCGGATCGAAGTCGACCTGGATCTTCACGTCGCGCGCGATGACCTGGAGCATCCCGCCGACCTGCTCGGAGAAGACCCGCCGCGCCTGTGCCTCGCTGTCGATATAGGAGTAATTGCCGTCGCCCTGGTTGGCGAGCTGCTCCATCATGAGATCCTTGTAGTTGCCCTGGCCGAAGCCGATGGTGGACAGCGTGATCCCCTTGTCCCGCGCGCGCTTGATCGTCTTCAGGATCTCGTCGTGGGAGGTCGGGCCGACGTTCGCGTCGCCGTCGGAGAGCACGACGACGCGGTGGATGTGCCCCTTCACGAGCGTCCGCTCCGCCAGCCTGTAGGCGAGGTCGATCCCGCTCGCCATGGCGGTGGAGCCGCCCGCGCTGAGGTCCGCGATGGCAGCGAGGATCTTCCCCTTGCTCTCGATGCCTGTCGGCGCCAGCACCTCCCGCACGCTGCCCGCATAGGTGCAGAGCGCGACCGTATCCCCCGGCTTGAGCGACTCCGTGAGCATCTTCAGGCTCTTCTTCGCGAGCTCGATCCGGTCCGGCGCGTGCATCGATCCGCTTGTGTCGACGAGGTACACGAGGTGCACCGGCGTCCGATCCTTGACCGGCACGCGCTTGCCCTGGACCGCCACGCGCACGAGGTGGTGGCCCACCGTGAACGGCGAGGGCGCGGCCGCGAGGTGCACCGCGAACGGGCCCGTCGTGGGCGCCGCATAGCCGTAATCGAAGTAGTTGAGGAACTCCTCGGCGCGCACGGCCTGATAAGGGGGCAGCGCTCCGTCCAGGATCTTGCGGCGCGCGATCGCGTAAGAGGCCGTGTCCACGTCGATCGCGAACGTCGAGAGCCGGTCCTTCGCGGGGTCCTCGACCGGGTTGACGCCATAGTCGCGGTACGACTCGCTGCCCTGGGGCTCGGGCGCCGTGATGGCGACCGCCGCGGGCGGGGCAGCCTGCGCCGGGGCGGAGACCTTCTTGGGCGCGGGCGCGGCGCCGGTCGCGCGGCCGCGCGCCTCCGGCTTGGCGGCCGACGTCGCGGTGGCCGACTGGGCCACCCGCACCGGCGAAGGCGAGGCAGGAGCAGCCGCCACGGGCGGGGCGGCCACCGCGGGCGGGGCCCCGGGGGCGGCCACCTCGGCCTTCTCGTCCCGAGCGGCGGACGCGCGGTCCTCTTCTTGCGGAGCGTCGTACTCCGGCTGCATCGACTGCCCGGCGGCGGTGCCCGTCGGCACGGCCGCCGATGCCGCCGCCGCCGGCTCCAGGGCAGGCGCAGCGCCGCAGCCCACGAGGAGCGCGGCGAGGAGAGAAGGGGCGACGAGATCGAGGGGTCGGGTGCGCATGAGGTGTCCTCCTTGAAGGGGATCGCGAGCGCGGATCCCCGCAGTACGTTCTCGTGGGGCGGTCATCGCCGACCCCGACACAGGTCCTTGCGAGGGCCGCACGCGCGACCCCCCTTTGGCATCGTCCAGGGGCGAGACGGATCCCCCCGCCGCTCTCGCTGGGCGAAAGCCGCGTGTCGCCGGTTGTCCGGCGAGCCGACGGAGGGACCCTCGCGGCCGGGGCTCGCGGCGGCGGGCCCCCGGCGCGTCCGGGTGTCAGGGAAACGCGGTCGCCTCCGCCGGCTTACACCGAAAATCGAGGGCGCGCCGGCCGCGCGTGCTCCGTGCCCGGGACCGGGTGGCGCGGCGACGGTGCGACAGGCGCCGCCGCGCGCTAGATTGCGCTGGAACGCGGGAAGCCGGGGGCAGCGACAACCGTTCTCCTGTCTCCCCATCTCCCTGCTTGATTCTCCTCAGGAGGTTCCGCGATGAGCGCAACGAGCCGCGAGCGCTTCCAGTCCAGCCTGCGCCGCGCCAGGAAGATCGCCGTCCTGACCGGCGCCGGCGTCTCGGCGGAGTCGGGCATCCCCACGTTCCGCGGCGCCGGCGGGCTGTGGCGGCGCTACCAGGCGACGAGCCTCGCCTCGCCCGAGGCGTGGCAGCGCGATCCGGGGCTCGTGTGGGAGTTCTACAACCACCGCCGCGAGCGCGCGCTCGGCTGCCGCCCGAACCCGGGCCACCACGCGCTGGCGCGGCTGGAGGCGCGCTTTCGGGAGGCCGGCGGCGTCTTCACCCTGATCACCCAGAACATCGACGGCCTGCACGAGCAGGCGGGCGCGCGGGACCTGGTGCGGCTCCACGGCTCGCTGTGGCAGGTGCGCTGTCTCTCGTGCGGGAGCGTGACCGAGAACCGCGGCGTGCCCATCACACCCGCCTTCGCGGGCAGCGGCTCCCCCGATCCGGAGACCCGCGCCCGCCGCTTCACCGCCGCGGAGCTGCCTCATTGCAGCTGCGGCGGCGTGCAGCGTCCGCACGTCGTCTGGTTCGGCGAGGCCCTGAAGGAGAGCGATCTCGCCGCGGCGGCCGCCGGGGTCGACGGCTGCGATCTCCTGCTCGTGGTCGGCACCTCGGCCGTTGTCTATCCGGCGGCAGGCTTCGTCCCCCTGGCCAAGCGCCATGGCGCCCTCATCGCCGAAATCAACGTGGAGCCCAGCGCGGTCACCAGCCTCTGCGATTTCGTGTTTACCGGCGGCGCGGGAGAGATCCTGCCCTCGCTGCTCGACCTCGCACCGGCGCTCGCGCCGTGACGATCGCGGTCTGACCGGCGCGCAGCCGACGCGATGATCTCGACTTCTCTCCGGCGATGCGATCGCCCCCGGGCGCCCGCGCCGAACCCGGCGGGCGGCCTCCTCGACGGCAGGCCGGCGGCGTCAGCGCGACAGCGGCGAAGCGTGACGACGACGAGCGGGCGATACCAGCGGGTTGCGCAGCACGTCGCAGCGCGCGCGCGGTGCACGTCGCGCGCGGCGCGGCTCGTGCTTCTCCCGGGGTATGGAACAGGTCAACCGTGGGATTTCAGGGCTAACGTGGGCTGCGATCGCGCTCGTCGTGATCGGCGCCGTCAACTGGGGGCTTGTTGGGCTGTTCGAGTTCGACCTGGTCGCCGCCCTCTTCGGCAGGCTCAGCGCGATCAGCCGCATCGTCTACGTGCTCGTCGGGCTCGCTGGCCTCTACCTCCTCTACGCCGCAACCCAGCTCGGTAAGCGCACGCGCGTCACAACGACGCCGTGAGCGGCATCGCTCGACCGGGCGCACCGGCGCGAAGCAGGCGCGCCGTGGGCTCGATCCGGAGTACCTGGGAGTCGGGTGGCTCCCGAAGTCGTGGTCTGTGTCGGCGCGGGTCTTGCAACTCATGACGCCTGTCCAGACACCGGTCCGGAACCATGGAACAGCGAGCTCGGCGGCAACTCCCAGGGGCCCTTGTCGTTCGTCAGAAGGGTCGATCAGGCGGACTGGAGAGGTGCAGTCGTGTCCCGACGAGGCCGCAGCCGCGACGGACCCAGGAGTGACACCATGCCCAGCTCTCGAGAACCCGTGACCGCCCTCGTCCGCGACGCCGCCCGGCCGATGAGCGGCCGCGCGCGGGACCACGATGCCCTGCTCGACGCGATCGGCGATCGCCGCTTCGTCCTGCTCGGCGAGGCGACGCACGGCACACACGAGTTCTACCAGGCGCGCGCGCAGATCACGCGGCGGCTGATCGCCGAGAGGGGCTTCACCGCCGTCATCGTCGAGGCCGACTGGCCGGACGCCTACCGCGTGAACCGCTATGTCCGCGGGACGGACGACGACGGCAGCGCCGAGGAGGCGCTCGGCGGCTTCGAGCGGTTTCCTCGGTGGATGTGGCGCAACCAGGAGGTCCTCGGGCTCGTCCGCTGGCTCCGCGACCACAACGCCGGCGTCCCGCGCGGGCAGCCGAAGGCGGGCTTCTACGGCATGGACCTCTACAGCTTGCACGCCTCCATGGAGGCTGTCCTCGACTACCTCGACCGCGTCGATCCGGAGGCCGCCAGGCGGGCGCGGCGCCGCTACGGGTGTTTCGACCGGTTCAGCGAGGACCCGCAGGTCTACGGGTACGCGGCCGGCTTCGAGCTGAGCGGGTCGTGCGAGCGCGAGGTCGTCGAGCAGCTGATGGAGCTGACGAAGAAGCAGGCCGAGTATGCCAAGCTCGATGGGCGCGTCGCCGAGGACGAGTACTTCCAGGTCGAGCAGAACGCGCGGCTCGTGCAGAGCGCCGAGGAGTATTACCGCACCATGTTTCGTGGCCCCGTGTCGTCGTGGAACCTCCGCGACAGGTACATGGCCGGTACCGTCGAGGCGCTTGTCGCGCACCTCGACCGGTTCCACGCGCCCACCCGGGCCGTCCTCTGGGCGCACAACTCGCACCTGGGCGACGCGCGCGCGACGCAGATGGGCGAAGCAGGCGAGTGGAACGTCGGCCAGCTCCTGCGCGAGCGCTTCGGCGACGACACGTTCCTCGTCGGCTTCTCGACGCACACCGGCACCGTGATGGCCGCCTCCGCGTGGGGCGATCCCGCGGAGATCAAGCGCGTCCGGCCGTCGCTGCCGGGCAGCTACGAGCGGCTCTTCCACGACACGGATCTGCCGCGCTTCTGGCTCGACCTGCGGCCCGAGGCGGGCGCGCGCCGGGAGCTGGTCGAGGCGCTGCGCGAGCGCTGCCTCGAGCGCGCGATCGGCGTGCTCTATCTCCCGGAGACCGAGCGGGCGAGCCACTACTTCCACGCGAGGCTCAGCGAGCAGTTCGACGCGGTCCTCCACGTCGACGAGACGAGCGCGGTGCGGCCGCTGGAATGGACGGCCGAGCGGCGCGAGCCGGAGGCGGAGACGTACCCGACAGGGATGTGAGCGCCGGGAACAGGCGCTCTGGCGAGGGGAGGGTCGCGCCGCCCCCGCCCGCGCGCCGCCGCCGCGCGGCGCGTCTCGGGCTTTCGCGCTTGCCCGGAGGGCGGCCGGTCGAGGTATCGTCCCGGTCGTGTCCTCCGCTCACAAGCTCCGCGAGCTCCTCGCGACGCCCGGCCTCCTCGTCATGCCGTGCTGCTTCGATGCGCTGTCGGCGCGCCTGATCGAGCAGGCCGGCTTCTCGCTGACCTTCATGAGCGGCTTCGCGGTCTCCGCCGCGCGCCTCGGCGCTCCGGACACGGGGCTCATCTCGTATGGCGAGATGGTCGACCAGGCGCGGGCGATCTGCGCTGCGGTGTCGATCCCGGTGCTCGGCGACGGCGACACGGGCTACGGCAATGCGATGAACGTGAAGCGCACGGTGCGCGGCTATGCGCAGGCCGGGCTCGCGTGCGTCATGATCGAGGACCAGGTGGCGCCGAAGCGCTGCGGCCACACGCGCGGCAAGCAGGTCGTGCCGCGCGACGAGGCGTTCACGCGCGTCCAGGCCGCCGTGGACGCGCGCGACGAGGGCGCCGGCGTGCTCATCATGGCGCGCACCGACGCACGGCAGACGCACGGCTTCGACGAGGCGCTGGCCCGGGCCAGGGCGTTCGCCGATCTCGGGGCCGACATCGTGTTCCTGGAGGCGCCCGAGAGCGTGGAGGAGATGCGCACGTTCTGCCGGGAAGTGCGCGCGCCGGCCATGGCGAACATGGTGGATCACGGCAGGACTCCGGTGCTGCCGCCGGCCGAGCTCGCGGCGATCGGCTACAAGATCGCGGCCTATCCGCTCACCCTGCTCTCGGTCGCCGCCGCCGCCATGCGCGAGGCCCTCGCGGCCCTGCGCGCCGGCCGGCACCCGGACCCCCGGACGAGCTTCGGTGCGCTCCAGGAAATCGTCGGCTTCCCTGAGTACTATGCTGAAGAGGAGCGCTATGCGCTGCCTCCCAGGAAGGGTTGAGTCGGGAACCATGTCCACCAGGTCCTCCGCCGAGCCCGCGGCGCTCCTCGACGCGGCGCGCAGCCTCGTTCCGCTCATCAAGGAGCACGCGCAGCAGGGCGAGCGCGAGCGCCGTCTGCCCGATCCTGTCGCGAGGGCGCTCAGGGAGTCGGGGATCTTCCGCATGTGTCGTCCGCGAGCGCTCGGTGGTCTCGGGACCGACCCCATCACGGCGATGCAGGTCATCGAGGAGCTCTCGCGGGCCGACGGCGCGGCGGGATGGTGCGCGATGATCTGCGGCACGACCGGCGCGTTCGAAGCGCACCTCCCGGTGGAGGGGGGCAGAGAGATGTACGCGAACCCGGATGTCGTGACCGCCGGGGTCTTCGCGCCGAGCGGGCGCGCCGTCGAGGTCGAGGGAGGCGTTCGCGTCACCGGGAGGTGGGCGATGGCGAGCGCCTGTCAGCATTGCGACTGGCTGGGCGGCACCGCGGTGGTCTTCGACGGGGCGGCCCCGCGCATGCTGCCGGCGGGCATGCCCGAGGCCATCGTGCCGATGTTCCGCGCCTCCGAGTGCAAGATCCTGGATACGTGGACCGTCTCCGGCCTCGCCGGCACCGGGAGCCACGATTTCGAGGTCGTGGACGTCTTCGTGCCGAGCGGCCGGTGCATCCGTCTCCCGATGGCGGCGCCGATCCATCCGGGGCCGCTCTCCTTGTTCCCCCTCTTCGGCTTCCTCGCGAGCGCGGTCGCGTCGACCGCGCTCGGGGTGGCGCGCGAAGCCCTCGATGAGCTGGTCCGGCTCGCGGCGGTCAAGAGGCCGTCTGGCATGATGGCGTCGCTCGCGGCGCGGCCGTCGACGGCGCTCGTCGTGGCCGAGGCCGAGGCCACGCTGGGCGCGGCCAGGGCGTACCTCTTCGATTCGGTCGGCGCGGTCTGGGATGCCGCGGCCTCTGGCGGGTCGATCACGCTACGGGAGCGAGCTCGCGTCCGGCTCGCCGCGACGAATGCCGCTCTCGGCGCGGCCCGCGTCGTCGATCTCGCCTTCACGGCGGGCGGCGCCACGGCGCTCTACGCGGACAGCCCTCTTCAGCGCTGCTTCCGCGACGTCCACGCCGTCACGCAGCACGCCCTCGTCGCCCCGCACACGCGCGAGGTCCAGGGTCGCGTGCTCCTCGGGCTGGACACCGAGCTGCCGATGTTTTGAAGGGCCGTCCGCGAGAGGAGAGACGGAGACGAGCGGGCGAAGCAGGCGAGGCGTCCTGCGCCCGCGGGGGGCGCGCGCCTCACGTGAGCGGGAGGTCCACCCAGCGCTCGAAGCCCGGCCGGCGCTTGATGCGTTCGTACCACGCGTCGACGTGCTGGAGCGCCGGCCGGTCGACCGGCAGGTTGTACCACCGCTGCGCCGCCACCCCGAGGGGGATATCGGCGAAGGTGAAGTACTCTCCTGCGACCCACGGGTGCCGTGACAGCTGCCTGTCGAGGATCCCCAGGGCGGCGAGGGCCGCCTTGCGCGCACCGTCGATCGCGCCCCGATCGCGGCGCTCCTCCGGCGTGCGCAGGAGCTGGACCAGGAGCGTCCGGACCGGGGGCCACAGGGTCCCGAGCTGCCAGTCCGTCCAGGCGTCGGCGCGCGCCCTTTCCGCGAGATCGCCCGGCTGGAGCGGCGGCGAGCCGTAGCGCGCGAACAGATACCGCACGATCGCGTGCGACTCCCAGAGCGCCAGGGACCCGTCCTCGAGCGTCGGGACCAGGCCGTTGGGGTTGAGGGTGAGATAGTCGGCGTCCTTCACGCGGCCGAACGGCCCGCCGGCGTCGACGCGCTCGAAATCGAGCCTGAGCTCGTCGAGCGCCCAGAGGACCTTCTGCACGTTCGAAGAGTTCTTGTGACCCCAGAGTCTCAGCATGATGTCTCCTGTCCCTCGGTGCCGCTCAGGCGGCCGTCGCCGCCGCCGGTTTCACGAACTTCGCGTAACGCTCCACGTAGAAATCGACCGGATTCGAGGTGGCGCGGACCGCGTCGCGCGCCTGCACCGCCTCGATCCACGCCCGGAGCCGCGTGAGCTCTGCCGGGATGGAGAACCCGCGGAGGCGATCGACCGCGGGCAGCCGCTCGAACCACGGATAGAACGAGAGATCGACGAGGCTGACGTCGGCGCCGAGCCAGTAGGGCCCGCGGCCCGACGACCCCGCCAGCGCCTCTCGCTCGATGAACGCGAGCACCTCGCCGAGCGCCTTGCGCCCCTCCGCTTCGCGCTCCGGCGTCTCGGCCCTGAGCAGCTGGGCGAACGCCGGCACGAGGCGCGTGTTCGCGTAGTCTATCCAGATCCGCGCCAGGGCGCGCTTGCCCGGCTCCCTCGGCAGGAGCGCCGGATCGGGGAAGGCCTCCTCGAGGTACTCGTTGATGATCGCCGACTCCCAGATGCGGTTGCCCTCGTGCTCGATCGCCGGGACCTTGCCGTAGAGCGAGGCGTCGACGAACGCCCGCGGCTTGTTCTGCAGATCGACCTCGATCAGCTCGGCGTCGATCGCCTTCTCCTGAAGCACGAGCCGGGTACGGTGGGCGAAGGGGCACGCCTTCGCGCTGAAAAGTCGCAGCGTCGTCATCCTGTTCTCCTTCGTGGCGTCCGCCACGCGAAAAGCTCTCCTGCAGTCGATCGCGTTCGCGTCATCTCCCGAGCTGCCATCTCACGAACTATCGATATCGATGGCTATATCGATAGAGCAGGTAGCGTGCCAGATCGTTGTCGCAGGAACGGATCGCAATCCGTCATGGTGGACATGGACTTGCTGCGACAGGAGCAAGGATTGCTGGTGATGTGTTGCTGCGGCAGCAATCCGTCGTGAGGACGTCGTGAGGCGGTGCCCCGGTCGGCCGGCGTCCTGTGATGCCGCGCGGGGCGCTGGGGTGGGCCGCTGCCGGTGGGAGGGTCGAACGACGTCAAACGCCGGGGAGGCGTCGCGCCTCTCGGGCGGGCGCATGTTCAGATCTTCATCCTTCCTCCTCGTGGCTTGTTGGTCGCGGATGCGACAGAGAGCGGCGCAGTCGGCGCCACGTCATCGCGTGGCGCCTCTGGTCGAGCAGGTCATCCACGCGCGGGCGTGGACGCGGAGCTCCTCTCAACGCACCGGGAGGGAGAGCTGCTGTTGTTCGCGTTACTCTTTCGTGGCGGATGTTAATCCGTTATAGCGGAAGTGTCAAGCCGCACCGGGAGGCGTTGGCGGGGATGTGCCAGGGAGGTCTTCGTTGTAAGCTCCGCGGCATGACGACGGTTCGTCTCCACGCTGGAGCGCTCTGCGGCTCGGGACATGGCCCTCGCGCGGGCCGCGGCGCTCGACGGGGCAGCGTCCTCGTCGTCAGGTGCACGATCGCGGCGGGCGTGGAGCGGGGCGATGGCGGGTGAGCGCCCGCCGTCTCGTATCCTGACCGCTCGGCTGGCGCTGCGAGCGTGGCGGCCCGAGGATGCTCCTTTGATCAGGGAGGCGATCGACGGAAGCCTTGCGCACCTGCGGCCCTGGATGCCGTGGGCCGTGCACGAGCCTTCCTCCATGGACGCCACCACTGTGCTCCTGGAGAGGTTCCGGGACGACTTCGCGGCAGGACGCGACTTCCATTACGGCATCTTCACGCGCGACGAGCGCGAGGTGCTCGGGGGGACGGGGCTGCACCCGCGGATCGGTCCGGACGCGATCGAGATCGGGTACTGGCTCCGGGAGACCGCGACGCGCCGCGGTTACGCGAGCGAGGCCGTGGCGCGCTTGACCCGGGTCGCGCTCGAGGAGCTCGGGGTGAGCCGCGTCGAGATCCGTTGCGACCCGCGGAACACGGCGAGCGCCGCCGTGCCTCGACGGCTCGGGTATCGACACGTGACCACGCTCGAGGCCAATGCCCTGACGCCCGCGGGCGAGCCGCGCGACACCATGGTGTGGGCGCAGACGGCCGCGGAGCTCGCGGGGCCAAGGCGGGAGTAAGTCACCTGCACATGAAGTCGTGAGTCAGGAAGAATATCGAATGATCTTGCCACCTCCATGTGAGCTCTCTCCGGGCGAGTGACAGCACCGTTGCGCCGAGAAGGCGACGTTCGTGAGACCACCGCGCTCGGCCGGCGCCCCGCGAGCACCATCGAATTCGGAGAGAGGTGCTCGGTGCGCGCTGGCAGCGATCAGAGATCGAGCGTCATCTCGATCATCGTGCGACGGAAGCCGAACCGCTCGAACAGGCGCTGCGCAGCGGCGTTCTGCGTCGCGGTGTGGAGCACGACGCGTGGCGCACCCAGGGCGCGGAGCCGTGCGAGCATGGCCTCCAGCAGGATGGCGCCCGCGCCGAGCCGGCGCACGGGTTCGGCGACATAAAGGTCGTGGACCACGCCGCAGGCGTCGAGGAGGCTGTTCCAGTCGCGCGGCTCCCGGCGGCCGTAGGCGTAGCCGACCAGCACCGGCTCGGCGCCACCTCGCTCGGCGACGACGATCGAGGCGTCAGGGCTTTCGAGCTCGCTGGTGAGCCATCGCTCGTAGCCCGGCTCGATCGGCTCCAGGCACAGGAAGCGGTGCGGATCCAGGGTATGGTGGAGGCGGACGAGCTGCGCCGCGAAGCGCGCCACCTCGGGCATGTCCGCGCGCACCGCCCCGCGGACCGTGATGGAGGAGGTCATCTACCAGGATAGCCGAGCGACGACCGCTCGCCCGGCGCTCACCGCTCAGCGTGCTTTGCCCGCCCCCAGGCTCGCCAGCGCCTGCTCCGCGTCGCGCCGGTAGGCGTTGTCGGTCGGCGCCGTCTCCAGGAAGCGCTGGTAGTGGCGGATGGCCTTCTCGCGGTCGTTCGTCGAGCGGAGCGCCTCGGCGAGGAGGAAGTGCGCGTCGAACAGCCACGGCGGGGTCGAGCGCTCCGGCGACTCGCCCAGGGCGACCGCCTGCGCCATCTCGGTCGCGGCCCCGGCCCGGTTGCCGCGCGACGCGTAGATCTTGCCGAGGCGGTAGTGCCACTCGGGGACCTTGTCGTTGGACGCGATCGCCTTGCGCCAGGCCTCCTCCGCCGCCGGCCAGTTGCCCTGATCCTGGTAGCAGAGCGCCATCGTGGCGTACGCCTCGTAGCGAGACGGCCGCTTCTCGAGCGCGATCTGCAGATCCGCCAGCGCGTCGCGGCTCGCCCCCTGCTTCTGCAGCAGGACGCCGCGCTGCCAGTACGCGTCGCCGAGCTCCGCGTCGAGCTCCAGCGCCCGCCTCAGCGCCATCTCGGCGCGCGCGGTCTGGCCCGTCTCGTTGGCGCCCCAGCCGACGTAGAGGTGGTACTCGGCGCGGTTCGGGTCGATCTCCGAGGCGCGCTCCAGGAAGCGCAGCGCCTCGGCCATGTTCGTGCCACGCACCAGGAGCGCGCGGCCGAGGAAATGGTTCGCCTCGGCGGAGTTCGCCTTGTCCTTGAGCACCTCGCGCAGGATGGGCTCGGCCTGGCTCGCGTGCCCCGCCATCACCTGGGTCGAGCCGACGCGCAGCTTCAGATCGACGTCGTTCGGCGCCTTGCGGAGCGCGTCGGCGTACATCTCCAGCGCGCGCTCGCTCTGCCCGGTCTCCTCGAACAGGAGCCCTCGCTCCAGCGCCAGGCCCGGGTAGTCCTTGTCCGCCGCCATGACCTTGTCGAAGACCCGCGCCGCGTCCTCGAACCGGCGCAGGCGGCGGTAAGCCTCCCCCAGCTTGAACTCGCTGCCGAGGTCCTCCTCCTTGGCGAGCGCGAGCTCGAGCTCCAGCCGGGCCTCCTCGTACTTCCCGGTCTGGAGCGCGACCTCGGCCTTGGCCTTGTGGAGGGCCGGCAGCTCCGGGAACTTCGCCGTCGCCTCCGACAGCTTCGCCGCCGCCGCCTCGTTGCGGCCCAGGCTCGACAGCAGCGAGGCGAGCGCCACGTAGGCGTCGACGACCTCCGGGCGGTTCTCGCTCGACTTCGCCGCGTCGAGGTACGCCTGCTCCGCCTCCTTCTTGTTGCCGAGCGCGAGCTCGGTGCGCCCGATCCAGTAGGCGACCTGCGGATCCGCCGCGTGGGTCTTCTGCAGGCCCTTCAGGAGGTCCTTCGCCTCCTTCATGCGCTCCTGCGCGAGCCAGGTCTTCGCCTTGCCGATGTGCGCGGCCAGGTTCTGCGCGTCGGCGCGGGCCGCGGCCTCGAAGCGCGCCTGCGCCTCGGAGTAGCGGCCGGACCGGTACAGGACCTCGCCGTTGCCGATCAGCGCGCGCACCGCCTGCGGATCGATCTTCGCCGCGGCGGCGAAGGCCTGCTCGGCCGCGCTCATGCGGGACTTGGTGAGGTGGATGGTGCCGAGCAGCGTGTACGCCTCGACGATCTCGGGGTCGCTCGCGGCGGCGCGGACCGGACCGTCGCCGGTGACCTTGCCGAGCAGGTCGAGCGCCTCCTGCTCGCGGCCCTGCGTCTGCCAGAGCAGCGACGCGATCAGGGTGCGGGCCCCGACGTGGTCCGGCGAGGCCTCGAGCGCGCTCCTGGCGCTCGCCTCGGCGCCGGGCGCATCGCCGGCGAGCCGCTGCGCCCGGGCCAGACCGAACAGCGTGCGCGCGCTCTTCTGGAGCTCGGTCGCGCGCTGCCACGCCGCGGTCGCCTTGGGAGCGTCCCTGGCGAGGAGCTCGATCTCGGCGGCGAGGACGGCGACGTCGATGTCGTCCTTGAGCTGGGCGCCGAGCGCCTGCGCGGCCTGGCGCGCGCGCGGGAGCTGGCCCGTGGTCGCGTCCTGCGCCGCGACGGCCAGGGTGAGCAGGTCGCCCGGATGGGAGCTCGCGAGCGTGACCATCTCCCTCCCGAAGGCGTCGTCGATGGTCCGGTGCCCGAAGCGGACGCTGCGCGCGAAGGCGACGTACGCGGCGTAAGCCATCGTCGGCCGGTGGCGGGGCGCGCTCGTGCGTGTGGCCTTCGCGTCGTTCAGCGCGCCGTTCGCGGCCGAGGCGGTGTCCTGGGCGAGGGCCGTCTGGGTCCGCTGCCGGAGATCGGCGAGCGCCGCCTCGTACGCGAAGACGTTGAGCCGGTCGCTGATGAGGTTCACGCCGAAGGCGCCGACGTCCGGAACGAGCGCGAGCGCGCCGCCGCCGACGGCGGCGACGGCGAGCACCGCGACGACGTAGCGCTTGATCTTCGACTTCTGCGCCGGGGCTTCCTGGGCAGGCGCGGGCTTCGCGACCTGCGCCTCCGGCCCGGCGCTCAGGTCGCCGATCTCGGTGCCCGCGCCGGTGAGATCGACCTCGTCGCCGACGCTGGGGTTCGGCACGCTGAGCTCGATGCCCCGATCGTCGTCGTCCGGCGGCGTCTGCGTGAAGTTCCCGGAGCGATCGGACGGATCGTAGGCGGTGGGCCCGGCGCTGGCGGCGAGGTGCGTCACGCTCTCGCCGAGCGCGATCTCATCGCCGAAGTCGGCCGGCGGCATCGCGCCGCCGAAGTCGGCCGGCGGCATCGCGCCGCTGCTCGGGGGGGGCTCGGGCGCCGCCTGCGGGATCGGGCGCGGCCCGGGCGCCTGGAACGCGGCGCCGACGCGCGAGTCGTCGTAGTCCGGCGGGGCCTCGTCGAACAGCTCGGCGCCGACGATGGTGCCCGGTCCGGCGGGCAAGCCGGTGCCGGTGGCCCGCGTGGGAAGGGCGGTGCCGGTGGCCTTCGTGGGAAGGGCGGTGCCGGTGGCCTTCGTGGGAAAGCCCGCGGACGCCGCGGCAGGGTAGCCCGCGGACGCCGCGGCAGGGTAGCCGGCGGACGCCGCGGCAGGGTAGCCAGCGGACGCCGAGGTCGGGAGCCCGGCGCGCACCGGCGAGGGGAGCGGTGCGGAGGCCGGCGCGGGAAGGCCCGCGTTCGAGAACGGGGAGGGCATGCCGATCACGCCCGGGACCGAGCTCGGCAGATCGCTGGCGATGATGGGCAGGTCGCCCGAGGGCGAGGGCAGCTCGGCCTCACCGTCGCCCTCGAGCGGCAACTCGAGCTCGCCGAAGCCGAACGACATGGACCCGCTGCTGGAACGCGCCGGCGGAGCCGGGGGCGCGTCGTCGTCCAGGTCTCCGAAGTCGTATTCCGGGGCCACGCGGGGCGGAGCGACGTCCCCCATCCCGCGGGTGCGCCCGCGGCTGAGCGGCTGCGAGGCGGCCCCGGAATCGCGCGCGCCGAACCCCGAGGGGGCGCTCGGCCGCGAGTCCCGTATGCCGAACCCGAGGGTGCGCCGGCTGCTGGGAGGAAGCGGATCGGACGGCGCCGGCAGGTCGGACTCGGCGAACGCGGTGGGCGTCGCCGGAGCGGTGCGGGACTCCGCGCGCGAGCGCGCCCCGAACGGGGCCGACGCGGCGGGCATATTGCCGTAGACGACCGGCAGGTCGTCGGGATCGAGCCCCTGCACCTCGGCGTCCGTCGGGCTCGGGAGCTCGACCATGAGATCGATCTCGCCGAAGCCGCGGCGCTGCGGCACGGTCTTGGCGTTGCGCCGATCGGACGGGGCCGGGCGATCGGGGACGTCGGGCAGGCCGATCTCGCCGAAGACCTCGGGGCCCGACGGCTCAGGGAGCGGCGCGGGCGCTGCGGGGGCCGTGGGCGCCGCGCGGCGCGGCGGCGTCGCCACGGGCGCCGGCCCCGGACGACGAGGAGGCGCGACCGCGGGGAACGCGACGTCCTCCGGGGCCGCCACGGGCAGATCGGCGTCGTCGTGCGTCGCCGGCGCGCTCCGCTCCGAGAGCTGCAAGCCTCCCGCTCCAGCCCGCGGCGCGGGCGTGGGCGTGGGCACGGGCGTCGGCGCAGGTGCTGCACCCGCGCCCCCCTTGGTCACAAGCAGGCTCGTACCGCACTTCGGACAGCGCATCCTGAGCCCCGCAGGGGGAATGCGCTTCTCGTCGACCTGGTACGGCGATTTGCATCCGTCGCACTCGACCTTGATCATGCTCCCCGACCCGATGCCGGCGCTGCGAGTGCCTCTGCAGGCGCGCGCCTACACGCTCGTTCGGCCTGTGAAAGGCCGGGATGCCCCGACATCCGCTCTCCTTACTAGCAGGGCTTGTGGTCCTTGGATCGCCTCTTCTACGGGCCGTCCTCAAATCGGCGATTTCCCCGGGCATGTCGCGTGCTTGTCTCCGGCGTGGCGCCGGAGCCGCGCCGGGGTGAAGCCGGAGCAAACGCGGCCGGCGGCCGAGCGAGGCGCGGCGGGCGCGGGTTGGCGACGTCCGGCCGGCGGAGCGCGCCGCCATCGCGGCCTCGCCAAGCGTCCTCCACCTGTGCTAACGCGCTGCCGCCCATGCAGCGATCGACGGCGGTCATCTACACGCTCTTCTTTGCGGGCGCGCTGGCGTTCGTCATCGCGAACGGCGGCCCGAAGGGGAGCGGCGTGGCCAGCGCGCCCGCCGACGCGGGCGCCGACGCCGACGCCGACGCCGGCTCGCCTGCGGCGGCGTCAGCGGCGAGCGACGGCGACGCCGGGAGCGACGCCGGCGGTGACGGCCTCCTCCAGGAGAGCGGCCCGGAGCAAGCGGCGCGATCCGACGCGGGCATCACGCTCCTCTCGGGCGAGGCGCCGCCCGGGCTGCCGGCCGAGGCGCCGAAGAAGGTGCGCTTCGGCGTGGTGCTCATCCAGTACCGTGGAGCGCAGGGCGCGACGCAGAACGCGCGCTCCAAGGACGCCGCGCTGGCGCTCGCCAGGGAGCTCGCCGAGGTCGCCAAGACGGACTTCAAGGCCGCCATCGGCAAGGGGGACAAGGGATCGACCGACGATCTCGGCTACCTCCCGCGCGGCGTGCTCGAGCCCGCGCCGGAGTATGAGCTCTTCAGCCTCCCCAAGGGGGGCGTGAGCGGCCCGGTCGACACGCCGCGCGGCTTTTGGATCGCGCGCCGGATCGAGTAAGGATGGCCTACCGCGCGGCGCGTCGCCGCGCGCTCGAACGAGTGGAGATACCGTATGGCGACGATCGACATCCGCCGGCAGCACGCGCTCACCAAGGAGGATGCCAGGCAACGCGCGGAGGACCTCGCGCGGGGCATGGAGGACAAGCTCGGTATCCGCTGGCGGTGGGAAGGCGATCTCATCCGGTTCGAGGCCCCGGGCGGCGCAGCGAAGGGGACGAAGGGCCTCGTGCGCGTCGAGGCGTCCGCCGTCCAGGTGGAGATCGATCTCCCGTTCCTGCTGAAGGCGATGAAGGGCACGATCGAGTCGAAGGTCAACGAGAAGCTCGAGGCCGTGCTCTCCAAGGCCTAGCCGCGGCGGCCGGGCTCAAGGAAGCGCCGCGCAGACCTGCGCGCGACAGCGCCCGCAGCTCCGCGCTTTCCAGGGCCGCGCGCCTCCACGCGCGCGGCGCAGATCGAGCCCGCCCCCCGCCCAGCGCGCTTTACTCCGCGACGTTCGGTTCGCTACTCTCCGCCATCGTCATGCGTTGCGCAGAGATGAGACCCCCTTCGGAGGCGTCGCAAGCGAGATGACGGTTCAGGCACCCGAAGGGCAGGTGGAGAGCATGACGGCCCTGATCGCGCGGCTTCGCGCGGAGCAAGGCGACCAACCGGAGCGACAGCTCCAGGCGCTGCTGTTGCACGAGCTCGGCGCGCTCGAGGAGGCGCTCGGCGAGGAGCCCACGGCCGCGCGCGACTACCTCGCCGCGTTCAACGCCGATCCCCAGTTCCGCGAGCCGCTCGAGGCGCTGGTCCGCATCCTCACCCGACGCAAGTCGATCAAGAACCTCGGCAAGCTGCTCGACGCGCTCACGCGCGCCGCGGCCACGCCCGAGGAGCGAGCGCGCGCGTTCTGGGAGCGCGCGGCGTACCTCCAGGACCACGAGCAGAACCTCTCGGCGGCCAAGGAGGCGCTCGAGGAGGCGGCGCTCAGCAACCCGGAGGACGCGACCCCGTGGCTCGAGCTCGAGCTCATCGCGGCCAAGGAAGGGGACATCGCCGGCCGCATGCGCGCGATCGAGGCCCGCGCCGAGCTCGCGACCGACGCGACGTGGAAGGGGCTGCTCTTCATCGAGCTCGCCGACCTCGCGTCGGGGGCCGAAAACGTGGAGCGCGCCTACGAGCTGCTCGACGCGGCCGCCGCGCTGGAGGGGCGGGCCCGCTTCCGGTCGCAGCTCGCGCTCGAGGCCATCGCGCGGCGCGAGGAGGACCTCGGCGCGCTCGCGCGCGCCCTCGAGGGGCAGGCCGAGCTCATCGCCGACGCGCTCGATGACGAGGCGAGCGGCGAGGCCAACGGCGTCCCGCGGTACATGCGCAAGCCGGAGTACGCGGCCGACGCGTGGCTCCGCGCCGCCGAGCTGACGCAGCGCACGGGGACGGGCGGCTTCGCGTCGCTCCTGGAGCGGGCCGCGGAGCGGCTGCCCCAGTCGGCGCTGCTCGGGCGGGCGCGCATCGCCGCCCTCGAGGCCGCCGGCGAGGCCGAGGCCGCCGCCGGCCTGGCCAAGCAGGAGATCGCGCGCGGCGCGAGCGGGCCCGGCGCCGCGGCGCTGTGGCTCCGCATCGCCGAGGCGGCGGCGCTGGCGAGCGACCGCGAGGCCGCGCTCGCGGCGCTCCGGAGCGCGCTCACGGCCGACCCGCAGTGCATCCCGGCGCGCGCGCTCGAGATCGATCTGCTCGGCGACGGCCAGGACCCGTCCGCGTTCGCGGCCTCGCTCGAGACGACGGCGGCGTCGTACGGCAGCGACGAGGCGAGGGGACGCGCGCTGCTCCTCGCGGCCTACGTCTGGGCGGTGCGGACGGACGACGTCGGCGCGGCGAAGGCGGCCCTGTCGCAGGCCGGCATGGCCGGCGTGCATCCGGGCGTGCTCGCGCGCTTCGGGCGGTCGTTCGCGGCGCTCCGCGGCGACGCGGCCTGGTACGAGGAGTCGACGAAGCGGCTGCTCTCGACCGGCGTCGACCCCGCCGAGAAGGCGAGCCTCTGGTTCGAGATCGGCAGGAGCCGCCTGCTCCGGGGCGACGCGGGCGGCGCCGAGGGGGCCTTCGTCGAGCTCGCCGCCGCCGGCGCCGACGACGGTGGCCCCGCGCCGAACGCGTGGCTCGGGAGGGCGCTCGGCGCCTTCGCGGTCGATCTCGTCCGCAGCCGGCGCGAGCGCGGCGACGAGCCCGGCGCCCCCGGCCCGCGGCGCTCGCCGATGGTGATCGAGGCGCTCGCGGAGGTCGAGGGCCCGGAGACCGCGCGCGGGCTGTGGCTCGTCGCCGCCCTGCGCAGCGCGCGCAGCGGCGAGCTCGATCGCGCGCGGAGCCGGCTCCGCGCGCTCTTCGAGCAATCCGCGGACGACGAGGTCATCGCGGTGTTCCTGGCCGAGCTGGAGCGGCGCGCCGGGAGCCCCACCTCCGCGGCCGCCACGCTCTCGACCTGCGCCGCGGCGATCGACGACGCCGATCTCTCGGCGGCGCTGCACATCGAGGCGGCCATCCTGCTCTGGCGCGCCGGCGAGCGCGGGCGCGCCGTCGAGGAGCTCGAGGCGGCGCGCGGCAAGGCGCCGCGGGCGGGCGCGACGGTCCTCACCTGGGCGCTCCGCGGCCACGAGGCCAGCGACCTCGACAGCCGGCGCCGCGCCCTCGAGGTGGCCGGCGAGGCGGGCGAGGACCCGGCGGCGCTCGCGCTGGCGCGGTTCGGCCTCGAGATCGGCGCGGCCGAGGGAGGCGACGCCGACGAGGCGCTCGCGACGCTCGAGGCGCTGGAGTCGCAGGCGAGCGACGATCTCGCCCTGGCCGCCGCGCTCGGGCGGCTCCTCTGGCAGCCGGCGCTCGAGCAGCGGAGCGCCGTCGAGCGCGCGCTCGACTATGTCGAGGAGCGGGGCGACGGCGCCGCGTCCATCGCGCACGCCGAGCGCTTCCGCCTCGCGCGCACCCTGGATCACGATCGCGCGCGCACGGCGGCGCGCGCCGCGGCGTGGGCCGAGGCCGACCCGAGCCCGCACGCCGAGCTCGAGTGGCTCGGCGCGGCGCTCGGCGCCGAGGACCGCGACGCCGAGGTCGCCGCCCGGAGCGCCCTCGCGCGGCACATGGCCGGCGAGGCCCGCGCGGCGATGGAGGCCTCGGCCGCGATCGTCGGCGCGCTCGACCAGCCGAACCTCCCGCGCCCGTTCCTGACGGGCGAGCACGCGCCCGCGCAGCTCGCCAACCTGGAGCTCGCGCTCCCCGGCTGCGATCCGCGGCGCCGCGCCGCGGCGCTGCACGGGCTCGGCGACGCGCTCGGCGAGGACGCGCAGCTCACCGCGCTCGGCCTCGCCGGCTGGTCGGACTTCGCGGCCGGCGATCACGAGCGGGCGCTCGCCGCGTTCCGCACGGTCGTCGAGCGGAGGCCCGACGACGTCGCCGCCTGGGAGGGCGTCCGCGCGACGTCCGAGGCGCTGCGCGACCCGGTGTCGACGGCGCTCGCCTCGGCGCAGCTCGGGTCGCTCTGCAAGGACGACGCGCGCGGCGCGGGGTTCTGGGAGAGCGCGGGGCTCCTGCTCCTCCAGCACACCGAGGCCCACGACGACGCGGAGATCGCCTTCGACCGCGCCTTCTCGCGCGACCCGCGGCGTGGCGTCGCCTTCGACCGGCTGTTCCGCCGGGTGCGCGCGCGCAACGAGGACGAGCGGCTGCTCGACATCGTCGAGCGGCGGCTCGGCGTGGCCGACAACGACCTCGAGATCTGCAAGCTGTTCTGGGAGCGCGCGCGCGTGCTCCGCAAGAAGGGCAAGCTGGACGAGGCGCTCGCCGCGCTCGAGAACGTGACGCTGCTCGAGCCGGACCACATCGGCGCGCTGGCGCTCTCGGCCGACATCTCGAAGGCGCAGGGCGACCTCGGCCAGGCGGCGGCCTTCTACGCCGAGCTCTCGCGCGTCGCGAAGGCGCCCGGGGAGCAGCGCCTCATGTCCGGGATCACCGCGGTCGACGCGTACGAGAAGCTGGGCGAGCACGACAAGGCGCTCGAGGTGCTGGTCAGCCTGCACCGGGCCGGGCTGTCGACGCTCCCCGTCCGCGAGCGCCTCGTCCGGGTCGCCGCGCGGGTCGGCTCCTGGGACGAGGCCACGCGCCTGCTCGAGGAGCTCATGGTCGAGCGCGACACCCCCGCGGGGCGGATCGAGGCGGCGCGGCTCGCGATGGCCATCTACCGGGACCAGCTCGGCGCGCCTCGCCGCGCCGAGCGGGCGGCGGCGAAGCTCCTCGACGAGGCCCCGGACGACGGGGAGGCGATCGACCTCGTCCTCACGACGGACTATGACCCGGCGTTCCGCACCCGCGTGCTCGGCCGCGCCAAGGCGACGCTGATCCAGGCGCTCGCGTCGGACCCGATCGACGCGGACCGCGTCGCGCTCCTCGCGAAGATCGCCGGCGCCGGGCAGGACGCGGCGCTCCGGCAGGCCACGCTCGGCGCGCTCGTCGCGCTCGGCCGGAGCGACGACGGCATCTCCGCGGAGCTCAGGAAGATCGACGCCCGCGTCCCCGCGCGGCCGCAGATCGCCCTCGACGCCAAGGCCATGGCCGAGATCGCCGATCCGCTCGACAGCGGGCCGGTCGGCGAGCTCTTCGCGAAGATGGCCGAGACCCTCTCCGTGACGCTCGGCCCCTCGCTCGTGTCGCTCGGCGTCGGCAAGAAGGACCGCATCGACTCGCGCGGCGGCCACCCGCTGCGCGTCGCGGTCGCCGAGTGGATGGGCGCGCTCAGCTTCGAGACGGACTTCGAGCTCTACGTCGGCGGCCCCAGCCCGCACGGCGCCACGGGCGTCTACGGCCAGCTGCCGGCGCTCGTGCTCGGCCCCGAGGTCACGACGCCGCTCGACGCCGCCTCCCGCTCGGCGATCGCGCGCGAGGCGTTCGCCCTGCGCCGGGGCATCACGTCGCTCCGGACCCGGGACGACAACACCGTCGCCTCGCTCGTCGCGGCGGCGTGCATCGAGGCGGGCTTCGCGGTGCCGCAGCCGCCCTACGCCGTCTTCGGCGAGGTCTCGCGCGCCATCCACAAGGAGATGTCGCGCGCCACCCGGAAGTCCATCGCCGAGGTGTGCCAGCGCATCGTCTCGAGCCAGCAGGACCCGCACCACTGGGCGCAGGCCGCGCGCAGGAGCATCGACCGCATGGCCGTCGTCGCCGCCGGCGACGTCTCGCTGGTCCTCTCGGATATCCTCAGTACCCCGCGCGAGCAGCTCGGCGGTGTCGTCGCCGAGAGCGAGCGGGCGCGCCAGCTGGTCGCGTTCGTCCTTTCGCAGAGCTACCTCGAGCTTCGGAAGAAGCTCGGGATGGGGGTCCGGTGAGCAGCAAGAATCCGCAGTCCAAGAGCTCCTCTGGCGGCGGCGACGAGGGCACCCCGTCGCAGGAGAAGATCACGGTCCCGCCGCCGGCGATGTACGGCGCGGCGGTCTCGGACGACGACGTCGAGGAGGCCACGCTCCTCGCCAAGATCCCCGACGAGCTCATCCAGTCGATCCGCGCCGAGGAGGGGGAGCGCGCCGGCGAGGGCGGCCTGAAGCAGCTGTTCTCGCGCGAGCCGGTCCCCGTGCCCGCGAGGCCGGCGCAGAGCGCCGGAGAGAGCGACGCGCTGCTCGACATGCTCTTCGAGGACCCGCGCGGCGACGACCCCGACGACGGGGTCGTGACCTCGGCGCCCGCGCTGACCGGGCCGCGCCGGGCGACGCCCCCCGTGCCGCCGCCGCCGCGGCCTCCGTCGCTGCCCCGCCCCGCGGCCACGCCCCGCTCGGGCAGGCCGGGCGACGCGAAGGCCTCGCTCGGCGCCGAGCTCGCGCACAGCGATCGGACGCCGAAGATCCCGGCGCGGGCCGCGTCCGCGAGGTCTCCGGTGCCGCGCCCGCCGCCGGCCGCCGCCCCGCCCCCGCTGCCGCAGACCGGGCGCCCGGGCGAGGTGCAGGACGAGGACACCGCCGAGCCGGGTGACCGCGCGACGCCCATCCCCGACGGCGGCGACTCCCCGTTCGAGTTTGCGCCGCCCAGCGTCGTCAAGAGCAGCCGGCTCGCGAAGGCGCCGGGCTTCGACGACGAGGACACGACGGGCTTCGACGACGAGGAGACGAACGCCCTCGACGAGCCCGGGCCCACGACCCGACCGTACGCCGGCGTGCCGTCCGCCCCCCCGAGCCACTGGGATCACCCCACGATCGAGAGCGATCCCGGCGAGCTCGTGGACGAGTCCAGCCTGCTCGACGGGTCGGCCGACATGGAGGACGATCTCGCCCAGACGCGCGTCGCGAGCCGGAGGCCGGAGGTCGGCCCGACGTTCGCTCCGCCGCGCTCGTCCGGGCCTGCCCGCGCGCCCGAGAGCCTCCCGCCGCTGCCGTCGATCCCGCCGCCCGCGTCCGTGTTCGACGGCGAGCAGGACGCGAGCGCGATCCTCGTCCAGTCGCAGCAGCGCGACGTCTGGGCGGCGCGCGCCGCCTGGCTCCGCGCCGAGGCGGAGCTCATCGAGGACCCGGCGGCCCGGGCGCGCGCGCTGCTCCCCGTCGCCGAGCTCTTCGTGATGGCCGGAGAGGACGCCACCGCCAGCGCCATCGCGGCCGAGGCGCGCGAGCTCTCGCCGGGCCTGATCTTCGCGCACCGGCAGCTCCGCGGGCTCCTGATGCGCGAGGGGGATCTGCCCGCCGTGCTCGAGGCGCTGGAGAGCGAGACCCGCATCCTCGGGACGCCCGCCGCGCGCTGCCACAACCTGGCGCTCGGCGCCGAGCTCTCGCGCATCTCGCTCGCGGACCCCGAGGGCGCGCACAAGCGCCTGGAGCTCGCGTCCCGGATGCACCCCGCCGATCCGCGCGCGCACGTCCAGCGCTTCTGCGACGCGCTCGCCGCGCCCGACACCGACGCGGCGGCCTCCGCCACGATCGCGAAGCTCCGCCTCCCCGACGCGCCCGAGCTCGCGCCGCTCGCCGCGGCGTGCGCGCAGGTCGCCGCGCACCGCGGCGCCTCGCGGCGCGGCCGCTCCGCGCCGGCCACGCCGTACGAGGCGCTGCTCCGCGCCCGCGCCCTGCTCCGCGCCGGCGACCTGGCCGAGGGCCTCGCGAGCCTCGATCCCCTGCGCAGCACCTCGCTCGCGCCCGGGGTCGCGTGGCTCACCGCCGCCCTGAGCGCCGCGCGCAAGGAGACCCGCCCGGCGGCGCTCGGCGCGCTCCGCACCGTCGCCTCCGGCTCGCACGGCGGCCAGGCGCGCCGCGCCCTCGCGGCGCAGGCGATCGAGCTCGGCGACGCCGCCGCCGCGCGCGAGGCGACGCTCGACGACGGCGACGCGTTCTCGCCGGCCGATCGCATCGTCCTCTCCGCGCTCGCCGGCGGCTCCGCGGGCGAGATCGAGCCGTGGCTCACCGCCCTCGCCGACGATCCGGAGTTCGCGCCGCTCTGCGCCGCGACGAGCGCCGCCCTCAGCGACGCCGGCGGCGCGGGCGACGGCGCGGCGGCCGACGGGGCGTCCGCGCCGCGGGGCGTTCGCGCCCTCGGCGGCCCCGGCGCCCGCGCCGCAGCGGTCCTCGGCCGCGCGCTCTCCCGCGAGGCTGTCCCGGCCGAGGGCGGCATCGACGCGAGCGACGCCTTCTCCCGCGCGGTGCTCGCCTACGGCGACGGCGCGCCCGAGAGCCCGCTCTTCCGGGCCCTCTCGCTCGAGCTCGATCTCGACGGCGATCGCGGCGCCCGCGTCGCCAGGGCCATCGGGGCGCTCCGCGAGGTCGCGTCCGAGCGCGACAGCGCGCTCGCCGCCGCCGTGATCGCGGAGGTCGCGGGGGATCAGCGGGCGGCCATGAGCGACCTCGATCGCGCCCGCGCCGCGGATCCGCAGCACGAGGGCGCCGCGCGCGCCCGCGCCGCGCAGGAGAGCGGCGTCGGCGCGGCCCGCATCCTCGCGGAGCACGCGCTCACGCTCGAGGAGGGGCCGCGCGCCGCGGTGCTCGTCACCGAGGCGGCGATCCGCCTGCTCGACGGCGGCGACAACGACGAGGGCGAGCGCCTGCTCTCGCGCGCCGCGCAGATCGATCCGAAGCTCCCCGTCGCGCTCCACCTCGGCGAGCGCAGCGCGCGCGCCCGCGTGGATCGCGACGGCCTCCTCGAGTGGCTCAGGACCCGCCGCGAGAGCGCGACCGACCCGCTGGAGCGGGCCCACGACCTCGTCCGCGAGGCGCTCCTCGTCGCCGAGGCCGATCCCGCGTCGGCCGCGTCGCTCCTCGAGACGGCGCACCGCTCGCGCCCGCAGGACATCGGCCTGCGCGAGCTCTTCGAGCGGCTCGCGCCGGAGCCTCCGGCCGACCGCGCCGCCTGGCGCGCCGAGCGCGCCACCGAGCTGATGCGCGTCCTCCACCCGGGCGGCGACGGCGGCGCCGCGGGTGACGCCGACGACCGCGCCGCGACGGGCATCGAGGCCGCGCGCCTCGCGCTCGAGGCCGCCCTCGAGTACGAGCGCACCGGCGATCTCGCGCAGGCCGCCGCGTGCGCCGGCCAGGCCATCGCCGCGGGCGACGAGGCGCTCGCGCCGATCGCCCTCTACCGCGCCGCCGTCGCCGGCCACGGCGCCGGCGAGCTCGTCGACGCCCTGATCCCGCGCGCCCGCGAGGCGGCGGACGCGACCGAGCGCCTCGAGATCTACGAGCGCCTCGCGGAGCTCGACGAGCTCGGGCGCAGCGACGCCGGCAGCGCCCTGCTCTGGCGCCGCTCCGTCCTGGAGGAGACGCCGCACCACCTGCCCACGCTCCGCCGCGTCGCCTCCTTCCTCATCGGTGAGGGGCGCGACGAGGAGCTCGAGCCGATCGCCCTCGAGATCGCGCGCGTCCTCGACGGCCCCGAGGCGATCGCGCACGCGCTCCTGTCGGCGCGCCTGCGCCTGCGCCTGCTCCCGTGGGAGGAGACGTTCGAGCCGGTCCAGATCGCGTACAGGAACGAGCCCCGGGGCATCTGGTCGCTGCGCCAGATGGCCGCCCACGCCCGCGCGAAGGCGGAGCACGCCCTCGCGATCGAGGCGGATCGTCAGCTCATCGAGCGCACCGATCGCCCGTCCGAGGCCGCTGCCCTCTCGGTGCGCGCCGCCAAGGACGCCCTCCTCGCCGGCTCGATCGAGGACGCGGTCGCCTTCTTCCGGCACGCGATCACGCTCGTCCCGCACTACCTCGTCGCGCACCTCGACCTCGCCGACGCGCTCGAGCGCGGCGGCGAGGTGGCCACCGCCGCGGCGGCGCTCGAGTCCGCGGCGGGCGCCAGCGTCGGCTCCGAGGGGCGCGCGCACTCGCTCTATGCCGCGGCGGTGCTCTGGCAGGACAAGGTCCAGAACGCCGCGCGGGCCCGCGACGTCCTCGAGGCGGTCGCCACGGTCGACCCGTCGTACGCCGACGTCTTCTCGCGGCTCAAGGCGATCTACGTCGCCGAGGGCGCGCGCGCCGAGCTGGCCGCCCTCCTCGAGCGCCGCCTCGACGCGGTGACGGATCCGGCGGAGCGGGTCGAGATGGAGGTCCTCCGCGGCCGCGCGCTCGCCGACGTCGGCGACGCCGCGGCGGCGAAGCGGGCGCTCGCCGCCGCGCTCGACGCGAACCCCGACCACGTCGAGGCCCTGTCCGCGTTCGCGGACGTCTGCGCCGGCGAGGGCGACTGGACCGGCGCCGAGCAGGCCTGGATCCGCCTCGCGCGCCTCGTGCCCGATCCCGCGAAGCAGGTCGCGATCTACCTCCGCCTCGGCGAGCTCTACGACGAGCACCTCCCGAACGCGGAGCGCGCCGAGCTCGCCTACCAGGAGATCCTGAAGCGCGCGCCGGGCGACGTGAGCGCGCGCGAGCGGCTCGTCGCGCTCTACAAGCGCGAGGGCGACGGCGTCCATGCGCTGGAGCAGCAGAACCTCCTCATCAACGCCGCGGAGGCGCCCGAGCAGAAGTGCCGCCGCACCGCGGAGCTCGCCGAGATCTACGAGTCGATCGGGGACCTGAAGAAGGCCGAGGCCACGCTGCTCACGGCCCGCAAGACGTGGCCCAAGGACGACTTCGCGCTCGGCGCGCTGGCGGGCTACTACCAGCGCACCGAGCAGGTCTCTGCGGCCAACGTCCTGCTCGATCGCGCCCTCGCCGACGCCCGCCGCGCGCTCACCACCGGCCGCTTCGAGCCGTACCTGTTCGCGACGGTCGCCACGGTCGCGGAGCTCCGCGGCCGCGCCGGCGCCTCGAGGATCGCGCGCGCGACGGTCGCCGCGCTCGACGGCCGCGAGGCGGCGATGGGCGGCGCCGGCAACGCCGCCGGCGCGGCCCGCCTCGACGTCCACCTCGCCCCGGACCTCATGACCGCGGCGTTCCGCGAGCTCCTGCTCAAGACGGGCCCGCTGCTCGACGCCGCGGTGCCGTTCGATCTCGACTCGATCCGCGCGACCCCGCTGCCGCCGCAGCACGCCGACATCACGGACCTGGCCCGCGGCATCGGGGCGGCGTACGGCCTCCCCAACCTGCAGGTCTACGTGACGGGCGCGCTCGGCACCGTCTGCGTCCCCGCCTCCTCGAGCCCGCCCAAGATCGTCCTCGGGCAGTCCCTTGTCGCCTCGCCGCGCGAGGACGTCCGGCTCTTCCTTATCCACCGCGCCGTCAAGATCCTCCAGACCAACGGCTCGGCCTTCTCGCGGACGGCGCCGATCGACCTCTGGCCGCTGCTCGCGGCCTACCTGAAGGCGTTCACCCCCTCGTGGGCGCCGCAGGGCGCCGAGGCCGGTCGTCTTCGCGAGTACCAGGGCCGCATCGATCGGGTGATGACGGGCGGCGTGGATCCGAAGCTCAGCGTGCTCGCCGCCGACGTCATCGGCTCGATCGGCAACCGGGCGTCGACGCTCAACACGGCGATCAACGGCTGGGGGAACCGGGCTGCGTTCCTCGCGGTCGGCGACCTCAACATTGCCCTCACGGGCATCGCCTGGTCGGGCGGCCACACGAACGCGCCGCCCGCTGCGGGCAAGGACCGCGTCACCTGGATCGGACGCAACGCGGAGGCGCGCGACCTCATCGTCTTCGCCGTGAGCGACGGCCTGGCCGAGGCCCGGGAGCAGCTCGGGTTCAACGAGTGAGGGTGCGCGCGCTCGCGCGCTCGTCGCGGCGCGCCGTCGCGCTATGTTGAGCGCGCGCCGTCGCGGGTACTTCGCCGTCGCGGAGGCTTGCGCGGCCGCGTATGCTCCGCTGCCTGCCTGCCAGCGAGCGTTCCGCCTCTTCCTACCGCATCGGCTGCACGTCCCTCACGACCCATGACGACGACCCTCAAGGCCAAGCGCCGCGTCTCTTACGACTGCTCGAAGTGCCCGGCCTACTGCTGCTCCATCTACGAGCGGGTCGAGGTGACGCCGCGCGACATGCGCCGGCTCGCCCGCCATTTCGGTCTCACGCTCGAGGCCGCCGAGGAGCGTTTCACGAAGCGCTACAGCGGCGAGCGCATCCTCCGGCGGCAGTCGGATCCGGTGCTCGGCCGGGTCTGCCGCTTCCTCGATCTCACGACGCGCGGCTGCACCATCTACGACGCGCGGCCCGAGGTCTGCCGCGACTATCCTGGCAAGCCGCGGTGCGGCTACTACGACGTGCTCCAGTTCGAGCGGGAGACGCAGGACGATCCCAACGTGATGCCGCTCGTGCAGATCACGTTCCGGTCGAGGACGCCCGCGGGGTAGCTCCGCCGCGGGGGGCGCTCCGGTCGCTCTGTTGCTCCGGTTCCGCCGGTTCCGCCGGTTCCGCCGCGCTCACGCCGTCTCGTTGCGCTCGTCCGCGTCGGCCTGCGCCCCGGCGCTGGCCTTGGTCTTCTCGTGCAGCCACTCCTCCGGCCGGTCGGCGGGGTAGACCCGCAGCGAGCCGTCTGCCGGTCCGAGCAGATCCTCGACGCGCGCCACGCCGGTGATGCGCTGCGCCGCCATGAGGCCCGACATCGCGGCGCCGGCCACCCCGTGGCTCAGCGTGCTCGCGCCGCACTGGTACAGCCCCGGGATCCTCGTCCCGATGGAGAACGACAGCGGTCCGAGCTGCCAGGGTGTCTTGGCGGTGCCGTAGGCGGCGCCCCGGTGCGAGGCGCAGTAGAAGTCGTTGGTCAGCGGCGTCGCCACCGAGCGAAACGCGAGCGCGCGGGAGATGCCGGGAATGACGTGCTCCGCCGCGGCGATCATCTGATCCCCGAGCGACTCCTTGAGCTTCTCGTACTCTGCCCCTCGCTCGCCCGTGCGGGTCTTGTCCCAGCGCGCGAAGGGCCCGTGGGGCACGAACGTGAACATCTCGATCGTGTGGTGATCGCCCCGGGTCGGGTGGCCCGGATCCTTCAGCGTCGTGATGGTCAGGAACAGCCCGTCCACCGCGCCGCGCGGCAGCTGGCGCTCCGCGCGCTCGTAGATGCGCCCCACGTCCCTCCCGCGATACCACCAGTAATTGCCTGAATCATATCCCATCGACCGCAGGTCCATGTCCACGGCGCAGAACACGCTGAGCAGGCTGACCGAATACTCCATCCGCTGGACTTTCCGGCGCTCGCGGGCGGTCAGCTCGGGCGGCAGCAGCTCGCCATAGGTGATCGCCGGGTCCGCGTTCGAGACCACGCTCGCCGCGCGCAGGATCTCTCCCCCTTCCAGCTCGACGCCGGCCGCGCGCCCGCGCTCGACGAGGATGCGCCTCACCCGCGCGCGCATCCGGACCTGCCCTCCGAGCCGCCGCAGCGCCCGGATCATCGCGAGCGGGATGCGCCTGGCGCCGCCGCGCGGGTAATACCCGCCGTCGAGATAATGGCAGACGATGCTCGCGTGGATCGGCAGCGCCACGCGCGACGGCGAGAGGCCGTGATCGCCCCCCTGCGCGGCCAGGAACGCGCGCAGCAGGGGGTCGCGGATCGTCGCGTCCAGCAGGTCTTCCTGGGTGCGAAACCCCCAGCGCACGAGGTCCGGCGCCTTGAACGGCACGAGCAGCACCTTCGGGAACTCGAGCATCGTGTCGAGGCGGACGAGGTCGTCGTTGAGCCCGCGCAGGACGCGGAAGTACCGCGCTATGCCCGCGGCCTCGTGCGGGAACCGCGCCGTGAGCCGGGCGATGAGCCGCTCGAGGCCCTTGGGCACGTCGAGCCGATCGTCGCCCACGATCAGGTGATCGAGCCCGTCCGGGTTGAGCTCGCAGAACTCGAGATCTCCCGCGAGGCCGAGCCCCTCGTAGAGCCGCCTCACGGGGCCTCCGGGGCCGAGCCCGCCGATGTAGTGGACTCCCGGGCTGAACAGATAGCCATCCAGCGAGAAGCTGTGGGTCCACCCGCCGGGGAGGTAGTGTTGCTCGACGACGATCACCTTCTGTCCCGAGCGCGCGAGCGCGAGCGCGGCCGTGAGCCCGCCGGAGCCTGATCCGATCACGACGGTATCCGCGTGCTTCATACGTCCCCCCTCGGACTCCGATGCTCCGAGGAGGAGCCTGGCTGCGCGATTCTACCTTTCGGTCACCTGCCGCCGTCGGGCGGCGCCCCGGCGTCGGGCGGCGCCCTGTCTGCCTTCTCCATGTTCGTGAGCGGCAGCGGACAGACGACCGGCACGGCCCGGCTCGGTGTCTGCGCCGACTCGCGCATGCAGGTCTTGCCGGTCAGGCGTAGGCGCTCGCCCACCTGGAGGTCGGGTGGGCACACGAGCGGCTGGGATGCGGAGACGAGGTCCCCGTCGATCCAGAAGAGCTCGCAGCCATCGTCCGTCCGCCGCAGATGGTAGTGCCGCGTCGGGCGCCGCGGCGCCGGCGTGCCCTCGGCCGCCAGCGCCGCGCCGCCGTCGAGCGCCGGCGCCCCCGCGCCCTCCTTCCCGGCGTCGCCCTGGCACGCCGCGATCCCGGGGAGGAGCGCGGGCAGGACCCGGACGAGGAGCCTGGCCAGTCGGCGCTGCGACGTCGGCGGCGGCCTCTGGGCCCTCTCCGGACCGGCCGCGATCACCGGCTCGGGAAGAACATGATGGACATCTTCGTCAGGAAGAAGTCGGCGATGAGGATCGTGATCGACGTCACCACCACGGTGCGCGTGGTCGCGTGACCGACGCCCTCGGTTCCGCCGCGCGTGATCAGCCCGAAGTGGCACCCGACGAGCGCGATGATCGCCCCGAAGAAGGGCGTCTTGTACATCCCGCTGAAGTAATCCATGAACGTGACCGAGCTGAGCGCCGTCCTCAGAAAGAAGCCGGCCGGGATGCCGAACTCGGTCGCGCAGATCAGCATCGCCCCCCCGAAGCCCAGCACGAGCGCGAACGCGCCGAGCACCGGCATCACCACGATGCTCGCGAGCAGCCGCGGCAGGACGAGCTTCTTCACCGGGTTGGCGCCGAGGGCGCGGATCGCGTCGATCTGCTCGGTGACGGCCATCGACCCGACCTCCGCCGCGATGCCGGCGCCGATGCGGCCGCCCACGATGACCGCCGTCAGCGTCGGCGCGAGCTCGCGCGAGAACGACAGGCCGATGATGCGGCCCGTGTACTCCATGCCGCCGAACTTCTGCAGGCCGATGGCGAACTGCACCGCCATGACCATCCCGACGAACAGCGCCGTCACGGACGCGATGGCGGCCGAGCGCACGCCGAGCGACTCCATCTGGTAGATGGTCGAGCGCAGCTCGAGCGGCCGATCGAAGATGGCCCTCATCGCCCCCCAGGTCATCCGCCCGAACTGCCCGAGGTGCTCGACGAACCCGACCGCCGACTCGTTGATCCTGGCGAGCAGCGGGGGGAGCGGCGGCGGCGGCAGGCTGTTCGGGCCCCGGCTGGCGGGCGCCACGCTGTTCGGGGGCAAGCTGCTCGGGCCCGGGCCTGTGGAAGCCGGGCTGTTCGAGGAGGACGGCGGCGCCTCCGGGGGCCGTTTGCGCTCAGTCGTCATGGGCCGGCAGGGTCGAGAAGCCGCGGACCATCTGTGTGAACGCCGGCTCGCTGGCGGCGTAGCGGGCGGGATCTGCGATGAGGAGCATGTCGTACACGCAGCCGTTCTTCTTGAGCACCCAGATATCGAACACCTTCGGCACCCCGTCGAGCTTGGCCGAGACGACCGTGTGCATCGCCTCGCGGCCGTCGAACGGGACGACCTCCTGCTTCAGCACCTCGCGCTCGGTGAAGTGCAAGAAGAGGTGGTGGGTCAGCGAGACGAGCGGGACGTCCTCTTCGTTCCGGCAGCGTCCGTTCAGGGCGATGGTGGCCCCGTTCGTCTCGTCGCGGTATGCCACCGCCGCGTCCGACACCGAGATCGGCTTCCAGCTCGCCGGCGCCGGGGGCACGCGGAAGGCGACCTCCGAGCCGCGGTAGACCGTTCCATCGAACGACGCGCCTCCGCAGCCGGCGAGCGCGATCGCGATCGCGAGGAGCCTGGCCCGGGGGTTCGCTGCCTTGGCCGCAGAACCGGCGGCGGTGGGGCGCCTTCGAAGGGGTCGTCGCATCGCTGCGGGCCGACGCTATCACGCTTTTGCATCCTGGGCGAACGCCGGCGGTCGCGCGATCTCTCCTAGCCGTTTACCCGTTACCAGTCCCAGCGGTCGCGCCGCCGCGGCGCGTCCCACGGCGCGGATCGGCGGGCTGCCGGGCGCCGGGGCGACGCGTGCCAGTGCTGCCAGCGCTCGTGCTCGCGCGGGGAGCGCCCCACCATGAAGAGGCGGACGAGGAAGAGCCCGGCGACGAACCCCCCGAGGTGCGCGAAGAACGCGACGCCGCCGCTGCGCATGCCGATCGAGCCGAGCCCGTTCAGCAGGTTCACAACGAAGTACTGGAGGATGACGAGCCACGCCGGCAGCTCCAGGAACAGGCCGAAGATGAACCACAGGAGAAAGATCGGGTTCAGCACCGTGATCGGCGAGCGCGGGTAGAGCGACGCGTACGCGGCCAGCACGCCCGAGATGGCGCCCGAGGCGCCCACCATGGGGATCATCGATCCTGGATCGATCACGATCTGGGCGCCCGCGGCGGCGATCCCGGACAGCGCATAGAACGCCGCGTAGCGGAGGCTGCCCAGCGCATCCTCGACGTTGTCGCCGAAGATCCAGAGGAACAGCATGTTCCCCCCGAGGTGGGCCCACCCGGTCGGGTCGTGCATGAACATGCTGCTGAAGACGGTCCACCAGGCGTCGGTTGGCTCCTCCAGCAGCTGCACCGGGACGAGGCCCCACACGGAGAGCAGCCGGTCGGGCGGGAACCCGGCCGAGATCATCGACCGCATCCAGAAGAAGCCGGCGAGGTTGAGCGCGATCAGCAGGTAGTTGACGATCGGCACCTTGCGGGTGGGCAGTTGGTCTCGGAGGGGCAGCATCGGATTTACTTAAGCACGTGGGCCCGTGACAGCATCCGTCGGGCTTGATAGACCCGGGGCCCATGCTCGAGGTGCGGCTCCGCGACACGCTGGCCCAGGGGCCTGCCCTGCTCGTCCTGTGGCGACCCGGCGAGGTCCGCATGTCCTGCTGCCCAGGAGCGGCTCCTCGGCACGACCGGCCGCCGCCGTCCTCTGCACCAGTGGACGAGAACTCCTGGCAGATCTAGGTTTCCGCCCGATGAGGGCCCCCGGCGGCCCGCGTCGCCTGCCTCTCCTGCAGCCCAGAATGATGACGGACGACCATGGCTCGTGATCTCTACTCCGTGCTCGGCGTCTCGCGCGATGCGGACGAGGACACCATCAAGAAGGCGTTCCGCAAGCTCGCGATGAAGTACCACCCGGACAAGAGCCCGGGGAAGGCCAACGAGCAGAAGTTCAAGGAGATCAACCAGGCGCACGAGGTGCTGAGCGACAAGACGAGGCGCGCGCTCTACGACGAGTTCGGCGAGGAGAGCCTCTCGCAGAACTTCGATCCCGAGCGCGCCCGCGTCTACCGTCGCTACGCGAACGCCCGGGCTGCGGGTGGGGGCCGCGGCGGCCCCGGCAACTTCGACGTGCAGGAGATCTTCGGCAACGCCGGCGGCGGCCAGGGCGATCTCAGCGACATCCTCGGCGACCTCTTCGGCCGAGGAGGCCGCGGCGGCGCGGGCCGGCGCGCGCAGCCCGCGCGCAGCCGCGGCGGCGATGTCGAGCAGGACCTCACCATCGATTTCGTCTCGGCGGTGCGGGGCACGACGCTCCAGATCCAGCGCGCCGACGACCCGCAGCCGGTGACCGTGCGCGTCCCGCCCGGGGCAGCCGAGGGGAGCCGCCTGCGCATCCGCGGCCAGGGCTCCCCCGGCGTGGGCGGCGGCGAGCCGGGCGATCTGCTGCTGAACATCCACGTCACGCCGCACCCGTTCTTCAAGCGCGAGGGCGACGATCTCCACCTCGATGTCCCCGTCACCCTGGGCGAGGCCTACCGCGGCGAGAAGATCCGCGTCCCCACGCCCGACGGCGAGGTCACGCTCAAGATCCCGGCGCGCACCCAGACCGGCCAGATGATCCGGCTGCGCGGCAAGGGCATCGCCCGCAAGGCGAAGGAGCCGGGGGATCTCTACGTGAAGTTCGTCGTGCACGTCCCGACCGTCGACGACCCCGAGGTGGCGAAGGCGATCGATCTGCTCGACGGCACGGTGGAGGCGCCTCGCGGCGAGCTCCGGTTCTGAGCGCGGTCGCGGGTCGGCGCGGCCGCGCGTCGGCTCGGGCGAGCGCAGCGCTCGGGTAGACCTGGCATGAAGCGGCCTCTCGCGATCGATCCCCGGCCCCTCCTCGCGGCCGCCATCGCGCTCGCCGCGTGCGCCGCGCCGGCGCCGCCGCGCCCGGCGCCGCGCGCTGCCGGCGTGCCTGCGCCCGCCGCCGTCCGGCCTGCGCCTCCGCTGCGGCGGGCGGCCACGCCGGCGCCTGCCGTCGCTCCCCCCGCCGCGTCGCCCTCGCCGCCCGCCTCCTCGGCGGTCCCGCCGGCGGCGCCGAGCGCCGCCTCCGGGGACGCGGCCGGTGAGGCCGGCGCGCTCCAGGCGCCCTCGATCACGATCGATCCGCCCTACAAGCTCGGTCAGCACCTTGTGCCTCGCGGTCAGGCCGAGGCGGCGGAGCGGGATCGCTGGAACGCCGGGGGCAGGGGGGATCCTCCCGCGCCGCCGCCTCCGGCCGAGGGGCACCCGCTGCCGCGGATCATCGTGGACATCGGCAAGGTGAATGGCCCGCTCAAGGCGCGCGAGGTCGAGCGCATCGCCCGGCGGCACCTCTGGATCCACGTGTACTCGTGCTACCGGCTGCGCGCGTACAGGGACCCGTCGCTCCACGGCAAGACCACCGTGCGGCTCACGGTGAGCCGCGCCGGCAAGGTGACGGGCGCGCGCGCGACCTCGTCCACGCTCTCCGCGCCGGACGTCGTCTCGTGCCTCGCGCAGCGCGCGAGGTCGCTCTCGCTGCCCAGGGCCAGGGCGGGCTCGACCGTCGTCGCCACGATGGAGGTCTATCCGGGCGACGAGCCGGTCGAGCCTCCGCCGTCCGTCCTCGCTCCCGGTCCCGGCGAGCTCCGGCCCGACGCGATCTCGGCCGCCGTGGCCGACGCCTTGCCCGCGTGGCGGAGCTGCTACGAAGCGGCCCTTGCCGGCGCGCCGGCGCTCTGGGGCCGCCTCGCGATCCGCTTTCATGTGACCGACAGCGGCGCCGTCGACGAGGCCTTCGAGGCCGAGTCGCGCTTCCCGGACGAACGGCTCACCCGCTGCGTGCTCCGGCGCGCGCGCGCCCTCACGTTCCCGGCGCCGGAGGGCGGCGACCTGCGCTTTGTGGTGCCGCTTCGTCTTTCGCCCGACCCGCAAAGCCCGCCGCGATAGCTCCCGCGCTCCCCGCGGTGCGAACGCTCACAGCGCATGCACGGCCAAGGCGGTCTCGCAAGCGAAACGCGCCGCAACAAATTGCGCCCCGGGGTCGATGTGCAACTTTACCGTGGGGGAGGAGGCTCAGGTACATGCACAGCTCACCGGGCACCATCGTTGGGGGGAAGTATCTGCTGGAGCGGCAGCTCGTGCGTCCGGGCGCGCGGGTCGCGCGCGACCGAGGTTCGGTCTGGGTCGCGCGCGAGCTGCAGCTGGGCGCGCGCGTCGCCCTGAAGCTCTTCCACCCCGAGGCCGGCGCGACGGGAGATCTCCTCCGGATCGATCGCTGGGTCCGCGCAGCCGCCGGGCTCTCGTCGCGGCACGTGGTGCGCGTGCACGACCATGGCGTCGAGGGCGCGGTGGTCTACCTGGCCATGGACCTGCTCACCGGCGAGGATCTCGCGACCCGCCTGCTCCGGCGCAGCCGGCTCTCGCTCCAGGAGGCTGCGCGCCTCGCCGCGCAGGCCGGCGAGGCCCTCCAGCGCGCGCACGCGGCGGATTTCCTTCACCAGGGCCTCCGGCCGGAGAGCCTCTTCTTCGCGCTGGACGGCGGCGAGGAGGTCGTGAAGGTGCTCGATCTCGGGCTCCCGAGGGCTGCGCCGCGGCTCGTCGGCGAGGTCGCGGCCGACGTGAGCGCGAGCGCGCTGCACTACCTCAGCCCCGAGCAGATCCGGTCGGAACGTTCCCTCGATGCGCAGACCGATCTCTGGTCGCTGGCGGCTGTCCTGTTCCGCGCGGTGACCGGCCAGCTCCCGTTCCCCGGCGACCTCGCCAGCGTTGTGGCCTCGAAGATCCTGCTCGCGCCGCCGCCCGCGGCGACGCAGCTCGTGCCGAGCCTGCCTGCTGCGCTGGACGGCTTCTTCGAGAAGGCGTTCGCGCGCGACCTCGCGCGGCGCTTCCGGTCGATCGAGGAGATGGTGGAGTCGCTCGTCCGGATCGCCGATCTCGCGCCGCCTCCCTCGTCCGGCGTGCTGCGCCCGCCCCCGCCGGTGCGCGTCCCCTGGGTCCCCTCGGCGCGGCCGCTGGCCGCGCTGTCCGCGGAGGTGGCGGCGTCCGGCGCTGCAGCGCGGGCGGAGCCTGGTTCCGAGCCACCGAGCGCGGGCCGGAGGGCGGCCCCGGTCACCCAGCTCAGCGCGGAGGCCGCCGAGGTCGTGCGCGGGCTCGACGGGCTGTCTGCGCGCGCGGGGTGGGTCATCCCGGCCGGCCTCATCGCGCTGCTCGGCGTGGCGGTGTTCGCGACGACCGCTCGGCTGGATCCGCCCAGGCTGACGACGGCTGCGACCGGCGCCGCGACGGCTGTGCTCTCGGCCTCCCTCGCCCGCCGCGTCGAGGCGCTGCCCGCCGCCCCCGAGGTGGCCTCCTCCGCGCTCTTCCGTCGCGCGCCGCTCGCCGCTCCCCAGCGCAGCGCCCACGTCCCGCCGAGCGCCGCGCCGCCGCGTCCTGCGCGGCCGCGCTCCTCTGCGGCGGCCGCCCCCGGCGGGCCGCGCTAGGCGCTCCGGGACGCGTCGTCCTCGGCTGCGGCCTTCTCGGCGGCGGCCTTCTCGGCGGCGGCCTTCTTTTCCTCGGCGAGGTCGCGCGCCTTGCGCGCCTCCTGCGCCGCGCGGATGGCCGACAGCGGGCCGCGCGCGTCGTGGTGCGTCCGTTCGGCTTCCGCTCGGGGCTCGCTCCCGTTCGCGATGCGCGCGCCGGTCATCACCTCGAAGTACCCGGACTCGCTCCAGACGGCGCCGAGCGTGTGCGCGACCTCCGCGCCCTCCGGCCCGAAGTACCCGATCGCGCCGCCGTAGACCCACCGTGGCCCGGCCTCGAGGCTGCGGCTGATGGCGCTCGCGCGCGCTGCCGGCTGGCCGACAGCGCTGCCGCCCGCGAGGGCGGCGCGCAGCGCCTCGACGGGCGACGCCTCGCCGGGGCGCGGCCCGGCCGACGGATCGCGCTCGACGCGGACGAGCGTCTCCCCCGAGGTCCCCGCGATGGTGAGCCCCGGCGCGAACGGCGACTCGGCGAAGTCGACGAAGTAGAGGTGCGTCGACGGCGCGAGCACCCGCAGCGCGCGGTACACGTCGAAGGGATCTGCGCCCCGGAGCGGCGCCCGGAACCTGCGGGCGAGCACGACCTCCGTCGCCTCGCCGGCCGTGATGCGCTGGCGCGCGGCGGTCACCTGCGCCGCGTAGCGCTCGTCGCTCACCGGCGTCTCGAGGTGCTCCGGCAGGGCCTCCGGATCGAGCGCGGGCAGGCTCTGCTGCTCGGGCCCGTGCGCCATCTCCCACGCGCAGCGGTTCACCGCGCCCTGCGATTGGCCGGCGAGGGTCATCGTCTGCGTCACGCTGTCGAACACGACAACGGTCGCGTCCTTCAGCACCCGTCCGAGGTACATCTCCTCGGGCCACGGCTCGATGCCCATGAGCTGGTGCACGGTGTCGTACGAGAGGAAGCCGACCCATGCCTGGCAGACGCGGGCTGCCAGATCGCTCGGCGGGCCCGACGCTGCCGGCTGGCCGAGCCCCTCGGCCAGCGTCGCGAACGGGTCGAACCCGCTCGGGAGGAGGCTCTCGGTGCGCGCCCGGTATCCGAGGATCGCGTAGCGGCCCCAGCGTTCACCGGAGACGGCGGACTCGAGCAGGAACGATGATCGGCCCGGCGACTGGGCGCGGAGCGCGGCGTAGGCGCGGACCGGTGTGATGTGATCGGCCGGGAGGGTGCGGGTCACGACGGAGCTCATCGCGGCCGAGCCTACACGACGTTGCGCCGCCCGGCGAAGGAGGGCAAGGTACCCGGAGGAACACGGTGCGAAGCGCGATCGCCCTCTCCTCTGTCCTCTGCCTGGCCGCTTGCGGCGGCGCTCAGCCCGCCGCGGCGGACGCGCGCACCACCGTCGTCTCGCTGCGGAAGATCGACTGTGAGGCGTGCGGCGCCGAGCTCGTCGCGGATCTCCGCGAGCGCCCCGGCGTGTACACGGCCACCTTCGACAAGCGCCGCGCCGAGATCGCCGTGACGGCGTCGAGCTCGTTCGACGTCGCCGGCGCCGTGAAGCGGCTCGCCGCCGACGAGGGGTTCGAGGCGGTGATCGGCGGCGGCAAGGGGCAGTACCTCGGCTGGGCGACGTTCCCCGAGGGGGCGGACGCCCGGACGATCGCCGACGGTGGCGCGGACGTCCCCGATCTCGGCGTCCACATCGCTCCGGGCAAGGTCACGGTCATCGACTTCGCGGCGAGCTGGTGCCTGCCCTGCCGCAAGCTGGACGCGCACATGGCCGAGGTGCTCGAGGCTCGCCGGGACGTCGCCTACCGCAAGCTCGACATCGTCGACTGGGACACCCCGCTCGCCCGGCGCTACCTGAAGCAGGTCTCGAAGCTGCCTTACGTGATCGTCTACGACCCGACCGGCGCGCAGGTGGACGCGTTCGTGGGCCTCGAGATCGACAGGCTCGACGCGGCGATCGAGCGCGGCGCGCGGCGTTGACGCGGCGTGGATCTCGGCGCCTGCCCGGGCGTGCGGCGGGTCGGCGGAGGGCGGAGAGCCGCGCGTGGCGGCTCCGGCATCGCCCCTCGCAGATCAGTAGTGGCCGAAGAGGTCCTGGATTCGCGACTCGAGCGCGACGGCGATCTTGTAGAGCGACGAGATGGACGCCGACGACTCGGCGCGCTCGATCTGCGAGAGCAGCGACACGCTGAGCCCTGTGCGGCGCGCCATCTGCTTGAGCGTCAGGTCCTTGTCCTTGCGGAGGTTCCTGATCGTGTCGCCGATGACGCGGTGGAGCTGCTCTTCGGGCGTCCGCGCGAGGCCCTTCTTGCGCATGACGCGGGCGAGCACCTCGCGGAACTCGTCCACGTTGAACGGCTTCTTGATGTAGTCGACCGCGTCGAGCTTCATGGACGCGACGGCGCTCTCGAGGTTGGGGAAGCCGGTGAAGATGACGACGGCGATGTCGTTGTCGACCTTGCGGATGCGCTTGAGCACCTCGATGCCATCGAGCTTCGGCATCATCAGGTCGAGGATGATGAGGTGGTAGCCGCCCGCGCGGACCTCGTCTTCCACGGTCGTCGGATCGCCCAGCGTCTTGACCTGATAGCCGTCGCGCTCGAGCAGCGTCTGCATGTAGTCACAGATCGCCCGGTCGTCGTCGACGATCAGAATGCGTACAGCGGGAAGCTCAATTGCCACCTGTTCCTCCTCTCACGTACGACCGCCGAAGTCGGTCGCTCTTGTCTCACGTGCGACCGCGGAAGCCGGTCGCTCTTGTCCGTTCTGGAAGGGGCCGCACAGGCGGTCCCTGACTCCACGTTGCCCGAGCAGGGGCGAGGCCCTGACCGGCGCCCCAGGCACCTCGCTCTCTGCTTCCTATCGGCAACATCGGGATTCCAGTGACACTTTAACACGACCTGAGCAAGGTGGAGACGGGAGTTTTTTCTTGCGCTCCACCGATTCTTGGCTTCGTGAAACGTCCGGGGCGCCGGATAGGCGCCAAAGGGCCGTGTTTCCGGCCATTTCCCGCCATTTGTCCGGGCTGTGGTGTGCCGTCGTTCGGGGGAGCGGGGGCTGCGCCGGTGGGGTCCTGATTTAATTCGTCTTGACAGGAGGCTCGCTCTTGGCGATGTTGCGCGCCCGCTGTTCAGCGGGCGTTGCTTCGCGGCAGCGTACGGGGCGTAGCGCAGCCTGGTAGCGCACTCGGTTCGGGACCGAGGAGTCGGAGGTTCAAATCCTCTCGCCCCGACTCATTTCTTCGGATGTTGACAGGTAGAATCGCCGCGGGACGGCCCTTGCCGTCCTCGCTGGCGTCCCTGTCGTGGATGCCCGACAGGAGCCCCTCGCCGGGGCGTTCGCTCGGAGTGCGCAAGGACCACGGAGGTCCCTGCTCGCCGCGAGAACGCCGGTCCGAGGCGCTCGTTCGGTAGGCGGTAGGCCCGAGGAGGCCCTCCGCCTCGGACGACCTGGAGCCCCGCCGCTATCCCGTGCGCCCGGCCAGGTTGGCGATCACCGCCGCGAGCTCCGACGCCTCGATCGGCTTGGGAACATGCGACTGGAATCCGGCCAGGAGCGCCCGCGTCCGGTCCTGGGCGCTCGCGTACGCGGTCAGCGCCGCGGCCGGGATGCGGCCGCCCTGCTCGGGGCTCTGCGCGCGCAGCCGCCGGATCAGGCTGTAGCCGTCCTCGCCGGGCATCCCGAGATCGCTCAGGATCACGTCCGGCTTCTCGCGCGCGATCGCCGACAGCGCCTCCTCGACCGTCGCCACCGCCGTGATGGTCGCTCCCTTGCGCTCCAGCACCGTCGTCACGAGCTCCCGCGCGTCCGGCTCGTCGTCGACCATCAGCACGCGGACGCCCTGGAGCGTCGGCTCCGTATCGGCGGCCAGGTGGCTCAGCCCGTCGGCCCTCCGGAGCGCCGCGATGGCGCCCCGCGGCGCCAGCGGGATGTCCACCACGAACGTCGCGCCCTTGCCCTCGCCCCCGCTCTCCGCCTTCACGGTGCCGCCGTGGAGCTCGATCAGGTGCCGGGCGATCGCCAGGCCGAGCCCGAGCCCGCTGTGCGGCCGCGTGCTCGTGCTGTCGGCCTGCCGGAAGCGATCGAACACGTACGGCAGGAACTCCGGCACGATGCCCTGGCCTGTGTCGCTCACCTGGATGCGCGCCAGACCCTCGGCCTTGCCGAGCTGGATCGAGACCTTGCCGCCGCGCGGGGTGAACTTGATCGCGTTCGACAGGAGGTTCCACACCACCTGCTGCAGCCGGGTCTGGTCGCCCGAGATCGGCCCCGCGTTCGGGTCGAGCTGCACGACGAGCTCGATCCCCTTGGCGTCCGCGCCGTGGCGGACCGCGTCCATGGCCGCGTTGATGATCGGCGGCAGATCCACGAGCATCACGTCGAGCCGCAGCTTGCCCGTGATGATGCGGGAGGCGTCGAGGAGGTCCTCGACGAGCTGCGCCTGGAGCGTGCCGTTGCGCTCGATCGCCTCGAGCGCGCGGACGTGCGTGTCCGGCTTCAGCGAGCCCTGCCGGAGCATGCGCGCCCAGCCGAGGATCGCGGTGAGCGGGGTCCTGAGCTCGTGGGAGAGCGTGGCGAGGAACTCGTCCTTGGCGCGGTTGACCTGCTGCGACTCGCGGTAGAGCTGGGCGTTGTCGAGCGCGAGCGCCGCGAAGTTGCAGAGCTCCTCGGCGAGCGCGAGATCGTCGACGCCGTAGCGCCGGCTCGACTCGGTCGAGAGCAGCGTGATCGCGCCGCGCGTCCGGCCGCGGGCGCGCAGCGGGACGATCATCGCCGAGCGGACGCCGAGCTCCCGGAGCAGCGCGAGGTAGACCGGATCGTGCGCGCCGGACCAGGCCTCGTTGTCGGGCTGGAGCGACGAGGCCCGCTGCCACGCCGCGCCGTCGACGTCCGGGAGCAGCATCGACTCGCCGCACCGGAGCACCGCGTGCACCGCGCGCGGCACCTCGTGATCGGTCGGGTAGCGGGCCGACAGGTCCTTCCCCAGCGAGAGCTTCGCGCTGCTCGCGTGCACGGCCGCGAGCCGGCTCAGCGAGCCGTCCGGCTCGACGATGTCCACCACCGTGGCCTCGGCGATGTGCGGCACCGCGAGGCGCGCGACGTTGGACAGGGTCGTGTCGTACTCGAGGCCCGACAGCGCGAGCTGCCGGCTCGCCTCGCCGATGAAGTAGCGCCGCTTGTCGGCGAGCCGCTTCTCGGTCACGTCGCGGAAGACCAGCACCAGCCCGACGAGCTCGCCCTCGTCGCTCCGGATCGGCGCGCCGTTCGAGTCGATCGCGAGCTCCGAGCCGTCCCTGCGCAGGAGCAGCGTCGTGTCGTCGAGCCCGATGATGCCGCCGTGCCGCAGCACCTCGGTGACCGGGTTGTCGAGATCGTCGCGCGTCTGCTCGGAGATGACCCGGAAGACCTCGGACAGCCGGCGATCCCTCGCCTCGTCGAGCGTCCAACCCGTCAGCGTCTCGGCCACGGCGTTCATGAAGTCGATCCGGCCCGAGCCGTCGGTCGAGATCACCGCGTCGCCGATGCTCTTCAGCGTCGTCGAGAACTTGGTCCTGCTGACGCGCAGGTCCGCCTCGAGCTGCTTGAACTGGGTGATGTCGGCGAAGATGGAGACCGCGCCGAGCATGTCGCCGTCCGGCGAGAAGAGCGGCGCGCAGCTGCCGAGCAGCATCCCGTGCGTGCCGTCGAAGCGCTGGAAGTGGACCTCCTCGGCGGGGACGGTCTCCCTGAGCGTGAGGCACCGCGCCATCGACCAGTCCTCGGCGGCGAACGGCCGGCCGTCGGGGTGGAACGCGCGGTAGCGCCCCCAGCCCTCGACGTTCTCGGCGGTGGCGCTGCCGGCCCAGATCCGCTCCGAGGCGCGGTTCTGGAGGGTCAGCTTGCCCTGGTTGTCGGAGACGATGATGCCGTGCGGGCTCTCGCTGAGGAGCGCGTCGAGCAGCCCGCGCTCGTGCTGCGTGATCGCGCGGAGCCGCTCGACCTCGCGGCGCAGCGCCTCGAGCTCGGTGTCGATCGGCGGCACCGACGCGGCGAGGGGCGTGAGCTCGAACGAGGCGCTCGCGGTCGGGTCGAGGCTCGCGATCGCGCGATCGATCTCGACGACCGCCGGGCCGAGGAGCCGTCGCTGCTCGGCGGTCGAGGCCGCTTCGTAAAGCAATGCCCTGGCCTGAGCGAGCGCCGTGACGATCGGGATGTCCGAACGTTCGGGCATAGCGTCAAGGGATCCCACGGCCGCCGGTCGCGAACAAGATGCTAGGCGGGCGACCTGACACGGAAACTACGTTGCCGGACGCGGACTTCTTGCTGGACGGACTCTTCCGGTGTGCCGGGGTACGGTCGCGGGCTTCTTGGGGGGCCGGGGTACGGCTGCGGGCTCTTGGGGAGGCCGGGGGTACGGCTGCGGGCTCTTGGGGAGGCCGGGGTACGGCTGCGGGCTCTTGGGGGTGCCGGGGTACGGCTGCGGCCCTGGAGGGCGGCGCGGGCGCACCCCGGCGGGGTCGGTCAGCTGCGCGCCGCCTGGATCTGCTTCACGAGCTCGGGCACGGTCGCGAAGAGGTCGGCGACCAGGCCGTAGTCGGCCACCTGGAAGATCGGCGCGTCGGCGTCCTTGTTGATCGCCACGATGACCTTCGACCCCTTCATTCCGGCGAGGTGCTGGATGGCGCCCGAGATGCCGATGGCGAAGTAGAGCGACGGCGCGACGACCTTGCCCGTCTGTCCGACCTGCAGGTCGCTGGCGGCGTAGCCGGCGTCGCATGCGGCGCGGCTCGCGCCGACGGCGGCGCCGAGGACGTCGGCGAGCGGGTCGAGGATCTCGTTGAAGCGCTCCTTCAGGGCGCGGCCGCCGGAGACGACGACCTTGGCCTCGGCGAGCTCGGGGCGCTCGCTCTTCACCTGGTCGAAGGAGACGAACTCCACGCGCTCCGCGGCGGCGCTCGGCGGGACGACCGCGACCTGCTCGATCGGCGATCTCGACCCGGCGGGCTCCGCGGCGGCGAACGCGCTCTGCCGGACGCTCACGACCTGGACCTGGGTCGTGACGGTGCAGATCCCGTACGCGTTGCCGGCGTACATGGGGCGCTTGTACTTGAGCGTCGAGCCCTCGGCGAGGAGCTCGGAGATGTCGCTCGCGAAGCCTGCCGAGAGCCGCGCTGCCACGCGCGGGAGCAGGTCCTTGCCGTAGGCGCTCGCGGTGCCCACGACGACCGCGTATCCCTTGGCGGCCGCCGCGATGGTCGGCACGTAGCGCTCCGCGACGTGGTCCTTGAGCGCGCTCGACTCGGCGACGAGCACCTTGGCCGCGCCGAGCGTCGCCGCTTCCGCGGCCGCCTCGCCGAGGGCGTCGCCGATCACGAGGATCGCGTACGTCCCGCCGAGCGCCGCGGCCGCTTGCCTGGCGAACGTGACCGCGGAGTGCGTCGTCTTCTTCAGCTTTCCATCGGCGGCCTCGGCCACCACGAGAACGTCAGCCATGAATCCCTCCTGCACCTCGTCGACCTGTGTCGGTTCATCCCCGCGCGCGCGGGGGCCGCGACCTGTTTTCGCCGTCCGTCAGAGGACCTTCGCCTCGTCCTTGAGGCGCGTGACGAGCTCACCGACGTCTTTCACCTTGATGCCTGCCTTGCGCGCCGGGGGCGCCTGGAACGCCTGGTACTGGACCTTGAGCGTCGGGTCGGCGGCGAGGTCGGCGAGCTTCACCTCGACGAGGGGCTTCTTCTTGGCGGCCATGATCGCGGGGAGCGCCGCGAAGCGCACGCCGTCGTTGTACTTGAACGTGGGCGCGGTCTTCATCGAGTAGACGCTTGTCGGCGCGACGATGCGGAGGTCGACCGTGACCACGGCCGGCAGGCGCACGCGGAGCGTGGCGACGCCGCCGTCGACCTCGCGGCCGACGAGCAGCGCGCCCTTTTCTTCCTTGAGGGTCGCGGCGAAGGTGGCGAGCGGCCAGCCGAGCAGCTCGGCGAGGATCTGGCCGACCTGGTTCGAGTCGCCGTCGACGGCCTGCTTGCCCATGACCACGACGTCCGGCTTCTCGCGCTCGACGAGCGTCTTGAGGGCGCGGGCCACGAGGTCGCCGTCGAGCTTGTCGTCGGTGACGTCGACGCGGAAGGCCTTATCGGCGCCGGTCGCGAGGGCGGCGCGGAGGGTCTGCTCGGTCTCCTTGGGCCCGAAGGTGACGACGACGACCTCGCCCGCGCGCACCTTCGGCGCCTTGCCGTCCTCGGTCAGGCGCAGCGCCGCTTCCAGGGCGTACTCGTCGAACGGGTTCGGTTTCCACTCGAGCCCGGTCGTCTCGATTTTGTCCCCTGAAGCAGGGATTTTCACCTTGTTCGCGTTATCCGGATCGGCGACGCGCTTGAGCGGAACGAGGATCTTCACGGCTCGATTGGCTCCTGTTGCTGTGGGGTAACGCAGAGCGTAGTCCGCCCGGGCAGGGGCGCGCCACACACGACAGACGGGCCGGCGGACCCGAGCGTGGATCCGGCGAGCCCGACTGAAAAAACGCGCCCGAGGCGGAGGAAACCGGTCATGGCAGCGCCGCCGTGGTGCGTCAAGCAGGCGTGGTGGTTCTGTGGGCCTGGAGGCGAGCCGTTGTGAGGCGCCTCGCGGCGGCGAGGGGCGTGACGGATGCGAACCGTTGAGAGGGGGCTGGCGGCAGGGGGTCGTGACGGATGCGAACCGTTGAGAGGGGGCTGGCGGCGGGGGGCGTGACGGATGCGAACCGTTGAGAGGGGGCTGGCGGCGGGGGGTCGTGACGGATGCGAACCGTTGAGAGGGGGCTGGCGGCGGGGGGTCGTGACGGATGCGAACCGTTGAGAGGGGGCTGGCGGCGGGGGGCGCGACGGATGCGAACCGTTGAGAGGGGGCTGGTGGCGGGGGATCGCGACGGATCGAGTCCGTCAGGAGGGGCTGGCGGCGGGGGGTCGCGACGGATCGAGTCCGTCAGGAGGGGCTGGCGGCGGGGGGTCGTGACGGATCGAGTCCGTCAGGAGGGGCTGGCGGCGGGGGCTGTCAGGTCAATCCACCCCGGCCACGGGCGCTTCCTCGTCGATCGCGGGCTCGCCCGCGCCGCCGTCTGCCGGCGGGGCGCCGTCGGCCGCGTCGGTCTCCTTGCCGCCCGAGCGCCGGCGCTCGGCCTTGCCCGCCTCCCGCTGCAGCGGCGCGAGCAGCCGGCGCGTCGTCTCCGTGTCGGCCTCCTCGAGCTCCAGCATCTGAAGCACGGTGCGCACCACCTTGATCCAGCGGTTGCGTGCCCTGAGCTGACCGCCGCGCGACTCGGTCGCTCCCGGCTGATCCTGCGCCTCCAGGTGGATGCGCTGCGCGTCCAGCTTGCCGAGCTCGTCGCCCGCGGCGAACCATGCCTGCACCGCCTTGAGCAGGTGGCCCCCCGGCGTCGGCAGCGCCTTGAGCGCCGCCTTCGACTCCGGCGTCAGCCGGTCGCGCGCGAGCTTCACCTCGCCCGCCTCATCGCTGTAGCTCGCCGAGATGAACTTGAGCCCATCGGCGAAGAGCTGATCGCGGAGATCGAGGTAGATCGCGGCGTCCTCGGGATCGTCGGCCAGATCGGCGAAGCCGGTGAGCACCGCGTGGGCGCCGCGGGCCTTGCGATCATGGATCTGATCGAACGTGACCTGCTTTTGCTGGATGCCGGTGAGCTCGTCATTCGCCTTCTTCTGCCGGCGGTGCGACTTCAAGATACCGTCGTGCGCGGCCTCGATATCGTCGATGAGCGGAGCGCACCGCTTCAGCGACACGAGGCGCGGCCTTTCGCGCTCCGGGTCGAGCCAAGCCGCCGTGATCTGGACCATCTGACGAGGAGAGAGGTCTTTGAGCGCCATGGTGCCTCCTTGGTCTTCCTCCGGCGACGATCGCCGGGGAACGCACCCTCGGTGAGGCTTTCAGATCGGGCGCTGTCCGTGAAGGCCGTTCGCGCGACGCAAACGTGCCCTCGCCACCAGCTCTGCGGCAGGTTTTCGGCCGGCCTGAACCGCGGCCGCCCGGCGCCGCCCTCCAGCCGTCGTCCCACCTCGCGGGCCGCCTCGAAGGCGAGGACACGACAAGCAGCTTTTCGACCCTGGAGCTGGTGAGCTCGGTGACGGTTGAACGCGGTGGCCGCTCTACGGCGGTTCGCTGGGCGGCGGCGCATCGACGTCGCTCGCCCGCAGATCGCCCCGGAGCCGCCTTCGCAGCTGCTCGTCCATGCGCAGCGCGTACTTCTCGTGCACGCCGAGCGCCGCGGCGACCTTGGCCCAGGAGAGGTCCTGCCAGTACCGGAGCTCGATGAGGCGCGCCTCGCGCTCGTCGAGGCCGCGGAGCGCCGTCCTGAGCGCCTCGAGGGCCTGGGTGCGCGCCATCGCGTCCTCGGGGTGCGCCCTGAGCCGCTCGCCGGCATCCGCGACGAAGCGCGCGAAGACGAGCGCGCGACACTGGTCCTTGAGCTGGTTCAATACGTCGGTGTCGTCGTCACCGAACGGATCGCCCGCGTCGCGCATCGACTCGGCCGCGGCGAGCGCGGCGTCGAGGCCGGCGCGCCGGAAAGACGCCTCGCGGGTGAGCAGCCGGAGGACGGCGCCGGCGACCCTCTTCCATGCGTAGACGCCGAACGGGACGCCGCGCGCGGCGTCGTATCCGGGGCTCGCTTCGAGGAGCGCCTGATAGGCCGTCTGCTCGCAGTCCTCCAGGCCCTGTCGCGTCCGCACGCCATAGACCCGCGCGGTCGTTCGCGCGACGTGGCGGGCCATGGGCAGCGCCTCCAGCACGCGCTCATGATCCGGAGGCGATGGAGACGGACGCTGGCTGCCTGTCACCGCCGCCCACCGAAGGTCCCGTCGGCGGGCTCCGGCGCCGCCTCGCCCTCGCCCGCTCCCTCACGGGCCACCGTGCCGCTCTCGGACAGGACGGGGTGCCTCGCCCGCAAGCGATCGTCGAGCGCCGCCGCCGCCGGGTGCGTCGTGATGAAGACCGTGAGGAACCTGCGATAGTCCTCGATCTCCTCGGGGGAGAGCGCCCGGAGGTACGGGCCGAGCGCGTCGGCGAGGACGACCTCCAGGAGGGGATCCGCGTCGCCTGTCAGGTCCAGGTCGTCGTGGTCGGCAGCGTCGTGCGTCATGGTGACCTCGCGCAGGGGAGCCCGGGTGCGGTGCGGCGCCCCTTCTATCTCGAAATCACCCCCGGCGGGCCGGTTCGGACAAGGAAAGCGACGTGACAGGATGGTTTGTCGCGCCACCCGGAGGCGCTCCGGCGTCGGGCGCGGGCCGGGGCCTTGCGCCCGCGCGCTCGGCGGCTGGCAACTCCTTGAAGCGACAATGCATTTCGACAATCGACAGCGCCGGTGCGCTTTCTTTGTCCGAGCCGCCCCGGTGCTCGTGATTTCCTTCTCAGGAGACCCTGCTGGTGGCACGCCTCACGTCAGACAGCTCCGGGCCCGCCGGCGACACCGTGGATGCGCTGGAGGGGACACCGTACCGGGCGCTCCGGGTGCTCGGGCGCGGGGGCATGGGGGAGGTCATCGAGGCGGAGCACCGCGCCCTCGGGAAGCGGGTGGTGGTGAAGCTGGTCCGCCGCGCGCTCGCGGGGGATCCACGGTTCGCGGACCGGCTGCGGGTCGAGGCGCAGGCGCTCGCGGTGATCGTGTCGCCGCACGTGGTGGCGGTGATGGATCTCGGAACGACGCCGGGAGGCCGCGCGTATCTCGTGATGGAGCGGCTCGAAGGGGGGACGCTGCGGGAGGAGCTCGAGCGGCGCGGCCCGCTGCCGGTGGCCGAGGCGATCGAGGTCACGCGGCAGGTGCTGGCCGGGCTGTCGGCGGCGCACCGGGTCGGGATCGTGCACCGCGACGTGAAGCTCGACAACGTGTTCCTGTGCGCGCCGGGGGCGGCGGCGCCGGGGGCGGTGGCGCCTGGGGCGGCGGTGCCTGGGGCGGCGCGCGTCGTGAAGGTGCTCGACTTCGGGGTCGCGAAGGTGCTCGACGCCGGCGTTGCCCGGACGGGGCCGGGGGCAGCGCCGCCGCGGTTCCTGGTCGGGCCGGCGTATCCGACCGAGGCGGGATTGCTCGTCGGGACCCCCAGGACGGCCTCGCCGGAGCAGGCGCGATGTCAGCCGGTCGACGCGCGGACCGACGTGTATGCCGTCGGGTTGCTGATGTATACGCTCCTTGTGGGGCACGGTCCGTTCGCTCATGTCGAGGACGCGCTGGAGGTGCTGCGGGCGCACGTGAGGGAAGCGCCGTCGCCGCCGTCGCGGCATGCGGCGCAGGTGATCCCGGCGGCGGTGGACGGTGCGGTGCTGAAGGCGCTGGCGAAGCTGCCGGAGGAGCGCTTCCAGAGCGCCGAGGCGTTCGCGGAGGAGCTCGGGCGGATCGGGGGCGAGCTGTCGGATGCAGCACGGAGGGCGGCAGGGCCGTGGACGGGGGCGGGGGCGGCGGGAACCGGGGGGGCCGGGCGAATGGCGGGAGCGACGGGCGGGGGAGGGGAGGCCGCGTGGGAGCCGGAGATCAGGGCGTGGTTCGAAGCGATGCCGTCGGGCAGCAGCGGGGCGGGAGCTGGGGGGCGGGTGGCGGCGGGCGCGGGGGAGGGAGCGGCGCCGGTGGACGCGCGGCTGTTCGCGGCGCTGACGCTGGCGAGCACGGTGGTGTTCTCGGCGCTGGCGGCGCTGGCGCTGCGCGGGCTGGGGGCGTGGTGATGGGGCGGGGACCGCTGCAGGCCGGGGACGTGTTCCTGGACTACCGGATCACGGAGCTGATCGACGCGGGGGGGATGGGGGAGGTGTACCGAGCGGTGGAGGACTACTCGGAGGATGTCGTGGCGATCAAGTGCATGTCGCCACGGCACGTGAGGAGAGAGGATTTCGCGAGGCGGTTCCGGCAGGAGTGCAAGTTCTACCCGAAGCTGAAGCACCCGAACATCGTGCGGATGAGGAAGGCCGGGGTGTCGCCGGAGCACGTGGCGTACATCGTGATGGATTACCTCGAGGGGAGGACGCTGAGGAAGCTGCTGACCAAGGCGTACCGGCTCGATTTTTTGAGCGCGATGCACGTGATGCTGCAGGTGGCGGACGCGATGACGTTCGTGCACTCGAAGGGGATATGGCACCGTGATCTGAAGCCCGAGAACATCATGGTGGGGACGAAGGCGGACGCGAAAGGTCACGTGTGGCTCTTGGACTTCGGGATAGCGAAGTTCGCGGACGGGGGGATGAACACGGACGACCTGCCGGACGTGGGGACGGTGAGGTACATCTCGCCCGAGCAGGTGAAGCTGCTGTACGGGGCGTCGAAGAAGGCGGAGCGGGCGAAGCCGGACGGGCGCACGGACATCTACGCGTTCGGAGCGATCTTCTACGAGGTGCTGACGGGCAAGCACCTGTTCCTGGACGACAGCGAGCCGGCGACGGCCGAGGAGACGCTGACGGGGCACCTTGTGGCTGCGCCGGAGCCGGTGCACGAGATCGTGCCGGATTGCCCGGAGTTCGTGTGGCCCGTGGTGTCGCGGTGCATAGCGATCGACGTGGAGGAGCGGTACGCGAAGTTCGACGAGGTGGCGCGAGATCTGCGGTCGCTGCTGAGAGACACGGTGCCGGCAGGACATGTGCTGGCGCGACGGCTGGCGCAGGAGCGGATCAAGGCGGAGCGGGAGGCGGCGTTCGCGGGGGTGGAGCTGGAGGACAGCGCGCCGGTGAGCGGGAGCGGAGAGGCGGGGGAGGAGGAGACGGAGGAGGCGCGGGCGCGCGGCGAGAGCGAGGGGGGCGGGATGGCGCAGGTGAGCGAGGAAGAAGAGGGAGCGAAGCGGGGGCGGCGGGTGGCGCACGGGGAGACGGTGCCGCTGGCGCATTTCATGGCGCCGGCGAGCCCGCTGCCGTTCGGGCCGGCGTCGCGCGGGCTGGCGAAGGCGCAGCGCGGGCGCGGGGTGGGGTACACGGAGCCGCTGCCGTCGACGCTGCCGGGGTTGAGGCTGCGGGAGGGCGCGGGGCCGGCGAGGACGACGCGGGAGCGGACCGCGGTGCTGGGGGGGGCGTGGGCGGAGGGGACGGCACAGCGAGGAGGGCTGCCGCCGCCGGAGGTGAGGGCGCAGTCGTACGCGGGGCCGCCGCCGCTGCCGCCGCCGGAGGTGAGGGCGCAGGCGTACGCGGGGTCGCCGCCGCCCGTGATGGAGACGCAGCACGCAGCGCCGCCGCAGTCGCCCTGGCGAGGGGCGCCGCCGCCGGAGGTTGCGGCGCAGTACGTGGCGCCGCAGCAGCGCGAGGTTGCGGCGCAGTACGTGACGCCGCCGTTGCCGGTGACGCAGCGAGGGGCGCCGCCGCCGGAGGTTGCGTCGCCGTACGTGGCGCCGCAGCAGCGCGAGGTTGCGGCGCAGTACGTGACGCCGCCGCTGCGGGAGGTTGCAGCGCAGTACGTGACGCCGCCGTTGCCGGTGACGCAGCGAGGGGCGCCGCCGCCGGAGGTTGCGTCGCCGTACGTGGCGCCGCAGCAGCGCGAGGTTGCGGCGCAGTACGTACCGCCGCCGTTCCCATTGTCGGTGACGGAGGCGCAGCGAGCGGCATCGGCGCCGCTGCCGGTCGCCGGGCCGCCGACGGCGCCGAGTTCGTTGACGGCATCGAACGCTCGACGGCCGAAGCCGTTGCAGAGCGAGACGCCGAGCTTGCCGACGGTGATGATCGCACCGCCGCGGCGGGTGATGCACGCGTACGTGCTGGCGCCGCTTGTGGCGCTGGGGATCACGGTGGTGGGCGTGGGGGCTGCGCTGGGGCTCCGAGCGATGAGCGGCGCGGCGTCGGAGCCGGCGACAGGAGAGCCGGCGGCCACCGCGGCGCCGGCCGAGAGCGCGACGGCGAGCACGGCGTCGGCGAAGGTCGCGCCCGCGGCGCCGGCCACGGCTGTATCCGCGGCGCCCGCGCCGGAGGCGACGGCGAGCGCGGCGGCGGTGAGCCCGGCCGAGGCGGCTGCGGAAGCCGCCCCTGCGAAGGCCGAGGCGGCCGCGGAAGCGGAGGCATCTCCGAAGGAGCAGCCGGCGAGGCCGTTGCCGGTGAGGACCGCGCCGGCGGAGACAGAGGACGACGAGGACATCTACGAGATGCCGAAGCGGCAGAAGCCGTCGTTTCTGCGGGTGCTGGCGGAAGAGAAGAAGAAGGCGCCGGCACCGAAGGCGGCGCCGGCGAACCAGGGGGGCGCGAAGCCAGCGCGCCCGTGCCCGTCCGTCGGGTGCAGGCCGTTCTAGTCGCTGAGGGAGAGAGGTCTTGGATATGGGCAGCAACAAGGACAGCGACGACATCCGGCAGTACCTGCCGGACCTGGAGAGCATCCAGCGCGAGGCGGATCCGGCGGTGGCAGAGCGGAAGCTGCAGCAGGCCCTCGATAACCCGGAGCTGGACCGAGCGCTGTCCGAGATGCAGCACCAGAAGGCGGCAGGGCAGCCGCTGTTCCAGTTCCCGGTGGTGCCGGCACTTCCCAAGGGGCAGGCGGCGCCGCAGGGGGCAGGGCAGCCGCAAGGGGCAGGGCCGCCGCAGCGAGCGGTGCCGCCGCCGCTGCCGGTGATGGAGACGCAGCGCTCGGTGATGCCGCCGCTGCCGGTGATGGAGACGCAGCGCTCGGTGACGCGGCAGGGCGCAGCGCCTCAGCACGGACCGATGATGCCGCAGGGAGCGGTGACGCAGCAGGGCGGGGTGATGCCGCAGCACGTCGGGGTGATGCCGCCGGGCGGAGCGCCGCAGCAGCGCGCGTCGGCGCCGTCCGGTGCGCCGGTGCCGCTGTACGGCGGTGCGGCGGCGCCGGTGTACGGCGGTGCGGCGGCGGTGCATGGAGCGGCGGTGCCGCGTGGTGCCGTGGTTGGGCCGAGCGCAGCGGTGCAGCAGGGCGCGCCGGCGTCGCACGGAGCGATGGCGCCGAGCCAGTGGGCGGACCGGGGGCTGCCGCCGATCGACAGGGCGCTGCTGCCGTCGTCGTTGCTGCCAGTGACGCCGCTGCCGGTCGCGACACCGAAGCCGCCGGCCGGCGCGCCGGCGAGTGCGGGGGGCCGGTGGCGGAGGCGGTGGTGGGTCGTGGCGCTCGCGTTGCTGGCGCTGAGCATGCCGTTCGTGACGCTGGCGATCGCGCGACGACAGACGCCGCCGGAAGAGAAGGAGCCAGCGTCGCGGTCGAGCGGGGCGCCGGCGCGGAGCGCGGTGGCGCCGCCGGTGGCCTCGGAGCGGCCGCCGGCGGCAGCGCCGGAGGTGGCCGACGGCGAGCCGCCGGCGCCGCCGGAGGCGGTCGAGCCAAGCCTTGACGATGTCGCGCCCGAGAGCGACCCGCCTGCGCCGCACGCGCCTGCGCGGCCTGCGCCAGCGGCGCCGCGTCCGCCGCAGGCGCCGGTCGCGCCGGTGCCGGCCGAGAACCCGCTCGCTGATGACGTGATGGAGTGAAACCGCGTGGAGCCATGACGATGAACTGCCGACCCCTTGCTCTGTTGCTCACTGCGGCGACCGTGATCGCCGCCCCTGACATCGCCGCCGCGCAGCCTGCGGCGCCGCGGGAAGCCGCTGCCAGCGCCGATGCGGCGGCGCGCGCCGATGCATCGTATCGGCGCGGCCTGCGCCTGTACTCGGACGGAAAATACATGGAGGCGGAGGCGGAGCTTCAGTCGGCGTGGGAGCTGAGCCCGACGTTCGACGTGGCGTACAACCTCGGGAACACGAAGTACCAGCTGAAGAAGCACAGGGAAGCCGCGCAGTACCTGTCGCATGCGTTGAGGCACTGGCCGCTGATGAAAGCGGCGGCGAAGCTGAAGCCGACGGCGGAGAAGCGGCTGGCGGAGTCGCGAGCGCAGGTGGGAGCGCTCGTGGTGACAGCGGGTGTGGTGGGGGCGGAGGTGGTGGTGGACGGCAAGGCCGTGGGGAAGGCGCCGCTGGAAGGAGAGGTGTTTGTCGAGCCGGGCGAGCACCGGGTGGAGGCGCGCTTGGAGGGGTATGCGCCGGCAAGCGAGACGGTGAAGGTCGCCAAGGGAGGGACGGCGGCAGCGGCGCTGGCGCTGGTGCCGGTGAAGAGCGAGGCGCAGGAGGCGGCGCCGGGGGCGAGGGCGGCGGAGGAGGGGAGCGCGCCGGGCGCTGCTGCGGGGGCGCCCGTGGCGGGGATGCCGCCGGCGGAGCCTGCGTATCCGGGGCCAGAGCCGCAAAAGCGGAGCTGGGTACCGGTGATCGCGCTGGGGGCCGCGAGCGTGGTCGGGCTCGGCGTGGGTATCGGGACGACGGTTGCGTCGAACGCTGCGAGCGATGACGCCCACAAGCAGAGCGCTGCGATCATTCAGGGCCGCGGACAGTGCGTGAAGCCGGCGTCAGCGTGGGTTGGGCCATGCGAGCAGGTCCGGAGCGATGCGTCGCGCGCCGACACGTTGGGGAACGTCGCACGCGTGGCGTTCATCGCGTCGGGCGCATTCGCGATCGCTGCGGCAACGTACGTTCTATGGCCCAAGCCGAAGCGCTCCGAATCTGCCGTTGCGCTGCCCGTGGTGCACTCGGACGGCGCGGGGATCGCAGTGATGGGGGCGTGGTGATGGAGCTCCGGAAGGCAAGGCACATGCGGAACATGCGCAGAACAGTCGGCGGGTTGGCGTTCGTCTTGGCGGTCGGTGGTTGCGATAGCTTCTGGAGCCATCTGGCGGAGGACTGCGGGCTCCTGGTCACCTGCGATCACTTTTATCCGTCAGGCACGGGAGGGGGTACGCCGAACCCCGAGTGCCATGCGGACCCGACGCTGAACGCGAGTACGGTGATAGACGAGTGCGCGGTGTTCGCGAGCGCGAGCGCGGAGTCGGGCGGCGATGGGACGAAGGCGAAGCCGTACGCGTCGCTCGGGGAAGCGATCGCGAACGCGGGCGGCAAGCGGGTGCTTGCGTGCACGAGCAGAGCGTTCGAGGAGAGCGTGACGATCGAGGCGGGGCTGGAGGTGATCGGGGGCTTCGACTGCGGGGCGGAGTGGACGTGGAGCAAAGAGGCGCGGAGCGCGATCGAGGCGCCTGCGAATCAGATCGCGCTCACGCTGGGGGAAGGTGCGAGCGGGGCGAAGGTGCGGAGCTTTTCGGTGCGTGCGGAGAGCGCGACGGAGGCGGGCGGGTCGTCAATCGGCGTGGCGGTGGCGGACGTCGAGGCGGAGCTGACGCAGGTGGATGTGACCGCGGGCAGTGGGATGGATGGCGCGAAAGGCAAGACACCGACGGAGGTGCCGCAGGCGGGCGCGGGCGCATCGGAAATGAGCGCGTCGGCGGCGTGTGTTGTGGAGGCGGCGGTGTACGGCGGCGACCCCGGCGTGACGACGTGTGAGGACGGCGAGACGCGTGGCGGCGCCGGCGGGCTCGGCGGGATTACGGGTACCGACGACGGCGGTGGGCAGAAGGGAGCAGAGGGCACGCCGCTGCCCGAACCGAATCCCGATGAGTACGGGTTAGGCGGCGCCGGGCAGACCGGTGGCAATTGCCGGCAGGGAGAGCCCGGCGCGCCTGGTGGACCCGGCGACGCCGGGAATGCCGGGAGCGACATGCAGCTGACGCTGGCCGGCATCGCTGGCGGGGATGGGGACAGGGGCACAACCGGGAAGCGAGGGCAAGGAGGAGGTGGCGGTGGCGGCGCGAAAGCCGGGCAGTTCTGTGGGCCCAGCACGGGCCTCGTGAACGGGCCTGGCGCCAGCGGCGGTGGCGGTGGAGCCGGCGGCTGCGGCGGGAAAGGAGGTGGCGGCGGACAGGCCGGCGGGTCGAGCATCGGGATCGTGAGTCTGGGGACGAAGCTGGTGCTGACTGAGGTGACCGTTGCGGTAGGCACGGCGGGCAAGGGGGGAGATGGAGTGGCCGGGCAGAATGGGGCTGATGGTGGTGTCGGTGTTACCGGCGGAGCAGCGTCTGCGAATCCGCCCTCGATTCCAGGCTGCAAAGGCGGAGATGGCGGCCGAGGCGGAGCCGGCGGCCCCGGCGGGGGCGGTCGAGGCGGCCACGCGGTAGGCATTGCGTATGCCGTGGCACCGGGCGGAGCCGCCGAGCTGGCGACCTTCACGTCCGGCACAGCTGGCGCCCCAGGCAGCACCGCGCTGGGCGGGAACGCCGGCGACGAGGGCGCGAGCGGAGAATGCTGGGATTTCACCGCCAATGCGAGCTGCGGGCAGTGAGAAGAGCGATGGGGCTGCGTGGCCAATCCAAGTCCGACGCCTGCAGTGAGCAACTCGGCGAAAGCCGTGGCGAAGCCCACCGCATATCCGGTGTCGCCGGCGCCGATGGTGAAGCTGGGCCTAGCACCGCGATTGCGCCGAGGACGATGCCCCGACCGTCGGCCTGCGCGCCAGAGAAGCCTGATGATCCGGAGAAGTTATGGGATTGAGGCAAGCAACACGGCGCGCTGCGTGCCGTTGCGTTCTACCGCTGGTCCTCCTCTGCACGATGAGTTACGGGGCGGCTGCGCAGGCCGAGAACGAGAAGAATGCAGCGCGCGACCTCTTCGAGCGGGGCCGCGCGGCAGTGGAGACGCGGGACTGCGCCGGTGCGATCCCGCTCTTCCATCGCAGCTATGGCATGTACCCGGCGCGCGGCACCTTATTCAATTTGGCGGAGTGCGAGGCCGAGGTCGGGCGGGTGGCGAGCGCATGGCAGCACTTCGAAGAGCTGTTAAGGAAGCTAGAGCCCGGAGACGTCCGCCGGCCGGTCGTCCAGCAGCGCATCACGGAGCTCGTGCCGCGCGTACCCAAGCTTACGGTTGAGATCGCAGAAGGCACGTCGGCACCTTCGGAGGTGCTGCTTGACCAGGACCCTCTTCCGCAAGGCAGTCTTGGAGGCGAGCTCCCCGTCGATCCCGGGACCCATGTGCTCGTCGCGAGGTGGGCTGATGGCAGCCAGACCGACGCGCGTGTGTCGCTCGCGGAAGGCGCCATCGAAACTGTCCATTTGACGTTGCCGCCGACGTCAGGCCAGCACGAGCCGAGTACGAAAGAGAAGGAGCGGGAGGTGGGGGCGAGTACGCGGGGGGCGACGCTCGTTCCGCCCGCGCCAGCGGGGTTGGCGCGAGAAACGCGACAGCGGAGCTGGGTGCCGGTGATCGCGCTGGGGGCGGCGAGCGCGGTGGGGCTCGGCGTGGGTATCGGGATGACGGTTGCGTCGAACAGCGCGAACTCGGAAGCTCGTGCTCAACAGGACAAGATCTTCGCCGCGGGTGGCGGGTGCTTGGCGTCACCGTCGTTCGCAGGACAATGCGCTGAGCTTCATCGCGCAGGTGATCGCGCCGGCCGCCTGGGGGACGTTGCGTTGGGCAGCTACATCGCGTCGGGCGTGCTCGCCACGGCTGCTCTGACGTATGCGCTGTGGCCAAAGAAACGAGCAGAGGCATCTACCGCCCTGCTCGTGCTTCCGGAGCCGCGGGTTGATGGCGTCAGCTTTGTGATGGTGGGCGCATGGTGAGTCGAGCAGGAGAACGAGGGATGAGAACGTCTAGGCGAGTCCTGCTTGGGGGAATTGTCGCTACCGCTTTGGCCTCCAGCGGTTGCGATGGGCTCTGGTACCACATCGAGAACGACTGCGAGCTCATGCTCACATGCGAGAAATACCGGGGGAGGGGCAGCGAGGTCGTGCCGTCTGGGTGCGTGCCGAGCGAGATCGACGGAGCTGTAGACGATGAATGCGGCATCTTCGTGGCTTCGACTGGCAAGGACGGCAACGCAGGTACCCAGGCCGAGCCGGTCGCGACGCTCGCCGAAGCGCTCCGGCTCACTTCCGGGACAGGTACGGGGGTCTATGCGTGCGCCGAGACGTTCGTGGAGGCGGTCGAAGTGCCGGCGGGCGCCAAGTTGTTCGGCGGGCTCGACTGCGCGAATGGGTGGGAGTGGATCGGCAAGGAGAAGAAGACGATCGTGGCGCCGACCGAAGAGGCGATCGCGCTGAAGGTGATGCGGGGCGTGGGGACGGTGCGGATCGAGGACGTGTCGGCGCAGGCGGCAGATGCGCAGACGCCGGGAGCGTCGTCGATCGCGGTGCTGGTGGATGGCGCGGAGGCGGAGCTCGTGCGGTGCGAGTTGATCGCCGGGAACGGGGCGGACGGCGAGGAGGGAGAGGATGCACCGAGCGAGGTGCCGGCGCAGGCGGCTCCCGGGAATGCCGGAACCGATGCGTGCAGCGACCTGGATACATCAGGAGCGCCTGATGAGACGCTGCCCGGAGGCGCGCAGGTCGAAAATGCGTGTGGTGGCAGCGCGTTGTCGATCGGCGGCGAGGGCGGCGATGGCAGGGTGAACAACGGTGGCAGTGGACAGATCGGAGAGCCCGGCGCGCTCGGCGCAGCAGGCTCTGGAGAGCCGGCGGCGGGCGAATGGACTTGCGCCGCCGGTGGCACCGGCCAAGGCGGCGACAACGGCCCCCCCGGCGAATTCGGCCTCGCGGCGAGCGGCCTCGGCGCGTTGAGCTCATCCGGCTACGTGGGCGTGAGCGGAGGTGCGGGCGGACCGGGCAAGCCTGGGCAAGGTGGAGGCGGAGGCGGAGGGGCGAAGGGCGGCGCGGCGATCTGCGCAGGCGCCGTGCCAGGAGCGGGAGCGAGCGGAGGCAGCGGCGGACCTGGCGGCTGCGGCGGGCTGCCTGGGCAAGGCGGCGGTGCCGGCGGAGCGAGCATCGCGCTGGCGAGCGTGGAGGGGAAGGTGACGCTGAAGGAGTGCGTGCTGACGGCCGGCAACGGAGGCAAGGGAGGTGCCGGCGGCGACCTTCAGCCGGGCGGGCTCGGTGGTCTTGGCGGCGTCGGCGGCACGGGAATGGGCGGCTCGAAAGCCGCGTGCGATGGAGGAAAAGGCGGCCAGGGAGGCAACGGCGGCCCCGGCGGCGGAGGTCTCGGCGGGCCGTCGCTTGCGATCGCGTACCGAGGGGAGGCGGTGAAGCAGGAAGGGGAGACGATGCTGATGCCCGGCGCGGCGGGCGCGGGTGGGCCCGGCGGAAGCAGCAACGTGATGGAGAACGCGGGCACCGAGGGCACGGCAGCGGCGGAGCAGGAGTTTCCGTGAGCGAGCGGTGAGGTAGCGGGCGTCGTTGAGAGCGGCGCCCGCACCGCCGCGGGATGGAGCGGAAGGAGGTGGTGGCGATCGCGTGGGTGCGATCGAAGGAGCGAGGTGCGTCCCGAGGGGGACGTGCACGGCGAGCGCGCAGGGCTACCGGAGCGCGGCTACGGGTGAGGGCTGCGGAAAGTGAGGCCAGCTGCACGATTTGGTGACAACTCGGCATGGCTGAACGTAAGTACGCGAAAGGACGTCCGTTTCCAGAAGAAACCCCTTGGCGACCTCTTCGGATATCGACAGAATCGGTGCCGTCCGATCCGAAGGAGCCCTCATGCCGATGCGCCGGAAGTCCCGCCGAGACGACCTCCCTCCCTCTCGCCGGCGTCCGAGCCTGAGCGGGCTGGGGGAGTGGGAGCGGAAGTGGGTACGGAAGCTCGGCCTCGACGATATCCCGTGGGACCCCGAGCAGTGTTGCGAGCTCTGCATCGCGAAGCGAGCGGCTCGCGGAGAGACGGTGGAGGAGCTCGTGCCGCCATCAGGGAGCCGCCCGAATCTGCTGGTGAGCCTCGGCTGGGCGAAGACCCCACCCACGGCGGTTGGTCCAAGAGGGCGGAGCAAGCGCCGCGGTAAGCTGACGCTGGTGAAGCTCGAGCGAACGGCGCGTCGCGAGCGCAAGGATTCTTGAGCGGAAGGCGCCGTCTCGAGGACGTCGGTTCGAGCGAGCCTACTTGACGGTCTGCGCGCGCTGACGACGCACGGCAGCGCCGCGACGCGCAGCGTTGCGCGATAAATAGAACCCGGCGTACCGCGGGCGCGGTGCGCCCCGACTCGGTTCGTCCCTGCGACGAGCGCGCGAGGTGGATGATGGTGTGCTCAACGCTTGCCATCGAGGCAGGGGCGAATGCTCCTGTGTCGAGGCGTCGTGCGAGGAGCGAGGAGAGCTTTGAGGCGTTGCCTTGTCTAGGGCTGTTCCTGGTCGCGGGTGACTTCGGCGGAGAGGCGGTGTCCCGTACTGCGGTTGAGATGGTGCACGCACATCTTGAAATCGAAAAAGACAACCCAGGCGGTGTCTGTGCTGATGAGATGACTGCGCCGAGATGCCGGGATGAAGTGCGGCTGATGATGAGCCCGCGTCGAGCGAGCGGATGTCGTGCTGAGAGCGACTGTCCGGAGTCGGTAGGGTGTGGCGTGCCCACGAGCTTCGCTGGCGTGCTGCTCGCGCCGGGGGCGGCGTACATGGCCTATGTCGGCGATATGCGCGTCTACCGATTCCGCGACGGAAGGCTGGAGGAACGGACGCGTGATGACGCTGTGCTCGACGGTGGGATGTTGGACGGATCGATTTCGCTGGATGCATTGACGATGCTGGTCCAGCATGCGAATGCAGCGACGCGCGCGCTCGGCTGCGATGCGGCGGTGGAGATGAAGACCCAGGTAGAGAGCACCGCGCCGGGCGACATTTTTCTCGTGTGCTCGGCGGGGCTTTGGGTTGTCGTGCCCGAGCACCGTATGAGCGGCATCCTTGCGGCGCACCATGAGCTGCGCCTCGCGGCGAGCTTGCTGATGGACTGTGCTCATGAGCACGGCAAGGCCGAGCACGTGACGTGCCTTCTTGCGCGCGTCGGCGATAACTGAGAGTTGGAGCCCGCGAGGAGGGGTGGTGTGCAAGGACGAGAGTGTGGCGAGGGAGAAGGTACGGGATCGGGCAGGGGACCCCTCCCGTCCCGCGCGTAGCGCGGGACTTGGGAGGGGCGGGCGGCGCGCAGGCGCGAAGCGCCGAGCACCGACCGGGGGTGGGCATCCTCTCTTGCTGCTGCTGCTTCTTCTTCTCGTTCTTCTTCTCTCTCCGCGCGGGCTGGGGGCGTGGTGATGGGGCGGGGACCGCTGCAGGCGGGCGACGTGTTCCTGGACTACCGGATCACGGAGCTGATCGACGCGGGGGGGATGGGGGAGGTGTACCGAGCGGTGGAGGACTACTCGGAGGATGTGGTGGCGATCAAGTGCATGTCGCCACGGCACGTGAGGAGAGAGGACTTCGCGAGGCGGTTCCGGCAGGAGTGCAAGTTCTACCCGAAGCTGAAGCACCCGAACATCGTGCGGATGAGGAAGGCCGGGGTGTCGCCGGAGCACGTGGCGTACATCGTGATGGATTACCTCGAGGGGAGGACGCTGAGAAAGCTGCTGACCAAGGCGTACCGACTCGATTTTTTGAGCGCGATGCACGTGATGCTGCAGGTGGCGGACGCGATGACGTTCGTGCACTCGAAGGGGATATGGCACCGTGATCTGAAGCCCGAGAACATCATGGTGGGGACGAAGGCGGACGCGAAAGGTCACGTGTGGCTCTTGGACTTCGGGATAGCGAAGTTCGCGGACGGGGGGATGAACACGGACGACCTGCCGGACGTGGGGACGGTGAGGTACATCTCGCCCGAGCAGGTGAAGCTGCTGTACGGGGCGTCGAAGAAGGCGGAGCGGGCGAAGCCGGACGGTCGGACGGATATTTACGCGTTCGGAGCGATCTTCTACGAGGTGCTGACGGGCAAGCACCTGTTCCTGGACGACAGCGAGCCGGCGACGGCGGAGGAGACGCTGACGGGGCACCTTGTGGCTGCGCCGGAGCCGGTGCACGAGATCGTGCCGGATTGCCCTGAGTTCGTGTGGCCGGTGGTGTCGCGTTGCATCGCGATCGACGTGGAAGAGCGGTATGCGAAGTTTGACGAGGTGGCGCGGGACCTGAGGTCGCTGCTGAGAGACACGGTGCCGGCAGGACACGTGCTGGCGCGACGGCTGGCGCAGGAGCGGATCAAGGCGGAGCGAGAGGCGGCGTTCGCGGGGGTGGAGCTGGAGGACAGCGCGCCGGTGAGCGGGAGCGGAGAGGCGGGGGAGGAGGCGCGCGGCGAGGGCGAGAGGAAGGGGGGCGGGATGGGAGGAGCGAGGGAGGTAGAGGAGGAGGAGCGGGAGAGGAGAGCGCGGCGGGTGGTGCACGGGGAGACGGTGCCGCTGGCGCATTTCATGGCGCCCGCGAGCGCGCTGCCGTTCGCGCCGGCGTCGAGGGCGCCGGCGCGCTCGCTGCGGGGGCTCGGGGTGGGATACACGGAGCCGCTGCCGTCGACGTTGCCGTCGCTGAGGGCGCGGGAAGCCGCGAGGCCGGCGAGGACGTCGCGGGAGCGGACCGCGGTGCTGGGGGCGCCGTGGGCGGAAGGGACGGCGCAGCGAGGAGGGCCGCCGCCGGAGGTGAGGGCGCAGGCGTACGCGGGGCCGCCGCTGCCCGTGATGGAGACGCCGCACGCAGCGCCGCCGCAGTCGCCCTGGAGAGAGGCGCAGCACTATGCGGGGCCGCCGGAGGTTGGAGCGCCGTACGCGACGCCGCAGCTGCGGGAGATTGCGGCCCGGTACGTGACGCCGCCGTTGCCGGTGACGCAGCGAGAGGCGCCGCCGCCGGAGGTTGCGTCGCCGTACGTGACGCCGCAGCCCGAGGAGGTTGCGGCGCGGTACGTGACGCCGCCGTTCCCATCATCGGTGACGGAGGCGCAGCGAGCGGCATCGGCGCCGCTGCCGGTCGCCGGGCCGCCGACGGCACCGAACGCTCGACCGCCGAAGCGGTTGCAGAGCGAGACGCCGAGCTTGCCGACGGTGATGATCGCACCGCCGCAGCGGGCGATGCGCGCGTACGTGCTGGCGCCGCTTGTGGCGCTGGGGATCACGGTGGTGGGCGTGGGGGCTGCGCTGGGGCTCCGAGCGATGAGCGGCGCGGCGTCGGAGCCGGCGATAGAAGAGCCGGCGGCCACCGCGGCGCCGGCCGAGAGCGTGACGGCGAGCGCGGCGTCGGCGAGGGTCGCGCCCGCGCCGCCGGCCACGGCTGTATCCACGGCGCCCGCGCCGGAGGCGACGGCGAGCGCGGCGGCGGTGAGCCCGGCCGAGGCGGCCGCGGAAGCCGGAGCCCCTGCGAGGGCCGAGGCAGCCGCGGAAGCGGAGGCATCTCCGAAGGATCCGCCGGCGGCGCCGGCGAGGCCGTTGCCGGTGAGGACCGCCCCGGCGGAGGCAGAGGACGACGAGGACATCTACGAGATGCCGAAGCGGCAGAAGCCGTCGTTTCTGCGGGTGCTGGCGGAAGAGAAGAAGAAGGCGGCGCCGGCACCGAAGGCGGCGCCGGCGAAGCAAGGGGGCGCGAAGCCAGCGCGCCCGTGCCCGTCCGTCGGGTGCAGGCCGTTCTAGTCGCTGATGGAGAGAGGTCTTGGATATGGGCAGCAACAAGGACAGCGACGACATCCGGCAGTACCTGCCGGACCTGGAGAGCATCCAGCGCGAGGCGGATCCGGCGGTGGCGGAGCGGAAGCTGCAGCAGGCCCTGGACAACCCGGAGCTGGACCGAGCGCTGTCCGAGATGCAGCACCAGAAGGCGGCAGGGCAGCCGCTGTTCCAGTTCCCGGTGGTGCCGGCACTTCCCAAGGGGCAGGCGGCGCCGCAGGGGGCAGGGCAGCCGCAGGGGGCAGGGCCGCCGCAGCGAGCGGTGCCGCCGCCGCTGCCGGTGATGGAGACGCAGCGCTCGGTGATGCCGCCGCTGCCGGTGATGGAGACGCAGCGGTCGGTGACGCGGCAGGGCGCAGCGTCGCAGCACGGACCGATGATGCCGCAGCACGTCGGGGTGATGCCGCCGGGCGGAGCGCCGCAGCAGCGCGCGTCAGCGCCGTCCGGTGCGCCGGTGCCGCTGTACGGTGGTGCGGCGGCGCCGTTGTACGGCGGTGCGGCGGCGCCTGTGTACGGCGGTGCGGCGGCGGTGCATGGAGCGGCAGCGCCACGAGGTGCCGTGGTTGGGCCGAGCGCAGCGGTGCAGCAGGGCGCGCCGGCATCGCACGGCGCGATGGCGCCGAGCCAGTGGGCGGACCGGGGGCTGCCGCCGATCGACAGGGCGCTGCTGCCGTCGTCGTTGCTGCCCGTGACGCCACCGCCCGTGACCACACAGAAGCCGCCGGCCGATGCGCAGGCGACCGCCGAGGGTCGTTGGAGGAGGCGGTGGTGGGTCGTGGCGCTCGCGTTGCTGGCGCTGAGCATGCCGTTCGTGACGCTGGCGATCGCGCGACGACAGACGCCGCCGAAAGAAAAAGAGCCAGCGCCGCGGTCGAGCGGGGCGCCGGCGCGGAGCGCGGTGGCGCCGCCGGTGGCCTCGGAGCTGCCGCCGCCGGAGGAGGTCGAGCCAAGCCTTGACGATGTGGTGACCGAGAGCGACCCGCCTGCGCCGCAGGCGCCTGCGCGGCCTGCGCCAGCGGCGCCGCGTCCGCCGCAGGCGCCGGTCGCGCCGGTGCCGGCCGACAAGCCGCTCGCTGATGACGTGATGGAGTGAAACCGCGTGGAGCCATGACGATGAACTGCCGACCCCTTGCTCTGTTGCTCACTGCGGCGACCGTGATCGCCGCCCCTGACATCGCCGCCGCGCAGCCTGCGGCGCCGCGGGAAGCCGCTGCCAGCGCCGATGCGGCGGCGCGCGCCGATGCGTCGTATCGGCGCGGCCTGCGCCTGTACTCGGACGGAAAATACGTGGAGGCGGAGTCGGAGCTTCAGTCGGCGTGGGAGCTGAATCCGACGTTCGACGTGGCGTACAACCTCGGGAACACGAAGTACCAGCTGAAGAAGCACCGGGAAGCAGCGCAGTACCTGTCGCATGCGCTGCGGCACTGGCCGCTGATGAAAGCGGCGGCGAAGCTGAAGCCGACGGCGGAGAAGCGGCTGGCGGAGTCGCGAGCGCAGGTGGGAGCGCTCGTGGTGACAGCGAGCGTGGTGGGGGCGGAGGTGGTGGTGGACGGCAAGGCTGTGGGGAAGGCGCCGCTGGAAGGAGAGGTGTTTGTCGAGCCAGGCGAGCACCGGGTGGAGGTGAGGCTGGAGGGGTATGCGCCGGCAAGCGAGACGGTGAAGGTCGCCAAGGGGGGGACAGCGGTGGCGGCGCTGGCGCTGCCGCCGGCGAAGAGCGAGGCGCAGGAGGCGGCGCCGGGCGCCAAGCCGGTCGAGGGGGGGAGCGCGTCGGGCGCTGCTGCGGGGGCGCCCGTGGCGGGGATGCCGCCGGCGGAGCCGGCGTATCCGGGGCCGGAGCCGCAAAAGCGGAGCTGGGTGCCGGTAATCGCGCTGGGGGCGGCGAGCGCGGTGGGACTTGGCCTGGGTATCGGGATGACGGTCGCGTCGAATAACGCGAGCGCGGATGGGCGCACGCAGGCAGACGCGATCCTCAAGGCTGGCGGTGGCTGCCCGGACGCGCCGCTTGCATATAGCCAAGCGTGCTCTGATCTCCGAACGACGGCTTCGCGGGTCGACACCTTCGCGCGTGCAGCCACCGTGGCGTATACGGCGTCGGGCGTGCTGGCCATTGCAGCTGTGACCTATGCGCTGTGGCCGCGTTCGGGGACCAAGGCTTCAGGCGAGCTGCGTGTGCTGCCCGAAGCGCATATCGGTTACGGGGGAATTGTGGCCCAGGGGGCATGGTGAAGAGCCGACACGAGGATGCGATGAAGAGGAATCGAGTGCCTTGGAAACTGTGCACCATGGGGTTTATTGTCTGCTCCGCCGGCTGCGACACGGTGTGGAGCAACGTCGCGGAGGATTGCGAGTTCACCCTCATGTGTGAGCACCACCGCGGGCTGTGGGAAGGCACGGGAGGCGGGACGCCGAACCCCGCGTGCGATGCGGACCCGACGCGGGACGCGGGCGCGGTGATCGACGAGTGCGCGGTGTTCGCGAGCGCGAGCGCGAAGCCTGGCGGAGACGGGACGAAGACGAAGCCGTACGCGTCGCTCGGGGAAGCGATCGCGAACGCGGGCGGCAAGCGGGTGCTGGCGTGCACGAGCGGTGCGTTCGCGGAGAGCGTGACGATCGAGGCGGGGCTGGAGGTGATCGGGGGCTTCGACTGCGGGGCGGAGTGGACGTGGAATGAGGAGGCGCGGAGCGCGATCGAGGCGCCTGCGAATCAGATTGCGCTCACGCTGGGGGAAGGTGCGAGCGGGGCGAAGGTGCGGAGCTTTTCTGTGCGTGCGGAGAGCGCGACGGAGGCGGGCGGGTCGTCGATCGGCGTGGTGGTGGCGGACATCGAGGCGAAGCTTGTGCAGGTGGACGTGGCCGCGGGCGATGGGATGGACGGGGCGAGCGGGGAGATGCCGACGGAGACGCCGCAGGCGGGAGCGGGCGCACCGGAAATGAGCGCGTCGAATGCATGTGAGCTACCTGCTGCAGTACGGAGTGGCGAGGCGGGCGCGACGACGTGTGAGGACGGCGAGACGCGCGGTGGCGCCGGTGGGCTCGGCGGGATCCCGGGCATGGGAGACGGCAACGGGCAGAGCGGGGCGGATGGCGTGCCGTTGCCGGAGGAGAACCCTGACGCGTACGGGCTTGGTGGTGTGGGACAGATGGACGCTGCAGGCAATTGCAGAGTGGGACAACCCGGCGCGCCCGGCGCCGCCGGTGTCGCTCGGGCAGCCGGGAACAGCACGACGCTGACGTTGACCGGCGTGGTGGGTGGCGACGGCGAGAACGGCACAATTGGGAAGAAAGGTCAAGGAGGAGGCGGGGGTGGTGGAGCGAAAGCGGGGCAGTTTTGCGGGGCGACGACGAACCCCGTGGAGGGGCCCGGCGCGAGCGGTGGTGGCGGGGGAGCCGGCGGCTGCGGCGGGAAGGGAGGCGGTGGCGGGAAAACCGGTGGGTCAAGCATCGGGATCGTGAGCCTTGGGACGAAGCTGGTGCTGACGGAGGTGACGATCGCGGTGGGCAAGGCGGGCAACGGTGGACAGGGCGCCAGCGGAAGACGCGGCGCCGATGGAGGCATGGGCGCGACTGGAGGTACCGCCTCGGACCACGTGGACTCCATCCCCGGCTGCAAAGGCGGGGATGGTGGTCGAGGCGGCCCCGGCGGCCCAGGCGGCGGAGGCCGAGGCGGCCACGCCGTGGGGATCGCGTACGCCGGAACACCAAGCGCAGCGATGGCGCTGGAATTCGTCGAGGGCACGGCAGGCGAAGGTGGCAGCACGGTGCAGGATGGGAACGCCGGCACGCCCGGCGTGAGCGGCGCGTGCTGGAGCTTCGAAACGAACGAGAGCTGTGGCCAGTGAGGAGTGCAGTGTCGTTGCGGTGGTAATTCCAAAGAACTCAACGGAATGCAATCGGTCGGTGAGCGAGCGCTGCACTTCGTGAGCAGCTGAGCTGAAGGAGGTAACAAGAAATGGTTGGACGCCCCCCGCGCGTGGGTGGTAGGGAGTGGTTTGTCGCGGAGACGCGGCACGGTGGGCTGCCCGGCGCTTACAACCTCGCCACCACAGCGTGGAGTGCCCAAGGCGCGGGCGGATGGACCGTAGATCTGCTGACCCCTTCTGTGTCGGGCCGCGAGTACGGATATTATCCGACGGTCGCTGAAGGCAGCCCAGCAGCAGATCGCTTTTACGCGGCGCGAAACCCGCGATCAGTGGCCTGGCGGATGCGTCGCAGGGCAGCTGCGAGAGCCGCCGGCGAACAGGGGACCCCTCCCGTCCCGCGCGTAGCGCGGGGCGGGGGAGGGGCGGACCGCGCGCAGGCCCGAAGGGCCGAGCACGGGCCGGGGGTGGGCATCGTTGTATTCCTCTCTGTTCTCCTCTGCACCCCAGCGCGAGTTGCGCGATGCGAGGAGCTCGGTCAGTTGTCCGAGCTGCGGCCACGGAAGTACCAAGAAGCAGAGGCGATGCTGCTGTCGGCATGGGAGCTGAATCCGACGTTCGACGTGGCGTACAACCTCGGGAACACGAAGTACCAGCTGAAGAAGCACCGGGAAGCAGCGCAGTACCTGTCGCATGCGCTGCGGCACTGGCCGCTGATGAAAGCGGCGGCGAAGCTGAAGCCGACAGCGGAGAAGCGGCTGGCGGAGTCGCGAGCGCAGGTGGGAGCGCTCGTGGTGACGGCGGGCGTGGCGGGGGCGGAGGTGGTGGTGGACGGCAAGGCTGTGGGGAAGGCGCCGCTGGAAGGAGAGGTGTTTGTCGAAGCCGGCGAGCACCGGGTGGAGGCGAGGCTGGAGGGGTATGCGCCGGCAAGCGAGACGGTGAAGGTCGCCAAGGGAGGGACGGCGGCAGCGGCGCTGGCGCTGCCGCCGCTGAAGAGCGAGGGGCAGGAGGCGGCGCCGGGGGCGAGGGCGGCGAAGGGGGGGAGCGCACCGGGCGCTGCAGCGGGGGCGCCCGTGGCGGAGATGCCGCCCGCGGTGCCGGCGTATCCGGGGCCGGAGCCGCAAAAGCGGAGCTGGGTACCGGTGATCGCGCTTGGGGCCGCGAGCGTGGTCGGGCTCGGCGTGGGTATCGGGACGACGGTTGCGTCGAACGCTGCGAGCGATGACGCCCACAAGCAGAGCGCTGCGATCATTCAGGGCCGCGGACAGTGCGTGAAGCCGGCGTCAGCGTGGGTTGGGCCATGCGAGCAGGTCCGGAGCGATGCGTCGCGCGCCGACACGTTGGGGAACGTCGCACGCGTGGCGTTCATCGCGTCGGGCGCATTCGCGATCGCTGCGGCAACGTACGTTCTATGGCCCAAGCCGAAGCGCTCCGAATCTGCCGTTGCGCTGCCCGTGGTGCACTCGGACGGCGCGGGCATCGCAGTGATGGGGGCGTGGTGATGGAGCTCCGGAAGGCAAGGCACATGCGGAACATGCGCAGAACAGTCGGCGGGTTGGCGTTCGTCTTGGCGGTCGGCGGTTGCGATAGCTTCTGGAGCCATCTGGCGGAAGACTGCGAGCTCCTGGTCAGCTGCGATCATTTCTATCCGTCAGGCACGGGAGGGGGCACGCCCGACCCCGAGTGCGGAGCGGATCCGACCGAGAATGCGAGTACGGTGAGCGACGCGTGCGCGGTGTTCGCGAGCGCGAGCGCGGAGCCTGGTGGAGACGGGACGAAGGCGAAGCCGTACGCGTCGCTCGGGGAGGCGATCGCGAACGCGGGCGGCAAGCGGGTGCTTGCGTGCACGAGCGGAGCGTTCGAGGAGAGCGTGACGATCGAGGCGGGGCTGGAGGTGATCGGGGGCTTCGACTGCGGGGCGGAGTGGACGTGGAATGCGGAGGCGCGGAGCGCGATCGAGGCGCCTGCGAATCAGATCGCGCTCACGCTGGGGGAAGGTGCGAGCGGGGCGAAGGTGCGGAGCCTCTCGGTGCGTGCGGAGAGCGCGACGGAGCCGGGCGGGTCGTCGATCGGCGTGGTGGTGGCGGACATCGAGGCGGAGCTGGTGCATGTGGATGTGACCGCGGGCGATGGGATGAATGGGGCGAGCGGGGAGACGCCGACGGAGACGCCGCAGGCGGGAGCGAGCGCGCCAGACACGGAGCAGACGCGCGCGTCGAATGCGTGCGGTCTACCCGCGGCAGTTCGAGGTGGCGATCCTGGCGCGACGACGTGTGAGGACGGCGAGACGCGCGGCGGCGCCGGTGGGCTCGGCGGGATTGTGGGTACCGAGGAGGGCAACGGGCAGAAGGGTGCAGACGGCGCGCCGCTGCCCGAACCGAATCCCGAAGAGTACGGGCTAGGCGGCGCCGGGCAGACCGGTGGCAACTGCCGGCAGGGCGAGCCCGGCGCGCCTGGTGGACCCGGCGACGCCGGGGATGCCGGGAGCGACACGCAGCTGACGCTGGCCGGCATCGCTGGAGGCGATGGCAGTAACGGCCCAACCGGGAAGCGAGGTCAAGGTGGAGGAGGCGGCGGCGGAGCGAAGGCGGGGCTGTTCTGCCCGGCCGGTCCGAACACCATCGAAGGTCCCGGCGCGAGCGGAGGCGGAGGCGGCGCCGGCGGTTGCGGCGGCAAGGGAGGCGGGGGCGGGAAAGCCGGCGGGTCAAGCATCGGGATCGTGAGTCTGGGGACGAAGCTGGTGCTGACGGAGGTGACGGTCGCGGTGGGCAAGGCGGGCAACGGTGGACAGGGCGCCAGCGGAAGACGCGGCGCCGATGGAGGCATGGGCGCGACTGGAGGTACCGCCTCGGACCACGTGGACTCCATCCCCGGCTGCAAAGGCGGGGATGGTGGTCGAGGCGGTCCCGGCGGCCCAGGCGGTGGAGGCCGAGGCGGCCACGCCGTGGGGATCGCATACGCCGGAACACCAAGCGCAGCGGTGGCGCTGGAATTCGTCGAGGGCACGGCAGGCGAAGGCGGCAGCACGGTGCAGGCTGGGAACGCCGGCACGCCCGGCGTGAGCGGCGCGTGCTGGAGCTTCGAACCGAACGAGAGCTGTGGCCAGTGAGGAATGACCATCGATGTTATTCTTTTTGCGGCAAATCCGGCTGGCTCAACGGAGTGCATTCGATGGCAGAGCGAGCATCGCGCACCGCAAACGGCAGAGTGAGTATCGCGCACCGTAAACGGCGGAGCTGAAGGAGAGGACAACCCATGAATCAACACGCCCCCTGCTGGGGTGATAGGGACTCGTGTGCCGTGCGGTCGGCCGTCGAGTTGGGGCGCAGCGCGGGAGCGGTCGGCCATCGACCCGGCCGCAGCACCCGCGCTGACCATCGTAAGGAGTTGATGGGGTGAAGCCACCTGAAGCCATGATGATGACCTGTCGGATGATGGACTGCCGATCCTTTGCCATGATGCTGACTGCGGCGAGCTTGATCGCCGCCCCCAACGTCGCTGCCGCGCAGTCCGCCGCGCCGCAGGAGCCCGCTGCAAGCGTGCCAGTGCAGCGCGAAATCGCGCAGGCGCAGCCCGGTGCAACGGAGGGGCTGGGGATGTCGGGAACGCAGGCCGGTGGGACTGGAGGCGGAGCCCAGGCCAGCGCACCTGGAACGGGAGCGCCTTTGGCGGAAACGCCGCCGGCTGCGCCGGAGGTGCCGAGAGGGCCGGCGCCAGAGGATAAGGACAAGCGAAACTGGGTGCCGGTGATCGCGCTGGGGGCGGTGAGCGCGGTGGCGCTCGGCGTGGGGGTGGGAGCGACGGTGGCGGGGAGCAATGTGCTTGATGACGTGCACGCGAAGAGACAGGCGATCCGAAACGCCGGAGGACAGTGCACGAAGCCGCAAGAGGCATTCGTTGATGATTGCGCGGATCTGAGCAGCACCGGCGGGCGCGTGGACACGCTGGGCCATGTGGCGGGCATCGCCTACGTTGCTTCGGGTGTCTTGGCCGCCGCGGCAGTGACGTATGCGCTGTGGCCGCGCGCTGACGCGAAGACGGCGGGCCGACCGCCGTTGGTTGCCACCGCGCACCCGACGGGCGCCGGTGTCGTGCTGGTCGGTGCGTGGTGAAGAGCCCAGGAGAGGACGGAATGAAAACGAAAGCAAGGGGCTGGATTGCGGCGAATGTGATGCTTGTCCTCGCCGCGAGCGGTTGTGACGTCGTCTGGAGCGATGTGGCGGGCGACTGCGACCTGATGTTGACGTGCGATTCCTTGTGTCCGTCAGGCACGGGCGGCTGCGGCGGTGGAACAAACCCCGCGTGCGAGGCGGATCCGACCGAGGATGCGAGCACGGTGACAGATGAGTGCGCGGTGTTCGCGAGCGCGAACGCGGAGCCGGGCGGGGATGGGACGAAGGAGAAACCGTACGTTTCGCTCGCGGAGGCGGTCGCGAACGCGAACGGCAAGCGGGTGCTGGCGTGCACGAGCGGAGCGTTCGCGGAGAGCGTGACGATCGAAGCGGGGCTGGAGGTGATCGGCGGCTTCGACTGTGACGCCGGGTGGACGTGGAGCGCAGAGGCGCGGAGCGCGATCGAGGGGCCGCCGGATCAGATCGCGCTCACGTTGGGGGAGGGAGCGCACGGGGCAAAGGTACGGAGCTTCGCGGTGCGCGCTGCGAGCGCGACGAAGGCGGGCGGGTCGTCGATCGGGGTGGCGGTCGCGGACATCGAGGCGGAACTGGCGCAGGTGGCGGTGAGCGCAAGCGACGGGATGGATGGCGCGGACGGCAAGACGTCGAGCGAGCGGCCGCACACAGGAGCGAGCGGGTCGACGAATACGGCCTCGAGCACGTGCATCATTTATCCGTCCGTCTACGGCGGCGACCCCGGCGTCACCATCTGCGAAGACGGCGAGACCCGCGGCGGCCAAGGCGGCCTCGGCGGCATCCCAGGCATGGACGACGGCAACGGCCGGCCCGGCCAGGCCGGCATCCCCCTGCCCGACCCAATCCTCCCCAACAGCCCGGGTCTCGGCGGCATGGGCCAAACGGAGACGGGCGAATGCGAACAGGGCCAACCCGGCCGCGATGGCGCCTCCGACACCCCCGGCCCCGCCGGTCGCGCCACCACCCTCGCGCTCACCGGCATCACCGGCGGCGACGGCGCCCCCGGCATCACCGGCAAGAAAGGCCAAGGAGGCGGCGGAGGCGGCGGAGGGAAGGCGGGGTATTTCTGCGGGAACCCGAGGAGCCCCGTGGAGGCTTCTGGCGCCAGCGGCGGCGGAGGCAAAGGAGGAGGCGGCGGCCAAGCCGGCGGATCGAGCATCGGCCTCCTCAGCCTGGGAACGAAGCTGGTGCTGACCGAGGTGACCGTCGCCGCGGGCAAGGCGGGCAACGGAGGAAAGGGCGGAGTCGGACGACCTGGCGCCAGCGGGGGCAGTGGCGGGACCGCAGGTAGCGCTACGTCTCTTGGTGGCGCCGGCTGCGAGGGTGGTCCTGGCGGCACCGGCGGCCGTGGCGGCCTTGGCGGCGGCGGTCGAGGCGGCCATGCGGTGGGAATCGCCTACGCCACGGCGCCGAACGCGGCGGTGGAGCTGAAGGACTTCAAGGAGGGGGCGGCGGGCGACGGCGGGCAGCTCGGGTTCGGCGGCAACGCCGGCACGCCCGGTGTGAGCGTCGCTTGCTGGAACTTCGGTGGAAACGAGAGCTGCGGGCAGTGAGAAAGAAAGTGCCGCTGCGTGAGAACTCCGCAGGGCTCAACGGAATGCGGTTGATTGAGTCACGAGCGCTGCGGTCGGTGAGCAGCTGAGCTGAAGGAGACAACAAGAAATGGTTGGACGCACCCCGCGCGTGGGTGGTAGGGAGTGGTTTGTCGCGGAGACGCGGCACGGTGGGCTGCCCGGCGCTTACAACCTCGCCACCACAGCGTGGAATGCCCAAGGCGCGGGCGGACGGACCGGAGATCTGCTGACCCCTTCTGTGTCGGGCCGCGAGAACGGATATTATCCGACGGTCGCTGAAGGCAGCCCAGCAGCAGATCGCTTTTGCTTCTTGCGAGAGCTGCGAGCCGCGGACGGACGGACGCGCCGCCAGTCCCCGACGCCCGGAAAAGGTACAGGGGTGGGCATCGCTGTGTTCCTCTCTGTTGTCTTCTGCACACCCGCGCGAACTGCGTGGTGCGAGCAGACGGTGCAGGCGGCGAAGGGAGGGACGGTGGAAGTGACGCTGGCGATGGCGCTGGCGACGAGCGAAGCGCAGGCGGCGACGCCGGTAGCGAAGCCTGCGGAGGGTGCGAGCGCGCCGGGCGCGCGGGCCGGTGCGCCCGCCGCGGAGATGACGCCTGGTACGCCGGAGAAGCCGGTTCCGCCGCAGCAAAGGAACTGGGTGCCGGTGATCGCGCTGGGCGCGGCGAGCGTGGTGGGGCTCGGCGTGGGTATCGGGACGACGGTTGCGTCGAATGCTGCGAGCGGTGATGTCGACGTGCAGGGGCGGGCCATCCTCGATGCAGGCGGGCAGTGCAAGCAGCCGCCGAGCGCGTTCGTCGACAATTGCTCAAAGCTCTATGACGCCGGCTCACGGCAGGAAACGTTCGGCAACGCGGCACGAGTAGCGTACGTAGCATCAGGTGTGCTGGTCGTCGCCGCAGTGACTTATGCCCTGTGGCCTCGGGCGGAGGCGCGGATAGCGGTGCCAGTGCGCGTGTTGCCCGATGTGGGTGTTCATAGCGCACGGATCGTCCTGCTCGGCGTTTGGTAACGAGTTCCAGAGAGAAAATGATGAGAAGCCAGACGAAGCAGCGGGTATGGGCGATCGTGGGGACCGCCATCATGGCCACCGGTTGTAATGCGCTGTGGCTCGATGTGACAGAGGACTGTACGCGAATGCTGACGTGCGACCACTTCGTTCAAGCCGGCAGTGGCGGCGGGACGCCAGGGAGCTGCGTGCCGAGCGAGAACGCGGATGCGGTAGGGGACGCCTGCGGCGTGTTCGTGTCGGCGAGCGGCAACGACGATGGCGCCGGGACGAAGGCGGAGCCCGTGAAGACGCTGAGTGCGGCGATCGCGCGGGTCGCGGAGCAGCAGGGCGCGGTGTACGCGTGCGCTGAGGAGTTCACGGAGGCGGCGGAGGTGCCCGCAGGCGTGGCGGTATTCGGCGGGCTCGACTGCGCGAACGGGTGGGAGTGGATCGGCGAGGAGAAGAGGACGATCGTGGCGCCGGCCGAAGAGGCGATCGCGCTGAAGGTGATGCGGGGCGTGGGGACGGCGAGGATCGAGGACGTGTCGGTGCGTGCTGCGGATGCGCAGACGCCGGGAGCGTCGTCGATCGCGGTGCTGGTGGATGGCGCGACGGCGGAGCTGGCGCGGTGCGAGCTGATCGCCGGGAACGGGGCGGATGGCGCGGAGGGAACGGATGCGCCGAGCGAGGTGCCGGCGCAGGCGGCTCCCGGGAATGCCGGAACCAACGCGTGCAGCGACCTGGATACATCAGGAGCGCCTGATGAGACGCTACCAGGAGGAGCGCAGGTGGAAAGCGCGTGCGGCGGCGATGCGCTGTCCATCGGCGGCGAGGGCGGCGCAGGCAGGGTGAACAACGGTGGCGGTGGACAGGTCGGAGAGCCTGGCGCGCTCGGCGCAGCAGGCTCTGGAGAGCCCGCGGCAGGCGATTGGAGCTGTGCCGCGGGTGGAACAGGCCAGGGCGGCGACAACGGCCCCCCCGGCGAATTCGGCCCCGCGGCGAGCGGCCTCGGCGCGTTGAGCTCATCCGGCTACGTGGGCGTGAGCGGAGGCGCGGGCGGACCGGGCAAGCCAGGGCAAGGCGGAGGCGGAGGCGGGGGCGCGAAGGGCGGCGCGGCGATCTGCGCAGGCGCCGTGCCAGGAGCGGGAGCGAGCGGAGGCAGCGGCGGACCCGGCGGCTGCGGCGGGCTGCCTGGGCAAGGCGGTGGAGCGGGCGGAGCGAGCATCGCGCTGGCGAGCGTGGAGGGAAAGGTGACGCTGAAGGACTGCGTGCTGACGGCCGGCAACGGCGGCAAGGGAGGCGCGGGCGGCGACCTGCAGCCGGGCGGAGCCGGCGGAGTCGGAGGCGTCGGCGGCACGGGTGTCGGCGGGTCGAAGAACGCGTGCGATGGAGGAAAGGGAGGCCAGGGAGGCAACGGCGGCCCCGGCGGCGGAGGTCTCGGCGGGCCGTCGCTTGCGATCGCGTACCGAGGGGAGGCGGTGAAGCAGGAAGGGGAGATGATGCTGATGCCTGGCGCGGCGGGCGCGGGCGGGCCCGGCGGAAACAGCAACGTGTTGGAGAACGCGGGCGCCGAAGGCGCGGAAGCGGCGGAGCAGGAGCTTCCGTGAGCGAGCGGTGAGGTAGCAGGCGGCGTCATCGAGAGCGCCGCCCGCACCGCCGCGGGACGGAGCGGAAGGAGGTGGTGGCGATCGCGAGGGCCGCGATCGAAGGGAAGAGGTGCGTCCCGAGGGGGACGTGCACGGCGAGCGCGCAGGGCTACCGGAGCGTGGCTACGGGTGAGGGCTGCGGAAAGTGAGGCCAGCTGCACGATTTGGTGGCAACTCCGTATAGCTGAACGTAAGTGCGCGAAAGGACGTCCGTTTCCAGAAGAAACCCCTTGGCGACCTCTTCGGATATCGACAGAATCGGTGCCGTCCGATCCGAAGGAGCCCTCATGCCGATGCGCCGGAAACCCCGTCGAGACGACCTCCCTCCCTCTCGCCGACGCCCCAGCCTGAGCGGGCTGGGGGAGTGGGAGCGGATGATGGTACGGAAGCTCGGCCTCGACGACATCCCGTGGGACCCCGAGCAGTGTTGCGAGCTCTGCATCGCGAAGCGAGCGGCTCGCGGAGAGGCGGTGGAGGAACTCGTGCCGCCGTCGGAGAACCGAGCGAAGCTGCTGGTGAGCCTCGGCTGGGCGAAGACTCCACCCACGGCGGTTGGTCCAAGAGGGCGGAGCAAGCGCCGCGGCAAGCTGAGGCTGGTGAAGCTCGAGCGAACGGCGCTTCGCGAGCGCAAGGATTCTTGAGCGAAAGGCGCCGTCTCGAGGGCACCGGTTCGAGCGAGCCTACTTGACGGTCTGCGCGCGCTGACGACGCACGGCAGCGCCGCGACGCGCAGCGTTGCGCGATAGATAGGACCCGGCGTACCGCGGGCGCGGTGCGCCCCGACTCGGCTCGTCCCTGCGACGAGCGCGCGAGGTGGATGATGGTGTGCCCAACGCTTGCCATCGAGGCAGGGGCGGATGCTCCTGTGTCGAGGCGTCGTGCGAGGAGCGAGGAGAGCTTTGAGCCGTTGCCTTGTCTGGGGCTGTTCCTGGTCGCGGGTGACTTCGGCGGAGAGGCGGTGTCCCGTACTGCGGTTGAGATGGTGCACGCACATCCCAGACGCGAAAAAGACAATGCAGGCGGTGTCTGTGCTGATGAGATGACTGCGCCGAGACGCCGGGACGAGGTGCGGATGATGATGAGCCCGCGTCGAGCGAGCCGCTCCGAGCGCGACTGCCCGGAGCCGGGATGGTGTGACGTGCCCACGAGCTTCGCCGGTGTGCTGCTCGCGCCGGGGGCGGCGTACATGGTCTATGTCGGCGAGTTGCGGGTCTACCGATTCCGCGGCGGGAAGCTGGAGGAACGGACGCGTGATCTCGCAGCGCTCGACGATGGCGTGTCGGATGGATCCATCTCGCCGGATGCACTGGCCATGTTGGCCCAGCACGCGAATGCAGCGACACGCGCGCTCGGCTGCGATGCGGCGGTGGAGATGAAGACCCAGGTAGAGAGCACCGCGCCGGGCGACATTTTTCTCGTGTGCTCGGCGGGGCTTTGGCGTGCTGTGCCGGAGCACCGTATGAGCGGCATCCTTGCGGCGCACCATGAGCTGCGCCTCGCGGCGAGCTTGCTGATGGACTGTGCTCATGAGCACGGCGAGGCCGAGCACGTGACGTGCCTTCTTGCGCGCGTCGGCGACAACTGAGAGTTGGAGCCCGTGAGGAGGGGTGGTGTGCAAGGACGAGAGTGTAGCGAGGGAGAAGGTACGGGATCGGGCAGGGCACCCCTCCCGTCCCGCGCGTAACGCGGGACTTGGGAGGGGCGGGCGGCGCGCAGTTCGCGGACGGCGGAATGAACACGGACGACCTGCCGGACGTGGGGATGGTGAGGTACATCTCTCCGGAGCAGGTGAAGCAGCTGTACGGGGCGTCGAAGAAGGCGGAGCGGGCGAAGCCGGACGGTCGGACGGACATTTACGCGTTCGGAGCGATCTTCTACGAGGTGCTGACGGGCAAGCACCTGTTCCTGGACGACAGCGAGCCGGCGACGGCGGAGGAGACGCTGACGGGGCACCTTGTGGCGGCGCCGGAGCCCGTGCACGAGATCGTGCCGGATTGCCCTGAGTTCGTGTGGCCGGTGGTGTCGTGTTGCATAGCGATCGACGTGGAGGAGCGGTATCCGAGGTTCGACGATGTGGCGCGGGACCTCCGGTCGCTGCTGAGAGACACGGTGCCGGCAGGACACGTGCTGGCGCGACGGCTGGCGCAGGAGCGGATCAAGGCGGAGCGGGAGGCGGCGTTCGCGGGGTGGAGAGGGAGGACAGCGCGCCGGTGAGCGGGAGCGGAGAGGCGGCGGCGGCGGAGCCGGCGGCTGCGGAGGCAAAGGAGGAGGCGGCGGCCAAGCCGGCGGATCGAGCATCGGCCTCCTCAGCCTGAGAACGAAGCTGGTGCTGACCGAGGTAACCGTCGCCGTGGGTATGGCGGGCAACGGAGGAAAGGGCGGATCCGGACGACCTGGCGCCAGCGGGGGCAATGGCGGGACCGCAGGTGCCGCGACGTCTCTTGGTGGCTCCGGCTGCGATGGGGGTCGTGGCGGCCTCGGCGGCCCCGGCGGCGGCGGTCGAGGCGGCCATGCAGTCGGGATCGCCTACGCCGTGGCGCCGAGCGCAGCGGTCGCGTTGAAGGATCTCATCGAGGGTGCGGCCGGGGACGGCGGCAGCCCGGCGTGGGGCGGGAACGGCGGCGAACCGGGGGCAACCGGAGCGTGCTGGGACCTCAGCGGCAATGCGAGCTGCGGGCAGTGAGAAGCGCGGTGATGTTGGGTGAGAAATACGCAGCGCTGAACGCAATGCAAACGACGGAAGAGCGCGCGCTGTGATCCGTGAGCTGCTGAGCTGAAGGAGACAACAAGAAATGGTTGGACGCCCCCCGCGTGTGGGTGGTAGGGAGTGGTTTGTCGCGGAGACGCGGCACGGTGGGCTGCCCGGCGCTTACAACCTCGCCACCACAGCGTGGAATGCCCAAGGCGCGGGCGGATGGACCGTAGATTTGCTGACCCCTTCTGTGTCGGGCCGCGAGTACGGATATTATCCGACGGTCGCTGAAGGCAGCCCAGCAGCAGATCGCTTTTACGCGGCGCGAAACCCGCGATCGGTGGCCTGGCGGATGCGTCGCAGGGCAGCGGCGAGAGCCGCCGGCGAGCAGGGGACCCCTCCCGTCCCGCGCGCAGCGCGGGGCGTGGGAGGGGCGGACCGCGCGAAGGGCCGAGCACGGGCCGGGGGTGGGCATCGTTGTATTCCTCTCTCTTCTCCTGTGCACGCCAGCGCGAGCTGCGAGCTGCGCGCGAGGACTGTGAAAAATGAGGACGGCCGAACGATTTGGTGACAACTCGACATGGTTGAGCGTAAGCCGGCGAAAGAGCATCGATTTCGGGAAGAAACCGCTTGGCGACTTCTTTCGGTATCGGCAGAATCGGCACCGTCCGATTCGAAGGAGCCCTCATGCGCGATGCGCCGGAAGTCCCGCCGAGACGACCTCCCTCCCTCTCGCCGGCGTCCCAGCCTGAGCGGGCTGGGGGAGTGGGAGCGGACGTGGGTACGGAAGCTCGGCCTCGACGACATCCCATGAGACCCCGAGCCGTGTTGCGAGCTCTGCATCGCGAAGCGAGCGGCTCGCGATGAAGCGGTGGAAGAGCTCGTGCCGCCGTCGGAGCACCGAGCGAAGCTGCTGCTGCTGAGCCTTGGCTGGGCGACGACCTCACCCGGGGCGAGGGCTCGAGAACGGCAGAGCCCTCGCCGCGGCACGCTGGAGCTCGTGCGCTCGCCGGGCCAGGAGCGCAAGGATTCTTGAGCGCTCGGGCGACGGGCCCCCGCCTCGAGGCGCCGGTTCGAGCGAGCAGACGTTGACAGCCCAGGCGCGCTGAGGCCGCACGGCGGCGGCGCCGTGCGCAGGGCGACAACCAGGATCTGGCGCATCGCGGGCGTGGTGCGTCGTGACTCGGCTCGTCCCTGGGACGAGCGTGCGAGGTGGATGATGGTATGCCCAACGCTCGCTATCGAGGCCATCGAGGCCGGGGCGGAGGCCCCTGTGTCGAGGCGTCATGCGCGCAACGCGGAGAGCCATGGGGCGCTGCCGTGTCTGGGGCTGTTCGTGGTCACCGATGGGGTAGGTGGAGAGATCCTCTCCCGCACGGCGACCCAGAGCGTGCACGCAAGGGTCGAGGTGGACAGTGCGGACGACGTCGGTGCAGGGGAGATGACCGCGGCGAGATGGCGTGACGAAGTGCGGCTCATGATGAGCCCACGTCGAACAATCCATCGTCGCCCCGAGAGCGACTGCCCCGAGCCTGGATGGAGCGGAGCACCCACGAGCTTCGCGGGGCTGCTGCTCGCGCCGGGGGCGGCGTACGTGGTCCGGGTCGGCGAGCTGCGCGCCTACCGATTCCGTGGCGGGAAGCTGGAGGAGCTCACGCGTGATCTCGCGGCGCTCGCCTCGACGCGGCTCCGTCGACGCGGCTCCGTCGACGCGGCTCCGTCGACGCGGCTCCCTCGGCGCGGCGCCCGCCCGGCCCGCCCGCAGCGCCGTCGCGTGCAGGACGCGCGCCACGGCCTACCTTCACACGCCCCGCTCCTGCTACCCTCCGGGCCGTGGCGATAACCACCGATTTTCTCGTCATCGGCAGCGGTGTTGCGGGGCTTACCTTTGCGCTCGAGGCGGCCGAGCACGGCGAGGTGATCATCATCACCAAGCGGGCGCGTGACGAGTCCAACACGAAATACGCGCAGGGAGGGATCGCCGCGGTCTTCGCGCCGGACGACTCCCCCGAGGCGCACATCGCCGACACGCTCGAGGCAGGCGCGGGCCTCTGTCACGACGTGGTCGTCGAGATCTGCGCGCGGGAAGGCCCCGAGCGGGTGCGCGAGCTCATCGCGCGGGGCGCCCAGTTCGACCACGAGAACGGCCAGGTGCGCCTCGGGCGCGAGGGAGGACACTCCGCGCGGCGGATCGTGCACGCCGCCGACGCCACCGGCCTCGAGATCGAGCGCGCCCTCCTCGAGCAGGCCCGGCAGAACCCGAACATCCGCTTCGCCGAGCACCACACGGCCATCGACCTGATCCTGCTCTCCCGCTTCGGCGGGCCGGACATCTGCGCCGGCGCCTACGTGCTCGACGAGACCGACGCCGCGCTCAACCCCGTGCCGCCGCGGCCGCGCGACTCGGACCGGCCCGCGCCCCGGCACCGACCGGCCTCGAAGCCGCACGTCGTCGAGACCTACCTCGCGCGGGCGACCGTGCTCGCCACCGGCGGCGCAGGCAAGGTCTACCTCTACACGACGAACCCCGACGTCGCGACGGGCGACGGCGTCGCCATGGCCTACCGCGCCGGCGCCGAGATCGCGAACATGGAGTTCTACCAGTTCCACCCGACGTGCCTCTTCCACCCGGAAGCGAAGAGCTTCCTCGTCAGCGAGGCGCTGCGCGGCGAGGGCGCCATCCTCCGGCTGCCGGACGGCACGGCCTTCATGGCGAGCCACGATCCGCGGAAGGACCTCGCGCCGCGCGACATCGTGGCCCGGGCCATCGACTTCGAAATGAAGCGGACCGGCTCGGACTACGTGCTGCTCGACATCACCCACCGGCCAGCCAGCTTCGTCCGCGAGCACTTCCCGACGATCCACGCGCAGTGCCTCCGCTACGGCATCGACATCACCGCGCAGCCGATCCCCGTCGTCCCGGCCGCCCACTACATGTGCGGCGGCGTCACCACCGACCTCTATGGCAGGACGACGATCCCCGGCCTCTGGGCGATCGGCGAGTGCACGTGCACGGGGCTCCACGGCGCGAACCGGCTCGCCTCGAACTCGCTGCTCGAGGGGCTCGTCTTCGGCCACCGCGCCGCCGCGCGCCTCTCGACGCAGATCGACGAGCTCCGGCAGAGCCCGTTCCCCGAGGTGCCCGAGTGGCAGGCCGGCAACGCGGTCGCGAGCGACGAGGAGGTCGTCGTCGCCCACAACTGGGACGAGATGCGCCGGACCATGTGGAACTACGTCGGCATCGTCCGGTCCGACGCCCGCCTCCGGCGCGCCGCCCGGCGGATCTCCCTGCTCCAGGAGGAGATCCGCGAATACTACTGGAAGCACCTGGTCACCCGGGATCTGCTCGAGCTGCGCAACATCGCCACCGTGGCCGAGCTCATCGTCGGCTGCGCCGCCGCCCGGCACGAGAGCCGGGGGCTGCACACGACCATCGACTACCCGGAGCCGGACGCTCGCCTCGGCACGGACACGGTCGTCAAGCGGGGTGTCCTGCCTCATCTGCGAGGTCGATGAGCGATCTGCGCGGCACCGCCGGGCCTCCGCCCAGCGACGGAGCGCCCGGCCCGCTCGTCCAGCGCGGCAGCGGGGAGCGACCGATGTCGGTCCTCGCGGCGGCCGGCTGGACGGCGGCCGTCACCTTCGTCTTTCTGTGCCTGCTCGGCGTGCTCGCCCTGCTCCGGTCGGCGCCGGCGTCGGGCGGCGCGGTCAGCGCGCTCCAGCCGGCGACGAAGCTCGACGTCGTCGGCAGCTTCGCGTGCCAGGCCGCGGCGTACCTGCTCGGCCTCCTCGGCGTGCGCCGCGTCCACGCGCCGCGCGCGCCGGTCCGCGAGCTCCTCGGGGTGCGCAGGACGCACGCGGCGTTCTACCCGCTCGCGGCCGCGCTCGGCCTCGCGCTCGCGGGGCCCGTCGCCGCCCTCTACGAGGCGATCGAGCGGCGCTGGCCGTCGGGCCTCAGCGACGCCCGGCTCGTCCAGGCCTTCGTCGAGGCGAGCGCGCTCGATCGGGTCGCGTTCGGCCTCATCTTCATCGCGCTCGGCCCCGCGCTGGAGGAGGCCTTCTTTCGCGGGGCGCTCGCCCGCCCCCTGCGCTGGCAGCACGGCGCCCCGCTCGTGGTCGCGACCACGGCCGCGCTCTTCGCGGCGGCCCACGGCGAGTGGCAGAAGCTCCTGCCGATCGCGATCTTCGGCGTGGCCCTCGGCGTCGTCCGGGTCGCGAGCGGCTCGCTCTTGCCGCCCGTCGTGATGCACGGGGTCTACAACGCGATCCAGTGCTTCGCGCTCCTCTCGGCCGGGGGCGCGGGCCCTGTCGACGAGGTGCCCGCCGCCGCGGGCGCGGCGCTGCCGGAGACCGCGTCGATCCCGGGTTGGCTCGTGGCGGTGAGCTCCGCCTGCGCGCTTGTGTTGACCGCGCTCGCCTGCGCCCTCGGCAACCGCGCCGAGAGGGCAGCCCGCGCGAGGGAAGAGGACCTCCGATGATGCCGGCTGTCGAGAGTCAAGGCGGCGGCGCGAGCCGACCCGCGCAGATCGCAGCGGGCGACGGCGAAGGCCGCGCCCCCGGGACCGTGGAAGCGAACGGCGAGCGCCGCGCTGCCCCTCGCCGCGAGGCGAAGGGGGCGCGCGTCAGCCTCTGTCTGCCGGGGGGCGGCCTGACGGGCGCGCTCTACCAGATCGGGGCGCTCGCGGCGCTCGAGGACGGCGTCGAGGGGATCGACAACCAGAGCTTCTCGCTCTACCTCGGGCACGGCAGCGGCGCCGCGGTGGCCGCGGCCCTCGCCGGCGGCATCCCGATCGAGCGGCTCTACCGCGCCCTGCTCGATCCGGTCGACAATTTCTTCCCGCTGGAGCGCAGCCACCTGCTCCACCTCGACGTCAGCGAGTGGCGGCGCGCGCTCACCACCAGCCTTGTCGCGCTCCGCCACGCGATCGTCCGGCTCTCGACCCGGGGCGACGCGACCCCGAACGCGCCGGCGCAGCAGTACCTGTTCGAGCAGCTCGATCGCTTCAACGACTCGCTCCCCGCGGGCCTGTTCCAGCTCGATCGCTACGAGCGGTTCCTCGCCGAGTTCTTCCTGCGGCGCGGCATCCCGAACTCGTTCCGCGCGATGCCCCGGACGCTGCGCATCCCGACGTACGACCTCGACTCGGGCGAGCGCGTGATCTTCGGCGCCGAGGGGTTCGACGACGTCCCCGTGTCGCTCGCCTGCGCGGCGTCGCTCGCGCTCCCGCTGTTCTTCTCGCCGGTGCGGATCGACCAGCGGCACTACCTCGACGGCGGGCTCGGCCACGTGGCGCACCTCGATCTCGCGCAGGCCGCCGGCGCGGAGCTCACGATCGTCGTGAGCCCGCTCGTGCCGGTCTCCACCGCGCACCGCCCGGTCCCGACCGGGCACGGCGTGCGCGAGAGCGTGCGCGACAAGGGCCTGCTCTGGGTCTTCAACCAGGCGATGCGCATCGGCGCGCACGCGCGGCTCCACCAGGCGGTGGGTCGGACGCGCGCCGAGGGGAACATGCAGGTCCTCGTGCTCGAGCCCGCGCGGAACGACGCGCTCCTGTTCCTCCACAACCCGGCCAACCTGCGCGCGCGGCGCGCCATCCTGGAGTACGCCTACCGGACGACGCGCGAGCGCATCACGCTGTGGATGGAGAAGAACCGCGCCGTGGTCGAGGCGATGGGGTGGCACGAGGCCCGCGCCTCCGGCGCGGCATCCGGCTGAGGCGCAGCGGCCGGCTGACCGCGCCCTCGGCCGGCGAGGGCGAGGTCAGCCGACGAGCGACGAGAACCGGGCGATCGTCAGCTCGTCGGGCGGGACGCCGATGCGGGCCCGGGGGACGGCCACGCCGTGGAGGTAGCGCCAGCCCTCGCCGTCGTGGAGGAAGTCGGAGAGCTCGATGAACGAGCGGTCCGCGCCCGCCTCGAAGATCTTGGCGAGGAACAGCACCGACGCGGAGTCGCCGCTCTGCAGGCTGTCGAGGATCTTCAGGCCGCGGTACCGGTGGTGGTGGGTCGTCGCCTTGAGCTCGCGGAGCGCCTCGTCCCTGTCGCGCGCTCGATGGATGTGGCCCATGTGCAGCGTCCGCCAGAGGTAGGCGGCGTCTCCGACCGCGAACGCGGCGTACCTCGATCGCATCAGCGCCACGGCGTCGGGCGCCTCGCGATCACCCAGATGGCAGGGGGCGCAGCACTCGCGGTACGAGCGCCCCGAGCCGCACGGGCACGGGCGGGACAGGATGCCCGTGCCAGGACGAACGTCTCGGGTCATGGGGCGTTCTCTACACGGGTTCGTGCCGCGCTGCAGCGCCCGGCGCGAGGCGAGGCGAGGCGCAGCACAGCGCGGCGCCGCCCCCCGGCGGACCCGGGGCCACCCCGGCACGAAGCCCCTTGCGGGGCGCCGGGGAGGACGGTAAGGCGGGGCCAGACGTATGCCCGCAGCGCGCGCTCACGCTGCGGCCCTCCTCCTGGCCCTTGCCCTGGTTCTGGGGGGCTGCAAGCGCCAATATGCCATCGGTGACGATGTCCTCGTGACGTGGGAAGGAAACGACTACCCCGCCAAGGTCATCGAGGTCGTGGGTCCGACGAAGTTCAAGGTCCACTACCAGGGATACGATGACATCTGGGATGAAACTGTACCTCGTGAGCGGATCCGCGGCCTCGTCGAGGGCGACGTTGTCAACCCCCCGCCGCCGCCGAAGGTCCGGAGCAAGGGGCTGCAGGCTTCGCAGACCAACCTTTACAAGATCGGCGACAGGGTGCGCGTCGAGTGGCACGGGCAGATGTACCCGGCGGTCGTCACCGGCATCGTGGGGCAGGAGCGCTACCGCATCCACTACGACGGCTACGGTCCGGAGTGGGACGAGACGGTCGGACTTTCCAGGATCCAGGCCAAGTAGTTGAAATAATCGCGAAGAATCATTTTCCCCCTGGCGCTGGGGATGGTGCCGATTTAAGAGCCGCGCCGAATTTCTGACTGGGCGATCGCAAGAGTGCGCACGCCCGGCTGAGGTTCATTGCGTGCCGCACGCCCTCCACGGGCACGCCCTCACGGGTGCGCGGCGGGGAGCCTTCTGTGATCAGCGATCTGTCCAAGCTGCGCAATATCGGGATCAGCGCCCACATCGATTCGGGCAAGACGACGCTGACCGAGCGCATCCTCTTCTACACCAAGCGGATCCACGCCATCCACGACGTCAAGGGCAAGGACGGCGTCGGCGCGAAGATGGACTCGATGGATCTCGAGCGCGAGCGCGGGATCACCATCCAGTCCGCGGCCACGCACTGCTTCTGGAACGGGCACCAGATCAACGTGATCGACACGCCCGGCCACGTGGACTTCACGATCGAGGTCGAGCGCGCGATGCGCGTGCTCGACGGGGCGATCCTGGTCCTCTGCGCCGTCGCCGGCGTGCAGAGCCAGTCGCTCACCGTCGACCGCCAGATGCGCCGCTACGGCGTCCCGCGCATCGCGTTCGTGAACAAGTGCGACCGCGCCGGCGCGAACCCGCTGCGGGTCCGCACGCAGCTGCGCGAGAAGCTCAACCTGAACCCGGTCCTCCTGCAGCTGCCGATCGGGCTCGAGGACAAGTTCGAGGGGGTCGTCGACCTCGTCGCGATGAAGTCCTACCGGTTCGAGGGGCAGAACGGCGAGACGATCATCACGGGCGAGATCCCGGCGGAGATGGCCGACGAGGTGAAGGCGACGCGCGAGGAGATGCTCGACGCGCTCTCGATGTACTCCGACGAGCTCACCGAGGCGATCCTCGAGGAGCGCGTCACCGAGGAGCTCCTCTACAAGGCGATCCGCGACGCGACCGTGAAGCTCCAGATCGTCCCGATGATGATGGGGTCGGCGTACAAGAACAAGGCGGTGCAGGTCCTGCTCGACGGCGTGACCCGCTACCTCCCGACGCCCGCCGACATCACCAACAAGGCGGTGGATCTCGACAAGGACGAGGCCGAGATCTCGCTGTCGAGCGACCCGGAAGCGCAGCTCGTCATGCTCGCGTTCAAGCTCGAGGATGGCCGCTTCGGCCAGCTCACGTACATCCGCATCTACCAGGGCACCCTGAGCCGCGGGAAAGAGGTCACGAACACGCGCACGGGCAAGCGCCACAAGGTCGGCCGGCTCGTCCGCATGCACTCGGACGAGATGGAGGACATCGACGGCGCGAGCGCGGGCGATATCGTCGCGATCTTCGGCATCGACTGCAACTCCGGCGACACGTTCACCGAGGGCGGCCTGGCCGTCGCGATGACGTCGATGCACGTGCCCGACCCGGTCATCTCGCTGACGGTGACGCCCAAGGACAACAAGGCCCAGGCGAACATGTCGAAGGCGCTGCGCCGCTTCACCAAGGAGGACCCGACCTTCCGCGTCGGGGCGGATCCGGAGAGCGGCGAGACGATCATCCAGGGCATGGGCGAGCTCCACCTGGACGTCTACATCGAGCGCATGAAGCGCGAGTACGCGGCCGAGGTCGTCACGAGCCCGCCGCGCGTCGCCTACCGCGAGACGATCACGCGCCGCGTGGACTACAACTACACGCACAAGAAGCAGACCGGCGGCTCTGGCCAGTACGGCAAGGTCGGCGGCTTCATGGAGCCGTGGACCGAGGCGCCGTTCCGGTTCGAGGACGAGGTCGTCGGCGGCGCGATCCCGCGCGAGTTCATCGCGGCGGTCGAGAAGGGCTTCGTGTCGATGCTCGCCAAGGGGCAGCTCATCGGCGCGCCGGTCACGGGCGTGTCCGTCACGCTGAACGACGGCGCTTCCCACTCGGTCGACTCGTCCGACATCGCCTTCCAGGAGGCCGCGCGCGGCGCCTGGCGCGAGACGTACCCCAAGGCCGGCCCGCAGATCCTGGAGCCGCTGATGAAGGTCGCCGTCGAGGGCCCGGGCGAGTACCAGGGCGGCATCGTCGGCATCCTCATGCAGCGGCGCGGCATCATCATCGGTTCGACCGAGGCGGACGGCTTCTGCCGTGTCGAGGCGGAGGTGCCGCTTGCCGATATGTTCGGCTTCTCGACCATCCTTCGTTCTGCCACCCAGGGCAAAGCCGAGTTCACGATGGAGTTCTCGCGCTATGCTCCCCTTCCGGCGGCTCTCTCGGAGGAGCTCATCAAGAAGTACCGGGAAGAGCTGGCCAAGAAGGCGAAGTGAGGGGGTCGGCATGTACCGCAAAGAGGTGAACGAGCGGAGCCCCATGCGGGTCTTCGAGGGGTCGATGCACGGCGGGCTGGGTCGCGGCAACGTCGGCGTCATCGTCGCTCGGCCCGGCGTGGGCAAGACGGCGTTGCTCGTGCAGATCGCGCTCGACGATCTGCTCCGGGATCGCAGGGTCCTGCACATCTCGCACGAGAACGCGGTCGACCACGTCCGCGCGTACTACGACGAGATCTTCCACGATCTCGCGCAGTCGATGCGGCTCCAGGAGCCTGAGGCCGTCCGGCTCGAGGTCGAGCGGCACCGGCAGATCTACTCGCACCTCGGCCATGTGAAGGCGCCGCCCGACGCGACCGAAGAGGCGGCGCGGCTGTGGGTCGAGAAGATGCTCGAGACGGTGGCGTTCGCGCGTGGCGTCGCCCACTTCGAGCCCGACGTGATCATCGTCGACGGCTTCGACGTGGCGATTGCGTCGGAGCAGGCGATGGAGGCGCTCGGCCGCCTCGCCAAGGAGCGCTCCGCCGAGATCTGGATCGCGGCGCAGGTCGAGGAGTCGATCCCCCCGGGCAAGCTGCCGGCCGCGCTCGAGAAGGTCGAGCGCCACCTCAGCGTGGTCGTCTACCTGCAGCCGGAGCGCGACGTCGTTCGCCTGCGGCTGCTGAAGGACCACGGCAACAAGGACCTCGCCGAGCTCCACCTGCGCCTCGATCCGCACTCGATGCGGGTCATCGACGAGGACGTGCGCCCCCCCTCGGAGCGGCCGAAGGACCCACGGCAGTTCCGCCTGCACTCGGGCGGAGCCAAGGGGGCCGAGGCTGAGTTCGGCGCCTGCGCCGAGCGGTACGGGGTGCAGGAGCTGAACTACAGCTTCGAGGGCCACCGGCTCCTCGAGCGCCAGCGGGGCGTGGTCGTGCTCGGGGACGACGAGCTGCGCAAGGGCGACTTCAGCCTCGTCTACGTGTCGCGGCGCCTCGGCCGCGTGCTGAGCGAGATCCCGCTCGTGCGCAACATCCTCCAGACGATCTGGCACCAGATCAACGCGGCCAGCCAGGTCTTCGTCGTGGGGACGCTCCAGGACGACGGCACGGTGCGCGGCGGCACCGGCTGGGGCGCGGAGCTCGCGCGCCTCTGGAAGAAGCCGCTGTTCGTCTACGATCAGGAGAAGCGCGGCTGGTTCCGCTGGAGCGGCTCGGCCTGGGAGATGGCGCGGCAGCCGAGCATCATCAGCGAGAACTTCGCCGGCATCGGCACCCAGGACCTCAACGACGCTGGCCGCGAGGCCATCCGCGATCTCTTCGCGCGAAGCTTCGGCGAGCCCGGCTGAGCCGGCGCGCGGAGCGCCTCCCGTCCCCACGACACCTCTCGTCGACGTGAGGCGCACCGGCCGCGCTGCGGAGCGCAGCGGGCCGGCGCGGGCGCCGCGCGTCCCAGGCCGGCGCGGGCGCGCGGGCCTGGGCGCCGGGCCGCTCAGGACGCGTGCTTCTGGATCAGCTGGGCGAGGCGGGGGACGGCGTCTTCGACGTTCTTCTTCGCCGAGCCGCGCAGCTTCTCGTAGGTGCCGCGCACCACGCCGCTCGTCGAGGTCTTCGCCTTCTCGTCGGTGACGCTGAGGAGCGCGTCGGCGACCCGCGAGCGGTTCGTGGTCAGGAACGAGCTCGCATTGCCGCTGCCCGCAGCCTCGACCCAGAGGGGATCGAGCTTCTTGGCGAACTCGGGCAAGAGCTTCTCGACCACCTGGGCGATGAAGCCGGGCTTGATGCCCTTCACGGCCGCGTAGCCGGCCTTGACCGCCAGGCCGGAGAGCCCGCCCTTCGAAGCCACCTCCTCGTCGACCAGCGTGCAACAGTCGGCGATGACCCGTGATTTCTTGTTCGCATCGAGCAGCGTTTCGCTGAGACCCATTCTCGAACTCCTCCGGGCGCTTCGGGGACCGGACGCGGCCCCCAGCCCCATGTCAGCGTGACCCCCGGCAGGGAGCCCCGACCACGTCGAGCGGACCTCCGGCCCGCTCCCGACCACATCGAAGCGCGGCTCTTACCACAGCAGCTCAGAGGCAGGCATCGCAAGCGCCCACCCGAAAACCCTTCGGTCCAGGACGGTTTCTGCTCCTCTTCGACCGTCCAGGATGGCCGCACATCGCGCGTCCAGCGCTCGATCTCCGTCTGCTTCCCGTCCGATCTCCGTCTGCTTCCCGTCCGATTTCCGTCCGCTTCCCGTCCGATTGCCGTTCGATTCGCGTTCGATTCGCGGGGAGACCGCATGCACGCCCGGCCCGAGCACGCCATACTCGAGATGTAAGTTAGATCACAGGTTTGGCGAAGCGGGCTCTCGCCGCCGTCATGGTGCGAGGCCTGCGGGGGGCTCATGGACGTCTACTGCGAAGTCTGCGGACTCGTCACCACGGTTTCCAGCGGCGCGCGGGGCGGGGCCGCGCCCGAGTGCCGCGTCTGCGGCGGCACGATGCTCCGCGCGCAGGGGAGGGGCACGGCCGGGCTGCCGGGGGCGGGCGCCGGGGGGCGATCGAGCCGGCCTCCTCCTCCGCTCCGGCGGTCGAGCGCGCCCCCGGTGCCGCGGGACGACGACGACCCGACGATGATGGATCTCCGCTCGCTCGCGCTGAAGTCGTTCCTCGCGAACCCCCCCGCCCCGAGGACGGCGGCGGCGGCGCCGGCGGGGAGCTCGGCTGCGCCGGCGACGGGCCGGGTCGCGGCCGGGACGCCGGTCGCGGCGGCGCCGCTGGTCGCGGTCGATGCGCCCCCGAGCGTGACCGATGTGCTGCGGGTCTACGACGCGCTCGTGCCGGTCGCGGCGCCCTCGCGGGCGCGGCGCCGGGCCCGCGTGCGCGCGCTCATGGCGTCGGCGGCCGGCGCTCTGGCGATCGCCGCCGGGCTCGCGCTGGTCGCCGGCCCGAGGTCCAGCGCGCCGGGGGACGTCCTGCTGCCCCCCACCGCGCAGCGCGGCGTCTCCCGGGCAGGGGAGATCGCGCGCGAGGTGAGCGCGCCGGACGAGGCGCCCGGATACCCCAACACGACGCCCCGCGGGCACGAGGCGCAGGCACCTGGGGCTGGCGAGGGCAAGGCGGATGCTGCCGAGCCCGGCGCGGCGCCGAAGCCGGCCGCCGTGATCGAGGCGGGGGCGCGCGCGGCCACCGGTGCAGGCGCCCGCACGGCCTCCAGCGCAGGCGTCCGCGCCCTCGCCGCGGCAGGCGCGCGCGCGGCCTCCGCGTCGGGGGCCCGCGCTCGGCCTGCGCACCCGCCTGCGCCGCCGCCCGCGTCCGAGGAGACGCCGCGGCCCGCGCCGCCGGTGTCGCTCACCGATGCGATGGCCGCCGCGGTCGCCGGCACCCCGTCTCCCGCCGCCGCGCAGACAGAGCGGCAGGAGGACACAAGCGAGAAGTAGCCCACGAACGCGGCGCGCGCCCGGCGAGCGTCAGCGCCGCGCCCTCCCGCGCCGCCGTCGCCCGAGGCCGGCCGCGGCCACGGCCGCCGCGAGCAGCGGCCAGCGCGCCGCGCCCTCCGCCGTCGCGAGTCGGCAGCCGCAGCCGGCGTCGTCCTGGAGGCCGCCTGCGCCTCCACCTGCGCCTCCACCTGCGCCTCCACCTGCGCCTCCGACGCCCGCCCCGCCGGAGCCGGCGCTGCCGCTCGAGGGGCCGCCCCCTGCGCCGGTGCCGCCCGTGGCGCTCTCGTCGAAGTACGCGCCGCAGGCCGGCCCGACGACCCGCCCGTCGCGCGCCGCGAGCGCGAGCGCGTAGACGCCCGCGCCGAACCCCACCATGGGCGCGTTGAACTTGTAGGCGCCGCTCGCCTCGTCGTAGGTCTCGGTGATCGCGAGGTAGTTCGCGGCCGACTGATCGAGCACCCAGCGGAGCAGCCGGTCCGAGCGCGCCTCGTCGCCCATGAGCCGCGCGGCGACAGCGCCGCGCAGATCGGTCACGACCCACTCGGCGCTGTCGTACTCGCTGCCCCAGGGGCTCAGGTCGTCCACGCCGGCGTGATCGAAGCGATCGTCGTTCCGGGACCACCCGGCGCCCGCGGGGACGAGCAGGTGCTCGTCGAGCCCGGCGAGCGTGGCGGCGGCGATGCGGCCCCGCGGATCGAACAGGCCCATCGCGATCCCCTCGAGCACCGCCGCGTCCCAGTAGCCCGCGCCCGACTCGAGCTCCTCCAGGCTCGCGGCCAGCGCGCCCGAGGCGTCCGTGAGCCGCGCGGCGATCGCGTCGCGCAGCCGGTTCGCGGCGTCGCGGTACCCCGCGGCCCGCTGCGCCTCGCCGCGCCGCGCCGCGATCTCCGCCGCGTCGCACAGGCCGCGCGCCGCGGTGATGCTCGTGTACGCGAACGAGCGCTCGCGCCCGTTCCAGTGGGTCTCCCAGATCGACGAGTCCTTCCGGACGAGGCCGGTGTCCGGGTCGATGAGCGCGACGAGCGCGTCCGCGACCTTCGACGACGCGGTGGCCCAGCGCTCGTCCACGAAGGCCGTGTCGCCGGTGAGCTCCTCGTAACGGCGCAGCGCCCAGAGGAACAGGCCGAACCCGTCGAACTCGAGGTTCGGGCCGAAATCGTTGAAGTCGGTCTCCTCGACCCCGAAGCCGTGGTAGCGCACCAGGCTGATCTGGTACGGCGGCATGTCGTACGACGCGAGCTCGTTCCAGCGCTGGAAGCGCCCCGCCTCCGCGTCGAGGTAGTAGCTCAGCGCATCGCGCGCCTCGGCCTCCATGCCGAGGACGGCCATGGCCACGGTCGCGTAGGCGCCGTCGCGGATCCAGGCGACCGTCCACTCGCCCGGCGGGAGGCTCGCGAGGACGGCGCCGCGGCCGCGGTGGGCGATCGTCGCCGGCAGCGCGGCGGGCTCGCCGCCGAGCGTCGTGCCGAAGCGCGTGGCGCGCGGCTCGCCGTCGCGCGTCAGGTGCTCGCGCAGGAACGCGTGGCTCTCGCGGGACTGCGCCATCCGGAGCATCACGGCCGACTGCCGGAGCAACGCCGTCTCCCCGGGCGTCGCCGTGGGCGGCACCTTCAGCGCGCCCTGGAACGCGCGGTACGCGGCGATCTCGTCCGCCACGACCTCCGCCGCGCCCTTCGCGCCGAGGTACGCGTCGAGGGCGCCCTGCACGAGCGGGTCCGCCGCGCCCGAGGGGTCGCCGTGATGCGCGAACGCCACGCCGACCCACCGCGCCTCGCCGGGACCGATGCTGCCGAGGTCCCACTGGAACGCGCTCACGGAGCCGTCCGCGGTGGGCGCGGCCCCGTCGAGGTCCGGCAGATCGGCGACGGCGCCCTCCGCGACGATCCGGTAGACGTCGAGGTCCGCCGGGCCGCCCGCGCGCGACGCGCCGTGGCGCGCGGCCGGCTCGAGCGCGCGCGCGGCGACCACGCCGGCGAAGGCGCGCTCGAGAAAGTCGCGCCGGCCCCCGCTCCCGTCGTAGGCGACCGTCTCGCCCGACTCGCCGATGTCGGTCATCACGCCCGGGCGCCCGAAGCCGAGGTGAAAGTTGTGCAGCGAGAAGGCCGACACGCCCTCCGCCGGCACCTCGCCCCGGTTCTCGACGCGCATCGCCATCACGAACCCCGCCTGCCCGAGGGCCTGCGGCGCGAAGAAGAGCTGCGTGCACTCGAGGTTGCCGACCCGCTGCACCATCGTGACGACGCCCGTGCCGCCGCGCTCCCCGTCGGTCCAGCCGGCGTAGCCGCTCGCGTCGAGATCGACGGGGACCTCGGTCAACCACCGCTGCCTGCCCTCCGAGCGCAGCCCGAAGTACGCGTCGTAGAGCAGATCGCGCGTGGGCACGGCCTGCGGCTGGTTGCCGATCCAGACCTCCTCGCCGCGCTCGTCGAGGAGCGGCTCCTCGGTGGCGAACAGATGCTCGCGGAAGTGGGTGAGCCTCGCCTGGCTCAGATCGAGGAGCACCGCGCCGAACCCGTTCGACGAGGGCAGCCGGAAGAACGTGCGCTGCACCGGGACCTCGGCCTGCGCCGCGCCGGGGGCGGCGACCGCGGCCGCCGCGCCGAGCGAGAGGAGCGCGGCACCGAAGGCATGGAAGGCGCTACGAGAGGCGCGAGGCGGGCCAGATCGTTGGTGCCCAAAATATTCCCGCACCGGGGGCTGGCGATGCATCGCGGCACTTTACAGGAATGATTGTCCTCCCGGCGCGCCGGCCCGCCGGCGGCCGCTCAAAATGCTGCAACGCGCTCCGTGGCGTGGTAACGGCATGCCCATGACAAAACTGCCCGCGTTGATCCTCGTGGTCTCGGCGCCCCTTGCCGCCTTCGCGGCCGGCTGCGGCTCCGATCCGCAGCCGCCGGCGAATGTCGGCGGCACCGTCGCGCCCCCTCCGGTGGCGAACACGGTGGCGCCCGCCCCGAAGCAGGACACGGCCAAGCCGACGAGCGGGTCGATCCGTATCGACGACAAGATCCTCAAGGCCTGCGGTGATCTGCCGACGGCCCGCTTCGCGTTCGACTCGACGGCCATCGAGGGCGAGGCGGCGAGCGCGCTCGACGCGCTGGCGCGCTGCTTCGTCTCGGGCCCGCTCAAGGGCAAGGGGATGAAGCTCATCGGTCACGCCGATCCTCGCGGGGAGACGGAGTACAACCTGGGCCTCGGCCAGAAGCGCGCCGGCAGCGTCGCGGAGTACCTGGCCAAGAAGGGCCTCGAGCAGGGCCGCATCGCGACCTCGTCGAAGGGCGAGTTCGAGGCGACCGGCGCGGACGAAGAGGGCTGGGCGCGCGACAGGAAGGTCGACATCCTGCTGGCGGACTGAGCGCCGCGCCGCGCCGCGCGCGGCGCTGGACGACGTGAAGAGGGCCACGGCCGCGCTTCCAGGTGAGAGAGGGGGCCGCGGTCGCAAACTGCACTGAACGGGGCCGCGCGCGCGGATCCCCGACGAGCCGATTCCCTGACCCGAAGAGATCGATATGGCCTTCCTGCAAAGCGCGCCCGAGGCGGCGACGGCGGTCCCGATCAAGCTTGATCCCGTCTCCCTGGTCCTCCACGCCTCCGGTCCGGTCTTCCTTGTCGTCTGGCTGCTGATCTTCGCGGCGATCCTCGTCTGGGTGATCGCCGTCCTGAAGCTCCTCCAGCTGACCCGGCTCTCGGCGCAGCAGGCGCGGTTCGAGCACGAGTCGGCGCACGCCCACTCGCCCGATCAGCTGTTCGCGCTCGCGCAGCGGCACGCGGACGCGCCGGGCGCCCGCGTCGTGCTGGAGCTCAGCCGCCGCACCGGGACCCACAAGCTCCTCGACTCGATCGCGAAGCGCGCGATCGTGACCGAGACGCAGCGGGCGAGCGCGCTCATGCCGACGCTCTCGTCGATCGCGGCGGCGTCGCCGTTCATCGGCCTGTTCGGCACCGTCTACGGGATCATGGACGCGTTCCTCCGCATCGGTCAGCAGAAGAGCGCGTCGCTGCCCGTCGTCGCCCCGGCCATCGGCGAGGCGCTCATCGCGACCGCGATCGGGCTGTTCGCCGCGATCCCCGCCGTCATCGCCTACAACGGGCTCAACAAGCGCATCGACGACCTGCTCTCGGCGCTCGAGGCCGCGAGCGAGGGATGGGTGGAGATCGCGTCGCTCTCGGCGCGCGCGGTGCAGGAGTCCATCCCGCTGGCGCTCCAGCGGACGAGCGACCGGCCCACGCCGGTGATGCCGAAGGGCTGAGGGGCAGGGCCGATCATGGCGATGTCGGTGGGCGGAGGGCGCAGGCGGCGGGGCGGCGGGTTCAGCGAGATCAACGTCACGCCGCTCGTGGACGTGATGCTGGTGCTCCTCGTGGTGTTCATGGTCACCGCCCCGCTGCTCACGGCAGGGCTCCGGGTCGAGCTGCCCAACGTCTCCGCCGAGGAGGCGCCGACAAAGGACACGAAGCTCGTCGTGACCATCACGAAGGAGGAGAAGATCCTCTTCGGTGAGGACGACGCGACCGCCGACATCGAGGGCGTGCTCGCGTCGAACGGGCGCGTGCAGAAGGAGAAGGAGCTCTACATCCGCGCCGACAAGGACGCCCGCTACGGCGCCGTGGCGCGGGTCGTCGCCGCCGCCCGGGCCGCCGGGGTCGAGGGGCTGAACCTCCTCGTCCAGCCGGAGATCGAGCCGGAGGGCGCGGCGCCGCGGCCCGGCGGCGGCGCGCCGCCACCTGGAGGAGCGGCGCCTTGAGCCCGGCCGCGGCGCGCGCGCCCGGGCCGATGACGCCGCCGGGGAAGCGCCGGACGAAGAGCGACTTCCGCCCGCGGGACGTCGCGCTCGCCTTCGCGGTGGCGATGGGCGTGCAGGCGGGCGCCGCCGTCGCGGTCAGCCTGGCGGACCTCACCGTGCCCGCGGCGGTGGCCGAGATCGAGAAGGGGCCGAGCGTCCCGGTGAAGGTCGTCCCGGTGCTCGACATGGACACGCCGCTGCTCAAGCTGGGCGGCAAGCGCGACAAGATGAAGCTGCCCGACCGGTGGGTGCGCCAGACGCCCAAGCCGCGCGTCGAGCAGAAGGCGTTCGTGTCGCCGGACGCGGGCAAGACCGAGGAGGACATCCCGCCCCCGGAGGTGAAGGTCGCCGACGCGGGCACCGCGCCGCCGCCGCCCGACGCCGAGATCGCGAAGCAGGTCGACACCGAGCTCGATCCGACGACCGACGCCGGCCAGGTCGCCAACGTCGACCAGGAGGGGCACCAGGACGGCGTCGCCGAGGGGACGGAGACCGATCCCCTCAAGGCGCGCGCGGTGGACCTGTACCTGGCCCGCATCGCGGGCTGGTTCTCGAGCAGGTTCCGCGTGAACGGCTCGGGGCTCCCGCCGGAGGAGCTCACGAAGCACAAGCCGCGCGCGGTGATCGTTTTATCCGACGGGCAGATGGTGAGCTACACGCTGACGCCGAGCGGGAATGCCATCTTCGACGCGGCCGCGCGGGCGACGCTCGAGGGGGCGAAGGGGCAGGCGCTGCCGCCGCCGCCCGAGAACTATCCCGACCTCGGTCAGAAGCAGGTCAGCGTCACGTTCGTCTGTAGGGAGACCACATGCGACTAGCTCAATACGCCCTCGGCGCGCTGGCGCTCGCTGCCGCCGCGCTCGCTGCCCCCCCTGCTCCGGCGCAGGCGCCGGCCTCCACGGCGCCCCCCAACCCGGACGAGATCCTCGGTCACATCACGGTCGTCGCCGGCGCGTCGCGCCCGCTCCCGAAGATCGGCGTCCTGCCGTCGCTCGTCTCCGACCCCGAGGACGTGACGCTCCACAGCGTGGTCCGGCGCGACCTCGAGCTGTGCGGCGAGTTCGAGGTGCTGCCCGACAGCGCCGCGCCCGACGGTCTGTACCTCTCCGACAGCCCGGTGGACGTGAAGGCGTGGTCCGCGAAGGGGGTCGAGGCGGTCGTGAGCGTGCGCGGCAAGAAGGTCGCCCCGGACAAGGTCGAGCTCGTCGGCCAGGCGTTCCTGGTGAACCGCGGGCAGGCCCCGGTGTTCGACAAGAAGTTCATCGTGCCGCTCCGCGACGTGCGCTTCGAGTCGCACCGGGTGGCCGACCAGCTCATCGGCGCCCTCACCGGCCAGAACGGCGGCTTCGCCAGCCACATGACGTTCGCCTCGGGCTCGGGCTCGCTGCGCCGCGTCTTCACGATCGACGCCGACGGGCACGACGCCAAGGCCGTCTCGCCGCCCGAGCAGACAGCCATCGCCCCGGTGTTCGGGAAGAACGAGCAGCTCCATTACGCGGCGAGCGTGAAGGGCGACGAGTACAAGATCTTCACGCCGGCGGGAGGCCCGCTGGCGCTGCCGGTGAAGGGTTCGGTCTACGGGATCGCCTTTTCCAAGGATCGTTCCCAGGTTGCGCTCAGCATCGGGGTGGGGTCGACGATCAAGCTGTTCTCCGGGCCCGACTTCCAGAGCATCAAGCCGGCGTCCGAGGTGGGGATGGCGCTCCACCCGGCGTTCACGCCGACAGGCAAGCTCGCCTTCTCCGGCGAGGGCAGGTACGGGCAGCGCATCTACGTGGGCGGCAAGGCGATCTCGCCGGAGGGGCTCTTCGCGTCGGCGCCCACGTTCTGCAACCACCCCGACGGGGTGAAGGCGGTCTATGCCGTCGGGGCCGGCAAGAACACCGACCTTGTCGTCTCGGGGGAGACGGGCGGCGGCCTCGCGCGGTTGACCCAGAGCCAGGGCAGGAACGGGTACCCGGCTTGCAGCCCTGACGGGCGGCTCGTGGCCTTCTTCTCCACGCGCACGTCCGGCGAGGGCCCGGGGCTCTACATCATGCGCGTCGACGGGCAGCGCCCCAAGCGCATCTCCAACCTGCTCGGGGACTCGCTGCGCTGGGATCCCCTTCCTCCCGGCAAGGCCGTCGAGGCGAAGAACTGACCCGCTCGCCGGCGCCGCCCCAGCGCGGCGCCCGCTGACCCGAGCTCGGCGGTGCTGCGCAGATCGGGGGCGCGGCGTGCGGACGCTGCACACGCTGTGGCAAGGCGTCCCGCACGGTCGGCCTCCAGCGCCACGATCCAGCGAGCGACACGCCGCGCGCCGCGCCGCGGGAGGTGCGGCCCGGCCATCCGGCGCGCGGGAACAGCGGGCGCCGCGTCGCGGCTGGATCCAGGGGCTCTCCGTCCGACAACTTCTTCGGCCCAGGCCCGTCTGACGTGGCGAGCTCCTGCGCGATCACGTGCGTCGCCGCGGAGAGCGGAGCGAAGGGAGACCGCGCCGGCGGTCACCGCTTCTTTGGCCCGCTGCGTCGGACGCAGTTAGCCTCCGGACTGCTCAGGGGGGAGTTGGCTGGAAAGTTGCACGGGAATTGCTGTAGGCCGCCCTGGTCAGCCAGCGAAACGAACATGGAGAAGAGCATGGTGTCGAGCCGTATCTGGACCGCCATCGCGATCGTCGGGTCCTTCTGCGCCGGTGGCTGCAGCTCGGTGGCGGCGGTTCACGAAACGAGGATCAGCGAGCAGGGGGGGTTCCGGAACCCGGATCACCGGCTCGCCCCGCGAGAGGACGGGGGATACTGCAGCGCCGAGGTGCTCCGCTGGCAGTACGACGAGCCGTCAGCGACGCTCCGGCTCGCCGATTCTCGTTTGATGCTCGATTGCTGCGGGAAGCGCGCGATCCACGTCGAGAGGATCGACAGCCTCTACGAGGTCACCGAGCGGGACGAGCCGGACGACGCCGAGGGGCGCTGCAGCGAGCAGTGCGCCTTCGATCTGTCCGTGGGCGTGCAGGACGTCCCGCGGGGCGAGATCTACGTGAAGCTGCTGCGCGACGTCGTCGATCAGCAGGGCAGCCCGGCCGTGGTCTGGAGCGGCACCCTCGACCTGGACGTCACCGCAGGCGCGGTCGTCCTCGACGACGCCCCCGCGGACGCCGACTGCCACGAGCAGAGCTCGCCGCCCCGGCGCAGCACGACCGTCGCCTCGAGGTGACCACCGCGCCCCCGTCGCCCCGCCGTGCGCTGGGCCGGCGGGATGGGCGGCCGGCAGCGGATCGCGCGCGGCTGTCTGGCACCGTGCCTTGAGGGTGGGATGGTGGAGCAGATCGACCGACCACGACGTCCAAGGTCAGAGGGCCGGGCGTATTCTGCCACGTTTCACCTGGACATTTATTCCCGAAACGCGTAGATCACACTCGAATGTGCGTGCAGCTGCTCCGGGGTGTGGTGGCACGCGCCTCTTACGTACGCCAGACAGCGGCTGTTTCGGCGATAGTTATCGCGGAGACAGATCGCGCCTTCTTATTGAAGCCCTGATTCTTCATTTTGGGCGTATTTTAACAGTGGGGCGAGATAACCAAGGAAGTCTGTGCATGAAGTACGCGCCGGTCTGTAGGGCACTTGCAACGGTGGGTTCGCTGGTTCTCCTGAACGCGTGTCTGGAGACCGAGCCTGCGCAGGTGGGGACCGTGAGCGAGGCCGGTGGGTTCGTGGAGCCGGAGCGGAGGCTCGCCGTCGAGGGGGAGGAGAGCTACTGCGGCGCCGAGGTGCTGCGCTGGCGCTACGACCCATCGAGCGGATCCCTGACGGTCGCGGACAGCCGGCTCCTGCTCAACTGTTGCGGCCAGCGTGTGATGCACGTGGACCGGATCGACAGCATCTACGAGATCACCGAGAGGGACGAGCCCGACGCGGCGAACCCGAGGTGTGATTCGGTCTGCGCGTTCGACTTCGCGGTGGCAATTCCCGAGGTCGCCCCGCGCAAGATCTACGTGCGGCTGCTGCGGGACGTCGTCGACGCGCAGGGCAGCGCGGAGCTCATCTGGCAGGGGGAGATCGACGTCCGGAAGCTGTCCGGCGAGGTGGTGATCGACCACGTCGCCGCGCCGGGCGAGGCCTGCAGCGGATCGTCCCAGTAGGCGCTCGCCGCTCCGGCGCGGGAGCTGCCGGCGAGCGAGGGCTCGCGCCAAAGGTCATGCGCCTGCGTGACGGGCTCGGCGGCTCCGGACGAGCACGCGGCGGCGCCGGCTGAATGACGGCTCGTCGGCGGCGACGCGCGGCAGCCGCAACGGCGCGGCGTCGCCCTCAGTCGATCAGCGTGCGCGCGGGGCGACCCGGCTCGCACTTCACGAGCGTGGCGGTCAGCTCGAGCGTCTCGGGGAGCGTGCCCTGCACCTGCGCGACGACCTGCTCGACCACATGCTGGGCCTCGTCCAGGTTGGGACCCACGATCGAGACGACGAACGTGAGCGGGCCGGTGCGACCGGCCGCGGCCGGCGTCAGGCTGAGCAGCAGCGTCTGGGTCAGGTCCACGACCTGAAGCGCCGCCTTGCGCAGCGCCAGCATCTCGAGGATCGTCGGCCGCAGGCTCACGAGGCCGTTCTGGCCGCGGAGCTCGAAGCGCGCGATCTCCATCGGCACCTCGGCCCACTCGGCGAAGAAGCCGTCCTCGTCGATGGCCTTCATCAGGTGCTCGCGCACGAGCAGCCCCGTGAGGCCGTCGCGCCGCGCAAGGTAGCGCTTCGCCTTGTCGTGGTGCGGCGAGTCCGGTCCGAACGTGACCACCATGAGGCGGCACTCGCCGAGCTGCACCTCGGCGCCGTGGAGCAGCGAGACCTGCGCTTTGCGCTCGAACGGGAAGTCCGCGTACGTGCCGTTCGTGCTGTTCAGATCCTCGACAAGCCAGGAGCCCGTCTGCCAGCGAAGGAGCGCGTGCGAGCCGGAGACGGTCGCCTCGGCCAGGACGAGATCCTGATCGCTGCGGCGGCCGATGGAGAGCACCGGCTTCTGCAGCGGGAACAGCGTGGTGACGCTGTCGGGCGCGTTCGTGGCGTACGTGATGAGCAGCGACTGCGCACCGGGGGTGAACTGCGTCTTGATGGCCCGACCGGGCGCCGGGCCGGGGTCGATGCGCTCGCGCGGCAGCTGGATCGGCGCGGTCGTGGTCTGCGTCGGGTTGAAGAACCGCATGTGCCGCGCCTGCGGGCGCATCTGCGGATCCGGGTTCAGCCCGCGGAAGATCTGCCTGATCTCGTCGTTCGTCAGCGCGGCGGGCACGTCGAACGTGATCTGCTGCTTCATCGTCTTGAGCCGCGGCTTGTAGCCGGGCTCGGGGACGCGGCAGGTCCACATCTCCCAGAGCGTCAGCGCCGCGGCGTAGACGTCGTCCTCGGGGCTCGCCCCGCCGCTGCGCAGCCGCTCCGGCGACATGTAATGAGGCGTGCCGCCGTCCGGGGGCGCACCCGGCTTGCGCACGGCCGCGCGAGCGCGCTCCTTCGCGAAGCCGAAGTCGAGGATGACGGCGCGATCGTCGGCGACCATCACGTTGCCGGGCTTCAGATCGCCGTGCACAAGCCCCTGCTGGTGGATGGCGGCGAGCCCCGCGCAGACGTCGGTCGAGATCTTGCGGAACTCGTCGGCGCTGAACCCGCCGGACGTCTTGCGCTTGCGGATGTGGTTGTGGAGCGTCTGCCCGGGGATGTACTCCATCACGAGGATGGGCCCCCACGTGCTCGGCGCGAGGTCGTGCACGCGGCAGACGTTCGGGTGACGCGCCTTCTGCGCGAGGATCACCTCCTGCCGCAGGGCCTCGTCGTCGCCCGGCATGGCGGAGGCCTCGGGCACCACCTTGAGCGCCACCTGCTGCTGGGTCAGGCGATCAAAGGCCAAGAAGACCTCGCCCATGCCGCCTTTGCCGATGCTCTTCAGGACCTCGTACCGGTCGTTGATGACCGTTCCGACGTCGATGGGAGGGAGGGGATCTTTGGTCACGGCCACGGGCGCACGAAGGGTGAGGAAGAGCTCCGCGCCGGCGCCGAAGCTGACGCGCCGGCACGTCGATACGGACTGCGCGCAGGGTCGTCCATTCGAGCCCCGGGCGCAACGAGTCGTTGCACAAGCGTTGCGGCTTGCCCGTTCGGCGCGGGACGGGGCGGGGCCGGCGCGCGCGCCGCACGGCCGGCCGTGCGGGGCCGGCTGGGCGGGGCCGGCCGTGCGGGGCCGGCTGGGCGGGGCCGGCCCCGCGCGGCCGGCTGGGCGGGGCCGCCGCGGCCGCGGCGCCGTCCACAGGAGGACGCCGCCGCGCGCGGTGTTCAGGAGAACGGCCGCGCCGTGTGGGCGTGGTTCAGCGGACCGTGGCCGTGGCCGAGCCCGGGCGCGGCGCGCATCGCCTCGCGGAGGTAGCGGCGCGCACGCGCGATCGCAGGGACGAGGGCCAGGCCCTGGGCGAGGCCGGCGGCGATGGCCGAGGCGAGCGTGCAGCCCGTGCCGTGGGTCGCGCGCGTCTCGATGCGCGCGTCCTCGAACAGCTGCTCGCCCCCGGGGTGCCCGGAGGCGCCGGGCTCCGGCGCGGTCCGGAGGACGTCGACGACCGTGGCGCCAGGGAGGTGGCCCCCCTTCAGCAGCACGGCGCGCGGGCCCATGAAGAGCAACTGCGCGGCGGCGCGGCGCATCGCGTCCACGCTGTCGATCACCGTGCCGGTCAGCGCCTCGGCCTCCGGGATGTTCGGCGTGAGCAGCGCGGCGAGCGGCAGGAGCTGGACGCGCAGGGCGCCCTCCGCGTCGGACTCCAGCAGGCGCGCGCCCCCCTTGGCGACCATGACGGGGTCGACAACGAGCGGCGTGCCGCGGCCGAGGCGCTCGTAGACGCGCGCGACCTCGGCGATGACCTCGGCCGAGTGGAGCATGCCGGTCTTGATCGCGTCGGCGCCGATGTCGTCGAGCACGAGCTCCATCTGGCGGCCGATGAAGTCGGGCGGCACCGGGAACACGGCGGGGACGCCGCGGGTATTCTGGGCGGTGAGCGCGGTGATCGCGGTCGCGCCGTACGCGTCGAGCGCGGTGACCGTCTTGAGGTCCGCCTGGATGCCGGCGCCGCCGCCCGAGTCGGACCCGGCGACGATGAGGACGCGGCCTTTCATGAAGCCTCCGGGCCGCGCGGGGCGGCCGGCCATGTGTCGTTCAGGAGCACCCGCGCCGCACGTCAGTAATGCTTGTCGAGGACCGCGGGATCCGTCGTCGTCGAGAACACCGTGTCGCAGCGACGGCACCTGTACTTCACCTTCGTCGGCCGGGCCGAGATCCCGAACGCGAGCTGGATGTACCCGAGGATGCGGTATTGTGCCTCCGCGCTCACCATGTAGTGGTCACGGCCGTGTCCGCAGGGACACTGGAGCGGCCCGGACGTCGTGCGGTTGCGGTAGGGCATGGAAGGCGTGCTCGTCGACATGACGTTCCGGCCGGGGAGTCTAGGGGGGGCTGCGGCGGACGTCGAGGGGGCGCCGCGGAACGGCCCCGGAGGGAGCCGGTCGGGCGGCGCGGGCAGGCGTCTCGCGGCCTGGGCCGTGCTCTTGCGCATCGGCCCTGCGCGCCGACCGGCGCTTTGCGCCCCGCCGCGGACCGAATAGGACATGCCGCCATGCGCCCCGCACTTCGCGCCGAGCATCTGGTGAAGCGGTACGGCGACTTCACGGCCGTGGACGGGATCGACCTCGCCGTGCACAGCGGCGAGGTCGTCGGCCTGCTCGGGCCGAACGGCGCGGGCAAGACGACGACCCTGCGGATGCTCGCCGGCATCCTGTCGCCGACCGCGGGGCGCGTCCTCATCGGCGGCGTCGACCTCGCCGCGAGGCCGCTCGAGGCGAAGCAGCGGATCGGCTTTCTCTCGGGCGACACCCAGCTCTACCAGCGGCTCACGCCCCGCGAGGTGCTCCGCTACTTCGGCAGGCTGTACGGCATGGGCGAGGCAGCGCTCTCGCGCCGCATCGACGCGCTCGTGGCCGACCTCGAGATGGACGCGTTCGCCTCGCGGCCGTGCAGCACGCTGTCGGCGGGGCAGAAGCAGCGCGCCAACATCGCGCGCGCCTTCCTCCACGAGCCCGAGGTGCTCATCCTCGACGAACCGACGACCGCGCTCGACATCATCAGCGGCCGCTTCATCGTCGAGTCGATCCGGCGCGAGCGCGCCGCGGGCAGGGCCGTCCTCTTCTCGACGCACATCATGGGCGAGGCCGAGTACCTCTGCGATCGAATCGCCCTCGTGCACGAGGGGCGCATCGCGGACACCGGCGCGCTGCCGGAGCTCCTCGAGCGCACCGCCACAACGAACCTGACGGACGCCTTCCTCCACCACGTGGAGCGGAGCCGCCCGCGCGAGGGGCGCGATACGCCCGGGAGCGCCGGCGCGCCCGCTCCGGGAGGGACGGCGCGATGAGGCTCGCCATCGTCTGGACCATCCTCCGCAAGGAGCTCGTCGAGTCGCTCCGGGACCGGCGCACGCTCGTGCGCCTGATCCTCGTGCCGATCCTCCTCTATCCGCTCTTCGCGCTCGGGATGAGCAAGCTCATCGGCTCCGAGGCGGCGGCGCGCGAGGCGCGCTCGTCGCGGATCGCGGTGTGGGGGGAGCTGGCCGAGGGCCTGCGAACGCGGCTCGATCCGGCGGGCAAGCTCGAGCTCGTGCCGTGGGCCGGCGCGCCGCCGGACGTGCGCGACGGGCTCCTCTCGGGGGCGCTCGCGCCGCCGGCGGGACCGGTGCCCCGGAGCGAGGAGGAGGCGCCCGGGGCCGAGGACCCGCCGCCGCGGTGGACCGAGCCGGAGAACCCCGTGCTCGCCGCGGCGCGCGCCGCGGTGAGCGAGCGCAAGGTCGACGCGGTGCTCGTCCCGTGGCCGTCGCTGGGGACCGAGCTCGGGCGCGGCGGAAAGGGCTCCGTCGCGATCTACTTCGACTCGGTCCGCGCCGACTCGGCCACGGCGGAGGCGCGCCTCCAGGGCGCGCTGCGGCGCGCCCGCACGGCCATCGTCGCGGAGCGAGAGGCGGCGCGCGGCCTGCCCGAGGGGTTCTCGATCGCCTACGACGTCGTGCCGCGCGACGTCGCGGCCGACAGCCGCAAGGTCGGCCAGATCCTCGGCTCGATGATGCCGATGATGCTGATCCTGATGTCGCTCCTCGGCAGCTTCCTCCCGGCGATCGACCTCACGGCGGGCGAGAAGGAGCGCGGCACGATGCAGACGCTGCTGTGCGCGCCCGTGCGATCCATCGAGATCATCTCGGGCAAATTCCTGGCCGTGTGGGTCATCTCGCTGCTCACGGCGCTCGGCAACGTGGTGAGCCTGTCGCTCACGGTGAGCCGGATGCTGCCCGACGTGATGGTCGTCGATCCCTGGATCTTCGCGCTGGCGTTCGTGCTGCTCGTGCCGGTCACGCTCCTGTTCTCGGCGCTGTTCCTCGCGCTCGCCGTGTTCGCGAAGGACTTCAAGGACGGCCAGAACGCGCTCATGCCGGCGTACCTGCCGCTCTCGCTGCTCGCCGGCATCACGGCCCTGCCGGTGGTCGAGCTCAACCCCTGGACGGCCTACGCCCCGGTCCTCAACATCGCGGTGCTGATCAAGGCGCTGTTCGTGGGGGAGGCGCCGGCCGATCTCCTCTTCACGGCGCTCCTCTCCTCGGCGCTCTACGCCTGCCTCGCGCTCCTCTTCGCCGCGCGCGTGTTCGAGCGCGAGAACGTGCTGCTCGGGGGCCAGGAGTCGGCGCGCGCCGTGCTGGGCCTCCGGCGCCGGGCCGGCGGGACGCCGTCGGCCGGGTTCTCGCTGGCGGCGTTCGCGGGCGTCCAGGTGCTCTTCTTCTATGGCAGCCTGCTCATCGCCCGCGCCAGCGTGGTGGTCCAGCTCGCGGTCTCGCAGGTCGGCTTCTTTCTCGCCCCGACCCTCGCGCTGGTCGCCGGCTTCGGCTACTCGCCGCGGGCGACGCTCGGCCTCCGGCGGCCCTCGGTCCGGGGCCTCGCCGGGGCGCTGCTCCTCGGGGTGTCGGCGTGGGCCGCGATCGGCGGCACCGTCCTCCGGTGGTTCCCCGCGCCGGAGCCCTTCGCCCGCGAGCTCGGCGAGCTCGTGCTGCTCGGCGGGCAGCCGTACCCTGTCGTGCTGCTGCTCGTCGCCGTGACGCCGGCCGTCTGCGAGGAGCTGCTGTTCCGCGGCCTCGTCTATTCCGGCCTGCGCCGCGCCGGGCCCGCGGTGGCGATCGGGGTGTCGGCGCTCCTCTTCGGGCTCGCGCACGGCTCGGTGTACCGGCTCTTGCCGACGTTCTCGCTCGGGCTGGTGCTCGGCTACGCGCGCCACCGCACCGGCTCGGCGCTGCCCGGGGCGCTCCTGCACGCCTTGAACAACGGGCTCGCGGTGTCGCTGCTCTATTTCAAGCCGCCGTCGGTGCAGGGCATCATCGAGGGAGAGGTGCTGCCGTGGAGCGTGACGGCGGCGGGGGCGGTCGTGTCGGTGGCCGGGCTGCTCCTGCTCCGGTCGACGGTGCCGGGAGAGCCGGAAGACGGGGCGGCGACGGAAGGGAGCGAGCGCCGAGGAAGCGGGCCTGCGGGGGGCGGCGCGGGAGAGGACTGAGGCTGGCGAACGCGGGCGCCGTGTGGGCGGGCGCGCGGGGATGGGCGGATCGCGCGTCTTGCGCCGGTCGCCCGCTGCGGTACGGACATCGATGTGCACGCACGCTTTCTTCCGGGGCTCGCTGCGGCGGCGATGACCTCGGTGCTGTCCTGCTCTCACGGCGGCCCGACGCTCGCGGAGCTCGGCGGAACCGCGCTGATGGCGCCCCCGGCGCCGGCCCTCGCGGGGGCACCGACCCTCGCGGGAGCAGCGCCGGCCTTCGCAGGAGCAGCGCCGGCCCCCGCGGAACCGGCGCCCGCCGGCGCCGGCGGAGCGCCCGCGACGCCGCCGGCGGCATCGCCGGGATGGGCCGGCACCTGGGTCGAGCACCTCGCCGACGCCGCCGGCCTCGGCGAGCGGCCGCCGCGAGCGCAGCGCCAGTGGAACCACATCGCCGCGGCCGCAGGCGCGGAGTGCCGCGACGCGCTCAAGCTCTCCGGCGCGCGGTTTCAGCCGCTGCCGGACATCGCGAAGCCCAACAAGAAGGGGTGCGGCATCCCGCACGGCGTGCTGCTGACGCGCGGCCCGACTGGCATCGTTTACTCGCCTCCGCTTCAGGTCGACTGCTCGCTCGCCCTCCGGCTGACCGATATCGAGCGCGTGATCCAGGAAGAGGCGGAAGCGCACCTGAGCTCGCCGATCACCCGCATCAGCACCCTGGGGAGCTTCGCCTGCAGGGAAGTGGTCGGCAGGATGCGCCGGTGGAGCGAGGGGCTGAGCGAGCACTCGTTCGGCAATGCATTCGATGTCGCGCGCTTCTCGCCCAAGCGCGGCCGCGCGATCAGCGTGCTCCGCGATTACGTGCTCTACGGGAACGACCCGAGCACCCGCGAGGGGCGCTTTCTCCGCGGCGTGACCCGTCGACTCCGCGCCGAGGGGGCGACCTCGCGCGTCCTCGGGCCCGACTTCGACGCGAGCCACCGGGACCACCTGCACATCGATTGCGGCACGCCGCGCTGGTACTGAGCCGCGGCCCCGCGCTCACCGCGGCCCCGCCCGCAGCTCGAGGATCCGCGCGTCGTACGGCGCGAGCTCGACGGCGCGGACCGGCGTTTTGCCGCCCAGCTCGGTCAGGTGCCCCGAGGCCACCACGGGCTCGACCGAGAGCGGCTCGCCGGCCTGGCTGACCAGGAACACGAAGCGGCGGCCATCCCGGTGGCGCAGGGTGTCGGCCGCGACGCGCGGGTCGTCCACGATCACCGGCCGCCGCACGCCGGCGAGCTCGGCGAGCGCGTCGTACAGCCTGTAGGTGGGCTCCGGGTTGATCCGCGGGGTCGCCGCGGCGAAGTGCTCGATCGGGTAGGTGCAGAGCACGACGCTGCCGCTCCCGACCTGGCGCCGCAGCAGCGCCGGCCGGCCGCGCTCGTCGACCGCGACGACCTCCGCCCCCCGGGGCCGCACCGGCAGGTAAGCGCGGCTGTGGTCGGTGCCGGCGACCGGGAACGTGAGCGTCGTGCCCTCGGCGATCGTGCCGAACCGACGCTCGAAGGTGAGCGTCACGCGATCGCCCTCGATCGGGTCGACCATGCCGTAGCGCAGCTGATGCTCGACACCGAACATCGCGTTGAGGTGCGCGTACCAGGGGCCGCGCTGTGACCCGTGCGTGCCGTGGGAGTACGACGCGTAGACCACCGCGCCGCCGGCGGCCAGCCGCTCCAGGAGATGCCAGCTCGGCGCGGTCAGCTGCTTGGCCGACGGCAGGAGATACAGCCGGCAATCCTCGGCGATCCCGTCCCGCTCCCGGGTCAGCCCGAGCGGCAGATCCGCCTCCTTCGCCGCGATGTAGGCCTGCCGCAGCATCGTGAACAGGTAGGTGCGATCCTCGGCCTCCGTGAACGGAAACGCGCCCTCCAGGTACGACGGCACGATCAGCGCCGCGTCGGCCGGCTCGCGCTCGCAGCCGAGGACGTCGATGTCGGCGAGCACCCTGGCGAAGCGGGCCATCTCCTTGAGCTGCGGCTTGGGGCGACCGTCGGTGGTCGTCAGCCCGAAGTGGAGCTCGAAGGGGTGATGGCGGTAGGGATCCTGGTGAATGAGATCGAAATCGGTGTTGTTCCAGCCGATCCAGCCGGTGGCGCCGGCCAGCAGGGTGTTGTGGAGGACCTGCCGGTAGTAGTGCGCGGCGTTCTCGTCGGACGCGAAGCCCGAGGACACGCCGAACTCCTCCAGCACCACCGGCTTGCCGAGGAAGCCCGTGAGCTCGCAGACGAACGCCGCGCCGTAATGCTGGCGCACCAGGTCGTTCTCCATCCGGTACACGTGCGGGCCGAGGAAATCGACGAGGGCGCCGAGGTCGCGGACGGAGAACCCGTTGTCGTTGCCGGTGACCTCGATGCCCCACGCGCCGTCGCCGATCGAGATAGGCTGGCTCGCCCCGCCGGCCCGCAGCGCCTGCACGAGCAGGCTCGCCCAGCTCGTGACCGTCTCGCGGACGGAGCGCTCGCGCTCGCCGTAGATCGGCATCTCGTTGGAGATGAGCCAGCCGGTCACCGCCGGGTGGCCCGCGAAGCGCCGCGCCATCTGCTCGCCGAACCACGCTTGCCGGGCGACCATCCACACGTCCCCGTAGAGATCTCGCCCGCGCCGCCAGGCCGGGTCCCAGTTCTCGCCGGACATGTGGCCGACGAGGAGGGTCGGGATCGTGGTCAGGCCGGCTTCCACATGCGCGTCGAGGAAATCGCCGTAGCGCTCCACGCAGCCCTCGTCGATCCGGTCGGGCTCCGGCATGAAATGGGGCCAGTAGAAGAACGATCGGGTCATGGTGAGGCCGTGCTCGGCGAGCACCCGGAGCTCCTCGCGGACCAGGGCCGGATCGTAGCTCTGCCACATGAGCGGGCCGCCGCGCCTCGACCAGAAATTGGCCCCGAGCCAGGCGACGGCCTGCTGACGAACAGCGACTTTGGCGAAATTGCGGTGCATATCCCTCGAGCAATCGACTTAATCGGTTCAGTCTACAGCGTGCAAGGGAGGAACGCACCCCCGGCGGGGCGAGGCCGGCTCAGGCGCGAGGGGGCGGCGCGGTGCTGCCCCGCGTCGCCAGCGTCGGGGCGCTGCACTCGACGTCGGCGATCGCCTCGCCGGCCACGAGGCGCAGGAGCAGCGCGGCGGCGTGGGAGCCGTGCTCGACGATGTTGCGGCGCACCGCGGTCAGGGCGGGGTGCACGAGCTGGCACAGCGCCGAGTCGTCCCAGGCCACGATCGACAGGCGCTCGGGCACGGGGACGCGCATCTCCTGGGCGACGGCGAGCGCGGCCACGGCCATCACGTCGTTGTCAAAGACGATGGCCGTGGGCGGCGTGGTCCCGGCGAGCAGCCGCCGCGTGGCCTGGCCCCCCGCCTCGCCCGTGTAATCCGCGTGGACCGTCTGCACCCGCTCCAGCCGGCGCTGGCGGGCGGCCGCGTTGAACGCCTTGGTGCGGAGCGCGGTGTGCATGAACTCCGCGGGGCCGGCGACCCGCGCGATCGACCGGTGGCCGAGCGCGGCCAAGTAGTCGACGACCGCCCGCATCGCGCTCGCGTCGTCGCTCCACACGCCCGCGAGCCGCCCCTTGCCCGCCGGTCCGCCGACCACCACCGCCGGGAGCTTCAGCTCCTCGATCAGCTTCACGCGCGGATCGCCCTCGCAGAGGTCGACGAGGATCACCCCGTCCACCCGCCGCTCCGCCCACCAGCGGCGGTACGTCTCCAGCTCGGCCGCGCGATCCTCGGTCACCTTGAGCAGCAGCGCCTCCGCCTTGTCGGACAGCTCCGCCTCGATGCCGGAGATGAGCTGCATGAAGAACGGCTCGATGCCGAGCGTGTGCGCGGGCCGATCGATGACCAGACCGACGGCGCTGGCCCGGCCGTCGGAGAGCGCCCGCGCCGCGTTGCTCGGCTGCCAGCCGAGCTCCGCCGCGATGGCCAGGATCCGCTCGCGCGTCGGCTCCGACACGCCGGGCCTGCCGTTCAGCGCATAGGACACCGCTCCCTTGGACACTCCCGCACGCCACGCGATGTCCGTGATCGTCGGACGCTTCACGTCTCACCTCCGCTCCAGGCGACGGAGCCCGCCTGCCGTGTGGACCTGCTCCGTCTCATGGCCTCGGTGGATAGCACGGCGGCCTGCGGGCGAACCTCACGCCGCGCACGGCCGGACGCCGCGCGAGGCCGCCGAGCCAGCGCAGCCGCTCCCACACCCTCACCCACCGCAGGCGCCGCGGGCGAGGGGCCGCGGCGGGCGAGCGCTCGGCTCGGCGCCGTGTCGACAGGCCGGCCGTGGACTGAATCGGTTCAGTTTTGTGGGCCGGCGCGCCTGTCGAGGGCGGCGCCGGTCACGTCACTTCCAGGAGCTCGCGCTCGGTGATGCCGAGCAGGAAGAGGATGGCGTCGAGGCCGCTCGCGGACAGCGACGTGTCGGCGGCCTCGCGCAGCTTGGGCTTCGCCCGGAACGCGACGCCGAGGCCGGCGCGCTGGAGCATCAGGAGGTCGTTGGCGCCGTCGCCCACGGCGATGGTCTGATCGAGCAGCACGCCTTCCGCCTGCGCGATGGTCTCGAGCAGCTCCGCCTTGCGTTGCGCGTTGACGATGGGCCCGGTGACCCGGCCGGTGAGCTTCCCGCCCTCGACCTCCAGCGCGTTCGAGTAGGCGTAGTCGATCCCGAGCCGCGCCTTCAGCGCCTCCGCCGCGATCGAGAAGCCGCCCGAGATCACCGCGGTCCGGTAGCCGAGCCGCCTCAGCACGCGGATGAGCGTCTCTGCGCCCTCGGTGATGGGGAGCTCGGCGGCGAGCTTCCGGAGCACGCCGACGTCGAGGCCGCGGAGCAGCGAGAGCCGCTGGCGGAGCGACTCGTCGTAGTCCATCTCCCCTTGCATCGCCCGCTCGGTGATCTTCGCGACCTGCTCCGCGACGCCCTTTGCGCGCGCGAGCTCGTCGATCACCTCGATGCGGATGAGCGTCGAGTCCATGTCCATCACGACGAGCCGCTTGCTCCGGCGGAAGAGGCCCTCTCGCTGCAAGGCGAGGTCGAAGCTGCTCTGCGTGGCGAGCGCCAGGAGGGCCTGCTTGAGCGCGTCCGCCTCCTCCTCGCGCTGGAGCAGCACCTGGATCTCCACCGAGGAGAGCCGCTCGACGGACAGCCGCGCGACCTTCTCGATGTTCGCGTCGTGGGCGGCGAGGGTGGAGGCGACGTCGTGCAGCTCCTTGGCGCCGAGCTCCCGGCCGATCGCCGTCACCACGTAGCGGCTCCCGGGAGCGCGCGGCGGCGCGCCGCCGTCGAGCGGCTTGAAGTCGAGCGCCACGCCGAGCTCCCTGGCGGCGAACAGGAGCTCCTTGAGCGCGCTGCGCGCCTCGGGGAGGAGCACGAGCAGCGCGAGGTTCAGGTTTCCGTGGATCACCACCTGCTCGATGTCGAGCAGCGTGGCGCCGATGTCGCTGAGGACGCCGGTGAGCCGGGCGGTGATGCCAGGGTGGTCCCTGCCCGTGACCGTGACGAGGATGGGATCGGAGGCGGCCATCGCGGGCCCCTTAACAGGGCCGCGCCGCAGGGTCGACGTGGATCGCGCGCGAGGGAGGGGAGGGCGCCTGCCGGATCACGCTCCTTATTCCCCCGCTGCGGGCTCCGTCGCTATCGGTAGCGCCCGCCCCCGCGCCCCGCCGCCGCCCGCCCGCCGCCCTTGCTGCTGGCCGCCGCCCGCGCGCCGCCGTTGCCGGCCGCGGTGCCCTTGCCGTTCGCGCCCCGCCGGCTCGCCGTCCGCCCGGAGCGCGCCGGCTTCTCCTCGGCCACCTCGCGCGCGGCGCCGGCCTCCCCGTCGCCCTGCTGGGCCTTGAGCTGGCGGAGCTGATCGCGCAGCCGCGCCGCCTTCTCGAACTCGAGGTTCTCCGCCGCCGCGAACATCTCCTGCCGGATCGCGTCGATCTGGTCGACAACGTCCATCGCGGCGCGCGCCGCGTCGGCCGCGAGCTTCGCCGGGCCCTTCGACACGGCGTAGTAGTCGCGCGTGCCCGACGTGGGCGACAGGTCGAGGATCGCCTTCTTGACCGTGGCCGGCGTGATGCCGTGCTCCTTGTTGTACGCCTCCTGGATCACGCGCCGCCGGGTCGTCTCGTCGATCGCGCGCTTCATCGCGTCGGTGATGCGATCGGCGTACATGATGACCTCGCCGTTCACGTTGCGGGCGGCGCGGCCGATCGTCTGGATGAGCGAGCGCGGGCTCCGGAGGAAGCCCTCCTTGTCGGCGTCGAGGATGGCGACAAGCGACACCTCGGGCAGATCGAGCCCCTCGCGCAGCAGGTTGATGCCGACCAGCACGTCGAACTCGCCGCGCCGGAGATCGCGGAGGATCTCGACGCGCTGGAGCGTGTCGATGTCCGAGTGGAGGTAACGGACCCGGATGCCGAGCTCGGTGTAGTACTCGGTGAGATCCTCGGCCATCCGCTTGGTCAGCGTCGTGACGAGCACGCGATCGCCGCGGGCCACCCGCTCCCGGATGCGCGCGAGCAGGTCGTCGACCTGCCCGCCCACCGGCTGGATGCGGATCTGCGGATCGATGAGCCCGGTCGGCCGGATGATCTGCTCGACCACCGAGCCGGCCGACTTCTGGATCTCGTAGTCGCCGGGCGTCGCGCTCACGAACAGGACCTGCGCGTAGTGCTGCTCGAACTCCTCGAACTTGAGCGGCCGGTTGTCGAGCGCGCTCGGGAGCCGGAACCCGTACTCGACGAGCGTCTCCTTCCGCGCCCGATCGCCCCGGAACATCGCCCCGACCTGCGGGACCGTCTGGTGCGATTCGTCGATGATGAGGAGAAAATCCTTCGGGAAATAGTCGATCAGCGTGGGCGGGGGCTCGCCGGGCTTCCGGCCCGAGAGGTGGCGCGAGTAGTTCTCGATGCCATTGCAGAACCCCATCTGCTCCAGCATTTCGAGATCGTACATCGTGCGCTGCTCGATCCGCTGCTTCTCGAGGAAGCGCACGGCCTTGTCGTAGTGGTCGATGCGCTCGCGCAGCTCCTCGCGGATCGCGTGGATCGCGAGCCGGAGCTGCTGCTGCTCGGTGACGTAGTGGGAGCCGGGGAAGACCGCGTAGCGATCGAGCTGGCCCACCACCTTGCCGCGGACGGGGTCGACCTCCTTGATCGCCTCGATCTCGTCGCCGAAGAACTCGACCCGGATCGCGAGCGACTCCTCGTAGGCGGGGAAGATCTCGACAACGTCCCCGCGGACGCGGAACGTGCCGCGGTGGAAATCGACGTCGTTGCGCGTGTACTGGATGTCGACGAGCCGCCGCAGCAGCTCGTCGCGGCGGATCTCGGTGCCGCGCTCGAGCTTGATCAGGAGCCCGTGGTAGCTCTCGGCCGAGCCGATGCCGTAGATGCAGCTCACCGAGGCGACGATGATCACGTCCGGCCGCGAGAGCAGCGCGTGCGTCGCCGCGTGGCGCATGCGGTCGATCGCGTCGTTGATAATCGCGTCCTTCTCGATGAAGGTGTCGCTCGTCGGGACGTAGGCCTCGGGCTGGTAGTAGTCGTAGTAGCTGACGAAATAGTGGACGGCGTTGTTGGGGAAGAGCTCCCTCATCTCACCGTAGAGCTGGGCCGCCAGCGTCTTGTTCGGCGCCATGATGAGGGTCGGCTTCTGCAGCTTCTCGATCACCTTGGCCGCGGTGAACGTCTTGCCGCTGCCCGTGACGCCGAGGAGGACCTGGAAGGCCTCGCCCTGCTCGAAGGCGGAGCAGATCTCCTGCAGCGCGCGAGGCTGGTCACCGCACGGCTTGAATTCGGAGACGAGCTCGAAGGGTGTGGGCATGGAGCGAAGGACCCTAGTGCGGCGAGGGCCTCCTCGCAACCTCCCCCGCGGCCAGGGCGGACGGCCGGGGCGCCCTGCCCTGCCTGGCCCTTTCCAGAGGGGCAGGGGGGTCGGTTCTCGTCGGTTCTCGTCGGTTCTCGTCGGTTCTCGTCAGTTCTCGCCGGTTCTCGTCAGTTCTCGTCGGTTCTCGTCCGTTTACGGAGGCGCTTGACGGCGGCGCGGCGCTGGCGGATTCTAGGTGCTGCCGCGTCGTTGTGACGTGAGCCGAACACGGAGGTTAGGTCATGAGTGGGAATACACAGCACACCCATTGCGCCGCCGCCGTCGTCTCCGCCGCGGCCAGCTGAGCTCGTCTCCACGCCTTCGCGCCGGCGCGCGCGTGCCCTGATCGGCGCGCGTCCGTCCTGCGCTGCGCGCGCCTCGCAGGGCATCCGCCCTGGTCGGGCGCGCCCTCCGGCGTGACGTCCTGATCGGTCGACGAGCTCCGCACCGCGGCGGCCCCGCGCGTGGAATGGCCGGCGCGGGCGCGCACTCGCGCGCCGCCGCGCCCTGTCCGTCGATCGCCGCGCGCCGCAGCTTGCGCCGCGCGGCCGAACGCCATGGAGCGCTCGTCCGTCATGCAAATCGACTCCGATTCTCTCGTTGATCCGTCTTCTCAGAACGAACCGCGACCCGATCTGATCGGGCTCGGATGGACTCCCTTCTTCGCGAGCCAGCTCGCCTGTCTGGAGGACGCCGTGCAGCCCGCGCGTGTCATCCTCGCCTCCGCCTCGAGGCACCACGTGCAGACCGCGGACGGCCCGCGCCTCGCGGTCATCAGCGGGCGCCTCGCGCACGAGGCCGCCGACCGCGCGGCGCTCCCCACCGTCGGCGACTGGGTGGGGCTCAGGCCCGGCGACGGCGCCGGGCCCGCGTACATCGTCCACACGTTCGCGCGGAATACGTGCCTGCGCCGCAAGGCCGCGGGGCCCACGGTGGAGGCCCAGGTGCTCGCGGCCAACGTCGACAAGGTGCTCATCGTCACGTCGCTGAACGCCGACTTCAACGTGCGCCGCCTGGAACGGTACATCGAGGCGGTCCTCGACAGCGGCGCTCGCCCGGTGCTCGTGCTCAACAAGGCAGATGTCTGCCCCGATCCGGGGCGGTTCATCGACGCCGCGCGGGAGGTCGCGCCCACCGCGCCGGTCGCGCTCGTCAGCGCCCTGTCCGGCGCCGGCCTCGACGCGCTCCGCGCCGAGATCGGGGCAGGGGAGACCCTCGCCCTGGTCGGCTCGTCCGGCGTGGGGAAGTCCGCGCTCAGCAATCGCCTGCTCGGCGCCGAGATCCAGCTCGAGGGGGAGATCCGGGCGTCAGACGAGCGCGGCCGCCACACGACCGCCCACCGGGAGCTGTTCCTGATCCCGGGCGGCGGCCTCCTCATCGACACGCCGGGTGTGCGGGAGCTCGGCCTCTGGTCCTCGGATGGGGCAGGTCCGGCAGGCTTCGACGACGTCGAGGCCCGCGCCGCCGCCTGCCGCTTCCGGGACTGCGCCCATGACGGCGAGCCGGGGTGCGCGGTGCGCCGCGCCATCGAGGACGGCGAGCTCGACCCGGAGCGCCTCGGCGCGTACCTCAAGCTCGGGGCGGAGCGACGCTACCTCGCCCGGCAGCAGGACGTGCGCGCGAGGGTCGAGGAAAAGCGGCGCTGGAAGCAGATCTCGAAGCGAATGCGCGCCAATCCGAAGCAATAGAGCGACAGAGCGACAGAGCGACTGAGCGACTGAGCGACTGAGCGACTCGTCGCCGAGCCGCGCGGAGGGGGCGAGCCCTCGCCCAGGTCGATGCGACGCGGAGCGCACGCCGCGGACGGGCCGACCCCCTCCGCTGCGGCGCCCCCGCGTCGCAGGCGCCCTCGCCGTCAGATCCCGAACTGCCGGAGCTTCTTGTGGAGCCCTTCTCGCGTGATCCCGAGCGATTTCGCTGCGTTGGTCTTGTTGTTGTTGTGCCCGCGCAGCGCTTCCAGGAGGAAGAACTTCTCGACCGCGTCCATCATCTCCTTGAGCGACCCCTTGGGCGTCCCCGCCCGCGCCACGAGCCCCTCGACCTGCCGGATCCGCGGCGTCAGCAGCTCCGGCGTCGCGAACGCCCCCGGCTCCAGCTGGATGACGAGCCGCTGCACCTCGTTCTGGAGCTCCCGGACGTTGCCCGGCCAGTCGTACGCGACCATGAGCTCCAGGGTCTGCTGGCTGAACCCGCCGCACGGCTTGCCGATCTCGTCCGCGTAGCGCTCCAGGAAGTGCGCCGCGAGCAGCTGGATGTCGTCGCGTCGCTCGCGCAGCGGCGGCAGGCGGATCGGGAACACCTTGAGCCGGTAGTAGAGATCCTCGCGGAATCGCCCCTTGGCCACCTCGTCCTCGAGGTTCCGGTTCGTCGCCGCGACGATGCGCACGTTGACGTGCTTCGGGCTCGTCGCCCCCACGGCGCGGATCTCGCCCTCCTGGAGCGCCCGGAGGAGCTTCGACTGGAGCGACAGCGGGGTCTCGGTGATCTCGTCGAGGAAGAGCGTGCCCCCGTCGGCGATCTCGAACAGGCCCTTCTTCTCCTCGGTCGCGCCCGTGAACGACCCCTTCTTGTGGCCGAAGAGCTCGCTCTCCAGGAGGCTCTCGGCCAGCGCCGCGCAGTTCTGCGCGACGAAGAGCTTGTCGCGGCGGCGGGAGCGGTAGTGCACGGCGGCGGCGATGAGCTCCTTGCCCGTGCCCGTCTCGCCCTCGATCAGCACCGTGACGCGCGTGTCGACCACCTTGTCGAGCTGGCCGATGACCTTGCGCATCGCGTCGCTGTTGCCGATGATGTCGACCGCGCCCCCGCCCCCGCCCCGGCGCTTCTCCTCGCGCCCCTTGAGGAAGCTGTTCTCCTTCTGGAGCCGCTCCTCCGCGAGCACGAGCCGCTTGATGAGCCGGGCGTTCGCCACCGCGAGCGACGCGTTCGCCGCCAGCACGAGGAGCGTCTCCAGGTCGCCCGCGTTCAGCATCCCGGGCGCGCTCCGGTTGTCGGCCTGGAGCACGCCGATGATCTCCTCGCCCTTCCAGAGCGGCACCGCCAGGGTGCTGCGGATCGAGGCGCCCATCAGCGACTCGGTCTGCCCGACCTCGATCGGGGCGTCGGCGGCGAGCACGGCCGCCCGCTCCTTGATCACCTTCCGGTACACGCTGCGCGTGATCGGCACCGGCCCCGCCGGCGGCGCCCCGCCGCCCGACGCGGAGCGGACGCGCGTCAGCACCGGGACGAACACCGCCGGCGCCGCGCCCGCCTCCTGGTCGTCGTCGCGGAGCACCACCGTGACGTGCGTCGCGCTCGGCACCAGCGCGAGCACCGCGTCGGCGATCTCGGCGAGCACCTGGTCGAGATCGTTCGCGGCGCCGATGCGCTTCTGCGCCGCGTACATGGCCGAGAGCGCGCTCGGATCGCGCTCGATCTTCGCCTGGGCAGGCTCGATCTCGTCGAGGCGCCGGATCGAGACGACCCGCGCCTCGTCGGCCTCCTCCGGGATCTTCACCACCATCCGGGTGACCGCGTCGCCCGAGCCGAGCTCGATGACGTCCCCCGTCTGGAGGGCGACCGCGCTGCGACCGGGGCCGAGCTCCAGCCGCTCGCCCCGCCGCGTCACGCTCGTCCCGTTCGTGGAGCGCAGGTCCTCGAGGATCACCCCGTCGCCGCCGTTCACGATGCGCGCGTGCGCCCCGGAGATGTGGCGATCGTCGAGCACGACCCGGTTGTCCGGCGAGCGCCCGAGCGTGATCAGCTCGCCCTGGAGCTCGAAGGTGCGCCCGGCAGCGAGACCCTGGGTTACCTCGAGCACGATCATGGTTCGTTCAGCCAGGAAGGCCCCGTGAAGAGGGCCCGGAGTAAACCGTCAAGACGGAGGAGATGCCAGGAAAAATCGGGGATCCAGGCACCCCGGCGAAACATCGCCCCGGAAAGCGCCGGAAAAAGAAAATCTGTAAATGGGTGCTGGTTGTTACGCTTGCACGCTTGCACGCCGGCGCGCTCGCCCCGTCCCGGGAGCTGGCCGCGGGACGGGGCGTGGCGCTGCGGGCTTACTGGGCGCGGGCGGTCAGGCGGTAGATGACCGTCTTGAAGGGCGCGTTGCCGGCCATCTTCTCGGCGTCCCTCGAGGCCTCGCCGTCGTCGACGATCTTCTGCAGCTTGCTCGCGACGTCGGCGTCGCCCTTCGGCGAGAGCGCGTCGATGACCGAGACCGACACGAAGCGCACGGCCGCGTTCGAGGCCTTCGGCAGCGCGTCGATGATCTGCTGCCGGACGTCGGGGGAGCCGAGGACGCCCGTCATGTAGGCGGCCTTGATCCCCGTGAACTGGGTCTCCTTGGTCTGCGCCGACGGGTCGCCGAGCTTCCCGATGTAACACTCGACCTTGGCGCCGCAGGCCCCGAGCAGCTCCTTCGCGAGCTTGATCTCCTTCTCCATCGACTTGCCGACCGTGCCGCCGCCGCTCGTGCGGGTGTTCGCGAGCCTGTCGACGTCGGCGACCTGGTCGGGCTTCATCAGCTTGAGCGCGGTCTGCAGCGACACGTCGCGGATCTGCGCGACGTCGTCCTCCTCGCCGCGCGCCTCGAGCCCGGTCTTCACGATCCACGGCACGAGGCTCGCGTCGAAGAAGTTGCTCGCCGCCTCGGCGAGCATGACCCGCGCGTTGAGGCCGGCCGGCGGCATCTCGAGGCCCGCGGGCGTCTTCTCGTAGGCCGCCTGGAAGGCGGCGAGGGTCTCCGGCGTCTTGGGCACCTTGGTGAGCTCGCGCGCGATGATGGCGCGCGGCACGTCCTCGGCCTTCGAGAGCGCGGCGAGCAGCGGCTGCACCGACTCCTGCCGGCCGATCGTCGCCAGGACGAGCGCGGCCGCCGCCACGTGGGCGGTCTCCGCCGCCTTCTTCTGCTCCGCGCTCGCCTTGTCGCCGGCGCCCTTCAGGTTCTCGACCTTCGAGTACTCGATGAGCTCCTTCTGCTCGCCCTGGAGCAGCGCGATCGCCGGCTGGATGGCGGGCTTGCCGATCTTCGTGAGCGCGAGGATCGCGGTGGTGGCGGCGTCCGCCTTGAGCGGCGACAGCACCATCTTGAGCAGCGGCACGACCGCCTTCTCGCTGCGCTGCCACCCGAGCACCTCCGCCGCCGTGATCTGCCAGAACAGCTCGTTCCGCATCGTGGCGACGTCCTTCGGATCGTTGATCGGACGCCCGAGCATCGTGATGAGCCCGTCCTCCCAGGACTTGCTGTTGATGTCGATCATCGCGTCGTGCACGTCGCGCGAGATGCTGGAGCCCTTCGCCTTGCCGTGCTGGAGCTTCGTGAAGACGCCCATGAGCGCCTCGGCGGCCTTCTCCGACTTCATCGCCCCGAGGCCGCGCACGGCCCAGCGGACGTCCTCCTCGGTCGACTCGGGCTTGTAGTCCTTGAGCGCCTTGATGAGGCAGGCGTCGCCGCGCGGGTCGCGCGTGTCGGAGATGAACTTGATGAGCTTCGAGTTCGTGCGCTCATCGAGGTCGCCGGCCACGCACCGCTGCGTCATCGGCTCGATGATCTTGTCGAGGAGCGGCTTCACGGTCGGGCCGCTCCGGTCCTTGTTGTCGCGCGTCATCGCGTCTTCGAAGAACTGGACGAGCCGGTTGACCGAGGGGGTAACCGTCGCCGGGTCGTCGAGCCGCTTGACGTGCGTCTCGGGGTCGTTCTCGTCGGCGCACCCGGCGACGATCCCTGCGGAGAGCGCCATCGACGACGCGGTGGCGGCCCCCAGGAGGAGCGAGCGAAGGAGCGGCAGGATGCTGCGTGCTGAGCGGGACATGGTGTTTCCTCCGGGACCTCGGTGATGCTGCCGGCCTGACCTCGCCGTCGCGCGGCGCGCGCTGCAGGGGAGGGGGTCAGCGGCTAGCCTTCGTTAGCCTGAGGGGACGAAAGCGGACAAAAACAGCGCGCGGCAGGGGGCGCAGCCCCCCTTGGCCACGACGTGGCGCCGCTCCGTCATGGAAACGGCGGTGCCGAAACTATTCGGGGCCAGAGATCGTGTCAACGCGAGCGCTGCGTGGACACCAGCCGGCGGATCCCCGTCGCGAACAGCCGGTCGGGGATGACACGGCGCAGCGCGACGAGCGCCCGTGCGTCCCGGCCGATGAGGGTCCGGAACGGGGGCGAGGGGGCCTCGATGAGGCGGAGGATCGCCGCCGCGACCGGGGCGGGCGGCGGGGCCTTGGCGGCGTCCTGGAGGACGAGCTGCTCGATCGTCCTGGTCATGGCCGCGTAGGGGCTTTCGGGCGAGATGTGGGCGCCGCGACGCTGGTTCTCGTAGAAAATTTCGGTCTTGAAGGTGCCGGGCTCGATGAGGCAGACGTGGACGCCGAACGGGGCGACCTCCCAGCGCAGCGCCTCGCTGAAGCCCTCGACGGCGTGCTTCGTGGCCGCGTAGATGCTCACGCCGGGGAGGCCGACGAGCCCGGAGACGCTCGAGACGTTGATGATGCGGCCGCGCCCGGCGCCGCGCATCGCCGGGAGGACGGCGCGCGTCGTGGCCATGAGGCCGAAGACGTTGGTCTCGAACTGCGCGCGGACGTCGTCGTCCGCCTGCTCCTCGAAGGCGCCGCCGACCGCGATGCCGGCGTTGTTGACGAGGGCATAGACGGGGCCGTGCTTCCGGAGGATCTCCCGGACGCGGTCGGGGGCGCTCTGCGAGGCGACGTCGAGCGGCTCGACCTCGAGCGAGGCGCCCCGCGCGGCGGCCGCGGCGAGGAGGGCGCCGGCCTTCTCGGGGCGGCGCATCGTGGCGATGACCCGATGGCCCGCGGCCGCGCACGCGACCGCGGTGGCGAGGCCGATGCCGCTCGAGGATCCGGTGACGAGGACGAGGTGACCCATGGGGAAGGGGGGCGAGTCTAGGCGAAGCGCGGGGCGGGGAGGGCGGGCGAATGGGCGCGGGCGGCGTCCTCAGCCTGCCCGCGCGAGGCTCAGCCGATGATCATCGCCTCGCTGAGGAGCCGGCCTTCCTTGAAGCGGCGGAGGTTCCAGCGATCGAACAGGGGGAGGGCGGTGCCCTCGGCGATGTGCTGGGCGATGAGCTTGCCCATGACCGGCGCGATCATGAAGCCGTGACCCATGAACCCGGAGGCCTGGTAGAAGTGCTCCACGTCGTCGACCCCGCCCACGATGGGGTTCTGATCGGGGGTGAGGTCGTAACAGCCAGCCCACTGCCGCAGCACCTTCACGCTGCCGAGGACGGGGCACGCCGTGACGAGCGCCCGCGCATACAGCGCGAGGAACTTGTGGCTCGACCCCATGTCGAGGCCCTCGGGGACGTCCTCGTTGGAGATGCCGCCCACGATCTCGCCGCGCATCGACTGGGAAAAATAGAGGCCGTTCGAGAGGTCGGCGACGAGCGGGCCGAGCCAGGGCTTGAGCGGCTCGGTCGAGCAGATCTCGTGGCGGTGCGGGCGGTTCGGCAGCTCCACCCCGAGCAGGCGCGCGATCTCCGGGCTCCACGCGCCGGCGGCGTTGACCACCCGGTGCGTCCGGATCTCGCCGCGGTCGGTGACCACGGCGTCGATCCGCGCGCCCTGCGTGCGGAAACCGAGGACGTTCGTGAAGGTGGCGATGTCGACGCCGAGCTTCCGGGCGCGCTCGGCGTATCCCCAGACGAACGGCCAGGGGAAGACGACGCCGTCGTCGGGGTTGTAGCTCGCCGCGACGACGCCGTCGGTGGAGAGCTCCGGCACGATCGCGCGCGCCTCGTTGGCGGTGAGCATCCGCGTCCCGAGGCCGCACGCGTTCTGCACGGCGACGCTCTTCTCGAGCGTCCGGCGGCCGGCCTCGCTGCGCACGAGGAAGAGGTAGCCGCCCTGCCGGAACCAGATGTTGATCTTCATCTCGCGGGCGAAATCCCGGCAGATGCGGATGCTCTCCTGCATGAGCCGGATGTTCCCCTCGCTCGAGAACTGCGCGCGGACCCCGCCGCCGTTGCGGCCGCTGGCGCCGCCGCAGAGGTAGCTCCGGTCGACGACGACGACGTCCGTGATGCCGTGGTGCCGCGCGAGGTTGTAGGCGATCGCGAGGCCCATGATCCCCGCGCCGACGACGACGATCTCCGCCTGCGCCCGCATCGCGCCTCAGCCGAGCTCCGCCCTCGCCGCGGCGACGACGGCGTCCTGGAGGACGCCGTTCGAGGCGATGATGCCGCGCGCGAGCTTGAGCCCGGGGCCGGTGTAGTCGATGGGCGCGCCGGTGAGGTCGGTGAACCGGCCGCCGGCGCCGCGGAGCACGGCCTCGGGCGCGCAGCTGTCCCAGAGCTTGGCGCCGCCGCCGCCATGCACGTAGAGGTCGACCTCGCCCGTCGCGATCCGGGCGATCTTCACGCCGACCGAGCCGCACGGGACGACCTTCGAGATGCCGAGCCGCGAGAGGAGCGGCTCGATCTCCTTCGGCCGGTGCGACCGCGAGACGATGAGCGTGGCGTCGGCCGGCGAGGCCACCGGCGAGACCTGGAGCGGGCGGCGGCTGCCGTCCCTCGCCTCCAGGAAGGCGAAGCCCCCGCCGTCGCCGGCGCGGCCGGCCAGCGCCTCGCCGGTCGTGGGCATCAGCACGACGCCGAGCGCCGCGCGGCCGGAGACCGCGAGCCCGATCATGACGGCGAACTCGCCGTTCCTGTCCGCGAACTCGCGCGTGCCGTCGAGCGGGTCGACGAAGAACACCCGCTCCCGCCCGAAGCGCGCGGCGAGCTCGTCGGCGGCCGGGACGCTCTCCTCGGCGAGGATCGCCTCGCCGGGGAACGCGGCCTCGAGCGCGCCGCAGATGAGCGCGTTCGCCTCGCGATCGGCGCGCGTCACCGGATCGCCCGGGCCCTTCATCTCCACGATGAACGGCGTCGCGTACACGTCCATCACGATTGCCGCCGCCGCGCGCGCGATGCGGACGAGCTCGTCGAGCTCCCTGTCGCTCTGGTCCATCCTGATCACCCCTCGATCCCGGCCTGATTGAGGCGCCCGGCGAGCTCCGCGAGCGCTGTGTCGCGGAGGTAGGGGGGCATGCCGGCCTCGCGGACGAGCTGGTCGAGCTGGGCGACCGAGCGGGGGCCGAGCACCGCCGACGAGACGAGGTTGTTCGCGAGCACGAAGCGGAGCGCCGCCGAGCGGAGCGAGACGACGGCGCCCGAGACAAGCGGCCGGAGCGCGTCGAGCTGGCGGAGGCGGGTCCTGAGCTCCTCGCGGGTCCACCGGTTGACGCGGTGATCGTCGGCGTAGAACTCGCGGTCGGCGCTCCACTGGCCGGCGAGCAGCCCGTGCGCGAGCACCGAGCGGGCGAGGACGGCGGCGCCGCTCTCGGAGACGTCGCCGGCGACCTCGTGGAGATCGCCGGGGTGGAAGGCGTTGTAGGCGATCTCGATGACGTCGGCCTCGTCGCGCAGCGCGGAGCGGGCGACGTCCGCAGAGCCGGCGCTCACGCCGAAGGCGCGGATCTTCCCGGCCTGCTTGAGCTCCTTCAGGAAGGCGAGGGGCTCCTTGTCGCGCATCGCAGCCACGGTGGGGTTGTGGAGCAGGACGACGTCGACCACGTCGCGGGCGAGCCGCTCCTGGGACCGCTCGAACGCGGTGCGGAGGTAGGCCGGGTCGAACCGCTTCGTCGGCGGGAGGCCGTCGAGATCGGTGCCGATCTTTGTGACCACGAAGGTCGTGCCGGCGCCCTGGAGCCGCTTGCCGAGGAGGCGCTCCATGTCGCCGCGGCCGTAGACGTCGGCCGTGTCGAAGAGGTCGATGCCGACGGCGATCGCGCGGTCGATGACGCGATCGACCTCGACCTGGGAGACCGGGCCGTAGCCGTCGCTCGAGAGGCCCCAGGTGCCTAGGGCGAGCTCCGAGACCTGCAGGGCTGTCTTGCCGAGGTGGCGTTTCCTCACGGGCGGCGATCTACACCAGCGCGGGGAGGGCGCCACGAAATAGGCAGGCGCGCGAGGAGCAGCCCCAGGAGGAGCCAGAGCGGGCCGTGGCCGGCGTCACCCGCGGCGCTGCCGGCGGCGCCGCTCGCCGCGCAGCCGTTGCCGTGCAGCCGGAGCTGCCCGCGCCCGGCGCCGCCGGCGGCGACGCCCGAGTCGGGAGCTGCCCGCGCCCGCCCCACCGCCGCTCCCGTTCGGCTCGCCGCCGCTCCCGCCCGGCCCGCCGCCGGCGCTTCCGCTGCCGGGGGGATCGTCGAGCAGGCCGCCGCCGGCGATGGCGAGCCGGCTTAGCCGTCACCCGCGGTGGGCCTCCGCGGCTCCCCTTCAGCCGTGGCTTCAGCCGTGGATGGCCTCCGTGTGGCCGAATTCCCTGATCACGCGCCGGTCCGCGTCGCTCATCCCGTCATCGACCTTGCGGACGATCTCCTCGTCGAGCACGAGGCCGCGGAACGCTCTCGCGAGCTTGAGCTGCGTCTCGTGGGCCACGTTCTGCTCCGTGTAGTCGATGTCGAACGTCGCCTTGGCGTGCTCCTCGAAGCGCCTCGCCAGCTCGGTGTTGAGCATCTCGGTGCCCTCCAGGATCTGGTGCATCCGGCGCCTCTCCTGCCGGCTCAGGGCCGGGACCACATAGTCGAACAGGAAATGGTCGAACTGGACGTGGCGCGCCTCGTCCAGGCCGTGGGCGTGCAGGAGCTGGGTGAAGAAGAACCGCTTGCCCGGATCCAGCGCCCTGAGGCGGTGCTCGAACACGGTGATCACCGACTCGCCGACGTACGCGGAACAGCAGAGCGCCGAGAGCTTCACGTACGGCGAGTCACCGCCCTGGTACAGCGCGACCCGCTGCGCGAAGAGGTTGTCGGGACACTTGAAGTCCCGGCCCGACAGCAGCCGGACATAGCGGTAAAACATGCCGGCGTGCTGGAGCTCCTCCGCGGCGAAGCAGGACAGCGCGTGGTTCAGCTCGAACCCGTCGCCGAGGGGCGTCGCGTCCGCCTGGATCTCCGCCATGACGTAGGTCATCACCGCCGAGACGTGACGCTCTATCTCGGCGAGCTGCGCGAGCTCCTTGACCAGGTAGGCGACCGCCCCCGAGCGGCGCCCCGGCGCGCCGAACGCCACGCGCGAGATGAAGTCGAGCTCCTCCGGGGGCATCCGCTCGGGCCAGCCAAGGCCGTTCGGGTGCATCGTCCGCAGGTGAGCCTGCCGGTTGATGTCGTGCAGCTCGGAGCGCATGCCCCTCACCCCTCTCCTCGAAGCGTCTCTCGCACGACGTCTCGGCCCCCGCCCAGGGCGCCGCGGTTCATCCCCTTGAATTCCACGAGCTCCTCCTTCATCGAATCGTTGTTTGCCCGTCTTCCATGGATCGTTGCGGTGATCGCATCGGCACCTCGTTCGCACCTCATCTGATGAAGCTCAGGGCGTTGTAGATGGTGCGGCGAGGGTCGAGGATCGCGCGGCGACCGTGCATCACCCGGGTGTTGTCGACGAGCAGCACGTCGCCGTTCTGCCACGCGATATCCAGGGTCATCGCCTCCGTCACCCTGACCACCTCGCTCAGGAGCGACGGGGGGATCTCCTCGCGATCGGCGAACGTGATCCTCGGCTTCTCGTAATTATGAGACGGGCCCAGGAGGCTGTTCGCGAAGGCGATGCGGCCCGAGAACAACGTCTTCCTGGCGGCCGGCACCTGGAACTCGTAGTAAATCGACCCGCCGGCGCTGGCGCGGATCACCGTGCCGGGCCGGCCGTCGGCGAGCGAGAGCAGGTCTTCGAGGGTGATGTCCTCGATCTCCTTCTTCCCTTGCAGCGAGTGGTAGACGAAGCCCTTCCACTTCGCGGCCTCGACGTGGCGGCTGTACACGATGTCCCTGTCCAGAAACGCCCGCTGCGCCGCCGGCGTGAGCGCGTCCCACACCCTGTAGCCGTCGCACACCGTCGTCTCCGAGCCGACCGCGGCCGCGCGCTCGCAGAAGAACCAGCAGAGGTGCGGCATGAACGGGCTGTTGCCGTTCTCGCAGTGGAGCCCGATGGCATCGAGCCCGGCGTCGACCTTCTGCGCCACCCCGCCGTGGAGCGACCGGGCCGGGTCGAGCGTGATCCGATCGCTCATGCGCCACACGAGCCGCGAGAACTCGCTCAGGCTCGCGGCGAAGCCACGCAGCAGGAGGAAGCCGGCGTCCGCCAGCGTCTCCATCACAGAGGACCTGTCGAGGACGTCGAGCGGCGTGCCGGGCTGCACGGTGATGAGCGCGCCGCCGCCGTGATCATCGCTGACCTTCGTCGTCAAACCGGACATGATGTCTCCCTGATGCCGAGCGCCAGCGAAAGCCGCTTCCAGAGCTCGGCGCGAATGGGCCGGCCGGTGATGGTGAAGCACTGCCGGTAAAGCTCGGGCGTGCTCTGCAGGACGACGATCTCGGCGGCCCGCTCCACCTCCGACAGGTGCCGCCGGCCGAAGTCGTCGATCGCGGCCCGCGCCGCGTCCGGATCCGTGCGCTCTTCCACGATGAAGAGGCCGTGTATCTTCTCGAGGCGATCGCCGAAGATGACGGCCTCTTCCACGCAATCGAGCGACTTGTACATCGCCTCGACCCACGCCGGTGAGACGTTCCTGCCGCTGGCCGTGATGATCAGGTTCTTCTTCCGGCCGGTGATGCGGACGAAGCCGTCGCCGTCGATCTCGGCGAGGTCGCCGGTGTGCAGCCAGCCCTCCGCGTCGATGACGCAGCTCGAGGGGTCGGCCGAGGTGTAGCCGGCGAACAGGGAGGTGCTCCTGACGAGCAGCTCGCCGTCCGCGCCGAGCTTCACCTCCACATGATCGAGCGGCCGGCCCACCGTCCCGATCCTGGCGCTCCCGGGGACGTTCCACGTCACCACGGAGGAGTTCTCGCTCAGCCCGTAGCCCTCGTAGACGGGGATCTTGCGCCGGGCGAGCCGAGAGAGCACGTCCGGCGCGACGGGGGCACCGCCGCAGCCGAGGAACGCCGGCTCGTCGCGGCCGAAGAGCTGTTGAAACAGGGCCTCTCCGCTCTCGCCGCTGGCCTGGCAGGAGCGGTCGATCGCCTCCACCATGGCCGGCGGGAGGGTCATGGCCGAGGGGCGCGCGAGCCGGAGGTACGGCAAGATCGCCTTCGCCGTCGTCCCCGGGGTGCCGAGGAGCAGCGATGGCGGCGACAGGAGCACCAGCGTGCCGCCGTCGCTCAGCGTCATGTAGATCCCGGTGACCTGCTCGATGAGCAGGCTCAGGGGCACGATGGACAGATAACGCGCGTACGTGCCCGGTCGCACGTTGCGGCGAAGGGAATTGACGAGCTCGGCCACGCCAAGAGCCCGGATCTTCACGCCCTTCGGCGCGCTCGTGGTGCCCGAGGTATGGATGATCTTGCAGAGGAAATCCTCGCCCTGACGGGGCATGAGGTCCCTCGAACCGCCGCGCCGGATCAGCGCGTCGACGTCGACAGGAAGGCACCTCGGGGCCACGACGCCGGCCTCGGCCCACGCGCGGAGCTTGAGCTGCCCCGGCCCGTCGACAAGGCAGATGTCGACGTGCTCCAGCAGGTGCCTGGCCTGCTCCGCCGAGAACGCGAGCGGGATCGGCACCTCGACGGCCCCGCCGAGAAAGAGCGCCAGATCGGCCGCGACCCACTCCGGCGAATTGGCCATGACCAGCCCGACCCGCAGGCTGCCTCCGGCCGTCTCCTGCAGGTCGATGAGCAGGCCTCGCAGCGCGGAGACCGCGTCGAGCATCTCACGCCAGCGATAGCTGCGTCTGGCGCCGGGCGCGGCGTCCAGCACCTCGATCATGACGGCATCAGGCCGCGCTTCGCCCCTGGCGACGATGTCCTCAAGGAGCCTCATGGTAGCGCTCCGCTCGCCTGTGCTCTTCCAGGTCGAGATCGAGGGCCGTGAACCGGTAGCGGCCCGTGCTCCGGGCGAACATCTCGGCGATCGCCTCGAGCCTGATGTAGCCAGTCTGCGGCCCCTGGTCGTAGTAGCTGCCCCACCTGTCCTGCTCTCCGGCGCCGAGCCGGGCGGCGTCCGCGCCCCGGATGGGCTGGAAGTTGAGGCCGACGGCGTCGAAGATGAGCTTCAGGCTCGAGGTGATCGTGCAGAGGATATACCTCTTACCAAGGCACCAGGCGAGGATCGGCACGGCGCGGATCAGCTCGGTCCCGGCGCGGCGCTCGACGGACGCGAGCGACCCGACCTCCACGACCGCATCGCGGTCCGCCGGTCGCCGCTCCATCCCGGAGATGATCTGCTCGATCGGCTCATCGAGGTACTGTTCGGAGAACAAGCGGGCGCCGGAGCTGAAGGTCATTCCCGCGCAGGCGACCACCTTCGAGGCGCCAGCGCCGAGGCCGTGGTCCGCGGTGCAGACGACGAAGCAATCGGGGCTGGGCATCACCTCGGCGCCGAACGAGCGCCGGTACTTCTGACGAACCAGGGCGACGGCCTGGCTCCAGTCGTCGCTCGAGCCAAACGAGACTTTGATACGCATGAAGAACATCCTTTCGATGCAATGAAACCTACAGGGCGACACGAACGCCGCGACCGAGTGCAACGCGCGGTCCATCTGGCGGCCATCGCGCCTCTCCCCGCGCAGGCCGCGCTCACGCGGTTCACGCGGCGGGCGGGGCCATCGGCGTGCTTCAGGCGAACGTTTGCGCGACCGCGCAACACGGGTGAGCAAGGTTCGGGAGGCGGACCCGCGAGCAGAGGGCTCGTCCGGGCGTCAGATCGGCGCGACAGCGGATCGGGCCGGGATTCATCCGCTCGACGCCGGGCGGGCGCTGGCGATCGGCGGTTCGGGCACGGGCATTGCTCATGGCCAGGACAAGAGCGAGGGCAGGGGCCTCATGGATCAAGGGTCCTCATGGCCAACGCGTCCTCGGACGAGGCCCGAGCCCTGCTTGCCTTCGACCCGATCAACCCGCGCCCCACAGGAGAGCTACCCGATGGATTCACTGAGCACCCCCGAAGTTTCCCGCGTTCTTGCCCGGATCTACCGCGAGGCGGACAACACCGATCCTGCCGTGTTCGATCACATCATCGCCGAGATCGACAGGACCGGCGCTCCGAAGAGCGCCCAGTACTGGGCGAAGGAGCTCGACCGCGCGTACATGCCGGTCGCGCCGGACGTCGGTCGCTTCTTGTACATGCTGACGAGGACGCGCCGGCCGCAGGTCATCGTCGAGTTCGGCACCTCGTTCGGCATCTCGGCGATCCACCTCGCCTCCGCGCTCCGCGACAACGGCGCAGGCCGGCTGATCGCCACCGAGCTCAACCCGATCAAGGCCGCGAAGGCGCGCGAAAACCTGCGCTCCGCGGGCCTCGCCGACCTTGTCGAGCTTCGTGAGGGCGATGCGCTTCAGACGCTGCGCCACGGACTCGACGCAGGGGTCGACATGTTCCTGCTCGACGGCTGGAAAGAGATCTACCTGCCGGTGCTGCAGCTCCTGGAGCCGCACCTGAGCCCGGGAGCGCTCGTCATCGCGGACGACACGACGGTGTACCCGGAGTCGGTGACACCTTATCTCGAATACGTCCGGGAGGACGGCAACGGCTATCTCTCCGTCGCCATCCCGCTCGACGACGGGCTGGAGCTCTCCTACTGCACGGGCGCCGCGCGCCTCCGAGCCGACCTGGCATCCTGAGCGCGCGCCGCGATCGGCGCGCCGCGCGACCTGCTCGCCCGTCGGTCCGGACGTCGAGGTCGAGCCCGCGCGCCGGTCCGTCAGCGACGACGGCCGCCCCCACCTGGCCGCCACCGGCGCTGCCGCCGTCTCCGTCGTCTTCTCCGTCCTTCTCCCTCATCGACGGCGCTGGGGTCGCGGAGGTCGCGAGATCACCGGCGAGACGGCGCGCCGCGTCGCGCGCGCCGCCGTGCCCGGAGCGGCGGGGTCGCCCCGGGGTCAGGCGTGCCCCATCGAGCCGCCGCCTCCGGGCGAAGGGCGCCCCTCCCGCGGCCCGCGCGCCGGCAGGGGCCGCCGGGGCGCCACGTCCCTGCGCGCTTGGTTGCGGAACGATCCATGCCAGAGGAGCCGGGGAAGGGGAGTGATGTGGGAGCGCGCGGGGCGGCTCCGCCGAGGGCAGGTCTCCACAGGACATGCAGAGTCGACCCCTGCCCGTGGGCGACGAAGGGGGCTGTAGAGTATGGCGAAAAGGCCTAATGAGGCATCGAAGGCCGAACCCGTCAGCGACCGGAAGTCACGGCCGCCCGCGGCGAGCACCTCCGCGCGGCGCGCGCTGGAGCTCGTGGCCGTCCGAGGCAAGGACGTGATCGGCGTCCGCCACCTGCTCGCCGAGGGGCGGGCGCACATCGGCGATACGCCCGCGTCCATCGCGCGCGTGCCGTCAGGAGAGCTGGATAGAGCGGCCCCCGTCATCGCGGAGGTGACCGGCGCGCGCTATGTGCTGCACGTACCGCGGCGAACGCGGGCGCGCGTCCACGGCGCCGACGGGCTCGGGCGCCTGCTGACAGGCCCCGCCGACATCGAGCTCCAGGAAGGAGACCGCGCGGTGCTCGTGATCGGCGCGATCCAGATCCGCGCGCAGATCGTGCCCATCGAGATCATCTCCCGGCTGGGCGCGTCCGGTCTGCGCTGGATCGGCCTCCTCGGCGCCCTCTACCTCGTCGCGCTCGCCATCTGCGCCGTCCTCGCGCCGCGCGACAGAGCGCGCCTCGACGAGGGCTCGGTTCGCCGCGCGGTCAGCGCGGCTGCGGCGCAGCTCTGGGCAGAGCAAGGCCCGGCGCCCTAGCGCGCAGCATCCTCCCCCACCGACGTTTCCGGCGGACAGGCCCGCAAGTCGCGGAATGCTATCCTCTCGCCTGTCATGCGATTCAAGGCCCTCGCGTTCCTTCCGTCCCACCTCCCGCTGTGTCTGCTCGCCGTCGCCGGCTGTGGCGGCCCGTCCGCCAAGGACGAAGGCCCGACAAGCCCGCCACGGGCTGGAATCCTGAGCTTGCCGTCCGGCTGGAACACCCTCGAGCCGGGCGGTGAGACGACGTGCGCGCGCGGCGATCCGTTCAAGTACCTCGTGCGCCCGGGCACCGTGAATCGCCTCGTCGTCGAGTTTCGCGGCGGCGGCGCGTGCTGGAGCGCCGCCACCTGCGCCCCTGGAGTAGGTATCTTCCAGGAGACGGTCAGCGAGGATCCCATGGCGACCGGGATCTACGATCATGAGAACCCGGATAACCCGTTCAGGGACTGGCATCATGTCTATATTCCCTACTGCACCGGGGATATCCACTGGGGCGACCACGTGGCCACGTACGGAGAGGGGAGCAGCGCCGTCACCGTCCGGCACAAGGGCGCCGTCAATGTCCGCGCCGCGCTCGACTGGGTCTACGCGAACGTCCCCGCCCCCGAGAAGATCTTCGTGACGGGGTGCAGCGCGGGCGCGTATGGGTCGATCCTGTGGTCCGCGCACCTGCGGGAGCACTACAAGGACGCGTCCGTGGTCCAGTTCGCCGACAGCGGCGCGGGGATCATCACCGAGGCCTTCTTCGAGGACAGCTTCCCCTCCTGGAAGCCCGAGGGCGCCTACCCGACCTGGATACCCGGCTTCGACCCGTCCGAGCTCGCGAAGCTGTTCGTGCTCTACGAGAAGCTCGGCGCGCACTACCCCGACATGCGCCTGTCGCAGTACAACACGGTCCAGGACGACGACCAGATCTTCTTCTTCAATGCGATGGGCGGCGGCGGCGCGGAGGCGTGGTCGGACGCCATGAGGGCTTCCATCGCCCGTATCGAGGCGTCGACGCCGAGCTTCCGCTCGTTCCTCGCCCCCGGCAGCGATCATTGCATCCTCTGGCGGCCGGAGTTTTACTCCGTCGAATCGGGGGGAGCGCGGCTCGTGCGGTGGCTCGACGCGCTCGTGAACGGCGAGCCGCCGCAGAGCGTCGCCTGCGACAGCTGCGGCTCGCCGTAGAGGGGACGCCGGGGTGGGGTGAGCACCGCCCTCGACGCGGCGGACCCGGCGCCGGGGCGCCTCCGGGCGCGCTCGGGAGCCGCCGCGGCGGCGCGGGAGAGCGACGGCGAGGGCGCCGGCCCGGGCCGCGGAGGCGCCGTGGGCCGCTCGGGCGCGCGCCGTCGAGGCTGCTGTTGACACGCAGCCAGAGCTCTAGATGATGTCCGCCGCGATCGCGGGCGCGCCGACGTGCCCGCGGCAGCCCCGGAGGACGAGCTCCGGGAGGAGACAGAGGGATCCATGCGCACGCTTTGCATCGATATCGGCGGAACGGGGATCAAGGCCACCATCCTCAACGAGCAGGGGACTCCGATGACGGATCCCGTGCGCGTGGCGACGCCGCAGCCGGCCTCGCCGGACCCCATCCTCGACGTCATCGCGGACGTCGCTCGCGCGCAGGGGGAGTTCGATCGCGTCTCGATCGGCTTCCCCGGCGTCGTGATGGACAACGTGACCATGACGGCGCCGCACCTCGACAACGAGAAGTGGAGAGGCTACCCGCTCGCCGAGGCCGTCGAGCGCCGCCTCGGGAGGCCTGTGCGCGTCGCCAACGACGCGGGCATCCAGGGGCTCGCCGTCATCGAGGGCAGGGGGCTCGAGATGGTGCTCACCTTCGGCACGGGGCTCGGCTGCGCCCTGTACATCGACGGCCACTACGTGCCGAACCTCGAGCTCGGACACCACCCCTATGGAAAGCGCGACCTGAAGTACGAGGATCGCGTGTTCGACGCCGAGTGCAAGCGCATCGGCCCGAAGCGCTGGAACAAGCGCGTGCGCCAGATGATCGCGCAGCTCGAGCCGATCTTCAATTACCGCAAGCTCTACCTTGGCGGCGGCAACGCGCGCCTGCTCGATGTCTCGCGGCTGCCCGAGAACGCCGTCGTTGTCGACAACGTCGCCGGCCTGCTCGGCGGCATCAAGCTCTGGGCCTAGCGCCGCGCGGGCGGGCCCGGCTTCGTCATCCGCGGCGCGCCGGCCGAGGGCGGGCGCTCGCGGCTGTGGGCCACGCCGCTTCCCAAGCGGGCGCGGGCCGCGCCGGTTCCCAAGCGAGCGCGACCGGCGTACCCTGGGCCGATGAACTCGCCCGACGCACCGAAGCCCGACGCGACGCCCGCGGCCACTCCAGCGGCGGACGCTGATCTCGACCCGTTTCGCCTTCAATCGCCGGAGACCCTCGCGAACCCGTATCCCGTGTACGCACGGCTTCGCGAGGAAGCGCCGGTGTACTTCAGCGCGGCCTACAACGGCTGGCTCATCACCCGCTACGACCAGGTCGCGGCGGGCTTCCGCGACCCGCGGCTGTCGGCGAAGCGCTCCAGCGCCTTCGTGACGAAGCTGCCCGAGGACGTGCGGCAGCGGCTCGAGCCCTTGCGCCGCAACCTGGCGTCGTGGGCCTTGCTGCTCGACCCGCCGGAGCACACGCGCATCCGCTCGCTCATCAACAAGGCGTTCGTGCCGCGGCTCGTCGAGGGGCTGCGCACCCGGGTGGAGGCGCTTGTCGGCGAGCTGCTCGACGCGGTCGCGCCGGCGGGGCGGATGGACGTCCTCCGCGACCTCGGCGACCTCCTGCCGCTGCTCGTGATCGGCGAGGTGCTCGGCGTGCCCGCCGAGGATCGGCACCGGCTGAAGGGCTGGTCCAACGCGCTCGGGGGTTTCCTTGGCTCGGGCCGGCCGACGCTGGAGATCGCGGGGAACGCGATGACCGCCGTGGCCGAGCTGGAGGACTATTTCCGCGGCGTGATCGCCGCCCGGCGGCAGAGCCCCGGGAGCGATCTGCTCAGCCAGCTCCTTGTCGCGGAGGAGCAGGGCATGATCCTCGGCGAGCAGGAGCTGCTCTCGACGTGCTGCATGTTGCTCTTCGGCGGCCACGAGACGACGAAGAACCTGATCGGCAACGGTCTGCTCGCGCTCCTCCGCAACCCGTCCGAGCGCGACGCGCTCCGCGCGTCTCCCGCGTTGATCGGCCCCGCGACGGAGGAGCTGCTCCGTTACGACTCTCCGGTGCAGTGGATGAGCCGCGTCGCGCTCGAGGACATCGAGCTCGACGGCGTGCGCATCCCGAAGGGGGATCGCGCGTTTCTGGTGCTCGGCGCGGCGAACCGCGATCCCGCGCAGTTCCCCGATCCCGACCGGCTCGATTTCCGCCGCACGGACATCCGTCACATCTCCCTGGGTCTTGGCGTCCATTACTGTGCCGGCGCCGCGCTGGCCCGGCTGGAGGTCCAGGCCGCGATCGTCACGTTCCTGCGCCGTTTCCCGAACGCCGAGCTCTCCTCCGCCCCGCTGACCTGGCGCCAGACCCCCGGCGTGCGCGGCCTCACCGCCATCCCCGTCGAGCTGGGATCCCTGGCTACCGCTTCATAGTCATCCTTGCCGCTGCCCTATCTGTCAGCATGACGCGCGGGCGCCCGAGGCATGCTGCCAGGACGCCGGCCGCGAGGGGGCCCCTGGGCGCGGACGACCTGCCTGAACTGGTTGCTGAGCGCTCAGCCATGAAGCCCCGGGGCAAGAACGCCGGCGCATTTGGCACGTTTCCTGCTTTGTCTGCTACAGAGGCCGCGCCTCGATCGTCCATGTTCCCCCTCCGCTTGCGCTCGTTGGCAGCATCGACGGCGGCTCTTGGCCGCCCGTCGGCTACTTCACGACAGCGCGTGCGCGAGTTCCTCGAAGCGCCTGCCCTGGATAGCCAATCGATGCGCCTCCGCTCCACGCCGGGACCCTTGCGAGCCCGGGCGGCCGGAGACTACTGTCCGTCCGGAGTTTCGGCGAAGCCCTACCTGTAATCCAGGAAGTCGTACGTCGGCCCGCAGGTGCCCATGGCAACACGTGACGAGTTTCCCATCCGGGTCATCCATGTGCCGGGCACCGAGCGTCGCGACGAACAACTCGGATCCAAGAGGAAGTTCTGGTTCCGCGACGGTCCAGGCCGGTGGAGCCTTTTCAAGTTGGGGCGCGAGAACGAAGATTGGTCCGAGAAGGTCGGTACCGAGCTTGCACGGCTCCTCGGGCTGCCGTGCGCATCCGTTGAGCTCGCCGAATGTGACGGTCGCGCAGGGATCGTTTCACCATCGTTTTTGAGCAACGGTGACCGCCTTGTTCACGGCAACGAGCTGCTTTTGCATATCGATCCTGGGTATCCCGGTGCGGGACAGTATCATGTTCGTCAGCATACCGTTGACGCCGTCATGGGCGCGCTCGACGAGTTTCGTGCGATGCCCTGGGAAACGATCGAGCCATTCATTCCTGAGACTTTCGGCGCGCAGGGTGTGTTCGTTGGATATCTTCTGCTCGATGCCTGGATCGGGAACTCCGATCGGCATCATGAAAATTGGGCCGTCGTCCAGCGTGGTAGTCAGCGTTTTCTTGCTCCTTCGTACGATCATGCGAGCTCGCTGGGAAGGAACGAGCAGGTTGAGAAAATAGAGAGGCGCCTCGTTGGAAGAGATTCACGGTTCACCGTCGATTTGTACGCATCGAAATGTCGATCCGCCTTCTACCTATCTCAGGGCATGACCCGCCCAATGACCACTCGCGACGCATTCGAGCATGCTCGATCGCTGTACCCCGAAGCTGCCCGGTACTGGCTGTCGCGGCTTGTCGACATCGACGACAGCGTCGTCGCTGGCGTTTGGGACCGCGTTCCTGGCGAGCGTTGCTCGGTGCCTCATCGACGTTTCGCGGAGCGAATTTTGAAGAGCAATCGTGATCACCTCACCGCCCTCAACAGAGAAGTTCATGATTGATCCCACACCTGTCCTCTATCTGGCATGGCAGGACGCCGCTTCGCGCCGGTGGTTTCCTGTGGGACGCCTTCGCCGCTTGCCGCAAGGTATGTACGAGTTCGTTTACATCCGCGGCTTTGAGGCCGCCCAGCGCGAATCTGGGATGCAGCCTATCCTCGGCTTCGGTGAGAGCGCTCAGCGTTACCTCTCCGATGCCCTTTTCCCCCAGTTTCAAAATCGCATCATGTCACGGAGCCGAGAAGACTATCCGGTATACATCGAACGACTTGGCTTCCGCGAAGAGCCGCGCGACCCCCTCGAGATCCTCGCGCGGAGCGGAGGCAGAAAGCCGACCGACTCCTTCGCATTTCAGCTCTTTCCGGCTCCCAGCAGGATCGTCACACAGGAGAATGAGCATCGTTATATGCTCAGCTTCTTCGTTCATGGTCTACGTTATGTGCGACCGGAGGCGCGAGAGCGCAGCTCGCGTGCAAGCCTCGGGGAGAAGCTGTTCCTCCTAAGTGATTGGCAGAACCCGGTCGATCCCGGCGCCATCATGATCCGCACTGAAGACAATCACCTTCTCGGCTGGGTTCCTCGCGTCCACTGTGCGGATATTCACGAGCTGCGCCGTCTCGGGCAAGGCATTAGCCTCACAGTCGCGCATGTCAATCCAGAGTCGACCCCCTCCTGGCTCGGCGTTCTGTGCCGGCTCGAGTCCCCCTGGCCCGAAGGCTTCGCCCCGCTGTCGGCGCCGGAGTACCAGCCGATCGCGGAGGCCGCCGACTTGTGAGCGGAAGATGTGCCGTGTGCTCGCGCATCATGCAGTCTCACGAAGCCCCATCCCCGGCGCCAGCTGCGCCGGCAGCGCCACGCTCGCCGCCTCCAGCCCCGCGACCGGGTATGCGCAGTAGTCCGCCGCGTAATACGCGCTCGGCCGGTGGTTCCCGCTGCTGCCGATACCGCCGAACGGCGCCGCGCTCGACGCCCCCGTCAGCGGCTTGTTCCAGTTGACGATCCCCGCCCGGGCCTCCCGCCAGAACTGCTCGTAAAGCTCCTTGCGATCCGAGAACAACCCCGCGGCGAGCCCATAACGCGTGCGGTTCGCCAGCGAGATCGCCTCATCGAAGCTCGCGTAACGCTGCACCTGCAAGAGCGGCCCGAAGAACTCCTCGTCCGGGAGCGCCTCGACCGCCGTCACATCGATGATGCCGGGCGAGAGCAGCGCTGTCCCCTCCTCGATCCGGCGCATCTCCAGCAGCGCCTCGCCCCCGAGCGAGAGCAGCCGCGCCTGCGCCCCGAGCAGCTGATCCGCGGCAGCGAGCGAGATCACCGCGCCCATGAACGGCTGCTCGGCGTCATCGTACCTGCCCACCTTGAGCCGGCCCGCCGCGTCGACGAGGCGCTCCACAAGCGCGTCGCCCTCCGGCGTCGACGGCACGAGCAGCCGCCGCGCGCACGTGCACCGCTGGCCCGCCGAGATGAAGGACGATTGCAGGATATGGTGAATCGCCGCCTCGGTGTTGGCCACGTCCTGCACGATCAGCGGGTTGTTGCCCCCCATCTCCAGGGCGAGGATCTTCTCCGGCTGGCCCGCCAGCTGCCGGTGCAGGGCGCTGCCCGTGCCGGAGCTCCCCGTGAAGAACAGACCGTCGATCCCGGGATGACCCGCGAGCGCGACGCCGGTGCTCTTCCCCCCCTGAACCAGGTTGAGCACCCCGGCCGGGACGCCCGCCTCCTGCCACAGCCGCACGATCTCCTCCGCGACCTTCGGCGCGAGCTCGGAGGGCTTGTAGATCACGCAGTTGCCCGCGATCAGGGCCGGCACGATGTGGCCGTTCGGCAGGTGGCCCGGGAAGTTGTAGGGCCCGAACACCGCGACCACCCCGTGCGGCCGGTGCCGCACCACGGCCGTCGCGTCGCCCGCCTCGGCCTGCCGCTCGCCCGTCCGCTCCCGGAAGGCCATGAGCGACACGTCGACCTTGCCGATCATCGTCTGGACCTCGGTGAGCGCCTCCCACCGCGGCTTGCCTGTCTCGAGGCCGATCACGTCGGCCAGCCGGGCCTTGTGCTCGCCCAGCAGCCCGGCGAACCGCTTCACCAGCGCCGCCCGCTGCTCGACGCCGCCGTCGCGCCACGCCCTGGACGCGCCGCGCGCCGCCGTCACGGCCGCGTCCACCTGCCCCTCGGCCGCGGCGCGCCCCTCGAAGACGAGCGCCTGCGTCACGGGGTTCCGGCTCGCGAACGGCTCCCCCGTGCCGGACACCCAGCTGCCGCCGATGAAATGGGTCGACATGATCACCTCTCCACGTCCCTGCGCGGGACCCCCGCGACCTCGGCCGTCCGTCCAGCCAGGCTGGCGAGCGTCCACCTTGCCCCGCCAGTGTGCACCGTACCAGAGGCCGGCGCAGCGAGCCCGCGCCCACCCCGGCGCAGCGAGCCCGCGCCCACCTCGGCGCAGCGGCTCGCCAGCGACCAGCCTGTCCGCCCCCGGCCGGGGCCGCCCGCCGTGCGCCCCGGACCCGCCCTCCCCGGGTGCGACCCCAACAGAGTGGGGGCCGGCTCGATTGACCCCCCACCCGATGGGGTCCGCTCGCCTGATGAGAATCTCTGAAGGAGGAACTCAATGCACTTTGTGCACCGGCGCCCCGACAGCGCTTGTGGCGAGCTCGCGACATTCAAAGGAATGCACGATGGCGAACAGGTGTGCTGAGCGCGCCCTGGCCATGGAATCATGCTCCGGGCGAACTGCAGCAGGGCGCCCCCCGGGGTCCATGACACCAAGTCTTGACGGTCCCGTGGCTGGCGTGGAAACGTGGATATGTCAGGTTCTCCGCCGATGCATCACACGGTGGCTATCTCAGACATCCATCTATGTGAGCTCGAGCCGACCGCCGGTCTCTGGATGCGCTACCGGCAGGCGCCGTACTCCCCGGACGGGGAGATCGCGGCGATGCTCGACGCCCTCCGAGGAGAGATTCGGAAGGGGGCGGGCGGGCTCAACGGGCTCAACAGGCTCAACGCGCCGCGGGACGAGCTCACGCTGGTCCTCAACGGTGACATCTTCGACCTGGATGCGCCTCGCGTGCTCGATAACGAGAGCGTGGTCCACGACCTGCCGCGCACCGCCGAGCACGCGGTGCCGGCGATGGAGGCCATCCTGCGCGATCACCCCGTGTTCGTCGCGGCCGTCGGCCGGGTCGTCGCGGACGGGCACACGGTGGTGTTCGTGGCGGGCAACCACGACATCCAGCTCACGCTCCCCGAGGTGCGCGACGCGGTGAAGCGGCGCCTCGTCGAGGCCGCCCTCCACGCGCTCTCCGCCCGCGACGGCGCCCCCCCGGCGAGCGCGGCCCCGGCGCTCCGCGCGGCGCTCGCGGCGCGGGTGCTCTTCCGCGCCTGGTTCCACCGCACCCAGGACGGCGTGATCGTCGAGCACGGCAATCAGTACGACTCGTACTGCTGTTACCGCTATCCGATGGCGCCGTTCGGCCGCAAGCCGGGGGAGATCCAGCCGACCATGGGCTCGCTCGTGAGCCGCCTGCTCGTGTCGCGCATGGGGTACTTCAACCCGCACGTCGACTCCTCGTTCATGCTCTCCGGCCTCGGGTACCTCGCCCACTGGGCGCGGTACTACCTGTTCACGGGCCGGTCCCTCGTGCTCGCGTTCGCCCTGGGCGCGCTCCGCACGATGATCGAGCTCGTGCGCCGGCGCGACCCGTGCCGCCGCGCGCTCCGGCGAGCGGACCTCGGGGCCGCCGCCCGCGAGACGGGCGCGCCGTTCCCCGCGGTGGTCAAGCACGCGCGGCTGTTCGCCCGGCCCGCCGAGGATTGCCTCGGCCGGGTGGCCCGCGAGCTCTGGCTCGATCGGCTCGGGCTCGTGCTCGTCGGGCTCGTCGCGGCGCTCGCGTGCCTGTGCTGGATGCCGGCGGGGCTCGCGCCGGCGGCCCTGCTCGCCCCGACGCTCCTCGTCGCCTATGAGCGTGCCCTCCCGAAGCCCACGCTCGATGCGGTCTGGCAGGGCGTGAATCAGGCGGCGCGGCGCGTGGCCAGGGCGCACCGCGCGAAGGCCGTGATCTTCGGGCACACCCACAGCCCGGAGGGCAGCTGGGAGGACGGGGTGTTCTTCGGGAACACCGGCTCCTGGTCCGCGGCGTTCGAGGACATCGCGTGCACGAAGCCCGTCTTCGAGGCGCGCCCGCTCGTATGGCTGCGCTCCGACGAGGGCGCGGGCCCCGAGGCGCCCCTGTCGGGCGGCCTCGTGATGTGGAAAGACGAGCGCTTCCAGCCCTGGAGAGCCGACGCCAGGCCCTCCGTGCCCCGCAAAGCAGAGATCGCCAAGCGGCCGCGCCCCGCGCTGCGACCTCAGGCGACCGCGGCGCTGCGCAGCTAGCCCCGCTCGTCTCGGATGCGCGCGCTCGGCGCCCGGCAGCGAGCTCGACAGTGCACGGATCGCGAGACTGCCGTCCTCAATGAATGGAAATGAATGGAGAGGAGGAGCCAGACGCTCCGACCTCGCCCCGCGCGGAGGCGGTCGCTTGCCGCCGCGCCACGCTCATGCTTTGACGGAACACGGCTCCCGGCGCAGCAGCTCCGGTCACGGCCAGCCTCCGCAGCGCGCTGACGTGGACATGACGAGCAACGCGACGAAACTCCTCGGTACCGGCATCCCCGGCCTGGACCACGTGCTCGGCGGCGGCTTCTTCGAGAGAGGCATGCTCCTCGTGTTCGGCCCACCCGGCGCGGGCAAGACCACGATGGTCTTCCAGATGGCGCTCCACGCCGCGTCGGCGGGTCGCCGGGTCGTCTACGTCTCGACGCTCGCCGAGCCGGCCCCCCGGCTCATCGAGCACGTCGGGACCCTGTCCTTCTGGGACCCGCGCCTGATCGGCAAGCGGCTCTTCATCGAGAGCATCTACCCGCTCGTCCGTCAAGGCGTCGCCGAGGTCGCCAGCGCCCTGATCGGGACCGCACGATCGCACGGGGCCCAGCTCCTCATCCTCGACGGCCTGATGACGATCCGCGATCTCCACCCCGAGTCGGCCGCGCACCGTTACTTTCTCCACGAGGTCGGCGTCGCGCTCGCGGCGCTCGGCTGCACCGTCGTCGTGACGACCTCGGAGGTGGCCGACATGCGCGGGAGCACGCCGCCCGAGTTCACCATGAGCGACGCCGTCGTCGAGCTCCGGCATCCCGAGGGGAGCCGGCCGCAGGTCCGCGCGTTGAGCGTGTGGAAGAACCGCGGCGCCCCGTGCGTGCTCGGGAGCCACGCGGTCCGGATCACCGCAGACGGCCTGACCGTCCATCCGCGGTTCGAGACTCGCCCGCTCCCCCCCTCGGCGCCCTCGCCGGCAGAGCGGCTGTCGACCGGGCAGCCCGAGCTCGACGCGATGATGTCGGGCGGATTGCCCGGCGGCAGCGTCACGATCGCCGCCGGCGCGTCCGGCACGGGCAAGACGCTCGTCCTGCTGCACTACCTCGTCGAGGGGGCGCGGCAGGGCCAGAAGGGGCTCCTCGTGGGGTTCCGCGAGCCGTACCGTGATCTGAGCGCCAAGGCGCGCTCCTTCGGGCTGGACCTCGATGGCCCGGTGAGGGAAGGCCTGCTGACCGTCGTCCGCCACGTGCCCGCGGAGCTCGTGATCGACGAGGTCCTCGCCCAGGTGCTGGCCGAGCTGGAGCGCACGGGCGCGACGCGCCTGGGGATCGACGGCCTGGCCGAGCTCGATGACACGATCGTCGACGAGCGGCGCCGGTTCGGCGTCCTGGCCTCCCTGGCCGAGTTCGTGCGCGCGCGCGGCGTCACGGCGCTCTTCACGCGGGAGACAGGGCAGCTGGTGGGGCCCGAGCTCGACTTCGCCGGCTCGCCGCTCGAGGTGCTCGCCGAGAACGTGATCCTCCTCCGCTATGTCGAGTTCCGGGGCGCTCTCCGGCGGATCCTGTCGATCCTCAAGATGCGGGGCACCATGCACGACCACTCCATCCGACAGTACGAGATCGGCGGCGAGGGGATCCGGGTGCTCTCGCGGCAGGAGAGCGCCGAGGGGCTGCTGACCGCGATAGCGAGGCTGCCCTCGGAGCGCCGGGTGAAGCGGCGGGGGACGGCCGCCGGCCGCCCCGAGGAGAGCCGGTGAGCACACCCGGCTCCAGCGCTCGTGCCCTGTCGCGGCGAATCGTCGAGCGCGAGCTCGCCGGCCGAGCGGGGCCGGCCGGGATCGCGGCGGGGATCGAGGGCGTCTTTCGCCAGCTCTACCAGATCATGGCGACGGTCATCGGGCCGCTGGGCTTCCAGGCGGTCCTGACCCGCGCCGTTCACCTCACGAGGCGGGACTATCCCGGCCTCGGCGCCTGCGAGATCGCGTGTGGAGACACCTTCGTCATGAGAGGGATTTCGGAGATGATCGAGCGCGAGGGAGCAGACCAGGGTGGTGTCCTAATTAGGACAGAGGGCCCCTCGACACCTTGACCGCCTCGAAGCCATCGGCTCGGCGCCACCCAGCATCCGCCATCATCTATCACACCTGCCCTCACCACGACATCTCGCCATGAGGCGATCCGCCTACGCGCCCCGTCAAGGCGTCCAGCCGCCCGTAGGACGGGCCGTGTCACACGGCGCAGCCGTTCCCCTTGACTGAGCATAAAAGCCCGCGTTCGACGCTGGATCTGCGCAGATGGCTCGGACAACCGCTGTCCTAGCTGCGCTGGAGACGCAGGAAACAAGGGTTATACTCACTTGCACAGGCAAAGCGCCCCGTCTCGGCTGGTACCCGAGACGGGGCTGCGGAACGCCGGATGGTGGGCCACCCGTCGCACGACGCACTGCGATCATGGGCTCGCCTCTGGAGAGGTGCAAGGGCCATGGCGAACGTGCTCCCAGCGGAGCGACGGCTAGAGGTGTTGGCGGCGCTCGTGAACGGAACCAGCGTCCGCGCAGCCGAGCGCATGACCGGCGTCCATCGCGACACGATCGGCCGCTTCGCGCAGGCGATGGGCGAGGGCTGCGCGCGGCTTCATGACCGCATGGTGCGCGATCTGACGTGCTCGTTGGTGGATCTGGACGAGCAGCATTCGTGGTGCCGCAAGCGCCAGATGAAGGTGGACGCGGCGAAGGACGACGCGGCGGCCGTGGGCGAGCAGTGGACGTGGGCGGCCATCTGCCGCACAAGCAAGCTCATCGTCGCCTGGCACGTTGGAAAGCGTGACCAGGATAGCGCCGATGCCCTCGTCGAAGACGTGCGCGCACGGCTCACGGTCATGCCGCAGATCACCACCGACGGGCTCGGCCTCTACGCGCAGTCGATCGCGGCGAACTTCGGGCGAGCCGTGCCGTACATGCAGACCGTCAAGAACTTCTCCTCGCGCCCTGGGAAGCCGGGGACCTCGGAGAAGTACGCGGTGCCGCGCGGCGTCGACTTCATCCAGAAGCGCGCCATCTTCGGGACGCCCGACCCTGCCAAGGCGACGAACTACGCGATCGAGCGGAGCAACCTCACGGCGCGGCAGTGGAACGCGCGGCTGCGGCGCCGCACGCTCGCCTTCAGCAAGAAGCTCTCGCGGCACTGCGCGGCCGTCGCGCTCCACTACGTTCACGTGAACTTCTGCCACATCCCGCGGAACATGCGCGTCACTGCGGCGATGGCCGCGGGCGTCACCGACCGCGTGTGGTCGTTGCAGGAGCTCATGGACGCGGCGCTGGCAGAGCCCGCAGACGAGAAGCCAGAGCCGCAGCCGCTCGCCATCCCGAAGCCAGAGGGGCCGGCCAGGGAGCTCCCTGGCGGTCGGGGATGGCTCCGGGTGGTGGGCGGCGAGAAACTCAGCGCGACGCCCGGACCGCAGACGCCGCCCACGGCACCCGGCGCTGCCCCAGCGGCACCACCGGCCGTTGTGACCGTCGAGGCAGCGGACGAAATCTCGCAGATGTCCAAGGTGCAGCAGCTTCCGTCCGGCGCCGAGCAGACCGGCCAACTTGACTTGTTCGCGTGGCGGGCGAAGCCGCGGAAACCGGTGCAGCTGAGCCTGTTCGGCGAGTCACCGAACGGTGCAGAATAGACGGTACCGGGTCGGCTGGGTCCGAAGGTACGGCCACACTATTTCGGCGCGCGCGCCCTCTTAACCCGCTTTGTGGCTTTTGCTGCTGACGAGGCCAGGCGCTTTATTGTTGATTCGTCATTCGCCTCATCCGCCTCTACCGGATCGGCAAATACTGATGCGCGCGCTGGGACGTGCCCTGATAGCACAACAGGCAACACCAGTGGCGGAAATCCTAGCTTCGTCGACAAATACTGAATGTCCGCGCGAAAATAGGGCCATGTATGCATGTAGCTCATCAGGCCGGCATAGTGCGGCAACTCATCGACACCCGGCATATCGCCGTGCGCCGCACAACCATAATCAGCCCGAAGAACGACAGAGAAAGCTGCGATTTGAACACCATCGTCATCCTTCTTCTCGCCATCTTCAGAATACGCACTCAGGCTATAAGGCAGTATTACGGTCAGCGACTTGTCGTTCAATAGGCGCCATCCAATATAAAGATGGCCAACCTTGTAACTGAGCCGCCTCGTCTCTGCGGGAGAGGTCACCTTTGCGGTGATAGACGCGCATGATATATCGTTTAACCGCAACCTTGCTGATAGCGATGTTGCAATTCCGACGTCGGGCTTAATCAGACGCCTTGCACTCACGAAGCGCCCTCCGCCATCGCTTCGCAATCCCGATCGTTGGCCGGCGCGTCCACCTGGTGCCATTCTTGTTTTCGCGACGCGCCGCCGCTCCACCTGTTAGCCTTCACGGCGAACAACGGAACAGTGCTCAGCGTCCGCTTCCACGGCTTGCCATGGATATGCCTCTCAAATTCTCCATTATCTGCGACAAACGCCTCGAGAAGTCGAGTGAGCGTCGTACTAGCCTGCCGCTTGCCGGCAATGACGTGCGACAAATACGATGGAGTAATTGCGCATGCGCGCACAATGTCTTTTTGAGTAACGCAGTGGCGCTGCACCAAGATGTCGATAAGCTCTCGGTAGTGTGATGATTGAATTTTCAGAAACTGCTTGCGCAGCACAGTGTCCAGTCTCTCAGACAACTCTTCCGACATGTAAGTTTCGCCGCATGAAACACACGTGGGAATCTCGAAGTTGTCAGGAATGGCTAACGGGCAGCCTGTCACGTACTCTCGCGTACGCCCAGGGCCAACTGCGAGTTGTACCGCATGGCCGCATTCTGCGCATGAGAAGGACTGGAATGTGCTCATCGTCGTACCCTGATGACTTTGCCATCGACGCGATGGAGTGGTCGTTCATCTGGTTCATGACATGAGAGTATAGTTACATTGCCATGCTCCATGTAAAACTTGACATACCAAACTCCCTCATCGTTCTTTACGGCATAAATGTCTGCTGGAATTGGTGAGCGATCTCTGTAATTTTGCATCTCTACGCAGACAAAGGCGCCCGTCTCAAGTTCCAGGATCACTTTTCTGATAAACCGCTCAACCTCGGATGGGTCGAGTGGATAGTCCAGCGCAGTGCGCTCGCGCACCCTCCGGCCGATAAAGGCGTTCCGTATGGAATTTTGGACCTCTGGCAGAGGATACTTCGCGCGTTGCGCGTTTCTGGCCATCGGGGCATGACTGTAGCCGGCCCATGGTCAGCGGGTCAACCAGTGGATATGTGGTCGAACGTGGTTCTTGCGTTGTAGCGGACTGCTACGCGAATTATGCTTGTACTAAGTACAATGTCAAGCCTCGACCTTGGGGCTGGGTGGGGGCTCGACGGTCCTGGTCGTTCGTGCGTCCAGGCGAGAGCTACGGCGGCCGCTGCCCCCCCCTCCCCCCCCCCCGGGGGGGGGGCATGGCGACGTTTCCCACAACCTACCCGCCGCCGCACCTACGCGCGGTCCAGTACGTCCGAGCACCTTCAGCACTCCGCTCGCCTGCTGGAACTGCTCGCGGTCGCGCGGCTTGCGGACGCGAACGTCGAAAGGTCCCACGGGGGCACGCCGGCGAATCGATCGAGCGCTGCGGTGAGGGGGCCGGTGAGAGCGCCGCTGAACCGGCTGGCGCCTCTCAGGGGAGCCTACTTGTCGCGGCGCACGAAGTGCCGCTCGATGGCGTCGAGCACCTGCAAGGCACCTCGCGCCTCGGCGACGAGCTCCCTGTCGACGCGCGTCTTCGCGTTGATCTGGGCGTCGAGCACGGCGGTCCAGAGCTTCTCGCGGTTCCAGGGGCGGACGGGGAACGGGAGGAGCGCCAGTGCGGCCTCTGCGACGGCGCTCAAGTCGGCCTCGGTCAGCACGACGTCCGTCAGGATCGGGGTGGGCGGCCTCGGCAGCTTCTTGCGGGCGCGCCTCCGCTTAGCTCGGTCGTTCATCGCCTCCACCTCCTCAACTTCAGCGCCAGCGCTTCCCGGGCGATGCGCAAGCGGCTGGCCGCGGTGCCCGGGCTCATGCCGCGCCGCTTGGCGTACGCGACGAGTGAGTCAGGGTCGTCCACGGACAGGAGCGCCTCTACCTGCCAGGGCGGCAGGCTGGCGAGCGCCTCTAGCACCTCGCGCGCTTGGAGCTGCGCTTCAAGGCTCGGACCGACGGGCTCGTGCAGCCTGCCGAGAGGCTGCGCATGAAGCGCCGCACGCCGCACCCACGCGCTGTTGATGTAGTGCCCGGCCTTGCGCCAGCTGATGCCGTACAGCCACTTCCGGAGCGCCCTGCGGGCGTCCTCTGCGGGGTCCGGCCTGAACATGCCGCGCCGAACGGAGCTCCACGCGCCGAGCAACACCTGCTGTTCCACGTCGGCACGGTCGCGCGACGGGACGCCGCTGGCGATGAGCACGGCGACGATGACCGAGCGCTCCGCGAGGATCGCCTCGATCGTCGGTCGCTGGCTTCGATGTCGCGCGGCAGGCGGGCTCTGCGCCCCCTTCCGCGGGCGCCTCACCCGGATCTCCCGCAGCACGCGCACGTTCGGGCATCGACGACGCCGGGCGACAGGAGGCGCTCCACGGTCGTCTTCGCGGCGCGCGCGGCCAGCAGCACGAGCGCGGGCGAACCGCGTTCGGCGCCGCAAGCGACGCGGCACAGCGTGCGGATGTTCACGCCGTCCATGGCCTCGGAGACGGCGCGCCAGGTACCCAGGCGGGCCTTGATGCCGCGCAGGGCGGCGCGCAGCCGCCGGGTTTCGTCAGGGGTGAGGGAGAGGGAGGGGCTTCGGTGGTACGAGCGGCGCGCGGGCGCACCTTCGCCTTGCCCACCGTCGGGTGGGATCAGGTATAGCTGCACTTGTCGGACTCCGGTTGGTACGGGGTTCGGCCACGCAGCCCGGGGTGGTGGTACACCCGCGGGCTGCACTACTTCCGGCCGAACTTAGCCGCTCACGCGAAGCCCGGAGTCAAACTAGGACAAGAGTTCTCAAATTAGGACACCACCCAGACCAGGCGGGCGCGGCTGCCGTGGCCCTCCTCGACCATATCATCGCCTTGCTCTGCAGCTTCATCGGCGAAGACCTTACCTTGCGCCTGCTGCGCAGGGGTTGGGCGGGGTTGCCCGGCGGCGGGGAAGGCTCCGGCGCGGAGGAGGCCTAGGTTCCATGAGGAACGGAGAGAGAATGGGTCTGAAGCTCCTGTCGACCGGGATCCCGGGGCTCGACAAGGTATTCGGCGGAGGGCTCCCCGAGTACTCGTTCAACCTGATCGCCGGCCCGCCGGGCGCCGGCAAGACGACCCTGGCCCACCAGCTGACGTTCGCCAACGCCTCGGCCGAGCGACCGGCTCTCTACTTCACCGTCCTGGGGGAGCCGTCCCTCAAGATGCTGCGCTACCAGCAGCAGATGGGGTTCTTCGACCCCGAGAAGGTGGGCACGGTGATCCGCTTCATCGACCTGAGCCGCGAGGTGCTCGCGGAGGACCCCGACGCGCTGCTGGACAGCATCGTGCAGCACGTCGAGCAGACGAACCCCGCCATCGTGGTCGTCGACTCCTTCCGCACGGTGACGCGCGCGTACGCCGGGGGCGACGTGGAGCTGCAGGGCTTCTTGCAGCGGCTCGCGCTCCACCTCACGAGCTGGCAGGTGACCTCGTTTCTCATCGGCGAGTACTCGGACGGCGAGCTGAGCAACAACGCCGTCTTCACCATCGCGGACGCGATCTGCTGGCTCACGCAGAACAAGGAGCGGAACTCCATTGTCCGCAAGATCGAGGTGATGAAGATGAGGGGGCAGGCGACGATCCCCGGCCTCCACACCTTCCGCATCAGCGAGCAGGGGATCCACGTCTTCCCGCGGACGATGTCCCGGCTCCCGGGCGCGGAGGCGCTCCCCGAGCGGAGCCGCGTCACCATGGGTGTGCCCGGGCTCGACGAGATGCTGGGCGGCGGCCTGCTCACGGGCGACGCGACGCTCGTGGCGGGCCCGTCCGGCACGGGCAAGACGGCCATGAGCATCCAGTTCACCGGCGAGGGGGTCAGGCACGGAGAGCCAGGGGTCCTTGCCCTCTTCGAGGAGCACCCGGAAGAGTTCGTCACGCGGGCGGCGGAGATGGGGTTCGATCTCGAGGCCATGATGCAGCAGGATCGGCTGCGCGTGCTCTATTTCAGGCCGCTCGATCTCTCCGCCGACGAGATCCTCCACGAGGTGCAGCAGGCGGTGGTGCAGATCGGCGCCAGGCGGCTCGTGATGGACTCCCTGAACGGCCTCGAGCTGGCGCTGTCGCCCAGCTCTCGCGAGGACTTCCGTGAGTCGCTCTACCGCATGGTCGGGGCGCTGACGGGCGGAGGCGTGAGCGTCCTGCTCACGGTCGAGGTGACGGAGTCCTTCGACAGGATCAATTTCAGCCCGCACACCGTCTCTTTCATGGCGCACAACATCATCTTCCTGCGCTATGCCGAGATCGACGGCGAGCTTCGCAAGGTGCTCACCGTCGCCAAGATGCGGAGGAGCCAGCACAGCCCGTACCTGCACGCCTACGAGATCTCGTCCAAGGGGCTCAGGGTGGCCGGGCCGCTCACCGGCTACAGCGGCATCCTGACGGGCGTCCCGACCCCGCGGCGCCCCGATCCAGCGGGGTTGCCGGGGCTGACCGGCCGGGAGCGCGCCGTGCTCGACAGGGTCCTGGCGCTGGGCGAAGCGACGGCCGAGCGCCTGACCGAGGCGCTCGGGGTGGACCCTCCCGCGCTGTCACGCGCCCTGGCCCGTCTGGTCGACCTGAACTACCTTATCGCTGTCGACGAGGACGGGAAGGTGCTGTACCGGTCGGTCGTGCGCCCGCTCGGACAGCCGGAGAGTGAATAACACGACAAGAGGGGAACTCGATGGGATACGCGCCGTGCAAGGGAGAGGGCATCCAGGTGTCCGATGCAGCGGGGAATCTCATCCGCCTGCACCAGCCCGCGATCGAGCGGTCTCCGCTTCCAGCGGTCCTGACCGTGACGGAAGAGCACCTCGTCCGTTATGCGAACCCCGCGTTCTCCAGGCTGTCTGCCATCCCGTCGGGGGTCCCCGCCGGGGTTCGCTTTACCAGCCTCTTCCGGGGAGCGGAGGCGCTGGATGCGCTGCTGGATCGCGTGTTCCGGGACGGTGTCACCGACGTTGCGACGAATGTCGCGTTCTCCTGCTGGGAAGGGAGGGTCTTCCACGGCACTGCGATCGCGGCCCCGCTCCTCGACGAGCGGGGCCTCCTCGTGCAGATCCTCGACACAACGGGGCAGGTCACGGGGCGCGCTCGCGAGGCCCAGGCTGCCCGGGACCTGAAGGAGGCCAACGAGCGGCTCCTCGTCGCGGGGATCCGGGAGCAGGAGCTCGCGGATGAGGCGAGCCAGAGGGCGGCCGAGATCAAGGCGCTCCTCGCCGCGATGGCCGAGGGCGTGACGGTGTTCGGCGCCACCGGCGAGGTCGTCCTGGTGAACCCGGTCGGCCGCGCGATGCTCGGCTTCTCCAGCGAGAGCCCCACGCTGGACGACTACCGCCGCTGCGACTTCCAGCATCTCGACGGAGCGCCCCTCGATTTCGAGAAGGACGTGCTGTCCCGGATGTTGCGGGATGAGCCGTTTGCCGAGCTGGAGGTGCTCCTGCACGCGCCCGACGGCACGGTGCGGCACATCGTCCTGAGCAGCGCCGCCGTGCGCGACGCGCGGGGGCAGGTGGCGCTCGCGATGAACGTCTATCGGGATGTGACGCGGATCCGTGAGCTCGAGCAGGTCCGCGAGCAGTGCACGTCGTTCATCACCCATGACCTGCGGAGCCCGCTGACCGCGGCGATGTTCTCCGCCCAGGTCATCGAGATGGGCCGGGTGGGGCACGACCCGCAGCAGCTCGCCGGCCGCATCGTCCTGAGCCTGGGCCGCATGGACGAGATGATCCGCAATCTCCTGGACGTGCAGCGGCTCAATGCCGGCCACAGCCTCTTGATGGCGCTCGGCGAGTGCGATCTCGCCGCGATCGCGCGCGCGGCCGCCGACGACCTCGCGGCCTTCCACGATCAGCGCGTCGTCGTCCAGGGAGAGCGGTGCGCCCGGGGGGTCTGGAGCGAGGGGGGGCTGCGTCGCGCGATCTGGAACCTGGCGAGCAACGCGCTCAAGTACGGAGCGCCGGGCGCGCCGGTCGTCGTCACCGTCGAGAAGTCCGCGGAGCGCGCCGCCGTGATGGTGCACAACGAGGGCTCGCCGATCCCGGCCAACGAACAGGCCCGCCTGTTTGCGCCGTTCTTCCGGACCAGGGCGTCGAAGGCGGGCGGGCCGCAGGGGTGGGGGCTCGGCCTCGCGTTCGTGCGCGGGTGCGCCGAGGCGCACGGAGGAAGGGTGACGCTGGAGAGCGACGCCGAGCGCGGGACCACGTTCACCCTGGAGCTGCCCCTCGATTCGAGGCCGTACCAGGACCCGGGCTGAAGAGGCGCGCCGCTGCGTCTCGCGCTGCCCGCGCGGAGGGAGCGGGCAATGCGGCCCCCGGCGAGGAGGCGAAGAGGCCTCGGGCAGGAGCGGTGTCCACGGGCGCTCGTCGGATCCGGGCCAGCGAGAGCGATTGACAACATGGCAGAAAGGCAGCGCGGCTGCCCGGCGTTGATTGCGGCGGACCGGGGGAGGCGCAGCGTCGTCGCTCTAGCGGTCTCCGGCGGAGCGCGCCGAGCCGCGCTCGTTCACCATGGCCGGGTCAGCGACCGCTGGCCTGGACGTCACAGGAGCGGCTCGGCGACGCCGCGCTCCAGCGCGCGTGATGGGTGATGACCGAGACGAACGCTGCAATCGCTGGACAGCGCAACAGGGCGGCTCGCTGCGCTGGGTGCTCGCACTGCAATTTTCGCGCAGGGGCGCCATGACGGGCTGAACCACGTCTCGGTGCCGGCGCTCGGCGCGGGAATTCTGCATTGCGAGCGCGACGCGAGGTGTGATATGTGTCGCCTATGAAGGTAGGGGGAATTCTTTTCAACACTATTGCGCTGGTTCTCGCCTGCGGGTGCGCCTCGTCGTCGCCGCTGTCTCCGTCGCTGCCGGAGAGCGCGGGGGATGGCAGGCGCGCGCCGGGGGACGGCGTGCCGTCGGCGGGCGCGCCGGCGCCGGCCGGGGGCGCCGCGACGGCGAGCGCTGCGGGTCCCCGGGGGCGCATCTATCCCGCCGAGGAGCTGCGCCGGGTGGCCCGGGTCGCGTCCGCGCGCTGCAAGAAGGCGAATGTGCCCTCGGACTCGGCGTGCCTCCTCGCGGAGGCCACGCCGTTCCTGAAATACAGGCCCGAGGACCCGGATTGCCGTTACGTGTCGGGGACCGCGCTGTCGGTCGCCGAGTGCTCCGACTTCGCCGAGGGCTGCCAGAGCGTGGATCCCAAGGATCTCGACCACCAGCTCACCGCCCTGCAGAACGCCGGCAAGGATTGCAGTCGCGAGCCGACCGAGGTCGAACGGGCCGAGGTGCTGAAGCTCGCGGGCTCGCCGTGAAGCCCCTGTCTCGCCGAGCGCGAGGGGGTGTGTCCCCTCGCGCTCGGGAGGCTCAGAGGAGGCCCAGCGTGATGGGCTGGAAGACGACCCGGACGCCGGTCCTGGAGCCCGCCGCGTTGCCCCTCGTGTCGCCGACGTAGTCGAGCAGGGAGACGAGGTTTCCAGGCGAGAACGAGTAGAAGTCGCGGGCGTGGTCGGAGTCGACGGACTCGTGCTCGAAGTACGTGGGTCCGAGGATCTGGGCGATGCTGCCGGATGCTGTGTAGAGGTGGAACCAGCCGGTCCCCTCGGCGCGCGTCCAGTCGCTCTTGGTCTCGCTGGCGTCGATATGGACGGAGGCCCAGACCTCGCTGCCATTGAAGACGTGGAGCTGCACGGCCAGGTCGACGCGCGGCCCGTGCCCGCCGAAGTCAGCGTCGCCGCCGACGCGCGGGGGGATGTAGAACGGCGTCTCCGAATGAAACGTCACCGCCGAGGAGAAGGCGGCCGCGTCGCCGTCCACCTCGGCCTCCGCACCGTCGATGTCGCCGGGGGCTCCCAGGTCACGATGGCCCAGAGCGATGCGGTCCTGGAGGGACCTCCAGGGCATCGGCTCGGGGCGAAGCAACTCGGCCTTCTCGCATCGCTCCGGCGGACATTTGAGCAACACCGCGCTCGACGCTGACGCCTCTGCCGCCGTGTCCGACGGGAAGAGATCCTCATCGGCCGCATCTCCTGCCGGCGTCGCGGCGCAACCAGCGAACGACAGGACGGCCAGCGAAGCAAACAATGCACGCATCGTGGTAAAGCTTCCTTTCAAGGGTTGCCTGCGCGCTCTCTTGCCGAGATAGCGGCTCTGCGCGCGGCGCTTGGCCTCTCAGCAGGCGTCGTGCCACCGCGAGGACACGAGGTTTTGGGCCGGATCCTGGGCGCCCTCGCGCCCCGGCGCCGCGGTTCGAGTCGTCGCCGCTCGATTCGAGCAAGGCCCGCGCAATCCGATCCGGCGCCCTCGCCAGCAGGCCGCGCCGGCCGCGTCAGCCCTTGCCCTTGCGCGGGCGCGGGATGCCGTAGGCGCTCAGCCGGGCGACGAAGGTGCGGCGGGGCATGCCGAGGAGCGCCGCGGCCTGCGTCTGGTTGCCGGCGCACTGCTCCAGCGCGTCGATGATCCGGCGCCGCTCGATCGCGTCGAGCTCGCTGCGCAGGCCGCCCGCGGCCTCGCCCGGCTGGGGGGCGCCGGCGGCCGCGGCGGGCGTCTCGGCGGGGCGCGCCTCGATGAGGGCCGTCGCGGCGGGAGCCTCGACGGGCGGCGGCGTCGCGGGGGCGTCGAGCAGGAGGTGCTCCGGCAAGAGCGCGTCCCCGCCGGCGAGCACGACCGCGCGCTCGATGACGTTGCGCAGCTCGCGGATGTTTCCGGGCCAGCGGTGCGCCTCCAGCGCGGCGAGCGTCTCGAGGTCGAGCGCCGGCGCCCGATGCCCGAGCATGCTCGCGATCCGGTCGGCGATCGCGCGCGCGAGCGGCGCGATCTCGGAGACGCGCGCCCGGAGCGGCGGGATCGTCAGCGCGATGCCGTTGAGCCGGAAGAAGAGATCCTCCCGGAAAGCGCCCCGCTTCACCTCGGCGGCCAGGTCCCGGTTCGTGGCCGAGAGGAAGCGGACGTCGATCGGCCGCGGGCTCAGCCCTCCGACGCGCATCACCTTCCGGTCCTCGAGCACGCGCAGCAGCTTCACCTGCATGCCGGGGGGCAGCTCGCCCACCTCGTCCAGCAGCACCGTGCCCTTCTCGGCCGTCTCGAGCAGGCCCGGCTTCGCCTGGCCGGCGCTCGTGAAGGCGCCCTTTTCGTGGCCGAAGAGCTCGCTCTCGAGGAGCGACTCGGCGAGCGCCGCGCAGTTGAGCCGCAAGAACGGCCCCTGCGCGCGCGGCGACCGCCGGTGGATGTGCTCGGCCAGCACCTCCTTGCCGGCGCCCGTCTCGCCGAGCAAGAGCACGCTGAGGGGCGACCCGGCCACGCGCTCGGCGAGGGCGTAGAGCCGCTGCATCGCCGCATCGCGCACGATGGGCGCGCCCGGCCCCTGGCCGGCGGCGGCGCTCGCGGCGCCCTCGCGCGGCAGGATCACGATCAGCGTCGACCCCAGGTTGACCGCGTCGCCGACCGAGAGCTCCACGGTCTTGCCTTGCTCGAGCTGGAGCTCGAGCAGCTTGGTCGTCGGTCCGGCGGCGCGCTCGCGGCGGAGGCGGGTCCCGTTGGCGCTCCCGAGGTCCTCGAGCGCGATCCGCGGGCCGAGGTGGAGGAGCGCGTGCCGGCGCGAGACGGAGCTGTCGTCGATCGGGATGTCGTTCTCCTGCGACCGGCCGAGCGACACCTGGCCATCGGCCGGCAACGGGTACCGGGTCACACGGCCGCCGGCGAACACTGCGAGGTCGAGCGCGCTCTGTGGATCATTCCGGGGGGGCGTCGCGCCAGGCACTTCTCTCTCCTCGCTTCCTGCCGCTCGTTCTATCCCGGCGCGCCGCGGGCGGGGCCATCAACCGGCCGCGGTCCGACCCAGGTTGAGCTCCCCGACCCGGGTTGAGCTCCCCGACCCGGGTTGAGCTCCCCGACCCGGGTTGAGCCCCCCGACCCGGGTTGAGCCCCCCGACCCGGGTTGAGCCCCCGACCCGGGTTGAGCCCCCCGTACCGCTCACTCCCCCAGCCACGCGCGCCCGAGCTCCAGCGTGCGTGCGCGCGCGGTGATGTCCTCCAGGAAGCTCCTCCGGGTTGCGGGATCCTCGATCTTCCCGGCGCGGGCGAGCAGCTCGGCGCGCGCCTCCCGGATGACCTCGTGGGCCGCCTCGACCTCGCCGCTCTCGTGGAGCGCCTCGGCCAGCAGCACGGGGACCACCTCCTGCCGGAGCACGAAGAGGCACGCCGTCGACCGCTCCAGGGCGAGCGCCTCGCGGGCCAGCGCGACCGCCTCCGCTGTCCGCTTCTGCCGGAGCCGGATCTCGGCGAGCAGCGAGAGGCGCACGGACCGCAAGAAGGGCACCAGCCTGCCAGGATCCCCGGCCGCGCACACCTCCTCCTCGGCCCCGGCGAGATCCCCTTCCAGGAGGCGCCCCTCGGCGAGGAGCAGCCGCGCCTGCGCGAAGCGCAAGAAATCGCCGCGGGTCGAGCCTAGCCGGAGCATCTCCCCGGCCAGCTCCAGCGCCTCCGGGACCCTCCGCTGCTCCAGCAGCCCCATGCTCCGGAACCAGAGCGCCGTGGCCACATAATAGGCCGGTGTGTGCTCCCCGGCGCGCAACGCGTCGAGGGTCTTGTCGGCGAGCTGGAAGGCGCCGAGGCTCAGCTCGTTCTGGGCCGCGTGCAGCCGCAACGGCATCTCGGCGAAGCGGTCGCCGAGCGCCTCGAAGTACTCCAGAGCGGCGCGATACCGCTGGAACGCTCCCCATTCATTTCGCTCGGCGTGGGCGCACCATAACGCCCACGCGACGTCGACCCCGATCGCGGCGCTGCGATCGCCTCCCACGAACGGCGCCACGTCCTGATCGAGCCTGCGCAGGGTTCGCCCGGCCAGGTCGGGCATCCCCTCCCAGAGCAGCGCGTAGATGGTGCGGAGGGTCCAGGGCACCGCCCGGGGATCGAGGGGAAGATCCGCAGGGGGTGCGCGCCGGACCAGGTCGAGGGCGACCTGCCGGTCACCCCCATGCATCGCGCAGAGGAGCGCGCTCCCCACGGCTCTCCCGTGGCTCAGGCTGCCGGGCGAGGCGCTCTCCAGCGCCGCGAGCGCGTGCGCGTAGCTCTGCGCCTGGTCGTCCATGGTGAACAGCAGCTCCGACTGGATCACGTGGAGCGCGACAAGCGCCTCCTCCTCGGGCCCGCAGGCGACACCCCGCCGCGCGCGCGCGAGCACCGCCGGCATGTCGGCGGCGAGCAGCGCCTTCTCGGTCGCCTGCAGGTAAAGCTCCGCCGCGCGCGCCGACTCCCCGCCGCGCTCGAAATGCTCGGCCAGCACCGTGGGATCCTGCTCGCCGGCCCGGAGCAACCATTCCCCCGCGAGCTTGTGCCCGAGGCGCCGGTCGCGGTCGGTGAGCATCGCGTAGGCGCCCTCCCGCAGGAGCGCATGGCGGAACGCGACCTCCTCCTGGCCTGCGAAGCGCGGCGCCGGGCGGCGCTCCAGGATCTCGCGCTCGAAGAGCTCGGCCCAGGCGTCCTTCTCCCGCGCGCCGGGCGCCGGGGTGCCCGAGAGCGCGCGCACGCCCTCGGTCCAGCACACCTCGCCGAAGACGCTCGCGGCCCTGAGCAGCCGCCGCTCCTCCGACCCAAGCGCCGCGAGCCGCGCCTCCACCATCCCCAGCACGGTCTCCGGCAGCGCGCCGGCGCGCCCCTCGGCGATCGCCCGGATCAGCTCCTCGAGGTAGAACGCGTTGCCGCCTCCCTGCGCCACGACGGCCGCGACGGTCTCCGCGTCGACCGCCTCGCCGAGCGCGCTCCGCACGAGGCGCTCGGCGGCCCGGGCGGACAGCGGGCGCAGCTGGGCCTCCGAGCGCCCCCGCTCCATCCAGAGCCGGGGGAACAGGTCGTGGACCTCGGGCCGCGCGAAGGCGATCACCACGAACGGCCGCTCGCTCAGCTCGCGCAGCGCGCGATCGAAGAGGCGCACCGAGGGCGCGTCTCCCCAGTGCAGATCCTCCAGCACCACCAGCATGGGTTGGGCGTCCGTCACCGCGCGCGCGTAGTCGAGGTACGCCTGCTCGATGCGGTCCGCCATCAGCGGCGGGCTCTGCCGCGCCGCCCGCAGCAGCGGCCGGTCGTCGTCGGGGAAGGGGGCGCCGATCAACTCTCCGAGGAACGCCGCCACCCGCGGGGGATCGGCCCCCGCGAGCAGGCGGCCCACGGCGCGCTCGAGCTTCTCGCGGCGCACCGGGGCGGCCTCGCCCGCGGCGATGCCGAGCGCGCTGCGCAGCGCCCCGGCCAGCATCGCGAACGCCGAGCCCGCGCCGATGGAATCGCCGCGGCTCACGCCGAGGTCCATCGCGGGGTAGCGCCGCTTCAGCGCCTCGAGGAGCTCGTGGCGCAGGCGCGATTTGCCCATCCCCGCCGCCGCCGTCACAAGCGCAGCCGCGGCCTGCCGATCCTCGAAGCTCCCCTCGACGATCTGGAGGAGCCCGTGGAGCTCCCTGTCGCGGCCCACGTAGGGGCTCGGCCTGCCGAGCAGCTTGCGCGCTCCCGCGCCGACCTCCCGCTCCGCCTGCAGCCAGCGCGCGCCCTGCTGCTCGAGCACCTCGAAGCGCACGTCGAGCAGCGCCTGCGTGACCGCATCGATCTGGACGCCCCCGCGGCGCTCCTCGGGCTCGTGCGCGCCGCCGGCCGGCGCGCGCCCCTCGAGCAGCGAGGCCGCCCGCTCCAGCACCTCGCCGAGCGGTACGCGGCCCGTGTCCTCGCCCCGGCCCGTCGCCAGCGCGACGCTCCATGCCCCCGCCGGCAGGACCGCGCGGATCCGCAGCGCGCAGCGGGCCGCGAGCGAGGCCACGTCGGTCGCGCTGCCCGCGCCGGTCACCGTCGCCACCACCGTCCCGTCGCAGAGCTGCTCCACCCGCGCGCCCAGCGGCTCCGCCACGCGACGCACCTGCGCGAGCGCGTCGAGGGACACCGCGTTGAGCGGCACGGTCTCCTGCAGGGGGCTCGGGCGCTCGCGGAGCGGCTGGATCGCCACGACCGAGAGCAGCCGCGTCTCGTCGCCGGTGATCGGCGAGCGGCTCGGCTCCGTCGAGGCCGTGCCGCCCGTCGCCTCCCCGATCTCGGCGAGGAGCCGCGCCGCCGCCGCGCCGTCGGCCGGTCGCGCCGCCGGCTCCTTGGCCAGCATCCGCGCCACCAGGTCGTCGAGCGCCGCAGGCAGCTCGGGCCGCAGCTCCCGCGCGCGCGGCGGCTCTTCCATCAGCAGCTTGGCGAGCAGCGCCATCGCGTGCTGCCCGCAGAACGCCGGCAGCCCGGTCAGGCACTCGAACAGCACGCAGCCGAGCGAGAACACGTCGGCGCGCGCGTCGAGCAGCGCCAGGTCCCCCCGCGCCTGCTCCGGCGCCATGTACCCGGGCGTGCCGAGCACGGAGCCCGTCTGCGTCAGCCGCGTCGCTGTCGCGTGCTGGCGCGCGATCCCGAAATCGAGCACCTTCACGTGCTCGATCGAGCCCTCCACGAGGAACAGATTGCTCGGTTTGATGTCGCGGTGGACGATCCCGCGCGCGTGCGCCGTCCCGAGCGCCTCGGCCACCGCGCGCGCCAGCGCGAGCCCCTCTTCGAGGCGCAGCGCGCCGCGCGAGAGGCGCTCCGAGAGCGTCTCCCCCGCGAGCCACTCCATCACGAGGAAAGGCTCTCCCGGCGGCGTCGTCCCGTGGGTCACGTACCGCACGATGTGCGGATGCTCGAGGCCGGAGAGCACCCGCGCCTCGTGGGCGAAGCGCGCCGCCGCTTGCGCGTCGGCCTCTCGCAGCAGCTTGAGCGCCACGGTCGCGCCGCTCGCCCTGTCTCGGGCGCGGTAGACCGTCCCCATGCCTCCGGCGCCGGCGAGCGCCTCCACCTCGAAGCGGCCGTCGATCACGCTGCCAGGGAGCATCGAGGCGGAGCTTGCCTCCTCGCTCGCCGTGACCGCAAGGTCCTGCGTTGCGCCGTGTTGGCTCAATCGGCGCTGCGTCCGCGCAAGGCGCCTGCCGGCCGAGGGCGTCCCGCGCCGCCGATCGCCCGCGCGCGCCGCCCTCCGGCCGCGGGACGCGGTGTGGCATGCCGACTGCTCGGTGAGCCTGTATGGCCATCGACGCTCCGGCAACCGTCGCTCCCGAGGTGCGCGAGCGCAGCCTCGAGCCCTCCTGTGGGGCCCCTGCGCGAAAGCTCCGCCGCGAGATCACCTCGTTCATCGCCCTCGCCGCCGGGCTTCTCCTCATGGCGCGCGTGGTCCAGCGAACGGTGACTCCTGGGCTGCCCCCCGCCCTGCACATGGCCTATTCTTGGGGGCTTCTGCTGGTCCTTCTCATCCCCGTGGCGTGGTACGTGCGCCGCCAGTCGCTGCCGCTCTCGCGGATGGGCGTGACCACGGCCGGCCTGCGCCGCAGCGTGACGGAGTCGCTGGTCGTCGCGCTCGGCCTGGCCGCCGCCTGCGCCGCGCTGCGGTTCGGCGCGTGGACCCGCGGCGAGCCGCTGATCACCTGGGGATCGATCGCCGGTTACGACGCGACCTGGCGGGCGCTCTTCCTGGTCCTCTACGCGCCCCACTGCCTGCTCCAGGAGTTCGTGGCGCGCGGCGTGATCCAGACCTCCCTGGAGCGCTTCCTGCCCCGGTCGGGCCGGGCCGCCCCTCTCGCGCTCACCTCGGCGTTCTTCGGCGTCTACCACCTGCACGTCTCGCTCGGCTTCGCCCTTCTCACCTTCGCCATCGGCCTTCTCTTCGGCGCGCTCTATGCGCGGCACCGCACCCTCTTCGGGGTGACCCTCGCGCACGCCGCTCTGGGCCTCGCGAGCGTCGCTGTCGGCCTGAACTGAACCAGGAGCTCCCCTCGATGCGCATCGCGATCATCTCGACCTACACGCACCCGAGCCGCCTGCACCGCAAGGAGCGCTCGATCATGCAATCCACCGTGCCCGAGCTCCTCGCCGCCCTGTGCCCGCCGGACGCCGAGATCGAGCTCTACAACGAGAAGGAATCGGACGTCCCGCTCGACCGGGATTGGGACCTCGTGTTCTTCTCGTACCTGCACGCCTATTACGAGCACACAAAGGTGCTCTCCACGCTGTTCCGGCGGCGGGGCATGACCACCGTGGCCGGCGGACGGCACGCGAGCCATTTCCGCGCGGACGCGCTGGAGCATTTCGACGCGGTGGTGGCGGGCGACCCGGAGGCGAACGTCCCGGCCCTCATCGCGGACTTCCGGCGGCGCGCGCTCCAGCCCGTCTACGCGCTGCCCCCGGTGCCCCCGGAGCAGATCCCCACGTACCGTTATGATCTGGTCGATTACCGCACCAACCTCGTCCGGATGCCGGGCATCGAGGCGTCGCGCGGCTGCCCCTTCTCCTGCAACTTCTGCGTGCTGACCGGGCACGAGCAGTACCGTTATCGCCCCGTCGACCACGTGATCCGGGACATCCGCGACCGGATGATCTTCAACCAGCGCGTCCCGGGGCTGATCAAGGATACGTTCGCCTTCGTCGACAACAACCTGGGAGGCTCGCCCCGTTACCTGCGGGAGCTCTGCGAGGCGCTGATGCCCCTCAAGAAGATCTGGGGCTGCGCGCTCACCTTCAACGTGCTGCGCGACCCGGAGCTGGTCCGCCTCATGGGGCGCGCGGGGTGCCGCTACGTCTACACCGGGCTGGAGTCGCTGAACCCCGAGTCGATCAGCGCGATGAACAAGGACCAGAACAAGCTGAGCGAGGTCCGCGAGGTCATGCAGCGGGCCTTCGCGAGCGGGATCGTGCTCTCCTTCGGGCTCCTCGTCGGCGCGGACGGGGATACAAACGAGTACTTCGAGCGGCTGCCCGAGTACCTCCACGACCTCGGGGATCATTGCCCGACGTTCCTGGGGATCGTCTGCCCGTACCCGGAGACGCCCTTCTTCGCGCAGGTGGCGGCCGAGGGCCGGCTCCTGCCCGGGGTGACCAGCCGGGACCTCGACGGGTACACCCTCTGCCACCGGCCGACCCGGCTGCACCCCTCCGAGGCGATCGAGCATTTCCAGCGCCTGAGCCGCGCGCTGGGGAGCCTGCGGAACGTGGGCCGCCACGTCTGGAACCGGCTGATGGCGAGCGATCTGCCTCGTTACAAGGCGAGCGTCCTGATGTCGGCGCCCGAGGTGATCAGCCTGCGCGGGCCGCTCGTCAACCGCTCGCGCAGCTACATCGCCGGGCGCGACCCCATCGAGGCCTGGGACGAGGCGAGGATGCGGGAGCTCGGCCTCGAGCCGCAGCGCCTCGACGCCTCGTCCTGCCGGGCGGATCCGCGCGGCCTCGCCCGGATCCGGTCCAGGAAAGCGGGCCGCTCCGCGGCGGTCGCGTGAGCCTCAGCCCTCGCTTTCGGGCAGAGGCGGCGGCGGCGGCAGCGCGCGGGGGGGCTCGATGCGCGTCGGCTCCGCCCTGCAGTCGATGGTGCGGCCCTCGCAGCCACAGACGTTCCCGCCCAGATCCTCGTAGACCGCCGGGGAGCGCTCATCGACGTACCTCACGATGTCGAGCGGCTCGCACGTGAAGGTCGTCGACGCGATCTGCACCGTCGCGCCGAAGTTGTAGATGCCGGCCGCGGCGCTCCGCTCGATCACGCTGTCCCGGACGAGGACGTTCGCCTGGCCCGTCTCGTTGTTGTAGGCGATGATGCCGCAGCCGTTCGTGCCGTCGAGCACGCGCCCCAGGGTGTCCGCGATCGTCGTCGACTCGACGGTCGCGTCCGAGTCGCTGAGGAAGAGGCCGCCGTCGCTGTTCCGCTCGATCAGGACGTTGTGCAGGCGCGCGCTCCCGCGCTCGCCGAGGTCGGGCAGCGACTGGACATTGACGCCCCGGCCGAAATCCTGGTTCGACGGCAGCGGCCTCGTGTCGCGCACAACCGTCGAGTCCAGGGCCGCGTCGGCCCCGAAGACGGCGATCCCGGTCCCGTAACTGCCTTCCACTGCGCTGCCGCGCACCCGGACGTTCGCGCGTCGCTGATCGTGCGCGATCTCGATCCCCGCGCCGTAGTCCGGCGCGCCGGGCACGAGGTCCCGCACGAGGAGGCCATCGATCTCGACGTCGGAGCCGTTGACGACGACGCCCCTCTCGCGGCTCCGCTCGACGAGGACGTGCCGGAGCGCCACGCGGGAGGGGCGCCCGTCGATGCGGCTCGGCTCGGCGTAGAGGCCCATGCCCGGGCCCGGATCGCCCTCGGCCGGCCCCGAGCCCGTGTCGCGCACGACCGTCGCCTCGAGGGTCGCCTCCACGCCGATCATCGCGATGGCGGCGGTGTGGTTCCGCTCCAGGACGCTGCCCCGGACCGTGAGCGTCCCCGGATCGAAGTCCGGGATGTGGGTCGCCGTGAGCCCAGCGCCCGGCAGGTCCGCCGCGAGCCAGGCGACGTCGCGGACGACGCTGTCCTCGACCACGCCGTCCGCCCCGGAGAACCTGATCCCGAGCCCCCCGACACGCTCGATCACGACGGATCGCGCCGTCACGCTCGCGCGGCGCTTGAACGACTCGACCTGCACCGCCATCGCATGGCCGTTCAACGGGTGCCTCGGGTCCCCGGTGGCGAGATCGATGTCGCGCAGGACCGTGCCCTCCAGCGTCACGGCGGCGCCCGTCACGACCATGCCCGCGCCCGTTGTGTGCTCCACGAGCGCCCCGCGCACGGTCAGGCTCGTCGCGGTCGCCTCGCCCAAGGCGACGAGGCCGATGGCGCTCGTGTCGTGGATCCAGACCCGCTCGACCACGACATCGTGCGCGTTCCTCACGCCGAGGCCGATGCCCTGTCCGCGGACAGCGAGGTCGTGGATCTCCGTGCCGCTCGCGCCCCGGTCTACCTGGACGGCGATCCCCCCCGCGGTCGGCCCGACGACCTCGACGAGCGCGGGGCACCGGCCCCAGAGCCGCACGGGCCGCCTCCAGATCAGCAGATCCTCGACGTAGCTGCCCTCCGCGATCGCCACCAGGGCGCCCTCGGCCGCGTGGTCGACCGCGTCCTGGATCGTCGACCACGGCCTGGCCTCCGTGCCGTCGCTGTCCGTCCCGGCGTAGGCCGCGTCGACGAACTCGGTCGTCTCGTCGATCGGCGCACCGCCCCACCGGTCCGCGCCGCACGGAGCGACCTCACGCCACGCCGTCTCGCCGGGGACGGCCATCTGACCTGGCGGGCCCGCCTCCTCCGGCAGGACGGGCACGCAGCCCTGCGCTCCGTCGGACGCGAAGCCGCTCCCGCACCGCCCGGGCGGGACCCCCGCCGGCTCGCAGCCCGCGCCGGTCTCCAGCGCGCCCGGCGGGCACGGGAACGTGGGCGCGGCCCCTGTCGCTGCGCCGTCGTCCGGGTCAGGGGGCTGCTGCGCGCACGCCGCGAGCAGGGTGATCTGCAGGAGAGAGAGGGCGAGCCGCTCTTTGCGCATGGTGTTTCGGTGCCTCGTGGGAACGATACGATACTTCATCGGCATCACGACGAGCCCGCGCGCCCTCGTTCGAGCAGCAGGTCGACAAGCTCTGGACGCCATCACGTGCGCGGGCGGGCTCCTCCGGAAATGTCGCGGCCCGCTTTCGGGGGGGTCGCGTCGGTCCCGAGCCCTTCGCGCGCTCCCTTGCACGCCGAGACTTGCACGCCGAGAGCCACGCGAACCGGTCATTCCGGCTGCACGCCATGACGTTCGTCCCGACACCACGTTCTGCGCAATTGGGCGAGGTTTCGCTCAACAGCTGCGCGAGTTCTGCGCAACGACGCCCGTCCGTCAGGGCGACGCGCCTGGCGCCCGCCTGAACTCGGGCCTTTCCGACGCGATGTCGGGGCGGGACCGGGCCCGACGGCGACGGTACGCGCGTTGCTCATGTCGGCGGCGCGGGCCTCGAAGCCTCGATACCCGCGCCAAGCCTTGGAACTCTAATTCCACCAGGCGCGACCGTGCCGCCGACGCGAAGCCGGCGCGTGCACGGTCGCGCCACGAGGTTCATCATGAAGATCACATCGACGCTGTCGCTTGTTTCGCTGCTCGGAACGACCCTGCTGATGGTCGCCGGCTGCATGGCTTCGTCGGTCGACAGCGCGACCGACGCCGACTTTGAGACGGATGAGGAGGTCGGAGAGGCGGCCGACGCCATCACGAATGGATGGACGGCCGAGACGTCCGACGGCTGGGCGCCCGTCGCATGCGACAGCGGCAACGCCATGAGCGCGTTCCGTTGCCGAGGCTCCGACTGTGACAATATCAGGGGCTATTGCTCCTCCCTTGGGACCTCCAACACGTCCACGTACTGGACCTCCTACTTCTCCGAGGAAGGCACCGGCCAGCGGAAGTGCGGCTACGGGGATTTCGTCACGGGGCTCGCGTGCACCGGCTCCTACTGCGACAACGTGTCGCTCCAATGCTCCCATCTCAACGGGAAGACCTGGGGCAATTGCTACTGGAGCGGGTTCATCTCCGAGGAGAACGGTGGGACGATCTCTTTCCCGCCGGGCTACTACATCGCAGGCGCGGAGTGCGACGGAGATCACTGCGACAACATGGCCTTCTATTACTGCCAGGCCAGCTGAGCGCCGGCGCTCCTCTGCGCCTGGCCGCTCGGCGCGGCGGATCTCCGCGTAGCCGTCGCGCGCAGGCATGTGGCCGTCCATCAGCGCCGCAGCGTAGAACGGCACGCGCGGGAGCTCCCGCGCGGTCGGCTCGCCGCGGAGCCTGAAGCGCTGCTGAAGCGAATCCGCTGAACCGCCGGCGCTCCATGGATGGAGCGCCGGCGGCGGAGCGGTGGTATCGCAGGACGGCGCCAGGCCGAGCTCCGCCTCGGCTCCCCCCCACCACGACACATCCCGCTCCATGGAGCCCGTGCGCGCCTTCCCCAACCACCGCCGATGTGGGCGACCGCTGTGACGCATGAAAACCTGATATACCTCCCGGTCAGAATAGGACCGAGGGACCGGATGAACTGTGACGTGAATTACAGTGATGTCGTCGCGGAGAACCAGCACCTGAAGCAGCGCGTCCGGGACCTGGAGCAGGCCGAGGAGGAGCGGGATCGCCTCCAGGCGGCGCTGCGCCAGAGCGAGGAGCACGCGCGCATCTTTGTCACCTACACACCGGCCGCGGTGGCCATGTTCGATCGGGACATGCGCTACATCCTGGCCAGTCACCGCTGGCTGGCGGATTTCGCCTTGAAAGAAGGAGAGATCACTGGTCGGTGCCATTATGAGCTCTTTCCCGAGATCCCCGAGCACTGGAAGGCGGTCCACCGGCGCTGCCTCGCAGGGGCCTCGGAAGGGAATGATGAGGAGCCCTTCCCGCGGAGCGACGGGCGCGTCGACTGGGTGCGCTGGAAGATCTTCCCGTGGTACACGACGAGCGGCGAGATCGGCGGGATCATGCTGTTCACGGAGGTGATCACCGAGCGAAAGCGGCTCGAGGATACGCTCCGGATGCAGGCGAAGACGCTCCAGGAGCTGTCGACGCCCATCGTGCCCATCAGCCAGGGCGTCCTCGTGCTGCCGCTGGTGGGCGTGCTGGACGCGGCGCGGGCGCAGCAGATGATGGAGAACCTGCTGGGCAAGGTGGTCGAGCGGCAGGCGCAGGTGGCGATCATCGACGTCACGGGCGTGCCGCACATCGACACGGGCTCGGCGAGCGCCCTCCTGCAGGTGGCGCGGGCGGTCCGGCTGCTCGGGGCGCAGGTCATCCTGACAGGCCTCCGGCCCGAGGTGTCCCGGGCCATCATCGACCTCGACATCGACCTCACCGGCATCGTGACCCGCCGCGACCTGCAGAGCGGGATCGCGTTCGCGACTGCGATGAACCTGACAGCACCGCTGTCCCCGCCGTGACGCCCCCGGCCCGGGGGCTGCTGTACGGCAGGGCTCGGTCCGGGCTGGCTGGCGGACCGGAGGAGGGGCGCTCGGTTGCGGGCGCTCGAGCAGGCGTGGTACTTGTCGCACCATGAAGCCCGGGGGATCCTTGCTCGCCCTCGTCGGCGCGTGCGCCTTCTTCGCGTGCGCGTGCTCCGAGACGGCGCGGCCCGCGGCGGGCCCTCGGGCCGCCGGCGCTGCCAGCGCGCCGCCTGTTCGCCCTCGGGTCCATGTGTATCCGGCGGCGGATCTGGAGCGGATGGCGCGCATCGCCGCCGCGCGCTGCAAGAAGGCGGGCACGCCGTCGGACGCGACGTGTCTGCTCACCCAGGCCTCCGCCTTCCTGAGGTACCCTCCCGGGGATCTCGATTGCCGCTACGTCGCGGGGACCGCGCTCTCCGTCGCCGAGTGCTCGGAGTTCGAGGAGGGCTGCATGAGCGTCGACCCCGGGGATCTCGTCCGCCAGCTCGACGCCCTCGAGAGCGCCGGCAAGGACTGCCAGCGTGAGCCGACCGACGCCGAGCGGGCGGAGGTGCTGAGGCTCGCGGGCGCGAAGTGATGGGCTGAACCGCCGCCGCGACTCGGCTAGGATGCTTGGCATGAGCGGTGTCGGCCTCGAGAACGCATACCCTGAAGCTCGTGACGAGCCCGACGGCATCCTGCGCGTGTCGCTCCACGGCGACCTCACGGACGACCGAGCGCGCGCTCTCGTCGGCGCGCTGCGGCGCGTGGCGGAGAGCGGCCGCGAGGTCCTGGTGCTCGCCGACGCGGATCACACGGGCGCTATCCCGCCGTCGGCGCGCAAGGTGGTGGCGGAAGAGCTGCGCAGCGCGCGCATCGATGCCGTCGCGATCATCGGAGCGGGATTTTCCGTGCGCGTCATCTTGACGCTCCTTGCGAAGGGCGTGCAGATGCTCACAGGGCAATCCTACCCGCAGCAGTTCTTCGGCACGGAGGGCGAGGCGCGCGCGTGGCTGCTCGCTCAGCGAGACGCGCTCCGGGCCAGGCGGGCCCCGGTCCCATGACGCCGCCTGGCCCCGCGGCGCGCGCCGGCTGCTCTGGCGCCGGTGCACGGATGCGGTCTTGCCATTCACAGCCAATGTTGCTTCGGGAGTCGATGAGGGCCCTCGTCGACGGCTGCATGAACGGTTGCAGTCCATTCTGGTCACGTGACCCCTTCTCCTCCTCCGATATTGAGGTTCAGATTGCAGGCCATCGATCGCAGTCGCGGCGTCGAGGCGCACGTCGGTTAGCCCGGGGCTGTCGACGTCCACTTCGTCGCGCTCGGGCGCGCCGCTGGCGAGGTCCCTGAGCGCGAGCTCTCCGCCACCTGCGCATGCGTGCGGCGAGCGCATTCTGTCCGTCCAGGAATGCGAGCGCCTCGCATTCGCCCAACACCTCAAATCTTGTCCCGTTCGCCGGACGACTGCAGCGGTACCATCAGGGCGTGAGAAGGGGGGATCCGCCGAAGGTCCTTGCCGGCCGGTTCGAGCTCGAGAGCGTCGCCGGCGCCGGGGGCATGGGCGACGTCTACCGCGCGCGCGATCGGCAAGACGGCGAGCCGGTCGCGCTCAAGGTCCTGAGGAGCGCGGACCCGCAGCTCGTCGCGCGGTTCCAGCGGGAGGCGCGGCTCCTGGCCGAGCTGCGGCACCCGGCGATCGCGCGCCACGTCGGCCACGGCGTCTCGGACCAGGGACAGCACTACCTCGCCATGGAGTGGCTCGATGGCGAGGACCTCGCCGCGAGGCTCGCCCGCGGGCCGCTCGGCGTCGAGGAGGGGCTCGCCCTCGTCCGCCGCGTCGCCGAGGCGTTGTCGCTCGTGCACGCGCGCGGCGTGATCCACCGCGATCTCAAGCCGGCGAACCTGTTTCTGGAGGGCGGCCGGCTCGACCAGGTGAAGATCCTCGATTTCGGGATCGCGCGCGACCCGGCCGCGACCGGCGGACTGACCGAGCCCGGCGTGCCCCTGGGTACGCCGGCCTACATGGCGCCGGAGCAGGTCCGCGGCGAGCTGGACATCGACGCGCGCGCGGACGTGTACGCGCTGGGGTGCATCCTGTTCGAGTGCCTCACCGGCCAGCCGCCCTTCTGGGCCGAGCACGCGTTCGCTGTGTTCGTGAAGGTGCTCTTCGAGGACGCTCCGCCGCCGAGCGCGCTGCGCGCCGAGGTGCCCGAGGTCATCGACCTGCTCACGGCGCGGCTCATGGCGAAGGACCGCGACGGCCGGCCGGAGGACGCGACCGCGGCGGCGAGCGCGCTCGCGGCGCGCTCGGCGGAGCACGCGGCCGCGGAGCTGCCTGCGCCCGCGCTGACGCGCCGCGAGCGGGGGCTCGTCAGCGTGATCCTGGCCAGGATGGGCGCTCCGTTCCCCTGGGCCACGCAACCTGCGCCGTGGGCCGAGGCCGCCACGCGGATGGGCGCCGGCGCCGAAGCCTCCACGATGCCGTGCGCCGAGGCCACGACGATCGACGCACGAGCGAAGGTCGCGACGCCGACGGGGCCGGCGCCGCCTCTGCCGGACCTGCGCCGCGCGGCGGCCGAGCACGGTGGCCGCCTCGAGCCACTGCAGGATGGCGGGGTCGCCGCGGTCCTCACGGGCGCGGCGACCCCGACCGACCTGGCCGCGCGCGCCGTGCGCTGCGGCCTCGCGCTGCGGAAGCTCCTGCCCGGCGCCCGCCTTTCGATCGCGACCGGCTGGGACGCGCTGGGCGGCGGGCAACCCATAGGCCCGGTCATCGACCGCGCCTCCGCGTTGCTCGCCGGCGGCGACGCCGGGCCGCCGGACGACGGCGCGCCGGAAGCGCCGGTCCCGGTGCTCGTGGATGCGATCACGGCCAGCCTCCTCGGGCCGGGGTTCGAGATGGCGGGGGGGCCGCTGGCGCCCGCGGTCGTCGGCGAGCGCGAGCCGTTCGACGAGGCGCGCACGCTGCTCGGCAAGCCCACCCCGTTCGTGGGGCGCGACCGGGAGCTGCGCGCCCTGGAGGACCTGTTCGACGAGTGTGCCGGCGAGCCCTGCGCGCGGGTGGGGCTCGTGATCGCGGCGGCGGGGATGGGCAAGTCACGCCTGCGCCTGGAGCTCGTGCGGCGGCTCAGGGCGCGCGCCGAGCCGCCCGAGATCTGGATCGCGCAGGCGGATCCCGCGCGCGCAGGGGCGCCCCTCGACCTCCTCGGGCAGGTGGTGCGCCGCGCCGTGCACCTCGTCGACGGCGAGCCCCTGGAGCGCCGCCGGGAGCAGCTCGCGGCCCGCGTGGCCCGGCACGTCGACCCGGCGCTCCGCGAGCGGGTGACCGAGTTCCTGGGGGAGATGGTCGGCACGCCGCTCCCGGGCGGGGAGCGCGTGCAGCTGCGCGCGGCCCGGCGCGATCCGCTGCTCATGGGCGATCAGCTTCGCCGGGCGTGGGTCGATTTCGTCGATGCCGAGTGCCGGACGCGCCCGGTGCTGCTCGTGCTGGAGGACCTGCACTGGGGCGACCTCCCGACCGTGGAGTGCGTCGACGCGGCGCTGCGCCTCCTGGGGGAGCAGCCGCTCATGGTGCTCGCCCTGGCGCGGCCGGAGGTGCGGGCGACCTTCCCTGCGCTGTGGGCCGGGCGGGGCATGATGGAGATCGGGCTCGGCGAGCTGCCCCGCCGGGCCTGCGAGCGGATGGTGCGGGCGGCGCTGGGCGATCGATCCGACGCGGATCACATGGCGGAGATCGTGCGGCGCGCCGCGGGCAACCCGTTCTTCGTGGAGGAGCTCGTGCGCGCCGCGGCCGAGGGACGGGACGCGCGCGAGGCGCCCGAGACGGTGCTGGCGATGGTGCAGGCGCGACTCCAGGACCTCGACGCCGAGGCGCGGCGGCTCCTGCGCGCCGGGAGCGTGCTCGGCGAGGTGTTCTGGCGGGGCGCGGCGGCGCGCCTCCTGGGGCTCGGGCAGGAGGGGGGCGCGGCGCTCGACGCGCGGCTCGCGGAGCTGGAGCGGCGCGAGTGGATCGTGCGGCAGCCCGAGCCGCGGTTCGCGGGCGAGGCGGAGTTCGCCTTCCGGCACGGGCTCGTGCGCGAGGCGGCCTACAGCATGCTGACGGACGTGGATCGGCAGCTCGGCCACCGGCTCGCCGGCGCGTGGCTCGAGGAGGCCGGCGAGCGCGACGCGCTGGTGCTGGCGGAGCACTTCGAGCACGGCGAGGCGATCGAGGCGGCGGCGCGGTGCTACGAGCGGGCGGCGGAGCAGGCGCTGGAGGCGAGCGATCTCGACGGTGCGCTCGCGCGGGTGGACCGGGCGTTCGCCTGCGCGCCGGGGGAGGACGCCGCCGGGCGGCTCCACGGGCTCGCGGCGATCGCCCACAACTGGCGGGGCGCGTTCGGGGACGCGGAGCGCGCGGCGAAGGCGGCCGTGGCCCTGGCGCCCGCCGGGGGCAGCGTGGCGCATGCCGCGCTGGCGATGCTGGCCTGGGCGAGCGGGGCGCTCGGGAAGGCGGAGCAGCTCGAGGCGGTGGCGTCGTCGCTGCCGCTCGACCGGGAGGGCGCGGCGCTCGACCGGGAGCTCGTCCTGGCCTGGTACAGCGCCACGACCTGGCTGCGGCAGCTCGGGCGCCACGCCGCGGCCGATGCGCTCGAGCGGGCGATGGCCGGAGTGCGGCCCGAAGACCTGGAGCCCGTTCTGGCCGGACACATCTACATTACGAAGAGCGCAGCGGCGTGCTTCAGCCCGCGGCGCATCGAGCTCGCCTTGCGCCTCACCGAGGCCGCATTGCAGGCCTACGAGCGCGGCGGTGCGCTGCGGGACGTATGCCTGACGCGCGTGACGCTCGGCGGGATGCAGAAGCAACTCGGCGCTTACGGACCGGCAGAGTCGGCGCTTCGCGAGGCGAGGCGAGTCGCGGTTCAGCTCGATCTCCGCTTCGTCGTGAATGCGGCCAGCATCCATCTGGGGCTGATCCACGCGGCGCAGGGGCACAGCGCTGCTGCCGTGGCGCTGGCCGAAAGGGTCGTCGACAAGGCGGGGGCGTTCGGCGACGTCAGGCAGGTGGGCCAGGCGCGGATCGTCCTTGCGCAGGCGCTGCTGAATCTCGGCGAGCTCGCGCGGGCCCGCGAGCACGCCGCCGCTGCGGTCGGCGAGACGGAGGCATACCCCGCGCTCCACGCCATCGCGCAGGCGATCCTCGCGCACGTCCTCCTCCAGGAACGACGCGCCGAGGAGGCGCTCGCCGCGGCGCGCCGCGCGTCCGCCATCGTCGAGCGCCTTGGAAACCTCGATGAGGACGAAGCGCTCGTGCACCTCGCCTGGGCCGAGGCGCTCCACGCCTGCGGCGACGTCGGCGCGGCCCGGGCAGCGCTCGCCGCGGCGCGGGACCAGCTGTGCGCCGAGGCGGACGCCATCGAGTGCCCCGCCCTGCGCCGCAGCTTCCTCGAGGCCGTGCCCGAGCACGCCCGCGTCCTTGCGCTCGCGGAGGCGTGGGGCGTGGAGGGCAGGTGATCCCCTGGATGTCAGATCTGGGGTGGGAGCTCGGCGAACTGCGGCAGCTCGCCCGTGATCGGGAACCAGCTCGCCTTGGAGCCGACGAAGATGTGGGCTCTCGGGCGGATGCCGGGATCGGTGTCGAGCGCTCCCGCGGGCACCACGGCAAAGCCGTGCTCGGGTGACTTGCGCGGCGCCGCGCCGCCGCAGCGCGTGCAGAACGCCACGCCGAAGCGCCGCGCCTCGGGCACCTTGTAGCTCGCGACCTGCGCGTCGCCGCGGACCCAGCGGAGCTTGTCCAGGGCGACGAGGACGTTTGTCGCGTGCGCGGCGCTGCGTCCGCGGCGACAGCGCGAGCAGTGGCAGTTCATCATGAGGATGGGCGCGCCGTCGAGCTCGAAGGCCACGTCGCCGCAAAGGCAGCTCCCCTGGGTGACGCCCTCCCTGGGCGGGACCGCGGGGCGCGAGACGACCGGCCTCTGGATCTGGGGCGGCCAACCCTCGAACTGCGGCAGGGAATCGGTGATCGTGTACCAGGGCGCCCTGGAGCCGACGAACTGGTGGAACTGCGGCTCGATGCCGAGATCGCCCTCGAGGTTCCCGGCATGGACCAGGGCGAGCTGCGCCTCGGGGACGAGCAGCGGCGCGGCCGAGCCGCAGGTGATGCAGAAGGAGCGATTGTCGCTCGCGCAGGACGCGCGGATGGCGTGCTCGCCGGCGAGCCAGCGAAAGCCCGACAGCGGCGCGACAACGGCCGTGGCGAACGCCGAGCCGTGGAATTTGCGACACATCGAGCAGTGACAGTTCAGCATGGTCTGGAATGGACCGCTGATCTCGTAGCGGACCGTCCCGCATAGACACGCGCCCTGGGTCATGGTCGTACCTCTCGAGGTCGTGGGTGAGCCGTCTGAGCCGGAGTGATACCTGGGCGCGCACGTTAGCACCGCGGGGTTCACAGGCACGCGTCCGGATCCGGTGCTCGACGCGACATCGGAGAGCCGCGGGTCGGAGAGGGCCAGCGCCTCGAATCCTCTGTTGCCGTCCCATCGAGCCGCGGCCCCGCGGCCCCGCGGGCTGGCCAGCGCTGCCCCTGCGCCGCCTCAGATGGACCGCAGCGCGATCATCCCGATCAGATTGATGCCCGCGTGCGCCACGACGCACGGCCAGACATTGTTCCGTCGCACCGCGAGCGTCCCGAGCACCAGGCCGATGGCGAAGGTCTGCACGACGCCGAGCATGGATTGATAGAAGTGGCCGGCCGCGAACAGGGCGGACGACAGCACGATGGCGCCGATGGCGGCGGAGCGGTCATGGGGTCTGGGGGACAGGGCGGCGCGCAAGCGCGAGACGAAGAAGCCACGGAAGACCAGCTCTTCGTACATGCCGGTGAAGAGCGCCAGCGGAAGGACGAGGGCCGGCGGGAGCTCGGAGAAGCCGCCGAGCGCGGCGGTCTTTTCGGCGGCGAGCCGCTCAGGGTCGAGGCCCGCGACCAGCGCGTAGACGGCCGCGCCCACGCCGGCGGCCAGGTAGCTGGCCACGAGCCCGAGCAGGCCCGAGGTCAGGACGGCGCTCGGAGCCTCGCGCCGGAAGCCGAGCGTGCTCCAGGGCTCTCGAAGCACGGCGAGCATGACGGCGACGCTGCCGAGCAAGGCGCCACCTCCGAGGGCGACGCCCTGGGCGATGTCCCGCGATGAGAGAGCTCGCGCGTCGCGGCCCGCCGCCTGGCCGAGCGCGATGAGCGCCAGCAGGATGGCGGCGACGACGAGGACTTGCAGCGCTGCCTTTGCGCGGCGCGTGCTGGCAGGGGCGGTGGTGGACATGGCAGGAACTCGGGAATGAGGGCTCGGCGCTCGCGGCGGGTGAGGCGAAGCGGGGCGTCACGAGCCCGCGCGAAGCGCAGGCGTCGCTCGACCCGGCGCGACGCCGGTAGAGGACGGCGTTGTGAACCAGGTTGCCTGGCGCGTCGACGAACAAGATCGGGCCGAGTCGGCCGCGGCGCGGAGCGCCTGCTCGCGGCTGTAGATGCCGTTTACCGCCAGAGCAGCCGCGCGGCGACGTCCGCGTGGCCACCCTCGGTGTCAGGGAGGTCGAGCTGGGTCGCGGCGAGCCGATTCCCGCGCTGCACGTCCGGCTGGTCGCGTCGAACGACGCCGGCGAACGGACGTGGACGCTCGACACGCGCGATATCCACGTCCAGCTCGCGGGACGACCGCCGCGGGCGCAGTCTTCGTGAACGCGGACGTCGTCGGGCTGCCGGTGCTGGAGATCCCCCCGGCCAGAGCCGCACCGTCGATGTCTACCTGAGGCGAGCCGCCGCCCGCGTCTCAAACCTCGGACAGCACGCCCACGATGGCCTCGCTGATGCGCGACAGGTCCGCTGGCTCGATGATGTACGGCGGCATCGTATAGACAAGCTTCCCGAAAGGCCGCAGCCAGACGCCGCGCTCCACGAAGGCCGGCTGCACGCGCGCCATGTCGACGGGCTGCTTGAGCTCGACCACGCCGATGGCGCCGAGCACGCGCACGTCGGCCACCGCGTCGAGGGCGCGGCAGGGGGCGAGCTCGCGGAGGAGCTGCGCCTCGATGGCCGCGACGCGCGCGCGCCATGGCGAGCCGAGCAGCAGCCGGATGCTGGCCAGCGCGGCGCTGCAGGCGAGCGGATTGCCCATGAACGTGGGGCCGTGCATGAACACGCGCGGCTCGCTCCCGGCGATGGTCTCGGCCACGCGCTCCGTGCAGAGCGCGGCGGCCAGGGTCATGGTGCCGCCGGTGAGGGCCTTGCCGAGGCACATGATGTCCGGCGCGACGCCCGCGTGCTGGCAGGCGAACAGCTCCCCGGTGCGGCCGAAGTTTGTCGCGATCTCGTCGAAGATGAGCAGCACGCCGTGGCGGTCGCAGAGGGCGCGCAGCTCGCGCAGGTACTGCGGGTGGTAGAAGCGCATCCCGCCGGCGTTCTGCGCGATCGGCTCGAGGATGACGGCCGCGACCTCGTGCGCGTGCTGCTCGAGCAGCGCGGCCATGCTGCCCAGGGCGCCCGGCGACCAGGGCGCGTCGAAGGCCGGGCCGGGCGCCGCCGCGAACAGGTGCTGCGCGAGCGCGCCGCGGAAGAGGTGGTGCATGCCATTGACGGGATCGGTGACGGCCATCGCGCCGAACGTGTCGCCGTGGTAGCCGCCGAGCACGCTGATCAGGCGGCGCTTCTCGGGCTGCCCCTGCGCGATGAAGAACTGCAGGGCGAGCTTGATGGCCACCTCGACGGCCACGGATCCGGAGTCGGCGAGGAAGACGCGCGTCAGCGGCTCGGGCGTGATCGCTACGAGCGTCTCGCACAGCGCGACCGCGGGCTCGTGGGTGAGCCCCCCGAACATGACGTGGCTCATCCGCCCGAGCTGGTCGCTGACGGCCGCCGTCAGCGCGGGGTGCGCGTAGCCGTGGATGGCGGCCCACCAGGAGGACGTGCCGTCGATCAGCTCGCGGCCGTCGGTCAGCGTGAGACGAACGCCCTCCGCGCGCTCGACGGCGAAGAGCGGGGCGGTCGAGATGGGCGCGGCGTAGGGGTGGATGACGCAGCGGCGGTCGCGCGCGATGAGATCGTCTCGACTAGGCACGGAGCTCTCCTGATGCCTGGCAGGCCGGCGGGTTGCGGGCTTGTTCGAGCAGCCCACCCGGCGGGCTGCGGCGCGCGAGCGCGCGGGTTCCTCGGAGCTCGACCGATCGCCAGGGCATCGCGACGCGTCTAGCCCAGGACGCGCAGCGCCACCAGGGGCCGCCGGGCGAGCCGCCGCGGCGCCCGGCGGCTCGCCGGTGCCCGGTGCTGCGGTGCCCGGCGGCTCCCCGATGCCCGGTGCTGCGGTGCCCGACGCCCTCTGCCCGGCGCCGCCACGCCGGAGGCGCGAGGCCGCGACCCCCCTCCGTACGATTCCTCGATCGGCCTGTAACGTTCGCCCCCCCTCCGAGACTGTGCCCTTGGCGGGATGAGCCGCCGCGGCGCCGGGGACACGCCCGGGCGCATGGGCGCGCGCATCCATCGCAGCTCGAAACACCGATGACGTCGCGCTCGAGGAGAGCCTGGCGACGATGAGGAGACATCCATGAACGGTCTGCTTCGCAATGTCCTGCGGTTTGGCACCATGATCTCGGCCGCGGCGCTCATGTCGTCCGCGTTGCCCGGCTGCGGCGGCGGGGACGGTGACGGCGGGACGAGCGGCGGCGGCTCCCAGGGGGAGGGCAAGAACACGTATGTCCTGGTCCACGGCGCCTTCGTGGGCGGCTGGGCATGGGACAAGGTGGTGCCGCTCCTCGAGGCCGGCGGCAACGAGGTGATCGCCCTCGATCTCCCCGCGCACGGCGAGGACGAGACGCCCCTCGCGAGCGCCAGCCTGCAGGCCTATACCGACGCCGTGGTGGCGGCCATCGACGGCGCTTCGCGCCCCGTGGTCCTCGTCGGCCACAGCATGGGCGGCATCGTGGTGACCCAGGCCGCCGAGCAGCGGCCCGACAAGGTGAAGACGCTCGTCTACCTGACCGCGTTTCTGATGAAGGACGGTCAGTCGCTGAACGAGGAGTGGGCCGACGACCAGGGGGCGGAGATCAAGGCGTACGCGGTCCCGTCGGACGACGGCACCTCGCTGTCCTTCAAGGAGGGGTGGGCCGAGAACGCCTTCTGCCAGGACTGCTCTCCGGAGGACATCGAGCGGCTCGAGAGCCACCTGCGCGAGGAGCCCGCGAAGCCGTTCGGCGAGCCCATTCATGTCACGGAGGAGGGGTGGGGGAGCGTCCCCCGGGTCTACATCGAGGCGCTCAAGGATCTCGCCATCAGCCCGGCCGAGCAGAAGTCGCAGTACACGGCCTTGCCCTGCGAGCGGGTCATCTCGATCGACGCGGGCCATGCCCCCTTCCTGACGAAGCCGCAGGAGGTCGCGGACGCGCTGACGTCCCTGTGACGCGGGCGGCGGCCGTCGTCCTCCGCGGGACGGGCCGCGCCGGATCGGCGTCGACCCTCGGCGTCGATTGATGCGGGGCTGGGCGGCGTGATACCGTGCTCCGCGTGTCCCACGACTCTTCGGCCGGCGTCGGCGCCGGCGCCGCCGACGGCACAGCGGCCGCACCGGCGCGGCGCGCACCGGCCGAGACAGGCCCGCTCGTCGCGGCGGGCGAGCCGGGCGGCGCGGCGTCCTCCGCTGCGCCCGAGTGCGCAGCGCATGGGGACGACATCGCGCTCGTCCACCGGCTGCTCGCGGGGGACGAGCGGGCCTTCGAGCAGCTCGTGACCCAGCTCCACACGCCCATGCTCCGGCTCGCCCGGACCCTCGCCGGTCCCGCAGGCGCGCAGGAGGTCGTCCAGGAGACCTGGGCGGCGGTCTTCGACGGGCTCGTCCGCTTCGAGGGGCGCTCCGCGCTGAAGACATGGGTGTTCAGGATCCTGACGAACCGCGCCAGGACCTGGGGCACGCGAGAGAAGCGCACGGTCCCTGTCGCGTGGCAGGAGGATGGGGAGCAGGGCAGCGAGCCGGCGGTCGATCCGGCCCGATTCGACGGCACGGGCGACTGGGTGAATCCGCCTGTCCCGTGGACGGAGCAGAGCCCGGAAGGTTTGTTGCTGCGCAAGGAGATAGGCGCCGTGCTCCAGCGGGAGATCGAGGCGCTGGTGCCTGGACAGCGCGCGGTGGTCCTGTTACGCGACGTGGAGGGGTGTCCTTCCGGCGAGGTCTGCGAGATCCTGGGCATCAGCGAGGCGAACCAGAGGGTCCTCTTGCACCGTGGCAGATCGACGCTCAGGACCGCGCTGGAGCGATACCTGACGAGGGGGTGAGCGCGCATGCTCGTCACGTGCTGTCAGCTGACGGAGATGATCACCGACAGGAAAGAGGGAAAGCTGTCCTCGGAGCAAGAGGAGGGCTGTGCGCGTCACCTCGCGTGGTGTGACAGGTGTCGCACCTACCTGCGGCAGATGGAGCTGACGGTCGACGCGCTCCGGGGGATCCCGGGCGAGCCGCTGCACGACGAGGTCCGCGCCGCGCTGTTCGCCCAGTTCCAGCGGCGGAAGACCGCCGCCGACTGAGCTGCGCTTCCCGGGCGGCGGTGGAGCTCAGGCCCGAGGGCGGTGCCGCGGGGGTGCCGTGCCCGCCGCGCTGCCGCGGGCGCCGGCCGCGCCGGCTCGGGCGTCGGCTCGGGTGCGGGCCGCGCCGCCGGCCGATGTCGTCCCGCTTTCCCCGAGAAAGCGGCTGAGGGGAGCCGAGGAGCCGACGATGAGGTAGCCTCGACAGCATGTCGACGGAGCTGCTGGCAAGGATCACGCACGACCCCGCCGTGATGGGGGGCCGGCCCTGCATTCGAGGGATGAGGGGGACGGTGGGCACCCTCGTGGGGCTGCTGGCCGCGGGGCACGCGATCGAGGAGGTGCTCGAGCTCTATCCCTACCTCGAGAGGGACGACGTGATGGCGGCGCTCTCCTATGCGGCATGGCGCGCCGAGGAGGTTGAGCTGCCGCTGAAGGCGTCATCAAAATTCTGGTGGACATGAGAGAGGCCCCCGCAGGCGAGGCGTGCCTTGTGCCCAACCGCGATGACTTGTGCATGGGTCAGCGGATGATGTACTGCAGGCCAGACCCGGCGCAGCTCGATCCAGAGTTCTTGCTCTTGAACATCTACGGACCACTTACCCGAACGTGCATTGAGCTGGCAACGAATGGCAGCACCGTGGGGCATCTCCGACTGGGGCAAGTCTTTACTCTTCCAATTCTTTGGTGTCCGGTCGAGGAACAACGCGCGTTGTCCGAGGACGATGAGGAAGCCGCCCTTGACGGAGTCCTCGAGGAGGCCGAGGCATGACGCCACCGCCGTCGCGGCCGAAGATCTACCACATCACCCATGTGGACAATCTTCCGGCCATCATCTCCGACGGCGGCCTCATCTCCGACGCTGCGATGATCGCCCGTGGCGGCCCGGCCACCCCGATCGGCATGTCCAAGATCAAGCAACGGCGTCTCTCGCTGCCCGTGCACTGTCACCCAGGCGACCACGTCGGCGACTACGTTCCGTTCTACTTCTGCCCTCGGTCGATCATGCTCTTCGTGATCCACTGCGCGACCAACCCGGACCTGATCTACCGCGGCGGACAGGGGCCCATCGTCCACCTGGAGGCCGACCTTCACGACGTCATCGCCTGGGCGACAGCCGCGGGCCGGCGCTGGGCGTTCAGCCTGTCCAACGCCGGCGCCTACTACACCCAGTTCTCGGCGAGCGTCGCGGAGCTGGATCAGCTCGACTGGATGGCCATCGCCGCGACGGACTTCCGGCCGGCGGCGGTCAAGGAGGCCAAGCAGGCTGAGCTGCTCGTCCATGGCTCGTTTCCCTGGGAGCTGGTCAGCCTCATCGGTGTCCACGCGCCGGCGATCCGGGCGCGCGCGGTCGCCGCGATCGCGAGGGGCTCACACCAGCCCCGGGTCGTCGTCCATCGGAACTGGTACTACTAGATGCATCGAGGAAGGTCGCGATCATGATCGAGCTCACCCGGGGCGATATTCTGAGGGCCGAGGCCGAGGCGCTCGTCAACACGGTGAACTGCGTCGGCTTCATGGGGCGCGGCATCGCGCTCCAGTTCAAGCACGCCTTCCCCAGGAACTTCGCCGAATACGTGGCGGCGTGCAAACGCGGCGAGGTGCAGCCCGGACGCATGCTCGTCGTCGAGACCGGGCAGCTCACAAGCCCGCGGTACATCGTCAATTTCCCCACGAAGCGGCACTGGAAGGGCAAGAGCCGCCTCGCGGACATCGACGCCGGGCTCGAAGCGCTGATCGCGGACGTGAAGCGCCTCCACATCAAGTCGATCGCCGTTCCTCCGCTCGGGTGCGGCCTCGGCGGACTCGACTGGGCGGACGTGCGGCCACGGATCGAGCGGGCGTTCGCGGCCCTTTCTAACGTCCGGGTGCTCGTTTACGAGCCGTCGGGCCCACCGGCAGCCGGACAGATGACCAGGTCCACCGACCCTCCGGAGATGACGCCCGGCCGAGCCGTGCTCGTGGGCCTGATGGAGCGCTACCTCGGCGGGCTCTTGGACCCGTTCGTCTCGCTGCTCGAGGTGCACAAGCTCATGTACTTCATGCAGGAGGCGGGCGAGCCCCTGCGCCTTCGCTATGAGAAGGGGCCGTTCGGTCCGTACGCCGAGAATCTCCGGCACGTGCTCGCCCGGATCGAAGGACACCTCCTATCGGGCTATGCGGACGGCGGCGACGCGCCAGAGAAGCAGCTCGAGCTCGTCCCCGGCGCGGCCTCGGACGCCGCCGCGTTCCTCTCCGGTCATCCCGACACACGAGCACGCTTCGATCGCGTGGCGGACCTGGTCGAAGGCTTCGAAACCCCGTTCGGCATGGAGCTCCTGGCGACCGTGCACTGGGTGGCGACGCGCGAGGAGGTTGCCGGACCCGTTGCGGCGGTCGACGCCGTGCATCAGTGGAACGAGCGGAAGCGCGCGTTCTCCGCACGTCAGATCCACCTCGCATGGGATATCCTGGCGTCGAAGGGATGGGTGCTGTCTGGCACCCGCACTGCCAGCGGATGATCCCACCGACGGAAGCTACCGACAGGCCACCGCCAACGCTTGGCCGCAGATCCTGGCCACCTCGTCGATCCGAGCTGCCGTGATGACGAGCCGTTTCACCGGCTCTCCCGCGGAGCAGGCGCCGGCCCGGGCAGCCGTGGACTCAGACCCGGATTCGACGCCGGGTCGTGCTGTCATTTGCCCAGAGAGGTTCGACATGGAGTCGGCAAGGCGGCAAATTCATCCAGGCTTTCTGCCCACCTTCCTGCCTTCCCGTTCGAATGACTGCACCACCACCCGACGCCGAGGGGGGGACATGCCGGTCGCGCCGTCCCGGGTCTCGACCGAGCTGGCCCGCGGCTTTTCCGTGGCCGCGACGCTCCGGGCCTTGGTCTTCGCCGCGCCGCCTCGCGCCTTTGTCGCGTCGTCCGGCGCCTCGGCCGCGTCGCCCCGCGCCTTGACCGCGCTGGCTCGCGGCTTTTCCGTGGCCGCGACGCTCCGGGCCTCGTCCGTGCCGCTCCGGGCCTCGTCCGCGCCGCTCCGCACCTCGTCCGTGCCGCCCCGCACCTCGTCCACACCGCCTCGCGCCTCGCGCGCGCCGCCCCGCGCCTCGTCCGCGCCGCCTCGCGCCTCGCGCGCGCCGCCTCGCGGGCCGCCGGGCCCCTCGTCGTGGCGGACCTGGACCTTGCGCCCCTTGATCCGCGTGGAGCGCAGCGCCTCGATGACGCTGTCCGCCGCGTCGGCCGGGACCTCGACCACCGAGAAGCCGTCGGCGATCTGGATGGCGCCGATATCGCGGGACGTCAGCGACGCCTCGTTCGCGATGGCGCCGACCAGATCGGCCGGCCGGATGCCCGCGGTGCGCCCCGCGCCGATGTAGAGCCGCGCGACGTTGCCGTCGGTCTCCCGCTCCTCGCGTCCCTCGCGCCGCGGCCGCCCCGGCCCCTCTCCCGGGCGCCCGCGCGCCCCCGGCGGGCCCCGCCACGTGCGGTCGTTGTAGCCGCGCTCCGGCCCGGGCGGCGGCGGCCGGATCGCGGGGATCTCCGCCTCGTCCCCCTGCCGCTCCCCCTCCGTCGCCTGGTGCGCGAGCTTCACCGCCGCGGCGGCGATGTCCATGACGTCGAACTCCTCGGCGAGCCCCTCGACGACGACCCGGAACCCCTCGGCGCCGCCCTCCAGGAGCGTCTCCCGGAGCGAAGCGCGCGTCAGCTCGAGGCGCCGGGCGCGCAGGTCGGCCACGGTCGGGATCGTGGCGACCGTGATGCGCTGGCCCGTGAGCCGCTCGACGTTGCGGATCAGGTAGTGCTCGCGCGGCTCGACCAGCGTGATCGCCGCCCCCTCGCGGCCGGCGCGCCCCGTGCGGCCGATGCGGTGGACGTACACCTCGGCGGCGCAGGGGACGTCGTAGTTGATGACGTGCGACACGTGCTCGATGTCGAGCCCCCGCGCCGCGACGTCGGTCGCGACGAGCAGGTCGGCGGTGCCGGCGCGGAAGCGGGCCATCACGCGATCCCGGTGCTCCTGCGAGAACCCGCCGTGGAGCGCCTGGGCCTCGTAGCCGCGGGCGCGCAGCGCCTCGCTCAGCTCGTCCACCTCGTTGCGGGTGCGGCAGAAGAGGATGGCTGACGACGGGTCCTCCATGTCGAGCACCCGCGTCAGGGCGGCGGGCTTGTGCGCGCGCGGCACGATGTACGCCGTCTGGCGGATGCGCGGGAGCTCGCCCGGGGCGGTCTTCTCGCCCGCGATCTTGACCCGCACCGGCTCGCGCAGGTGCCGGCCGGCGATGGCGGCGATGCGCGGGGGCAGCGTCGCGGAGAACAGCACCGTCTGCCGCGCCGCCGGCGTGGCCGCGAGGATCGCCTCCAGCGCCTCGGCGAAGCCCATGTCGAGCATCTCGTCCGCCTCGTCGAGCACGACGGTGCGGATGCCGTCGAGGGCGAGCGTCCCTCGGCCGATGTGGTCGAGCGCCCGGCCCGGCGTGGCCACGACGATGTGGACCCCGCGGCGCAGCGCGCGCAGCTGCTGCCCGAACGGCTGGCCGCCGTAGACCGACAGCACCTGCACGCCGAGCCGGCGGCCGTAGCGGTGCATCGCCTCGGCCACCTGCATGGCGAGCTCGCGGGTCGGCACGAGCACGAGGGCCGCGGGGCGGCTGGGCGGCTCGTTGCCGATCTCCAGCCGCTCGAGGAGCGGCAGCGCGAACGCGGCCGTCTTCCCGGTGCCGGTGGCGGCCTGCCCGAGCAGGTCGCGCCCGCTCAGGAGGTGCGGGATCGCCTCGCGCTGGATCGGGGTGGGCTCTTCATAGCCGAGCTCGGCGAGCACGCCGAGGAGGGCGGGCCCGATGCCGAGCGAGGCGAAGCTGACGGACGGATTGGTCGGTTCCACGGGGGCTCCCCGTCTCATGGGTTCACGCCGGTGTCATGGCAATCCGACAGCGAGCCGGCGCTATCCGGGTCAGCCGAGCTTCGCGGCGAGGGCGCGGTGTCGCTCGGCCAGGCGCGCGGCGTCCACCCGGCCGAGGAGCGCGCGGGCGGCCTCTTCTGCGCGGGGGTTGCCCTCGGGCGCGCGGCTCATCGCCTCCAGGTGGAGCTCGAGCGCGCGCCTGCGCTCCGCGAGCGCCTGCCCGGCCCGGCCCCGGAGCTCGAGGAGCTCGGCCTGCTCCGCGCAGAGCGCCGCGTACGCGCCGATCTTCTCGTGGTCGCCGAGCAGGGTGGCCGCGCCCGCGGCGTCGAGCCGGTCGAGCATGTCCCGCATCGGGCCGAAGAGCCCGTCCGCGGTGGAGCGGACGAGCCGCTCCGCCTCGTCGAGCTGGCCGGCGCGCCGGAGCCCGGCGATCCGGCCGAGGGCCTCGGCGAGCTGCTCGATCATGCGGAGGATGTAATCGCGCTGTCGGATCGACATGAGGTCTCCTGCTCGAGCCTAGCCGATCGCGGAGGCTTTTCATTCGCCGCGCCGGCTTCCGTCGGCGCTGTGGACGCCCATCTCCGGCGCACGATCGGGTCGCCGCTTGGACCCTCCGCCCGCCGAGCCCGCATGATACGATCTACTCATGCGCACGTCCCTGTCCCTCGTGCTCCTCGCCGCCGCGGCGCTCGCGGCGTGCGTTCCTCCCTCTGCGCCTGCGGAGGCGCCCGATCCCTTCGCGTCGAGCGTCGACGAGGTAGGGCCGTGGGCCGAAGCCGCGCCCGACGTCATGGAGAGCCCGGCGGGACCCGCGACGCCGGAGCAGCGGGCCGCGCGGCTGCAAGCCAGGGCGCTCCTCGTGGACGGCCACAGCAGCGTGCCCTCGCTGCTCCCCGGCGGCTCGTCCGATCCGGTGAGCCCGGGCCGCGAGCCGACGGCCGCGGAGCTCGCGAGGCTCAAGGCGGCGGGCGTCACGGGCAAGTTCTTCTCGATCCACGTCGGCCCGCCCGCGCCGCAGGCGCCCTCGTCGCTCGGCGGCAGCGTCGCGCGCCGCGCGCTCGACCTCATCGACGCGACTCACCGGCAGATCGAGCGCCACCGCGAGACGCTGGTGCTCGCGCGCAGCGCCAGGGACGTGCGCCGCGCCGAGCGTGAAGGCAAGATCGCCGTGCTCATGGGCATCGAGGGAGGGCACGCCATCGAGAACTCCCTGCCTGCGCTGCGCTCGTTTTACCGCCTCGGCGTCCGCACCATGGCGCTCACGCACACGACGACGAACGACTGGGCGGACTCCGCGGGAGGAGCCCACGAGCCCGCGCTCATCCGCCACCGCGGCCTCTCCCCCTTCGGAGAAGCGGTGGTCCGCGAGATGCAACGGATTGGCATGCTCGTCGACGTCTCGCACGCGTCGGACAGCACGTTCCAGCACGTCATGAAGGTGGCCAGTGCGCCGGTCATCACCTCTTCCACGATGCGCGCCGCCGGCCACCACCGCCGCAACCTCGACGACTACATGCTGCGCGCGATCGCGGAGAAGGGCGGTCTCGTCATGGTGAACTCCTGGGCGTTCTTCCTGGACGAGGCGTATGCCGCGCAGTCAGCGCGCTTCGCGCAGAAGTACGGGGCGTACATCAAGGAGCTCGGCGAGAGGTTCCAGGGCGACGCGACGGGGCTCCGCGAGCTGGTCGAGAAGCTCAAGGCCCAGGACGGGCCGATGGCGCCGCCGCCGCCGCTCTCGCGGATCGTGGACCATATCGACCACGTCGTGAAGGTCGCGGGGATCGCTCATGTCGGCCTCGGCTCCGTCTTCGGGGGCGACGAGGCGCTCCAGGACGGGCTCGCTGGCATCGACGGGCTCCCGAACCTCACGCTGGAGCTCGTCCGGCGCGGCTACTCGGACGGGGACATCCTCCGCCTGCTGGGCGGGAACTTCCTGCGGGTCCTCGAGCAAGCCGAGGCCTACGCGGCCTCGACGGACACCACGCTGTCCGGGCACGGCAGCCTGCGGCAGCTCAGCGCGACCGAGCTGCCCGAGCTGCCCGAGCTGCCCGAGCCGCCGACGCCGCCGGTCACGTCGCCGCCGGCCGGGCCGCCGCTGGACCCGCCGTCGCGGCCGCGAGTGTCGGCTCCACCGCCCCCGCCGCCGAAGCCGGCCCCGCGGCTCCCGAAGGACGGAGCGCCGGAGCCCTCGCCCGTGGAGCTCAGGATGTCGCGGTAGCGCGCGAGGGGGCATCGATTGGCGACGTGGCGCATCACGTCCCAAGTTCCTGGATCATGAGATCGAGGAAGCGCCTGACGCGGGGCTCCAGAAGACGCTGGGTCGGGTAGATCGTCACGATCTTCACGTCCCCAGCCTCGAGCTCGGGCAGCACCTGCCGGAGGCGACCGGCAGCCAGGTCCTCGGCCACCAGGAAGTCCGGAAGAAACGCGATGCCGAGCCCTGCGACGGCGGCATTCCGGAGGGCTTCGCCGCTATCCAGCCGCAAGCGGCTTCGACCCTGCGCCTTGACCCAGGCTCCATCGTCGCCGAGAAAGCGCCAGCTCTGCCTGCGATTGCGGCTGCTGAAGATCAAGCAATCGTGGGCCGCCAGCTCATCGACGTCGAGCGGTTCGCCGCGCTCGGCGATGTAGGACGGAGAGGCGCAGAGCATGGCCTTGTACTTGGCAACCACCCGGGAGACCAGCCGCGTGTCCGGGGGCGCTTCTCCGATTCGTACCGCCAGATCGAAGCCTTCCTCGACGATGTCCGCCTGACGATCGGTGAGGTTCACCTCGATCTGGATGTCGGGCCAGGCATCGAGATACTTCTTCAGCAGCGGAAGCACCACGAGCCGCCCGAAGGCATCGGGGACGGTGAGCCGCAGAACTCCCCTCGGCGTGCCATGACGCCCCGCCACGCTCGCCTCGGCGTCATCGACCGCCTCGAGGATCTGCAAACCGCGGTCGTAGAACACCCGACCTTCATCGGTGAGGCTCAGCGCCCTTGTCGTGCGGTTCAGGAGGCGCACGCCCAGCCTGTCTTCCAGGCGGTTCACGGCCTTGCCCGCCGCCGACCGGGTCAGGCCCATCGCCTGCCCCCCGGCGATGAAGCTCCCTTCATCGACGACGGCCATGAAGACGAGGATCTCGTTCAGGTTCGCGCGCGGCATATCGCATCTCCACCTGCTCCGGCGCTGGGCTGAACCGGGCGCCTGGAACGTGTCAAGAAAGTCCTTCGCGTCTGTGTAGAAATCCGTTCGTCAATCGACTGACTACAGTTCTCAGCGCCTCGTCGATGTCGCGGCGGGGAACTACCAGCAGAAGGGAAACGAACATGACAAAAAAGGCCACCACCTACGACCACGGTGTCCCGTGGGAAGAAGGCTTCGGCGTCACCCAGGGGTACAGCGTGAATGGCACCATCTACATTTCGGGCCAATTTTCCCACGACATGCAGGGCGCGTTCGTCGGTGAGGGCGACTTCGAGGCACAGACCCGGAAGACGCTGGAGAACCTTGATCGGGTGCTGGCGGGATTCAACATCACGAAGTCCAATATCGCTGAAATGGTGATTTATCTCACGAACCCGAGCGAGCATTTCGAGCGATGCGTGGGCTTGTACAAGGCGTATATGGGGCAACATCGTCCGGCAGGCACCCTCATCGGCGTGTCGGGTCTGGCGTTCCCTCATCAGCTGATTGAAATCCGCGCCGTCGCGCACACCGGTTGACCTCGTCGCCGCGCGACGTCAGGATCGCGAGCTGCGTGCAGCCGTTCGGCCCGGCGCTCGACGGCTATCGCTATCACTTCGTGCACCTCCCGGGCGCGGCGGCGCGCGAGGAGATCGCGGCGCTCCGGGGCTGGCTCTCCGCGGCGATGACCGGGGAGCGACCGCGAACGCAGCGATGAGATCGAACGAGCGCGTCAGGTCCTTGGCGGTCTGAGCGGCGCGGCGCTGCCTGCTACCCCTCCGCGGGCCTGGCGTCTCCTTGAAGACGCGTCTCCCCGCTCGCGACCTCCGGGGCGCGCGCCAGCCGCTCGGCCGAGGCCCTGCCGAACCGGAAGAAGACCGCCGGCGTCACCACGATATCGAGCAGCGTCGACGACAGCAGCCCGCCGAGGATCACGACCGCCACGGGCTGCAGGATCTCTTTCCCCGGCTGCCCCTCCGAGAGCGCGATCGGCACGAGCGCCAGCGCCGCCGTGAGCGCGGTCATCAGCACCGGGACGAGGCGCTCCAGCGAGCCGCGCACGATCATCGCCTCGCCGAACGGCGCGCCCTCGGCCTTCATGAGGTGGATGTAATGCGAGATCATCATGATGCCGTTGCGCGAGGCGATCCCGCACAGCGTGATGAACCCGACGAGCGTCGCCACCGACAGGACGCCGCCGGTGAGGACGACCGCGAGCACCGACCCGACAAGCGCGAGCGGGATGTTCAGCAGGATCTGGAGCGCGACAGTCCACGAGCGGAATTGCGAATAGAGCACCACGAGCATCCCGGCGAGGCTCGCGATCGACAGCAGCCCGATGAGCCGCGACGCCGATCGCTGGCTCTCGAACTGCCCGCCGTACGTCACGTGGTAGCCCGGCGGCCTCGGGATCGCGCCCACCGCGCGCTGGACCTCGCCGACCACCCGCTCCAGATCGCGCCCGGCCACGTTGGCGGACACAACGATCCTCCGCTGCGTGTCGTCGCGGCTGATCTGGTTCGGTCCCGCGCTCTCCGTCACGTCGGCGAGCTCCGAGAGCGGGACCTTCGCGCCGCTCGGCGTGTCGACGAGCGCGCGCCGCAGGGCGTCCGTGTCCTCGCGGAGCTCCGGCGGGTACCGGAGCACGACATCGACGGTCCGCTGGCCCTCCAGGAGCTGCGTGACGGTGCCGCCCGCGAGCGCCAGCTCCAGCAGCTCGGACAGCTGACCCGCGTTGACGCCGAGCTGCGCGGCGCGCTCCCGGTCCACCCGGATGGCGATCTGCGGGATCAGCACCTGCGGCTCGAGCTGGACATCCTTCACCCCCGGGACGGCCTCCATCGCGCCCTGCGCCGCCTTGCCGAGGCGCCGCAGCTCACCGAGATCCTCGCCGAAGATCTTCACCGCGATCTGCGCGCGCACGCCCGAGAGCAGGTGATCCAGCCGGTGCGAGATCGGCTGGCCCACGTTGATCGCCACGCCGGGGATCCTGTCGAGCGCCGCCCGGATGTCGCCGAGGATCGCCTCGCGCGCCCGCCCGGAGGCGGCGAGATCCACGTCGATCTCCGTGTAGTGGACCCCCTCCGCGTGCTCGTCGAGCTCGGCCCGGCCGGTCCGCCGCCCTGTCGAGACGACCTCGGGGACCTCGTGCATCAGCTGCTCGGCCAGCGTGCCGAGCCGGCTCGACTCCGCGAGCGACGTGCCCGGCCTGGCCACCACGTTGACCGTGAGCGTCCCCTCGTTGAACGGCGGCAGGAACTCGGCCCCGAGCAGCGGCACCGCCGCCGCCGCCGCGAGGACCAGCGCGCCCGCGGCCGCCATCACCGCCCCGGGGTGCCGCAACGACACCGCGAGCACGCGGCGATCCGCGGCCTTGAGCTTGCGGACGAGCCAGCCGTCCTCGTGGCTCATCTCCTTCATCGACGGCAAGAGGACCGAGCAGAGCGCAGGTGTGACCGTCAGGGATACAACCAGCGAGGCGAGGATCGACACGATGTAGGCGATCCCGAGCGGGGCGAAGAGCCGCCCCTCGATGCCGCTCATCGCGAACAGGGGGACGAAGACGAGGACCACGAGGATCGTCGCGAAGACGATCGAGCCGCGGACCTCGCTCGACGCGTCGCGGATGACGTCGAGCGGCGGCCTCGGCGAGGCGAGCGCCCGGTTCTCGCGCAGGCGCCGCCACACGTTCTCGACGTCGACGATGGCGTCGTCGACGAGCTCGCCGATCGCCACGGCGAGCCCGCCCAGGGTCATCGTGTTCACCGACAGGCCGGCGGCCCGGAAGACGAGCGCGCTCACGAGGAACGAGAGCGGGATGGCGGTCAGCGTGATCGCGGTCGTCCGGAGGTTGAGCAGGAACAGGAACAGGACGATCGCGACGAGGATCGCGCCGTCGCGCAGCGCCTCCGCCACGTTGTGGATCGCGCTCTCGATGAACGTCGCCTGCCGGAACAGGCGCGGGTTGAGGGTGACGCCGGCGGGCATCGATCTCTCGAGCTCGGCCACCGCCGCGTCGATCCGCTCGGTGAGCGCCACGGTGTCGGCGCCGGGCTGCTTCTGCACCGAGAGGATGACCGCGGGCTTGCCGTCGATCGACCCGTCGCCCCGCTTGACCCGCGCGGCCTCCTCGACCGTCGCGACCTGCCGCAGGGCCACCGGCGTGCCGTTCCGCACGGCGATGACCGTGGCGGCGATGTCCGCCTCGGTCCGGGCGCGGCCGAGCGTGCGGACGAGGAACTCGAGCCCCCGCCGGTCGACGTACCCGCCCGTCGCGTTGGCGTTCGCGCCGGCGAGCGCGCGCGCGACCTCGTCGAGCGATACAGCCGCCGCGGCGAGCCTCGCCGGATCGACGGTCACCTGGATCTGGCGGACCTCGCCGCCGATGGGGATCACCTGCGCGACGCCGGGGATCGTGAGCAGCCTCGGCCGGATCACCCAGTCGGCCTGCGTCCGCAGGACCCTCGGCGAGACGCCCTCGCCCTGCACCCCGATCAGCAGGATCTCCCCCATGATCGAGGCGACGGGCCCCATCTGCGGCGTGATCCCCCGCGGCAGCTGCTCGGTCACCGTGGCGAGGCGCTCGGCGACGAGCTGGCGATCGCGGTAGATGTCCGTGGACCAGTCGAACTCGACGTAGACGACGCTGAGCCCCACGCCCGAGGTGGAGCGCACGCGCTCGACCCCGGGGGCGCCGTTCATCGCCCGCTCCAGCGGGATGGTGACGAGCGTCTCGACCTCCTCGGGCGCGAGGCCCGGCGCCTCGGTCATGAGCGTGACCGTGGGCCGGTTCAGGTCGGGGAACACGTCGATGGGGAGCTTCAGGAGCGAGTACGTCCCGTAGACGAGCACGAGCGCGGCGGCGGCGAGGACGAAGAGGCGGTTCCTGAGCGAGAAGCGGATGAGGGCGTCGAACATCGTCGCGGCTAGCCCCCCGCGGCGAGGAGGACGGTCATGGCGCCCTCGACGACGACGCGCTCGCCCGCGGCGACTCCCGCCGTGATCCCCACGGCGCCGGCGGACCTCGGCCCGACCGCGACGGCGCGCAGCTCGAACGTCTCGGGGCCTGTCTTCACGACCACCGTCGGCGCGCCGCTGCGATCGAGCAGGGCCGACACGGGGACGACGACGCTCTCGACGGCCGCGCCCCCGGCCATGCGGACGTGGACGAGCGCGCCCACCCGCGCGCGCCTGTCCTTGTTGTCGATCTCGAAGAGCGCCTGGACGGTGCGGGTCGCCGGGTCGACGAGCGCGGCGACGGCGAGGCGCCTCGCCTCGAAGCGCGCCGCGGGATCCGCGACGAGCGCCGCCTCGGCGCGGTCGCCGGAGAGGCGCGCCGCGTCCGCCTCCGGGATGCGCACGTCGAGCCAGAGCGTCGCGAGATCCACGATGCGCCAGAGCTCGGTCCCCTCGGCGACCTGGGCGCCCGGGCTCACGCGGCCGGAGACCACCGTGCCGTCGATCGTCGCGCCGAGCTTCTGCGCGCCCGCCCCGCCCGCGAGCGCCCCGACGTCCGCCCGGGCGCGCGCGGCCTCGGCCCGGGCGATCTCGACCTCGGCCTCGGCGGCCTGGATCTCCTTCTCGGCGACGAGGCCCCGGAGCTCGCGGCGCCGCGCGAGCTCGCGCTCGGCCACGCCGAGCCGCGCGTCGGCGACCGCGACCCGGGACGCGGCGTCGCTGCGCGACAGCCCGAGCTGCGCGCTCTCCGCGCCGCCCAGGCTCGGCCTGAGCGTGGCGAGCGGCTGCCCCTTCTTCACCTCGTCGCCGAGCCGGACGAAGCCGCCCTCGGGCGGGAAGAGGCGGCCCGCCGTCGGGGCGACCACGGCGAGCTCACCGGCCGGGCGCGCGATCACCGTGCCGATCTGCCCGAGCCCCACCGCCAGCGCGCCGCGCCGCGCGCGCTCGGTGCGGAGCCCCAGCAGGAACTGCGTCTCGATCGGCACCTGAGCCACGTTCGGATCCGCCGCCGTCGCCGCGGACGGCCTCGCCGGCGCGCCGTGATCCTCGCCCCCGTGCGCGTCGGCGCGCTCCTCGAGGCCGAAGGCCGCGAGCGCCGAGGCGACCGCGAGCGCCGAGGCGACGGCGCCGGCGGTGAGCGGGCGCGCGCGGCTCACGAGGCCACCTGCGAGAGCGCGGGCCGGCCCTCCGGAGGCTGGCTCCCCGCAGGCGGCTTCCTCCGCGCGCGCCGCCCGAGCGCATACCCGATCGCGCCGCTGAGCACGGCGAGCGCGCCTGCGCCGACGGCGAGGCTGCCGGCGGGCACCCCCGGGGCCGGCGCCGCGGCGGGCGGCGCCGCCGCGGGCGGGGCGGCGCCGAAGCGGAGATCGCCGACGATCACGAGGTCGAACGCGTCCCCGGCCTCGACCGACACGACCCCGTTGGCCGTCGTCCCCGGGGCAGCGGCGGGGAGGGCGAGCTCGTACACGCCGGCCGCGCCCGTCTTCGCGGCGTCGGCGGCGAAGGTCAGCCCGCCCTTCAGCTCGAGCCGGACGCGCGCGCCTTCGACCGGCGCGCTGGAGTCGGCGCGGGCCACGTAGACGCGCGCGGGCAGCGTGCCCTCCGCGTTCCGCGCCGGGTACTTCACCACCACCGAGAACCTCGCTGTCTCTCCCGACACGACGTGCTCCGTCCCGGTGCTCGCGGCGCGCGGCGCGGCGGGCGCCGTGTGGTCCTCGCCCCCGTGCGCGAGGGCGCGCGGGGCCGCCGCGCAGAGCGCGAGCGCCGCGGCCAGGGCGGCGGCAGCGACGCCCTGCTTTCGCCTGTGCCGCGGGGTCGTCATCTCAGTGCCCGTGCCCGTCGTGGCCGTGCCCCTCGTGCCCCGTGTGGCCGTGCCCCTCGAGGTGGAACGCGAACCGGAGCGAGGCCGCCGCGCCCCCGGCCGGCGTGATGCTGAGCACCCCGTCCAGGTGATCCTGCTGGACCGGATCGACCTTGCCCCGGAGCACGTCGGCCTTCTCGTCGTAGGCGAGCTCGGCCTCCTTCGCCCCCGCGACGACGGGGCGGAGGCTCGCGGTGACGCCCTTGGCCGAGCGGGGCTTCTCGCCCGCGTCCAGCATCCAGACCGTGATGTCGCCGGTCTTCTCGAGCTTCACCTCGACGTGGCCGTCCCCGAGCGACTGCACGACGCCGCCGTGGGGCGAGCCGTGGGCGTGCTCTCCGGTCGGGTGATGCGCCGGCGTGTCGGCGAAGGCCGCGGTGCCTCCGGCCGGCACCGTGAGGGTCATCTTCATCGGCGCGCCGCGCACCTTCAGATCCCAGGTGTAATCCGCCTTGTCCGGCGCCGGGCCCTTCGCCGAGAGCGACCCCTTCGCCTCGTCCGGCGCGAGCGGGAGGGTCTTCTTCTCCTTCCCCTTCGGCTCGATCGTGATGGTGCCGGCCACGTCCTTCGGCGGGATCGGCGTCCGCACCGCGTCGCTCACGTAGAGGTCGACGGCGCCGTCGGCCCCGACGACGACCTCGACGTGGTTGTCGCCCTCCATGGTGACCAGGCCGCCGTGGCGGGGGTTGTGATCCGCGTGAGGGCGCTTCTCGCTCGCGGCGTGGTCGTGGGGCGCCGCCGCCGGCGCGGCCGCGGGACCCTGCTTTGGGCCGGCCTTCGCGTGGTCGTGGCCAGGCGCCTCCTTCGTGGAACAGGCCAGGAGCGGGATCGAGACGAGCAATGAGAAAAGGATTTGGCGCATCGTGCTTTCCTGGAGCCGAGGTTCTTGCCCGGGAGAGCATGCCCCCGAGCAACGAGCGCGCCAAGACGTCACACGCGCGGATCCCGCGCTCCGGTGCGGCAGATCGCTCTCTCAGTGACCTCCAGGGTCACCGCGTTGTGACCCTCTCGGTCACAGATCGCCCCCTCGCCGGGATCGGCGAGCGCGTCGCCCGGCCGGATCGGGGCCGGGGACGCCTCTCGCGGCCCCGGTACGCGGCTTGCGACGCGGCCGGCGGTGTCCTCGGCCATGGCTCCGCCTCCCGCTCCGCAGCGCCTCTATCGGCTCCGCCGCCGGCTGCTCCTTGTCATCAGCCTCCTCGTCGCCCTGGTGGTCGCGAGCGGCGCCGCCACGGTGCTCACGGGCCTCGCGTCCCGCCGCGCGATCCTCGAGGCGCACGACCTCGAGGTCGCGTCCCGCCGGGCCGCGCTCCTCAGCGTCACCGCGCGCGAGCAGTACATCCACGAGGCCCACACGATCATCCTGCGCGACCGCTCCCACGTCGCGCACCACGACGCCTGGGTGAGCGAGCTCGGCGACAAGCTCGCCGAGCTGCGGCCCAGCCTCGGCGCCGGCGCGGCCGCGCAGCTCGACGACATCGGCAGGGCGAGCCGCGAGCTCAGCGAGCTGTTCGCGAAGGAGATCCTCCCGGCGATCGACAGGCAGGACTGGCACGCTGTCCACCACGCGCACGATCGCGCGAACGCGCTCGTCGACCGGATGACCGAGCACGCCGACCGCCTGGCGCGGCACTACGACGAGCGCGCCCTCGCCGCGGAGCGCCGGGCCGAGCAGTTCATCCGGTTCGCGCTGATCCTCGCGACGGCCGTCTGCGCGCTCGCCGCCGCGCTCGCCCTGATCGCCGGGCGCAACCTCTGGCGCTCGTTCTCCACGCCGCTCGCCTCGCTCGAGCGCGTCGCCGAGCGCGTCGCCACGGGGGATCGCAGCGCGCGCGTCGAGCCGGTCGCGGCCGTGGAGCTCGCGGCGGTCGCCGACGCGTTCAACCGCATGCTGGACGCGCTCTCGCGCGCCGAGGCCAGCCTCGTCGCCTCGGAGCGGCTCGCGGCGGTCGGGCGCGTCGCCGCGGGCGTGGCGCACGAGATCAACAACCCCATCGCCGTGATCCGCGGCTACGTGAAGACGATGGTGAAGGAGGCAGGGACGCCCGAGCTCCGCGAGGAGCTCGCGATCCTCGACGAGGAGGCGGCGGCCTGCCAGCGCATCGCCGAGGAGCTGCTCATGTACGCGCGCTCGCCGGTCCTCGCGCCGCGCCCCGTGCAGGCCGACGAGCTCCTGCGGGACGCCGCCTCGCACTGCGACGGGCCGCCCGGGCGGGGCGACCCGCGCCTCTGCGTGGACGCCGAGCCGGCCTTCATCGCGGTGGATCCGCTCCGGATCCGGCAGGTCGTCGTCAACCTCGTGGCCAACGCGCGCGAGGCGACCGCGGGAGACGAGGAGATCGTCGTGCGCGGGAGGCGGCTTGACGGCGGGTACCTCATCGAGGTCCTCGACCGGGGCGCCGGCGTCCCCGACGAGGCGCGCGAGCGGCTGTTCGAGCCGTTCTTCACCACCCGCCGCGACGGCACCGGACTCGGTCTCGCGGTCTGCTATGGTCTCGTCACCGCGCACGGCGGGACGATCCGGGCGGAGCCCAGGCCGGGGGGCGGCTCCCGGTTCGTGGTCGAGCTGCCGGGCGTCCTCGTCGACGAAGCAAGGGAGAGCCAGGAGCGCGCATGAAGCCGACGGTGCTTGTCGTGGACGACAAGGCGAACATGCTGACGCTGCTCTCGAAGGTGCTCGGCAAGGGCGCCAGGGTCGTGACGGCGCGGGGGGTGCGGACGGCGCTCCAGGTCCTTGAGACCGAGCCGGTCACAACGGTGCTCTGCGATCTGCGCATGAACGACGGGGACGGGCTCGACGTGCTGCGGGCGGTGCGGGCGCGCTGGCCCGGGGTGCCGTTCATCCTGATGACCGCGTATGCGTCGGTCCCGACCGCGGTCCAGGCGATGCGCGAGGGCGCCTACGACTACGTGATGAAGCCGTTCGATCCGGACGAGCTGCGCGCGCTCGTCGAGCGGGCGACGGCGCAGGCCGCCGTGCTGAAGGGCGAGCCGAGCGCGCCGGAGGCGCAGGGCTTCGCGGCCATGACGGGGCGCGCGCCCGCGATGCGGGCCCTCTACACGATCATCGAGCGCGTGGCGCCGACGGACGCGACCGTGCTCCTCTTCGGCGAGACGGGCACCGGCAAGGAGCTCGTGGCGCGGGCCATCCACGAGCACTCGTCGCGCGCGTCGCTCCGCCCCATCGCGGTCAACTGCGCGGCCATCCCGCGCTCGCTCATCGAGAGCGAGCTGTTCGGCCACGTCCGCGGCTCGTTCACGGGCGCCGTCGCCGACCGCGCGGGCCTCTTCGAGGAGGCGCACGGGAGCACGCTGTTCCTCGACGAGATCGGCGAGCTCCGGCCGACGGTCCAGGCGAAGCTCACGCGCGTGCTCGAGGAGCGGGCGGTGCGGCGCATCGGCGAGTCGCGCGAGCGCAAGGTCGACGTGCGGCTCATCAGCGCGACGCACCGCGATCTCCGGGCGATGGTCAAGGCGGGCGCCTTCCGCGAGGATCTCTGGTTCCGGCTCAACGTCTGCGTCATCGAGCTGCCCCCGCTCCGCGATCGCGCCGAGGACATCCCGCTGCTCGCGCAGCGGTTCCTCGCCGAGCGGGCGCCGCAGCCGCGGTCGGCGGTGACCGGGTTCTCGGCCGCGGCGATGAGCGCGCTCCAGACGTACCGCTGGCCGGGCAACGTGCGCGAGCTCAAGAGCGCTGTCGAGCGGGCGCTCGTGGTCGAGACGGCGGGCGAGATCCGGCTGGAGTCGCTGCCGCCCGAGGTGCAGGGGGCGAGCCCGCTGCGGCTCACGAGCTCGAGCGACATCGACCTTGCCCAGCTCTCGTACCGCGAGGCGGTCGACGCCTCGCGCGAGGAGATGAACCGCCGCTACCTGGAGGCCGTGATGCGCCGCTTCCGGGGCGACGTGCTGAAGGCCGCCGCGCACGCGGGCGTCGAGCGCGAGAGCTTCTACCGGCTGCTCCGCCGCTGCGGCCTGTCCGCCGACGACTTCCGCGAGGAGCGCCGGGGCGCGGACGGCGCGAAGAGCTGAGCACAGCGGCGCTCCGCGGCTCTGGCTCGCCCGCGCCACGACGACCGCCCCGACGAGAGGACGAGCCCCGGCACGACCGGGTGGCTCCGTGAGCGTCGCGAACGTCAACGGAGGTGGCCCGCGGGGCTCGCCCTCCTCACTCGAGCGCCGAGGACGACGGCGCCGCAAGACCCTTCACCATCGGCCCCTCCGGCCCGTCGTTCAGCTCGCACTCGTCCGCCAGGGCCTCCCAGAAATCGCAGCCGGACTTCCGGTTGCCCCAGCGGCTCGTCTTGTTGAGGAACGACAGCGCGCCCGTGTAGCTGCCCATCGCCTGCCATTCGAACGGCACCACCGTGGTCCACGTCTGCCACTGGATACCATCCCCCGTGTAGTCGGCCAGATAATCCCCGTTCGGCAGGTCCCGGTAGACGTGCTTGCCCGTCTCCGCATACAGCCCGTGCGAGCCCTTCGCCGAGTACGTCTCGGCGTGCCAGCCGTCGATGCCGAGGTGCTTCTGCCCATAAGCGAACGTATCCCCGTGCGAATGCTGGGCGAGGTACACGTCCGCGGGTCGCCCATCGATGAAGCGGACGGTCATGTGCTCCCAGTCTCCCACGTGGTTGCCGAATCGGAGAGAGTAGCCGCAGGTCGTCCCGAACAGGTAGTCCACGTAGAGCAGGCAGACGACCTTTCCGTTGTTGTACGGGTAAAACATCCAGTAGATGACGTCCGTCGTGTCGACCGGCGTGCCCGTGCGTTTGACGATCTCGGCATACACCGGCACGCCGACGTGATCCGGGCGCTGCCCGTCGAGGAAGGCAGGGTTCGTGCAGTTATTGCAGCCGAGCGATTCGTTCGTCACCAGGAACCCATTGTCCTCGTGCACGTTCGCGAGGAAGAATTCGGCCGAGGAAGGGAAATATGCCTCGCTCGGGTCGAGCGTGACCTTCGGCGCGAACATCGTGGCCGAGAGGCCGGTCACCGGCCCGCCGCGCAGCTCCTCGTTCGCCGTGGCGCTCTTGTTCAGCACCCAGTAGCGACCGGCGCCGCCGTCGTCGCCGTGGCTCGGCCGCGAGACGAACGTCGAGGTCGGGAGCCCGCGGTAGCTCTTCGTCGTCGCCTCCCAGATGCCGGCGTCCATGTCCGCGCCCGACCCGGCGTCGTCCCAGATCTTGGCCGAATTGCCGGAGAGCACGTACGCGCTCTTCACGCAACGAATCAGGTTCGTGGACGGCTTCGTGTAATTGCCGGTCGCGACATGGCCGAGGCAAGTATACCCCGGCGGCGCCACCGGCTCCCAGAAGCTCCCGTCGTGATCCCCGCCGGAGCCCGTGTCTTTCCAGACGAGGTGGTAATCGAGCGGCGCCGCGAGCACGTCGCCGTCCCCCTTGACGACGAACGTGCTCCGCGGCGCGCCGTCATGGTTTGGCATGGCCACATCGCCGAGGGAATAATAGCCTGGATGCTGGCCGAGGTCCGGGCGCCAGATCGAGACGTCGTCATCGGCGCCGGTGCCGTCGTCGTCGTAGATCCAGAGGAACTCGGTCGCCGGCTGGACGTGCAGGCTTTGCGGGTAGCGCAGCGAGGCGAAGTTGGAGGAGATCGCGAACTCCTCCGCCTTGCCTGAGGCATACGTCGCGGCCACGAGCTTGTAGGTGCCTGTCGAGAGCGTGAGCGTGATGCGCGCGTTGGCGGCGTCTCCGCTGTCGTTGTCCTGCGCGAGCACGTTGCCGCTCGCGTCGAGCAGGTACAGATAGGTGTCGACAGGCGAGGTCAGGTCGAACGTGACCGCGCGGGTCGGTCCGGCGTAGTCGACGAGGAACGACCGGTTTTTAGCGCTCGTCGCGCTCTGGCCGCCGGAGCTCTTCCAGTAGCCATACAGGAGGTTGCCCGTCGTCTCCACGCGGCTGGGCTTGAACTTCTGGTTGTCGCCGCCGTGGCAATCCCACAGCCGGATACCCGCGGCGTCGGCGGTGCTCATGTTGCTGACCTCCATACATTTCCCGCTCTGCTTGGACTTGAGCGAGAAATACCCGTTGCCCATCGGCAAGGGCTTCCACTTCTGGTTGTCCGCGTCATGGCATGTCCACTGGTCGATCGCGGTCCCATTGCTGGTGCCGTGGTTGGCGACATTCAGGCATTTGCCGCTGTGCCTGGCCACGAGGCGGTAATATCCATCGCCCGTGGACTCCAGCGAGAATTTGCGCTGATCCGCGCCATCGCACGTGATTTGCCAGACGCGGGCGCCGTCGGCCGGGTCGGCGTCCTTCACGGTGACGCATTTGTTGCTGTGTTTCGGGATGAGCCTGAACGGGCTATCGAAGGTCTCGATCGCCTCTTCATGTGACGCGATCTCTTCGTCCTCGAAGCGCTCGTCTTCAGGCAGGTCGACGCAGCCGGAGAGGGCGGCGATGGCGCAAAAGGTGGGAGCGGCGATGAGGGGGCGGAGCGTGGAGGCGTCAAAGCGGCGCATGGTTCGTTCTCCTTTGAATTGAAAGCCTGCGAGATCCAGGATAGGTTGTGCCGCTGATCGTACAATGACCGCGGATGGCCCACCGTGGGCCGCGTTCTGGCCAACGAGAGGACCTGATGGATCTCGAGGAGCTCCAAGCCTTCCTGCACGTCGTCAAGCAAGGCTCGTTTCACGCGGCTGCCGAGGCGACCGGCATGTCGCGCACGACGCTCAGGCGCCGCGTCGAGTCCTTGCAAGCGCGCGCCGGTGTCTCTCTCCTGGAGAGCAACCGGCAAGGCGTCGTGCTCACCGAGGCGGGGCGCGCGCTGGCGGGCCGGGGGCAAGCGATGGTCGAGGAGGCGAGCGCGCTGGTCTCGTCGATCCGCGAGCTCGGGCGCGAGCCCTCGGGGCTCCTGCGCCTGGTCCTGCCCGTCGGCCTGCCGCCGCACCTCATGGCGCCGCTCTATGCATCGATCCGGAGCGCGTACCCGCAATTACGCCTCTCTTGCCAGTTCAGCAACGACCCGCTCTCCGAGTCGCTCGTCGACATCGATGTCGCCGTGCATTTCGGAGAGGGCGCGCCGAGAGGGCCTTGGCTTTCGCTCGCGATCATGCGCATTCGAGAGCGATTATGCGCGAGCAAGGAATACCTCGCCAGGCGGGGGACGCCGGCCTCGATCGACGATCTGGCGGGCCACGAGCTCCTCTCCTGGCGAGCGCCGGGCGAGGACGCGTCCGGCTGGCCTACTCGCAATGGCGGGAGATTCCCGGTGGAGCCGGCCTTGATCGCGACCGACATTCACCTCGTCCGGCAGTGCTGTCTGGCCGGGCTGGGTGTTGCCTTGATCCCGGATGCGATGATCGATGGGCCCGCCGGGGACGAGCTCGTCACGGTTTTGCCCGACATCGTGGGCCGCGAGCGGGCCGTGCGGGTGACGGTGCCGGAGGCGCTGTCAGAGATACCGAAGGTCAAGATGGTCCTGACGCACGTGCGGAGGTTTCTCCGCGGGGTGACCGATTGATCAAGGAGGCAGGACGAGCAGGCGCAAGACGCGCGTCGGGGCGCAGGTCTCGCGTCGGCTCCGGGGGCCGTGCGGATCAGGGGTTTTCATCCAGCGGAGCGCGCGTGTGACCTTGTCGGTCACAGCGCACCTCGGCGGCGCCGCTGACCAACCCATCCGTGCCCTTCGTCCACACAAGCCATGCTCCGCCCGAGGCGCTTCGCGCGGATCCGTCGAATTCTGCGGCGACTATAGAGCGGGTAGACCAGCGCCACCGACACGCTCCGGATGGCACTCATCTAATATTGGAAACCCATGGAGACTGCTGCGGTGCCAGGCTCGCCCGCGTTCGCGTCCAGATCGCCAGCGCCACCACCATCACCAGGAGTTCCGATGTTGATCACAGAGTCGGGATCGACGTTGGGACCCAGGTCGGCGGTATGCGCGACGGCGAGCGAGTGCCCACTGTGTCCGCCACCTCCCCGGCCGCCGTTGCCTCCCTTCCCGCCATCGCCGCCGCCGCAGCCCGGATGTGACCCCGCTCTGTTCTCCCCGCCAGTACCGCCGTACCCACCCACACCGCCGAACTGACCGTTTCCACCGCGTCCGCCGTTGCCGCCCCGACCCGTGGCGATGAGCGTTCTGCTCACACGGACGCTGGCGTGATGAGACAGAATGCCGATGCTGGACCCGCCTGGACCGCCGCCCTTGCCGGGCTTGCCGCCGCAACCTCCAGCGCCTCCCGAGCCTCCCGAAGCGCCTCCCTGCGTCAAGCCAGCGCCGCAAAACATGAATCCGCCGCGCGAGCCGCCTCCACCACCGCCTCCATAGCCATGCTGGCCCGCCTCGCCATCTTCGCCCGCGATGCCTTCCAGTCCCGCGTCGGTGAGCCTCCCCGGCCCCGACGCACCGTTGCCCCGCGCGCCGTCAGCACCGTGCTGCGCCTCTGCTCCCGCGCGGCACTGGGAAGCGCCAGACTGACCAGATCCGCCAAGACCCAAACCGCCAGGATTCGGGTTCGGTGTCTCGGTACCATCCTCGCCATCACCACCATCACCCTTCGTGCCAACGCCGCCCATTCCGCCTGAGGAAACGCCGTCATCACAGGACGTCGTGACCCGCGCGCCTCCTTCAACCGTATCCGCGGAGCACGCCACCGCACCTGGGTTCCCCGGCGCCCCCTCTTGTGCTGGTTCTGCTCCGCCGTCCGCGCCGGGATCTCCATCCGCGCCATCGCCCGCGATGAGCGCGCTCAAGCGCACCTCCACCGTCACTCCCGACAAGGCGCGCATGGCGATGGCGGAGCCGCCCGGCACCGTGGCGTCTTGTGCGATCATTCTCATCCTCGTGATGGTCGTGGCCGCAGTGCCCCCCGGCGCCGGTTCCGCTGCATCATTCACGACGGTGAGCGGGATGAGGTTCGGCCCTGAAGCAATCGTGGTGAGCTCGCCGAGCGGATGCAGCGGCCAATGACTCGGCAGACCGCGGCAGTCGAGCCCGCCCCACACCTCCATTCCTGCTGGCACACGGACTTCGACAGGGAACGTCTCCGCGCATGCGTACACCCGCATGCCACGATCGCGGGCAAGATCGAACGCACGCGCAAACGTCTTCACCGGAAGATTCGGCGTGCCAGGACTAGCATCATTGCCCTTGTCTGCCACGTACACGCCCTCGCAGCCGACCGGACGGTCGGGGCTGCCGGGATCCGCGTTGCAAGGTTCCACCGGCTCCACCGGCGCGCATGTGAGGGTCTCCTCACAACGCTCCCACACCCCCGATTCGCTACCGCATCCGATCGCCGCGATCCCGTTGAACAAAGCGGCTCCGAACAGCAAAGGCCGAGCACCCAGCGCACGGAGGCCCGTTTCCTTTCTCGTCCTCTCTTCCCACATGGCGCCCTCTACTGCAGCTCATTGGAGTCTGGATCGTTCGGATCGATGGCCGCAAACGGCAGGAACTCGGCCGCCACGCCATCGTCGCCCTTGCTCTCCGTGGCGTTCGGATCGCCGCCGGGCGCTCCCTTCCCAGCGGTTCCAAGGAGAAACGTCGCCTGGACGTTCTCGCGCGTGACCTCCGTGGTCTCCAGGTACGCGATGCCCACCGAATGACCGCCGAGCCCGCCGCCTCCGCCCCCACCGGGCCCCCCGTTGCCGCCGTCGCCTCCGCGGCACCCCGGGAGCGCGCCGGGCACGCCTCTCCCGCCCTCGCCCCCAGGAGCTCCGCTTCCCCCTGGCAAGCCCGCCCCTCCCGCACCACCCCGGCCGCCGCGGCCCGTCTCGATCGTCGATCCGCGGACGGTGACCTTCGAACCTCTTGTGACGATGCCGATGCTCGCTCCTCCGGCGAAACCGCCTGTTCCCTGTTTGCCGCCACAACCGCCGGAACCGCCCGAGCCGCCGAACGCCCCCCCAATCGGCCCGGCACCACACGCGGTCGCACCGCCGCGCGAGCCGCCACCACCGCCGCCACCCTGGCCCGGGCGTCCGAGTGTCGCGTCCTGCCCCTTGCCCAGCGTGCGGACCCATCCGACAACGCCAGGGCGCGTCGCCCCTTGGCCGTGCACACCCGCGGCACCGTTGAGGCCGTGCTGGCCGTCGGTGCACGCCGTGCTTCCCTGCTGGCCGACGCCCCCGGTACCGGCGCCCGTCGGGTTCGGGTCGGGCAGCGGCTCCCCATGACCTGCGCTGAAGCCCTCATCGGGCAGCCCGGGGCCGCCGTGGCCGCTGACCGAGGTTCCGTCGCCACACTCCGTCGTGACCGCTGGGGTTGCGACCACGTCATTGACCGTGCATGCGTCGGCTCCCGGGTGTCCAGGCAGCCCGCCGGCCGCCGCTGCGTCCTCCGCCGGAGCTCCGGGCTCACCGTCGGCTCCGTCACCTGTGACGATGAGGCTGTCGATCACCTCGAGCTCGCTGTCCGCGGTGAGATAGATCCCGAGCGAGTTGCCGCCCGGCTTCGCGCCTCGTCCTGTAATGATTTCGCTCGCCACGAGCTTGAGATCGGCCTCATCGCGCACGGCGACGATTCCGATCGAGCACGCTTCTGTTCGGTCCACCTCGTTCCCGTCGGGCGCCACGATCCGCAGGTTCGCGAGCGTGATTCCCCGCCCTCCAAACGTCACCACTTCACGAACGGGCCGCTTCGGGGCGATGACGGTCTTCGCATCGGCACCGAGGTACTGCCAGCCGTTCGTGCAGTCGAACCCACCCCAGATGCTCGTGTCGTAGAACCAAATACGTTCGTCGAAGGTTTCCGCGCACGCGTAGACATGGTGGGGGTGGCTGCCCGTCTCCGTGAGCTCGAGGGCTTTGCGCAGTGTCTTCAGCGGCTCCGCGCGCGTTCCTGGATTCGCGTCGTCGCCGAGACTTGCGCTGACGAAAAGGCCGCACCCATCTTGCGGAGGCCTCACCGTGGGATCGCCGTCGCAGATGGGCTCCCTAGGGTCAGGGCCGGAGGAACACCCGCACACGACCGCCGCGAATCCGCACCCCAGCGCGATGGGAGACAACACAGCCACCACGCGTCGACGTCTTGATGAAATATCCATGTCCCCGCGCTCCACATCCGTCACCACACGCCAACCATCATCAACCCCGCGCTCCGCCCGCCCGCCGTGGGCACGATGCGTGCCCCGTCGCTAGGCGGCGAGGTCCGGCCCACGAGCAGCGACGCGAGCGTCAGCGCACCGAGCGCGCCGCCGGTCGCAAGGCTCACCCATCCGACTTGCTCCAGGAGATCCCGCCGTTCCTGGAGGTCGCGCAGCTCCGAGCACGCACGCGGCGCATTCGGGCGGGCACACCGATCCGCTTCTCTGTCGGCGCCACGCAGCGTGGCGGCTCGATCGTGGAGCTGGTCCTCGGTGTAGGCACTCCAGATCAGGAACCCGCCGCCGACTGCCATGGTTGCTCCCGCCAGGATCGCGCCAGCGATGCGCAGGTTGGACGCGGTGGCGGACGGCGTCACGGGCGAGGCCTGTGCGCCTCGCGCGGACCGTTTCGCCGTACGAACCCCCGTGGCGGTGTCCTTCGCCTCGGCTGCCGGCGTCGCGGCGCGCGGCACCTGCATCGAGATGGTGGTCGCCTTGCCCGCCTGCGCGTCGAACGACTGGAACGCTTCCTCGTGACCGGCCAGCCGGGCCCGCACCATGTGTTGACCGGGCTCCAAGAACAGCCGGTAGATCCGCGCGGGCGCGCTGATGGGCTTGCCGTCGATGAGCACCTCTGCATCGGGCGGGTCGACCGAGAGGTACAGCGTCCCTACGTGCGGTGCCGCCTTGCGCTGCCCGGCCTCGAACCGTAGCTGTAGCTGGAGCGGCAGCGCGTCACGCTGCTCGAGACTCCAGGCCAGGTGCTCGGCTGCATCACGGTACTTGCGCAGCTCGAGCTCGCACAGGCCGAGCTCTCCGGCGAGCTCCGCGCGCTCTCTCTCCGTGCTCGACGCCGGGTCTGCTGCCTCGAAGGCTGCTTTGTAGGCCACGTGAGCCTCGGTCCACCGTCCTGCGTCGCGCGCTCGTTTCGCGCGGCGAACATGGTCCTTCACCGCCGAACCGTCGCCCTCTTCCAGCGTTGAGTAGATATCCTCGGCACGCGCCGATCTCGTATAGCCAGTTGCGGCCCCGAACATCAGGCAGAGAAGCAACGAAGGCGCAACGAATCGCATGGCGGGACCGTACTTACGCCAGGCGTGCGGCGTCAACGGCGATGAATTCGTCGAGAGAGGACCGTTTTCAACGGCAAAGATCAACCCGGAGACGTAAAGGGTTGGTCCTCTCCGGACAGGGGTGCCACAGGCGCGTGGGCACACATGGTGTCACATTGTCCTACCAAAGTCGCCGCTCCGTTCATTTTCCTGAACCCTTCCGAGAGGCTCGGGGGTGCTACCCACTGTGGGCAGGCCAGCAAGAACCACCCCCCGCTTCGAGCTCCTCCGGCGCCTCGCGAGGCGCGCCGGCGTTCCCGCGCGAGATGCCGAGGATATCGCGCAGGAAGCGCTTCTGCGGGGGTGGGAGTCACGAGAGCGCATCGAGCCGGGCGGGGATCCGGCGCCGTACGCCGTCACGATCGCCCGGAACCAGGCGCGGAATCACACCCGCAACGCGCGCCGTCGGGGAGAGGTCCTGACGTCGTTTGACGACCTCGATTTGGGGGACGAGTGCCCCAGTCCGGAGGACCTGATCCGCAGGCGGGAGCGGGAGGCGCTCATGCGCACCCTGATCGGCCAGGTCGATCCCACGTACCGCGACATCTTGGTCAAGCACGATCTCGAGGAGATGCCGTTCGCCGAGATCGCCGCAGAGCTGGGGCTCAAGCTGAACACCGTGAAGACCCGACACCGCCGGGCGCGCGAGCACCTGGACGAGGCGACGCGGCGCTGGATGGCGCAGCAAGAATCCCGGGGCTGGGACAAGGAGCCATGCGTTCCGGTGGCGTTCGGCCTGCACGGTCGCTCGTGGTGGGCGGACGTGCTGCACCTGCAGAAGGTGGGTGCGAGGCTCCTCGCGCAGGCAGCGTTTGTCGGGCTGATCGGCGCCGTCGTTGCGACGCCTCCCTCCTCGACGAGCACGGCCAACACGACGCCGCTGTTCCAGCCGGCAGCGGTCCGCGCGTCCGAGGGCGCGCTCCTGCCGCAGGACACCGCGCCGTTCGCCGGCCCGCCGGACGTGCCCCCGGCGGTCGCCACCACCGCGCTTCTGGTGCAGAGCGTGTCAACCCCCGGCGAGCATCCACCGGTCGCGATGAGCGGCAAGGCTGCTTCGCCTGCCACGATAGCTGCGCATACCCCATCTCGGGTCGGCTCCGCGCGCCCGGTCGCCAGCGAGCGTGAGAAGAGCCTGATCCGCCAGGCGCGCAAGGCCATCGAGGCCCACAATGCCAGGGCTGACGTGGAGGCGCGACGCCTGCTCGACATGCACGCCATGGAGTTCCCGCGGGGTCAGCTCGCCGGGGAACGCGAGGCGCTGCTGCTGCAACTTCGCTGAGTCGTCGGCGGCCCGGCGACAGGTAGCCAGCGGTAGAGGCGGCGGCGGTCTTGAGCGACGCCAGGCCGAGATCCGCCCTGCGCCGGGCCAGGAGAATGAGCACGTCCATGAGACGCGACGTCGTGAAAGGAATGTTGCCGCTGAACGCCACCTCGCCGGGGCAGCGAGCCGTGGCGGAGCGTAGGGGGACATCGCGTCCAACCGGAGCTGCTTCAAATCCCGCAGTGCACGTTCCGTTCGATGCCATCATGCGACAGTCGGGGATGATCCATACGGTGTTGCGTCAATATGCCGTGCCCGCGTGCGATTGGCCCGACCTCATGCAGGAGATCTTCCTGTCCGCCTGGCGCAGCGTGGAGACCGGGCGCTTCCGGCCCTCCCAGCACGTGCCAGTGAACGAGGCCCTGCAACGTTGGCTATTCGCCGTCGCTTGGCACCACGTGTTCCACTACCGCGGGCACATGTACCGGTGGCACAAGGAGCGAGCGGCATCCACGATTCCGGGGAACGCACCTTCGCCGTTCGGCCAGGTGGAGGCCCGGTTGGCTCTGCGTGGTCTGGAGCGGCTCACCCCCGAGCTGCGTGCTGTGCTTGCGGGCATCGCCTTGGGTTACACCTGCAAGGAGATAGCGGTGGCGCTCGGGCAAAACCCGCTCACAACGAACAGGCGGATGCACCGCGGTAGAAGGCAATTGCGGGAGGTACTCCGCCGAGCGAAGCGCTGACGTAGCTCGCCGTCGCCGAGCGTGACGAGCTCGTCGAGGAGAACCTACGCCCCCTCGCCGGTGCCATGCGGGCGCTCGATGGCCTCGTAGAGCAAGCGCCGCGTCGAAGCGGTGCACTTCACGTCGTGGGGCAACGAGGAGGTCAGCGTCGACTTGGCCCCGACCACGACGTACGCCGACTGGCTGGCCGCCGGCTCCCGCGTCTTCCGCGTCGACGTGCCCAACGTGGAGTCGCGCGACGTGCTGCTCCTGGACTGCTCCTTCACGCTCGAGTTCCTGGCCAGCGGCACCAACGACCAAGCGCGCGTCCGGCTCGTCGCCGTGGCGCCGAACGGCACGACGTTGATTCCCATCGGCGCGCACATCGCATCCGAGCTGCGCAACTCGCGGGCCCCCGTCGCGATCTCCGGGTCCTTCGTCCCACTGCAGCCCGGCAACTACCGCATCAAGCTCCAGGGCAAGACGCGGAACGGCGACCCTGGGCAGCTCGGCATCTACGACGCCTTCGTCCTTCGCGTCCTGCACCTGAAGAGGTAACTATGTCGAGGGTCCTGAACTGGATCGACACGCTGTTCTTCGGCGTCCGCCGCATCTTCGCCGCGGGCGTCGAGCTGCCGGAGCGCCCCGTGCTCAACTTCGTCGGGGCGGTGGTCACCGACAACCCGGCCGAGAACCGGACCGACGTGTTCATCCCGGGGGTGTGGCTCATCAGCCCGGTGGTCACGGGCACCTACACGGCCCGGCCGGGCGAACTCGTGCGGGTCAACGCGCATGACGGGGTGTCGATCCGGCTTCCACCGGCCGCGGGGAATGTCGGCGCCGAGATCGTGGTCAAGGAGGTCGCCGGGGTGGAGGAGGCGATCGAGGTGCTCGCAAGCACGGGCCAGCAGGTCGCGCGGGACGGGTAACCTTACATGACCATCCGCTTGGTGAGCGACGGACGGCGCGACGTGGATCGTGATCTGACGGACGGGGCAGCGGGGGACCAGGACGGCGAGGTGCCCGAGCTGACGGGGAGGAGGGGCAGCCGCCGATGCCTCCCTCGGCGCCGCCCGGAGAGCCGACGGCACCCTTGCTCCAGCAAGGCGGTGCTGGCCGATGCCGCGCTCAAGGTGGGAGCTGTGTCAGCTCAGCAGGCTACCTCTGATTGTTCTCTCGACCTCTCGTTATCCATGGATTCTAGTAATTAATCTAACCAAAAACGTCCAGTTCCAACGGAATTCTGCGTTGGAAGGCCCCTGCACATGATCCGTCTACGACCGCCATGACATATCCCGTCAGCTCGCCGATGGAATTTGCGAGTAATTTCCATCGGTTGCCAGCCACGAGGATTTCCGTTTGCAAACCTGACTAGTACATTTTATCTCACAGAACGCATGTCTCGCATGTCTCGCATGTCTCGCATGTCTCGCATGTCTCGCGGCATTACAAGGGTTTCTACAGTGTTCGACGGTGGCGAGCTGAGCTAATAGCACAGTCTGGTGCCATAGACTAACGCTGGACAAGTGGTTCGGCGCCTTCGGAATCGTACGTGTCACTGTTGTTGAGCTCAGCCGGCCGCCGACCGAACCGTTCAAGATGGTGAGCAACTCGTGGTCGACACGCGAACGCAAGAGCAGCTTCCGCTACTCGTTTTCGGCCTCGCGGGCCGCATCGGGGCCGGCGTTTCATTCGTCCGCGACAAAATTCATCAGGGATTACAAACATACGGTTATCAGGTCGAGATCATCGACGTAACGCGTGTGTTCCTCATTGAGCTCTTCCAGACAGGCAGCACTTCGGGCGCAGATCCCAATGTGTCCTTCGAAGCTCAATTTTCTAGCGCTGGTGAACGTATTGCTGAGTTGCAGAGACGAGGAAACTTCCTGCGCAGCAAGTACGGAGACGACATCATCTCAAGATTGTGCATTAGCCATGTCATAAACCCTTGGCTAACGAAGTCGGACACGAGCAAACGAACCGCATTTATCATCGATAGCCTCAAGCGGCCCGAGGAGGTTGACCTCCTAAGGACAGTATTTCACGATGCATTCGTGATGGTCGCGGTCGTCAGCTCAGATGAGCGGCGAAAAGAACGGTTAAGGGAAAGAAAGTCCCTGGGTGCGGCAAGGTTCGACACTCTCTCTGACATAGACGCAGACGAACACAAAGAGCACGGCCAAAAGGCAGCCGAAGCGATTCTCAAGGCGGACTACTTTCTCGCGAACAATTTCTCAACCGCTACTGATTTGGACCAAGAGGCCGGCAGGCTTCTACAACTTGTGTTTGATGTGGGTATAGTATCCCCATCTACCGACGAGTTCGGGATGCATGTTGCTTTTGAGGCAGCGGCACGTTCGGCTTGCCTGTCTCGCCAGGTAGGAGCGGCCATCTTCTCTAGTCGTGGCACCGTTCTTGCGACGGGGTGCAACGACGTTCCCAAATTCGGCGGCGGATTGTACACTTCTGAAACTTTAGAAGACAAGCGCTGTTGGACCCTGGGAGCTAAATGCTACAACGACGACGAAAAGAGTCTGATCGTCGAGCAGTTACTCTCTGTATTGAACGAGATACCTGCCATTAAGGCGAACGCGGATATAAAGCAAGAAATCAAGAAGGCTCTTGGCAAGACACGAATCAACGGCCTAATTGAATTCTCAAGAGCCGTCCACGCTGAGATGGACGCAATTCTGGCGGTGGCGAGAGCAGGCGAGACAGGACTAGTCGGGGCCACAATCTATACGACCACGTATCCATGCCATAATTGTGCAAAGCACATTATTGCCACTGGAATTAAACGCCTGGTCTTCTTAGAACCGTACGAAAAAAGTCTGGCGCGAAAATTACACAACGACGCGATTAAAGATCCAGGCAAGAGCAGCGACGGCGTGGAATTTGACTCGTACAGTGGCGTTGCACCTCGAAGATACAATTACTTCTTCGCGATGAAGAGGCCACGTAAAGAACACGGGAGATACATCGACCGTGACAGGATGCGCAACACTTTACTGCACGTCGGCATTCAGCGACACGACGAGCTCAGTGAACGAGTGCGCAAAATCGCGGCCATGACAGTGGGCATCGTCGCTCAGGAGATGACATCATGAGTACAGTAACGCGGCGCAGCAAACCAGCAGATGCGGACCGCGCAAGAGCTGCGAAGTTTGTACTCCGTAGTCCAGAAGAAGTGTACGAGATCGCAATGAAGCATTCTCGTATGATCAAGGCCGCAGTAGAAGCCGGTTCCTCCCAGACAGATTTACGCCAGGCAGAGCCCCCCCACAGTCAGAAGCAAAAGTAGGGCAGCGTTCTGGGCGGCCGTAACGACAAGCCATCAGGCATCGCCGACGGCCGCAGTAAGGTCAGTGCTCGCGAGGACGTGCTTCCGCGCCACCGCGGCCGCGGAGACCTCCGGCCCGCAGGGTTCAAGGCATGGCGGCGCGGCCGTGTGACTTCCGTGTGCCCCGACGCCAGGGCACGGGGCTCCCTCTGCGAGACCGGCGTGGGCGAGGCATAGGCCTGACGAACTTCCCCACACCCGTGAAGACCTCAATTGGCAGTTCTAGGAAAGTCAAGCGCGGCCGTGTGGTTTCCGTGTAAGCGCCCAGCCATCGCCATGGGCGCGGCCCCTTGCGGCTCTCACCGGGGTCGACGATGCTGGGCGCGGGGCGGCGCCTACCGATGGTCCGGGCAGACGCGGGCGGACACGAGAGGGCCGGCGAGAAGCTTTCCCCCCGGACCCCCGGCGGCGAGGATTGAGGTCCGCGTCGTTCAGGACGCGTCGGCGTCGCCGGCGGCCGGAGCCGCGAGCGACGCTCGCGCCCACGCGTCGGGCAGCAGCTCGTCCAGCCGTTCGCGCGGCCAGCCCGCCTGCAGCTTGCCGATCACCTCCGTCGCCCAGGCGAGCGGGTTGACTCCGTGCATCCGGCACGAGCCAAATACGGTGTAGCCGACGGCGAGGCGTTCAGCTCCCTTGTCCGAGCCCGCGAACAAGTAGTTTTTCCTTCCGAGCGCCACACATCTTATCCGCCGTTCGACTTCACCGTTGTCGATCTCGAAGCGCCCATCCGTGAAGCAGCGCCGCCACGCTGCCTCCTGGTTGATGGCGTACAGCGTCGCGACGTATAGCGGCGTACTTGGCACGAGCCGCAGGTGCAGATCGTGAATCCACTTATAGAGCTCCTCGAGCACGGGGAGCGACAGCGCCTGCCGGCGCGTCAGGCGTGCCTCCGCGGACAGCGCCTCAGCTTTGCAGGCAGCTTCGATGCGGTAGATGGCCTTGAAGTACGCAAGCGCCACAGCGGCTCGCTCGTCGCCGCCCTTCGCCGCCTTCTCGAACTTCGCGCGGATGTGCATTCCACAGCCGAGCCGGCGCTCCTCGGGCACGATCACCTCGCCACCGTCGTCTCCGCGCAACATCGCGCCGTACCCTGCATAACCATCGCCCTGCAGGTAGCCGGTGAAGCCCTGCAGCTGGGCAGCCGGATGCTTCGCCCTCCAGTCGGGTGCGTACAGGAAGGCGACGAGCTCAGCCCCGACAAAGGCCCAGATGTGCCCTCGCTTCACCCCCGCTGGATGATCCTGATCCAGCACGCGCATCCCGGTGTCATCGGCGCGCAGGTAGCATGCGCCCAGCACGCGCTCCTGGATCCTCTTGGCCACCGAGGCGAGCACATCGAGTGCGAACGCCGACCACTCACCCAGCGTCGACGGCGACAGCGACACGCCGAAGCGGGCATACTGCTGCGCTTGCCGATACAGCGGCATCGCGTCCTCGAACTTCTCGACGATGATGCTCGCGAGCAGCCCCGGCCCCGGGCGACCCCGATCCATCACCTTCTCGCTGTCCGCCGTCGTCACCCCCTGCTCGGGACAGCGCGGACAGGCGAGCTTCTCCCTCTGCTCCTCGATGACCCGGAACTGTGCAGGGACGAACTCGAGAACTTCGCTCGTACGGTGACCGATGCACTTTTTGTCCGCGCCGCACTGCGGGCACTTCCGCTCGGCTTCGGCGACGGGCACAACGCGCGTCTCGCGCGGCAGGTGTGCGGGAAGCGGCGCGCGCCCACGCCGTCCTCGCGGCGGCTTCGGCGGCTCAGGAGGTTGCGGCACCAGCCCCTGCCCCGGCTGCTCAGGAGCCTCCGCGCCAGGGTCTGACGAGGGCGCGCAGTCACCGCCCCCCTGCGGCGTCTGGGCGCCGAGCTCGGCGAACAGCAGCATCAGCTGCTCGGTAGAGACCTTCTGGCTCTTGCGGCCGTACAGCTCACGCAGCGCGCTCGCGAGCCTCGCCGACAGCGCGGTGTTCTTGTCGCGCAGCTGGAGCAGAAGCCCGAGTACCAGCTCGATGAGCGCCGCGACCTGCCCGTCGGCCGCGAGCTGCTCGAGCTTGCGTCGCACATCGGCCAGATCGGCGGGGAGCTGTGCTTGGGACGGAGGGGGACTGCTCACGTGGCGCGTTGGATATCTATCCCGCGCGCATCCATCAAGCGTTGCTTCGACGCGTCGAAATTTCTCACGCCGGGCCTCCAGCGCTTGCGCCGTACGGCCTGCGACAGGTCGATGCCTTCGAGCATCAGCGACAGCTCGGCCGCCTCGACCTCAATGTGGGTCGCTCCCTTGGGCAGGCCGCGGGCAAGGTGGAATCGGCCGCGGGCGAGTTTCTTCGCCACAATCACGTAGCCAGTGCGGTCCCAGAATAAGACTCGCACCTGGTCGCCTCGCCGATTCCTGAACACGAACAGATGGCCGCAGAGCGGATCGGCTCCGAAGCACTGAGCGACCAGTACCGACAGGCCATCAAAGCTCTTGCGCAGGTCGGTAGGCTCGGCCGCGACGTACACGCGCACCGACGGCGGCAGCGTCAGCACGGCACCTCCTCGGCAGCGAGCGCCAGCACGCGCTCGAGCGTGGCCGGGTCGAAGCCCGGCCGAACGCGGACCACCCGCCCGTTGGGCAGCGCGATCTCGATCGGCTCCGACGCGACCGGCGATGCGTCGGTCACCACGTGTACCGGCAGGAAGCGCGGCGTTTCCGCCAGCGACGACGGCGCCGGCTGCGCGGGCCCATCAGCCCGCAGCTTCCAGCGCCACCAGTACAGCTGCTTGGGCTTGTAGCCCTCGCGGCGCGCGAACTTCTCGGCACTCAGCCCGCTCCGCTCCCATCGACCCACCCGCTCGGCCCACTCCATTCTCGTCGCCATCGCTTCCTCCTTCGTCGCGATGGGAACAGGTAACCGACGCCACGCGGACGGTCACGATGCCCTTGGCCGGGCGCTTACGTTTCCGTGGCCCCGTCGCTATGACATGGGTCCGGCGGCTGTCGAAGGTGGAGGCGCGGGACGAGCCACGGCATGAGGTGTCCATCAATCCTGCAGGCCAACGATTTGGTCTACCAGCTCGCCTTGCAGGCCGTGCAGGGAGAGGAAAAACCGCAGTAGCAGGTACCCATATACTTGACAGCCCTGCATTTTCCGCCTCCAGCAGTACACGTGCAAGTTGCACAATCACCTCCACCGCCGCCCCCTGGCCCGCCCCCCTCGGTGCCCGGATGCTCAACACGTTCCGGCCGAATGAAGTGAGCACCAGGGCCATTGTTGATGCCACGCCTCGGCACATTGGCAGTGTTCCAGCAGATCTGACTAGCTGGCCAGTTTGCCGTCTCTCCTGTAACTGCATCTTGAACTTCTAAAATATCACCGTCGCCATCCTGAACCGCCTCGGACAGACAGGCGACGCCCACGACGGACAGCCATGCAGCAGAGACCAATGTCGCCACCGAGTGAATGAGTCGCATACAGTTCCTCCCACCAAATGGGTACGCACCACATACTATGCCGAATTTCTCATGTCGAACAACATTCCTATGTAATAAACGAGGGCGGTACACCGCGCCAAAACGACGCAGCGGACGCCGTGTGACCTCCGTGTGCCCCGACGTTAGGGCACGGGGCTCCACGAGAGGGATCGAGAGGGTACGAGAGGAATCGAGCCCTCGATGGCCTCTGACACCGTTCCGAGGCCTCCGACGCGGCATCTGCCGTATCTCGCGCGCATCTGGGCCTCAGCTTCAGCTCCGGGTTCGATTCCCGGTGCCTCCACCAAGAAGACACGGCGAGAGCTGTGTCTTTTTTCTTTGTGTGCCCTGCGTGTGACCTGACAGATTGCAACGACGCTAGATTTGCGGCGGACCGGCGCAAACGGGACACCACCGGCGGTGGGCTCGGCAGGTGACATCAGGGCACGGGACTCCACGGAGCTCCACGGCGGGCAGCAGCCCAGCGCGGCCGGTCCCGGATCCGCGTCGGCGTGCTGGCGTGCTGGCGCAGCCCGGAACCGAGCGAGCGGCATCTAAAGCGCGGGGGTGCAGGCGGTCGGTGGGATCCCAGCCGACCAGCCCCTATTTTTGCCGGCGGCGCGGCCTGGCCCGACGGGGAGTTCTTGACCCGGTGACCGTAACTCCATTGACACGCTGCTACCCTCGCCAGGCGGCCGCGGAGCTCCTCCCACGTGTCCGGTCGCACCGCTACGATCGGCAAGTGCAGGAGCCAGCAGGGTTGACGTTGCCCGCGTTGCCTCGTGGGACCGTTGCAGGTGTGTACGACGCGCGGGCGTGCGCCCGTGCGGCTCACGTCGCGCGACGCCTGCGTCGACGCTCACCGCCTGGGGTCGGAAGTTCCCCGCAGCGCCGCGCGGTCGACATCGCCAGCGACAACCGCATCCCGCCGGGCACGTCGCGGTGACCTCGCACGGCTTCGCCCTGCGCGGGCGAGCGCGTAATGACCCGCTTTCATGAAATGCTGGATCTCCGTTCGATGATTCGATCGGACACCGTACACCTCCTCGCCTTCTGCGCGTCCCGTGAAACCTGGCGGCGCGCAGGCGGCCGTCAATGGCGCGTCCGCTGCCGGGGCCCTGTGCTTCCTTATGCGTCCGCCTTAGATTCTCCGCGGAATGGAGGGACCCATGACGAATACGACAAGACTCTTCGCCTTGCTCGCGACCTGCGTGATATCCGCCGTCTCCGCGCCCGCGCTCGCGCTGGGGGGCGCGGGTACGCAGGCGGCAAATGTGGAGAATGCGGCCGCATCTCGGCTCCTGACGGTCGCTGGACACGGGGAGGTGATGCTGAACCCGGATTCACTGCGCACGAGCATCTCGATCCGGGTGCGGGCGGAGACGCTGGCGCAGGCGCGCGCGGAGGCCGGGAGCAAGACGCGGGCGGTGATCGCGGCGCTGGAGGGCCTCGGGATCCAGGCATTGCAGGTCCGGACCGTGGAGATCGCCGTGACGCCGATCCCGGAACGCCAGAGGCCGGGGGACGACACGCCGCCCCGGATCATCGGCTACGAGGCGGAGAGCAGGCTCTCGGTCGCCCTGCGCGACGTCACCGTCAAGGAGCTGCGCGCCCACGGCTCGCGTATCCTCGATACGGCGCTCGCCGCGGGCGCCAATGTCGTCGGCGGGGTCGATTTCTTCCTGAGCAAGCCGCGGGAGGCGCACAGGCTGGCGCTCGCCGCGGCCGTGCGCGACGCGCGGGAGAACGCAAAGGTGGTGGCCGGCGCGGCGAACGTCACGGTGAGCGGGCTCCGCACGATCAAGACCGTGGCCGCGGAGAGCTACGGATACGCGCAGAAGGCCATGATGGCCGACGCCATGGAGACGGTGAACGGCTTCCCGGTCGAGCCCGGGGAGATCCGCGTGACCACCCAGGTGACGGCGAGCTTCCTGTTCACGAAATGACCCGGCTCGAGGCGCTGTCCTGGATGTGAGCGCCAGCGCATCGGCCCGCTCGCAACCCGCGCGGTGCCACCCGCCTGCGCCGCGGCGCCGCGGCGCCGCGAGGGCCCTGCCGCTGGCGCCTGGCGCCTGGCACTGGCGCTGGACAGGGGCGTACGCTATGGCCGGAGCGATGGGCGAGCAGCGTGAGAAGACGTCAGGCGTGGAGGGGAGCGCCGCGCGCGGAGAGGCGGGAAAGACGGAAGCGTCGGCGTTCCGCGATTACCGCGCCGAGGCGCGGCCGAGCGTGAAGGAGTTTTACCGGCTGAACCACGAGGGGCAGACGCTCGCCTTCGTCCAGGAGAAAGAGCGGCAGTACCTCGGGCTCGACCGGCGCAGGATGGGCATGTGGGAGGTGCTCGAGCTGCTCGATCAGGTGGTCGACGACAGCGATCCGGACACGGAGCTGTCGCAGATCGCGCATGCGCTCCAGTCCGCGGAGGCGGCGCGGCGGGACGGGCAGCCGCGGTGGTTCGTGCTGACCGCGCTCATCCACGACGCCGGGAAGATCCTGTGCACGTGGGGCGAGCCGCAGTGGGCCGTGGTGGGCGACACCTTCCCGGTGGGCTGCGCCTTCTCGGACCGGATCGTCTTCCCCGAGCTCTTCGCGCGGAACCCGGACATGGCGAACCCGGCGTACCAGACGCCGTGCGGGATCTACGAGGAGGGCGCGGGGCTCTCCCGGGTGCACATGTCGTGGGGGCACGACGAGTATCTGTATCATGTGGTGAAGGACCACCTGCCGCTCGAGGCGCTCACCATGATCCGATATCACTCGTTCTACGCGGCGCACCGCGAGGGCGCGTACGGGCACCTGATGAACGAGCAAGATCGGCGGCTGATGGAGTGGGTGCGGCGGTTCAACCCGTACGATCTGTACTCGAAGGCCGACGCCCCGCCGGACGTGGAGCGGCTCAAGCCGTTCTACAAGGATCTCATCGCCGAGCTCCTGCCGGCCGAGCTCCGCTGGTGAGGGCACCTGTCGCGCTTGCTGGCGGCTGCTCGAGCGGGCGGCAGGCGCGCTCCAGGAGCAGGGCGAGTCAGGTGTGGGGAGCCCTACTGATTCGCCCTCCGACGCACGTTGTTGCCACAGCGAAATTATAAATTAAGCGTGGAATTTTCCCGGAGACACATATCCCTACAAGCCCGCATCGTGAAGCTGTAGGCTGGGGTGATGGCGGCCGATCGACTGCCGCTTCGGACCCCCTCGGGGGCTGCCCGTGCGCGGTGTGGCCGCGGCGATGATCAGGGCACGCCTTCGCGGGATTTATGGCAGGGATTTTCCCTTCGGAGGATGCAAGCATGAGGTCAACACCCCTTACCCTTCTACTCTCGGCATTCCTGTGCGCTACCGGCTGTTCGGACGGCGGTGGCGACGGGGGAGGGGAGACCGGCGGCGCGGGCACGACGGGCGCGACAGGCGGCACGACAGGCGGCACGGGGGGCGCGACGAGCGGCACTTCGGGTGGCACGACGAGCGGCACGGGTGGCGCGACGAGCAGCTCGGCCGGCACGGGCGGCGGCGGCACGGGTGGCGCGACGAGCAGCTCGGCCGGCACGGGCGGCGGCGGCACGGGCGGCGGTGGCACGGGCACGGGCGGCGGCGGCACGGCGGCCAGAGTTCCTGCTGCAAGCGCCGCCACCATGAGGGAGGCCGGTGAGAAGGCGAACCCCCCGATCCTGATCGGCGCGGCCATCTCGGGCTCCGGCCTCGGTGATAACAACTACAAGCGCGTCGCTGCTGCTGAGCACAACTACGTGACAGCAGAGAACGAGATGAAGTGGAACGCGCTGGAGCCCAACGCGGGGCAGTTCAGCTGGGGCGCCGCGGACAACATCGTGAACTGGGCGCGTGACAACAACATGAAGGTCAAGGGCCACACCCTGGTGTGGCACAACCAGTTGCCGGGGTGGGCGAACTCCCTGAGCGGGAAGGCAGCGGTAGAACAGGCCATCCGCAGGCACATCGAAGGCGTGATGGGGCACTTCAAGGACCGGGTCAAAGACTGGGACGTGGTCAACGAAGCGGTCCTGACCGACAGCGACACCGGCGTCGGCAATCCCCGCATGCGACCCTCGGTGTTCCAGAACGCCCTGGGCGCGGAGTTCATCGACCTCGCCTTCAAGATCGCGAGAGAGCAAGACCCTACCGCCAAGCTCTATTATAACGATTACAGCATCGATGCGCTCAATGAAAAGGCCGACTTTGTCTACGAGATGATCAAGGGGATGGTCGAGCGCGGGGTCCCGATCGACGGCGTCGGGTTCCAGATGCACATCGGCCCACCGAACAACAAAGCCGGTGGAGCGGACGTGGCGGCGAACTTCAAGCGCTTCACCGATCTGGGCCTGGAAGTGCTGATCTCCGAGATGGACATCAACCGTTGCGGCGGTCAGGTCTCCGCAGAGGAACAGCTCACGTTCTATCACGACATCGTCGAGGCCTGCTTCGTGCTGCCCAAGTGCGTCGGCATCACCTTCTGGGGGGTCAACGACGGCAGGTCGTGGCTCAACAGCTGGAGCGGGGCGCTGTGCAACGGGCAGAGCTCTCAGTCTCTGCTCTTCAATGACCAGTATCAGAAGAAGGAGACCTACAACAAGGTGCTGGACGCCCTGCTGGGCCGCTAGGGTCCTCCTCGCGCCGCGGGCGGCGATGGCCCGGTCACCGGCACAGGTCGCCCGCCCGCTCTCCTCTCCTTGCTCCCCGTTGCTCCCCGCCCTCGCGCAGCGAAGCTGCCTGGCGGCCGCCCGCCGTCACGTCGGCCGCCGCAGCTCCGCTGACTCGACACCGCAGATCCATCCCTGGGCGACGCGGCGCTAGCGCGACCCTCGACGATGTGGGAGATGCGCCTGGCCCGCGGGGTCCGCGACGCGTCCGGTGAGCATGGCCCATTACGTCTCGGTCTTCCTCATGTCGCTGTCGGCGATCTTCTTCGTCGTGGATCCGATCGGCATCGTGCCGCTGTTCCTGACGATGACGGCGGGCGATCCGCCGGAGAAGGTGCGGCGCACGGCGCTCCGGGCGTGCGCCGTCGCCGGCGGGCTCATGCTCTTCTTCGCCGTCTTCGGCGGCGTCATCTTCAAGGTCTTCGGCGTCTCGCTGGCCGCGTTCCGGATCGCAGGGGGCCTCTTGCTGCTCATCACGGCGCTCGACATGCTGCGCGCCCGCTCCTCGGCGACGCGCACCACCCCGTCCGAGGAGCAGGAGGGCATCGCGAAGGAGGACGTGGCGCTCGTGCCGCTGGCCATGCCGCTCCTGGCCGGGCCGGGCGCCATCGCCACGGTGATGGTGCTGATGTCGCGCGGGGGCGGCGACCCCGTGGCCATGGCGCTCGTGCTCGCCAGCGTGGCCATCACCTTCGTGGCCTCCTACCTCGTGCTGCGCGGCGCGGGGCTTGTGCAGCGGGCGCTCAAGGCGTCCGGCGTGGCCGTGCTCGAGCGCGTCATGGGCCTCATCCTGGCGGCCATCGCGGTGCAGTTCATGGCCGACGGCGTGAAGGAGCTCTGGCGCGGGTGACGGCCCGCGCCGCGCGGATTCACGTGAAGGCGTGCGCGTGGGCGCGCGCGAAGTCGCGGAAGGCGCGCGGCGCGCGGCCGGTCACGCGCTGCACGACGTCGGTGACGCGGTCCTCGGCGCCGTCGCGGATGGCGAGGTCGAGCCGCACGAGGAACGCGGCGTACGGCGCGGGCACCCCCGCCTTCACGAGGTGCGCGCGGGCGGCGTCCTCGTCGACGCGGACGTGGCGTATCGTCCGGCCGGCGATCTCGGACACGATGGCCGCCACGTCATCGTAGCTGAGCGCCTCCGGGCCGGTGATGACGTGCGACGCGTTGTGGGGCGCCTCGTCGAGGAGCGCGCGCGCGGCGACCTCCGCGATGTCGCCGGCGTCGACGAAGCCGACGCGGCCGCCGCCCGTCGCGGTCGTGAGCTCGCCGGGCCCGGCGATCCCCGCCCTGTGCCAGTGGCGCGGATCGATGAAGTTCTGCATGAACCATGAGGGCTGAAGGACGGTCCACTCCGGCGCGCGCTCGCGGAGCGCGCGGTGGACGAGGCCGATCCCGGGGCTCCCCTCCGGCACGGCCGACGAGCTGAGCAGCACGAAGCGGCGCGCTCCGCCCGCGAGCGCCCGCTCGATGAAGGCCACCATGAGCGCCGAGGGCTCCTCGACCATCGCGGGCGCCACGAGGTACGCGCGCTCGACGCCGCGGAGCGCCTCCTCGTGCGTCGTCGGGTCGGCCCAGTCGAAGCGCGCGTGCTCGACGCCCTCGCGCGCGTCCGCGTCGCGCGCCGTCCGGCTCGCGATGCGGACGCGCGCGCCGGCGGCCTCGAGCCGCGCGGCGATGGCTCGCCCGGTGGTGCCCGTCCCGCCGGTGAGCAGGACGCGCGGCCCGCCGCTCCGTGCGCGCGCGCTCACGACGCCGCCTCGCGATGCGCGGCGAGCGCGCCGCCGAAGGTCTCGAGCACGGGCGCCGGATTCCAGTACTCGCGGTACCGCACGATCTTGCCGTCTCGCGTGGTGACGACCATCACGTAGTCCTGCTCGTAGCGTTTGCCCGTGGGCAGGAGGGTCGCCGAGCCGTGCACCTCGGCGAGCGCGACGTCGGGGTCGGTCGTCGGATACCGCCGCACGTCGCGGAGCGACAGGTCGCGGAAGCTCTCGAGAATGCCCTCGAAATGGCGCCGGATGGCCGGCTTGCCCTCGAATCGGCCCGGCACGCCGACCGCGGACGCATACGGGAACTCCACGATGGCGTCGTCGGCGAAGAGGGCGAGCCACCCCTCGATGTCGCTGCCGATGAGGTCGAGGTGGGCGTCGAGCGCCTGCGCGGCGTCGAGCGGGCGGGGGTGCGGCAGAGCGGGAGTCATACAAGGCCTCTTTCTTTCGTTGTGACGAGGTCAGCGTAGCGAGGCCGCGATCACCGCGCGTCCAGCTCCACGATCCGCGCGTCCACGGCGCGCGCCGCTGGCGGGGCCGGGCGCGTGCGGTACAGTCGATCGCACCATGTCTGCCGCGTTCGACGAGCTGGCCCGGAGCGTCGCGCTCCGGGAGACCGAGGTGATGCGCTTCGCGCTCGGCGATCGCTGGGGCAAGCGGCAGCCGGCGCGGCGCGCGTCCGCCCGGGTGTACGCGGCGAGGAGCGGCGGCGGATGGATCGACGTGGCGCGGCGGCGGCTCGCGCTCGGCGCGGGAGAGCTCGTGTTCCTCCCGCGGGCCGACGAGCACGCCATCCGGGATCGGCCGACGACGTCGCTCGCGCACCCGGAGGCCGTCTGTCGCGGGATGCACGCCGTGGCCGAGGGCGCCCTGGCGACCGAGGGGCCGCCGGAGGCGCAGCTCGTCATCGTCGACCTGCACCTCGACGCGGCGGACGCCCCGTGGATCGCGCTGCTGCCGCCTGTCGTGCACGTCACGGGGGCGACGCCGGGGCTCGCGCGCTGGCTCAACGAGACGCTCGCGCTGCTCGCGGGCGCGCCGGAGCTGTCGCCGGCGCTGCGCCGCTCGGTCGGCGAGACGTGGGCGCACGCGCTGTTCGCGATCGCGCTGCGCGACCCGGCGGCGTCGCTGCCGCGGGCGGAGGCGCTCCGGGACGAGCCGATCGCGGCCGCGCTCGCGCGGGTGCGCGCCTCGCCCGAGCGCGCGTGGGAGCTCGGGGATCTCGCGCGAAAGGCCGGCCTCTCGCGCTCGGCGTTCGCTGCGCGGGCGACGGCGCTCCTCGGCGAGCCGCTCGGCCACCACGTGCGCCGGCTGCGCCTCTCGCGCGCCGCGGTGCTGCTCGGCGAGACGACGCTCCCCGTGAAGCTCGTCGCCGCCCGCGTCGGCTACGACAGCGAGCCCGCGTTCGCCCGCGCCTTCGCGCGCGCCCACGGCGTGAGCCCCATCGCCTACCGGCAGGCGAGGCGGCGGGACGGCGACGCGCTCGCGACGAGGCGGCCTGAGCGCGTAGTCTCCATCGCATGAGGCAAAGCGCGAGGCTAGGGGCGCTGCTCGTCGCGATGGCGGCGTGCGGCGGCGATGACGCGACATCCACGGGCGGAGCCTCCTCGCCGGGCGCGGGCGGGGCCGGCGCGGGCACCGGGGCCGGCGCGGCCACCGGGGCCGGCGGGGAGGCGCCGGGCGTCCCGGCCTACGGGCGCTTCGGCCAGGCCGGGACCACCTTCACGCTGCCGGCGCCGACCCCCAACGAGGGGGAGCGCCCCGAGATCGCGTATCCCGAGCTGGCCAAGGCGTTCCCGGAGGTCGACTGGAGCGCGCTCGACCGGCTCTACATCCCGGCGGGTGACTACCGGAGCATCCTGCTCGGCGGCCTGCCCGAGCGCAGCGCGGAGCGCCCGCTCGTCATCACGAATCTCGGCGGCCAGGTCAAGGTCGGCGGAGACGCCGCCAACTACGTGTTCGTGCTGAAGGGCGGGAAGGGCTGGATCCTGACCGGCCGCCACGATCCCGTCTCGAAGACCGGCCATGAGGGGTTCAGGGGGCACGCCGAGGGCGGGTTCGCCCACAGCCAGGGGACGTACGGTATCTTCATCGACGACGGGTTCAGCAAAGAGGGCCTGTCGGGGCTGGCCATCGGCGGCGGGGCGTCGGATTTCGAGCTGGATACCCTCGAGGTCGCGCGCGTCGAGTTCGCCGGGGTCATCGCCAAGACCGACGACGACGGGCAGGCCACGATGCGCAACGTGAAGATCCACGACCTGTACGTGCACGACGTCGGATCCGAGGGCATCTACTTCGGCAGCACCCAGGCGCAGCCGCAGCACGCGTTCGAGCGCCTCGAGGTGTACGATAACCGCTTCCTCCGCACCGGCACCGAGGCGCTGCAGGTCGGCCAGCTCGGCTCGGACTGCGAGATTCACCACAACGTCCTCGGGCCCGGGGCGGTCCGCTGGCGGTCGGCGTTCGACCATTACCAGGACGGCAACGTGCAGTTCGGCCAGCGCTACGGCAGCTCCAGCTTCCACCACAACATCGTGATCGGGACGGGCGACCTCTTCGTCGAGCTGTTCCCGACGCGCGTGGACCAGGACCCGCGCTCGCCCGGGGACACGATCTCGTTCACGGACAACTACTTCGCCGACACGTCGCTCACCGGCGTGTACACGCACGCGGTGGACACCGGCGCCACGATACGCTTCGAGCGCAACGTGTTCCTGGGGTTCCACTTCAACTACGATGAGGTGTATCCCGACACGGAGGTGCCGGTGCAGGTCTTCGGCGTGGGCAGCAACGCGCCCAATCCGCACCTCCTGACGGACAACCGGGTGGACGGGCCTTATCCGTTCATCAAGTGGCTCTTCGACAGCGTGACGGCCGAGGACAACCCGACGGTCGCGGTGCCGCGGGTGCGCTTCCGCGACTTCATGGCGGGCGCCATCGACGAGAACACCCGTCGCCTGGAGTGGTGGACCGACCGCGCGACGCTCAGCCCGGACGAGCGCGCCGTGGTGTACCCGAAGGGCTTCCACGTCCTCCACCAGGGCGCGCTCTACGAGGCGATCGACGAAAACCAGGGCAAGCAGCCCGACCAGCACCCCGACGTGTGGCGCGCGCTGCCGCCCCCCGCGGACGACGTCCGGCTGAGCGCCGACTCGCCGCACCAGGGCCTCGGCCTCCGCTGGCCGCCGCCGTAGAGCGCCAGGCGGACTGAAACCGCCGAGGAGGGCAGACATTCGAACTTCCAATGCGCCAAGGACGCCAGCAAGAGATCCATCTAGACCTTGGCGCCCTGGCGGTTCATTGCTCCGTGGAGCGACGTGATCGGCGCTCCGGGGTGCGACCTCCGTCTTCATCACCGGCCGGCGAATGGCCGAGCTGGAAGCAGCGGCGGCGCAGATCGGCAGGAACGCCATCACCGTCCAGGGCCACGTCTCCAAGGGCGTGCTGCTCACCGTGCAGAAGGCGCTGCCGCTAATGAAAGGCGCGGGTCGATCATCCGCAACGCGTCGATCTCCTCGAGCCAGGGCAAGCCCGGGCTCAGCGTCTACTGCGCGTCGAAGGCGGCCGTGCGATCCTTCACACGCACCTGGTCGGTCGATCTGAAGGGCCGCAACATCCGCGTGAATGCCACAGCCCCGGCGTCATCGTGACGCCGGCGTAGAGCGCTTCGGGGATGACCGACGAGCAAATCGATCAATTGAAGGCCAGCACGGCCGACGCGGCGCCGCTCGGCCGTGCTGGGACACCCGATGAGATCGCCAAGGCTGTCGTCTTCTTGGCCTCCGAGGACAGCAGCTATATCACTAACATCGAGCTCTTCGTCCACGGTGGTTCGGCCCAGATCTGACCTCGGTGTACCAGGCGCGCATCCCGAGTCGGCGGTTGGCGCGCTCCTGGTGAACTCCCTCACCGTCAGGGAAGAGGCCCAAGGACGAATTTGCGATGGCGAACCGTCGCGATCCGTGGGTTCCGTCGGACTTCCGGGAAGCGTGACGACGGATCGCACTCCCTCGGAAGGCATTGTCCCAACCCCGGGCCCAAGCGACGAGCCCCGGGCCAAGGGAGCTCGAACTCGCGCCGACCGATCCGTCGCCTCGGGCGGCCGTGGTCGCCTCGCTAGCCACCACCTGGAGCCGCACAGTCGCGCGCGCGGATCAGGTGGCAGCCGGGGTCGTTCACGAGGCAGTCGGTCGGCTGCTCGGTCTGCCGGCGGCACCGGAGGAGCGCGCAAGCTCGCGCCGGTAGTCGGACCCGCCGTTCGCGTCGAGTCGCCGCTGGAGCCTTGCTGGTACGGGAGCGGCCCTCGCGGAGAGAATGGGCAGGACGTCGCCTGGGGCAAGGCGGAGCGGGCCAGAAGGCGGAGAGTAGGCACTCAGCCATCCTCATGGGCGCGATCCCTTGCGGCCCTCGCCGGGGTCGACGATGCTGGGCGCGGGGAGGCGTCCGCCATGGCACGGGTGGACCCGGGCGGGCATGGAAGGGGCCCGGCGAGGTGCTGTCCTCCGGCGTCGAAGATCGAGGTTGGCGTCGCCCAGGACGCCCGTTGGCTCAAGGTCGCGCGGAACTGCTGCTACAGCCGCGTCTAACTGGGCCGCCTACCCACGCACAGGCAGGTGCGGCCGTAGCAGTGGCCCCTAGCATGCTGTACCGTAGCGGTCAAGGTGGACTGCGAGATCGACGGCCGCGACGTACCGACCAAGGCTTCAGTAGGCGACAGAAACCATCGGCGAAACGGTCAGGAAGATGTACGCTGCACGCATGGATAGCATCGCCAAAGTCCCGGCCGGAAGCGGACGGACGCTCCAGCCCACGCCGGTCTACGAGACGTACTGGCTGTTCGCGCACGCGAGACAGGCCGTCTTCCACCGGCGCGCCCGGGCCGAGCCCCCGCCTTGGACTGATGACCCGATCCTGGCCAGCTATCGCTTCACGAATGTTTATAGGGCAGCCGATCGCGTGAGTCAGTTCCTGATTCGAAACGTTCTATACACAGGCGATCAAGCTGAAGAGGAGGTCTTCTTTCGATGCCTGGTATTTAAGATCTTCAACCGGATCGACACTTGGGAGCACCTGGAAGCCAATCTCGAAAAAGTGAGTTGGCGGGGGTACGAGTTTGAGAAGTACGCGAACCTGCTCGATCAGCAATTGGAACGGGGGAACAGTATTTACTCGGGCGCCTATATCATGCCGTCTCCACCGTTCGGAAACCAACGGAAGCACCGCAACCATCTCCGATTGCTCGAGCGAATGATGGAGGATCGAGTGCCTAGCAAAATTGCTAAGGCGGACTCGCTTGAGGGTGTCTTCAACCTACTGCTGACCTACCCCTCGCTGGGCCCGTTCTTAGCCTTCCAGTTTGCGATCGACATCAACTATAGCGATGTTTGTTCCTTCTCAGAAATGGATTTTGTGGTCGCCGGCCCCGGAGCGCGCGATGGAATTCGAAAGTGCTTTGTGGATTCCGCCGGACTGACTGACGAGGATATTATACGAGTTGTGACGGAACGCGCCGCTGTAGAATTTGAGCGGCGGGGGCTTGCTTTTGAAGATCTTTGGGGCCGACCCCTTCAACTCATCGACTGTCAGAACCTATTTTGCGAGGTCGACAAGTATGCGCGTGTTGCTCACCCGAAATGCTCGGGCGCCTCGGGACGCACCCGCATCAAGCAGCGATTTGTCGCCGCAAGTCGCCCGCTGCCGCAATGGTATCCGCCGAAATGGCACATTGTCTCCCCGCCGTCTATGGCCGCCGCTCGCGCAGCAACTCGACGTCACGTGCAGTTGACGCTCATGTCCTAGGCGGCGAGCGCAACTGATGTTCGCGGGCATTAGGGCGGCCGTGCTGAATCCACGCACGGCAGCGATGCGCGGCACTCCCTCACCGTTGCAGGCCGTCGAGGCATGTTGTTCGACAATTGTGTGTGTTCATAGCAGTGAACAGGACTTCGGCTTGGAGACCCGCGAACTCAGGTGCACGGCTCACGAAGCGCCGCCGCGAGCACCCAGTCGCCATCCAGCAAGATGGCCGTCCTTACGACCGAGTGCCGGGTGAGCAGTTTTACTGCCGGCATGAGCCACACCTGTTGGGTGACCGTCGCGAGTTCTACGTCGATATCGTCGAACTCGAGGTCCACCTGGTCCTTGGTTTCCAACGCCTTGTAAATCGCCTCTTTAATGGAAAAGTGAGCAGTCACGTACTGTGCGACTGGAATATCGGTGCACTCGCGCAGACGCGAGCGCTCTGCCTCCGTCAGTACTTTCCGCTCGAGGGAAGCATCGCGTTCGCTGATGCACTCCACGTCGACTCCGAGGCCTCCCGTCAGCTGCGCCGCCAACGCGACAACCACCGCGTCCTTGTGGCTCACTGAGCCGGCCAAGCCTTCGGGTAGGACAGCCGCACCCGAGTCTGTGCACAGCATCGGCGGCCGCATCGTCGAGAAACGAGCCATCGCCTTCGCTAGACAGAGGCGCCCCCCGAGCCATTCGCTGCGGCGCGAAGACGAGGGGAGAGCGTTCGCGTACGCCTGCTCATCCACGGCGAGCGACGCCACGAGCTCGTCCGGTGCCCTCCCTGGGCAGAGCGCAGCGACGAGTACCCCGAATGGACAACCAGCGACCTCAGCCGTGGTCCAGTGCGGACGAGGACCGCCGACGATCATGGGCGAGGGGACACGGATCACGCTCCAGATTGTACCATGCTTCCCTGTACTTGTGCGAAAAAATAGCACCGTGCCTTGACGGCGTTCGATTTTCGAACAATACTCCCATGTAGCTCGGGGAAACGGAAGTTCTCTGAGTCGAGGTAGCAATGAGCGTTCGTCTGCCGAACAAGGCCAAATTTGACGTTCTGCTGCCGGCGTTGCAGGCGTTGACGCGCGACTGGGCTGAGCGCGAGTGCACCTCGTTCGATGAGGCCGTTCGCCGTGCGAGCGATGCAGACACGGACGATGGCTCGATCTGGGACATGCCTGCCATCGATTCGAAACGTTGTGTTTCACTACTCATCGATCTTGAGGGACTTCTCGGACCCGGCTGCAGAATTCCTGTTTCAGTAATCAAAGCGGGCGGATACGCGTCTGTGGATGACCTGATCGGGAAGTTGCTCCCGAAAATCCGAGAGAAATGTCTCGATGTCGCAAAACCTGGGCTGGCGAGCGCTGGTATACCAGCAGCTCCGTCCAGACCCTCTTCACGGGTACTGCCATGAGCGAAGACAGGAAGCGCCTCGGCCTCAAGCTTCGGGACGCCCGCGAATACCTCGGGCTATCGCAGGACGAAGTCGCGAAAGCTGTTGGGGTGACGCGCTCGGCTGTTTCATTGATCGAGAGCGGGCAGCGAAGGGTCGATGCCCTTGAGTTGAAGAGGTTTGCAGAGCTGTACCAGCGCCCCGTTGCCGAGTTCACTGGTGACACTGATGTGATCGACGCACCCGTCCCCCTGACTGTACAGCATCTTGCACGTGCAGCTGTCAAGCTTACGGAGGCGGACCGCGCGGAATTGCTTCGATTCGCCGAGTTCCTCAGCACGAAAGCGCCGGCCAAGGGGGAGGGCTGATAATGGCGAGACGTGACGCGATTCTGGAGGGCACGCAGGCAGCGCAGCGGCTTCACGCCAAGCTCGGGACGCGGATTGCCTTCCAGGGTAGTGCGCTCTCCCGTATCGACGTTTTTCGGGCTGCAACTGAACTCGGCGCACTGCTCCTTTTTCGTCCTCTCAGTGGATTGCTGGGCGCATACCTGGGACCGCCCAACTTCCCGATGCCAGGTATCCTCGTGTCGACGCAACGCGACCTACACGTGCAGCGTTTCACGGCCGCTCACGAACTCGGTCACCTGTTCATGGGCCATACTGCTTCCAGCCTTGACGAGCAGATCGGGCTCTGGCGCGGCGAGTCTAAGGACCCTCAGGAGATCGCTGCGGACGCCTTTGCATCCGAATTCATGCTGCCCCGGTGGTTGTACATCCACCATGCCGGGCGTCATCGTTGGGGCACTCAGGCGCTCGCTAGCCCTCAGAACGTATATCAGCTCTCGCTTCGCATGGGAGCGAGCTTCGACGCGACTTGCTGGGGGCTCTCCGGGCATAAAATCCTGGATCAAAGGATCGTAGACAAGCTTCGAGAGACGGAACCGAAAAAGATCAAACTCGCTGTCCTTGCAGGACGTGCCGAGCTGACGAACCCGTGGGCGGACGTGTGGATCATCGATGAAGCTGATGACGGGCTCACGTTCGAGGGCGGCCCAGACGACATCGTTGTCTTTCGGTGCAAGGAGCGCCCGTCAGCGGGGTACCTCTGGGACGAGACTCGTCTTCAGCAGCACGGATTGGAGATCATCGAGGATTATCGCGAGGAGAGCGACGGAGACGAATTGGGCGGCGAACTGACTCGTGTGCTCGTTACGCGGGTACGTGCTGCGGGTGAATATCGGGTGTCGTTTTCCGAGCGACGGCCGTGGCACCCGGAGGACTCCGCAGCAAAGCTCTCCGTCATTCTCGATCTGCAGGGGAAGGAGCAAGGGCTTCCCCGCATTACTCGAGAGGCAGCGGCGGCGGCATGACCATCACGATCGACGCTGACCTTCGTGATCGCCTCGCCGAGGCGCGCGACCAAGGCCAGAGACCTACATGTTTGGTGTTCGCTGTCTCCGCGGCGCATGAAGCCAAGCGTGGTTCGAGCGACTATCTTTCGCCGGAGTTCCTGTTCTATAGCGGTGTTCAGCGATCCCACAACGATCCAAAGAAGGGCTTGACGCGGAGCGTGGTTCGCGATGCGCTAATACATGATGGTCAACCACCGGAGATCGTGTGGCCGTACGCCGTGAAGACGCCTGACGCTTCGAACTGGAAGCCTCCAGCTGTCACGGTACCCACTCACAAGGCAACGATCGCGTTCGCCCAACGAGACGTCGTGCAGGTTCGAGAACTCATTCAGACCGGCACACCCGTTCTACTGATCGTGACGCTCACAGTCGCGATGTACACGCCGGACAAGGACGCCATCGTCCGCGCCCGCGCTGGCGACACTGTGACGACTCGCCGGCACGCGCTGCTGGCGGTGGGCTCTGGCCATTCCGGTGACGGCCAGTACATGCTAGTCCGCAACAGTTGGGGAACAACATGGGGTCAAGCCGGCCACGGCTGGCTGCACGATCTGTATCTCACGCCGCAACTTGAAATGACCGGCGTTATCACATAGCGGAGACAAGGAACCGAGAGATGAAGCTGATTCAGGGCACGACGCTCGCGCAAAGCTGGCTCGATGCATGCGAGCATTTGCTCGCCCAGCCCGGCTGGGTCGACACGACCGTCGTTCTTCACATCAAAGAACCGGCACGCGTACGACGGCACGATAAAGCCGTAGCCGAGGCGCTCGACGCGTTCCTGATTGCTCATGATCAGTACAATAGCCACACCGTTGCTGAGACGATTTTTCCTGGCTACGAATACGTGCATCGCGGGCTGGACGGTGTGTATAAAAGCTACCCCGATGAGATCTTCCCGCGGATCAAAGATCATCCTCAATTCCGCCACTGGGGTACGTATGCCCACCGTCTGCTTCGGCGCACCGACTGTAATGGGCGCGAGTACAATCCCCTCGCAGAACTCATCAAGAAGATGCGTCAGAAAAACCCTGTTCGTGCGTCATACGAAGTCGGACTCGGCTTCGGCTTCGACCTCGCCACCTACGACGATGATGAGGATCGCGGCTCACGCCTGGGCGGCCCCTGTCTGAGCCATCTCAGCTTCAAGCTGATCGGTGGCAAGGTGCACCTTACCGTGATGTACCGATCGCACTATTACATTCAGCGCGCGTACGGGAATTTGCTTGGTCTCGCGCGCCTCCAAGCGTTCGTCGCCGAGCAAGTTGGCGTGGCCACTGGACCTCTCGTTTGCCACTCGACGATGGCCGTACTTGAGCACGGAAAAAAGTGGGGGTGGAAAAAAGGGGAAGTGGCGCCCTTGTTGGTAACGTGCCGCGGTAAGACGCGCAATGCTACGCCAATCGTGGATGCTTACGGTTAGCAAGAGATCGAGGTGACAATGTCGCGACAAAAGCCTTTCGTAGTCCTGCCGCCAGAAGTCACAGGCCAAGCGACGGTCACGATCCAGGGTTATCAGGATGCAGCTCACCGAACTGACAGGATGGGCCGAGACGATCTTGGCACGCCGATCCTCGGCCTGTTCGGCGAGATCGGGAGCCTGCTGGCGGCGCTCAAGAAGAAGCGCCGCGAAGGCGAAGCGTATGCAACATACGACGCAACCATACTAGAGGAGCTTGGCGATGCACTCTGGTACCTGAGTACCGTCGCCTCCCACTCGCACATTCGTCTGGCGTTGGTTGCTCAGCGGGTACCGCACAGCGCTCTTCACACTTGGGACGAAGAGACCAACATTGCCGGGATTACATTCGGCAACGTTCAGAAGCACGCTACGAAGGACCCGGAGAAAGACGTGACAATGGCGGCGGAGGAACTCGCCGCCTGCGCGGGCGACTTTGTCGAGGCGCACCGAACCGGTAAGCTGAGCGGTAATCGTGACGCGATCTCGGGCCGTATCTTGGGAATCCTGCGAGCCCTCGTTTCAACGGCCGACGCCGCGGGTGTCGATCTTGACTTGGCGGCACACGGCAACCTGGAAAAAACGTTCAGCCGCTGGCCGCTCGCTGACACGCCGTACCCGGAACCGGTTCCATCAGATCGCGAGTTGCCGCTGAACGAGCGCCTTCCTCGCCAATTCCGGATGTTCATCAAGGAATATCCGGTCGGTGGAAAGACGTACGTCCTTCAGAAGCGAAATGGCGTGATTATCGGCGACCGATTGACGGACAACAAGTCCGAGAAGGATGACTATCGCTTCCACGACGTTTTTCATATCGCAAATGCTGTTCATCTGGAATGGTCGCCCGTTTTACGATCTCTGTTCCGCGTGAAGCGAAAGAGTTGCCCGGAACTTGATGAGAGCGAGGATGGCGCACGGGCAATTCTCATCGAGGAGGGCATCGCAACATTTGTATTTGGGCGCGCGTTGGAGCGCAAGCTGTTCGAGGGCCTCAGGAGTCTTGACTACGACCTTTTGAAGCTCGTCCAGGACCTCGTCCGTGGCTTCGAGGCTGAGCGATGTGCAGCCTGGCAATGGGAGCGTGCGTTCCTCGACGGCTTCAAGGTATTCAGAGAAATTATCAGACCCGAGAACCGCGGAGGCTGGGTCATTGCCGACCTCGACAAGCACACGCTCGACTTCACGCCCGGCCAGGACGACGGGTTGTCGTAGTGCGTCGGCCCGACTACTTTGCGACCCCGCGGCGACGGCCGCGCTCTGGGGGAGCGATGCGGAGGGGCCTGGGTCCGGGGCTTCAGCAAAGAGACGTCTGTGCGAGATATGGCGTGCCCGCCCGCGCAGCGTGGTTCAGCCGCTGGCGGCGTTTCGCCGAGGATCCTCGCCGGGCCCGCGCGCCGACGGACCTCGGCCGCCGTCGCGAGCGCGAAGCCCAGAGCGCAAGGGCCAAGCCGAGCGCGGCGGCGCTGTACACGCGTCGGCCAAGCACGCCGTGAGGCACGACGACGAGCACGGTGCGGCCGCCGCAACGGAGGCAGCGGTAGCGGCGGGCAGTCGTATCCGCCCAAACAAGGGCATCGTGGCCGTCCTCGTCGTTTTCCTGCCGTGAGCGACCATGCATCCAATGCATAATCATGGCGGCGAGGAGGGCGCAGCGATTCTGTTGCGGATGCGCTCGGCGCCCTCCTGCTCGCGTGCGGCCCGGAGCGCTGTCGTCCTCTGCGATCCGGGCAGCCCGGCGCGGCGGCCGGGCCCGCGGCTCGTCAGCGGTCGAGGAAGTCCATCAGCCAGGTCATGGCCGGCCGCATGGTGCCGTTCGAATGCTGGATACCCGTGTTGTCCCTCCAGGTCGCGCCGACGATATAACCCCACAGGGTGATGCCGGGCACGGAGGGGTGGTTCCAGAACATCGTGAACTGTTCCTGCATCACCCGGCGCTGCTCCGCGTCGTTCGCGATGCCGATGTCGTACTCGGTGATGTGCACGGGCTTGCCCAGCGCGGCCATCTTGTCGATGTACCCCTTCACCGTGTTCGTGTTGATCTTGTAGGCGTCGTGCGCCTGGGCGCCGAGCGCGTCGACCGGGGCGCCTGCGTTGATCACCGCCCTCGCGATCCGCATGAAGTTGTTGTGGTCGTTCTCGTACTCGATGTTGTTGTAGTCGTTGAGGATGAGGACCGCGCGCGGGCAGTACTCGCGGGCCCACTTGAAGGAGTTGACGATCCAGTCCCAGCCGCTGGCGCCGTCGCCGCCGATGCCGTTCTTGTAGGAAGGCGTGGTGTGGGGCGGCGGCTCGTTGACGACGTCGATGTACTTCGTGTCGGGGTAGCGCGCGCAGAACGACCGCATCCAGTCCTTCACGGCCGCCTGCTGATCCGCCCCGGAGAGGTTCGCGAGCCAGCTCGGCTGCTGGCTGCCCCACACGAAGACGTGCTGCTTGAAGATGATGTTGTTGTCCTTCGCGTACTTGTAGATCGCGTCGAGCTTGCTCCAGTCTCGGACGCCGCGGGACCTCTCGACATCGCCCCACTTGCCCTCGTTCTCGGGCGTGATCTGGTTCCAGTAGTTCGCGAAGCCGCTGCGCACCTGGCCGCTCGTCGTGATGTTGCCCACGAACTTCGCGCCCGGCGTCCCGCCGCCGCCGCCCCCGGAGCCGCCGGAGCCGCCCCCGCCGCCGGAGCCGCCCGCACCGCCGGCGCCGCCCTGGCCGCTGCTCGACGAGGAGCTCGAGGACGAGGAGGTCGATGACGACGAGCTGGAGGACGAGGCGCTAGTGGACGAGGCGCTGGAGGACGAGCTCGCGCTGCTGCTCGACGATGACGCGGTCGTGCTGGTGCCCGAGCCTCCATTGCCGTTGACCGAGGCGACGGTGGGCCTCCCGGTGCCGTTCGCGCAGAACCCAAATTTCGTATTTTGTCGAGCAGCCAGCGATCCGTTGTAGCTCTGGTTCTTGACGTTGATCTGCCCGCCCGACGTCGTGGAGATCCCGTTCCACAGGTTGGTCACCGTCGAGCCGTTGAGCGCGATGGCCAGGCTCCAGGCGGTGGCCGCGCCGGGGCCGTTGTTCGTCACCGTCACTTCCGCGCAGTACCCGCTGCCCCACTGCGACTGGAGCACGAGGTCCGCCGCCATCGTGTTATCCGCGCTGTTCACCGCGGAGTCGAAGGAGTCGCTGTCTTCCAGATCGGCTGGCTCGATGCTGCAGGCGAGCAGGCAGCACGCGAACGACAGGGACACATGACCAAGCAAGCGATCGATTCGCATCAAAGTTCTCCATGATCCGGCCGGCCGGGTCGCAGGCTTCTGCTCAAGATGGATAAGTAAACCAGAAATCTGCCTGCGAGCTCAGCCGCCCATTGTCCGGGTTCACTAAATTCCCGGCCAGGGCTCTTTTTATCACGACCGTGTACACCCATCTGCACCGACCGTGTGCCCGGTCACACCGTGGCTGTTGAAGTGGGTCTCGCACCGGCATGCTCGGCGTGAGAGGAGCCCGAGCATGAGCTGATATTGAAACACGTAAACACGGTCCGAAGTCAAGCTCCTCGTGCAGCTGTTTCGGTCGTACAGTCACGTTGCATTCACGGGTTCGCGACGGAACGAGAGGCGCGCATTCCGCCCTCCTGAGAAAGCGATGATGGGTCGATAATCGAGCTGTGCAGCCTGGAGGACACCCTTGCTCCAGCAGCAGGGGCGAGCGCGCGAGACGCGCGAAGCGCGAACGATGGCAGAGATCTCCATGGGGCGTCGCTGATTCACGAGCTCCCGACATCACATCCCGGACACCTCCTGAACGGGGCAGGGGACGAGACGCAGGGGGACGACGCCAACAAGGACCTTCGCCGACCAGGCCCCGCACGGGGGTGACGAACAGCGGAGCGATGAGAGAACGTCAGGGGCGAATGCGTCGCGCGCGCGTCCGTCCGCCCCGCTGGCACTGCCGCATGCCGCCGCTGCTGCCAGCGGGCAGGCGCGCGCGCTCGCGCGTCCCAGCGCCCGGGACAGCACGCCACGGTCAGTCGACGCATTCGGTGGCCCACGCCATGATGGGGCCGGAGCTACTGACCCCATCGCTTGTTCAACCCTCGTCGACTGCGGCCCTGCGCGCGACCCGTCCTGAGCGGGCGTCCCGCTCCCCGCAGACAGGTCAATTCATGCGTCACCTCGTCAGTCCTGCCGCGTTCATCCTGCTTGCAGCCTGCTCTTCGAGCGTGGAGACGCCCGCTGGGCGCGGTGGCAGCGGCGGCGACGCGCCGGCTATCAGCGCGAGCAGCGACGGTGCGGGCAGCGGCGGCGCCGGGGGCCCGACGGCGAGCGGGACAGGCGGCGCGGGGGCGGCCGGCTCCGGCAGCGGCGGGCGTGGCGAAGGCGGCAGCGGCGGGCGTGGCGAAGGCGGCAGCGGCGGGCGTGGCGAAGGCGGCAGCGGTGGCAGCGGCGGCGACCACGCGCCGGACTGCAGCGGGGCCTCCGCGGCGGTCGCCGGAGACGTGCTCGATCCCGAGCAGGTCTACCTCGCCGGGACGCTGTTCGAGGGAATCTGCGGGCAGGACGCGGTTGTGCACTGGGGCTCGCCGGGATCGGCCGCGGTGGGGTTCGACTGCGATGTCAACGAGCGAAGCGCCCAGATCCTCCCCGCCGGCGGACGGCTGCTCTATATCAACGTCTTCGAGGACCTGCTCCGCGAGTTCCGCTGCGACGGCTGCCCTTACGCTGGCGACGCCTACCCGGCAGCGCCGCTCGAGAACGATGCCGTCCTGTCCACGCCGCCGTGCGATCCGGAGTCCGACCCGCTCGCCGGCTTCCTCGTGTCCCCCGCAGGCACCGTGCTGCACCGCTGCCGATCGGACCTGGCCACCTGGTACGATGAGCGCGGAGCCGTTGTCCACGCCGATCCGGACAACGGGTTGCTCCACCTGGGCCACGGCGATCTCGCGCTGACCGAGCAGAGCGTGATTCACCTTGCCACGTCGACGTCGATGCCCATCGTGGGTCTTCCCAGCATCGAGCGGCTCCACACCGCGCGCGCCAAGGCACCGGACAGGTTCCTGCTGGTGCTTGGCTCGGAGGCGCCGAGCGACGACGGCAGCAGCCAGGAGCTCTGGGAGGTGGACGGGCGCGGGAACGCGACGCGGCTCGGCGTCTTCCCTCCTCTTCCGGCGGAAGCGGCCGAGGTCAGCGCGTCGACATCGAAGCTCGACGGGTGCGGGGCGCTGCTCCAGTTCGGAGGCGGGCCCGGGATTTTCGAGGACGTGATCGTCCGCCGGGAGATCGGCGGGGTGAGCGAGGTCGTCTACACCGAGGCGACGGATCCGCTGGTGAAGATCCACATCTCTGCCCTCTTCACGGGGCCGTGATCGGGGCGCTGTCAGCCGCCGTCCGCCGCGCGGCGGGAGAAGCACGCGCATCGCGCGTCGAGACGTGATACGCAAGCTCCATGGCCCGAGACGTCGAGCTCCAGTGTCGTTGCGGAAAGCTTCACGGATGGCTGCGCGATGCGTCGCCGAGCGCGGTGAACCGCGTTGTCTGCTACTGCGACGACTGCCAGGCATTCCTGCACCATCTCGGCCGTGCGGATCTGCTCGACGAGCACGGCGGCTCGGACCTCGTGCAGGTTGCTCCTTCGACCGTCTCGTTCGACCGCGGCGGCGAGCTCGTTGCCGCCGTGCGCCTCACGCCGAAGGGCGCCTATCGCTGGTACGCGAGCTGTTGCAAGACGCCGCTCGGCGACACGTGGACGCCGCGACTGCCGTTCGTCGGCCTCGCCACCGAGCTGTTCCAGCAATCGCCGAGCGCACGCCCGTGCGACGAGGTCTTCGGCGCGCCGCGCGGCCGGCTCTTCGGCAAGTTCGCGATCGGCGAGCCGCCGCCTGGTTCGGTGAAGCCGAACGTGCGCTTCATCGCGCGCACGATCCGGAAGGTGCTCGGCTGGAAGGTCCGCGGCAAGACGTGGCCACACCCGTTCTTCGACCGCGCGAGCGGCAATCCAGCGTGCCCGGTCACGGTGCTGTCCACGGCCGAGCGCGACGCGCTACGCCCGCTGTGCGGCCCGCGTCCCGCGCGCGCATGACGGGCCGGCTCGAACGAAGGAGACGACGGCGATAGGGCGCGAGCGCGGCGCCGCGCTCCTCGGTCGCGCCGCGCCCTGAGCTCGCTCAACTGGCTCGCGCGGCACCCACCTTCGCTGGGAGAGCAGCGGGTCCGTGGCTGGGGAATCCCCTCATTTTGTGCCCGTTTACAGCGGGAAATTGAACAGGGAGGCGGGGAGGCGGGGAGTTTTTCTGAGATTTTACTCCCCGTCTCCCCGCCTCCCTGTGAATTCTCCGAAAAATTTGAGGGGATTCCTCAGGGGCCGTGGCCAAGGCCGAGGAGTACCGGCAAGCTTGCCGCGATCGCCTCCGCCCATCGTATCGTGGGCGCCATGCGGCCTCGCCCACCCGCCTCGCCCTCCCGTCCTCGCGAGTACCTCGCCCTCCTCGCTGGCGCCCTGGCCGCGGGCGCCTGTGGAGCGCTCTTCGATCAGGTCACCGCCACAATCTCTCCGGAGTACTTCCTCGACGGAAAGGGCCTCGCCGCTTCGAGCTTGCCGTTCCGGCTCGCGGTCGCGTGGACGGGGTTCCGCGGAGGTCTGCCGCTCGGCGCCCTCGTCACCGGCGTGGGCCTCCTCCGCGCCGGGCTCAGCGACAGGTTCTCGTGGCGCGCCTGGCTGACCAGGATCATGGCGGCGCTCGCCGCGGCACTCGCGCTCTGCCCGGCCGTCATGGCGGCGCTCGACCCGTTCGGCGTGCGCGAGGCGAGCCTCGGCGCGTGGTCCTACGGTGCCGCCACGCGGTACCTCGTCTGCAGCGGGCTCCATGCCGGCGCTTACCTCGGCGTCCTCGTCGGCGTCTTCCTGGAGGGCCGACCCGCCCTCAGCCGATCGCCTCGGCCGTGAGCGGGCGGGTCCTCCGCGGCCCCATCTCCCGCGCTCAACACCACCCGACCCCCGTCACGTCCCCCCGAAATTCCGGGGGAACCCCCCCGGGCACGAGCGAGATCCTAGGCACGTGGGGTTCCGAGGGGTCCTGCGGGACGCGGTACGCGCGTCAGGGCTTCGGCCGCTATGGGCCCCGTACGATTTTGCTTTGCGACCCCCGGCCCCTCTCGGTACAACCTCGGGAGCGCCAGCCCTCCAGCTGGCGTTTTCGTTTCTGATCCCGCCCGCGACGAGCTCACTGCGCGCGCTTCACCGCAGGCCCGCGACGCACGTCGCCCGCAACGGAGCGCGACGAGCGCTCGCCCCCCATCGCACGATCGTGGCCCATGCTCCGAGGCGATCACGCCCTGCCCCGGGTCGCGGGTCGCGGATCGACGCGTGGCGCCCCACACCGAGGAGAGATCGATGAAAAAGATGACGACCCACGAGGACAGGACATCTTCGATGCGCGCCGCGCCCGGCGAGCAGCACGCGGCGCCGCGCGGCATGGCGCACCTTCACCTCATCGTGGGGCCAGTGGGTGCCGGCAAGTCGACGTTCGCGCTGCAGCTCTGTCGAGAGCAGCGCGCCGTGCGGTTGAACCTGGACGAGTGGATGGCGGCGCTCTTCCGGCCGGACCGCCCGGATACGGGCGTCCTGGAGTGGTACCTCGAGCGCACCGGACGGTGCATCGAGCAGATCTGGACGCTGACCGAGAGGATGCTCGAGGTGGGCACCAGCGTCGTGCTCGAGATTGGCCTCATTCGCCGGGACCACCGGGAGCGATTCTACGAGCGTGTCGACGTCAGCGGGCATCGCATGACCATCCACGTGCTGGATGCGCCCCGCGATCTGCGCCGCGAGCGCGTGCAGCGGCGCAACCAGCAGAAGGGAGATACCTTCTCGATGGTGGTCCCACCTGACTTTTTCGAGTTTGCCAGCGACATGTGGCAGCCGCTCGACGATACGGAATGCGACGGGCGCGACGTACGCATCCTGTCCACCGGGGACTAGACTGCTCGTGGGCGCCGGCGCCGGGCGGATGGCCCTGCCGGCGCTCACGCCTGCTTGATCAGCTGGATATCGAGGGTGATCGAGATCTCGTCGCCCACGAGGACGCCGCCTGTCTCGAGGACGGCGTTGAAGCTCATCCCGAAATCGCTGCGGCGGATCTTCGTCGTGGCGGTCGCGCCCAGCTTGCGGTTGCCGTACGGATCGCGGTGCTCGCCCGAGAGCTCGCTGACCGCGAGCGTCACCTCGCGAGAGACGCCGCGGATCGTCAGGTCACCCACGATGTCGAGCCCGCCGCCGCGACGCAGGACGCTCCGTCCGGCGAACGTGATCGTCGGGTACGTCTCGACATCGAGGAAGTCGGCGCTCCGCAGGTGCGCGTCGCGCTGCTTCTCGCGGGTGTGGATCGACGCCGCGTCGATCGTGGCGGAGACCTTCGTCGCCTCGGGGTGTCGCGGATCGTAGAGGACCTCGCCGGCGACGCCCTCGAGCTCGCCGCGCACGTTCGAGATCATCATGTGGCGTACGGAGAACGAGACGCTGGAGTGCGCCGCGTCGATCGTCCACCGGGCAGCCTGGGAGGGGGTCGCGCTCGGGGTGGTGGTGCTGGTCGTGGTGTTCATGGCTGGTTGTCCTTCCTCTGAAGAGGTTCGGGCTCGCCGCGCCCGGGTCATCCGGGGCGCGCTGGCCGTGGGTCACAGGAGGCAAGATGCATCGTTGCTTGGGAACGCACTAGACAGGCGTTTGAGAACAGGCTGTTCTCCAGGGACGAACAATGGACCTCAACCGGATCGCCGTCTTCGTCCGCGTCGTCGATGAGCAGGGCTTCACCGCGGCGGCCAGGGTCCTGGGGTTGCCGAAGTCCTCGGTCAGCCGCTCGGTCGCGCTCCTCGAGCAGGCGCTCGGAGCGCGGCTCCTGCACCGCTCGACGCGCAGCGTGAGGCTCACCGAGGCCGGCGCGGCGTTCTACGAGCGGGCGTCGCGCGGCGTCGCGAGCCTCGAGGAAGCCGCCGCGATGGCGGCCGATCTGGAGGCCGTGGTGCGCGGCACCATCCGCATCACCGCGCCCGTCGACGTCGGCGTCGCGATGCTCGAGCCGGCGATCGCCCGGTTCGTGCGGCGCCACCCGGCCGTCCGCATCGACGTCGTCCTCACGGGGCGCGTCGTGGATCTCGTGGAGGAGGGCTTCGATCTGGCGCTGCGGGCCGGGCCGCTCCGCGACGGCTCGGTCATCGCGCGAAGGATCGGGCAGGTGGAAGTCGCGCTGTACGCCTCGCCTCGGTACCTCGAGCGCGCCGGGGTCCCCGGGAGCCTCGGCGACCTGGCAGCGCACCGGTGCGTCCTCTTTCGCGCGACGCGCGGCCGCGCCGCGTGGACGCTCCAGGGGCCCGCGGGGGACGAGACGGTGGAGGTCGAGGGGCCGCTCGCCGTCGACGAGCTCAGCTTCGCGCGGCGCGCGGTGCTGGCGGGCGTCGGCATCGGCCTGCTCCCGGCCGTCCTGTGCGCCCGCGAGGTCGCGCGAGGCCGCCTCGTGCGCGTGCTGCCGTCGCACGTGGCCTCGGGGGCGCCCTTGCACCTCGTGTACCCCTCCGCGCGGTACCTGCCCCACCGCATCGCGGCGTTTCGTGACTTCCTCGTCGAAGCGCTCACGCCGCGACTCCAGCGCTCGCCTTGATCATAGCCACGCCGCCCGGGCACGTCCGTCATATAAGATGTTATGTCCGTTATGGTGGACAAGGCCGCCGCTCCGTGGTACTGGACGCCCCACGGACGGAACAGCGATGAACTACCGACAGCTGGGTGACAGCGAGCTCCGGGTCTCGGAGCTCTGCCTTGGGACGATGACGTTCGGCGAGCAGAACACGCTCGAGGACGCGAAAGCGCAGCTCGACTACGCGTTCGACGCGGGCATCAACTTCGTCGATGCGGCCGAGATGTACCCCGTGCCGACCCGCGCCGAGACGCAGGGGCGCACGGAGAGCTACGTGGGCGAGTGGCTGAGCCAGAAGCCGCGCGACAGGGTGGTCCTCGCCACGAAGATCGCGGGGCCGGGCCGCCCTATCCCGTGGGTCCGCAACGGGTCTCTCGCGGTCAACCGCGCGAACGTGCGGCGCGCGGTCGAGGACAGCCTGCGGCGGCTCAGGACCGATTATATCGATCTCTACCAGATCCACTGGCCAGATCGGTATGTGCCGCAGTTCGGCGCGACCGCCTACGATCCGGCGAGCGAGCGCTCGAGCACGCCGATCCCCGAGCAGCTCGCGGCGCTCGCGGAGGTGATCCGCGACGGCAAGGTCCGTTATCTCGGGCTCAGCAACGAGACCGCCTGGGGAGTGACGCAGTTCAGCCGCATCGCGGAGCACCTGGGGCTCCCGAGGCCGGTGTCGATCCAGAACGCCTACAGCCTCGTCAACCGCACGTTCGACTCGGCGCTCGCGGAGGCCTCGCGCCGCGAGGACGTGTCGCTGCTCGCGTACAGCCCGCTCGCCTTCGGCCTGCTCACGGGCAAGTACCTCGGCGGACCTCCGCCGGGCTCGCGCCTCGCCCGGTTCGAGACCTTCGGCCAGCGGTACCGGAAGCCCAACGTGGAGGAGGCGGTGCAGGCCTACGTGAAGCTGGCCCGCGCGCACGGCCTCACCCCGGCCTCGCTCGCGCTCGCCTTCGTGCGCAGCCGCTGGTTCGTGGCGAGCACGATCCTCGGGGCGACCACGCTCGGGCAGCTCGAGGAGAACGTGAAGAGCGCGGGCGTGGTGCTCGGCAAGGAGGTGCTCGCCGAGATCGACCAGATCCACGCCCGCTACCCGAGCCCGGCGCCGTGAGCGCGCCGGCCCTGGAGGCGCCGCTCGCCCGGCGGGCCCGGCTCCCGTGGTCCGAGGCCGAGAAGCGGCGCTTCATGGCGCGGGCCCTGGAGGTGTCGCGCGGCGCGCTCCCGCGCTGCCGCCCCAACCCGCCGGTGGGCTGCGTCGTGGTGCGCGGCGCGAGCATCGTCGCCGAGGGGTTCACGCAGGCGCCCGGCTGCCACCACGCCGAGGCCATGGCGCTCGCGACGCTCCCGGGCGATCTCTCCGGCTGCGCGGCGTTCGTGACGCTGGAGCCGTGCTCGTTCGCCGGCCGCACGCCGTCCTGCGCCAGGGCGCTGATCGCGCGGCGTATCGGCGCGGTGTTCGTGGCCGTGATCGACAGCGATCCGAGGAACCTCGGCCGCGGGATCGCGCTGCTGCGCGCCGCCGGCATCCCCGTCGAGGTCGGGACCCTCGCCGGAGACGTCGAGTCGTTCATCGGCAGATACCTCATCCGCTGAGACCACGACGACCCGAGAGCCCTCCCGCGCCGGGGATAGCAGTCCTCCGCGACAAGCCAGGAATCTCGCGCCCGTGCGGCGTGACGGGACGGAGCCGACAGCGCGGAACACCGCGATCTGCCCCTCGTTGCGCGCTGTAAAAAGCTGATTTCTTGCAGTTGTTTACTGCTCGTTCGCGGCACCCGTGCATACTCGCGGCCGGCGCGGCGAGGGGGAACCTCCCTGCTCGCGGCATCGAAGCGCTCGCGGGCGAGCGATCCTGCGGCTCCGGAGGGGCTGCGCCGGCACGGAGGGAGGAAGCTGCGATGACGACCAAGCTACCCAGGCGAAGCCTGCTCGAAGGCCTGCTGGCGATCGGCGCCGTGGGCTGCGCGGCCCCGGAGGCGGTGAAGGCCGCGGGCGATCGGCCGCAGGCGCCGGCCGACGCATGGCAGCGCGTCCGGGACGAGATCGAGGTGTCGCCGGCGTGGATCCACATGGCGAGCTTCCTGCTCGCCTCGCACCCGAGGCCCGTGCGCGAGGCGATCGAGGCGCTGCGGAGGGAGCTCGACGAGAACCCCGTGGACGCGCTCCACGAGCACGAGGATCCGGCGCCGGTGCGGGAGGCCGCCGCGGCGTACATGGGCGCCCGCGCCGAGGAGATCGCGCTGACGGACAGCACCACGATGGGGCTCGCCTCGCTGTACCTCGGCCTGCCGCTCGGGGCCGGGGACGAGGTGCTCACGACGGTGCACGAACACTACTCCACGCACGAGTCGCTCCGGTTCGCGGCCGAGCGGACGGGCGCGGCGGTGCGGAAGATCGCGCTCTACGAGCGCAGCAGCGCGGCGACGGCGACGGAGATGGCGGGCGCGATCGAGCGGGCGATCACGCCGGCCACGCGGGTCGTGGCGATCACGTGGGTGCACTCGAGCACAGGGGTGAAGACGCCGGTGCGCGCCGTCGCGGAGGTCGTCGCCAGGGCAAACCAGGGGCGGGCGCCGGAGGATCGCGTCGTCTGCTGCGTGGACGGCGTGCACGGCTTCGGGGTCGACGACGTCACGATGGCCGACCTCGGCTGCGATTTCTTCGCGGCCGCCTGTCACAAATGGATCCTGGGGCCGCGGGGCACGGGCGTGCTCTGGGGCAGGGCCGAGCTCTGGCCGATGCTCCGCCCGAGCATCCCGCACTTCGGCCGGGAGGGATACGGCGCCTGGCTGCGGGGGCAGCCGGCGCCGCCGACGACCGCCGACATGATGTCTCCCGGAGGGTTCCACTCCTTCGAGCACCGCTGGGCGCTGCCCGCGGCGTTCGCGTTCCACCGGCGCATCGGCAAGGGCAAGGTCGCGGACCGCATCCACGCGCTGAACCGGCAGTGCAAGGAGGGGCTCAAGGGCATGCGCCACGTCACGCTGCACACGCCGCTCGACGACGCGATCTCCGCGGGGCTCGTCTGCTTCGAGGTGGCGGGGATGACGCCGGCGGCGGTCGTGGGGAAGCTCCGCGAGCGGAAGATCATCGCGTCGACGTCGCCGTACGGGATCTCCTATGCCCGCGTCGCGCCGAGCCTGCTCAACTCGGAGGCGGACGTCGAGGCGGTGGTGCGCGAGATCCGGGCGCTCGCGTGAGGTGCCGGCGCCGCCCAGCGGCTCACGGCGCGGACGCGTACTACCAGGTCGCCTGAGCGTCGATGCCGCTCGGGGGTGGTGCTCGCCGGCCCGCCCGAGCTCAGCACGACGTTGAAGCTCCGCGATCGGGGCGCTCGCTGCGCTACCGGGCGGCCTCCTCGAGCCGCGCGATGTCGGAGCACGACGCGCCGGCTCGACATGGCGTCGAGATTTTTTTTTGAGGGAGCTCCCCTCGCCGCCGCCGGAGCGGCGGAGGGGCCGGGGCGCGGCCGCGGGGAGGGCCGAGGGGCCCGGGGGAGCGGCCTGCCGGGCGCGCCCGGAAGAGATCGCCGGTGAGGGTGGAAGCTCGTGTTGATCCGTGAGAGAGCACGCACATGAGACACATCATCGCGCGCTCGATGGGGCTCCTCCTGGCCACCGTGCTCTGCTGTGCTGCGTGCGGGGCGTCGTCGAACGAGCCTCCCGGCTCGAACTCGCCCCCGGTGCAGGACCCGGCCACGCCGCCCGCCGCCTCCCCGACGGACGAGACGATCGTCGCGGGCAGCGACCCGTGCCAGAGCGACGCGGACTGTGTGCCCGTCTGCGGCTGCCACCCGGCCGCCTGCGTCGCGAAGGCCACGGCGCCCGCGTGCGAGGAAGGGCTGATGTGCACGCAAGAGTGCCGGCCAGGGACGATGGATTGCGGCGGCGGCTGCCTCTGCAAGGACGGCCGGTGTGCGGCTCGCCTCGTCAACGCGCCCACGCGCTGAGACGCGGCTCGGCTGCTCCTCTGGCTGTCTTCAGGGCCTGATGGCAAGCAGCGCCGGCGTCTGGCCGGGGGCCGCGGCGGCCATCGCGTCGATCAGCGCGCGTGGCTCGCCGGGCCCAGCGGCGCCCGTCTTGCGGACGGCCTCGATCCTGCTGGACGTCCACAGGAGCGTGGCGAGCATCGGTCGGGGCAAGTGGCTCAACCACGCCATCGGCTCCGGGGTGATGGTGTTTCCGAGCTGACGCACAAGGCGAATTCCTTCCTCCAGGGCGCGCGCCAGGTCCATCGCTTCGGTCCACGACACGCCTGCTCTCCGCGTGTGGGACGTGATGAAGGCAACCATCGCCGGCGCCACGAACACCGCGTGCGTGCGCAGCCAGCTCTCCATGTCGGAGTGCACGACGCTGGGAATGCCTGCGTCGGTGAAGACCTTCGCCCAGGCTGCATCGGTGACCGTGGTGACCATGCCCCGGGAGACGATCTTCGACGTGAGCTTGCCGTCATCGAGGCTCGCCAGGATCGCGGGGAAGCCAAAGGCGAAGCGCGCCGAGCCGACCGCACCTTGGAGCCGGCCGAGCGACTCGAAGGTGTTGAACATGAACATCACCGTCCTCGCCGCGCTGGCGGCCAGCGCGGGCAGCACCGCGTCCACCTGCGACACGAGCACCGTCACGAGCACGAGGTCCCACTCCGCCGTCGTGTCGAGCGCGGCGCTCACGTGCACATCGGCACGCTGGCCCGAGGCGTTCACGATCGCCTGGTCTCGCTGCAGGTGTTCGAGCCGCTTTCCACGAGCGACCACCGTCACCTCGTGCCCCGCTCGCGCGAGCTGAAACGCAAATGTGCTTCCGATCCCGCCAGGCCCAACGATGGCAATCCTCATGCGGCGCACGGTAACACGACGCCGTGCTCGGTTCGGAACAGCAAAGGATAACTCGGGACGGAACCCAGCGGAACAAGCAACCAGCGTCCCGCCCCCCAGCTTTCACGCTCGCCCAGCCCGCCGCTCCCCGGCAACGGCGGCGACATTGGCGAAGAGCGCGGCGGCGGCCGCGCGCCGCCGCCGTCGCGCAGCGCCGAGCCCGACGAGCAAGACGCCTAGGAGGCGCACCGCGGTCGGGTCAGGGGGGCGAGAGGCGGCGCTGCAGCCGCTCGCGGCGATCGGCGCGGACGGGGGCGGGACGCAGTGGCCTCGCAGGTTGCAGACGAAGCCCGGCGCGCAGTCGTCGAGCGAGGCGCAGCTCGTCTTGCACGCCTTGCTCTTCTGGTCACAGCGGTACGTGACGCAGTCGACACGAGCCGGCTCTGGACAGGCGGAGGACGCGACGGTACACCGCGCCGGCTCGGTGCTGTGGGTCGCGTCGGCGCACGCGCGCGGCGCGCAGATCGTGCCGGCCTTCGCCAGGCTGCCATCGTCGCCGCATCGCCCCTCGGTGCTGCAGGTGCCGCACGGGCAGGGCGCGTCGCAGCAGGTTCCGTCGACGCAGGGGAGGCCGGAGAGGCAGCCGGACGAGCTCTGGCCGGACGTGCCGGTGCAGGCCTCGCCTCGCGTGAGGCCGTACCGTTCAGCGTTCGGGTGGAGCACCGTGTCATCACCTCCCCCCGCGACCAGGACCTCGCCGGTCCACAGCAGCGTCGCGGTGTGCCCGGAGCGCGCGGCGCTCATCGATGCCGCGACGTCCCAGGCGCCGGCCGTCGGGTCGTACAGTTCCGTGACGACGAGCGGCACGAAGGACTCGCCCATTCCACCCGTCGCCAGGACCTCGCCGCTCGGCAGCAGCGTCGCGGTCGGGTGCCCCCGCAGACGCCGCATCGGCCCCGTGGAGCGCCAGGTGCCGGCCGCCGGGTCGTACAGCTCCGTGTTATCGGGGGCGTTCTCGCCGAGGCCGCCCGCCAGGAGGACCTCGCCGCTCGACAACAGCGTCGCTGTGTGTCCGTCGCGCGGGTGCTGGAGCGGCCCCGTCGTGAGGGCCCAGGCGTCGGCCGCCGGGTCGTAGAGGAGGGAGATCTCGCCGCTTCCACCCGCCAGGAGGACCTCGCCGCTCGGCAGCAGCGTCGCGGTGTGCCTGCCGCGCGGGTGCAGCATCGGCCCCGTGAAGGTCCAGGAGGCGTCGGTCGGGTCGTACAGCTCCGCGTCCTCGCCGGGATGGCTCGCGCTCAGGCCGCCGACCACGAGGACCTTGCCGCTCAGCAGCAGCGTCGCGGTGTGCCCGGCGCGCGCGTGCCGCATCGAAGGCGCCGGAACCCAGGCGTTCGCCTCAGGGTCGTACACCTCTGCGCTGTCCAACCCGGCGTTCATGTCGGATCCGCCCGCCACCAGGACAAGGCCGCTCGGCAGCAGCGTCGCGCTGTGCTCCCCACGGCGCGCGTGCATCGGCCGCGCGAGGGTCCAGGTGTCTGTCGCCGGGTCGTACAGCTCCGCGCTGCCGAGACGAACGAACGCGCCAGCGTCGTCTGTATGGTATCCGCCCGCCACCAGGACCTTGCCGCTCGGCAACAGAGTCGCGGTGTGTCCGCCCCGCGGAACGTTCATCACGCCGGCCGACTCCCACGCTGGATCGACGAGCACCGCCTCGCCGTCCGCGTCGACCGAGAGCTCGATGCGCGAGCCCCGCGCCCTCAGCGCCACGGCCACGGGCCGCCCCGAGGCCGCATAGGCGCGCGGCGCCGTGACGCGCAGCAGGGGCGTCCCGCGCTCCTCGTCCACGAGCTCCACCGCCTCGCCGCGGGCGCGCAGCGCCGCGCCCTCGACCTGCCACGCCGCGGCCGTCCTGTCGCGGTGCGCGATCCCCTCGTCGAGCAGCAACCACTCCTCCACGCCGCTGTCGGTCGCCGTCCAGAACGAGGTTCCGCCCGCGCGCCCGTGGGCCACGGCCCGGTCCACCGGCGTGCTCTCGCCGAGCGCCCCGATCTCCCGCACCCGTACCTCGGCGCCCCCCGGCGAGCGGAACCTGACGGCACCGCCGGCGTCGCGCGGCAGCACCACGGTAGGCCGCGGGAGCTTCCCGGCCGCCTCCGCGGTGTCCAGGTGGAACCCCGCCTCGGCGGGGACGAATGCCTCGCGCGCCGCGAGCACGGCGGCGGCGTGGTCCGGGAACACGAGGCGCAACGTGGCGGACGCCGGGGGCTCCGGCTCCGCGCTGCAGCTGGAGAGGAACGCGGAGGCCCAGAGCAGGCCAGAGGATCGGCGCAGAACGCGAAGGAGGGGGCCGCGCGGGGGCATCAGGAGGCCTCAGGTGCACGCATCGGGGCGCCCGGAAGGGGCGACGATCTTCGCTTCCGCATGGCGAGCAGCGCAAGCAACAGGGCGCCGAGACCGCTCCTCGTGGCGACCGAGGCGGCGGGTTGCGCCATGTGACAACCGCGGTTCGGGGCGAGCGGAGCGGGCGCGCACCGGTTCGAGAAGTCGCAAGCAAAGCCGGGCGCGCAGTCCTGCAGCGAGCTGCACTCCTCCTTGCAGGCGCCGCCCACGCGATCGCAGCGGTAGGGCGCGCAGTCCCGGGTCTCTCTCTCCTGCTCGGCAGGGGACGGGCAGGCCACCCCGTCGGCGGGGCAGCGGGCCTCCGCCGCGCTGTGCGTCTCATCGACGCACACGGCCGGGAGGCACACGCTGTCCACCGGGACGGCGGAGCAGGCGCCAAAGCCGTCGCAGGCGCCGCTGCAGCCCGTGCGCGAGCAGTCCATGCGGAGGTCCGAGCCTCTCGGCTGGGGCACGCAGCGGCCGAGAGAGGAGCTCCGAGCGCACGTGTGGCAGGGCTCGGTGCACGGCGAGTCGCAGCAGAACCCCTCCACGCAGAACGCGCTCCCGCAGCCGAGCTCCTCCGTGCACGCGACGCCGAGGCTCACGAACCGCTCGGCGTCCGTGGAATTGCCGCCGGCCACGAGCACCTGGCCGTTCGGCAACAGCGTCGCCGTGGGCGCCTCGCGCACGCTGCTCATGGGCGCCGTGAGGGTCCATTCGCCCGTTCCCGGGTCATACAGCTCCGCGCTGGTCCAGGCCTCCAGGGTGATTCCGCCGGCCAGAAGGACGTGGCCGCTCGGAAGCCGCGTCGCGCTGTGCCCGCCGCGCACGCGATGCATCCTCCCCGTGAGGGTCCACGTGTTCGCGGCCGGATCGTGCAGCTCCGCGTCGAGGCCGTTGGCGTCGGTGCTCTGTCCGTTCGCCACCAAGACCTCGCCGCTCAGCAACGGCGTCATGGTGTGTTGAGAGCGCGTGCGCCTCATCGTCCCCATGGCGGCCCAGGTGTCGGTCGCCGGGTCGTACAGCTCCACGTCATCGAGGTAAGTGCTCCCGTCGTACCCGCCGGTCACAAGGACCTTGCCGCTCGGCAACAGCAGCGCAGCGTGGGCAGCGCGCGGGGCGCCCATGCGCGCCGCGGAGTGCCACACGTCGAACCTCCGGTCGTACAGCTCCGCGGTGTCGAGGTACGATAGGTCGGGATGCGAGCCGGTGTATCCGCCCGTCACAAGGACCTTGCCACCCGCCAGCAGCGTCGCTGTGAACCCTTTGCGCGCCGTGATGACCGGCTCCGTCGGGGTCCATCGTTCGGTCTCCGGATCGTACCGCTCCGCGCCGTGGATGCTCCCGAGGGCGGGATCTCCGGTGGTTCCGCCGACCACGAGCACCTGGCCGTCCGTCAACATCACCGCGACGTGCCCGTAGCGCGGTGCGTGCATGGATGTCGTGGGGGTCCAGGTGTCGTCCGCGGGGTCGTACAGCTCGGCGGTGTCGGGGGAGCTCGCCCCGGTGTAGTCGTATCCCCCGGCCACAAGGACCTTGCCGTCCAGCAGCAACGTCGCGCTGGCGGCGTCACGGATGGCGTTCATCCGGCCCGCCGGCTCCCACGCCGGGTCGACGAGCGCCGCCTCGCCACCGGCGTCCACCGAAAGCTCGATGCGCGCGCCGCGCGCTCTCAGCGCCGCGGCCACGGGCCGCCCCGAGGCCGCGTAGGCGCGCGGCGCCGTGACGCGCAGGATGGCCACGCCGCGCTCCTCGTCCACGAGCTCCACCGCCTCGCCGCGCGCGCGCAGCGCCGCGCCCTCGACCTGCCACGCCGCCACCACGTCGCCGCCGCGCGCCACGCCTTCCTCGAGCAGCAGCCACTCCTCCACGCCCCCGTCGGTCGGCGCCCAGAACGACGTCCCGAAGGCCCGCCGGTAGCTCACCGCGCGCTCCACCATCCGGCCCTCGCCCTCGGCGCCGAGCTCCCGCACGCGGATCTCGCTGCCGTTCGGGCGACGGAACCGGATCGCGCCGCTCCCCTCGCGAGGGAGCTCGATCTCGGGTCGCGCGGCCCGGAGCCAGGGCCCGCCCTGCTCGGCCGCGGCCAGCCGGAACCCGTCCACCGTCGGCACGAACGCCTCGCGCGTCGACAGCACCGCGTCCGCGTGGTCCGGAAAGCGCAGCCGCAGCGCGGCGGCCGAGGTGTCCTCCGGCTCGGCTCCGCAGCCCCCGGGCAGCAGCGCGGCAGCGAGCAGGGACGGCAGCTGCGCGACTCTCCGTGATCTCCAGCAGGGCGCGGGCATCGGGGGGACCTCCGGCCGCGCAGTAAAGCAGCCCCGCGCCCGCCCGCCTACCGGGTCGCGGCCCCTCCGCTCGCGGCGCCGGCCCCTCGGGCTCGACAGGCGTGCTCGCGTCGCCGTGATCGGCAGGGGCAGCCAGCCTGGCTCTACTCAAGCACGTCCTCACTCACCTGGATACGCGGCGTCTCCTCGTCATCGGAGCCTATCCGGACCGCGCGTTCACCCCGGAGCGCGTCGAGGCCCTCTCGCTGCTCGCGTCGCAGGCCTGAACGGGCGATGCGCGGGCGAAGCTGAGAGGTATGCTCTCGGCGGGCTGCCTGTGCAGCAGCAGCCCGCCGAGAGAGGGCGTCACTTGTCGGCGGGATCCGTGCACACGCTCCCGGCGCTGCACTCATCCAGCGCGGCGATCGCGTCGAAGATACCCTCCGAGCAGGCGACCGCCTTTGCGCGCTCTTCGCAGACGTCGTAGCGGCTATCGTTGATCTGTCCCGAGCCGCACTCGGTCGCGGGCCAGAGCTCGCCAGCGCGATCCTCGAAATCGCGCTCGCAGTCCTCTTCCGTTGCATAGGTCTGGTCGTCGCTGGTGCCGTAACCGGGGCAGCCCGCCTCGGTGTCGGCGTACCGGTCGCACGCCGCCTCGGCGATCTGTGTTATGCGCGCCTCGCGCGACGCCTCGCCCGGTAGCACGTCGTTCACGGTGTCCGCGGCGTCGTCACAGCCGGCGGCCCCAACCAGGAAGATCGTCGTGGCCAAAGAAGCCCAGAGACACTTTTGCATCATTGTTTCCTCTCTCGCAGCTCGCCAGAATTTCGGATGGCGGCCTCACGCGTAGCCCGATTCGCAGTAATGCGCCGCGGGCCCGCTATCGAGCTCTCATCTCAAGCACCGTCCATGCCAGGTCGCACTGCGCCGCTTCCTCGGGCGCTCGGAGGCGCTCTGCGCTGAGGATCGCGCGTGTCCTCTCCGGCGCGCGGCGATGCGCCAGGAGCGCGGTTGTGGCAGATTGCGACGCTGCGTGCGCGCTTGTACCAGGAGAGGTGCAGAACGTCTCGCCGGCCCGTCGCGGCAGCCGCCTCGCCGCCTCCGTGGCGCTGCGCTCGTCGAGGACTGCCGTCCTCGCCGTCGCGGACGGTGTTCTTCCTTGCGAACAATCCGTCCCGCCGCGCACAGTGGGCGCATGATCGACCCGCTCTTCGACGACCTGCCTGGCCTGCTGTGCTTCGCCCGCGTCGTGGAGCGCCGCTCCTTCACCGCGGCCGCGGCCGGGCTCGGGGTGTCGAAGTCGATGGTGAGCACCCGGGTCGCGCGCCTGGAGGAGCGCCTCGGCGAGCGGCTGCTCGTGCGCACCACGCGCAAGCTCACCGTCACGGACGCCGGCATGAACCTCTACGCCCGCTGCGCGCGCGTGCTCGAGGAGGCCGCGGCGGCGGTGCGGGGCGCGTCCGACGCCGACCGGGGCCGCATCCGGCTCAACGCGCCGGTCAGCTTCGCGCAGATGTACCTGGCGGAGCCGCTCTCTCGGTTCCTGCGGGCCAGCCCGGGCGCGCACGTCGAGCTCGTGCTGAACGACCGGCTTGTCGACCTCGTGGAGGAGCGCGTGGACCTGGCCATCCGGATCACGAAGCTGAAGGACTCGAGCCTTGTCGCGCGAAAGCTCGCCACGACGGCGCTGCTCGTGGTCGGCGCGCCGGGCTACCTCGAGCGGCGGGGGCGGCCCGAGCAGCCGGGGGATCTCCTGCGCCACGACTGCCTGCGTTACCTCCACCTGCGCGCCGAGGACGAGTGGCGCTTCTACGGGGCCTCGGGGCGCGTCTCCGTCCCCGTCTCCGGCCCGCTCACGGCCAGCAACGGCACGGCGCTCCGCGAGGCGGCCGTGGCCGGGATCGGCCTCGCGGTGCTCCCGCGCTTCATGGTCGACGAGGATCTCCGGGCGGGGCGCCTGGTCCCGCTGCTCGACGCGTTCGCGCCCCGGCCCATGGGCATCTACGCGGTGCACGCGGCCGGCCGGCGCCCGCCCGCGCGGGTGCGGCGGCTCATCGAGCACCTGGCGGCCGCGTTTCGCGGGATCTCGTGGGCGTAGGGCCAGATCGTTCTCCTGCGAGAACAATTCGTTCCCGGGCGCGCTCTACCGTCGCGCGGCGCCGGGGCTTACTCCTCGGGTCATGGAGGCATCACCCATGAGCCGTCTCGACAAGATCCTCTCCGTTCCCCGCTCGGCCGAGCTGGCCGCGCTGATATTGCGTGTCGGGCTGGGCGCCGTGTTCCTGGCGCACGCGCTCGCCAAGCCGCTCGTGTACACGCTGCCGGGCACCGCGGCGTTCTTCGCGGCGAGCGGCTTCCCGGGCTGGACGGCGTACCCGGTGTTCCTCGCCGAGCTGCTCGGCGGCGCGGCGCTCCTGGCCGGGCTCAGGACGCGCCTTGTCGCGCTGGCGCTCCTGCCCGTGATGGCCGGGGCGCTGCTCGTGCACCTCCCCAACGGCTGGATGTTCGCCGGCCAGGGGGGCGGCTGGGAGTACGTCGCCTTCCTGATGATCGCGCTCGGCGCGCAGGCGCTCCTCGGCGACGGAGCGCTCGCCGCCGGCCGGCTGCAGCGCCGCTAGTGCCGCGGGTCAGAAATCCTGCCAGAAACGCGGGTCGATAACGGGCCGCTCCGCGGTGAGCGTTCCCGTGTAACCGCTGGCGCCGTACAACCTCCACACCCGCGACACTGTAGTGGCCCTGCAGGAAGCCGCTTGTCGGCTCGGAGGGCTGGCACGCCGGTTGCTCTGTCTGTGGCATTGGCACACATGGTGTGGATGAAATCCGAAATTCGAGCGTCCTTCGGCCTGGGGCCGCGGCACGACGATCCGGGTTTGGCACACTGGCACACCAGGCCCCGTGCCGCCAAAGGAGCAGGAAACCCGTGCGCACCCAACGAATTGTCTCCACCCTGGTCAGCGTCGGCTTGCTGGCGGCGTGTTCTGTTTCCATCGAACAGGGCGGGCCGGGCCCCGCAGGTCCCGGCGACGAGCGTCCCGAGGACGTCGGAACCCAGGTGCAGCTCGATCTCGGCTCGGTCGCCGCGACCGAAGTCGAAGCCGAGGTGGCCGCCGCCAGACAACACGACGCGGCATCCGTCCAGGAGGCCTACGCGGTCTCGTTTTCGAACGATCTGGGGTACGGTCTCACGGACGTTCAGAACCTCGATCTGATCCAGAGATCAGAGCTGGGTCTGAATGACGCGGAGCTCGAGGTCCTGGCCGCGAACGGCTTCGTCATTTCCAGTCGACTTGCCTATCCCAGCTTTCCCTACGCCTACGCTGCCATCTACGTGCACGATTTGCCGGTCTTCGTGAGCGGCGACATGGTGCTCGAAGCCATGCACCGTTCGTACGACGACATCTTGCAGACCCTGGAGCAAGCCGTGTTGATCCCGCGTGTCACCCGCTTGCTCGACACGATGCGTTCTCGCCTGGCGTCCGGAGATTCCGGGCTCTCGGCGCAGGCAGCCGCCGACGCGGACTTCTACCTGACCGTCGCGCGCAGTCTGCTGATGGGAGCGCCGAGCGAACCCGTGGCGGGAGCCAGCAAAGCGGACGTGGCTTCCTTCCTGACTCACGCCGAAGCGGCCGACGGAGAACAGAAGAGGTCCATGTTCGGCGTTCCGCGCCGCTTCGACTTCTCGCAATTCAAGCCTCGGGGGCACTACACGGACACGGCGGCGCTCGAGCGCTATTTTCGCGCCATGATGTGGATGGGACGCATCGATTTTCGGCTCATCGAGACCATGCCCGACGGTTCGCGCGTCTTCTGGCGCCGTCAGCTCGAGGCCGCGCTGGCGATGCGTGACTTGATGGATGCCGCGGCGCTGGAGGACTGGTCGGGCATCGATCGAACCGTCACCGCGTTCGTGGGTGAGCACGACTACATGATCGTGCCCGAGCTGGACGAGCTGTTGAAAGGTCTGGGGGTGTCTGATACGAGCGGGCTTGCTGCCATCGATGACACGACGATTGCTCAGGCGATCATCGACGGGCACTACGGCGAGCAGCGCATCGCAAGCCACATCATGCGAAAGAATGGCGGCGATTCCACGTTCCCGCTCAACGCGAGCTTTGCGTTCTTCGGGCAGCGCTACGTGATCGATAGCCACGTGTTCTCCAACGTGGTGTACGACCGCACCGCGACACGCGTGGTTCCGAACCCGCTCGACGCCGCGTTCGCCGCGCTGAAGAACGACCATGCGGTGAGCCTGCTCGCGAGTGAGCTCGAAGAGTGGAACTACGCCGGCGATCTGGCGGCCGTTCGCGCCATCGCCGACGCCCACCCGCCATCGTACTGGGAAGGCAGCCTGTACACGTCCTGGCTTGGGGCGCTGCAGACGCTCTCGACAAACGCCACGACCCTGGGGCCGGCCGCGGAAGGTCTACCCAGCGTGGCGCGCAGCGAGGCGTGGGGGCGCCGTCTGCTGAACACCCAGCTCGGATCGTGGGCACAGCTCAGGCACGACACGATCTTGTATGCCAAGCAGTCGTATACCGGCAGCAATGGCTGCGACTTTCCGGATGCGTACGTCGAGCCCTACCCCGAGCTGTTTCAAAGGATCGCCAGGTTCGCCGACCAGGGCCAGGCCCTGGTCGATACCCTCGACTTCAGCTTGAACGGGAACGGAGCGTTGGCGGAGCAGGTGAGCGCCTACTTCGGCACCCTGTCACGTATCGCGACCACCTTGAGTGAAATGGCGGAGGCGCAGCGGACGGGCATGCCGCACTCGGAAGAGCACATGACCTTCATCAAGCAGGCGATTCACATCGAGGGCGGGGGCAGCGGTGACCCCTGGCAAACGGGCTGGTACAAAGATCTGTTCTTCGATCCCGTCGACGGCTTGAAGAGCGACCCGACCATCGCCGATGTGCACACGGACATCGGAGGCGAACTGCCGGTCCCGCGATCTCCGTCGGTGTTGCACGTGGGCACCGGCAATCCACGCATGATGGTCATGACGGTCGATACCTGTCAGGGGCCTCGCGCGTACGCGGGCGCCGTGTTCGCCTACCACGAGCACCTGGCAGAGGGCTTCACCCGACTCACCGACGAGGAATGGGCTCGGAAGCTGTATGAGGATCCGCCCGCCGACGTGCCGTGGATGGCGCCGGTCCTGGCGGAGTAGAAACCGGCGCGGTACCTGGTCGAGCGGGACCTGCACAGGGGAGAGGACGTGGTGCGCGAGGCCGGAGAACCGGCCGCGCTCGCGGGCGCGGGGTGGCTCAACCCGCGCGCGCCACGCGGATCGCCTCCGCGACGCCGGCGGGGGTGAGCTCGGGGTCCTCCAGGAGCGCCGCCGCCCAGGTCGCGACCTCGTCGGCCGTCCGGAAGAGGTTCGGCGCCTGCCTCGACTGCAGCCGCATCATGATGGAGCGGACCGAGGCGGCGATGAACCCCTCCGCCTCGACGAGCGTGGCCGTGCCCCTGAGGTGCCGGGAAGGGGAGCGCGCCGCCCGCTGCATCGCGGCCCGGCTCTCCTCGTCCGGCGGTCCGGTGGGCTGAAGGGGGAGGACGACGAGGAAGCCCGCGCCGCCCGGCTGGTTCGCCGCCCAGCGATCGAAGAGCTCCCGCGAACGATCGATCCCCGCCGCGCTGGCCTTGCCCCGCCAGACCAGCAGCATGAGCCGCCGCCACACCGCCACCACGTACGCGTCGGTGCGCTCGAGCAGCTCGGCCGTCTCCGAAAAACGAGGGATCGCCATCATCGTGGAGGATTGTCCTTCCGGCAGGGGGATGGCCGTCAAGTCCATGCCGCTGATCCGGCGCTCGCCGGACCCGGCGGACGCGGCTACGCCAGGAGCCCGTCCCTCTCCAGCCGCTCGAGGGCCGCCCGGGCGTCGCGCCACGCGGCCGCGACCAGCGCATGCTCTGCCAGGATAAAGTCGTTCGGCGCATGGATCGAATGAGGCGCGATGGGTTGCGACATCCACATGTTCGCTGAGCTCGGGGCGCGCACGCTTGATGTCGCGTGGGGGCGCGACGTTCAGCGGAGACCCCACGCCTCCGGGGCGGCGAGCTGAAGCGCCCCTCCGGTCACTCCCGCAGCTTCTGCCCGCGCCCGGTCTTCGCCTGCAGCTCGTCGATGCGCTTCGACGCCTCCGCCTTGGTCAGGTTCGCCTCGAAGTCCACGCCCGCCTCCTGGGAGAGCGTCTGGAGATACGAGGCCTGCGCGCCTGTCATCGGCTCGTCGCCCGTCTTCCACTGCTCGGGGTCCTTGCGCGTGTTCTCGACGCCGGCAGCTCCCCCCGCGCCGCCGGAGACGCCCACGGCGTCCCGCAATTCGTCGATCTTCTCGGACGCCTCCGCCTTCGTCAGGTCGTCGGGGACCTCTTCGCCCTGCTGCTCCGCGAGCGTGTGCAGGTACGACGTCTGCGCGCCCGTCATCGGCTCGTCGCCCGTCTTCCAGTCGCGCGGATCCTTCTGGACGTTCGACGGCCGCTGTTCGCCTGCTTGCCCCGCGGCGCTGGGATCGGCGGTCTGCTGGTCTTTTTTCGTGCTCATCTCCTGTTTCCTAATCCCGGGAGAGCGCGCGGCAAGCCCGCGAGGACGCCGCGCGATTCGTCGTCACGTCCCGCAGAGCGTGTGCTGCACGCGCTCTTCCACCTGCGGGGCTCGCCCTCATCGCGCAGCGAGCCGGCTTTTTTACTCATGCGCTGAACGTATTTCTGCTAAGCACCACCATGAATGAAGCGACGTAGAGCAGACCTCAGCGTCGATGATTTGCAGGCGCTCGCGCGCTCCGCCTGTGAAGGTCTGCGCGTCAAAGCGGCGCTGCACCAGCACGCGCCGCTCGCGATACTTCTCTCACTCGCCACCGACCAGAGCCTCGGCGTTCGTCGCGCCCTCGCTCGCCGCATGGACTCTCCGCGCGAAATCCTCGCTCAACTCGCGCGTGACCCGACGCGCGCCGTTCGGTGCGCTGTCGCCGCCCATCCAGGCTGTGACGAATTGCTCCGCCGCCTGCTCTGGACCGACAGCGACGGCAACGTGCGCGCGGTCGCAAAACACGCCGCAGCGATGCCGCCTCACTTCGGCGAAAACATCGCACGAATCGTGCGCAACGAGCCAGTGCCCGCTTCACTGCTGGCCGAGTTTGCCGAGCTCGGAGGCCAAGCGCGCCGAGCCGTCGCTTCGCATCGCGAGTGTCCACGCGACTGGCTCGAACGCTTCCGTCACGACGCCGACCCAGCCGTGCGGCTCGTCGCCGAAACGCGCATAGGTCTCTCCCTCGACGCATTGCGCGCCTTCGCGCGACGTGCATCGCCTTCTTATCGCGTCATCGCAGCCACATCGCTGCCGTGGAATGACGCGATGATGCCCACGCTGCTCGCTGATCGGCATGAACAAGTCTTGCTCGCGCTCTTGCGACGCCCAGATTTTCCCGCTGCGTTTTACGCACAGATCACAGACAATCCGCCACCCGCCGTGCGTCTGCTGCTCGCAACCCAGGAAGCGCTCGATGCCGCGCACTTGCAACGCTTGCTGCGCGACCCGCTCGCGGATGTTCGTCAGCGTGTAGCGCGGCGCCGCGCGTTGAGCGCCGAGCAGTTCGAAGCGCTCGCGAACGACGACGACAAGGTGAAGCTCGAGCTCGCGAAGCGAGCCGATTGTCCCGAAGCATGGCTACGCCAATGGAGCCGTGCCCCGAGCGAATGGTTGCGTCGCGTCGTGCTCGCGCATCCAAGCGTGACGCCGGACATCCTCGCCGCCGCGAGCGCCCTGCCCGACAACCATCGCGAGATCGCAAAACACCCGCTCACACCGGAGCAGGTGCTCGCCAGGCTGGCCGACTCCCCCGACGTCTTCGTTCGTGGCGCCGTCGCGCATAATCCGAGCACGCCCGAGCGCGTGCTGTCGCAGCTCGCGCGTGACGCCGATTCGTTTGCGCGCTTGAGCGTCGCCAGCAACAAGACATGTCCACTGCCCCTGTTGCTCGACCTCGAACACGACCCATACTTCGTCGTGCGCCGTCACGTCGTATGGCGCGCTGACTGTCCGCTCGACATCCTGAAGCGGCGCGCCACCGACGAAAACGAGCACGTCCGCTACGCCGTCGCGAACCACCCGCAAGCCACGGCCGCCGTGCTGTCGGGGCTTGCGTGTGACGAAGAGTTGTTCGTGAGGGCGCGTGCCAAGGAACGTCTCGGCGGCTCCTGATCATGCTGTCGCTGACAGCGGACAGGGGTCTCCTTCTCGATTCGCGACGCGACGCGATGCGAGAGTAAGAGCGGTCTGCGACGAAGGGTGGCTGGGCCCAGCAGCGAGCGGAGGAGACGGCGGTCGACGCCGAGGTCGCCGCCCGCGGGCACGCTCACGAGTCCCGGCGATCCGCTCAGGCGACCCGCGCTGCGCCGGCGGCGCCTGCCCCGACGCGGAGGATGTTGCCCCTCGTGAGGCGCAGGAGCCGGACGACGAGGAGGACCGAGTTCGTCACGAGCCCTGCCGTGAGCCCCCACCAGAGCCCTTTGGCGCCGAGGCCCAGCGTGAAGCCGAACAGGAGCGTGAGCGGGAAGCCGACCAGCCAGTGCGAGGCGATGTTGGCGAGGAACGGAAACCGCACATCCCCCGCGCCTCGCAGCGCTCCTGCCGTGACCACCTGGACGCCGTCGAAGAGCTGGAACAGCGCAGCCACAGAGAGGAGCTGGACACCGATGTGCAGCACCTCGGCGTCCGACGTGAACAGTCCCACGAGCCAGCGTGGGGCCAGGGCAAACAGGAGGGCGCCGCACGTCATGACGGACGCCCCGAGGGCGAGCCCGAGCAGCGCGGATCGCCGCGGAGGGGCGCCGGCGCCGATCGCGTGGCCGACGCGCACCGACGTGGCGCCCGCCACGCCGAGCGCCCCCATGAAGGTGAAGCTCGTGAGTCCGAGGGCGATCTGGTGAGCTGACACGGTGTGGGCCCCGAGGCGCCCCACGATCATCCCGAGGAGCGCGAAGGCGCCGCCGGCGACGAGCAGGTGCAGCCCGATGGGCAGGCCGAGGCGGAAGACCGCCCCGATCGCGACGCGCTCGCGCGCCTGCGCGGGCCGGCGCTTCCGCGCCGCGCTCAGGACGACGGCGGCGAGGACGAAGCTCCCGGCGCTCGTCGCGAGCCCAGCGCCCAGGGCGCCGAGGCGCGGCAACCCGAGCTGCGGGAGGTGCAACCACGCCAGCATCTCGTCGCCGCGGACGAGCAGCCCGCACAGCGCCGCATTGACGATGTTGGCGGCGAGCGAGGCGACAAGCGCGGGCCGCGTCTCGCCGTGTGCTTGCAGGAACGTCCTGTAGGCGAGGTGCGCAAGGAACGGGAGAAACCCGGGAGCATGGCCGAGCAGGTACGCGCGTACGCCCGGGATGAGCGCGGCCTCGACGCCGAGCGGCTCGAGCAGCAGCGTCGCGGCGAACGCGAGCGCGATGCTCGGCAGCGAGAGGAGCGCGCAGGCACGCATCGTCGATAGCAGCGCCGCCCACGCCTGCGCAGGCTGGCCGGCGCCGATCGCCTGCGACGCGAGCGGCTCGAGGGCGAACGCGAACCCCATACCGAACGCCGTCACCGCGAACATGATGGAGCGAGCGATGCCGATCGCCGCGAGATCTTGCACCGAGGCGCGGCCGATGATCGCCGTGTCGACCAGGCCCATGGACACGAGGCCCAGCTGAGCGAGGGTGAGCGGCAGCGCGAGACGGGCGAGCGTCCGCAGCTCGGCGCGAGCGTTGTCCCCGGCAGGCGCGAGCGAAGTACGGCTCATGCAAGCTCCATCAAGGCCGCCCGTCTATCCGCGGGGCCGCGCTGCGTCAACGCGGCCCCGGGGCGAGCGCCGCGGGTCATCCAGCTGCAGACTCGACCGCGACGCGAACGGGGTGCAGATTCGCCTTCTCCGCGACTCCCGGACTCCGCTATAGCGTCGCTTTTCCAGGGGGATCGGATCGAATCGAGGATTGCCGGGGTTCAAGCCCGTGGTCCACATCGACCCCTACGGCGCCAACCTGAGCTCCGGCGGGTACGGCAACTCGATGGGGCAGATCCGCGCCAACTCGTTCGACAAGGGATCCGGCAGATTCGCGCAAGTCTCTGCCGCTCAATTGCCGTGATCCTCGCGTCGCGGAAGAGGTGCGCAAGGGCCGCGTCCTCGTGACGGAGGAGGACCTCACGACGCTGGATATGACAATCCGCGAGGCGCCGTTCAACCGGCATTCCGTCCACTGACGAGTCCCGGAGCGGCGCAGTCGTAGCCGTGCCTCCGGGCGTGGCCGCGCGCGAGCTCGTGCATGCTCCAGCGATCCTGCGTGGGGTCCCGGTCGACCAGGGCCCGCGTCTCGAGCTCGCGGAGCTGCTCGTGCGCGAGCTCCGGCGTCACACCGCTGACCTGCGCGACCCCCGTGGCATCGAAGTCCTCGTCGAGCTCGCCGAGCCTGCACCACGTCTGCTGCAGGCCGCGCGGGAGCAGGTCGACGCTCGAGCAGAGCGCCGCCTCGGCCGGGGGGAGCCGGCGCAGCGCGGCCCGGAGCCGATCGAGATGGTCGGCCGGAGCCAGGGTCGCCTCCGCGGCGAGCGCGCTCGCGGCCACCCGGATCGCGAGCGGCAGGAATTGGCACTGCGCCGCCAGCGCTCCGGCGCCGACCTCGTCCAGGCGCGGAGCGAGGGCGCGCGCCAGCGCGCAGGCGTCGTCCGCCGAGAGCGCGCCGAGCTGCCGCGTGTACAGCCCCGGGAGCGCGAGCGGCTGCGACGACATGACCAGGAAGAGGGACCGCGTGCAGCCGGCGACGAGCGGCGCCACCTGCTCGGGATCTCTTGCATCGTCGAGGAGCAGCAGCGCGGGGGTCGAAGAGAGGGTGTGGCGGTACATCGCCTCGAGCGTCGCCGCATCGCCCGGAGGCTTGAAGCCCGCGATGATCTTCTCGAGGACGCGCACCATCGCGAGGGTCGGATGCAGGGACATGGGGCCCGCGCCCCCGAGCTCGACGTGAATCCGCCGCTCGGCATAGTGAGGTTCGAGCTCCAGGGCGAGTCGGAGGGCGAGCGTGGTCTTCCCGACGCCCGCGGGGCCGATGATCGCGGCGCCCGCGGGGCCGAGGTTCTGGAGGAGATCGGAGATGTCGTCTTCGCGGCCCAGGAAGTCCACGGGCGGCGCGGGGAGCAAGAGCCGGGTGTGTCGCCGCGGCGAGAGGGCGCCGCCGTCCGTGCGGGTGTCGCTGCTGCCGGGCCACGACAGGGCAGGAGCGCCCAGGGGCGGCGGACGCGACCACGGCGAGAGGGGGTACCGGTCGCCCTCTTCGATTGCGGGGGCGTACCGGCCGCCCCCTTCGATTGCGCGGCCGTCCACGGAGCCGGCGGCGCCGGGCACGGAGCCCTCGGTTGGCGGAGAGGGCGCCGCCATCGGAGGGCCCCCAAACATCCGGGGGCTCCCAAACGTCGGAGGGCTCCCAAAGCCAATCTCGCGCATCGCGAGGGCGCTCTTCGCACGCGCTTCCACGAGGCGTCGGATGCCGCGCGCCACGTCTGCCCATGCCTCGTTGCGATTGCGCCAGCTCGAGACGGGCTTGCTCCCCGTGGGGAGCACCATGAGCCTGCCGAACGGCGCGCTCGCCCAGTCGCACGCATGGAGGAGCACGGGGACCACCTGCGCTTCGCGGCGCTCGTGGCGGATGAGCGCATGGAGCACCTCGCACGCGAAGCACTCCTCGGAAGCGAGGTAATCGGCGCTCACCAGGAGCAGGACGAGCCAGGAGCCTTCGAGGCTGGCCGCCACCGCGGCGTCGACCACCTCCCCGGCGCGCACGCGCCCCCGGTGGCACGTGCGGAGCAGCCCTTGCCGCATCATGAGACCGAGGTGCACCTCGAGCCGCGCGCGATGGCGTTCATCCGCCGGCACGTGCGAGATGAACACCTCCACCGGCCCGGGACCGGATGGCCAGGGCGAGGAGCCGCTCGGGAACACCGCAAGCGCGGGCGCGCCCGGTGGCGACGGCCGCGAGGAGCCGCCCGCCTGGAACGCGAGCACGGGCTGCGGGGCGAGCCCCTGCACCGGCGCACCGCACATGTTGCAGGCGCGATCGGCGTCCTTCAGCGGCCACGCGCAGACGGCGCACCAGGTGCTCACCGGAAGGGAGCTTAACCCCAAGAGCCGGATAGGAAAACATCGGTCGACGTCGGTGCCGCCACGCGACGAGCGGGCCGCGACGCCACCCGGGTGAGCACCGGGCGGGGAACGCCTTTCCGAAGCCTTCCCCGGAGCCTTGCCATCCGATCTGTGTCGACAGCGCCCCGTCCCGGACGTGTCACGGCAAGTTGGCGTCCATCCAGGCGAGTCGGGCCATCATGAAGTCGCGCATGACTTGCAGCTGCCCCTCCCACGTCGGCGCGGTGGGGCCGCCGAGGAAGCCCTCGCTCGACTCGATGATGTCCGACACCGGCCACTTGGCGAGGTCGCGCGCCGCGGCCTGCGCGAGCGGCGCGCTCAGGCCGTTCATGCGCTGGTCGATCGCGGCCTCGGACAGGAGCGTCTGGCGAAGCGCCGTGTAGCGCGTCCTCACCTGCGCCATGAAGGCCGGATCTGCGGTGAGCTTCTGATACCAGTTGTTGACGTTCCTCTGGCCGCTGAAGCGCCAGCCGGTCTCGCCGTTCGACTCCGGCGTCGGGCTCTGGGCGCCCACGCCGCCGAGCGCGAAGTTGTAGTCCCAGAGCGGGCCGGCCTTGAGCTTCTGATCGCGATCCTTGTGATAATAGCAGCTCCGCACGTAAGCATCGACGTTGAACGTCAGCTCGCTGATGATCAGGTAATCGATGAACGACGGCACGTCGATGTACGCCGAGTAGTCGCCGATCGGCGTCTGATGGACGGTGTCGTGGAACTGCTGGATGTACTGCGTCAGCCAGGTCGCTTGCTCGTCGTTCAGGGGATCGGGATCCACGACCTCGAGATCGATCCAGCACGTGCCGCCTTCGTCGGGGCGCGGGCCTCCGCCCGGGCCCCCGAAGCCTCCGAACGACGGGAGGGGGTCCGAGCCGGTGCAGGTGAGCTGCGGCTCCTCGGCGGCCGCCTGGTCGAACTTGAAGATGTAACCGCCGCTGAGTTCGGGCAGACCCCGGTCCGTCTCCTCGAGGCTCTTGAGGTCGGTGCGGACCTTGTTGTTCTTGATGGTCTCCGAGATCCAGTAGATGCCCTGGTAATCCGCCTCGCCGATGGAGCGCGCGTCGAAGTTCAGATAGACCTCGGCGAACTCGGTGCGCGGCGCCTCGAGGCCCATGTCGCGGCCGAGGGTGAAGGTGAACGGATTACGGATCAACGTGCGGTCGTAGTAGGGAGGGATCAGCGCCCAGTCCGAGTCGGCGGGCATGCCCAGCATCGGGTAGTCGAGGTCCTTGTCGTCGTTGTCCCACAGCTCGAGCTTGTACGGTGTTTGCGGGAAGTTCCGCGACGACTGGCCGCGCACGTGATACCCCCCGCGCATCGCCATCGTGGGCAGCGAGGCTATCGAGGCCACCCCGTTGACCGGCTCCCAGACCATCACCGCCGCGTCGAAGTAGATCTCCTTGTCGGTCGGCTTGCCCTCGCCGTAACCGTCAATGATCACGATGGGAAGGTCGGAGGTCACGTCGACGGTGCGCGCGATGTAGATGCCGGTGCTCACCGCGCCGCTCGCGGCGCCCCCCGCGAACGCCTGCGCGCGGATCTGCGTCGTGGTGGTGAGGGTCACGGGCTCGCCCGTGTACAACGTGGAGGCCGCGGTCGGCCGCTGCCCGTCCACCGTATAGCGGATCTCCGCCTCCGCGAGCGTGGTGGACATCTCCACCTGGATCTGATCCCTGAACGTCTGGCTAGGCGTGGAAAACGCGACATCCCCGATCAGGGACGGGATCTCCGTGGCGCCGTCGCCGCCCGGTCCGCCGGCATCGGACGGCGCCTGGCCACAGGCGACGCAAAAAGCGACGAGGGCGAGCGAGATGGAGCGGCGAAGCCGGGCAAAGCGCGGTCGTTTAACCATGGTACTATTTTCCACTGCCAACCTCGTTCAGAGTTCAAGGATCCGCCATTCTACGGACATACAGGGCTGCCGCGCTAGCCGTTTCTCGCGCGGCGCTGTGAGGCGGCGCCGTCTCACGCTCGAGGTTGCCGTCGGAGCTCGCTAGGCGCTCTCGCCGGGCAGGGCCGTGCCTGCGGCATATCCATCGACGAACTCTTGCAGCTTCCGCATCTGGTACGTCCGCACGAGGCCCCTGAGCCGCTCGAGCCACGGGCCGAGTCGCGGGTCGGTCTCCTCCATCCGCACCGCCTCCGCCACCACGTTCCGGACCCGCCCCGACGCCACCAGCCGCGATAGAAGGGCGAGCTCCTCGGCCGAAGGCGGCACCAGCGGACCACTCTCCCGCGCCGCCGTGACAGGGGCCTTCTCCTCGGCATGAATCCAATCCACGCCGAGGAAGCGCTGGATCTTGTCGAAGAGCGCGCCCGCTTGCACGGGCTTGTGCAAGGCGTCGTTCCAACCGGCGCGGACGCCCTCCTGCCGTTCGGCGCCGGATACATTCGCCGACGAGATCAGGATGACGACCTCGCCGAGCTCGGGCATCTGCCGCAGGCGGCGCGTGGCTTCATGGCCGTCCATGCCCGGCATGACCAGGTCCATCAAGACGAGCGCCGGCCTCCGCTCCACGGCCAGCCGGAGCGCCGCCTCACCGTCCTCGGCCTCCACGACCTCGAAGCCGACCGGGACCAGCAGATCGCTCACCAGGGCACGGTTATGCGGGTTGTCATCCACGACGAGGATCGTGCGGCGCTCTCCGCGATACCCGGTGATGGTATGCCACCCGAGGGCTCTGTCGGCGCCCGCGGCAGCAGGCCCCTCCGCGAGCGCGAGCGTCACCGTGAAGGCGCTGCCTCGGCCGAGCTCGCTCTCGACGTCGATCGTGCCGCCCATCTGGTCGACGATCTTCTTCGTGATGGCGAGGCCGAGCCCTGTGCCGGCGCTCTTCGCCTTGTGATCTCCGAGCTGCTCGAAGGGATCGAAGATGCGCGAGACGTGCTCCGAGGCAATCCCGGGGCCCGTATCCTCGACCCGGAACCGCAACGTGCTCCCTTCATCGGGGCCGCGCTTCAGCTCGTCAATGACGAGGGCGACGCTTCCTCGCTCGGTGAACTTGATGGCGTTGCTCAGGAGGTTCAACAGCACCTGCGTCAGGCGCTTCTCGTCGCCATAGAACGCAGAATAGAACGCAGACGTCGCTCCACCGCGTATCTCATGGGTGAAGGCGATGCCCTTCTGGTCCGCGCGTACGCGACACAGATCCACCACCGTGCGCACAAGGGCCTGGAAGTCGAACTTCCTCGAGGCGAGCTCCATCTTGCCGGCCTCGATCTTCGCGAGGTCCAGCACGTCTTCCAGCAAGGAAAGGAGATGCTCGCCCGATTTCTTGATGACTTGCACCCCATCACGGCTCTTCAGGGAGAGCTCGGGCGCGCGAGAGAGGACCTGGGCATAACCGAGGATGCCGTTGAGCGGCGTGCGCAGCTCGTGGCTCATGCTCGAGAGGAAATCGCTCTTCGCCCGGTTCGCCCGATCGGCCGCCTCCTTGGCGATCCGGAGCTCGGCCGTGCGCTCCTTGATCTTGGCCTCCAGGTCCCGGTACAGAATGGCATTCTCGACGGCGATGGCCGCCTGCGAGGCCAGCACCGACAGGAGCTCCACGCGCGCAGGAGGGAACGCCGACGGCACGTCGCGGTGCTCGAGGTACAGCACGCCCACGAGATGGCCCCTGTGTGTCAAGGGCAGGGCCAGCAGCGAGAGCACCGCGCGCGACGCGAGGTAAGGGTCGATGGCGAAGCGCGCCTCGCTCGTCGCGTCGCCTGTCACCACCGGCTCGCCCGTGCGGGCCGCATACTGCACCACGGTCGCCGGCACGTCGTGGCTTTGCCCGAGCGGCTCCGACAGCCCCGTCTCGATGCGAGCCCCCTCCACCGACAGCCGCGCCACGACGGAGAGCGCGTCCCCTTCGCGGAGCACCAGGGCGCCGCGCTGCGCCCCCGCGTTCTCCAGCAGCAGCTCCATCAGCCGGCCCACGACGCGCTCCGGGTCGAGCTCGCTCGAGAGCGCCTGCGCCGCGCGCACCGCGGTGTTCACGTCGAGGCTCGCGCCCGCGGAGGCGCCCGTGGTCGTCGTGGTCGCCGCCGCCATCGTCGTGCGCTCGACAGCCGCCCCGTGCATGGACGCCCTGAGCAAGGCGGGGTATTTCGCGTTCAGGTGGGCGACCATGTTGACTGCGCCCCAGCGCGCATAGGCGTCGCGAGCCTCGCGCAGGTACATGGCACCGATGTGGCTCTTGCCCGTCTGCAGTCGGAACTCGGCGGCGAGCTGGATCGAGAGAGCCTCGATGTGCAGGAAGCGGTGCTCGCGCCCGAGCTCGATGGCCTCGTCGTACCTGGCGATGGCCTCCTCGGTCTTGCCGAGGACGCGGGCGTATTCGGCCTCGACGAGGCGCAGCTTGTGGAGGAAGTTCGGCGCACAACCTCCCGCGAAGTAGCGCAGCCGCTCGAGGCCGTGCTCGATGTGCTCCCGCAGCCGCGCCTGCTCCTCGGTGCCGGCGGCGTCATGCCAGCACTTCGCCGCCGAGAGCGCGAGGAAGAACGGGATATCCGTCACCGGCGGCATGCCGAGGATGTCCGCTCGAAACTGGTCTGCCTCCCGCGCCCGCAATAGCGCTCGCTCCCACCTGCCGGTGACACAGAACAGATAGGCTTCCAGGGTGCGAGCGAGCCCTCCCGTGAACCCGTCCCCGTCGGCCAGGAGGGAGTGCGAACCTCGCGACAACGGCTCGTCGCTCAGGAGCTTCGGGGCGTCGTCAGGGGTCATCAGCACCGCACAATAGGACGCGATCGCCTCGAAGTGGTGCCGCCCCACGGCGTCCCCCGCGCGCTGCACGAGATCCCAGCGAGCCTTGTGCTGCGAGTCGACCTGGCCGAGCGGCAGGCCACGCCAGACGCGGTGATAGAACAGCTCGGCCAGGAGGCCCCAGCTCGTGCCCTGGAACGAACCGATCTTCAGGCCGGCCGCCATGCCTTGTTCGTAGAGGACAGCCGTCTCGTCGACAGGCCTGGAATACACCATGTAGATACCATGGAGCACCAGGCACTCGGGGAGCATCGGGGACCCGACGCGCTCCGCGGCGCGCACCCCGGGCTCGACCCAGCGCAAGACGCGGCGATACATGCCCGTGGCCACCGACCAGACATTGGCGAAGCTGCAGAGCATGAGGGGGGCAGCCGGCGTGAGGGCCCCCCGTCGCACCGCCTCGGAGACAAGGCGAACGATGATGAGCGTGTAGAGCATCGGCCGGCCGCCGTAGATGGAGCAGAGCTGCGTCTGCGTCATCAGGGCATCGATGAGCCGGTGCTCCGGGGACTGCTCGGGCGGCATTCGATTGAACGCGCCGAGGTCCTGCTCCAGCCATCGGTCCAGCGCGGCGGACTCCTCGAGGAGCGCCGGCTGACACGCTTCGTCCGTGTCGGGGAAGGTGAAGCCCCGCTCCGCGAGCGCCGCGATGCCAAGCCCGATTCCCCGCGCATACTGGCCCGTCGCCAGGCAGCAGCGGACGCGGATCTCCTGGGCCGACAGCCAGGGCACCGCCCCGAGAGGCCGCGCGAGCAAATCGAGCGCACGTGCTTCGACGTCGTCGAAATCTCGCAGCAGATAGGCCGCCTCCAGGTGCTCCAGCGCGATCTCCACCGACAGCGCCAGCTCTTCGCTTGTGGCTCGCTCGCCGAGGAGCGCCTGCGCGTTCTCCAGCAGGCTGGCCATCAGCCGGTGGGAGCTCGCGGCCTTCGCGACGCGAGCGGCCTCCAGGTTCATCCGCGCGACGTCGTTGAGCTCCTCCACGGACGTGAGCCGCGCCGAACCCTGGTTCATGTGCCGCGCGAGCTCCAGGAGCTGCTGAGCCGTGCCCCCTTCTGCTCGATACCCCGCCCAGAGCCGCCGGCCGATCTCGAGGTGCGCGAGGACGCGCTGCTCCGGCGAGATCCGCTCGTAGCTCGCCTGCTGCACGCGGTCGTGCAGGAACCGGTACGAGGCGTCCAGTGCCCCGTCGCGCACCCCTCCGAGCGCCTGCGCGGGGCGATAAGCCCCATCGACCGGCACGATCAGCTCCTCTTGCAGCGCCGGCCAGAGCGCCCCCGTCACCCGGGCGCGCTCCCACCCGCTCAATCGCTCCAGATCGTGGAGATGGAACGTGTGCCCTGCGCACGCCGCGAGCCCCATGAGCTGCTGCGTCGCGTCCGGCATCTCTCGTACCTTGTCCGTCAAGAACGCCACCACGTTGTCGGTGATCTGCGCCCGCTCCAGGTCCGCTTGATTCCAGCGCCACTCCCCGCTCTCCGCGTCCCTCACCAGCAGCTTCTGCCGGTGCAGGGAGAGCAGCAGCTGCTCCAGGAAGAACGGGTTTCCACGCGTCTTTTGCCACTGCACACGCGTGAGCGGCTCCACGCGCCTCGGCTCGCCCTCGAGCGTGCGCAAAAGCCACTTTTGCACCTGCTCTTCCGACAGGGGGCCCACCGTCAGCCTCGAGACCTTGGCATCGCTCGCCTCCACTGCCTCCACGAGCTTCCACAGCGGATGCTCGGGCGGCGTCTCGTTGTCACGGTAGGCTGCGATCACCAGCAGCGACCTCCGCTCCACGTCCGTCAGCAGCGTCTGCAGGATGATCAGCGTGGCGCTGTCCGCCCACTGCATGTCGTCCAGGAACATGACGAGCGGCGGGTTCGGCGTCGTGACGGTTCGAACGAAGTTCAGCCACGTCAGCTTCTGCCGATTGAGCACCTGCTCGCCTTCCACCGGCGGCACCGGCGGCAGCTTGCCCATGACGAGGTCGAGCTCCGGCACCACATCTGCGATCAGCCGCGCGTTGTCCCCGACCTCGCTCCGGATCCGATCCTGCCAGGTCTCCAGGACCGCCTTCGGGCTCGAGAGCCATTGACGCATCAGCCCACCGAACGCTTGCGCTATCGCGGCGTACGGCGTCGATCGCGCGAGCTGGTCGTGCTTTCCTGCGATCAAGAGGCCGCGCCCCGCCTTCGCGATGTCGTGGTAGACCGTGCGCACCAGCGCCGTCTTGCCAATGCCCGACGGGCCGCCGACGAGCAAGAGCTCCGCCGCGCCCCGCTCGGCGCGGGCAAACGATTCGCCTACCCGCTCGACGTCGTGCTCCCGCCCCACGAGCACCTGCGGCAGCCGCAGCTTCCGTGAGAAGTCCTTCTTCCCAAGCGAGAAGGGCTCCACCGTACCACGCTCGTCGAGCGCGCGGAGCGCCTCCTCCAGATCCTCCGCCGCGCCTCTGGCTGTCTGGTACCGCCGCTCGGGATCTTTCGCCAGGAGCTTCGATACGATCGCCGACACGGCGCTCGGCACCTCCGGCGCGATTGTATCGAGCGGAGGCGGGGTCTTGGCCAGATGCGCGTGCACCAGCGAGAGCGGATCGCGGTCCGTGAAGGGCCGCCGCCCCGACAGCACCTCGAAGAGCGTCACGCCCAGCGAATAGAGGTCCGTGCGCGTATCGAGCGCACGCGCCGTGCGCCCCGTTTGCTCTGGCGAGATATACGCCAGGGTCCCTTCCAGCGCCTCGGGAATGCTCGCCTCGGTCGCTTCCTGGGACAGCAGCGAGGCGATGCCGAAGTCGAGCAGGGTGACCTGCTCGTACGTCTCCTCCACGAGCAGGTTCTGCGGTTTGATGTCCTTGTGCATCACGCCGGCGGCATGCACGCCCTCGAGCACCCGAGCAAGGCGTCGCCCGAACCGCAGCCCGGCCGCCACCGGCAAACGACCCTGCTTGGCGAGCACCTGATCGAGCGAGCTCGCTCCAGGGTCTTCGAGCACGAGCGCCGCCGCGCCGTTCCGCTGCGCGAACGCATGCACGCGCGCCACGCCGGGCACAGCCGCGAGTCGCCGGAGCACCTGATGCTCGTGGGCCAGTCGCCCCATGACGCGCGGGCCTGGCACCTCGGCGAGCGGGACCTTGATCGCCACCTGCGCGCCCGAGGGGAGATGCACCGCGCGATAGACGCGCGTCTCGCTTCCCTCGTAAGCGATGTCCCCCAGCGCATACTCCATCAGTTCCATTCCCTGGTCCCCCCCTCGCTCCCGTGGACAGTCTCACTATGCCGCGAGCGCGGTCACGTAGGTCTTCAATTCGAACCCGATCGGGCTCATGCAGGCGAGCCGTGAACGCCGTCGCTTCGGATTGTAGAGGTTGCCGGTGTGGTCTCTGATCGAGGCGATGGCGGCCGCTCGCGTTGGGGAGCGCTCGTGCTCGACCAGCTCAAGCTTCAGCGTCGCGGAGGAGCTCTCCTGGCCGATGCTCAGCGAGGGTCAGTGTCCGAGCCCGGGGCGCCAGCTCGCCACCTCGGCCAAACGACGGGCGGCCAGCACGAGCAGGCCGGCCGAACGCGCGCAAGGATCAGGGCGTCGGGACCTTCACGGGGCGGATGTCCGGGATGGGCAGGGGCCGCAGCGTTCCGGGGCGCTGGTCGACGATCACGCCGCGGAGCTGCGTACACCGCTGTTTGCCCTCGTCCCAGACGCAGCCTGAAGGGCATACAGGTGGATCGCCGGTCGGCTGCTGGTCCGCGCAGACGTCCTCTTCGGCCTCACCGGCGGCCGTCGTCTGCGCGCGGCTGGCAGGTACGGTGTCCGGGGTCGCGCCTTCGCGCGCCCCGGCGGGCGTGGCCGCGGCAGGGGCGTCGGCAGGCTGCGGCTGGCTGCTCTGGCAGGCGGCCGTCGTGAGGGCGAGCGACGAGAGAAGCATCAGGATCAGGCTTCGGGACATGACAACTCTCCGTGATGGCACGTGGGCAACATCCGCTTGCGTCCGGGGATCCGGCGCGCGCGGTGCGGCGATTGGGTCTCAAGGAGCACCCTCTTGGCAACCAGCATTCCACGCCGTACCCGGCGCCGCGCGTCCCGCGCCGCCGCCTGCCGCAGGGCCACGGTTCGTGGAGGGGATCCGCCGGAGCGTGAAGGGGACGCCGTTCCTCGGCGCCCCGGCGGCGCGACCCACCGGTGGCTTTAGAGGGCCGTCCCGCGGGCCCTTGCCGGGACGAGGGCGTCGCACCGAGGCCGGAGGCGTCGCCTTTCGTGCCCCTGCCGTGTCGCACCCGCGCTCGGACTCCGAGTCCGGTCATGCCCCGGCCACCCTTCGAGACCCGCCGGGTGACCCTACATGTCCCCCACGAACCGTGAGCCGGCGCAGGCCCGGCCGCGGTAGCATCGTCGCCGGCTGGATGCCGTCTCCCACCTCCTCCGTAGCTCCCGCTTTCCTGCAGCGCCCCGCTGCGGATCGCTGGCTCGGTCCGTTCCGGCTGATCCGTCAGCTCGGCCGCGGCGGCTTCGCCCCCGTCTGGCTGGCCGACGAGGTCTACGAGGGACGCAAGCTCCGCGACGCTGCGGTCAAGCTCTTCTTCCTGCCGATGGGCCTCTCCCCGGGCTCGGCGGACGCCGCGCGCTGGCGCGATGCGATCCTCGACGAGGCGCGCGCCCTCTGCCGCGTCGAGCACCCGAACGTCGTCCGCTTCTATGCCCTGCACCGCGACGACGCCTGGGGCGTGGTGGGCCTCGCCATGGAGCACATCGCGGGCGTGAGCCTCGATGTCCGTCTCGCGGAGGCCGGCCCGCTGAGCTCCGATGCGGTCGCCAGGGCCGCCCTCGGCGTCGCCTGGGCGCTGGCGGCCGTGCACGGCGCCGGCCTCGTGCACCGCGACGTCAAGCCGGCCAACATCATCGAGCGCGCCGCAGCGAAAGGGGCGCGCGGCGGAGGCCAGGGCCTCGCCGCCCAGCCGGTCCACAAGCTGATCGACTTCGGCATCGTCGTCGATGACCCCGCGCTCCGGCCGCGAGGCGCCGCCGCGCCGCTCCTCGTCGGCACCCCCGGCTTCATCGCGCCGGAGATCCTGCTCGGCGGTGCGACCACCCCTGCCGCCGACCTCTACGCCCTCGGCGCCACCGTCTTGCGCCTGTGCACCGGCCAGGTCCCGCTCGACCCCGCGGGCGGGCCCGTGGCCCTCCATCCCCGGCGGCGTGCACCCCGGCTCGACGCGATCCTGCCGCCGGACACGCCCGCGCTCGCGCCGCTCGCGGATCTCACCGCGCTCCTCCTGGATCCCGATCCCCGCGCGCGCCCGCGCCACGCCGAGTGGGTCGCGCGCGAGCTCGAGCGCGTGCTCGCGCTCTCGAGCGGCGAGGTCCCGCCGCACCTCCGGCGCGCGGAGCCCGGTCCTCCGGGCGAGAGAGCCGTCCCGCACGACCTGGCCGCCTTCGACTCCCAGCCTGCGATGCCCACCGCCCCGCGCGAGATCGCGGGGCGGGCCCCGCACGTCGAGGGCCCGACCGTGCTTGTCGCGCGCCCGGCCGCGGACGTCGGGAGCCCGACCGCGCCGGTCTCGCGTCCGGCCTCGCAGGTCGACGGAGCGAGGGAGCCGACCGAGACCCTCGCGCCGCACGCGCCCTGCCTGCACACCCCGCTCTTCGGCTGCGACGACGCCCTCGCGGCGCTCGCGCGCCTCGCCGCGGAGGCGCGCGGAGGCGGGGTCCGCGCCGCGTTGATCACCGGACCGCTCGGCATCGGCCGCACCCACCTGCTCGCCGCGGCGCTCGAGCGCGAGAGCTTCGGCGCGGACCGCGTCCTGCGGGCCGCCTGCTCCCCGGAGCGGAAGAGCCCCCTCCGGCCGCTGCTCCGCGCCCTGGAGGCGCTCCCGCCGGAGGCCGCGAGCGCGCTCGGCCTGGTGGTGGACGCGATCGAGCGGGCCCTCTCGCCGAGCGTGCTCCCCGGCGCGCCCGACGCGACCGCGGCGCTGGAGGGCGTGGAGGACGCGCTGCTCTCGGCGAGCACCGAGGCGCCGCTGGTCCTCGCCCTCGACGACCTCCAGTGGGCCGACGCGCACACCCTCGCGCTGCTGCGGCTCCTTGTCGAGCGCGTGGGCGCGACGGTGGCGCGCAGGGGCGCGCAGGCGCGCCTCCTGGTCCTCGCGGCCGCGCGCGACGAGCCGAGCCCTTCGCCACCCCTGCGCGCCCTGCTCGCCGAGGCGCGCGGGCGCGCCCGCCCCGGCGCACGGCACCTCGCCCTCAGCCCGCTCGGCGACGAGGACGCCGCGCGCCTCGCCCAGGCCACGCTCCCCGTCGCGCCCGCGCTCGAGCGCGCGGTCGTGCGCGGCTCGGGCGGCGTGCCGTTCTTCATCGTGCACGCGCTCGTCGCGTGGCGCGAGACCGGCGCGCTCGTCTATCGCGGGGGCGCCTGGGAGGCCGCCGAGCCCGACCTCGCGAGCCGCGGCGTCCCGGGGGTCGCCGACCTCGTTGTCGCGCGCCTCGCCAGCTACCTCGACCCCGCGAGCGACGAAGGCCGCCTCGCCCTGCGCGCGCTGGCCGCCGTGGCGCTCCACGGCGGCGGCCTCGGCGTGGACGTGCTCACCGAGGCCGCGGGCCGCGACGACGAGGCGCTGGAGGCCGCGCTGCTCCCCCTCGTGGACGCCGGCCTGCTCACCGCCTCCGGGGCCGGCCAGCACGGGCCGGAGTACAGCTTCGTCCAGGAGATGGTGCGCCTCTCCGTGCTCAACCTGGTCCGGCCGCGCCCCTGGCTGCGCCGCCTGCACCGCGCGCTGCTCGACGCCATCGCCCGCCGCCCCACGGCGGCCGCCGACGCCGCGTTCCTGGCCTCCGGCTACGAGCGCCTGGGCGCGGCCCCGGAGGCGCGGCGCTGGCTGGGCCCGGCGATGGCGGCGGTGATGTCGGCCGGCCTGTTCACCGAGGCGGTGGAGCTCGGCGAGCGCCTCGCCGCGCTCATCGAGGATCCGGACGAGCGCGCCGCCGCCGAGATCGACGTGGTGCGCGCCCTGCTGCGCGGCAGGAAGCCCGAGGAGGCGCGGCGGCGGCTCGACGCGCTCGACGCGCGCGCGGCGGTGTTCCCCGCGCGCCGCGCCGAGGTGGCGCTGCGGCGCCGGCTCTGCCGGCTGGAGGTGGCGCGGGGCCTGCGCGACGAGGGCTACGACGATCCCGGGCTGCTCGCGGCCGCCGACGCCCAGCCCGACGAGGCGCTCCGCTGCGAGGCGCGCATGGCGCTCGCCGGCGTCGCCGTCCCCGAGCGGGCCATGGAGCTCGCGGGCGAGGCGGTGGCGCTCGCGGCGCGCGCCGGGCCGGCGCTGGAGTTCGGGGCGCGCGTGCTGCGCTTCGAGCTGAACTACGCCTCGAACCGCCGCGATCTCGCGGTGGCCGAGGAGGACCTCACGCGCGCGCTCGCGATCGCCTCGGCGCTCGGATCGCGCTGGCACAGGCTGCACATCGAGGCGGATCTCGCGGTGCTCGACGCCGAGCGCGGCCGGCTCGGCGAGGCGATCGGGCGGCTCGAGAGGATCGCCGGTCAGGCCGAGGCGGACGGCATGCGTGGCCAGCTCCGCCTCGTGCTGACCAACCTGGCCGCGTTCCTGCTACGCGACGGCCGCGCGATCGAGGCCGCGGAGACGGCCAGGCGCACGGCCGAGCTCGCGGCGGAGGCCGGCGATCCGGGGCTGCGCGCGAGCGCGCTGTCGCTGCGCGCGGACGCGCTCCGGCGCGTCGGAGATCTCCCTGGCGCGCTCGCCGCGGCCGACGAGGCCGAGGCGCTGCAGCGCGCCCACCGCGACCGCCGCCAGGCGCTCACCCTCCTGCGGCGCGCGGAGATCCTGGCCCTGGCCGGCCGCTCCGACGACGCGCTCACCGACGCGCGCGCGGCCAGGAGCGTCGCGGAGGCCCGGGCCGACCGCGATCTCGCGATGGGCGCGCGGCTGTGGGAGCTCCTGCACCTCGCGCGGCGCGGCGAGCTCGTTGTCGCGGCCCTGGAGGAGGCGGTCGCCGAGGCCGCCGGGTCGGGCGTGACGTTGCGCCCGCTCACGCTCGGGCTGATGGACGAGGCGCGGGCGTGGGTCGCCACGACGAAGCCGGCGTGAACCGCCCGGACAGGCCTCCCGGACGGCGGATCAAGCGGCCCGTGGCCGCAGGGCGGCGCTCCGTCGCCGGAGGCCCGCGGCGAGGAGGCCCGTCGCGAGGAGCGCGCCGCTCCCGGCGCTCCCGGAGAAAGCGCCCGTACCGGCCGCGTCGCACGCGCAGCCGCGGGGCCCGGGCGGCACGGAGGGCGCGGCGCGAGGCGCGGCCGGCCGCGGCGCCACCTCGCGGCCGTCGAGGGCCGCGCCGTCGCCGGAGACGATGAACGCAGCCCAGTAGAAGGGGTGCGCCGTTCCGGGTCGGGACCGCATCTCGATCTGCGCCTGCCGCATGGCCTCGACCCGGCCCCCCCCGGCGGCGAGCTTCTCGTAGTAGGCCTCCATCAGGTTGCGGGTCTCGCGGTCCTGGACCTTCCAGAGGCTCATCACCTGGGTCTCCGCCCCGGCGAGCACCAGCGCGCGCCGCAGGCCGTGGACCCCGTCCGCCCGCTTCACCTCGCCGAGGCCCGTCTCGCAGGCGGACAGCACGACGAGCTGCGTGCCGTACAGGTCCAGGCCCGAGGCCTCCAGCGCGGTCAGGACCCCGTCCTCGGGGCCGTCGTAGGGCCGGTTGGCCGAGGCGAGCGCCACGCCGGCGCGCAGCAGCGGGTTCTCGCCGGCGGCCCCGCCCGCGTGCTCGCTGTCGGGGAGGAAGAACCCGTGCGTCGCGAGGTGGAGGATCCGCGGGTGCGCCGCGCTCTTGAGCGCTTCCTCGGTCGCGCCGAGCCCGGTGAGCACCTTCGCCCCCGGGAACCGCCGCGCGATCGCCGTCGCCTCGGGCAGCGTGCCGGGCAGGGCCGGGAACGACAGCGCGCGCATGTCGATCGACCGCCTCGCCGGCGCCGCGCCGGCCGGGGCCTCGCGGCGGAAGCGCGCGTGCCGGGTCGCGTCGCCGAACTCCGGCGCCCCGATGACAAGCGCAGGCAACCCGGGTTCGGCGCGCCGCGGGTCGTGATGCCGGGCGCGGAGCAGATCGCGGCCGCTCGTCAGGTAGGTGAACGAGCTGTGCTCCAGCAGGTAGCTGCCCTGCTCGTCGACGAGCGCGCCGAAGGGGACCAGGTTGAGCTCGCCGTCGGGGCTGAGGAAGATCCAGCGGGCGCCGCCGAGCAGCGCCCGGACCGGCTGCATGACGCGCTCGTCGACGGCGCGCGCGGCGCGCTGCGGGTCACGGAGCAGCTGGGCGAAGGCGCGCCGCAGGTCGCCGGCGGCCGCGTCGATCGGCGCCGCGTCGCGGAGGTCGGCCCAGGCGACGCGGCCGTCCGAGTGGAGCACGTACGCCGCATACCGCGGCGCGCCCCAGGCGAGCGGCGCGGCGCCGCCGCGCTCGCGCACGCGCGGGCGGCGCACGACGAGCTCGACGAGCGCCGCTCCCTGCGGCAGGGCGGCGACCACGCGGTCCAGGGTGACCGGCTCGTCGTCGATCCGCAGCGGGGCGCCGCGCCGGCCGATCTCTTCCTCGAGCGCCCGCTTCTTTCGCTCGAGCTCGTCGATCGACGCGCGGAGCTCGCCAGGCTGCCCCGAGGAGGGGAGGCGGATGATGAGATCGGCGAGCCGCGACTCGACGGAGACGAGCTGCCGGAGGAGCATCGCGTCGTCGGGGCGGCTCCGGTCCCTGAGCGCGGCGATCCGGTCCGCGGCGGCGTCGAGGACCACGCCCTTGCGCCGGAGCACCGCGGTGAAGGCGAGGCGCGCCGCCTCCGCGTCGGAAGGAGCGCTGTCCGCGTGCAGCGAGAGGAGGAGATCGGTCTCGTCGCGGAGCGCGCCGGCGAGGGCGGTCCGCTGCTCCTCGCTCGCCGCGGGGAGCAGCGCGAGCGCGCGCCGGTCCTGGATGTCCGCGCCGCGCGCGAGCAGGCCCATGGCCTCGCCGATCGCCCCCTGGTCGAGCCGGTGCCGGCCGAGCCGCTGCAGGGCGCGGACGACGCGCGGATGGTCCGGGCCGAAGGCGGCCTCCTCGATGGCGAGCGCGCGCCGGTAGAGCGGCTCGGCGGCCCGAGGCTCCCCGCCCTCTTCCCGGAGCTGGCCGAGCGCGGCGAGCGCCTCCGCGACGCCCGGGTGCCTGTCGCCGAGGCGCTGCTCGCGGAGCGCGAGCGCGTCGCGGTAGGCGCGCTCCGCGGCCGCAGGATCGCCGCGCCTCAGCGCGAGATCGCCGCGGAGCATCAGGGAGGTGCTCCGTCCCACGTGACCCTTGCCGAGCGTCCTGTCGCGCAGCGAGAGCGCCCGCTCGACGAGCGGCTCGACCTCCGAGGGCTCGGCCCCTTGCAGCAGCTGGACCGCCGCGAGCCGGTCCAGCGCGGCGGCGAGGCTCGGGTGCTCCGGGCCGAGCACCCTCTCGAGGAGGCCGATCGCGCGCTCGAGGAGCGGCCGGGCCAGCGCCGGATCGCCCGCTTCGGTGTGGATGTCGGCGAGGTCCTGGAGGCAGCGCGCGGCGCTCGGGCGGTCGCCCTCTTCGCATCTCCCGCTCGATTGTCTCCGGAGGCGGTCCTCGGCGCGCCCGTGCTGCGCGCGGGCAATCTCGAGCTCCGCCAGGGTCAGGATGAAGTGATCCTGGCGGGCTGTGCCCTTCGGGAGCGCGCTCAGGAGCGCGTCGGCCCGGCCGTACTCCGCCTTCGCCAGGAGCAGGCGAGCGAGGCTGTCCAGGGCTCCAACGAATCCCTTGTAAGCCCACCGGGCATGAGCCTCTCCCCACAGCGACGTCGCGCGCGTGAGGAGCGGCTCCGCAGCGGCGTAATCGCCTTGCTTCATGCGCAGCTCGCCGAGCAGCGCGAGGGCCATCGCGAGCCGGCCGCGCTGAGCGTCGTCCTCCGGCTGCGCTGCGTGATCGCGCGCTGCCACGGCGAGCGCGCGGGCGAGCAGCGGCACGGCGCTGGAGTACTCTCCGGTCCCCATCCGCGCGGCCCCGAGATCCATCAGATCAGGGAAGATTGTCGCGTCACGTTGGACCGCATCCCCGGCGAGGCCACCGCGGTTCGATGGCCGCTTCTCGTGGGATGCGATGTCGGACTCTGCCCAGCGTGCCTCGGCTGTGTAGTCCTCGCTCATGTACCAGAGCGCGGCCGTCGTATCTCCCGGCCCGAGCACGGCGCCGCGCGGCTCGGCGGCGTGGGCGCTCGCCGCCAGCGCGAGCCAGGCCACGAGGAGCGACGTCAGGCCTCCGATCCATCCACTCCATCGGGTCATGTGTCCCGCGCCTCCACGGCCGCTGCCTGCGCTCCGCATCCTACCGCGCATCGCCCTGCCTCCTGCGAGCCATCGTTGCGCCCACCGTGCCGAGCGCGCGCCGGGGAGCCGCGAGCGCAGCTCCCCGGCGGTGAGCGCCGCGCTCATCGAGAGCGAGCTGTTCGGCCATGTGAAGGGCGCCTTCACCAGCGCCGTGTCCGAGCGCCCGGGGGCGTTCGAGGCGGCGGACGGCGGCACCCTGTTCCTCGACGAGATCGGCGAGCTGCCGCTCGATCTGCAGCCCAAGCTCCTGCGGGCTCTCGAGCGGCGCGAGGTGCGGCGGGTGGGCTCCAACGTGACGCGGCGGGTGGACGTGCGCATCGTCGTTGCCACGAACAGAAACCTCGCCCGCGAGGTGGAGCGCGGGAGGTTTCGCGAGGATCTCTACTACCGGCTCGCTGTCCTCCAGGTCGCCGTGCCGCCGCTGCGCGAGCGGCCGGGCGACATCCCGCTGCTCGTCCGTCACTTCGAGGAGGGGCTCAGGCCCCGATCCGGGTCGCAGCCGTCGCTCTCCGGGGACGTGGTGGCGGCGCTCGCGGCGCGCTCGTGGCCCGGCAACGTCCGCGAGCTGCGCAACGCGCTGGCCCGCGCGCTCGCGCTGGGCACGGCCGGCGGCGCGGGCGGCCCCCCGGCGCCGGCCGTGCCCAGCGAGGGCGCGCAGGGCCCGCCCGCGGTGGACCTGACCGAGCCGCTGCTCGCCGGCCGGGAGCGCGTGGCCGAGGCGTACGAGAGGGCCTATCTGGACGCCGCGCTCCGGCAGACGGGCGGCAACGTGTCGCGCGCGGCGGAGCTCGCGCGGGTAAACCGGAAGTTCATCCAGCGCGCGATGAAGCGTTACGGCCTGCGTGGAGACGGGGGCGCGGAGGGCGGGGACGCGGACGGGTAGGCTCCGCCCGCGGGCCGCCGCCCCTGCCGGGCACAGCCGCCAACCTCCGGCGTCGAGGTGCCCGAGGTGCTGAAGAGCCTGCTCCGCCAGACGCACCTCCGGCGCGCGCTCGGCCCCGCGGGGAAGCTCCGGTATGGCGGGCCGTTCCCGAAGAGCCTGGTGGTGAAGTTCAAACCGGTCTGACGCTCGGGAGCGGGGCCCCCCCCACGACCTGACACGCGGCGGTGACGGTGTCACGAGAGCGTGATAGCAGCGGTGTCATGGCGGCGCGACAGCGACGCGTCCGGCAAGTCAGCCGCGATGCCGCCGGAGCCCCTGATCGCGGCGCCACCACGCTCGATCGGGCGTCGCGTCCGTGATCGGGATGGATCACCGGTGCTCGACCCGCCTGGCGGCCGCGCATGGCGCGCGCGTTGCAATCGCCCCTCCGCGGTCACGCCACGACGGCGATGACCGTGACCGACGTCGAGATCGGGAGAGGGAAATAGCATGAAGAGCAAGACACTGCTGCTGGGTTCACTTGCCGCCGGCATCATGAGCGCGGGTTGCGGCGTTTCCTACGACGAGACCGTGGATGGTGAAATCGGCTCCGTTCATCAAGCGTTCGTCTCCCGTACGTGGGCGTATGCCTGGGCGCAGCAGGCGACGGGCTCGTTCACCGCGAACTCGAGCTACGCGCGAAATTCCTCCGGAGACGTCTCCGGGGAGGGAGTGGACAACACCGTCACGCAGCTCGGTACCGGCCGGTACCGCGTGCAGTTTCCTGGTATTGGCGCCAGTTCGGGCGGCAATGTCCAGGTCACGGCCTACGGCTCCGGCGCCGAGCGCTGCAAGGTGGATCACTGGAACAGCAGCGGCGGTGGCGTCAACGTCTATGTCAATTGTTTCACCGCCGGCGGGGCGGCCATCAACACCCGCTTCAGCGTCGCGTACGTCCGCAAATCGGGCACCGGCTCGTCGGACGAAGCGTACGTCTGGGCCAACGATCCGACGGCGGCGGCGTACACGCCGGACTTGACGCATCAGTTCAACTCGAGCGGCGTGAACAACACGATCGTGCGCCAGGGTGTGGGCCGCTACGCCGTCACCCTGCCGGGGCAAACCGCGGTGGGCGGGACGGTGGAGGTCACGGCCTACGGCCCGGACAGCGACCACTGCAAGGTAGCGGGCTGGGGGCAATCCGGGGACGACACGGCGGTCAACGTGCGGTGCTTCGACAGCGCGGGCGCCCTGGCGGATGGCCGCTTCACTCTCAACTTCGCGCGCTCGGCGCCGCCCAACGGCGGGCTCTCCTACAGCTACGCCTGGGCGCACGACACCGCGGCGGCGTCGTACACGCCCAGCCTCGCTTATCAGAAGGGCTTCATCTCGGGCGACGCGGGCGACGTCGAGGCCGACATCACGGCCGGGCGCACGTCCGCGGGCCGCTATTCCGTGAACCTGCCCGGCATGTCGGCAACGGGCTCGAACGTACAGGTCACGGCCTACGGAACCGGATCGGAGTACTGCAAGGTCGTGGGCTGGTCCGGTGACGGGTCGGAGACGCAGGCCAGCGTCGCCTGCTTCGACGAAGGCGGCACGTCAGCGGATACGCGCTTCGTCCTCGTGTACACGGGCGACAAATACATCATCCAGTGAGCCGCAGGGCGGGGAGGCGAGCGCGCGACGGCGCAGGCCGAAGCGCCTCGACCCGAGCCCGACGAGGCTCCGGGCGCTGCCTGCGCGGCGATCAGGCTCGCCAGTCGCCGGACCGCTGGAAGGCGAGCGTCAGGCTATCTTGGAGCACCTCGGGGTTCATGGCGAACTCCCTCGGATGAGCTGGCAGGTTGTACTCTGTTTCTCCTCGGATGTGCAGCATCGGAGCCTGGTACAAGACCGTGAGCCATGGGTGACCGATCCCCCGGCTACCCGAACCGAAGGCGCCGGGCGGCTCCCGCCCGACCGCACGGTGGAACAGATGTACATGATCGTGTACATGACGAGGATGGCGCGTCGCTACTCCGTCGCAGAAGCTCGAGCCCATCTTCCCTCCATCATTGAGACAGTGAATGTTCGCGACTTCCAGCCATTTCGGGGCCTGAAGGTCGAGAGCTGGTCGAGCAGGAAGAGACGGAAGTCGTGATATCGGCTGCGCCCTGCCCGATGACGAGACCGCCTTTCCACGGACGTCTCTTGACCACGAAACGCTGAGCCCGACTTTGGCGCCGGGGGTGCTGCACAGCTGGACGCGCACCCTCGATTGGCATCCCACGTCCACCTATCGTTCCGGGCGGAAGCGGGGAAGGGTGATCCTGAGATCCCAGTCGTACACGTCGATGCCCTCGGCTCCCTTCAGGAACCGGACGGCCCGGTACGTCGCAGGGGTCATCAGTGCCTCCACGAGACACTTGAACAGGTAGTTGGTCAGGACCAGGGAGACGAAGAGATCCCAGCCGAAGACGCCGACCGCGCTCGCGACGACGACGAAGGCGACCGTATCAACGAGCTGCCCCACCAGGGTGCTCCCGAGGGTCCGCATCCAGAGGGCCTTGCCCCCGGTGAGCACCTTCAGGCGCGCCAGCACGAGGGCGTTGGAGAGCCCGCCCATCAGGAATCCGGCAAGGCTCGCCGCGACGATGCCGCCGGAGCTCATGCCGCCGAGGATGGCGTTGTAGGCGGCCTGTCCCGCATATCCTTCCCAGGAGGAGTCGCCGGGGAGCGCCTTCAGGACGAAGAACACGAGGGAACTCGCCGCCAAGGCGACGAAACCGGTCCAGATGACCCTCCGAGCGGTCCGGAAACCGTAGACCTCGGTGAGGATATCGCCGAATATGTAGCTCACGGGGAAGAGCAGCGTCCCGCCGTCGAAGGCCATCGGGATCCCGAAGAGGGAGAAGCCCAGGTCCACGATCTTCGCGGAGGAGGCGACGTTGCTGACGACGAGGACGCAGACGAAGGCGGCGGTGACTAGATCCAGGTATCGAAAGGCACGGGGAGAGTTCATGTTCGAAGGGGCTAGGCATCATGGAAACGTGTCGGCCGCAAGGTCGATCCTGCTGGTTCCCGCACCTGCCGACCGTGGCCGCGCCACTGGACACGTCGGAGGAGCTCCGCCGTCGCCAGGCGAGGGTGGCGCCGTACTCGCGCGCCTCCAGGCGCTTCGCCCCGCTGCGCGGGCGCCTTCGGCGGCCTGGACCCGCGCTGCGCGCGGTGCCTGATCAGCACGTCGCGCAAGTAGGCCCAGGGCTCGATGCCGTGCAGCGCACAGGAAGCGATGAGCGACACGATGGTGGCGTTCCACTCGGCGCCGTCCTTGCTGCCCACGAAGAGCCGGTTCTTCCTTTTATGTGGAGCTCCACATAGGGTCCACGGACCGCCGATCCTGCGTGGATCTGGAGAGCTGTAGATACTCGCCCCGGTAGTTGAGAATGGTGACCTCTATCCCGGTGCAGACCACGGAGCCGCCGCTGGTGCAGGTGATATCGAGGTGCAGGGTAGGGCGGGCGACCTCACCCAGGCGGGGAGACGTGACAATGAGCTGCGCCTCCCCGGCCGCCAGCGCAGTGCGGGCCGACATCAGAACGAGCGCGCTGCTCAGCGTGAGCAAATGTAGGCGATGACGCAACATGGGTGTCTCTCCTCGGAGGGCTTGGATGCGGTCGGCGCCGCAAGGGTTCATCCTGCCCGCCCGCGGCAGGCCGCGCTCCGCCATGAGGCCGTCAAGCGCCGCGGCCGCCGTCTCGACGCGGTGCCGCCGGTGGCCTAGCCTCCTCGGTGCCGTGAACAGCACACCCCATCGAACCACCGCCGCCCTGGCCCGCATCACCGCAAGCGCGGCCTTCCTCGGGGGCGCCGTGGCGCTCCTCGGCTGCGAGGCGCTCCTCGGCATCGAGGACGTGTCGCTCGACCCGGGCGCAGGCGGCGGCGGCGCCGGCGCGTCCTCGTCCTCCGCCTCGACCTCGACCTCGACGCACGGCGGGGGGGCGGCCGACGGGGGCGGAGGGCAGGGGGGCCAGGCCGAGGGCGACTTCACGTTCGCCATCCAGTCGACCGGGGTCAACGTCCCGTACAACGGTATCAACCATGTCGACGTCGCGATCACCCGGATCGCCGGCTTCGATGGGCCCGTCGAGGTCGACGTGCAGGCGCCGCCTCCGGGCCTCGTCGCGGCGGCGATCACCATCCCGCCGGGCAGCAGCGCGGGCAGGCTGGAGGTCGGCGCCTCCGGCGCGCTCACGCTGGGCACCGCGTTCGACCTCGACCTCATCGCGACCTCCGGCGGGACCGCGCGCACCGACTCCGTGCGCGCCGTGGTCACGGGCAAGCCCGGCACGCTCGACGAGAGCTTCGGTCAGGCGGGCATCGCCGCCTGGAACCTCGGCTCCGACGGCGGCGGGCTCGACGACATCCGGCAGACGGCGCAGGGAAAGATCCTCACCGCCGGCAACGGCATCGGCGGCCTCGGCGGGGCCACGCTCAAGGGCTTTCGCCTGCTCGGCGACGGCGCGGCCGACGCGTCCTTCGCGGGCGGCAGCGTGGCCGACGCCTTCTGTGGGTGCACGAAATATCAGCAAATTCGCGGCATTACGCGCCTCCTGAACGGCGCCGTCTTCCTCGTCGGCCACGCCAGCGGGGACACGACGGACGACATCGCCTTCCTCCGCTACCGCGACGACGGGACCCGGGACGGCGTCGACTCGGCCAACACGGGCAAGGGCCTGATCGATCTCGGCGGCGACGAGTCTGTGGCGGCCATGGATCTGTCGCCCTCGGAGCGGCTCCTCGTGACCGGCGAGCGCGACGGCGAGCTCTTCGTCGCGGCCATCAACCCCACGTACGGCTACCTCGATCGCGACTTCGGCGCGGAGGGGTGGACCGCCCCGTTCACGGGCAGCCCGAGCGCGGGCACGGCGCTCGTCGCGGACGCGGGCGGCTCGACGCTCGTGGCCGGCTGGATCGAGGTGGACGGCGATCGCGACATGGTGCTGCTGGAGCTCACGCCGGACGGCGCGATCGGCGACCTGGAGCAACAACGGATGATTACGCGGGCCGGCCATCAGGAGCCGGTCGCCATGGCCGTCCAGCCCGACGGCCGGATCCTCGTGGGCGCCCGGAGCGTCGAGGCGGGAGCGACCGACTTCCTCGTTGTGCGCTTCGAGCCGGACGGCGGGCTCGACACGACCTTCGGGGAGGACGGGTACGCGCTCGCCGGGGTTCCGGGCGGCGTCGCGGTCGACATGGCGCTCCAGCGGGACGGCCGCATCGTTGTCGCCGGCAACGTGGGTGAGCATGCGGCCAGCCGGCCCACGCTCGTGCGCTTCTTGCCCGACGGCGCGCTCGATCCGACGTTCGGCGACAAGGGGGTGCAGGGGCTCTTCCTCGGCGAGGAGAACGCCGTTCAGTCGATGACGGTCGCTGGAGACGGCAAGCTGCTCGTGGCCGGCACGCGGCAGACGTTCCCCACGTACGGTCTTGTCGCGCGGCTCTGGAACTGAGCGGAGGCGCGCCGTCGCGGCGGCTGCCTGTCGGGCGCGCCGGACGCGGCGCCCGACAGGCAGCGTCGGATCAGAACGGCGACCCGTCGATGCGCGTGCCGGGCGAGCTGTCGCTCGCGGAGAGCGCGGTGTGCAGCGCGAAGAGCTCCCCCGGGACGGCGTCGGGGTCGCGGTTCATCGAGACGCCGTCGGTGCCGGAGAGGGTGCGGTTGTAGGTCGTGGCGTCGACCGTGGCGCCCGACGCGTCCTGCAGCGTCACCGTATCGCCGGCGTTGGCGAGATCCAGGCGCCCCGAGGAGGCGGCGACTGCCCAGCTCGCGCCGGGGGGCACGGCCGTCGAGCCGCCGTACACAACGAGGGCCGCGTCGGGCGAGAGCGTCGTTCCGGCGGCGAAGGTGTGCCGCGTCGACAAGCTGTCCGAGAGCGTCCACCCCCCGAGGTCGGCGGCCGCCGAGCCGACGTTCACGATCTCGACGAACTCGCCGGCGGTGTCGCTGCCCGGCTCGTTCGCGAGGATCTCGTTGAGGATCACGGCGGCTGTGCCCGGCGTCGGATCGACGGGGGTCGTCGTGTCCACGGGGATCAGGAAGTCGCGCACGATCCCCATGTGCTGCATCTGGCTGGCGCCGCTGTCGTCCGCGAGGGCGGGGCTGAGCTCCTCGATCGGCGCGTAGACGCGTGTGTCCGCCACGAGGCCGCTGGCGAAGCTGCTCTCGCCGATCACGACGGCGGTCTCGTGCGCATCGAGGTCGCCGTCGACGAGCACCCAGTCGTACGGCTTGTTCCTGCCGGCGTTTGTGTCCGTGTCGCCGTTCCTGTCGGCGGGGTAGGGGCCGGAGGTGACGACGACCTCCGACAGGGTCGAGAGGCACGGCTCGCTCCGGTTGTCGGTGTTGAAGTCCCCGCCGACGACCAGGTAATCGTCCTCGGGCAGGCTCGCGCGGATGCTCGCGACGAGCTGCCGCGCCTCGGCCTGGCGCTGGCTCGATCCGGCGGTCAGGAAGTGGACGCTGACGGCCCAGAGGTCGATCGGGCCGGGGATGTCGATGCGCGCCCAGGCGAAGTCCCGGTTGGGCGCCTCGCTGTCGGTCCACTCGCCGGCCTCGAGGATCGGATAGCGGCTCACGATCCCGTTCGGGATCTGCGCGCCTTCTTCGCGGTAGTAGCTGAAGGTGCTGTCGAAGGTGTCGTGCACGAAGTCGCGGAGCGCGTCCGCGCTGTTGTCGCCGTAGTTGAGCTCCTGGAGCAGGACGATATCCGGTCCGACCCCCTGGATGATGCGCTGTCCGTGGCCGGGGTCGTAGCTCTGACGCGTGCCGCTCGTGAGGTTCGCGGCCATGAGCCGGACGCGCACCGGGGGGAGCTCCTCGCCGCCGCCGGAGCCGCCAGAGCCGCCGGAGCCGCCGGAGCCGCCATCGCCGCCATCGCCGCCAGTACCGTCGGAGCCGCCGTCGCCGCCGGAGCCGCCAGTACCGCCGGAGCCGCCACTGCCAGTCTCGCCGCCGGAGCCGCCCTGGCCACCGGAGCCGCCCTGGCCGCCGGAGCCGCCCTGGCCACCGGAGCCGCCCTGGCCACCGGAGCCGCCCTGGCCATCGGAGCCGCCCTGGCCACCGGAGCCGCCCTGGCCACCGGAGCCGCCCTGGCCACCGGAGCCACCCCCACCGCCGGCGCCGCCGGCGCCGCCTGTGCCACCCCCATCGCCCTCACCACCGGCGCCTCCCCCGCCGCTGGCATCCCCGCCGCCGCCACCCAGCCCGCCGGCGCCCGCGGTGCCGCCCTCCCCGCCGGACGAGGTCGACGACGTGAGATCTTCTTCTTCAACTGGCGGCGAATCGGCTCCGCAGGCGGCTCCGGCGAGCGCGGACAGGAGCAGGAGCAGGTGCCCCACGGTCAAGGATGACGACACACGCATCTCGTAGCACCGGACCTTTCTTGGTTTCCTTTTTATGAGAGCACGAACGCGGGCGCGGCAGGTACCCTGATCGCCGGCGAGGCCCCGAGCTGCGGGACGGGTAGCCCTCTTGTCGAAGACGACCACCGAACACGCGCACGCGCCTAGCGGACGGAACGCGGGCGCCGCACAATGGCTGGCCCACCCTGACGCCCCGCCTGCGCAGCCTCGCCACCCCGCCTGCGCAGCCTCGCCACCCCGCCTGCGCAGCCTCGTCACCCTCCTGAGCAGCCTCGCCACCCCGCCTGCGCAGCCTCGCCACCCCGCCTGCGCAGCCTCGGCGCCCTCCTCTGCGCCACATTCGGTGTCCTGCGATACACTCGTTCGGCTCCTGCGCAGCCCCGCCACCCTCCTGCGCACTCCTTTCTGTATCCTGCGCAGCCATTCTGCGACGCCTGCGCCAGCCCGCCGCCCCGCCTGCGCCGTCCAGACACCCTCCTGAGCAGCCTCGCCACCCTCCTGAGCAGCCTCGCCACCCTCCTGAGCAGCCTCGCCACCCTCCTGAGCAGCCTCGCCACCCTCCTGAGCAGCCTCGCCACCCTCTCTACCCGCGGCGCGTCGCGAACCGGGATTTCCTGGCCGGATCTCTGAAACGCGGAGCCAGGCGCGATCGCAGGGCCCGCGCCGGTTACGACGCAGGCCCTGCGACCCCGGCGCTGGCTCAGTGCGATCCGGTGTACTTGAACTCGAGGATCGCCCCCGGGTTATCCAGGGCCGTCGTGGCCCCGCCGGTCGGTGAGCTCGCGTTCCCGGCGGTGTCCGTGATGATGTAGAGTGTCTTGCGGTCCGGGCTCATCGCGAGATCGCGGTAGCGGTTGGTGCTCTGGAAGTGGACGACGGGCTCGCCGACCACGGATTTCCCGTTCGCGCTCAGCTTCACCTGGTACAGCGCGCCCTTCTTGAGGGCGGTCATCAGGAGAGTGTTCCCCCACCCGGGGATGCCGTGTCCCCCGGAAGGGTAGTAGTGGAGCGAGGAGGGCGCGATCGTCGGCCAGCAGATGTACTGGAGGAAGCCGCACGCCGGGTCGAAGAAGTCGTAGTCGTTGTCGACGGTGAAGAAGGTGAGGAGCGGCTCCTTGAAATACGGGTGGCTGAAGGCGCTCTCCAGCTGCCGCGGGACGGAGGGAGGGGGCACGTAGTCGTTCCACGCGAGCGACTCGCAGGACTCCGGGCTCGAGGCCGACCAGTTGTCGTACGTGTAGGCCTGGTCGTCCTGATAGCCCGCGACGTGGGGCCAGCCGTAGTTCTTGCCGGGCTTGATGAGGTTCAGCTCGTCATCGCTCTTCGGCCCATGCTCGTTCGCATAGAGCTTGCCATCACGGCCGAACGTGAGGCCCTGCGGGTTGCGGTGGCCGTACGAATAGACATGGCTGCGGACCCCGCCGATCCACGGGTTGTCGTGCGGGATCGAGCCGTCGACGTTCAAGCGCAGGACCTTGCCGACATACGTCGACCAGTCCTGCGCCGCGACCTCGGCCGCCGTGGGCAGCGCCTGCGCGCGGATCGGGATGCACTTCCTGGCGAACTGGTTGTTCCCCTGATCCCCCACGGTGTAATAGAGCTTCCGGTCGGGGCCGAACAGGAGCCGAGCTGAGTTGTGATCGTCGCTCCCCGGCAGGCCCGTGATGACGTCGAAGGGGCTCCCGAGCGTCTCGGTCGCCGGGTCGTACGTGTAGCGGCGGATCTTCGTCCTGCGGTCCACCGCTGGACCTGGATCGACGTCATAGGTGAAGGAGACATACACGTAGTCCTTCCCCTTGCCCTTCAGCAGATCCGGGTGCAGGGCCAGGGCCAGCAGCCCGTCCTGACCCCCCGACTGGAACACCTCCGAGAGGGTGAGCGCGGTCGTCCGCACGCCGTCCTCCGGCCTCACGCGGACGACGCGCTTTCCGACGCGCTCGGTCAACCAGAGATAGCCATCCGGTCCCCAGACGATCCGCATCGGAAACGAGAGATCCCGTGTGATCTCGCGCGAAGCGAACGACGCTTCCTCGTCGGCGCACTCCTCCTCGCCATCGCCGGGATCCCCGGAGCCGATGGCCTGACCGTGCGATTCGAGCGGATCGTCCGGGAGATCCGCGTGGCCGCATCCGGCGAGCGCCCATGAAGCCGTGGTGAGCAAACCAACTTGAGTCAGGAAAACAGCTGAGCCGCGTGCGATAAATAGCGACATGCAACTACCTCACTTTTCTCTTCAAGTGACGGTGCTGACCGAATCCCGCCGCGTCAGAGCGCGGCGGGCGTGCTGACAAAGCTTCGGCGTCAAACCGGGGACCGCATGGCGTCCGGTAAGTCGTCCCCCGGTTAGAGTAAGGTCTTTACTATAGCAAGCGCCGAGCTCGCCTGCACCATCAAGGTTGATTTATGACGTCGATGGATGACACGGCGCGTGAGCGAGATGCTGAGTTCAGTGGCACGGGCGTTGCTGTGCCAGCCAGCGCACAGCGCGACCCGCGGAGGCGGTGACGAGCCTCGGAGCGATCCATGCGATCCATGCGATCCATGGCTGACAGCGAATGGCGTGACAGCGATGCTCCTGGGAGAAGGAGATGAGCTGCCGAGTTGCCAGGGAGCCCGAGAAGAGGATCCTTCTGGGGTCTACTGGCGTGCTTGGCGCCCTGGCGGTCTTCCTGTCCGGATCGCTGTCTCGGGGCAGCTGAACGTCGCGACGTGGCGTGTCGCGCAGCCCCGCGGGGATGCCGCAGCGCGGCGCTCTTACTTGGCGGGCGCCGGCGCCGAGGAGACGCCGAGCTTTTCGATCGAGCGCGGGGTCCCGAAGCCGGGGCCGCCGAGCGCCGTCTCGATCCGCTGATACACGCCCTCGCGACCCGCCGAGCGCGCGGCGTCGAGGAGGACGTCATTGCGGTAGAGCGTCACCATCAGCCCCGCCACCACCGACAGCGCGAGCATCAGGTGCTGCGCCCGGCCCGTGTCGCGCGCCCGAGGCGCCGCGGCGGTCACCTCGGTCACGTCGCGCTGCAGCAACATCGGCGCCCGCAGATCCGGCGCCCGCAGATCCGGCACCCCCGGCGGCGCGGTGGGCCGAGACGCCGCGAGCATCGCCGCGGGCGGCGCGTGCACCTCGGTCCGCGTCACGAGGTGCTGCGGCGAGCTGTCCAGCGACTCGATCGTCATCGTGCCCGCGAGCGGCATCGTGGACGACAGGCTCGACACCACCGGCGTCGGATGATCCGACTCCATGTTCCGCGACCCAGGAACGGGCGGGCGCTGCGGGCCCCGACGCGACGCGCTCGGCGGACCCTGGACCCGCGCCGACTCGGCCGGGGCCGGATCGATGCCCGCCACGACGCCGAGCGGCTGCCAGGCGGCCATCCCGGGCCGCCATATCTTCGTCGACTCGTCGATGAGGTCGAGCCGAAATAGATCGTCGAGCTTTTCCAACGTGAGCACCTTGATGTCGTCCGGCGTGACCGCGACGTGCCAGAGCGTCTCGCGATCATCGGTCACAGGAACGGGCGGCGCTGGGCGCCTGGCGGGAACGGGCGGCGCCGGGCGCCTGGCCGGAAGGGGCGGCGGTTTCATACAAAGTCCTCCCTTGCGCGCACGAGGATGCCACGGCACGAGCGCACCTGTACACACCGACATGAGGCACGGAGCGCTTTCGAGACGGTGCGGATTTTTGCAATGAATGAGGTGCGCCCCGTGGCGCTGGCAGGATCCTCGCCATGTCGGTATTCTCGCCGCCGATGGGGGCGGAGCATGGAGACATTCATGAGCACAGCGAATGAGGCGGTCGCGGCCAGCAACAGCGCTGGAGCCTCCGGCTTCCGACGCTGGATCCGGCTTGTGCCGGCGCTCCTCCTCGTCGCGAGCGCGACGTTCGTGGCGGCATATTACGTTCCGCTTCGCCGCGCTCACGTGCTCCTGCTCGAGGAGCAGCGAAAGTCGAACGAGAAGGGCAAAGACCTCGAACAGACGCTGAGCCAGGTGCGCGGAGAGCTCCAGGCAAAGACGGCGCAGGTCGAGAAGCTCGAAGCGGAGCGGCAGCAGACCGAGGCCGCGAAGAAATCGGGCCTGGAACGGGTCGAGCAGCTCAAGACCGAGCTCGCAGCGAAGCTCGACAAGCACATCAAGAAGGGGGTCGCGGCGCTCGCCGTCGCAGACGGACAGGCGTTCGTCGTGCTCCCGGAGACCGCGGTGTTCCTTCCGTACAAAGTCGACGTGAGCCCGCAGGGCCGAGCCCTCTTGTGCCAAGTCGCGAGCACCGTCGCGGCGGTCGGCCCGGCGCCGATCCGCGTCGGCGCGGTCAGCGGTCCTCCGGACCTCGTGGCGCCCGTCCTGCAGCGCGACTATCCGACGCCGTGGGCGCTCTCCGCGGCCCGGGCGGCCAGCGTCGCGCAGGCGCTCCAGGAGGCGTGCGCGGTGCCGGGAGCCCGGCTGTCCGCGGTCGGTCACGCCGAGCACGACCCCGCCGGCGCCGCGCTCGGAGAGACAAAGCTGCCCGCGGAGCGGGTCGAGATCTCCATCGCGCTGCCGGGCGGGCCGCGCGACGCGAAGTGACGGCCGCCGGGGGGCCCGGCGCGCAACGTCTCCCGCCTCGTCAGCGATTCAGCGAGGGTCGCGCAGCGCCTCCGCCCGCCGCACCGCCGCGCGCCGCAGCGCGTCCGCGTCGACGTTGCGGGTGCCGGCGGCCGAGCAGCGGAGCACCCGCTGAAACGCCGCCCGCGCCTGCGCCCGCTCGCCCCGCGCCAGCAGCGCCTCCCCGAGCAAGAACCACCCCTCCAGGTGCTCCGGATCCGCGTTGAGCAGCGCCGACAGCACCTGCTCGGCCTCGGCGGCGCGCCCGGCGCTCAGCAGCCTGGCCGCCGCCTCCGCGCGTCGATCCTGCGCGACCGAGGCGCCGGCCTGCGCGACCGAGGCGCCGGCGGGGGCCTGCGCGGCCGCGGCGCCGGGCGGCTGCGCGACAGCCGCGACGCCGCCGGCCGTCGCGCCCCCCCGCGCCGAGGCCGGCCCGCTCTCCGCCTCGACCTGCGCGACGGGCGCCCTCGGGCTCGCCGGCTCCGGCCCGTCGTCGCCGTCGCCCTCCGGCAGCCGCAGCCAGCCCGGCGCAGGACCCCGCCGGAGCTCCGGGGGCAGCGGCAAGATGCCCTCCGCCGGCGAGAGGATGACGTGGCCGCCGGGAACGAGCTCCGCGGCGAGACGGCCAAGCAGGCGCGGCACCTGCTCCCGATCGAAATAGATGAGGACGTTGCGGCAGAAGATGACGTCGAACGGCCCCGCCCCGAGCGCCGGCTGCGCGTCGATCAGCGACGCCACCTCGAAGCGCACGCGCCGCCGCAGCGCCTCCGGCACCCGCTCGGCCCACGCCGCCGGCAAGGGCGCGCCCACCGACCGCCGCTGCGGCAAGAGGCCGCTTCGCGCCACCGCGATCGCGACCGGGTTGACGTCGGTGCCCAGCACCGCCGCGTCCACCCCCGCCGCCTGCGCGCTCTGGGCGGCGCTGTACGCCTCCTCGCCCGTCGAGCAGCCCGCGCACCAGATGCGCAGCGGGCCCGGCCGCCTCCCCGCGAGGCCGGCCAGCGCGCGCTGCAGGCGGTCGAACTGCTCCGGGTGCCGGTAAGCCGCCGTGTGCCCGATCGTCGCGGCGTCGATCAGCATCGCGAGCAGGGCCGCCTCCCCGGCCTGGCCCACGCGCTCGACGTACTCCGCCTCGCCCTGCCCGGCCCGCTGCGCGCGCTCCCGGACGTGCAGATAGAGCGTCTCGGGCCACCGCGAGGGCACGTGGCCCAGCCGGGGCGACAGGACGCGCGCGAGGGCGCGCTCCAGCGAGCGATCATCCCTCACCGAGCACCCACCTCCGCGCGAGCGCGACGAAATCCACGACGCGGATCGGCCGCACGCGCGGCGACGAGCGCAGCGCCGCCCGCGGCATGCCCGGCGCGCTGCACTCCGAGGGCTCCTGCGCGAAGCAGAGGCCCCCGCCGTCCGAGAGCCCCGGCAGCGCGCGGACGCCGTCGTCGCCGAGGCCCGACAGCACGAGCGCGGCGACCCGCCGGGCGAGCGGCACCGCCGACGCGAACAGGACCTCCGCCGAGGGCCTGTGACCGCTCACGGGCAGATCGCCCGTCAGCTGGATCCGCTCGCGCGCGTCGATGGCCATGTGAAACCCCGACGGCGCGAGCAGGAACCCCGGCGAGAGCGCGTCCCCGGCCCGCGCCGGCCGCGCCCGCGCGCCCAGCCCGCGGAGCGCCCGCGAGAGGTCCCGCTCCCGCCGATCCGGCAGGTGCTGCACGATCAGCACCGGCACATCGAGCGGCCCGAGCCCCCGCGCGAGCGCCTCCAGCGCGGGGATCGCCCCGGTCGAGCCCGCGACGAGGATCACCCGCCCGCCCCGCGCCGCCGCCGGCCGCCGGGCCGCGCGCAGCACCTCGGCGCGCAGCCGCGCCCGGGCCGGGGCGCCCGAGAGCTCGCGCTTCTCGACGGTGGCGCCGGCGCCCCGCGCCAGCGCCTCGCGGACCACCGCCGAGCCGCGCGGGAGCGAGCTGACCACGATCACGCCGGCGCGGGCGGCGAGGGTCCGGATCACGGACAGGCCGTCGAGCTCGGGCATGAGCAGATCCACGAGCACCACGTCGGCGATCGCGACCGCCGGCAAGGACAGGAGCTCGGCCCCGGTCCGCGCCCGGCCCACCACGCGGATCGCCGCGTCCTCCTCCAGGATCGCCTCGAGCAGGGCCGCGGCGATGTCCGAGTCGTCAGCGATCACGACGCGCGTGCTCACGCGCCCCCGAGGCTCTCCGCGATGATCCGGCGCAGCTCCTCCTCGACGAACCGCTGCTTCGACAGCACCGCGCGCACGCCGAGCCCGCGCAGCGCGGCGAGGTTCTGCGCGTGCGTCGCGGTCGTCTGCGTGGTCAGCACCACGACAGGCACCCGGGCGAGCGCGGGCGTGCGCCGGAGCTCCGCCACCATCTCGAGGCCGTTCATGTACGGCATCTCGAGGTCGGTCAGCACCACGTCCGGCGGCGTCGCCCGCGCCCGCGCGAGCCCCTCCCGCCCGTCGCTCGCCTCCTCCACGCGCAGGCCGAGCGCCCGCAGGATGCCGCAGAGCAGCTCCCGCGCGACAGGGGCGTCCTCCACGACGAGCGCGAGCGGCTCGCGCTTCGACTCGGGGGCGGCGGGGAAGGGCGCCTCCCGGGGCGCCTGCCGCGCGCACGCGAACACCCGCTCGACGTCGAGGAGCAGCATCGCCTCGCCGTCCGCCGTCGGCGCCACGCCGCGCACGAGCGGCGAGCTCCACGGCAGCTCCTCCGACCGCACGAGGGCGCAGAGCCGCGGGTTCTCGTAGCCGTCCACGCTCACCGCGAACAGGCCCGCGGCGTGGTGCAGCACGAGCGCCGCGTCCCCCGGCTCGGGCTGGCCCCCGTCGCCGAGCACCGCCCCGAGCGCGTAGAGCGGCACGAGCTCCGCGCTCGGGCCGCTGGTCAGGCGCACGCGCGGCCCGTCCGAGGTGTGCAGCAGCTCGTCGAGCAGCATCACCGAGTGCACGGCGTGCGTCGGCACGGCGCACCGGAACCGCCCGCAGGAGACGGGGACCACCTCCTCGCCGTGGAGGTTCTTCGGCACCACGAGCAGGATCGTCGTCCCGAGCCCGGGCCTCGAGTCGACCCGGACCTGCCCGCCCAGCGCGCCGATCTCCCGCGCCACGACGTCGAGCCCGACGCCCCGGCCCGAGATCGCGCCGACGCTGCGGCTCGTCGTGAGCCCGTGCGCGAACAGGTACGGGATCAGCGCGGTGTCGTCGAGGGACGCGGCACCCGGGACCGCCTCCGCGAGCACCTCGCGCAGGCGCGCGAAGTCGACCCCGCCGCCGTCGTCCTTCACCTCGACCCGCACGGCGGCGTCGGTCTGGACCACGGTCACCGCCACCGTCCCGCGCGCGGGCTTGCCGCGGCGCGCGCGGACGTCCGCCGGCTCGATGCCGTGATCGACGGCGTTGCGCACGAGGTGCAGGAGCACCGGCTCGAGGCGGCGCTCCACCGCCGCGTCGAGGAGCCCCGTCCCCTCGACCCGCGCCTCGACGTCCTTGCCCAGCATGCGCGCCGCGCTCCGGGCGGCGAGCGAGACCTGGTTCAAGAGGCGCTCGGTGCGCACCACCGACGCCGCGCGGACCACCTCGTCGAGCTCGCCGAGCGCGCGCCCGGACGCGAACTCGTTGCTCGACCAGTCCGCCCGCACGGCGCCGAGCAGGCGCTCGATCTCCGCGCCGTAGCCGAGCGTCTTCGTGATGCGCTCGGCGACGCGGTCCGTCCCCCCCCGCGGATCGATCTCCACGAGCAGCGCGCGGAGCATGCGCTGGGCCTCGCGGAGCCTCCGCTGGAGGACCTCCCGCTCGCCGTGGAGCCGCTGCAGCTCGTGCACGCGCGCCCCCACCGCCTCCGCGTCGAGGACCGCGGGCGGGGCGGCCGGGTCCGGCGGCGCGGCCGGGTCCAGCCGCGGCGGCAGGGCGCTCTCGGCCGCGCGGGCGGGCGGCGGCGCGGGCTCCCCGGCGGGCGAGCGGCCGCTCGTGAGCTCCGCGTGCGCCGCGCGGAGCGTCTGCTTCACGACGTCGAGGTCCGGCGCGGCCTCCTCGCCGACGCTCGCCGACAGGAGCCCGAGCGCCTCCAGCGCGCCGAGGACGCTGTCGCCGATGAGCTGCGTGGGGCGCCCGCCGCCCCGCACCGCGTCGATGACGGTCTCGGTCAGCTCGGCGAGGTCGCCGCACGCGGCGAGCTCCAGCATGTGCGCCTCGCCCTTCAGCGTGTGCAGGAGCCGGCGCAGGACGGGGAGGTTGCCGCTCTGGCCCTGCTCGTAGCCGAGCCATAGGTCCGTCGCCTGGGCCACGCGGTCCGGCATGGCCCGGTGGAACGTGGCGACGAGGTCAGCCCGGCTCCTCATCCGCGTCCGCCTCCGCGATGGCCGGCTTCTCGCGCTTCGCCCCGGCCGCCTTGACCCGGAAGGCCCGCGCCGTCGCCTTGAGCGCGTGCGACAGCTGGAGCAGCGACTCGGCCGAGCGCGTCGCGTCCGCGCTGCTCGTCAGCGTGTCGTTCACCGCCCCGACGATATCGACGATCGCCGTCTTCACCTGCGCCGTCCCCTCGCGCTGGTGGTCCACCGCGTCCGAGATCTTCGCGGCGGCCGCGGCCGTGTCGCGGGCCAGCTTGATGCCGTCCTCGGTCGCGAGCACCGACGCGTGGGAGGCCGCGTGCATGTCTGCCACAAGCTTGCGGATATCGCGGACCGAGTCCATCACGTGCTCGGACAGCCGGCGCATCTCGGCGGCCACGAGCGAGAAGCCGCGCCCCACCTCGCCGGCCTTCGTGCCCTCGAGCGCGGCGTTCAGCGCGAGCAGGTCCGACTTGTCGGCGATGCTCTGGATCAGCGACAGGATCTCGCCGATGCGGTCCGAGTGGGAGCTGACGAGGCGCGTCTGCTCCGCGGTGTGCTGGACGCTGACGAGGCTCCGCTGCGCCATCTCGTGCACGGTCGTGGCGTCCTTCGCGATGTGATCCGCGCTGCCGGTCAGGGCCTCCACGGTCCTCCGGATCTCCTCGAGCGCCGCGTTCTGCTGGTTGGCGGTCGTCTCCTGCTCGCGCACCGACGAGAACATCCCGGCGGCGGCCGAGGCGACCTCCGACGAGGTGTTGCCGATGCGCGTGGCGAGCTCCTGGAGGCTCGTCACCATGGCCCGGAACGCGGCGAACAGCTCCCCGTCGCCGGTGATCTTGCAGGTGAAATCGCCGCCCGCGACCCGCGCCGCCGTCTCCTGGAGCTCGCGCAGCTGGGTGTTCATCCGCTCGAACGCGCTGGCCATGTCGCCGAGCTCGTCGTCGGAGATCCTGAGCGACAGCCGCGCCGAGACGTCGCCGCGGGCGATGCGGTCCGCCGCCTCCTTGATGTGGGCCATCGAGCGCGTCATGCGCGCCGAGATGACCCACGCCAGGCCCAGGCCGAGCAGCATGATCCCCGCCGACTGGAGGGCGATGGTCCGGCGCGAGTCGGCGCGGCGCTGGGCGATCCGGTCGCTGCGCAGCCCCACGGCGAGCGTGCCGAGCTGGCGATCGCCGTTCCGCGAGCGGATCGGGGCCTCGCTGACGACGACGCTGGCGTCGCCCTCGCCCTGCGCGCCCTGCGCGCTCTCGGGCGCCTGCACCGCGCCGATCGCGGCGATGCGCTCCCCCTTGGCGTCGTAGACGGACACCCAGCTCACAAGGGGATCCGTCATCGCGGTCCGCAGGGTGTCCGGGAAGGTCTCCGGCGGCTGCTCGAGGTCCATGGCCACGCCGATGGGCTCCTTCAGCATCGTGGCGAGGATCCCGGCGCGCTCGCGCAGCTCGGCCTCGCTCGCCCGCGCCGTGCGATCGGGGATCAACCACAGATCGAGCGCCGACAGCACGATGGCCACCGACGCGACGAGGGCGGCGATCTTCCAGCGGATGGAGCGAAAGTTGAACATGGCGGCTGAGGGAGGAACGGTGACGGACGCTGAAGGAGAGATCGTGAGTCGTGAACCGTGAGTCGTGAACCGCGAGTCGTGAATGGTGAATCGTGAATCGTGAATCGTGAATCGTGAATCGTGAGAGAGACGGACGCGCCGTGTCGGGCGGCCGACGTCGCGAGGGCGTCAGTCGACGATGCGGGCGAGCCGGAGGAACTGCGGGTCGAAGCGGAGGCCGATGGCGTTGGCGTGCTTCACGTTCAGCAGGAGCTCGGGCTTGGCGCCGGCCAGCCCCACGGCCACGGCGCAGCCGCGCTTCGTGTCGTCGCCGTCGCCGCACACGACGATGCGGACCACGGCGCCCTCGCGGGACGGGACGTCGGGGATGGCCGCGGCCAGCCCGCGCGCCACATAGACCACCTCGGCGCCGCCGGCGCGCAGCGCCTCCTGCAGCTGGGCCTTTCCGCTGTACGTCACGCGCAGGACGCTCGCCGGCCGGCTGGCCACGGTCGTCTTCGCGGCCAGCTTCGAGAGCACGGCCGCCATCGCGTTCGCGTCCTCCGCGCTCTCGCCCGACTCCCCGCCGACGACGGCGAGCACGGCCGGGCCCTTCCGGCTCGCGAACCCGCGCTCGTAGCCGATCGAGCGCAGGAGGATGGCGCCCCGCAGCTCGTACGGGACGGACGCGGCGGAGCGGCCCTCGGCGCTCGCGGTGGTGACGAGCAGGAGGGCCATCAGCATTCGAATCGAAGAGCTCGGAGACACCATGTTTCTCTGGTCAGCCTTGAACGACCTCGGACGGGTCCTCGATGGGCGCCGCATCAGGCGTGGGGGAGGCGGCGGGCGTCGATCACCCAGTGCAGCGCGCCGTCGATCTCGGCGAGCCCGACGACGTGGGGCAGGGCCAGGAGCTCCGCGAGGAGCTCCGGCAGCGGCCACACGTGCTCCCGGTCGACCTCCACGAGCCTGGGGAACGCGCAGGGGATCGCCAGGGCGCCGCCGCGGGTCGACAGGCGCACGCTCCGCGTCGCCGGCTCGGGCGCCGCGCGATGCGGGCCAGCGTTCCCCCAGAGACAGGCGCCGCGCTCGGGCGCGGGGCCGCCCTCGGCGAGGAGCACCTGCTGCGCTGGAAACGCGCATCGCAGCCCGGCGTGCAGCATGGCGACCACGGCCCCCACGTCAGCGCTCCTTGCCGGCGAGCCGCCGGACGAGGGCCGGCAGGCGATCGAGGTGATTCTTCGAGAGGACCGCGTCCGCCTGGACCTCCATTTGCAGCTGCTCGAGCTCCTTCTCGGAGTGCCCGGACATCAGGATGACGCTGAGGTGCCCGAGCCGCTGGTTCTTCCGGAATAGGGTGAGCAGCCGGTCCCCGCGGATGGTGGGCATGAAGACGTCGAGGACGACGACGCGCGCCTGGTGCCGCACGATGGCCTGCGTCGCCCCGATGGGGGAGGGGAGCGCGATCACCTGGAAGCCGGCCGCGCCCAGCACGCGGCACACCTCTTCTCGGGCGATCTCGCTGTCGTCGATGACGAGCACGGGCGGGTTCGACGGCACGCTCGACGGCGACCTCGGCGGCGAGGACGAGCTCACCGAGGTCCCCGCCTCATCGACCGGATCGCTCGGCGGCCTGGACTTCGGCAGAGGCGACCGGGAGCTCGGCTCGCTCATCGACTCGACCCGGCGGCCGGATCGCCGCGCGGCGCGACGGACGGCTGCGGCGCGGCCTCGGAAGCGTCGAGCAGATGGACCACGTCCAGGAAGGTTACTACCCCCTCGCTCGTGTCGACCACAGCTTTCGGCACGAGCTCGCCGAACACCTTGACCGCGGCCACACACCGCGTCTTGCCCGCGGGCAAACCCAGGTAGCCGCGCTGTGTGCGGCAGACGACGATGCGGAGCGGCGCGGCCGCCGGCTCGGCGAGCGGGGCCGACATGATCACGATGATCCTCCCCCGGTCCTGGAGGATGCCCATCACCCGCGGATCGGTGCGCGGCAGCGGCAGGGGCGTGCGCCACGCGATCACCTCTTCGACCTGCTGCGCCCTCAGGGCGAAGGTCACCGCGCCGAGCTCGAAGAGCAGGAGGTCGAGGACAGCCCTCTCGCGCGGCCCCTTGTCCGGGGCGTCGTCGCGCAGGTCGAGCAGCTCGTGAACCTGATTGAGCGCTTCGGACAAGGTGTTCTCCGGATTATCACAAGGGCGAGGCGGCGTCAGTGAGCGACCTCGACCGAGGCGCCGACGTAGGGGCGGCCGGTGGCGAGGATCAACCGGTGGGCGCCGTAGGTCGGAGGAGGAACATTGTTGAAGGTGAGGTTCTTGCCGAACACCGAGACCCAGACGTGCTCCAGCGGCGAGAAGGAGACCGCCGCGTCGAGGTTGAACGCCGAGCGCGCGTACAGCCTGTCTCTCGGCGTCAGGTCGTCCGTGTCGGGGGCGGGCGCGTCCCGGGTGCCGTGGCTGTTCATGCCAGTCCGGAAGGTCGCCGCGAGGCCCGCCGTGAACCGGCTGGCGCTGTAGCTCAGGTGACCTTTGACGAGGTGGATGGGGTAGTTGGCCCAGGCCTCGGCGTCCCAGCTGGTCAGGATGTGGATGGGGCTCTGCGCGCCGAACGGCCTCGTCACGCTGTACCACACGTCCCCTGCGAACCCGCCGCCGAGCTCGCCGAGCACGCCGAGCTCGCCGCCGAGGGCGTGGACGTCGGTTGTGCTGTTCGCGAAGCTGCCCCACCAGCCGCCGCTGGAGGGGTGTCTCGGGTTGTTGACCACGTGCTCCTGGTAGTCGTCCGGCCGCACGAGGTCCCACGACACCCAGCCCAGGGTGTCCCTGTAGCGCTCGTAGAAGACGGCGACGTCGAGGACGAGGCGCTCGTCGAGCAGGCCCACGAGGTAGTCGAGCTCCACGAGGTGGGAGGACTCCGGCTTCAGCGCGGGCAGCGGCGCCATCGGCTCGTCCTCGAAGGCGGCGTTGAACTGCTCGAGCCAGTTGAAGTAGGCGGCGTCCGGGAAGCGGAACCCCTTCTGGTAGGACAGCTTGACGTTCTGCGTGTCGCTGATCGCATAGGCGGCCGCGACCCGGTAGGAGGGGCTGACCACCGGCGCGACCTCGCGGGAGCCGTTCCTCAGGACCAGCTCGCCGAAGCGCGCGTGATCGAAGCGCAGGCCTGCGGAGACCGTGAGATCGCGGAGGGTGGCGGTGCTCTCGGCGAAGGCGGCGAGCTCGGTCCACGAGAAGCTCTCCGGCGACTCGTAGGAGGCGCCGTGGATCAGCCCCCATCGGGACCTGTGGCCGTCGAAGCGCTTGTGGCTCGCCGAGGCGCCGAGGGCGAGCTGGGTGCTCGGGATCGCCGTGGTCTTGTAGACGAGCTTGACGTCGCTGTGCTCCTCGCCGAGGCCCCCGGTCGACACGACCCCTTCGCCGGAGCCCGGCCCGGAGACCTTCTCCACCTCGTGGATGACCCAGTCGGCCGGGACGAGGGTGGTCTCGAAGGTCGAGAAGGTCGGGATCAGCTCGACCTTGTGCTCCTCGGACAGGCGGACGTGGATCTCCGGCGTGACAGCGAGGCTCCGCTGCCGCACATGGCCTGTGTTGCTGTCGGCCCACTGGGCGATGATCTGGTCGACGGTCGTCGTCCGGTTCGGGACGTTGCTCATGATCGACGTCTGCGCGTAGTCGAGCCGCAGATCGACGCTGACGAGGCTGCGCTCCGAGCCGTAGCGGAAGCGGCCAAAGCCTTTGTAGCTCGGCTCGCCGAGGGCGTCGACGCGCGTGTGGTGCAGGAAGGGAGACGTCGTGACGCCGGCGTAGCCGCTGCCGTAGAGCTCCGCCGTGTCCGGCCGGGGGGCCGCGGGCTTCTCTCCCTCGTTGTCGGCGACTCCGAAGTAGAGGAAGTAATCGGCGTTGTGCTTCTCGCTGAGCAGGCCGCCATAGCTGGCCTCCAGGGTGCGCGTGTCGCCGGAGGCATAGGACGCCTTGCCCCAGAGCCCCGGGCGGGTGATCCCCGTGGGCCTGAGGACGTTGACGAAGCCGCCGATCGCGCCGGAGCCGTGGACGATGGCGCCGGGGCCGAGGATCACCTCCACCTTCTCGATGTCCCCGGTGAGCGGCACGGCCAGCGTGCTCCCGATGGCGCCGAAATGGGCGCGCATGTTCGTGTTCACGCCGTCGTGCATGACGAGCGTCTTGGCGTTGTTGTCGATGAGGACCCCGCGCACGCCGATGAGGCGCGAGGTGCGATCGTGCTCGCCGATCACGACGCCGGGCTGGTGGGCTTGCAGGAGGTCGTCGAGCGAGCGGACGCCATAGAGCTTCAGCGTGCGCGCGTCGTAGAGGCGCGCCTGCCCTGTCGACGACTTGCTCTCGGTCTCGAAGAAGCCGGCCGAGGAGACCTTCACGTTGAGCAGCTCCTCGAGATCGAGCGAGAGGAACTGCGCCTCACCGCCGTCATCGCCTCCGGCCGGCGCCCCGCGCGCGGGCTCCTGCGCCCGAGAGGCCCCGGTCACCCCCATCGGAGCGAGGAGCGAGCAGCAGAGGAGCAGAGCCGACCTTCGCATAGAATCCCCCCATCGTTCGAGAGCCGGGCAGCGCGAGCAGGGATGTCCTCGGGCGAGCCCGCGTGCCGGTCGCCCGATGTCCTCTGGAGTACGCGTGGACCGCCGGCCATCTGCTGCGCGCGGCGGTGCGTGGATGTAGGGAGCGCGCGCTGCCCGGTCTTCCCCCCACGACTGTTACCGTGGTTTGCGCGCTGCCTTGCTATGTTGTGCGAACGTCCAGGATGCTACACGAACGCGCGGATCCGTCAACGGCGTGTCAGCGTCCGGCGACCCAGTAATGAAAGGCGTGGAATCCGGAGCCACGCCGCAGGGTGATCGCGATGGGGGTCGGCCCGGTGAAGCGCGCGGCGGGGAGGGGGAGCGCGCGTTCGACCCAGGCTCCGGCCGGCACATCGACGGTCCCGGCCTCCTCGCCTGCCACGGAGATCGCGAGCTCGGCGCCGTCGTCCGAGGCGACCCGGAGCACGAGGCGCGCCTCGGCGGGGGGCGCGGCGAGGTGGGCGACGAAGCGGTCGGCGGTCCGGTGGTACCGGCCGCCGTCGGCGATCTCGGCGCGGGTGGGGTCGAGCTCTCCAGGCGCGTCGCTCTCGGGGGCGGCGAGCGAGAGCGCCACGTTGCGCTGGTCGGCGAGCGGCTCGAGCGCGTAGGCGTGCGCCGACTCGGACTCGAGGTCCGAGACGTCGAGCTCGTCGAGGATCTTCTCGCCGGGCACGGACCGCACCGGCAGCGCCCCGGAGCCGAGGAGGTCCCAGCGCGCCTCGTAGGCGACCATCGTGGTGCCGCCGAGGATGGACTGATCCTCGACGGTGGCGTCGATGAGCTCGCGGCCGAGCACCGGCGCGCAGGCCATCCAGTGCGGGTAGACGATGAAGTGCGTCGGCCGGCGCTCCGGGGGCAGCGTCTCGTAGTGCTCGAACCTGGAGCCGGCGCCCGCCACCCAGTAGCGCGCCTCGCCCTCGGTCGTCAGGCCGACGACGTCGAAGGTGCTGCGGCCGCCGAGGTAGGCGAGGGCGCCGGTGTCGTTGACGCCGATCCTGGCGTCCGCGGGCAGGTGGAGCGCGGCCCATCGGCCGAGCGAGGCCTGCTGCCGATCGATGGCGCGCGCCGAGTTGGCGAGGTCGTCGATGGCCCACGGGAGCCGCGTGGCCAGGGCGCCGGCGAACGCGCCGGCGATGAGGGGCGTGACGTGGTGGAGCGAGGGCCGGAGGCGCTGGGCGGCGTCGCCGAGCTCGCGCGCGAGGCACGCGGCCATGACGATCCACGCGGGGGCGAAGGGCCAGACGTAGCGCACGCGGTTCCAGAGGAAGCTCAGGTACGTGCAGGGCAGCAGCGCGCCGAGCGCGAGGGCGACCACGATCGCGGCGTGGACGGGCCGTCCCCGCCGGTGCGCCGCCACGGCGAGCGCGACAGCGCCGAGGGCGAGGACGGCGGCGGAGCCTTCGGGGAGGAAGACGGCGGTCCACTGGCCGCCGTCGATCACGTCGGTCACGAGCAGCCGGATGTTTTCGAGGATGGCGGCCCGGAGCGTCGGTCCGTCGTAGTTGGGGTTGCCGAGCAGCCACTTGACGGTGGTCGTCGACGAGGTCGGGTGGCCCGCGAGCAGCTGGTTCAAGGCGGGGACGACGAGCGGGCCGAGGAGCGGCGCGAGGATGAGGAGGCGCCCGTCGAGGAGGCGGGGGGCGCGGCGGCCAGGGGAGGGCGGCGGGGGCGGGAGGGGGGCGGCGGGAGGGGCGGGAGGGGGGCGGCGCGCCGCCACGACGGCGAGCGCGAGCGCGGCGATCAGGGAGGCGAGGGCGCCCTCGGGGCGGAGCAGGGGCGCCGTGAAGCCGGCGAGCGCGAGGGCGCGAGCGGCGGAGGCGGGGGGCGGCTGGGTGGAGGCGGGGGACGGCTGGGCGGAGGCGGAGGGCGGCTGGGCGGAGGCGGAGGGCGGCGCGGGCTGTGCGCTGTCCGCGGCGGGCTCCGGCGGATCCGGCTCGCAGAGGGCGGCGGCCAGGCGGGCCGTGCGGGTGAGGATCCAGGCGAAGGCGACCGTCTCCATGCCGCTCCAGGCGAACCAGGCGAACGCCGCGAACCCGGCGCACATCGCGCCGGCGCCGGCGGCCGCCGCGGGGCCGGCCAGGGGGCGCGCGAGGCGCGCGGTCTCGACGGCGAGGGCGGCGTGGAACACGAGCCCGAGCGCCCAGATCGCGTAGACGAGCGAGAGATCCCGCAGGCCGAGCGCGTGGAAGGGGGCGAGCAGCACGGGCCAGAGCAGGCTCGTGGCGCCGGTCGAGTACCCGTCGCCGGCGACGAAGCTGAAGAAGCCGCCCTCGGCGAGCCGCCGGGCGTACTGCATGTGGATGAACGCATCGTCGAGCGGCAGGGCCGGGCGCCCCGCCTGCTCGAGGACCGCCCGGATGCACACCGCGCCGACCGCGCCGCTCGCGGCGAGCGCGGGCGCGTAGGGGAGGGCGCGCGCGGCGAGGGCGCGCAGCGGGGAGGGGGCCTGGGGAGCCGCCATGGGGCCCGACGAATACCACCGCGCCCCGCCCGGAGGGCCGCGATTTCCCGCGCGTGCGCGGCCGGCATTTGGTAGAGCGCCGGGGCTCCATGGTCTTCCAGCCGCGCCCGAACCACCCCTACGCCGACGCGCCCCGCTTCCCCGACGGGGACGACGTTTCCATCGACGAGCTGCTCCCGGGCACCGGCCCCGTCGAGATCGAGATCGGCCCCGGCCGCGGCGGCTTCCTGTTCGAGCGCGCGGCGGCGAGCCCCGAGGCGCGGCTGCTCGGGTTGGAGATCCGCCTGAAGTGGTCGGCGATCGTCGACGAGCGCCTGAGGAAGGTCGGGCTGGGCGGCCGCGTGCGGGCGCTGAACGCCGACGCGCGCGAGGCGCTCGCGCGGCTCCGGCCTGACGCGTCGATCGCGCGGTTTTACCTGCACTTTCCGGATCCGTGGTGGAAGAAGCGCCACGAGAAGCGCCTCGTGATGGGCCCGGCGCTGCTCGACAGCATCGCGCGCCTGCTGGTGGACGGCGGCGAGCTCTTCGTCCAGACCGACGTCGAGGAGCGCGCCGTGCTCTACGCCGAGCAGATCGGCGCGCACCCGGCGTTCGAGCCGGCGGGCGACGCGCCCGGCTCGCCGCACCTCGGCGAGAACCCCTACGGCGCGAGGAGCCCGCGCGAGCACCACGCCATCGCCGACGGGCTGCCGGTGAACCGCCTGCTCTACCGCCGGCGGCCGCGCGAAGCCGGGGGCGGGGCGCCGCCGGGCGGGGGATAGGCCCTCTCGGACACCGTACTCTCCTGAGAATTTTTACTGGAGGGGACCGCTCGCATCCCGGTCTCCCTCTCCTGCTGGATACCGCGGTGGCGGGCCGTCCTTCACCCCATCGTGTGCGGCCATCTCTTTTTCGAAAGAAGCCTCCTGTCGCGCTGGCGATCTCGATCTCCACGAGCTGCTTTCTCCCGCTCGACGGCGCTCACCCGCGCGCCCCCGAAACCAGGACGTCGGCCTCTCCGTCACGCCCCTGGCCACGCAAGAACCCGGCGGCTGCTGCGACGAGGGCTCGACGCTCGTCCTCGGACAGGAGCGGTGCGACGGTCTCGCGCCAGCACCTCGCTAACGTGTGCGCCTCCGCGAGCTCCTGCACCGTGTCCATGGGGTCGATCTCGTCCTCCAGGTACCCCTTCTCGCTGAGGACCTGGTGGTCGAACTCGGACAGCTCGGCCGGGTCGAGGGACGGCACGTCCTCGCTCGCGCGCTCGGCCGCATCGAACGCGCACCACAGCGCCTCCCGCGCGCCCTCGGCGAGCCCGAACAGGTCCCCTGCGCGCGGCTGTACGCGCAAGACGAACATCCATGTCAGCCAGTAGCCGGCACCGCCGAGCGCCGACGTCACCCAGCCGAGCAGCGCGCCCGCGAGCTCCGGGGCGCGCGCGCGCAGGCACCCGAGCGCGGCGACGGTGACCCGATACGGGGCCTCGCGCGTGTTGACGGACCCGTCGCGGTCGGCCGTGCACGACCGCACGGTAGCCTGGAATTCTTCCTCGCTCGTCACGCGCAGGCCCATCTTCTCGTAGTGCGGCCGTACGCAGTCGAGCGACAGGAGGAAGAGCGCACGCTCGATGCTCCCACCTTCGCGCTCGATCTTCGCTTCGTCGATCATGACGTGCCCCGGCCGAACTCGCGGGCGACGAGCAGCCGCATCGGGTCCTCGGGCGCGAACTCGGTCCGCTGCGCGAGCGCATAGGGCATCAGGCGCCCGATCTCCAGAAGGCCGTGCATCCCGAGCACGCGCGAGGTTCCACTGGGGATGCCGAGATCAGGTCGACGAGCGTGGTCTCCGGGGCGGTCGGCACGTCGACCAGCATAGCGGCGCGCGCTGGCGAGGGGCGACGTCCTCGTCCGAGGCGGCCCGTTGGGCCCGCGCTGGGCCACTGGAAAAGGAACGATTCTCCGGAACCTATCGAAATCGTTGCTCTTCCACCGCTCGCTCCACGGCATCATGGACGAGGCCCAACTTCGTCCCTGGTTGCGTGCCCACGGATACCAGCGCATCCGCCAGCTTGGCATCGCCAGGCGGAGTAGGAGGCGCTGGCCGAGGAGAGGCCAGCGCCCCCGATCGCGACGCCGCGCGCCTCGTCGCGCTGAGGCAGCGACGTCGCGCGTCGCGAGACGCCGGAGCGCAGGTCTCCGGACCGTCCCTCGGCGCACTGGACGAAAACAGCTGCTGCTTCCGGCGGGGCAGCGGTAGCCATGGGGCCATGAACAACCCCCGCATCACACCTCTCCTGATCACCCGCGGCGCCGTGCAGGCCATCGCTTTTTATGTGCAAGCGTTCGGCGCCAGAGAGCTCGCTCGCTTCGTCCTGCCCGACGGCGTGGGGATCAGCCACGCCGACCTGGCCATCGGCGACGCCCTCTTCTCGGTCACCGAGGAGGCCCGCGCCTGGAACAGCGACGCGCCGCCGTCGCTCGGAGGCTCACCGGTGGTCCTCCAGCTCCGTGTCGACGACGTCGACGCCGTCTTCGCCCGCGCCTGCGTGGCGGGGGCGGAGGTCGTCTTCCCGCTCGGGGAGTTTTGCGGCGAGCGCATGGGCCGGGTGCGCGATCCGGCCGGGCACCTGTGGATCCTCAGCCAGCAGATCGAGCCGCTCTCCGCCGAGGAGATCCAGCGGCGTCGCGACGACCTGTTCGCGCAGCTCGGCGTGCGGAGCGCGTGAACGCTCTGCGCGTGGGTCCTCTGGAGCGCCCCCCCGGCAGAAGAACAACCCGTGAGTACCAGGAACCGAGGATCGGGTCGAGCCTCGATCGCGCCATCGGACGAGGAACGATCCAGATCCTCTCGAACCAACCAGCTGCGCTCTGCCGGATCCTCCGCGATCTCTACCGCAAGGGCACGCTCGAGGCAGCGCAGGCGGCATTTCACCGTCGCGCTGCGCGCGCTCTCTCTGCGTCCGAGGACCGCCTCGCCGCCGCGAGCAGTGATATCGTCACAGGAGACTTCCGCTGGCAGTACCACGGCATTTTCGGTGAGCCGAACGAGAGCGCTGGAGGTACGTACGGCTCAGGATTGATCCTATTTCCCCCTCCTGCTTCGCGGCGCTCCAGCCCTGGACAAGGATGAGGAGCTGCTCGTAGCCACGCCCCAAGGTCTGCCAGCCGGGCTCGCCGTTTCTCCGGAGGTGTCCGCCGAGCGCGGCGATCGCCAGGAAGGCATCGCGGGCCGTGGCGTTGTCGGGGAGCGGCTTGCGGGCGAAGACTCGCAGCACGTCGAGTTGGGTGGGCGTGAGCACGGCGCTCGCCGGCTGCTCTGGAGCGCGCCGGGCCTCGCTGCGCAGCAGCAGCAACTGCCAAGCGATGGGAGCGAAGAGCGCCAGCACGTTGCGCAAGCCGTGCAGGTCTTCGATCTGGCGCTCTTCGTAGGCGCATCCGGTCTTGAGGGCCTTGAAGAACTCCTCCACCATCCAGCGGGCGCGGTACCAGTCGACCAACTGGGCCATCTGCGCATCGGACTCGACCGGCTCGCTCGTCAGCAGCACCTACTCGACGGGCGCCTCGCCCGGCGGTGGATCGAGCTCCCAGACGCGTACGACCTGGAGCGAGAGCGTCGCCGGCAGCCCGCGCGGCTGGGATCTCGGTCGTCGGAGAGTCACGCGCGTGCTGCCGAGGGCCAGCTTCGCCAAGCGTCCGGCGCGCGAGGGACGCAGGCGCTTCTGCTGAGGGCTGCGGTTGCCTGCCGGCCTTAAGGACAGCTCCACCTCGCGCACGGCTACCGCTCGGACGTGTGCGAGCGCCTGCTCGAGCTTGGCCTCCTCTCCGGGGACGGCAGCCTCCACGAGGCGATTGTGGGCGAGCCGGATCACGAACCGATGCCCTGCGCTCAGCAGCTGCGCGAACAGGCCGTAGTCGTCGCCTTCACGATCCATGACGTGCACCAAGGCATGCGGAGCACAGCCCAGGGCCGCGACTCGCTCCACCTGGTCTCCCCAGCGGTCGTGCTCGTTGCCCGTCGTGGCGTCGTTGCGCACGTGCGTGCTCAGATCGAGCACGCCAAGCGGGCGGCGCGCTCCATCGCCGCTGACCGCCAGGGTGAAGTGGGCGAAGAACGTCTGCCCAGAGGAGCGCAGCCGACCCAGCCCCTGTCGCTGGCCGTCGGAGCGGAAGGAGAGGGTCGTGGTGTCATGGATGGCGAGCACGACCGGCTCGGCCTCCATGCGCGCGAGGGTGGCGCGTACATGGGGAGCCAGGATCGCCGCGGGCGTGACGGCGTCGTTGCCGAAGAAGCGGTACGCCGCCTCCAGCTCGCTGTCGGACAAGAGCGAGGGGAAGCTCTTGTCCGGCGCCTGCGCCAGCTTCTGCACCAGCTTGCTCTGGCGCTTCGAAAGCCGCGCATCACCGAAGTGCGCTTCGCTCATCTCCTCGGCGAGTGCCGCCGCGTGCTCTGCCGCAGGTGAACCCATCCGCAGCTTTGATCACGCCGTCCAGCACACATCAAGCGAGATGTGTAGGATCCTGAGACGTCAGTACGGCAGATCATCGACCGGCCGGCCCGGGGAGCGCTCTCGGCGAGCGTCGCCTCGCCCTTGGCGGCGGTCGCGCCGCCTCCGCCTTGTGCTTCAGACCCATCGAGCGGCCCGCGTTCGCGCTGATCGCGTTCGTCGCCCCGAGCGCCGCCGCACGGCAGATCGCATGCACGCCCGGGTTGGCGTCACCGGCGAGCACAGCGCCGAGGCCGCTCACCGCGGCGACCGCGACCTTGACCGTGTCGCCGTCGTTGTGTCGCTCGTCGGCGTAGGACACTCCGCCCGCAATGACGTTTGTCAGCGGGGCTTCGATGGCGAGGGGAAGGGCCTCGTTCGCCTGCGCCTCTTCCAGGGCGACGACGAGATCCGCTTTGGATCCACTCGACAGGGCGGCATCCACGGGGAGTGCAAGAGTACCGGTCATAGGCAACCTCTTTCGGTGACGTCCGGTGTCCGAACAACCGATGCCGAAGTTTAGCGCGCCCGCGCGGACCACCGCGCTTTGTACTCCAGGGGACGTGTACTCTGCCGTGGTGTACAGGTTTCCGGTCCTAACGCTTGAGAAGGATCGGGACAGGGAGCACCATCGTTTACGCGGGGAGCATCGAATTCGATAGCTGCCGTGGTGCGTGCTACGGCTGTAATTAACGTGGCGTGAAACTGGCATTCTTGTTTATCAAACACCAGCCTCCGCCTCGGCGCGGTTGGAGCAGCGCGTCTAGTGCTTTGCCAGCTTCATCAGCTTGCGGTTAGCACTCCAGTAGATACTCGTTTCATCCACAGTGAGAACCACCTGCCCGCCTGTTAGCTGTTCAGAGACGAGCTCCACCGGGCTCCCTCCAGAAATTGGCACTCTCATCAACTGGTACGAGTTGCCGTCCCAATTTACCCAGTACACATCAACTGCGTCCACGGCAATGCTCTGCGGGTGCAACTGTCCAAAGGCCAGCGGTCTTGGCTCACCGCCATCAATTGCCACCTTCATTATCGAGCCATCATCGTTGTTGGCCCAGTAGACGTTCGCTGCGTCTACGGCCACGCTTTGTGGGGCTGCCTGCCCGGTGGCGAGCGCTACAGGATCGCTATCTTCAATCGCCACCTTCATTACCGAACCGTCTCGATCTGTCCAGTAAACATTGTTTGCGTCCACGGCTACACTCACCGGAATCGATTGCCTGGAGGGAAGTGTCACAGGCTCGCCACCGTCAATCGCCACCTTCTTCAATGTGCCGTCTCGCTCATTCGCCCAGTAGACATTCGTCGCGTCTACTGCTATACTCGTCGGGCCTGCCTGCTCGGAGGCGATCGCTACAGGGTCGCCTCCGTCGAGGGCAACCTTCATTACCAGGCCATGATCAGGGCTCGTCCAGTAGACGCTAGTCGAGTCCACCGCGACACCCTGTGGCGACTCCTGCTGTGAGGCCAGCACAGTGGTGTTGCCCCCGGCGGTGGAAACCTTTGTCACCTTGCCACTCACAGATGGGTCTGTGAAGTAGAGGTTCGCCGTATCCACAACCAGGTCCGCAACGCGGCCTACAGTAGCCAACACAACGGGCTGGCATCTCGATTCTTCACAAGTACCGCCCTGGCAACTATGAGCACACTTGCCGCAGTTGTTCGGGTCAACGCTGGTCTCTACACAGGTTCCCCCGCAGTAAACAGCCGTTCCCTCACAGCTGACCCCCGGTCCGCTAGATGCAACGCTGGAGGCGTCGCTTGCTTCACCTCCGCCCCCGTCATTCGATTGTCCAAAATCCCGATGAGATGGCGCGCACCCTACCAGAGAGGCCACCCACAACAGTACCGTACCAACGCACGCTAATCGCCCCATAGTTGTCCTCCGGCCGTAATTGTAAATGGGCAGGTATGCTCTGTCGAGGGTGAGTAACAGCTGCGCTCGGCGACACGTGGTGGCCCCTCGACGCGCTCGGCGCGCCCTACTACCTGATCCGATGGGTCGCCGGCCCTGGGCTGAGGGACGTCGACGAGCGCGAACGCCGCTACCGCGCCGCGTGCGAGGCGATCCGGCGCGAGGTGCCGTGAACCTTGGCCATCTGGCGCGCGCTGAAGGTTACGAAGCGGACCGCTTCGGCCGGCCCCTCCGAAGCACAGGCTGCGGTCGCTGGTGGCGCCCCACGAGGTTGGTGCCCGCCCCCTCATCAAGCACGACGTGGTCTGACAGGACGGACGTACACAGACCTGACGGGAGCCGGGCGGACCTCTCGCCGGATTCACCGTCACTGAGAAGAGCGCGCCCGCGTCATGTCGGGACGGTCGGGGATGTCCGACGACGCCGCCGTTGCAGCGCTACTCTGGCTCGGAGCGGAGAGTGCAGCGCGGGGACACCAGCGGCGACCGTGGAGGGCAGGCGCCTGTCACCTCGTCGCCTTCCGCGGACGACCTCGCTTTACCTCTGGCATCGTGGCAGGACGAAGAAGGTTTGCTGGAGCGATTCTAAGACCATTGGCGATGGCCAAGAGAGCGTCCATGCTCATCTGCTTACGTCCGCTCTCTATCTGTTGAAGGTAGCGCAAGTCGATCCCAGAGCGCTCGGCTAGCGCCTCTTGCGTCATGGCTTGTTTCTGGCGATGCCGTCGGATGTTGGCCGCGACGTAGAGGAGCAGCGTGTCGAGAGCCAAGGGTTCCACACGACGGGCGTAGCTGTCCCTCGCCCACAGAAAAACGTGCTGATAGCTATACTTGTTGACGACGAGCGATCGCCGGCCGTACCTTGTACGGGCCACAAAAAGTGCTCCCCGCGTCGGCGCCAACCGACCGGGGAGCGTGGCCGGAACCCCGCGGAACGAGGTCCGACATGGCGAAGCTACGCCCACGGCCCGAAGAGAGCCAATAGATCGATTCGTCCATCGATCCCAAATCTCAGCCCAATCGCTTGCTTCACCGCCGAGCACGGCGGTCCAGCGCCGAAACTCGCCGCAACACGCGTGCGGAGCATGAGCCGTCCGCGAGACGGGATCCCGCAGCCCGTCCGAGCGTCCAGGCGATCATCGCCGAGCGCTCGCTCATCGCCACCGTGCTCGTCGCGAGCGGCGTGCCCAAGCGCGACCGCGAGGACGTCGCCCAAGGCATCGTGCTCGGTGCCAGGCGCTCCGTCGAGCGCGGGATGTACCAGCCCGATCCGGCGGAGCCCGCCCGCAAGGCGCTCCGCCGCTGGATCGCTGGCGTCGCGTGGAAGCACGCGGGGCACTACCTCGACAGCGCGTGGGTACGCCGCGCCGTGCTCTGCCCCGAGCCGCTCGGCCTGCTGCGCGAGCTCGCCGGGCCGAGCCTGCACGCGCAGGTTGAGGCGCGGGAGGTGCTGACGGTGCTGGTCGACTTACCGCCATGGCAGTTGGAGGCGCTCCTCGTTGTGGACGAGCCCGAGACGCTCGTCGCCTGGGCAAAGGCGCGCGGGATGAACCCCCGCACGGCGGCATCCAGGCTCAGGAGCGCCCGAGAGACGCTGTCCCTGCTGCTCCGGAGGCGGGGATGACCTTCCGCGACCCCACCTTCCGGATGAAGCTGACCTTCCCCGGCTTGCCGGTCACGCGCCGCGTGTCCCCCGCGGACATCGAGGCGTACGTCGCATTGCGAGGCTACACGCCGACCGTCTCGATCGAGCGCGACTGGCCCGAGCACATCTCGAACGTCTGGCTGCCGCCGCAGTGGCCGGACCCGCGGGCTCCGCAATTCCCTGGTGCTTCCGGTGAGGGGATGCTGGCCGGAGTTGCGGCCAGGCGACCTCGTTGTCGCGACTTGCTCCTACTCCGGGACGCCAGTATCTGCCGCTAGCGGGCGCGATCCGCGCGCCCGCTTCGCCAGGACCAGAATACCGCCGCGGATGACAGCGATCCCGGCGGCGGTGCGTGCGGGCTTGCTGGCAGGGTCATGCACGCCTCGTGCGCTCGGCCCGGACCACGGAGAACCCGCTGCTCGGGCCGGCGCGCGTGGCCGATCGGACGACGGACACGGGGTCGATGTGGCTGGATTAAGGCAGGCGCGGAAGCGTGCTACGTTGCGAGCCATGCTTCAGGCCATCAGCTGGGCCACGATCGCCGCGGCGATCCTCGCTCAGGCGGTCATCACGGCCCGCCTGTGGCGGAGCGATCTTTACTCGCGTGAGCACAAGCTCGCTCAGAGCGTGCTGATATGGATACTGCCAGTCGTGGGATCCATTCTCGTATATGCGGGTCTTCGGCAGGACGATGATGTGTCTCGGCCCACGCCGAATCCCGAGGAAGAAGTGGGTGATTAGGGATCAGGGCACGTCTCCGGAGGGCTCGCAGCGCCGTGCTGGTCTGGAGCCGGACGCCGGTCCCTCCTCCCGGCGCACCCGGTTCGAGCCGAGGCGCTCCCACGCCGCGCGCCTCCGCGTCACGGCTGCGCCGGGCCGTGGACCGCGCGCCGCACGGCGTCCGGAAACTCGCCCTGCATGCCGGCGAAGGCGGTGTTGGTCAGGACGACCACCGTGAGCTTGGCATTCGGGTCGACCCAGAAGTGGTTGCCGTAGGCGCCGCCCCACTGCCAGGTGCCCGCGCCGGAGGGCATCGCCGCCGGATCCGGCGTCTTCAGGACCGCGAACCCGAAGCCGAAGCCCCATGTCCCGCCGGGCTGCTGCACCTGGATCTCACCGATCTGGTTCGAGGTCATGGCCGCGGCCGTCGCCGGCCGCAGGAGCTTCCCGCCGCCGGTGCGCAGCGCCTCGAGGAACCTCACGTAGTCGTCGGCGGTGCCGACCATGCCGGCGCCGCCCGACGGGTACGAGCGCGGATCGAGGGCGCGGCCCGGCGAGAACGTGACCTTGGCCGGTCCGAACGACACGACGTGCGGCTCCGCCATGCGCGCCGGGCGCGCGCCCGCGTCGCCGTAGGGGATGGCCAGCCGGTCCGGGTCGGCGACCGTGAACGCGGTCTCCATCCCTAGCGGCCCGGTCACGAGCCGGCGGACCACGTCCGGCAGGGGCGCGCCGCCCGCCTTGGCCACGACGCCGCCGAGCACGTCGGTGGCCAGCGAGTAGTGCCACGCCGTGCCAGGCGCGAAGAGGAGCGGCGCCTGGGCGATCCGCGCGAGGTTCTCCTCGAGGGAGAGGCCGGGCTGATCGAGCCCGTCGGACACGCGCGCGCGGTGGTACGGCCCGTCCGGCGGATCCATGAAGGTGTAGTTGAGGCCCGCGGTGTGGGTGAGCAGGTGCCGCACCGTGATCGTCGCGGCCCGGCCGTCCGCGAGCCGCGGCGCGAACGCCGGGAGCCACTTCGTCACCGGATCGTCGAGCCCGAGCGTGCCCGCATCCACGAGCGCGAGGGCGGCCGCCGAGACGATCGCCTTGGTCATCGACGCGAGGCGAAACACCGTATCCTCGCGCACAGGCCGCCCCGCCTCCCGGTCGGCGAAGCCGGCGGCGCGCCGGTAGACGACCTGGCCGTCGCGCGCGACGACGACGACCGCGCCGACGATCCGCCCCTCGGCGGTGGCGGCCTCGACCACCGCATCGAGCCGGCGCTGAAGCGGCTCGTCACCGCGGGGAGCGGCCGCCACGGCCGGCGTCGCCGGCGCCGGTGCTGCCGCAGCCGCAGCCGCAGCGGGCGGCGCCGGGCTCGCGCATCCTCCGAGGGTGGCAGGCAGCAGCGAAAGCAGCAAACCCGAGGTGAGCACGAGAGCCGAAGAACGCTTTATATTCATAGCGAATGCTATGTAAATTGGACGAGCCCGCTCGTCAAGACATTGTATAGCGATCGCTATGAAAAACGTGACCCCCCGAGCGGCGCGCGGCCGGCCGCGCACCTTCGATCGTGGCGTCGCCCTCGAGGCGGCGCTCCACGTGTTCTGGCGGCACGGGTACGACACGACGTCGCTCGCGGAGCTGACGGCCGCGATGAAGATCACGCCGCCCAGCCTGTATGCGGCGTTCGGCAGCAAAAAGGAGCTGTTCCTCGAGGCGGTGGCGCTGTACGTCGAGAGGTACGGGGCGAGCCTTGCGCGAGCGCTGTGCGAGGAGCCGACCGCCCGGGCTGCGGTGGCGCGCGTCCTGGTGGAGTTCGCGTCGATCGCGAGCGCGCCGGATCACCCGCACGGGTGCCTCATCGTCCACGGGGCCACCAACTGCACGCCGGACTCCGCCGAGGTCGAGGCCGCGCTGCGCGACCGCCGGGCGGCCAGCGAGGGCGTGCTTCGTCAGCGCATCGAGCGCGGGATCGCGGAGGGCGAGCTCCCCGCGGACACCGACGCGGCCGCGCTCGCCAAGTTCTACGGCGCGGTGATCCAGGGCATGTCGGCGCAGGCCCGCGACGGCGCCTCGAGGGAAGAGCTGGAGCGCATCGCGCAGGCCGCCCTCCTGGCGTGGCCGAGGCGACCGCGCGGATCGCGGCGCCGGTGACCTGCGCTGCTCGGTGAGCGCTTCTGGCCCGGCGATCCGGCGAGAAGAATACAACCGCCAAGACACAAATAGACGCCAAGAGGCGCCAAGAGGGGAGAAAGAGAGAAGAGAGAATGTGCCCTGTGCGCATGGCGCCTTTGTTGTGACTTCTCTCTTCTCTTTCTGTCGCTTCTCTTTCGCTCTTCGCGTCTCTCGGCGCCTTGGCGGTTTTTTCTGTGATCCGATCGCATGGCGCTCGAAGACAGGCACTCCGCGCCTCTCGGCGCCTCCTCCGCGGAAAGGCGTCAGCGGGCGCACAGGGTGAGACATGCTCCGCATCGCATCATCCGCATCCGCCGCGACGGTTCTTCTGTCACCAGCCGGAATCTTCTGTCTCCCGGCGAAGCCTTCATGGCATCCTCTCCAGCCTGGGGGAAAGATGACGCGCGCCGCGGCAAGCTCGTCCCGCGCTTGATCGGGGGCGGGTGAGCCAACCGCGCTGGCGGCATGGGAGCACCCAGCCAGGGAGCGAGCCAGTCCATGCCGACCAGCGATCCGTCCAAGCCACCTGGAGAGCGCCGCGCCTCGGCCGGCATCCACGCCGCGCTCTTCTTCGCGACACTCGCCTTCGCGTCGCTCTCCGTGGAAGGCAAGCTCGCGATGAGCCCGCCTCACGACGTCTCGCCCACCGCCCTGACGATGGCGCGCTTCCTCGGCGGGGCGGTGGTCTTCGCCGGCGCGCACCTCGCCCTCCGGACGCCGCGCGTCGCGCGTCGCGCGGACGCGCTCCACCTCGCCGTGCTCGCCTTCTTCGGCGTCGTCTGCAACCAGGCGCTCTTCCTCGTCGGCCTGCGCATCACCTCGGCCGTGTCCGCGACCCTCCTCATCGCGATGATCCCGGTCTTCACCGCCGCCCTCGCCGCCCTCACCGGCCGCGAGCCGTTCTCCCGGCGCGCCGGCGTCGGCACCGCGGTCGCGCTCTTCGGGGCCGCCATGCTCACCGGCTTCGCCGTCCCGCGGCTGGGCGACTCGTTTGCGCTCGTCTATGCCCTCTCGACCGCCATCTACGTCATCTACGCGAAATCGGCCCTGCAGCGCCTCGGGACGGTCACGGTCATGGCCTGGGTGTTCGGCTGGGGTACTCTCCTGTTCGCGCCGGTCGGCGGCGTCGCCCTCGTCCGCGAGGCGCCCTCGTGGTCCCTGCCGGCGGTCCTCCTCGTCGCCTTCTGCGTCCTCGTGCCGACCGTCCTGGCCTACGCCGTGAACGCCTGGGTGCTCCGCCGCGCCTCGCCGACGCTCGTGGCCATCTACGTCTTTCTCCGGCCGCCCCTGGTCGCCCTGCTCGCCTGGATCCAGCTCGACGAGGCCCTCTCGATGCGCATCGCGGCCGCCGGGCTCGTGCTCCTCGCCGGGGTCACGATCGTGGCCACCGCGCCCAGCCTGCTCGCCGGCCCCGCGGCGCCGCCGCCCCCCGACGACGACGCGCCCGCCCGGTCGCACAGCCTGGCGCTCCTGGCCGCGAATCACGGGACCACACACCCGAACCAGCAGCCGGCCGGCAGCGGATCCATCAAGACATGAGCCTCCGAGCCCACAAGTCGCGCGTGCGACTCGCGCCCTCGTCGCAAGGCCGAGCAGGCCGAGATTGCGGGCGATCGCACCGGAGAGGTAAGGCGCTTGACAGCCGAAACCGGGTACGTGACGATGCGGTCGAGGTCAGCGACGCGTTAACGCACTCACGCCGGGGGGAACGGCAGCGCTCCCACGCAGGCGCTCAGGGGAGGTGAAGGGATGGGGACCGAGCAGCCGTCGCCCGGGCTCGTGCTCGTTGCCGACGACGTACTCGTGAACCTCGAGGTGCTCTCAAGCACGCTTGAGTCGGCTGGGATTGAGGTCAGCATCGCGACCGACGGCCCCATGGTGCTTGAACGCCTGGAATACGAGACTCCCGATCTCATCCTGCTCGACGTCACCATGCCGGGCATGACGGGCTTCGACGTCTGCGAGCGGCTGAAATCGAGCCCGGCGACCGCCGATATCCCCGTCATCTTCACCACCGCGCACGCCGCGATGTCGGACAAGCTGCGCGGGTTTCGCCTCGGCGCGGTCGACTACGTGACCAAGCCGTTCGAGCGCGACGAGCTCCTCGCGCGCGTGAAGACGCAGCTGGCGCTCCGGCGCGCCCTGACGTCGCTGGCCAGGAAGAACGCCGAGCTCGAGAACGAGATCGAGGTGCGCGCCGCCGCACAGACGGAGTTCGTCCGGCTGGCCGACGAGCTCGAGCGGCGGGTGGAGGAGCGGACGGAGGCGCTCGCCCGGGCGGTGGCGGAGCTCGAGCGAGCCAAGGAGTCGCTCGAGGAGACGGTGGCGCGGCGCACCCGCGAGCTGCAGCGCGCGAACGAGCGGCTCGAGCGCGAGCTCGCCGAGCGAGCGGCGCTCGAGGAGGCCCGCTCCGCGCTCCAGGCGCAGATCATCGCGGCGCAGGCGGCGAGGCTGGCCGAGCTGTCGACGCCCATCATCCCCATCAGCGACCAGATCCTTGTCATGCCCCTCATCGGCATGGTCGACGAGGAGCGCGCGCAGGGCATGGTCGACGCGGCGACGATGGGGGTGAGCGGGCGCAGGGCGGCGGTCATGATCCTCGACATCACCGGCGTGTCGCGGGTCGACGCGCGCGTGGCCCAGGCGCTTCTGAGGGCGGCTCGAGCGGTGCGCTTGCTCGGCGCGCAGGTCGTGATCACCGGCATCCGCCCCGAGGTCGCGCGGGAGCTCGTGGCGCTCGGCGCCGAGATGACCGAGATGGTGACGCAGAGCACGCTCCAGGGCGGCATCGCCTACGCCATGAGCAAGACCCGCTCGCCGCCGCGCCGCGCGACAAACTCCGCGGCGCGCGGGTGACGCGGTTGCCCCGGCGGCGCGCGGGCGATCACCTCGATGCGGCGCGGGTCTCGGGCGTCGCCGTCGCCGGCGCGGGGCCTGCGGCAGCGCGGAGGAGCTCGCGCAGCCGGCTGACCTGAAAGCCCTTCGCCAGACCGCGCAGCTCGTCGAGGAACGGGGCGAAGCGCGCGTCCTCGCGCTCGAGCCGCTCGAGCTCCAGGAGCAGACCGCTCATCCGGCCTCGGTTCACCAGGTCGAGCAGCCCGGCGAGCGTCTCCGCCGACGGCGGCGCGCGCCCCGGCGCCTCGACCGCGGCGAGCGCGGGCTCCGCCGCGCGCGGCGCGGGCTCGGAGCGCGCCGAGGCGATGCCCGCGTGGGCTTCGAGCTGCGGCGCCGCGGCGGCCGGGGCGGCGCTCGCGTCCACGAGCGGCACCTCGAACTCGAACACGCTGCCCTGCCCGAGCTGGCTCTCGACCCGGAGCGCGCCGCCCATCTGCTCCACGATCCGCCGCGTGATCGCGAGCCCGAGGCCGGTCCCCTCGACCGGCGCGCCCTCGGGCGGAACCTGCTCGAACGGCTCGAAGATCCGCTCGAGGTGCCCGGGCGCGATGCCGGGGCCCGTGTCCTCCACGCGGAAGCGGACCGGCCGCGGCGCGCCGGCCCTCGATTCCCGTGGCTCTCCTGAGTCCAGGAGCGCCTCGCCCGCCGTCACGCGCAGCACCACGCGGCCGCTCTCGGTGAACTTGATGGCGTTGCCCAGCAGGTTGAGCAGCACCTGCATGAGCCGCTTCTGGTCGGTGATCACGGTCCCGAGCGCGGCGCCCTCCTGCTCGAACAGGAAGGCCAGGCTCTTGGCCTCGGCGCGCACCTGGCAGATGCCGAGCACCGCCTGCACGAACGAGGGGAAGTGCACCTCGTCGGGCGTGAGGCTCAGCTTGCCGGCCTCGATCTTGGCGAGATCGAGCACGTCGTTGATCAGCGTGAGCAGGTGCTCGCCGGACGACTGGATGATCTGCACGGCGCGCAGGTGCCGGGGCGATAGCCCCTCCAGGCGCTGGAGGATCTGCGCGTAGCCCAGGATCCCGCTGAGCGGCGTGCGCAGCTCGTGGCTCATGCTCGCGAGGAAATCGCTCTTGGCGCGGCTCGCCGCGTCGGCCGCCTCCTTGGCCGCCTTGAGCTCGGAGGTGCGCTCCTCGACCAGCTGCTCCAGGCGCTGGTGCGAGCTCGAGAGCTCGCTGTACAGGGCGGCGTTCTCCACGGCGGTCGCCGCCTGGGCGGCAAGGAGCGAGACCACCTGCACCCGCGCCTCGGGGAAGGCGCCCGAGACGCCCGCGTGCTCCAGCACCATCACGCCGAGGAGCCGCCCCTGATGGAGGAGCGGCACGAGCAGCAGCGAGGCCGGGCCGCGGCGCTCGAGGTACGGGTCGTCGTCGAAGCGCCCGTCGCCCCCGTCGCGCCCGAGCACCAGCGGCTCGCGGCTGCGCGCCACGTAGCGCACGACCTCGGCGGGCAGGAGCGCGGAGCTGAGGGCCGGCTCGTCGCGGTGGAGCGTGATCCGCTCGGGCTCGACGGTGAGCTCCGCGCGCACGACGAGGCGGTCGCCGCGCGAGAGCACGAGCACGGCGCGCTCGGCGCCGGCGTTCTCGGCGAGGAGCCGCATCATGCGCGCGATGAGCGAGTCCGGCTCACGATCGCTGGCCAGCGCCTGGGCGGCCTTGAGCAGCGAGACAACGTCGAGCTGGCTGCCCGCGGAGCCCGGCGCGGTCGCCGTCCTGCGCGACGGGGGCGCCGCGGCGACCGCCGGCTCGGTCCAGCCCGGCTCGGCCCGGCCCGGCTCGGCCACGGAGGTCCGGTCCGGCTCGGCCACGCAGAAGAGCGCGGGGTGCCTGCGGCGCAGGACCGCGGCGGCGGCGGTGGCCTCCCAGCGCAGGTAGGCGCCGTGCGCGTCGCGCAGGTAGGCGCGCGCCATCCGGGCGCGGCCGCGCCCGAGCAGGTACTCGCCCGCGAGGCGCAGGCCGAGGGCCTCGCCGCTGACGAAGCCCTGCCGGTGGGCGTGCTCGATGGCCTCGTCGTAGAGGCGCTCGGCGTCCTCGTGCCGCCCCGCGGCCTGCGCCTCCCCGGCCTCGGTGAGCAGGAGGGCGTGGCGGAAGGTCGCCGGGTTGAACGCCGCCAGCCTGGCGAGCCGCCCGCGCTGGGCGGCGAAGGCGGCGCGGACGTCGCGGTCCTCGTCCGCAGCACCCGGGGCCCCGGCGGGCGGCAGCGCGGCGCCGAGGATCGTCAGGAGCTCGAGCGCCCAGAGGGCCGGCGGGTTGCACCAGCCGGCCGTCCACTGGGCGCTCGCCTCCGCCCCGAGCCGCAGCGCCTCGCGATCCTCGCCCAGGTGCACGGCGGCGAACGCGGCGGCGCCGAGCATGATAACCTGCATCATCGCCGAACTGGCCGGGAGCGCGGCGATACGGCGGATCGCCGCGCCCGTGTCCGGCTCGTCCGCCTGGGCGAGCAGGTGATGGACGGCGCGGCACACCGGGGCGCTCTGGCCGGCGATGCGGTCCCTCCAGGGCCCCGCGGGGATCGGGCAGCTCGACAGCCGCGCCCCCGCGGCCATCCGCGCGGCGGGGAGGATGATCTGGCTGACCTCGCTGTGGGTGATGGCCCCCTCGCGGGCGCCGAGCTCGGGCACATCGCGCCAGCGCTCGTGGACGGCGGCGAGGTCCGGGTGCACGAACTGGCCGGCGAGGTTCCCTGTGTGGAGGGCGCCGGCGAGGAGCAGGCCTTCGGTCGATTGCGCGGCGTACACAAGCTCGACGCACCGGGCCCCGAGGGGCAGCTCCTGGAGCACGCCCGTGAGCACGACCGCGCTCATGCTCAGCCCGTAGGCCGCGCGCGGATACAGCCCGTGCAGGAGGGCGATCTCGGGCATCGCGAAGATCAGGCTCCGCGCGAGGGGCGGCTCGCTGAGCGCCGCCGCCGTGATGGAGGCCCCGATCAGCTCGCCGGCCACGCGGGCGACCGGATCGGCGCAGCAGGGCAGCGCGCGGAACGACTCCGGGCTCATCGCCGCGATCAGGGGGGCGATGCGCGCCGCCTGGGCGGCGAAGAACGCGGCCAGCGCCCCGGGCTCGCGCGGGAACGACCAGCCGAGCTCCGCGAGCGCGGCGAGCCCGACGCCGAGGCCTTCGGGGTAGCGCCCGGCGACGGTGAGCAGCGGCACCTGCGAGAGCGCCACGCGCCCGCGCGCGACAGCGTCCGCGGCGCTCTCCCGGCACGCCGCGAACCGCCGCTCGCCCGCCTCGGGTTGCCCGGCGAGCCACTCGGCCTCCGCGAGCGCGAGCAGGATCTCGAAGCGGAGCGCCCGGGCGTCGTCCGCCGCGGCCGGGGCGTCGTCCGCCGCGGCCGCGGCGTCGCCCAGGAGCTCGCAGGCGGCCCGCAGGAACCGCACCGCCTCGGCGTCGGCCGAGGCCGCCTTCGCCCGCAGCCCGCCGGCGAGGCAGCGATCGGCCACCCGGCGCCGCTCGGCCGGCTCGGTCAGGCGCTCCGTGGCCCGGAGGTAGTGGTCGAGGAGCGCGAACAGCTCGGCGTCCCCCCCGTGCTCTGACCAGCGCCGATCGAGCTCGCGCGCGAGCGCGAGGTGGAGGTCGAGGCGCTCGCCGTGCCCGAGCAGCTCGTACGCGGCCTGCTGCACCCGGTCGTGCACGAACGCGTACGCCTCGCCCTCGCCCTCGCCTGCGGCCACCAGGAGCCCCTCGTGGAGCAGCGCCTCGGCTGCCCTCCGCACCGCCTCGGCCGGGAGCCCCGCGGCGGCGCTCACCAGGGAGGCCTCGAAGCCCGCTCCCACGCACGCCCCCGCGGCCAGCGTCCGCCGGGGCTCCTCGGGGAGGCGGCCCATCTTCGCCGTCAAGAGCGCCACGACGTTGTCGGTGACGGCGGTCCGCTCGATGCGCTCCGCCTCCCACCGCCACTTGCCCGTGGCGAGGTCGCGCGAGAGCAGCCGCTGCTCGTGCAGCGCCAGCAGGAACTGCGCCACGAACAGCGGGCTGCCGTCGGTCTTCGCCCGCACGAGCGAGCACAGGGCCTGCACCTCGTCGCCGGCGCCGTGCAGCATGTCGTCGACCATCCCGACGAGCGCCTCGTCGTCGAGCGGCCCGAGCGCGTGCACCGCCGCGCGCCGCCCGCTCGCCCGGGTCGCCTCGAGCAGCGCGCGCAGCGGGTGCGCCTCGCCCACCTCGCCGTCGCGGTAGGCCCCGAGCAGCAGGAGGTGCTTCATCTCCGGGTCGGTCGCGATCGCCTCGAGCAGGGCCAGCGACGGCGCGTCGGCCCACTGGAGGTCGTCGATGAACAGCACGAGCGGGTGCGCGGCGCTCGCCGTCGCGCGGACGAAGCGCTGCACGGTGAGCTGGAAGCGGTGCTTCGCGTCGGCCGGGCTCACCTCCAGGAGGGCCGGCGGCTCGCCGAGGATGCGCGCGAGCTCCGGCGCCATGTCGACGAGGATGCGCGCGCTTCTGCCCAGCGCGGCGCGGCAGGTCTCGGCCCAGCCATGGAGCGCCTCCGCGCTGTCCGAGAGCCTGCGGCGCGCGATGGCGCGGAAGGCCTGCGCGAGCGCCGCGTAGGGGGTGCCGCGCTGGAGCAGGTCGAACTTGCCGGGCGCGAAGAGGCCCCCGGCGAGGCGCGCCTCCTCGCGCAGCGCCCCGGCGAGCGCCGATTTGCCGACGCCGGACGGCCCCGAGAACAGCGCGAGCTCGGTCTCGCCGCCGCGCGCGCGCTCGAGCGCCTCCCGGAGCGCCTGCTGCTCCCGCTCCCGGCCGACGAGCCGCGACGGCCTCCGGATGCGGTCCTCCCAGTCGCGCGCGCCGAGCGGAAACGGCCGGATCGTGCCTGTCTCGCGGAGCTCTTCGAGGGCGCGCTCCAGGTCGCACGCCGCGCCGTCGCCGGTCTGGTAGCGCTGCTCCGGGCTCTTCTCGAGGAGCCGCATCACGACGGCGCTGACCGCCTCGGGGATCCGGAGCGCCGGCGCGCGCTCGTGCGGCGGCGGCGGCCTCCGGGCGATGTGCGCGTGGATCAGCGAGAGCTCGTCCGTCTGCTCGAAGGGCAGCTTGCCTGTCAGCATCTGGTAGAGCGTGCTGCCGAGCGCGTAGAGGTCCGCGCGCGCGTCGAGGCTGCGCTTCATGCGGCCGGTCTGCTCGGGCGCCATGTAGGCGAGCGTCCCGATGACCGCGCCATCGGCGTCGGCGGCGTCGCCGGCCGCCGCCCGCCGCGTGGCCAGGCCGAAGTCGATGAGCCGCACCTGGGAGCGCGCTGCGTCCACGAGGATGTTCTGCGGATTGACGTCGCGATGGATGATGCCCCGGCGGTGCAGCTGCCCGAGCAGCCGGGCGAGCGAGGCGCCGAGGCGCAGCACGGTCTCGACCGGCAGGGGCCCGCTCACCAGGGCGAGATCGAGGGAGCAGTCCCCCCAGCGCTCGAGCACGAGGGCCACCCCGGCGCCGTACGGCACGAGGTCCAGCGCGCGGGCGCTCCCGGGGAGGTTGAGCTCGCGGAGCAGCGCGTGCTCGCTGCGGAGCCGGTCCACGACCCGGTCGTCCGGCAGCTCGTGGCGCGGGATCTTCAGCACGACGGCGGCCCGGCTGCTCAGGTCGACGCCGGCCACGACCCGCGTCTCCGCGCCGGTGTACAGCACCTTCCCCAGCCGGTAGTCCATCGGCATCCATTCATCTTCACCGAAGTCCCGCGCCGTGTGTCGCTTTCCTGCGGCCCAGGCGAGCATGGACGGCCGGCGGAGCGCTGCTGGAGATTGGCCCTCCACGGTACAGCCTGCCTTCGCCGCCCCGGAGCCCGGGTTTGCAGGTGGAGCGGGCGTACGGAGCAGCCACGAGATGAACCCGCTCGTCGCTCCGGTAGGCGCCGGAGACCGGTTGAACCATACTCCGCGCCGAGAAGCAGGTGCGTACAATGGACTTCGACGTCGACTTCGCGATCGTGGGCTCCGGCTTCGGGGGCAGCGTCTCGGCGCTGCGCCTCGCCGAGAAGGGCTACAAGGTCACCGTGCTCGAGTGCGGCAAGCGCTGGCGCAAGGAGGATTTCCCGAAAACCAACTGGAATGTCCGGAAGTTCCTCTGGGCGCCCAGGCTGCTGTGTTACGGAATCCAGCGGCTGACCCTGCTCCGCGACACGCTCATCCTCTCGGGCGCGGGCGTCGGCGGCGGCTCGCTGGTCTACGCCAACACCCTCCTCGTGCCACCGCCTGAGGCCTTTGCCAGCCCGGGCTGGCCCGCCGGCACGAGCTGGCGTGACGAGCTGATGCCCTTCTACGAGACCGCGAAGCGCATGCTCGGTGTGACCCCGAACCCGAAGCTCTGGCCGGCGGACCATCAGCTCCGGCAGATCGCCGACGAGATGGGCCGCGCGGACAGTTTCCACGTCACCAACGTGGCCGTGCTCTTCGCGAAGGAGGGCGAGCAGGAGGGGCAGCGCGTGCCCGACCCGTTCTTCGGCGGTGAGGGGCCGGAGCGCGCCACGTGCGTCCACTGCGGCGGCTGCATGGTGGGCTGTCGCTTCGGCGCCAAGAACACGCTCGATCTCAACTACCTTTACCTGGCGGAGAAGAAGGGTTGCACCATCCAGCCCGAGACGATGGTCACGGCCATCGACGCGCTCCCGGGCGGCGGCTACGAGCTCACCCTGGAGCGCTCCACCGCGGTGTTCGGCAAGCGGCGACGCACGCTCCGGGCGCGCGGGGTGGTGCTCAGCGCCGGCGTGCTGGGCACGGTGAAGCTCCTGCTCGAGGCGAGGGCCGAGGGCCGTTTACCGCACCTCTCCGGGCAGCTCGGCAACTACGTGCGCACCAACAGCGAGGTCATCCTCGGGGTGACCGCCAGGGACGACCGGGTCGACTACTCCCGGGGCATCGCGATCACGAGCGGCATCTACCCGGACGCGCGCACGCACATCGAGCCGGTGCGCTACCCGGCCGGCTCCGACGTGATGGGCGCGCTGGGCACGGTGCTCACCGACGACGGGCCCGGGCTGCCGCGCTGGCTGCGCTGGCTCGGCCGGCGGCTGCTCCACCCCATCGATCTGATCTTCGGGCTCCTGCCGTTCAAGTTCGCGAGGCGCTCCACGATCCTCCTCGTGATGCAGACGGTGGACAACTACATGCAGCTCGTCTGGAAGCGCGGCGGCATGACCACGCACAGGCCGCCCGACCAGCCGAAGCCCCCGGCGTACATCCCCATCGCCAACGAGGTCGGCAGGCGGCTCGGCGTGCTGATGGACGGCACCCCGCGCAACGCCATCAACGAGGCCGTGCTCAACGTCCCGACCACCGCGCACATCCTCGGCGGCTGCGCCATCGCCGACAGCCCGGAGCGCGGGGTGATCGACCAGCGCAACCAGGTGTTCGGCCACGAGGGCCTGTACGTTGTCGACGGCTCGATGGTGCCCTCGAATCTGGGCGTGAACCCGTCGCTCACCATCACCGCCATGGCCGAACGGGCGATGAGCAAGATGCCCCTCCGGCGCGACAACCCTGCTTTCACCGCGTCGTCCCGGGTGCTGGAGGCGGCGGCGTCCACAGAGCACGTCCACCGCTGAGCAGGCCTACGGCATGTAAGGAACGCACCGCCAGCAAGGCTTCGCGGACGCGGCGTCGGGCCTGATCTCGGATTACATCCTGCTACCTGAGGCGCACGATCTGCGACAACAGCAGTGTTCGGTCGGATGACAACGGACGTAGGCGTGTCATGTTGCCTCATCGAGGCAAGAATGCCTCACCACGGTATTGTAAAATTCCAGTGGAACTTTGCAAATAGTTGAGGAGGACGCTTCTGTGAGAGTTCGAGCCTGCATCACCGGGTTGCTCCTCGTCGCCGGCTGCACCGGCGAGCTCGGCGGAACGACGGATGGCAGCACGGATTGGGGCCCGGTGGCGCTCCCGCCGCCCGCCAACATCCCTCCGGTCAACATCGATTGCACCCACGTCGGGAGCGGCAAGGACTACCAGGTCGGCCCCGGCAAGGAGTTCGAGGCGATCGGCGACGTGCCGCTCGAGTCGCTCGTCGCGGGCGACACGGTGCGCGTCTTCTGGCGCGCCGAGGGGTACCGCGAGAAGATCATGCTCGGCGGCCAGGGGACCGCGGAGCAGCCGATCCGGCTATGCGGCGTCCCGGGGCCGAACGGCGAGCTGCCGGTGATCGACGGCGAGGACGCCACCACCCGGCCCGAGCTCGATTTCCCCTTCGATGGCCACCAGGTGAGGGGGCTCATCGTCGTCGGGCACAAGCACGACGACCCGTACGATCTCGAGCCGAGCCACATCACGATCGAGGGGCTCGAGATCAAGAACGCTTCGACCCCCTTCGGCTTCACCGACAAGGCGGGATCGGCGGCGCCCTACGCGCGCAACGCGGCAGGCGTCTTCGTGGAGCGCGGCGACCACGTGACCGTCCGCGGCTGCGAGGTGCACGAGAACGCCAACGGCCTCTTCATCGGCACGGCCGGCGGGGACATCCTCACCACGAACGTGCTCATCGAGTCGAACTACATCCACGACAACGGCAGCCTCTCGGATTACAACGAGCACAACGTCTACAACGAGGCGTCGAACGTCATCTATCAGTTCAACCGCTTCGGCCCCACGCGCGGCGGCAACGGCAACAACATCAAGGAGCGCTCGGCCGGCGTCGTGATCCGGTACAACTGGATCGAGGACGGCGCCCACCTGATCGACCTCGTCGACGCGCAGGAGGCGACCGACTCGGTCGCGATGCCGTCGTTCCACGAGACCTTCATCTACGGCAACGTGCTCCTGCGCACCGGCTACGGCCCGTCGATGATCCACTATGGCGGGGACAGCGGGCAGACCGAGTACTACCGGAAGGGCACGCTCCGCTTCTTCGCCAACACCGTCTTCGTCAAGAACGAGACGTACCAGGATTACGAGCGCTCTGCGGTGTTCGAGGCCTCGACCAACGACGAGCGGATCGACGCGCGCAACAACGTGTTCGCCAGCAGCCACGAGCCGACGTCCCTCCGCGCGGTCACCTTCCTCGGGGACCGCGACGACGTGGCGTCCGGGGTCCTCCTCCTCGCCGGGAACTGGGTGAGGCAGGGGTGGACCGCGTTCGACCCGGTGCCGGGCCCGAGGCTGCTCGGGCGGGTGGACGGCCTGGACAGCTCGATCTTCGGCGTCGACCCGGCGTTCGCCTCGGCGGCATCCCACGATTTCATCCCGTCCACGGGCGCGCCGCTCATCGGCGCCGGCGCGGCGCTCGACGGCCTCCCCCCGGTCGACCACCAGTACTCGCTGCACCAGCAGGCGGAGCCGCGCAACGACGGCCCGACGCTCACCATCGGCGCGTTCGCGCAGTAGCCACCCGCCGCGGGCGCCGGCGCCTCGCTCAGTCGCCGGGGGAGAACACGATCGGATAGACGACCGTGGTCTTCTTCCCGATGCCCGGGAACGCCAGCGCCCTCGTCGCAGCCACCATGCACTTCTCCAGGGTCGCGTCGCGCAGCGTCGACCTGGCCGTGTCGACCGCGGCGTCGGCCACCGTCCCGTCGCCCAGGATCGCGAACGTGAGCGGGACCGACCCCGCCGCGGCCGGGCTCCGCGCGACGAGCTCCTCGTAGCAGACCCGGTAGCGGCCGAACGAGCCACGCACCACGGCCTGGATCTCCGCCGGCTCGAGCTCGCTCGGCAGCGGCACCGCGACCGGCCCCGCGGGCAGCTCCGTCATCGCGGCGAGCGCCTCCTCGACCGCGGGGAGCTGCGCCTGGCGCGGCGCGGCGATCAGGATCGCGGGCGGCGCCCCGCCGCGCTCGCGCACCGCGATGAGCCCCTCCCCCTTCTCGAGCCGCGCGACGATGTCCGCCGAGGGCAGCGGCAGCTCCGCGTCGTACCGCGCGGGGATGCGCTGGTTGCCGAGATCGAAGTAGAAGACCGCGAGGCTCGACCCAAGCAGAGGCCGGGCGGCCGGGATCTGGGCCCAGCCGTCGGTCCCGTACGACAGGTGATGGATCGCCACGTGGTCGTCGCAGCGCGGGCAGGCCTCCTTCCGGAGCGCGCGGATCGCGGGCGGGAGCGCGAAGGTCCTGAGGCGCTCGCTCACCGGCCGGCTCCCGCCGAACGCGAACACGCGGATCGTGAGCTCCCGGGGACCGGACTCCGGCACGGGGAAATACCGCGCGAGCGCGCGGGCGAACGGTGACGCGAGCCTCGCATCGCTCGGCTCCTCCGGCCGCGGCATCTCCTCGCTGCCGGTCACCAGGAGGCGCAGGCGCCCCTCGGCGGCCTTCTGGAACGACCAGGGCTCGCCGACGGGGTGATCGCCGAGGAGCGACTCCACGGCGGCGATCGCGGCCTCCCGGTCGCCCTCCGCGTCGAGCACCCGGCTCATCGCGAGCCTCGCCTGATCGCGCTGATCCGGCGCCAGCGCCGGATCGGCGAGCACCTCGGTGAGCGCCTGCCGCGCGGCGGCGATCTCCCGGCCCGCGTCGAGCCTGCGCTCGGCCTGCTCGATCGCGAGCGAGATGTCGGGGCGCCTGTCGGTGCCCGCGGAGATCTCGACGCGCACCTCGGCGCCCGGCGCGGCGGTCTCCGGGCCCCCGACGCACGAGGCGAGCGAGAGCAGACCGAGGGGGATGACGGCGGCGGCGCGGTGATGGATCGTGTTCATGGCGATTCGTGTCCTCCGGCGCGCGGCCCGCTTGCGGCAGCGCGTGAGAGGCATTGTGCGCACGGTCCTTGTTGGCTCCGTCCTCGCCATGTCACCGTTCTGTCTCCGGCGCCGGAGCGCGCGTGAAGCGGTAGCCGGCGCCGCGCACGGTCACGAGGTGCCGCGGCGAACGCGGGTCGGGCTCGAGCTTCGCGCGCAGCCGGTTGATGAAGTTGTCGACCGTGCGATCGGTGCCGAAGTAGTCCGCGCCCCAGACCGCGTCGAGGATGCGCTGGCGCGGCAGGAGCGCGCCCTCGCGCTCGACGAAGAAGCGCAGGAGCTTCATCTCGAGCGCCGTGAGCTCGACGGGCGCCCCGCGCCGCTCCACACGGTGGGCGCGGAAGTCGACGACGACCTCCGCGAACTGCACGACCGCGCGCTCGGCGTCGCCGAGCCGCCGCCGCCGGAGCGCCGCGTCGACGCGGGCGAGGAGCTCGGACACGCCGAACGGCTTCACGATGTAGTCGTCCGCGCCGAGCCGGAGCCCCCGCACCCTGTCCTGCTCCTCGCCCTTGGCGGTGACCATCAGGATGGGCAGATCGGCGTCGTGCCGGCGGAGCTCCTCGCAGATCTCGAAGCCGTTCATCTCGGGCAGCATCACGTCGAGCAGCACGAGATCGGGCCGCGCGGCGAGCGCCATCGAGAGCCCCTCGGCGCCCGTCTTCGCCACCTCGACGCGGAAGCCCGCGGAGCGCAGCGTCTTTTGGAGGCCGAGGCGCAGCGTCGGGTCGTCCTCGACGACGAGGACGGTCTCCAGCCTGCCATGGGGCGTCTTCTCGGTCATGGAGTCGGCTCCTTCGGTCCCGGGATCCACAGGGTGAACGCGGCGCCGCGGCCCGGCTCGCTCTCGACGCGGGCGCTGCCGCCGTGCGCGCGGGCGACGTGCCGGACAAGCGACAGCCCGATGCCGCTGCCCGAGACGGCGTGGCTCAGCCGGTCGTCGGCGCGCTCGAACGGCTCGAAGATGCGGCGCTGGTCGCGCCGGGCGACGCCCGGGCCGCGGTCCTCGACGGCGATCGCGACGCCGCCCCGCTCGCGCGCGACGCGGACGCGGTAGGGGGCGGCGAGCGGCGCGTACTTCAGGGCGTTGGCGAGGAGGTTGTCGACCGCGAGCTCTATCTGGCCCGCGTCGATGCTCGCCTCCGCGGCCGGGTCGAGCTCGCGCTCGACCCCGGGCATCTCCGGGTTCCGCTCCTCGAACCTGTCGATCGAGGCCGCGACCGCCTCCGCGACGCGCGCCGGGGCGCGATCGGCGGCCGCGCGTCCGGCCATCATCCGGCTGAAGCCGAGCAGCCGCTCGACGGTCTCGCCGAGCCGCCGCGACTCGCGCCCGAGCGCCTCGAACACCTCGCGGTGCTCCTCCGGCGCGAGCCGCCCCTCCTCGAGCAGCTCCGCGAGCATGCGCACCGACGCGATCGGCGTCCGGAGCTCGTGCGAGACGGCGGCGACGAAGTCGGTGCGCAGCTCGCTGGAGCGCCGGGCGGCGCGCATGCGCGCGAACAGGAGCGCGGCCAGCCCGAGGGCGAGCGCCGCGGCGGCGGCGCCGACGCCGACGAGCAGCCGCTTGCCCCGCGCCGCGTGCCGCGCCACGGCCGCCGGATCCGCGGGCGAGAGCCGCACGGCGAGCTCGGGCGCGATCGACAGGAGCGCCGCGGGCGCGCCGCCGAGCTCGGGCGCGGCGGGCGCCCGACCGGCGGCCCCGGCGAGGACGTCGGCGCGCACGTCGGGCGGCACCGGGCCCGCGCCGCCGCGGAGCCAGCCGGCGAGCGACCCGGCGTGGATCACGAAGCCGGCGGAGCGCCCGTCCGGGAGCGCCCGCAGCGTGCCCGCGGAGGCGCCCGCGCGCCACGAGACGAGCCCGCGCGCGTCGGGGCGCGCGCGCAGCGCGGCGTCGAGGCCTCCGCGCCGGAGCTCGGCCACGAGCGCGTCCCGCTCCGGGCGCGGGGCCGCGAGGGCCGCGCGCGCTCGCTCGCGCGGCTCGCCCGAGAGCGCCGCGTCCACCTCGATCGCGGCGGCCTGTCGCTCCGCCTCGGAGAGCCCCGCCGCGTGCGCCTCGAGCCACGCGGCGACGGCCGGCTGGTCGACGTCGACGGCGCGGCCTTCCGCGGCGTCGAGCGCGAGGACGGGCCAGAGCCACCGCCCCGCGGGCGACCGGGCCTCGGCGCAGCGCGCGAGGAAGTCGCGGCGCGCGCCGGCGCGGCCCTGGGCGTCCGGCCCGGCGGCGGCGCGGGCCAGCGCGGCGCACCCCCCGGGCGCGGGCGCAAGCGGCAGCGCGGCCTGGGGCGGCAGCAGCACGGAGCGATCCGGCGCGAGCAGCACCGGCGCGGCGAACGGCGGCGCGATCCCGGCGAGCGCCGCCGCGGCGGCCTCGGGCGCGCCGTCGATCGGGAGGGCGGCGAGGGCGGCGGCGGCGCTGTCGGTCTCCTGGTCGAGCGCGCGCGACAGGCGGGCGGAGGCGGTGGACAGCCCGAGCGCCACCTCGCGGCGGGCGCCGTCGGCCTCGTTGGCGAGGGCGCGCAGGCCGAGGACGCCGACGCAGATCGCGGGGACGCTCGCGGCGGCGGCGAAGAGCGCCCAGTCGCGCAGGCGGCTGGCCCGGGGGGAGAGCACGGGCGCAGGATCGCACGGGAAGGTCACCGCAATGTCACGGGTCGGGGAGAGGTGAGCGGCCCGCTCGCCGGCCCCACGACAGCTCCGCCGGCGCCTTCACCGGGCGCGCGGCGTCCGCCGGGCGCGCAGGCTCAGATCCACTTCTGCGTGGCGGGGTCCCAGCGCTTCCACGCGCCGCGGACGTCCCGGTAGATCTCGCTCTCCCCGCGGAGGGTGCGGAACCGCTCGCTCCCGACCTCCAGCGCGTCGCCGTTCTCCGCGTGATCGGTCAGCGCCTCGGCGGCGTCGATGCTCCGCATGTCGGCGACGAGCTCTTCTCCGCTCGCCTCGATCACCACATAGCCGTGGGCATAGCTGTTGGCGTGAGCGAGGTGGGGGTTCACCTTCGTCGCGGTCGACGTGAGCAGACCGTCGATGCCGGCGGCGAGCAGCGTGGCCCCCGGGACCGCGCTCAGCACCGGATCGCCGGCCAGCTGGCTCAGCAGCATCTCGCGGAAGGACGCCGACGAGACGGCGCCGCCCACGAACTCGACGATCTTCTTCGAGGGATCGCCGCTGACGCCCGCCGTCCCCGCGTAGAAGGCGTGGATGTCGCCGGTGATCGCCACGACGCCGCCCACCTCGGCGAGCCGCTCCAGGAGCTCGTTCCGCTTGCTGGGGAACCCGTCCCAGGTGTCGGCGTTCATGATGAAGCGACGCTTGAACTGCTCGGGGACGCTGTAGGGGCCGAGATCGACGGCGAGCGGGAGGAGGCAGAGCTCGTTGCCCCAGACCTTCCAGGTCGCCTTCGAGCCTTCCATGGTGTCGAGGAACCAGGACTCCTGCTCGGCGCCCATCATGTCCTCGCTCGCGCCCTGCGTCTCCTTGTAACGGATGGCAGCGTAGATATCGAAGGTGTCCTTGATCGTGAGGTAGCGAGCCCCGATCGCGCCGTGGGCGCTGAACTTGCCGAGATCCACATACGCGATGCCCCGATCGAAGAAGTTCGACTCCGCCGCATCGATGAGCGGGATCTGCATGTCCCCCGGCAGGCCCTCGTTCACGCCGGCGACGATCTGGTTGATGGCGAGGACGCTGATCTTCCCCGTCACCTCGGCGGCGTCGTAGCCGGCGGCCTCCGCGGCCCCCTTGAGGGCCGAGGCGTAGATGCCGTCGGCGTACGTCTCGATGTCGTTCACGTACGGCATGGCGAGCTCGGGGACATCCCCGAGCTCGGCCCCGAGCTTTCCATGATCGAGCACCACCGTGCCGGGGAAGGCGCCCTCGGGGATGAGGTGATCCGGCCGGTAGCTGCGCAGATCCGTCATCACCAGGTGGACGTGCTGGCCGAACACGAAGTCGCGGTAGATGCGGAAATTGTCCGGGAGCGAGGCGCCGGGGTCCTGCTCGACGTCGTCGCCGTAATCGACGGGCTGGTACTCGAACCAGGCCTGGCTGGCGGCCTTGCGGCGCTCCACGTCGGTCTCGTCCTTCCGGTCGTCGAAGTAGGTGGCCGTCGCGCCGAAGGCGTCGTTCGAGAACTCGTGATCATCCCACGTGGCGATCATCGGGAAGCTCTCGTGGACCTTCTGGAGGCTCGCGTCGGAGCGATAGGTCCTGTAGAGCTCCCGGTAGTTGCTGAGCGACCTGGCCGCGTGAAAGGCGGTATCGCCCTCGCCGAGGGCGATGGCGCCGGCCGCGTCGGTGAAGACGACGCGGCGCCCGTCGGTGTTCTGGAAGCTGGGATCGCCGGTCGTCTCGTAGATGTAGTCGCCGAGGTGGACGAAGAAGTCGAGCTCCTCCCGGGCGAGCGCCAGGTAGGGATTGTAGAACCGTCCGATGTAATCCTGGCACGACACGTAGGCGAATCGGACCTTGACGTCGGCCTCCTCGGCAGGCGCGGTCTTTGTGCGCCCCACGCGAGACACGTAGCCCGTGTCGCCCTTCACGTAGACGAAGCGATAGTAGTAGACCGCGCCCGCCGACAGGCCGCGGACCTTCACCTTGACGCAGTGATCGTGCCTCGCGAGCGCCTTCACCTTCGCCTGCCCGGCGTCGAGCGCCACCCGCTGCGTGAACCCGGCGTCGGTCGCGACCTCGACCTCGAGATCGAGATCCTCCTCGCCGTCCTGCACGCGGGCCCAGAGGACGACGCTGCCGGGGCGAGGGTCGCCGGAGGCGATCGACTGGGGGAAGTACGCGGAGCCGTCGGTGAGCTCGCGCTCGGGCTCGGCGTCGAGCGGATTGATGATCTCGGGGTCGCGGCCGCAGGCCGGGACGACCAGCGCGCCGGCGGTAACGAGGGTGGCTCGAAGGAAATCTCTGCGCTTCAGCATGGAGCATTCAGGGAATCCTGGAACTTTCTCGGGTGTCAACCTCCTTGTGGAGCTCGCCGTGCGAACCTTCACGCGCGAGCGCGTGACGAGGACCGCGACGGGCAGGCGCCGAGCCGAGCGCCGTTCGACACATGCGCAGCGCGTCTCTGCGGCCGGGCGTGGGTGGCGTGGGTGGCGTGGGTTGAACGAGCGCCCGCGCGGCCGGGGGGCACCTACAAGGGGGTCAGATGTCGATTGACGTAGGTGAACGTGGCGCGGCGTGCTCGCGCATCTCGTCCGCGAACATCATTGCCCCATAAAGGATCGATGAGCTACGCTGTGCGTTTAGTATGGTGCGTCGCCGGGGCATCACGAGCGATCGTCAGTCCGAGGCGCGGCCTGGGCCCAGCATCCACGAGCGCCCGGGCATCGAGCACCGCGCCCCGAGCTCCTCGCAGCGACCTGCGCCGCCGTCCGTGCCCGGGCGTTCCAGCCCGCCCAGCGAGCCGTCGCCTACTTCCCGGCCGCCTCCGTCGCGCAAGGTACGGACGATCGACGTCCTGATTCAAGGCGCGACCGTGGAGCTCTTTCATTTTTATGGTGTCGCCATCGCGCCGGCGGACACTGGAGATAGCCGCGAGGAGGTGCGCCTTCACAGCGATCCCGCGAGCACGGTCGAGTTCTCGGCGCGCGGCTTCACCGGCGTGCTGGCCCTGTCTGCGCACCCTGGCGTGTTTCGCTCCATGAGCGGGGTGCCGCCCATGGCCGACGGCGTGGGCGACTGGATGCGCGAGGTGGCCAATCAGCTCATGGGCAAGGTGAAGAGCCGCCTCGCCCGGTTCCAGATCGCGCTTCACGCCGAGCTGCCGCAGCTGCGCCACCCGAGCGACGTGGAGCGCCGGGCCCGGAGCGGCAAGCAGCAGTTCTGCTACTCTTTCAGGACGTTGAAGGGCGAGGTGCTCGTCTCGTTGAGCGGCGATTTCGACGAGAGCTCCCTGGTGTTCTCGAACGCGTCCCCGCTCCCCCTCGACGGCAAACTCATCCTCTTCTGAGCGGCGGTCGCCCGCTTCGGATACGGGCCCATCTCGGCGCTTTCGGTGCTCAGCGCACTGGAGTGCGCTTGCGCGCCGAAAACGCCGAGCTGGACCCGTCTCCTGTGCGGGCGACCGCCGCTCGGGGGCGCATGCACAGGAGGACGGCATGGGGGGGCGAAGGAGCGTGGGGGCGGCGCGAGGCGGATCAGGCAGGAGACGCCAGGACGTCAGAGAGGCCAGGAGGTTTTCATCCTGGCGTCGGGACGGTCGGCTCCTTCTCATTCGGACTCGACTCTAGAACATCGAACAGGTTGAAAGGCCGCGAGAAAAAGAGATTTTGAACCACAGAGAGGCGCAGGGGAGAGAGAAATGAACGTGCCATTCCCCTGCCTGTCCTCTGTGGTTCATTCTCGGTCTGCAAGCGGACCGGTGCTCTAGGCGCCGCCGCCGCCGCCGCCGCCGGTGCCGGCGGGGCTGCTGCCACCGCCGCCGCCCGTGGCGCCGCTGCCGCCGGTGCCCGGGGCGCCGCCACCGGTGCCGGCGGCGCCGCCGCCACCGCCATCACCGCCGCCAGTGCCCGTGGCGCCGCCGCCACCGCCATCACCGCCGCCAGTGCCCGTGGCGCCGCCGCCACCGCCATCACCGCCGCCAGTGCCCGGGGCGCCGCCGGTGCCGGTGGTGCCGGTCGTGCTGCCGGTGCCCGTGGGGGGGGGCAGCGGGGGGGGCTGAACGCAGCCGTTGAAGAAGACGACCTGGCCCGGCTCGCAGGGGTCCGAGTCCCAGCAACCCACAAGCATCGCCGCGGAAAGGGCGCCAAGGACGACGACCAAGGCCCCTCGGCAGCTGGACAGCAATAGGCGAGTCGACTGGATGTCCATCGTTCGTTCCTCTCTCGACAGGCTCACGGCGGCACCACCTGTCCGTCGCGGATGCGCGCGATCACCTTGACGGTGGGGTTGACATCGCTGGCAGCCATGTACCCGATGCCGCCAGCCTGCTCGCCCACGGCGCGGAGGACGGCGCTCGGATTCGGCACCTTGCGCGGCGGCCGCTCGCCGCCGCGGATCTTTCGATCGATCCAGTAGCGAGCGACGCCCTCGGGATCGAGGCCCAGCACCGCCATGTCGAAGCGCTGCCGCATCGAGGAGTCCTCGGGGAGGTTCACCGGCATCGCCGACCTGCCGTACCACTCCGTACGTGTCGTCTGGAAGAGCGGGCGGAGCGTGTCGCGCCCCGCCGCCCGCGCGGGGTTGGCCTGGTTGACAACGATGACGATCTCGTCCTCCTCCGCGAACGACGAGGCCGACGGGGTCATGCCGAGGAGGGCCAGGAGGAGCAGAAGGGATAAACGCTTCATGATTGCGTTGAACCTCTCTCAGAAGGCCAGGATGAGACGAGCGAGCGCGTTCGTGATGTGGAGGTCCGGCAGCGGGAACCCCGGCACCTCGTTCTCCTCACGCATGACGGTCATGATCGTGCGCAGCACCTGGGTCCGCAGTGTGACGTCCGGGGTGATGTAGAAGTTCAGACCGCCGCCGACCTGGAACATGGTGTCGTGCCCGTAGAACGGCGCGTGCACGGTGGCGCCGATGACGAACGGCTCCATGTTCAGGAAATCCAGCCGGTGCGCCGCCACGGCATACGCGGAGGTCTTCCAGGCGTTCGGCGCGAAGAACCCGAATCCCCCCTGGCGTTTCCCTTCTTCGAAGACGGCGCGGATGACCGCCGCCTCCGCGCGCAGGCGCGTCTTCCCGACGTCGAGCGAGACGTCTCCGGCGCCGACGTACTCCCGGAGCGCCCACGTCGAATGGATGGTCGGAGCGAACTCGCCGAGCTTTGTATCGGAGACCCAGTCGCGGGACCTGCTCGCGATGAACGACCCCCCGAGCTTCAACGTCAGCTTGCCGGGGTCCTCGTAGCTGGCGTGCAGGCGGCCGCCGAACCCGCGGTTGTCGTCGAAGGCGAACGGCGCGTTCTCGGTGCGCCCGTTGCTCACGTACGCGTTGTACCCGAGCTCCCACGGGCCCGTGAACATGTTGCCGTAGACCATGACCCCGGTCTGCCGCGTGGGAAACAGGCGCGATGTGATGAAGTAAGGGACGGCGGCCGTGATGAGCACCGGGCTGCCATGGTCGACGTTGTAGATGCCGATCGGGGTGAAGAACTGGCCGACGCGCACCTTGAAGAGGTTGAAGCGCGTCCAGTCGACGTGAGCGCGCTCGATCGACACAAGCCCGCCATAGGTGGTCGGCGAGCCCATCGCGACCGTCGTCGAGTCGAAGGTCCCGTACGGCTGCGTGGTCATCCGCCCCGCCAGGTCGGGCGGCAGCGGCCCCGTCACCGGGACCGGGGCGCCGCCGGGCGAGGTCGTGAACCGCAGCTCCCCGAGAAAGCGAAAGTGATCGCTCGGCTGCGCGTCGAGGTAGAGGTTCATGTTCCCCACGACGAAGTTCAGCGCGTTCGCCTGCGGGAGGGCGGCCGCGAGGCCCGAGTTCTCCGGGACCCACGTGCGCTGGACGCCGACGTCGATGAATCCGTAAAGCCGGAGGAGCTCCCTGCTGTCATCGTCCTCCGGCGAGACCTGCGCGTCCTCGAGCGTCGCGAGGCGCTTCTCGAGCGCCGCCGATCTCTTCTCCGCCGCGTCGAGCCGCGCGGCGAGGGAAGCCTCTCCGGTCGTGGCGGGCGCAGCGACGGCCGCTCCGGTGGCGGGCGCAGCGACGGGCGCAGCGACGGCCGCTCCGGTGGCGGGCGCAGCGACGGGCGCAGCGACGGCCGCTCCGGTGGCGGGCGCAGCGGCGGGCGCTCCGGTGGCGGGCGCAGCGGCCGGCTCCGGGGCGACGCCGGCGGCAGGGCTCTGCGCGTGCGCGAGAGATGCCGTGGAAAGCACTCCTGCGATGGCGGCGACCGATGCGCGCGCGAGGCACCCTTCTCGCGGCCGCCGCTGTGAACTCCGACCCATGTTCATTGCTCTCTCCCTGTTCGAAGAGCTTCCGTTGCTGTACAGGCCGACGCCGCGCGCGCTCTTGCGGACTCGCGACCTTCGCGCGTAGCATACACACCCTCGATGCGAGGTGGTGAACAACTCGATCCGCCTCGAACGGGCGCACCACAGCAAGTGAAACGTCGCAACAGGAAAGAGCCTGAATCAGAGAAGCGCACATGGTGCGCGAGGGCGCGCGCATGACGGCCGCGATCGCCTGCTTCCCTTGTCGTTTGCTCTCTTCATCTCTTCCGGGGCTCCAGGAGAGTGAGGCGCGGGATTCAGTCGTCCTCGTGGGGCGCCTTGCAGTAGAGCGTACGAGGGCGAGCGGTCGTCGTGCCGCGCGGGCCACTCCGGGGAGACGGAGGCATGCCGACATTGCGTAGAGCTTCGATTCGTCTGAAGCTGTGGTCGCTCGCTGGCGTCCCGGTCGTGGGTGCCCTGCTGCTCGCGGCGATGATCGTCGGCGATGCGCGGCAGCAGGCGGTCAGGGCGGCGGCGATCGGCTCGATCGAGGACCTCGCGCAGCTCTCGTCGATCATGGCGCAGCCGCTGCACGCGCTCCAGAAGGAGCGGGCGTGGACCGCGCTGGTCGAGGGGCTCGAGGTCCGGCCGCCCGACGCGAGGGACGCCGAGGCCGCGCGCGGCGCCGCGCGGCCGTTCCAGCGCGACGCGGCGCTCTCGCGCGCGAGCAGCCAGCTCACGGCCGCGCGGGCGGCGACCGACGAGAGCCTCGCCCACCTCGACGCGTTCCTGGCCGAGCGCGACCTCTCCCGGCTGCCGCCCCGGCTCGCCCGCGATCTCGCGGACGCGCGCGCCCACGTCGCCGAGCTCGGCCCGTTCCGGAGCGGCGCCGACGCGAAGGCGGCGCCGCTCGACAGCGTGCTGAAGGTCTTCGGCGGCATCAACGTGAGCCTGATCCGGGCCAACGCGGGGCTCTCCGAGCTGAGCGACGAGGGCGAGCTCCTGCGCAGGATCCAGTCGCTCGTCGCCGTGCACGAGTTCGCCGAGCGCGCCAGCCGCCAGCACGCGCTGCTCGCCCACGCCTTCGCGTCCACGCAGTTCGAGCCGGGCGCCTTCAAGACGCTCGTGACGCTGATGACGGAGGAGCAGCTCTATCGCGAGGTGTTCATGGCCAACGCCTCGGACTCGGCGCGGGCGCTCTACGACACAGCGCGCGCGGATCCGCGCGTGCGGCGCGCCGAGGAGCTGCGCGCCGCCGCGATCGCGTCGACGGACGAGGACCTGGCGATCGACCACGACGCGTGGTTCGACGCGCAGCAAGGGCGCATCGACCGGCTCGCCGCGATCGAGCACGAGGCGATCGCCGGCATGCGGCGCGCCGCCTCGGCCCGGGTCGCGGACACGCGGAGGACGGTGACCAACGGCGTCGCGGTCTCGGCGTTCGTGCTCATCGTGTCGGTCGCGCTCGCGTTCGTCCTCGTGCGGGGCCTGTCCCGGTCGCTCGTGGTCCTCGGCGAGGCCGCGGCCCACGTCCGGCAGACGCGCGACTACAGGACGCGCGCCAGCAAGACCGCCGACGACGAGTTCGGCGCGCTCACGGACGCCTTCAACGAGATGCTGGCGGGCATCCAGGCGCGCGACGAGGCCCTGGAGAGCCACCGGCAGAACCTCGAGGCCACCGTCGCCCAGCGGACCTGCGAGCTCGAGAAGCGCAACCGGGAGATGCGCCTCGTGCTCGACAACGTCGATCAGGCCCTCGTGACGATCCACCGCGACGGCACGATGGAGCCCGTGCACTCCGCCGCCTTCGAGCGCCTCTTCGGCGTGCCGGCGGTCGACGAGCACTTCGCCGATCGCATCGCCGGCCACGACCCCCGGGCCCGCGCGTTCCTCAGGATGGGGTGGGAGGCCGCCTGCGACGACTTCCTCCCGCTCGAGGTCGTCCTCGACCAGCTGCCGAAGATCCTGCACCGCGAGGGCCGCCACCTCACGCTCGGCTTCAAGCCGATCCTGACCCCGGAGGGCCAGTTCAGCGGCGCGCTGATGGTGATCACGGACGTCACGGCCACGATGGACTCCGTGCGGGAATCCGAGCGGCAGCGCGAGTACATCCAGGTGTTCGAGCGCGCCGTGAAGGACCGGCTCGGCCTGCTCGGGTTCGTCAGCGACACGAGCAAGCTCGTCGACGCGGTGAGCTCGCGGACCATCGGCGAGGTGGACCACGTGATGCGCCTCGTGCACACGATCAAGGGCAACGCCGGGCTGTGGGACGTGACGAGCGTGGCGAAGGTGGCGCACGAGATCGAGAGCTTCGTCGTCGAGGAGCGCTCGCTGCCCCCCGACGAGCAGATCGACGCGCTCAGGGACGCCTGGTCCGCGTTCGTCGCGCGGGTAGGCGGCCTGCTCGCCTCGACGGCGCAGGCCTCGCGCCTCGACGTCGACGACGAGGAGATCGAGGCCTTGCTCGCGATGGTGCGCCAGCGCCGCGACCACGCCGAGGTGGAGCGGGCCATCGGGGCCCTCCGCGACGAGCGGACCGAGGTGCGGTTCAACCGCATGAAGGACCAGGCCGAGACCCTGGCGCGGAAGCTCGGCAAGCCGAAGCCCGACGTGGACATCGACGACGGGGGCGTCCGGCTCCCCGCGTCGCGCTTCGCCGCCATGTGGCAGGCGCTGGGGCACGTCGTGCGCAACGTGATGGACCACGGGATCGAGCGGCCGGAGGTGCGCGAGGCGGCCGGCAAGCCGCCGGGGGGCGCGCTCACGCTCCGCTCGCGCGCGACCTCGGACGAGGTCGTCATCGAGATCGGCGACGACGGCGCGGGCATCGACTTCGAGCGCGTGCGCGAGAAGGCGGCGGCCGTCGGGTTGCCGAGCGCCACGCGGCGGGATCTCGAGGCCGCGCTGTTCTCTCCTGGCTTCAGCACGGCCGAGCAGGTCACCGACGTCTCGGGCCGCGGCGTCGGCCTCGGCGTCGCGCTCCACGAGTGCCGGCGGCTCGCCGGCCGCGTGGAGACCGAGACGGAGCGCGGCAAGGGGACGACCTTCCGCTTCCGGTTCCCCCGGGCGCTCGGCGAGGCCGCCGCCTCGCCGCCGTCCGCGCCGCTGCCGCCGTCGAGCCGGCGCGGCGCGCTCCTCGCCGGCCCATCGCGCGGCGGATCGAGCCCGGGACCTTCGACGAGCGCGGGCCACCCGGATCGGGTGACATCGTGAGCGCATCGACCCTGCAGAGCGAGAGATCGAGGAGAGGCGAATGAACTCCGAGAGCTGGCACCGCATCTACGAGGAGCTTGCCGCCTCGTGCGTCCACCTGTTTCGCGACAACGGCGTCGAGCTCCGGCTGCTGGAGAACGCGGAGTCGGAGGCGACGCCGGGCAACGCGGTGGTCTCCTTCATCGGCTTCACGGGGGATCACCTCCGCGGCAGCTTGACGATCGTCGCCCCGGTGGCGCTCATCAAGCGCTGCCACCCGCTGCGAGAGCGGCGCGCGCTCGGCGAGGACATGGTGTGCGACTGGGCGAGCGAGCTCGCCAACCAGCTCCTCGGGCGGGTGAAGAACCGCCTGCGCCACCTCGGGCTGATCGTCGTGCTCTCGACGCCGAGCGCCGCGATCGGCGAGCACCTGCGCGCCCGGGAGGAGCAGAGCGAGGGCTTCCGGCGGCTCGTGTTCGACGCGGGGCCCGACCGGCTCGCCGTGCTCTTCGACGCGATGGCCCCCGACACGGCGCTGGAGCTCGAGGAGGTCGACATGCCCGATCCGCAGCGCGAAGGTGAAGTGCTGCTGTTCTGAGCCGCGGGCCCCGCACGCCGAAGGAGACACGACAGATGGCCAAGAAAATTCTTCTCGTCGAGGACTCGAACACGGTCCGCCAGCAGGTCGGCATCCTCCTGTCGGCGGCGGGCTACAGCACCGTGGAGGCGGACAACGGTCGGGACGCGGTCGCCGCGGTCACCGCCCACAAGGGCGATCTGGCGATGATCATCGCGGACGTGAACATGCCCGTGATGAACGGCATCGACATGCTCCAGAGTCTGCGGGACAAGAACCTCGCGTCCGCCATACCGGTCCTCATGCTCACCACCGAGGGGCAGCCCGAGCTCATCGAGAAGGCCCGGAAGGCCGGCGCCAAGGGCTGGATCATCAAGCCGTTCAAGCCGGACCTCTTGCTCGCCGCGGTGAGGAAGCTCGCCGGCGAGCCGTGACGCGCCGGCCGCGCCGCGGCGTCTCGGCCCGGTGCGCGGGTGGCGCTCCGCTGTCGGTCGGGTACCCGAGAGGCGGCGCCGCCACGTTCAGGAGCATCATGGGCGGCATCGTCTCCTCGCCATCGTTCAACTACCCGGTGCGGGTGACCGCCGCTTCATCGCGGTCTTCTTCTCCGGGCCGGTGGGTTTATCCGCCGTGGGCTTCCGCGCCGGCGGGCAGGAACGCCCCGTGGAAGGTCTGGGGCGAGGCGAAGGGGAGATGGGCGCGCGCCAGCGGCCCCTCGCCCAGGCGCGCGGCGTCCCAGACGTGGATGGCGCTCTTGCGGGCCTGCACGTCGGTCACCAGGGCGAGCACGTGACCGTCCCCCTCGGGGGCGCCGGGCGCGCGCGGGACGAAGACCGGCTCGGAGGGCAGCTCGTGGCGCGCGAGGTGCGCCCGGGTGATCGCGCCCGTGGCGATGTCCACGCGGGCGATGCCGTTTCCGTGCGGCTCCCCGGCCCGCCCCTCCGTGGCCAGGAAGATCACGCCGTGGCGATCCCCCTCGACCCGCGGGTCGCAGCGCGGGAACTCGCCGAGGACGCCGCCGAGGTCCTCCACGAGCAGCTGCTCGCGGCCCGGGCGCACGCGATGGCGCACGAGGACGCCGCCCTCCACGGAGGCGAGCTCGGGCCGCTCGGGATCCTTGCCGATGGCGCCGAGCGTGCCGAGCTCCGGGTAGCGGACGAGGTCGACGACGAGGTCCTCGCCGTCGTCGTAGGCGTTCGCGAAGTGCCACTGGAAGAACGCGTCGACGCTGAAGCGGCGCACGCGGGAGACGTCGTCGATGTCCACGACGATCACCTCCGTGCCCCGGCGGGGCTCGAAGCGCACCCACGAGTCGAAGCTCCCCCACCGCAGGAGCGCGCGCGCCGTCCGGATGACCGCGGGCGAGACGAAGAACACGAGGTGCCGCCGGGTGGCGCAGAAATCGTGGAGCATCACCGGCGCGGACAGCGGCACGGCGCCGAGCGCGCGCGCCCGCCCGTCGTCGTCGACGGCGTAGAGGTCGAGGACGGGCCTGCGCCCGTAGCGGACGCCGAAGTTGTAGCTCGTCCTCCGGGCAGCCACCCGGTGCGGATGGGCTGAGAACGTCGGACCGAGCACGCCGCCGAGATCGCTCTCGCCGAGCGTGTCGAGGGTCGCGGGGTCGAGCTCCGTCGGCCTGCCCGCCTCCATGAGCGCGAACAGCCGGCCGCCGGCGGCGAAGGGGCTCGTGTTCGCGACGTTCTTGCCTTCGCCCCTGCGCTTCAGCGCGCGGAGCAGGCGCGCGGGCCAGGGCAGCGTCGAGCCGTAGAGGCGCCGGCCGGCCGCGAGCTCCTCCACGAGGCCGCGGCTGCGCACGATCCGATGCGCGCCCTCCGCCCGGCCGCCCGACATCCGCACGGCGAGCACGCCTCCATCCGCCTCGAACGGGTGCGGCACGCGGACGCCGAAGAGGGTGGCGCGGGCCGGGCCCACGCGGAAGAGCGTGCCCTCGAGGCCCTCGGGCAGCGCTCCCTCGACGGAGAGCGGCGTGAAGCCGTACTCGGTCTCGAGATCGGGCAGGTGATCGAGGGCGCGCGCGCCGCGCGCGGCCTGCGGGGGCGCGCCGGCGAAGGCGGCGTCGAGGGCAGCGTCGAGGACGGGGGCGGTCAGGGCGATGGACATGGGACCTCCGGGCGTAAATGTAATCGACGATCACATCGGGCATCGATGATGTAATCAATGATCACATTTGCGCAAGCGGGATCTTCGGAGGCGCGCCCTCGGCGTCCGGATCCTCCTCCGGGGGGCCGGCTGTTTGAAGGCGAGGGGAGGTCTCCTGCTTGACGCCGCCGTCCGCCGCCGGGAAAGCGCGGCATGCCTCCGGGTCGAAAGCGCGCCGGGGAGCCGCCTGCGAAGAAGGCGGCCGCCGGGGAGCCGCGCGCGAAGAAGGCGGCCGCCGGGGAGCCGCGCGCCAGGCGGGCGCCCTCGAAGCGGCCGGCGCGCGGGTACCACCACGGCGACCTCAAGCGGGCCCTCGTGGACGCGGGGGTCGCGCTCCTGGAGGAGGCCGGGATCGAGGCCGTCGTGGTGCGCGAGGCCGCCCGGCGGGTCGGCGTCTCTCCGGCCGCGCCGTTCCGTCACTTCCCCTCGCGGGAGGACTTCCTGCGCGCGGTGGCCCTCGCGGGGCTCGAGCGGTTCGAGCTCGTATCGGCGGCGGAGATCGCGTCCGCGCCCACGCCGCTCCTGCGCTTCCGCGCGCTCGGGCTCGCCTCGGTCCGCTTCGCCCTCGAGCATCCCGCGCTGTTCGAGCTCCTGAACGGCCCTGCCTTCCGCGCCGACCCGGAGGGCGCGCGCGAGCTCCTCGCCGCCCAGGACGAGGCGCGCTCGCGGCTGCGGGCGATGCTTCACGAGGCGCGGGCGCGGGGCGAGCTGCGTCCCACGGATCCCATCGTCACGGAGGTCGCCGGCCGGGCGATGGCCTACGGGCTCGCGCGCATGTTCCTCGATGGCCACCTGCCGCGCGAGGGCGCGATGGAGCTCACCGCGGCCGTCCTCGACGTGCTCGGCGAGGGGCTCGCGCAGGCGTCGCCCGATGCGACCCGACCCGGGGTGGGATCAGCGAGCTGACGGGCGACCTCGTTGCGGGCGACCCACGACACCGAGGGATTCGATGTCTGGATTCGGCTCTCGCTCCCTGAAGGTCTCGTGTGCTGGAACTGGCAAGCTCCCGACGAGGCTCGCGTGCCCTGCGCCGTGAGCGCGAGGTCTCGTTGCCAGTCGGACCGACGCCGGCGCGCCGCGATCCGGCCCCGGAGGCGCCCGATGTCCAGGCGCACATCGAGCGCGTTGGTGTGTGCGAGGCGGCGTGATGCGCCACGCCGCACGCGGCGCCACGAACGCTGGACTTTTATTCCCCGATCGGTATTCTGTCCGTACAGGCCACTCGTGTCCAGGGCGTTTTGGCGCGCGGGGGTCGTGGAACGGTGGGCGATACGGCTTCTTCGGGTGGAAGAAGCGGGGTTGGGGGACCCTTACCGCGATGATCGATCTGTCTGGTTATACCCTGTCCGAGAGGGTCTACGAGGGCGCCGAGAGCGTGCTGTACCGCGGCCGCCGCGACGATGACGGCACGCCGGTCGCGGTGAAGGTCACCCGGTCTGATTTCCCGACAGCCAGGGATCTGGCGCGGTTGCGGCGCGAGCTCGCCATCCTGCGGGACGCGGGCGAGGTGCCCGGCGTCGTCAAGGCGTATGCCCTCGAGAAGTGCGGCAGGGGCCTCGCGCTCGTCATGGAGGACCTCGGCCCCTCCTCGCTGCAGACCGTGCTGAGGACGCGCAGGCTCGACGTGGGGACAGCGCTCCGTATCGCGATCGCGCTCGCGGGCACGCTCGACGCGCTCCACGGACTCCGCATCATTCACAAGGACATCAAGCCGCACAACATCCTGATCGACGAGGAGACGTACAGCCCGCGGCTCGTCGACTTCGGTATCGCGGCGCGCCTGTCGCGGGAGACGCCGAAGACCGCCCCGCCGGACGCCCTCGAAGGCACCCTCTCGTACATCGCCCCCGAGCAGACCGGCCGCATGAACCGGATCGTGGATCTGCGCGCCGATCTCTACTCGTTCGGCGTCACGCTGTACGAGATGGTGACAGGGGTCCTCCCGTTCGCGGGGCTCGACCCGACGGCGCTCATCCACAGCCACATGGCCCGCACGCCGACCCCGCCGGACGAGCGGGCGCCCGAGGTGCCCGGCGCGCTCTCGCGGGTGATCATGAAGCTCCTGGCCAAGACGCCGGAGGAGCGATACCAGAGCGCCCGCGGGCTCAAATCGGACCTCGAGGAGTGCCTCCGGCGGTGGCAGGCGACAGGCCGGATCGAGCCGTTTCCGCTGGGTCAGCGCGACATGCCGCTCGATCTCCGCGTTCCGCAGCTGCTCTATGGCCGGGAGCACGAGGTGAAGGCGCTCCTGTCCGCGTTCAACCGGGCCCGCCACGGCGCGGCCGGGCTCGTGCTCGTCTCCGGCTACTCGGGTGTCGGCAAGTCCGCGCTGGTGAACGAGATCCACAGGCCGATCGCCCGTCATGGCGGCTATTTCGCGAAGGGGAAGTTCGATCCAATCCACCGAGGTATCCCGCTCGCGCCCATCGCCCAGGCCTTCCGTGAGCTGATCCGGCAGATCTTGACCGAGTCGGCGGGCGCCGTCGAGGCGTGGAGGGGCAAGCTGCTCGGGGCGGTCGGCGCGAACGGACAGCTGCTCGTGGAGCTCATCCCGGAGCTCGAGCTGCTCATCGGGCCTCAGCCGGAGGTGCCGGCGCTCGGGCCGAGCGAGGCCAGGAACCGCTTCGATCTGCTGGTGCAGCGCTTCGTGCAGGTCTTCGCCTCCCCGACGCGCCCGCTGGCGATCTTCCTCGATGATCTGCAGTGGGCCGATCCGGCGTCGCTCCGGCTCGTCGAGCGCCTCCTGACCGACGTCGAGTGCAGATACCTCCTGGTCATCGGCGCTTACCGCGACAACGAGGTGGACGCCGCCCACCCGCTGCTCGCGGCGCTGGGCGAGCTCCGCGAGGCGGGCGTCGAGATCGCCGAGCTCGATCTCCGGGCGCTCGACCTGCCCACGGTCACGCAGATCGTCGCCGATACGCTGAGCGCGCAGCCGCACGATGTCGCGCCGCTCGCGGCGCTCGTGTTCGAGAAGACCGAGGGCAACCCGTTCTTCCTGAGCCAGCTCCTCGGCGCGCTCCACGACGCGCGGGCGCTGTGGTTCGACGCATCGCTGGAGGCCTGGGCGTGGGACGTGGCGCGCGTCCGGCAGGCGATGGTCAGCGACAACGTGGTCGATCTGATGCTCGACATGCTGCACCGGCTCCCGAAGGCCACGCGGCGCGCGCTGGAGCTCGCCGCGTGCCTCGGCCACGCGTTCGAGCTGACCACGCTGGCGACCATCCAGCAGAGGGCGCCCGTCGCGACGGCCGCTGACCTGTGGGACGCGCTGCGCGGCGGCCTGATCGTGCCGCTCGACAGCGACTATCGCTTCTTCGACGGCGGCGCCGGCGCCGAGCCCTCGGCGGTCCCTTGCGAGCTCAACGTATCGTATCGATTCCTGCACGACCGGGTGCGCCAGGCGGCCTACTCGCTTGTCGAGCCGGCGCGCAGGGAGGCGGTCCACCTGGAGATCGGCCGGCTCCTCTGGGCGCGGGCCGGCGAGACGCCGCCCGACGACCACCTGCTCGATGTCGTCCGCCACCTGAACCTCGGCGCGCGGGGCATGCGCGACGAGGCCGAGCGGGTGGCCGTGGCCCGGCTCAACCTGCGGGCCGGCAGGGCGGCCAAGGCGAGGACAGCCTACGCCGCGGGCGCAGACTACTTCGGCGCGGGGCTCGAGCTCCTGGGCGACGCGGGCTGGGGGCGCCACGACGCGCTCTGCTTCGCGCTCAGCCGCGAGGACGCCGAGTGCGTGTACCTGAGCGGCGCGCCGGAGCGGGCCGAGGAGCTCTTCACAGCCCTCTTGCCTCGAGCGCGGTCGAGCGCGGAGCAGGCGCAGATCCACAACCTGCGCGTGGTGCTCTACTCGACGCTGGGGAAGTACGTCGACGCGGTGCAGCTGGGCCGCGAGGGCCTCCGCCTCCTCGGCTTCACCCTGCCGGACAGCGAGGCGGAGCGACAGGCGTGCGTCGAGGCCGAGCTCTCGGCGGTGGACAGGAACCTCGCGGGCAGGCGCATCGAGGATCTGATCGACGCACCGGTGATGGACGACCCGGAGCGCAAGGCGCTGCTGCAGCTCCTGTGCGACCTGACCATGCCGGTCTTCTTCGCCAGGCCGGAGCTCTACCAGGCGATCGTCCTCAAGCAGGTCAACATCTCCCTGGAGCACGGGAGCTCGGACGTGTCCGCGTTCGCGTACCTCGTCTACGGGTTCATGCTCGCGACCATGCAGGGGCGGCCCGCGGACGGCCACGCGTTCGGCCGGCTCGCCCTCGCGCTGAATGACAAGCTCCGGAACGCGAGCCTGGCCGGCAAGGTGAACGCCGCGTTCTCTGGCTACTCCTATCTGTCCGAGCCCCTGCGCGACGCGATGCCCTATTATCTGAGGGCGCGCCAGGAGGCGCTGGAGTCAGGCGACTTCGTCTATCTCGGCATCGCCTGGTACGCGATGCTCAACGTGAAGCTCGGCGCGGGCTACCAGCTCGAGGAGCTGCGCGAGGAGGTGGACCGGGGCCTCCTCGTGGCCCGGCGGCTCAAGGACGCGACCGCGACGGCGGTGCTGCTCGTCGTGAGGCAGGCGATCGCGGCCCTGCAGGGCCGGACGCGGGCCCGCGACAGCTTGAGCGACGGCGACTTCGACGAGGACCAGTTCCTCGCGGGCCTGAACGCGAGCGATCAGGGCGCGGCCATCTTCTTGCACGCGATGTTCAGGCTGCAGCTCCGGTATCTCCACGGCGATCACGAGGGGGCCGCGGCGATGGCCGATGACGCCGAGGCGAAGAGCGTGGGCATGTTCGGCATGTACCACACGACCCGGCTGCCCTTTTATGCGTGCCTCTCGCTCCTCGCGCTGCCCGCCGCCGCGCCCGACGAGGCGGAGCGCCGCGCGCAGACCGTTGCCCGCCACAGGGAGCGGATCGCGGGCCTCGCGGCGAGCGCGCCCATGAACTTCCTGCACCAGCTCCTGCTGCTCCAGGCCGAGGAGGCGCGCCTCGCCGGCGAGCAGCTCGAGGCCATGCGCCTTTACGACCGGTCGATCGCGCTGGCCCGGGAGAACGGGTTTCCGCAGGACGAGGCGCTCGCGAACGAGCTGTGCGCGAAGATGCACCTCCGCGCGGGCAGGGCGAAGGTGGCGCGCGCGTACATGATCGACGCGTACCTCGGCTATCAGCACTGGGGAGCGACGGCCAAGGCGGACGCGCTCGCGCGGGACCACGCCGGGCTGCTGCCGTCGTCCGGCGACGGCGTGAAGGTCTCGTCGATCCCCTCCAGCGTCTCGGGCACGGCGGCCGGCAGGACGATCCTGGGCCGGACGACCGTCGGCAACCTGCGGGACGCGGCGCTGATCGTCCGCGCCGCGCAGGGCATCGCCGGCGAGACGGCGCTCGAGCGGGTGATCGAGCGCCTTGTGACGCTCGTGCTCGAGAACGCGGGCGCGCAGCGGGGGGCGTTGCTCCTGGAGCGCGACGGGCGGCTCTTCGTGGAGGCGACCTTCGGCGTGGAGCCCGAGGCGCTCGTGCTCGGCCCGAGCGAGCCGCTCGACGCGCGCGCCGATGTGCCGCACGCGGTGGCGCTGTTCGTGGCCCGCATCCGCGAGCCGCTGGTCGTCGACGACGCCGGCGCCGACGCCCGGTTCTCCGGCGATCCCTGCGTCGTCGCGCGCGGCACGAGGTCGGTCCTCTGCCTGCCCATGCTCCACCAGGCGCGCCTGAGCGGCATCCTCTACCTCGAGAACAACGCCGCCTGCGGTGCGTTCAACTCGAGCCGCGTGGAGCTGCTCGGGCTCCTGTCGTCCCAGGCTGCCATCTCCATCGAGAACGCGCTGCTCCTCGCGGGCACACGGGCGGCGAACGACGAGGTCCAGCGCGTCAACGGGCGGCTCGAGGCCGACGTCGCCCAGCGCACCGAGGAGCTCCGGCGCTCCAACGCGGAGCTCGGCGCGGCCAACGAGCGCCTGCAGATCGAGCTCGTGCAGCGCGAGGAGGCGGAGCGGGAGCGGACCGCGCTGCAGCGGCAGATGCTGGACACGCAGCGGGCCATGGTGGCGGAGCTCTCCACGCCGCTCATCCCGATCACCGACCGGATCATGGTGATGCCGCTCATTGGCACGATGCACGCCGAGCGGGCGGCGCAGGTGCTCGAGGTCGCGCTCGATGGGGCCCAGCGCTGCCAGGCGAAGGTCGTGATACTGGACATCACCGGGATGAAGCATATCGACACCCACATCGCGGGGACCCTCCTGAGGACCGCGAGGGCGCTGCGCCTGCTCGGCACCGAGGCCGTGCTCACCGGCATACGCGCCGAGGTGGCCCAGGCCTTGGTGCGCCTGGACATCGAGATGAGCTCGATCGTCACCATGGGCACCCTCCAGAGCGGCATTGCCTATGCGCTCCGCCGCTGCGGGCCATCGCAATCTCCTGGGCTCGGGGCGCAGCTGGGTAGTAGGGTCATTTGAACAGGAAGGCAGGAAGGCGGGAAGAAGATCATCGATGATCTTGTCGCGTTGTCGCGTTGTCGCCTTCTCGCCTTCATGTGAGTTCTTTCTGGGCAAATGTGACCACTACCCGCATGTGCCCCTGCAAGCGCCATCGCTCTCGGAGGGGGCTCGGCTGCGCGGGGAGCGCTCCGCGAGATCGCCCCTCCCTGGCCCACGGCGATCCCGCGGATCGCCCCGCCGGGGCGCAGGGCGATCCCGGAGATCACCCCCACGCCCCTCGCATTCCGGCGAAATAACTGCGGATTCACCGCGGCGTGGCCGGGCGCCCTGGGTTGTCCACGTGGAACGCCGGATGCAATGACGCCTCGACACAGCGTGTGCGCCGGGAACCAGGGCACACCGAGGAGGGCATCATGGCTCGAAAAATCGCGGTGGGGGGTCTGTCGCTGGCGCTGGGGTGGACCCTGATGATGGGGGGGTGTCTGGTCGCCGATGACGAGACCGCGTTGATGGAGGCCAGCGTCGAGGATTCGGACGCTGTCCTCGTCTCCAGCGTCTCCGAGGGGGACTACGTCATCCGCTCGGTCGCCACGAACAAGTGCCTCGACGTGCCCTCGTCCAGCACCGCCGATGGCACGCGGATGCAGCAGTGGACCTGCAACGGGACCAACGCGCAAAAATTCCACGTCTCCCCGACGACCGACGGCTACTGGAAGATCGTCAACGTCAACAGCGACAAGGCCCTCGACGTGCGCGACGTGAGCACCGCGCAGAACGCCGTCATCCAGCAATGGAGTTACAGCGGCGGCGCCAATCAGCAGTGGAAGCTCGTGAATCGCGGGGGCACCCAGTTCAGCATCCACGCGCGCCACACCGACCAGGCCGTGGACCTCGCGTGGGGCGACGCCGCCGACGGGACGGACATCCTCCAGTACCCCTACGGCGGCACCGCCAACCAGCGCTGGGTCCTCGACAAGGTGAGCGGCGGTCCGTCCCCCGGCGCCCGCACGCTCAAGGTCATCAACAACTGCGCGGCGCCGATCTGGGTCGCCCACTCCACCAACGTGCAGGGCGCGCAGAACGTCAAGCTCACCCGGGGCGCCGCGTACACCTACGACGTGCCCGAAGGTGGCATCAGCGCGACCCGCTTCTGGCCGAAGACAGGGTGTGACGAGAGCGGCCGCAACTGCACGACGGGCGACAGCGTCGCGCCTTGCCCGGCCGGCGGCTGCCAGCCGCCCTTCGAGTCGAAGTTCGAGGCCACCTTCGCGGCCAAGGGGAGCACGGCGCAGACCTGGTACAACCTCAGCCAGGTCGACGGCTACACGCTGCCCTTCAAGGTCGTCCCCAGGGGCGTCGGCGCCGAGCAGGGCAGCTGCATCACCTCGGACTGCTCCGGGCTGTCGCTCTCGCAGTGCCCCGGCGACGAGGATCTCGGCAACGGCCAGTTCCCCGCGTACGCGCACCAGGATCTCCGGGTGCGCGACAGGAACGGCGTCGTGGTCGGCTGCATGGCGCCCTGCAAGAAGTGGAACTATCCGGCGCCCTGGGGCCTGGGCCAGCCGGAGAGCGCCGATCCTGGGCTCCACCTCTGCTGCCCGACGCCCATCGATCCGGCCACCGGCCAGTGCACCGCCGAGAGAGCGTGCATGACCTCGGACGCGTGCCGGAACACCGCGGACCCGCGGAGCGTGGAGCACACGGACTACGTGATCCGGATGCACCAGATGTGCCCCACCGCCTATAGCTATGCTTACGACGACGCCGCCGGTCTCCACGCCTGCTCGTCGGAGACGAGCTTCGAGGTCACCTTCTGCCCGTGATCTGCGCCTCGCCCGAGCGGGGGTGAGCTCCCTCGCTCCGGCGGCTCAAGGCCGCCCGGGCAGGCTCCCCGGGCAGCGGCCGCGCGCGACGCGCGTCAGGCAGGGCCTAGTTGCAGGCCATCGGACCGAAGCAGACCGCGGGATCCTCGGCGAAGCGACGGAAGTTGTCCGCCTCGGGGTGGCCCGGGAACGGGACATAATAGTAGACCGGCTTGTCGTCGAAGTCGGTGCCGTCGTAATAGGTCTGCCACGTCAGCACGTAGGCGACGCCGGCGCTCTTCGCCAGGTCGAGCAGGTGCTCGTTGTACCAGTCCTCGGTGAGCGCTCCCTGCCCCGCGTCCGGGAAGAGGCTCGTCACCTCGGTCGAGGAGAGCGCGACGGCGGACGCCGAGCTCAGGCCGTAGTTGGCCAGGAACTCCGTTTGCAGGCCCTGATCGAACAGGGTCTCGTACCACCGGCTCACGTGGTCCGCCGAGTAGAGCGTGAGCGGCTGGCCCGCCGCGAGCTTGCTGACCCGGTGCAGGAGGTGCAGCCGGTAGGTGCCCGTCTCGCTGAGCGCGTGCGGCTTGCCCCTGGCCTCGCCGATCGCCGCGACGGCGCTCGCCATCGCCTTCATGTCCTCGAGGTCGGCCGGGGACGCCGCCCGCTCGTACGGGTAATAGAGATCGATGCCGAGGACGTCGATGAGGTCGTCTCCCGGATACGCCTCGAGGTAGTACTCCTCCAGCATCCCGGAGGGGGGCTGGCCGTCGTGGGCGACGATCGCCTGCTGGGGCGGGCTCTCGTAGGTGGCGCCGAGCTCGGAGAGCTCCTCGAGGAGGCGCGCTCGGAGCATGTCGCGCGAGAGGCTCTCTGGATCTCTGACCTTCGCCTCGGCGGGCGTCACCGAGCTGTCGCTCAGCTTGCGCAGCTTGTCGGTCGAGTACGCGAAGATCACGTTCTCCATCCCCGGCTCGCTCCGGATGGCCTCGGCGAACGTGCGGTACGCGGCGCGGTAGGCGTCGGGGCCGGTGACAGCCTGGTCGTCGCCGAGCAGGCCCTGGCAGTTCCAGTAGGGCTGACCCCACCAGAACCACCCGCCTGTGTGCTCGTGGAACGGCCTGAGGACGACCGGCTTGCCCTCGAGCCCGTGCTCGCGGAAGAACTGGGCCACGTACTTCGCGTGGGCCACGAGCCAGTCGCGCGCCGAGATCCCGGCGTGGGTCCCCTGCTCGATCGGCACGTCGTTGGCGATCTTGCAGATGCACTTGAGGTTCTCGGGGATGTCGGCGCTGGAGCTCAGGGCTCCCGAGTAATACGTCTCGGCGTAGAACGGGGTGCCGCCGCCCTGGGCGTGGATCGGGACGCTCTGGCCGTCGACCGTGATCGTGGCGAGCGGCGTCGCGATGTCGGTCGCGAAGTCGGAGCTCGCGATGTCGTAGTTGCACGGGGGCGTGTGCCAGTCGATGGCCACCATGCCGCCCGGCTGTTCCAGCGCGTGCACCGCGCCGGCCGCGGTGACGTCGCGTCGATTCCAGGCGACCGGGTCGAAGACCATCGCGTCGAGGGAGAGGCCGAGCAGCCCGGGGTTCTCGCCCACGGTGGCGCCGGCGTCCGACGCCCAAGCCCGCTCGCCGCGGCTGGCCGGGCCCGCGAGGGTCGAGAACCAGTCGTTGGTCGACACGAACTCCATCGCGCCCGGATCGTAGAGCCCCCACAGGATGCTGTTCTCGTATCCGAACCGGAACTTGCCGGCTCGGGACGAGGTCCAGAGGTCCTCGAGGAGCTTGCCTCGTGGCGTGTCCGGAAACTCCGGCACATCGTCGGGATCGGGCGGGTTGTCATCCGGCGGGTTGTCGTCGGGCGGGTTGTCGTCGGGCGGGTTGTCGTCGGGCGGGTTGTCATCCGGCGGGTTGTCGTCGGGCGGGTTGTCCCCCGGCGGAGTGCCGTCGTTCGACGACCCGCAGGCGGCTGCCAAGCACAGAAGGAATGCGGCGCAGATGCGTGGACTGAGCTGGTTAAGATTCATCGGTTCTTCCCTGCGAAGGGTACAAGTGGCAGGGCAAGAATAAACGACTGAATCGGTTCAGTGTCAACGGCCACCTCCGGGGCGAGGTGCCGACGCCGGTCTCGTGCCGGTCTCACCCCGATCGCGCTTCGGCGCGGTATTGCGCCGCGTCATCGCCTGTCAACGGCGTGCGTGTCGAGGCAGCGTCGAGCGCCCGCGGGCGCGTGGCTGCGCGAGCGCCGTCGGCCCTCGTCGGGCATAGCGTCTTAACCGGTTCATGCATTCGGAGGTCACGGTCGGCGGCGCATCTGGGCCGCGCATCTGGGCCGCCAAGAGCGCCGAACAAAGCCGGACCGGTTCGGTGCTCCAAGGAGCGGCCCTGGCCCGGGGCTAACGGGCCTGTTCACGCCCTGAAGAAGAGGACCGCGCCGCGCGGGCCGCCTTGTGGGTCGTCGCTGCGCTCGCCGCTCAGGCGCCGGAGAAGGGTGACGACACAGCTGGAGCGGCCGTCGATCGATCCGGCGGGTGAGCGTGGGCCGGCGGGTGAGCGTGGGCCGGCGGGTGAGCGTGGGCGAGCGCGATCGACCGGCCGCCGATCAGACGCTGCCGCTCACCTTGGCCGTGCGGGTGTTCCCGTCGAGCGACGACTCGATCATGTACTGGGCTCCCTGGTAGGAGATGCTCCCGCCCTCGCCCAGGTTTCCGCCGCGCAGCACGTTGGCGGCGCTCTCGTAGAGAAGAAAGGAGGCGTGGCCGGTGGGCAGCGCGCTGGACAGCATCCAGGTGCCCTCCGCGCCGCTCGCGTCGATCACGAGGTGCTGCTGAGCGCCGGACGCGTCGATCAGCACGCCGAGCGTCGAGCCGCTCCGGTCGCGCGACGTGGCGCGGAAGTTGAGCGGAGCAGCGGTGGCGAGCAACTGGGTGGAGGCGACTGGCTTCTGGGGGATGGACATGGCGGTGTTGAACAGCTCCGTTGATGGCCGTTGCGTGCGGCCCAGGTGACGTATCTCTCCGGGATGGTCCTGCGGCCGAGCGCCCGTGGAACAGGCGCTCACGGGAGCGCGCCGGCGATCGAGCTCTTCGGCTGCCAGACGAGCCCGTTGTACTTCCGGGGAGAGCCCGAGCGGTCGAGCCGCTGAAATGTCTCACCCGTCCTGAGGTGCCGCTGCCTGTCGCGATCGAAGGGGCCACGCTGGCCGCTCGCCGGCTCGTACGTGACATCGCTCCTCCCGTGCACCTGGAAGCGCCAGCAGAGCCGTTGCTCCACGCCGTCCACCACCCGTGACAACCCCTCTTTCATGGTCTGTACCTCTCTGCGCTCAGCACGCGAGCTCACGGCGCGGAAGCAGCGGGCGCGGCGGGATCGGCGAGCGCGGCCTTCCCGTCCGACCCTCGAACAGCGCGAGCGCCTCCCCGAAGTCGGCCTCGACCTCCGCCACAACCCACGCCTCGTCCTGCTCCGAGAGCGGCGGCGCGTCCCCGGCGGAGCGGAGCGCGAACAGCGCGCTCAGCAGAAAGCGAGGCCACGAGCGCACGTCGTCAGCGGCATCGGGGAGCGCTCCCTGGGTCTCGATCAGCTCGGCGAAGCTGTCGCAGCGGCGGGCCAGGCTCCACCTCGCGCTCTTCGAGAGACCAGCGAAGGGGCCGGCGAGGCAGAGCGCCAGCGCGCGCAGGTCGGTCGGCATCCGCTCGGCGCGCGATGGCGCGTCCAGAGCAAGGCCGTCACCCAGCGCCGCGCTGCTCGGCGCGGCGGCGATGCTGGGCGTGGACGCGTGGCTCATCTCGACGTTCTCCGAAGGTGGAAGGCACGAAACGCACGTGCGCCCCACGGCTGTGCAAAAGTTGCCTCGAACGTCGCATGACGGCCGTGCCTGCCGGGTCTGGTCGATGGGCCAGACGGCATCGCCGACAACTTCACTGCGTGTGCGCAAATGTATAGCAGAAAGAAGCGCCGGGGCACCACGCTTATCGGTGAAGCGCGCGCTGATTTCGCCGGTGTGACGCTTTTTCTCGTGTTCGTTCTCGTGTTCGCGCCGTTTTCGCGCGGTGTTCGCGCCTACCCGCCGTTTCTGTGCCGTTTCCCCGCCGTTTTCACGCGGTGTTCGCGGCGCTTTCGCGCGGAGTTCGCGCCTTCGCGCCGTGCCCCTCGGGCGTCACGAGAAATGTCTCTTGCAGGCAGGGGCGCTCATCCCTCGACACCTGCGGTCCCGGTGTCCAGCCGGGCGACCTGGCGCTTCTCCGGCATCTGGAGGATGCCGACCCAGGCGAGCACGCGGATGACCTGGTAGGCCGGGTCGATCTCGAACCAGCGCACGGCGAAGCTCGGGCTCTGCGAGTACTTGTGGTGGTTGTTCTGGAAGAGCTCGCCGAGCGTCACGATGTCGAGGACCAGCGTGTTGCGCGAGTCGTCGTCGCTGTTGAAATTGCGATAGCCGTAGCGGTGGCCGCACCAGTTCACGATCGCCCCGTGGAGCGGGCCCATCGTCCAGTGGAGCGGGACGAACAGGAATTGCCACCACTGCGTGGCGAAGGCGATGTAGAAGAGCGCATACCCCGTCCCCCACGCGAGGCGGCTGACCCACGAGTTGCCGATGCGGTCGAGCGTGGGCCACTCGGGGTAGCCCCCCAGAAAGCGCGGCTCCACCTCCGCCGTTCCGTCGCAGATGGCGTCATAGCGCTTCGCGGTCGACAGCATCATGGAGACCGGCTCCGCGTAGTATCGTGGAGAGTGCGGATCCTTCGGCGTATCGCTGTACGCGTGGTGCATGCGGTGCAAGATCGCGTACGCCCGGGGCACAAGATACGAGGAGCCCTGCGTGACGTAGGTGAGTACGTGGAAGATCCGTTCCCAGCGCGTCGACATCGTGAACATCCGATGCGAGGCGTACCGGTGCAGGAAGAAGGTCTGGAAGAAGACAGAGAGTGTGGAGTGAGCGATCAGGACAGCCACGAGTTCCATGGTTCGCTTGTACATCGATTGCGGGCCGGCACGCGGTCAGCGGATGGTCATGCGCCGACAAGTCCGGAGCCGCGTTTTTCGCGCACGAACGTCCGCATCCCGCTCGATCCGTCCGTGCGGCGAGCCCGCAACAAGCGAGTTCATCGAGCGGAAACAAATCTATGCTACCAGGTGCAACGTCGCTCCTGCCCGCCATTGACGTCGCTGACGTCGCTGAGGTCGCTGAGGTCGCTGACGTCGCCGGCGTCGTGTGTGTCGCCTCCTCGGAGCGGCCTGAGCGCGGGGCCGCTGTTTCACTGGAGTTCACGACGGTTCGACGGTGGGCCGTCCTCGGCGGCGGTTCGTCCTTGACGCACTTGCGCGCTGAGTGCAGGATAGCCCAGCAAACCGTTCGAGCGTGCGTCGAAGCCTCTGTCGCGCTCGGGCTTCTGGTGCTCTCGGCGTCGTCACACGGCGCGGGCCGCGAGGGCAGGGGGCCTGCTCGTGACGTGAGCCGCGCAATCACCTCGAGGTGCACGCATGCAGATCCGCGTAGGTTACGAGCTGGTCTACGAGTTTCCACAACCCACGCCGGTGATCCTGACGCTCAGCATCCACTACTCGCGCGTATCGGATCTGGTGCGGCCCGATCATATGATCACCAGTCCGCCGACCCCGGCCCGGTCTTACCGGGACGCGTTCGGTAACTGGTGCAGCCGTATCGTCGCGCCGGCGGGGCAGCTGAGGGTCTCCACCGACGCGGTGGTGAACGACACGGGCGCTCGGGACCGCATCGTGACATCGGCCGCGCAGCACCCGGTCGATGCGCTGCCGGAGGAGACGCTGGTGTTCCTGCTGGGCAGCCGGTACTGCGAGACGGATCGCCTGTCAGAGGCGGCATGGGGCCTGTTTGGCCAGTCGCCCACCGGCTGGGGCCGCGTGCAGGCCATCTGTGATTTCGTTCACCGGCACATCACCTTCGGGTACGAGTTCGCGAGCCCCACCAAGACGGCGTGGGAGGTGTTCAACGATCGAAAGGGCGTCTGTCGAGATTTCGCGCACCTCGCGATCGCGCTCTGCCGTTGCATGAACATTCCGGCCCGGTATTGCACGGGCTACCTGGGCGACATCGGCGTGCCTCCGCCCCACGGGCCCATGGATTTCTCCGGCTGGTTCGAGGCCTATCTCGGCGGCGAGTGGCACACGTTCGACGCGCGCAACAACGTGCCTCGCATCGGGCGCGTGCTGATCGCCCGCGGGCGCGACGCCGCCGACGTGGCGATCACGACGACCTTCGGCGAGAACACGTTGAAGAGCTTCCGCGTATGGACGGATGAGATCGTCGGCTCGCTCGCCTGAGCCTGCCGGGTGTGTACAGCATGGACGACCGGGCGGTACGGCGGCGGAGTGGAGGCGCCCGGACCGCGCCGATGGGATGATTCATCGCCGGTGAGGCCGACGGCGCAACTGCCGGTTCGGGGGCAGCGTGATAGTCTGCGCGGCTATGGACAATGTACCGACGGACGGCATCGGCGGGGAAGACTGGGGACGACTGCACGTCACGCGCGCCTGCTGCGGCGCAGGCGTTTGCAGGAACTTCGCGCCTGAGCTCCTGGGCGAGGTCGCGCCCGCGCACTGGGGAGCCATGGACGGCGACGTGAAGCACCGCGGCCCCGCCGTGCTGGAGGGCACCTACGACGAGGGGTCGTTCACGGGCGTCCTGCGCCAGCCACGGAGCCAGGCCGACCTCGAGGCGGCGCGCACGGCGGTGGCCGCCTGCCCGGTCCACGCTCTGCGCCTCAAGCCGCCCGCCGTGCGCCCTCGCCCCGGCGCGCTCGGCGCCCCCTTCAGCACCTGGCCGCGCCGCATCGAGGAGGACGTCTGGGCCCTCGGCCATCCCTCGAGCGACAACGTCGGCGCCACGGCCTACTTCATCGAGCGTCCCGGCGGCAACGTGCTCGTCGACCTGCCCAAGCCGAATGAGGCCATCTTCCGCTTCCTCGAGGAGCACGGCGGCGTGCGGTGGATCTTCATCACCCACGGCGACAACACCGCGCACCACGCCGAGTTCGCGGCCCGCTTCCCCGGCTGCCGCCGCATCCTCGGCTTCGCGGACGTGAGCGCGAGCGGCGGCCCGTACAGCGCGATCACCACCGACGTGGAGATCCAGCTCCCCGATCGCCCCGGGCCCATGACCCTCGAGGGCGCGCCGCTCGCCGACGCCGAGCTCGCCGGCGCCGAGCTCGCCGTGCTCTCCCAGCCCGGCCACACCGCGGGCTCGATGTGCCTGCTGTACCGCGGCCGCTTCCTGTTCACCGGCGACCACCTCGCCTACTCGCGCCGCCTCGGCCGGATGGTCGCGTTCCGGCTCCAGTGCTGGGGCGACTGGGAGCGCCAGATCCACTCCGTGCGTCGCCTGGCCGTCCTGGCGGAGGCGGGCCGCCTCCGCTTCGCGTGGCTCCTGCCCAGCCATGGCGAGTGGCACCGCTTCGAGGGCGACGGCGGCGCTCCCGCGACGGCGGCCGAGCTGCGGCGCGCGCTCGCCTGGATGGAGCGGCAGGCGCCTGGCAACATGCCGCTCGCCCGGTTCATCCCGTGGGTGCAGAGCCGCACGCAGCCCCGCGGCCGTCTCGCCCGCGCGATGCGCGCGATCGGCGGCGAGGGCCCGGGGAGCGAGGCGTGGGTGCTGCCGCGCGCCGTCCGCCCGTACCTGCCCGATTACCGGCCGGAGAAGGTCGCCCCAGCCCTGATCCGCGCCTCCGTGGTCGCGACGAGCGCGCTCGGCGCTGCTGCGTCCGCCGTCTGGCTCGCCGCGCGCGCGGCGGGGGCGATCCTGAAGAGAAGGGCGTGAAGCGGGCCCGGGAGCGCGAGCTCCTCGTTCAGCCGCTCGCGCTCCCGTCTGCGTCCTGGCGCAGCAGATATCGTGTGTCGGGGTTCTCCCGGCGCCAGATCACGTTATCCATGAAGTAGTGGTGAATGTTCACGAACACGTAGACGGCCGCGAAGTACGGCGTCGGGCCCAGGCCGGCCATCGTCTCATCGTCGCTCGCGCCCAGCACCAGCGCGCCGTCGAGGAGCGCGGGCGCGCCGCGGAACACGACCCATCCGAGGCCGACGGCGGACGCGGCCAGGAGGCCGAGGCGCAGGCCGGTCGGCCTCCCGAACAGCGGCGGGCCCTCGGCGTCGCGCGCCTCGCTCCGCTTCAGGAGCCAGACGAAGTACAGATACTGGATGGAGTGCAGCGCCGGGATCACGTACATCATGAGCCGGTCGAGGCTCGAGTACACGGTCCAGAGCCACACCGTGATGAGGAACCCCGAGAGCGGCCCGAGCGGCGGTAGCCGCCGCTCCGCTCGCCACCTTCGCGCGAGCACCCAGAGCAGCGCGAGCACGCTCAGCGCGAAGGCCGCGCGGGTGACGGGCTCGAGGGCAGGCGGGTGCGTGAGCGACGTGTAGATCACGCCCTTCTCCTCGAGCTCCCTGCCCGGATCGGCCGGGCTCGCCCACGCATAGGCCCAGGCCGCGAAGCAGTGCGAGAGGACCACCTTGCGCTCCAGCGGGCTGAACCGGAACCCGCGCCGCGCCGACAGCACCGTCAAGACGCCGAACCCCTGCTTCACGTAGTGCCAGCCCACCAGGAGAAACATGAGCTGGATCATGAAGCCCATTGTCCGCGCGGAGCCGGTCGCGAGCGCGCAGGTCGCCCACGCGAGCAGCGCGAGCGGGACGAGGAGCCCGGCGACGAGGTAGCGGGCCCGCTGCGCCGGGGCGAGCGCGCCGCCGGACGCGCGGCGCCGCGCGTCCTTGTAGAACAGGAGGTACGTGACCGCGAAGTGAGGATCGTTGATCACGGTCGCGGCGTGGAACGTCAGGAAGCCGAGCGCGAGCTCCGACGCGTCGAGCCCGACGGCCCTGCGGAGCAGCCACGCGAGCGGAAAGAGCGCGAGCGTCGCGCCCCCGACGAGCAGGAACTCCATGAGGCGGGCCCGAAGGCCCTCTCGGCGCGGCGCCGCGACCGGGACTGGCAGCGTCGCGCTCGCGCTGGTCATGCGCCGAGGCTACCACACAGGGGCGCATCCCATCCTTCTATCCAAGCTTGCACGAACGCTCGCCCGGCGCGCACGCGGGAGCCGGCGCGCACGCGGGAGCCGGCGCGCACGCGGGAGGTGGGCCTCGCGCTGCCGCCGCCCGCGCTCGTCCGCGCGGGAGGACGCCGCGCTCTGGAGGCGGACTGCCGTCATCGGCGCTTCAGCGCATACGCGATGCCGCCTTGCAAGGTCCCCTCCGTGATCAGGCCCCGGAGGTCGATGTCGAGCTCGATCAGCGTCCGCGCGATCGCGGGCTGGATGCCGGTGAGCACGACGTCGGCGCCGAGCAACCCGGCCGCGCGCGCGGCCTGCACCAGCATCTCGGCGACCGACACGTCGACCGCCTTGACGCCGGTGATATCTATGATCGCGATGCGGGCCGAGTGTCTCTCGACGCCCTGGAGCAGCGTCTCGATGATCCCGCTCGCCCGCGCGCTGTCGAAGAAGCCGATGAGCGGCATGACGAGGACGCCCTCGGCGATCGGCAGGAGCGGCGTGACGAGCTCCCGTATCGTGTCCTGCTGCGCCGCGATGAGCTCGTCCCGCGCCGCCTCCCGCTCGCGCTCCGCCGCCTTGACGCGCGTGATGTCGACGGAGACACCGGCCACCGCGCCCTCCCGGATGCCCTCGCCCCAGACCGGGAACTTGATGGTGTAAAACGTCCTCTCGCCCTCGGCGTGCGGGACGGGATCCTCGGCCTCGAACGGGGCGCCGTTCTTGCGCACGAGCTCGTCGACGTCGCTGTAAATCGCCGCGACTTCCGGTGGAAAGAAGTCCTTGTCGGTCTTCCCGAGCATGCTGCCCGGGGCTGCCCCGACGATCTCCTCCAGCGAGCGGCTCACCAGGAGAAAGGCGCCGTCCCGGTCCTTCGCATACAGGAGGACCGGTGCATGGTCGCAGAACGTCGCGAGCAGCGCCTCGCTCCGGTGGAGGCGCTGCTCGCGGCGCCGCCGCTCGGTCACGTCCTCGGCCGACAGGAAGATCTCGCGCGCGGCGCCGTCCGCGCCCCGCGCGAAGACCTCGGCGCGGACGGCGAAGAGCCGCTCGCCCTCTCCGCGGCCGTACGCCCGCAGCTCGGCCTCGACGACCTCGCCGTCTCGCGCCTCCTTCAGCTGCTCGGCGCGCGCGGCGAGCCCGGCGAGGTCGTCCGGATGAATCCGGGCCGCGAGCGCCTCGACGCCGCGCATCGCGAGCTCCTCGTCGGTGCAACCGAGCGCGCGGGCGAGGGCGGCGTTGTGCGCGGTGAGGCGCCTCTCGGTCATGTCGACGACGCACAGGATCGCCGGCGCCGCGTCGAGCATCCGCTGGGCGCGCCCGTCGCTCGCCCCGCGCGGCTCCTTGGCCATCGTCTCCTTCATCCCGGCACGGCCTTGTTCATTACGGCTCCTGACCAGGCCGGGCGGCGGCAAACCCGCGGGCCCGAGCTCGATGCATGATAGCCACTGGCCGCGGCGCGCGCGCGACGGAATCGACGATGGCGCCGCGCATCCTTGTCGAGGACGCCTGGCGCGGCGCGCCAGCCTGCTCCGCGCGGGCAGCGATCGCGACGCGCGTCACGCAACGTCGCCTGCCGTGAAGAGCCCCCCCGGGCTCAGGGGAGCAGGCTGCAGTGTGACAGGGGCGTCCGGTAGTCCATCGCCTGGGTGTTGCGCTCGAACTCCTCCAGGTTGTTCGGACAGACAACGTACCAGCCAGCATCGGTAAAAGGGGTCACTTGCCGGTCGGTGGTGACCAGATCGTACGCCAGCATCACGGTGTCGTAGCCCCAGCCGAACAGCTTCTGGCCGAGGAGCACGTCCACGTATCCGTCGCGCATGCGCCCCAGATACTCCGGCAGCGTATCGAACGCCACCGAGTGAATCTTCCTCTCCTTCGCCTTCGCGGTGAGCAGCGGCGCGTTGTCCTCGAGGCTCGGCTCGCCGAGGAGCTTGCTGTAGGAGAGGAAGAAGCCCGTGATCTCCGGGGCCTCCTCCAGCGCCTTCTCCGCCTGCTGCGTGCAGAAAGGGTCCTCGTAGTCGCAGCAGACGCAGGGGAGGGTCGCGGCGTTCGTCATGTCCGGGTACTTCGCCAGCGCCTCCTCGAACCCGGCGGTCCGGTCGACGAAGGTCCCCGCGGCGGTGGGGGTGTAGCCTCCGTCGGCGTTCTCGTCCATCATCGTCTGGAAGGCGATCTTGCCGGTCTTCCCGTTGAGGGTCGCGAGCGCATCCATGAGGAAGGCGGCGGCTGCCTTGTTGTCCATGCCGTAGTAGGTGTGGCGCTTGCTGGCCGGGGCGTCGCCGCCGTACGTGACGACCTTGATGCCGGCGTCCACCGCCTGGTTGATGAGGTCGTTCTCGCAGACCCCATCGAAGACATCGATGGAGATCGCGTCCACCTTCCTGTTGATGACCTCCTGCAGCACCGCCATCTGCGGCCGGGAAAAGTAGCAGGAGTCCCCGGGATCGGTCGGCTTGCCGTCCGCGTTGAGCTCCGGGCACTCGGGATCGATGACCGTCACCTCGACCGGCCGCGCGCTCGTGGCCATGAGCTCCGTGCTCGCCTGTCTGGCGCCCTCGCGGCCGAGATCGTGGAACCGATTGCACTTGTTGTGTGTGATGTAGGCGATGGTTATCGGCTCTCCCGTCGCGCTCTCGCCCTCGCTGCAGGCAAGCACGCTGGTCGCCAAGAGAATACCCCCAGAGAAGCTCCGATAGCGCATAGTCCCCCTCCACGATCAGAATACGAGAGAGCAGTCAAGATTCGATATTACGACTAGATGAGATGAAATTGGCTGTCAACGCCTTTTGTGCTGTCCTGGTGCTGGCGCCGACGTCGCCAGCTCGCCGGTCGAGGGGAGAAGATGTGTTATCGAGGCACCCTGTTCGTGGACCTCGACGCTCGGTCGCCGTCACCATCTGTCCCGCCGGCGCCGCCCTCACCGCCTGTCCCGCCTGCGCCGCCTGTCCCGCCGGCGCCGCCTGTCCCGCCGGCGCTGGCCTCACCGCCTGTCCCGCCGGCGCCGCCGTCTCCGCCGGCGCCGCCACGGCCGTCATCTCCGCCGGCGCCGCCCCCATCCGCGCCGCCGCCCCCCCCGGCGCCGCCGGTCGAGGTGGTCCCGCTCGCCTGGGCGGAGCTCGAGGAGACGCCCGTGTCGATGCAGTTCGGGGTGTGGTACTCGACGCAGCCCACCTCGACGGGGTGGCCGACCTCGATGCAGCCCCATGCCATGACGCCTGTGGCCGCCGACAAGCTGACGAGGAGCGAGGGAAGGAGCGTCGTTGTCTTCACGGCAAAGCTCCCAGGGGTGCGCGCGAAGCCGTCGCGCGGGAGGAGGGGCCGGCCGCCGCGGCCGGGTTCTGCCCCGGCGCGGCGCTGCTGTCGTCGAGGTGAAGCTCGATCCCGGCGAAGAGCGTGAGCCGGTTGGTGAGCGCGAAATCCGCGCTGGGCCCGCGCTCCACGAGATAGCGCGGCTGCCCCTGGTTCGGCCCGACGACGTAGGGCTCGTAGGGCGAGAACGCATACTGCCCGCCGAGCGTGTACCCGGCGCCCTTCACCCAGGGCAGCGCGCCCGTCAGCGCCGCGCGGAGCTCGAGCTGCGGCGGCACCTCCGGGCGAGGCGCGATGTTCGACGGATCGCCGCCATAATAGGCCTGATCGGCGATCCGACGGCCCATGTATGCGGCCGCCAGCGACACGGCGCCGGAGCCGATCTCGTACGAGACGTGCGCATTGCCGTACACCTGCGGCGCGACGGTGATGGGGACCTCGTCGCCGGCGCCGAACCGCGCATTCCGGGCGATCTGCTGGTCCGACATGCGGCGCCGCGTCACGGCGAACGTGGAGTTCAGGCCGACGCGCAGCCGCCGCTCGAGGAAGCTCGCCTCGAATCCCAGGTTCGTGCCGTAGTTCCGGATGCCCGGTACGTTGTTGTAGCTCGACACGCTGGGCGCCTTGGCCTTCACGATCTGGAGCTCGATGACATCCCGCCAGGTCGAGGCGAAGCCGCCGGCCGTGATGGAGTACGCGCCGGTCCGGAACGACGACACCGCCTCCAGCGACGAGACCTTCTCCGGCTTGAGGCCGTCCGGGTTCGGCAGGAGCCTGCCGCTCACGGTGTAGAGCTCGACGAAGCTGGGCGCGCGGAACGCGCTCGAGTAGATGAGCTTGAGCGAGATGCGCTCGTCCGGCTCGGCGATCAGCGCGGCGCGCGGCGAGATCGCGTTCGCCACGTACTCGAGCGGGATACGCGAGTCGAGATCGACCCGGATCCCCGCGTTGAGCGAGATGGACCGGAAGGGGCGGAGCGTCTGCTGCACGTAAGCCCCGAGCGCGCCCTCGTCCTCGAGGCGGTTTCCGCCGCCGTGCCAGCGCGTGCGCGCGGGGTCGGAGCCATAGCTCTTCCCCGTGAGATCGTCGAACGCGACGGCCTCGTACGCGGCCGTGCGGAGGCGCCCGTCGACGCCCGCCATGGTCGAGAAGGCGCCGTCGCCCGCCCAGTCGACCACCGCCTGGAGCTCCAGCCCGACCCAGCGGGAGAGGAGCAGCGACTCCTTCCGGCAGGGCCCGGACGGCCCGCGCGGGCACTGCTCGGGATCGATCACGCCGAGCGGCACGTGCGGCACGAGCGCGTCGTGGCCCACGACGTAGCGCGAGCGCAGGAGCCGGCTGTACCCGAAGTACCCGCGCGCCACGCCCTCGATCCGCTCGCTCAGGCGGGCGCGGTAGCGCACGCTGCCCAGGACGAGCGACTGCGTGTTGTCGTTGTGCGCGTCGTCATAGACGCCCACGCGGTTCTCGTAGAGATCCATGAAGGGCGCCGCCCACACCGAGCGCGTCACCTGCGCGGCGGCGCTCAGATCGCCGACGTCGAGGCGCAGGTACGCGCCCGTCTTGCGGCGAAACCACTGCTCCTCCACCGGTCCGCCCCAGGCGCCGGGCTCGGCGTGCGAGCCGAGATCCACGGAGGGCGCGCCGTCGGGCCCGTCCGGGATCCGCTGCTTCGGAAAGCGGATGTGCGGCCCCTTGAAGTGGTGCATGTCGAGCGCCGCCACGATGCCCGCGGGCTGCCCGAGCAGCGTGAAGCCGCGCCCGAAGCTCAGCGCCACCGTGTTCTCTCCCCCGGGGCTCTCGACGGCCGGGGCCCTGATGCTCCCCGACTCGTCGAGCGGCGGCGACGCCCCGAGCATCAGCGAGGCGTGGAGGCCCTGGTGGTCGGTCGCCTTCTTCGTGACGACGTTGATGACCCCGAGCATGGCCTGCGCGCCGTAGAGCACGGAGCCAGGGCCCAGGATGACCTCGATGTGGTCGACGACCTCGATCGGGATGTCGTGCAAGAAGACGGAGCCGCCGCCCTGCTCGTTCATGACCATGCCGTCGAGCACGAGCAGCACGTGGCTGTTCGCGTCCCGGGTCAGCGCGACCCCGCGCGCGCCGACCTCCGGGGTGGACATGCGGTAGTGCGCGAAGACGCCGCTGGCGAGGAAGTTGAGCGCCTCGGCGAGGCGCTGGATCCCGAAGAGCTTGAGCTGCGCGCCGGTGATCACCGACGACATGGCGGGCGCGTCGCTCGCGCGCTCCGCGGAGCGGGAGGCGCCGGACACGACGTTCTCCTCGAGGATCTCGAGGAGGGAGCTGACGTCCTCGGCCCGCGCTTCGCGCGAGGCGGTGGTCGACCACGCGAGCGACGCGGCGCAGAGCAGTGCCAGACGGGTCGAGCTCACGTCAGTAAATCCTTGCCAGTTTGAGGATGGACGCCGGGAAATCGATGCGCTGGGCCCGGGCCTGCGCGAGGTTGATGCTCATGCGCGGCTTGCCGTTCGCGACGTCGACGCCGAGCACGGCGCCCTGCGCGACGTAGGGCTCGACGGCCGCGAAGCTCAGGACGCCGGTGTCGGCGAGCGCGCCGCGTATCGCGGCGACGTCCTTCGCGAGCCCGGACGAGATGTACACGACGTGGACGTCGCGCGCGCGGCACGCCGCGGCGAGCTCGGGCGCGCTCGAGTACTCGATGCCGTCCACGCGGATCGGCCTGTCCCGCACCTTGCCGATGTCCTGCAGCGCCCTCCTCATCTGGTGCGCGGCGCTCGCCGAGTCCGCGTCGCCCGCCCTCGTGAGCAGCAGGAAGGAGACCTGCGCCTTCACCCGCTCCGCGAAGCCCCGGTCGTACGGCAGGATGCGCGTGACGATCTCCGCCTGCACGGCGAAGGGCGCCGTCGCTGGCTCGGCCAGGGCGTGGCACGGCACGAGGGCGGCCGCGACGAAGAGGCCGAGCACGAAGGCGCGCCGGCAGAGCGTCACGTCCTGCGTTCCCTGGCGCGGGACAGGCCGGAGAGCTTGCGTATGCGGAGCGCCGCTTGCACCTGCGGGGTGAGGGCGAGGAGATCGCCCTTCCTGCCGAAGACGCCGTCGAAGCCGAGCTCCGCGTACCGGGCCCCGGCCTTCGCGTCGGTGGTGTAGAGATAGAAGAGCGGCGGCCGCTCGCCCTCGGGAATCGCCGCCTTGAGCGAGCGCAGGACGGCGCCGCCGTCGAGGCCCGGCATGAAGAAGTCGATGATGACCAGATCGCAGCCGAGCAGGTGGCGCGCGGCGCCGACGAGCTGCGTCGTCGTGACGACGTCGTAGCCGGCGCTCGACAGCTCGACGCGGATCCGCATCAGCACGATCTCGCTGTCGTCGATGACCAGGATGCGTCCGCCGTGTGACATCGGTTCAATCTCCGTTGCTGAGAGGAACAGCCTGGCTGCCGGGCCGGATCACGAACGCCGTCCCGGTCCGGCGCGACGCGTCCACCTCGATGAGCCAGCCGACCGAGAGGAGGTCGGCGCGGACCGCCGAGAGGCCGACGCCGCGGCCGGCCAGGTCGCTCACGTCGCCCTTCGTGCTCACCCCGGGGGCGAACAGGAGCTCGCGCGCGCGGCGCAGATCCGTCGGATCGACGCCGGCGCTCGCGGCGAGGGCGTCGAGGTCGACGCCCCGGCCGTCGTCCTCGACGACGATCGTGGGCAGCGGCCGATCCTCGATGCAGACGGCGCGGATCACGCCGAGCTCGGGCTTGCCCAACCGGACGCGCGCCTCGGGGGGCTCGATGCCGTGGGCGATCGCGTTCCGCACGAGGTGGATGAGCACGCCCGGGAGCAGGCCGGCGAGATCGGCGGGGACGGGGACCTCGCGGCCGTCGATCTCGAGGAGGGCGCGCTTGCCCTCCTTCTCGGCCCAGCGGGGGACGCGCTCGACGAGCGGCGCGAGCACCTCGCCGAACGGCCGGGCCGTGAGGCGGCGGACGATCTCGGCGGCCTCGCCCCCCCGCCCGCCGAGGAGCTCGCCGAGCCGGCTCACGTCGGTGCGGCGGACCGTGATCTGGTCGAGGATCACGCGGCCCACGGGCGACGCGTCGACGAACGTCTCCTGCGCGCGCGCGAGCTCCTCCGCCACGCGCTCGAGCCGCGCGCGAAACGACGCCACGTACCCGCCTTCGGAGGGCTCGTCCTCCGAGCGCGCGCGCGCCTGGACCGAGGCGAGCTCGTCCTCGAGCGTCATGATCTCGTCCGCGAGGCGCTCGAGGTCGAACGAGCGGGCCTCACCCTTCATGGTGTGCAGCTGCTGCAGGAGCTCGTCGAGGTCCGCGGGGTGGAGCCGCCCGCCGGCCTCGAGGAGCTCGCTGCACCGGGCCACGCGCTCGCGCGAGATCTCGACGAAGCGGACGAAGACCTGGCCGCCGCCGGCGACGAGGCGGCGCATGGCCGCGATCTGGCGCGCGTGCTCCTCGTCCTTGGTCTTGACGCTCTCCTCGAGGCGCCGGAGCTCTGTCTCGTCGGTCGCGAGCAGCATGATGCGCGCGATCTTCTGGCCGGAGACGACGGGGCAGAACTCGAGCCGCAGAAATCTGCGGTCGCCCGGCGCGCGCTCGAACCAGAGCGAGCGCGGGGCGAGCTCGGCGACCTCCGGGAAGAGGTCGAGCTCCGCGTCGAACGCCACGTCGACCCATTGCCGGAGCGCCTGGCTCTCGACGCAGAGCGGCCCGCCGCCGTAGAGGAGCTCCGTAACGTGGCGGCCTGCCTCGGCGCGCTCGCCGAAGAGCTGACTGGCCTGCTTCGATGCCTCGCTGCCCAGCCGGCCGTCGGGGCCGAAGGCCACGATGGCCTCGCGCATGTTGTCGAAGAGCTCGCGGAGGCTCTTCGTGGCCATCTCCAGCTTGCCCTCGCGCTCGAGGATGGCGGAGCTCATCGCGTTGAAGACATCGGCGAGCTGGCCGAGCTCGTCGTTCGTGCGGACGTCCACGCGGACGGTGCGGTCCCCCTCGCCGAGGCGCCGCGCCGCGTCGACGAGCCGCGAGAGCGGGCGCACGATCTGCCACCGGGCGAACCCGAGGAGCAGGAAGGCGGTCATCGCGCCGACGAGCCCCGCGTATTCGAGGATATTGCGGCGCGCCGCGGCGAACGCGGCGTTCTCGGGAGCGAGGGAGAAGACGAGGACGAGCGTCCCGAGGCGCCGCCCGTCGTCGCGCACGACCGGGCGGGCGACGCGTATCTCGTGCTCGAGGACCTGGTTCTCGGCGCCGCGCGTGGTGAACGCCGACAGGCCCTCTGGGAGCTTTCCGACCCTGGCGACGGGCTCGGCGGCGTCGCTGCCCCACGCGACGGCGCCGATCAGCGCGCGGTTCGACCGGAGCTGTCCGAGGTCGCCCTGCGCCGTGTCGTGATCGCCGAAATCGAGCGGTGCGGTCAGGGTCCCCGAGAGCAGATCCGCCATCATCGAGGCGGCGTTCGCCTTCGCCGACACGAGATCATCCCGTGTCTTCTGGATCACGTGATTGGCGACCAGCACGGTGACACTGGTGAGGACTGCCACCGTCGCCGCAGCGAGCTTGGCGCCGATACCGAGGGGAAAGCCGGCGCGCCCGGCGCGCTGTCGGTCGGGCGTCGAAGGCGGGGAGACGGCGCCGGCGCCCAGCATCAGGGGCTCGGCGCGGCAGCTCGCACCCGATGCAAGGAACGGTCGAATCCAAGAGCGTACGTCATCCGCGCCCCCACGAAGAAAGAGGCACGGCCGGACGCCGTCGGAAGCTCCCCGGGGGAGCGCGGACAGGTGCGCGGCGATGCCCTTCAGTCCGAGACGGTACGCAGCTCATTTCAAGTTTGCAACAGGATTCTATTGCCTGCGCTGGCTGTCGATGTAGGCGCAGTGCGCCTGTTTGTCGACCCGTTGCCCACGGGCGCGCGCTGGCCGATGCCTTCTCTGGCTCTGCTGTCGATTCCTCATGAGCCCACGGACGATCTCGGACGCCGTGGCGCTCGGGCCGCGGCGCCGCTACTGGTTCGCGTCGATCGAGCCGAGGAAGTCGTTGTAGGCGTCAATCTTGTCCGCCGGGACCACATCGACGCCGGTGTTGACCCGGCTGTCGTCGACCAGCTGCGGGGCGAGGATCTTCTTTGTCGCGTCGAGGCCGATGTTCTTGATGCCGTAGAGGATGTAGGGCACGAGATAGCCCTGGTAGTACTGCCGCTGGATGTGCGTGGCCTTGACGCGCCCCTGGCGCATGTAGTCGACCGTCCTCGGATCGAAGTCGAAGGTGACGATGGGGAGCTCCGGCGCGCCCGCGGCTTCTGCGGCCATCGCGCATCGATACGAGATGTTGAACAGGCCGATCATCCCCACGACGGGCGGGTCCGCCGTCCCGATCTGGGTTGTCATCCATTCGACGTCCTCGGTCTCGCCGTCGGAGGTCCAGGTGGATTGACCCACCAGGACCACGTAGCCGGCTCTCGCGAGCACCTCCTGGGCACCCTGCGTTCGCTCCAGGCCGCTGCTCCCGTCCGCGTTGGTGCTGCCGTGGATGATCACCGTCCCCGGGGGCGGGGGCAGCATCATGAGCAGGGTCTTCCCTGCGGTGGCTCCGGCAGACCGGTTGAGGGTCCCGACGTAGATAGAGCGCTTCGAGGTCGCCACGTCGGTGTCGAGCGTCACGACGTGGGCCCCCTGCATGACGGCCTCGTCGATGGCGGCGGTCTGGAGGTCGTTGAAGGGCGCGAGGCCGAGCCCTTCCGCTCCGTCCTCCACCATCTGCTCGATCTGCTGGTCCTGGAGCACCTCCGATTCAGGCCCATCCTCCCACGGCGCGACGGGCCCGATCACGCTCCCCGAGACCCCGAGCTCCGCCATGGCTCGGTTCGCCGCCGTGACGACCGGCTTCCAGAAGCCGTTGGCGTTCTTCAGCACGACCGCCATCTGCATCGGCCGGATCGCGCTCGCGTTGATCTCGGAGACGAGGCGGTCGGCCGTCGCCTCGAGCTCCACGGGCGTGAATTCGTTGTCCGGAGCCGGAGCTCGCCGGATGGGCGTGACCTGCCCGCCCGCGTCGAGGGGCTGGCCCGACCCGCATGCCGCCGTCGTCAGCGCCAGCCCGAGGACCATCGTACTCCATCGTCCAATCCGCCCCATGAGATTCTCCTCGTCCTTGGCTCGTCGATCGTGCGCCGCACCCGTGCGTGAACGTCACGCTCGCCGCGAGATCATGGCCCGGCGCGGCAGGGGACGGGAACGGGGGCGAAATCAATGAAGGATGAACGGGCCACCTGCCGATTCGACAGAGGCAATGCAAATCGGCACGGAGCCCAAGGCACCTGCAGACACTACGATGACATCGCAGAGAGGACGGATCTGTCAAGAGGCATGGAGACAATGAACAACGAGCGCTGAAGTGAAACGTAGAGAAGTGTGTAACCAAGGCAGCGGCGGTCCCCAGGGGCCGCACAGGCGTCCTGCGCCTCGTGCCGGGCGCTCCCTCAGCCCGCCCTCTCCGCCTGCAGGGCTGGCAGCCACATGCGCACCGTCGTGCCTTGGCCGATCGCGCTCTCGATACGGATGCTGCCCTGGTGCTCCTCGATGAACCGGTGCGTCAGCGACAGCCCGAGTCCGGTCCCTTGTCCGGGCGGCTTCGTCGTGAAGAACGGCTCGAAGATGCGGCTCAGGTCCTCGGCGCGGATGCCGCAGCCGGTGTCGCGCACGTCGATCTCCACGCCGTGGATTTCCCCGCGCGGGAGCGGGCGAGCCCCGACGACGACGGCGCCGCCTTGACGGCTGGCGTCGAGGGCGTTGCCGATCACGTTGAGCAGGGCCGACTCGAGCTGCGATGTGTTGACGAGCACCGCGGGCAGCGCCGGCGCGGTGCTGTTCGCCTGGAGCTCTACTCTGCGCTCGCGCGCCCGCGGCGTGGAGAGGTCGACCGCGCGGCGGAGCGCCTCGCGCACGTCGCACGGTTGCCGGCCGATCGGCTTGCCGCGCGCGTACTCGAGCAGCGCCGTCACGAGGTCCGAGCAGCGGTTCGCCTGCCGCTCGATGGTGCCGAGCGCCTTCAGGATCGCAGCCTCGTCGGGCAGGCCATGCCCCTTCCGGTGGCGCCTGAGCAGGAGCTGCGCGTTCATCAGGATGACCGAGACGGGGTTGTTCATCTCGTGCGACAGCCCCGCGACAAGCGTGCCTATCGCCGCCATCTTGCCCGCCTGGAGGAGCTCCTCCTGCGTCTCCGCGAGCCGCTCGAGCGCGGCCGCGAGCTCGCGGTTCTTCGCGGCGAGCTCCAGATAGGCGCGGTGCAGCCGCTCGGCCGCGCGCACCCGCGCCCTGAGCTCCAGCGGGTCGAACGGCTTGCTCATGTACTCGTCGGCGCCGACCTCGAGCCCGCCCACGGCCTCCGCGCGGCTCGCCCTCGCCGTGAGCAGGAGGACCGGGATGTCGCGGAGCTCGGGATCCCCCTTGAGCCGCCGGACGAGCTCGAAGCCATCCATCTCGGGCATCATCACGTCCGACACGATGACATCGGGCCTCGTCGCCCGGATCGACTCGAGCGCTTCCCGGCCGTTCGTCGCCAGCACGACCTCGTGCTCGGCCGACAGGATGCCCTCCAGGTAAGACGCCATGTCGGGGTTGTCCTCCGCGACGAGCACGCGCGACGCGCGCGCCTTCGCGAGGCCGCCTCCGCGGGTCGCCCCCGCGACCCGCGGCGTGGGCGCGGCGAGGTCCGAGCTGCGCGGCGCGGGCGCGGCGGGATCGTTGGCGGTGCGGGGCGCGGGCGCGGCGAGGTCGTCCGCGGCGCGGGGCGTCCCCGCCGGGCTCGGTGGCTCCGCCGCGCGAGGCGCCCCCGCCGGGCTCGGCGGCTTCGCCGCGCGAGGCGCCCGCGACGCCATCACGCCGTCCGCCGCGCGCGGGAGCCGCACGAAGAAGCGGGAGCCGACCCCGGGCTCGCTCTCCAGGCCGAGCGTGCCCCCCATGAGCTCGGTGAGCTCCTTGGCCAGCGACAGGCCGATCCCCGTCCCCTCGTGCTTGCGCGTCGCCGACGCGTCGATCTGCTGGAACCGCTGAAAGAGCAGGTGTCTCTGGTCCAGCGGGATGCCAGGACCGGTGTCCTCGACCGACAGCTCGAACTCGCCGTTCGCCGCCCGCAGGCCGACCTCGACCCTGCCGCCCGGCGGGGTGAACTTCAGCGCATTGCCCAGCAGGTTGAGCGCGATCTTCTCGAACTTGCGCCGATCGAGGGGGAGCGTCTGCAGCGCCGGATCCACCCCGAGCGACAGCTGCACTCCGCCGCGCTCCGCCGCGGGGCGCGCCTCGTCCACCATGTCCGCGACGAGCTCTTTCACGTCGACCGCCTCCCAGTCGACCTGCATCTTGCCGGCCTCGATCTTCTGGTAATCGAGGACATCGTCGACAAGCCGGCGGAGCCGCCGCCCGCTGCGCTGGATGCGCTCCAGATCCGTCCGCACCCGCGGCGACAGCGGCTCGTCCTGGCTGGACAGGAGCGACTCGAGCGGACCGAGGATGAGCGAGAGCGGCGTCCGGAGCTCGTGGCTCATCACCGTGAGGAACTCCCCCTTGGCGCAGGCGGCGGCGTCGGCGGCCTCCTTGGCCTTCTGGAGCTCTGTCTCCATCCGCTTGCGCTCGGTGATGTCCGCGTAGATCCCGAGGAGCCCGGTCACCGCGCCGCGCTCGTCGCGGATGGGCACCTTGCTTGTGAGCAGGACCCGCCGCTCGCCGTCCGGGCGGCGCAGCGGCTCCTCGATATCGAGGAACGCCGTGCCGCGCTCCATGACCTCCCGGTCGACGCGCACGAAGGAATCCGCGTCATGCTGTCCCCAGACATCGAAATCAGTCTTGCCGACGAGGTTCTCCAGGACCTTCGTGTTCGTGTCGTTGAGGAAGTTCTGATTTCCTCCAAGAAACCTGCCCTCACGATCTTTCCAGAAGATGGCGTGGGGGACGTTGGCGATGACGTACTTGAGCACCGCCTGCTGCTGCTCGAGGGTCTCCCGCGCGGCGCTGCCGGCAGCGCCGTTCCGCGCCTCGTCCACCTCGCCCGGCAGCGCCGCCCTGGACGTCTGTGCCTGTCCGGCGCGAGCTCGACTGGCCTGGAGGAGCTTGCTGACCCTGGCAGAGAGGCGGTAGCGACGTCGCATCGTTCTATTGTCGCGGGAGCATAGGACGAGCGCGAGCGACCTCAAAGCTTGACCGCACAGGAACCGAGCCGCTGAGCACGAGCGGCTGGGGGATATTGAGCGAGCGCGCGGGCTCTGCCGAGCCGTCCTCCCTCATGTGCCCTGGATGAATCCTTCCGTCGCTCTCGTCGAGCCCCGGCGGAAGCGCGCCGGCTGCGGCCGTGTCGAAGATACCCGTCATGGCCAGCGGTGCCGGCGAGAGCGCGTGTCCTCTACCGTCCACCCGCCTCGAGTCGGCGCAGGTTCACGCGGCGGCTCCGCCGTGGTAGAGGAGCGCCCGCAGATGTCAGGTCGAGTTGCGCTCATCACCGGGGCGGCGTCGGGCATCGGCGCGGCGACCGCACGCAGGCTGTCGCAAACCGTGGGTGGCCTGGTCCTGATCGATCGGAACCGCGACGCGCTGCACGCGCTCGCGGCTGAGCTCCGCGGGCCGGAGCTCTTGCTGCGCGACGGCGACGTGGGGAGCGAGGCCCCGTGGGCCGAGATCGAGGAGGCCGTCGAGCGTGGCTTCGGGCGGCTCGACCATGTCGTGGCGAACGCCGGCATCGCCCACGGGGCGCCGATCGCGGAGACGTCCTTCGACGACTGGCGGCGCGTCCTCTCCGTCAACCTCGATGGAGTCTTTCTGACGCTCCGGACGGGCCTTCGCCTCCTCAGGAAGACGGGCGAGGGCGGGACGGTCGTCGTCGTGTCCTCGGCCGCGGCCGTCAAGGCCGAGCCGGGCATCGCCGCTTACGGGGCCTCCAAGGCGGGCGCGGCGCAGCTGGTCCGCGTCGCGGCGAAGGAGGGCGCGCGCGACAGGATCCGCGTGAACGGCGTCCTGCCCGGCGGCGTCGAGACGCCGATCTGGACCCAGACACCGTTCTTCCAGGAGCTCGTCACGACGGCCGGGAGCGAGCGCGCCGCGTTCGATCAGATGGCGGCGATGGCCACGCCCCTCGGCCGCTTCGCGAGCGCCGACGAGATCGCCGGGCTCATCGCGTTCCTGCTCTCCGACGCCTCGGCCACCATGACGGGCGCGCTCGTCGTCAGCGACGGCGGCTACTCGCTTTAGAGCGGCGGGCACCCGCTTCGGATACGGGCCCACCTCGACGCTTTCGGTGCTCAGCGTACTGGAGTACGCTTCCGCGCCGAAAGCGCCGATCTGGGCCCGTCTCCTGTGCGGGTGACCGCCGCTCTAGCTGGTCAGTCTTGGGCTTGCGTCGTCCGACGCTCGTCGACGGGGGAAGGAGAGAGGGGTCGAGTCTCGGATCCACCGGGGCGCGGAAAAAGCAAGAGCCTTCGCCCCTCTCCGGCACAGGGCTCGTTCAGCCGCCCGCGGGAGCGGAGGCGCGGCGCGTCACGAGGGCGCGGGCCGCGTAAGCGCGGAGGGAAAGCGCTTTCATGATCCGAGCCCGGGGATCCCGCGATCGGGCCGTGCCGCGCTCCGTGACCGAACCATTACCGCGGGGCGGAGACGACGGATGTTACAGAGGGGCTGCTTGTCATTGGGAGGCAGCTCAGCATGATTAAGGAACCGCAGGCCCTCCGCAGCGCCGGCCTCCAGCCGATCGGTATCTGGCGCAGCGGACCGTGGCTCCCCGCGTTCACGTCGACCGATCTGAGGGAGGCCGTCTGCTGCGTGCGCGAGCCGGTGCACGTGGTGCGCGAGATGCCGGAGGGGCGCGTCGGCGTGTCGCGCGGCGGCGCCGTCATCGGCGAAGATCAGGTCAACGGGGTCCCCACGTTTCCGCTCCTCGGCACGCTCCCGGCGCTCTACCCGGAGTGGCTCGGGGACCGCTCCTTTCTGGAGGTCCACCGCCTGCGCTTCCCCTACGTGGCCGGCGCGATGGCGAACGGTATCCACACCACCCGGCTCACGATCGCGATGGCCAGGGCAGGGATGATGGGGTTCTTCGGCGCCGCCGGCCTCGGGCTGCACCGGATCGAACAGGCCGTCGATGAGATCATCGCTGCGCTCGGGACGGAAGGTCCCACCTGGGGGTGCAACCTCATCCATGCTCCGAACCAGCCGCAGCTGGAGAGCGACACGGTGGAGCTCTACCTGAGAAAGGGAGTCCGCCGGGCCGAGGCGGCGGCCTACATGGGCCTGAACCCGATGGTCGTGCGCTTCGCCTACAGCGGCATAAGGCGCCTGCCCGACGGCCGGATCGACCGGCAGAACCACCTGTTCGCGAAGATCTCGCGCCCGGAGGTCGCCGCGCGCTTCCTGTCGCCCGCGCCGGCCGAGATCCTCGATACGTGTGTTCGGAACGGATGGCTCACCCGGGAGGAGGCGGAGCTCGCGCGCAGCCTCCCGGTCGCCGAGGACATCACCGTGGAGGCCGACTCGGGGGGTCACACCGACAACCGGCCCCTTGTCGCGCTGTTCCCGGTGATCCTTGGCGTCCGCGACGAGCTCGCGGCGAAGCACGGGTATCAGCGCCCGATCCGCGTCGGCGCGGCCGGCGGCCTCTCCACGCCGTCCACGATCGCCGCCGCGTTCGCGCTCGGGGCCGCGTACGTGCTCACGGGCTCGGTCAACCAGGCATGCATCGAGTCGGGCCTGTCCGACGAGGGCAAGAAGATGCTCGCCCAGGCCGACCTCCCGGATGTGGTCATGACGCCGGCCGCCGACATGTTCGAGCTCGGCGTGCAGGTCCAGGTGCTCAAGCGCGGCACGATGTTCGGGGTCCGCGCGCAGCGGCTCTACGAGCTGTACGTCGCCCACGACTCCATCGCGTCGCTGCCTGCCGACGTGCGCGCGCGCATCGAGCGAGAGCAGTTCCAGATGTCGTGCGACGAGGTGTGGGCGGGCTGCGAGCGGTTCTTCGCGGAGCGCGACCCGGCCGAGCTCGAGCGCGCCGCCCGCGAGCCGAAGCACAAGATGGCGCTGATCTTCCGCTGGTATCTCGGCATGTCCAGCAAGTGGGCGATCGCCGGGGACCCGAAGCGCCGCGCCGATTTCCAGATCTGGTGTGGCCCGGCCATGGGCGCCTTCAACCGCTGGGTCAAGGGGTCGTTCCTCGAGGACCCAGAGCGCCGCACCGTGGTCCAGGTCGCGCGCAACCTGCTCGAGGGCGCGGCCGTCGTCACGCGCGCACAGCAGCTCCGGACATACGGCGTCCCCGTGCCGAGCGCCGCCTTCTATTTCACTCCTCGCCCGCTCGACTGAGCGCCTGATCCCCTGCTGAGGTCCGTCATGCACCCTTCGTCCTCGCGTATTCCGCCCATCGCTGTCGTCGGTGTGAGCGCCATCTTCCCGGGCTCGCTCGACGCTCACGGCTTCTGGCGCGACATCCTCGCTGGAACCGACCTCATCACGGACGTCCCGAGCACCCACTGGCTGATCGAGGACTACTACGATCCCGATCCGTCCGCCCCGGACAAGACGTACGCGAAGCGCGGCGCCTTCCTGAGGGACGTGCCGTTCGATCCGCTCGAGTGGGGCGTGCCGCCCTCGATCGTGCCGGCCACGGACACGACGCAGCTGCTCGCGCTGATCGTGGCGAAGCGGGTGCTGGAGGACGCGGCGCAGGGGCAGTTCGAGTCGATGAGCCGCGAGCGGATGAGCGTGATCCTCGGCGTCACCTCGGCGCAGGAGCTCCTCGCCTCGATGGTGAGCCGGATCCAGCGGCCGGTCTGGGCGAGGGCGCTCCGGGACCTCGGGTATCCGGAGGACGAGGTGAAGCGCGCCTGCGACAGGATCGCGGGCAGCTACGTGCCCTGGCAGGAGTCGAGCTTTCCGGGCCTGCTCGGCAACGTCGTGGCCGGGCGCATCGCGAACCGGCTCGACCTCGGCGGGACGAACTGCGTGACCGACGCGGCGTGCGCGTCGTCGCTGTCGGCGATGTCGATGGCGATGAACGAGCTCGCGCTCGGCCAGTCCGATCTCGTGATCGCGGGCGGCTGCGACACGATGAACGACGCCTTCATGTACATGTGCTTCAGCAAGACGCCGGCCCTGTCGAAGTCGGGCGACTGCCGCCCCTTCTCGGACAAGTCCGACGGCACGCTGCTCGGCGAGGGCATCGGGATGGTGGCGCTCAAGCGGCTCGACGACGCCGAGCGCGACGGGGACCGGGTGTACGCGGTGATCCGCGGGATCGGCTCGTCCTCGGACGGGCGGAGCAAGAGCGTGTACGCGCCGGTGCCGGAAGGGCAGGCCAAGGCGCTGCGCCGCACCTACGCCGCCGCCGGGTACGGCGCCGAGACCGTGGAGCTCGTGGAGGCCCACGGCACCGGGACGAAGGCCGGCGACGCGGCCGAGTTCGAGGGCCTGCGCGCGATGTTCGACGAGTCGGGGCGCGCCGATCGGCAGTGGTGCGCGCTCGGCAGCGTGAAGTCGCAGATCGGCCACACCAAGGCGGCCGCCGGCGCGGCGGGCCTGTTCAAGGCGATCATGGCGCTGCACCACAAGGTGCTCCCGCCGACCATCAAGATCGACAAGCCGAACCCCAAGCTCGAGATCGAAAAGACTCCTTTCTATCTCAACACCGAGGCGCGGCCGTGGATCCGCGCGGGCGACCACCCGCGGCGGGCGTCGGTGAGCTCGTTCGGCTTCGGCGGCTCGAACTTCCACGTGGCGCTGGAGGAGTACACGGGCCCGGCGCCGCGGGCGTGGCGGGTGCGGTCTTCGCCGGCGGAGCTCGTCCTCCTGTCGGCGGACACGCCGGCGGCGCTCGCGGACCGCGTCCGGGCGCTGGCGAAGGCGGCGGAGACGCCCGAGAGCCTGCGCTTCCTGGCGCGGGAGTCGGTGCTCTCGTTCGACGCGTCGCGGCCCGCGCGGCTCGGGCTGTGCGCCACGGACGAGGCGGATCTCCGGAAGAAGCTGGAGCAGGTCGCGGCGCACCTCGGGGCGAAGCCCGAGCAGGCGCTCGCCGCGCCGCTCGTGCACTACGCGAGCGGGGAGGCGCCGGGGCAGGTGGCGTTCCTGTTCCCGGGGCAGGGGAGCCAGTACCTCGCGATGGGCGCCGACGTGCTGCTGACGTTCGACGCGGCCCGCGAGGCCTGGGACGCGGTGGCGGGCGTGTCGATCGCGGACGCGCCGCTGCACGAGGTGGTGTTCCCGCGGCCGGTGTTCTCGGACGAGGACCGCGCGGCGCAGGAGGCGCGGCTCCGCGAGACGCGGTGGGCGCAGCCCGCGATCGGCGCGACGAGCCTCGCGCACCTCGCGCTGCTCGGGGCGCTCGGGGTGCGTGCGGACGCGCTCGCGGGCCACAGCTTCGGCGAGATCGCGGCGCTGCACGCGGCCGGCGCGCTGTCCGCGGCGGACCTCCTGCGCGTCGCCCGGCGGCGCGGCGAGCTGATGGGCGCGGCGTCGTCCGAGCGGGGCGCGATGATCGCGGTGCCGCGGGCGATCGACGAGGTGCGGGCGATCGGCCTCGGCGACGTGGTGGTCGCGAACCACAACGGCCCGAAGCAGGTGGTCCTGTCGGGCTCGGTCGCGGCGATCGAGGCGGCGGAGAAGCGGCTCTCGGGCATGGGGATCCAGGCGCGGCGCCTCGACGTGGCCGCGGCGTTCCACTCGCCGCTCGTGGCGGAGGCGAGCGCGCCGTTCCGCGAGTTCCTGGCGGGCATCGCGGTGCAGGCGCCGGGGGCGCCCGTGTACAGCAACGCGGAGGTCGAGCCCTACCCGGGCGACGGCGACGCGGTGCGCGATCGGCTGGCGCGGCAGCTCGCCGAGCCGGTGCGGTTCGTGGAGGAGATCGAGCGGATGTACGCGGCCGGGGTGCGCACGTTCGTGGAGGTCGGGCCGGGCTCGGTGCTCACGAACCTCGTCGGCGACATCCTGAGCGGGCGGCCGCACCGCGCCGTGGCGCTCGACCGCAAGGGCAAGCACGGCGTGACGAGCCTGTTCGAGGCGGTGGCGCGGCTCGCCGTGGCCGGGGTGCCGCTGGACACGCGGGTCCTCTGGGACGGGTTCGCGGCGCCGGTGGACCCGCGGGCGCTGCCGAAGCCGAAGCTGGCGCTGCCGATCAACGGCAGCAACTACGGCAAGCCGTACCCGCCGCAGGGCGGGGCGAAGGAGCTGCCGAAGGCGAGCGCTGGGCGGCCGGCGCAAGAGACGGCGCGGGCGGCGGTAGCGAGCGCGTCGGGGCCGGCGGGGAGCGCGTCGGGGCCGAGGAGCGTGGGCGCGTCGGCGCCGGCAGTGAGCGCGCCGGAGCCCGTAGTGCGCGCGTCGGCCGCGGTGGTGCGCGCGCCGGAGCCCGCAGTGCGCGCGCCGGCCGCGGTGGTGCGCGCGCCGGAGCCCGCAGTGCGCGCGCCGGAGCCCGCAGTGCGCGCGCCGGAGCCCGCAGTGCGCGCGCCGGAGCCCGCAGTGCGCGCGTCGGAGCCCGCAGTGAGCGCGTCGGTGCCCGCAGTGAGCACGTCGGCGCCGGCAGTGCGCGCATCGCGGCCGGCCGTGAGCGCGTCGGTGCCCGTGGCGAGCGCGTCGTGGCTCGCCGCTTACCAGGAGGCGCAGCGCGCCACGGCAGAAGCCCACAGCGTGTACCAGCGCACGATGGCCGAGACCCACATCGCCTTCCTGCAGGCGGCCGAGGCCTCCTTCGCAGGGCTCGCCGCGCTCGCGACCGGCGCTTCGTACCCGGTCGCTGCCACGGTGGCGCCCGAGGCGTGGCCTGCGCCTGCGCTCCTCGCGCCGGTGCATCGAGGGCCGGTCTCGGAGGCGGCGCTGGGGCCCGCAGCGGCGCAGGCCCTGCACAACGGCGGGGGCAGAGGCAGCGCGATCCATGACGGCCTGAACGGCACAGGCGGGCAGCATCACGCGGCGGTCGCAGTGCTGGCGTCCGCGGCGCCCGTCGCGGCAGCAAAGGCGGCGGTCGCGACGCCCGCGGCGCCGGCCGTGACAGCGAAGGCGGCGGTCGCGACGCCCGCGCCCGCGGCGCCGGCCGTGACAGCGAAGGCGGCGGTCGCGACGCCCGCGCCCGCGGCGCCGGCCGTGGCAGCGAAGGCGGCCGTCGCCGCCGCGCCGGGCGTCGATCTCGAGCGGATGGTCCTCGAGGTGGTCGCCGACAAGACGGGATACCCCGTCCCCATGCTCGGGATGCAGATGGAGCTGGAGAGCGATCTCGGGATCGACAGCATCAAGCGGGTGGAGATCCTGTCCTCGGTCCGGGACCGGACGCCCGGGCTGTCGGAGGTCGACGCCTCGGCGCTGGCGCAGCTGCGCACGCTCGGGCAGGTCGTCGACCACCTCCGCGCTTCGATGCCCGCCGCCGCACCGGCGGCCGGCGCCAGGCCGGCTGTGGCTGCTCCCGCCGCCGCAAAGGCGCCCGCAGCCGCAGCGCCGGCGGGCGCTGGCGCCGCGGCGCCCGCGGCGGCCGAGGTCGAGCGGATCGTGATGGCGGTCGTCGCCGAGACGACAGGCTACCCGGCCGAGATGCTCGGGCTGCAGATGGAGCTGGAGAGCGATCTCGGGATCGACAGCATCAAGCGGGTGGAGATCCTGTCGGCGGTGCGGGATCGCACGCCCGGGCTGTCGGAGGTCGACGCCTCGGCGCTGGCGCAGCTGCGCACGCTCGGCCAGGTCGTCGACCATCTCCGCGCCTCGCTGCCCGCCGCCGCGCCGGCGGCCAGCGCCAGGCCGGATGCCGTCGCTCCCGTCTCGGCAACGGCATCCGCCGGCGCTGCGGCGCCCGCGGCGGCCGAGGTCGAGCGGATCGTGATGGCGGTCGTCGCCGAGACGACAGGCTACCCGGCCGAGATGCTCGGGCTGCAGATGGAGCTGGAGAGCGACCTCGGGATCGACAGCATCAAGCGGGTGGAGATCCTGTCGGCGGTGCGGGATCGCACGCCCGGGCTGTCGGAGGTCGACGCCGCGGCGCTGGCGCAGCTGCGCACGCTCGGCCAGGTGGTCGACCACCTCCGCGCCTCGCTGCCCGCCGGGGCGCCGGCGGCCGCCGCCAGGCCGGCTGTCGCCGCCCCTGCGGCCACGCCGGTCGTCGCTCCCGCCGCGGCGGCGCCCGCGGCATCCGACGTCGAGCGGGTCGTGATGGCGGTCGTCGCCGAGACGACAGGCTACCCGGCCGAGATGCTCGGGCTGCAGATGGAGCTGGAGAGCGATCTCGGGATCGACAGCATCAAGCGGGTGGAGATCCTGTCGGCGGTGCGGGATCGCACGCCCGGGCTGTCGGAGGTCGACGCCGCGGCGCTGGCGCAGCTGCGCACGCTCGGCCAGGTGGTCGACCACCTCCGCGCCTCGCTGCCCGCAGCCGCGCCGGCCAGAGCTTCCGCCGCGGCGCCCGCAGCCGCGCCGGCCGGAGCTTCCGCCGCGGCGCCCGCGGCGGCCGAGGTCGAGCGGGTCGTGATGGCGGTCGTCGCCGAGACGACAGGCTACCCGGCCGAGATGCTCGGGCTGCAGATGGAGCTGGAGAGCGATCTCGGGATCGACAGCATCAAGCGGGTGGAGATCCTGTCGGCGGTGCGGGATCGCACGCCCGGGCTGTCGGAGGTCGACGCCGCGGCGCTGGCGCAGCTGCGCACGCTCGGGCAGGTCGTCGACCACCTCCGCGCGAGCCTCGGCTCCGCCGCCGGCGACGCCCCGGCGACGGCCGCCGAGGCGCCGGCCGCCGCGCAGCTCGGCCGGTGGACGCTCGTCGAGGCGCCCGCGCCCGCCGCCGGTCTGGCGATGCCCGGCCTCTTCGACGCCGGCACCGTGGTGGTGACCGGCCACGACACGCTCGGCCCCGCGCTCGTCGCCGCCCTCGCGGCCCGCGGGATCGCCGCCGAGCACGCCGCCGCCGTGCCCCGCGGCGCCCGCGGCGCCGTGTTCCTCGGCGGCCTGCGCGACCTCGCCACGGCCGACGAGACGCTCGCCGTCCACCGCGAGGCGTTCCTCGCGGCCCAGGCGATCGCGGCGAAGCCGGCCCTGTTCGTCACGGTCCAGGACACCGGCGGCGACTTCGGCGTCGCCGGCTCGGACCGCGCCTGGGTGGGCGGGCTGCCAGGCCTCGTGAAGACCGCGGCGATGGAGTGGCCCGAGGCGTCCTGCCGCGCGATCGACATCGAGCGCGACGGCCGGCCCGCCGCCGAGCTCGCCGACGCCCTCGTCGCGGAGCTCCTGTCCGGCGGCGTCGAGCTCGAGATCGGCCTGCGCGCGGACGGCCGGCGCACCACGCCGCGCAGCGTCCGGCAGGACGCGCAGCCCGGGCCGCTCCCCCTCGGGCCGTCCGACGTGGTCGTGGCGAGCGGCGGCGCCCGCGGCGTCACCGCGGCGACGCTGATCGCGCTCGCCAGGGCCAGCCGCGCGAGGTTCGCGCTGCTCGGCCGCACCGCGATCGAGGACGACCCGGTCGCGTGCCGCGGCGCCGACGGCGAGGCCGCGCTCAAGGCGGCGCTCGTCAAGGCCGCGTCCTCCGCGGGCCAGAAGGCGACGCCGGCGGAGATCGGCCGCCAGGTCGCGAAGATCCTCGCCAACCGCGAGGTCCGCGCGACGCTCGACGCGATCCGCGCGGCCGGCGGCGAGGCCCTCTACGTCCCCGCCGACGTGAACGACGCGCGCGCCGTGGCCGCGGCGCTCGACCAGGTGCGCCGCGCCTTCGGCCCGGTCACCGCCATCGTCCACGGCGCGGGCGTGCTCGCCGACAAGCTCGTCGCCGAGAAGACGGTCGAGCAGTTCGACCGCGTGTTCAGCACCAAGGTCGACGGCCTCCGGGCCCTGCTCGGCGCGACAGCGGGCGACCCGCTCAAGGCGATCGTCCTCTTCAGCTCGATCGCGGCGCGCACCGGCAACAAGGGGCAGTGCGACTACGCGATGGCGAACGAGGTCCTGAACAAGGTCGCCGCCGCCGAGGCCGCCCGCCGCCCGGGCTGCCGCGTGAAGTCGCTCGGCTGGGGACCCTGGCAGGGCGGCATGGTGAACGCGGCGCTCGAGGCGCACTTCGCGCAGCTCGGCGTGCCGCTCATCCCGCTCGCCGCCGGCGCGAAGATGCTGCTCGACGAGCTCTGCGACGGCTCGGGCGACCGCGGCGCGAGCGGGCCGGGCTCCGCTTCGCCCGGCGCGGTCGAGCTCGTGCTCGGCGCCGAGCCGGCGACGCTCGCGGCCCCCGAGCCTGGCCGGAGGGTCGCGCTGGCCGTCCGCGCCGACCGCGCGACGCACCCCTACCTCGGCGATCACGCCATCAACGGCGTCCCCGTCGTGCCGGTGGTGATCGCCCTCGAGTGGTTCGCCCGCGCCGCGCGCGCGTGCCGGCCGGATCTCGTCGTGACCGAGCTCCGCGACGTGCGGGTGCTGCGCGGGATCAAGCTCACGGCGTACGATTCGGGCGGCGAGGTGTTCCGCGTCGACTGCCGCGAGGTGAGCAACGGCGAAGGCGCGGTGCTCGCGGCGGAGCTGCGCGGGCCCCAGGGGGCGCTGCACTACGCGGCGACCATCGAGATGGGGCAGGCCGAGGGGCGCGTGGCCCCGAAGGGCCCGGCCCTGCCGTCGCTCGGCCCGTGGCCCGGCGGCGACCTGTACGACGGCCGCACGCTCTTCCACGGCCACGACTTCCAGGTGATCCGGCAGCTCGACGGCGTGAGCCGCGAGGGGATCGTGGGGACGGTCGTGGGCCTGCGCGAGGCCGGCTGGGTGTCCCAGCCGTGGAAGACCGACCCGGCGGCGCTCGACGGCGGGCTGCAGCTCGCGACGCTGTGGACGCAGCACGTGCTCGGCGGCGCGGCGCTCCCGATGTCCGTGGGCGCGCTGCACACCTTCGCCGAGGGGCCGTCCGACGGCCCGCTGCGCGCGGTGGTGCGCGGGCAGATCGTGGCCCGCGACCGTACCAAGGCGGACATCGCGTTCGTCGACAACGAGGGCACGCTCGTCGCCGAGCTGCGCGACGTGCAGTTCGTGCTCCGCCCCGACACGGCGCGCGGCCAGGCGTGATCGAGGCCACCGTGTTCGAGCCCATCGCCATCGTCGGCCGCGGGTGCGTCCTGCCGGGCGCGCTCCACCCCGCGGCCCTGTGGGACAACGTGCTCGCCGGCAGGGACCTCGTGTCCGGCGCCCCCGACGGCCGCTGGCGCCTGTCGCGCGAGCGCGCGCTCGCGCACGTTGCGCTCGCCGGCGGCGCGCGCGACGTGCGCGACGTGAAGGACCGCGCGTGGAGCGACCGCGGCGGCTACGTCACCGAGTTCGACGAGCACTTCCGCCGCGTGCTGGCCGGGGACCCGTTCCCGCGGCGCAGCGGTCCGCCCGAGTCCCTGCTCGCGCTCGACCCGCTCTTCCAGTGGGTGCTCTACGCGGGCCGCGAGGCGCTGCGCGAGGCGGGCCACGAGGGCCGGTCCGATCGCGCGGGCGCGGTGGTCGGGAACCTCTCGTTCCCCTCGTCGGCGATGTCGGCGTGGTGCGAGTCGACGTGGCTCGGCGATCTCGCCGGCGTCGCGCGGCCCGATCCGCGCAACCGGTTCATGTCGGGGCTGCCTGCCCACCTGCTCGCCGACGCGCTCGGCCTCGGGGCCGGGGCGTTCGCGCTCGACGCCGCGTGCGCGTCGTCGCTCTACGCGATCGCGCTCGCCTGCGAGCGCCTGCAGGACCGCGAGGCCGACCGGATGCTCGCCGGCGCGGTGTGCCGGTCGGACGATCTCTTCATGCACATCGGGTTCTGCGCGCTGTCGGCCATGAGCCGCACCGGGCGCAGCCGCCCGTTCTCGTCGGAGGCCGACGGCCTGGTCCCGGCGGAGGGCGCGGCGTTCGTGGTCCTCGAGCGCCTGGCCGACGCGGAGGCCGCGCGCAGGCCCATCCTGGGCGTGATCCGCGGGGTCGGCCTGTCGAACGACGGCCGCGGCCGCGGCCTGCTCGCGCCGGCGGTCGAGGGCCAGCTGCGCGCGATGCGGGCCGCGTACGCCATGGCCGGCCTCGATCCCGGCGAGGTCTCGCTGCTCGAGTGCCACGCGACGGGCACCCCCCTCGGCGACGCGACCGAGATCGCGACCCTCACCGAGGTGTTCGGCCCCCGCGAGGTCCCGCTCGGCTCGCTCAAGTCGAACCTCGGTCACCTCGTCACGACCGCCGGCGCGGCCGGGCTCCTCAAGCTGCTCGGCGCCATGGCGGCGGGGGTCCGGCCGCCCACGTTGCACGCCGATCCGCTGAGCGACCCGGTGGCCGCGAGCCCGTTCCGGGTGCTGCAGCGGGCCGAGCCGTGGGAGGGCCGGCGGCTCGCGGGCCTGTCGGCGTTCGGGTTCGGCGGGAACAACGCCCATCTCCTCGTGGAGGCGTACGAGCCCGCCTCGCCGAAGGGACAGGCCGCTCACGCCACGCACGCCGCGTCGCACCCGGCCGCGCCCCCCGCCCCGGCGGGTCACCTGGCCGTTGTGGCGATGGGCCTGTGCGTCGGTGAGCTCCGCGGCGTCCGGGCGTTCGCCGAGCCGCTCCTCTCGGGCGGCGGCGCGGATCCTCGCCGCGCGACCGTCGCGCTGCCCGCGGATCGCCTCCGGTTCCCGCCGCGCGATCTGCAGCAGGCGCTCGCCCAGCAGACGCTGCTGCTCGAGGCGGCGATCGAGGCGACCGAGGGGCTCGCGCTGCCGCGCGACCGCACCGCCGTGCTCATCGGCATGGGCGCCGACACCGAGGTGTGCCGGTACATGACGCGCTGGCGGGTCGCCGAGACGGCGCCGGCGCGGCTCGGCCCGTCGGTCGACGTCGGCGCGCTGCGGGATTCGATCATCCCTGCGCTCCAGGCGGCGGGGGTCGTCGGGAACATGCCGAACATCCCGGCGAACCGGCTGAACAGCCAGCTCGACGTCGGCGGACCGTCGTTCACGATCGCGGCCGAGGAGCTCTCCGGGCCCTGGGCGCTGCGCGTCGCGTCCCGCGCCCTGCGCGCCGGCACCGTGGACGCCGCGATCGTCGGCGCCGTGGACCTCTCGTGCGAGCCCGCCCACGTGGCCGCGCTCGAGGCGCTCGGCGTTCACCTGCCTCCCGGCGACGCCGCGGTCGTCCTTGTGCTCGAGCGGCTCGACGACGCCGTTCGACAGCGGCACCCGGTCCTGGCCGTGGTCGTGGACGAGCCGGCCGACCCCGGGCTCGTGCTGTCGGCCACGGATCTCGCGCCGCGGTTCGGCCATGCGCACGCCGCCTCCGGCCTGCTGCATGTCGCCGCCGCGGTGCTCGCCTGCCGTCATGCCCGGAAGCCCGACGGCACGCCGTGGACCGACGACGTCCGCGTCGCCGAGGTCCGCTGCGCCGGCCTCGGCGGGGGCTCGCTGTCGGTCCGCATCGGGGCCGGCGGTCCGGCCGCGCCGCTCCCGCCGCCACGATCGGCGGAGGGCCCGGTGCTCACGCTCCCCGCCCACCCGCCGGCGATCGTCGTACCCGGCGCGGCGTCCTGCTCATCCTCTGGAGACTCCATGGAACCTGCGCCGCCTCTGCCGTCCGCTCTCGACGACCTGCCGCCGCTGTACCCCGGGCCCACGGGTTTCTCTGCCGCCGACGCGCCGCCGCTGCCGTCCTGGGACGAGCCGCGGCCGGTCGGGCCGGCGCTCGTCGGGGCCCCTGCCGCCCACCTCCCGATCGAGCCGTTGCCGGTCGGGCCGGCGCTCGTCGAGGCCGCGGCCATGGTCCTCCCGAGCGAGCCGCTGCCGATCGCGCCGGAGCTCGTCGAGGCCGGAGCCGTGGACATTCCGGGCGACGTGATCGCCGGTGCGGCGGCGTTCACCGTTCAGCTGGCGCAGATCCACAGGGAGTGGGCAGAGCAGCAGGCCCAGGTCCACCGCCGGTTCCTGCAGATGCGGCAGCGCGCGCTGGACTCGCTCGTCCAGGCGTCGTCGGGCGTGGCCGCGGTGGTGCCTGCGCTGGCCTCGGCGCAGGTCTCCCGCGTCGCCCCGGTCCGCGCCGAGTCGCCGCGCCCCGTCGAGTCGCCGCGCCCGACCCGCGTCGAGTCGCCGCGACCGATCGAGGCGCTGCGCCCCGTGGAATCGCCGCGCCCCACCGCTGCGCCGCAACCTCCGCCGCGGCCGGTGGACACGCCGCGCCCGACCCGCGCCGAGTCGCCGCGCCCGGCGGAGCCGTCGCGCCCCGCCGCCGCGCCGCAAGCTTCGCCGCGCCCCGCCGCCGCGCCGCAGCCTTCGCCGCGCCCCGCCGCGGCTGCCCTCGCGCCGCTGGGCCCCCGGTTCAGCCGCGAGCAGCTCGAGCGCCTCGCCTCGGGCCGGATCTCCGACGTGTTCGGCCCGCTCTTCGCCCGGCAGGACGGCTATCGCCGCCAGGTGCGCATGCCGATGCCGCCGCTGCTGCTCGCCGACCGGGTCACCGGGATCGAGGCCGAGCCCGGCTCGATGAAGCTCGGCACGATGTGGACCGAGACCGACGTCCGGTGGGACTCCTGGTACCTGCACGACGGCGCGATGCCGGCCGGCATCATGATCGAGAGCGGCCAGGCCGACCTGCTGCTCATCAGCTGGCTCGGCGCCGACTTCGAGAACAAGGGCGAGCGCGTCTACCGGCTGCTCGGCTGCGAGCTCACCTTCTACGGCGGCCTGCCGCGCCCGGGCGACACGCTCGTCTACGACATCCACGTCGACGGGCACGCGAAGCACGGCGACGTCCGCCTGTTCTTCTTCCACTACGACTGTCGCATCGGCGGCGAGCTGCGGCTGAAGACGCGCAAGGGCCAGGCCGGCTTCTTCACCGACGAGGAGCTCGCGAGCTCCGGCGGCGTCCTCTGGGACGCCGACACCGCCGAGCACGCGGCGACCGCCCGCCTCGATCCGCCGCGGATCGCCTGCCAGAAGTCCGCGTTCGACCGGGCCGACCTCGTTGCGTTCGCGGCCGGCGACGGCGCGGCGGCGTTCGGCCCCGGCTTCGAGCGCCTGCGCACCCACGTCAGGACGCCGCGGATCAGCGCGCCGCCCATGCTGTTCTTCGAACGCGTCGACGTGTTCGATCCCGCGGGCGGCCCGTGGAAGCGCGGTTATCTCAGGGCCACGCTGCCGATCACGAAGGACGGCTGGTACTTCGAGGGCCACTTCAAGGACGACCCGTGCATGCCGGGCACGCTCATGTTCGAGGGCTGCCTGCAGGCGCTCGCGTTCGCCATGGCGGCGATGGGCTTCACGGTGGACGCGGACGGCTTCCGCTTCGAGCCGGTGCCGGAGATCCCCTACCTGCTCCGCTGCCGCGGCCAGGTCGTCCCGACGAGCCGGCTGCTCACGTACGAGGTGTTCATCGAGGAGGTCCACGACGGCCCGCACCCGACGGTGTTCGCCGACTTCCTGTGCACGGTCGACGGCCTCAAGGCGTTCCATGCCCGCCGCGTGGGCCTGCGCCTGAGCCCGGACTGGCCGCTCTCGAGCGCCCCCGAGCTCCTCGACGGCCACGTCGAGCCGAAGCCGGTCGCGCGGGTCCCCTGGTCCGAGCTCGGCGCGCCGCCGCCCGACGGCGCCGGCCCTGACGGCGCGGACGCCGGTGGCTTCCCGTTCGACTACCGGAGCCTGCTCTCGTGCGCCTGGGGCAGGCCGTCGGACGCCTTCGGCCCGCTCTACCGCAGGTTCGACGAGGGCCGGCACGTCGCCCGGCTCCCGGGGCCGCCGTACCACTTCATGAGCCGGGTCCTCTCGGTCTCGAGCCCCATGGCCGCGATGAAGGCCGGCGCGAAGGTCGAGGTCGAGTACGACGTCCCGGAGGACGCCTGGTACTTCGACGAGAACGCGAGCCTCACCATGCCGTTCGCGGTGGTGCTCGAGGCCGCGCTCCAGACGTGCGGCTGGCTCGCGAGCTACGCCGGCTGCGCGCTCTCGAGCGAGGGCGCGCTGTACTTCCGCAACCTCGACGGCAAGGGCACGCTGCGCGGCGAGGTCCTGCCGGCGCCGGCCGGCGGCGCGCTGCGCACGACGTCGCGGCTCACGAACCTCTCGCGGTCGGGCGGCATGATCATCCTGGCGTTCCGGGTCGAGTGCAGCCTCGGCGGCGCCCCGGTGTACGACCTCGACACGGTGTTCGGCTTCTTCCCGAAGGCCGCGCTCGCGACGCAGATCGGCATCCCGCCGAAGCCCGAGGAGCTCGCCGCGCTGGAGGCGCCGTCCGATTTCGAGGTCGATCTCCGCGAGCGCCCCGCGCGTTACTGCGGGGACAAGCTCGGGCTCGCGCGGCCGTCTCTGCTGATGATCGACCGCGTCGATGGCCTGTGGCCAACCGGCGGCCGGAAGGGGCTCGGCCGGCTGCGCGCGCAGCGGGACGTCCAGGCCTCGGAGTGGTTCTTCAAGGCCCATTTCCTGGGCGATCCGGTGCAGCCCGGCTCGCTCGGCATCGAGGCGATGCTGCAGACGATCCAGTTCTGGATGCTGCACCACGACCTCCACGCGGGCCTCGCCGACCCGCGGTTCGAGCCGGTGATGACGGGGCACGAGCACTCCTGGCGCTACCGCGGCCAGGTGCTGCCGAGCAGCCGGCGGGTGACGGTCGAGACCGACATCCTCGAGGTCGGCCGCGACGACCGCGGGCCCTTCGTCATCGCCGAGTCCTACCTCTGGGTGGACGGCCTCCGCATCTACGGCGCGACGCTCGGCGTGCGGATCGTCGACGGCGCTCCGCCGCCCCGCGCGCGGCGCGACGTCGGCTTCGACGTCCGCGGGAACGCGCGCCACCTCGCCTCGCTCCCTGGCGCCGCGCTCCGGAGCCAGGGCCCTCGCCTCCAGCAGCAGCCCGCGGGGCGGGCCGCCCCGTCGCCGGAGGCCGAGGACGCCGAGGAGGTGCTGGATCCGGCCGGCTGGGTGGCGGACCACTGCCCCACCTGGACGCTCCCGGCGCTCCCCGGCATGAGCATGGTCGACCGGCTGGCCGGCGCCGCCTTGCGGGCGCGCCCGGGGAGCGTGGTCGTGGCCGTGGAGGACGTCGTGGTGCTCCGCTGGCTGCCCGTGCCGGGGCCGGTGCGCGTCAAGGCCGAGGCCACCGGCTCCGGCGATGTCCTCGACGTGCGGCTCCTCGCGTGGCGCGAGGCCTCGAACCCGGCGCTCTCGCGGTTCGAGCCGGTGTGCACCGGCCGCGTGCGGGTGGCCGGCGCGTACCCGCCCGCCCCCGCGCCGGAGCCGGCGCTCGACGCGCCGGAGGCCGACGATCCCTACGCGGTGGGCACGCTGTTCCACGGCGCGGCGTTCCGGTACCTGACCTCGCTGCGGCTCGGCGCGCGCGGCGCCTCGGCGGTGCTCGATCCTGGCAAGGGCTCGGTGCCTCCCGGGGCGCTGCACCAGGGCATGCTCGACGCGCTGACCCACGCCATCCCGCACGACCGGCTGTTCCTGTGGGATCCGGAGAGCCCTCCCGCCCACATCGCGTTCCCGTCGCGCATCCCGTCGCTCCGCCTGTTCGGGCCGTCGCCCGACGCGCCCGTGCGCATCGAGGTGCGCTACGAGGGCCGCGAGGATCGCTTCGTCTCGTTCCGGGTGCAGGCCATCGCGGGGGCCGGCACGGCCGCCGGGGAGCGCGTCTGGCTGGAGCTCCGCCTCGTCGAGGTGCTGCTCCCGCAGGGATCTGTCGGCGGCGCGCCGCCCGGGATCCGCCGGGCGTTCCTGCGCGACCGCGCCCCGGTCGACCTCGCCGTCTCGCGCGTCGACGCGGCGTCGGGCGAGGCGCGCTGCGGTCCGGCCGACGTGCGCACGATGGACTGGATGCCGGGCACGGTGGCGCACCTGTACGCCGCGTCGGGCGATCTCGTCGAGGCGGCGGCCGTGAAGGATCACGTCGCGCGGCGCGCCGGCGTGCACCCGTCGACGGTCTCCCTCGGCGGCGTCTCCTCGGCGCAGCCGCTGACGCGCTGGCCGTTCGCGGTGGCGCGCGAGGGCTCCGAGGTCGTGGTCCGCGACGCCGGCCCGCCGGTGATCGACATCGAGCCTGTGCGTCGCTACTGGGGCGCGGCCATGGGCCTCGGCCGGTGGCCCGCGGAGGACCTGTACTTCGGCCTCATCGAGCGGTTCATCCGCCGGGTGCACATCGCCGATCCGGCGGCGTTCCGCGCCGTGAAGGGCCGGAGCCTGCTCTACGTCGGCAACCACCAGGTCGCCGTGGAGTCGCTGCTCTTCGGCATCGCCGTCTCGGGCCTCACGGGGGTCTCCACCGTCACGCTGGCCAAGGCCGAGCACCGGGCGACGTGGCTCGGCACGATGCTCGCGCACTGCTTTGCGTACCCGGGCGCGCGCGATCCGAAGGTGATCACGTACTTCGATCGCGAGGACAGGGCGTCGCTCGGGACCATCATCGCGGAGCTCGGGGCCGAGATGCAGGGCTCTGGCAAGGGGGTGATGGTGCACGTCGAGGGCACGCGGTCGATCGAGTGCCGCACGCCGGTGCGCAAGATGAGCGGCGCGTTCATCGACATGGCGCTCGCGGTGGGCGTCCCGGTGGTGCCCGTGCGCTTCTCGGGCGCGCTGCCGCCCGAGCCGCTCGAGACGCGGCTCGAGTTCCCGCTGGGCATGGGCGTGCAGGACATCTGGATCGGCCGCCCGCTGCTCCCCGAGGAGCTCGCGGGGCTGACCTACAAGGACCGCAAGGACCTCGTGATCAGCGGCATCAACGGGCTTGGGCCGAGCAACGAGGTCGAGCAGCCGTTCCCCGGCGACCCGGCGTTCGCGGCGTCGGTGGACGCCTGGGTGGCGGAGGCGGGCGTCGCGCACGAGGACGCGACGGTCTTCCGGGTGCTGGAGGCGTGCGCCGACCCGACGCCGGAGACGGCCGCGATCCTGGAGGCTGGGCGCACGGGGCGGCTCGTTCCGCCCGACGCGCGGCGGGCGGACTGGCTGCGGACGCTCGCCGCGCGGCTCCTCGGCAGGCGGCTCGCGGGGTGAGCCGGGGCGGCGCTCCCCGCGCCCACACCCTCTCATCGCCCGCCCACACCCTCTCATCGCCGAGCGCCACGGCGACGGTGGCCGGCGCTGCGCTCCGCTCGAGCCGGTGGGGCGCCCCGGGAGGCGGCGGCCGCCGCGCGGTGGGCCGCCTTCCCGCTTGATCGCGCCGCGACGCGGGGGATACCCTCCGCGCATGCGCCGCCTGGTCTCGTGCGTCCTTCTCCTCTCGTCTTTCGCCCTCGCGCCGGGTTGCGCGACCTACACGCAGGATCTCGATCGCGCCCGCAGCCACTACGAGGCGAACCGGTTCGAGCAGGCGCTTTCGCTGTTCCGCGCGCTCGAGCACGACATGGACTCGTTCTCGCTCCCGGAGCGGGCGCAGTACGCCTACCTCCGGGGCATGACGGACTACCGCCTGGCCGAGCTTGCGCCGCAGGGCACCGGCGTCGCCGATCCGCGCAAGGGCTACCGCGACAACGCGCGCCACTGGCTCGGGCTCGCCGCGGCGATCGAGAAGCAGACCCCCGGAGGCGTCACGAGCGAGCAGAAGATCCGCCTCACCGAGACGCTCGCGGATCTCAACCGCGATGTGTACGGCGGCGCCGAGGCGCTGCCGGAGACCGGCGCCGCGCCCGACGCTGCGCCGCAGCCCGACGCTGCTCCTGAATCGCCGGCCGATGCGCCGGAGGCCCCGGCGCCCACGCTCTGACCTCGGCGCGCCGGCGCCCGCGGTCGTCGTGCCTCGGCGCACCGCTGGCGCCGCGCGCTCGCATTGCGCTATGCGCTGGCACCGCGCCGCGCGCTGGCGCCGCGCGCTCGCATTGCGCTATGCGCCGGCACCGCGCCGTGCGCTGGCATCGCGCCGTGCGCCGACATCGTGCCGCCGCGCGCTGCACCGCGTTGTGCGCTGGCATCGCGCCGCGTGCGGGCGTCCCAGCGTGTGGGCGCGCCGGATGGCCTGGACAGGAACAGTGAGGGGGAGATGCGGGGCGGGGCGCCGTTCGTGGCGCTGGAGATCGCCGGTCAGTCGGGCTGCGCTACGACAGCCGCCGGCGCAGGGACTCGATCTCGTCCTTCGCGGCGAGCTTGCGTTTCTTGAGCTGGGCTGCCTCCATGCTCTCCCCCGGTGTCAAGAACGCCCGCCGACCCAGCTGCCTGAGGCGCGAGTCGAGCTCGCGGTGACGCGCTTCCGCCATGCTGAGCCGCTGCTCCGGGCCGACCGACGTCACCGCACGAGGAGAGATGATCTGATGCTTCATGTACCCACCTCCAAGGCCCCACCACAGGGCCGTGAACCCTTCGAGAGCCCACAACAGAAGCTCTCGTTCTGATCGTCGCTGGAGAGGAGACCGCCGCCGAGCTACGAGCCCAAACAGCGGCCCGTGGAACGAATGCGAGATTACCGCAACATGGCGGATCAATGCAGGCTTTTTGTCGGGCGGTACCCTCTGCAACGCCATGGAGCAGCAGCCGAAACCGGGGATTGCCCTACTGCGCACAGCAATCCACCTCCGCTCGGGACGGCCAGGCCGGGAGCTCCGTCCATGCACGAAGCGGAACAACCTCGAGCATGGGGCTATTCTTCCCGGGTCATGTCGAGCACCAGCATTCCCCGGCTCGCTCTCCTCAGCCTTGCGATCGTCCCGGCTTTCCTCGCCTTCCTCGGTGGATGCACTTCGGAGGCCACGGCGCCGGCCCGGGCGCGTTCCCCGCAAGCGGCCTCGGCGCGTCCGCCGGTCGAGCTCGCACCGGTCGTCATATCGCCCTACTCGGACGCCGAGCTCGCGGCGGAGTTCGAACGGGCGCGCGCGCTGCTCCTGGCCGATAAGGCGCGCGAGGCGGCGCCCCTGTTCGATCGGCTGGTCCGTCTCGCGCCTGACGGCGAGGTCGCGCCGCCGAGCCTGTTCAACGCCGGGCTCGCGCACGAGGCGCTCGGCGACCGCGCGCTCGCGGCCGAGCGCTACCGCGAGGTCGCGCGGCGCTTCCCGGACCACGCGGTCGCGCGCGGCGCCCTCTTCCGGCTCGCGCGCGCGGCGGCCGCCCTCGAGCGGTGGCCCGAGCTCGTCGAGGTCTCGCGCCGCCTGCTCCGCCTCGGCGATCTGAGCGTGCTCGAGGCGATCGAGGCGCGCGGCGCCCTCGCGCTCGGCCTCGTCGAGCAGGATCTCGTGGATGAAGCGGCCCGTCAGGTCGGGCTCGCGCGCGATCTCATCGAGGCGCACCGGCTGGGCGAGTCGGGCAAGCCGCCGATCGAGCTCGCGCAGGTGAGCTTTGCGCTCGGCGAGGTGCGGCGGCGCCGGAGCGAGGCCATCGCCTTCGTGCCGGTGCCGGCGAGCTTCGCCGACGCGCTGGAGCGGCGCTGCCAGGGGCTGCTCGATGCGCAGGGCGCCTACACCGAGGCCATGCGGAGCCTCGACGCTCACTGGTCGGCGATGGCGGGCTACCGTATCGGGCAGCTCTACAAGGAGCTCCACCGCGACGTGATGCGGGTCCCGCCGCCGCCGAGCGCCGACACCCCGCGGAAGAAGCAGCTCTTCGAGGGCGCGATGCGCCTGCGCTACCGCGTGCTCCTGGAGAAGGGGCAGAAGATGCTCGCCGGCACCGTCCGCCTCGGCGACCGCACCGGGGAGTCGTCGGGGTGGGTGCTCCGGGCCCGCGACGCGCAGCGCGAGATCGAGCTCGCGCTCGCGGACGAGCAGGCGGCGCTCGCGCGGCTCCCGTTCACCGAGGCCGAGCTCCTGGCCGCGCTCGACGCCTTGAAGACGGCGGCGCCGCGGCGGCCGTGAGCCCCGCGCCGCGGCGATCGTGAGCCCCGCGCCGCGGCGGCCGTGAGCGCCGCGCCGGCGGCCGGCCGCGAGGCGCTCAGTTCAGCGTCGGCTCGCACCCGAAGAGCACGTCGAGCTTCGCCTGCACCTCGCCCTGCACGGCCCTGCAGGAGGCGGGGCAGAGGATGATCTTCTTCGGGAGCAGCTCGTCGTCGTAATACCACCCTGGCCCCCGGCCGCAGTCGGCCTCGTCGTCCGCCCTCGGGATCTCCAGCGCGCTGGAGCTCCCCGTCGCGAACCTGACCGCGACCCGGCTCGTGTCGAGGGTCGCGCCCGCGGGCGGCTCGGGGATGAGGAGCTCGCACGGGAGCGCCGACGCGCGGATCTCGGCCATCTTCGCCGCGAACGCGGCGACGTCCGCGGTGATGTCGAACGCGCGCGCCGTCCCGCCGGCGGCGGCGATCTGGTCCAGGTTGGCCAGGGTCGAGCCTTCCACGGCGATGACGTAGGTCTGAACACCGTTGTAGTTGAGCGCCCGCTGCGCGATCTCCGCGGTGCTCGCGACGGTGTTTCCGGCGCACCCGGAGGGGTCGCCGTCGGTCGCGAGCACGACGATGACCTTGTGCGACGGGTTCGCGTCCTTGTAGGCGGTCGCGTTCGAGAGCACCCCCTGGAGGGCCGGACGCATGGGCGTCCCGCCGCCCGGCGAGGTGCCCCGGATGGAGCCGGTGATCTCGGGCGTGTGCAGCGGCAGCTCGCCGATGCTGACCGCGAGCTGGTCGTAGGCGGTGTGGTCGCAGTCGTTCATTCCGTTGTTGCCCCGCGGGAAGTAGGTCAGCCCCACGTTCATCCCGGCGGAGGCGGCGTCGTTCACGAAGGTCGAGAGCGCGCTCGTGACGCCGCTCCATTTCGAGCCGAGCATGCTCCCGGAGCGGTCGAGCAAGACGAGCATATCGAGCGGCATGAGCGCGGCCGCTGCGCTCGTCTGTGCGCAGGAGGCCCCCTCGTCGAAGCCGCCCGCGCCGGTCGCGCCGAACCCTCCCGCGCCGAGCGACGCGCCTCCGCCCGTGCTGCTCGCCCCGAAGGCGCCGCCTCCGCCGCCTCCGCCGCTCTCGGCGTCTTCCGGCGGGTTGGCGCGCGCGGGCCTCCTGTCCTCGGTGGCCGCGCAGCCGCCCGATAGCGCGGCCAGCGCGGCGGCGACGAGGAAAGGGGCAAACACGGAATGACGTCGGAAGGACATCTCTGCGCTCCTCTGCAAATGGATGCGACGTGGCTCGCGGCCGCGAGGGCTCCACGCGCGAAGTAGTCTGTCTATCGAGGGGTGGCCGAGCTCCGAGACGATCTCGTCAGCATACTGCATCTCTCGATCGCGGGGCGATAGGGGCTCTCCGGTTTGTGGGCCTTGCTTGTCTCGTGATGTCTTCGCTCTCGTCGCTGTCTTTGCTTTCGCGGCTTCTCACGGCTGCTCGCAGCTCTCTTGTCCTCGCCCGCGCCGCCGGCGCTGCGCTCCTGGCCGCCGTCGTCCGTCGTCGTTCGTCGCCCTTCGCCGCCCCTCGTCACCCCTCGTCGTCGCTGACCGTTCCGGGTGCTCGCGCGCCGGAACATCATGTTTCCTTGCGCAGCCGCGAAGGACGCGTAATTCCCACGAGGTGCGTCACGATTGCTGGAAAGAGGCGAACATGACTAGGTGGATTCCCTGGGTAATTGCCGCTGTCGCCCTGACGGATCTTGGCTGTTCGACCGCGACGTCCGCTGGCAGCTCGGGCGCGGCGGGGGGCGGCGGCGGCGCTGCGGGGCCGGATGTCTCGAGCGGTGGGGGCGGCGGCGGGGCCGGCGCTCCGTGCCAGATAGACTGCTCGCTCGTCCCGACATCGCAGTGCATGACGGCCGTGTGCAACGAGGCGACGCGCGCGTGCGAGCTCGTCCCCAGCGCGGGCGGGGGGCCCTGCGACGACAGGGACGCCTGCACGGTCGGCGAGACGTGCGAGGACGGCGTCTGTCAGGGCGGCGCGCAGGAGGACTGCGGCATCGCGCCGGACGGCTGTCACCTCGTCACGTGCGTCGACGCGGGCGGCGAGCCCCGCTGCGGGTTGGAGCCGAGGGAGAACGGGGCGTCGTGCGCGACGGAAGACCGCTGTGTGCTCAACGCGGCGTGCGTGGACGGCGCCTGCGTCGGGACCCAGCGGGATTGCTTCTTCTTCCAAGTACCGGACTCCTGTCATGTCGGCGCGTGCAACCCGGCCACCGGTGCGTGCGAGGCGGTCCCGGGGAACGAGGGGACGCCGTGCGCGGACTCCGGCGACCTGTGCAGGGTCGGCAAGACCTGCCAGAGCGGCCGCTGCGAGGGGGGCGTCCCCAAGGACTGCAGCGCGCTGAGCGTCGGGTGCAACGATGGTGCCTGTGATCCGGGCTCTGGCAATTGCTATGCTGAGCCGATCGCGCCGGGCGGCGCCTGTCTCTCCGGGACCGACGAGTGCAAACGTGGCGTCTGCGACGAGCACGGCGCCTGTATTTCCATCCCTACCCCCGGGGAATCGTGCTCCTCACAGACGGTCGGCTGCACGCGCGGCGTCTGCAGCGACGCCGGGGTGTGCACGCCGCGCTCGGTCCCCGACGGGGGCGTCTGCGTCGACAGCGACTGGTGCACCGTGGGGGAGTCCTGCCTGGCCGGCGTCTGCCAAGGCGGCGGCGCCGCGACGGCGCCGGCGGTCTACTTCCGGGATACGTTCGAGGGCAACGCGGCCGGGTGGGAGCTCGGTCCGACCTGGCAGATCGGCGCGGCGGCGGCCTCCTTCGGGCAGACCTACGGGCACGCCGATCCGGCGCTCGATCACACGGCGACGCCGGACAACGGGCTGGCCGGCGTGGTCATCGGAGGGAACGCCCCCCCCGGCGTTCACCCGTATTTCTACCTGACGAGCCCTGTCATCCACGCCGATGTCACGGGCGGCGTGTACCTGACGTTCTGGCGCTTCCTGAACAGCGATGAGGCGCCCCACATGACGAACCGGGTCGAGGTCTACGACGGCGTCCGGTGGAAGGTGCTCTTCGAGTCGGGGCCCTACCCCGGCGTCCGCGACTCGGCCTGGACGAAGATGCGCTACGACCTGACCCCCCACAAGAACGCGAGCCTGCGGATCCGCTTCGGCTACGAGATCGGGCGGGACTCCTTCGTCGACACCGTGTCGAGCTGGAGCATCGACGACGTGGAGATCGCGAACGCGGCTTGTCCGTAGAGCGCGACTCGAGGGCTCGGACGACCGAGGCGCAGAGAGCACGGAGAGACACGGACGCGCCGCGTCCTCTGCAGCTCCTCTCGGAGGTTCGATGTGCCGCCGCCCCGGCTCACCGCTCCACGAACGGCCCGAGCGCGGCGGTGATCGCGCGGGAGACCTCGTCGACCGGGCCACCCCCGTCGATGTGGATGACGCGGTCGCCCGGCACGAGCTCCTCCGCCCGCCGGTACGCCTCCGCGAGCCGCGCCTGCAGCTCGGTCCTCTCGAACAGCTCCTCTGCCCCCCCGCGGCCGCGGCGCCGCTTCTCGGCGATCTCGGGCGCCACGTCGATCACCACCGTGGCGTCGGGCCGCCGCGCGTGGCGGTTGAGTATCCGTATCCATTCCAGAATTTCCTCTGGATCCCCGCCGTCGGCCGCCGTCGTGGACTGGTAGGCCAGGCTCGACAGGTCGTAGCGATCCGAGATCACGATGTACCCGTCGCGGAGGAGCGGCTCGACCTCGGCGCCGAGGTGATCGAGGCGGTCGGCCGAGAAGAGGAGCGCCATCACCTCGGCCTGGCGGGCGCTGGGCAGCGAGATCCGGCGGGTCAGCACCTGCCGGAGCAGCGCGCCCACCGGCCCGGCGCTCGGCTCGCGGGTGACGTGGACGAGGCGCCGCGCGGCCCTGAGGTGCGCCGCGTAGCGCTCGGCCTGCGTGCTCGTGCCGGCGCCGTCGATGCCCTCGAAGACGATGAAGACGCCGCGGCCTGTCTCTCCCGCCGGGCGCGGGGAGGGCGCGGGGCCCTCCTGCTCGGAGCTCCTCTTCACCATCTAGCTGGCCTCCTCGCCCGCTACCGCGACGGGCGGCGCGTCCTCCCCGAGGACGACGTTGTCGATGAGGCGCGCCGTCCCGAGGCGGATGGCGATCGCGAGCAGGGCCCGTTCGCCGATCGCCGCTTGCTCGCTCCAGATCGTCAGCGACTCCGGGTCGGCGAGGTCCACGTAATCGACGCTCGTCGCGACGGCCGCGAGGCGCGCGCGCGCGGGTCCGAGGAGCGCGGCGGGGCGCCGCTCGCCGCCGGCGAAGGCGCGGCACGCCTCGGCGAGGGCGAGCGGGATGGCGCGCGCCGCGCTCCGCTGCTCGGGCGACAGGTAGGCGTTCCGCGACGACATGGCGAGACCATCGGGCTCGCGCACCGTCGTCGCCCCGACGACCTCGACCGGCAAGAACAGATCGGCGACGACCCGCCGGATCACCTGGAGCTGCTGGTAGTCCTTCCGGCCGAAGACGGCGACGCACGGGCCGGCGAGCGCGAGCAGCTTCGTGACCACGGTGGCGACGCCCTCGAAGTGCACGGGCCGGTGGACGCCGCAGAGCGGGGCCGCGGTCGCGCCGACGCGCACGCGCGTCTCCTCGCCGGGCGGGTACATCGCCGCGGCCTCCGGCGCGAACATCCCCGAGGCGCCGGCCTCGGCGCAGGCGGCGCGGTCGCGCTCGAGCGGCCGCGGGTAGCGCGCGAGATCCTCGCCGGCGCCGAACTGCGTCGGATTGACGAAGAGGGTCACCGCCACGAAGTCCGCTCTCCGCCGCGCCTCCGCGATCAACGCGAGGTGGCCCGCGTGGAGCGCGCCCATCGTCGGAACGAGACCGACGCGGCGTCCCGCCGCGCGCGCTCGCTCGCAGGCGTGCCTCAGCTCGCCTGGATGTCGCCAGAAATCCATGGGCGGACCCTATCAGACCTGGGCTAAAATCGGAGCTTCGACCATGGCTGACCTGCCCTCCTCCACGGATACAACCCTCGCCTCCGGCTCCGGCGGCGACACGGATGCCGCCCAGGCCGACAGGCCCGGAGCGGGCTCCAGCGACCCGACCGGAGCGAGGTCTGGAGGGAGCGCCGCCCCGGCGAGCGGTCCGGTGTCGATCCCTGTCCCCTCGGGGCCGATCCCGATCGAGGGCGACCCGGCGCACTACCTGAACCGGGAGCTCTCGTGGCTCGAGTTCAACGCGCGGGTGCTGGCGGAGGCGAGATCGCACGAGGTGCCGCTGTTCGAGCGCCTCAAGTTCCTGAGCATCTTCTTCTCCAACCTCGACGAGTTCTTCATGGTGCGCGTCGCCGGCCTCCAGGCGCAGACGCAGCGCACGATCGCGGAGGTCCCGCCGGACGGGCTCACGGCCCACGAGCAGCTCGTGGCGATCGGCGCGCGGGTCCACGCGCTCGTCGACGACGCCTACCAGCTGTGGAACTCGGACCTGATCCCGGCGCTCCGGCGCGCCGGCATCGTGATCGTCCGGCCGGACGAGCTCGGCCCGGCCGAGCTCAGCGCGCTCGACGATCGGTTCCGCACGGACATCTTCCCGATCCTCACGCCCATCGCGATCGATCCGGGGCACCCGTTCCCGCACCTGCGCAACAAGATGATCAACCTCGGGATCATGTTCTCCCGAGAGCATGAGGCGCAGGAGCCCGGCTTCGCGGTCATCCAGGTGCCGCCGATGCTGAGCCGGCTGATGAAGGTGCGCCTGGAGGGCGCGACGCGCGCCTTCGTCCTGCTCGAGGACGTGATCGCCCGGCACGTGAAGGACTTCTTCCCCTCGGGCAGGCTGCGCGGGACGTACGCCTTCCGCGTCACCCGGAACTGGGACCTCGAGATCGACGAGGAGGAGGGCGAGGACCTCCTGGAGACGATCCAGGCCGAGCTCCGCCGGCGCGATCGCGGCAACGCCGTGCGCCTGGAGATCGGCATCGGCGAGGGCGCCGGCACCTCGGTCCAGCGGCTCTGCCGCGCCCTCAAGGTCGACGCGTCGCTCGCCGTCTACAGGGTGCGGGGGCCGCTCCACATCGCCGACCTCATGGGCATCGTCGCGGACGACGAGCGCCGCGAGTACCGCGACGAGCCGTTCTCGCCGCAGGTCCCGCCGGTCTTCCGGGACGTGGAGGACATCTTCGCCGTCATCCGGGAGCAGGACGTGCTCCTGCACCACCCGTACGAGTCGTTCGATCCGATCGCCGAGTTCGTCTCCCGCGCGGCGGACGATCCGAACGTCCTCGCGATCAAGCAGACGCTCTACCGGACCGGCGGCGACTCGCCGATCCTGAAGGCGCTCGCCCGCGCGGCCGAGAGCGGCAAGCAGGTGACGGCCATCGTCGAGCTGAAGGCGCGCTTCGACGAGGCGAGCAACATCCAGTGGGCGAGGATGCTCGAGCAGAGCGGCGTGCAGGTGATCTACGGCCTGCTCGGGCTGAAGACGCACGCGAAGGCGCTGCTCGTCGTGCGGCGCGAGAAGGACAGGCTGCGCCGCTACGTGCACCTCTCGACGGGCAACTACAACCCGCAGACGGCGCGGCTCTACACCGACATCGGCCTGTTCACGGCGAACCGGGAGATCGGCGAGGACATGACGTCGCTCTTCAACCTCCTGACGGGCTACAGCGCGCCGCCCAAGTGGAACCGCATCCTCGTGGCGCCGCTCGGCCTGCACGAGGCGGTGCTGGGCCTCATCGCGCGCGAGACGGCGCACGCGCGGGCCGGGCGCAAGGCGGAGATCGTGGCGCAGATGAACGCGCTCGTGGACGTCGACGTCATCGACGCGCTCTACGCGGCGTCGCAGGCCGGGGTCGACATCAAGCTCGCGGTGCGCGGCATCTGCTGCCTCCGGCCTGGGATCCCTGGGCTCTCGGAGCGGATCCAGGTGCGCGCGATCATCGATCGCTTCCTCGAGCACAAGCGCCTGTTCCGGTTCGCGAACGGCGGCAACGAGGAGGTCTACATGTCGAGCGCCGACTGGATGCCGCGCAACTTTCACCGCCGCGTCGAGCTGATGGTCCCGATCATCGAGCCTGCCATCCGCGCGCGCGTGGAGGACATGCTGAGCACCGCGACCTCCGACACGGCGAAGACCTGGGAGCTCGCGAGCGACGGCAGCTACCACAAGCTCCAGGTGCCCTCCGGCACCCCCGCGCTGCGGTCGCAGCAGCGCTTCATCGAGATCGCGCGCGAGCGGGTGAAGCTCAGCGATCCGCTGGCGCGCGGCGGCGGGCGTTTCCACATCCTCCGCATGCCTGTGAACGCGTCGGACGGAGAGTCGCGGCACCGCAAGGGCGGCAAGAAGAAGAAGGGCCTCTCCTGAGCGACGGGCGCCCTGGTGAGCGACGGGCGCCCTGGCGGCCTCGAGCGCGGGCAGGCGGTGAAGCGGGCGAGGGGAGCCGCTCGGGGCCGCGGCGCGCGCGCCGGGAGCGGGCGAGGGGGCGCTATCAGAACCGCGTCTGCAGCGCGGCGGACCCGGGGCCGAGCGAGAGCGTCGTCTGGGCGGGCGCCTCGGGGGCATCGGCGGTGGCCGGCACCTTCTTGCCGCCGATGATCCAGAGCGGGATGCCCACGGCGAGCATGATGCCGCCTCCGATCGAGACGAGCGCGCCGGCGACCTGACGGGGGCCGTCGGTGCGCGTGTCGCAGATGCCGGTGTAGCCCCCGAAATCGCAATAGATCTCGTAGCGCTCGCTCGCCGAGGCGAGCAGGCCGGTCCCGGCGAAGAACGCGATCGTGCCGCCGGCGGTGAGCGCGATGCCGCCCAGCATCAGGCTCGGGCTCTTTCGACGCAGCGGAGCCGGGGGCGGCGCAGGCGGGATCTCCGTCGGGCGCGACGGATAGCCCGGCGGCAGCGGAGGGTAGGCACCGCCATAGGGAGCGTAGCCGCCCTGGTAGCCGGGGGGCGGGTAGCCTGGCGGCGGGTAGCCAGGCGATGCTCCCGGCGCGGCCTGATGGCCCCCCTGCGGCGGCGCGGCACCCGGAGCCGCGGGGTAGGGCGCCGCAGGGTAGGGCGCCGCGGGGTAGGGCGCCGCGGGATAGGGCGCCGCAGGGTAGGGCGCCGCAGGGTAGGGCGCCGCGGGATAGGGCGCCGCGGGATAGGGCGGCCCGGCGGGAACTGGCGGAACGGGCTGTGGTGTCGCGGGGGGAGCGCTGCCGGGCTGCGGCGCCGTGGCCGGCGGCGCCGCAGCCGGCGGAGCCGCGGCCGCGCCGGGCTGCCGCGGAGTCGCCCCAGGCTGCGCCGGCGATGCCGCAGGGGGTTGTCGTTGCGGCGCCGGTTGTGCGACCGCCGTCGTCGCGGCGAGGAGGCCGGACAGCGCGACGCCGAGCGGCAGGGCGAACGTCTGCCCGCAGGAGAGCGGCGAGCGGCGCGGCGTTCGGGCGGCGTCGGGCAAGGCATTCAAGCGAAGCATCTCGGACGTCCTTTCATCGCGGCGTTTTTGATCCTTCGAGGGGAGCCTCGGCGGGCCGTGGCGCTGCGGCCGGCGGCGTTGTCCCCGCTGGCGGCGTCGCACCGGCCGGCGGCGTCGCACCGGCTGGCGGCGTCGCACCGGCTGGCGGCGTCGCACCGGCTGGCGGCGTTGTCCCCGCCGGCGGCGTCGCATCGGCTGGCGGCGTCGCACCGGCTGGCGGCGTCGCACCGGCTGGCGGCGTCGCACCGGCTGGCGGCGTTGTCCCCGCTGGCGTCGCACCGGTCGGCGTCGCACCGGTCGGCGTCGCACCGCTCGGCACGGCGGCCGGCTTCGTCGCGCCTGCTCGCTTCTTCGGCGTTGCTGCTGCCGCGGACGCGGCGCCGGTCGCTGCTCCCTGCGGGCCGGCGCTGGCCGCTGCGTGCTGCGAGGCCGCGGCGCTCGCCGGCGCCCCTGCGGCCGCCTCGGCCGTGACGATGGTCGGCGGCGACGAGTCGACGGGAGGTCGCGCCGGCAGCTCGCCCGCTTCGGTCGGCGCAGCGGGGGCCGCGCTGGAGGGCTCCGGCGCCTCGCGCTCCTGCGGCGTCCGAGCCGTGCTCGCGGGCTCCTCCCTGGCGCGCTCCGGCGCGCGGGGCGACTGCGCGGCGAACACGATCACCGCAGCGAGCGCCACGAGGCCCAGGAAGACCAGGAGCACGCGATCTCTCCCCGCCTTCGTGCGCGTGCCTCCGCCGCGCGCTCGCGCCGGTGGCTCGCCCTTCGCAGCGGCGGCGTCGCGCGCTGTCGCGCGGAGCGCGCCGTCCCCCTGGCGGCTCGTCGTGCGATCGAGGCGCGCCGCGGCCGGCCCTCTCTCCGTCGCGCTGCCGCCCGGGTCGCTTCGCGACGAGGGCCCCGCGACCCTCGTGTCCAAGCGGGACGCCGCCCCCGGCGCGGCGCCGCTCTGAGGCGCCTTCCGCCGGCTTTCTCTGCGCTGAGCCCGTGAAAGCTTCTTCGCCACGCAGCGACCGTACCGAACCGCCGCCGGGCCGCCAAGAGCCGCCGGCGCGTGTCAGCGTCCGCCTCGTGCCGCGCGCGGGCGCGACGCGCAGCCCCACGAGCGCCCTGGAGCGCCGTCGGCGCGCGTCAGCTACCGCTCCGGCGATGCGCTCCGCGACGCGCCCGGCCCCCGCGCGCAGCGCCGAAGGCCCGGGCGTGGACGCATCCAGCACGAACGGGTCTCGTACCGCTTGACATGGTTGGTCGCCTGGGTATCCTGCGCGTCCCCATCCCTCAGGTGGAAATCCGCGTCCCTATGCCGACCATCAGCCAGCTCATTCGCCAAGGCCGCGAGGCCGCCCGCTACAAGACGGCCTCTCCTGCGCTCAAGTCCTGCCCGCAGCGCCGAGGCGTGTGCGTACGTGTTTATACCACGACGCCGAAGAAGCCCAACTCGGCGCTCCGCAAGGTCTGCCGCGTCAGGCTGAGCAACCAGATGGAAGTGACGAGCTACATCCCGGGCGAAGGCCACAACCTGCAGGAACACTCGGTCGTCCTCATCCGTGGCGGCCGTGTAAAGGACCTGCCGGGCGTGCGCTACCACGTCGTCCGCGGCACGCTCGACGCGTCCGGTGCCGCCGGGCCGAGCTCCACCAACAAGGCAACCCGCAACCGCAAGCGCTCGAAGTACGGCGTGAAGCGCCCGAAGGCCTGATCTGGCGAAAGCCGAGCAGAGGAACGAAGAATGCCCCGTCGTCGCGAAGTCCCGAAGCGGAAGATCATTCCGGACCCGAAGTACAAGGACAAGCTCGTCGCCAAGTTCACGAACTCCCTGATGCAGTCGGGCAAGAAGGCGACGGCCGAGGGAATCCTCTACGGCGCGTTCGACATCGTGCGCGAGCGCTTCAAGGAGGAGCCGATCGACGTCTTCCGCAAGGCGCTCGACAACGTGAAGCCGAAGCTCGAGGTGAAGAGCCGGCGCGTCGGCGGCGCGACCTATCAGGTCCCCGTCGAGGTCCGCCCGGAGCGCCGCGTCGCGCTGGCGATGCGGTGGCTCGTGACCTACTCCCGCGGGCGTGGCGAGAAGACGATGCGCGAGCGGCTCGCCGCCGAGCTCGTCGACGCGGCGCAGAACCGCGGCAACGCGGTCAAGAAGCGCGACGACACGCACAAGATGGCGGAGGCCAACAAGGCGTTCGCCCACTACCGGTGGTAGGTCCGCGAGGCGGCCAGCGCAGACCCAGGGTCTGCGCTGGTTCGTCCATTTCACGTATGTCACGTCGCATTTCCAGGCGAGGAGACGCGTAGAGCGAGATGGCACAGTCGACATAAGGATCGGGTTACAGAGCCGGTCTTCTCGAGGGAGCGCGACAGCGCTCGCCTTGGCGAGACCTATAAAAGCTGCTGCTGTACCCCGACACCCTCTCCAGGTTCAAGTGCCCGCCACAATGGCGGTGGGCCGGGCTGGAGAGGGTGTTTTGCATCCTGAGTCCTAAACCCTCACCCCACGCATCACACGACGGAGAAGGAAAAGTGGCACGCGAGTACAGCCTGGAACGGACGCGCAACATCGGGATCATGGCCCACATCGATGCGGGCAAGACCACGGTCACCGAGCGCATCCTCTATTACTCGGGTGTCAACTACAAGATCGGCGAGGTCCACGAGGGCGCCGCCACGATGGACTGGATGGTTCAGGAGCAGGAGCGCGGCATCACCATCACGTCCGCCGCGACGAACTGTTTCTGGACGCCGGAGCAGGGATCTCAGAAGGGCGTCCCTCACCGGATCAACATCATCGACACTCCCGGTCACGTCGACTTCACCATCGAGGTCGAGCGGAGCCTGCGGGTGCTCGACGGCGCGGTCGCGGTGTTCGACGGCGGCAACGGCGTCGAGCCGCAGAGCGAGACGGTGTGGCGGCAGGCGGACAAGTACGAGGTCCCGCGCATCGCGTTCATCAACAAGATGGACAAGGTCGGCGCAGACTTCGACATGTGCGTCGACTCCATCCGCGAGCGCCTCGGCGCGAATCCGGTGGCGATCCACTACCCGCTCGGCTCCGAGGACTCGTTCCGCGGCGTCATCGACCTCGTGACCCTCCGGGCCGCCGTCTTCGACGACGAGACGAAGGGCCAGCAGTACGCGTGGAAGGACATCCCGGGCGATCTCCTGCCGCGGTGCAAGGAGCTCCGGGAGAGGCTCATCGAGGCGTGCGCCGACTCGAGCGACAAGGTGATGGAGAAGTTCATCGCCGGCGAGCTCGACAAGGTCACCGAGGAGGAGATCCACGCGGCGATCCGCGCGGGCACCCTCGGCTTCAAGATCGTCCCCGTCCTGTGCGGCTCGGCCTTCAAGAACAAGGGGGTCCAGCTCCTGCTCGACAGCGTGGTGAACTACCTGCCTTCGCCGGTCGACATCCCGGCCGTCGAGGGGACGCTGCCCGACAAGAAGGACAAGACCGTCCTGCGCAAGGCGAGCGACGACGAGCCGTTCGCGGCCCTGGCGTTCAAGGTCATGAACGACCAATTCGGCAACCTCACCTTCTTCCGTGTCTACTCCGGCACGACGAAGAGCGGTGTCAGCGTGCTCAACTCGACCCGCGGCAAGCGGGAGCGGTTCGGGCGCATCCTCCGGATGCACGCGAACAAGCGCGAGGAGATCGACGTCTGCTACGCGGGTAACATCTACGCCGCCGTCGGGCTCCGCGACACCCGCACCGGGGATACGCTCTGCGACGAGAAGCAGCCGCTCGTCCTGGAGCGGATGGAGTTCCCCGACCCCGTGATCTCGATCGCCATCGAGCCGAAGACCAAGGTCGATCTCGACAAGCTCGGGCTCAGCCTGCAGAAGCTCGCCTACGAGGATCCCTCGTTCCGCACCTTCACGAACGAGGACACCGGGCAGACGATCATCGCCGGGATGGGCGAGCTCCACCTCGAGATCATCGTCGACCGGCTGAAGCGCGAGTTCAAGGTCGACGCCAACGTCGGCAAGCCTGAGGTCGCCTACCGCGAGACCATCTCGAAGAAGGCGACCGACGTCGAGGGGCGCTTCATCCGGCAGTCGGGCGGGCACGGCCAGTTCGGTCACGTCCGGATCGACATCGAGCCGGCCGAGCGTGGCGCGGGCTTCGTGTTCGATAACGACATCGTCGGCGGCATCATCCCGAAGGAGTTCATCCCCTCGATCGAGAAGGGCATCCGGGACGCGATGGGCCGCGGCGTGCTCGCGGGCTACCCGGTCGTCGACATCAAGGTGCGGCTCCACTTCGGCAGCTACCACGAGGTCGACTCCTCGGGCCCCGCGTTCGAGGTCGCCGCGTCGATGGCCTTCCAGGAGGGCGCCAAGAGGGCGGGCCTCGTGCTCCTCGAGCCGATGATGTCCGTCGAGGTCGTGTCTCCCGAGAATTACCTCGGGGACGTCATCGGAGATCTCAACTCGCGACGTGGCCGCATCCTCGATATGGGGCAACGCGCGAACACCCGGGTGATCCGCGCGGAGGTCCCGCTCGCCACCATGTTCGGTTACGCGACCGACGTCCGTTCAAAGACGCAGGGTCGCGCGACTCATTCGATGCAGTTTTCTCATTACGCACCGGTTCCAGCCGCGATCCAGGAAGAGATCGTCGCCAAGCAGCGAGGTTAAAGAGACGCCATGGCCAAGGAGAAGTTCGCTCGTACGAAGCCGCACGTGAACGTGGGCACCATCGGTCACATCGACCACGGCAAGACCACGCTCACGGCCGCGCTCGTGAAGGTGCAGTCGAAGCGCAACCTGGCGAAGGCGATCTCGTACGCCGACATCGCGAAGGGCGGGACGGTCCGTGACGACACCAAGACGGTGACCATCGCGGCGGCGCACGTCGAGTACGAGTCGGTGAATCGCCACTACGCGCACGTCGACTGCCCCGGACACGCCGACTACATCAAGAACATGATCACCGGCGCGGCGCAGATGGACGGGGCGATCCTCGTCGTGTCGGCGCTCGACAGCGTGATGCCGCAGACGCGCGAGCACGTGCTGCTCGCCCGGCAGGTCGGCCTGAACCACATCGTCGTGTTCCTCAACAAGTGCGACGCCGTGGACGACCCGGAGATGCTGGACCTCGTCGAGATGGAGGTCCGCGAGCTCCTGTCGAAGTACAAGTTCGACGGCGACAACGCGCCGGTCGTCCGGGGCGCGTCGCTGCCGGCGCTGCAGGGCGACCCCAAGTGGGAGGAGACGATCCAGCAGCTGCTCGGCGCGCTGGACACCTACATCCCCGAGCCGGTGCGCGACATCGACAAGCCGTTCCTGATGGCGATCGAGGACGTGTTCTCGATCAAGGGCCGCGGCACCGTGGCCACGGGCCGCATCGAGCGCGGCATCATCAAGGTCGGCGACGAGGTGCAGATCATCGGCTTCAAGGACACGAAGAAGTCGATCGTCACCGGCGTCGAGATGTTCCGGAAGCTGCTCGATCAGGGGCAGGCGGGCGACAACGTCGGATGTCTGCTCCGCGGCGTGGAGAAGGAAGAGATCGAGCGCGGCCAGGTGCTCGCGAAGCCCGGGTCGATCACGCCGCACACGAAGTTCACCGGTGAGGTGTACGTCCTCAAGAAGGAGGAGGGCGGGCGCCACACGCCGTTCTTCACCAACTACCGGCCGCAGTTCTACATCCGGACGACGGATGTGACCGGCACGGTGAACCTCCCCGAGGGGGTGAAGATGGTGATGCCGGGCGACAACATCACGATGACGATCGAGCTCATCGCCCCGGTCGCGCTGGAGGAGCAGATGCGCTTCGCCATCCGCGAGGGCGGCAAGACGGTGGGCGCCGGCGTCGTCACCAAGATCCTCGCGTAGGAAGAGCACCATGGCTGATACAACGAAGATCCGGATTCGCCTCAAGGCGTTCGACCACCAGCTGCTCGACAAGTCGACGAGCGATATCGTCGAGACGGCGAAGCGGACCGGCGCGCACGTCGCGGGACCCATCCCGCTGCCCACCGAGATCCGCCGCTACACGGTGCTCCGGGGGCCCCACGTCGACAAGAAGTCGCGCGAGCAGTTCGAGATCCGGACTCACAAGCGGCTTCTCGACATCATCGAGCCGACTCAACAGACCCTCGACGCGCTGATGAAGCTCGACCTTTCGGCCGGCGTCGACGTCGAGATCAAGAGCTAGGAGTCCAGGTACCATGAAGGTTACCGTCTACAACCTCAAGCGGGAGCAGGTCGGCGAGCTCGACCTCTCGGACGAGGTCTTCGGGACCGAGGTGAAAGAGCACCTCTTCTACGAGGTCGTGAAGGCGCAGCTCGCCTCCCGTCGCTCGGGCACCAAGGCCACCAAGGAGCGGAGCGCGGTCTCCGGCTCCTCGAAGAAGCTCTATCGCCAGAAGGGCACCGGTCGCGCTCGCCAGGGCTCGATCCGCGCGCCGCACCACGCGGGCGGCGGTATGGCGCACGCCCTGGAGCCGAAGGACTGGTCGTATCGTCCGCCGCGCAAGGTGCGCATCGGCGCCCTGAAGAGCGCGCTCTCCCTCTTCGCGAAGGAGGGGCGGCTCATCGTGCTCGACAGCCTGGAGGTCCCCGAGATCAAGACCCAGGCGATCGCCGCCACGCTCTTGACGCTGCAAGCGGATCGCAAGTCGCTGGTCGTCGACACGGCCGGGAACGACAAGCTGGTGAAGAGCCTCCGCAACCTGGAGAATCACCAGTACCTGCCGCCGGAGGGGGTCAACGTCTACGACCTCCTCAGGCACGACCACCTCATCGTCTCGAGGGACGCCGCCAAGGCGCTCGAGGCGCGTTGCCTTCGCTAGTCAGGGGAGTCCGCCATGCAGCCCGAGCAGATCATCCGCCGGCCGATCATCCTCACGGAGAAGTCGAGCCGGCTCCGCGACCAAGGCAACAAGGTCATCTTTGAGGTCCGCCGCGAGGCGAACAAGATCCAGATCAAGGACGCTATCCAGACGCTCTTCAAGGTGGGCGTCGTGGACGTCAACACCATGATCATGCGCGGCAAGGAAAAGCGCATGGGGCGCGGCTACGCGAAGCTGCGCAATTGGAAGAAGGCGATCGTCACCCTCAAGGAAGGCGACGAGATCCAGTTCTTCGACGAGAAGGCGGAATAGCCATGGGAATCAGATCCTTCAAGCCGACCTCGCCGGCGCGGCGTTACTACTCGGTCAGTGACTTCAAGGAGCTCACGAAGGTCGAGCCCGAGCGGTCGCTGCTCGAGCAGCAGACGTCCAGCGGCGGCCGGAACAACAACGGCCGGATCACGTCGCGGTTCCGCGGCGGCGGTCACAAGCAGCGCTACCGGATCGTCGATTTCCGGCGCGACAAGATCGGCGTCCCGGCGAAGGTCGCCTCGATCGAGTACGACCCGAACCGGACGGCGCGGATCGCGCTCCTGCACTACGTGGACGGCGAGAAGCGCTACATCCTGGCGCCCGACGGCCTCACGGTCGGCGCGACGCTGCTCGCGAGCCGGAACGCGGACATCAAGCCTGGCAACAGCCTGACGCTCCGCTTCATCCCGCCCGGCACCTCGATCCACAACGTGGAGATCAAGAAGGGCAAGGGCGGTCAGCTCGTGCGCTCGGCCGGCGTCGCCGCGCAGCTCATGGCGAAGGACGGCGACTACGCGCAGGTCCGCCTCCCGAGCGGTGAGATCCGCAAGGTGCACCTCGACTGCCGCGCCACGATCGGGCAGGTGTCGAACTCCGACCACGCGAACATCAGCCTCGGCAAGGCGGGGCGCTCGCGCTGGCTCGGGCGCCGGCCGCACAACCGCGGTGTTACGATGAACCCCGTCGATCACCCGATGGGCGGCGGTGAGGGCCGGACGAGCGGTGGGCGCCACCCGTGCTCGCCCTGGGGTCAGCTCGCCAAGGGGCTCAAGACGCGGAACAACAAGCGCACCGACGGCATGATTGTCCGGCGGCGCGGGACCAAGGGTTAGTCATGCCGAGGAGCGTTAAGAAAGGGCCCTTCATTGACGGTCACCTGCTGGAGAAGATCCAGGCGGCCCAGGCGACCAATGCCAAGAAGGTGATCAAGACATGGTCGCGCCGCTCGACGATCCTGCCCGAGTCGGTCGGTCTGACCTTCGCCGTGCACAACGGGAGGAAGTTCGTCCCCGTGTTCGTGACGGAGAACATGGTCGGCCACAAGCTGGGTGAGTTCGCCCCGACGCGCACGTTCCACGGCCACTCCGGGGACAAGAAGTCCAAGGTCGGCAAGGGCCCTGGCGGTCGCTGATCGCTCCGCGGCCACGCGAGAGCATTGACGACAGGCGGGCGGGGTCGCGGAAGCGATCCCGCCCGTTCGTTTTTCCGGTCGAGCTCAGGCCGCCGGCCCGCGCGAGGGCGCGGAGCGCGCGATCGCCATGACGCCAAGAGCGCGAAAGAGCTCAGGAATTTGTATTGCTGACGCGCCGTTCGCCCCGGCGGGCCGCCTCCTCCTCGACGGAGCGGCGGTCTAGAACGTGCCGCGCAGGCCGGCGAAGCCGGGACCGACGAGCAGCTGCGTCGAGGCGGGGGTGCGCTGGGGTTCGCCAGCGCTGCCGCCGGTGAAGCTCAGGACGAGCAGCGTCGTGCCGGCGACGAGCCCGATCGCGCCGACCACCACGCCGACGTTCGCGACCGTCTTCTGGGCCTTGCCCGCGTCGACGTCGTCCTTGCGATCGACGGGGCAGGGGCCCCGGCAGGTCTCGGCGAGATCGCCGTAGGTGCTGTTGGCCATCAGCCCGGCGACGGTGAACACGGCGAGCCCTGCCACGCCGACGCCGCCGGCGGCGTAGGCGTAGGGACGCAGGTGCGCCCTCGCCGAGGGCGCCTCCGACTCGGGCAGGCCCGCGCCCTCGTCGAGGAGCACCGGAGCGCCGCCTGGGTCGGTCTGATCGGCGTCGAGCGCGACGGTCTTCGCTTCGCCCGCCGAGAGCTCGAGGGTCTGCGGGATCGAGGTGGTCCTCGTGCGCAGGACGACCTCGGTCTTGCCGGGCTTGATCGGGAACGGCTTGCCCCACCGCTCGCGCGGGACGTCCTTGCCGGCGATCGCGAGCGAGGTCGCGGCCTCCGGGTGCGCCACCGTGACCGTCACGAGCGCGATCTTGCGCGCGAGGTCGTCTCGCTCCAGCTGCGCCGTCTGCTCCGTCTGGACGTAGCGCGGCTCGGCCTTGGCCCGGGACGCGGCCTCCGCCGCGACCTGATCGAACTCGAGGTACGCCTCGGCGTGCTCGCCCAGATCCGCGAGGCAGCGCGCGATGTAGAGGCGGGAGTTCGGGCTCGCCACCGCGGCGTACGAGGCCCGGAACTGCTCCAGCGCGAGCGCGTAGCGCTTGCTCTCGTAGAGGGCAGCGCCCTTCTTGAAGAGGCTCTGCGCCTTCTCCACCGCGTCCGGCGCCGGCGTGGCCGCGGCGTCGTCCGCGCCCGCTGCGGGCCCGGGGAGCGTGCACAGGCAGAGACAAGAGACCGCACCGAAGAGCAGCGCACGGAGCCAGGGTCGAGATCGCACGGTGGTCAGATACCCGAAGGGTTGTACTTCTTTTGGTTGGTCGATTTGGCGGTCGATGCCGGCTTGGGCGCGGGCTTCGTCGACGTGGACGTCGTCCGAGGGCGCGCGGTCGACGCTGGGCGCCCCGTCGACGTCGGGCGCGCAGGCTGCTGCGTCGCAGCGGGAGCCTTGGCCGTCTGGGGAGGAGGCGCCGTCTGGGGAGGCGCCTCCTCGGGAAGCGGAGCCGAAGAAGGCGTCGGCGCCTCCTCGGGAGGCGGCGGCGAGGGGGGCTGCGCCGCCTGCGGAGGCTCTGCGGTCGCCGGCGGCTCCGCGGGGACAGCCTCCGCCGCGGCCGTGGCCGTGACCGTGGGCGCGGCGGTGCCCGTCGTCGCGGGCGCGGGCAGCGCGTCGACGCGCGCCTTGCCGATCTCCGAGGGAGAGCGCTCGTCGCCGCTGCGCACGACCAGCGCGACGGCGCCGATCGCCACGCAGAACATCGCCGCGCCGGCCACGATCAGCTGGAGCCGCTTGCGTCGTTCCCCGGTCTCGAACGACCTGTCGACGACCGTGACCTCGCCGGTGTCGTTGGCCAGGCTGCGGGAGCCGCCCCTCGCGAAGCGCGCAGCGAGCGCCGCCGCCCTGGAGGCGGGCGGGTCCGCCGCGGCGAGCACCTTCGTGGCGGGGCTGCCGGCCGCCGGGAGGACCCGCGGCACGGACGAGCCGAGCGGCTTGCCGTCGCGGGAGGAGGGCCGCGGGCTCGCCGGCTCGACCGGCTCGGCGAGCGGGATGTGAGCCTGCAGCGAGGGCGCGATGATGAGCCGCGGCGCTCCCTCGGCAGGCTGCGCCGGCACGGCGATCTCCTCGAACGAGATCGGCTCCAGGCTGACGGGGCTCTCCTCTTCGTGCGCTGCCGCCGAGGACGCCACCGCGGCCTTCGAGGTCGGCTTGACGCCGGCCGGCCCCGCTGTCGCGAGGGCCGCTGCGCCGGCAGCGAACGCGCTCCCGCGGGCGCCCGCGCCCGCGTCGGCCGGCGCGGTGTGGGGCTCCGGCGCGACGCCGGAGCGCGGCTCCGAGTTCACGGCCGCGCCGGCGTCGACGGCTGCGATCGCGTCGCGGAGCTCCTGCGCGCGCTTCGACTGGATCTCGCCGATCGCCTGCCGCACGAAGGCCGCCACGTCCTCGTCGGTCGTGGGCTCGCCGAGCGTCGACGCCACCTGATCGATGGCCCGCTGCATCTCGGCGCACGTCGAGAAGCGGCTCTCGCGATCCTTCTCGAGCGCCTTGAGGATGATCCTGTCGAGCTCGGGGTGGATCGCGCCGTTCAGCTCGCGCGGGGGGAGCGGGTTCTTGATCGTGATGTTCTCCACGGTCGAGAGCTCGGTCTCGGCGCGGAACGGGTGCAGCCCCGTGGTGAGCACGTACAGCAGCGCGCCGAGCGAGAAGATGTCGCTCCGGCGATCGATGGAGAGCCCGCCGAGCTGCTCGGGCGAGAGGTACGGCGTCTTCCCCTTGATGATGCCGCCGGCGCGCGTGACGTGCAGGCGCCCCTTCGACTTCGCCACGCCGAAGTCGACGATCTTCACGAAGCCGGCGGTCGAGATGAGCACGTTCGCCGGCGAGATGTCGCGGTGGACGAGGTCGAGCAGCGCGCCGCTGTCGTCGCGGAGCTCGTGCGCGTTGTGGAGGCCAGCGCAGATCTGGGAGGCGATGCGGAGCACGATCCGCTGCGGGATGCCGCCGAGCCGCTTCGCGGCCTTCTGCAGCGTGCCGGCCGTCTCGCCGTCGACCCACTCCATGACGATGTAGAGGACGTCGTCCTCCTCGCCGAGGTCGAGGATCTCGACGACGTTGGGGTGCCGGATGCGCGCGGCGACCCGCGCCTCGTCGAGGAACATCGACTCGAAGTCGGGGTCGTCGGAGACGTCGGGCAGCATCGTCTTGATCGCGACGATCTTCCTGAAGCCGCGGGTGCCCTGCAGGCGCGCGGCCCAGACGGCCGCCATGCCTCCCTTGGCGACCGGCATGAGGATCTCGTACCGGCCGAGGGTGCTCCCCGGCCCGAGCCGGTCCACGGCCGATGCCGCGCGACCCCACAGCTTCATCGGGCCCTGGGCTCCGGTCGGCGTGAGGAGCGCCCTGCCGGAGGTCGATGCCGGAGCGCCGCCGAGCGCGATCTCCTGCGTGGCAGCCGCCGCCCCACCGCCCGCGGAGGCGGCCGCCGGCGGGAGCGGTGGACCCTTCAGCGCGGCGGGGATCGCAGGCGCGGTGGCCGGCGCCGGCGCAGGAGGGATCGGCGTCTGACGAGGGCCACGCGCCGCGGCGGGCACCACGGGGACGCGATGCGCGGCCGGGGCCAGCGGCGCCGCGGGCGACACAGGGGCACGCGGCGTCACCGGGCTGGACGCGGTCGCAGGCCCCGTAGCCGCGGACGCCGCGGCGCCGACGGCCGTGGACGCCGCAGCGGAGGTCTTGCCGGGGACCTCGGGCGGCGACGGCTGCACCACCCGGGGCGGCGGCGGGCGCGGCGGCCTCGCGTGCGGCCCGGCCGGGATGGGCGTCGGCCGCTTCGGCACCGTGCCCTCGGCCGGCGTCGGCGTCACCCGTGCCGCCACGAGGCTGTCGCCCGGATCCCCCGGCCGCGGCACGGCTGGCCGCGCAGGAGGCTGCTCCTTCCGCAAGGCCGCCGCCGGCGTCGCCGACGCCGCGGGGACCTCGGGTCTCGCCACGGCGGCGCCGCGGTTCTCCGTCCTCTCGCTCGACGGCTCGATCTGCGGCAGCGTGTCCGCAGGAGGGCGCGGCGCGGGCAGGCCGCGCGCGGCGACGTCCTCCGCCGAGCCCCATTCGGCGTCGATGCCGGCGTGCGCCGCTGGCGCGGCGCCGTTCGACGCGCCGGCCCCCGTCCTGGCCGCCAGGCCGTTCTTCAGCGCCGCGGCCTCCTTCGGCGCGGTCGCGCCGCTCGACGGGCGGAGCTGGCTCGCGGTGACCGCGACCGGCGGCGGGCCCGGAGTCCCGCGCGGGCGCGGAGACGGCGCGGTGATCGCGTGACGCGGGCCGTCTCCCTGGGGGGAGAGCGCGCCGTCGGGGATCGCCAGGCCCACAAGCGTCGCGCCGCGCGCGCGCGGCGGCGGCCGCGAGCTCGCCGCATCGGCGAGGCCCGCCATCGCCGCCGCGACCAGGGTCCTGCGCGACTCGATCGCCTTGCCGGCCACCCTGCTGAGCGCCGCGGCCACGTCTTCCACCCCGGCGATCCGCCCCGCGCCCGCGGCCTCCAGCGCCGCGAGCATCGCCGACGCGCTCTCGAACCGGCGCGCGGGATCGCGCTCGAGCGCCGTCCGGAGCACCTCGCCGACCTCGGCCGGGACGGCGCTGCCGGCGGCGCCCGCGAGCGGCGGGATGGGCGCCGTCAGCACCTTCTGGATGACCGCGGACTCCAGCTTCGACGAGAACAGCCGCTGCCGCGCGAGCAGCTCCCAGAGGAGCACGCCGACCGAGAAGAGATCGGCGGGCGGAGCGAGCGGGGCCGCCATGTGCGTCGCCATCGCCTTGACCCGCTCCGGCGCGGCGTAGGCGAGACGATCGGGGTTCCTCGTCCCCATGGGCGCGAGCCCGGCGATGGCCCGCGCGACGCCGAGCCCGCTCACCCGCGTGACCCCGTCGATGCCGACCGTGACGTGGGTCGGGTTCAGCTCGCCATGCACGAGCGGCGCCGGCTCCGCCGCGTGCGCGGACGCGAGCGCGCGCAGCACGTCGGCCCCGATCCGGAGGGCGACCGGCAGCGGCAGCCCCTCGGCGCCGGCCGCCGAAACGAGCGCGCCGAGCGGCTCGCCGTCCACGTACTCCGAGACGATGAAGACCTCGCCGTCGGCGACGCGGGCATCGAGCACCGAGAGCACGCTGGGGAAGCGGACCTGCTGCGCCATCCCGGCCTCGCGCAGGATGCTGTCCGTGGTCTCGGCCCTCTTCGTGAGGTGCCGGTAGATGCGCAGGATCGTGACAGGCGACGCGCTCGTCGCCTCGCCCTCGTCGGACGCCGTCCGCGCGAGCCACGTGGACCCGATCCCGCCGCCGGAGAGCTCTTTCAGCAGCTCATAATTGCCGAGTCGCGAAGCAGAGCCCGCACCGGGCGGCCTGTCGAGCGCCATGGGACTTGCATGCTATCAGGACGTCAGAAGCTGGATCCAGCGTTCACGCCCGATAAAACGCGAGCTTGGCCTTGTCCGGAGCGCCCTGTCAGGCGAGCTGCCAGCGCGGTCCGAGCGGACGCCCGGCGCTCTGGCCAGCGCCGCGCTCGCCTCGAAATGCCCTGGTTTCGACGCGATCTCGCCAGCGCGCCGCGGTCGCCCTCGCGGCTCGACACACGTCCGCGACGAGCTCCAGGCCGCGACGAGCTCGCTCCCGAGGCGATCGTGGCCACAGCGCGCCCGTGCTCGCAGCGAGGGGTGCGAGCTCCTCCGCGCGCACACACGTGCTCGAGTGTGGGGGGGCCGACGTGGGCCGTCCCGGCCGACGCCGCGCGCGGCGGAGCGCGAAGCGCCGGCGCACGCCCGGAGAGGCGAGCGGTCCGTCATGGAGGCTCCAGAGGTCGACGGCCCGGCCAGCTCAGGGGCGCGGCGCGCCGATCGGGCGCGGCACGCCGATCGAGACGGGGTGAACGGTCAGCGTCACGAACCTCGTGCGGCGCTCGTGGCTCGAGAACGCGCTCGCGGCGACCGGGATCCCGTGCCGGAGCGCCACGGCCACGTGCGGACCCGGATCGACCCGGATCGCCCGCGACGGCTGCGCCACCTCGCCGTCGAGCAGCAGCGTCACGCCCTCGGTCGCGCCGGCGAGGTTCAGCACGATCCGGGGCATGCGCCCCTCGAGGTCCTGGAGGCGCGCGTCGATCTCGGCGAGCACCGCCGGCGCCGCGGCCCGCGCCGTCGCGCGCGCATCCTGGTACGTCCGCTCGGCCGTCCGCAGCCGGCCGAGCCGCTCGTGGCAGAGACCGATGTGGAACGCCACGTTCGCCGTCGGCCGCTGGCGAGCGATCGCCTCGAACCGATCGAGCGCGTCGGCCCAGCGTCCGGCGACCTCAAGGGTCAGCCCCTGCGCGAACTGGAGCCGCAGCGCGCGCGTCGCGCCGTCGTCCTGCGCATGTCCCCAGGACGGCGAGAGCAGCGCGCAGCTGGCGAGCGCGAGCGCGAGCGCAGCGGCGCGCCGGCGAGCGCGCCTGCGCAGGGCGGAGATCGGTGCGGCGCTGCTCATCAGAACCCGGGGCTCGTGATGCGGGATCTCGAAGGACCGCGCGGCGCCGGCGCGCGCGGGGGCTTGTCCTCCGGGGCCGCGGTGATCTCGGGCCTGCCTGGGTCCGCCGAGGCGAGCTCGGGCGAGCCCGGCGCGCCGTCGCGGCTCGCCGACTTGCCGGCCGGCGCGTGCGGTGCGTGCGGTGCGTGCGGTGCGTGCGGTGCGTGCGGTGCGTGCGGTGCGTCGAAGCCCGCCGGCTCGGGCGCGCCCGCGCCGCGCCGCCACGCGGCGCCGCTGTCGGCGAAGGCCGCCGCCAGCACGGGGCGGAGGCTCTCGCGCGCCGCGTCCCCGGCCTCGGCGTCCGTCGGCTCCCGCAGCGCGCCCGAGCCGAGCGCCGCCGCGAGCACCGCCGCGCCCGCGAGCTGGAGCGCCGTGATCGCCCGCACGCGCCGCCGCGCCGCCGGCGGCGGCCCGGCGCCCTGCATGCGCCCGAGCGTCGTGGCCTCGCGCCACCGAGGCGCCCGCGACCCCGCGGTCCAGAGCCGCCCGAGGGCGCGGAGGGCGAGCCGCGGGGGCGCGGCGAGCGCGCCGCGGGGGCGCGTCGTCGCGAGCGATCGCGGGCCCGTGGCAGCCGGCGAGAGGATCACGATCGGCGCGGGCGCGCTCGCGCCGAGATCGCCGAGCGCGGCCTGGAGATCCGCGCGCAGCGAGGCCGCGTCCGGGTAGCGCCGCGCCGGTTCCTTCTCGAGGCAGCGGCCGACGATCTTCCGGAGGCGCTGCGGGATCGAGGACGGGAGCGGCGCGGGCTCGGTCTCGAGGATGCGCCGGAGGATCGCGTGGTGGTTGCCCCCGCTGAACGGCTGCGCGCCGCTGAGCGCCTCGTAGAGCATCACGCCGACCGCCCAGAGGTCGGCGCGCGCGTCGATGGTGCGCTTGCCCAGGGCCTGCTCGGGGCTCATGTACGAGGGCGTCCCGAGCAGCTGTCCGTCGATGGTGATCGCGTCGCCCGCGTCGGTGAGCTGGCTGATGCCGAAGTCGACGATCTTCGGCACGATCCCCTCGCCGGGGACCATGGCCATCACGATGTTCTCGGGCTTGATGTCGCGGTGCACGACGCCCTCGGCGTGGGCGGCGGAGAGCCCGCTGCAGACTTCGATGAGGACGGGCACGACCTCCTCGGGCGGCAGCGGCCGGTTCGGGAGGAGGCGATCCGCGAACGGCGCGCCCCGCAGGAGCTCCAGGGCCAGGAAGAGGTAGCCCTCTTCCGGGAGCTCGCCGGCGTCGACCACGCCGACGATGTTCCGGTGCTGGAACTTGCCGATGATCTTCGCTTCGCGGATGAACCGCCCGACGACCTGCTCGTCCCGGTGCGCCGGGGACAGCTTGAGCGCGACGTCCCGGCCGATGAGCTCGTGGCGCGCCCACCAGACGCTCGCCATCCCGCCCGAGCCGATCGGCCGAATCAGTCGGAAGCGACCTCCTGCGACGTCCCCGGCATGCAGCATGTGCCCCCTTCGCCCATCGCGCGTGAGAAGCCTTCACGCCGATCGAGCCACGAGAGCCGAAAAGCACGAGCAAGGCCACGGGCTCGGCGATCCGCCGTCGCCGTCGAACGGAGCCGCTGGGTCGATCCGCTCGTCAGGGGCGATAGCGCTCGAGGACGTCGTTCGAGAGCTTCACGCCGAGCTCCCGGTAGCCGCGGAAGGTCAGGTGGACGCCGTCGCGCGACGCGCGCGGCGGGCGCTCGCGGTACCAGGTCTCGATGGAGCCCCGCCCGCCCATCGCCTCGTACGTGTCCCAGAACGCGCAGCCGCCCTCCCGGGCGGCGTCGCGCAGCACGTCTCGGACGACGGGCGTGCGCTCCGCCGTGTCCTTCCGGTCCGTGGGCGCGAGGACCAGGCAGTCGGCGTCGGGCTCGACCCTGCGGGTGCGGGCGAGCAGCTCGGCCAGCTGCTTCGCGTAGAGCGACGGATCCGTGGTGATGTCGCCCGCCTCGTTCGTGCCGTACTCCAGCACGACGAGCTCGGGCGAGCGCCGCGCGAGCTCGGCAGCCCAGGCGAGCTCGTTCCACCGCAGCGCCGTCGCCAGCCGGGCGCCGTTGATGCCGAGCGTGTCGAGCACCACCCCGGGCTGGACCTCCGGATCGGTCTCGACGACGAGCCCGCAGAGCTCGGGCGCACCCGACGGCACGACGCCGAGCTTCGTCGCGCCCACGCTCGCGAGCTTCGCGTGCGCGAGCGCGCCGGGGGCGTCGCCCGCGGCCGCGCGGAGGACCTCGCTCGGGCCGCCCTCGATCGTCACCGCGAGCTCGTCGGTCGGCGCGCTCGATCGGAAGCACACGTCCCAGAGCAGCCGCGTGGAAGGCCCCGCCCCGGTGACCGTGATCTCCGCGCGCGCCGGGCCCTTGTGCGCGCTGAAGAGGATCCCCCCGAGCCCGAAGACGCCGTCGTCGATCGGCGTGGAGCCGCCCGGCGTCTTCGGGCGGGTCCGCCACTTGCCGTCGGCCGTGAGCCGCGCGCCGTCGTGGCGGTAGGCGGCATAGCCGAGGTGCACGAAGCCGACGCCGCCGTCGCCGAAGCGCCGCTGGAGCGCCGAGCGGACCGCGCCGCTCCAGAAGTCCGCCGCGGCGTGCGAGTCGCCGAGCCAGGCGATGCGCACGTGATCCTTGCGGCGCCGCTGCTCGAGGGCGCGGAGCGCCGCGAAGAAGTGCGCGTAGGGCCCGTCCTCCGGGCGCAGCAGCGCGAGCTCCGGCGGGGGCTCAGGGAGGCGCGGCGCGGCCGCGCGCTCGCCGCCGGGCGCGGCGACCTCCGCCGGGCGCGACGGGGGCGCCCCGGCCGGCGCGGGCGGCGCGGCCCCCACCTCGGGCGACGGGGGCGCGACGTGCTCGCGCGTCGAGCTGCAGCCGAGCGCCGCGGCCGCGAGCAGCGCCGCGACGAGGCGCCGAGGTGGCGCGGAGAGGCTGCGCTCCGTGGCCTCCGCGCGAGCCGCGGAGCGGGCTGCGCCGCTCACGAGAGCGGGTCCTCGATGTCGAGCTCGGCGTCCGCGGTGGCCTCGAGCTCCTGGCGCACGCGCCGCTCGCGGACCCGCTCCTGCACGGCGCCGACGAGCACGTCGACGTACGACTCGAAGGGGGGGCAGGCGAGCCCGGCGCCGCTCAGCACGAGGTCCGCGTTCCGGGCGTCGTAGCGCACGGGGGTCATCAGCTGCTCGACGAACGCGCGCGGGCTGCGGAGGAAGCGCTCGATCCCGGGCGTGCGGAGCAGCGCCTTGGCGAGGTTCGACGGGATGTGACCGCGCGCGGCGCGGCGGCCGCTCGCCCGCGCGATGAGGTCGAAGACCCGCCGCGCCGACAGCGGGTGCGGGTCGGCGATGTGGAACGTGCGGCGCGGCGCGAGCCGGTGCAGGCCGATCGCGTGCGTCGCGCGGACCACGAAGTCGATGGGGACGATGTTGAGCGGCACGTCGCCGCGGCCGGGCATCGGGATCGCCATGTCGGCCGGCGCCGCCATGATGAGCAGCACGAGGAGGTACAGGCCGTCGAGCCGGTCGATCTCCCCGGTCACCGAGTCGCCCACCACCGTGGTCGGCCGGACGACCGCCACCGGTACCTGGCGCATCGCCCGCCGCACGAGCACCTCGGCGCGCATCCGCGTCTCCTCCACAGGGTTGCGGAACGCCTGACCCGCCTCGAGATCTTCCTCGTACACCGTCCCTGTACGATCTCCGGCCACGAACGCGGTCGATTGATGCACGAGGCACTGGAGCGAGGCGCAGGCGCGGGCGAGCTCGAGCACCTCGGCGGTCCCGACGACGTTCAGGGCGTGGGCGGCGCTCCGGTCGGCGCCGGCTTTGCTCACGTACGCGAGGTGATGGATCCGGTCGACCTCGCGGGCGAGCTGCCGGAACTCGGCGCCGGACAGGCCGAGATCCATCGCCGCGACGTCCCCCTCGAGCAGCACGACGCGCTCGCGGTCCGCCGCCGGGAGCGCGTCGCGCTCCGCGGTCGCCTGCGCCGACGAGTTCGCGAGCACCACGGCATACACGAGCGTGCGCGGCTCCGAAGCGAGGATGTGCTGCAGCATCCTCCGCGCGATGAACGAGGGGAAGCCGGTGATGAGCACCACGCTGTCGTGGCCGGGGCGAGGCATCGATCGAAGCTTACCGCAGCAGTGTGCCTGCTCCGCAGCTTTCCGTTGACGCCGCCTCGGACGAGCGCGGGGCGATGGGGGCATATGCGGCAGCGCGCGCCGCGCTCCGGCGGAGGACGCGCGGCGCGGCCGAGGCCGATGGCTGCCCCTATCCGCGACCGCGGCCTCACGTATAATCGCCCGGTTGATGCGCCCGGGAGTCACGGTCGCGGACCGGTTCAGGATCGAGGGCCTGGCGGGATCGGGCGGGATGGGCTCGGTGTACCGGGCCACCGACCTGACCGACAACAGCCCGGTCGCGCTGAAGATCCTGCACCGCGGGGCCGAGCACCAGGAGAGGCGGCTCGAGCGCGAGGCGCAGCTCCTCTCCGGGCTGCGTCACCCGGGGATCGTCCGCTACGTCGCGCACGGGGTCACCGCGGATCAGCAGCGGTACCTCGCGCTCGAGTGGCTCGACGGCGAGGACCTCGCCGCGCACGTGGCGCGCGCGCGGCTCGGCGTGGACGGCGCGGTGACGCTGCTGCAGCGCCTCGCGGGCGCGCTCGGCGCGGCGCACGAGCGGGGCATCGTCCACCGCGACGTCACGCCCGGGAACATCTTCCTGCCGGGCGGCGCGCTGGGGGGCGCCAAGATCGTCGATTTCGGGATCGCTCGCGCCGGCGCGGACGCCGGGGCTCCCGTGGGCCTGCCCGCGCGCGGGCACGACGCCGGCGTCCTCCGGGAGGGTGAGGTCGCGCGCGACGGGGTGACGCTCGGGACGCCGGGGTACATGGCGCCCGAGCAGGCGCGCGGCGACGCGCACGTCGACGCCCGCGCCGACGTGTTCTCGCTCGGGTGCGTGATCTGGAACTGCCTCACCGGCCGGCCTCCTTTCGCCGGTGATCAGGTGATGGCGATCCTCGCGAAGGCCGCGCTCGTGGGCCCGCGCCGGCTCTCGGAGCTGCGACCCGACGTGCCCGCTGCGCTCGACGATCTGGTCGCGTGGATGCTCGAGAAGGATCCGGACGGCCGGCCGCGGGACGGGAACGAGGTCCTCGCGAGCGCGGCGCAGCTCCGCGTCGCCCGGGAGCAGGCCAGGGACACCGGCGAGCGCGGGACGCCGAGCACGCGGCCCGCCCGGGCGCTGGCCGAGAGCGCCGCGGGCGAGCCGCGGCTCATCAGCGTGGTGCTCATCCACGGCGCGCTCCCGGGCGACGCCGCGGCGGCGGCGCCCGCCGCGGGCGCCGGGCCCGGCGCGCCGGGCGCCGCGCTGCCGCCGGCGCACCCCCAGGAGCCCGCGCCGAGGGCCGCGATGGAGGCGGGGGTCCGGGCCGCGGTCGCGCCCTTTGGCGGGCGCGTCGACCGGCTCGCTGCCAGGTGGCTCCTCGTCACGATCGCCGGCGGCGGCGAGGCCAACCTGCAGGAGCCGCCGCGCCCCGCCGGAGCGCAGGCGAGGACGCCGACGGACCAGGCCGCCCACGCGGCGCGCTGCGCGCTCGCGCTGCGCTCGCTGCTGCCCGCGGACGTCTCCGTCGCGCTCGCGACCGGCCAGGACGTCGCCTCCGGCCGCTGGCCTGCGCGGCAGGTGATCGATCGTGCCGCGGCGCTGCTCGGCGCCCGGTTGCGTGCGGAGGGTGAGCGCCCCGCCGGCGCCGGGAGCGACGGCGCGCCGCCGCACGGCGGTGTCCTGATCGACGACGTGACGGCCGGCCTGCTCGCGCTCGGCCGTCACGAGATGGAGCGCCTCTTTCCCGAGCTCTGGGCCGCCGGCGCCCCCCTCGATCCTCCGCCCGGCGAGCGCGCTCCCCGTGCCCCGGGGCCGCTCGCCCGCGAGGTGATGGGGCAGGGCGCCGCCGCGGAGGCGCGCGCCGACGGCAGCGCGGCGGTGCGCGCGTTCTACCTCGAGGAGCTGATCCGGTCGGTCGCCCGCGGCGACGCCGAGGGCTCGCCCGAGACGGTGCTCGCGATGGCGCACGCCCGCCTCGACGACCTGCACCCGGCGGTGCGCCGCATCCTCCGCGCGGCGAGCCTCTTCGGCGAGGCGTTCTGGCGCGGCGGCGTGGCCGCCCTGCTCGGCGGGGCGCAGGGCGCGCCGGACCTGGACAGGTGGCTCCTCGAGCTCGTCGCGCGCGCGCTCGTCGAGCGGCGCCCCGCGTGCAGGTTCGCCGGCGAGGAGGAGTACGCGTTCCGGCACGCGCGCCTCCGCGAGGCCGCGTACGCGACGCTCACCCGGGGCGACCGGCTCCTCGGCCACCGGCTCGCGGGCGCGTGGCTCGAGCAGTCCGGGGAGCTCGACCCGATCGTGCTCGCGGAGCACTTCGACCACGGTGGAGAGCACGGCCGGGCGATGCAGTGGTTCCTGCGCGGCGCCGAGCGCGCGCTCGATCGCGGCGATCTCGCCGCGGCGATCGCGCACGCGGAGCGGGGCGCGCGGCACGGAGACCTCTGCGATCGGCTCGCGGACGAGGACCTCGCGGGGGAGCGCGGCGCCTCGGCCGGCCCGCGCGGCCTGCGCGAGGGCGAGACGCTGAGCGCGCTGCGCCTGGTCCAGGCGGAGGCGCACCGCTGGCGCGGCGAGCTCGAGCAGGCCCAGCGCTGCGCCGCCCAGGCGGCGCGGCGCCTGCCTCGCGGCACGCCGCCCTGGTTCCGCGCCGCCGATGAGCTGATGAGCGCGAGCGGCCGGAGGGGCGACTCCATGCTCACGACCGCCTGGGCGAAGGAGGTCGCCGCGTGCGGTGATGCCGGGGCCACGGCGGGCGGTCCAGGCGACGCGGGCGCGCCCCGGAGCGAGCCGTCCGGGGCCCGGGCCGCGGCCGACCTCCGCTCGGCGCGCGTCATCGCCCTGTGCTCGGCGGCGCGCCAGCTCTTCCCTGCAGGGCGCTACGCCGAGGCGGACGCGCTGATCGCGCGGGTGCGCGCCCTCGCGGGGGATCTCGCGTCCCTCGCGCCGCGCGCCGCCGCCGAGGTGCACCGGCTGCGCGGCGCGCAGGCGCGGCACCTCGGCGATCCCGCGGGCGACATGGCGGGCTACGCGGCCGCGGTCGACGCGTTCGAGCGGGCCGGCGACGTCCGCGACGCGTGCAACGCCCGCGTCAGCCTCGGCTGCGCGCTCCTCGAGCTCGGCGATGTCGAGCGGGCCGGCGAGGAGCTCACCGCCGCGCTCGCGGCCGCCGAGCGCATGGGGTTGCGCACCGTCGCCACGCGCGCCCGGCAGAACCTCGGCCGTGTGCTCGCGGCCAGCGGTCGGCTCGACGACGCGCTCGCGCTCTCGCGGCAGGTCATCCTGGAGGCCCGCGCGCAGGGCAACCTGCGCCTCGAGGGCGGCACCCGCATTTACGCCGCCCTCATCGCCCACGCCGCCGGGGACTTCGCCGCGGCGGAGTCCGACGCCCGCGACGCCGCGGAGCTCCTCCAGGTGGTGCCGCCCTCCCGCGCCGGGGCGCTCGCCGCGCTCGCGCGCGCCCTGTCCGCCCAGGGGCGCGCCGACGACGCGCTCTCGGCGGCGCGCGAGGCCGAAGGCCTCCTCGCGCGCCACGGCGGCCTCGAGGCGTTCGAGTCGCTGGTCCTCGTCGCCGCCGTCGAGGCGGCGCGCGCCGCGGGGGACCTCGAGGGCGCCCGCGCCGCCGCTGCCCGGGGCCGCGACAGGCTCCTCGTCCGGGCCGCGTCGATCCCGGAGCCCGCCCTGCGCGAGAGCTTCCTGCACCGCGTCCGCGAGAACGCGATGCTGCTCTCGCTCGCGCGCATCTGCCTCGGGGAGTCCGCCGTGGTCGTCGCCGCTCGCCGCTCCCCGAGGTCCTGACGCGCCGCTGCGCCGCGGCGCGGCGGCGCCTCGGGGACCCAGGCGCGCGGCGGCTCTGCAGGTTCGTGGTCGACCGCGGCAGGAAGGCGCTACCGTGCGGTCGTGATCGTACGACCGACCTCCGCCGTGCACCGCCGCGCCGCCGCGCTCCTGGCCCTCGTCCTCGGCCTGAGCGCGGGCGCCCTCGGCTGCAAATCGCCGGGCGGGCCGGCCGACGCCGGCGTCGAGGGCCTGAGCCCCGTGCCCGCGCCGGCGGGGCTCATCGCCGAGGCGTTCCTCCCGACGCCCGACGCCACGTGGGCGAAGGTGCGCGCCCTCCTCGGCGGCCCGGCGGCGCTCCTCCCGGGCAGCGCCGGCGCCCTCGCCGCGTCGCTGCTCGGCTTGCCCATCGCCGTCGCGTCCGAGATCGACGGCAATGTGCCGGTGCTCGGCGTGGCCGTGGAGGCTCCCGACCGGCCGCGCCCCCGGGCCGCGCTCGGCATCCACGTGAAGGACGGCGGGCGTCTGATCGACCAGCTCACGCGGGGCGAGGGCGCGCGCTTCCGCGCGAAGCCCGACGCGGCGACCTCGATCGCGCTGCTCGAGCCGCTGCAGGGCGCGAGCCCGGTGGCCCTCGGCGTCCTCGGCAACTACCTGCTCGTCGCGGAGAGCCCGGGCGACCTGACCACCCTGGGCCCGTACGTCGCGCGGACGATGCCGCAGGCGCAGGTGCCGAAGGAGGATCTCGCGATCGAGCTCCCGCGGCCCGCGATCGAGGGCCCGGTGCTCAGGGCGGCGCGGAGCGCCTGGGACAAGGCGCGCGGGCCGGACGGCGCGCCGACCGCCACCGCGGTCCCGCTCGCCCCGATGATCGAGGGCGGGCTCGCGGTGCTCGGCGATCTCGAGCGGGCGCGCCTCACGCTGGTGCTGGACGAGAGCGCGCACCTGCGCGCCTCCGGAACGCCGAAGGCCGGGGGCGGCCCGGCGTCGAAGGCGTCGACCGATCTCGCGGTCGGCGACGTGACGCCGCTGCTCGATCTGCCCGCCGACGCGCTCGCCGGGATCCTGGTCCGCGACCGGGCCGCGTCGCGCGCCGAGAACGTCCCCAAGCTCGTCGACGCCCTCGCGGGGCTCATCGAGGGCGGCCTCCCGCCCGCCGAGCGGGAGCGGCTCGGCGCCGCGATCCGCGCGGCGTCCGACGCGCGCGGCGACTGGTTCGCCGGCGGGCTCCGCTTCAACGGTGGAGGCCCCACGGCGTTCGTGCGCGCCGCCGTGGGCGACCGGGCCAAGCTCGAGGCCGCGATCCAGGACCTCCTCGGCGCCGCGGAGCTCCCGCCGATCAAGGCCGCGCTGCAGCGGGAGGGGATCCGGGCCTCCACGGGCAAGGCCGAGCTCCCGCAGCTCGAAGGCGAGGTGCGGCGCGTGCGCTTCGAGCAGACCGCCGCGGCGAGCCAGCCCGGCGGCGCGGGCGCGTCGCCGGCGCGGCCGGCGCGGAAGGGAGCGCCGGGCGCGGCGCTGCCGCCGGCCACGATCGAGCTGCTCTACCTGATCCGCGACGACGGCCTCTTCGCGTCGGTCGGCAACGATCCTGGCGCGGGGCTCCGCAGCGCCGTCGCCGCGGCCCAGGGGGAGAGCCTCGGCGACGTGCCGGCCATGAAGGCCGCGCTGGCCCCGCTCGGCGCGGACATCGCGTTCGCGCTGGTGGTCGAGCCGCTGCGGCTCGTCGCGAGCCGCCTCGGCCAGCCGGGCGCGGGCGATCCGGCGCCCGTGGTGGTCGCCGCCGGCGCCGCGCCGGCCGCCGCCGGCGCCCCCGCCGCGATCTGGGCGCGCGCCGACATCGCCGCCGCGGCGATCCGGGAGCTCGCTCGCCTCGGAGGCGCCTTTTGACGAGCGTGGCGCGCGCGGGCGCGCCCGTCGTCCGCGGGCTCGGTGCGTTGCTGCTCGCGCTCGCCGCGGGGTGCGCTGCGAAGGGGGGCCCGGACTGGGCCGAGGACGGCTCGAGCGCGCCGCGGATCGCGCGCGGGGGCGCCGGCTGGCTCCATGCGCAACCGCCGGACAGAGGCGATCGCGACCCGACGGCCGGCGCCGCCTACGGTCCCGGGGGCCGCGCCCCCGGCGGACCCGACGAGGCGCCCGACGCGGCGCAGACCGATCTGGGCGGCGCCGCGGGCGCGGCCTCTGCGCAGGACGAGCCCGCGATCCTCGTGCGCGAGCACGGCAGGCCCGCCCGCGTGGTGCCGGCGCCACCCGCGGCGCCGGGGCTCGCGCCCGGGCTGTTCCGGAACACCTACTACGACTTCCCGAGCGAGGGCGGAGGGCCGAAGGACGCGGCCCTCTACGACGCTGCCTGCGCGCCGCTCGCGAGCGTCCCGCGCGCGTTCCACGACCAGGTCTGCGTCCAGGGCAGCGGCCGGCTCGCTTCGGGTGACACGGTGAGCTTCGCGCGACGGGGCTGCGCGTGCGCGGATGTCTGCCCGCGCACCGGCCAGCAGATCTGCTTCGAGCGGCTCGATCCGCGGCGGTTCCCGTATGGCCGCGGCGCGACCGGGCGCGCCATCACGCCGCTGCGCACGGTCGCGGTCGACTCGAGCGTCATTCCGCTCGGCACGTCCCTCTTCGTGCCCGAGCTCGCCGGGCTGCCGCTCCCGGGTGGGGGCCGACACGACGGCTGCTTCGTCGCCGAGGATCGCGGCATCAAGGTCGTCGGAAGGCAGATCGACGTCTTCACCGGGGATCCTGCGGTCACCGCGCGCCTCAACGCGCTCTTTCCGTCGAACCGCGGCGTGCGCCTCGTGCTCGACGACGCGCGCTGTCGCGCGCTCAGGGGCCCTGCCGGGCCGTCCTAGCGCCGCGCATCAACGGTCCCGCCGGGGGGATCTTCGCTGGTATATACTCGCCGCATGGCCATGTGCCCGTCTTGCAAGACCCGATACAGCGGGGGGGCACGGCTGTGCCGCAACTGCGGCCGGCCGGTCCCGCCAGCGGAGCTCGCGGAGGCGGAGTTCGCAGAGGCAGAGTTCGCAGAGGCGGATTTCGGGCCCGGCGATCCGATGCCGAACGTCGCCGCGAATGCGCTGCGCATCTGCCCGCAGTGCGGGCGCGTCGTGCCGACGCGCCAGAAGGCATGCCGCGTGTGCGGCGACGACCCGCCCGAACCTGTTGAGGTGGTGCGGCGCGCCGACGATGCGTACTGGGGCCATGTCGCCTTCGAGTGGGCGTGCGCGGGCTGCTCCCGGCGCGTGCCGCTCGCCTCGCTCGCGGACGACGGCCGCGCGGTGTGCCCGACGTGTAGCCACACGCAGGAGCTCCCCGCCCTGCTCTGGCGCACCGCGCTCCGGCACGCGCATGCGGTCGCCGACATGGCTGGCCCCGACCCCGAGGGCGGCGCGGCCGGCCGGCCGCCGATCGCAACCCTCAACCCTTTCAAAGAGGTCGGCATCGAGCGCGCCGACGCCCCCGGCGAGCGGCTCCGGCCCACCGACGACACGCCTGCCAACCTCGTCGCCGGCCCCGGCCACCCGATCTGCGCGTGCGGAGCTCTCGTCGAACCCCAGTGGCGCGGCGGCCGCTGCGCGTGCACGTGCGGTCTGAGCCATTCGGGCGAGGTGCCCGCGCTCGTCCGGCGCGCGATGCCGCGCGGCGTGGTCGCGCTCGTCTTTGACCGGCCACGCGCGGCCCGTGGCGCCGCCGTGATCGCGCTCGAGTGCCCCCGCTGCCATGCGCCGCTCGACGCGCCCGAAGGGGTGCGCCGGGTGACGTGCAAGTACTGCGGCGGGTCGGCTGCGATCGTCGATCCCGCGGTGCCCCCGCCCTCGCGGTCCCCTGTGCCGCGGCTATGGGTCCTGTTCCGGGGCCCGTCCGGCGCGCGCACTGACCTCGAGGCGAGGGCCGGTGGATGAGGAGCGGCGCCGCGCCCACGTCACGGCGACAGCACGATCGTGTTCGTCACGCTGGGCACGATCTTGGCGCCGAACGCGTCCGTGCTGTTCTGCATCGATAGGCTCGTGAGCCGGGTGATTGGCGCGCAGCCGACGATGACGGTGAACGCTCCGGTCAGGTTCCGCTGCGGTGCCATCACCGTCCCCGAGGCCACGCCCAGCGCGACGCCGGCGTTGTCACCGTTGGTCATCGGCGCGATCGTCGTCATGTTGTGAGCGGGCGCGCAGGTGATGAGCACGTTTGGCACGAAGGCGACGTTCGTCGGCTCGAGCGCGATGTTGGGATAGGGTATGGGCACCGGTCCCGCGGGGGTCGGGGTCAAGCACACGTCGGGAAACGCGAAATTCATCCCACCAGCCTGCGTCTTTGCGAGCATCGCGTCCTCCATCCATTCCATCGAACCGTTCAACCAATCTTGACCTGCTCGCCATCGAGCTTCGCGAGCACTCGCGCGGAGACGATGGTGTTCTCGCCGCGTATCGCGGCGAGGTTCTCGGCGCGCAGGTCGTAGTTGCCCACGCGCGCCTGCTCGAGGTCGGTCACGAAGCGGAACGCCTGCTTCGCCCGCTGGAGCACGCGCGAGGCCCGCGACTCGACGCGCTCGGCGAACAACGTCGCCTTCTCCGCGAAGCTCGCCTCGACGGAGCGGCCCATGACCTTCAACTCCTCGATCACGATGCTCGCGGACCTCGCGCGCATGCGGAGCGAGGCGCCGCCGATGGCGATCTCCCCGTCGGCTTGCAGCTCGAGGGAGCCGCCTACGACCACGCGGGTCGGCCCGGCGCCGGCGCTCTCGAGCACGGCCAGCACGTACACGGCGTCGGCGGAGACCGAGCACAGGACCCGGTCGCCCGGCGTGACGGAGACGAGGCAGCTCTTGGCCCGCCGCGCCGGACGGGGGCCGCCATCGAGCTGGACGGCGAGCTCGTCGCCGTCCAGCGCGGTGCCGTAGGCGAGCACCGGCGGGCCGGCTTCACCTCGGGACTCGGGCGTCGGGCGCGCCTCGAGGTCGACGAGCTGATCGAGCGAGGGTCGCTCCTCGTACGGGGCGACCTCGTGCAGTTCCTGTCTCTCGATGTTCGTTGCGTGCATGCCCTACCTCGGGATCAGCGGGCCGTCCGATCGGCCCCGTGGCGCGCCTTCCAGTCCTCGAGCGCGGCGACCTCGGCGTCGTCACCGAGCCAGTCGCCGCCCGGGATCACCGCGCCGTCGCGCGCCGCGCGGTGCAGCTTCGTGCGAAACATCGAAGCCCTGCTGAAGTCCGCGCCGTTCAACTGGCAATGGGAGAAGTCGGCGTAGCTGAGCGTCGCGCCGACGAAGCGCGCGCCCGGAAACGCCCCTTTCGCCAGGTAAGCCTCCGTCAGGTCGACGTCCGCGAAGTCCGCGCCGGGCAGGTTCGCGCGCTCGAAGATGGCGCTCCGGAGCTTCGCGCGCGTGAACTTGACCTTGGCGCCGCGCGCCTCGCCGAAGAGCGCTTGGGTCAGCACGGCCGCCGAGAAGTCGCAGCCCCCGACGTCGACGGCCGTGAAGTTGCACTGGGTCGCGTCGCACCCCGCGAAGCTCGATCCGGCCACGCTGCCGCGCATGAACTGCGTTCGAAAGAGCTTCGTGCCCGCGAAGGAGCGGGCTCCGAGGCTCGACTCGACGAACGTGGTGAGCGTGAGATTGGCGCCGTCGAGCAGCGCCGTCGCGAGGTCTAGCTTGTAGTAGGTCCCGCGGTCGAGGTTGGCACGCCGGAAGTCCGTCCGGTCAAGGCCGCACTCGAGCACGTTGGCGCGATCGAGGTTGGCTCCTTCGAACGAGCTGCCCGAAAGTGCGCAATTCGTCCAGGTGGCGAGCGGCGCCTCGCACCCCGCGAAGCTCGAGCCAGGCGCCGGCGACTCGACGAAGGTCGCGCAGATCAGCTTCGCGCGCGAGAAGCTGACGGCGTCGAGCTTGCTGCGGAAGACCGTCGTCATGTGCAGGTCACTGCCGGAGAAGTCGCACGCGGACAGGTCGCACTCGTTGAGGCTCGCCTCCTTGAGCTGCGCGCCGGCCATCCGCGCGGGAAAGCGCACGCGGTCGAAGACGCCGCCCGAGAGGTCGGCGCCCGAGAGGTCGAGCCCCGAGATGTCCCCCTGGACCACCGTGCCGTGGCGGATGATGTCGATGAGCTCGTTGCGGTTCACGGCGCGGGCCTCGTTCCCCCTCGGTCGAAGCGAGTGAACTTCACGACGGCGTCGGCGAAGCGCGTGTCGCGGTCGCCGATGGCGCGGCTGAAGTCCGCGCGTGTGAGCTGGGCGCCCGTGAAATCAGCGCCGGCCAGACTGGACTTCGACAGGATCGCCTCGGTCAGGTTCACGCCGCGCAGCGACGCGCCGTCGAGCCGTGCCCGGATCAAGAGCGCGCTGCTCAGGAGCGCCCGATCGAAGGTGGCCGCGCTCGCGTCGCACTCCGACAGATCGGCCATCACCATCTTGGCGGCGACGAACTTCGCGCCGCGCAGCGCGGTCGTCCGCAGGCAGCACTTCTCCATCACGGCGTCGGTGAAGTCGGCGCGCGGGAGCTCGCTCATATGACCGATCACCGCCTCGCTCATGCGGGCACGGACGAAGCGGGCGTCCTCCCCCTTGCAGGTGACGAAGCAGGCGCGCTGGAGGTCAGCGCCCGAGAAGTCCGTGCGATCGAGCTGGCACTCGATGAACGTCGTCTGCACGAGGTGCGCGGCCGCGACGCTCGAGCCCGTGAAATCGGCCCTGAGGAAGGTGCACTTGTCGAGCCGTGCTCCCGCGAGGTCCACGCCGATCCACCTCGTCTCAAGCACGTCGGCGCCCGTGAGCGTGGCGCGGGCGAAGCTCGCGCCCTCGACGCGCGCGCCCATGAGGACGGCTTGCGACAGATCGGCGCCCTCGAAGGAGGCCCTCTCGAGGTTCGCGGCGCCGAGATTGGCGCCGGCGAGTCGCGTGCCTTTGAGGCTCGCGCCGCGCAGGTCGGCCCTGGCGAGCACGGCGCCTTCGAAGTTGGCGCCCGAGAGGTCGGCGTCGCGCAGATCGGCGCCCTCGAGGAACGCCCGCGAGAAGTCCATGCCGGTGAGGTCCATCCCGCGAAAGTCGGCGCCGGTGAGGTCGCGGTCCGCGAGGGGTTCGCCTGCGTCCCGCGCCACCCGGAGCAACGCGCGCGCAAGCTCGACCGCCTCCTCCGTCATCGGTGGAGCCGCGGGCGCGAGGTGGGCTGTTTGCTGGTACCCCGCGCGAGTCAGCTCCTCGAGCCGGAGGAGCTCTTCGTGAAACGCGGGGCTCGCGAGCTTCGCCTCGAGCTCGACGTCCGGCTCGCCGGCCGTCCGCGCGATGCTCGCGAGCTCGGCTTGTTGTCGAAGGTGCGCCTCCGCGCGGAACGTCGGTGGACCGCCGGTGATCTCGCCTTGCTCCGTGGCCGGGTCGAAGCCGTCGGCGCCCATCGCCGCCCGCTGCTCCTCCTTCAGGTTCTCGAAGGCCTGCTTTGCCTTCACCTCCTCCTCGGCCACTTGCGCTTCGATCGTGAGGAGGTACTCCGCCATGGCGTCGAGGTCGTCCGTCGGCGGGAGCGCGACGGCCGGGAGCGGCTCGGCGAGACCGTACAGCGCAGGATCGATCCCCTGCGCCTCGAACTGGGCCACGCGCTCCTGGCGCCGGCGCTCGGCGCCACGCCGCTCGTTCTGCATCGCGATCTGCCCAGGCTTCAGCCACTGGCCTATCGCCCCGAGGTCCATGTTGGCGACCACGCCGGACGCGCGCGTGGGCATGAGGTCGCTGTCGCTCAGATCGTTCAGCGACCCCTTGTCCTTGTCGAGCCTGCGCACGAGGGCCTGCTGGTAGTGCTCGATGGGCCGCGGCGCGGAGGGCTCCTCGCATGCGACGACGAGGTGGACGATGTCGCGCGCGTCGTCGTCGGCGACGAGCCTCCAGCCGTGGAGGATCAGGGCGCCGATCCTGGCCGTGGGGAACAGCCAGACCGTGTCGCAGCGAAGGCCGATCTCGACGAAGCGCTCGCCGTCCGCCGTTCGATGGGTCACGAACGCCCGCGCCCCGAGGCCCGGCAGCGCTCCCTCGATCCGAGGGCTCGACGGGTTCATGTTCTCCACCAGGAAGCGCTCGTCGCCCCGCCAGAAGCCGGGGATCCACTGGTCCTCGGGCGCAGCGTTGTACACGGTGGGAGCGTGGTCGGAGGGCAGGCCCGGCGCGTATTTTTCGACGTAGTCGCGCCCGAAGGTCCCTGCCCGCGCGCGCCGCGGCGCGAAGCTCATGTCCATCGGCGCGAGGGAGTCCGGCTGGTCGCTGTTCGAGCCGAGGAGACCGCCGAACGGCTCGATGTTGGGCAGCGGTCGCACGCGTTTGCCGTCGCGTTCGATGTCCTCCGCGCCGATGCCGTAGGGGTTCCGCGGATACTCCTTGCCGCCGTAGGCGTGCGCCCAGTCGACGGGCATCTCCGCGAAGGGCTTCGGCTCCGTGGCGAAGCCGAGCTGCCGGTGGCGATCGCCCATCACCATGAGCTTCTTGTCGATCGCGCCCACCTTGGCCCGGACGTGCGACGCCGTCAGGGGCCGGCCGCCGGGGGTGCAGCAGCGTCCGGCGACGAGCAGCTCCCCGCGAGCCTTGGAGATCCCCTCGTCGAGCGCGGCGATCCCGAGATCGGGGGTGACCGCCGGCCAGAACGCGAACTCGTCGATGAGCGCCCGCGGGCGGTCCAGGGGGAAGCCGATGATCGCGGCGACGTGGAACTGGGGTCTCCGCAGGTGCTCGACCACTCGCGTCAGGATCGGGATCTTGAGCGGCTTGCAGACCTTCACCGGCGTAGTTACTCCTTCTTGAACGCGCCGTTCCAGATTCCGATCGCGTAGTCGGAGAGGCTGAACAGGGAAGTCTTCTTCGACATGGCGTACGCGCGCACGAACATCCCGCCCGTGATCTTCTTGCAGCCCTCGTTCTCGATCTTGATCCCGACGGTGTCGATCTTCAGGCCATAGGCGGACTGATAGACCGCGGCTTCGTCCAGCTTGAGGATGCCCGCGGCGCCCTTGTGGGTGTACCAGTCGAACCACTTGGTGCTCTTCACCTGCACGTCGGTGCCATTGACCGTCACCTTGGGCGCCGTGAGCTCGATGCTCGCCGAGCCCTGGAGGTTGACGTGGCCCCCGAGGCCCTTCACGTCGACGTTCCCGGCGGGGGCCTTGATCTCGATGCTCGCGCCCGTGCTGGTGACCGAGATGGCTTGTCCGACGGTCGCCGTCCACCCGTTGTCGATATTGGACACCCACGTCCCGTAGTGGTCGGTGTTCGTCGCCGTCACGTTGTGCTCCCATCCGCCGGTGACCGTCGACTTCCCTCCAGGCTCGATCGTCTGGGTCAGCCCGCCGTGGATCTCCTGCACCATGCCACCACCCATGACCTTGTCGCTCCGGCCGGAGGTGATCTCCGTATTCCGACGGGCATGGTACTTCTCGTTCGAGTCGGCGCCGATGTCGAGCGTGAACGTCGACAGGTAACCGTGCGATACGGCGCCGTACACGAACCAGTTCTGTGTTCCCCAGACGTTGACCCAGGAGTCTCCGCCGACGAAGAGGCCCGAGTTGCCGTCGGTGGTTTGCCAGAGGCTCACGCCGACGTCGCTCCCCGCGTTCGTGTCGCCGCTCGCTGCGGCTCCGGGGTTCGTGAAGTACCAGCTCGTCGGCTGGTCGCCTTCCCCCGTGAAGATCCTCGATTGATCGCCGGAGGGATGGCCGAGGTAGATGCCCGTCCTCTTGTTCGGGGACTGGATGAAGATGAACTCCTTGCCCTTCTCATCCTCCATCACGATCTGGTTGCTGCTGCCCGTGCGAATCACGTTCTGCGTGCGGTTGCGCTCCTTGACGACGCTCGGCTTGTGCGCGTTGGGCACGACGCCCGCGATGAACGGCCGGTCCGGGTCGCCGCCGAGGAAGCCGACCATCACCTCGGTGCCCTTGCGCAGGGGAAAGTGGAAACCCTCGTTCTCTCCGCCGTGCGGCTGGAGCATCCGGACGCGCGTCGACACCTGCGCGTCGGGGAGATCGCTCGTGTCGAACTCGAACCGGACGAGGTACCGGCCGTCGGCGTCGATCTGGGCATAAGGGCTGTCGGACGGGCCGCTGACGACCCCGTTCTCGAAGCCGTAGATCCGCGGCCACGGAGTGGACTGCGGCGCACGGTACTGTTCGCTCGCGGGCACGGCGAAGAGCTTCATCCTGTACGTCTCGGAGCCCTTGATGCCGGTCATGCGGACCACCTCGGGCGTCGCGCCCGCCTGGGAGCCCTCGTGCTCCACCTCCACGGCGAGCCAGCTCTCTTCGAGGTCGTCCGGTCCGTCGTCGATGGTGAAACGGTAGCCTGCCCGCGGCCCGAGAGCGCTGCCCGCCGCGCGGAGCGTGCGCTCGCGGCAGCCGATGGATTCGGCACGGACCGTCGCGATGTGCTTGGCGTCGCTCTCGCCGAACACGCGAGCGCCGTACTCCCGGATCGTCCCGATCCCGCGCTCGGTCACGTCGCTGTCGCTCTTCACGGAGGCCGACGGGTTCGCGTAGTTGTAGTCGGCGATGGTGACCGTCTTCGGGAGCCACCGCACGTCGGCCTCCATCGAATGCAGCCCGGGCGGCGCCGTGACGTCGTCGCCCAGGATCGGCGTGTACTTTACGTGGCCGCCGCCCGGGAAGTCGTCGTTGAGCTCGCGGTTGTCCACGATGACGAGGACCTCGCTCGGCTTGTCGTCGCTCTGCTCGAAATAATAGTAGAGGCCCTCGCGCTCGCACCACCGGTGGAAGAAGTCGAGTAGGGTCTCGCGGTACTGCGCGACGAACTCCTCCTTCGGGTACGTGTCGACGGCGGAGAACCGGAACTCGCTGGTGATCAGGCCGCCGGCCTTCAGCGTGTCGGTCAGGAGCTCGTCCACCGTCTTGTCGGTGAAGATGAAGCTCCGCCAGAAGTGACGAAGCATCCAGAGCTTGGGAACGAGCAGCGCCCGGTACAGGGCGCGCTCGGCTGTCTGGTGGAGCAGCCGTGTCTCCGCGATCACGCCGTGGAACACGATCGGGGCCGTGTCGTCGCCGCGGCGGATCGTGAGCTTGGCCCGCTCGCCGACCGCGGCATGGACGGCCGTGCCAACCGGGACGGTGAAGAACAGCTCGATCTCGTACGGCCGGGAGATCTCCTCCTTGCCGCGGAACCCGGCGAACGTGACGTTGTCGAGCTTCGAGCACGTGAGCGAGTAGAGCGCGGTGGGCATGTCTTGCCTCTTGCGACGCGGGGAGTGCGAACGGAGAGTCTCGGCCGGGCCTCGTTCCGTGTCAACCGCTCGCGCCGCGCCCGTACCCCGGCGGCACGCCAGCGAGATCGTGGGGCCGGCGGTCAGGGGGCTTGGCGGAAGTACCTCCGCGCGTTCTCCCGCATGCGCTCCCAGTGCTCGGCGAGCACCGGATCGGCCGAGAGCCGCGCGTGCCAGAAGCGGTCGAGCGCCGCCCGTTCGTCGGGGGTCCTCACCCCATATCGACTCTGGGTGCTCTGCGCATGGAGAGGATAGAGCTCGCAGGCCACCACCATCCCCGCATACTGCTCCAAAGTAAGCGGGGGGATGCTGGCGGCAGCGCCCGGGCCCGAGGACGGTGCTGCCCAGGCGGGCTGGGGCGGAGCGCGCCACGATGCGAGCTCGGGAGCCATCGAGGCGCGCTCCTCGCGCGGAGCTACGGCCGGCGATGGAGGGGGGCGGAACGGCAGCACCGAATCGTACCGAGGCGCCGAGGACGGCGGAGTGGGACGGTCCCACCCCGCCCTCGCCGCGAACGGGAGCGGGCTCGTCGTGGACGCGAAAGGCAGCGCGCCTGGCGCGGGCGGCAGACGCGTGGGCGGCAGCGTGGCGTCCGCCAGCGGGGGCGTCGGCGAGGCGAGCGGCGCTGGCATCCGTTGGGAGAGCATCGGCGCGACGTGCGGCGGCGGGCCCGCGGCCGCTTCTTCCGCCTCGGCCTTGCGCTTCAGCGCCGCCTCCTTCGCCTCGGCCAGGCGGCGCTCCAGGATCCGGTTCACCTCGGCGAGCGCCGCCCATGCGTCGGGGCCGCCCTCCTCCATGTCCGCGATGCCGCCGATCGCCAGCAAGAGGTCCCGGGCCGAGCGGAGCCCGGATTCCTCGACGGTGCGCCCGGGCATGTGCCGTTTCGCGAACGCGGGCAGATCCTCGTCCTCACAACGCGCGAGCTGAGCGAGACGCTGGGCGCCCCGGCGCCGCGCCGGGTCGGTGCGGCCGCCGAGGCTCGGGCGCATGGCCTCGTTGAGCTTCGCGAGGGCCTGGGCGAGGGACGACTCGTCGCTTATGGGGGCATCACACTTATCCACGAGGACCGCCGACCTATGAGTTTCGCCAGCCCTCCCGCGCGACGTCAAGGGGGGCGGGGGTTGCCGCCGGCGATCGTCGGGGTAGCGGCTCGGGGGTGGGCGGGCTCGAAGGGCTCTCCTCCGCGGTGGAGGTGCGCTCGCCGGACCGGTGTATCCTCCTGCCGCATGCGCCACGCGCATCACACGCTCGCCCCTTGCGATGACGCGTCCTTCGGCGAAATCCGGCCCTTGGCACGATGACCGCTCCGCACTTCGAAATCCTGGGCCCCGGTGCGCCCGGCCCCGTCGTGGTCGAGGTCCCCCACGCGGGCCTCGGGCTCGATCCGCTCACCGCGCGGGGCCTCGGCCTCCCGTCGATCGCGCTCGAGGCGGGCGCGCCCTGGGCCGACTCCGACGTGGGCGCCGCCGCCGTGTGCGAGGGGCTCGAGGCCAGAGGCGTGCGGCGCGTCGTCGCCACGGCGAGTCGTTATGTGATCGATCTCAACGTGGAGCCGCGCGTGCCGACTCCCTATGAAGACAAGCGCCCGCCGGGGCTCGGCGACGTGCGCCGCTTCTCGTGCGCCGGCGTCACGTGGTGGGAGCGCCGGCGATCGCGCGCCGAGGTCGACGAGCTCCTCGCAGAGGTCTTCGAGCCGTACCACGACGCCGTCGCCGCCGAGCTCGCGGCGTCGTGCGCGCGCCACGGTCGCGCCGCCCTCCTCGCGGTCCACACGTACCCCGACGGAGGTCTGAAGGACGCGGCGGACGTCGTGCTCGGGACCCGAAACGGCCGATGCGCGCGCCCGGCGGTGCGCGACGCCCTGGCGCGCGCGGCGCGGGACCATGGGCTGTCCGTCGGAATCGAGGCGCCGTTTCCGGGCGGCTACTCCGTCGTCCGCCACGCCGCGCCCGACATCGACGCGATCCAGATCGAGCTGGCCAGGGCGCTCGTGTGCGCGCCGGGCGATCGGCGCCGCCCGGTGCTCGACCCGGACCGCGTGGCGCGGATGGCGGAGGTGCTGCGCTCGCTGGTGGACGCGCTGGCCATGGAGCTGGCGCTCGGCGCCTCTTGACGCTCCTCCGTGCGCAGGACGTCGTGTTGGCAGGCGTCGCGATGGCACCGGACGAAGCTTCGTCGACCTGCGAGGCGCGCCATCGCGCGGCGCGGCGCTCGGCGACCGGCGCCGTGCGCGCGGACGCCATCGCCGCCCGCGCGGCGCTTCATCGCCTCCCTCGCCGGGCTCCTGGCGGGCGGAACGAGCTCCCGTACCGGCGATCGCCCTGCGCCCGCCGGGCGCCAGGAAACGGTAAGGCGCACTGCCTGCCCCCGAAATCCGGAACCTGGCGAGGGCCCGGAGGTGATACGATTTCCCGCCTTCTGGTGGCCGAATGACCTCACGTGGCGTCATCCCCGAGTCCGTCATCCCTCCTCCCTCGGAGGTCTCGGACGCGCCGGACGAGAAGCAGCGGGCGCGCGCCCGCGTCGGGATGACCCTCAAGAGCAAGTGGCGGATCGACGCGCTCCTCGGCGTGGGCGGCATGGCGTCCGTGTACGCCGCGACCCACCGGAACGGCTCGCGCGCCGCGCTGAAGATCCTCCACGCCGAGTTCGCGCGGGACGTCGGCATCCGCGAGCGGTTCCTGCGCGAGGGGTACGTCGCCAACAAGATCGATCACCCCGGCCGGGTCGCGATCCTCGACGACGACATCACCGAGCAGGACGAGCCGTTCCTCGTGATGGAGCTGCTCGACGGTGAGACCGTGCAGCAGCTCTGGAAGCGCAAGAGCCGGAAGCTCCCCGTCGCCGAGGCGCTCTGGATCGCCGGGGAGGTGCTCGAGACGCTGGAGAGCTTCCACGGGGAAGGCATCGTCCACCGCGACCTGAAGCCCGCGAACATCTTCGTCACGAAGGACAACGTGGTGAAGCTGCTCGACTTCGGCGTGGCGAGGCTGCGCGGCGCGCCCGGCGACAAGACCAAGGCGGGCACCGCGCTCGGCACCCCCTCGTTCATGGCGCCGGAGCAGGCGATGGGGCTGACCGAGGGGGTCGACGGGCGGGCGGATCTCTTCTCGATCGGCGCGACCCTGTACGCCGTGCTCAGCGGCCAGCGCCTCCACCAGGGGCGCTCGGACAACGAGGCGTTCATCCTCGCCGCGACGACGCCGGCGCCGTCGCTCGCGCGGATCGCGCCCGAGCTGCCCGCCTCGGTCATCGGCCTCGTCGACAAGGCGCTCGCCTGGGACCGGCGCAACCGCCACGACTCGGCCGCGCAGATGCGGCAGGAGGTGCTGCGCATCCTCGAGGAGACCGGCGCGTCCGCCCCGCGCCGCCCGGAGCCGCAGAGCACGCGGCGCCCCCCGCCGGACGACTCGCCCACGGCCGTCGGGATGCGGCCGCCGGAGGAGCCCGCGCCCCAGGAGGAGCCGGGGGACGCGGAGCCGGACGATCCCGCGGTCACGCGGCTCGCCGAGGTGTTCCGCCGCGTGGAGCGGCTGCTCCCCGCGGTGCGCCACTACGGCTTTCGCCATCCGGACGCGGACAACAAGCTCCGCGCGACCTTCCAGGCCATCGTGGAGGCGCTGCGCGCGGACGGGAGCCTCGTCCACTGGGCGCTGACGCCGTACGCCTTCGAGCACCGCGGGCGGACGGTGTGGGAGCCGCCGCACCCGCTCGACCTGGTCCCGTACAACCTCTTCGCGGCCGGCGTGCGGCGCGTCCAGCTGCTGCCGGGCATCACGGAGGAAGAGCTGCGCTCGTTCTGCGAGGTGCTGCTGCTCGACCCGCTGCGCGACCTCGCCCCCGAGGACGACGTCGCGGCCGCGCTGTGGGAGCGCCGCCTCGAGCACGTGCGCTACGACGTGGTGAGCGTCTTCGCCGAGGGCGACGCGGCCGATCGCGAGCAGTTCTGGCACGAGGCCGACGACCTCGAGGGCATGGCCCGGCGCGCCGCCGAGGAGAAGGCGAACCGCGCCGAGGCGGCCGCGATGGTGATCGACACCGACGCGGCCGCGCTGCGCGCGGCGCGCCGCGCCGCGAGCGCGCTCGCCCTCGACCCGGTCGCGCAGCGCGCGCTCGGCACGCAGCTCGTGCTCGGCCCGGACCGCTGGAGCGAGCGCTTCGTCGAGATCGTGGCGGACGCCTTCCTGAACGCGAAGCGCTACCAGGACGTCGCGCTCGTGACCGAGCCGATGGCCGCCTCGGCGCGCGATCTCATCCTCGCGCGCCGCTTCGACATGCTCTTCGCGATGCACGACGCGGTCGAGAAGGCGCTCGACGCGCTCGCGCCCAGGCAGCAGGGCGGCGCGCTCGCGACGGAGCTCGCCCGGGGCATGTTCCCGCCCGACACGGTGCGGCTGCTCCTCCGCGAGGCGACGCGCGTCGTCATGACGGGCACCCCCGGCGCCGCGGCGCAGCCCGCCCCCGTGGATCTCGATCTCGTCGCGCAGCGCCTCGCGCCCGTCCTGCACAAGCTCGGCAGCGACACCCTGCCCGTCGCCATGGAGGTCGTCGGGCACATCGGCCACGAGCCCCTGCGCCGCGCGCTCCTCGGCTACTTCGAGCGGACGCTGCCCGGGCACGAGGAGGGGGTCGTCGACGCGCTCATGACGCTCGATCTCGACGTCGCCCGTCCGATCCTCAAGATGTTCGCCGCGTCGCGGACGCAGGGCGCCCTCGGCGCGCTGAAGCGGCTCTCCGGGTGCGCGAACGCGGCGCTCCGCTGCGAGGCGATCGCCCACCTCGCGGCGAGCCCCGAGCAGATCCGGGACGAGCTGCTCTCGCTCGCCGAGGCGGCGCCGCCCGAGGTGCGCGTCGCGGCGCTCCGCACGCTGGCGCACCACCAGGTCCGCGCGGCCGGCCCGCTGCTCGTCCGCCGCGTGCAGGACGGCTCGTTCCATCAGCTCGCCCTCGACGAGCGGCGCGAGTTCCTCGGCGCGCTCTACACGCTGAACCCGGCGCGCGGCGAGTCGATCGCCGTCGAGCTGCTCCAGCGGCATGGCCTGCTCGCCGACGACGCCGCGGAGCAGACCCGCTGCCTCTCGGCGGAGCTGCTCGGCCGCGAGGCGAGCTCGCAGGAGGCGCTCGACGCCGCGCTCGCGGCCTCGAAGCGGCGGCCCTGGAACAGCCAGGCGCTGCGCGACGCCGCGAGCGCCGCCGCCGAGGCGATCGCCGCGCGCCTCGGCAAGCGGATCTCGACGGCCGGAGATCTCCCGTGACCGCTCCCCAGGTCGACGTCATCAGCCAGAACGTGTCCGAGAACATCCGGCGCGAGCAGGCGCGCGATCTCGCCGCCAGCGTCGTGCAGGCCCTCTTCCGGCTGGTGAAGCTCTCGACGCTGCACGCCATCGACAACCAGGCGATGGTGCGGCAGGTCGAGGAGACGGTCTCGCTGATCCAGGACTTCGGCCAGCGCTCCGGCCACAACGTCTCCATCCTGTTCACCCGCGGCGCGGTCTTCGTCTCCGGGCAGCTCCTCAAGGCGAACCGCGCCGTCTACGAGGGCGCGCTCGAGCTCGGCGACGTCCTGAGCCGCTGCGGCTACTCCGAGATCGGGGTCGCGAAGGACGTCCGCGCGAGCGATCTCTACGCGCTCGCCTCCGCGCTCGCCGAGGCCCTCCGGAGCGCCAAGCCGGCGCTCGCGGACCGCCCGGCGCCGCGCGTCCGCCTGCGCGCCGTGGACGAGGCGGTCCTCCGCCGCGAGGTGGCGGCCGATCGCGAGGGCGACGAGACCTCGGCGATCGTGCGGACCTACGCGACGGCGATCGTGATCCTCCGCCGGTTCTACGACGACCTCCGGCACGGCCGCTACACCCTGCGGCAGGGCGTCAAACGCATCACGCAGCGCCTCGTCGACCTCTCCGCGAACGAGACGCCGGCCTTCCTGGGCGTCACCGCGCTCCGCAACCAGAACCACGACGACGCCGGGCGCGCGGTGAACACCGCGATCCTGAGCCTCGCGATGGCCCGGCAGATCACGGGCGACGTCGTCCTCCTGCAGCGGCTCTCGATGGCGGCGCTGCTCTTCGACATCGCGCGGCCGCGGCTCACCGGCGCCGCGGGGAGCGGCGCGGGCGGGCTCGTCCCGCAGCTGAGCGAGCAGCAGGAGGCGGACGTCCCCGCGGGGACGGCGGTCGTGCTGACCGCGCTCGGCCTCGTCAACGAGCCCAGCGTCATGCGCACCGTGGTGGCCTACGAGGCGCACTGGGTGCGCCGCCAGGCGGCGCTCGGCCCGGTGTACCGCGGCCTCCGCCAGCCGACGCTGCAGGCGCGCATCCTCGCGACCGCCCGCGCCTTCAACGATCTCCTGACGCCCGCGCCGGGCGAGACGCCGCTCTCCGCCGACGAGGCGATCGCCAAGCTCGAGCAGGAGGCGACCGATCCGGCGGACCGCACGGTGCTGCGGCTGCTCGTCGGCGCGCTCGGGATCTTTCCGACCGGCACGCTCGTGGAGCTCTCGACCGGCGAGGTCGCGCTGGTGGTGCAGACGCCGGCGCACCCGGCCCGCTACTCGCAGCCGCGCGTCCGCCTGGTCCTCGACGCGTCGGGCGGTCCTATCGCCGCGCGCGCGCTCGAGGTCGATCTCGCCGAGCGGCCTCGCCAGGGCGAGCCGACGCGGCACATCCGCCGGATCGTCGCGACCAGCGACGACCCCGCCGCCGCGTCGATGCGCGCCCACGCGGCCGTCCAGGAGGCGTCGCTCCGGTCGCCGGCGATCGCGGCGGAGCCGCCCATCCGCTCCGCGCCGGCGTCGCCGCTCGCCAGCCTGCGCATGCCGCCGCCGCAGCAGATCACGCGGCCCTCGTCGCCCACGCTGCCGGTGACCAGCTCGCCGGGGAGCCGGAGGACGCAGCCGCGGTCCAGCGACGCCGGCCGCGGCCCCGCCTCGCCGGCCGAGGCTGCGCCGGCGGCGCCGGCCGGCGACGGCGGCGAAGAGGCCAGGATGCTCGCGGACCTGCCGCCGGCGCCGTCCGGCAAGCGCTCGCCGACGTTGCGGCCCGGGCGCACCACGGCGCGCTGGCCGGATCCACCGCAGCAGCAGGAGCCCGCCGCGGCGGCGGACCGGTACTCGCCCCCGCCGGGCGCTCACGGAGAGGAGTCGTGGTCGGTGCAGACAGACAGCGATCCAGACGAGGTTCCCGAGGAGAGCGCGCGGCCGCTCGCGCTGCGCCCCCGCGGCTGGGGAGAGCCGTCACCGCGGCGCGAGCGCACCCCGGTGTCGGACCTGCCTCCCTCGGCCATGGCCGGCCCCATCGCGGTGCTGTCGCTGCCGGGCGAGACGCCGACCGCGGAGGGCGCGCTCGCGCGCACGCCGCTCGTCCACCTGCTCGTGTACATGCTCGACCGGCGCCTCACCGGCACCACGTGCTTCATCGACCCGGGGGGCGTCCGCCACGGCATCTTCTTCAGCGACGGCGTGCCGGCCAAGATCTGGACCGGGACGATCATCGCCCCGCTCGACCGGGTGATCCTCGATCTCGGCCTCCTCGACGAGGCGACGCTCCGGGAGACGCTCCGGGACATCACGAAGCGGCGGGTGCTGCACGGCCGGCTGCTCGTCTCCCGGGGCCTGCTCGACCGGGAGACGGTCTACGCCGTGCTGCGCGAGCAGCTCGTGCGCAAGCTCGTCGCGCTCTACGATCTCCCGCCCGAGACGCGGTACGCCTACTACGACGGCCAGAACCTGCTGTCGTCCTACGGCGGTCCGGAGCTCATCGGATGCGAGCCGCTCGCGGTGATCGCGGCGGGCGTCCGGCTCCACGCCGACGATCCGCTGATCGACGCGACCCTCGACCGGATCCAGAGCCGGCAGCTCGGCCTGCACGTCGAGGCCGAGATGAAGCGGTTCCAGCTCCACCGCGACGAGGCGGCCGTCGTCGACCTGCTGCGGACGCGGCGCATGACGCTCGCCGAGCTCCTCGGGGCCGGCGTCGCGCAGGAGCGCGTCGTGCGGCTGACGATCTACGCGCTCGCGATCACGCGGCACCTCGATCTCGGCGCGCCGGGCCGTCGCCCTGTGGGGCTCGGCGGGTCCGGTGGATCTGGCCGGGAGCGGGCCGCCGGCGCCGTCCCGGCCGACGCGGGCCAGGCCCCCCAGCGCGAGCCGGCCGGCGCGGCGGCGCGGTCGCCGCGCCCCACCTCGGGCTCGACGATGCCCGGGCCGCGCCCGGCGCGCGGCGAGGCCGACGGCCGCGCCTCGCCGCGGCAGACCGAGGCCCCCCCGGCGCCGTCCAGCAGGCGGCCGGGAGCGCCGTTCGCCGAGCCGCTCGTCCCGCGCCGCTCGACCGTGCCGCCCCCGTCCGGGGCGCTGGACGGCCGCGGCGCGCCGATCCCGCGTCCCGCGGCGCCGTTCGATCCGCGCGCGTCCGGCGGCGATCCGGGCGGCGCGCCCCGCGGCGCGGATCCGAAGGGGCCGAAGCAGCCCCCCGTGCCGTCCTTTGCCGGCGCCCGCGCGCAGCCGCCGCAGCCGCAGGCGCCCACCGTCAAGATGGCGGCCGTCGGCCAGGAGGGCAGGGCCGCGCGGGGGGCGGGGCGCGCCGGGTCGACGTCGCCTCCGCCGGCGCGCGCCCCGGAGCCCGCGCGGCCGCAGGGGCCCGCGGCGCCCCCGCCCGATCTCCCGCCGCTGCCGCGCGCCGCGCCGAGCCCCGAGCTCGCCGCGCGCCGCGCCGAGATCGAGGCGCGCGCCGCCGCGATCGACGGCGAGAGCTTCTTCCAGATGCTCGGCGTCGCGGAGGACACCCCTCCTGAGCGCGTGCAGGGCGTCTACTTTGCGCTCGCCAAGCAGTGGCACCCCGACCGGACGCCGGCGGAGCTCCAGGACGTCAAGCCGCTCGTCGCGCGCGTGTTCGCCCGCATCAGCGAGGCCTACCAGACGCTGAGCGATCCGAAGCGGCGCGCCGAGTACATGCAGGCGCCGAAGGAGGCCGCGGTCCCCGCGGAGGACGACGAGAAGATCGCCCGCGTCGTCGACGCCGCGCTCGATTTCCAGAAGGCCGAGATCCTGCTCAAGAAGAACGACCTCGTGGGCGCCGAGATCCGCGCGCGGCGCGCGCTGAACGCCGACCCGGAGCAGCCCGAGTACATGACGTTGCTCGTCTGGATCCAGGCGCAGCGGCGCGGCGAGCCGCCCGCGTTCGCGGAGGGGGCCACGAGCGCGCACTACGACGACCTGATCGAGACGCTGGACGTCGTCCTGGGGAAGGAGCCCCGCTACGAGCGGGCGCTCTTCTACCGCGGCATGCTCCTCAAGCGCACGGGGCGGGTCGACCGGGCGAGCCGCGATTTCCGCCTGGCGGCCGAGATCAACCCGAAGAACCTCGACGCCATCCGCGAGGTGCGCGTGCAGGAGATGCGCAGCCGCGCGAGCACCGACCCGACGCCCGCGGGCGGCCTCCTCGGCAAGTTCTGGAAGCGCTGACGCGCGTCAGCGCGCCGCCGCCCGGACCGCGCCGAGCGACCGCAGCGCGCGGCAGACCGTCTCGTCGCGGCAGGGCCCCACCCGCCCCGCGTGCGCCGACCACGGCACCTCGCGCACGCGGTGCAGATCGCGCACGTCGGGGCCGCGCCACGGGCCGAGCGCCCGGTCCACGCGCGCCTCCCGCTCGTTCGTCGCCGGCAGCGAGAGCTGCACCTGCGGCACGATGCCGACCTTCTGCACCGGCGCGCCGTCGGGGAGCGCGTAGAGCAGCGTGGTGAGGCGCAGGACGCCGACGTGGGCGTCGTCGTCGAGGTACTCCTGGGCGCACCCCTTGCCGTAGGTGCGATCGCCGATGACCACGCCGCGCCGGTAGCTGCCGATCGCGCCGGCGATCATCTCCGCCGCGCTCGCGGAGTCGCCGTCGACGAGCACCGCGAGCGGCCCGCTCCACCCGCGCCCCTCGGGCACGTCGGGCGAGCGCTCCACCTCGACGCCGCCGTCGCGGCGCCGCATCGGGAACAGCGGCACGCCCGGCAGGAACAGCCCGAGCGCGGCGATCGCCCCGTCGGTCGAGCCGCCGCCGTTCGCGCGCACGTCGAGCATCACGCCCCGCGTGTCGCTCTGCGCGCGCGCGAGGAGGAGCGCCGCCGCCACCCGATCGCCGAGGTCGTCGGGGACGTCGGGGATGGTGATCACCGCGACCTTGCCGTCGCCGAACCGCACGAGATCGAGCGGCAGCGAGGCCGGCGCGGGCTCCGCCGGCTGCGGTCCGATCGGGTGCGGCGCCACGGCCAGCTCGAGGGGCGCCGCGGCGCCGCGCCGGAGCAGCGCCACGCGCGCGGTCGTCCCGGGGCGCACGTCGGCCAGCACGGCGAGCTGCTCGGCTTGCTCGACGCTCATGCCGGAGATCGGCAGATCCTGGATCCGGATCACCACGTCGCCGTCCGCGAGCGGCGCGAGCGCGCCGCGGTCGATGCGCACCCCGATCGCGGTGCGCGTCATCTCCTGCCAGAGCCGGGCCGGCGGGCGCGCCTCGAGGTCGAGGTCGTAGATGGAGACCTCCTCCTCGAGCGGCGCCCAGGCGCCGTGGGCGTCCAGCTGGGGCACGTAGGCGCGCACCGCGGCCGCGATCACCGTGCGCGCCCAGCCGTCCTCGCTCAGCGAGGGCGCCGCGCGCTCGCGCACGGCGTCGGCGTAGCGGGCGAGCGGCTCTCCGAAGCGCGCGCGCAGCCCGCCGACCTCCCGACCGAGCTCGCGCGCGAGATCCCGGGCGCTCCGCGTCACCTCGCCGTCCTCGAACGGCGCCGCGGAGATCAGCTCCCACGCCTGGGCCGAGGTCGCGGGCGGGCTGGCCAGCCCGCGCCGGTAGCCCTCGTCGAAGAGCCCATCGAGCTCGCGCGACCACCGGGAGAGCTCCTCGCCCACGCGCAGCGCCGCCGAGCACGGCCCGCTGCCCACGGGCGCCTGCAGCTCGGCGAGGAGCGCGGCAGCTTCCCGCCCCAGCGAGGCCCCCACGGGCGCGTCGGGCGCGACCGACCAGAGCCCGTGCGGATCGAGCCAGTCGGAGGTCGCCTCGGCAAACTTTGCGGGATCGACGCGGAGCGGCGGAGCGGCCAGCGTGGTGCGGGCCTGGGCGACGATGGCGCGCGCCTGCTCGCAGCCGAGCGAGGTCGGCGCCCCGGTCGGCACCGCGATGCCGCGGTCGAGGGCGTTCGGATCGCAGCCGGCGCCGTCGATCTCCTCGTCGTCGGGCGCGATGGCGTGGAGCAGGGGCCGAGCCAGCCCGCGCCGCGCCTTCGCGAGGGGCGTCTCCGCCTCGCGCGAGAGCAAGGCGAGCGCCGCAAGGCTTGCGGCGATGCACGCGACGGAGCTCGCGACGCGTGTCCTCACGGCTCTCCGAATATCATGGCGCGGGCGGCGGGGGCAGAGGCGACCGCGGCGATCGGGGCGCGCGCTCGCGGAGCGCGGCGGGCGCTGTCCACGCCCGAAACCTGGAAGCCACGCCCCGTTCTCATTCGCCGCTCGCGCGCCGTGGATCTGGGCTCAGCGCCGCGCATTCGTGCTCCTCCGCTTTCCCGCAAAGCTTTCGCGTCCCTCGGGAGATCCGAACACGTTGCGCATTCCAGCGCAAAAAAAGGCGATTTTGTAGGGTTTATCCCGGCATCGCGCCTGCATCTGGCCCGGTGCCGCCCACCGGCTTGCAGGGGTCTCCCAACCCAAGGCCTCCTTGATCGGCGCGCGCGGCGGAGAACGAAGAGACCATGAGCATCACCTGGGATCGTGCGGCATTCTCGGCTTATCGTACGGAGCTCGCGAACCACGCCACCCTGAGCCCAGAGGCCGAGCGGGAGCTCGCGTTCCGCTGGCGAGCCGGCGACCGGGATGCTGGCCGGCGCCTCATCGAGGCGTGCCTGCCCTTCGTCATGACGATCGCGCTCGAGTACCGCCGGTGGGGGCTCCCGATGGAGGACATCGTGCAGGAGGGGAACATCGGCCTCCTGAAGGCCGCGGAGCGCTTCGATCCGGACCGCGGCTGCCGCCTGGCGACCTACGCGGCCTACTGGATCCGGGCGGAGATCCGCGAGCACGTGGCGCGGGGGTACCGGATCGTGCGCCTCGGCTCGTCGAAGAGCGAGCGCCGCGCGCTGCGCATCTACCGCAAGACGCACGAGAAGGACCCGGCGGTGCTGGCGGAGCTGAGCGGCCTGTCGGAGGAGCGGGCGACCGAGCTGCTGCCGCTGCTCATGGCGCGCGACGTCAGCCTGGAGCGCTCTCCGAGCGACGACGGTGTGGCGCCGGTGGAGCGGCTCGCGTCGAGCTCGCACACGCCGGAGGAGGAGGCCTGCGCCGCCGACGAGCGCGAGCAGCTCTCGCGCGCGCTGCTCCAGGTCGTGAGCGAGCTGTCGCCCCGCGAGCGCCGCATCATGAGCCAGCGCTGGCTGACCGACAGCCCCGTGACGCTCGAGCAGCTCGGCGCCGACTTCGGCGTCAGCAAGGAGCGCGTGCGTCAGATCGAGGAGCGCGCGAAGAAGCGGATGCGCGCGCGCATCGAGGAGATCACCCGCGAGCCCGTTGCGCCGCTGGCGAAGAGCGCGTGAGGCGGCGCAGCGCTCCGCGGCCTGGACGGCGCGCGCTCGGGTAGGCGAGCCGTCGCCGACCGCGGCGCGCCGAGGGGGGCGCGCCACGAGCCCGGCGGGGCGCTAGATCTCGATGACCGTGCCTTCGCGGGCGGCGATGGTGTTCGGGAAGAGCTCGCGGGCGCGCATTTCTTTCTCGCGCACCATGGCGTCGGTCTGGTTGGGGTCGTGGTGGTGCAGGACGAGCTGCTTGGCGCCCGCCTCCTTCGCGAGCTGGCAGCCCGCGACGAACGTGGCGTGGCCCCAGCCCGTCTTCGGACCGCCGCCGACCTCGCCCGCGTACTCCTCGGGCGTGTACATGGCGTCGAAGATCAGCACGTCGGCGCCCATCGCGAGCTTCTTCAGCTTCGGATCGACGATGGCGTAGTGCTCGGAGTCGGTGATGTACACGACGACCTTCCCCTCGTGCTCGACGCGGTACGCGTACACGCCGTTCGGATGGTTGCCGCGCGCGTTGGTCACGCGCACGTCGTCGTTCGGGCCGATCGTGACGACCTCGCCCTCGTAGAGATCGCGGAAGGTCATCGCCGCGCCCATCTCCGTGAGGTGCACCGGGAAGCTCGGGTAGTCCATCTGCCCGGCGAGCGTCTCCTCGAGCGTCCGGGAGACGTTGAGGCCGCCGTACAGATGGATCTTGTTCCCGCGCACGAACGCGGGGGTGAAGAAGGGGAAGCCCTGGATGTGATCCCAGTGCACGTGACTGAAGAACATCCAGGCTTCGAAGGGCATCTCCTTGACCAGGTCCTGGCCGAGGAGACGGAGCCCCGTCCCGCCATCGAGGATGACCAGCGTCTCGCCGGCACGAATCTCATAGCAGCTCGTGTTGCCGCCTACTTCGACCGTGCCTGCACCGGGCGTGGGGATGCTTCCGCGAACCCCCCACATCTTGATCCGCATCCTGCCTCGCTCGCTGAACCCCGCCCGTTTCAAGGTAGAGCTATTAGATTCCGAGCGCGGGCAGCGTCAAGCTGCCTGGTGCACCGGGAGCAAGGAAGGTCGCAGACGTGGTGACCTGGCCGGGGGAGCAGGGGCACGGCGCCAATGTAGTTGCGGGGTAGGTCGCAGGGCAGCGGCAGGCCCGCGGCAGCGGCGGAAGGGCCGCGAAGGCGGAGGCGGGGGGGCGCCGGAGGGGCGCGGGCTGCGGTGGCGCGGCAGCCCCCCTGGCAGGCGGCCACGGCTCGGCCCGGGGACGGCGGCGCGGGAGGGCGCGGCGGCGGGGCGGTGGAGGCGCGGCGGCGGGAGGTCGCGGCGGCGGCGGGGGCGGCGGCGACCTGGCGTCCGGCGGGAAGGACGCCACCGCGCAGCAGATGCGCGACGGCCACGGCCGATGGGCTATGGTCGGGCGCATGCCGCTCCACGCGGACGCCATCGTCGTCCTCGGCTGCAGGATGCTCCCGTCCGGGCGCCCGGCGGCCCCCGGCGCACGCCGCGCGGCGCGCGCGGCGCAGGCCTACCGCGACGGGGTCGCGCCGTGGGTGATCGCCAGCGGCGGGCGCCGCTGGGGCGCGCAGATCGAGGCGCGCGTGCTCTCCGCCGAGCTGCGGCGCGCCGGCGTCCCGGCGCACGCGATCCTGCAGGACCTCTGGTCGCTGACGACGCACGAGAACGCGATCTTCAGCGCGGCCCTCCTGCGCCGCATGGGCGCGCGGCGGGCGGCGATCGTCACCTGCCCCTGGCACATGACGAGGGCTCTCCAGAACTTCCGCGAGGTCGGGATCGACGCCTGCGCGCTGCCGGCGCCGCACGTGAGCGCGTCGGTGGTTGCGCGCGCGTGGCAGCGCGGTCACGAGGTGGTCTCGATGTGGCTCGACGCGCGCGCGATGCGCCGCCGGCGGATCCTCTGCGAGAGCGCCGCCTGGCTGCTCGACCGCGCGCGCCGGGGTGAAACGTGATCATGCCGAGCAGGCGCTCCTCCTTTCTCCTCGCGCTGCCCCTGTCCCTCGCGGCCTGCACCGGGCAACCGGCGCCCGGCCCCGCGCCGGACGCGGGGAGCTCCGCGGCGGCTCCGGCCACGAGCGCCGGGGCGCAGGCGCGGTTCGACGCCCTCCTCGCCGCCGAGCAGCGCCGCGCCGCCCTGGAGGTGAGCCCCACAGCCCAGCAGAGCCGCGACGTCGACGTGCGGCGCGCCGCCGCGCGGGCGCTCGCGCGCATCGGCGGCGACGCGGCGCGGCCCGGGCTCGGGCGCGCGCTCGCCGACGAGGACGACGAGGTTGTCGCGTGGGCCGCCTACGGGCTCGGGTTCTCGTGCAAGGGCCACGAGGGCGAGACGGTCTCGGCGCTCGTCGCGCGCGCTCTCGCCCGCGACGCCCGCCCGGGCACGACGGCCGCGCCGAGCGCCGCCGCTGCCGCGAGCGGCGGCGCCTCCGCGGGAGCGCCGCCGCTCGACGCGGGCGGCGCGCTCGCCCGCGCCATCGGGCGGTGCGGCGCCGAGGCGTCGGAGCCGACGCTTGTCGCGTGGCTCGAGGGGCCGCGCGAGCGCGCGATCCACGCGGCGTACGCGCTCGGCGACCTCGCCGCGATCAAGCTCAAGCTGCGCGAGGAGACGCTCGTCGCGCTGCTCAACCTCGCCTCGGGCAGCGCGGCCAGCCCGCCGGTCCCGGAGGCGCTCTACCCGATCGGGCGGCTCGAGCACGTCCCGCTCACGGTCATCCCCCGCATCCGCGACGTCGCGACCGCGCGGCTCGCGGAGGCGGGCGACGCGCGGCTCTTCGCGGTGCGCGCGCTCGGCCGGGCAGGGGAGGCGGCCGCCTCCGAGCTCGCGCGCGTGCTCGGCACGAAGGGCGTGTTCACCGCGAGCGAGCGCGCCGAGGCCGCGCGCGCGCTCAAGCGGCTCGGCGCGCCCGGCCAGCGCGCGCTCGCCGACGCGCTCGCCGCGCTCGTCCCGAGCGCGGACCCGATCGCGCTCACGGGCCTCGTGAGCGAGGACTTCGGCGTCCTGCTCACCGCCCTCGACGCGCTCGGATCTGCAGGCGCCGCGCGCAAGCCGCTCCGCGAGCTCGCCGCCCTGCCGCCGCCGCCGAGCGCGCCCGCGGCGATCCTCCGTCGCGTCGCGTGGCTCCGCTGCGGCGCGGCCAGGCTCCTCGCGGGCGCGAACCACCGCGAACCGTTGCTCCTCGGCTGCGACGTCACGGCGCCGGCGGATCCGGCGAGCAAGCCGGACGCCGCCGCGCCGGTGCGCGGCTCGATCGGCGCCCGGGCGGTCGTCGAGGTGATCGGCCGCGGGGCGATCACGGGCGCGCGGCTCGCCGCGCTCCGCGCCTACGCCGAGTCGGGCGAGCTGCGCGCGCGGGAGGCCGCGATCGAGCTCATCGCCTCGCACGAGGAGATCGCCGGTGCGCCCGACCTGCTCGCGAAGGCGCTCGCCGCGGAGGAGCCGGGCCTCGTCGCCGCGGCGGCGGCGGTCATCGCGCGGCAGCCCCAGCGCGCGTCGGAGGCGCCGGGGCAGGGGAAGCGGAAGCGCAAGCGGCGCCGCGACGACAAGGACGCGCCCGCCGCGGTCACGTCGCCGGCGATCGAGGGCGCGCTGCTCTCGCTGCTCGATCGCCCTGGCGTGCGCGACGATCCGGAGCTCATCGGCGCGGTCATCGACGCCGTGGGGGCGCTCGCGCTCAAGCCGGCCGAGGCTCGCCTGGAGGATCTCTGCCGATCGAGCTACCCCACGACGCGGGCGCGCGCGGGGACGGCGCTCGGCGTGCTCCGGGGCCGCAAGATCGCGTGCGACTCCGGGCTGCCGGGCGACGCGGGGCGGCCGGCCATCGCGCCGCCGGCCGGCGAGCTGCCGGCCGAGGCCTCCGCGCTCGTGCGCGCTCCGGCGGTGCTGACCTTCGACACGGACGCCGGCGAGCTCACGATGACGCTCGACCCCGCGCTCGCGCCGGTCGCGGTGACCCGCTTCATCGATCTCGCGCGCTCCGGCTACTACGACGGCAAGATCGTCCATCGCGTGGTGCCCGGCTTCGTCACCCAGTTCGGCGCTCCGTTCGGCGACGGCGCCGGCGGTCCGCCCGGCAGGCCGGCGCTCCGCTGCGAGACGTCGCCCGTCCCGTTCGAGCCGCTGCGCGTCGGCGTGGCCCTCGCCGGCCGCGACACCGGATCGAGCCAGCTCTTCGTCATGCACGCTCGCGCGCCGCACCTCGACGGCCAGTACGCGGCGGTCGGCGTCGCCGCCGGGCCGTGGGCTGCGCTCGTGGATGGGGACGTCGTCCGGAGCGTGAAGGTGCGGGACTGATCGCGGCGCGCGGGAGACGCGAGCCGCTGGGTCGCGGCGGCGCTCATCCATGTCGATTGACAACCGCCCCCGACCGGCGCTTTACAGTTTAGCGTGGTCATTGCCTCCTTTCTGGCCGTCGCGGTGCTCGTGTACACGTACTTCGGGTACCCGATCGTGATCGGCATCCTGGCGCGCCTCTGGCCTGCGCAGCGGAGGGAGGATCCGGGCTACGTCCCCACCGTGACGGCGTGTATCCCCGTCTACAATGCGGCGTCGTATCTCCAGGCGAAGGTCGAGAGCCTCTTCGCGCTCGACTATCCGAGGGACAAGCTGGAGGTCCTGCTCTACTCCGACGGCTCGACCGACGACACGGTGCTCGTGGCCCGGCAGCTGGCGGAGCGCGACCCCCGGGTGAAGGTGATCGTCAACGAGGCGCGGCGCGGCAAGCCGATCGGCGTGAACACGATGCTCGGGGTCGCGACGGGCGAGGTGCTGCTGATGACGGACATCCGCCAGCCGCTCGTGCCCGGGGCGCTGCGCGCGCTCATGCGGCTCCTGGCCGATCCCAACGCGGGCTGCGTCTCCGGCAACCTGGTCCTGAAGGGCTCGGCGGGCTCGGGGGCGTACTGGCGTTACGAGAACTGGATCCGCCTCCAGGAGGGGAGGTTCAGGAGCATGGTGGGGGTGACCGGTCCCATCTACGCCATCCGGCGCGCCGACATGAGCCAGCTCCCGGAGGGCGTCATCCTCGACGATATGTGGGTGCCGATGCGGCTCCGGCTCGAGGGCCGCTCCATCCTCTTCGCGCAGGACGCGATCGCGTACGACGACGCCTTCGGCGACGAGCGCGAGTTCGGCCGCAAGGTGCGCACCCTGGCGGGCAACTACCAGCTCTTCTCGCTGCTCCCGGCGCTGCTCGTCCCGTTCAGGAACCCGTCGTGGTTCGAGATCTTCTCTCACAAGCTGCTTCGCCTCGTGTGCCCCTGGGCGCTCGTCGCGCTGCTGATCGCGTCGACCGCCGCGTGGATCGGCGCCGAGGCCAGCGGCGATGTCTCGTGGACGCTCTACGCGACGCGCGCGATGTTCGGGGGCCAGGCGGCGTTCTACCTGCTCGCGGCGCTCGGGGGCGCCGCGGGCAAGCTCGGCTCGCTCGCGCGCACCTTCGTGGTCCTCAACGCGGCGGCCGTGGTGGGTCTCTGGCGCTTCGTCCGCGGCTCGCAGAAGGTCACGTGGTAAGCGCGGCGCGCGAGCGCGCGCCGTGATCGCTGTGGCTGCGGCTACGGCTCGAGCAGGCCCACGAGCTCGTGGACGGCGCGGTGCGATCGCCGGAGGGTGAGCGACGATGGGATCAGCTGCCCCGGCCCTTTGTGCGGCAGGGCCTCGAACCTGATCGGCGCGGGGAGGACGTCGAGGCCCGCGCGCTCGAACATGCGGATCGAGCGCGGCATGTGGAGCGCGCTCGTCACGACGACCACGGCTTCGGCCGAGAGGCTGCGGGCGATTTTGGCGGAGTAGATGGCGTTTTCCCGGGTGTCGCGCGACTCGGTCTCCAGGAGGATCTTCTTCCTCGGCACGCCCAGCTCGACGAGCAGGTCGGCCATGGCGCCGGCGAGCTCGGTGCGCTCGAGCCGGACGTCCTGCCCTGAGACGATGACGTGGCCGAAGCCGTAGGTGCGGTAGACGCGCGCGGCGCCGAGGCCGCGCTCGATGCCATTCGCCGACTGCCGTTCCATGGCGGGCGTGCCGAACTCGTCGGCGTCGATCCCGGCGGTGAGGATGACCAGGACCCGCCGCTCGGGCGAGCTGCCGGCGAGCTCCGCGCGGAGGTCCCTCGGCTGCGTGCTCATGCGGCGCACGAGCCCGCTGGAGACCCAGGGCATGGAGAGGAGCCACAGCGCGAGCCAGGCGCTCCACGCGAGCGCCCGCCCGACCTTCGCCCGGCGCGCGCGGTAGGTCCACCCGCCGCCGGACAGCGCGAGGCCGAGGCCCGCGACGACGAGGAGCACGAACAGGGGATCGACGAGGCGGGCGATGGGCAAGGCGAGGCTCGCCGTGAGGCGCTCGGTGGAGGTCTATCTATGCTGTCGCCGGGGAGCGACGCGAGCGAAAAGAGGCGCGTTGCGAAGGCGGGACGGAAGCGAGCGGCGATGCGCCCGTTCCGGCGCTGCCTTTCATGGCGGGTGGGTGCTCAGCGTCGCCGCTGCGCTCGCCGCCGCCGGGCTGCGGCGGAGGCGAGGGCGAGCCCAGCGAGGCCTGCGGGGAGCCACCCGTCGTGGCCGTCGCCGGGGGTCCGGCAGCCGCACCCGCCGGCGTCGCGCGCGCCGTCGGTGCCGCTGCCGGTCGGGCTGTCGCCGCCGCTGCCCCCGCTGCCGTTGCCGCCGCTGCCGTTGCCCCCGCCGGTGGTGGTGGCGGGCGGGGCTCCCAGATCGATCGGCGCATCGGCGTTCGCGACGAGGATCGGCGGCGCCTCGCCGGTCTCCTCGTAGATCTCCAGGAGCCGATCTCCCGTGTCGTCGGTGACGTTCTCGGCTCGCAGGAACTCGATGTACTCCCTCGTCATCGACTGGTAGTAGACGCGCGCCGAGAGCGTCTGGGTACCGAAGGTGCCGGCGGGCACGGTGAGCGTGAAGCGCGCCTCATCGTAGTTGCGGAATCCGCCGTTCCCGTCGCTGAAGTCGATCTCCGGCGTCGGCTGGGTCTTCTGCGACGGCACGAAGCCCTTCGGCGGGATGCGGGTATCGGAGATGATCATGTCGTGGCGCGCGAGGTGCTCCTCTTTCTCGCCCACGCCCGCGCCGCTGTTCCAGAGCCCGTGCACGGCCCGGTACTCGTGGGTGGGCGGCTCGTGCTGGATCTCACCGGTGTCCGCGTCATAGCCGCCGAGCAGCGGCCGCTCGCGCCCGTCCTCGTCGACGAGGACCACGGCGATCCAGGCGCGCCGGCTCTCGGCGTAGCCGGTCGGGAACTTGTGTCCGGTGAGGTTCTCGACGCGGACGGTGAGGGTGATGTCGTCACCGGCCTCCGCTTCCTGAGGGGCCTCGACGAGCGCGACGGAGGCGGCCGAGGCGAGGCTCTCGAGGGTGCGGTCGAGGGCGAGCTGGAAGGAGTCGGCGTACTCCGCGGCGCGGGTCTTGTCGGCCGCCATGACGGCCTGGATGCCCCAGTGGTTGCCGCCGACGAGGACGTGGTCGCGCGGGTCGGCGCGGACGGGGCCGAGATCGGCGACAGGGAACTCGCCGATCTTCCTGCGCATGTGGCAGTCGACGCAGCTTCGAGGGTCCGAGCCGCCATCACGAAAGTCGCTGGAGGCCCACTCCTCGAAGGTCGTATCGAGCGGAAACTCGATGGTGGTGGGGCTTCCGCTCGCGTCCCTCAGCATGACCCCCGGATTTGTGACTTGATGACATTGGCCACAAAACTCGGATTCGGCGAGCATGGGTTCTTCTGCTCCCGTGTGAGATTCAGAAACGACTTCTGTATATGGACCGTATATCAAGGGGGTAGTTGTGAATCCAGCAGCCTCCGGCGTGGTATCGAACACGAGTTGAGCGTTGCCGAGGAGGTACGATCTCGTATCGTCGGGGCCGAGGGTCGTCATCGCGCGATGGCACACGCTGCAGCTGACCCCCTGGCCATCGACGATCTTTCCGTCGGACGCGGCGTTGGGGTCGAATCCAGAGCCATCCGGGGGCGTCGCCCGCCCGTTCACGAAGCCGACCGGGGAGTGACAGCGCAAGCAGAACGTGCCGACCCCCGGAGCGTCCTGGTTGGCGATGGCGAGGGCGGCCTTGAAGACGGGATCGCGCCACGCGTTCGCCATCATGGTACCTGCCCACGTGTCCGTGGGCATGTAATCCATGGCGCTCTCGTCCTCGGCGCGATGGCATCCAGCGCAGCGCTCGGCGGTGCCGAGGTTGTTCTGCTCTGGCATCGCGCCCGCCTCCGTCCCCTGGAGGTCATCGATTCCAGCCGCCGCCTCGCGGCTCAGCAGCCCGAACGCGAGCACCCAACCGACCCCGAGTCTCGACCTTTTCTGCATGGCTTGAATTCAGCTCTGGCAAGCTGCCCTTCGGAGAGCGTGAACCGATGACGAACGGCGTTACGGTGATGCGGTCCGCGGAGCGCCCTATTCCGGATCGATCCGGAAGATCGTGCCTCCATAGGAGACGATGTAGAGCTCGCCCGCGGCGTCCTCGCCGAAGGAGGCGAGGCCTTCGATGGTGCTCACGGAGTCGAGATCCTGGCTGAGCGACGTCCCCAGCTCGGTCGGCATCGCGGGCGTGGCGACACCGTCCTTCCACGTGAACATCCACATCCTGTCCGATGCAAAATCGCCGTACAGGTACTTCCCACGGAGTGCGGGGATCTTGCTGCCGCGGTAGACATAACCGCCTGTCACGGAGCCGTCGCCGTTGTCGTGATCGTATCGCTTGACGGGCGGAGTGATCATCGGCGAAGCGCAGCCCGGCGCCTGGCCGTCCTTCAGGCATGTCGCCCCCTCGGTGACGCTCCATCCGTAGTTCTTGTTACCCTGTCCGCGCGGCTCGATGTTGATCTCCTCGAACAGGCGCCCACCGACGTCTCCGATGTAGAGATCGCCTCGGCAGCGGTCGAAGCTGAATCGCCACGGATTGCGCAAGCCGTAATCCCAGATGTCTGGATCTCCACCGGTGACATTCCCGGCCGGCGCCGTCGGATGATTGTCAACGTCGATGCGCAGGATCTTGGCGAGCTTCACCTCGATGTTCTGCCCATTGTTGTTCGGATCCGGGTTGTCGCTCTGACCGCCGCCGTCGCCGACGCCTATGTAGAGCATGCCGTCAGGGCCGAACGCGAGCATGCCGCCGTTGTGATTGCCCATGACGCCGGAGGTGATGCGAAAGAAACTGCGTTTGCTCTCGGGGACGGCGACGTCCGGGTTGCTCGGTGAGCGCGAGAATTCCATGAGAGTGAGGCCTGCCGGTAGCTCAGCGCTCTGACGGCGTGCGTTGAAGTACACGAAGAAGCGCCCGTTTTCTGCGTAATCGGGATGAAACGCAAGGCCGAGTAACCCCTTTTCGTCATCGTAGCTCGTGTCAACCGGCGTGACGAGCCCCGTGATGTCGAGGAACGATGCCTCCTGAAGCGCTCCGTCCTTCACGAGGCGAATCCTTCCGACCTGCTCGATAACGTAGAGTCGGCTCGCGTCGGCAGGCTCGCTGGTCACGTAGAGCGGCCGGTCGAAGCCGCTCACCACCTCGGTGAGCTTGAGCGGCGGCACGGTCCCGCCCGGCTCGTCGCACTCGATCGTCCCATGCCCACCCGCGCCGGTTCCGGTCGCAGGGCCGGCTCCTGTCCCGGGGCCGGCTCCTGTCCCGGTCCCGGCTCCCGCCCCGTCCGTTCCACTGGTGGTCGTACCGGCTCCGCTGCCAGTTGTGGCGGTGCCCGTGTTCGCGCCCGTGGTAGCGCCGCCGCCGGTGCCGGTTCCGCCAGGACCGGCTCCTCCGCTGCCCCCTGATCCTGGTCCGGCGTCGTTGCCCCCGCAGCCATTCAAGGTGAAGCTCAGACCGACGACGGCGGCTGCGATGGGCACGAAAGACAAAAGGAAACGCTTCTGGTCCATCATGGCTTAGGAGACTATCCGAAGCGCGCGCCCCTTGGTATAACTTTCCACCTCATGGCGCCGCGTCTGCGGCTTCCCATGCCGCCGGGACCGGTGAACGCGATTACAATGCAAGACCCTTCCCTACCGCTGCTCGAGATCCTGTCACGCCGGATTCCGCCTGCGGCCGGCTCCTGGCGAGAGCGCGTCGAACAGGTGACCGGGATTGGCGTGCGACGTGGCGAGGTGCCTGACGCAGGGGCGAACGAGACGTCTACCTGGTTCGATCGTGACCGCTTCCTGTCGACGTTCACTGCCGCCGCGCGGGTGCTCGGCAAGGCGCCGCTCGGGCTCCACGCCGACGAGCGGGACGCCCTGGAAGCTGCGGGGGCCGCCAGAACGGTGGATGGCTGGCGGATGGACGAGCTCGGCCGGGTCACCATGCTGGCGCTTGTGTCGAGGCGCCTGCCCGCAACGGAGCTCGAGCCGCTGCTCTCGATTGGCTACCAGCAGGGCGACAGCCGGGAGCGGCAGGCGCTCCTGCGGGCCCTGCCGTTCCTGACTGAAGCGGAGCGCTTCCTCCCGCTCGCGGTCGATGCGTGCCGCACGAACGAGCTGCCTGTCTTCGAGGCGATCGCCTGCGAGAGCCGTTATCCGGCGGCATATTTCCCGGACCTCAATTTCAACCAGATGGTCCTCAAGGCCATGTTCATGGGGGTGGCGCTCGCGCGGATCGTCGGGCTGGAACAGCGGCGGTCGAGCGAGCTCGCCAGGATGGCGAACGATTTCGCGAGTGAGCGGAGGGCGGCTGGCCGGAGCGTTCCGGCCGACATCGGCCTGCTCTCCCCGGAGCACGAGCACGAGCGCGCGACTCGGATCCCCGAGTGAAGGCGCGCGAGGCGGAGAGACAAGTGAAGCTATTCGATCCTCATATCCACATGACATCGCGGACGACCGACGACTACCAGGCGATGGCCGATGCCGGCATCGTCGCCGTCCTCGAGCCCGCGTTCTGGCTCGGTCAGCCGAGGGCGCACGTCGGCACGTTCGAGGACTACTTCGCGTCCCTGCTCGGCTGGGAGCGCTTTCGGGCCAGCCAGTTCGGCATCCGCCACCTCTGCACGCTGGCGCTCAACCCGAAGGAGGCCAACAACCCCCGCGTAGCGCAGGGCGTCATCGATCTCTTGCCGCGCTATCTGGATAAGGAGGGCGTGGTCGCGGTCGGCGAGATCGGGTTTGACGACATGACGCCCGAGGAAGAGAAGTACTTCGTCCAGCAGGTCGAGCTCGCGCGAGAGCACGGTCTACCCGTCCTCGTGCACACGCCGCACCGCGACAAGAAGCGGGGGACCGAGCGGACGCTGGCCCTGGTGCGGGAGCTCAAATTCCCCGAGGAGCGCGTGCTCATCGATCACAACAATGAGGAGACGCTGCCGCTCGTGCTCGCGACCGGATGCTGGGCCGGTCACTCCATCTACCCGAACACCAAGATGGACGAAGACCGGATGGTCGCGCTGGTCAAGAAATACGGCGCGGAGCGGATCCTGATCAACAGCGCGGCGGACTGGGGCGTGAGCGATCCCTTGAAGGTGCCGAAGACGGCGGCGCGGATGCGCGAGAACGGCATCGCGGACGAGGTGATCGAGCGGATCGTCTGGAAGAACCCGCTCGCCTTCTTCGCCCAGAGCGGCCGGCTCGACCTCGCGGAGTTCGGCGAGGCGCCTGCGGTGGACCAGCGCGTCCTGTTCGAGGGGAACTCGGTCCTGCGCGGGCAGGCCCCTGTCGTGAAGAGCTGATCGAGCACACCCATGCACCGCACCGTCGTCCTTAACGTCGTCGGGCTGACCGGCGAGCTCCTCGGCGATGCCACGCCGAACCTGAAGCGGCTCGCGCGCGAAGGGGCGATGCGCCCTCTGCAGACCGTGGTGCCCGCGGTCACGTGTACGGTCCAGTCGACCTTCACGACAGGCCTCCTCCCGAGCGGGCACGGCTGCGTCGCGAACGGCTGGTACTTTCGCGACATCGCCGAGGTGAACCTGTGGCGCCAGGCGAACCAGCTCGTGGCGGGGGAGAAGATCTGGGAGACTGCGCGCCGGCTCGATCCGTCGTTCACCTGCGCCAAGCTGTTCTGGTGGTACAATATGTACAGCTCGGCGGATTACGCGGTGACGCCGAGGCCGATCTACTGGGCGGACGGGCTCAAGCTACCGGATATCTACACCGAGCCGGCGTCGTTGCGCGATGAGCTCGTCTTCCGGCTGGGCGAGTTTCCTCTGTTCAACTTCTGGGGACCGAACGCAAACATCAAGTCGACGCAGTGGATTGCACGGTGCGCACGTCACGTCTACGACACTCGGCGGCCGACGCTGACGCTCGTCTACCTTCCACACCTTGACTACAACCTGCAACGGCTCGGCCCGGACCATCCGGCGATCCAAGACGACCTCCGCGCGGTCGACGCCGCGTGCGGGGAGCTCATCGATCATGTGCGCAACGACGGGACGCGGGTGATGGTTTTGTCCGAGTACGGCATCACGCGCGTGTCGGGCGTGGTGCACATCAATCGCGTGCTGCGGGAGCACGGTCTCTTGCGAGTCCGCGTGGAGCGCGGGCTGGAGAAGCTCGACGCCGGTGGGTCCGACGCCTTCGCGGTGGCGGATCACCAAGTAGCGCACGTCTACGTGCGAAGGTCAACACGTGTCGCCGAAGTAAGATCGTTGATCGAGGCTCTTCCGGGCGTGGAGGCGGTGCTGGACGAGGAAGGAAAGCGGGCTATGGGGCTCCTCCATCCTCGCTCCGGCGAGCTCGTGGCCATTGCCAAACAGGACAGATGGTTCAGTTACTACTATTGGCTCGATGACGACAAAGCGCCAGAGTTCGCGCGCACAGTCGATATTCATCGGAAGCCAGGTTATGATCCAGTTGAGCTGTTTGTCGATCCCAGATTGTCTTTGGCGCCGGCGCGAGCTCTCTTTACACTGGCGAAGAAGAAGCTTGGATTTCGATATTTGATGAGATTGACGCCGTTGAATTCTAGCCTTGTTCAAGGATCGCATGGGAGGCTAACCGATCGTCTTGATCAGGGGCCGGTGTTCTTGACCTCAGAGCCTCACCTCGCGCCACCTGATGTTGCTCACGCATGCGATATCAAAGGGATCGTGCTGTCGCATCTCACCGCGGGATGAGTCTGCACCGCTGAAGAAGGCCACTCCGCCCTCGATCACGGAGTGATGTGGACGACGACTGAACCTGATTCCAGTGGACGATTCCCAAAGTCGACGTTTGTGCACCTCGCTGTGAGTGCCACAATGTCTTCGGACGGGTGCTTCGCGAGCGCGTAAGCAAGCGGAGATTCGGCGAATTGCTGGATGTGACAATCCTCAAATGTCTTGCTCCAGACGTGCGTCCCTCCCTTATTCATCTTCAATAGAAAAAGATCGGCCGGCGGTTCTGCTCGACGCACACCGCCGCCGAAGTCTACGTTTGACGCGAGTGTTCCAGCCACTACTACGTTGCCAGAGCTGTCTGCTACAACGGCGAGTCCTTCGTTCGTATTGAACTCTCCGAAGCGTTTGCTCCAGTGATGATCGTCGTCCTCGTCATATTTTGCGATAAAGATGTCGCTTTCACCACTTGGGGACAGCTTGCTTCCGCCGCCAAAATCAGTCTCGGTGGTCAGCCCACCTGTGATGAGTATGTTCCCTTCTGGGTCGGTATCCACGGCCACGTTGTTGCACCCTGCGAGCTCTTTGCTCCACTGTATAGTTCCATTGCTGCTCGATAGGCTTGCGACAAACCCGTGTGTTCCGGGGCTGGCGATGTCTCGGCCGATGTCGTACATTCCGCCTGGAAATCTGATGGAGTCGTCGAACGATCCTGTGATGACCAGTCTGTTGTTTTTGGTGACTGTAATATCACTGATAAGCTGTTTGTGATGAGTTGATGTTTCCCCAGGTGTATCGGTTATTTGTTGGGTCCATCGATGTGATCCGTCGATGGTGGAAAGACCTGTTAGGAAGATGTCCCATTCAGTGGATTCTATGCTGGGTCCACCAAAATTTGCTGTGCCCGCGAACGGTCCTGATACTATAGCGGTGTTGTTGTAATCTATAACGATCGCGGGCGCGGCGAGCTCTGCCTCTCCTTCTTCGAATCGGAAGGCCTTGCTCCATCGGTGTTTTCCGTCGGGTGCAAGGGAAGCTATGAATATGCTTGTCCCTCGGTATAGAGCTGGCCCTTCCAGGCTGATGGAGTCGATGCTAATCGTTCCCGATAGCTCGCCGACCGCGAGAATGTTATTGTTGTCATCAACGGCTACGTCGATATTGTAGCCGTTGTCTCCGATGCCTTCGATGTGCTTGATCCATTCTGTTGTTCCTTCTTTGTCTACTTTTGCAATGAAATAATCGAATTCGTTGCTTGTATTTGATTCCAGTGTTTTTTCTCCGATGGATATGGTGCCTGCGAACAGTCCTGAGATGATCGTTTTGCCTTCTTGGTCGATGGCGATGTGTTTGATGCTCCCTCGTGGGATTGAGTAACTTCTGCTCCATATCGCATCGCTGCAGGAGATGCCGTCGCAGTCTTCGTCGCCGCGCTCGTTGCAGTCCTCGTCTCTCGGCTGTATTTCGCCCGCGCATGCGCTCCAGCTGTCACCATCTGAAAGGCACTGCCGTGTGGCAGCTTTGCAGTTTCCGATGCCGACTCGTTCGGGAGGACCTCCGTACGGGCAGGTCTCAATGCTTTCCGGCTCGCACGTTCGCTGGCCTCCTCCTCCTGGACCAGTTCCCGTCGTTGCCTCTGTGTCCTCGAACTCATCCAACCCGAGGAGGAGACCGCAGCCGCCGCACGTAACTGCGGCGAAGAGGGCGATACTGAATGCACCACCGAACGAATGAGACCTCATTGACATATGCTCCTGGTATCGATCCCGGGGAACGCTCCCGACCAGCAGAGAAGCTACCGATGGCATGAGGCAGAAGAGAGAGCTGCGCCCGGCTCATCGCCCTTTACGTTGGTATCTTGAACGAGCGCTTCCCAGCAGCAACTTTGTCCACCTCGTCGCGTCCTTTCAAGACGCCACGACGCTTCACGTCCCCCGCACCACCCGCTGCATCGCCAGCGTCAGCGGGAATCCCATCAGCGCCAGCGCCGCCGCGCCGCCGGCTCCAGGCGCTCCGCTCTTCGCGATGAGCACCGCGTCGAGCAGCGATATCCCGGCGATGAGCGTCACCACGGCGCGCGGGATCCGGTCCTTCCGCGTCCCCCGCAGCAGCCTCAGGGCGTGGATCACGCAGCCCGCGAGCGCGCCGTACGCGATCGTCCCCACCCACCCGGTGAGCGGCGCCCCGATCGTAGAGAGGAACGGCACCGCCATGAAGCCGAGCGCCCACAGGCTGCGCACGGCCAGCAGATTCTCCTGCTTCGCGATCGCCGTCAGCCCGATCAGATAGAAGAGCAGCGCCACCCCTCCTCCGATCACCGCGCTCCCGAGCCGCCCCCCCGCCGCGAGCGCCGCCGTCGCGTAGACCAGCACGCGGCATAGCCCCATGAGCGCCGGGCTCAGCAGATTCCCCTTGTGCCAGGCGTCGTACAGCACGATCGCCCCCGCGAGGAGCGCGCTCGCCACGATCGGCGCCGCGCCCCGGCCCTCCAGGTACGCGTGGCCCCCCACGAGCAGCACCCCCGCGCCGAGCAGGCCGTACCCCACCGCGAAGACCTCGCGGGCGCTCACCAGCCCGGATGGGATCGGCCGCTCGGGGCGCTCACGCGCGTCGATCTCCCGGTCGAACGCGTCATTCAGGAACATGCCGCCCACGTACATCAGCGACACAGCAAGCCCCACCAGCGCCACCTCGGGCGCCCGCAGGCCGGACCCCGCCAGCGCCATGCCGCACAGCACGTTCGTCCAGACCGTGGGCAGGTTCGAGACGCGGCCTAGCCGCAGATACACCCGCGCGCGTGAGCTCATGGTCAGACCCCCTCTCCGCCACCCGCGCCGAGGACGCCGCCGCGAGCGTCGCCTCCGCTGACCGCGCCGGCTCCGGCGCCGCCGCTCCCTTCCACCACCATCCGTTCCTCCACCCAGCGAAGCTCCCTCGCCACCGCCTCGACCAGGCCGCCGCGCCGCTGATCCTCCGGCAGGACATCCCAGGTGTAGGTCTCCACCTCGAGGTGCTGCGTCGCCGGCAACTCTCGCAGGTGCGAGAGAAGCGTCGCAAGCTCCGGCTGCGTCGTCGCGAGCGCGCCCTCGATCCCCCGGAAAATCGGCATGTGGAAGTGGATACGCCACTCCTCCGCCCGCGCCTCCGTCGATGCCGCCCCCGCGCCCTCGAGCGCCGACAGCGCCTCGGGCAGATCCAGGTAGCGAACGAGCTCGCCCGCGCCCCCGCGCCGCTCGACCACCTGGTGCAGGTAGACGATGTCCGCCGCATACGCGCGCAGCCTCGCCATCGTCGCCGGATCGCGCTCCGCCACGCGCGCGCGCAGCCCGGCGCTGATCTGCACCTTGTGCACGCCGACGCCCGCCGCGCGGAGCGCCGCGAGCGACGCCGGCGCGTCCTCGAACTCCACCGCCATGTGGCACGCATCGAAGCAGAGGCCGAGGTGCGTGTGGAGCGCCTCCTCCGCGTCCGGCAGGCTCATCCCGGCCAGCGCCGAGAGCTCCCGCGCGCGCTCCCGCGCGAACACGTGATCGGTGAAAAAGGCGATCGCCTCGGGCGTCGTCTCCAGGAAGCAGCACGGCTCCGGCTCGAGCGCCAGCGCGACGCGCTTGCCCGTGCGGCGGCGGAGCTCGACGAGGTGCGCCGCGTGCTTGACCAGCCGCCGCGCCATCGCCTCCGCGTCCTCCCGCCCGCGCACCCGCGGCCTGAATGCGCCGGGCACGGTGCTCACGCTCCCCATCAGGCCCTCCTCGGCCGGCAGCAGCGCGGCGAGGAGCGTCGCCAGGAGATCGCTGTATGCGAGGCGCTCGTCGTCCAGCCAGTCCGGCAGGTACACGCGCTCCTTCACCGGCGCGCCGTGGAACCGGCCGTAGGGGAAGCCGTTCAGCGTGAACACGTACAGGCCGTTTCGTTCGAGAAAATCGCGGAACGCCTCGAGCTCCGCCGGCGCCGCGAGCTCCGCCGCCGCCCTCGCCGAGAGCCGTAGCCCCACCCCGCAGCGGCGTCGCTCGCCGTGCCCGGCGCGCTCCACCCCGCCGCCTCCGCCCGCCCCGCCCGGTCCGGCGCCTCCGCGCGGCTGCGCGCCCTCCCGTCCTCCGGCCGCGCGCGACCAGATCTCGAGCAGGTGCGTCTCCAGGCTCTGCTTCACCTCCGCCCACGTCTCGCCCGGGTGGATGTTCGTGCAGTACGTCAGGTGCGGCGCTCCCGCGCACGCGAGCCTCATGATCGCGCCGCCCCGGCCACCCCGGCCGCCACCAGCGCGCCCCGCCGCCCGGCGCGCTCGCGCAGCCGCGCGATCGCCGCGACGATGTGCCGCTCCTCCATCGCGTGCACCTCGCGCGCGCGCCCCACGTCCTCGAGCAACGTCACCGTGAGCTCTCCGCCGAGGTGCTCGCGGAACTCGTCCAGCCCGTCGAGCACGCAGAGCCGCTCGCCCCGCTCGCCCCGCTCGCCCCGCTCGCCCCGCTCGCCCCGCTCGCCCCGCTCGCCCCGCTCGCCCCGCTCGCCCCGCTCGCCGTCCGGCCGCGTGAGCGCGAGCGCGTCGTCCCACAGCGCGAAGCCGAGCGCCTCGAGCGTCGAGAGCACCGCGGCCGACGTCGACTCGCTGCAGAGGCCGGCCAGCTCGGCGTAGAGGGTGTCGAGCGCGATCCCGATCGCGACCGCCTCGCCGTGCCGGAGCCGGTGCTTCGTGAGCGACTCGAGCTTGTGCGCGGCCCAGTGCCCGAAATCGAGCGGCCGCGCGCTCCCGAGCTCGAACGGATCGCCCGCGCTCGCGATGTGCTGGAGGTGGATCTCCGCCGAGCGACGCACCAGCTCCGCGAGCGGCCCGACCGAGCCCGACGCGAGCGCGGGCGCATGCTCGGACAGCCACGAGAACAGCCTCGCGTCCCGGATCAGCGCGACCTTCACCGCCTCCGCCATCCCGGCCACCTTGTCGCGCAAGGGCAGCGTCTCCAGGAAACGCGGGTCGAGGATCACCGCGAACGGCGGGGCGAACGTGCCGAGCAGGTTCTTCTTCCCGAACGCGTTGACGCCGTTCTTCACGCCGACGCCGGAGTCGGCCTGCGCGAGCACCGTGGTCGGGATGCGCACGACCCGCACCCCGCGGTGCACCGTCGCGGCCGCGTAGCCGGCCATGTCGAGCACCGCGCCCCCGCCGACGATCATCACGAACGACTGCCGATCCATCCCCAGCGCGTCGAGCCTCGCCTGCAGCGCCTCCGTCGCCGCGGCGTCGTTCTTCACCGCCTCGCCGCCGGGCACCACGATCGGCTCGGCCGCGAGCGCGAGCCGATCCGCGTGCGCGTCCACGTACCGCGCGATGTCCTCCGCGAGCGACGGCCACGCCGCGGCGACGCCGCCGTCGATCACCGGCAGCACCCGGTGACGCCGGCGCGGCTCCTTCGACGCGACGGCGGACGCAAGGTCGCCGTTGCACGGCGAAAAGACGCCGTTCGTGAGATAGACGGGGTACTCGAAGGGGACGGTGATCCGTTGGAGATGAAGCAGCATCAAAGCCGAGCTTTGAGAGCCGTCATCGGGCCGTCAAGTTGGTTCCTCGCCAAGGATCCCGCGTCCTGCCGCAGCATGAAAACTTCCCCTTGGCGGCGGACGGCCTTCCTGCAATGCTGGCGCCGCTCGTGAGCTGCGCGGCCGCGCGGCCGCGCGGCCGCGCTCGCCTCGTAAGCCTCGTAAGCGCAACCCCGGACTGCCTGACATCCTCCTCAATGCAGACGCCCATGGAAGGCACAGCCCGTCCCACGAAACGGTCCTTCATGAGAGGAGTGCTTTTGACAGCAGCGGCAGGCCTCGCCCTCGCCGCGCTCTCCGCCGGGTGTGCGCCCACGTACGTCTACAACCCGGCGAACTACGCGAAGGAGTACGACCCGCGCAAGCACGAGTACGTGATCGGGGTGGGGGACCAGCTCCGGGTCAACGTGTGGCGCATGGCCGACCTGTCGAGCGAAGCGCTGGTCAGGGCCGACGGCTTCATCACGATGCCGCTCATCGGCGACCTCTACGTGGCCGGCAGGACCCCGACCCAGGTGCGCGAGGAGATGAAGAAGCGGCTCACCGAGTTCGTGAAGGACGAGACGGCCGTGATCACCGTCGCCGTGACCGGCATCAACAGCTACCGGTTCGTGGTCAGCGGCAACGTCGCGCGCACCGGCATCTTCAACTCGAACTACTTCGTCTCCGTCTCCGAGGCGCTCGCGATGGCCGGCGGTCCAAACCAGTTCGCCTCGACCGACCAGATCCTGCTCATCCGCATGGATAGCCCGGGCAAGTTCCGGCACATCCCCATCAACTACGACGATATCGCCTCCCGCAAGCGGCCCGAGCAGGACCTCGTGCTCAAGTCGGGCGATACCATCTTCGTGCCCTGATCGTGGCCGGCTCCTCCGCGCTCGCCCGCAAGGCCGTCCTCGGCGCGGTCTGGACGATCGGGACAGGGCTCGGCTCGCGCGTGATCGGCCTGATTGGCACCCTCGTGCTCACCCGGTTCATCGCGCCGGACGTGTACGGCGAGGTCTCGGCCGCCTCTGTCGTCATCATGACGGCGCATTTCGTGTCGAGCCTCGGGATCGGCCAGTACATCGCCTCGAGGCCCGAGCTCGACCGCCAGACCGTCTTCAACGCCACCATCTATTTCCATGTGGCGGGCCTGCTCGCCATCAGCGTCGTGTACCTCCTCCGGGAGCCGATCGCCGTGCACCTCGTCGGCGCGCCCGGGATGCTCGAGTTCATGCCCTGGCTCATCGTCGCGATGATCATCGATCGGCTCTGGTACATCCCCGATCGCCTGCTCATCCGCGAGATGCGCTTCCGCAGCGTCAGCCTCCGCAACGCGGCCGGCGAGCTCACCTACACGGCGGCGTCGGTCGTCCTCGCCATGCGCGGCTGGGGGGGGAACGCCATCGTTGTCGCGACGGTCCTGCGCGCCGTCGTGCGCGTGGTCACGACGGTCCCGGCGGTGAAGCTCGCCGAGTGGCTGACGCCGAGCCCGCTGTCGCGCGAGAAGGCGCGCGACCTGTTCGCCTTTGGCATCCCGCTCAACTTCGGGTCGCTGGCGAACTTCGGGGCCTCGAAATGGGACAACCTCGTCATGATCCGCCTCTTCGGCGAGCATGTCGGCGGCCTCTACAACCTCGCGTGGAACCTCGCCGACATCCCGGCCTCCCAGGTCGGCGAGCGCATCGGCGACGTGCTCGTCCCGTCGTTCTCGAAGATCGAGCCGGAGCAGCGCAAGGTCGCCCTCGTCCGCGCGCTCACCCTGCTCTCGCTCCTCATCTTCCCGCTCGCCATCGGCCTCGGCGCGGTCGCCCCGACGATCCTCAACGACACGTTCTTCAATGCGGCCTGGGAGCCGGCCGGCCCGCTCCTCGCCGTGCTGTCGGCGCTCGGCGTCACCCGTCCGATCGGCTGGGTCATGTCCTCGTACATGCAGGTCTACGGCCGGACGCGGGCGATCATGGTGTTGGAGTGGCTCAAGGTGATCGCCATCATCGGCGGCATCGCGCTGCTCGGCTCGATCGGCGGCGTCCTCTGGGCGTGCGGCGGGGTCGGCGTTGCGTTCGGGGTCCACGCCCTGGGGAGCCTCTGGGTGGTGAAGCGCGCCGACGGCGTGCCGTACATGCGGCTCGTGCGCCCGCTGATCCGCCCGCTCGTCGCGTGCCTGCCCATGGTCGCCGCCGTGCTCGCCGTCCGCTACGGCATGCGCTCGCTCGGCGAGCTGCCCCGCGGCTTCCGCCTCGGCGCCGAGGTGGTCGCGGGCGGGCTGGTCTTCGCCGGCTCCGCGCTGATCATCGCGCGGCAGGCGTCGCGCGACTTCCTCCAGCTCGCCCGCGAAGCGGTGCGCCGCCGTCGCTGAGATGAAGTCCATGTCACCGGCCGACCCTCACGAGGAGGCCCTTTTCCGGCGCTCGTGGGGACCCTTTCGACACTCGAGCGAATTTTGGGGGCCTGTGGTAGCGTCGGGCCCCTCTCTTCGAACATGGGTCGGGATCCGCGTGGCGGCTCCCCTCCACCACTGGAGATAAACGGATATGGCAGAGACGCATCCCGCTGCGGTCGAGAGCCTCCTGGCCAAGATCACCTCGCACGAAGCCCAGGTGGGCATCATCGGCATGGGCTATGTCGGCCTGCCGCTGGCGCTCACGTTCATCGAGAAGGGCTTCCGCGTGCTGGGGTTCGACGTCGACCCGGCGAAGGTCACCGCGCTCGGCGAGGGGAAGAGCTACATCAAGCACCTCGACCCTTCGCGCGTCGCGGCGGCCTCCAAGACGGGTCGACTCGAGGCGACGGCGGATTTCGGGCGGCTCGGCGAGCCCGACGCCATCCTCATCTGCGTCCCCACCCCGCTGACCGCCCAGCGGGAGCCCGACATGAGCTACGTCGTCGGCTCGGCCCAGAAGATCAAGGAGCGCCTGCGGAAGGGGCAGCTCATCGTCCTCGAATCCACGACGTACCCCGGCACGACCGATGAGCTCGTCCTGGGCATCCTCGAGCAATCTGGCCTGCGCATGGGCGAGGATTTTTATCTCGCCTTCTCGCCCGAGCGCGAGGACCCGGGCAACCGCGATCACAGCACAGCGACCATCCCGAAGGTCGTCGGCGGCGTCGATCGCGCGTCGCTGGTCCTCTCGCAGGCGCTCTATTCCCAGGCGATCGCTCGCGTCGTGGCCGTCTCGTCGGCGCGCGCGGCCGAGGCGGCGAAGCTGACCGAGAACATCTTCCGGGCGATCAACATCGCCCTCGTGAACGAGCTCAAGGTCGTCTACGACGCCATGGGCATCGACGTCTGGGAGGTGCTCGACGCCGCCGCGACAAAGCCGTTTGGCTTCATGCGGTTCAACCCGGGCCCGGGCTGGGGCGGCCACTGCATCCCGCTCGACCCGTTCTACCTCGCCTGGAAGGCGCGCGAGTTCGGCGTGTCCACGAAGTTCATCGAGCTCGCGGGCGAGGTGAACGTCGAGATGCCGCACTACGTCGTCGACAAGCTCCAGCTCGGGCTCAACGACCGCGGCAAGCCGATGAAGGGCACGAAGGTCCTGCTCCTCGGCGTCGCCTACAAGAAGGACATCGACGATCCGCGCGAGAGCCCCGCGTTCGAGATCATCGAGCTCCTGCGCCGGCTCGGCGCCGTGCTCAGCTACCACGACCCGCACGTGCCCAAGCTGCCCCGCATGCGCACCTGGCCGCACCTGCCGGAGCTCGCGTCGCTCCCGCTCAACGAGGACACCCTCAAGAGCCACGACGCGGTCCTCCTCGTCACCGATCACTCCGTGGTCGATTACGACATGGTGCTCAAGCACGCCGCCCTGATCGTCGACGCCCGCGGCGTCTACCGCGCGGCGAACCCCAAGGTCATCAAGGCCTAGCGGAGGGCGCCCCGAGCGGCACGCCTGCGCTCCGCCTTGCCTTGCCCGTGCGAGCGCGCTCGATCCGCGTCGCCTGCCCGCGCGCGCCGCAGCAGAGCGCGGCGGGCTTGGTGACCGGGCACCCCTCGGCGGCGCCATCGCCTCGCTCGCGCTCCCGCACCGCGATGTGTCGCTCGACGCCCGCGCTGTGGGCGGCGCGGCGCGGGGCCGCTCGCGGCGCGGGGCCGCTCGCGGCGCGGGGCCGCTCGCGGCGCGGGGCCGCTCGCGGCGCGGGGCCGCTCACTCACCTCACGGCCTCACCGATGCGGATCTCGCCGCGCTCGCGAAATCGCGAGCATCCCCTTGATGTCAGGGCGCCGGTTCGGTACCCATCGAGGACGGTCCATGTCCACGCCGCCGCCCATGGTCGGGCCAGGTCGAACGATGTCGCCTGCAGATGACAGCCTGGGCCCTGCGCCATCGAGCTCGGATTGGAAGGGCCACCTGGAGATCCGGCTCGGCGATCTCCCGGCGACCCGGCGGCCGCTGACGGAGTCTCACATCGTCATCGGCAGGGCGCCGGGCGTGCAGCTCACGCTCGACCACTACACGGTCTCCCGGCGCCACGCGGAGCTCTTCTGCGATCCGTTCGGCCGGTGGTGGATCCGCGATCTCGGCAGCACCAACGGCACGCTCGTCAACGACGAGCGGGTCAACGAGAAGGTGCTGAAGCCAGGGGATCGCATCGGGATCGGCGACTACGTCCTCGAGTTCCAGCTCACGGCGCGCGCCCCCCGCGTGCCGATCGAGCCGGGCGGGCTCCATTTCGAGGAGGACAAACCGACCGCGATCCGCAAGCTCGGCGAGCTCGACCCGCCGCGGATCGCGGCGAAGCACCTGTTCACCCTGATGGACCTGTCACGGCGGCTCCTCAGCATCGAGGACGCCACGGATCGGTTCGACGCGCTCTGCCAGCTGATGGTCCGGGAGGACTTCCACGGCAGCATGGCGCTCGCGCTGCGGCTCCGGCAGAACGGCGCGCTGACGATCCTGTCCGGGCCGCACCGCCCGTTCCAGTCGCTCCGGCGCGAGGACTCCGTCGCCCCGCCGTACATCTCGCGCCGCGTGCTCGCGGCCGTGCAGGACACGCGCGAGCCGGTGCTCGCCGGCAACCTGGTAAGCGACAGCGCCACGGTCGAGCTCACGATGTCGCGCGACGTCATGGCGCTCTGGGTCGTCGCCTGTCCGCTGCGCGTCGAGGAGCAGCTGATGAACCTGCTCTACGTGACCCTGCCGCCCGACTTCGGCAGCGTCGAGTGGCTCGGGCTCATCGCGCTCGCGTCGGAGGTCTATCAGCAGGCCGAGTCGGCGTGGGAGGCGCGGCGCCACGCGCAGGCGCACGCGGCGATCGAGCGCGAGCTCGAGATGGCGCACCAGATCCAGCGGACGTTCGTCCCGAAGCGGCTGGAGTTCAAGGCGCTGGACGTGGCGCTCGGCTTCGAGCCGTGCCGGTGGGTCGGCGGCGACTACGTGGACATCGTCCCGATGCCGGACGGCCGCATGATGCTCGCGGTGGCGGACGTCTGCGGCAAGGGGCTCCAGGCCGCGCTCATCGGGTCGAGCGTGCACACGATGGTGCGGGCGACGGTCGACGCGGGCCGCGGCATCACAGGCATGATGGATCGGCTGAACGCCTATCTCTGCGAGTACCTGCCCGAGCAGTCGTTCGTGACGATGGTGGCGGTCGCGCTCGACCCGGCGACGGGGCGCATGGAATGCGTCAACGCAGGGCACCCGCCGGCGCTCGTGGCGACCGCGGAGGGCGGCCTGCGCCACCTCCAGGCGGCCGTCAACCCGGCGCTCGGGATCGGCCTTGTGCCCATGGAGGCGCACCAGAGCGTGCTCGCGCCGGGCGAGGTGCTCGCGATGTACACCGACGGGCTCACCGAGCTGCGCAACTCGTCCAAGCAGATGCTCGGCCTGCACGCGCTCGGCACCGGCTTCGCCAAGCTGTGCGCCACGAACGCCGGCCGCCCGGTCGCGTCGATCGCCGACAAGCTCACGCACATGCTCGAGGAGTTCCGCGGCGATCAGCTGCCCGAGGACGACAGGGCCTTCCTCCTCGCGCGGCGCACCTGAGCGCCCTCGCGCTCAGGGCGCGGCGTCGCCGGCGGACGACGGCTCCGCGCCCTCGGTCGGCTCGATCGGCGTCGGCTCCCGGCGCGGCGCGCCCACGGGGCCCGCCGAGCCGAAGGGCTGGGTCATCGAGATGCGCGAGCCCGGCTCCATCCGCCGCGGGAACGCGCCCGACACGGACAGGAGGAGCGCGTTCCGGACGATGCGCGTGTCGGGGAGCTCCGCCGTCCTCGCCGCGGTGCGCTGGTTCGTGTGCTGGTACCGGAGCGCGAGCGCGAAGTCGGGGATGACGAGGGGAGGGCTCCAGAGCAGCGCGACGTCGGTGAGCACGGCGATCGTGGTCGGCCCCGTCTCGAGCTCCCCGGCCGCGTTCGCCTCGAGAGGTTGCGCGAGCTGACCGCCGGCCGAGCCCTCGACCGACAGGTGCCAGGCAGGGCGGAGCGGCGCGGCGGCGCGGAGCGTCAGCTGATGCGAGAGCTGGATCTGCTGCAGGAAGACGTTGGGCGTGGCCGAGTAGGCGTACGCGAGCTCGGCCTCGCCCCGATCGTGCGTGTAGCGCAGCGCCGCGAGCCCCGCGGGCCGCACGAGCGAGTCGGCGCCGCCGGTCAGGTCCGTCGCGACGACCCCGCCGAGGTCGAGCTGGCTCGAGAAGCGGCGGCCGAGGTCGTGCTGCCAGCTCGCCACGAGCGTGGTCAGGAGCTGGTCGCGCGCCGTGGTCGTGTCCTCGGTCGCCGGATCGGTGTCGGTCACCGGGATGTTGTCGAAATGGGTGTAGCCGACCGAGAGCGCGAGGGCCGCGGTGTCGTGGCGGAAGATGCGCTGCGCGCTCAGCGTGTTCGCCGCGCTGTACGTGCGCTGCGGGCGATCCTGGAGCGGGTTGTAGACGAGGAACGTCGCCGCCTGCCCGAGCGCCCAGACCGGCGAGGCCTGGAACGAGAACCCCTCGTTGAACGACGCCTGCACGAAATTCGTCGTCCCGCCCGCGGTGCCCTGGATCGTCGTGGTCCCCGGCGCCTGCTCCAGCTGGAAGGTGTTGAGCTGGCCCTGCGACCCGGCCGCGCCGAGCGTCAGCGACGTCCTCGGCGACGTGACGAAGCGGCCGGACCACAGGGCCATGTTCGAGTACGAGCTCGCCTCCGAGTGCAGGAAGAAGAAGCTCGTCGAGAACGTGTAGGACAGCGTCTGCGCGGTCCGCGGCGTCGTGTAGGTGAAGATCAGGCCGGGGCTCGCGGTCCCGAAGCCGTCGGCGTCGGGGCCGGGCCCGGCCGGAGGCTCCGCCGCCGAGCGCACGTTGTCGGTGATGCCGATCGACCCGGTGAAGACGCCCTGGAGATAGGCGTCCTGCGCTCGGGCGTCGTCGTGGGTGAGGATCGCGCAGCCGAAGGCCGCGACCGCAATACCTCGTCCGGAGCGCATGAGGGTCGCAAGGTAACAATGGAGCCGGCGCGCGGCTACGCCTCCCCGACCTTTCGGGCAGGGAAGTCGCCGGCCGCGCGCCGAGCGCTCAGGCGTCGAGCAGGACGACACCGAGGATGGGCGCCGGCCGGAGCTGGTCGATGGCCTGGCGGATCGCCTTGCGGGTCGACTTCTTGACCAGCGACGTCAGGAGCACGCCGTCCACCGAGTCGCCGATCACGTTCATGTCCATGCTGCCGAGCACGGGCGGCGTGTCGATGACGATGTACGAGTAGCCCGCGCGCTTGAGGCTCTCGATCGCGGTCGAGAACGCCACCGAGTCGAGGATCGGCGGCCGCTCGGTGCGCGGATCGACGGCCAGGATGTGGACGGGCGTCTGGACGGAGAGCCTCGGGTCGGGCGACCTGCCGCCCATCGGCGCCGCGTTCCGGTCCGACAGATCGATGCCGTCGTCGCCGGGCGCCACGGCGGGCGCCGGCGCCGCCTGGTCGACGACGACCCAGGGGGCGAACCGGTCGGAGGCGTGCCGCTGGAGCTGCTCCGTGAAACAGCTCGGGGGCTCGAACCGCAGCGCCTTCGCGATGCCGGGCTTGCGGATGTTCGCCTCGATGAGGAGGATCTTCCCGCGGACGGTCTCGCGGAGGGCGAGCGCGAGGTTGATGGCGCACGACGTCTTGCCCTCGCCCGGCCCGGCGCTCGTCACGGCGATCGTGGTCCCGGAGCCCGACGGCAGCTTGCGCCGGAGCGTCCGGTAGGCGTCGGCCTGGGGCGAGTACGGCGCGTGGATCATCACGATGTTCGCATCCACGGCGTCCGGCAGCGGAAGCGGGCGGACGGTGACCTCGCCCGGGCCGCCCAGGGGCTCCGCCGGGAGCAGCCCGGCGCTCTCCGGCGCGCCGGGCAGCGAGCGCATGTGCTCGATGTGCAGCGACGGCGGCTCCTCGAACGTCGGGTCCAGCGACTGCAGCTTCGCGTCCACGGCCTGTTGCGCCGGGGTCGACACAACGCGGTTGAACATGAGCGACGGCGGCGAGGAGAACGCGGCGGTGCCCGAGCGCTCCAGCGGCCTCTCGGGCGGCGGCTGCTGTTGCTGTTGCCGTGGCGGCGGCGGCACCTCGCGCACCGTCACCTCGCGCGCCGTCACCTCGCGCGGCACCACGCGATCGAAGACGAGCGACGGCGGCGAGCGGAAGGTCGCGCTGAACGCGCGCTCCAGCGGCGGCGCGCCCGCAGGAGGCCCGGCCGCGTTGCGGACGCCCGCGTCGCGCGCCGGCGGCGCGATGACCCGATCGATCGGCCCCGGCAGCGCCGGCGAGCTCGCCGCCCCCGGGCCGCTGGACACGAGCCCGGGGCTGCTCAGCGTGGCGCTCAGGTCCACGACGCGCGTCACCACCGGGCCCGCGAAGTGCCGCTCGGGGCCGGGCGGCAGCGCCGGCGCAGGCGCGCCGTGCATCGCCGGGTGGCCCTGGGGCGCGCCGCGCGGATCGCCGTGCTCCCCGGACAGCCCCGCCAGGAACATCGCCGCGGCCTGCGGCGGCCCCTTGATCGGCGCCTGCATGCCGGGATGGCCCCCCGGCATCGGCGCGGCGCCGAGGCGCAGCCCCATCCCGTGCGGGGGCTGGTGGCCCATGTGCGGCAGGTCCTGGCGGATGGTCGGTGAGTCGAACGCGGCGCTCGGGTCCTCGTGGCTGGAGCTCGGGCGCTCCGCCGCGACCACGTCCTCGGCGTCGTTCGCGAGGCGCAGGACGCGGGCGATCATCTCCTCGCGCACGTCCGGATCCGGCGCGATCGAGCGCCAGTTGCCGACCACGTTGCGGAGCCGGCGCGCCTCGATGACGAGCGCGCGGACCCGCGCGGTCTGCTCCGCGCGACTCAGGAAGTCGCAGACCTGATCGAGCGCCCGCTCCAGGGAAGCGACCGGCGGGGGCTTTCCCGGCTCAGCTCCGCCCGCTTCAGCCACGGCGCCCTCGGGACCCGCGCGCGGCGGCGGGCACGACGACGAGCACCGGAGCGAGCGCCATTCGATCGATATCTTCCATGTCGTAAACCCGATCGTCGAGCACGATGCCACGCGCCGCTGCGGCGGCGATCCCGGCCGCAACGGACACGAAGAGCCCCGCGACGGCGAGGATCAGCCGCGACGGGCTCGAGGGAGCGCTCGGCCTGTACGCCGGATCGAGCACCTCGATCTGCGCCGAGTAGCCGCCCTGCTCCGAGCTCGCGGCCATCTCCGCGCGGAACGACTTGCCCTCGAGGTCGGCGAGCCGCTGCTGCGCCCGCACCTTCTCGCGGCTGAGCCGCGACCAGTCGGTCTCGGTGTTGATGATCGCCTTCGCCGTCTCGCTCGCGTCGGCCGCGGTCCCTATCTTCGCGCCCCTGCGCGCCGCGATCTCCCGCTCGATCTTGGCGAGCTGGGCCCTGATCTTCGCCTTCTCGGCCTCGTCGGTCGCGGGGACCTCCATCACGGGCTCCGGCGCGGGAGGCAGGAGGAGCGCCGCCTCGGCGCGCCGCAGCGCCGCCTCGGCGTTGCTCACGCGGGCGGCCGCGGCCCGGACATCGGGGTGCTGCTCGGTGAAGCGGGACTGCTTGTCGCCCAGATCCCGCCGCGCGGTCGCGAGCTCTTGCTCCGCCTGATCCCTCTGCCGGACGAGCGCGGGGGAGGGCACCCCCGTGGCGCTCGGCGCCACCTGCTCCGGCTTGCCGGTGAGCCGGCTGCGCAGGCGGGGTACCTGCCGCTCGAGGGCCTCCAGCGTCGGGTCGGTGGTGGTGGAGCGGCGCTCCCGCTCGCGGATGGCGGCGCCGCCTTGCGCGCCGCCGGCCGTGTTCTGCTCGGCGGCGAACTCGGGGTGCTCGGCCAGGAACGCGGCGAGCTCGGTCTCGGCCTTCTCGACGTCCTGCTCGGCGCGCTTCAGCTCGGCGTCGAGGAACTCGTTCGTCAGCTTCGCCTGCGACCTGCGCATGCGCGTCGTCTCCTCGACGAGGATGTCGGCGAGCCGCTGCGTCACCTCCTGCGCCTGCTCGCGGGTCTCGCCTTCGGCAGAGATCGCGAAGGTGTCGGTCGAGCGGGCCTTGAAGGTGATCTTGAGGCGGAGCCGGTCGACCGCGTCGACCATGCCCCGCTTCTCGAGGACCTCGGGGAAGAGGCTGAACTCGGTCACGACCTTCTCGAGGTTGGAGCGCGCGAGCAGCGTCTCCTTCAGCCGCGCGGAGAGGGTGCGGAGCGGGTCGGGCCCGTCCGGCCCGAGGTACGTCGCCTTCACGCCCTCCCGGTAGAAGATCACCGTCTCGGAGCGGTACGCGGGCTTCCTCGACTGCACGACGAGCACCGTGAACCCGATCCCCGCGAGCGCCACGAGCACCGCCACGTACCAGTGCGCGAGGGTCCGGTTGATCATCGCGCTGATGCTGGGCGGCTGCGGGCCCCCAGGTCGCGCCGTTGCATCGACGGGAAGCGCCCCGAGCGCCTCCTGGGGCGGGTTAGGCCCGGAGGTCTGCTGGTTCATCTTCTTTGTCCATATTCCGCGCTCCTTGAAGGTTGCGTTGCCCTTGCTCCGCCCGACCCGGAGAACGCGCACCCCAGTCCGGCAGACGGCTGCCTATGGTAGACGTGCGACGCCCGGGCGCCAGCTTGTTGCACGCGGCCTGTGCTCACCGCGTGCTAGCTCACGCCCATCACGCCCCCGGCGCACGCAGGGAGCGGCGTGGCCACGGCCCCGGTCGCAGCGGCGCTCCCGGCGCTCCCGTCGCGGCGCGCCGCCGCGGACGCTATCGCCGGGCCGGCGGCGCGCGCGCCGCCCCCGAGCGTCACGTGGGGAACACCCGATCGAGGCGCAGCAGGCGGAAGATGGCGCGCGGCTGATCCCGGAGCCCCACGATGCGCACCTGGCCGCCGTTGGCTCGTACCCGCTTGAACAGCGAGACGATGACGCCGACGCCGGAGCTGTCGATCAGCCGGAGCGACGAGAGCTCGAGCGTGATGTTCTGCCGGCTCTCGGCCACCAGCTCGTCCACCAACGTCCTGAACTCCGGTGCGGTCACCGCGTCGAGGGTCCCCTCGAACTGCACAACCGTCTCACTGCCGTTATCGGTCCGCGTATAGCTCATTGGATTTTGATTCCCCCTGCGGCGCGGGCTGCGCCCAAGCGGGAGACGCTCCGCATTCGAAAACTGCTCGTCCGATGCCCCGTCGCTCCGGCGAAATCGGCGTCGGAATGCTCTTGTTCGCTGCTGCCTTCACTGTCGTCGCCGGCGATGCATGAGCTGCCCTCCCGCCGCTTCACCAGGCGGAGGACATTCGGGCTGCCAGGACAGTAATCGACCTCATCCATGAATGACTTGATGATGAAGAGCCCCATCCCGGACTCGGGAAGGTCGTCGATGGGAGGGTTGTCGATGGCCGCGGGATCGAAGCTGCAACCCGTGTCCATCAAGCGGATGATGATGCCGTCCGCGTCGGATTCGATCTCAATGTCGACGTCGCCCGGCGGCCCATCGCGGTATCCGTGAATGGCGATGTTGTTGAACGCCTCGCCGAACGCCGAGACCGTCTGGTCCTCGAACTCCTCCTGGGTCATGCCGGGCGATCCGCCTTCGACCCTCCCAGGCGTGGCCATCTTGCATGCGGCCGCCACCACGCGGAGGGCGAGGTGGCGATAGGTCAACGAACCTGGTACGCGGAGTCGGATCACGCCCAAACCTCCATCCGAGCTTGTACCCTACCACGTTCTCGACTATGGGAGCCACAAGGTAAACAGTGACACCTGGCGTTCGTGTAGCGAAACGTGCGATCGACCTCGCGGGCTCGCTCGTGGGTCTCACGCTGACCCTCCCGCTCTACCCCTTCATCGGCGCGGCCATCTATCTCGAGTCGCCCGGGCCGATCTTCTATTTGCAGCGCCGCGCCGGGATGCTCATCGGCACGGAAGTGCGGGACGGCGTCTGCTACCCGCGGTTCGTCGAATTCCATATGCGCAAGTTCCGTTCCATGCGCGTGGATGCCGAGAAGATGACCGGGCCCGTGCTCGCCCAGCAGGATGACCCGCGCATCACGCGCGTCGGCCGCTTCCTGCGCAAGACGCGCCTCGACGAGATCCCGCAGTTCTGGAGCGTGCTCATGGGCGACATGAGCATCGTGGGGCCGCGCCCCGAGCGGCCGGAGCTGCTTGTCAACCTGGCGCTCGCCATTCCCTTCTTCGAGGAGCGGATGCGCGACATCAAGCCGGGCATCACGGGGCTCGCGCAGGTGTCGCTGGGCTACACCGGCCGCGCCCCGGCGGAGAGCGAGGTCGCCGCCTTCGAGGCGACGCTGACGAACCCGTTCGGCCTCGAGGAGGCGGAAGGGGCCGAGGCCGACGACATGCGGATGAAGCTGCTCTTCGATCTCGCGTACGCCGCCTCGCTCGAGAAGCTCTCGACGTTCCTGCAGATGGAGCTCTCGATCATCCTGAAGACGCCGCTCGTGATGGTCCTCGGCCTCGGGCGCTGAGCAGGCGTCGCGCGCCCCGCACCCCGGCGCCCGCGTGGCGGGCGCCCGAGCTCTGCGCACCAGCGATCCCCGGCGGGATTTCGGGCGCACGGAGCTAGCCCCTCCTGCTGAGCACGACGATCACGAGCATCACGACGACGTCGGCCAGGATGAGCCGGTACACGTCGCGCTTCTCGAGCCGGATCGAGAAGTTCGGGTCGACGCTCCTGATGGCGCAATACAGCGCGCCGGCGAGGCCGAAGTAGATCCAGAGCACGTAGTGGTAGGTGAAGGAGAGGAAGAAGATCCCGACCATCATCCCGCAGAACCCGGCCATGATCGCCATGGACCAGGCGCGGATCATCGCGAACTGGGCGCCGTGCTCGTACCGCTTGAGCGCGACAAGCGAGATCTTCAGCGTGAGATAGATCATCGCCGTCCACGCGAACATCCCGAGCGGGCCGAGCTCCGAGAGCGCGAGCAGGTACGCGTTGTGCGCCGTGAGCCAGTGGTGCTCCGTGAACTGGCGGTAGCCCGCGCCGATCAGCGGGAACATCCGGTAGATCAGGAGGCCCTCGGAGAGGATCTCCGTGCGCTCGTTCGCCGACTCGTCCGCCTCGCCGCCGCCGCGGCCGCCGAGGAGCATGAGCGGCGCCGCGAAGACCGCGCCGAAGACCGCGCCGCGGAGGCCGTACTTCTTGACGAAGTAGACGCCCAGCACCGTCGCGAAGACGAGCTGGCCGCCCCGCGACTGCGTGAGGATGATCGCGGTCGCGATCACGAGCAGCGAGGCGAGGACCAGGAGCGCTCGCATGAACGAGCGCTTCTGCTCGAACAGGGCGAAGCTGAACGGCAGCACGATGCCCGACGTGAGCGCGAGCTCGTTCGGATCCTGGAGCACGCCGCGCCAGCGCACGCGGCCGTTGATCGTCGATGTCTTGAAGAGGCCGACGCGCTCGCACAGGTACTCGGCCTCGGGATCGGCGCCCGGCCCCTCGCGGCAGTCCACGCGCATCTCGCAGGGCCGGCCGTCGGGGATGCCCGCCTCTCCGCGCGAGCCGCCGATGGTCTGCGTCATCGCGAGGCACTGAAACGATGAGAACCCCTGGTGCACCGCGACGCCCGCGACGAAGAGGCCCATCACGAGCACCGTGGTCGCGAGCTTCTGGAAGCCCCTGAAGCCGTCGGGGCTGTGCCCGATCAGGAAGAAGAGTACGAACGTCACGCTGATCGCGACGAAGTTCGCGGAGAAATCGCCGGGATTCCGCAGGCCGAGCGTGATCACGCACCAGATGTAGACGACGATGGCCCACCGGAGCTGCGGGGTCGCCTTCAGCCGGACCTTGCCCATGGCGAGGTCGAGGCCCATGCCCATGAAGGAGAGGGCGAACCAGAGGTACAGGAACGGCAGGCTCTCGAAGCGCTCGTCCCATTCCTGGGGCCTGCCGTAGATGAAGATGATGAGAAGGATGACCCCGGGGAGCGCGAGCATGACGAGGGTCCTCAGCGAAGACGCGGTTCGGGTGAAGAAGGACGTTCCGGAGAATCGCGGCCCGCGTCAAGCAACTTGCGCTCGCTCCTCCCGGCGACATCGGTCGCCGCGCTCACCGCGTTCTCGACGTTACGTGCTGAGGCCCATGCGGCGCACGGCCTGGTTCAGGAACGGCACGAGCTCGTCCGCGGTCCTCTCGTTGCCCTCGCGCGAGGGGTGGTTGTCGGTGTTCCCCTCCGAGCCGAACAGGGAGAAGTTGGACTCGCCCTTGTTCGTGAGCACATCGTAGTAGTCGAAGACAACGACGTTCTTCTCCGCATAGCCGCTGAGCCAGCCGTCGGGCGACTTGACCCAGTTGTTGAACGAGCGGGCGAGGTCGGCCTGGCGCTGCGCGACCTCGGCCTCGGACGGCTTGCCGAGGATCTGCTTCGCGGTCCACTTCCAGGCGGGCTCCTTCGAGCGCTTGAGGACGTTGGCGGGGGCGGTGACGTAGACGAACAGCGTGTCCTTCCGCTTCGCGAGGTCGGGCAGGAGCGACGCCAGCGTGGCCTTCGCGTTCCAGACGGTGAGCTCCGGGCCGGCCGGGTTGCCGGGGGCGGCGCCCTCGCCGACGAAGCGGTTGTTGGGATAACAGGACTTGAAGACGACGATCCGGTTCACCACGCCGTCCGGGTGCATCTCGTCGTTCAGCGCGACCCGGAGCACCTTGTCCATCTTGTCGCGGAACTTGGGCGCCCAGTCGAAGAGGTCGGTGTTCTCGCCGATCTCGCTGCCGTAGGAGGCCTCGTGGACGCGGTAGCCGTGCTCCGTGAGCTTCTTCTTGAGGCCCCCTCCGTTCGGGTGCGCCTCGTAGACGCACGACGCCTTCTCCTTCTCGGCGCCTGGGTCCGTGAGCAGCTGGCCACCGCAGGAGTGATGGATGAACAGGAGATCGAGCGGGGTGTCGGGCCGGGCGCTCGAGAAGCCCGACAGATCGATCGCGCTGGCCTTCGCGATCGGGCCGGTCGCCGCGGGGGCCTTGCCCTCGATGGGGATGAACAGGGCGCCCAGCGCGACGAGGAATGCGCCGGCTGAGACGAGGTGCTTCTTGCTCATGACATCTCCGTGGCGGATGCGGGCAGGGAACCTGAATTATCGCAGCGCGCCGCGCCGAGGACAAGCCGGCCGGGAGCCGCTCCTCCGCCCGCGCGCCTCGCTCCTCCGCCCGCGCGCGGGGCCACCCAGGTCCACCGCGGGCGGCAGGGCGAGCGGCTCAGAAGGTGAGGACGCCGCCCTCGTCGGCCTTGGCGGCCGAGCCGGGGCGGATCGTGATCTCGTCCCCGCCGCCCGCGGGCTTCCTGATCACGTCGTACGAGGCGCCGGGGGCGAGCCCCGTGACGAGGTGCTTCGTCACGCCGGGCAGCGAGGTGAACTGCACCTGGGACACGGCGCCCAGATCGACCGGGAACAGGACCAGGGTGCCCTTCACCGCCGCGCCCGCGAACGGCGTCCCCTGCTTCGTGCGCACGAGCGTCGCCGGCGCCGCCGCGGCGTTGCCGGCGGCGCCCTCCAGCACGTGGAGGAAGCGCGTGGTCTTCGGCATCGGGGCCGGCGGCTCGGTCCGCAGGGTCGCGAGCATCGGCTCGAACTCGGCCGGCTTCGTGTCCCAGGTGCCGGTCGGCTTGTACGGCTCGGCCACGACGACGGCGCTCTCCGGCAGCAGCGCGGTCACGAAGAGCTTCTGCCCCTTGGCCGTCGTGACGGTCGCGAGCTTGCCCGCGACCTGCGCCGTGCTCGGCGTCTGCAGGAAGAACCGCTTGAAGCGCCCCTCCTTGCCCGTCGCGGCGCGGTCGTAGATCACGAGGTGGTCCGGCTTGAGCCACACGAGCGAGCGGCTGACGTGCGTGACGTCGTTGATGTTCTCGTAGTCGGAGTTGTAGAGCGGGGTCGCGTCGCCGAGGACGTAGACGTGGTCCTGCGCGAAGCTCTTCGCGAGCACCCGGGGATCGTTCGTGTGCACGAGCGGCCACTGGGACCCGCTCCGCCAGAGCCCGCCGCGGTTCGGGTCGTCGTGGCGGCGGTTCCGGTCGTTCTCGACGGCGAGCGTGTTGTGCTGCTCGGAGCTCCCGAAGAAGGCGCCGTACCCGATGCGCTCCTTCGTGAGCCACTCGCCGCCGCGGTAGAAGCCGAAGCTGAGGCCGTCGCCGTGCTGGTGGTCGATGTGCTCCCAGCCGAGCTGGAACTGGAGCCACGCCGCCTCGGGGCCCCAGCTCGTTCTCGCGAAGACCTGGCCGAGGCCGGGGCCGTAGTGCGTGAGCGGGATGGAGGGGCGCGGATCGGTCGGGGTGACCGCCGGGTCGAGCAGCAGGAAGTACAGGATCGAGTGGCGCTTGTGGACCTGGCCGAGCTGCGAGCGGGCGCGCCGCGCGAGGCCGGCGGCGCCGCCCGGGCTCGCGTGGACGGCCATCCAGCGGAGCGCGTTGAGGCGCTCGGCGTTGCCGCTGTTCTGGGCGTGGAGGCCGAGCGCCGCGAACGGATCGATGTGATCCGTGTACTCGTAGCGCTGGCCGTCGCCCGTCCACGCGGCCTCGTGGGTCGGCCCGATCCGGCCCGCCGGCGCGGCGGGGCTCAGGCTGTGGACGTGGGCCGGGATGAACTCGTGCCAGAAGGGGTTGCCGTCGAGGTGCACCTGCGGGCCCCACTTCGCCGGATCGGCCTCGCCGGCCGTCTGGATGGCGAGGAGCGTCTGGCTCACGTAGGCGAGCGTCGCGGGGCCGTACTGGAAGCCCTCCGGCGGCGCGCCGCCGCGCGCGTCGTTCCGGAGGATGTGGTCGGTCATGTAGAGCCACGCCCCGGTGACGTTCGCGAAGTAGTCCCTGAGCCGCGGGTAGGTGCCGCTGTGCTTCGGATCCGGCGGATCGTCGGCCTCGTCGAACGCGAGCGACAGGAGCGTGAGGTTGCGCATGTGCGACGTGAAGTAGTTGTTCACGGCGTACCTGCGCTTCCGCGGCTCCTTCAGCATCGCCGGGTCGTTCAGCTTGCCCACCGGCTCGGGGTGGTCGTGGCTCGTCGTCGACGACTTCAGCTGATCCTCGGCCCAGCGCAGGAACACGGGCCGTATCGCCGCCTTGTCCTGGGCCGAGAGGTACCCGTAGATCCAGTCGACCGTGAGGCCGAACGACTCGCCGGTCCAGCGGGCGCGGTCGCCCGTCGAGAACCTGTGGTTGAAAGGGTCCTTCGGATCTCCCTTGTTCACGCGGTCGACGATGTAAAGCAGGATCTTCCGCGCGCGAGCGGCGTAGTCGTTGCGGGCCGCCTCGTCGCTCGAAACGAGCGACATGAAGGCGAACAGCTCGGCGTGCGCCTCGCAGTAGACGCGGCTGAAGGCGCAGTCGCCCTCGGAGGGGATGCTCCCCTTGTCCATCGCGGCCACGGCCTCGGCCGTGACGGCGGCGAGCTCCTTGAAGAGGGGGTTCGCCGGCGTGGCGCGCGCCCGGAGCCCCGGCAGGTCGGCCGCGCGCACCCAGAGCCGCGGGTGCCCCTTGGCCGGCGCGGCGGCCGGCGCGGGCGGCCCCTCGAAGCGCGGCGCCGCGACGCCCGGCGCCGCGACCCCGAGCGCCGCGGCGCCGGCCTGCGTCTGCGGGTCGGCGCCGCTGTGGACCGCCGGGGGCCCCGGGGTCTGCCGCCGGTCGCACCCGGCGAGCAGGCCCGCGAGGCCGAGCGCCACGGCGAGCGACGCGAACGGCGCCCGGCGCGTCATGTCGCGCGTTCCCGGAGATAGGCGAACGCCCGCTGGAGGCCCTCCTCCGTGGAGACGAGCGGCTTCCAGCCGAGCGCCTTCAGCTTTGTGTTGTCGAACCGGTTCCCCTTCCAGGACGTCGCGGTCTTGTACGGCGTGAAGACGGCCGGCAGCTGCCCCTTCGAGTAGGCGTGATAGCGCTCGACGAGCTTCGATATCCCGGTGAGGGCGACATAGGGCACCGAGAGCGAGCGGATCGGCTTCACCTCGCGCTTGTAGCGGGCGAGGTAGACGTCGGCAGTGGGCAGGTCGTCGTCGTGGACGTTGTAGACCTGCCCCTTCGCGACCTCGCTCCGGCCGGCGATGGCGATCGCCTCGGCGCAGTTGTCCACGTACGAGAGCGGGAGGAGGTTGCGCCCGCCGAGGTGCAGGAACACGCCGAACAGGCTCATCCCCACGCGGCCGGAGAAGGCGTTGCCGCCCGGGCCGTAGATGACGCCGGGGCGGAGCACCGTGAGCGGGAAGCCGTAGCGCGCCTGGTACTCCCAGAAGAGCTTCTCCTGCCGGAGCTTCGCCTGCGAGTAGAGGTCGCGCTGCGCGGGCCGCGACTCGAGCGGGGTGTTCTCGTCGACGATGTACCCGCGCGGGAGGTCGGCCACGCCGTAGACGCCGAAGGAGCTGACGAGGATGACGCGCGGCGATCGGCCGGTGTGGACCAGCGCCTCGAGCAGGTTCTTCGAGGCGACCACGGTGCTCAGGAACATGTCCGCGGGCGCGCCGCCCATGGCCGCGGCCACGTGGTAGACGACGTCCACGCCCTCGACCGCGCGCTCGGCGGCCTCCTTCGTGGCGAGGGAGCCCACCGCGACCTCGAGGGGGGCGCCGTGCCGCTCCTCGATCGCCTCGAGCCGCGCGCGGTTGCTCGCGGGGCGGACGAGGCAGCGGATGTCGGTCTCGCCGTGAGCGAGCAGCCGGTCGACGAGGGCCGACCCAAGGAAGCCGTTCGAGCCGGTGACAAGGACTTTCATGTGCGCGCCTTCTCCTGCGGGACCTGCCGGAAGATCTCATCCATCATCCACGCGACCCGGATCATGTCCCGGTACGAGATGGGCAGCTCCGCGCCCCGCGTGATGCTGTCGTAGAAGAGCCCGATCAGGCGGTTCATCCCCGAGAAGAAGTGGAAGTCGCTGCGGGCGAACCTCACCACGTTCCTGCCCCCTTCGCGCAGGTACGAGAGGGCCTGATCGAAGGCCGGGACGACGCGCCCGATGGCGCTCGGGAGCTTCGGCGACGCGTCGAGCGTGACCGTGCGGCTCGTGTAGTCGACGTGGAGCGTGTTCTTCGTGCCGTAGACGCGGAGGAAGTGCCCGGGCGGCCGCGCGTGCGACGAGAAGGTCCCGTAGGCGCTGACGCGCGCGCCCTGCACCGTGACGCGGAGCTCGTCGAGCATGTCGTCGCGCGCGTCGCCATACCGCTTCTCGCGGAGCGCGTAGGCCGTCGCGGTGACCTTCGGCTGCTCGTCGTCCACGAACTCGACGATCTTGTTCAGCAGGTGATCGATGTTGTTGTGGAACAGCTTGCCCGGCAGGCGATGGACCCAGTGCGTGCCGTCGCCGAGGAGCGCCGTGCCGAAGGGGCCGGAGAGGTTGTAGCCGAAGCAGCTCTCCACGTGGACGGGGTCGCCCAGCACGCCGTCGCCGATGAGCCTCCGCATCTCGATGGCCGGCGGATCAAACTGGTACTCCCAGCCGAGGGTCATCTTCTTCCCGGCCGCGGTGCAGAGCTCGATGAGGCGCCGCACGTCCGAGAGGTTGAGCGCAATCGGCTTCTCCACGTAGACGTGGGCGCCCGCCTCGATGGCCCGCCGCGCGAGGAACAGGTGCGACTGCGGAGGCGTGGTGATGTGGACGACATCGGGCTTCTCGACGTCGAGCATCCGGTCGAACGAGTCGTAGTGGCTCGGGATGCCGTAGCGCACCGCGATCTGCTCGGCCATCAGGAGCTCTAGGTCGCATACGGCGACGACCCGGGCCCGCTCCGGCATCTTCTGGATCTCTTCTATGTGGCCGTCGGCGATCTTGCCGCAGCCGACGATCGCGATTTTGAGGGTCATGGGGCGGCGGAGCGTACCGCAACGGGGCAGGCGAGAGCTAGGCTCTCGGGCGCCTCGCCGCGCGCGGGCGGCGCCCGGCACTCGCTCCGGGGGCCGGGCGGGCCGCGGCGGCGCGGCGGACGGAGGATCGCGCGCGTCGCCCTGCCGCTCGCGGCGCTCCTGCGTGGACGTGCCTGGTGACGGTCGCGACGGCCTCGGGTAGGCTGCGCGGCGATCAGAGAGAAGGGTGGTGATTCGTGCGCGTGCTTCATGTTCTTCATACGTCGTTGCCTGTCATTGCGGGGTACACGATCCGCAGCGACTACATCGTCAAGCATCAGGCCGAGCACGGGATGCGTCCGGCGGTGGTGACCTCGGGGCAGCAGGGGTCCGGGGACGCGCTGAAGGAGGAGATCGGCGGCATCTCGTACTGGCGGACGCGCGAGCCTTCCGGCAAGAAGCTGCCGCTCCTCCGCGAGCTCTCGCTCGTGCGGGCGCTGGAGGCGCGCGTCGAGGACGCGATTCGGGAGTTTCAGCCCGACGTCGTGCACGCGCACTCGCCGATGCTCGTCGGGCTGCCGGCGCTCGCGGCGGCGCGCCGCTTCGGGCTGCCGCTCGTCTACGAGGTGCGCGACCTCTGGGAGAACGCCTCCGTCGACCGGGGCAAGTTCGCCGAGGACTCGGTCCCCTACAAGATCGCGGCCGGCCTCGAGACGGTGGTGTACAGGTACGCTGACGCGACGGTGACGATCTGCGAGAGCCTGAGGAACGCGGTCGCGCCGCGGGTGCGCAGCACGGACGCGCTCCACGTGGTGGGCAACGGCGTCGACGCGGACAAGTTCGCGCCGCGGGAGGCCCCGCCCGGCGCCTGGGAGCGCTTCGGGCTCGCCGGGAAGAGGCTCATCGGGTATGTCGGCACCTTCCAGCCGTACGAGGGGCTCCAGACGCTCATCGCGTCGATCGGCGACATCGCCCGGGAGATCCCGGACGCGCACGTCGTGATCACGGGGGCCGGCGGCCAGGAGATGGAGCTCAAGGCGTTTGCCCGCGAGCGAGGCGTGGAGTCGAAGGTGACGTTCACGGGGCGGGTGCCGCACGACGAGGTGTTCAACATCTACGCGATGGCGAGCCTGCTCGTTTATCCGCGCATCCGGACCCGGACGACCGCGCTCACGACACCGCTGAAGCCCCTCGAGGCGATGGCCATGGCCCGGCCCGTGATGGTCAGCGACGTGCCGGCGATGGGCGAGCTCGTGCGCTATGGCGAGACCGGGTTCGTCTTCAAGGCGGGCGACAGCGTCGACCTGACGAGGCGGTGCGTCGAGGCGCTCAAGGACCCGGAGCGCCTCGATCGCGTCGGCAAGAACGCGCGGGAGTGGATCCTGAAGGAGCGGCAATGGCCCACGCTGCTCTCGCAGTACCAGGCCATCTACGAGCAGGCGATCGCCGCGCGGCGCGGACAGGGCAAGTCGCCCGTCGGCGAGGCGCGCGCGGCGTGAACGGCCGCGCGCGACAGGGAGCAGGCGCCCGGCAGGCACGGCTCCGGGCGCGCTCCCTGCGCGCGTGAGGCTCCGGAGATCGCGCCGCGCGCGCGCGCGGCGCGATCCCGAGGCTCTCCGGCGCGCGGCGCGATCCCGAGGCTCTCCCGCGCGATCCGGGGTATGATTCCGCGGCCCCATCCCGCCCCTTCGGGAACTGGCAGGAGGTCCCTCAACGTGTTCGAGATCAAAGTCGACCGGATCCACGCCATCGTGGATTTCCTCCTCGAGGGGCGTGTCCGCCTCGAAGAGATGCAGAACTTCGTCAGCGAGCTGAGGAAGGCGTGCGAGGGCCTCCAGGGGCGGGAGATCAAGATCAAGGCCGATGTCCGGGGCTTCCGGCCGATGTCCCCCGATGTGGCGGAGAAGATCCGCGCCGTCCAGGAGTTCGGCCTGGAGCTCGGGGTGATGCGCGTGGCCGAGATCATCGAGAGCGACATCGTCGCGCTCCAGCTCAACCGCGTGGCGCGCGAGAGCGGCACGGACAAGGTCCTCCGCCGCTTCTGGGACGAGGACGCGGCCCACGAGTGGCTCCTCCACGGAGATCCGGAATAACGCCAGAGCGCGGGCGCCGCGGCGCTAGAACAGGGGGGCCGGGTCGCACGGGTGCGGCGGCCGGTACCGCGCGAGGATCTCGGCCACGGCGTCGAGCGGCAGGGCGGGGGCGTGGTGGCCGCTGTGGCCGGTCGTGTCGACGCCGGCGCACATGGCGTTGAGGATCGCCTCTTCCACCACGTCGACGGTGGCCTCGTAGAGCTCGTCGATCTCGGTGTCGAGGACGAGCTCGGCCATGTGCCGCCCGGGCGCGAGAGGGTGCACGCTGAGCGAGCGGCTCGACCGGGGGGCGCTCCACCGCTCGGTGGCGACGCGAGGCACCCGGTTCGCCGTGCTCCACGCGAGGACGATCTCGCCCGAGTTGTTGGCCGCGTACCCGCCGGTCCGGCCGATCGCGAGCGCGGCGCGCCGCGCCAGGCGCGCGAGCTGGCGGTGGATGAGCGGAGCGTCGGTGGCGACGAGCACGATGATGGAGCCGGCAGGGCCCCGCCGCGGGATGTGCGTGAAGCGGTCGCTGATCAGCCGGCCCACCGGGACCCCGTCGACGCGGAGCAGCTCGCGATCGCCGAAGTTCGAGAGCACGAGCGCGCCGACCGTGGACTCGACCCCGCCGACCGGGACCGAGCGGCTCGAGGTGCCGATCCCGCCCGCGAAGTGGAAGGTCTGCATACCCGTGCCAGCGCCGACGCTCCCCTCGGCCACAGGGCCACCCCGGACATTGTCGAGCGCCTCCTCGACGTCGGCCTGCGTCACGTGGCGCCCCACCGTGTCGTTGAGGAAGCTGTCGTCGCACTCGGCGACGACCGGGATCACGACGTCGTCCTCCCTGCCGATCCTCGGATGACGGTGCGAGAGCCACGCGACGCTCGCGTCGAGGACGCGGCCGACGCAGAGCGTGCTGCAGAGCAGGATCGGCGTCTCGCAGAGGCCCCACTCGTTGATCTGCGAGAGGCCGGTCACCTCGCCGGCGCCGTTCAGCACGTAGCTGGCGGTGAACACCCGATCCAGGAAGATGTCGCCGTCGGCGGGGATCACCGCGGTCACGCCCGTGCGCACCGGGCCGATGCCCGGGACGAGCTCGCCCTCGCCCTCGATCTTTGTCACATGGTGGACCCGGACCCCGGTGACGTCCGTGATCGCGTTCTCGGGACCGGTCGGAAAACGGCCGATCGCGACGCCGAGATCGCGCAGCCGAGGGCGCCTGATCGAGGTCGAGGGCGCGCTCACGGGCCGGCGACCTCGCGGCCCGCGACGGCGGCCGTGGACGCCGTGGAGGAGAGGGGGGCGGGCTCCGGCGCGGGCGCGGCGAGCGCCGGCTGGGGCGAGGCCTGCAGGCCCGGCTCGGCCGTCGGCGAGGCGCCCGCCGAGATCGCGGCGGCGGGGGCCGCGGCGGCAGGGGCCGCGGCGGCAGGGGCCGCGGCGGCAGGGGCCGCGGCGGCGAGGGCCGCGGCGGCGGCAGGGGCCGCGGCGGCGAGGGCGGACTGCGGCGCCGCGGCGCGGGCCTCGCGGTGGCGCTTGAGGCAGCCGGCCATGATCTCGCCGATGAGCGTGCGGTAATCCATCCCCGCCACCTTCGCGATCACGCAGAGATCGCTGAAGTCGGGGGTCAGGCCGGGCAGCGGGTTGATCTCGATGACGTACACCCTGCCGTCCTTTGTCATGCGCAGATCGACCCGCGCCACGTCGCGGCAGCCGAGGGCCGCGAACGTGTCACGCACGACCTTCTCGATGCGGCGGAGCTCGGACGGCGTGAGCTGCGCGGGGCAATCGAAGCGCACCCGCGGCGTGTCCGCCTGCTTCTCCTCGTAGCCGTAGACCGGATAGGAGGGCGGGTCGACGAAGACGACCTCCATCGGCGGCAGCACCTTCGTCCGCCGCTCCCCGAGCAGGCCCACGGTGAACTCGCGCCCCGTGACGTACTCCTCGATGAGGGCCGGCTGGTGGTAGCGATCGACGAGCTGCCTCGCCGCGGCGCGCGCGGCGGCCTCGTCCTTGACCACGGACGACGAGCTGATCCCCTTCGAGGTCCCCTCGGCGTTGGGCTTCACGATCACCGGATAGCGGAACGGCTTCAGCTTCTCGCGCCCGGTCGTGACCACCTGCCACTCGGCCGTCTCGATGCCGGCGGCCCGCAGGATCTGCTTCGTCAGCCCCTTGTCGAGCGCCAGCGAGAGCGTCGTCGCGTCCGAGCCGCTGTAGGGGATGCCGAGCAGCTCGCAGAGCGCCGGCACCTGCGCCTCCCGGCCGCGGCCCCGGAGCCCCTCGGCGATGTTGAAGACCACGTCGACCCCGGACGCGGCGAGCGCGCGCGGCAGATCCGGGGTCGCCTCGAGCGGGACCACGGTGTGGCCGTAGCTCTCGATGGCGCTCGTGATCGCCTGGATGGTGCGCGGCGAGTCGAACTCGGCCTCGGAGTCGGACGCGGCGCCGGCGCCCGCCTTGCCAGCGCCCCCGTCGGCCGCGGCGGGCTCGCCCCGCTTCATGTTGTAGGTGAAGCCGACGCGGAGCGCGGTCCGCTTCGCCCGGCGCGGCAGGCTGCTCTCCAGGAGCGGCAAGAGCCCCCGCCGCTTGCAGGCGCTCCTCACGATGGCCCGGATCACGCCGTCGAAGTCGACGCCGCGCTGGGCCGCGGCCACGAAGACGCTGGCGCCCGGCTGGAGCGTGGGCAGCCCGTCGACCTCGAGGAAGTGCACGTCGTGGCCCTGGCCGCGGATCGACGACGGCGTGACCCGGAACTCGCAGCGCGCATGGTCTTTGAGGTCGAGCGCGCGCACGATGCGCGCGGTGAGCGACCGGATGCGCTCGATGACGGGCGCGGGCAGCTGCGCGGGCCGGCGCGTCACCTGCTCGGGCCTCCCGTGCTTCAGGTTGAAGTCGTACACGTTGTAGTTGCCCGGCACCTGGGGGTCGATCACGAACTCGATGGGCGTGAGGACCCCCTCGGGGACGCCCGCGCCGTTCGGCCGCGCGCCGCTCGCCTCCTTGAGGCCGTCGACGAAGGAGCACGCGACGTCGACGCCGGCGATGTAGTGCTCGACGAGCAGCCCCGCCTCGAAGCGCGTGAGCTGCCGCTCGACCACCTCGGCGAGGTGGTACGCGTCCTCGCAGACGCTCCACTCCCGGGAGATCCCCTTCGAGGAGCCCTCGAAGTTCGGCTTCACGATGACCGGGAAGCTCATGTCGTCGAGCGCGCCGCTCTCCAGGGTGGTCCGGTTGACGAGGCGGGCGCGCGGGGTCGTGACGCCGTAGCTCGCGAGGACGCGCTTGGTGAGCGACTTGTCGAGCGCGACGTTCAGCGTGTAGGCGTCGGAGCCGGTGTACGGGATGCCGAGCTCGTCGAAGAGCGACGGATAGAACGCCTCGCGCGTCTTGCCCTTGTGGCCCTCGGCCGTGTTGAAGATGAGCTCCGGCTGGACCGCCTCGAGCCGCGCGAGGACCCGGGAGGCCGGCCCGCTGACCTCGATCCGCTCCACCTCGTGCCCGGCCCGCTCGAGCGCGCCGGCGATGGCGGCGATCGTCTCCGGGCTATCGAACTCTGCTTCCTCGGCGGACCCCGTGATCTTCAGGTTGTGCGTGACCGCGATACGCATGCTCTCTCCTGTGCCGCTCGTCCGGGCCGCGCCTCCTGTGCTCTGTCGGAGGCGCCTGCGCGTGCGAGATTACGGTGAGCGCGCCTGATTTGCGGCGGAAAAAACGGGGATGCCTGGCGGCATACGATGGGACTGGCCGGGCTCCCGCTCGCGCGATGGTCGTGCTAGCGACCCCCGTGTGGATCGTTTTGCCGCACACGACGCCGACCGCCCCCCGCCGCCCGAGCCTGGCCTCCCTTACGAGGAGCTGAACGAGCCGCAGGCGCGCGCGGCCCGCCACGCGGCGGGGCCGCTGCTCATCTTCGCGGGCGCGGGGAGCGGAAAGACGCGCGTCATCGTGTACCGGATCGCGAACCTCATCGTGACGCACCGTGTCCCGCCCTACCGGATCCTCGCGGTGACGTTCACGAACAAGGCGGCGTCCGAGATGAAGCGCCGGCTGGAGGGGCTCATCGGGGCCGACATCGTGAAGGACCTCTGGGTGGGCACGTTCCACTCCGTGTGCGCGCGCCTCCTGCGCCGGCACCACGAGGCGGCCGGGCTCGACAAGAACTTCGTCATCTATGACGACGACGACCAGCGCGCCGTCATGAACCGCGTCCTCAAGGAGCTTCACCTCGACGATCGGCGCTATCCGCCCCGCCAGGTGCTCTCGCGCATCCACGCCGAGAAGCAGGAGGGGCGGGGGCCCGGCGAGTTCGAGCGCAAGGGCTACTTCGACGACGCCATCGTGCGGTGCTTCGAGGCCTACGAGCGGCACCTCAAGGCGGCGAGCGCGGTGGACTTCGACGACCTCCTGCTCTCCGTGCTCCGCCTCGCGGAGGACCCGGCGAGCCTGGCCGGCGAGGATCTCCGGGGGCGCTTCCGCCACGTGCTCGTCGACGAGTTCCAGGACGTGAACCAGGTGCAGTACCGGCTCGTCCGGGCGTTCTGCAGGAGCCACGACAACCTCTGCGTGGTCGGCGACGACGACCAGAGCATCTACCGCTGGCGCGGCGCGGACGTCCAGATCGTCCGCGGCTTCCGGCGCGATTTCCCGCACGCGGAGGTGGTGAAGCTCGAGCAGAACTACCGCTCTGTGGGGCACGTCGTGCGCGGCGCGCTCGGCGTGATCCGGCACGCCTCGGACCGCGAGCCGAAGGAGCTCTGGACGTCGAACGAGGACGGCGCGCAGATCGACGTGGTGGCGGCCGACAGCGAGCACGACGAGGCGGCGTGGGTCGTCGAGTGCGTCCGCGAGCTCATCGCGCAGGGCGTCTCGCCGAACGAGATCGCGGTGTTCTACCGGATCCACGCGCAGTCGCGCGTGCTCGAGGAGGTGCTGCGCGAGGCGCGCATCCCGTACCAGATCATCGGCGGTACGCGCTTCTTCGAGCGGGCGGAGGTGAAGAACCTGCTCTCGTACCTGCGCGTCGTGGCCAACCCCCGCAGCGACGTGGATCTCAACCGCATCATCAACGTGCCGGCGCGCAAGATCGGCCAGAGCACGGTGGACAAGCTCATCCAGGCGGCGGACGTGCTCGGCGTGTCGCTCTACGAGGCGATCACGCCGCTCGTGGAGGGGGCGGTGCCGCCGTCGGAGATGCCGGGGGGCCAGCTGCCGCCGCTGCCGACGGCGGCGAAGCGGAGCCTGCTCGGCTTCCGCGATCTGATGCAGGGGCTCATGACGGAGGCGAAGAGCGCGTCGCCGAGCGCGCTCGCGGAGGAGGTGCTCGCGCGGTCGGGCTACGCGAGGATGCTCGAGCAGGACGACAGCGTCGAGGCCGAGGCGCGGCTCCAGAACTTGCGCGAGCTCGTGCAGTCGCTCGTGGACTACGAGCAGGAGGCGATCGCCGCCGGCGACCAGGCGACGCTCTCGGGCTACCTGGAGCGGGTGAGCCTCGTGTCGGACGTCGACGCGCTCGTGGACATGCCGAAGGTCGCGATGATGACGATCCACGCCGCGAAGGGGCTGGAGTTTCATGCCGTGTTCCTGACCGGCATGGAGGAGGACCTCTTCCCGTTCCGGAGCCAGGATCCGAACCGCAAGGGGGACATCGAGGAGGAGCGCCGCCTCGCGTACGTCGCGATCACGCGGGCGCGGGCGCGGCTCTGGATCACGCATGCGGCGCGGCGGGCGATCTTCGGCCAGACGCGTTACGGCTTGCCGAGCCGCTTCCTGGCCGACCTCCCGCCGGCCGCAGTGCGCCCGATGGCGACGCCGACGGCGATGATGGCGCAGCGCCGGGGCGACGTCGGGGGCGGCGGGTACGCCGGGTCCAGGTCCGGCGGCGCGGGAGAGACCCGTGGCTTCTGGGAGGGCCGGGATCGGAGGCCTGCGGCGCAGCCCGAGGAGCGGCTGGCGTGGTCGCGGTTCGCGGCGGAAGGCGAGCCCGCGAGGGCGCCGGCCCCGCGCGGCGTCGAGCGACCCGAGCGGGCGCCGGGCGAGCGCTATGTCGAGCGGGAGGCGGTCGACGCGGGCGGTGAGGGCGGCGAGGGGCTGGTGCTGCGGCGCGGGACGCGGGTGTTCCACGAGCGGTTCGGGCCGGGCGTGGTGGAGAGCGTGGACCCGGGGGCGGATCCGATCGCGACGGTGAAGTTCTCGGGGTGGGGGAAGAAGCGGATCAAGGTGGCGTTCTTGCGCGCCGGGTCGTGAGGGGGCCAGGCCTGGGGTGGCGCCGTGGGCGAAAGCGCTCCGTGCGCGGAGCGCGAGATCTGTACGATTCTTGAGAAGAATCCAGCGTGTCTTCGTCAGCACGGCCTGCTGTCCTGCCTTCCTGAGAGCATGGACCTCGTCGCGACGTACGGCATCGACGGTCTTGCCGAGCAGCTGCGCGACATCGAGGCGGTCGAGGACATCTCGAGACATTATCCGTACGCACAGCGCATATTCTGCGGAGCAGCCAGAATTCAAAGGCGCAAAGGCGCAAAGGCGCAAAACGACGGAGAGGAAATGAACGAGAATGAGATGGCCAAGATCGTCGTCGACGCGGCGATCGAGGTGCATCGCAGCCTTGGAGGCAGGGTATCCATCGCGTGGTCGACGGATTGCAGGAATGACTTCCCCCTCGCCCTTGCCTTTTTGCGCCTTTGGTGCGCCAGGCAAGCCTGGGCGAGGAGGAAGCTCATGTAGAAAGCTGAAACCTTGCGATGGAACCCATGGAGGTCCTGCGGATCTCCCCGGCCAAGGCTAGCCCCCAGCCGGAAGCGAGTCTTGCGTGGTCCGGAGGGCAGACCCCGGGCTGCGAAGCGTAGACAGCGAGCGTGAAAGCCTTGTATTGAGCCTCGAAATGCAATGCTCGGCGGGTGCCCAAGCTGTCAAAGGAGCGGAAGGCAACACCGGCGCGCTGGAACGCCGCGCGCGGCGAAGGGCTCGGCGCGTTGGACCCCCCGGGGTCGGAGACCAGGGCGTGCACGCAAGGGTTCCCCAGGAACCTGGGAGGCCCCGTCGCCTCCGAGAAGAGCCCGCCGCAACGGCGGGTGCGGTACCGCCGAGCGAAGGGAACGAAGCGAGGCGGGAAGGGTGACGAGGCGTCCGAGCACCTCGTAGTACCGATGAAGCGGGGGAACCGTCCCGAGGGACCCCGTGGAGGGAAGGGGGTGCCGGGGCATGGGGCTGCTGGAGGGAAAGATGAAGGAGACACCGGGCTCCCAGAACATCTCCACGAAACTCGAGCAGATAGCGAAGCTGGCGAGGGAAGCGCCTGGTACGGCGTTCACGACGCTCGCGCACCACATCGATATCGAGTGGCTGCGCGAGGCGTACCGTCGCACGCGCAAGGACGGCGCTGTGGGCGTGGACGGGCAGACCGCGGACGAGTACGCGGCGCACCTGGAGGACAACCTCCGGTCGCTGCATGAACGCGCGAAGTCCGGCACGTACCGCGCGCCGCCCGTGAGGCGGGTCCTCATCCCGAAGGGGGACGGGTCGCAGACGCGGCCCATCGGCATCCCGACCTTCGAGGACAAGGTCCTGCAACGCGCGGTCGTCATGGTGCTGGAGGCGATCTACGAGCAGGACTTTCTACACGGCTCGTATGGCTTCCGGAGGGGGCGCTCGGCGCATCAAGCGCTGCACGCGCTCCGTGACCAGGTGATGCGCATGGGCGGCGGCTGGGTCCTGGAGGTCGACATCCGGAAGTTCTTCGACACCCTCGACCATGGCCACCTCCAGGAGATCCTTCGTCGAAGGGTGCGCGATGGGGTGCTGCTGCGGCTCATCGGCAAGTGGTTGCATGCGGGCGTGCTGGAATCCGGGGCCGTGTCCTTCCCGGAGTCTGGTTCGCCTCAAGGCGGCGTGATCTCGCCGCTGCTGTCGAACGTCTACCTGCACGAGGTGCTGGACGTGTGGTTCGAGCAGGAGGTGAAGCCGCGGCTGCAAGGCCGCGCGTTTCTCATCCGGTACGCGGACGATTGTGCGCCACGACGGCGCGGAAAGGAGGCCTTGATGGCCGCCTGAAGCAGCCTTGCTGCACGAGAGATGAGGGAGGACCCCTCGGGATCGGGTCGCAGGGCCAGGTCCCAAACCACCGGAAGCTGCTTGGGCCCAATGGCCCGGGTGGTGAGCGTTCACGGAAAAGGCGGGACAAACCCGTCAGGTGAGAGCCGGGAAGGCGAACGTGAGTGAACCGCTGACGACGTGTCGAAAGCGTAGGGACGTCATCGAAACCAGGCTCCAGTCGTTGGCCTGGGACAAAGCTCGGGGGATTCCTGCTTGCTGCCCGAGCGGTGACCGGCATGAAGGCGGCGCGAGCCCGGCTCAGGCTCTCGTGCGGAACGTGGGAACCTGTCGCTCCGATGCGAAGGGAGAACTCCGAGTGGTGGACCCACGAGGGGGAAGAGTACCGATGCGGGGCGCAGGGGCGGATGGGCTCGTAGTAGCGTTGAAGCCTGGTAACGCGGGCGGAGCGAAGGGGCCCAACGACCTGGCCGCGGGCATGGGTCAACCGGCAACGGGAGGAGCCCATGTCTGAGGCGAAGCCTTACGACATTCCGAAGCAGCTCGTCTGGGATGCGTACCAGCGGGTAAAGGCGAACCGAGGCGCAGCGGGCGTGGACGGCGAGTCGCTTGCGATGTTCGAGAAGGACCTGAAGGGCAACCTCTACAAGGTCTGGAACCGGATGTCGTCGGGCTCGTACTTTCCGCCGCCCGTGCGGCTCGTCGAGATTCCGAAGGGCAACGGAGGCACACGTCCCCTCGGCATCCCCACGGTGGGGGACCGCGTGGCGCAGACGGTCGTGAAGATGGTCCTCGATCCGGTCGTGGAGCCCATGTTCCATCCGGATTCGTACGGCTATCGGCCCGGTCGGTCGGCGCTCGACGCGGTGGCGGTGGCGAGGAGACGATGCTGGAGCGCCGACTGGATCATCGACCTTGACATCAAGGGCTTCTTTGATGCGCTGGTCCATGAGCTGGTCGAGCGCGCCGTGGCGCACCACACGGACAACCCCTGGATCCGGCTGTACATCGCCCGGTGGCTCCGCGCCCCCGTGCAGAAGCCGGATGGCACGGTGGAGCAGCGTACGAGGGGCACGCCGCAAGGCGGGGTCGTCAGTCCGCTGTTGGCCAATCTATTCCTGCATTATGCGTTCGATCACTGGATGCGGAGGACCTTCCCGAGCGTCCCGTTCGAGCGCTACGCGGACGATGCCATCGTCCACTGCAGGAGCGAGCGGCAGTCCCGCATGGTGCTGGAGGCCATCCGTCGTCGGTTCGAGCAGTGCGGTCTGGAGCTTCATCCGACGAAGACCCGGATCGTCTACTGCAAGGACGACGATCGGTGCGGGGAGTTCGAGCACGTCGCGTTCGACTTCCTGGGCTACACCTTCCAACCTCGACGGGCGAAGAATCGCTGGGGGAAGCACTTCGTGAGCTTCCTGCCAGCGATGAGCACCAAGGCAGCCAAGGCGGTCCGCGAGACCATCCGCAGATGGCGGATGGCGTCGACCAGGAACAACCAGCGCCTGGAAGATCTCGCGCAGCTCGTCAATCCGGTGGTGCGGGGTTGGATGAACTACTACGGGCGGTTCTACCGCTCGAAGTGCGTCCAGGTCCTTCGCCATCTCAACGAGGCCCTCGCAGCATGGGCGCGACGGAAGTACAAGCGGCTGCGACGTCGAGAGCGCGCGTCGATGCACTGGCTGGGGCGCATCGCGCAGCGGGATCCGAAGTTGTTCGTCCTGTGGCAGCTCGGCGTCCGGCCCGAGGCTGGGTCGTAGGAGCCGGATGAGGCGAGAGCTTCACGTCCGGTTCTGGGAGGGCCCGGGGGTGCGATTCCCCCGGGCTACTCGACTCGTCCTGGCGTTCTCGCACGAGGAAGACGCTCGTCGCGTTCTGGCCGTGCTCCCGAAGAGGTTCGGCAAGTACGGCCTTGCGCTCCACCCGGACAAGACCCGGCTCGTCGAATTCCGTCGGCCCGACCGTCGGCCTCCCCCGGAGGATCGATCGGATCGTGGACCCAACACGTTCGACCTGCTGGGCTTCACCCACTACTGGGGCTTGTCTCGTCGAGGCAGGTGGGTGGTCAAGCAGAAGACCGCCTCCGATCGCTTCCGCCGCGCGCTGAAGCGGATCGCGGAGTGGTGTCGGCAGCATCGGCACCAGGCGATCGGGGAGCAGCAGCGCTCGCTCTCGCAGAAGCTGCGAGGTCACTTCGGGTACTTCGGCATCACGGGGAACTCCGAGGCGATCAGCCGCTTCCGTGAGCGGGTCATCGGCATCTGGTGCAAGTGGCTCGGTCGTCGCTCCCAGAGAGCGCGGATCAACTGGGACCGCAGGCACATGCTGCTGGAACGCTACCCCCTCCCACTTGCCCGGGTCGCGAGGCCGTACTCACCCGCGTAGCGAATCCATGTCGCGAAGAGCCGGATGCGGTAGCCCCGCACGTCCGGATCTGTGGGGGCCCTGGGGGAGCAATCCCCCAGGGCTACCCGAGCGCCTTTGCGTTAAATTCCGGCTTCCCGTTGCGAACAGGCGGCGCCGGTCAGTCACCGCCGCGAGGGCCCGGGATCACCGGCCCCGGCGCGAGGACGCGGCTCCCCTCCATCAGCCATACGGCCATCTCGGTCGTCCCGGCCCTCTGCCAGATCACATCCGCCATCCCATCCAGGTTGACGTCGCCGGCGGCGCGCGCGCTCCAGCCATCGCCGATCGGCCCCGAGATCACGGGCCCCGCCGCGAGCAGCTGGCTCCCTTCGATCAGCCATACGGCTATCCGCCCGCTCTCATCGTGGCTCCAGAGCACGTCCATCATGCCGTCGGCGTTGAAATCGCCCACGCCGGTGGCGACCCAGCCGTCGCCGATCGGGCCCGGGATCACGGGCCCCGCCGCGAGCGGCTGGCCTCCGTGCATCAGCCAGACAAGCAGCAGGCTCTGCTCGATATCGATCCAGATCACATCCGCCATTCCATCGACATTGACGTCGACCGGAAAGCCGAAGCTGAAGTCGCCGATCGGCCCCGGGATCGGGGGCCCCGCCGCGAGCCGCTGGGTGCCGTTCATCGGCCAGACCGCCATCTGGTTCCGATCGGAATTGATCCAGAGCACGTCCGACATCCGATCGAAGTTGAAATCGCCGGGCAAGGCGGTCCAGCCACCGCCGATCGGTCCTCGAATGAACGGTCCGGTCGCGCGCAGGCGGCTGCCGTCCATCAGCCAGACCGCCATCAGGCCCCGCTCGTCATGGGACCAGAGCAGGTCCGCCATGCTGTCGGCGTCGAAATCGTTCGCCCAGACGACCCAGCCGTCGCCGCCGGGCCCCGGGATAAAGGGTCCGGGCGCCAGGAGGTCGCTTCCGTTCATCAACCACACGGCGATCCGGTTTCGCTGGGCGTCGTACCAGACAACATCCGCCATCCTGTCGGCGTTGAAGTCGGCCGTCTGGGCGATCTCCCACCCGTCGCCGTGGCGCCGCTGCGTCGCGGCGCCGGGGGATGGGGCCGAAGGCGCGATGAGACAGCCCTCGCTGGCCGGGTCGACGCCGCGCGTACAGGCGGCCGTCGCGGGGATCGCGGCGGCCACCCCCAGCGCCCTCACGACATGCATGGACGTTCTCAGGCTCGCCTCCCTCGCCCTCAGCCCGTGCAGGGCAGCCAAGGCCGTCGTCGGGGATCCGTGGCCTCCGCTCGTGGGCGCGCGGTTCACGGCGCCGGGGAAGGGAGCAAGCGCCGGTCCATCCGGACCCGCGTCGGCCCCGAAGAGGGGGAGCGCGCGCACAGGGGTTGGCTCTCGGAAGAGGAGAATTACCGGGGCGTCCGTGGCATCGGGGTGGCCCCGGCGGCTTGCTGCGTGGCAGAGGAAGCGGGCCGCAGCCGTCGGGGCGCCTGCTCAGGTGAGCGGCAGGGCGCCCCCGGCGTTCAAGACGTCCTCGCCGAAGCTCGTGACGTCGTCGAAGCCCATGTAATTGAAGCAGCTCACGAGCATGTCGGCGAAGGAGCGATCGCCCCGGAAGTCGACGAGCCGCCCGCGCCGGAAGTGGTCGTGAGCTTTGCCCGCGAAGACGACCAGGCTGTCCTCGATGCTGTGGGTGTCGCCCTGCCCGAGCTCGTTCCAGTGCACGACGAGCGTATGATCCCAGAGCGTGCCGTCGCCGTCGCTCGTGTTCTTCAAGATCTCGTAGAGCTTCGTGTTCTGCTCCCAGAGGTGCCTGTGGATCTTGCGCACGTCGGCGAACGCGGCGGCGTCGCTGTTGTGCGAGATGTCGTGGTGACCCTCGCTGAGGCCCAGGCTCGAGTAGACGCGGTTGCTCGTGTTGCCGCTCCAGTTGAAGTTCACCACGCGCGTCAGATCGCAGGCGAACGCCAGGGCGCTGATCTTGAAGAACAGCTCGCCCATGATCACGTGGTTGTCGTCGGCGTAGGGGTCGAGCCTCGTGCCGAGCGAGGTCTGCACGCACGCGGCCGCGTCGTTGCCGGTCTGGAGCGCGCGCTCGACGTCGCGCATCGCGTCGAGGTGCTGCTGGATCTTGGCGCGGTCCTCGGCGCCGAGCCGGGTGAGGAGGGAGTTGCCCTCTTCGCGCACAAGATCAATGGCCGACTGCTTCTTCGCCAGGCGCCTCAGCACCTCTTGCTGCGCGGTCCCCTCGCCGGACGAGAAGGCGAAGATGCGGGCGTAGGCCTCGTACGGGTCGGTCTCCGGCGGGATCGGGCTCTGGTTGCCCACGGGACCCGCGTGGGCGTGCGTGTTCCAGATGTCGTTCCGCTTGTTCCCGACGCGGAACACGAGGTGCCGGTGCGCGACGCTCTCGTCGGCCTCCAGCACGCGACCGCCGATCGCGTAGTCGGCGCTCGGCCCCTCCACGTAACCGATGGTGGACTCGGTGCCGCCGATCGGGAACGACCCGGTGCCGGACTTCCACGGCGCGAGCGAGCTGCCGCCCTGCTGGTGGTTGTCAGCCCGCTCGGCCTCCGGCAAGTCGTAGAAATGCTTGTGCAGTTTGTTGAGGAAGACGAGATCCTCGCGGTAAGGCTCGAGCGGGGCGAGGAACTCGCCGAGCTCAAAGCTCGTCTCACCGCCGGCGCTGAAGCGCTTCGCCGTCTCGTCGCCGTTCGCCTGGAACACGAACATGATGCGGCGCGGAGAGGGCGTCGTCTGGGCGCGCGCGCGGCTCGGGCGCATGGCGTCGAGGAACGGAAGCGCGAGCGCAACTCCGGATGCGCCACGCAGGAAAGTACGGCGGCTCAGCGGTTTCATTGTCTCTCCGGGGTGATCACGGGGCGGTAGCGGAAGGCGTCGGTCTGCGTGAGCGCGACAACGAGCTCGGACAGGCTGTAGCCGCTCTCCTTGAACGCGACCGAGAGCGCCGCCATCGAGCAGCGATCGGCGTCGGTCTCGTCGCGGCCGTGGGAGAAGCGGAAGTTCTGCAGCACGTAGCAGGCGCGCGCCTGCTCGCTCTGCGCGAGGCGCTGGCCCAGCTCGGCGGCGTTCGCCACGGGGCCGTCGGCGTCACGCGTGAGCGAGATGTCGCTCGAGGTCGCGACCGGACGACCCTCCTCGTCCGTGGTGCGGGAGCGGCCCACGGCGTCGAACGACTCGAACACCACGCCGAGGGGATCCATCATCGCGTGGCACCCCGCGCACCTCGGCTCGCTGCGGTGGAGCTCGAGGCGCTCGCGCTGCGAGAGCCCTTCTCCCAGGCCCTCGAGATCGAGCTTCACGTCGTTGGGGGGAGCGGGCACGATCGCGCACAGGAGATCGGTGCGCACCTTGAGGCCGCGCCGGACGATCGAGGTGCGCGTCGCCTTGTCGTGCGTGAGCATCATGCCCTGGGTCAGCACGCCCGAGCGGCCGGGCATGTCGACCCGGACGAAGCCGTCGCCGCTCACGCCGCCCACGCCGTAGTGCTGCGCGAGCGCGCCGTTCACGAAGCTGTATTCAGCGGTGAAGAGCTCGTCGAACGAGCCGCTCGGGCTCGAGAACAAGCTCTTCACGAACGTGCGCGTCTCCTCTTGCAGCAGGTCGGGCAGGCGGGGCACGAGGTCCGGATACACCGCCGGATCGCGCGTCATGCCGCTCAGCAGGTCGATGTCGAGCCACTGGTCGAAGTACTCGAGCAAGCGGTCGGCCCGGGGATCGGCGAGCATGCGCCGCACCTGGGCCTCGACCTGCGCCGGCGTGCCGAGCTCGTCCGCCGCCGCCGCGCGTGTGAGCTCCGCGTCCGGCTGCGACTGCCAGATCAGGTACGAGAGCCGCGAGGCCATCTCGTACGGCGTGGGCTCGGTGACGTCACCCGTGCTCGCCTGGCCGAGCTCGACGCGATAGAGCACGTTCGGCGACTGCAGCATGCTGAAGACGACCCACTCGATGCCGTCCTTGAAGGTGTGCCCGTCCGAGCCCGCGGTGAAGCGCTCCTCGTAGCTCTGGACCTCGGCCTCGGTGAGCGGCCTCCGGTACGCCCTGGCGCCGAAGGTGCGGATGAAGTCGCTGGCGCACTCGAGCTCACCGAGCGCCGCCGGATCGCAGGAGACAAGGCCCGGAGCCTGCGCCGCGACGGCGGAGATCTGCTCCGCGGCGTCGAGGTACTTCTGCGCGACGAGCGAGCCGACGGTCAAGAAGCTCGCGTTGTTGCGGAAGCCGAGCGACTCGGGCTCGCTCGGGAACGTGGCGACCACCGTGTCGATGGTGGAGGCCACGCCCGAGACGCCGGAGAAGAGATCTTTCAGCGTATTGGAATACTCGTAGTTGCTGAGGCGGCGGAGCGGCGTCGCGCCGGGCTGCGGCGTCTGGCAGAAGGGCGAGGCCAGCACGTCTTCCGGGGTCTGGGCGCTTCCAGGCGTGACCCCGCCGCTCTCGGAGCCCGAGCCGGGCGGCGTGGATTGGCCAGGTCCGCCGATCTGGCCGTTGCAAGCCGCGAGGAGCGCGAGCAAGAGCGGCGCAGCGTACCTGCGTCTTGAGCCCGGGAGCTCGAAAGGCCAGCGATGCGTGTGATGCTCGGGGTTCACCGTGTCCTCCACGCCGCGCCCGACGAAAGGCACGAGCTGGTGCGAGCGCCGACCCCATGGATCGGCGCTGACATGGGTTCCCGGCGCCGAGACTCAACAGCGCCGAGGTTAGAACCTACCAGAACCTGTCCGGTCAGCCACACATCACGAGTCGATCGCGAACACTTTTGTCCTCCAACGACCCACTCGCTTACCCAATTTCTCTGCTCTCGCCGAGTTTTTGAATCTCGACGGTAGCGGCGCGCGGCGCCTCGCACCACGCCGCCACGCTGGCCGCCGCTGCGCGGCGCGGGCTCATCACGGCGTCGAGCTGCTCGATGAAACAGCTGTTCTCCGCCGGCAGGCCGACGGTCACGCGGAAGTATTCATCGTATCGCTCTTCGCCGAACGGCTCGAAGACCTTCACCTTCACGCCTCGGGCCAGCAGCGCGTCGTGGACCTTCGCCCCGGACCACGCCCCGCGCGCGCGGCACAGGATGAAATTGGCCTGTGACGGGAAGGCTTCCAGGGGGCGATGACCGCCGATGGCCGCCATGAGCCTGGCTCGCTCCCTCCCGGTTTGCTGCCGGACGAACCCGAGGTGTCCTCTGTCCTGCAACGACGCCATCGCGAGCTCGGCGGCCAGCTGCCCGACACGGTGAGGCGTCAGCCTGGCCTCCATCTGCGCCACCAGCTGCTTGTCCGCCACGGCGTACCCGACGCGCGCCGACGCGAGCCCGTGGGCAAAGGAGAAGCTGCGCAGCACCGTCAGGTTGGGATAGCGCAGCACCAGATCCGTCATGCGGGTGCCCGGGCTGTCCTCGAGGTAGTGGACATACGCCTCGTCGATGAAGAAGCAGGAGTCAGGGAACCGGGCGAGCAGCGGCTCGAGCTCTCGCCTCGTGATGAGGACGTTCCCCGTGGGGTTGTTGGGGTTGCAGAGGTAGACAAGGCCGTCCTGCCGTGAGAGCCGTGATGCGAGCCCCTCCACGTCGAGCGCGAAGCCGTTCTCCGGACCCAGCGGGAGCAGCACGCATCGCAGCCCCACCCGGACGCCGGCGGCAGGCACCTTGGAATAGGTGAGCCGCGTGGTGATGATGGGGTACGCGACACGCCTCAACAGGAAGCGCAGGGTCCGCATCGCCGAACGCTTGATCTTGTCCTCGATGAGGAACGGGATGCATGCCTTGAGCAGCGGGCCGCTCCCGTTGGCGACGAGCACGTTCTCCGGCCGCACGCCTGCGTCCTCGGCGAGCGCGCGCCGGAGATCTCCGTTGTCTGCAGCTGGATAGCGCCGCAGCGCCACGTTGCCGTCATGACGCCGCATGACGTCCGCGCACCGCTCGGAGCAGTAGGTGCCGTGGTTCAGCGCCATGTCGATCGGCGGCGCGCCGGACAGGCAATAGGGGGCGAGGGGTGCGTCGCTGGCTGTCGCTCGGGACTGCATGGAGTGCTCCTTGCGTGGGTTGCGATGAGGATCAAGCAAGCTTCGAGACCCGCGCGGCCATGACGTCGAAGAGCCTCTCGGGCCACAGCCGCTTGAGCAGCAGGGCCGCGAGATCACGGCGCTTGCCTGCCGCGATCTCGCGCTTGCCCTTGTCGAGCCCATTCAGGATGATGGCCGCAGCCGCGGACGGAGCCATGCCGGCTTCGATGTTCGGGTCGACCGAGCCCGCCGTGGTCCCGTCGCCGCGAATGGCATTGACGTCGATGGCGGTCCGCACGAACCCCGGCGTGACCACCGAGACCTGCACGCCCCGGGCCGCCACCTCGGCGCGGAGCGCATCGAAATACCCCACGAGGGCGTGCTTGGCCGCGCAGTATCCGGTCCGGTGAGGAACGCCCAGCTTGCCCGCGATGCTGGCCACCGCCACGAGGTGACCCGAGCGGCGCTCCAGCATCCGCGGGAGCACGAGCTGCGTGAGCCGGACGGGCGCGAAGAAGTCCACTTCCATGATGTGCCGGTAGACATCGAACGACGTGTCGACGCCGAGCGAGCGCTGCGAGATACCCGCGTTGTTGACGAGCGTGTCCACGGCGCCCGACCACGCAAAGGCGCGGTGCACGACGGCCGGCAGCGCGTCGAGGTGCGTCGCGTCGAACGGGAGCACGAGAGCAGGCGTCGCGCACGAGCTCGCCACGCGCTCCAGGACATCGGTGCGCCGCGCCGAGAGGATGACGCTGGCCCCCTCTCTGGCGAACGCGAGCGCAAGCGCCTCACCGATGCCCGACGACGCGCCGGTGATCCACACTACCTTCCTCGCAAAGCCCATGACGCTGCTCCTCCTGACGTCGCGATGATGCGGTTGGCGCCTGCGCCCATGACACGGACCGGGCACCGCGAGCGTCCGATGGCCCTGTCCGTGGAGCCGCGTTCGCTTCCCACCCCGTTCGAGGAGCTCACCCCCGCGTTCCCGGGCTCGGGTCTCCACCATGCGGCGACGTCATCCTGATGTTCGAACATTCGTCCCCGAGATCCAGGAGGCCACCGTCGCGGGCCAGCTGCAATGGAGATCGCGAGGCGCGCGGCCGCCGGTCCGGAGGGGACCAGCAGGCGGAGGGCCCAGGCCGCCGGGCGCCATGTCACCAGGTGTCAGAGTGGAGCTTGCTACCAGGGCAACGTCTGAGATGACGTGGTGTCAGCGTCGGAAGACGCGCGAGCGCGCGTCCTGCGCGCTCCCGGCGCCGCGGCGTCGCGCGACGAGGGCGAGGCCGAACAGGGAGACGGTGAGCCCGAGATGCCCGGACGGGTCGGCGCCGCCGCGGAAGCTGCATTGCGCGTCGTCGCCGGTGCCGTCGGTCCCGTCGTTGCCGCCGCTGGTAGCAGAGACGCTGGAGGAGCCGCCGCCCGTGCCCGCTCCGCCGCCTGTGCCCGGCGCCGCGCCACCGCCGCCGCCTGTGCCGGCCTCCGCGCCACCGCTGCCGCCTGTGCCGGCCTCCGCGCCACCGCTGCCGCCTGTGCCGGCCTCCGCGCCACCGCTGCCGCCTGTGCCCGGCGCCGCGCCACCGCCGCCGCCCGCGCCGGCCTCCGCGCCCCCGCTGCCGCCCGCGCCGGCCTCTGCGCCCCCGCTGCCGCCCGCGCCGGCCTCTGCGCCACCGCTGCCGCCCGCGCCGGCCTCCGCGCCCCCGCCGCCGCCCGCGCCGGCCTCTGCGCCACCGCTGCCGCCCGCGCCGGCCTCCGCGCCCCCGCCGCCGCCCGCGCCGGTCGCGGACGAGGGCTCCAGGGTGAGCAGGCGCGACACGACGCGTCGCATGAGCCCGGCGAGGCCGCGCTTTTCATAGCTCAGGAGGAACCGGCCGTCCTCGCCGCGGGCCAGCGTCGGCGAACTGCCTTCGTCGTCCATGAGCAGCGTCTCCGTGCCCAGCGTCCCGTCGGGCGCCACGGCGCGGATACGGAGCCTGTGGGTCCCCGCCTCTTCCCACACCAGCTGGTAGCTCGCGCCGTCCCAGGCCACGGCCGTCGAATACGCCGCGCTCGTCGGCGAGATCTCGAATGCCTCGCCCCGCCAGCCGCCAGCCGCGTAGATTCGACCGTGGACCAGCCTACCGGTGGGCTTCGGCCGCTCCGCGGCCTCCGTCCAGACCACGAGCGTGTCCGTGCCGTCCGTCGCCGCGGAGACGGGGACAGGTGACTCCGACAGGAGGAAGCTCTCCCCGACCTCTCCCGTGCGGCTCACGGGCACAAGACGCACGCCCGCGCTCCCGTTCCGGTAGACCACCAGGTAGTCCTGCCCGGCACGGAGCGGGTGCGCGTACGACTCCGACCCGGCAGCGGGCACGATGGGGAACGCCGGGCCAGCGCTCCCCGATGCGTCGAGCAGGCGGCCCGCCGCGGTGTAAACGTAGGGGGAATCCCCGCTCCGCTCCACGAAGGTCACCAGATAACCGTCGCCGTTGCCCTCGACCGATGACGACGAAACCAGGGTGAGGGACGAGACAGCCACCCTGTCTCCGGGCGTGCCGTCGCTCGCGATCGGCCGCAGATAATTCTCGCCGCTCGGCTCTTGCCAGGTGAGCACGGAGGTGCCCTCGCCATTCGAGGCCAGATCGAACGCGAAGGTGCGGCTCACGAGATCGATCCCGACCGGGTCGATGACCTCGCCCGCGGCGCTCACGCGCGCCGCGCGCGCGCTCATCTGCGCCAGCACCGGGTCCAGGCCCGGCTGGTGGGTCCAGGCCACGAGGTAGCTCTCGCCGGTCCAGACCACGCGCGGGCTCCACTGCTGGTTCGGCAGGGGGCTGAGCCCGATCCGGCCCGCGGCCAGCGCGAGATCCGGGCCGATCAGGCTGCCCTCGACGCCCTGGCCGTGGAACGCGAGCAGGAAATGCGAGCCGCTCCACACGAGCGAGTTCCGATCGGAATCCCAGACAGAGCGCGGCGACCCGTCCGCGAGCCGGACGTCGTCGGTCCCCTGCACGACGCCGTCAATCGAGACGCGGGCCCCGTACATCGAGCGACGGTCCCGCTCATCGGCCCAGGCCACGAGGTAGCTGCTGCCGTCGAACGCCGCGGTGGGGGCCCCGGTGCCCGGGCTCGACCGGGAGATGGGGAAGTCCCGCGCTGTGACCGCGCCGTCCGCGCTCAGCACCGCGCCCCGGATCGCGCTCGGCCAATCGTCCCGGACCCACGTCGCCAGGAAGCTCGCCCCGCCGGACGCGAGCGCGGCCAGCCGCGCGTTGGCCGGGCCCTCCGAGAGCTGGACGCCGCCGACATCGAGCACCGTCCCGTCGGCGGCCACCCGCGCGGCGCGGACAGCGCGCTCGTCGCCGCTCGCCTCGTCCCAGGCCACGACGGAGACGTCCGGCCCGGCGCCGAGCACCGGGCGCGACGCCTGGCCGCTCGTGGAGACGGCGCGCTCGGCGCCGGGAACGACGCTGCCGCTCGGCTCGACGAGCGTCGCGTGGACGTCCCCGACGCCGTCGCCGGCGAGGCGGAGCCAGGCGGTCACGAAGCGCTCCCCGTTCCACTCGACCGAGGGGAACAGGCCCTCGCCGGACGACGGGATCGCGAAGCTCGCCGACCCTTCGAGCGTGCCGTCGGGCCGCATCATGCGGCCCTGGATGGTGTACCCGCCGTCGTCGTACTGGCACCACGTGAAGAAGTAACGGCCGCCGCCGTACGCCACGCTGGGCAGGAACTGCCCGACGCCCTCCTCGCTGAGATCCAGCCAGTCGAGGTCGAGCACGTTCCCGCTCGCGTCGACGCGGACCGCGCGGATGCGCGCCAGATCCTCGAAGGCAACGACGTAGCCGGCCCCGTCGGTCGCGATCTCCGGATCGAACCCGACGTCGTGGTGGACGGGCACGGGCGGCTCCGTCCCGATCTCGGGGCCCACCTCCGGATCGAGCAGCGCCGGATAGCCGCTCTCCTCGACGACCGCGGCGGGCACGCGCAGCTCGATGTGGCCGTCCGACCAGCGGGCCGGCACCGGCACGCGGCGGCCCGACGCGTCGATCCACGTGCCGTGGCCGTACACGAACCGCTGCTCGGGCGCCGCGCCGAGGACGAGGCCGCGCGCGTCGCTCGCGACCGGGGGCGGGGCGTCCGCGGCGCCGAGCCGGGCGCTCACGCGCACGACGAGATCGCCGCGCCCGCCGGGTCGCTCGGGGAACCGGAACGCCTGCTCGGCGTTCGCCTCGTGGTTCTTCCAGAGCTCGCTGCACGTCTCGAACGCGCGCTCCGCGCCGCCGTCCGCGGCGATGCGCACGTGGCCCTCGCCGTTCACGCACTCGTAGCCGGCGCGGGCGATCGACCGCGTCGCCAGCGTGAGCGCGCCCCCCGGCTCCAGCTCGCCGGACGCGCCGTCGAGGAGAGTCCGCCGGAGCGCGCGGCGGCGCGCCTCAAATTCGGCGGCGGTGCGCACCTCGAGGAGCGCCTGGACCTGCCTCTCTCGCTCCCTGCGCGCGGCCGTCGCCGAGGACCTCGCGCGGATCCGCGCCGCGCCGCCCTCGAGGTCGATCCGATGGGCGGCGCCCTCGGCGGAGAGCCCCTGCGGCGTGGATCGAAAGCGCGCCCGCGCCCGGCTCACGATCTGCCCGAGATCGAGCGGCGCCGCGCCGCTCGGCCGGAGCGCGCTCTCCGCGGGACGCTCGGCCGGACCTCTCCCGACCGCCTGCGATCCGGGGGCGCTGCACGCCGCGGCGCACCCTGCCAACACGAACAACGAAGCTCGACTGGAAGACGAAGACGATGTCACGAAGCACCTCCTGACGGCCATGGCGGCGGACGCGCCACACGCCGCTCTCCGATGGATGAGCCGGCAGGACGGTACCAGCGCGCGTCCATTCATGTCGACCGGCAGACACGATGACGACACGCGATGTCTCCGGCGTCGTGACCGGGCCCGACCGTGGCGCCAGCGACGTCCAGTTGCTGCTGCGCGCTTGACAGGGCAGGACCGTGATGAAGGGCGCGCCACGCCGGGAGGAAGGCGCGCTCTGTGAGCACGCTCCGCAGGTCCGCGAGCCGCCGGGGCGCGGCCGCCCCTCTGGGCTCGACGGAGGGCGCCCGATGTGCGATCGTCGGCCGATGGCGCGCGTCGAGTTCAGCACTCATCTGCCCACGTTGTTTCCTCAGCTCGCCGGAGGCCCGCTCTCCGTCGAAGCGTCGACCGTGGCCGAGGTCATCCAGCGCCTCGAAGAGCTCGCGCCCGGAGTGGCGTTCTACATCTGCGACGAGCGAGGCCGGCTGCGCAAACACGTCAATGTGTTCGTGGCGGGGGAGATGATCGTCGATCGACGCGCCCTCTCCGACGCCGTCTCCTCGGACACGGGCGTCTTCATCGCTCAAGCCCTCAGCGGCGGCTGAGCCACGCGCCGCGGCACGTCCCCGAACGCCGGCCCCGGCTTGAACCACCCCAGACAGGAGCTCTCGACAACATGGTCCAGCGACTTCTCATCGGTACACGCAAAGGCACCTTCATCGCGGAGCGCGGGGCGACCGGCTATCGCCTGCGCCTCGCGGGTCATGCGGGCGTGTGCGCCAACTATGTGGCGGCCAATCCACACGACGGCACCTTGTGGGCGGCGCTCGGCTTCGGGCACTGGGGCGCCAAGCTGTCGATGTCGCGGGACGGAGGGCAGACGTGGAAGGACGCCCCTTCGCAGATCAAGTATCCCGAAGGCGCACGGTACCTGTCGCCGCCGGACCCGGGGCAGGAGGGCGAGGGAGAGAGCCGCTTCACGATGCGCCCGGCCACGTTGCTCAAGCTATGGGTCATCGGCTTCGGCGCGCCGGGCCGCGTCTACGTCGGCACCATCCCGGGAGGGCTCTTCGTCAGCGATGACGGGGGAGAACGCTTCGAGCTCAACCGTCCGCTCTGGGACCACGAGAGCCGCGGTGGAAACCTGTTTGACGGGGACGGCAGCGGCAAGACGCACTGGTTCGGCACGCCGGCGTCCGAGGGCGGCGAGTTCGCCGCCGGCATCCACTCGATCGACGTGGACCCGCGCGACCCCGACCGCGTGCGGGTCGGGATCTCGACGGCAGGCGTGCTCGAGAGCCGCGACGGCGGCAAGACCTGGCACGGCAGAAACAAGGGCCTGACAAACGACTATCTGCCCGAGCAGCAAGCCGAGTGGGGGCACGACGCTCACTTCATCCAGTGTTGCCCCGGTCAACCCGAGCACGTCTGGCAGCAGAACCACTGCGGCGTTTTTTACAGCAGCGATGGCACCGCGACGTGGAAGAAGGTGAGCCAGCCCGAGCAGGGCGTCCATTTCGGTTTTCCCATCGTCCCGCACGACGAGGATGGGCGCACCGCCTGGGTGGTGCCCGGCGTCTCGGATCAACAGCGCATGACCATCGGCGGCGGCCTCTTCGTGGCCCGCACGCGCGACGGCGGACAGTCGTGGCAGGCGCTCCGGGAGGGGCTGCCTCAGGAGAACGCCTACGATGTCGTGTACAGGCACGCCCTCGCCCTCCGCGGCGATGAGCTCGCCTTCGGCAGCACCACCGGCAATCTCTATGTGAGCAGCAACGGCGGAGAACGCTGGCAGGCCATTGCCCAGAACCTGCCGCCCATCTACAGCGTGCGCTTCGGGTGACACGAAGGGGGGCTCGGGACACGCTCTGTTCCGCGCCTCGCTTCGGATCGGGCTCAGGGCGAGGGTCGGGCGCTCAGGCGCCACACGAGCGTACGCCACGCGTCCCGCTCGAAGATCTCCGGCCGGCGGCCGGCGAGGAGCGGCGCATACCGCGCGACGATCTCGGGAGCGTCGGTGGACACGAGCCCCGAGAGGATCAACGTCCCGAGCGGGGCCAGGCGAGCCACGATCCGGGGGGCGAGCTCCGCGAGCACACCGCGCAGGATGTTGGCCACGACGATGTCGAACGTGCCGTCCGGCCACGTCGTCGCGAAGCGCACGCGGCCTTCCACCGCGCTCCGCCGTCCATTTTCCTCGGCGACAGCGAGCGCGGCGGCATCGATGTCGACCCCGATCGCCTCGCCGCCGAGCTTCGCGGCGGCGATCGAGAGGATGCCTGTTCCGCACCCGACGTCGAAGAGGCGGAAGCCGCCTCGCGGCGCGAACGACGCGAGCGCTTGCAGGCACATCCGCGTGCTCTCGTGCCGGCCGTCGCCGAATGCGTGGCTCGGGCCGAGGACGATGGTGCGCTCGTCGATCTCCGCGTCCCACGCGCCGAGGATCACACGAAACCGAGGCGGTACTTCGATGACGGTCGAACGGGCGCTCATGCTCGTGGGAGCCTGCCACCGCGCGGCCGGAGCGTCATCCGAGCCGCGGGGGCTGGCCTGCGGGCGGGGGAGGCTCGGCGGCGCCCGGCGCGGCGTGCTGATCGAGACCGGATCGCAATTGAAACGAGATCGACCCCCCCAGTGTCCGTGTTTCGGGCGACCGAGGCTCGTCCGCTCGGTTACGATCGCCGGTCGTGGTAGACCGAACGCGCGCCGGCAAGATCGCCGCCCTCGGCGCGCTGTACTTCGCTCAGGGCATCCCGTTCGGCTTCCAGGCGACGGCGCTGCCCGTCTTTCTGCGGGCGAACGGCGTCTCCCTCTCCGGCGTGGGCTTCGCGGGGGCGCTCGCGCTGCCGTGGGTGGCGAAGGCGCTCTGGGCGCCGCTCGTCGACCGCTTCGGGTGGGAGCGGCTCGGCAGGCGCCGCTCGTGGATCCTGCCGCTCGGCGTGCTGCTCGCGCTCACGTGCGCGGCCGCGGCGTTCGTCCCGCCGTCGCGCCACCTCGGCGCCCTGCTCGCGCTTGTCTTCCTGATGAACCTGCTCGCGGCCACCCAGGACATCGCGGTCGACGGGCTCGCGATCGACCTGTTCGGTCATGGCGAGCTCGGGCTGGCGAACGCCGCGCAGGCGGTCGGGTACAAGGTCGGGATGCTCGTCGCCGGCGGGCTGCTCGTCTGGGCGAGCGCCTGGATCGGCTGGCGCGGCCAGTTCGGCGCGATGGCGGCGCTCATCCTCCTGTCGGTGCTCGCCTCGCTCGCGCTGCGCGAGCCGCCGGCGAGCGAGGCCGAGGCGCGCGCGCGCCGCTCGCTGCGCGAGGTGCTCGCGACGGTGCTCGTCGCCCTGCGGGCGCCGGGCGCGCTCTGGGTCGTCGCGTTCCTCGGGACCTACAAGCTCGGCGAGGCGATGGTCGACATGATGTTCAAGCCCTTCCTCGTCGACGCCGGCTTCCCGCCGCACCGGATCGGCCTCTGGGTGGGCACGTACGGCCTTGTCGCGTCGATCGCCGGCTCGCTCGCGGGGGGGCTCCTGTCGCAGCGCATACCGCTGCTCGCCGCCGTCGGCGTGACCTCGGCGCTCCGGTCCGCCGCGATGGCGGGCGAGTGGTACCTCGCCGCGGCGGGCCCACCCACCGCCGGGGCCGTCATCGCGGTCACCGTGGCCGAGCACCTCTTCGGCGGCGCCCTCACGACCGCGGTGTTTGCCTTCATGATGTCGCGCGTCCGGCGAACGGTCGGCGCGACGCACTACACGCTGCTGGCGAGCGTCGAGGTGCTCGGGAAGTCGCCTGCGGTGTGGCTGTCGGGCACGCTCGCCCAGCGGCTCGGCTATGCAGGCCTGTTTGCCCTGGGGACCGCGATCTCGGTGGTCTTTCTCGGGCTGCTGCTCCCCTTGCGTGGGTTGCGTGAGCGGCGCGTGGGCGAGGGGTGAGGAGACCTGGCCGGTCGAGCCGCCGGTCGACAGGGCACCTCGTCTCCGTCAGAGGGGATACCTCACCCCGGTGAGCCGCTCGGACTCCTCCCAGAGCCGGCGCTGCGCGCCCTCGTCATAGGACCGCGCGCTCGACGCGTGCGGCACCGGAAACCCCGTCATCCCGAACGACCCTATCGGCCCGTAGTACTCTCCGCCCTTCGCCCCCGGATCGACGGCCGCTCGCACCGATGCGAGGGCGCCCATCGAGGCGCTCTGCCCGAGCCGGAGCCACGAGCCGAGCTGGCTCACCCCGCGAAACCACCCAGGCGCGCTCCGCGCGATCTCGGTACGCGACCCGCCCGGGTGAGCCCCCAGCGCGATCGTCTTCGCGCCGGCCGCCGCGAGCCGGCGCTGGAGCTCGTAGGTGAACAGCAGGTTCGCGAGCTTGGACTGCCCGTACGCGGAGAACCCCCGGAACGCCCGCTCGCTCTGCAGATCGTCGAAGGAGATCTCGGCCCGCCGATGCGCGACGCTGCTCACCGTCACGACGCGCGATCCTGGCACCTCACGCATCCGATCGAGCACGAGCCCGGTGAGGGCGAAGTGGCCGAGGTGGTTCACGCCGAGCTGCAGCTCGAAGCCGTCGGCGGTGACCTCGCGCTTGAACGACAGCACGCCGGCGTTGTTGATGAGCAGGTCGATGCGGTCGTACGTGGCCCGGAGCTCGTCGGCGGCCTCGCGAACCGACGCGAGCGAGCCCAGATCGAGGCGCACGGCGCGGACGGTCGCGCCCGGGACGCGCGCCTTGATCTGCTCCACCGCGGCGCCGGCCCTGCCCCTGTCGCGGCACGCGAGCACGACCGTGGCCCCGCGCTCCGCCAGCGCTCGGGCCGTCTCGAGGCCGATACCGGTGTTTCCGCCCGTGATGACCGCGATCCGGCCCGCCTGGCTGGGAATGTCGGCCTCGGTCCACCGCGCGTGAGGATCTCGTCCCTGGTTCATCGCCCTCTCCTCCCGATCGCCGACCCGGCGCGCGGACCCTCGTGCCCGAGGGCTGCGACCTGTCGTCGCGCCGTCGCCCGCTTCCGTGACGGGGAGAAATTGAACCACAGAGGTACCCCGGGCACCGAGGGAAACTGAGGGAAACCGAGGGACCCAAGGGACCCAAGGGAAGAGGAGAGCGTAGAATTTTTTTTACCCCTCCTCTTCCCTCGGCGCCCTCGGCGCCCTCTATTGTGCCTTTTGTCGTGAGACCCGAGGGGCGAGCTTTGTCGCCGATGTGGTCGATGATGCGAAAGACGATGATCCGCGCGCCCATTTCATGATATAACGAGACAGCCCTACGGCTGGCAGCTCCAAGAATCTTTCGTGACCGGGGTCGCCCGACTCCTTCCATCGATCGCCTGGCCGGCGACGACCCTCACCGCTTCAGGGGGCGAGATCCTCCTGGGGCCGGGGAGCTCGAGGTCGGCCACGATCCGGGAGGCGAGCGCCTCGTAACGGCCGTCCCGGCGTGTCGTGCATGCTGCAAGCGCTGGTTGACGGATAGAGCCTTCCGCGAGCCGCCTTCGGGCAAAGCAACCTCTTCTCAAGCATCGTTTACACATCGTTCACGCATCGCTTACGCATCGCTTACGCATCGAAAAAGTATTTTTGAATCCACAGCGTGCGGCAGCTCGCCGCACTGCATGGCGCCAGCTATGCCGGCGCCCCAGCGAGGAGCTCTCCCATGAGAACCACCTATTCGTCGATCTCTGCGTTCGCGCTCGCCTTGATGATCTCCGGCTGCATGGCGGCACCCGAGCCGCAGGACGGCAACGACGAGGCCATCGGCGAGGGCGCGGCGGCGCTCGTCTCCTGCTCGGTGCTGCCCTCCGGCGACATCGTCACGAACGGCAGCTTCGAGTCGCCGAACGTGTCGAACGGCTCGTCGTCGCTGTACAGCTCGATCTCCGGCTGGCAGGCTGCCTATGGTCAGATCCAGATCCATGACCACTCGAGCGGCATGAGCCCCGCGCACGGCAACCAGCACGCCGAGCTGGACGCCACGAACTCGAGCGGCATCTACCAGGATCTCACGACCGTCCCGGGAGCGACATACCAGCTCCGGTTCGCCTTCGCCGCGCGCCCCGGCACCAACGCGAGCCAGAACGTGCTCGGCGTCGTCTGGGGCGGCCAGCCGGTGGCCACGCTCACGACCGGCAGCACCACATGGGTCACTTATACCTATACCCTCGTGGCCTCCGGCACGACGACGCGCCTCCAGTTCAACGATCTGGGCATCTCGAACGGCCAGGGGACGCTCCTCGATCATGTCAGGGTGGTCGCCGCCGATACGGATCAGGACGGGGTCTTCGACTCGTGCGACAACTGCCCGGCGCTGGCCAACCCCTCCCAGGCCGACGCCGACGCAGACGGCATCGGCAACGCCTGCGAGCCCCCGTCCTCCCAGTGCGTCGTCGTGCAGCGCGGCACCTACGGGACCGTGCAGGATGCGCATATCCAGCCCGGGGTCTCGTGGCCTTACGGCGATTACCCGTACATCGTCACGAACACGCTGCCGGAGGGCGAGCAGCCGGGCGTGATGGCCTTCGATCTGTCGTTCATCCCCGCAGGCTCCGACGTCGACTCGGCGGTCCTCTCGTTCTCGCACACGTGGAAGGCGAACGCCGGCGTCATCCAGGTGCACCGCGTGAACGGCCCCTGGCAGGAGTCGACCCTCCACGCCGGCAACTTCTCCGGGTACAACGCGACCGTCGAGGCCACGATCCCCACCGTCGCCGCGGCCGCCGTCGCGACCGCCAACGTGGCGGCCCTCGTCCAGACCTGGGTCGATGGATCCCAGCCGAACTACGGGATCGCGCTCCAGGATGTGAGCGGCCGGACCGACATCCGGTCGAGCGAGCAAGTGAACGTCGCCAACCGGCCGAAGCTCGAGGTCTGCTACACGTCGGGCCAGTAGCGGGGGCTCCGGCCGAGGTGCGGAGGGCCGCGCCAAGGCACGATCGTGCAGGCGTCCGGGGCGATCCCGGGCTGTCGATCGCCATCGCGCATCGCGCATCGCGCACGGCGATCCCGGCCACCTCGTCCAGGCGGGTTTGCCGAGAACCTGACGCCGCGCTCCGCCTTTGATAGCAAGCGGAGCCGCGGTGATCTCCTCGCGCAGGAAGCTCGTCCTCGGTCTCGCCGGCGCCGCCGGCGCCGCCGCCCTTTCATGGGCGCTCGCGCCCGGCGCTCCGCGCGACACCGCGGCGCGGCGCGCCCTCAAGCTGCCGATCGCGCCGAGCGGGTGGCCCTTCCCGGGAGCCCGCATCGTCGCCCCCTCCGCCGTGTTCCCGCCCGAGTTCGGGGTCCGCCGCATCTACCTCGACGCGGGCCACGGCGCCCCGGGCAACACAGGCAACGTCTCCTGCTTCTGCGTCGAGGAGCAGGACTTCACGCTCTCCGCGGCGCACGCGCTCGCCGAGCGGCTCAACGCCACGGGGCGCTTCGAGGCGCGCGTGGGCAGGACCGTCGACCGGCCGTTGCCCTACCCGGAGCGCGTCGAGGACGCCGCCCGGTGGGGCGCCGAGGCCTTCGTCAGCCTGCACTCGGACGTGCGCGGCAAGATCGACACGTGGTCGCCCGCGCAAGGCCGCTCGTGCCCGCTCAGCCTCGCCGCGCCGGGGTTCGCCGTGCTCTGGTCCGACGAGGGGGACCCGGCCCTCGGCGCCCGCCGGCTCGCCCTCGCCCGCGCCTTCGCCCGGCGCATGGAGGAAGCAGGCCTCCTGCCCTACAGCGGCGCCGGATACAGCGGCCTGTACTCCCCGGACATCGCCCAGCCAGGCGTCTTCGTCGACCGGCGGCCCCAGGAACAGCGGATCTTCGTCCTGCGCCGCCCCTCGATGCCCTCCATCCTCGTCGAGACCCACCACGCGCTCGACGCCCGCGAGGCCACACGCTGGACCGAGCCCGCCACGCTTGACGCCTTCGCCGCCGCCGCCGCCGCCGCGCTGGCCGACGCGCTCGGCGGCGAAGGCACGCCGGCCTCCAGGCCGCCCACCTGAGGCGCGCGCCCCCGTCCCGGCGGCCCAGCGGGGCGGGCGCTTGACTTCCCGGGGGACATTGGGTCTTTTGATCGGAATGGGCCGTCAAGGGCGCGCGGGCGTGAGGGGCGGCGCCGAGCCCGGGCGCCGTCCGGCGACGCGCCCTGCGGCGCGGGGACGGACATGAAGGCGCATCGCGTCCGCGCGGGCGACTGCTTCACAAGCATCGCGTACGAGAACGGGTTCTTCTGGCAGACGCTCTGGGATCACCCGGACAACCAGGCGCTCCGCGAGGTCCGGAGCGACCCGTTCACGCTGGTCCCCGGCGTCGACAAGGTGGTCGTCCCGGATCCGCGGCTCAAGGAGGAGAGCTGCCAGACCACGAAGCTGCACACCTTCCGGCGGCGCGGGGTCCCGGCCAAGCTGAGGATACGGCTCCTCGACCACGAGGGCAGGCCCCGCGCGAACGAGGGGTACTTCCTCGAGGTCGACGGCGAGCTCCGCCCGAACGACAAGAAGGCCGACGGCGACGGGCGCATCGAGGAGTTCATCCCCAACAACGCCAGGCAGGCGCGGCTCTTCCTGTCCGGCGGCGAGGAGATCGTCACGATCGCGCTCGGCCACCTCCAGCCCTCGGACGAGCTCCGCGGCATCCAGTCTCGCCTCGCCAACCTGGGCTTCTATCACGGCGAGGTCGACGGGCAGCGGAGCCCCGCCTTCGCCGACGCGCTGGCCCGCTTCCGGGCCGCGCACGATCTCGATGCGTCGTTGCCGGACGACGACACCTTCCAGGAGATCCAGCGCAGGCACGAGGAGTGAGGAGGGGCGCGCCGTGCACATCTACTGGACCGAGATCACGATCACCGACGAGAACAGCTCCGTCACCGGCAACGCCGCCAGGGACAAGGTCAGCGCCGATCTGGCGAGGCCGCGCGACCACAAGGGCCTGCTGATCGTCGGAGGGGACGGCGAGACGAAGCCCGCGAGCATCGTCTATCACGGCAAGATCGTGAGCAGCGAGCTCTTGCTGATCGTCCTCCGGTCGATCGCCGTGGGGCTCGAGAAGGACTGGGGGATCGTCTTCAAGGAGAGCCGCACCGTCAAGCGCGTCACCGAGATCTACGACCGCTACAAGGCGGAGGCCCACGCCGAGCGGGAGGGGCAGAACGCGCTGCGCAGGCCGATCCCGCCCTACGTGATCATCGGCGACGGCACGGCCGCGACGGTCAACCACACGACGCTGCGGCAGAGCGCGTGGGGCAAGGCGCGGGTCGCCCCGGCGGAGATCCTGCACGTCGGGTTCGAGGACCCCTGGAGCCATTACAACCAGCACAAGATGGGGCAGTTCCCCCAGCTGCTCGGCCTGCCCGGCGTCGCGCAGCGGCCTGTGCTCGGCAAGCCCGACGAGGGCGGGAAAGAGGACGTCACCGGGCCGCGCGATTCCACGAGGTTCGCCGCCGACACGCGCGCCGAGCGGGCGCGGATCGCGGAGCACGTGCGCGCGAACAAGCGGGTCTGGGTCGCGACCGCCTACGGGCCGCAGGTGCGCCCGCTGGAGCTGCTCCGCCTCGCCATGTGCGTCCTCGCCGTCGTGCCGCGCGGGGTGACGGCCCTCCACGACAGCACCCGAGGCGCCATCCTCCGGGAGGGCATCGACGAGGACGAGCTCGACTTCATGCTCGACTGGCCGTACCCGGACCATTTCCCGCGCTACCGGCTGCTCCTCGCCGACACGACGGCGAGCCTCCACTGGCTCTACGCCGACAAGATCGATATCTGCACCGGCGCCGGCAAGCCGCGCGCCGTGGACGAGACGATGGTGGCGCCGGAGCTCTACGAGGCGGTGCGCACCCGGCTCTGGGAGCCGGTCGAGCGCTGGGACCAGGCGATGAAGCAGCGGGCGATCCTCTCCGGGACCGAGGGGCTCTATCGAGAGACCGACTGGAGCATCGGTGAGCGCTACTGCGTGATGGGCGGGGGTGGGGTCGGCGTCAACATGGTGGAGCGCGCCGGGGAGACGGACAAATGGATCGACTGGCTCGCGACCAAGACGCTCCACGAGTCGTTTCCCATCGGCCGCAACGACATCCTGCTCAAGCACCCGGCCGGCAGCGAGAGCGAGCGGCGCGGCCAGCCGATGCAGATGGATGATTTCGCCTACGGGCGCGACGATCAGCTCGCGGTCATCCTGCCCGCGAGGTCCAAGTGGCGCTTCGGCCAGGGGTGCGATCTCGACCGGGTCGCGGAGGCCGCGCCGCGGCTCCGGGTCACCTTCAAGCAGAGCCCCGACGCGAAGTACGACAAGGTGCCGAACGCGCCCGACATGAGCAAGAAGGCCATCCGCGCGCTGATCCGCGATCACGACGAGCAGGTGTCCAATCTCGAGGCCGGCGCCTTCACGTTCTCCGAGAAGTATGAGCCCCCGCAGGCGATCGAGGACCCAGGGAGCTACGATCGGGTGATCCGCTGCGCAGGACAGGACATCCGCGAGGTGGGGCAAGCCGAGAAGATCGCGGCCATGCTGGAGCTCGTCCCCATCGCGTCCCCCGCCGACGGCCGGATGGTCGGGCTCCAGACAAAGGACGAGTCCGTGCGCGTGCTCGGCGCCGCCTCCACCGGCAACGCGGCGCTGGTGAGCGCCGAGGACGCCGCGGTCAAGAAGATGCGCGAGTACCACGCGACGCTCCCCGTGCAGGGGCGGATCCTCTTCGTGGGGTTCGTCTTCTCCGCCCTCAACGTGGCGGAGGCCAATCGCTACTTCGATCCCGACAACGGCAAGGCCCCGAACACGAACGTGAACACCATGTCCCAGAAGGAGCTCGAGGCCCTCCTCGGGGACGCCGATCTCGCGCGGAGGATCATCGAGGTCCGGATGAAGGCGCAGAGCGGATTCGTGACGCTCGACGAGCTCAAGGCGGCGCTCGTTCGCCGCGCGCTCGGCCAGGCGGAGGGGCTGCCCGAGGGGTGGGAGGGCAAGTTCGACGGCTGGAAGCAGTTCGACACGACTCTTAACAAAATGCCCCACAACATCGCGAACCAGGTGGGCGGCGACGAGGTCCTGGCCGGAAAGATCGCGGAAGCGCGAGAGGCGGTGAGGAAGACCGACCGCGCGCTCTTCGACCATGTCTGGCTGAACCGCGAGGAGCTCAAGAAGAAGATCAAGGGCGAGCTCAAGAAGATGGTCGAGTTCGCGCGGACGGGCTGGAAGCCGTCCTGGGACGCGCCGATCGCGGAGCTCACCACCCAGTACCGAGCGGCGGACGAGCTCGTGTACTGATCAGCCGGGCATGCGCAGCCGGTCCGGGACCACCTCGATCAGCGTGCGCGCCTCGGTGCGGAGCCAGCGCAGCGCGCCGAACTTCGCCTCCAGCGCGCGGCCCTCGGGCGGGAGCCAGCGGTCGACGATGAGGCCCTGATCGTGGCCCTGGCGCTCCGAGGGGTCGAAGGGGTTGTTGACGAAGCCCACGTAGCCGAGCGCGGGGAGGCGCCTCGACGCCGCGAGCGCCTCGGCGCCGCGGCGCGTGACGCGGTTGTTGCCGATCCAGAGCCAGCGCAGCTCGGCGAGGTGCGGCGACGCCGCGAGGCGCTCCACGTCGTCGTCGGTGAGGCCCACCCGATCGAGCCGGAGCGAGCGGACGCGGGCGAGGTGCGGCGACGCGAAGAGCTCCTCGGCCGCGTCGCCGAGCGCGGCGATCGTGAAATGACGGATCGGCGCGAGCGCGAGGAGCGCGCCAGCGTGCTGCAGGAAGGCGCGGGCGTCGAGGGTGACGAGCTCGACGAAGCCGCGGTCGAGGACGGGATCGCGCGCAGGCGGCGACAAGGGGGTGATCCACGCGGCGCGGTGGGCCTCCTCGAGGTCGCGGGCCTCGCACGAGAGGCGGAAGCGGCGATCCGGCTCGGCGGCCTCGTCGGTCGCGAGCAGCGCGATCTGCGCGCGGATGAAGCTGCCCCGCGCCTCGACGGCCGGGTCGTCCTGGTCGTCGCACCAGGCGGCGTACGCGAGCCGCGGCGCGTCGGCGTCCGGCGCGGCGAGGACATCGCGGAGGAGATCGGCTTCGGTGGCCACCGCGCGAGTCTACGCGGTCACCCCACGCGCTCCCAGGCCTCCTCGTCGAGCGCCGGGAAGGTGACGAGGCACGCGCCCGCCTCGATGCCGTCGAGCCGGGCGCGGCCCTCGGCGTCGAGCGACCCTTCCCGGACCGAGCCGTCGGGCAGCTCCACCCGGTAGCGCTCGCGCGGGATGGGCTTGTCGTCCTCGCCGATGAGGCGGATCTCGATCCAGGTGAGCTCGGTCCTCGGCGCGCGCGGGGCGGCGTCTTCGGGCGCCTGGTCCTCGACGCTGGCCTCGTCGCCGCCGTAGGACGGCAGCCCGGGGAGGGGCGCCTCGCGGAGCCGCACCCGGCCGCTCAGCAGCAGCCGGCTCAGCGTGTCGAGCACGTCGGCGTCGGCCAGGCGGTGGACGGCGCCGGCCGGCGCGGCGTCGTCGAGCAGCCGCCGGAGCGCCGGGCGGTTCTGCGGCTCGGCGAAGAGCCGGCGCAGCGAGGCGGCCGCCCTCGCGCGATCGTCGAGCCGGTCAGCGCCGCCCTCGCGGCCGTCGGAGAGCTCGATCGCGAAGCGCCGCGAACCCAGCGATAGCAGCCGCTTCAAACCACCATGCTCCTTCCCGGGCTCGAGCGAGCGTATCAGCCCGCCCTCGCGCAAGGAAGGCCCCGACGGGAGGGGCGAGCCGGGGCGGGGCGCGCGATCGTCAGGGCGGCAGGGCGCCCGCTTCGGCCATGGCGGAGAGGAACGCGTCGCCGAGACCCGGGGGCTCGGCGGCGAGCTCCGGGGACAGCATCGGCGGGGCTGCGGCGGTGGGCCTCGAGGGAGCAGCGGGCGCGGCCGGGAGCGGCGCGGGCGTGAGCGGCGCGGGGGTCACCGGAGGGCGCTCGGGCGGGGCCTCGAACGGCGTCGCCGGCCTGCGCGCAGGCGGGCTCAGCGCCTCCACCGTCCCTTTGAGCGGATGGTCCTCGATCACGGGCGCCCGCGGCAGCGCCGGGCTGGCCGGCAGCGTGACCGGAGGGCGCCTGGGCGGGGCCTCGAACGGCGTCGCTGGCCCGCGCGCGGGCGGGCTCAGCGCCTCCACCGTCCCTTTGAGCGGATGGTCCTCGAGCACGGGCGCCCGCGGCAGCGCCGGGCTGACGGGTAGCGAGGCCGGAGGGCGCCCGGGCAGGGACTCGAACGGCGTCGCTGGCCTCCGCGCGCGCGCGCTCAGCGGCTCCACCGTCCCTTCGAGCGGATGGTCCTCGACCTGCCCCACCACCGGCGCTGCCCCGGCGGACAGCCGCAGCGTCGCGCGCAAGGACGCCGCCGAGAGCGGCGACGCCGTTCGCCCCGCCTCCTGCACAAAGGGGTCGACCCACCGCAGCGCCTCGCCTGGCAGCTCCACGCCGGCCACGATCCGGAGCGCCGCGAGATCCTCGTCACCCACGGCCGCGTGCCCTCGCCACACGACCGAGCAGCACCGCCGATCCGCGTCGATCTGCAGGGTATCGGCCCGCAGCGACAGCGGCGCTCCCTCGCGCGGCGCCCGCTCCTCGCGCCGGTACAGCCGCGCGACGCCCCGCGCGCCCGCGAGCTGCGTCCGCAGCCGCGGGCGCTGCGCGAACATGCCGCCCAGCACCACCCACTCGTCCCCTCGCAGCCTCTCCATCCGCTGCTCGGCCGGCGCCGCCTGGAAGTACCCCCAGTCGAGCCCCTCGGGCACCTCCAGCGCCACGCCCTCGAGCCGACCGGGATCCGCCGTCCCGAGCAGCGCCTCGCGCCGTGGCCAGCGGCGCGACAGCGGCCCCATCCCGTCCACCCGCACGCGCCTCGGCCCCTCGCTCCCCGGCGCGGGCCCGTCGAGCGTCACGCAACGGTCGAGCCGCAGCGCCCCCTCCTGCACCACGGCCAGCCGGACCAGGATCTCGCCCGCGACCGTCGGAGGCACCCCGGCGTGTCCGGTCAGCAGCACGTCCACCTCGCGCAGGTACGGCGCCAGATCCCCCGCCGCGCGCAGCCCCACGCCCGAGGGATCCGGCACCTCGCCGGGCACGATCGGGTCCGGCTCGCCGAGCGTCACCGTGCCCTCGGCGACGAGCCCGAACGTCGCCTTGACGACCGCGGTCACGAACCGCTGCCCCCGCAGCCGCCAGACAAGCGCCGCCACCGAGGCGCGGCCGAGCGACGTTATCGCGACAGGCCATCGAGCGGAGTGCACGGTCCATGGGAGTACCACGCCGCGTTCTCCCGGCGCGAGGACGATGCGCAGCCTGGAGGAGCCGTCGTGAGACAGGCCGCCGCGCGCTATCCGCGTCGCCCGAGCGCCTCTTGCTGCGCGAAGCCCGGCCCCCGCACCTCGAACACCGCCCGCCCCCGCTCCCGCAAGCTCAGCTCCACCGCCGCGGCCCGGCGCGCGATCTGGTTGCCCTCCCGCAGCGCCTGCTCCAGCCCCTCTCGCGTCATCGCCCGGCCGAGCAGGTACCGTGTCCCCGGCCTGTACTCCGCCGCGCGACGGCGCCACCAGGCCGCCACGCCGGCGACGTCCGGAAAGGCCAGGTCCTCGTCCGGATCCATCGCCACGACCTCGTCTTTCGGATCGTCGGTCGGCCCGGCGCGGAGGCCGCTCGGCGCCTTCCTCGCGAGCTGCTCCGCCGCCAGATCGAGCCCGGTGATCAGCGCGATGGCGTGACCCGCCAGGCGCGAGAGGGCCGGATCTCCTGCGACCTCCAGGAGCCACGGCACGCCCGCCGGGTCGCCCAGCGCCCACGCCGCCGCCACCGGCGCCCGCGGATCCCGCGCGGACCTCGCCAGCGCGCGCAACCAGGTGGACGCGACGGCCGGGTCCATCCGCCGCATCGCCATGCTCGCGGACTCGGCCGCGAACGGCCCGCCTCCGTTCGCGAGCTCCCAGAGCACCGGCGCGGACGCGCTCTCGCCGAGCAGCGCCGCCGCCCACGCCGCCCAGAAGCGGCACGCCTCGTCGTCTGCGCGGAGCGACGCGCGCACGTCGGGGAGCAGGTCGACCCGCCCGAGCTGCCCCGCGGCCCGCAGCGCCCGCGCGCGCAGCCGCTCGTCGCGCGCGAGCAGCGCGTAGCCGAGCGGCGCGCCGGGGTCCTCGCCGTGCGCCGCGCACGCCGCGATCCCGAGCCATTGCAGCGCCGGCGGGCACCGGCCGGAGACGAGCCCGGGCAGGAGGCGCCGCACGCGCTCGAGCGACGTCCACCCGAGCGCCGACGCGATGCCCCGCGACACGTCCGGCGCTCCGCCGCCCACGTCCAGGACCCGCGCGAGCCCCCGCAGGTCCCAGCGATGGACCGCCACGACCGCCGCGCCGAACACCTCGCCCCCCTCGGCCTGCTCGAGCAGCGCGCGGCACGCCTCCCAGCCCGCGTCTCCCGCCAGCCTGAGCCCGTCGAGGTGCGCCTCCAGCCGCTCGTCGAGCCCGGCCAGGTCATCGAGATCGTAGGCCGCGCTCCGGGCGGCGCGATCCCGGAGGAGCCACAGGAACGCCGCCTGGTCCGCGTGCTCCTCGCACAGCGAGGCTTCCAGGGTCGAGCTCATCCGCCGACGCCTGCGCGGTCCGTCGATCTGCACCGGGCCGCCCCGGATCCGGCGCCCGCCGCCGCTCCGCTCCCTCGCCTCGCCATGCGCTCTCCTCTGCTCGACCCGCGGCCTCGATCGGACACGCCGTCAGTTCACGTCAGTTCACGTCAGTTCACGTCAGTTCATCCCGATCTTGCCGCCCTTGACGCTCACGTTGCCCGAGGCCTGCACGCTCACGTCGCCGTCGGACTTCACCGCGAGCTTCTGCCCTTGCACCTGGATCGGGCCGTCGGCCTTCACGACGAGCTGCTTTCCCTGCACCACGATATCGCCGCTCTGCTTGATCACGATCAGCGCGTCGCCGACCTGGAGGGTGAGCTCTTTGCCCACGATGACGGCCTTGTTCTCGCCGATCTCGTCGCGCGCGCTCTTGCTGACCGTGACGGTCATGTCCTTGCCGACCGTGATGGCGTAGGCCTCGTCCACGCTCACCGACTTGCTCTTGCCGACCGTCTCGTCGCTCGCCTCGCCGACCGATTCGCTCTTGCTCTTGCCGATCGAGATCGACGCCGACTTGCCGATCGAGACGCTCTGGCCGCCGCCCACGTCGATCGACTGGTCCTTGCCGATCGACTCGGCGTGGCTGCCCGACACCGAGACGCTCCGGTCGCCGCCGACGTCGAGGCGCTCGTCCTGTCCGATGCTCTCGGTGTGCGTCTTCGTGACGTCGATGGTCTTGTGGCCGCCGACGATCTCGCGCTGATCGTTGTCCACGCGCTTCGTCCTGTCGCGGGCGACGTGGAGCGCCTCGTCGCGGCCGATGTCCTGGGTCTTGTCGTTGCGAACGACGATGTTCCAGTCCTTCTGGCCGTGGAGGAAGATCTCCTCGGAGCCCTTCCGGTCCTCGAAGCGGAGCTCGTTGAAGCCGTCGCCGCCGGGCGAGCTGTTCGATTTGAGGGTGCTCTTCGTCTTCTCGGCGGGCAGCGCGTACGGCGGCACGTTGGCGCCATGGTAGACGCTGCCGACGACGAGCGGGCGATCCGGGTCGCCCTCGATGAAGTCGACCACGACCTCGTGGCCGATGCGCGGCAGGACGACCGCGCCCCACGCGCCGCCGGCCCACGTCTGGCTCACCCGGATCCAGCACGAGCTGCGCTCGTCCCGCTTGCCCTGCCGGTCCCAGTGGAACTGCACCTTGATGCGCCCGTGCTCGTCCGTGTAGATCTCCTCGCCCGCGGGGCCGGTGACGATCGCGGTCTGGATGCCCTTGATCGCGGGCTTCTGGGTGACGAGCGGCGGGCGGAACGGGACGTCGGCGGGGATGGCCTGGAACCGGGTCTCACAGGGCGGACTGTCCTCGCTCGCCACGGCTTCCATGGCGGGCTCGTGGCCGCTGTGCTCGACGCGGACGAGGAGGTAAGCCTGGTTCACGTCGTCGCGCCGGTGCTCGGCGAGCGTGAACGTGCGGCCGGCGAGCAGGCGGGGGCAAGCGGCCTCGCCCTCGGCGGTGCGGCGCCTCGCCGCGAGCTCCTCCAGGCGGACGCGCGCGCGCTCCCGGCCCGCGCCCGGCGCGTCGTAATCGCCGGGGTGATCGTAGATCTCGAGATCGTCGTCGCGCTCGCCCTGCTCGGAGCTCTCCAGCAAGAGCGCCGGCTTCTTGAAGTTGTAATCGCGCAGCGTGACCTTGCCGGGCTGGACCTGCTCGGCGTAGCGGAAGCGGGAGACGTGCTCGCCGCTGACCAGCGCGCCGAGCGGGGGGCGGAACACGAGCGTCGCCTCGCCGTCGATCGGGGGGTGGGCCGAGGGGGCGTCGCAGAGCACGAGCGCGTGCGCGCTCGCGTCGTGATCGAACCAGTAGGCGATGCCCTCTTCCTCCATCAGCCGGCAGGCAAACGCCCAGTCGGTCTCGCGGTACTGCACGCAGTACTCGCGGGGCGCGTAGCTCTTCTGGAGCGAGAAGCGGCGTTCGCCCGGGGCGACGCCGGCGGCGTCGAAGACCTTCTTCAGGATGTCGGGGACCGAGAGCTCCTGGAAGATGCGGCTGTCGCGCCGGTGGAGCAGGCGAAAGACGTCGGGCACCAGCACGGCCCTGTAGGTGGTGAGCTTCTTCCCCTCTTCCCCCAGCTCGAAATGGGCGACGATCCCGTGGACGTGGCGGACGTCCTCGCTGACGCTGAAGGTGAGCGACGCGCGCTTGCCGACCGCGCTGTCGAGGGCGAGCTCGCCCGCGCGGCTCACGAGCGTGATATCGAACCGGAAGAGCTCGGAGATCGCCTCCTGCCCCTCGAAGTGGACGACCCGGAGATCTCCGTCGACCCCTTCGATCTGGAATGTGTGCACGGGTCCCGCTCCTCCCGAGAGGCGAGCGCACGGGAGCGCGCGCACGCGAGCGGCCCGATGATACATGGTTCGTGCGGGGCGGTGTCGAGCGGCTTGTCGTGGGCCGGCGAGTCTGAAACCATCCTCGCTCACTGGCTGGATGCCCGCCCTCGACAACCTCACCCCGCTCGCTGCCGCCGATTTCCCCTCGCTCACCCGGGATGGCGCCGAATGTCTCGTCGTCGTCGTCGCCGGCAGCTTCGTCCTGCCCGCGCCGGGGCGGCCCGCCGCGGGGCCGCTGCGCCTCTGCGACGAGCAGCCCGCGCCGCGCGCGGCCGACGCGTACTGGGGCGAGCCCGGGGCGTCGAGCCTTCGCTATGAATCGGAGGCCGTGTACACGCGCCCGATGACGGACGTGCTGCTCCATGGCCATGCATGGACCGCCGGCGGGAGGCGGGCGGCCACGGCACAGGTCGCGGTCCGGGTGGGCCGGCTCGAGAAGCGGGCGCTCGTCTTCGGCGCGCGCGTCTGGCAGCGAGGCAGGGCGGGGCTCTCCCCCTCGAGCCCGGAGCCCTTCAGGTCGATGCCGCTCCGCTACGAGCAGAGCTTCGGCGGGGCGGCGGCCGGCGCGCACGACGCGCGCAACCCGGTGGGCATGGGCCTCCATGCGAGCGAGCGCGACGCGCAGGGCCGCCCGTTGCCGTTCATCGAGGACCCCGACGCGCTCATCGAGGGCTGGTCGGACCGGCCTGCGCCGTGCGGCTTCGGCCCGGTGGCCCGGAGCTGGCAGCCGCGCCTCGGGCTCGCGGGCACGTACGACGCGGCGTGGGTCGAGCGGCGCGCCCCGCTCTGGCCTGCCGATTTCGACGAGCGCTTCTTCCAGGCGGCGCCGCGCGGCCTCTCTGCCTCGCCGCGGCTCCGCGGCGGCGAGCCCGTCCTCCTCGACGGCGTCTCGCCGGACGGCCCGGTCGCGTTCTCGCTGCCCGTGTGCCGGGTGGTCGCGAAGTGCGCCTTCGCGCGGCGCATGGAGCGGCGGCTGATGACGCTCGACGCTGTCTACCTGGAGCCGGACGAGCGGCGCGTCTCGCTCGTCTACCGCGCGGCGTTCACGGCCCACCGCGAGCTCGCCGGGCACGAGGGCACCACCGTCCGCCTGCTGGAGTCGTGGGAGAACGCGCCGTGAGCGGCGAGCGCGTCGTGGGCCTCGGGCTGTGCACGCCGGTCGGGACGACCGCGGCGATGACGCTCGCGTCGATGCGGGCGGGGCTCGCCCGCTTCGCCGAGACCGCGGAGCGGGGCGCCCACGGCGAGCCGGTGCGCGCGTCGCGGCTCTCGACGCTCGATCCGTCGTCCACCCGCACGGAGCGGATGATCGCGCTCGGCCGCGCCGCGCTGGACGGGGTGCGCGAGCGGCTCAAGGCCTCCCCGACGGGGCGGGTGCCGCTCTACCTCGGGCTGCCGGAGCCGGGGCTGGGCGCGCCGGTGGCGCGCGAGTCGCTCCTGGCCGCGCTCCAGGCCGCGCCGCCGGGGCAGGCGGGGGGCGCGCTCGTGCTGACCGGGGCGTTCGACGGCGGGCGCGCGGCGTTCTTCGAGGCGCTCTCCGCGGCGCTCGGGGACCTGCGCGCGGGCCGGGTCGGTTCCATGGCGGTGGTGGGCGCCGTCGACTCGCTCTGCGACGCGGATTCGCTCTCGGCGCTCTCGGCGGCGCGGCTGCACCTCTGCGCGCAGAACCGCGACGGGCGCATCCCGGGGGAGGCGGCGGGTTTTGTCGTCGTGGCGCGACCCGGGGCCGCGGCGGCGATGGGCCTCGAGGCGCTGGGCGTGGTGCTGGGCGTCGCGCTGGGGGCCGAGCCTGCGCCGTTCGCGTCGCGGGTGCCGAGCGCGGCCGACGGGCTCACGGGCGTGCTCCGCGCGCTCCGGGGGGACGAGGCGGCGGGGGCGCGGCGCGTGGACGAGGTGATGAGCTGCCAGCCGGGCGAGTCATTCTGGGCGACGGAGCTCTCGCGCGCGTACCTGCGCAACGCCGCGCTGATGCCGGAGCCGCTCGCGCTGCGCGCGGCGGGCGAGTGGCTGGGCGACGCGGGGGCGGGCGCCGCGCCGGTGATGCTGGCCGCGGCGCTCCACCGGCGGCGGAGGCGGGCGCAGGCGGCGGGGGCGGCGGGGCGGGCGCCGCGCACGCTCGTGTACGGCAGCGCGGACGGCGGGCGGGGCCGCGGGGGGCGCGTGGGGGCCTGCGTTGTGGAAGCGATCTTCGGGGGCGCCGACGGAGGAGAGGGGCGATGAGCAACGTCTTTGCGAATGGCCGGCTGGTCCTGCATCAGGGCGACGGCCTCACGCACATCGCGGCGCCGCCGGACGTCTGCAAGGTGCCCACGCCGGCCGGCCCGGTGCCCACGCCGTTCGTGAACACGGCGCAGGACGCGATGCTCGCCAAGGGCAGCAAGCAGACGAGCATCGCGGGCAACCCCGTGGCCCTGGAGAGCTCGGAGCTCAGCACGAGCACGGGCGACGAGCCGGGGACGGCCGGGGGCGTCATCTCGTCGAAGATCAAGGGCAAGCTGACCTGGAGCGGGTCGAGCATGGACGTGAAGGTGGAGGGCAAGGGCGTCGCGCGCTTCCTCGACCCGACCCTGCACAACGGCAACACCTTCAACACGGCGTTCATCTCGAACGGAAGCACGGGGCTGGCCTATGGCGACGACGCGCCGTGCGCCGTGTGCGGGGAGTCGCTCGACAACCACCGGGTTCACGAGACGAGCGCTGTCGTGGAGACCCTGCTCGCCCTCTTCAAGGAGCTCCGGGACAGGTTCCGCGCGCAAGAGGCGCTCCTGCGCAGGTATCTCGACTGCCTGGAGGAGCGGCGGAAGAAGCGAGCCGTGTTCGAGCTGAAGATCGACAACGAGAGCGGGACGTTGAAGGCGCTGAAGGGCACCGCGGCCTCCGCGCTGGTGGCCCTCCAGAGGGCGCTCGCGGAGGACAAGGCCAGGCTCGGCAAGGCCTACAACGACGCCAACAAAGAGGTCCTGAAGAAGGAAGGCGAGATCAAGGCCATCAGGAAAGAGGCAGAGATCGCGACCGAGGCCTTCTCGAAGGAGCTCCGCGAGATCAACAAGAAGCTCGCGGAGATGTCCCCTGTCCTCGGTGAGGACGAGAAATCCGGCACGTACACGAAGTCCTATATGATCGGGGCGTGCATCTGCAAATGCGACGAGAGCCCCAAGATGCTCGCGGCCGCCTCCGGCGAGGTCACGCCCGGCTTCAAGGACGCCGTGGAGGCCACCGGGACATTCGAGCTCGTCGACGGCTTCACGCAGAGCGAACGGCAGAAGAGCGCGCTCGAGAACATGGACCGCAATGCCTGGGACTGCGCCGCTCCCAAGCTCCTCCAGGCGGGAGGCGCGGGGGGACACAAGGTCAAGACGATGTCGGAGAAGTGGTATTCGCCCCTGGGCAAGCTCGTCAAGGTCACGTACACGAAGACGAAAGATGGAGAGAGCACGAGGGGCGTGCAGGAGTTCCAGCACGAAGAGTCGGTGCCCTCGTGCGAGACCTGCCAGGCGCTCGTCCCGGAGATGCTCTGTAATAACCACGCGGAGTGTGCCTGAGCGATGGAAGAGCTCCTCTCGCTCCTCGACCGGTATGCGCCGGGGTACCGCGGCCGGGTCCAGGGCGTCTACGACTGGCGGCTCGACGAGCTCGAGGACCGCTTCGGCCGCCCTTGCCCGGGCTTCTACCGATCCTTTGCGCTGGCGATGGGCGCCGACGGCGGGTCGATGCTCGAGGGCCTTCACGAGTACCATCCTTCCAGGATCGCGGAGCTCTATGAGCTGGCCCCGTGGATGCCGCCGCGCCGCTTTCTCTACGTCTTCGGCGACGCTTCCCCGGATGGGCAGCACTATTTCCTCGATCTCGACGCCCCGTCCGGGGCCGAGGACTGCCAGGTGGTCCGCTTTCCCTTCGGCGAGCAGACGTGGAAGACGCGCCTCACCCGGCGGTTCGTGAGCCTCCGGGAGATGCTCTTCGTGCTGGCCATGAGGAACGTCCACCTCCCGACCTTCCCTCACCGCGCCGAGCATCTCTCCGCGGACGGGCCGGCGGGCGCGCCTCCGAGCGCCGAGGACGCGGCCGTGGTCTTCGAGCGGCTGGGGTTCACGCGGCTCCCGTATGCGCGGCGCTGCCTCCTGTTCGAGCGGGAAGACGCGGCCCTCCTGCTCTACCGGCGCCCCGAGGATCCGGGCTTCTCCATCCGTGTGGGGATGCGTGACGCCGGGAAGCTGCGGAGCTTCCAGGCCATCGTCGAGGAGTCCGCCGGGCTGGCCGAGTGGCGAGGAGCCGCTGCAGCCAGCGCGGGCAGCGCCGACCGCCGCTGAGCCCCTTTCAGAACGCGCGCTTCAAGGAGAGGGCTTTCCATCGGCCGGAGCCCGGGGCGCCATCGCCTCGCCCGCGCACCGCCCGCGCCTCAGGACGCCCGCGCGTGCGGCATCTCCTCCGGCGGCTCCAGGCGGATCGTGCGGAGCCGCAGACAGAGCGCGATCGCCTCGTCGAGCGTGCTCACCATGTAGAACTCCAGCGAGCTCCGCACGTCGGCGGGCAGATCGTCGAGATCCGCCTCGTTGTCCGCCGGGATCAGGATCTCGAAGATCCCCGCCCGGTGGGCTCCCAGCACCTTCTCCTTGATTCCCCCGATCGGCAGCACCGTCCCGCGCAGCGTGATCTCTCCGGTCATCGCGATGTCGCTCCGCACCGGCCTGCCCGACAGGGCGCTCACGAGCGCCACCGCGATCGTCACGCCGGCGCTCGGACCGTCCTTGGGCACCGCCCCCGCCGGAACGTGGATGTGAACGTCGCGCCGCAGGAGGCGATCGAGCGGCACGCCGAGCTCCGCCGCGTGCGCGCGCGCGTAGCTCAGCGCCGCGCGGCCGCTCTCCTTCATGACCTCGCCGAGCTGCCCCGTCAGGACGAAATCGCCCTTGCCAGGCATCACGCTCGCCTCGACGTGCATGATGTCACCACCCATCTGCGTGTAATACATGCCGGTCGCGACACCCGGCTGATCGTGCTGCAATCTCCGCTCAAGGCGCATCTTCGCGCGACCGAGCAATTCCTTCACGTCAGCTTCGGCGCCGACCACAGCCCGCTCGCTCTCGCCGTCCGCGATCCGGCGCGCGGCCTTTCTCGCCAGGGCGCCGAGCGTCCGTTCGAGCTGCCGTACGCCCGCCTCGCGCGTGTATCCGCTGATGATCTCGCCGAGCGCGGCGCCCGTCACGCGCAGCTGATCCTCGCGCAGCCCGCACTCCTTTCGCTGGCGGGGGAGCAGGTACTTCCGGGCGATCTCGTGCTTCTCCTGCTCCGTGTATCCGGCGAACAGCGCGGTCTCCATCCGGTCGAACAGCGGGGCCGGGATCGTCTCGCGGAAGTTCGCCGTGCAGATGAACAGCACCTCGGACAGGTCGAACGGCAGGCCGAGGTAGTGATCGACGAAGCCGTCGTTCTGCGCCGGATCGAGCACCTCGAGCAGCGCGGCGCCAGGATCGCCCTGGAAAGAGGCGCCGAGCTTGTCGACCTCGTCGAGGACGATCACCGGGTTCTTCGAGCCCACGCGCTTGATCCCCTGGAGGATGCGGCCCGGCATCGCGCCCACGTAGGTGCGACGGTGGCCCCGGATGTCCGCCTCGTCGCGCGCCCCGCCCAGCGAGACGCGGACGTACTTGCGCCCGAGCGCGCGCGCGATCGACTCCGCGATGGACGTCTTGCCGGTCCCGGGCGGACCGAGGAAGAGCAGGATCGGGCCGCGGGACACCGCGCGGCTCCGCTCGCCCTCGCCCCGCGCCTGCTCGACGCGCAGCTTGCGGACGGCCAGGAACTCGAGCACCCGGTCCTTCACGTCGCCCAGGCCGTGGTGATCCTCGTCGAGGATCGCCCGCGCCCGATCGAGATCGACGTGGTCGTCAGTCCGCTGGTTCCAGGGCAGATCGGCCACCCACTCGAGCCAGGTCATCAGCACCTGCGCCTCGGGCGATGTCTCCCGTCCCATGCGCCGCAGCCGCGCCAGATCGCGCCGGGCCTCTTGCAGGATCTCCGCCGGGAGATTCGCCCGCTGCAGCTTGTGCTCCAGACGTGCCGCGGTGTTCTCGTCGTCCTCCTCGCCGAGCTCCTTCTGGATCGCGCGCAGCTGCTCGCGCAGGTAGAGCTCCCGCTGCCGCTCGCCGAGCTCCTCCTCGACGGTCGTCCGGATCTTCTCCTGGGTCTCCACGATCCCGATCTGCCGGTAGAGGTGCAGCGCGAGGCTGCGCATCCGCTCTTCCGTCGAGAGGATCTCGAGCAGCGCCTGCTTCTCGGGGGTGGGGAGGTCCAGATAGAAGGCGATGTGGTTCACGAGCTCGGCCGGGCCGTACATGCTGCCGGCGAACTGCTTGAGCACGTCCTCCGGCGCGCCGCGGTGGCGGCCGTACTCGACGGCGCGCTCGCGCACCTCGCGGGAGAGCGCCTCCAGCGCGCTCTCCTCCTCTGGACGGAGGGGGAGATCGGCGAGCTCGATGACCGGGGCGCGGATCACGCCGTCGGCCTCGGTGTAGCGGGGCGCGGCCGCTCGCCGCTCGCAGTAGAGCACGAGCTGGAGGCCCGAGCCGAAGCGCTGCACCTGGGTGATGCGGGCGACCACGCCGATCGAGAAGAGGCCGCCCGTGGTGGGCTCCTCGGCGGCGTCGCGCTGGGCGACCGCGAAGATGCGCTTGTCTTCTCCCTCCATCCGGAGGGCGGCCTCCACCGCGCGGAGCGTCTTCAGCCGTCCGACCGTGATGGGCGTCGCTATCCCAGGGAAGAGCACGGTGTCGCGCAACGAGAGCACGGGCAACGATCGGCGCTCGGACATGGTCCGGAGCGTCGTGCGAACCTCATGCCACGGAGGACCGTACCGAAAACTCCTTTCGGCGCGGAAGCATCGAGAATCGTGGTCAGTCGCGCGCGGAGCGGTGGTAGGGTCCGCTCCCGATGCCCGCGGACACCTTCACGTTTCAGGCGGACGACGGTCGAGAGCTCTTCGTGTACCGCTGGCTCCCGGACGAGGGCGCGCGCGGCATCTTCCACATCGCCCACGGCATGTGCGAGCACGCGGGCCGCTACGCGCGCCTCGCGCAGGCGCTCTGCGCCGCCGGGTGGGCCGTCTACGCGAACGACCACCGCGGCCACGGCAGGACGGCGCGCGGGAGCGGCGAGCTCGGCTTCTTCGCGAGCGAGGGCGGCTTCCAGCGGGTCGTCCGCGATCTCGCGCAGCTCATCGCCGGGGAGCAGGAGGCGCACCCGGGCCGGCCGGCCGTGCTCTTCGGCCACAGCATGGGCTCCGCGCTCGCGCAGGAGTACCTGATCGAGCACGGGGGCGCGATCCAGGGCGCGGTGCTCTCGGGCGCCTCGGGCAAGCCGAGCGCGCTCGTGGACGCGGGCCGGCTCCTCGCGCGGGCGGAGCGGCGGCGCCTGGGCGAGCGCGGCAAGAGCCAGCTCCTCCAGTCGATGAGCTTCGACGGCTTCAACAAGCAGTTCGCGCCGACGCGCACGTCCTTCGACTGGCTCTCTCGCGATCGCGCCGAGGTCGACGGGTACATGGCCGATCCCCACTGCGGCTTCCCCGCGACGACGTCGCTGTGGGTCGACGTGCTCGACGCGATGGTGGAGATCGCGCGGCCCGAGCGGCAGGCGCGGATCCCGAAGGATCTGCCCCTCTATGTCTTCTCCGGCTCCCGCGATCCGGTCGGCGGTCCGCTCAGGGGCGTCAGCCAGATGATCGAGGCGTACCGCGCCGCCGGCCTCCGCCGGGTGACGCCGCGGTTCTACGCCGGCGGGCGGCACGAGATGCTGAACGAGATCAACCGCGAGGAGGTCGTGCGGGACCTGCTCGCGTGGCTCGCCGCCGAGGTGGAGACCGAGGCGGCCGCCCCCGCGCGGCCCGCGCGGCCGGGCGCCGGCGCCGCGGCCGGCTGAGGGCGGAGGGCCGGGATGGGCAGCAAGGGGCGGCCGTACCGCACGCTCACGATCGATGGCTTCGAGGTGCTCATCGGCCGCGGCGACGACGACAACGACGCGCTCACCTTCGAGGTCGCCGAGCCGCACGACCTCTGGCTGCACGTGGCCGGCGGCACGCCGGGCAGCCACGTGATCGTGCGCAATCCGGAGCGCGTGGAGGTCCCGCGCGAGGTGGTCGAGCGCGCCGCCGCGGCTGCCGCGTGGTACTCGAAGGCGCGGGGCGCCGCCAAGGTCGAGGTCCACGTCTGCCGCGTCGCCGACGTGAGCAAGCCGCGCGGCGCCCCTGCCGGGCTCGTGCAGCTCGCGCGGTGGAAGAGCGTGCGCGTGCGGCCGGAGATCCCGGGGCGCGAGCCGGGGTGAGCTGAGCGACGGCGGCTCGACCCGCGCGAGGCGCAGGGCCCGGGCGGCGCCGCGTCGGGCGAGCCGGGCGGCGCCGCGTCGGGCGAGGCGGGCGGCGCCTGCCCCGGATCGTCGATCAGAGCTCGTTCGCGACCACGCACGTCCCGGACTGGCAGGAAGCCTGGAGACCGAGACACGGCCAGACCAGGCAAGCCACCTCGCCTTCAAGGCACTTTGGCTCGCTCTGGCTCTCGCTCTCGCCCGAGGGGACGGCGTTGCAGTTGCAGCCTCCGCAGTAATTTGCGACAAGGCTGCAATCGGCGTCGCTCTGGCAGGCTGGCGGCGGAGCGGCCACGCACACGGGGCTCCCGCCCTGCGCTTCGCAGAGAAACCCATCCTTGCAGCGGACGCCGGCACAGGCGTCGCGGCCCCTCGGGATTCCCACGATCGCGTCCGCCTGCGCGGAGAGAGCCCCCTCCTCGGCGTGATCGAGGTCGCCCGCGGGCGGGGCGCCGCACGCGGGAAGGAGCCCTGCGAGCGCCGCGGTCGCCGCGGTCGCCGCGACGAGCGAGATGAGGTCCACCTTCATCGAGCGCAGCACCGTCTTGTGAAACATGATGTCTTCTCCCTTGGCTGTGGTGAGGTGGCGCGCCGCTGCTCCCGGCCCGCGGGCCCCGGGCGCCTCCCCGTTGTCGATGGATGCTTATGCGCGGCGGGCGACACGGCTGACATCGAATCTCGTCTTCTTCGATGCTCGCGCTCTCGGCGCCGCGCCGGCGTACGGCGGATCAGGTCAGCCGCCTCGTCGTCGTGCTGCCTTTCCCGCGGTGAGGCGACGTTCTGCCGCTCCGGTGCGGGTTCGGCTGGTGCCGGCCGTCCCCGGCGGCGAGCTCCGCGAGCCGCCGCTTGAGGCGGCTGCTCCAGGCCTGCACGGCGGAGGTGCTCATGCCTTTGCGCGCGCACACCGAGGCGATCGGCTCCTCCTCGATGAGGAGCGCCTCGAAGAGCTCCAGCCCGAGGGGGCTGAGCTCGGCGCGGAGCAGGCCGAGGGGGCGCTCCAGCTGGTCGCGGGCGAGCACCCTCGCCTCCGGATCGTCGTCGGACCGCGCGCCCTCCTCCGGCGCCTCGTCGAGCGGCAGCGCCGCGGCGTCCGGGGACCGCCGCCGGCGGCGGAAGGCCGCGGCTACCCGCTGGTCGGCGATGAGGCCGACCCAGTTGGCGAGGCTCAGGCCGCGGGCTGGATCCCAGGCGCGCAGCGCCCGGCTGCCGTCGCGGAACAGCTCGACGAACACGTCCTGTACGAGGTCGTCCATGCGGTCGGCCGCGCCGCCTCCGAAGCGGGCGCAGCGCCGGTAGAGCGCCCGTCCGACCCGCGCGCGAATCACCGGCGTGAGCGCGGCGATCATGGATCGGAGTGGCTGGACCTCTCCGACGAGCGCGGAGGTGAGAAGGGATGTCGTCAGATTGGAGTTGAGCAAGCAGATCTCCTCGGGCTGCCAGCAGGGAGCGCTCTCCCATCTCTCGTCTTCACCTGGCGTCCGCGCGGGCACGCGCGCGCAAGGCGGAAGAGGAGAGGCGAGAAGCGGAAGCGGCGGACGTGACCCGCTCGGCGCCTCGCTCCATCCTCGGTGGCTCGAGGATCCAGCGAGACGCTCGGGCCTCGTCGTCCTAGCAGCCTGTGTGCCTGCGCCGGCGCCGCCGGGCGCAGCGCGCTCTCCCGGGCGTGGCGCGCCCTCCTGGCGGGCTCGTGCAACTCTTGCACGACCGGGCCAGGTAACTCTTACGTGATGCCGGTAACTCCTGCACCCGGCGGGCGCCCTCTCGCCGCGCGCGGCGGCGAGCCTCTCGGCGGCGTCCCGGCGCCATCCTCTCCAGAGGAGATCGAGAGCGCGATGCGGACGATGCGCGAGGGGCTCTCTCGATGTCCAGCGAGGTGAGTTGAACGGATGCCTACCACCTCGCCGCCCAAGCTGCTTGCGCTCGACCTGCTCAAGCCGGGGCCGGTCGGAGCCGATGTGGGCCTTGCGATGACCTAACGGCGCTGACTCCGCCGTTTTTCATCACGGAACCAGCGCGCTCCGGAAACACTCACGGACATGAAGCGCTCCTCGTTTTTCGCGCAGGCTGCTCTCGTCCTCCTCGCGTGCGCCTGCGGTGACGGCGGCGATCTCGGAGGAGCGGGCGGCGGCGGAGGCAAGGCGAGCGGAGGCCCGTCCAGCAGCGCGACGGGCGCCGGTGGAGGCGCGTCCAGCAGCGCGACGGGCGGCGGCGGAGGCGCGTCCAGCAGCGCGACGGGCGCCGGCGGAGGTCTCGGCCCCCACGTCTCCGAGCCGAGCGCGCCGACGCGCGGCGGGACGATGACGTTCACGAACATCGGCGCGCCCGGCGGGTGGCCTCGCCGCATCGACCGCGCGCCCGGGGATCCGGCGTGTGATTACAAGGACGGCGACGACACCTGGGGCGGGCACTGCTGCATGACGGAGCATCACACGACGAGCGACAGGCTCGCTCCGTTCGACGAGGAGATGACCCTCATCATGAAGGCCATCCGCGTGAAGCAGCTCGCCGTCTACCAGCCCGGCGGCGAGCCGGCCGCCTGGCAGAGGGTCTCGTCGTGGGACGCGAGGCGCGGCGTGGGCTCGAACCTGCTCGTCACGGAAGGGCAGAACACGTCCGCCGACTTCACGGGCGACCTCACGAAGAAGGACTGCGTCACGTATTTCATGCAGGACAAGCCTTTCCAGTGCGGTGACGGCGAGGACTACTACTGCCCCGACGATCCGGGCATCATGCACCTTGGCTGGGCGGGCTCGAAGCTCGTCGTCTTCCTCGCTTCGATGACGTTTGACGACGCGGAGGTCGAGAAATGCGACGGCGGCGGGCAGGGCCACCCCGGCCCGTGGGTCGCGTTCGTCGCGTCCGAGCTGATCCGCGACGGTGGCCGCAAGTGGAACGGGCTCTGCAACTGCTACTCGAAGACGGGCACGGTCGGCGACGGCTGCGGCGAGATCAACGTCTTCGAGGTCGTGATGGACAGCAACGAGTACAGCAACCGCGAGTTCATGAGCACCGGCGTCCGCTCGTACCAGGAAGGGCACGTCGGCGGCAGCGTCTGCGGGGCCGGCTGTGATCGCGACGCGCTCGCCGAGGACGTGGAGGTCGTGGACGCGTGCGCGCAGGAGGCCTACGAGAAGGGGCCCGTCATCGAGGCCGGCGGGCGCTCGGACGGCTGTCCGACGTGGCGTCGGCCCATCGGCGATCGCTACTTCATGATCCTGCTCGACGAGGCGCAGCGCGCGATCCAGGTCGCGGTCATCCACCCCGAGCGGATCCCCTCGGCCGCCGCCGAGCTGCTCCCGGATCTGCCGGGCGGGCTCTCGCGCGACGCGATCGACGCCATGCTGTCGATGCGCCTGCCGGAGTGAGCCCATGAAGCCGAGCCACGCCGGCGACATGAAGTGAACCTTCGATCGCCGCTCTCCGCTCTCCGCTCTCCGCTCGGCGCGCAGGCGTCACCGCTAAACCCTTTCCAGAGATCATGCCGCCGGAGGCGGTCTTCGTCTCGATCACGAAGCGTCGAGGCTATTTTCTGACCGTTGAATGTGCAAAGTGCAGCTTCCACTCATTTCCAACCTTTTTGAAAATCGCGCTCTCCAGCCAGTCGCGCGTGAGGTGGCTTGCGTCACTTGTTACAAATTCACCGTGGTTGAAATAGACCGCGGTTCCTGAGCTGTTGTCGACGTTGATTTTGAAATTGTCGAATGAGTAATCGGCTTTGACTATCGGAGACTTCTTGATGATATCGATCAGGCCGTCATGGTCTATGACCTTTCCGTTCTCGAACAGGATAAAGTCAGGGGTTGTCAGCGCTTTCATTCGTGCAAAGTCCTTTCGGCTGATGCAGTCAAAATATGCTTCGATGACTGCTTTCAGCTTTTCGGGACCATCAGGTCTATCTGGCTGACAAGCGGATAACGTTCCGGCAAAAGCCAAAAGAATGAATGCTTTTTTCATGGAGAGTGTCGACCTTTTGTTGTCGCTGACCTGAGGAGTCCCCTCAAATTTTCGGAAATTCACATGAAGACGGGAAGACGGGAAGCAAAATCTCTGGAAAAATCTTCTTGCCTTCCCGCCTTCATGTTCCGTTTCTCGCTGGAAACGGCCATGAAATCAGGGGATTTGTCAGCCAGGACTTCTCAGGGGATCTGCACCTCGGTGGAGCCGACCTTCTCCGGATCGTTCGGCTCGTTGAGGTTGTCCCAGCGGCGATACAGCTCGACGTTGACGGTCCCCTGGCTCAGGCCCTCGATCGCCATGCCGACGTCATAGCGGCAGTCGCACCCGGCCACGGCGCCCGGATCCATGTCCGCCGGCTGCACGAGCACGTCCACCCTGTCGCCGGCCCTCCGGACGAACCCTTCCACCTCCTGGTCGCAGCGAAAGTGGGCAGCGCGGTACTCGAGGCGAACGGCGCCGCGCTCCGGCGTCGCCACGAGCGCCTCCTTCACCGTCTCGTCGTATGCGCTCGCCGTGCACTCGCTCTGGGTGAGGCCCTCGATGGCCTCCGCGTCTTCCCAGCCCCCGGGCAGGTCGGCTCCGCCGCAGCCAACCAGCAGGAGCGCTGCGACCATCCATCTCGTGTTTGGCATCTCGTTCCTCCGGCCAGCGCTCGCTGCAATGCACGTACCCGTCGCGTTCCGGCCAGCGCGCAGGCCGCGGCGGCTGACGTGGACTGACATCCGCGTCCCGGGTGTGCCACGGCCGCGTGCCCGCGCCGTTCGGCGTCGATCCTCGCCCGCTCGCAGCTTCCGGGGCGCCCCGCATCCGTCGCTGGGGCCTGGCGCGCTGGACGTCGGTTTGGCGCCATCCTCCCACGGACACCGCCGTGCGCCGGTCCTGATGTTCCACCGTCGGTTTGCTCGAGTCGGAGGGACGGGTCGCGCCGGGTCCCCTCACGCAGGGAGCGTCCGGCGAGGGAACCCATACTTCGTGTAGCGCTTGTCGAGTTTCCTGAGCTGGCTAGTGAAGCCGGCTTTTCGTATATGCGCACGTCATTCAGGTAGCTTCCGTTGAGAGCCGATTTGTCGTTGAAGGGGTCGACGCGTTCGACCTGATTGGTCGCTATAGCCCGCCGCTAGGCCCTGCGACGCAACTGATTGCGACGTTGGGCGGAGAGGAAGATGGAGAGGGCGAGATCCACGGGGAGGCGGGAAGGCGAGAGCCGGGATCAGTCGTTCGAACCAGCAGTCTCAGCGCCGGCTGCTTCGGGTTGCGTCGATGCGGGGTGGCTGGTGGTGCCGTAGTGGTCGCCTTATGCGAAACCGGGCGAGCTGGATAGCCTCCGCGCCGCGGCGTACCAGGCGGCGGATCCCGCGGCGGAGCACCGGCGTGTTGAAGTTGACGAGCAGTCCGACGTCCATGTCCGTCAGCTTCAGGTACGTGAGCACCTGAGCTTCATGGACTGGCAGCAGGTGTTCGACGGCATTGAGTTTCAGCACGAGTTTGTCCTCGACGACAACGTCGAGCCGATAACCGTAGTCGAGCATGACTCCATTGTCGTTATCGGCAGCGGCCTTTGTCTGGCGAAGCTCAAACCGGTGAGCGACAGTTCATGGCACAAGCATTGTTCGTAGGCGGACTCCAGAAGCTCGGGGCCGAGATGGCGATGCACCTCGATGCACGCGCCGAGGACCCGCGCGGACAGATCCCACAATCTCCCTATCGCCGACTCCGTGCTCATCCCCCTATGTCGACGCGGGACCAGACCCAATTGCGCGGAATTGACGTCCCTGGCACCCGCGCTGCGAACGAGCGGCCTGGCGGCAGCCGGCCCCGAGCGAGCTCGAACGATGGTCCACATCTCTCGCCTCCCACCCTTGTCTGTACTCTCTCTCGTCTCCCCGCCTCCCCGTGTACTCTCTCTTTAGCTGTCTCCCGCCCAACAAGCCGCTGCTGCCGGCGGCACTGCGCGCCGCGGCGGACCGGAAGGGCGTTCGGCCGGTTGAAAACCGTCGCAGTTGACGGGTCCGTGGCGTTCTGAACTTGATGTGCTCGTTCGACGGGCGGGTGCGCGAGCAAGTGCTTGCCATCTCCCTTCCGTTCGGGTAATTATCCGGCCGGACACATTGCAAATGTGCAAGCGACGAAAATCACAAGGACGGCGACATGACCAGCAATCCCGCTGATTTGGCGCAGCTCCAGCGCAATCGTCTGCGCGCCCAAGCGGATCTGTTCGCGGCGGTCGCATCGCATGGCACGATTGTCGGGACGGCACGCGAGATTGCCCTAATCGAGTTCTTCCGAGGGCTGGTGCCCCGGCGATTTGAGATACTTTCCGGAGCGATCGCTCTTACCGAGAGCGGTAAGCTCCAGAAGGCTTCGAATCAGCTAGATGTGCTCGTCGTTGATACGTTGGACTATCCGACCGTTTTGCGCACTGGGGATCTCGCAATCACCCTGGCGCCGTCCGTGCGGGTCGTGGTCGAGTCCAAGAGCGATCTCGAGAGGGGCGATAAGTTCCTCGATGCGATGGAGCAGATTGGTCAAGCGCGCAGCTTGACCGGCGGTGGTGCGCTATCCGCGCTGTTCTGCTTCGGTGCGCCCACCAATGCAAGTACTCTGCGCAATTGGATCGACTCAAGCGCAGGAGCGAATTTGTCAACTGGGCGCGGGACGCTGAGGCGACGCGTCCAGAGAAGTTCAAGTCATGGACCCAGGCACAGCTGCTGGCGGTTGCCGCTACCTATTCGGCAGCGAACTTGCCGGACGTCATTCTTGCCGACTCCGGGGCGATTGCGCTTCGCGTTGACGAGAACGGAAAGACTCGCTTCGAGTTCTATTCGCCATTAGATGGCGCGCCCAGCATCGTTGCCCTCGCGGCGAAGGTGCTTGCCCATGTTTCGCAACACGTCGTCTCAGTCGCGGCTCCGGCAGGGCAGAGGGGGGGCACGACGGCTGCATTCCAGCTTCTCGTCACCCATTTCGAGGCATCACTTGAGAAGGTAAATGTCGACCCGCTCGACGTGACGGACCCCCAACCCTCATCGGGAGGACAGTAAGATGTACGCTGTTCAGATCAGCGATCGCGCAACGTTTGTCGATAAAGCGAGGGAGGTCGGTGGTCCTGTTGTCGTCGTGCGCACAGCGACCGTAATTCCGGTGCAGCAGGGAAGTGCGGTCCTCATGCATCCAGCCGTTACAATCGAATACGCGATGGAGTTTGAGGACCGTACGATGGGTCAGACAAGGTGGACCTTTCGAGAGGTCGTTCTTGCCGACGATCGGGGAGAAGCGCTGATCTCTGATTCGCTCTGGGGCATGCTCAGCGAGAAATCGATACCGGTCCGAATCATCCAACGGAGCGGGTCCTTCTGACCGTGCGCATCGGCGTGCAGCGCGCACCAAGAGCGAGGGCGCGGGCTCGTCTTGAGCGCGCAGGCATACGGCCCAAAAAGCGAAATAGCGTTTTGCGACATCCTCCCACGGACACCGCCATGCGCCGGTCCTGATGTTCCACCGTCGGTTTGCTCGAGTCGGAGGGATGGGTCGCGCCAGGGCCCCTCACACAGGGAGCGTCCCGCGAGGGGAACCTTACTTCGTGTAGCGCTTGTCGAGCTTCCTGAGCTGGCTGGTGAAGCCGGCTTTCTGCATCTCCGTGAAGTGCGGATCGTGCATCGCGTGGAGCGTCACGGCCATGTGCGCGCCGTGCGCCAGCGGGGTGAAGAGGACGTCGACATAGCTCTCGTAGGCCTCGACGCCCGGGAGAAAGTCGATGACGCTCGTGATGGTGAGGGTCTTCTGCGGCGAGAAGGCGCTGAAGCGAGCGCGCACCTCGTGGGACGTCGGCTGCCCGCCGCGCTTCATGGCCTCGATCATCTCCGGAGAGTCGGCGATCATCGAGTAATGGAGGAGCCCGTTCTCCTTCGGTTCGAGCGCGTGGACCTCGACCCGAAATCCCTCCGGGCCCCACCAGGATTCGAAGCCGTCCTTGGTCGCCCAGAGCTCCCAGAGCTCGGAGACCGAGGCCGGGTAGGTGCGTTCGACGAGGATGGTGGCTTTTTCGACTGTCGCGTTCATTCAATTCATCCTTTCTTGGGGCTGTTATTGCGCGCCGTTCGTCTCGCTTCGAGCGCCTCACCGAATCGATCCAGGCGCTTCTCCCAGAGCGACCGATAGCGACCCACCCAGTCGTCGAGCTGTCGGAAAGGCTCCGGGCGCAGCGAATAGAGGCGCTTTGTGCCTTCCGCCCGCACCTCGACGAAGCCGGCCTCCCCGAGGATGCGCAGATGGCGCGAGACGCCGGACTGCTGAATCGAGACGAGCTCGACGAGCTCACCGACCGCGCGCTCGCCGCCGAGCAGCGCCTCCACGAGGAGACGCCGCGTCGGGTCGGCCAGCACTTCGAACAGTTCCGAGCTGGGCATGCGTGGAATATGCATGTTTGTGTATATATTCGCAAGTAAATATTTCATCGCGCGGCGAGGGGCCTCGTCATCTTGGCGAGGGACCTCGGCGATCGAGCGCGGCTCCGCCAGCGGAACGCCGGAAGGGGGGACTGCAGCCCCGAGACGCACCCTCTCCGCCCGGAGCCGCGCCCGGCGGCGGCGTCACCGCCTGCGCTTCGCCAGCCCGTAGCGGTTCATCTTCAGCACGAAGGTCCGGAGCGGCATGTGGAGCGCCTCCGCCGCCCTCGTCTGCACCCCGCCCGCCGCGGCGAGCGCCTCGGCGATGCGCGTGCGCTCTAGCTCCCGCACCTCCTCGGCGAGCGGCCGGAACGTCCGGCCGGGACCCCTCGCGGAAGGCGCCGCGGCGGAGGCCGGCGCCACGGAAGGCGGCAGGCTCTCGGGGCGCGACGGGACCGGCGCGAGCGGGGCGGGCAGGTGCCCCCGCTCGATGATGCGCGCGCTCACCGTCGCCGCGATGTACTCGATGACGTTCTTCAGCTCGCGCACGTTGCCCGGCCACGGGTAGGTCGTGAAGAGCTCCGTCGCCTCGGTCGACAGGACCATCTCCTCGCGCCCCGCCCGCGCGCACGCGTCGGCCAGGAACGCCCGCGAGAGCGCGAGGATCTCCCGGGGACGCTCCCGGAGCGGGGGCAAGATCACCGTGGCCGCGCCGAGGCGATAATAGAGATCCTGCCGGAAGCGGCCCGCCTTGACCTCTGCCTGAAGGTCCTTGTGCGTCGCGGCGACGAGGCGGATGTCGACGTCGCGCTCGCGCACGTCGCCGAGCCGGAGGATCTTCCTGGTCTCGATCGCGCGCAGGATCTTCGCCTGGGCGCTCGCCGAGAGATCGCCGATCTCGTCGAGGAACACCGTCCCGCCGCTCCCGTGCTCCAGGAGGCCCGGCTTCGGGCCCACCGCGCCGGAGAACGCGCCGCGCTCGTAGCCGAAGAGCTCGCTCTCGACAAGGCTCTCGGGCATCGCGGCGCAGTTGAGCGTGACGAGCGGCCGCGTCGCCCGCGGGGACCACTCGTGCAGCGCGCGCGCCGCGCTCTCCTTGCCAGCGCCCGTCTCGCCGGTGACGAGCACCGGGAGGTCCGTCGCCGCGAGGCGCCGGATCAGGTCGAACACGCGCACCATGGCCGCGTCGGCGAGCACCGTGCGCTGCCCGCCGAGCTCCAGCGTGGTCACCGCCTCCACGGCGGTCGCCGCCTGCCCGGGCAGGGCGACCTCCGCCGCGGCGCGGGCCGACGCGACGAGGGTGTCCGCGTCGCACCCGTCCGCGGGCGCCGTCGCCAGGCCGGCCTTCGGCGCCGCCGCGCCGGCGGCGTGCGCCGCGTGCGCCGCGTCGAGCAGCCGCTGCACGACATGGCCCGCCGCCGCGGCGTCCGCCTCGGGCAGGAGCACGAGGAGCCGATCGTCGGCCTCGAAGCCGGCGAAATCGGTCACCGCGAGCTCCCGCTCCAGCGCGCCGGCGACGACCTCGCGGGCGGAGGCCGCCCCGAGCTGGATGGCGATCACCGTCGCCGGCCGGTCGTGGCGCAGCGCCCTGTCGATCTCCCCCTCGATCCTGCGCCGCAGCTCCGCGATCTCGAGGAGCTGCCGGCTCTTCGCGGGGCGGGCGCACCGCATCACCACGACCGTGTCGCCGATCGACACGACGTCGCCCGAGCCGAGCGGCCTCGCGCCGTCGACGGGGACGCCGTTCAGCTGGGTGCCGTTCCGACTGCCGAGATCCACGAGCTGCGCGCGCCCGTCGAGCAGCACGATCTTCGCGTGCTCGCGCGACGCCGAGGTGTTGCGGAGGCGCACGTCGGCCCGGGGCCCGCGGCCCAGGAGCACCACGCCGTTCCGCGGGAGGCGAAGCACCGCGGAGGAGCTCCCTTGCACGACGAGCAGGTACGAGCCGCCCTCGTCGGCCCCGCGTGGCGCGTCATCTGTTCGGGTCGGACCCCAGGACGCTGTTGCCTCGCTCATCCTCTCGCGGCCGACTCTCTCATTCGGCACCAGCGCGCGCAAGGCTCCAGGCCGGCGCGGAATGGTCCGTCATGGCGCGTCGTCGTCCGTTGTCGTGCGCCGTTGCGCGCCATCGTGCGTATCGGGCGCAACGGAGCGCAACGGACCGCAACGGACCGCAACGGAGCACAGCGGGGCGCGAGGAGCTCGGCCCCGAACGCATTGCAAAGGCAAGGTCCTTGCACAGGCAGGAACCGCGACACGCCGCATGGTAGGCTCGCCGCCCGCAGGCAGGAATGCCGAGCGATTGAATGCAGGGGACGTTCTCCAGCACAGCGCGATTCACGATCGGCCGCCGCCTCGGCGAGGGCGCGTTCGGCGTGGTCTACGAGGCGCACGACCGCGAGCGAGGCGCGCGCGTTGCATTGAAGTCGCTCCACCGCCTCGACCCCGTCGCGCTCTACCGGTTCAAGCGTGAGTTCCGGGCGCTGTCCGAGGTCGTTCACCCGAACCTCGTCGCGCTCCACGAGCTGTTTTCCGAGGGGGAGCGGTGGTTTTTCACGATGGACCTCATCGAGGGCACCGATTTCCTCTCCTCGGTGCGCGGCCCCTCCGTGCGCAGCGCCCCGGCGCGCATCGCTTCGGAGCTCACCGCCTCGGAGCTCACCGCCTCGGTGCGCGCCCCCGCCCGCGACGATCCGGACGAGACGGCGCCGCTCGTCTCGTCGACGTGGCCCGAGCTGACCACCGCCGGTGACGCCGAGCGCGACCCGGCCGCCGCCGGCGACGCCGAGCGCGGCCCGGCCGCCGCTCCGCCGCCGCGCTGGGGGCCGCTGCGGAGCGCGCTCTTGCAGCTCGCCCAGGGCCTCGCCGCGCTCCACGCCGCCGGCAAGCTCCACCGCGACCTGAAGCCGTCGAACGTGCTCGTGACGCGCGAGGGCCGGGTCGTCATCCTCGATTTCGGCCTCGTCACGGAGCTCTCGACGGGCTCGATCGACCAGAGCGGCAGCCACATCGCGGGGACGCCGGCGTACATGGCGCCGGAGCAGGCGAGGAGCGGATCCCTGTCGCCCGCCTGCGACTGGTACGCGGTGGGCGTCATGCTCTACGAGGCGCTCACCGGCAGGAGGCCGTTCGAGGGCGGGGCGCTCGAGGTCATCGTGCAGAAGCAGCGAGACCTGCCGCCGCCTCCGAGCGCCCTCGCGAAGGGGATCCCGGAGGACCTCGACGCGCTCTGCGCCGAGCTCCTGCGGTCGCAGCCCGACGAGCGGCCCCCGGCGCACGAGGTGCTCCGGCGGCTGCTGCCGCCGAGCGGCGAGGCCGAGGGCCGCGCCCGCGGCGAGGCCGGCGCGCCCGAGCGCCCCGGGGCCCGCAGCAGCGCGCCGGCCCCGGGCGCGCCGTTCGTCGGGCGACAGGGGCACATCGACGCGCTGCGCGGCGCCTTCGCGCGGGCCAGGGGCGGCAGGGCGACCACCGTGCACATCCATGGCACCTCGGGCGCGGGCAAGACCGCCCTCGTCCGGCGCTTCCTCGACGAGCTCTCGCGCGCCGAGGAGGCGGTGGTCCTCGAAGGGCGGTGCTACGAGCGGGAGTCCGTCCCTTACAAGGCCGTCGACAGCCTCATCGACGCGCTCAGCCGCCACCTCGCGCGCCTCCCCCGGCTCGCGGCCGCCGAGCTCATGCCGCGCGATGTGCACGCGGTCGTGCGCCTCTTCCCGGTGCTCGGGCGGGTCGACGTGATCGCCCGGGCGCCGCGGCGCGAGGTCGAGCCCCCGGACGCCCGGGAGCTCCGCCGGCGCGGGTTCGCCGCCCTCCGCGAGATCCTCGCGCGGATCGCGGACCGGCGGCCGCTCGTCCTGTTCATCGACGACCTGCAGTGGGGCGACGACGCCGACAGCGCCGCGCTCCTCACCGACCTCCTCCGCGAGCCGGACGCGCCCGCGCTCTTGCTGCTCCTCTGCTACCGGAGCGAGGACGCCGCGCGGAGCGAGCTCGTGGCGCGGCTGCTCCCGCCCGCGTTGATCGACGCCGCCGACGCCGCCGACGCCGCCGACGCGGCCGACGGAGACGCGGGCGACGTGCGCGCGCTCGCCGTCGGCGCGCTCACGCCCGAGGAGGGGCGCGCCCTCGCGCTGACGTTCCTCGGGCGTGAGCGCGGCGACAGGGCCGCCGCGCAGGCCGACGCGATCGCGGCGGAGGCCGAGGGGAACCCGTTCTTCGTGCTCGAGCTCTCGCGCGAGCTGCAGGGGCGCGCCGCGCCGGGCTCGTCGCGCGGCGGCGACGGAGGCGTCCGGCTGGGGTCGGTCCTCGCGAACCGCCTCCTGCGCCTGCCCGCGGAGGCGAGGCGCCTGCTCGAGGTGGTCGCCGTGTCGGGCAAGCCGCTCGGCCGCCGCGCCGCCCGGGAGGCCGCCGGGCTCACCCCCGCGCAGGAGCAGGCCGCGCTCGCGGCGCTCCGGGCCGGCAACGCGATCCGCACGTGGGGTCAGCGCGACGAGCAGGAGATCGAGACCTTCCACGACCGCATCCGCGAGGCGGTGCTCGCGCAGGTCGGCGCGGCGGAGCTCGCGGCGGTCCACCTCGGGCTCGCCGCCGTCCTGGAGGTGTCGGGGCACTCCGAGGCGGACGTGCTCGCGATGCACTTCCGGCGCGCCGGGCGCATCGACAAGGCGGCCCACTACGCGGTCCAGGCGGGCGATCGCGCGGCCGAGGCGCTCGCGTTCGATCGCGCCGCGGAGCACTACGCCGCCGCGCTCGAGGCGGCGCCGGGGGGCGCGGCCGAGGCGGCGCCGGGGGGCGCGCTCGAGGCGGCGCCGGGGGTCGCGGCCGAGGCGCGCGCGCTGCGGGTCAAGCTCGCCCTCGCCCTGCGCAACGCCGGCCGCGGGGCGGAGGCGGCCCGGGCGTACGCCGCCGCGGCCGAGGGCGCGGCGCCGCACGAGAGCCTCGATCTGCGGCGGTGCGCCGCCGAGCAGCTGCTCGTGAGCGGGCACATCGAGGAGGGCAAGCGCGCGCTCCGGGGCGTGCTCGCCACCGTGGGGATGCGGCTCGTCGAGCGCCGGTGGGCGGTCTTGCTCTCGCTCCTGTTCTGGCGGCTCCTCCTGCGCCTGCGCGGGTTCCGCTTCCGGGAGCGCGACGCGCGCGAGCTGCCGGCCGAGGTCCTGACGCGCCTCGACATCTGCTGGTCGGCCGCCGTCGGGCTCGCGATGGCCGACGTCCTCCAGGGCGCCGCCTTCCAGGCGAGGCACCTCTTCCTGGCGCTCCGCGCGGGCGAGCCCTACCGCCTCGCCCGCGGCCTCTCGACCGAGATCGGCCACCTCGGCACCGATCACGCCGCGGGGCGCCGCCTCGCGCACCGGCGCTACCGCACGGCGGCGTCGCTCGCGGAGAAGGTCGGCGATCCGTACCTCGTCGGCGTCAACAAGTGCATGCTCGGCGTCGTCGAGTGCCTCTCCGGGCGCTGGGCCGAGGGCCTCGCGCTCTGCCGCGAGGCCGAGGAGCTCCTGCGCGCGCGGTGCGCGGGCGTCGCCTGGGAGCTCGGCACCACCAGCCGGTTCATGATGGTGGCCCACTACCATCGCGGCGAGCTCGACGCGCTGGCCCGCCTGGCGGCGCCGCGCATCGCCGACGCGGACGCGCGCGGCGACCTCTACGCGGCCACCTTCTTCCGGGTGGGGCTCACGTACATCGTGCCGCTCGCCGCGGACCGGCCGGACGCCGCGCGCGACGAGGTGCTCGGCGCCATGGCGCGGTGGCCCCGCCGCTCGTTCGACCACCTCGATTGCCTGGAGACCATGGCGCTCGGGCGCATCGACCTCTACGTGGGGGCGCCGCTCGCGGCGCGGCAGCGGATCCGGGAGCGCTGGCGCAAGATCGCCGGGTCGTTCCTGCCGAGGTTCCAGTACTACCGCGTATTGATTCATCATTTGCGCGCCTCCGCCGCGCTCGAGGCCGCCGCGCGCGAGGCCTCTGGCGACGCCCGGCTCGCGCGGACCCTCCTCGGCGAGGCGGAGCGGGACGCGCGGCGGCTGTCGCGCGAGGGCGCGCCGTGGGTCGCGCCGATGGCGATGTCCCTGCGCGCCGCGATCGCGGCGCAGCGGGGCCAGGCCGCCTCGGCGCTCTCGCTCCTGGAGGCGGCCGCGGCCGCGTTCGACGAGAGCGAGATGGCCCTGTTCGCCGCCTGCGCCCGCCGCCGCCGCGGTCAGCTCCTCGGCGGCGAGGAGGGCCGCGCCCTGATCCAGGCCGCAGACGCGTGGATGGCGGGCCAGGGGATCCGGGACCCCGCCCGCATCGCGGCGATCTTCGCGCCGGGGTTCAGGTGAGGTCGATCTCGACGGTGCGCACCGCGGCCGTCGCCGGGGAGGCCCGGAGCGTCGAGAGCAGCGGGCTGCGTCCTGCGCCCTCGGCGCGGTAGGCGACGATCAGCAGGATCGCGGCCGGGTCCGGCGGGGCCATGATCTCCGCGAGCAGCGCCGCGCTGTCGGCGTCGCCCCAGTGGGCGTCGTCGATGAAGACGATCACGGGGCGGCGGTCGGAGAGCCGCCCGAGCAGGTCGCGGAGCGCGGCCGACGCGCGCGCCCGGAGGCGCGGCTCGCTCTCGTCGTCGGCGGCGCTCCGCGGCGAGGCGCGCACGGCCGGGACGCGCGCGAGCACGGGAAAGACCCGGGCGAGCGCGGCGGCGCCGCGGGGCATGAGCGCGGCGGCGTCCGGCGGCGGGGTCCGCACGAGGTGGCGGCTGAGCGCGTCGATCGCGCCGTCGAGCGCCTTGAACGGCACCTGCTCGCGCTCGTGGCACCTGCTTTCCAGGACGAGCGCGTCCTCCGCGCTGCCGTCGAGGAAGGCGCGCACGAGCGCGCTCTTCTCCGCCTCCGCCCCGGCGGCGCCCTGGACGAGGACGAGGCCGGGCCGCCCGTCCTCCCGCACCCGCGCGAGCGCGCCGGCGATCGCGTCGAGCTCCGGCGCGCGCCGCGCGCGTATCGGAGCGGCCGCGCGCGCCGCGCCCGCGACACCCGCGCCGCGGCCGCCCGGAGCCGCCGTCGGGGCCGGGGGCGCCGGCGCGGGCTCGCCCGTCGCGCCGAGGCGGCGGATGACCTCGGGGCCGGAGGGGCGCCGCTCGGGCGCCGCGCACAGCAGATCGGCGGCGAGGCGCTCGAGGTCGTCCGGCGCCCACGGAGCGACGTCGCGGAGCCGGGGGGGCGAGGATCGCTGCTTCTCGGCGAGGACCTCGAGGGGCGTCCCCGTGTAGGGCGGCCGGCCTGCCAGCGCCTCGAAGAGCATCACGCCGAGGGCGTACAAGTCGGCGCTCGGCGCGACGGCGCGCGCGCCCACCTGCTCCGGCGCCATGTAGCGCGGCGTCCCGACGAGCTGCTCGGCGTCGGTCGCGTTCTGCCCGCTGTGCGAGAGGCGCGAGGCGATGCCGAAGTCGAGGACGACGGCGCGCCCCTCGGGCGTGACGAGCACGTTCGAGGGCTTGAGATCGCGGTGGACGAGCCGCGCCTCGTGCACGGCCTCGAGCGCCCGCGCGACCTGGACGAGCGACGACCGCACCCGCTCGAGATCGGCGCGCGCTCCCGGGCGGGCGGCGCGGACATCGATGGATGCGGGAGAGCGCGCGCTCTCTCCTTCCAGTTCCAGTTCCAGCTCTTCCTGCGTGGCGTCGAGATCGATCCCCTCGTCCGGCGGCGCGGTGCTCGCCAGGCTGGGCGGCGGGGCGGCGCCGCCCGCGGTGTCCTGCCCGCGCACGTACGTGAGCCAGTCGACCCCGTGGACGAGCTCCATGGTGAAGAACCACGCGTCTCCGCTGCCGACGAGGTCGTGGAGCCGGACGAGGTTGTCGTGCGCGATGTCGGCCAGCGCCCGGAATTCCCTCTTGAAGCGGTACAGCGCCGATGCGCTCACGCGCGCCAGCGTCTTCAGGGCGACGCGCTCGCCGCGCTCGCGGTCGAGCGCCTCGTACACGATCCCGAAGCCACCTGCCCCGAGCCGCCGGACGATCTGAAAGCGCTCGGGGACATGCGGCATGGAGGGCTACGCGAGGTGAGGTCCCGTATCGGCACCGTATCAGGTCGTGGCGCACGGCGGCCACCGTGAAGCGCGGCCTCCCCGGGCTCTTCGAGGCTGATTGACAATGCCCCGGCGGGTCCCGCATCCTGGGCTCCGATCACCCCCGAGAGGCCCTGGGCCGCAGGAAGATGCCATGAGCACCGTTCTCCATCGTCTGGATCAGTGGGCCAATGAATCTCCTGACGCGCCGGCCCAGCGCTACAAATCCCAGGGTGAATGGAAGGCGCTGACCGCGCGTGACTTCCGTGACCGGGTCCACCATCTGGCGCTGTTCCTCGAGTCGAAGGGCTTCGACGCGAGCCAGATCGGCGCGATTCTCTCGTACAACTGCCCGCAGTGGGTGCACGCCGATCTGGCGGCGCTGCTCGTCGGGGGCAAGTCGGCGGGGCTCTATCCGAACTCCACGGCGAAAGACATCCAGTACATCCTGGCGCACACCGAGGCGACGCTGCTCTCGGTGCAAAACAAGGAATATTTTCAGAAGATCTCCGGCGAGAAGGGCGAGGTCGCTGTCCCTGACAGCGTGCGGTGGATCCTTGTCTTCGACGGCGACACGTCGATCTCTCCGAAGGCGATCTCGTATGACCAGGCGCTGGCCGAGGGCCGCGCGCTCGCGCAGCGGCCGGGCGCGAAGACCTACGCCGACTACCTGGCGAAGATCGATCCCACGGCCGGCGCGTTCCTGATCTACACGTCGGGCACGACGGGCAACCCCAAGGGGGCGATGCTCTCGCACGACAACCTGGCCTACACGTCCGACGTCGCGGCGAAGTACTGGGGCCTGCCGTTCGCGAATGGCTCGATGTTCTCGTTCCTCCCGCTCTGCCATATCGCCGAGAAGCTGCAGAACGTCGGGGTCGGTATCACCCAGCGTTCGACCGTCAATTTCTGCTCGAAGTTCGAGAACGTCTCGGTCGAGCTCCCCGACGTGCAGCCCACGCTCTTGCTCTGCGTGCCGCGGCTCTGGGAGAAGATGATGGAAGGCGTGATGGCGAAGGTGCGCGGCGGCAAGGGCGCCAAGAAGAAGCTCGCGGAGTGGGCGCTCGCCGTCGGCGCCCGCGTGGCCGAGGCGAAGTACGCGAAGCGGGCGCCGAGCCCGCTCGACGCCCTGCAGCTCAAGCTCGCCGACAAGCTCGTGCTGAGCAAGGTGCGCGCCGCGCTCGGCCTGGGCAAGGCCGAGATCCTGGCCTCGGGCGCGGCGGCGCTCGCGCCGCACATCTCGACGTGGTTCCGCGCGCTGGGCCTCGAGATCCTCGAGGATTTCGGCCAGACCGAGTCGACGGGCGTCATCTGCATGACCGAGCCGGGCGTCGAGAGCGCGGGCACGGTGGGCAAGCCCGTGCCTGGCATGGAGTTCAAGCTGGCCGAGGACGGCGAGATCCTGACGCGCGGCCGGCACGTGTTCGTCGGTTATCACAAGGACGAGGCGGCGACCGCGGCGACGCTCGAGGACGGCTGGCTGCACACGGGCGATCTCGGCGAGTGGAACGAGCGCGGGCAGCTCAAGATCCGGGGTCGCAAGAAGGAGATCCTCAAGACCTCCGGCGGCAAGATGATCGCGCCGCTGCCGATCGAGGAGAAGCTCAAGGCGGCGGAGATCATCAGTCAGGTGTGCATGGTGGGCGACGGCCGCAAGTACCTCTCGGCGCTGATCACCCTGACCGAGGTGAAGCTCGCCGAGCTCAAGGGCGGCGGCGCCCTGAGCGGCGACACCGCGATCACGAGCCCCGAGGTGGTCGGCCAGGTGAAGGTGCACATCGACGCGCTGAACGCCGAGCTCGCCAGCTTCGAGCAGATCAAGAAGTTCACGGTCCTCATCCGCGAGTTCTCGGTGCAGGACGGCGAGATGACGCCGACGCTCAAGATGAAGCGCAACGTGATCGAGCAGCGCTTCCGCGCTCTAATCGACCAGATGTACACTGACTGAAGGGGGCGCCGTTCAGATCGGAAGTGGGGGAGGGGAGGGGAGGGGCCGCCAAGATGGGGGGAGATGAAGGGGGCTTGGCGGCCTTTTGTGCGAGCGGGCCTCAGGGGCGATGTCGGGAATCAGGCCTTCGCGAGGTAGGCTTCGAGATCGTCGGCCCCGCCGATGTACTTTCCGTCGACGAAGACCTGCGGCGTCGACGACTTGCCGCTCACGGCTCGCAGGCGGCGCGGCGAGGCGGCCACCTCCTCGTAGGGCACATTCCGCTCCTCCAGGAGCCGCTTCGCCTTGGTGCAGTAGCTACACCCCGGCTTCGTGAACAGCAGCACGTCGTGCGGCGCCTTCGACGACGGATCCAGGTGCTTCAGCATCGTGTCGGCGTCCGACACGTCGAAGGGATCGCCCTCCACCTCGGGCTCGATGAACATCTTCTTGATCACGCCGTCGTCGACAAGCATCGAGTAGCGCCACGAGCGCTTGCCGAACCCGAGGTTCGCCTTGTCGACGAGCATGCCCATCTTCTCGGTGAACTCCCCGTTCCCGTCGGGCAGGAACTGGACCTTGTCCGCGTGCTGGTTCTTGCACCACTCATCCATCACGAACGCATCGTTCACGGACACGCACGCGACCGTGTCCACCCCGCGCCGCTTGAACTCGTCCGCGAGCTCGTTGTAGCGCGGCACATGGCTGCTCGAGCAGGTCGGCGTGAAGGCGCCCGGCAGCGCGAACACCACCACCTTCTTGCCCGCGAACACGTCCTTGGTGGTCACGTCCTTCCACTGACCGTCGATCCGCGTGCGAAACGTGACATCCGGAACGCGCTGCCCTTCGAGATTCTTCAACATGACTGTCCTGCTCCTCCAGTGAGCTTCTCGTTGCCATCGGAACGGCAACCGCTTGTAACCGCTTGTTCAACGTCGTGCGGCGCTCCACGTGGCGCTCTGCGGCCGGCGAGAACTTAACCCCGACCTTCGACTCCGGCCAGCCGTCGCGTGTCATCCCGAGGGCCCGCGCGCCGGCGCGCGCCATGCTGCACAGCCCGCTGTGGCGTTTCTGCAGCCGCCCGGCGCCGGAGCGCGCCCGACAGACGACCGCGACGCAGGGCCGCTCTCCCGGGACAGGGCGAGCCGCCCGGCCGCGCCGCGCCGGCTCGGGACGCCGCCCGCGAGCCCCCGCAGCGGCGCGCGAGCAGGCCGCCGGTCAATCGCCCCGCGCCAGATCCACCGCGCGCCAGAGGTACCAGCTCGCCGCCGTGCGGTACGGCCTCCAGCGCTCGCCGCGCCGCTCGAGGTCCTTGCGCGCCGGCAGGTCGGGCAGCTTGAACGCGATCGCGAAACCTTTGCGGATGCCGTAGTCGTCCACGGGCAGCACGTCGGGGCGGCCCAGGCGGAACATGAGGAGCATCTCCACCGTCCAGCGGCCGATGCCGCGCACCTGGGTGAGGCGCTCGATGATCGCCTCGTCCTCCATGCCGTGGACCTCGGCGAGCGTGGGGAGCTCGCCGTCCTGCGCCCTCCGCGCGAGGTCGCGCAGCGAGAGGAGCTTCGCGCGCGAGAGGCCGGCGGCGCGGAGCTTCTCGTCCGAGGCGCGCAGGATCTGCTCGGGCGTGGGGCCCTCGTGCGCGCGGGCGAAGAGCGCCCGCACGCGCGCGAAGATTGTCGCCGCGGCCTTGCCGGTGAGCTGCTGGTAGACGATCGACTCCGCGAGCGCGACGAAGAGGCTCGAGGTCCTGTCGAGCCGCATCCCGAAGGGCCCGACCGCATCGATGACGCGCGCGAGGGCCGCGTCGGACGCGCGCAGGCGCTCGACGGCGGCGGCCGGATCGAAGCCGAAGGCGCCGCCGCCGCCGTCGGCCTGGAGCGCGCCGGCCGCCCGGGCGCTCTCGATCGCGAGGAGGCGGAGCTTCGTCGTGACGCCGCCGTTCGCCGAGAAGCCGCCGACCTTGCCGCCGGCGGCGAGCACGCGGTGGCACGGCACGAGGATCGCGAACGGGTTGCGCCCGAGCGCTTGCCCCACGGCGCGCGCCGCGCCGAGCGACCCGAGCCGCGCCGCGATGTCGCCGTAGGTCAGCGTGGCGCCCGGCGGGATCGTGCGCGCGACCTCGTAGACGCGGCGGTGGAACGGCGGCACGCGCTCCAGGTCGAGCGCGACGCCGGACAGATCGCTCGCCTCGCCGCGGAGGAGCGCGACGATCGCGTCGACCGCGCGCTGCACGTCGGGCGGGGGCGGCGCCTCGCGCGCGGCGTCGGGGACGCGCTCCAGCAGGCGCGCGCGCGTGCCCTGCTCGCGCCCCTCCGGGAGCTGCAAGAGGGTGATGCCGCGCGTGCCCCACGCGATGCCGCACCGGCCGATCGCCGTGTCGAAGAGGAGGAAACCGTGTGCCGTCATGGGGGGTCGGCGCGGCGGAGCGCCCGCGTCCGGCGGCCATCCTAGGAGCGCGCGGCGAGCCGGTCTTGGAAGATCTTGCGATCTCCCCGCGCCGCCCGGCGGAAGCCGCGGGGCGAGACGCCGGCGGCGCGATGGAAGGTGCGGACGAAGTTGGAGAGGTCGCCGAACCCGACGTCGAGCGCGATGTCGGTGATGGACCGGGCGCCGTCGGCCAGGAGGCGCGCCGCGCGGCGCAGGCGGGCGCGGAGCAGGTACTGGTGCGGGGTCACGCCGAGCACCCGCGCGAACAGCCGCAGGAAGTGGAACGGGCTGAGCCCGACCTCTCGCGCGGCGCCCTCGAGATCGATCGGCTCGTGCGCGTGCTCGTCCATCCAGACCGCCGCCTCCACCGCGCGCCGGCGGTCGCGCGGGAGGGCCTCCTGCGGCCTCCGCGCCCGCCCGGAGGCGACCTCGACGAAGCGGGCGGCGAGGAGCATCCCCGCCTCGTCGAGGCCGATGTCGCTCTTGCCCTCGGCGGCCGCCTGCGCGAGCTCGCCGAGCACCATCAGCTCGGGCAGCGGCGGCACGCCGCCGGTCCGAAAGGTCCCGGCCGGGGCGCCGAGCGCCTCGACGAGCGCCGGCGCGAGGTGGATGGACAGGCACTCGTCGCCGCCGCGGATGTGGTCGTGCGTGCACATGTACTCGTCGCCGGGGTGGCCGATCAGGAGCGAGCCGGCCACGAGCTCGAACGACCCCCCTCGCACGCGGTAACCGAAGCTGCCCTTGCGCACGTAGGAGACCGAGAAGCCGCGGTGCAGCTCGGCGAACGGCGCGTCGGCAGGTCCGGCGCTGCACCGGTAGTCGAGCACCGAGAGGGCCTCGCGCTCGAGCACCGTCGTGACCCTCATGCGTCACCGACTGTACCCGCGGCGGAGAGGCCGAGCAACGCGCCGCCGCGGCCGCCTGGCGCGCCCACGACCGCGCGGCCCGGCGCGCTGCGCGGCGACCCGAAGTCGGCGAGGAGCAGCGCGCCGCCGGGGCGGAGCACGCGGAGGATCTCCTCGGCCGTCCGCCGCTTGTCGTCCGCGGCGAGGTGGTGGAACATGAGGCTCGACGCCACGCGATCGAAGGTGCCGTCCGGATACGGCAGCTCCCACGCCATCGCCCGTCTCCTGCTGGGGTGTCGCGCCGAGGAGGACGCACCGGCCGCGCGCCTATTGCACCTGCCTCGCTCCGAAATGCGCCGGCCAGCGGGCCACATTATCGCACCACTGCGCCGCTGCGGCGGCTGTGGCGTCGCGGCGCGTCAGTGCCCCTGGCTGCTTCCTGAAGGTCCTGCGCGTCGCCTCGCCTTCCCAGGGTACGGACCGGCGCGGGCACGCCTGCGGGCGCAGCGCGCGTCGTCCTGGCCCCGTTGCCCCGCTCTGGCGCGGTGTCGCCCGTTTGCATACCGCCCCCTTCTGACGGTCCTGTGGAGGACTGCTCCCCGCGCCGGATCGCGACGCGAAGCTTCGCGTCCTGCCCGGGATCCGGTATCCTCTCGGTTCCCCCCTCGGGAGGTGCGCTGGCGTATGAAGTTCGAGAAAGACGTCATTCTGGCCGGCAAATTTCGCCTGGAGAGAGAGCTGTCGCACGGCGGGATGGGCTCGATCTGGGTGGCGCAGCACGTCCAGCTCGACACGCCCGTCGCCGTCAAGTTCATGCGCGACGTGTTCTCGGAGCTGCCGGTGCTTCGCGCGCGCTTCGAGCGGGAGGCGCGCGCCGCCGCGCAGCTCAAGAGTCCTCATATCGTGCAGGTCCACGACTTCGGCTTCGAGGATGACGTGCCCTACCTCGTCATGGAGCTCCTGCAAGGCGAGGATCTCAACAAGCGCCTCCAGCGGTGCGGCCGCCTCTCGCTCCCGGAGACGCTGCACATCATCGCCCAGGCCGGGAAGGCGCTCCGCAGCGTCCATGAAGCGGGGTTCGTGCACCGCGACCTCAAGCCCGCCAACTTCTTCCTGGCGCGCATCGACGGCGAGGATGGCGAGATCGTGAAGCTGCTCGACTTCGGGATCGCGAAGGACATCTCGGCGGCGCTCGCGTCCGACATCTCGGCCACGGGCGAGGTGATGGGCTCGCCCAACTACATGAGCCCGGAGCAGTTCTATGGCGAACGGGACGTGGACGCGCGCAGCGATCTCTGGTCGCTCGGGGTCATCCTGTTCAAGATGCTCACGGGGCAGCTGCCGTTCCCGGGCGACGCGATCGGCCGCGTGGTCACGAAGGTCATCCTCGGCGCGGTCCCGTCGGCGAGGAAGATCGCCCCCGAGCTGCCCAGCGGCATCGACGCGTTCTTCATGCGGGCGCTGGCGCGCGATCGGGACAAGCGGTTCCAGAACGTGCGCGAGATGGTCAACGAGCTCGCGCGCGTCGCGGGCGCGCCGCCGTTCTTTTCGCTCGCGGGCGACACCTCGCTGGGCGCCGGCTGGTCAGGGCGCGGCTCCGGCGGGGCGCCGGGGCTCGCCGACCCCGGCACCCCGCCGGTCGGGCAGCTGACGACGATGCCCATCCAGCGGCGCTCGGACCCGAACGATGTCCGCGCCTCGACGCAGGGCACCTTGACCGACGCGATCAACCTGTCGGCGCCGCACACGGCGCGCGCCGCCATCGCGCGGGCCGCGGGGCGCGTCGCCATCGGGGTGACGATCGCCGTCGTGGGCGTCGGCCTGGGCATCGCCGCGCTCAGCGGATCCTCGACCGACGGCGACCGGACCCGAGCGTCCGCGGCCGACTCGGCGCCCGCGCTCGCCGCGCCGTCGAGCGACGCGCCGGCCGGGCTCGCGGCGGTCCCCGCCAGCCCGAGCGCCCCCGAGGCGCGCACCGCGGCGGCGCCTGCGGTGGTGCCGGCCCCGTTGCCGCTCGACCCGGGCGCGGACGCGGGCGCGCCGAACGCCGCCTCCCCGGCGCCGGCGCAGGCATCGCCCGTCCCCTCCGGGGCGGCGGCGCAGAGCGCCGCGCCCGCGCGCCCCACGTCCCCGGCCGCCGCTCGGGCCGCGCCGAAACCGGCGCCGCGCAAGACACCACCGGCTCCTCGCAAGAAGTCCGGCGGGCGCGGGCCGGACTGGGGACTCTAGCCGGGTGGCTCCGCGCCCCCAGAGAGCAGGAATGCGCTTCCGAGCCGCGGTGATGGGTACGCTCCTCCTTGTCACGCTCGCCGGCGCGGGGGCGTCGGCGCAGGCCCCGCCCCCGTCGGCGAGGACGCGACAGGCGGCCGTCACGTACGCCAACCAGGGGTGGACGGCCTACCGGGCCCGCCGGTACCGGGAGGCGCTCCAGGCCTTCCGGCGCGCCGAGGCCACGGTGCATGCGCCGACCTTCCTGATCATGGTCGCGCGCTCCTGCCACAAGCTCGGCCGCCTGACCGAGGCGCGCTCGGTCTACCAGCTCATCGTCGACGAGCAGCTCTCGGCCGACGCCTCGCAGGCGTTCCAGCAGGCCCAGGCCGAGGCGAGGACGGAGCTCGAGGCGGTGGCGTCGCGCATCCCCACCGTGGAGATCACCGTGACGGGCGCGGGCTCGGGGGGCGCGCAGGTGGCGCTCGACGGGTTGGACGTGCCGCCGTCGACGCCCGTCGCGCGCGATCCGGGCAGCCACACGCTGGCCGTGGGGGCGCCTGGACGACGCGGGCTGACGAGGCAGATCGTCCTCAAGGAGGGGATGAGGACCCGGGTCGAGATCGATCTGGCGGCCGGAAAGGTGCGGATCTGGAACGACGGGCCCGAGCACGGCGCGGGCGGCGAGCCGCAGCCGGTCGGCCCTGGGCAGGTCGCGGCCGACGCCAGCGCCCGGGAGGGCGGCGAGCCGCAGCCGGTCGGCCCTGGGCGGGTCGCGGCCGACGGCAGCGCCCAGGAGGGCGGCGACGCGGCGGATGGGCGCCCGAGCTCGCGCAGCACCGCGGTCGTGATCACGGGGCTCGCCGCGACCGCCGTGGGGGCGGGGCTCGGCGCCGCGTTCGTGCTCATGTCGAACGAGAAGGCGAGCTCGCAGCAGCTCCTCCTGGGGCCCGCCTGCACGGACCCTGCGCGCTGCCCTGGGCTCGATCTGCGCGGGTACAACGACCTGGGACACGCCAAGGCAGACCTCGCGAACGCGGCGGTCTGGAGCTTCCTGGCCGCGGGCGCGGCGGGGCTCGGCACGGTGGCGTACGTCTTCCTGACAGGGCAGCCCGACGCGCGGGACGCGACGGCAACCCGCCTGTCGGTGATCCCCATGCCGGGCGGGCTCGTCCTCAGCAAGCGCTGGTGAGGTTTCCGAAGAGAGGGATCTTCCCGATGGTGCGCAACGTGTCTTGGAGATGGATGGGCTGGGCGCTCTCGCCGATCGTCCCGCTTGTCGCGCTCACCGGAGGTAGCTGCGTCTTTTTCAGCTACGAGGATGTCGTCCCCGGCACGGGCGGAGCGAGCGGCAGCGCCGGTGGCAGCGTGGAGCCGTGCGGGCAGGGGGGAGGCGGCTGCGGCGTGGCGCCCCCGGAGGAGGGCTGCGCCGGGCCGGGGAGCCATATCTCGACGTGCCTCATCGACGATGGCTTGATCGCGCGGTACTTCCTCGACGCGTACGCCTCGGATGGCAGGCTCGTCGACTCGGGACCGGAGCCGGGGCTCTCGCTCGACGTGGTGCGGGACGGAGAAAAGCTCACGCTGGAGGGCGAGGCGGGGCGCGTGGGCATCCACTGGTCGACCCTCGGCGGCAACGCGCGCGTGGAGGCCGCGTTTTCGTCCACCTCCACGCCTCCGAGCAAGCTCCTCGTCGCGAAGGCGGAGCTCACGCTCGAGGCCGTGGTGAGCGTGACGGCCGCGGCGGTCGAGGGCGTGCCGTCTCGCATTCTGTACGTCGGGACCGGTACCGGAGAGCTCGGGAAGTACTCGCTGAGCGCGGGCGACCCCGACGCGATGGGAAACCGAGAGCTGCAGTTCCACATCTTCGTCGGCTCCCAGGCGCAGTTCGTGGGGCAGTGGTTCATTCCCGCCGAGGAGATAGAGCGGCCATGCGTCCTGCACGTCGTGCTGAACGCCGCCGACGGCGTCGTCGATCTCTACGTGAACGGCGACGCGCGAACGAACGTGATGCAGGCGCGGCCGCCCGCCGACTACGTCTTCACGTGGGCGGAGCCGACGTGGTATCTCGTGCTCGGCAACAGGCGGAGCGGCGGGCGCGCTTTTCTCGGCTCGATCCAGTATGCCGCGGTGTACGGCACGCCGTTGACTCCCGAGCAGGTGAAGGCCAACGCCGCGACGCTGGCGAAGAGCGACGACGGCCCCGGGATGTGACGAGGACGCCGCCCGGCGCGCGCCATCGGCATGCCGGCAAGGTGACCCTCCTGCGGTAGCGTCCGCCTTGAAGATTTCCCTCCCCGCCTCCCCCTCCCTGTAAATTTTCCGAAGGATTTGAGGGGATGCCTCAGCCTCGGCGCTCCTGGCGAGGGGGAGCGGCTCTAGCTCGGACCGGGCCGGACGGCCTCGCGAGGGGGGCGCGGGGAGGTCGCGACGTGCCGGCGCGGCCTCGGAGGGGGGTGCGGGGAGGTCGCGACGTGCCGGCGCGGCCTCGGAGGGGGGCGCGGGGAGGTCGCGACGTGCCGGCGCGGCCTCGGAGGGGGGCGCGGAGAGGTCGCGACGTGCCGGCGCGGCCTCGGAGGGGGGTGCGGGGAGGTCGCGACGTGCCGGCGCGGCCTCGGAGGGGGGACGGGTCGATCTGGAACCGAGCGGGACGGCCTCGGAGGGGGCGCGGAGAGGTCGCGACGTGCCGGCGCGGCCTCGGAGGGGGGACGGGTCGATCTGGAACCGAGCGGGACGGCCTCGGAGGGGGCGCGGGGAGGTCGCGACGCGCCGGCGCGGCCTCGCGAGGGGGCGGGTCGACACGCGGGGTGCGGGCGAGCGGTGCCCCTTCACCCTGGGGCGCGGCCACACCCACCGGAAGGCCGCGCGCGCCGGGGGAGCGGAAGGAGAGCGCGGGCGCGGTCACTCGGCGTAGCAGACCTCGAGGCGCGGGCGGCGCGACGCCGTGGAGTCTTCGCTGGCCCGCCATTGCGTGGAAGCCGTCGCGTCCTCTTCCAGCACGAGCCCGTAATTCGGGACGCCGTTCACCCAGTCCTCTACCAGGTCCGTGAGATCGGCGGTCCGATCGCCGGTGCCATTGCCGGAGATGATCGACGCGAAGCTGAGCGAATCCCAGCTCTGATTGTAGCTGGACCAGCTCACGGTCGTCTCGCCCCAGGGCGCGAGGGCCTCGTGGAGGCGAACGGTGGTCAGCGGCATCTTGTACACCTGATTGATCGTCAAGGTGGCCGAGAAGACCGGCGCGCCTGCGGGGATGAACGAGAGGTCGAACCAGAGCAGCGCCGCACGGAAGCCCCCGGTACCGCCGCCGCCGGTGTAGAACGACAAGTACGCCCCGTCCGTGTAGGTCGGCGAGCCCGACCAGAGCGTCGCGTCCCAGACCGTGCCGAAGACGCCGCGCTGCACGGTCCTGCACACGGGCGTACCTCCCGAGCCGGCGCCGCCGGCGCCGCCAGCCCCGCCCGACCCCGCGCTGCTCGCGCTCATCGAGCTGCCCATCATGACGCTGCCTGTGCTCGAGCTGCTGCTGCTCGCGCTGGAAGCGCTGGTGCTGGACGCGCTGGTGCTGCTGCTGCTCGCGCTGGAAGCGCTGGTGCTGGACGCGCTCGTACTGGACGCGGTGCTGCTGCTCGCGGTGCTGCTGCTCGCGCTGCTGCTGCTGCTGCTGCTCGTGCTGCTGCCGCCGCCGGGCGGCGCGTAGGTGAGCGTCAGCTCCATGTCGAAGGACAGGTCGGTCGAGTTGGGGGCCGACTGCTTGACCATCACGGCGATGATGTTGCTTCCGACCACGAACGAGCTCGGGGAGAGCGTCACCGTGGTGAGCTCGTCCTCGCGTGACTCCGCTGCTGCATAGTCAGCGTAGGCCGTGCCGGTCGCGCGCTTCGAGGCCACCTGGGCGCCGTTGAGCCAGACGAGGATGCCGTCGTCATGGATCAGCTTCAGGGTCGCCTGCGCGACGGGCCCGTCGATCGGGATGATCTTGCGGAAGTAGGCGGTGGGGTACGACGGCGTGGCCTGGTAGAGGGTCGTGCTCTCCCCGCCGTCGCCGTAGCCGAGCTGTCCCCAGCCTCCCTGCCACGAGGAGTCATCGAACGCGAGGCTTCGCCAGGCGGTGCCCCGATCGACGCCCAGGTCGTCGTAAACCCAGTAATCGCCGAAGTAGATCGCCGTGCGGGGAGCGCTCTGGATCGTGAAGCCGGCGTTGCTCTCGTCGGAGAGCAGCGCGTTCTCGCCGTCGGAGACGCGCACGAGGGCCCTCGTCGTGTCGACGGAGGGGACCGTCCAGTTGTAGCGGCCCGTGTTGGCGACGTTGCTCGCGATCGTGGTCCAGGTCGCGCCGTCGTCGGTCGTGTACTCGATCCGCACGGTGGGAATGTTCCCCGACGTCGCCCAGCGGATCGGGTAGATGCCGCCCGGCGGCAGGCGCTCTCCGCCGTCGGGCGCAGCGACGTCGAGGGCGATCCCCTTCACGATGGCGAAGCGATCGCTGATCACGCCATCGTAGCGGATGTTGGACAGCGTGAGCCGGTTGTCCTCGACGTCGAGGAGGCACGAGCCGCTCTGCTGCTCGCTGAAATACATGAGCGGGTGGCCTCCCGAGCCGCCCACGTAGGTGCCGTGGCCGGCGACGACGTGGACCGCCCCCTCGTGGCTCCCTTTTCCGGGGAGCTTCACGTAGGGGCCGTCGCCGAGCGGCTTGCCGTCGTGCCCGTCGATGATGTGCCCGTCCGCCGTGGTCGGCGTGTCGTACGCGCCGTCCACGAGGAACGAGCGCTCGTAGTTGTGCGAATGGCCGGCGAGCACCAGGTCGACCCCGCCCGCATCCAGGATGGGCGCGAGGTACTCCCGGTGCTCGATGATCAGCCAGTCCTCGTCGGAGTCGTGGGTGCCCTTCGTGTACATGGGAAAATGCATGTACGCGACGATCCAGTCCTGGTCCGTCGCGGCGAGATCGGCAGTGAGCCAGGCCGCCATCGCGCCGGTCGAATAACGCGAGGAGCCGTAGCCGTCGAGGACGACGAAGTGGACGTTCGCGTAGTCGTAGGAGTAGTAAGCCTCCGTCCCGGAGGGGACCCCGCCGGCCTGCCCGGCAGCGGGGAGCACGTAGGCCGTGTAGTAAGGACCGGTCTGCGTCGGCGAGTCGGAGCTCAGGCCCTCGTGGTTGCCGAACGTCGGCCACACGACGGTGTTGCGAAGGATCGCGGCATACTGAGTGAAGAAGCCGTTGGTGAACTCGTCGGTGGTGCCGAAGTTGTAGGCCATGTCCCCCATGTGCAGGAACAGGTTGGGACGGTACGCGCCGACGGCGTTGAGCATCGCGTCCCGCGTCGCCCAGGGCGCGCTGCCGCTGTAGCCGGTGTCGCCGATGATCCAGGCCCGGAACTTCTTCGGCGCGGTCACGGGCGGCGCGGTCTCGAAGTAGAAGGAGGAGGAGCCGCCGGCCAGCACCGCGCTCGATGTGCCGACGCTGTAATAGTAGCGGGTGTTCGGCGCGAGGCCCTCGATGAGCACCTCGTGCTGGGTCACGATCGCGCCGAGGTCCACCGCCTGCGTCAGGTCCGCTGGATCGGTCCCGTAGCGCACGCGGCTGTTCGTGCCCGCGTCGGTCGTCCACACGACGTAAACCGAGCTGGGCGTCAACGACTGCAGATAAGGCTGCCTCACCACCGACTGAGCGGCCGCCTGGCCGGCCCAGGCCATCGTCACCGCGACCGACGCTGCGGCCAGATGTCCGGGGTTCAATTTCATTGTTTCACCCTCCGTGTGTCCTGATTCATCCCGCTTTGCCTCCAGCGAACGCCCGCCACGAGGCGAGCCGAGCGCCTTCCTGGCGCGGTCACGCCGGCGATCGCTTCGCGCATGAGACCGTGCGCGATCAGCGCATCGGACGTGAACGCGCCGCTACCACCTTATCGCAAACACAGTTGAGCAATCATCGGAAATCGGAGAGCTCCGACCCGGCGGCGCCACCTCCGGTCTCTGCACGACGCGGGAGGGAAGTCGGGGCGTGTTTAGAGCACGACGCGATTCCGTCGTACCTGTTGAGCGGACGTGACGCGCTCGAGCGCGCATCCGGTCACCCGGTCACCCGGTCACCCGGTCACCCGGTCACCCGGTCACCCGGTCACCCGGTCACCCGGTCATCCGGTGCTGACGATCGGGCTTCCGTGGGCCTGCGCCCTGTTGCGTCGGCTTGCTTTCGCCTGGAGGATGGGCCCCGGGGCTTCGCCGCGGGGTTGCCTCGAGCGGCAGCGGCAGGTCAACCTTCACAGGCTTCTTGCTCCTTGCCAGGCGGTAAAGCGACCCGTAGCGCCCCACGGCGCGAGCACATTCTGGAGGACCTCAAACCATTGTCGTCGAGCAAAGAGGTCGCGGCACAATCGCGGGAAGCTACCATGAAACCTATTTCGATTGTGTGAGGGGAATGTGTCGCTCCGATTTCTCTTTCTCCGGGCGGAGTCTTGGCGCATGACGGCGGCGGCCCGCGCGGCCACGGTGATGGCCATCGTCGCCGCCGTCCTGCTCGTCGGCGAGCGACCAGCGCTGGCGGACGTGGGGGAGCCGGCCGAGGTCGAGGCGCGCCGCCTCATTCACATGCTCGGCTATGTCGCCATGGACTATGGCGGCTGCGTGGCGAACGGCGCCGTCACGAGCACCATCGAGTACGATGAGCAGCTGGCGCTGCTCGGCGAGGCGATCCACATCGCCACCCGCATCCAGCCGTCCGCGCTGGAAAGCGGGGCGGGCGACCTCGCGCAGGGCATCGCCGGCGTGCGCGCGCTCGTCGAGGCAAAGGTCTCTGCGGATCAGGTGGCCCTGTCGGCCAGGGCCGCGCGCGACCGGGTCGCCGCCGGCTTCCGGCTGGCGGAGGCGCCGCTTTCGCGGCCCGACGCGGAGCGCGGCGCGGCCCTCTACCAGGAGAACTGCGCCATCTGCCATGGCCCGACGGGGCACGCCGATACGCGGCGGGCGGCGAGCCTGGTCCCGCACCCGGCGAACTTCCACGATGCGGTCATCGCCGAGCAGCTCGCGCCGGTGGGTGTCGAGTCCGCCGTTCGATTCGGCGTCAATGGCACGGCCATGGTGCCGTTCACCTTTCTCTCCGCCCGCGAGCGCTGGGACCTCGCGTTCCACGTCGCCGCCCTCCACCACCCGCAGCCCGGCGCCGCCCCGCAGCCGCTCGATCGGCCGGACTACTCCGTTGTCGAGCTCGCGGTCCGCTCCGACGCGGACCTCCGCGTCGAGCTCTCGGCGCGCGGGATCCCCGCCGAGCGGCACGGGGCGCTCCTCGCGGAGCTCCGGCGGCGCGTCGCCTACGGTCCCGAGGCTGCGTCGCACCCCCTCTCCATCGCGCGCGCCGCCCTCGACCGGGGGCGCGCCGCGCTGCGCGAGGGCCGGACCGTCGACGCGCGCGAGGCGCTCGACACGGCCCAGCTCGACGGCATCGACGCGGCCGAGGCGAGCGTCGCCACCGTGAAGGAGGCGCTCGCGAACGACCTCGGCGACGGCGCCTTCGCCCTGAGAGCGGCGCTCTCGGCCGGCGCGACGACGGAGGCGCTGGACGCCGGTACGGCGACGCTCCTGCGCGACGCGACCTATGCCGAGGTGGCGCTCGCGCGATCCGGGCGCGCGCCGGATCGGCTCGTCGCCGAGGTCTCGAGCCGCCTGTTGCTGCGCGAGCTCGCCGCGGCGGCGCTCTTCCTCGCCGCGCTCGCCGCCGGCGCGTCGTCCCGGAGCAGGCGTGTCGTCCACGTCGCGTCGGGCGCGGCGCTGCTGCTCGCGTTCGCCGCGTGGGACGCGGCGGCGCTGCGGCACATGGCCGGCTTCTGGCGAACGCTCGCGGCAGGCGCGACGACCTCGCTCGCGGTCGCGGCCGTCGCCGGCGCGGCGGTGCTCGGCTGGCGGCGCGACGCGCGGCAGGCGCGTTCGCCCGATCCGTCGCGGGACGACCGAGCGTTCGTGTTCGCGACCGCGCTGCTGGCCGGCTTTGGCGCGGCGTTCTCGGGGTTCGGTGCGGCGCTCGGGGTGTCCCTCTCCGTCGCGCCGCCCGCCGTGGCCGGTGTCCTGGTCGCGCTTGCGCTGCTCGTCGTCGGCGCGGCGCTGGCCACCCGCGTGAGACGGACGGCCGCGCTCCGCCGGGCGGCTTTTCCGGGCTGGCTCGCCTGTCTGCTGTGCGTGCCGCTCGCCGGCCGCGGCGTGGCCGCCTTCCAGCTCTGCGGGCTGTTGCCGGTCCACGGGCTGCCCCTCCCTCGGTTCGCCGCGCTGGGGATCTACCCCGCGCTGGAGACTTGCCTCGCCCAGGCGGCGCTGCTCGGGCTCGCGCTCGCCGGCGCCGCCCGCGGCCGCCGAGACAGCGCCGAAGGGCGCGCCAGGGTGGTTTGCAGAGAGCGGGCCGACCTTCCTCCGCCATCGCCCTGATGTCGTTCACGCCCCCGCCGTCACGAAGTCCACCAGATCGGTCAGGGTCGCTCCCATCGCGTCGGCGCTCACGCCCAGCTCCTCGGCCGGCAGGCCCATGCGGTTGACCCAGAACGTGGGATAGCCAAACCACCGGGCGCCCGCGGCGTCCCAGCCGGCGAACGGCACGAAGAGGATCTCCTCGCGATCGAGGCCGAGCGCGTCGAGCGCCATCCGGTACGCGCGAGGATCCGGCTTGTACGTCCGCGCCCGGTCGGTGCTGAGCACGTGATCGAACAGGCCTCCCAGGCCGGAGCGCTCGATCGCGGCGTCGAGCATCCGCGGCGTGAAGTTGGACAGGAACGAGAGCCGGATGCCCGCGCGCCGCAGCGATTCGAGCGCCGGCGGCACGTCCGGCCACGCCTCGAGATCGAGATACGCCCCGAGGAGCCGCGCCCGCTTGTCCTCGCCGAGATCGAGCCGCAGCGCCCGCTCGGCGAACGCCAGCGCGTCCGCCGTCACCTGCCAGAAATCGGCGTACTCGCGGGCCGCGACCCGGAGCCACGTGTACTCGAATTGCCGGGTGCGCCAGGCCTCGCTCAGCAGGGCTCCCTTGCCCGGACAGAGCTCCTCGGCGAGCGCGGCGATCGGCCGCGGATCGAGGATCGGAAAGGCGTCAAAGGCGATGGCCCTGATCTTCGGGCCCGCCGCCGGCCGCGGCGGCGCCGGCCAGCGCTCGGCGACGCACGAGGCGGTCATGGCCGGCGGGGCCGAGCCCAGGATGCCTGTCGCGGCGGTCCCGGCCACGCGGTTGAGGAATTCACGACGACTCGAATGCATGCTGTCCTCGATCGGATCATCCGATGTGAAGCGCGCGAAATTACGTGGAATCACGCGGAACCACGCGGAACCACGCGGAACCACGCGGAGAGGAGGCGACTATGCGCCAGGGCACGCGAAGACGCGCCGGAGACGAGCGCGCGAATGCGTGGAGGAGAGCATGCGCGCTCCGCCGTTGCCCGGCGATCCGCCATCGCCGTATACTCGCCATGCATCCTTGCATGGCGCGGCGCGCTCCCGGGCCGCCGCGCCCCGCGCGCGGGAGTCATGCTCGACTGGGACGATCTGCGCTACTTCCTCGCCGTCGCGCGGCACGGCAACCTCTCGGCCGCCGCGCGCGCGCTCAAGGTCACCCAGCCGACCGTGGGGCGGCGCATCGACGCGTTCGAGCGGCGCCTCGGGGCGAAGCTCTTTCAGCGCTCGCCGTCGGGGTTCGCGCTCTCGGCCGCGGGCGAGACCGTGCTCGGCCACGCCGAGCGCATGGAGCAGGGCGCGCTCGCCGCCGAGCGCGCCGCCTCCGGCCGCGACGCAGGCCTGAGAGGCCACCTCCGCGTCACCGCGTCCGAGTGGCTCGCCGTCCGCGTCCTCGGGCCGCTGCTCGTTCCCTTCCTCGCGCGCCACCCCGCCATCTCCGTCGACCTCATCGCGGATGCGCGCTGGCTCAGCCTCCCGCGGCGGGAGGCGGACATCGCCCTTCGCCCCGCCGCGTTCGAGCACCAGGAGGTCTTCCAGCGCGAGGTCGCGCGGATCGCCTTCGGCCTCTACGCCTCGGAGGCCTACCTCGCCGAGCGCGGCCTGCCGGACTGGGACCGGCAGTGCGAGGGCCACGCCCTCGTCACGATGAACGACGAGCCGCCGGCCATCGCCGATCTGTCATGGCTGCGCGCCGTCGCCTCGAAAGCCCGCGTCGCCGCCCGCACCAACGGCCGCGAGACCCAGGCCACCATGGGGGCCGCCGGCGTCGGGCTCGTCTGCCTGCCGCGCACCCTGGGCGACGCGACGGCGGGGCTGCGCCTGCTCTCGCCGCCGTCGCCGCCGCCCGAGCGCGCGCTGTGGCTCGGGGTGCACCGCGACACACGCGGGGTGCCGCGCGTCAAGGCGCTCGTCGCGTTCGTCATCGACGCCCTCGGGCCGCTGCGCGGCGCCCTGCGGCCCGGCGCGCGGCCGCGCGAGACCCGGTGACGCGCGCCCCCGGCTACCGGCCCTGGCCGAGCTGACAGGCCCTGTGCGCCTCGAAGGCAGGCGCGCAGTCCATGTGCACGAAATCGGTGTCGCACGCCGACTCGCGGGAGCCCAGGCACTCGAAGAGCGGATCGAGCCACGCCGAGATCTCCTCGCAGGTCATGAACGACCCGATGCGGACGATCCCGCCCATGCAGTCGAAGTACGGCGCGGTCAGGTCGTTGCAGGGGCGCGGCTCGGAGAGCAGATCGACGCAGGCCTCGCGACAGCCGGGCTCCCGGCACGCCGTGTCATCGAAGATCTCGCAGAAGAAATCGCACGAGGCCTCACGGACTCGGCCGAGCCCGTCCCGCTGGAGCTCGCCGTCTGCGGGCCCACGCCCGCGCTCTGGCGCGACGTCGCGTTCGCGCTCGACGTCGCGCTCGCGCCCCCGGAGCCGTCGTCGCCGTCCGGGGAGCCGTCGACCACCACGCTCCCGCCGCAGGCGCTCGCCCCCGCGAGGGCGACGAGCGAAGCCAACCGCGCTGAAAGCAGCGTCGTTCTCATCCCCGGGAGCCTACACCCAGGCGGGCAGGGGAGGGGCGCTCGCCGCCGGGCGCCCCCGGCCGATCACTCCACCGCCTGCGACTGCTCGATCGCGTCCTCGCGGCGCTCCCGGCGGTTGCACGCGAGCACCTTCTTGCGGACGCGCACCGCGTCGGGCGTGACCTCGACGAGCTCGTCGCCGTCGATCCACTCCATCGCCGTCTCGATCGTGAGCAGCCGCGGGCTGGCCAGGAGGACGTTCTCGTCCTTGCCGTGGTTGCGCACGTTGGAGAGCTTCTTCTCCTTGATCACGTTGACGTCGGTGTCGTTCGGCCGGTTGTGCTCGCCGATGATCATCCCCTCGTAGACCTCGACGCCGGGGACGATGAAGAACATCCCGCGCGGCTGGAGGTGGTGCAGCGCGTACGGGGTCGCCACGCCGATGCGATCGGCGACGATGGCGCCGGTCGGGCGGCGCATCATCGGGCCGCCCCAGGGCGCCCAGCCGTCGAACATCGTGTTGAGCAGGCCCGTCCCGCGCGTCGCCGTCAGGAACTCGCCACGGAAGCCGATGAGCCCGCGCGACGGCACCCGGAACTCGAGGCGCGCGCGCCCGAAGCCGGGGTTCGTCATCTTCACCATCCGGCCGCGCCGGCCGCTGAGGCGCTCGGTCACGATGCCGACGTAGGTGTCCGGCGCGTCCACGACCACGAGCTCGACCGGCTCCATCACCTCGCCGTTGATCTCGCGCGTGACGACCTCGGGGTTCGAGAGCTGCATCTCGTACCCCTCGCGCCGCATCGTCTCCACGAGGATCGCGAGCTGGAGCTCGCCGCGGCCGAGCACCACGAACGTGTCGGGCACCTCGGTCGGCTCCACCCGGATCGCGAGGTTCTTCATCGCCTCGCGCTCGAGCCGCTCCTTCAGGTGACGGCTCGTCAGGTACTTCGACTGCTTGCTCTTGCCGGCGAACGTCGACGTGTTCACGCCGATCTTCATCTTGATCGTCGGCTCCTCGACCACGATCCGCGGCAGCGCCTCGGGGCTCGCCGGATCCGCGATCGTGTCGCCGATCGTGACCGCATCGAGCCCCGCGATGGCGACCACCTCGCCCGCGACGGCGCTCTCGACCGAGACCCGCTTCAGCCCCTCGTAGGCGTAGAGCATCTTCACGTAGCCGCGCGACTGCCCGTCCTCGCCGAGGAGCGCGACGTCGGCGCCGGACCGGGCGGTGCCCCGGACCACGCGGCCGACCGCGAGCCGGCCCACGTAGTCGTCGTGGGTCGTGTTGCAGACGATGACCTGGAGCGGCCCGTCGGGGTCGCCGGAGGGGCCGGGGACCCGCTCGAGGATCGTCTCGAAGAGCGGCACGAGGTCCGTGGCCTCGTGCTCGAGCTCGCGCTTGGCCTGGCCGAACTTCGCGACCGCGTAGAGCGTCGAGAAGTCCATCTGCGGGTCGCTCGCCTCGAGATCGCAGAAGAGGTCGAACACCTCGGAGAGCACCTCGTGGGCGCGCGCGTCGCTCCGGTCGATCTTGTTGATGACGACGATGATCGGGAAGCCGCGCTGGAGGCACTTCGAGAGCACGAACCGCGTCTGCGGCAGCGGGCCCTCGGCGGCGTCGACGAGGAGCAGCGCCCCGTCGGCCATCATCAGCGTGCGCTCGACCTCGCCGCCGAAGTCGGAGTGGCCGGGCGTGTCGACGATGTTGATCTTGACCCCGCGGTACCGGATGCTCGTGTTCTTCGCGAGGATCGTGATGCCGCGCTCCCGCTCGAGGTCGTTCGAGTCCATGACCCGCTCGGCCACGACCTCGTTTTCCCGGAAGGCGCCCGACTGGCGGAGCATGTGATCGACGAGGGTCGTCTTCCCGTGGTCGACGTGGGCGACGATGGCGATATTGCGGAGGTCATTACGCGGCATATATACAGCGGCGGCCGTTTAGCACGCGTTCCACGGAGGAGCGAGCCCATCCTCGCTAGAGCTCGAACGTTCGGCCCGCCCGCGACGCGAGCGCTGCGAGCCGAGCGGGCGAGGTGAGCGGGAGCGATTGACAGCCGGAGGGGCGCCACCGTAGGGTGCGCCCGCGCTGGTGCCTGGGCGCCTGCCCAGGCTGAATAGGGAACCCGGTGAAATTCCGGGGCTGCCCCGCAGCGGTAAGCGAGAACGACCTCCCACGAAGCACTGGCCCGCGAGGGCTGGGAAGCGGTGGACAGTAGGAACCCGGCCCGGCCGGAGCGCTCGCGAGCCCGAAGACCTGCCAGCGCCCGGCGACGGGGAGACATCCGATGCCGGTTCGACCTGGGAGCCTCGAGGGAGGCGGTTAGGTCCGAGCCGGTGCATCTCTGCGCACGTCCCGGATCCCGAACCGCCCCCCGCGATGCCTCCTGGTCGCCCGTGGGGGCGAGGGTCGGTCCAGCGCATCGCGCCGGATTCGCCTTTTCCTCCTCGCGGAGCTCGACACGAGCGGCCCGCCGCCGCTCCGCGCGATGGCAGCGAAGGAGGACACGAATGCTCCGCGAGACGGTCACGATCGGTCACGAACACCGCCATCCGCTCGGTCGGATGGCCGCACTGGCCCTCTTGCTGGCCACCGCGCGGCCGGCGCGCGCCGAGGTCGAGCCGCCGGAGGCGCCCGCGGACGGGGGCGCGCTCGAGGTCACGGTGCAGGCGGAGAAGCCGGGCAGCGAGGCCGCCTCGCGCGTCTCGGTCGGGTACCGCGAGCTCGAGCTCCGGCCGAGGCTCCGGCCGGGCGACCTCCTCGAGGCGGTCCCCGGGCTCTTCGCCGTGCAGCACGCCGGCGGCGGCAAGGCGAACCAGTATTTTCTGCGCGGCTTCGACGCGGACCACGGGACCGACGTCGCCTTCTTCGTCGACGGGGTGCCCGTCAACCTGGTCAGCCACGGCCACGGGCACGGCTTCACCGACCTCTACTTCATGATCCCGGAGCTCGTGACAGGGCTCGACGGCTACAAGGGGCCTTATTACGCGAGCATCGGCGATTTCGGCACGGCGGGCGCCGTCAACCTCCGCTTCGCCGAGAAGCTCGACGAGAGCACCGCGCAGCTCAGCGTGGGGCAGTACGGCATCCTGCGCGGCCTCGTGATCGCCTCGCCGGATCTCGGCGACGATTGGCGCGCGGTGGCCGCGGCGGAGGTCTACCGGAACGACGGGCCGTTCCTCAATCCGGAGCGGCTCGAGCGCTTCAACGTGTTCCTGAGGGCGACGCACGACCTCGGCGGCGCCGGGAAGGTCCAGATGACCTGGATGTCCTACGGATCGACCTGGTCCGGCTCCGGCCAGATCCCGGCGCGCGCCGTGTGCGGCGAGGGCGAGCAGGGCGGCCTGAACCCGCCGCCCTCCGCCTTCGGACAGCCGTGCATCGACCATTTCGGCGCGGTCGATCCGACCGAGGGCGGGTCGACCGCGCGGCACATGGGGTCCGTCGCCCTCTCGACCGCGTGGCGGGACGCCGACCTGAGCGCGATGGCCTACCTCCTCGGCTATCGCTTCACGCTGTACTCGAACTTCACGTTCTTCAGCGAGGACCCCGTCCACGGCGATCAGATCGAGCAGAACGACGACCGCACCGTCGCGGGCGCAGAAATCCGGTTCCGCAAGCAGCTCGAGCTCGGGGGGGCGAGGTTCACGACCTCGCTCGGCGCGCAGCTCCGCGCGGACGGGATCGACAAGTCGCTCCACCACGACCAGGCGCGCGAGCGGCTCGAGGAGAGGGACCGGACCCACATCGACGAGGGCCAGATCGGCGTCTACGTCGAGCAGGACGCCCGGCTCCGGCGCTGGCTCCGCCTCGTGCTCGGCGCGCGCGGGCAGTGGATCGACGTCAACGTGGACGACCTGCGCGAGGACCTCCGGGCGACCGGGAACAGGTCGAGCGGCGCCCAGGGGCAGATGCAGCTCCTGCCGAAGCTCACGGCGATCGTCTCGCCGATCGACGGGGTCGATCTCTTCGCCCACTACGGGCGCGGCTTCCACTCGAACGACGCCCGGGGCGTGGTGCTGGCCCAGGGGGCGGCGACGCTGATCACCCCGGCGACGGGCTACGAGGTCGGCGCGCGGGTCGCGCCCGTGCGCGGGCTCTCGCTGAGCGCGGCCGGGTTCCTGCTCGATCTCGACTCCGAGCTGGTCTGGAGCGGCGACGCCGGCGTGACCGAGGCGTCGGGGCAGACGCGGCGCTACGGGGTCGAGATCGGCGCGCGTTACCGGCTCGGGAGCTGGCTCTTCGCCGACGTGGACGCGACCTTCACCCGCGCGCGCTTCCGCGTGAACGCCGGCAACGCGAGCGCGGTCGCCCTCGCGCCGACGCGGACGCTGACCGCGGGGGTCGGCGTCCGCCCGACGTTCGGCGCGTTCACGCCGTTCGCCGCGCTGCGGGTCAAGGCGATCGGCGCGCGGCCCGCGACCGAGGACGAGTCGCTCACCGCCGAGGGGTTCACGGTCGTCGACGCGAACGCGGGGCTCCGGTGGAGGAACGTCGAGGTGGCCGTGGACGTCCAGAACCTCCTCGACACGACGTGGCGCGAGGTCCAGTTCGCGAGCGACTCGCGGCTGCCGTACGAGCCGGCCGCGGTCACGGGGATCCACTACTCGCCGGGGTGGCCCTTCACGGCGATCGGGCGGGCGACGCTGCACTGGGAGTGAGGGGGTGCTGCGCTCAGGCCCGCGTGGCCGAGCGCGCGACCCTGGCGTGCGCGGGGGCGAGGGAATGACGTTCGCGGCGGCAGCGGCGGCGGAGGGAGGCAGGCTCGCGACCCGCGGTGCGCGCGTGTATCGTTCGCGCAGCCATGCCGACGCCCCGCGACGTCTTGCTGCTGCTCCCCCGGGCTGATCTCACGGCCCTGGCCGACCGCTTCGAGGTCGACCTGCCCGACCGGCGGAAGAAGGCGGCGATCGTCGACGCGATGCTCTCGGCGCCGGGGCTGCGTGCGGAGGGACTGCTGCGCGCGCTGCCTCTCGGCCAGCTGAAAGGCCTGTGTCGCACGCTCGACCTCGACGCACGTGCGCGAGACAAGGCCACCCTCGTCGCCCGTCTGCTCGGGGAGGCCTCGTCGCAGATCGACGCCCGAGACGTCGAGGGCACCGACGAAGCTCCTTCGGCCCGACCCGGCGCGGAAAGCGAAGCGCAAGAAGGTCGGCTGACGAAGGAGCTGATCGTGGGCTGCCTGCTCGAGGCAGCCAAACTCCTTCGGCACACGCTCGGTCCGAGCGGGCAGCATCGGATGACGATCGCCGTCCTGCTCCTCCTGAAGCGTCTGAACGACGCGGAGCCTTCCACGTTCAACATCTCCGTGCCTGCCCAGGCGCGCTGGGCGACGGTGGGTGCGAGCGTTCCATCAATCGACCTGGCACTCAACCGGGCCTGTGTGGCGCTCGAGGAGAGCAATCCGGCCCTCCGCGGCGTGCTCTCCTGGGCGGATTTCACGGACGAGCGACGCTTCGGGGAACGCGCGGAGCGCCTTCGCCTCCTCCACCGGCTCGTCCAGCTCCTCTCGGGGATGTCGCTTCGAGACGGGGATCTGGCCACGCCCGACACGCTGGGGCGCGCCTTCCAGATGTTCCTCGAGGAGATGGACCTCCGGGACGCGAAGCGCGCCGGTGAGCCCCACCCCACGATCGCGATCGCGGAGCTGATGGCCGAGCTGCTCGACCCCTCCGAGGGGATGCGTATCTACGATCCGGCGTGCGGCTACGGCACCTTGCTGGTCGCGTGCGCGACGTACGTCGAGCGCCGCGGCGGGAGCGGGCGAAGCCTCTCGCTCCGTGGTCAGGAGAGGAGCGTCGAAGCCTGGACGCTCGCCAGGATCAACATGCTCCTGGCTGGTCTGCCGGACGCACAGATCGACAGGGGCGACACGCTTCGCGATCCGCGCAGTACCGTGGGCGGGCATCTCGTGCAGCACGACCGCGTCCTCTGCGTTCCGCCGGTCGGCCTGACGTGGGGGCTGCATGATACGGCGGAGCGCGAACCCCATGCGCGCTTTCGGTACGGCGTGCCCCCCAGGAACCAGAGTGAATTCGCGTTCTTGCAGCACATGCACGCCAGCCTCCACCGCTCGGGGGTGATGGCGATGCTGGCGCCCGGCGGCGTCCTGTTTCGCGGAGGAGCCGAGGGGGAAATCCGCAAGCGAATGCTGAAGGACGACCTGTTCGACGCGGTGGTTGGGCTCCCTGCCAACCTGTTCCCGGCGACGAGTGGCCCCGCTGCGCTCCTCGTACTGCGCCGCGACAAGCCGGCGTCGAGGAAGGGAAAGGTGCTCTTCATCGACACCTCGCGAAGGTTCCAGGAGGAGCGCACGAGGAACCGGCTCGGGCCCGAGGACGTGGTGAAGATCACGAAGACCTTCCGGTCGGCCAGCGACGTTCCCGGGGTTGCGCGCCTCGTCCAACTCAAAGAGATCGCGACGAACGGGTTCAGCCTGGCGGTTCGCCGGTACGTCGACGATGACGCGCCGCCGGGCGACGAAGCCCCGGCGCAGATGTGGCGGCGCGTCGAGCTCAGGAACTATCGGAGCATCGCGGAGGCCAGCGTCGAGCTGGCCCCCTTCACGGTGCTCGTCGGCCCGAACGGCAGCGGCAAGTCCAACTTCGCGGACGCCATCGTGTTCGCGCGCGACGTCGCGACGGACGCCGCGACCGCGGTCGAGCGGCGCGGCGGACTCGCCGGCATCAGGCGCTGGCAGCCGGCGGACGAGGAGGACCGAACCGAAGTCCACGTCGACGTCCGCGCCGCAACGTCGCGCGCGGCTCTGGAGACAGACTACCTGCGTCACCGGTTCACGATCCGCGCGAAGGGCGACGGATCCTGGGCATTTCGCAGCGAGACCATCGAGCTCTTCGTCAGAGGCGCCCCGGTGGTCTGGGTCGAGCGGACGCCCGAGGGACTGAAGGTGGAGACCGAGCCGGGGGAGCGCGTGGCCTCGAGCGAGAGCGCCCCGAGGCCCAGCGAGACCGCGAGCGCCATGGTGTTCGCGCGCCAGCTCTTCGACCTCGCCACGGCCACAGCGCTCCGGAACGTCACGCGGATCCGGCTAGACGCCGAGGCCATGCGAAAGCCGCAGGTCGCGACCGAGAACACACGCCTGGACGAGTCGGGAAACAACATCGCCGTGGCGCTCCGGAGCCTCGATCCCGAGGGACAGGCGCGCGTCCTCGCCGCCATGCAGCAGATCGTCCCGGGGCTCTTGCGCATCGCCGTGGAGGCGTTCGATCGCTTCCTGCTCCTCAAATTCGAGCAGCGTCAGCCCGGGGGACACGTGGCGCGGTTCTCGGCGAGCGAGATGTCGGACGGCGCGCTTCGCGCGCTCGGTATCCTCGTCGCTGCCCAGCAGATGACCGGAGACGAGCTCGTGATCATCGAGGAGCCCGAGGTCGCGATCCACGTCGGAGCCGCCCAGCTGCTCTTCGATGTGCTCAAGGACGCGTCGACGAGGGGCTCTCTGCTGATCACCACGCACAGCGCCGATCTGCTCGACGCCGCGCGCGAGGAGGAGATCCTCGTGTGCTCGTACCGTGACGGGGTGACGCAGATAGGTCCGCTCTCGTCCGCGCAGCGCGACGTCGTTCGACAAGGGCTGTTCTCCGTCGCCGAGCTGATGCGCTCCGAGCCGCTGCGGATCGAGGGGGAAGAACCCACGAGCGTCCAGCTCTGAGCTCGATGAGGCGGCTCGTCTGCATCGTCGAGGGCAAGGGCGAGGTCGCCGCTATCCCGAACCTCTGTACGAGGATCCTCCGCCAGTACCTCGGAGACATTGCGTGGATCGTCGATCAGGATCCGATCCGGCAACCTCGTGGCAAGCTGGTGGACGGGACGCGCAAGAGCCCGCTGCGCCTCTGTCACGCCGATGGTGTGCGCCGCGCCGTGCTGCTCGCGCGGCAAACCCGGAAGGCCGACGCCGTGCTCATCCTGTGCGACGCGGACGTCGATTGCCCTGCGACGTGGGGCCCGGACGCGGCGCGCGTGATCAAGGAGCTCATGTCCGGCGACGCCGTGATGGCTGTTTGTGAGTACGAGACGTGGTTGCTTCTCAACTTTGCGGAGGATGCCCTGCGGCGGGCTGGAGCCCCCATGCCGGAGAGCAAACGCGGCGCTAAGGAGGTGCTGAAACGGCTCGTCCCGGGCTACCTGCCGACAACGCACCAGCTGAGCGAGACACGGAGGATCGACATCGCCCTCGTCCGCAGGCGATCCGACAGCCTCGACAAGCTCGTCCGGGCGCTGGCAACGATCTCGGGCATGCCCCTTCCGGATCGCTGAGCCGGCTGCGCCGTCGTCGCCCGGGAGGAAGGCCTCGATCCGCCGCCGCACGCGCACGCGCTGTAAGCTCCGCCCGGCCGCCCCGTTGCGAAGAGGTGCGCCCCCGGTCTCCACGCCGGAGCGCCGTCACGAGGGTTCCCATGCTGCTCCGCGTCCGCTCGTTTCACGCTCCGCGCATGCGCCACCCCGCGCGCAGGTACATGCCGCCCGCCGCGCTTTTCCTCGCGCTCGCCGCCGTCTTCCTCGCCTTCCTCGCCGGGTGCGGCCCCCGCCTCGTCCCGTTCACGCACGAGCTCCGCGTGCAGCACGACCTGTCCGACAGGGACGTGAAGAGCCTCCAGTTCTACGTCTCGCACGAGATCGCGCTGCGCCGCGAGCTCACGGCCGAGAGCTCGCGGATCACGAGCCACCACACGCTCCTGCTCGTCTCCGGCAAGGTCATCGAGGAGGTCGTCGTCGAGGATCGCACGCCCGGCGTCGTGGTCGCCGCGCGCGGCGGCGTCCTCTCGGTGAGCTTCGAGCCCGGCGCGTCGCTCACGTTCTCCGCCAGCCCCGAGCCCTCCGCACCCGCGCCGCCGTTCCCCGCCTTCGCGTCCCCGCCCGATCCGTTCCCCGGCAACGGGGGGCCGCTCCTCGCCGTCCCGAGCGCGGCGGGCGAGGACAGCAGCCCCGGCGGCAACTACTGGCTCGCCGCCGGGCCCGGCGGTGAGGTCCGGTACCAGGGCAAGGTGTTCTCGGCGATCGAGGACAGCCTGCGGGCGCACCTCCTGATCGACGCCGACGCGCTCGAGGAGGTCGTCGAGCGCCGCAAGGTCCTCCCCGGCGTGCGCCTCTCCGGCCGCTGACGCGCGGCCCGGCGCGCCGTTGCGAGGGCACGCGTCGTTGCGAGGGCGCGCGCCGTTGCGAGGGCGCGCTCCCTGCGCTTCCATGCCGCCCGCCCCGTGAGCCCCCCGACGCCCTCCCAGCACCGCGCCCCGCGCGCGCCGCGCGCCCGCGCAGAGCTCGTCGCGACAGGCTGGGAGCTGTTCTCGGGCCTGCTGTTCCTCTCCGCCGTCGTCCCCGCGGCCCTCACCACGCCGTGGCCGGCGATCCTCCTGCTCGCCTCGATGGCCCTCTCGGCCGCGCTCTCGGGCGTGCTCGTCCGCCGCGGCGACCGCGGCTTCGCCATCGCCGCGGCGATCCGCACCCTCTCGTGGCCGCTCGCTGTCTCGCCGCTCGCCTTCCGGGGAGCCCCCACCGCGCCCTCCTCCTGGCCGGGTCCGCTCGGGATCGGCCACGCGACGCCCCCCTCGTGGCTCGGCCTCCTGGTCACGGCCGTCGCCTTCGGCGTCATGGCCGGCGGCATGCGCCGCGCCATCTACCGCAGCCTGCTCCGCGCTGACGCGGCCGACGGCGGCGCCTCCGAGGCCGACTCGGCGCGCGCCCTCGCCGCGGCGCTCCGGCCGAGGCTCGCCGAGTCGGCGACGGCCGCCGGCATCGTCGGCGGGCACGTCATGCTGCTCTTCTGCGTCGCGTTCCTCCGCACCCAGAGCCAGGTCGTGTTCCAGGCGTGGTTCGAGGTCGTCCCCCTCCTCGCGCTCTCCGGCACCCTCGGCTTCACCCTCGCCGTCCGCCCCGCCACGCGCGCGATCGTCGCCGCCCTCCAGGCCGGCCCTTCCGGCGACCGCGCCCTGCTCGGCCGCGGCCTCACCCGCGCCGAGCGGCTCCCCGACGTCCTCGCCTCCCTGAACTTCGCGCTGTGGCTCGGGTGCACCGCGATCGGCATCGCCTACGTGCGCCCCGGCGCCACCTTCAGCCCGGGCGCCACCTTCAGCGTCGCCGACGCGCTCATGCAGCTCGGCTTCGGCGCGCTCTTCGCCTTCGGCGTCTCGTTCTACCAGCGCGCGTGGCACAAGGACTCGGTCGCGCGCGCGGTCGACCTCCTGCGCGCGTGGACGGGCGCGCCCGAGCGCGGCGGCGCGGCCCCGATGCCCCTCCGGCGGCGCATGCTCCGCGACTTCGGGCTGCCGCTCCTGTTCACGGGGCTCCTCTCGCTCTTCTCCTCCATCGGCCTCTACCGCGCGCTGGCGACCGGCTCGTCCTTCGACGAGGACTTCAACGCCATCACCGCGCTCTTCGCCTCGTTCTCCCTCCTCGTGCTCGCCGCCCTCGGCGTCGTCGCGCGGGCGGCGCGCGAGCTGTCGCGGCCGATGGCGCAGCTCGCCCGCGCCGCCGACGAGGTCGCGCGCGGCGAGCTCGACGCCGCCGTGCCGCGCCTGTCCGGGCCGAAGGAGGTCGTGGGCCTCGGCGAGAGCGTCGAGCGCATGCGGCAGGCGCTGTCTCGGACGATCGCCGAGCTCGAGGGCGAGCGCGCCGGCCTCGAGGAGAACGTCGCCGCGCGCACCGCGGAGCTCACGCGCGCCCTGTCCGAGCTGAAGCGGGCGCAGGCCGCGCTCATCCACGGCGAGCGGCTCGCCTCCATCGGCGAGCTCGTCGCCGGCGTCGCGCACGAGATCTACAACCCCCTGAACGCCATCGCCGGCGCCGCCCAGCCGATCGAGGAGCTCGCCGCCGAGCTCCGCGCCGTCCTCGACGCCTACCGCGCCGCCGAGCGCGAGCTCCCGGACGACCGCCGCGGCGCGCTCGAAGCGCTCCGCGCGCAGCTCCAGACCGAGGCGGCGCTCGACGATCTCGTCGGCATCTCCACGCTCGTCCACCGCGCGGTCGAGCGCAGCGTCCGCATCGTCACGAACCTGAAGAGCTTCTCGCGCGCCTCCGGCGAGCCGCTGCCCGTCGATCTGCACGCCGGGCTCGAGGAGACGCTGCTCCTGCTCGGCCCGCGGCTCCGACAGGCGCGCATCGAGGTGATCAAGCGTTACGGCGAGCTGCCGCTCGTCACCTGCCAGAGCGGAGAGATCAACCAAGTGTTCATGAACCTCCTCGTCAACGCCATCCAGGCGCTGGAGGAGGCGAGCGCCGCGCCGCCTGCGCGAGCCTCCGCGCCGCCTGCGCGAGCCTCCGCGCCGCCCGCCCCCTCCGCCCCGCCGGCCGGGGCGGAGGGGGCAGGCGAACGCGAAGCGGCGCCGGGCCCGCCCGGCGCGCCCGCGATCTGCATCGAGACCTGGATCGACGAGGACGAGGACATGGCGGCCATCGCGGTCTCCGACAGCGGCCCGGGCGTACCGCCCGACCTCGCGCAGCGCATCTTCGATCCGTTCTTCACCACGAAGCCGCGAGGGCAGGGGACGGGCCTCGGGCTCTCGATCTCGACGGACATCGTCCGGCGGCACGGCGGCACGCTCGCCCTCGTCCCCGCGGATGGCCGCGCTGGAGATCTGCGCCACGGCGAGCCCGCCGGGGCGCGCTTCGTCTGCCGCCTGCCCCTCGATCCTCGCCCGGGGAGCGCCCGTCTGCAAGGCGATGCGCCCCCGCCTGCACGGCCGTCTGCAGCCGGTTGCCCGCCTGCGGAGGCTTGCCCGCCTTCACCGTTATCCGTGGACGCTTGAATGCGCGCAATCGGCGCCGGTCTCCCACCCCACCTCCACGCGGAGCGCGCTCCAGATTCCGCTCCAACCCGGCCGCGGGCCCATAGACCGGCTGTTTCAAACCGGATACCTTCAGCGAGCGATCCGACTCACCGCACAGCGCAATAAGCCCCCTGAGAGACGCGAACCGCCCTTCTGGGGAGCGCTGAGGAGAAACGAAGGCACCATGGAGCGCGCGATTCAGCGACCGGCAGGTCCCAAGGCTTCGAGCACCGATCCGTTGATCGGTAAGGTCGTGGCCGGCAGGTACCGGCTCGAGGCACGGCTCGGCGAAGGCGGCATGGGCGTCGTTTATCGCGCCCGTCACGTGCTGATCGACCGGGTCGTCGCCCTGAAGCTCATCCGGCCCGATCTCCGCGGAGAGACCCATCTCCGCGCGTGGATGCTGCGCGAGGCGCGCGCCGCAAACCGCGTTGACCACGCCCACATCATCGATATCCACGACATCGGCGAGACCGAGGAGGGCGAGCTCTACCTCGTCATGGAGTACCTCGTCGGCACGCCGCTCTCGGCGGAGCTCGCGCGCGGCCCGATGCCGATCGCGCGATCGGTGGACATCCTCGAGCAGATGTGCGCCGCCCTCGCTCGCGCGCACGACCTCGGCGTCGTGCACCGCGATCTGAAGAGCGACAATATCCTGCTCACCCACCGCGGCGGCCGGAAGGACTTCGTCAAGATTCTCGACTTCGGCCTCGCCGCCATCGCGCGCGACCCGCGCCTCGCCCCGAAGGGCGCGGTCTTCGGGACGCCCGAGTACATGTCGCCCGAGCAGGCCCGCGGCGAGGAGGCGACGGCGCAGTCGGACCTCTACGCGCTCGGCGTGCTCTTCTTCGAGATGCTCACCGGGCAGCTCCCCTTCCGCGCCAACGACCGCGACACCCTGCTCGAGATGCAGCGGACCCACGCGCCGCCGCGCCCCCGCTCGATCCGCCCCGACGCGCACTCGCAGGGCGAGGCGATCGTCCTGCGCCTGCTCGAGAAGGACATCCGCAAGCGCTACCGCGACGCCCATCACCTCCAGGAGGAGCTGAAGGCGCTCCAGCGCGGGCTGCCGGCCCACGCGTGGGAGGTCGAGGGCGGCGACGGCGTGCCGCTGCCGCCGCCGCCGCCGCCGCCGCAGAGCGCCGGCGTCATCGAGTGGGCGAGCCGCGCGGCCCTCTTCTCGCGCATGGTCTCCCGCGCCTATCCGTCCGGGCAGGTGCCGCAGGAGGTCCAGAACGGCCTCGCGCAGGCCTGGGACCTCGCCGCGCGCGCCAACAAGCTCGAGGGCGAGGTCGCGAGCCTCACCCGCAAGCTCGAGGCGCTCGAGCGCCGCGGCCGCGCGCTGCGCGCCGAGATCGGCCGCAAGGTCGAGGAGCTCGCGCACGAGGAGTCGCGCGTGATGCGCGAGGCGATGGCCGACGGCGAGGACGTCGAGAAGGTCCGCGTGGAGCTCGCCGCCGCCGAGAAGCTCGCGCTCTCCGGGCGCCAGCTCGCCGACGTGGCGGTCCGCCAGGGCAACCACGATCCGCTCGTCTACGAGCGCGCGGGCGCGGCCGGCGCGACGGCGCAGGCGAAGCGCGAGCAGCTCGGGCGCTACGAGCACAAGAAGAACACGCGCGAGGCGAACGCGCGCGACCTGCGCCGCCAGATCGACGAGCTCCGCGCCCAGCTCGCCCGCTACGCCGAGGCGCTCGAGGAGGATCTCGCGCAGGGGCGCGAGCGCGTCGCCGCGCGCACGCGCGAGGGGCTCGCCTACGAGAAGTCGTTCAGCGAGGCCTCGAACCTGCTCCTGAGCCACCTCCGCAACAAGCCGGAATGCCGGGATCTCGTGGCGGAGCTCCTCACCTCGCACGCCAGCCCCAACGCCGACTCGGGCTCGGATCAGCGGCTCTCCGGCTCGGACCGGCGCGTGAACACCGCGACCGAGCGCAACTGAACGCGCGCTGAACGCGGCCTGAACACGACAATCCGCGGAGGAGCGCGGCCCCGCGCGCTCCGTTTCACTTTCCTACGCGATCTCCCTACGCGATCGCCCCACGCAGCGGCGGTGACAAGGGCTCTTGTCGTGCGCAGGCATCGCACCCTCTCGACGGCGTCTGCGACGCATGGTAGCTAGCGCGCGCCTCGGCGGTCCTGGTCACGGTGGAGGCTTGCCCGGCAGCACTGGGCACCCCGACACCACCGGTCGCTGAGGGGCGAGGCTGTGCTGAAGCGTCCGCGTTAGAGCAAGAACCCCTCCGGCAGCGCGCCGGTTCCCTTCCCCTTGACGCAGGCGGCCAACCCCTCGGAACCACGAAGCTGCGGGCGGCGATGGCGCCGCCCCCGGCCTCGGATTTTGCGATGGAGGCACACCGTCCATGAACGTCATCCGGTCTCAAAAGGCCTGGCTTGCACCGCTGCTGGCCGGGCTCGCCGCGCTCGCCCTGCTGCTCAGCGGCGGGCTGGCCAGCGCCAGTGAATCCGATCTGATCCTCCCCGACCTCAGCTCCCAGTCGTTCGGCGGCATCGATGGCCGCACGCTGCTCCTGGGCGGCATCGGCGTCTGCGTGCTCGGCTTCGTGTTCGGGCTCGTCACGTTCTCGCAGCTGAACAAGCTCCCGGTCCACCGCGCGATGCGGGAGATCTCGGAGCTCATCTACGAGACCTGCAAGACGTACCTCATCACGCAGTTCAAGTTCATCCTGCTCCTCGAGGTCCTGATCGGCGGGGTCATGGTCCTCTACTTCGGCGTGCTGCGCCACATGGAGGCCACGAAGGTCGTGGTCATCCTGCTGAGCAGCCTCGTCGGCATCGCCGGCAGCTGCGGCGTCGCGTGGTTCGGCATGCGCATCAACACGTTCGCGAACTCGCGCGCCGCGTTCGCGAGCCTCAAGGGCAAGCCGTTCCCGACGTACGCCATCCCGCTCAAGGCGGGCATGAGCATCGGCGCGGTCCTCATCAGCACCGAGCTCATGCTCATGCTGATGATCCTGCTCTTCATCCCGGCCGACTACGCCGGCCCGTGCTTCATCGGCTTCGCGATCGGCGAGTCGCTCGGCGCCTCCGCGCTCCGCATCGCGGGCGGCATCTTCACGAAGATCGCCGACATCGGCTCCGATCTCATGAAGATCGTCTTCAACATCAAGGAAGACGACGCGCGCAACCCGGGCGTCATCGCCGACTGCACCGGCGACAACGCCGGCGACTCGGTCGGCCCGAGCGCCGACGGCTTCGAGACGTACGGCGTCACCGGCGTCGCGCTCATCTCGTTCATCCTCCTCGCCGTCCCCGACACGGGCGTCCAGGTCCAGCTCCTCGTCTGGATCTTCGTGATGCGCATCGTGATGGTCCTCGCGAGCATCGGCTCGTACTTGCTCAACGAGGCGATCGCCAAGGCGTCCTACGGCGACGCCGACAAGATGAACTTCGAGGCCCCGCTGACGCGCCTCGTCTGGCTGACCTCGATCGTGTCGGTCGTGCTCACGTACGCCGTCTCGGCGTTCATGATCCCGAACCTCGGCGGCGACCCGACGCTCTGGTGGAAGCTCTCGTCGATCATCACCTGCGGCACCCTGGCGGGCGCCATCATCCCGGAGATGATCAAGATCTTCACCTCGACCGAGTCGCGCCACGTCCGCGAGGTCGTGACGGCGTCGCGCGAGGGCGGCGCCTCGCTGAACGTGCTGGCGGGCCTGACCGCCGGCAACTTCAGCGCGTACTGGATGGGCATCGTCCTCGTCGTGCTGATGGGCATCTCGTACTTCCTCTCCATGATGGGCCTCGGGGCGCTCATGATCGCCGAGAGCGTCTTCGCCTTCGGCCTCGTGGCGTTCGGCTTCCTCGGCATGGGCCCGGTGACGATCGCGGTCGACTCCTACGGCCCGGTGACCGACAACGCGCAGTCGGTGTACGAGCTCTCGCTCATCGAGAACGTCCCGAACATCGAGGCCGAGCTGAAGAAGGACTTCGGCTTCACCCCGAACTTCGAGAAGGCCAAGCACTTCCTCGAGGAGAACGACGGCGCGGGCAACACGTTCAAGGCGACGGCGAAGCCGGTGCTCATCGGGACGGCGGTCGTCGGCGCGACGACGCTGATCTTCTCGATCATCGTCGTGCTCACGAGCAAGCTGACGATCAACGTGGACAAGCTCTCGCTGCTCCACCCGCCGTTCCTGCTCGGCCTCGTGACGGGCGGCGCGGTCATCTACTGGTTCACCGGCGCGTCGACCCAGGCGGTCTCGACCGGCGCTTACCGCGCGGTCGAGTTCATCAAGGCGAACATCCGCCTCGACGGCGTGGAGAAGGCCTCGATCGCCGACAGCAAGAAGGTGGTCGAGATCTGCACGCAGTACGCGCAGCGGGGGATGTTCAACATCTTCCTCGGCGTCTTCTTCTCGACGCTCGCCTTCGCCTGCCTCGAGCCGTTCTTCTTCATCGGCTACCTCATCAGCATCGCGCTCTTCGGGCTCTACCAGGCGATCTTCATGGCGAACGCCGGCGGCGCCTGGGACAACGCGAAGAAGCTCGTCGAGGTGGAGCTGAAGGAGAAGGGCACGCCGCTCCACGCGGCGACGGTCGTCGGCGACACCGTGGGCGACCCCTTCAAGGACACCTCGTCCGTCGCGATGAACCCCGTCATCAAGTTCACGACCCTGTTCGGCCTCCTCGCGGTCGAGCTGGCGATCGAGATCGACCGCACGACGAGCCTCGTGCTCGCGGCCATCTTCTTCTTGCTCTCGACGGTGTTCGTGTACCGCTCCTTCTACGGGATGCGCATCCACTCGGGCGACGAGAAGACCGCCGCCGTCGGCGCCAAAGCCACGGCCTGAGCCGGGCGACCCCCTCCTCGCGCGCGCCCTCCCTCGCGCGCGCCCTCCCCCGCCGCCGCTCGTCCACGGGCGCGCCGCCGGGGGAGGGCCTTGCACCCAGCGCGCCTGCACTCTAGTGACCGCTCATGCGAGCGCTCTGCCCCTCCTGCGGCTTCCATCATGAGGTAGTCCGGGTCCTTGAGGACGGACACGGTGAGGAGCGCAAGGACGTCTATCAGGTCGCGCCGCTCGTCAGCTGCGAGCGCACCTGGATCTCGGACAAGGAGCTGCTGGAGGCGCGCGCGCGCTTCGGTCAAGACGTCGTCGTGCCCGATGACGACGACTAGCGCCGTGCCGGCGAGCTCCGCGGCGCCGGCGTGCCATGCGGCGCTTCCGCTGGTGATCTCGCTCGCCCTCCCGCCCTGATCTCGCGCTTCGAGCGCCGAGCGGCGGCTCGGGCGCCGTCGAGCCGCGCGATCCGCGTGGCGTCTGACAAGGATTTGTCGCGCTCGTCGCATCGAGGCGCCACGGTCGATGGGCATTGTCTCCGGCCAATCCCCAGCGGAGAGGATGCGATGATGACGAGGCGGACCCTGAGGACGGCGTTGCTTTTGGTGCTCACGAGCGGCCTCGCCGCGATCGGGAGCGGTTGTGGCGAGGATGGCGCGCAGGGCCAGCCCGGCAAGGAGGGGACGCCGGGCCTGGACGGGGAGGACGGCGCCAACGGTGCTCCCGGCGAGGAGGGCGAGCCCGGCGAGGACGCGCCGCCGCGGACCCACGCCGCGAACCTCGCGGATTACGTGAAGGAGCGCGTGGAGATGTTCGCCGCCGGCGCCGTGCCCGCGGGCGAGCAGTTCCCGCTGGACGCGGCCGCGACCGACACCCTCCGGACGCTCGCCGGGGTGCGCTCGGACGTCGTTGTGACCTGGCTCGATCCGCTGACCTTCAGCACCGCGCCGGACGCGCCCCGGTTCGGCGCCAACAACGACTACACCGCCTTCTTCGGCCAGGGGTGGTCCGCCGCCGCGGGCAACGCGCCGCAGTGGAACGGCTCCGGCACCGCGGGCTGGCTCTGGGTCAACCACGAGTACGTCTCTGGAAGGAGCCCGACGGCCACCTCCGCGCCGACCGGGCAGCACCTCACGCTGGCGCGTCACCTGAAGACGCTCGGCGTCCTCGCGAACGACGTCGAGGCGAGCGTCTGGTCGCAGGAGGACGTCGACACGTACATTCGCTGGGAGAAGAGGGAGGTCGGAGGCTCCTGGCTCCGGGCCGTGCAGGATCCGGCGACCGGCGCGTGGTCGGTCGACCGGAGCGCGAAGGCCGTTCGCTACGACGCGACGAGCAGGACGCTGAGCCGGATCGCGGGGCACGCGCTCTCGAGCCCGGGCAACGACGACACGACGAGCGAGCCGCTCCACGAAGGGATCGTGGCCGGCATCATGGGCGACTGCGCCGGCGGGCAGACGCCGTGGGGCACGGTGATCACCGCCGAGGAGAACGTGCAGGACTACTACGGCGATCTCGAGGCGAGCTGGTCGAGCGATCAGAGGTTCCTCGCCGGTCGGGGCTTCGACCCGGGCGCGCCGGTGAGCCCGATCTTCGAGGCGAGCACCAGCGCGGAGTTCGGGCGCATCTCGGATCCGATCGGCCGGCAACCCCGCGATCACTACGGCTATCTCACCGAGATCGACCCCGGGGAGCCCGCCGGCGAGTACGACGGCAAGACGGAGGCAGGCGCGGGCCACAAGAAATTCGGCTTCATGGGCCGCGCCCGCTGGGAGGCAGCGACGTTCGCGGTCGACGGCGACTGGAAGCTCGTGCCGGGGCAGCCGATCGTGATCTACGGGACCGACGACCGCCGCGGTGGCCGCATCTACAAGTACGTGACGGCCGGCAACTACACGGCCGGGATGGCGCGGGCGGAGATCCGCGGGCTGCTCGACGAGGGCAAGCTCTACGCGGCGCACCTCGCGGGGCTCGACAACAGGACCGGCAACACCCTGCTCGTGACCGGCGCGGCCCCGACCGAGGCGGCCCCCGGCACGGGGCAGTGGATCGAGCTCTCGGTGGACAGCGCCGCCATCGCGCCGAACGCGGCCGCGCTCGGCGAGGCGACAAGGACCGTCGGCGCCGCGCTGCGCGACGTCAGCTGGAACGGGATCGGCGGCTTCGAGACGGACCACGACGTCTCGCGCGCGCTGTTCACGGCGAGCAACAAGGTCGGGATCATGGAGCTGAACCGGCCCGAGGACATCGAGTGGAACCCGCGCGACCCGAGCGGCACGCCGCGGGTCTACGTGGCGTTCACCAACCACACGGGGCAGACGGCGCTCGATCAGGAGGGCAAGCTCCACGATCCGGCGACGCACGCGACAACGTCCCCGAAGCGCGCGGACGCCGTGGGCTCGCTCCTCGCGCTGGAGGAGGCCGATCCGGCGAATCCTGGCGCGTCGATCGCGTTCCGGTACTTCGAGGTGTGGCACGGCTCGAAGGCGCAGGGGGTCTTCGACGCCTCCTGCCCGGACAACCTGCTCCTCGACCGCGAGGGCGGCGTGTGGTTCGGCACCGACGGCAACTTCGGCGTCGCCGCCCACGCGGACGCGTTCTACTACCTCGATCTCGACCCCGCCCACCGCGAGGGCCAGCCCGGCGTGGCGCAGCCGAGCTTCGGCAAGGCGTTCCGCGTGGTGGCCATGCCGAGCGACGCGGAGGCGACCGGCCCGTCCTTCACGCCCGACATGGGCTCGATCTTCATGTCCGTGCAGCACCCCGGCGAGAACGCCTACAGCACCTGGCCGAAGGGCGACGGCACCCTGTCGAGCGTGATCGCGCTCACCTTCCTGCCCGAGTGAGCTCCATGCGTGGTCGCCGCGAACGCCTGCTGTCCGCGTCCCTGACCTTCGCGGCGATGTCCGCCGTCCTCGTCGCGGCCGCGCGCTGCGGCGGGGGCGACTACGATCCGCTCGCCACCGCGGTCGCGCGCGCGGGGCACGCGGGCAACCCCGAGGCGTCGATCCCGCCGATGTGTTACGCGGTGACGGCGGGCGGCGCGAACGGCTGCTGGACGTGCCACACGATCGGGATCGGCCCGAACACGCTCGCGGATCACGACCTCCAGCGCGCGTACAGCTTCTCGGACGCGGCGCGGAGGAACCCCTGGACCCACCTGCTCGAGGACCTCTCGGCCGCCGCCGCCCGGACGAGCGACGCGGAGATCCTCGCGTACATCCGGGAGGACAACTACGCGCCGCTGCGCAAGGCGCTCGCCGCGCGCCCGGATTACCCGGGCTATGTGCCCGATCTCGACCTCGAGGCCGGCTTCGACGGCGAGGGCTTCGCGCGTGACGGGAGCGGCTTCCGGGCGGTGCGGTACAAGCCGTTCCCGGGGAGCTTCTGGCCCACGAACGGCAGCGCCGGTGACGTGTTCCTCCGGCTGCCGGCCGCGTTCCGCGAGGACGCCTCCGGCGCGCCCTCGCGCGAGGTTTACAAGCTGAACCTCGCGCTGCTCGAGGCGGCGATCGCGTCCCCGTCGCCCTTGCCCAAAGAGGGCGACGCGCCGCCCGCCGAGGCGCATGCAGGGCGGGAGGTCGAGCCGGTGAGCGAGCTCCTCGCCGGCTTCGATCTCGACGGCGACGGCGCGATCGAGCCCGCGGTGACGCGCGTCCTTCGCCTGCCCGCGCGGTACGCCGGCGGGGCAGCCGGCGTCCCGGTTCGCGCGTGGATCTACCCGCGCGGGGCGGAGCTCCTTCACTCGGTGAGGTACCTCGATCCGGACCGCCCGACGCTGCTCTCTGCGCGGATGAAGGAGCTGCGTTACGCGCGGAAGGTCGACGAGCCGGACGACTGGGCGATCGCGCGCGCGTACGAGCGTGAGGCCGAGGAGAAGGAGGAGGGGCAGCCGCCGTTCCACCCTGGCGCGCCCGAGGTCGGCCTGCGGAACGCGTTCGGCTGGCAGCTCCAGGCGTTCATCGAGGACGAGCAGGGCCGGCTGCGGCTGCAGACCGCGGAGGAGCACCGCGCGTGCATGGGCTGCCACGGCGCCGTGGGCGTCACGGTGGATCACACCTTCTCGCTTTCGCGCAAGGTGCCCGGCGCCGCCGGCTGGCGGCACCAGGACCTGCGCGGCATGCCCGACGTGCCGCAGGCCGGGCACGCGGAGCCGGAGGTCCTGACCTACCTGCGCCGCGCTCGCGGGGCCGACGACTACCGAGGGAACGAGGAGATGCTCGCGCGCTTCTTCCCTGGCGGCGCGCTCGACGAGGCGGAGGTGCGGCGCGGCGCGCGAGGAGGCGATCGCGATCTCGCGTACCTCGTGGCGCCGTCGCGCGAGCGGGCGCTCCTGCTCGACAAGGCCTATCGCGCCCTGGTCCGGGCGCAGCGCTTCGAGGCGGGGAGGGACGTCGCGCTCGGGCCCGCGACGGAGATCCTGCGCGTGGTGGAGGTCGAGTCGACGGGGCTCGAGGAAGCGAAGCGCGTGTACCTCGACGGGCGGGCTCACCTCGCCTGGTGAGGTCTGGCGGAGCGAAGAGACGAGGGTCGCCAAGGCGCCAAGAGAGAAAAAAACGCAAAGGCGCAAAGGCGCAAAGGCGCAAGAGAGAGAAAATCTCTCGGCCTCCGAGCCTCGTCTTTTTCTCCTGCGACTGACCCTTCTCTTCTTCCTTTTTGCGCCTTTGGTGCGCCAGGCAAGCCTGGGCGAGGAGGAAGCTCATGTAGAAAGCTGAAACCTTGCGATGGAACCCATGGAGGTCCTGCGGATCTCCCCGGCCAAGGCTAGCCCCCAGCCGGAAGCGAGTCTTGCGTGGTCCGGAGGGCAGACCCCCGGCTGCGAAGCGTAGACAGCGAGCGTGAAAGCCTTGTATTGAGCCTCGAAATGCAATGCTCGGCGGGTGCCCAAGCTGTCAAAGGAGCGGAAGGCAACACCGGCGCGCTGGAACGCCGCGCGCGGCGAAGGGCTCGGCGCGTTGGACCCCCCGGGGTCGGAGACCAGGGCGTGCACGCAAGGGTTCCCCAGGAACCTGGGAGGCCCCGTCGCCTCCGAGAAGAGCCCGCCGCAACGGCGGGTGCGGTACCGCCGAGCGAAGGGAACGAAGCGAGGCGGGAAGGGTGACGAGGCGTCCGAGCACCTCGTAGTACCGATGAAGCGGGGGAACCGTCCCGAGGGACCCCGTGGAGGGAAGGGGGTGCCGGGGCATGGGGCTGCTGGAGGGAAAGATGAAGGAGACACCGGGCTCCCAGAACATCTCCACGAAACTCGAGCAGATAGCGAAGCTGGCGAGGGAAGCGCCTGGTACGGCGTTCACGACGCTCGCGCACCACATCGATATCGAGTGGCTGCGCGAGGCGTACCGTCGCACGCGCAAGGACGGCGCTGTGGGCGTGGACGGGCAGACCGCGGACGAGTACGCGGCGCACCTGGAGGACAACCTCCGGTCGCTGCATGAACGCGCGAAGTCCGGCACGTACCGCGCGCCGCCCGTGAGGCGGGTCCTCATCCCGAAGGGGGACGGGTCGCAGACGCGGCCCATCGGCATCCCGACCTTCGAGGACAAGGTCCTGCAACGCGCGGTCGTCATGGTGCTGGAGGCGATCTACGAGCAGGACTTTCTACACGGCTCGTATGGCTTCCGGAGGGGGCGCTCGGCGCATCAAGCGCTGCACGCGCTCCGTGACCAGGTGATGCGCATGGGCGGCGGCTGGGTCCTGGAGGTCGACATCCGGAAGTTCTTCGACACCCTCGACCATGGCCACCTCCAGGAGATCCTTCGTCGAAGGGTGCGCGATGGGGTGCTGCTGCGGCTCATCGGCAAGTGGTTGCATGCGGGCGTGCTGGAATCCGGGGCCGTGTCCTTCCCGGAGTCTGGTTCGCCTCAAGGCGGCGTGATCTCGCCGCTGCTGTCGAACGTCTACCTGCACGAGGTGCTGGACGTGTGGTTCGAGCAGGAGGTGAAGCCGCGGCTGCAAGGCCGCGCGTTTCTCATCCGGTACGCGGACGATTGTGCGCCACGACGGCGCGGAAAGGAGGCCTTGATGGCCGCCTGAAGCAGCCTTGCTGCACGAGAGATGAGGGAGGACCCCTCGGGATCGGGTCGCAGGGCCAGGTCCCAAACCACCGGAAGCTGCTTGGGCCCAATGGCCCGGGTGGTGAGCGTTCACGGAAAAGGCGGGACAAACCCGTCAGGTGAGAGCCGGGAAGGCGAACGTGAGTGAACCGCTGACGACGTGTCGAAAGCGTAGGGACGTCATCGAAACCAGGCTCCAGTCGTTGGCCTGGGACAAAGCTCGGGGGATTCCTGCTTGCTGCCCGAGCGGTGACCGGCATGAAGGCGGCGCGAGCCCGGCTCAGGCTCTCGTGCGGAACGTGGGAACCTGTCGCTCCGATGCGAAGGGAGAACTCCGAGTGGTGGACCCACGAGGGGGAAGAGTACCGATGCGGGGCGCAGGGGCGGATGGGCTCGTAGTAGCGTTGAAGCCTGGTAACGCGGGCGGAGCGAAGGGGCCCAACGACCTGGCCGCGGGCATGGGTCAACCGGCAACGGGAGGAGCCCATGTCTGAGGCGAAGCCTTACGACATTCCGAAGCAGCTCGTCTGGGATGCGTACCAGCGGGTAAAGGCGAACCGAGGCGCAGCGGGCGTGGACGGCGAGTCGCTTGCGATGTTCGAGAAGGACCTGAAGGGCAACCTCTACAAGGTCTGGAACCGGATGTCGTCGGGCTCGTACTTTCCGCCGCCCGTGCGGCTCGTCGAGATTCCGAAGGGCAACGGAGGCACACGTCCCCTCGGCATCCCCACGGTGGGGGACCGCGTGGCGCAGACGGTCGTGAAGATGGTCCTCGATCCGGTCGTGGAGCCCATGTTCCATCCGGATTCGTACGGCTATCGGCCCGGTCGGTCGGCGCTCGACGCGGTGGCGGTGGCGAGGAGACGATGCTGGAGCGCCGACTGGATCATCGACCTTGACATCAAGGGCTTCTTTGATGCGCTGGTCCATGAGCTGGTCGAGCGCGCCGTGGCGCACCACACGGACAACCCCTGGATCCGGCTGTACATCGCCCGGTGGCTCCGCGCCCCCGTGCAGAAGCCGGATGGCACGGTGGAGCAGCGTACGAGGGGCACGCCGCAAGGCGGGGTCGTCAGTCCGCTGTTGGCCAATCTATTCCTGCATTATGCGTTCGATCACTGGATGCGGAGGACCTTCCCGAGCGTCCCGTTCGAGCGCTACGCGGACGATGCCATCGTCCACTGCAGGAGCGAGCGGCAGTCCCGCATGGTGCTGGAGGCCATCCGTCGTCGGTTCGAGCAGTGCGGTCTGGAGCTTCATCCGACGAAGACCCGGATCGTCTACTGCAAGGACGACGATCGGTGCGGGGAGTTCGAGCACGTCGCGTTCGACTTCCTGGGCTACACCTTCCAACCTCGACGGGCGAAGAATCGCTGGGGGAAGCACTTCGTGAGCTTCCTGCCAGCGATGAGCACCAAGGCAGCCAAGGCGGTCCGCGAGACCATCCGCAGATGGCGGATGGCGTCGACCAGGAACAACCAGCGCCTGGAAGATCTCGCGCAGCTCGTCAATCCGGTGGTGCGGGGTTGGATGAACTACTACGGGCGGTTCTACCGCTCGAAGTGCGTCCAGGTCCTTCGCCATCTCAACGAGGCCCTCGCAGCATGGGCGCGACGGAAGTACAAGCGGCTGCGACGTCGAGAGCGCGCGTCGATGCACTGGCTGGGGCGCATCGCGCAGCGGGATCCGAAGTTGTTCGTCCTGTGGCAGCTCGGCGTCCGGCCCGAGGCTGGGTCGTAGGAGCCGGATGAGGCGAGAGCTTCACGTCCGGTTCTGGGAGGGCCCGGGGGTGCGATTCCCCCGGGCTACTCGACTCGTCCTGGCGTTCTCGCACGAGGAAGACGCTCGTCGCGTTCTGGCCGTGCTCCCGAAGAGGTTCGGCAAGTACGGCCTTGCGCTCCACCCGGACAAGACCCGGCTCGTCGAATTCCGTCGGCCCGACCGTCGGCCTCCCCCGGAGGATCGATCGGATCGTGGACCCAACACGTTCGACCTGCTGGGCTTCACCCACTACTGGGGCTTGTCTCGTCGAGGCAGGTGGGTGGTCAAGCAGAAGACCGCCTCCGATCGCTTCCGCCGCGCGCTGAAGCGGATCGCGGAGTGGTGTCGGCAGCATCGGCACCAGGCGATCGGGGAGCAGCAGCGCTCGCTCTCGCAGAAGCTGCGAGGTCACTTCGGGTACTTCGGCATCACGGGGAACTCCGAGGCGATCAGCCGCTTCCGTGAGCGGGTCATCGGCATCTGGTGCAAGTGGCTCGGTCGTCGCTCCCAGAGAGCGCGGATCAACTGGGACCGCAGGCACATGCTGCTGGAACGCTACCCCCTCCCACTTGCCCGGGTCGCGAGGCCGTACTCACCCGCGTAGCGAATCCATGTCGCGAAGAGCCGGATGCGGTAGCCCCGCACGTCCGGATCTGTGGGGGCCCTGGGGGAGCAATCCCCCAGGGCTACCCGAGCGCCTTTGCGCCTTTGCGTTTTCTTCCCCTCTCGATCTACCCCGTCGAGCTCACAGGACCCCCGGAAGATCATTGATCTTCCCCCCCTTGCGCCTCATCTCCGGCGCCACCCCGACGAGCGCGCTGCCCCCGGTGCGCTAGGGTGGCGCCCTTTCTCCGTTCTCCGATTCCGGTGCCCCTGTGAACCTCGCTTCTCCCCCTCTCGCCGCCGACGGCGCGCGGTCCGAGCTGCGCGTCCTCGCGCGCCTCGCGCTGCCGATCGCGGTGGCGCAGGCGGGGCTCGTCGCGATGGCGCTCGTCGACGTGGCGATCGTGGGGCGCGTCTCGGTCAACGAGCTCGCCTCCTGCGCGATGGGGAGGACGATCGTCCACACGTGCAACGCGCTCGGGATCGGCATCTCGGCCGCGCTCGATCCGCTCGCGTCGCAGGCGATCGGCGCCGGCCGCCCCGGCCAGGCGTGGGCGGCGCTGCGCGCGACCCTGCGCGCGAGCCTGCTCGTCAGCGTCGTCGCGCTCGGCGCCGCCCTCGCGGCGACCTCCGCGCTCGCGCCCCTGGGCGTCGACCCGGCGCTCGTCCCCGGCGTCCGCCGGTACATCCTCGGCCACGCGCTGTGGATCTTCCTCTGGCCGGTCTTCCTCGCCGGAAAGAGCTTCCTCCAGGCCCACGGCGCGACGCGGCCCGCGCTCGTCGCCGTGATCGCGGCGAACGCCGTCAACCTCGTCGCCTGCAACCTGATGGTCCGCGGCGACGACGCGCTGCGCTGGGTGGGCCTGCCGCCGCTCGGCCTGCCGCAGCTCGGCGCGCTCGGCGCAGGGCTCGCCACGAGCCTCGCCAGCGTGGTGCTCTCGTCGATCGTGCTCCTCTCGGCGCAGCGCCGGCGCGCGGCGTCGCCCGGGAGGAAGGAGGACGACAGCGCGGTGCCGGTCGCGGTGATCTACCGGCTCGGCGTCCCGATCGGGCTGCAGCTCCTCGCCGAGGTCGGCGTGTTCGGGATGACGGCGCTGCTCGCCGGGCGGCTCGGCGCGACCGTGATCTCGGCGCACCAGATCGCGATCGGGCTCGCCTCCTTCGCGTTCATGGGCGCCATCGGCGTCGGCGGCGCCACCGCCGTCCGCGTCGGGCACGCGATCGGCGCGGGCCGGTCGCCGCTGCGCCCCGGCCTGCTCGGCGTCCTGCTCGGCGCCGGCATCATGTGCGTGAGCGCCTCGACGTACGCCGCGTTCCCCCGCGCCCTGATCGGCGCGTTCACCCCGGACGCCGAGGTCCTCGCCATCGGCGTCCCGCTGCTCCGCATCGCCGCGCTCTTCCAGCTGTTCGACGGCGTCCAGGCGGTCGCCGCCGGCGCCCTGCGCGGGGCGGGCGACGTGCGGTTCCCCTTCTGGGCCAGCCTCGGAGCCCACTGGGGCATCGGCCTGCCGCTGTCGATCGGGCTCGCCTTCGGGCTCGACCTCGGCGTCCGCGGCCTCTGGTTCGGGCTCACCGCCGGGCTCGTCGCCGCCGCGGGGGTCCTCTCGGCGCGCTTCGTCCGGCTCGCCCGCGCGCCGGTGGCGCGGGCGCTGCCGCGCGCCGGGTGACGCGCGCGATCAGCTCGGCGCGAGCGGCCCCGGCGCCTCGGGCGGCTGATCGGCCAGGGGCCGGTTCTGCCCGTCGACGCGGAGCACCCGCGGCTCGTGCCGCCGCGCCTCGGCCTCGTCCATGTCCGCGAACGTCGCGATGATCACGAGGTCGCCGGGCTGATTGAGGTGCGCCGCGGCGCCGTTGATGCAGATGACGCCGGACCCGCGCGCCCCCGCGAGCGCGTAGGTCGTCAGCCGGGAGCCGCGCGTCACGTTCCAGATGTCGACCGCCTCGTAGGGCAGGATGTCGGCGCCCTCCAGGAGGTCGGCGTCGATCGTGACGCTGCCCTCGTAGTGCAGATCCGCGTGGGTCACGGTCGCGCGGTGGATCTTGCTCTTGAACATCCGTCGGTTCATGCGTGCTGACCTCTGCTCCTCCCTGCTCGGGCCGGCGCCGCGCGCCGTCGGCCCGCGAGCGAGGGGCGCGCCGCCCGCCGGGGAGGACGGCCTTTCTCCTTAATCCAGGTGGCGATCAGTCAAGGAACAATCGCTGCCGGAGGAGCCGGCCGCCCGCGAGCTGGACGGCGCCCTCGGCGGGCAGCGCCTCGGCGTCGATGGACGGCGAGCCGGGCTGGTCGATCACGAAGACGACCTCCCACGGGCCGGCCGCGACGTCCCTGAAGAGCGCCTCGCGCGTGCCCGACACGCGCGCGCCGCCGCCGCCGTCGAGCGCGATCTCCACGGGCCACGGGCGCGCGTTCGCGCCCTGCACAAGGAACGCCTTCACGGCGATCGGCGCCTGCACGCGCGCGCCGGGCGACAGCGCGATCGTGAGCCGGGCGCCCCTGCCGACGCGGGGCGGGGCGCCCGGCTCACGAGCGCGCTGCTGCGGGCCGCCGCCGAGGGTCGTCGCGATCGTGTAGTCGGGGAGCGGGGCGGCGCCCGGCGCGAACGGCGCAGGCCGCAGCGCGAGCAGCGACACGAGCGCCGCCGACACGACCCACCCGGCCACGCCCACGGCCGTCCGCACCCGCGCGCGCGCCCGCGGAGCGCTCCGCCGCTCGACGACCAGCTCGGGACCCACTGGGCCCTGGCGCGGCACCAGGACGCCGGCGTCCACCCCGCCCGGCGCGCGCTGGGCCGGCTGCCCCGGGGCCCCGCTCGGGCGCGCGTCGCGGGGCGGCTCCGAGGTCCCGGGCGGCGCCGATTCGTCGCCGATCGCACGACAGACGGGCGCATCGGTGGTCGACGGCGAGCTCGTCCCGCTGAGCGAGTCGGCGTCGGCGCCCAGCAGCGGCGCGTCGGCGACGTCGCCCGCCTCCTCCGCCTCGCAGTCCCACTCATGGGGGCTCCGGAAGCGGACCCCGGACTTCCGGTCGAGCAGCGGCCGCGCCAGCGACGGCGGCGCGGGCGCTTCGCCGGGCGCATCCCGGAGCTGGGCGACAAGCTGGTCGGCGAGCCGGGCGCGGGTCTCGTCGTCGAGGGGCAGCCGCGCCTCGCGCTCCTCCCGTCCTGCGCTCGAGGAGGACGCCGCGGCGTCGCCGGCGTCCCGCGGACCGCTCCGCGCGTCCTCCGGGCGCGCCTCCTCGGCGAGCTTCCGCCGGCACGGATCGCCCGGCGGACCCTGCTGCGCGATGCGCGTCAAGGCGCGCAGCAGCTCGTCGTCGTCCATCAGCCGCTCCCCGCGTCGGGCCGCGCTGCACGGTGCTCGGGCTGCCCGCACCGGCGCAGCAGCGCGGGTGCGACAGGAGGAAGCAGAAGGGAGAGGCGCTGCTCGCCGGGCGCCAGGGGGGCCTCCCCGCTGCTCCGATTCGCCTCGTGGATCAGCGCGAGCGGAAGCTCAGGCATCTGATTCCCTTCCCCTGGGGCTCGAAGAGCCCCAGTTTGCCATCGACGTTATCCGGTCCGCGCGGCACGCGTCAATGGAGCAGACGGGCGCCACGGTGGTGTTCGCGTTGTTCTCGCTGTTCGCGTCGCTTGATTCTCATGCGTTTCTCGCGCGCCTCCCTCGTTTCCCGCGCCTCCCTCGTTTCCCGCGCCTCCCTCGTTTCCCGCTGCGCTCGCTGCAGCTGCAGTGCGAGATCGTTTTACAAACGGCTCTGATATTTTCTCACGAGGGCCCTTATTTTTTCTCGCGGCTCGCGCTTGTCGCGTCGCCCGTCAAGGCCCGCACGGTGTCGCCGGCGATCTCCAGCGCCGCCGGCTTTCCGCCGTAGTGCGTGGCCATGCCGACGTCGATCCGCCAGACCTTGTCGCCGCAGGCCGAGGTGATGCCGTTCCTCTGGACCGTGTGGCCCACGACCATGCGCTTGGCGGACATCGCCGCGAGGACCTTGTCGAGCGCCGCGCAGGGGCTCGACCCCGGCGTCGGCGGCGGATCGCTCGAGTAGAGGCGCGCCCACACCGGGCTGTCCTCGGCCGCGATCACGGCCGGCGTGGACGGGCTCTTGCCCTCCATCCACGCGCGCACCTCGCGGTTGATCCGCGCGATGCCGTAGCGCGTGTGCGACGGGAGCACACCGCCGTGCGCGAAGACGGTGTCGCCGACCGTGATGATCACGTCGCGCGCCGCGAGCTTCTTGGCGTAGAGACCGCCGGGGACGAACGCGGCGGCGCGGGCGCGCGCGGGGGGCGGCACCGGCGTGAGACGCGGGGACGAGGCGTCGAGCCCGGGCACGTCCTCGAAGTCCTTGAAGCCGCCCTCGGTGACGTAGCGGAAGTCCAGCTGGACGTTCATGACCTCGTGGTTGCCGTTGAGCGCGTACACGGCGCCGCCGGCCGCGCGCGCCTCGGCGGCCAGGCGATCGAAGAGGTCGACGATCTCCTGCTCGCCGTCGCCGCGGTCGAGCTCGTCGCCGGTCTGGACGAGCACGAGCTTGCCGCCGATCCAGCGATCCGAGCCGTCGATCGCGCCCGCGAGCTGCAGGGCCGCGCGCGTGGCCGCGAGGTCACCGTGGACGTCGCCGATGGCGACCACGCGGTCGGCGGCGGGGTAGGCATAGGAGCGATCCGTGTCGGGCGGCGGCGTGGGCGCGGCGGCGGCGGGAGCGGCCGAGGTGGCGGCGGGCGCGGGCCGCGGCGCCGTCGAGGCCGGGCGATCGGCGTCGCAGCCGGCGGCGAGCAGCGCGGCGAGCAGCGCGGAGAAGCGGGGAGCGGCTGACATCGGACGCGTTCCTCCGGGGGGATGGGCCTTATGTACTACGCGGCGGGTGGGCGCGCCGCGAGGAGCGGCGCGCAGGCGGCGCGCCGCCGCGCGCGGTCAGGCCGGGAGCTTGGCGGAGAGGAAGGATTTCAGCTTGATCAGGTTCTTCGCGTCGCGGCTGAACGTCGGTGCGGTGTAGCTCGACGCCCAGCCGGTGATCTCGTGCATGAACGAGGTGCGGACCTGCTCGTCGCCGAGGATGTCGTCGACGGTGCGGCCGCGCGCGGCGCCCTTCTCCAGCGAGCGCACGTAGCCCTTGAGCCGCGCGTAGTCGCCGCCGAGCAGCTCCGCGATGAGCTCCGCGTCGCGCGCGAGCCGCGCGAGGGCCGGCACCTGGTCGCGCAGCTCCGGGCTCTCCGCCGCGGCGAAGGACGCGGCGACGCGCAGCACGAAGGCGTCGTCGAGGAAGCCGAGATCCTCGATGCCGTCCGGGATGAGATCGAGCGACTTGAAGAGGTAGTTGAGGCCGGCCGCGAGTGAGCGGCGCGCGGCCTCCGGGCTGTCCGGCGAGGCGAGCAGGCCGGCCACGTCGGTGGCGTCCGAGGCGAGGCTGCGCAGCCACTCGGGGAACGTGTCGAGACAGCGGTCGTCGAGATCGGTCATGGGATCCTCCCGGCGGGGAGCGGGAGGGTAATCCGACCGGCGCGGCGCCGTCCACGCCGTCGATGCAAACGGCGGCGCGCCGGCGGGCGGCGGGCGGCGGGCGGCGGGCGGCGGGCGGCGGCGCCGGACCAGCGATGCGCGCCGCGCGCCTGGTCATGGTCGCTTCTTGAGCCCCCGCGCGTGCCGCAAGCTGGGCGGCTTCCCGCGGAGACAGCTCCAGAGGGCGAGCACGCCGATGAGGCGTTCCTCCGGAACGTACGCGTAGTAGACGTGGTACCGCGTTCGTGACAGCAAGAGGCGCCGCACGCCGTCATCGGCCATCGGCCCGTAAGGCGCTCCCATTTCCGGCACGTTCCTGAGCATGCGGAGCGCCGTGGCGAGCTCCTCCGCGAACAGGGACGGCGCAGCCTGGCGGTTCTCGCGCCACCACGCGTCGGCCGCCCGCGCGTGCTCGGCCGAGCGCCCCAGGAACCGGACCTTCACTCGCGAGCCCGCAGCTCCGACAGGAGCTCGTCCGCGTCGACGCCGCCACCTGTTCGCAGCTCCGCGAGCCCCTCCGCCAGCGCCGCATGGAGCTCGGCGCGCTCCTCGTCGTCCAGCTCGTCGCCCGGATCGGCAACGACCAGCTCGATCACGGTGCCCTCCGGCAGGTCGGTGGGTTCGTTCACGACGATGCGACCGTTCTGAACGCGGGCCTTGAGCGCTTGCACGGAGAGAACTCTACCGCCGTCGCGGCTGCGCCGCACTCGCCGCACTCGCCGTGCTCCGCGGCGCCGTCGGTGTCCCTCGCACGTCCCGCTAGCCTGCGCCCCCGCCCCTCGCCGTTCCTGCCCCGCCGCTACCCGCCGCTACCCGCCGGTCGCCCCGACCCGCCCCGTGACGCTCGCGCTCGCGCGCACGCTCACCTGGATCCGCACCGACGCGCTCGTCGACGCCTCGGCCGCCCCGGCGACGCACGCGAGCGCGCGCGTGCCCGCGTCGCCCACGATCCGCGGCAGCGCGGCGCCGACCTGGACCACCGTCTGGGCGTCGCCGAGGAGCCGGCGCCCGAGGGCCACCTCGGCGTGCAGCAGCGCCGGCAGGTTGGCCTGCAGCGTCGCCGCGAGCCGCGCGGCCATCTCGGCGCCGTGCGACGCGCGCACCTGGACGAGCGCCGGCGTGCAGGCGGCGTGCACGTCGGCGTGCGCGCGGCAGCTCGCCTCGCACTCCGCGTCGGCGCTCGGGGGACGCACCATCCCGGAGCACTGCGGCGCCTGCCAGGTGCCCTCGCAGCGCGCGTGGCACGTGGCGTCGCAGCCGCCGTCGCACTCGCCGTTGCACTGGCCCACGCAGCGCCCCTGCGCGTCGTAGGCGGAGCACTGCCCCCGGCACTGCCCGGTGCAGCGCCCGTCGCACCGCCCCGTGCAGCGGCCCTGGCAATAGCCGGAGAGCCGCGCGGGCTCGCACTGCGCCACGATCTGCCCCGGGTCCAGCTGGACGTCGCACGCGCCGCTGCAGCGCGCCCCGGCCTGGGCGTTCGCCTGGCAGGCCGGCGGCGTCACCGCGACCTGCACCCCGGCGCCCTGGCGCAGGATGGCGTCGATCGCCGCCGAGACCGGGCCGCAGGCGCCGCTCGCCTGGCCCCCCGCCTCGTCGCGCGGCGCCATCTGCGCGGGCGGGATCCCGAGGTCCGCGCCGATCCGGCGGCAGGCGTCGGCCACCTGTGCCTCGATCGCCGCGGACACGGCGGCCATGTCCTTGGCCGCCTGCACGAACGTCCGCACCTTGGCGTTGGCCCGCGCGTCGGCGGAGAACTGGGCGCCGAGGACGTCGCCCGGCCCGCGCAGCTCGGGGCAGACGGCCTCGCCCACGCCCCCCAGGTGACCGAGCTCCGCGCAGCTCAGGCCGGCGGCGGACGCGACGACCGCGAGGGCAAGCAGCCCCCGGACTGACGACTGGGCAACGGCCATCGGCGTGCCTTACCACAGCTGCCGAAGGTCGGGCACGAGGCAGGCGTCGCGCTCGTCCCGCGCGCCGGCGCTCGCTCATCCATCCCGCGCGGCGCCTACCCGTGCGGCTGACCCCCGCTCCAGCCCGCCGGCCGCCAGCCGAGGACGCGCAGCGCGTTCTGCGAGAAGATCTTCACCGCGTCCTCGCGCGACATCCCGCGCTGCCGGAGCCGCGCGGCCAGCGCCGGCAGCGCCGACGCGTCGCCGAGCCCCCTCGGCGTGAGGATGCCGCCGTCGAAATCCGACCCGATCGCGACGTGATCGACGCCGGCCACGCGGACCATGTGGTCGATCTGCGCGAGCACGTCGTCGAGGTCCGCCTCGTTCGCGCCGCTCACGAAGGTCGCGTGGAAGTTGAGCCCCGCGACCCCGCCGCTCCGCCCGATGAGCCGCAGCTGCTCGTCGGTCAGGTTGCGCGGCTGGTTCGCCACCGCGCGCGCGTTCGAGTGGGTCGCGACGAGCGGCGCGCCGTGCGCGGCCGCGATCGGGGCGAGATCCGCGAACGCGGCGTCCGAGATGTGCGAGACGTCGATGAGCGCGCCCTGCGCGTAGACCCGCTCGCAGAACCGCTTGCCGAGCTCCGTCAGCCCGAACGCCACGCGCTCGCCGGTCGCCGACGACGAGAGCCGCGTGTTCTTCGCGTGGTTCGGGCTGATGAGCCGCACGCCGCGCGCGATGAAGCGGTCGATCTGCGCGATGTCCTCGGCGAACGCGCCGGCCCCCTCGATCGAGAGGAAGGTGCTGATCTTCCCGGGCTCGGCCCGCGCCGAGCCGAGCGGGAGGAGCACCGGGCTCGCTGCGATGATCGCCTCGATCGTCGCGAGGACCGCGCTGGCGTCCTCGATCCGCGGGCCCTCGGGCCGCACCCGGTCGGGCAGGTAGATCGGCAGCACGATGCCGAGATAGCTGCCGGCGACGAGCGCCTCGCTGCGGGCGTGGCCCTCGTCGAGGCGGCGGTCGCGCCCCTTGAAGTGGACCTGCCAGGGCACGTCGACGTGCAGATCGACGACCTGCACGGGCGGCTCGCGCGCGCCGCCTCCGGGCGGGTCGCCGCGCGTGGGCCGCGGCGCGCCGAGGACGAAGGCGGCGCACGTGACGACGAGCAGGGCGCGGGTGCGGCCTCCGGCGCTCATCCGCTCACCAGCACGCCCAGCGCGAAGCCGACGCCGAGGCACACGAGGCCGATGACCCCCACGAGCCACCAGGCCGCGCCCTCCCGGGCCGCGCTCTCGGCGGCGAGGGGGACCTCCACGACCCGCACATCGTAGTGGCCGCCCGTGAGCGTCGGCGTGCCCGTCGGCCGCTGCGCGCTGATGTGGGTCGGCCCGGGGGCCACCGGGAAGCTCGCCGTGGGCGCCACCGACGGGTTCTTCTGGGGCGGCGGCGTGGTCAGGTGCCGAGGCGGTATCGTCTCTGGCCTCGGCCCGACCGGCGGTAGGCTCGGCACCGGCTGCGGCGCGTGCAGCTGCGACGTCGGCTGCGGCTGCGGCGCGTACAGCTGCGACTGCGGCTGCGGCGCGTACAGCGGCGACTGCGCCTGCGGCGTGTGCAGCTGCGCCGGAGGCGGCAGCGACGGCAGGTGGTGCGGCGGCGGGAGCGACGCCTGCGGATCGGCAAAGGACCCGGGCGTCGCGACGCCCGTGCGGTGCGCGATGGCGCTCAGCGTCTGCGCCATCTCCTCGGCTGTCTGGAAGCGCCCGGTCAGGTCCTTGGAGAGGGCGCGCTGGAAGAAGAGGCCCCAGGCGAAGAGGTGCGGCGCGACCTGCTCGATCGGGCGCACCTCCTTGGCGAGCACGGCGGTGAGCCGCGCGAACTCGTTCTCGGCGGGGAACGGCTGCGTCCCCGTGAGCATCTCGTAGAAGATCACGCCGACGCTCCAGAGGTCGGTGCGCGCGTCGACGCCCTGCGCGTTCCTGATCTGCTCGGGGCTCATGTAGCCGGGGGTCCCGAGGAGCGTGCCGGCGCGCGTCTTGAGGCCCATGCCGCCGGCCGCGTCCATCACCTTCGCGATGCCGAAGTCGAGCACCTTCACGCGGAAGCCGCCGCGCGGGTCGCGCACGAGGAACAGGTTCTCCGGCTTCAGATCGCGGTGGATGACCTTGTGGCTGTGCGCCGCCATGAGCGCCTGGAGCACCTCGTGGATGATCGGCACGGCCTGCTGCGGCGGGAGCGGGTTGCCCGTGTCGATGTACGCGGCGAGCGGGACGCCCTGCAGGAGCTCCATGACGAGGTAGGGCGTGCCGTCCTCGGAGCGGGCCGCCTCGTAGACCGAGGCGATGTTCTGGTGGACGAACCCCTTCGTCGCCTCCGCCTCGGCGAAGAAGCGGTGGAGGACCTGCTCGTCCTCCGTGAACTCGGAGTGCAGCACCTTGATCGCGCGCTTGCCCTCGCCGCGCAGCCCATCGGCCTCGTAGACGGCGCCCATGCCCCCCTCGCCGAGGAGACGCACGAGCCGGAAGCGCCCGTTCAGCACGGCGCCCACGAGCTGATGGGAAGGGCTCGAGGGGTCGATCACGCGCGGACTCTACCAAAGCTTCCGCGCTGCCCGCTCGCCGAAACCTCGGCGCCGAGCCGGTGAGCAGGCCGCCGGCGCGCGATCGGCGCCGGCGCGCGTCAGGGCGCGGCGTTCGCCACGGCCGAGCGCGCCGCCGGGCTCGCGGGCAACGGCGTCCGCAGGGCCTCGCTCGGCTGATCGCCGGTGTAGAGGTGCTCGTAGACGGCGAAGCTCGCGAGCACGCGCTTCGTGTAGAGCCGCGTCTCCTCGTACGGGATGCGCTCGACCCACAGGTCGAAGCTCTGCGAGGGGCGCTCGGCGATCCACCGCTTGGGCGCGCCGCCGCCCGCGTTGTAGGCGGGGATCGCGAGCAGGGGGTTGTCCGAGAACTGGCCGCGCAGCACCGACAGGTAACGGCAGCCGAGCGCGACGTTGACCTCGGGCCGCTTCAGCGCCTCGACGCTCGACGGCAGCCCGAGCGGCTTGGCCATGCGCTTCGCGGTCGGCACGATGAGCTGCATCAGCCCGTACGCCTGTGCGTGCGAGGCCACCCTCGGGTCGAAGGCCGACTCCTCGCGCATGATGGCATAGGCGAGGCCCTCGGGGATCGCGCTTCGCTTCGTCTCGGCGGCGACGACGGCGGCGAACGGGCGCGGGTAGGCGAGCTCCCAGGCGCTGCGCCAGCGCCCGACCGGGTAGTGATCGACCCACTCGCCCGCGAGCTCGACGCGGCTGTCGCCCGCCGCCGGCGCCGCCATCGCCGTGCGCAGGATGCTGTATGACTGCGGCAGCGCGCCCGCGCGCGCGAGCAGGAAAGCCGAGGCCCACATCACCTCGCGCGGCGCCGTGCGGCTCCCGACGCCGAGCGCGTCGAGCTCGAGGCGCGCGAGCTTCGCCTCCCCCTGGCGCGCGAGCTCGACCGCGCGGGTGAACGCGGGGTGCGCGAACTGGGCGCTCCTGAGCTCGGTGTACGGCGCGCTCGCGTCGCGCTCGAGGGCCGCGGACAGGGCGCGCTGGGCGGCCGCGGGGTCGACGTCGGCGAGCCGGGCGTGGGAGAGCGCCATGTAGAACGAGAGCGGGTAATCGCGGATCACCTGCTCGAGCAGCGCCTTTCCCTTGTCGGGCGAGCCCGTCTCGATGTGGGCGCGCGCGAGGTAGTAGGGGAACCTGCCGGCGGCGTGGTACGCGCGCTCGTGGGGGAACCGCGCGAGCCCGAGCTCGAGCGGCCTGACCGCGCCCGCCCAGCTGTCGCGCTCCATCTCGAAGAGCGCGAGCTCGAACAGGCCGTCGGCGACCATGTCGCCCGACGGGTAGTCGTCGGGCATGGCGGTGAGCCGCTGGACGAACTGCGCCTGGTCGCCGAGCGCGAGCAGCGCGCGCGCCCCGAGGTAACGCGCGTCGTCCGCGAGCCGATGATCCGGGTACTCCTTCTCGAGCAGCGCGAAGCGCGCCGCCGACTCGGCGTGCCGATCGACGCGGAACGACGCGCGCGCGGCGTTGTAGAGCGTCTCGGGCCGCCTGGGGGCGGGGGCGCCCGCCCCTGCGGCCACGGCGGGGGCGCCCGCCCCTGCGGCCACGGCGGGGGCGCTCGCCCCTGCGGCGGCGGGCGCGGCCGGCCCGCAGCGCTCGATCGCCGTGCCGTAGATGTCGGCGGCCTCGGCCCGCCGCCGGAGGCGCCCGAGCGCCTCGCCGCGCGCGGCGAACGCGTCACAGGCGAAGGCCGAGGGGGCCTGCGCCTCGGGCAGGGCGATCAGCGCGTCGGTGACGGCGAGCGCTTCCTTGTCCTGGCGCGAGGTGAGCAGGGCGCGCGCGCGGGCGAGCAGGTCGGCGGGGCCCGGGTCGAGGAACGGCTTGCGCCGCGCGAACGGCAGCGTCGACAGGGCCTGGTCCAGGATCTCCTTCGCCTCCCCCGCGCCCGCGCCGCCCGGCGCCTGGTCGAGGATGCGCCGGGCGAGCCGGATCGCCTCCTCGGCGCGCTCCTGTCCCGGATGGCGGAGCAGCGCGCGGGCGAAGCGGAGCGCCTCGGGCACCCACGTCGACGCCGGCCAGCTCCGGGCGAGGTACGCTTGCCAGCGCGCGGACGCGCCCCCGATGTCGCCCTTCTCGGCGAGCGCGCCGGCGACGACGCGATCGAGATCGTCGGCGATCGCGACGTCCGAGGCGACGGCGCGCGCGCGCTCGAGCGCCGCGTCGGGCTGTCCCGCCCTGGCGAGGAGATCGGCCGCCGCGAACCGCGCGTAGTCGGCGAGCGGCCCGCCGGCTGCCGCCGCGGCGTCGTACTCCTTCGCGGCGCCCAGGGGGTCGCCCGCGAGCGCGCGCAGCCGCCCGAGCTGGTAGCGAAACGCCGCTGCGTCCTCGGGCGACAGGGGCGCGGAGAGCGCCTGGACCAGCGCGGCGACCGCGCTTCCGTACGCCTCCTGCCCGACGAGCTTCTGCACCGGCGCGAGCCGCGGGTCGTCCAGCACGAGGGTGAGGCGTTCGGGGTCGAACACCGGGGCCTCGCCCGGCGTGCCCGGGACGACGGGCCCCGGCGGCGCTGCGGGCGGCGGGGGCGTCTGCTGCGGGCAGAGCGGCGGGCAGGCCGGCGTCCCCCGCTGCGCGGGGGGCGCCCCGGCGCAGGAGGCGCCGAGCGCGGCGGTCAGCGCAAGCGCGGAGGCCAGCGCGAGCGCGGCCCCGGAGCGGGCATCCAGCCTGAACATGCCCGCACCATACCCCGGATCGGGCGGTCGCACAGCGATCGAGGGGAGCGGGCGCCGGCTACGAACGGCCGGGGCGCCGGCGCGCCCTCTTGTGAGCTGGCGCGCTGGCGTCTGGACGTGGTGTGAACCGTGCCGGGCAGGAACGCGGCTCTACTCCGCGTCGCAGGCGAGGTAGACCCGGATGGACTCGATCGTAGGATCGGGGAGCTTCACGCCGACCGGCATCCCCTCCGGTGTCCCGCCCAGCTTGATCGCCGCGAGGATCTCCTCCGCCTCGGCGCTGACGCTGGCGGGGTCGTCGACGTTGACCTCAGGGGGGGCGCCGCCGCGGCTCGGGCCCGACACCATCGTCCCATGACAGGCCACGCAGTTGTCCTGGAGCGCCTGGAGGCCCGCTGTCTGCTGCGCGCCGGAGTCGGGCGGACATTCGCCGAGCGTTCCCGTGGACGGCTCGTCCTTGGGGCCGGGGTCATCACCGCCGCAACCTGGGAGAGCGCCAATGGCGAAGGACGCAAGGCAGAAGAAGAGAATCGTACGAACGCGCATCAAAGCACCTCAGCAGCTTGTTATGGGGAAGGCGGGCGAGCCGGGGTCGAGCCTCCAGCCATGCAGGCCGGCCTGGCGCCGCGCGGGAATGGTGCCTGGCGCCGCGCACCGGGTCAACTAAGACGGGCGGGTTGGACGCGGGAAAGAGGTGATTCAAGTCGGTGCGCGGCGGGATCCGGCGCTCGCCGCGTCGCTCCGTGCGGCGACGCCCACCCGCCCCGGGGCCGGGGCGCTCGGCACCCTCCCCAAGCACGCCCGCGCGAAGCCGGCGTGACGCGGCGCAGAAGTCCGGCCCTCTCTCGCCGGACCTCCGGCGCGCGGAGCTAGCTCGCCGGCCGCCGCTCCAGGTGCGTCTTCATCGCCTTGAGATCCCCGTGCACGGCCTTCTTGAAGCTGCCGATGAACAGCCGCCCGAGCGTCTCCATGAACCACCCCATCCCGGCGATCTCGCCATCCATCCGGAGCAGCGTGCCGGCGCCCTGGGGCTCGAAGACGTAGCGAAAGCGGTATTCCCCGCGTCCCGTCGTCCCCTTCTGCCCGTCGATGAAGAGGTCCAGGCTCTTGCCGGGTTCTGCCGCCGTGACCTCGAACTGCTCGGTGGACTCCTTGCCGAACATCTTGCGGGTCTCACGCCACATCGCGCCCTCGCCGACGATGCTGCCCGTGAGCTTCTCCACCCGCACGAAGTTGGGCATCCAGTCGCCGAAGGAGTCGATGTCGGTCGCGAGCCGGAAGACGTCCTCGGGCGACGCATCGAATCGCTCTTCAATGGTGAACCGGAGCGGCATCTCGTTCTTCTCCTACGTTACCCCGCACACCGGGCCATCGTGCCGGAACCGCTCCATTCCCGTCAACGAGCCCGTCGAGCGCGCACCGCGGCCCCGACGCGGGCACCGCGCCGTCGTCCGCCGTCCGTCCGGGCGCCATCAGGCGGCCAGGACGACGACGACGGGGCCGCGGCTCAGCCCTTCTTGCCCGGCGGCAGCAGCCTGCCCCGCTCGCCGGTCGCCGCCTGCATCGGGCGGTGCAGCACGATCTTCCGTCCCGCCTCGCGCCCGTGCGCGTGCGCCGCCGTCCGCTGGTTGCCCGCGTGGCGCAGGTGCTGCACGTGCGGGTGGCGCGTCCGGTAGTAGCCGTCCAGGTCGGCGTCCCTCACCCAGATGAGCCCCTGCTCCGCGGACACCTTCCGCTCCGTGTTCAGCTTCTCGAGGAACCCGAGCATCACCCCGGCCTGGTAGGTCCGCCGGTCCTTGTTGCCCTTCACGCTCTGGGTCCGCTTGTGCTCTCTCCACAGCTGCTCGGCCGTGTGGTGCAGGAACGCGTGCACGTAGGCCGCCATCTCCAGGTTCGCCGGCGTCCCGCAGATCTCGAGGATGCTGCCCCGCTTGCCCTCGAGCGGCGCGTAGACAGGCACCCAGATCGCCTCGACGAAGAAGTGCTTCCCGAGGATGCCCCCGACGATGCGCTCGCTCTCGCCCACGCGCCCGCTCGGCGCGCCGAGGTGGCGGAAGCCGTAGAGCCGCGCGGCGCGCGCCTTCGCGACGTCGAGGTTGTACTTCAGCATCAGCCGCTGCGCGGCGCTCATCGCCGCCTGCGCCTCGTTCGCGTTCGGGCTGTCGGCGAGCGCGAGCAGCCGCGCGATGCGGTCGAGGATCCGGGCGTCCGCGCTCGCGCCCTCCACGTTCCCGTCGCCGCGCGGCGCCCCGCCGGGCTCCGCCGGCGAGGGCCCGACCGACGGCATCCCGGCCGCCATCGCGTCGATGCCGAGGCGCTCGCACACCTCGCGGAACGCCGGCCCGTGCGCCGCCTCGTCCGCGACGCCCAGCACCTCGTGCACGTACTGGTGCGCCATCTCGTGCTTGAGCACCTCGACCACGACGCCCCACGGCTGCGTGAGGACGAGCGGCCGCGAGATCTCGATCGCGCGCGCCTCCGAGATCCAGCGCCCGAGCCGGCTCGCGGCGTCGGAGAGCTCGATCGACGCCGAGCGCAGCTTCCGCCGGAAATGCGTGTAGTTGAGGCTCTGGTAGGCCGCCATCAGCTCGCGCACGAGCGCCGCCTCCAGCTCGGCGCTGAGCCGCGCCGCCGTCTCGCGCGGCGGCTCGGGCGCCGGCGCGCCGGGGGACGGCAGCGGCTCGGGCTGCGCGGCGGCTGCGGTGGAGGAGGATTCGTCCGGCGGCGCGCCGGCCCCTGGGGCCTGTTGAGCGCCGCGCAACCCGTTCAGGAAGAGCTGCTCCGCCATGTCGGACGCCACTCATGGCACGCCTCGGGCGGCTGTCGAAGGGTTTTCTCCGTCCGGGAGGTCCCGTCCGGCGGCCCATCCGGCCGGCCGGGCCGGTCATCGCGCCGTCACCGACCCGCCTCAGAAACGTTCCCGATACGCCACGTCCTCGCTACACTCGCGCCCCTCCCGTGCTCCGTTTCAAGGCATTGAACGATCCCCGGGCGGCCGACGCCGACGCCGGCAGCCGCTCGTCCCGCGGTCTCGCCCGCGATCTCGGCCCGGACCGCGCCGCGGCGCGTGCGCGGCTGCGCGCGCTCGCCCGCGTCCGGCGCCGCTATGGACGCCTGTTCCTCGCGCTCCCGTTGCTCCTCGTGGTGCTCGCGGACCTCCGCATCCGCGGAGATCGCCTGCTCGATCTGAGCGGCAAGCACGCGGCGAGCTACCTCGGCGCGATGGTCGAGAGCGCCGCGCTCTGGGGGCTCCTGCTCTTCGCGGCCTCGTCGCGGCGGGGCGCGTCGCGGTGGATCGCGGCGCTGCTCTTCGTGACGCTCGCGACGCTCTCGCTCGGCGGCCAGCTCTACTTCCACCGCCAGTACGCCACGTACCTCAACCTCGACGCCACGCTCTTCGGGACCTCGCTGTCGTCGAGCCTCTTCGGCCAGCTCCGGGCCGACGGGGAGAACTTCCTCCACTCGGTCCTCCCGCCGCTCGTGCTCGCCGTCGCGCTCGTCTGGCTCGGCCGGCGGATCGTGCGCCCCGGCCGCACGGCGGGGGCCCGCGCCGCCCGCCTCGCCGCGCCGGCGGCCGTGGTGGCCGCGTTCGTGCTGCCGTGCTCCTACCGCACGGTGCAGGCGTCCACGCCCGACGTCATCTACTTCCACGCGATCGGCGGCCTCCTCAAGGAGCTCGCCGGTGTCCAGACCACCGCGCAGGTGCGCCCCGGGCTCCGCACGCCGCCCGCGCTGCCGCGGCTGATCCCGGAGCCCGGCCCGCGGCGCAACGTGCTCTTCATCCTGACCGAGAGCGTGCGCGCCGACGCCACCTGCTCGGCGCCTGCGCCCGCCGGCGACGGCGCGGCGCCTGCCGGCGGCGGCGCGGGGTCCGCCGCGTGCCCCGGTACGCCGCGCATCGACGCGGCGGCGCCCGGCCGGCTGCCGCTCCTGCAGATGCGCTCGAACGCCTCGACGACGGCGATCGGGCTCGCGGTGCTCTGGTCCGGCCTCCAGCCGATCGCGACGCGCGAGGAGCTCCACACGGCGCCGCTCGTCTTCGACTACGCGGACGCCGCCGGCTTCGACAGCGCCTACTGGACGAGCCACCACATGATGTTCGCCAACTCGCGCCTCTACGTGCAGGACCTGCCGGTCTCGCACCAGTGCGGCGCGACCGAGCTCGATCCGCTGGCCGACATCGATCTCGGGGCCGACGACCGGCTGCTCTCGGCGCACGCGCGGTCCGAGCTGCTCTCGCTGCGCGAGCCGTTCCTCGCGGTCGCCCACTTCGGGAACACCCACGTCCCCTACCTTGTCGACCCGGAGGACGCGCCGTTCCAGCCTGCCCTCGAGAGCAAGGCGCCGGACGACAACGAGGCATACCGCAACTTCTACAGGAACGCGGTCTACCGGCAGGACGCGGCGATCGCCGAGCTCATCCGCTTCGTCCGGAGCTCTCCGGTCGGCGAGCGCACGGTGATCGTCTTCACCTCGGACCACGGCGAGGCGTTCCGCGAGCACGGCCAGCTCGGCCACACGGGCTCGATCCTCGAGGAGGAGATCCGGGTGCCCGGCTGGATCGACGCGCCGCCGGGCACCCTGACGGCCGCGGAGGAGGCCGGGCTGCGCGCGGCCCGGGACGAGCCCGTGTTCCACACGGACGTGGCGCCGACGCTGCTCGACCTGATGGGCCTGTGGGAGGAGCCTGCGCTCGCGGCGTACCGGGCCGAGATGGTCGGGCACAGCCTGCTCCGGCCGTCGCCGGGGCCGGCGGCGCTGGCGCTCACGAACTGCACCGGGATCTGGGGCTGCGCGTTCAAGAACTGGGGGATGATGCGCGGCCACATGAAGCTCGAATCCCGCGCCTGGGACACCGCCTGGCACTGCTACGACGTGCTCGCCGACCCCCGCGAGCAGCGCGACCTCGGGCCCGCCGCCTGCGGCGACCTGCCCCGGCTCGCCGACGCGATCTACGGCGGTCCCGCCGGCAGCGTCGACGTCCCGGTCCACCTCCGCGACCTCGCGGCGGGGCCTCGCCGCGACTGATCCGGATGGCGCCGGATCTCGATCGAGAGGGCGCCGCGCCCGGCGCGCCGCCCGCGTCCCCCGCCGCCCGCCCGCGCGCCGCGCGCCGGGCCGCGCGCCGCCGGCGCCGCTGGATCGGCCTCGCCCTCCTCGCGTCGCCGGCGCTCTGGTTCCTCGTCGCCGACGTGCTGCGGCGGGGCCGCCACATGACCACGTTCGACCGGCTGCACGCGGCGGGATACGCCGCGACCGTGGTCGTGTCGCTGGGGTTCTGGGGCGTCCTGCTCTACGTCGCCTCGGGCCGCCGCGGCGCGATGCGTGGCGTGACGGGCGCCCTGTTCGTGGCGCTCTTCACGCTCGCGTGCGGCGTGCAGGGCGGCTTTCACGCCCTCTACAACATCTACTGCTCGATCGACTCGCAGATCCACTCCCAGTCGATCCCCTGGTCGATCGTGGGCACGCTCCCGCTCGGGCACCCTCGCGTGTTCGCCCACCTCGCCGTCGCGCTCGGGCTCGCCCTTGGGGCGCTCCGGCTCGCCCGCCGGTTCGTGCGCCCGCGGCGGCTCCGGCGGCGCGTCGCCGCGGTGCTCGTGCCGCTCGCGCTGGCCGCCGTGACGAGGATCCCGGTGAGCTACCGGGTGATCCAGTCGTCGTCGGCCGACATGATCTACTTCCATGGCGTCACCGCCGTGGTCAAAGAGCACCTCGGCATCACCGACGACTCGTCGGATCTGCGGGTGCAGCGCCGCGACCCGGAGCGCGTGCCGCGGCTCGCCGCGCGGCCCGCGCGGCCGCGGAACGTCGTGCTCATTCTCCAGGAGAGCCAGCGGGCGGACGTGACGTGCGTCGAGCACGACCCGGACTGCGAGCTCGCGACGCCGTTCTCCAACGCCGCCGCGCCGGGCCGCATGCCGCTCTTGCAGATGCGGGCCCACGACTCGACGACGGCCATCTCCATCTCGAACCTCTGGTCCGGCGTCTCGCCGACGGAGAGCCACGCGGTGCTCAGCTCCGCCCCGCTGCTCTGGGATTACGCCCACGCGGCCGGGTGGGACACGGCGTACTGGACGAGCCAGAACCTCATGTTCGGGAACGCCCGGCTCTACGTGCAGGACATCCCGGTCTCGCACCGGGTTGTCGCGACCCAGCTCGATCCGGGCGCCGACCTCGATTACGGCGCCTACGACCGGCAGCTCACGGATCGCGTGATCGAGGAGTGGGGCGAGCTCGTCGAGCCGTTCTTCGCGGTCGTGCATTACTCGAACATCCATTTCCCGTACGTGAGCGATCCGCTCCATTCGCCGTTCCAGCCCAGCGAGCTGAGCAAGGCGCCGGACAAGAACGAGCATTTCAAGAACTTCTATCGCAACGTCGTTTACCTGTCGGACATGGCGGTCGGCCGGCTCATCGAGCACATCCGCGGGACGCCGAGCGGCGAGCGTACGGTCCTCGTGTACACGTCGGATCATGGCGAGTCGTTCCGGGAGCACTGGCAGCTTGGCCACACGAGCTCGCTGTGGGACGAGGAGATCCTCGTCCCCACGTGGATCGACGCCCCGGAGGGGACGCTCTCCCCGGAGGAGCGGGCGAGCCTCGCGGGCGCGAGGGACGAGTTCGTGTGGCACCTCGATCTGGCGCCGACGTTCCTCGATCTGATGGGCCTCTGGGACGAGCCGCGGCTCGCGCCGTTCCGCGGTCGGATGATGGGGCACCCGCTGACGCGACCGGAGCGCACGGTGGCGCCGGTGCCGCTCACGAACTGCACGTGGGTGTGGGGGTGTTCCTTCCGCAACTGGGGGATGATGCAGGGGCCGCTGAAGATCGAGGCGCGCGAGTGGGACGGCGAGTTCCACTGCTTCAACGTGCTGGAGGATCCGCTGGAGCTGACCAACCTGGGAGAGCAGGCGTGCGCGCCGCTGCCCGACCTCGGGCGGGCGCTCTTTCACGAGATGCCGAACGTGACGCCGCCCGGGAGGCCGAAGGTCGACTGGGGCGGGTGAGTTGTCCGGGTCGACCTTGGATCGAGTAGCCTTCGGTCCCACCGTGATGCTCCGCTCCCTGGGTCTCTCCGTGCTCGTTCTCGCCGGATGCAACGCGATCTCGGGCGTCGACGGCCTCACCTTCGACAGCGGAGGCGCGGGGGGGCGAGGCGGCGAGGCCTCCGGCGGCGGCGCGTCCGGCAGCGGCGGCGCGTCCGGCGGCGGCGGCGCGTCCGGCGGCGGCGGCGCGTCCGGCGGCGGTGGGGGGGCGGCGTGCGAGGGGGAGTCCTGCCCGGCGCCGACGGGGGTCGTCCTCGAGGAGCAGACCTTCACCGAGGTGCGCGGCGATGCGACGACGGGCAACGTGTTCATGGACGCGTGCCCTGAGGGACAGGTGATCGTCGGCGCTCAGGGGCAGATCGACGACGATGGTGATGCGTCCATCCATGGCCAGATCCAGGCGCAGTGTGGTTATTTGAACCTCGCCGGGACCGGCCCAACCACCCTCACCACGACACCCGGCGACCTCACCCCGAACCGGGGGGGCTATGGCTCGGTCCCCTGGACGAGGATGTGCCCGGAGAACCAGGTGGTGGTGGGCTTCAGCGGCCGGGTGGGCGATTTCGTGGACCGCCTCGTCCTCGATTGCGCGCCGCTCCTCGTGGAGGGGGAGCCTTCCGCTCTCCGCGTCGAGGTGGGACCCGTCTCCTCGTCGGAGGGGGTCGGCGGCCTCGGCGGCGACGCCTTCCCGGACACCCGCTGCGGTGAGCACGAGGTCGCGAACCTGATTCACGTCAGGGAGGACGGAGCCGTCAGCGCCATCGGCCTCGGCTGCACGACGGTCTCGCTCGCGTACTGACCCGCTTCCGGAAGGCGAAGCGGCGGCTCGCGCCGGGCGCCTTCAGGCTCTCGTGGGCGCGCGAGCCGCTCCACCGCCGGTCCGAGGGGAGGGCGGAGGCCCCGCTCCGGTGGGGCGCGGGAGGCCGCCGCGGTCACATGTCGCGGAGATCGAGCGAGCCGATGTAGTCGGCCTTGCCGACGTCGAGCCCGTTGTGCCGCAGGATCGAGTACGCGGTGGTGGCGTGGAAGTAGAAGTTGGGCAGCGCGAACTGGAACACGAAGTCCGCGGCCTTCATGCCCTTGCCCGGCAGGAAGAAGAGGGGGATGTTGCGGTCCTCTGCGCCCTGGAGCTGCTCCGGCCTCAGCGCCTTCACCTGCTCGAGCGCCTTGCCGATGCGCGCGCGCAGCTCGGCGATCGTCTCGTCGCCCGTCTCGGGCTTCGGCGGCTCCCCGCCGGTGAGGAGCGCGCTCAGCCTCGGGGGCCAGGCGATGACGTTCTGGATCTGACGCCGGAAGTCCCACTGATCGGGCGCGAGGCGCGCGGTGAGGAGCACCTCCGGATCGAACTTCTTCTGCTGCGCGTAGGCCTCTGCCTTGTCGAGCCAGACCAGCACCTGGCCGAGCATACGAGCCATCTGGGGGAACGAGCTGTCGTAAAGGCTCATGATCTTCTCCTCGTCGGCGGTAACAGCCGGCGCGGCTCGTCCACCCGCGGCCTCCGCGCGTCAACCCCGCGCGCCCGCCCCCGTTCACGGCGCGATGACCTGAAGCGGCGGTCGAATGTGGGTATAAACTATTGAAATTATTGATAAAATTACATCGACGCGACCTCCTGCCCGGAGGCGCTATGCTCGACGCGTGTCCACCGCTGCGCAGAAGCCACACCCTGCCACCGTGCCGGATCTCCTGGCGATCCCCGAGGAGCAGCGCTTCCACGAGATCGTCGACGGCGAGCTCATGCAGAGGGCCGCGCCCTCGTTCGAGCACGGCGATGCGCAGTCCGCCATCGTCGCGCACGTGAAGATCCCCTTCCAGCGGCGCCCCGGCGGCCGCTGGCCCGGAGGATGGTGGTTCGCGACCGAGGTCGAGGTCGAGCTCGCGCCGGAGCAGGTGGTCCGGCCTGACGTCGTCGGCTGGCGTCGCGAGCGCGCGCCGGAGCGCCCCAGCGGGAGCCCTGTCCGGATGCGGCCCGACTGGGTCTGCGAGGTGCTCTCCCCGGACAACGCGCGAAACGACACGGTCAAGAAGATGCGTGTCTACCAGCGCTGTCAGCTGCCCCATTGCTGGATCGTCGATCCCAGGGAGGAGACGATGACCGTGTACCGGTGGACCCCCGAGGGATACCTCGTGGCGCTCCGCGCCGAGCGGGGCGAGCGCGTCCGGGCCGAGCCGTTCGATGCGATCGAGCTCCAGGTCGGCGTGCTCTTCGGGGACGAGCGCGAGGACGAGTGACGACTCAGGCGGAGCCCCGGGCGGCCGTGCGGCACGCCGGGGCTCCGCGGAGCGCCCGGGAGGCGCTCAGTCGATCCGCTTGAACTCGCCCGTCGCGCCGGCGGTCCACATCTGCGGAGGCATCCCCGGGATATCGGAGGTGCGGATGTAGATCAGCCGGATGTCCTTCCCCTCCAGCTCGGCGAGGAGCGCCGGGTCCAGGCCGGGCTCGAGGCGGGGCTCGAAGACGAAATCCTCCGAGAAGTTGTGGTGCGCCGGGTGGTACGTCTGCGCGTTGTAGCCCTTCAGCACGATCGGGCTGCTCGTCAGCCCCTCGATGCGTGTCTCCACCCACTTGTGGAGCGGCGCTGTGTATCCCGCGGTCGGGCCCTTGGGGTAAGGCGGCCAGTAGAACGACGTCTCCACGACCACGCCGGACTCCGACGACAGCGAGCGCTCCTGGAGCAGCGTGCCCTCGACGGGGGGACCTTCCGGGGGGCAGGCGTCGAGATGCACCGTCTCCGACGAGACGCTGAGCGGCGTGCCGTCCCAGTCGAGCGACGGCACGGGCGTGGCGTAGTCGGCGCGGAACATGAGCTGGAAATCGCGCAGCGCGACGAGCGGACCCACCGACGGCGGCAGCAGCTCGGACACGGGTGAGGCGGCGAGCGCGTAGGTGACCGCCGAGGCCCCGGCGCCGTCCACGAACGCGTCCGTGACCGTCTGGTCGGCGTACGCGTGCGACGCGGCCGGCCACGCCGCGGGGCTCCCGGACAGCGTCGCCGCCGATCCACCGGAGAGGTAGTCGAGGGTCGCGTCCTCGAAGAGGGTGCCGGCGAGCGCCTCCGGCGTGAGGAACGCGCTCTTCGCCGAGAGGCGCGCGCGCACCTTGAGCCGGTGGTTCGCGAACACGTTGCCGACCTCGCCCTGGAAGGTGCAGAGCTCCCGCGGCTCGGCGAGCAGGAACGGCGTGAGGCTCGGCGTCGTGCTCGGGAGCGAGACCTCGCGCACCTGCTTCACGACGAGCTCCCCGGGCTTCATCTTCTTGAACTCGTAATCGAGCAGGAACGTCGTCTTGCTCGGGTGCGCCTCCCGGAACCTCTCCTCGACACGGCCGAGCAGCGCGGTGAGCGCGCGGTAGTCGTCCTCCCACTGCATCACGTGGCTACCGAGCGGGACGAGCGTCGAGCCGGCGCGGAGCTGGACGTAGGTCTCGCCCTCGAGGCCGCTCACGGTGACGACCTCCGGCAGCGTTCCCCCTTCCGGGTTGGTGACGGACGTCGCCCCGAGCTGCGTCACGATCTTGATCTCGTCCGAGGGAGGGACGCCCCGCGACAGCGTGGCCACGCCGTTCGCCATCTCGTTCTCGTCAGGATAGGAGTAGTGGACGAGGACGCCCATCCCCACCTGGTCCTCGTTCACACCATAGAGGAGCCGGGCGAGGAAGGCGTTGTCGTTGTAGAAGCTCGCATACACCTTGCGGATCGCGCGGAACACGCCCCGCTCCGCGTCCTCGCCGGCGTCGCAGAGGCTCGGCCCCGCGTCGTCGGCGTCCTGGTCGTCGGCCAGGCAGCCGCTGTAGCTGTCGTAGAGGCCCGCGCCCGTGAAGACGGCGCTGTCCTCCACGTTGGTCGAGCTGCGGAACCGGATCTTCCTCGTGGGCGTGAAGTCCGCGATCGCCGCCTCGACCGCCTGCCGCTGCCCCGCGGAGAAGGCCGTCTCCTTGGTGATCCGCTCGCGGATCGCCGCGAGATCGGCCTTGAGCGCCTGCATGTCGGGCGGGTAGCTGTAGCCGCCGAGGCGCTCCGCGATCTCGGCGCGCAGCGTGCTGCCGCCGGGCATGACCTGGTCGAGGAAATCGTCCCAGAGATCGAACGACAGCGCGACCGCGACATCGGAGCTCTCCGGGATGGCGTCCCGCAGCAGGCCGTAGTTCGCGGCCTTGCCCCCGAAGTGGACGACCTCCGCGGGGCCGAGATCCTCGGTCGATCCCGCATAGGCGCCGAGCGGCTCCTTGGGCTGGATCCCGAGATCGCCGGGCCGCTTCAGCGAGAGGAGCTGATCTCTGTCGGCCGGCGCCATCCCTTCGGCGTCGAAGAGCGCGGCGCGGCACACGACCCCCCACTCCAGCGAGGCCCGCAGCGCGACCTCCTGGCCGTCGAGCGCCTTCGCCTGCTCCGCGGCGGCCGGGTCGCCGACGTACACGAACGGGATGCCGAAGGACGTCGCCAGCAGGGCGGTGTGCGCGTTCGGGGTCGAGGGCGACAGCGAGATGATGCCCGCCACATAAGGCACCTCCGCAGGGATGGAGTCGGTGAGGAGGATGTCCTCGGGCCGGAGATCGCCGCTCGCGTAGGCGGCGTCGATCATGTCCGGGGGGACATAGCGGAGCCGGCCCACCGCCCAGCCCGTCGAGTAGCACGCGTCGCCGAGCAGCCACCTGTCGACCGAGCTCACGGGGAACCCGCTCTCGGCGAAGAACGCGCTGTTCGCCGCGGCCGACTCGGCCTGCTCGTGGGTCGGGAAATAGAAGGAGACGGGCGGCGCTCCGTCGGGGGCGACGATGCTGTCCTTCACGAGCTCCAGGACGACGCGCGCCATCTCGGGATCGTAGGCGTCCTGCCGGACCAGCTGGATGCCGTACTCCGGCTCGGTGGCCGCAAACGGGGAGATGAGCACCGCGCCGAGGATGGCCTGCTGTCCCTCCTCGTGGAGCGAGACCTTGTCGTACTCGTCGCGCGACATGCCGAAGAACGGGTCGAGCCGCGCGGTGGCGAACTCGCCGTGGAACGGGAACTCGTTGCTGTTCTGGTAGTAGACCTTGGTGGGGTCGTGCATCAGCACGGTGAACTTCACCCAGGCCGGCCCGTCGTACGTCGAGTACGCCGCGAAGGGGTCGAAGGGGAAGTCGAGCTGATTCTTCCAGTCCGCGGACGGGGTGATCTCGATCGGGTAGGTGTCGACGGGCCATTCGTAGCCGCCGCCGCCTCCTCCTTCGCCGCCGTCACCCCCACCTTCGCCGCCGGTACCCCCGGCTCCGCCGGTGGCACCCCCGCCGCCCGCGCCCCCACCTCCCGCGCCGCCGCTGCCCGCGGGGTCCCCCGCCGAGCCGTTGCCGCACGCGGCGAGCGTCCCTGCGCCCAGCAGCGCGAGCGCGAGGCAAGCCAGTCGACCGATTCGTTGAAACCTCATGGGCATTACCGCGCTACAAGCGCCGTGCCATCGGCCCGCCAGGCGCGCCTGAGCGCTGCGCGGCGGGGCGTTCGTGTCGCGAGAATGGCGCATGCAGGCACAGCCCCCGGGAGGCGCCGAGCGAGCGAGCGGCGGAGCGCCGTGCCGTCGCGCTCGGTCACGCCGGCTCCGGCGCGGCGACCCGCGGCCTACCTGTCGAATTTTCTTGGGGTTTCGACCGGTGCGGCGGACTAGAGTACAGCGATGAACGAGCGGAGAGCGGCGCTGATCTTCAACCCTGCTGCTGGCCATGCAGGCGATGCGGTCGAGTCGCTTCCTGCGCGGCTCGAGCGCGAGTTCGCGCTGAGCGTCTACGAGACGAGCGCGGACCGCAGCGCCGCCGCGTGCGCCGAGGCGGCGCGCCGCGAGGGCGCCTCCCTGGTCATCGCGGCGGGCGGCGACGGGACGATCTCGAGCGTGGCGTCGGCCCTCCTCGGGACCGACACGTGCCTGGGCATCCTGCCGCTCGGAACGGCGAACTCGATCGCGCTCACGCTGGGCATCCCGGACGACCTGGAGGGGGCCATCGAGGTCCTCGTTCGCGGCGAACCGACGCGCATCGACGCCGCCCGCGCGAACGGGAGGACCATGATCCTGCTGTCAGCGGTCGGGCTCCACGCCGACACCGTCGGCGAGACCCCGCAGGACGCCAAGCAGCGCTGGGGCGTGCTCGCGTACATCAGCACCGCTCTGAAGAAGCTGATGAGCCTGGAGCCGTTCGGGGTCGAGATCGAGACCGACGACCAGCGGATCCACTGCCGGGCGGTGGCGGTGACGGTCGCGAACATGGCGCCTGCGCGCACGGTGCTGGCGCAGGGGCCGCCGGTGGTGTCCCCCGCCGACGGGGTGCTCGACATCACCATCGTGTCGGCCACGACGCTTGTCGAGGCGGTCGCGACCGGCCTGCACCTCCTGAGGACCGCGATCGACGGCGAGGCGGCCGAGCGCGACAACATCGGGTTCCTCGCCGCCCGGAGGGTCCGCATCACCACCGATCCTCCCCAGAACGTGCTCATCGACGGCGAGGAGGCCGGGACAACGCCCCTCGTCGTCGAGTGCCTCCCGGGCGCGCTGACGGTCATGGCGGCCCGCCGCGAGGAGGTCGACGCCCCGCTGCCCGCCGCGGAGGCCGAGGTGAAGCTCGAAGGGCTGCCCGGGCTCGAGGTCGAGCTGAAGGCGTGACGCCAGCTGCCCGCCGCTCGCCGCCCTCCACGTGGCTGCCGGCGCCCTCGCCGGGCAGCCTCGATGCGCCCTCGTGAGGGCGGCCCGCGCCTTTCTCCTGCTCCCCCGGCGTGGTACGGCGAGCGGCGATGAGGCTGACCGCGCGGGCCATCGAGCTCCCGGCGCTCGCGAGCGCCCATTCCCACGCGTTCCAGCGCGGGATGCGCGGAGAGGCGCAGCGGCCGGGGCCGTCGGGGGCGGATGACTTCTGGTCGTGGCGCAGCGCGATGTATGCGCTCGCCGGGTCGCTCACGCCGGAGTCCATTCATGCCATCTCGAAGGTGGCCTATCGCGAGCTCCGCGCCGCGGGCGTCCGTACGGTGGGCGAGTTCCACTATGTGCACCACCAGCCCGACGGCGCGCCTTATGCGGATCGCACGGTCCTCGCGGACGCGGTGATCGAGGCCGCGCGCGCGGCGGGCCTCCGGATCGCGCTCCTCCGGGTCGTCTACGCGCGCGCGGGCGCGGGCCGGGCGCCCGAGGGGGCGCAGCGGCGGTTCTCGGACGGCTCGCTCGACGCGGCGCTCGCCGACGTCGAGGCGCTCCGGGCGCGCTACGAGGGCTGCGAGGACGTGCGCATCGGGGTGGCGCCGCACAGCGTCCGCGCGGTGCCCCCGGCGTGGCTCGGCGAGATCGCGCGGTACGCCGCGGAGCGCGGGCTCATGGTGCACATGCACGTGGCCGAGCAGCCGGCCGAGATCGAGGCGTGCGTCGCCGAGACGGGCCGGCGCCCGGTGGAGCTCCTGGCCGAGCGCGGGGTCCTGAGCGAGCGCTTCGTGGCGGTGCACGCGACGCACCTCGCGCCGCACGAGCCGGCGCTCCTCGGCGCGGCGCGGGCGTTCGCGTGCCTGTGCCCCACGACCGAGCGCGACCTCGGCGACGGGCTGCCCGACGTGGGCGCGCTGCGCGCGGCGGGCGTGCGGCTGTGCGTGGGGATCGACAGCCACGTGATCACCGATCCGTTCGAGGACCTGCGGGGCGTCGAGCTGGGCGAGCGGCTGCGGACGGGCAGGCGCGTGACGCTGCGGGCGGAGGGCGGGGGGACGCCGGCCGAGGCGCTCTGGGAGATCGGCTCGCAGCGGGGCGCGGAGGCGTGCGGGTTCGCGGATGCGGGGGGCAGCATCTCGCTACGCCGGGACGCGCCGGCGCTCGCGCTGGTGCGGGAGGAGCGGCTCCTGGACGCGGTGGTGTACAGCGGGAGCCCGGCGATCGTGGAGGGAAGTCCCACGTCATCAGGCTCGTCTGCGCGCTGACCGAGGCGACGCGACGCGGCGTCGCCGCAGATCGGGGAGAGATCGGGGAGCTCGAACGGTTCAGGCTGAGCGGGCGAGCGTGCGAGATGCTCACACGTCACGGTGGTGTGATTCGTGAGGTCGAGGCGTCTCGTCTGTGCCATGTACGGGAAACGAAAACAGGACTGGTACGATTGGATGCCTCTGGCGGCGCTGCTTCCGGTCGGCCTCGCCTTGCTCTTGAGCTTCCGCGAAATCCAGGCTGCCCACCGCAGGAACGTCGCGGCGGCTGTACAGGCAGTGCTCTCGACCACCCACAAAGGGCTCGTGACATGGGCGCGCCAGACGAAGGTCACCGCGGCGTTCTGGGCGAGCGAGCCGAGCATACGTCGAGCGGCCATCGCGCAGCTCGCGCAGCGCCGCGACAACGGGTCGCTCCACGATAGCCTGTACCTCAAGGAGCTGCGGCTCGCGCTGGGTAACGTCGTTCAGCAGACTGGATGCCTCGGCTTCGACGTCATCGCGATGGATGGTACCCATATCGCCTCGGATCGCGACCAGCACATCGCCACGAAGACCCTGAGCGCCCAAGACCCGGACACCATCGCCGCCGCGATGCGCGGCTCCGTCGTCATCGGCGCGCCTTTTCTCTTGCGGTCTCCCGTCCTCGGCGAGGTCGCCGCCACGCTCCTCGTCGCGGCGCCGGTGCGCGCTCTCAACGATGGAGGGGAGGTCATCGCCACGCTCGCCTTCCGCATCGATCCTGAAAAGGAGTTCACGGAGACCGTTCAGCGCGGACAGGTCGGCGCAGGAGGGGAAACCTACGCGTTCGACAGGCGCGGGCGTGTCATCACGGAGCTCAGGTTCTCTCAGCGCCTGCGCGATTTGGGCCTTCTCGCGGCCGGCGAGCGCGCGACCCTCAACGTGGAGCTGCGCGACCCCGGGGGCGACATGTCGCTCGGCGTCGAGCGCTCCTTGCCCCGATCGGAACAGCCGCTCACACGTATGGCGACGAGCGCCATTGCGGGGAACGCCGGGGTAGATGTCGACGGCTACCGCGATTATCGGGGCATGGAGGTCGTCGGCGCATGGCTGTGGGATCCGGAGCTCGACCTCGGCCTCGCCACCGAGATCGATAAAAACGAAGCCTATAGCGTGTATCATGCGACGCGCCGCGTGGTCCTTGCTGGGTGTGCTGTGGTGCTGTTCGTCACGTTCTTCATGACGCTCGTCCTGCAGCGGCGCGCGAGGGACCTGGCCACCGGCGTGGTACGGGAGCAAGAGCTGCGCTGGGAGCTCGAGGATCGTGTCCGTCGCCTGGAGTGCGCGGAGGTGGCGCTCAAGGACGCCGTCCGTGTCCGCGAGGAGTTCCTTCGGTTCGCCTCGCACGAGCTGCGCACGCCGCTGACGAGCCTGCGGCTCCTGTACGACCACATGCTGCGATCGCGATCTCAGCCTGTCGTGGCGACGATGGGCACGAAGGAGATCGGCCGCTTCTTGAAGGTGTCCTCGCGTGAGCTCGCCCGGATCACGCAGGTCATCAACAACATGTTCGTCGTCGCGAGCTTCTCGAGCGGTCCGCCTGCGCTGAACCTGGACAGGGCAGAGCTCAACGAGCTCGTGCGCAGGAGCGTCCGGCAGATGACGGAGCAGCTCGAGGCCGACGGATGTTCCATGGAGCTCCGGCTCGGCGGGTGCGTGTTCGGCTACTGGGACCGGTCGCGCATCGAGCAGGTCATCACGAACCTGCTGTCAAACGCGTCGCGGCACGGGGCTGGACAGCCGATCACGGTGTCGGTGAGCGCGGAGAACGGTTCTGCCCTGGTCTCTGTGCACGACCGCGGCGTCGGCATGGCGCCCGAGCAGCGGGACACGCTCTTCGAGCCATTTCGATGGAAACCGGATGCGCACGGCGGGCTCGGTGTCGGGCTTTATGTCTGCAAGCTGATCGTCTCGGCGCACGGTGGCGATATCCTGGTCGAGAGCGAGCCGGACGCGGGCACGACGTTCCGCGTCCGGCTGCCGCTGCCTCCAGAGGCCGAGGGCGGCGACGTCGGTCCCGTGCCAGAGCCCGACGCGAGGACGACGGGGTAGGAGGCGATGGCGTACAGGAGCGCTCGACGTGCACGGGCGCAGCGCGCGTTCCCGAGAGCGACGGGGGCGTGCGGGGTGGACGACGTCGTCGCGGCGCGGTGAAGCTCCTCCCCAGCGCTGGAAAGCGCCGGGGGCGGGCGCTCACCCGATCGCGCCTGCCACGAGCTGCGCCGCCCTCAGCACCACCGCCGCGACCACCCCCACGTCCCACGCGCGCGAGAGCCACCACTGCGTCTCGCCGCCGTCGATCCACGGCGCCACCCACGCCGGCGGCTCCACGAGATCCGCGACGGTGAGGACCCGCTCGCGCTGCTGTGCCTCGCGGTAGCCACCCTCGCCGCCGCGGACGTGCTCCTCCGCCCGCACGTACGCGAACAGCCGCGCTCCCCGGCCCTCCGGGAGCAGCGCCCCGCTCGCGCCGAGCGCCTCCGGCGTCGCCGGCAGCTCGATCCGCGCGCCGCCCTGCGTGAGCCGGAGCGCGCCGCCGCCCGCGCGCTCGACGCGCGCGCGGACCCAGCCCTCGGGGCGCTCGCCGCGGAGCAGCGCGCGGAGCGGCGTCAGCTCGGGGCTCGGACCCAGGCGGGGCGCGCGCCGCCCCGGGAAGAGGCGCGCCGCGAGGAACCAGAGGCCGATCGGGAGCACCGACAGGACCACGTGCAGATCGAGCGCGCTGGCCACGCCCGCCGTCCCGTCGAGCACCGGGAAAGAGAGCACGCCCGCGGCGGCGAAGGCGCCGACCGCGATCGTCGCGCCGAACCCGCCGACGACGCCGAAAGCGACGTTGCCGATCGCGATGACGCCGATGGCGACATTGCCGATCGCGATGAACCCGCGCGCGACGTTGCCGATCGCGATGAACCCCGTGACGACGTTGCCGAACACGAGGAATCCGTTCGCCATGTTGCCGACGTCGACCCAGCGCGCGCGCTGCGCGGCGCCGGTCCCGTCGCCCCGGAGCGGCGCCTTCATTCGGTCACCTCGAACGAGGTGCGGCCGACGAGCTGGCCGTCCTGGGTCTCGACATCCACGGTCCAGTGCCCGGCCAGGCGGCGCGGCAGGCTCCCGCCCACGAGCTGCGACTTGAGCCGCACCGCGCCCTCCGGCCCGGGGACCCGCAGCGTCTCCTCCGGCGCGCGGAGGATCTCGCGCCCCTCGTGCCGCCAGACATGGAGCAGGCGGTCGCCGTCGCCGCCCGGCACCACCACGTCGGTGACGGCGCGGAGCTCCCGGATCACCGAAAAATGTAGCGATTTCACGGACATGGCGAGCCGACCGTCCGGGAGCACCGCGGGGCCCACGGCCGCGGAGGACAGGTGCATCGGCACCGGAGGGATGAGCGCCCGTGTGCCGTAGGCGAGCCCGACCCCGGCGGCCGCCGCGATGACGAGGAACACCGCGCCCATCCGGCTCCAGAGCGCGCCGAACGGCAGGTGCAGCGTGCAGAAGCCGAGCACGGACACGAGGGCGGCGGAGAGCAGCGTGTAGAGCGTCCGGGTGTCGGGGAGGAGCGCGGGGATGACGAGGTTCAGGCAGGCGAACAGCGTCACCCCGTAGAAGACCGAGGCGAGCGTCTTCCAGCGCATGAGCACGCGGTCGAAGACGAGATCGAGCGTCGAGAGCACGGCGCAGGCGCCGAGGAGGAGGACGAACCACCGGTTCGGCGCGTCGAGGCTGGCGCTCTTCCAGTAGAACGGGAGGAGGAAGAAGAGCATGCCCTGATAGAGGTTCTTCAGGACATAGGTCATCACGAGGAAGCGCAGCCGGGCGCCGCGCCACGCCGTCGCGAAGTCCTGGCGAGCGCCGGTGCCGAAGAGCCGGAAGAACAGGATCACGAGCAGCCAGGCGACGCTGACCGAGACCGCGAGGAAGCGGGCGTGCTGGAACCCCTTCTGCGCGAAGGTCACGACGAAGGCGCCGAGGCTGAGCGCATAGGCGGTGTGCAGCCACCAGAGCTTCTTGTGGTGGCGCTTGAAGAAGGCGCGGGCGGCCGACTTGAAGTCCTGAGGCCGGCCCTCCTGCGCCTCGGCGTCCAGCTCGGCGTAGGACGCCTTGGGCTCGGCCTTGACGGTCGGAGAGTCGTCGTCTTCGGCGGCCCGCGCCGCCCGCGCGGGCATCTTGAGCGTGCGGTCGTCGTGCTCCCCGCCCGCGGCGCCGGTCCGGGGCGGCATGCGCAGGGTGACATCGTCGATGACGCTGCGCTCCCGGTCGCCGGGCCCTGCGGCGCCTCCGCGCGGCGCTCCGGGGGCGCGGGGCGAGGCCGCGCCCGGGGTGGGGCCGGGGTCGCCGCTCGGCACGTACAGGATGGTGGGCGCCTCCCCGAAGGCGTCGGGCACGCGCGGCTTGTGGACCTGGGTCGGGGCGCTGGAGGACGGCGGCGACGGCCGCGAGGGCGCGTTCGCGTGGGCCTCGGGGGCAGAGGCTTCAGGGGAGCGCGGCGCGGGCTGCTTCATGGTCGGGGCGCAGCGTACCCGACCGGCGCCCCGCCTTCGAGCGCCGGGCGAGGGGGCGCCGGCGCCGGGCGGCGCGCGGCGTCCCGCAGCGCCGGGGCGGCGAGCGCCCGGGCCGGGGCGCGGAGGGGCGCTGGGCCGCGGAGGAGCGCTGGGCCGCGGAGGCGCGCCCGGCTGGACCGGCGCACGGGGCCGGGTGGGGCCGGCTCTGCGCCGCCGGGCCGGGCCGGCCTACTCCACGGTGATGAACGCGACGCTGGTGCTCAGATCGGGGACGCCGACGATGCGGCGCTCCGGATCGAAGCCGATGTCCGCGGCCGAGTCGATGGCGTGATCCGCGAGCAGGTCGTACGCGATCGTCCAGGCGCCGTCGGCCGTCCGCGTCTCACGTCAAGGAAACCACCCTCGGCTGTCTGCCCAACGCCTGAATTGAGCCGCGCCGCGAAGCGGCGTCGGATTGAATGAATTGTTAGGCCGCGCCATATGCGAACGATTCAAGACGACCGCAGCTCTTGCAACGGTAAGTGACTACAGGTAGCGACTTGTTGCCGGATTGAACGGCAGAGAGCCGCCAAAATGAGGTACTGGGAGCGCCGCTCGCCCATTCGGCTTGACTGGTGATGTTACTGTCGCCTCGGTCGAGCATGAAGCCTTTCTCTAGCTCTCCGTCGCATCTAATGCATCTATCCATGGTAACCCCGATATGTTTAGAGCCGCCAAGCCCTCCGCCACAGGTTCGCGACCCACCTGCGCGAGGTGGGCACCGACCTCCGGACGATTCAGACGCTGCTCGGCCACAAAGATGTGCGGACCACGATGGACTACACCCACCTCATCGATCGCGGCCCTCTCGGTGTCATCGGCCCCCTTGACCGCTGACCGCCGCCTCGGCGTGGAGCGCCTTGAACTCCGACCCCACCCTGTCGTGCCGCCCCCACGCATCGTGGAAAGGCAGCGTACCCGACGGTTCCCCCGCCTTGTCAAGGAGACTGACGCGGGGGCGTGCGGGCTCCACGCCCGAGGAACGCGCGAACGGGCCCTTGATTCCCCACCGCTCCGAGCCGAGGAAGTGGCCCTGCAATGGCCCGGCCGATCCTCAGCCGGGCTGTTGACTCTCCCGCGGTCTGTCGAGCCCTCCACCACCCCGCCGTCGATCCCGATCTCCTCTCCACCTTCGCCGCCCCCTCCCCGGAGGCCCGCCTCATCGCGCGCGGCCTACTCCGTGCCTTCCACCGTCTCCGCCCCGAGCTTCGCGAGATCCTGGCGCTCACGTGCCGACCGCCCCGGAGGCCACGCTTGTCGACCTGGTGCTCGGCATGCCCGGCGCGGCCTCGCGCGTGCTCGGCATGCACGGCCTGCTGGAGCTCGGGCGCCTGACACCGTACGCGCTCGCGCAGCGGACCGAGCGGCTGGCGATCTCGGCGAGAGACTCATCGCTGGATGACAGGAGCAGCTTGGCTCGGTAGATGCGGCAGCTCGTGACGTAGTGTCCTGCGATGACGACGTCGCCTGGCAAGCGCCCGCGGTACAGAAGATCTGCCCGAGCGTCATGGAGGAAGGGCTGGAGGAGGCGTGCGCCGCCGACGACATGAGCGCTCGCCGGTTCCTCCACGATACCTACGTCTCGTACGAATGCCGGGAGGTCGAGGAGCGCACCTGCGCCGATATCGAGGCGCTGTTGCAGTAGCGGCGGCTCGCGCCACGGCAGGCTACCAGCACAGGCGCAAGGTGGCTTGAATACAGCGCTACCAGCAGGTCAGAAGCTCCGCCACGCTGGCGACCACCCTGTCGGCGCCCGCCCCCCGCAGCTCCTCCTCCGAGCCGTGGCCCCACAGCACGCCCACGGTCCACGTCCCGTTGGCGCGGCCGCCGGCGACATCGAACCTGCGGTCGCCGATCATCCACGTGCGCCGCGGATCCAGATCTTCGCGCTCGAGGACATGGCGAATCAGCTCACCTTTCTCCGAGCGCTCCCCGGACAGCTCGGCCCCGTAGACCTCGCGGAAATGCCGCGCGAGCCCGAAATGCTCGACGATCTTCCGGGCGTACACCCCCGGCTTCGACGTCACCACCCAGAGCCGGTGTCCCGCCGCGCCCAGCCCCGCGAGCCCGGCCGGGACATCGGGATACACCTCGTTCTCGAACATGCCAGTCGTCGCGAAGCGCTCGCGAAAATGCCCGAGCGCCGCCTCGATCTGCGCCGCGTCGTCCGTCGCCAGGAGCTCGGCCAGCCCGGAGCGCAGCGGCGGCCCGATGAGGCGCCGCAGGTGCCCGGCGTCCGGCGCCGCCCTCCCCATCTTCTGCAAGGCGTGCTGAAAACAGAGGATGATGCCGGGCGCCGGCTCGGTCAGGGTGCCGTCGAGATCGAAGAGGAGGTCCATCGTCGGTGGTCCGTCGGGGCGGGGGCCCGCGCGGTCATGCCACATCCGGCGCCCGGCGCGCGAGGCTTCTTTCTGCGGTCGCCCGGAGGCCGTGCGAGATGGGACGATGCAACGATCCCGCTGCGGCCGTGGCCGCGGCTCACCGAAGTTGGCACCGAAGCGGAGACCTGGCAGCTCGCCATCGACGCGTCGGGGAACACCGTGCTCGGCAGCGCCGTCCCTCACGGCGAGCGCCGCGTGAGCAAGCGCGACGGCGCAGCGAGCTCCCTCTGGAGCCGGGGGATCTCGCAGGTGCAGGAGATGCGGCTGGGCGTCGACGGGCTCGGGAACGTCGTCCTCGCGGGCTCGTTCACCGGCACGCTCGGCCTCGGCGACGACTCGCTCGTGAGCTCCGGCGGCGAGGACATGTACCTGGCCAGGCTGGACCCCGACGGCAACGTCGTCTTCAGCCAGAGCTATGGCGACGCGGGTCACCAGAGACTGATGCACCTCGCCGTCTCCGCGGAAGGCAGCGCGGGGATCGCCGGCACCTTCGCAGGCACGTTCGCCCTCGGGGAGAGCACGCTCGTCGCCGCGACAGCGCAGGACACCTTCCTCGCCAAGGTGGGTTTCTGATCCACGCCTGAGCCTCCCCCTCGTGGGTCTCCGCGGAGTGCGTCGCCGCGGCCACCTGACGGACGCACGCCACCGCGGGCGCGGCGCTCACGCGGCGCGAATCACCTCCTCCGCGGCGCGTCGCGGGCCGCACACGCCCTCTCGCTCCGGGAAGCCCAGCCGGAACGCGAAGGTGGGCTGCCGGTCGCCGAGGCCGAGCGCCTCGGTGAACGAGCGCTCCATCGCCGGCGCTCGTCCGAGCCCACGCTCCCGGTCGATGACCTCCGGCACCTGGTTCAGCGGGTGCATCGCGATGCCGCGCGCGGTCGCCCAGAGATGCATGCGTTGCCACAGGCGCCCGGCGCGGAGCGTCGCGCCCAGGTCGTAGCGGTCGCGGACCGCGATGACGCCGATGGCGGGATCGCTGGCGAGATGGACCTCGCGGGTGACGCGGAGCCAGTCGGCGTGCATCTGTTCCGCAGACGGACGCGGCAGCAGCTTGACCGCCGCGGTGAGCAGCGGGCCGAGCCCCATCACGTCGAGGCTCAGCCCGTCCCGGTGGCTCGGTGCCGCCTCGGGCGCCAGCCTGAACCACGCGTCGCTGTCCCGCACCATCGCCGCATCGCGGACGATGGCCTCCGTGGCGCGCAGCGTATGCGCGGCGAAGCCCTCGCGCTGACGCGGGTGCTCCAGCCAGACGACCTCGACCTCCGAGCCCTCTTCGCTCAGGCGCGAGAGCTCCTGGAGCGCCGAGACAGGCACGCGCTGGGCCTTGTACGGGCCGCGGTTCGTGTGCCGCCGTGCGATGAGCTCCGCGAGCGGAGACGCCGCTGCGCCTGGCTCGATCCGGACGCTCGCCACCCGGATCGCCCGCGGCGCCACGCCCTCGGGAGCGCGGGATCGCTCCGGGTCGGACCCCAGCAGATGACCCGCTTCGAGCTCCACGCGGGGCGCCCAGCCCATCGAGCCTGCCGCGAGCGACAGGTTCTCTATCGCGCAACCGAGCCCGAGGTGCATCTCGCGCAGGAACGGATCCATGGTGCCGAGCGATCGAGACCTGTCCGAGAACACGTCGATGCGATCCGGGTGGAGCTCGAACAGCCAGGGTTGCGTGTTGTGCGGGCTCGCGGCGAGCACCGCCGCGCGCACGAGCTCGGCGAGCTCCCCGCCGCGCTGTCCGCGGAACGCGGTCCAGGGCGCGAACGGCTCGCCCGTCCGATCGTCGAACACACCCCGGCCGGCCGCGTACCAGCCCGCTCCCGCGGCCACGGCGAGCGTCGCGACGCCTTCCAGCAGGCGCCGCCGCGAGACCTTGAGCTTCCTCTCCATGATGCGCTCCATCCTCCAGAGGGCGTCTGACCGGGCGCCGTGAGCGACGGCCATGCGCAGAGAGTGAGGCGGATCGATCGATTAGTACAGGTGATTGAGCTAATATCATGTATTAGCGTATCTAATGCACGATGCTCTCCCCGACGACCTGAACCTCCTGCTCGCGCTCGACGTGCTGCTGCGCGAGCGGCACGTGACGCGCGCGGCGAAGCGGCTCGGCGTCACGCAGTCGGCTGTGAGCCAGCGGCTCGGACGGCTGCGCGAGTTCTTCGGCGATGCGCTGCTCGCTCCGGGGCGGCCGCTGCTCGCCCTCACGCCGCGCGCCGAGGCGCTCGCCGATCCGCTGGCTCAGGCGCTCGCGGGCTTGCGAGCCGCGGTCCAGGCCGGCGCGCCGTTCGACCCTGCGACGTCCGAGCGCCGCTTCGTGCTGCTCGGCAACGACCTGCTGGAGGCGGTCGCGCTGCCGCGGCTCTTGCCCGTGCTGGCGCGCGAGGCGCCGTACGTCACGGTGCAGGTCGACCGCGCCGACGCGGACTTCGTGAGGCGGCTCGAGCGGGGAACAGCGGATCTGGCGTTCGTCCCGGGGTTCCTCGTGCCCCCGTCGTCACGACAGCTGCGCTTGCCGGAGGAGCGATTCGTGACGTTGATGCGCAGGGACCATCCCGCCGCGTCACAGCGGCTGACCCTGGGGCGCTATCTGGAGCTCGGGCACGTGCTGATCGCTCCACACGGCATGCCGGGCAGCCTTGTCGATCGCGCGCTGGAGGCCCAGGGGCGGCGCCGGCGGATCGTCGCGCAGGTCCAGCACTTCGTGACGGTGCCTTTCCTGATCGCGGCCTCGGACCTCGTGGTGACGTGTCCAGCGACGGTCGCGGCATTTTCGATGCCCTTCGGCCTGCGCGCGGTCCGGCCCCCCGTCGAGCTCGGCCTGGACCGATCTTCGGCTGTCTGGCACGAGCGCGTGCACGACGATCCAGGCCATCGCTGGCTGCGCTCCTGGCTCGGCAAGGCGATCCGCGGGCGCAAGGACCCGACCCAACCAGGTTGACCCGACCCAACCAGGTTGACCCGACACGACCCAGGTTGACCCGACCCGAGGGGGACGGAGGACGATCCGACCTGGCGGCCGCCGCCCACAGGCCCTTGTCACTCGAGGTCGGGCCGCGCGCTGCCCATGCCGATCGCCCACGCCATCGTGTACCGCGCGTTGATCTCGCACCGGGGGTTCCAGCGCAGGCTCCCGCGCTCGTCCTCCCAGCGGAAGGCGTCGATCCCGAAGGGCCCGAAATAGCCCGCGCCGGCGAGCGCCGCTCCCGTCTCGAGCGCGGCCTCGACGAGCCGCCGGCGCTCGCCGTCGTCGAGGTCGCCCTCGCCGGCGAGCGCGGCGCCGAGGTAGGCCCCGCTCGCGTCACAGCGCTGGACGCAGGGGGCGCCGAGGCTCACCGCGCCGCCGCGCGCGACATGCCCGTGCAGCGAGAAGTCGCCGCGGCGCTCGACCCAGGGCTCGACCTGCAGGCCGCTGTCCGGGGAGGCGGGGTCGAGCGACGCGACGGCCCACGGCCGCGCGTCGGGCGGCAGGGCGCCGCGGGCGACCCGGCGCCGGCCGCGCCCGGCGAAGCCGAACGGGCGCTTGAGCAGCCAGTGACCGGTCGGCGTGGGCCCGGCGATCGCCGCCTCGAGCTCGGCCAGGGTGACAACATGGCGCGCCCCGGGCAGCGTCTGGCCGAGGTCCGCGCAGAACTGCCGGTGGTTGACGCGTCGCAGCACGTCGAGCGGCGGCGCCTCCACGGGGGGGACGCCGGCGCGGGCGAGGAGGCGCCGGGCGCGGGGCGTGGGGCACCACGCGCGCCCGACCAGCGCGGCGCCGGGCGGCGCCGGCGGCACGAGCGGCGAGGGGAGGTCGGGGCTGAGCACGACGTCGCCGGGGCGCAGCAGGGCCGCGATCCGGCCGGCGAGCTCCGGGGCCCGGCCGGCGACCGCGGCGCGAGGGGTGTACCCAGCGGGGCGGGCCAGCTCCTCGTCGGCGTCGAAGTTCAGGACCCAGGCGCTCGCTCGGTCCATGAGGCCAGCGCGTCGAGGAACGGCTCGGAGAGGCCGGAGCGGCTGCGGTCGCGGCGGTTCATCGGATCGCCGCGCATGAGCAGCGGCGAGAGGGGCGGCGGGATGTGGCGGACCCACGTCTCGAAGTCGCCCTGCGCCTGCGGCGAGGCGCTGCCCTGCGCCTGCGGCGAGGCGTCGCCCGGCGCCTGCGTGAAGCGGCGGAACCAGCGGACCCCGAAGCGCACGTGCGGGATCTCCTCGGCGCGGACCCGCTCGGTGAGCGCGGCGCCCTCGGCGTCGCCGATGGCGCGGAAGCGCTCGGCGAAGCGCGCTGTGTGGTCGAGGTTGCCCCCCTCGAGGCCCATCCCCATCACCGCCACGAACTGCGCGGGCGACGCGGCGGCGGGCACCCGCGACCAGAACCAGTCACGCACCGGGAAATCGCCGAAGCGATGGCCGATCGCGGCGAGGTAGGCGGCGTAGAGCCGCATGTGGCGCGCTTCGTCGAGGGCGATCCGGACGAGGCCGCCGCGGAACGCGCGCGGCGTCTCCGGGAAGGCGAGCAGCGCCCAGGCCATGAGCTCCGCGGCCTGGAGCTCGTGATGGAGGAACGCGTGGAAGAGCTGCGCGCGGCGCGCCGGGTTGCGCAGCGCCTCGGGCCCCGGGCTCTTCAACGCGCGCTCGGAGATGCGCAGCTCGGCGGGCCGGCCCGGCCGCGCGAGGCGGCGCAGGGGCGCGGGGGCGGGCTCCCAGACCGACGGCACGGGCGGCGGCTCGAGCTTGTGCGCCAGGTCGGTCGAGAGGACGTAATCCCAGGCCCAGCGCTCGACGGTGCCCGGCGGAGGCGGGGCGCTGGGCGGCGAGGAGAGAGACATCATGGCACGGCAGGGCAGGGCAGGGGGAACGCTGCTCCCTACCACAGCTCCAGGTCGCCGGCGGGTCGCCGTCGCGCCGGCGCGACGCGAGCTCGTAGGATGGTGGTAACTGTCGAAAGTTATTGATTTTTTCTTCCTGCATTCCCGCCTTTCTCGTCGAGCCCGACCACCACCCGCGCGCACCCCCTCGGCGGCGGGCTGCGGGGACGGCATGTCGGTCTCCCTCGGTGCACGTGGGTTTGCCCTCCGCGCCGGGGGTCGACTTCGCGGCGCTGTCCTGCTTCCGCGGGGCGCTGCCCTGCTTCCGGCGGCGATCGCGTTACCGCGCTGTGTTCCGTGGCCCCGCCCGGGCTGAGCCGCGCCGGTGGGGGGCTGCAGCGAGGGGGAATATTCCCGGGCGCTCGCGGCGATTGCCGGGCAGCGCCGGGCCCTCGCGCTTGCCATGTCACGATGACAGAGGCCTCCGCATCTCGACGACATTTTGCCGGGGAATAGACCAGGATCGCGAGATTTGCGCGGAAATAGCCTGTCGAGGAGCGTGGCTTACGCCTTGCTCGGGGGGATCGCATGAAGGCGGAGCGGCGTTCCCAGGCGGTCGACAGGAAGCGCGAGGAGCAGACGGTGCTTGTCATCGGGGGCAGCGGCGGCATGTCCAGCCGCTACCGCGATGTGGTCGAGAAGCACGGCTTGTCGCTGCGCCATTACGAGAACCGCGTGCCGCCGGGCGCGCGCCGCGGCGTGGGGAGGATCGCGCTCGTCGTGATCATGGTGACGATGGTCTCGCACGCGCTGCGCGATCAGATGCAGGGCCTCGCGGCGGACGGCGCTCCGGTCGTGTACCTGCGCAGCGCCTCGGTCTCCGCGCTGCGGGCCGCCCTCGAGCAGCGCGCCGCTTGACGAGGGGCGCCGCGCCGGAGCGAGCCGCGCCGGGGCGCCGTCAGCGCACGCCGACGAGGCGCTGCATGAGGCGCTGGAACTCGGGGACCGAGAGGTCGATGTGCTCGACGACGCGCCCGTAGAGCGTGGCCGTGGGTACGTTGCGGCCGCCGAACTCCCGCTCGAGCTCGGAGAGCTTCCAGAGGATGATGCGCTCGGCGCGCGTCAGGCCGTCGCGCACATCCGGAAGATCATCGAAGGGGGATCGCCTCGGGGACATGGTCGGGCTCCGCTCAGGCCTCAAAGTTTCGGATTTCAACGCAAAGGCGCAAAGGCGCAAAGGCGCAAAAAGACAGAGAGAATTGACCGAGAATGGATGCTCTTGCCTTCTTGCGTCTTTGCGCCTTTGCGCCTTTGCGTTGAATTCTCCGATCCGCCGCTGCGCCACGGTCCGGGAGCAGGCGCGCGTGGCCGCGTTCACTGCACGACCCCGAGCACCCGCTGCTGGCGCGCCAGCTCCGCCGCGTTCTTGAGCGCCTCGAACAGCTCGCGCGACGCCGGCAGGCCCCGGATCACGAGCTCGGGGTCGCTCGCGTCCCGCGTGAACACGCGGATCTCGGCGATGTCGAGCAGTCGCTCCATGAACGTCTGACGAAGGTCGATGTCGTGCACGCGCCAGAGCTGGAGGGTCTCGACCCGCCGCGTGAGCAGGCCGGCCTCGTAGTCGATCGTGCGGTCGGTGATCTTGTAGCGGAGGCTCCTGCGCTTCCAGTGCAGGATGCCGAGCCACACGAGGCCCACCAGCACGAGCGAGAGCACGCTCGCCGCCACGTAGGACCAGAACCACGCCTTCCAGCTCGGCGTCCCCTCGAAGAGGACACGCGCCCCGCCCGGCGAGGCGGCGAGCGCGCCGGGAGCGGGGGCGAGCGCGCCGGGAGCGAGGGCGAGCGGCGCGGCCAGGGCCGCGGCGGCCGCGGGCGCCCCCTCATCGAGCATGCTGCCGCAGAAGCGGCACTTGATCGCGGCGTCCTGGATCTGCTCCGCGCAGAAGGGGCACGGTTTCACGCCGGCGATTGTAGTACAGCGCGCGCCGGCGGGAAGCGCGCTCGCGACCACGCCCGCCGATCCTGCGCAGCATCGGGCCGGCGCGATTGCATCTGCGCGGGACCCTCGCCAGGATCCTCCCCGCCCGGCAACCCGACGGGCCTGGCGACGGCCGCCCGATGGAGTGATCTCGATGAGCAACGTCAAGGGCAACGCGCTGGGGGGGTTCAAGAACTTCGTGGCCGCGCAGCACGGCGCCGACGGCGTGGCGCGGTGGCTGGAGGGCCTCGGCCCGCAGGACGCCGCGCAGGTCGGCGGCATCGTCCTGCCGCACGGCTGGTACCCGGTGAGCCTGTGGAACCGCCTCGTCGATCGCTATGTGGTGCTGTTCGGAGACGGCCACCCGCAGTGCTTCCGGCCCGTGGCCAGCGCCATCGCCGCGGAGGATCTGAGCCGGTTCTTCACGGTGCTGCTCAAGGCCGCGTCCCCTGCCACCGTGCTGCGCCGGTCCGCCTCGCTGTGGGAGCGCTACTTCGACGAGGGCACGATGGAGGCGAACGAGGTCGCCGAGAAGCGCTTCACGGTCCGCCTCACCGCCTCGCGGCTCCCGGACCGCGGCCCCGGGCCGGTCACCTGCGCGGTGGGCATCCCGGTATGGCAGGAGCGAATCATGTCCCACGTGGGCGCCCGGGAGGGCCGCTGTCTGCATACCCGTTGCCGCTTCCGCGGCGCCAGGGCGTGCGAGTTCGAGGTGTCGTGGTCGTGACCGCGCCACGAGGGCACGCTCGATAGGACCGGCGGAGGCCTCAGCCGCCGTGCGGCGGCAGCTGGGCGCGGGGCGCCGGCGCGGCGAGGGCAGGCGCCGGCCGCTGGAACACGCGCCGGAGGGCGGCCGCGGCGGCGTGGTAGCCGCACATGCCATGGACGCCGCCGCCGGGCGGCGTCGAGCTGGAGCAGAGATAGATCGCGGGGTTGGGCGTCGCGTAGGGGTTGAGGCTCGCGACGGGGCGCGCGAAGATCTGGATCCAGTCGTTGGCGCCGCCGGCGATGTCGCCGCCGACGTAGTTCTCGTTGTACCGCTGAAAGGCGGCGGGGGTGTGGACGGCGCGCGCGCGCACGAGATCGCGGAAGCCGGGGGCGAAGCGCTCCATCTGGGCCTCGATGCGCGCCGTCATGTCGACGGTGCAGCCGGGCGGCACGTGGCAGTAGACCCAGGCGGTGTGCTTGCCGGCGGGGGCGCGCGTGTCGTCGAACAGGCTCTGCTGCGCCACGAGGCAGAAGGGGCGCTCCGCGGGCGCGTCGCCGGCGAGCGCCCGCTCGGAGGCCGCCACCTCGTCGAGCGTGCCGCCCACGTGCACCGTCGCCGCGCGCGCGGCCGCGGGCGCCTTCCACGGGATGGGGCCGTCGAGGGCGTAGTCGACCTTGAACGCGCCGGGGCCGTGGCGGAAGCGCTCGAGGCGGCGCCGGAAGCCCGGCGGGAGCCTGTCGCCCGCGATGCGCGCCATGGCCGCCGGCGTCGTGTCGAAGAGGTAGGCGCGCGCCTCGGGGAGCTCGTCGAGCGACGAGACCGCGCGGCCGGTCTCGATCTCGCCGCCGCGCGCGCGCAGGATGGCCGCGAGCGCGTCCATGAGCGCCTGCGAGCCGGTGCGCACGATCGGCCAGCCCGCCGCGTGCGCCGCGAGCGCGAGCACGAGGCCGAAGGACGCCGAGAACAGCGTCTCGAGCGGCAGGAACGCGTGCGCCGCGCAGCCGCCGAAGAGCCCGCGCGCGGCGTCGCCGCGGAAGGTGTCGCGCGCGAGCCCCTGCGCCGAGCGGATGCCGGAGAGGCCGAACCGCGCGAGCAGGAGCGGGTGGCGCGGCGGGAGGCGCAGCGGGCCGAGCAGCTCGGTGAACAGCGCGCCGTCGTGCGCGAGGAGCGGCGCGAACAGGTCGCGCCAGGAGGCCGCGTCCTCCTCGCCCAGCGTCTCCGCCATGCGGCCGAGATCGGGGTAGAGCAGGGCGGTCCTGCCGTCGGGCAGCGGGTGGGCGAGCGCCGCCTCGGGGTGGATCCAGGCGACGCCGTGCTCCGCGAGCGGCAGCGTCCGGAGGAACGGCGAGATGAGCGCGGTGGCGTGGATGGCGGAGCAGACGTCGTGGCGGAAGCCGGGGCCGGTGAGCTCGGCCGTGCGCGCGCCGCCGCCGAGGGTGTCGCGCGCCTCGATGACGCGCACCGAGAGGCCTGCGCCGGCCAGCGCGACGGCAGCAGCGAGCCCGTTCGGGCCCGCGCCGATCACCACGACATCCATGGCGCGAGGCCCACGGGCAGCCAGCATGGGAGGAGGGGGTACCCGATCGCGGAGCTGGGCGGGAATGGAATAGCGCGGCTGGGCTCGGCGGCCGAGCGCGTGGACGGCTCCGAGGATCGCCGCGACCGACAGCAAGTACAGGGGGGACCGGAGGAGCGCTCCAGCGGAGCGATCTCGGCGGATCGCCTCGCGCCCGTGGTGGTCTCTGGCGGCGCGCCTGAGCGCCCATGCACAGGTCCTGGTTCGCTGGTAGGATGAAACGGACTGCGCTGGCGCCGTCAGGTCGTCAGAGCGTGCTCAGAGGGACATGGGAATGGTCTCAGAGAGAAACCCCGCTCGTGCGGATACGGGGAAAGCAATCAATATATCCATCAGTATGGGTGGAGCGGTCTTCTTGATGGGCATGTGCCTCGGGTGCAATGGGATGCTCGACATCGATCCGGGCGTGCCTCGAGAGGTCGGAGCGACGGGCGGAGGGGGGGCCACGAGTGCGGCAAGCTCGTCGGGCGGCATGGGCGGAGGGGGGGCCACGAGTGCGGCAAGCTCGTCGGGCGGCATGGGCGGAGGGGGATCCACGAGTGCGGCAAGCTCGTCGGGCGGCATGGGCGGAGGGGGATCCACGAGTGCGGCAAGCTCGTCGGGCGGCATGGGCGGTACGGGCGGTACGGGCGGTACGGGCGGCGGTTACGAGGCGGGAACAGCAGGGGCCGGAGGCGCACAGGTCTGCGGTGACGCCACCTGGGCGCACTGGAGTCCCGGAGACCTCCTCCTCCCCGGTCGGTACAAGGACCGGCCGATGGGCACGGTGTTCGATCCGACGACGGCGTCGGATACGGTGTTCGATTCGGTGACGGAGCTTCAGTGGCAGCGCGGCGTGGTACCGGATCCGAAAACCGGGAAACCGGGGGATTTCACCTGGGAGGGCGCGAAAAATGAATGCGAGCGTCTCGTTCTGGAAGGACATGATGATTGGCGGATGCCGTCACGCATCGAGCTGGTCTCGATCGTGGATTACGCCACCGTTCGTCCCGCCATCCCGGATGCAAAATTCCCAGGGACGGTCAATGTCGATGAGGATTACCTCTGGTCGTTGCCCATCGCAAAATCCTCGGATCCAGAGCATCCAGAACTGCCAACGAGAGCGTGGTGCGTCCACGTTCTCGACGGTGCCAGCGTGGAGTGCATGGCGAGAGGAGAGAAGCTCGTCCGTTGCGTTCGAGGGGGAAAGCCCACGAGCGGAGAGCGCTGCGTGAACCAGCTCGACGGGGAGGAGAAGACCGTGACAGACAAACAAACGGGCCTGACGTGGCAGCGTAACGTGGACGGCATAAGCCGCTTCCGAAAGGAGGCGACGGATTACTGCAACGAATTCGGGCTCGCCGGGCTCACATGGCGGCTCCCGACGGTTCAAGAGCTGCGAACGATCGTGGACCATGCCAGACTCGATCTAGCACTCGATCCAGAGTCGTTCCCCGAGCCAGAACCGTGCCCCGCTCTAGAACCGTGCCCCGATTGGTACTGGTCGTCCACCGACTACCCCTACGCGTTGGACCATGAGGAGCAGGCGTGGGGAGTGGGTTTCAAGGTCGGTCACGACGTCATCAAGAAGGAGGAGATCGACAAGGGTCGCGTTCGTTGTGTTGCTGACGATGGGCCTTGAACCTGCCCCGTGACTCGGCCCGCGCCGGCCCATCCGCCGGACGCGGGTCCTCGGACGGGCGACCAGATGGAACGCCAGGGGCCGCCTTGCCTGACCCTGGCTCTTTTGTCAACCTGGCCCCTTGCTGTCAGGGCGAGGATGCTGTCCCCTGGCAGGGACTCTCTTCTGGGTCTCGCGTTTGCCCTCCCCGACCCGCGCCTGCTCGATGGACACTCTCGTCAAGACCGGTGACGTCCTCCTCGGCAAGTACAGGGTCGAGCGCGTGCTCGGAAAAGGCGGCATGGGCCTCGTCGTCGCGGCCCGCCACCTCCAGCTCGGCGAGCTGTTCGCCATCAAGTTCCTCCTGCCTTCCACGCCCGAGCAGCCGGAGCTGTTCGAGCGTTTCGTGCGCGAGGCGCGCGCCGCGGCTCGTCTCCGGAGCGACCACGTGGCCCGGGTCCACGACGTCGGCCGCACGGAGGCGGGCGCGCCGTACATGGTCCTGGAGTACCTCCAGGGCAGCGACCTGCGGGACCTCGTCCGCAAACAGGGCCCGCTGCCGGTCGACGACGCCGTGCTGTTCGTCCTGCAAGCCTGCGATGGGATCGCCGAGGCGCACGCGACCGGGATCGTGCATCGCGACCTCAAGCCGGCCAATCTCTTCCTGATCCGCCGCCCGAACGGCAGCCCGAGCGTCAAGGTCCTCGACTTCGGCGTCTCCAAGCAAACAGGCACCGACGAGGTGGAACTGACCACCACGGGCGCCATGCTGGGGTCACCGATGTACATGGCGCCCGAGCAGGTCGCATGCTCGAAGTCGGTCGATGCGCGGGCCGACATCTGGGCGATGGGGGCTGTGCTGTATGAGCTCGTGACGGGCCGAAGGCCGTTCGACGCCGAGACCGTTCTCATGCTGGTCGCGCTGGTGGTGCAGGCGGAGCCGGCGCTGCCGTCCGAGCTGCGGCCGGACCTGCCGCGGGCCGTCGAGGCGGTGATCCTGCGCTGTATGCGCAAGCGGCCCGAGGAGCGATTCCAGAGCATCGGCGAGCTCGCGGCGGCGCTGCGCGAGGCCCTGGCTCCGGCCGCCCTGGCGGCGTTTGACGGCGCGACGATCGCACATCCTGTGCGGTCGAGCGTGGCCTCGACGCCGGACCTGCGGCCGTCGAGCGTGCCTTCGCCGGCGCTGGCGCAGACGTCTGCAGCGCCCCTGGGTCCTTCGCTGATATCGACCCTCCCGGTGGAGGCGCCTGCCGCGCCCCTCGCGGCCACGCCGGAGGGGGCGAGTACGACCGTCGATCCGAGCAAGACCGCCAGAGAGCCCGCGCCGGAGCTCCACGAGCTCAGCGCGCGGAGAGCGACCGGCGGCGCGCCGGCCCCGCGCCGGAAGACGGCGGGCATGGCCGTCGGCGCAGCGGTGGGGCTCGCCATCCTGGGCGGCGGGGCATGGTTCGTCCTCGGTCGCTCCTCCGGGACTGCTGCGGCGCCTGCGTCGGCGGCGCCGGTTGTCGCGGCGCCTGTCGAAGCTGCGGCGCCTGCCGGAGCCGCGGCGCCTGCGCCGCCTCCGAGCAGCACGGCGGCGATCGTCGCGGGCGAGGCATCGCAGCAAGGCCCCGCTCCTTCGAGCACGCCCCCCGCGCCAGCTGCCCCCGCCGCTCCGAGCCCGCCGCCCGCGCGGCCGTGGGCGCCGGGCCCGACGACCCAGCGTCCCACCCTCTGGTAACCTGGCGCCATGCCAGGTCTCCCGTTACGCCCCTGCACGCTCGCCTTGACGCTGCTGCTCGTCCCCGCAGCTGCGCGTGCGCAGGCAGCCGATTCAAAGGCCATGGCGGCGGCCCAATCCCTCTTCGAGCAGGCCGTCGAGGAGATGGACAGGAAACAGTACGCGAGCGCCTGCCCCAAGCTCGAGCAGACGACGCAGATGCTCCCCGAGGCGCTCGGGGCGAAGGAGACGCTGGCGAGGTGCTACGAGGCCCAGGGCCGGCTCGCGAGCGCGTGGGCGCAGTACGGGCTCGTGAACGCGCTGGCGAGCCGCGCCGGTCAGACCCAGCGCGCCGCCGCGGCGGGCAGGAAGGCGGCGGCCTTGAAGCCGAAGCTCGCGACCTTGACGGTGGAGCTGCCGGACGCCGTTCGTGGCCTGTCAGGGATCTCGATTGCGAGCGACGGCCTCGCGCTGGGCGCCGCCGTCTGGGGGACGGCGCTGGCGGTCGACAAGGGCGAGCACGTGATCGAGGCCAAGGCGCCCGGGTATCGCCCCTGGTCGAGCAAGGTCGCGATCGGCGAGGATGGCGCACACGCGCGCGTGGAGGTGCCCATGCTCGAGACGCTCGAGGAGGAGGAGGAAGCAGCTCCGCCGCCCACGCCTGCGCCCGTGATGTCCGCCTCCGTGCCCCCGCCCCCGCCGGCGCCGGCGCCGGCACCTGCGCCCGCGCCGGCGGCGCGCCCCTGGCAGCGACCTGTAGGCATCGCCGCGACCGTCGCCGGGGCCGCGGGGCTCGGGGCGACCGGGGTGCTCGTGGCGCTCGCCGTCGGAAAGAAGAACGCGAGCAACCAGGACGGTCATTGCGACGCGCTGAACACGTGCGACGAGACCGGGCTCGAGCTGCGCGCTCAGGCGAGGGGGTTCGGGAACGGGGCGACCGCAACGCTCGTGGTCGGCAGCCTGCTGGCGGCGGGCGGCGTGGTGCTGCTCGTCACCGCACCTCCGGGGAAGGACAGGCCAGCAACGACGGGCGCCATCCGCTGGGGAATCGATGTCTCGCCGGCGCGGGTCGGGGTGCAAGGAGCGTGGTGAAGGCCGGCTCGACGAGCCTTCCCTGACGCCCAGACGGTCTCACGGATTGGCGATACTGGTGTAGTACCACCTCTGGTTGGCCTCGGCGTGGCAGGGGAAGAGCTTTATCGGCGCACCGTTGTACGAGCTGGCTCCCCAGACGTCCGCGCACATCGCCGGGTTGCCGATCGAGACGAGCCGCCCCAGGAGGTCGCGGTTCCACTTCTGGTTGCTGCCGCCGTCGCACTCGTCGTAGATCAACGCGTCGCCGCTCTGGAGGGTCTGGCCGTCGAGGCACTTGCCGTGAACGCGTAGCTCGCTGTCCACGGTGCGGGTGAAGCGCTGGTTGTCGTTGGTCCCCGAGCAGTCCCAGGCTTGGAGCACCGGAGCCCAGCCTGCGCCCGGGGCGTCGGCGCAGCGGCCGATCTGGCTCTCGAGGTTGAAGGTGGCCCCGCCGATCCCCGAGTCGCTGCGGCGCCACTCCTGGTTCTCCCCGCGGTGACAGTACTGGAGCAGCAGCGGCGCTCCGAGGTCACGGTTCTGATAGCCGATGTCGATGCACATCGAGCGGCCATACTCGTCCGTGATCCCACGCAGCATGACCCGGCCCGGGAGGACGATATCCCACCTCAGGTTGCCTCCACTGCGGCAATCTTTCACCGCGATCGGGCTCAGTCGACTTGTCCCCAGGGCGTTGAGGCACATGTCTTTGTGGACTCTCAGCTCGCCGGTCGTGGCGTTGTAGCTCCAGCGCTGGTTGGCGTTCCCTGGCACGCAGTCCCACATGAACACGTGGGTCCCGTCCACGGCGTGCGGCGCATCGAGGCAGCGGCCGTGCATCATGCTCACCAGCGAGAACGCCGAGCCGCTGCCGGTATCCGCCACGCCGGCTTCTCCCGCGGAGCCGGCTCCATCCATGATCTCGAGCGCCTCGTCCGCGTCGCCGATCCTCTCGGCCGCCGCGCCATCCACGTCGTTCGAGCTGTCGCCCGCCTCCATGTCGGCCTCTACCACGCACCCCGTGGCGACGAGGCTGGCTCCGACCACAAGCAGCGAGAAGCGACGCCCCACAATACTTTTCATGACCATGAATCTCCTGTCGCATGTCCCTGAGGTGCGTCGGGCTTCGGTGATGAAGCGCCGTTCCCTCGGTCCGCCTGGAGCGTCAGAGCATCGACTGTGCCAGCTCGGATAGGTGAGCCGCGCACCGCTGGCCGTGCTGTGCAGCGCCAGGAGCGCCAGCTGGCGCCCACGCTCGAGGCGGCGGCGTCCGCCAGGCCGAGGCCCCCGTGTCTCGAGGCCGGTCCGACGGCGGTCCCGTCCAGCGTGGGGCGCTGCCGGAACGCCGGCAGGCTCGAGTCGGCCATCGCGCCGCCTGGAGCCCAGCAACCGTCGCTCGGCAATTCTTGCTCACCCGGCGGGAGAGACGTCGTGAGGCCAGTCTTGCGCCATGTCGCACGCCGAACAACGGGCGGAGGGCGCTGGCGCCGAGCAAGGATTGCCGAGGTGGAGCAATGCTTGCGTCCCTTCTGCGGCGTGGCGAGCAACGATTGCTTGACCGGCGCCGCGCCCCCGCGCTGCCTCGACGCTGCGACCTGGCCCGCGAGTTGCCATGCTGCCGGAGAGGGATGCGGCCTGCAGCTCAACAATTCACAGCGAGACAGCGCAATGCAACTTCAACGTGGCTCTTCGATGACAAGGAATCTCGGGGACGCGCCGCGCGCGGCCCAGCCGGACGCCGCGGGCGTCCTCTCGGCCCCCGCACAGCGGACGGGGCGATCGCGCCTGCGCCGGGCCACGGTGGCCCTCGCGGCGACGTTCGCGGTGGGCTGCGCGGACACGGCCGAGCCGCTCCAGGACGAGCCGGTCGCCGCTGAATCGGCGCGTCTCATGGCCTCTCCGCCGTCGCCGGTCGCGCTGTGGCACCTGGATGAGGATTGCTCGAGCACGACCGTGATCGACGATTCGGGCAACGGCGCCCACGGCGTGAGGCACAACGGGGCGGGGTGCGGCGCAGGCCGCGTCGATCGGGCCGCCGCCTTCGACGGCGCCGACGATCGCATCGAGATCCCGGACCGCCCCGCCTTCCACTTCACGACGCAGATGACCGCCGCGGCGTGGGTGCAACCGTCGAGCACCTCGGGCCTCCGGACCATCGTCAACAAGTGGTATTCGATGGATTCGTACGCGCTGTTCCTGCAGGACGGTCAGTTCGGGTTCAGCATCGCTCTCCCCGGCAATGGCTGGGGGACCACGGTCACCGTCGCCGCCCCGGCGAGCCCGGGCGTCTGGTCGCACGTCGCGGGGGTCTACGACGGGACGCGCGTCTCGCTCTACGTGAACGGCGCCCTCGTCGCGTCGACCGCCGTCTCGGCAGAGCCCCGCGCGCTGCAGGACTCCACGCGGCCCATCGTCATCGGCAATCACCCCTCCTGGAACGCGTACGCGGGGACGATCGACGAGGTGCGCCTCTACGATGTCGCGCTGACCGCCGCGCAGGTCAAGGCGCTCACCAGGGACATCTACCATGTCGCGACCACCGGGCTCGACACGAACCCGGGCACGCTGGCCAGGCCCTTCAAGACGCTCGTGAAAGCGGGGCAGATGGCGCAGGCCGGCGACACGGTCTATGTCCGCGGCGGCACCTATTATACGGACAGCACGAGCCCGGTGAAGCTCGACCACCTCGGCACCGAGGAAGAGCACATCGTCTTCCAGCCCTATCCCGGCGAATCGGTCGTGCTCGACGGCAGCCTGGGAGGAGGCAGCAACGAGAACATCCTGCAGATCCGAGGAGCGTACTACGACATCCTCGGGTTCGAGATGCGCGACGCAAAAGGCGTCGCGATCAGCCTCTGGAAGTGGGACGGGTCGAGCAGCGGCCGGCATATCCGCATCGCAGGGAACACGATCCACGGCTCGTTCAAGGGCGCCGTCTATCCCGGGCACGAGTCGACCCATATGCGGTTCGAGAACAACGTCGTCTACGACAACGTGAAGATCAACGCAGACAAGCGCCTGTTCTGTCACCAGGGCGGGTGGCCGTCGGCGGTGAACCTGACGCGGGGCGACGACGTGGTCGTGGGCAACACCGTCTACGAGAACTTCGGGGAGGGGATCGGCGCCTATGGGACGAACCACCACGTCGCCGACAACGTGCTCCACGACAACTACAGCGTCGATCTCTACCTGAACAACCTCGCCGACTCGACGATCGAGCGCAACTTCATCTACTCGCTGAGCAAGCCGGCGTTCCACCGGCCCTACTGCCCGGACGGCGTGAGCTGCCCCGATCGACCCGCCGGCGACACGACCTGCTCGTGGCCCGGGGACCTGCGGATCCCTGCCGCGGCGGTGGGGATCGCGCTCGCGAACGAGGACCCGGACGACGTCCTGCTGGACAACAACCGCGTCCGGAACAACATCGTCGTCGGTCCCGGCCCCTCATCCATCCCCCGCCGCACAGTCCTCCAGCTGAGCGCGTGGGGCGGCACGGGGCCGAGCGATATGGGTGGAACAAGGATCGAGAACAACACGGTGGTTGGCTCCGGAGACGCGGAGCTGTTCGGCATCCGGGGCCCCGCGCCCTCCACCGCGGGCGGGCGAGCCCAGGTCGTCAACAACATCTTCTACCAGCTGAGCAGCGACAGGCCGCTGACGAGGTTCAGTCACACCGTCAGGATCGACTTCGCCAGCAACAACTGGTTCGGCGGCAACGGAAGCTCCTCGCCGGGAGGCTCTGGGCAGAGCGCGAGCGACGTGGTCGGAGATCCGCTGCTCGTCAACGAGAACGGCATCGATCCCGACGACTTCCGGCTGCTGGGCGGCTCACCCGTCAGGAACCAGGGGACTCTCCTCGCCGACGTCCAGGAGGACTTCTTCGGCACCCCACGCCCTCAGGAGAGCGCCCACGACATCGGCGCCCACGAGGTCGTCGCCGGCTCTCTGGAAGAGGAAGAGGCCCTGTCCGGCAGGCCGATCGCGCGATGAGCGGACCAGATGCCGGCGAGGCGCGCTGGGTAACCGGCGCTCTCAGGACGGACGCTTCGCCGGCCGCACCGCGATGCCGTACTGCTTCAGCTTGAACACGAACGTGCGCGTCGGCATCCCGATGAGCTCCGCCGCGCGCGTCTGCACCCCGCCCGTCGCCTCGAGCGCCTCCTGCATCCGCCGGCGCTCCAGCTCCTTCAGCTCCTCGGCGATCGGCCGGAATCGCGGCGGCGCCCCCGGCGGCGAGGAGGGCGTGCCCCCACCGGCCGCCGCGCCCCCGCCCGCCGCCGCGCCCCCACCGGCCGGCGCCGCCGCCCCTCGCCCCACGATGCGGTCCGGCAGATTCCACAGCTCGACGACCTCGCTCTCCGCCGTCGCCGCCGCGAACTCCATCGCATTCTTCAGCTCGCGCACGTTGCCAGGGAACGCATAAGCGGCGAGGGTCGACTGCGCGGCCTCCGAGAGCTCGACCGGCGCCTTGCCGCCCCGGGCGCGCGCCTCGGCCAGGAAGAGGCGCGCCAGGATCGGCACCTCGCGCGGCCGGTGCCGGAGCGGCGGCAGCTCGACCACCGCCGTGCTCAGCCGGAAGAGCAGGTCCTCCCGGAAGCGGCCCGCGCGGCCCTCGGCCTCGAGGTCGCGGTTCGTCGCCGCCACGATGCGGAAGTCGACCTCGCGCTCGCGCACGTCGCCGAGGCGCGTGATCCGCTTCGCCTCGAGCGCGCGCAGCAGCTTGGCCTGCGCGCCGAGCGGCAGCTCGCCGATCTCGTCGAGGAACACCGTGCCGCCGTGCGCGCGCTCGAGCAGGCCCGGCTTCGGCGCCCGCGCGTCCGAGAACGCGCCCCGCTCGTACCCGAACAGCTCGCTCTCGACGAGCGTCTCCGGGAGGGCCGCACAGTTGAGGGTGATCAGCGGCTTGCTCGCCCGCGCCGACCAGTGGTGCAGCGCCGCCGCGGCGTTCTCCTTGCCGGTCCCGGTCTCGCCCAGGACGAGCACCGAGAGCTCGCTCGCGGCGAGCCGGCGGACGAGCTCGAACACGCGGATCATCGCCGGGTCGGCGAGCACGACCTCGCGCTCGCCGACGCGGTGCCGGACGGCGGTGTCCGCGGCGACGGCCACCGTCCCCGACCCCGCGATCGAGGCCGCGGCGGCGGCGCCGGAGACGAGCGTCTCGGCATCGCCGCCGTCCGCCGGGTACGCAGCGACCCCGCCCCGGATCCCCGACCCGAGCGGCGCGAGCGCCTCCAGCAGCTCGAGCATCGCCGCGCGCGCCGCCTCGGCCCCGAGCTCAGGCATCAGGACGACGAGCTGCGCGCCGCCGTCCCAGGCGAGGACGTCGATGAGCCGCAGCGCCGCCGCGGCCGCGGCCCCCGCGACCGCCTTGTCCCGGACGCCGCCGGTCGACACGACGGCCACCGCGAGCGGCCTGCCGTAATCACCCGCGCGCTCGATCTCTTCCTCGAGGCGCCGGCGCCAGTGGCCCGCATCGACGAGGGCGCGGTCCGGCGCCCGGGGCTCGCGCCGGAGGATCAGCACGGCGTCGCCGATCGTGACGACGTCGCCGGACGAGAGGAGGCGCGAGCCCTCCAGCCGCTCGCCGTTGACGAGCGTTCCATTGTGGCTCTTCAGGTCGATGACCTGCACCTCGCCGCCGACGACGAGGAACTTCGCGTGCCGCCGGGACGCCGCCGCGGCGGTGACGCAGATCGCCGCGTCGGAGGAGCGCCCGACGAACAGCACCCCCTCCCTCGGCAGCGGGCACCGCCGCGACGAGGATCCGTCGATCACCAGGAGATAGGCGTCGGCGTCCAGGTCACCGCCGGAGAGCTCGCTCTGCTGGAGGCTCTCGGTCTTCGCGCTCGAGGTCGACTTTCTCACCGTATCTCCTCATTCACGATGATACCTCGGCCCGGAGGAACAGCGCTTCGACGCGGTTCGGCCACGAAGATGCGCGGAGCGAGAGAACGACGCCTACGTCATCGGCCGCGGCCCGCCGCGAGCGCCTCCTTCCCCGCGCGCCCCATCCGCCGGATCGCCGCCTCCCGCCGCAGCGCCTCGCCCTTGCCGGCCGCCGTCTCCACGTGGACCACCGCGAGCGGCCCCCGGCCGCGCGTGTACCGCGCCCCGCGCCCCGCCGCGTGCTGCGCGAAGCGCGCCTCCACGTCGCGGGCGATGCCCGTGTAGAGCGACCCGTCGCCGCAGCGCAGGATGTACACGTGCCAGGCCTCGGTCACTCCTTCGGCCCCTCGTTGTAGCCGCGCGGCCGGTACTTCGGGTCGACGCCGCCGTGCTTCGCGCCGTTGTCGAGCGTGTCGATCGCGAGGTACGCGAGCCACGTCCCCGGGTGCTCCTCGGCGAGCTGCCGGAGCTCCGCCTCGTACGCCGTGAGCCGCTGCTCGTCGTGCAGGCACTGCAGCGCGAGCGCGATCAGGCTCAGCTCGTTCGGGCCGAGCTCCATGCCGCGCCGGTAGTGCGGGAAGGCCTCGTCGGGGCGGTGCATGCGGCAGAGCGTGTCGCCCGTGTACACGTGGGCCATCGGCCAGCTCGGGGCGAGCTCCACCGCGATCTTGCTCTCGGCGAGCCGGGCCGGGAGGTCGCTGCGGGCGCCCTTCATGACCGAGTAGTTGAGGTGCGCCTTGGCGCTGTTCGGGACGGCCTCCTTCGTCGCCGCCCAGAAGTCGAGGTCGTTGCGGTAGTCCATCGCGTGCCGGTAGGCCTGCGCGCACTGGAAGCCGAAGAAGAGCACGAACAGCGTCGGCGTCACCCACGCCCGCCACGACCAGCGCGCGCGCGGCGCGAGCGTCGAGCCCGCGAAAGCCTCGTGGAGCCACGAGAACGCGACGGCGAGGACCAGCGACGAGCCGATGGCCGGGAAGTACCAGAAGCGCTCCGCGCGCACCGTCGGCAGGACGACCGGGATGTTCGAGTGCGGGAAGTAGCTGACCACGATCCAGGTCAGCCCGATCGCCACGAGGCACAGCCCCGCGTAGCCGCGGCGCAGCGGCACCCAGACGCTCCGGTCCGCCGTCGCGGGGCAGGGCAGGGGGCGCGCGCCCTCGACGAGCAGCCCGAGCCCGAGGAGCAGCGCGGGCAGGAACGGCAGCGGCCAGAGCACGAGCGGCAGCGCCCGGAGCAGCGGGACGCGCCCCGCCGGGCGGAGCACCTGCCAGTCGTACGCGGCGAGCGCCGCCGCCCCGGCCGCGAGCAGCGCCCCGGCGAGGAGCAGCGACCACCGCCGCGACGTCGCCTGGCCGCCGTCGACGAGGAAGGCGGCGCGCACCGAGCGCCGCTCGCGCCGCTCGAGGTGCTCGCGGCGGAGGGACGCGATCCAGAGCGCGAGCGAGCCGAGCGGGGGCAGCACCATCATCGCGGCGCCGGCGACGCTGCCGAAGAAGACAAGCCGGTCGGGCGTCGGCTCCTGCGGGTACGAGTAGTCGCCGCTGAGCGTCCACGGGAACACGAGCTGGGTGAGGCCGCGCCAGTAGACGCGCAGGGCGCCGGCGATCCGGTGCGGGGTGTCCGCGGTGCTGAGCGGGTTGTTGAGCGGATCGCGCGGCAGGGGCGCCTGGTGGAACCAGACGAGCAGGTCGTGCAGCGCGCGCTTCACGAGCGGCGTGCCTTCCGCGAGCGGCGTCGTGAGCTCGGCCGGCAGGGGCGACGGGAACCAGCGCCGCCGGAGCTCGACGTACAGCACGAACGCCGCGCCCGCGGCGAGCAGCGCGAGCAGCGACCGGACGAGCCGCGCCGGCCGCGTGGGGTGCGTGAGGGGCGCCGCGATCAGCGCGGCGAACGGGATCAGCGGCACGCAGACGAGCGCGCTCTCCTTGGAGAAGAGGCCGAGGAGCACCGCCGCGAACACGCCGAACGGCATCGCCCACGCGGGCAGCGTCAGGGCGGCGAGGGCGGCGATCGCGCCCATGCCCCCGAGCACGTCGGCGATGCCCACGATGCCGCTGACCGCCTCGGTGAGCACCGCGCAGCCCACGAAGATGAGCCCGGCGAGGTAGGCGAGCCCGCGCTTGCGCGTGAGCCAGAACGTGACGCACGTGAGCAGCGCGCCGTTCGCTGCGTGGAAGAGGACGTTGTAGAAGTGATGGAAGAACGGCTGCTTCGTGACGGCCCAGACGGTGCGCCAGAGGAGGTTCGGCAGCGGGCGGTAGGAGCCGACGCTCCGGTCGGGCGGCAGCCCCCAGAAATCGCGGTGGATCGCGTCGATGAAGCGGAGCCCGCCCTTCGCGTTCACGTACGGGTTGGCGAGGAGCGCCTCCTGCTCGTCGAAGATGTAGTTCGTCGACGGAGCGCGCGTGAAGAGGATGACGGCGATCACCGCGAGCGGCGCGACCGCGGACAGGAAGGTCGGGTCGAGCGCGAGGAAGTAGTCGCGCACGCGCCGGGCGACCCGCCCGAGGAAGGTGGTCGGCTCGGCCGGCGGCTGCGCGGACGGCGGCTGCGCGGACGACGGCGGCGCGGACGACGGCGGCGGCCCGAACGGCGGCGCCATCGCGTCGGCGAGCGCGCCGGAGGTGGGCTCCGGCGCGGCCTGCTCGCCGGTGGCGTACGGGGGCGGGTAGGTCACGCCGCGCCCCTTCAGCCCTTGCCGTCCGGCGGAGCGCCCGGCGCGCCCTCCGGCTCGGGGATGGACCAGATGTCGCCCCAGAGCGGCTGGCCGCCGTCGATGCCGTAGACCGCGCCGGTGATGAAGTCGTTCTGGTCGCTCGCGAGGAAGACGATGAGCCGCGAGACCTCCTCCGGGGCGGCGAGGCGCTTGAGCGGGGTGGCGCGCCGCGCGAGATCGAGGAGCTCGTCGCCGTACTGCGACGTGCCGCTCGACCGGATGTTGCTGCCGGGGGCGACGGCGTTGACGCGGATGCCGAGCGCCGCCCACTCGACGGCGAGCGAGCGCGTCAGGTTCTCGACGCCGGCGCGCGCGGCGCCGGTGTGGGCCATGCCCGGGAAGCCGCGGCTCACCGACGCGGTGACGTTCACGACGCGGCCGCGCTGGGCCGGGATCATCGCCCGCCGGGCGACCTCGCGGGTCATGAAGAAGGTGCCGTTCAGGTTGTTGCGGACGACCGCCTCCCAGCCCTTCGGGGTCATGTCGATGGCCGGGCTCGGGAACTGGCCTCCGGCGTTGTTCACGAGGACGTCGATGCGGCCGAAGCGCTCCAGGACCTGGCCGACGAAGGCGGCGATCTGCTCCGGCTCGCGGATATCGCACGGCGCGGCGAGCACGCCGTCGCCGGGGACGCCGTCGCCTTCGAGCGTCTTCGCCGCTGCCTCGAGCTTGTCGGGCTTGCGGCCGCAGATCGCGACCTTCGCGCCGAGGTGAGCGAGCTCGCGCGCGCATGCGAGGCCGATCCCGCTGCCCCCACCGGTGACGATCGCTACCTGGTTTCCGAAGAGTCCTGGGGCGAAGATCGAGCGCACCTGGGTCACGCCCCGCGTTTACAACGGGTCAGCTGGCGGCGCCACAAGCTGGGCGGTCCCGGGGTGTACCCGGCGTTCCAGGCAGAACGGCCGTCGTTCGGGGGCGCTGGCCCGCCCGGCCCCGGCGGCCGGCGCGGACTTCGCCATGGCTCAGCGATCGCCCAGCGCGTCTGCCAGGGTCGTCGCGGTCAGCACGCGGTCGAACCACCGATCCAGCTGCGGGATGTCGGCGCTGTTCACGCGCGCGACAATGTCCTCCGGCAGCGCGCCGAACCGCGCGCCGAGCAGCTTGAGCAGTGTGTGCTGCAGCCCTTCGCGCCGCCCCGCTTGCAGCCCTTCGCGCCGCCCCGCTTGCAGCCCTTCGCGCCGTCCCTCCTGCAGCCCTTCGCGCCGCCCGTGCTCCACCAGCTTGTCGGCCACCGACACGACCTACTCCTTTCCTTTGGGCTGCATCGGTCGGCCCTCATCCTGCCTCACCGTCGCGCCGCCCGCAGCGCCTTTCAAGCGGCGCATTTTCGAACGAACTGGCTTACTTGCGCGCAATCGCGCCGCCTCTGCCCACCTCGGAGGCGCCCTCGTCCTCCCGGCGCCGGACGTCCGAACGGCGCGGCGCGCTCGACTCGATCAGCGCGCCCCGCGCATCACGTGGCGCATCACCACGTCCTGGAGCAGCTCGGGGATGGCGCGCTTCAGCCGCCAGACCCAGCGGCCATCGCGGTGAGGCACGGCGTAGAGGCGGCCGGCGTCGACCGCTTCGACCGCGCGCCGCGCCACGTAGTCGGCCTGGAGCCCCTCGCGCCCCATGAGCTTCTCGGCGGCCGCCTTCATGGGCCCGTCGAGGCCGCGCCCGCTCGAGGCGATCTGCGTCCTGAAGAAGGTCGGGCACAGGACGGTGACCCCGACGCCGTGAGGGGCGAGCTCGAGCCTCAGCGTCTCCGACAGGGCGACGACGCCGGCCTTTGTCACGCAGTAGGGAGCGATGCCCGGCACGGAGATGAAGCCGGCGGCGGACGCGACGTTCAGGAAGTGTCCGCTCCGCTGCTCCTTGAAGCGCGGCGCGAACGCGTGGCAGCCGTGGATGACGCCCCAGAGGTTGACGCCCATCACCCACGCCCAGTCCGCGAGCGGGATCTCGCCGACCTGCCCGCCGGCGCAGACGCCCGCGTTGTTCACGACGAGATCGACGCCGCCGAGCGCGCGATCGGCCTCGCCCACGAGCGCCGCGACGTCCTCGCTCCGGCTCACATCGCAGCGCACCGCGTGCGCCTCGCCGCCGGCCCCGGCGACGAGGCGCGCCGTCTCCCGGGAGCCTTCCTCGTTGAGGTCGGCGAGGAGCAGCTTCGCCTGACGGCCCGCGAGCTCGATGGCCAGCGCGCGGCCGAGGCCCGAGGCGGCGCCGGTGATGACGGCGCGGGGGTGCTTGGGGAGGGGCATGACGAAGGCGCATATCATGAAGGCTGTCCCGCGTGGCGTCCGCCCCCCCCCCCACGCCCGAGCCCCGCCCGCGTCGCGCTGCGATCACGAGCTCTCAGGGCTCCTCCTCACGCTTTGGACACAAAGCAAGACGCCAAGCCCACCAGAGGAAGACCGTGCTCCCCTGGCGTTCTTGGCGCCTTGTCGATTCGACCCGCGGATCGCGTCAGGCGCTGCCGCGCGCTCCTCCCTGGCCCGCGCGCGCGCCGCCGCTCAGCCGCTGCCCGAGGAGCTGCTTCGCGCGCTCCGCGAGCCGCAGGTGCTCTTGCCGCACCTCGCTGAAGAACGAGGCGAGCTCCTGATCACCCTGCCTCTGCGCGTCCTGAACGTACTGTGAATAGGTCTCCGCGCCCTGGAGAGCATGGTAGAGCACGCTGACCAGGTTGTAGTCCTTGTCAGGGACAACGCTGCTCTCGCTGCGGCCTTCCTGCTGCCCGGAGCCCTGCTGTCCCTGCGCGCCCATTCCCTGCTTCTGCTCGTTCGCCATTCCAAACCTCCTCGATTTTCCCAGCGCGGCCGGGGCAATGCAAGCGGGAGGCCGCCCAGCGGAGAGCCCGCGATGGCGAGGACTCCTCGCTGCCGGCGCGGTCGCTCCGCTCCACGCGTTGCGTCCTGCCACAGCAGGCGGACGCTCGCGCAGGATTGCGCCACCTGAGCGCGTCGCGCCCCTCGCGCCCAGGAGCCTGCGGGCGTGCTCGACGCAGCCCGCGCCGGCGCGCCGCAACAGGCTCTGCTCAGCCCGCTCGACGCGCGCCTCGAGGTCATCCGGTGAGGATCGCGTCTGCCCAGATGGCAACGGAGGCTGATCGGATGACATCCGATTCCGTCATGACGGGGGATGTGGTGATCACCCCCACGCCCGCGAGATATCGAGCCGATCCAGGCCGGCGCGAGCTGATACGCTGCTCTAGCTCGCGCACGAGCGCTTTCCTGTCCAGCCCTCGCCCGATCCTTTCTATGCAATCACGGTCCCACGGCGTGTCTCTCTCGATCCGAACCCTCTGTCGTGCGCACGCGGCGCGCGCGGCCCTCGCCACGCTCGCGCTCGCGGCCGCCGCGTGCGGCGCCGACGTCCCCGGGCCGGGCCAGCAGCGGGACACCGGCGTCCACCCGCGGCTGCTCGCGCGGCCCGAGCACCGCGACCTGCTGCGCTCGCGCGTCGATCGCGAGCCCTACGCCTCGATCCTCGCCACCCTGAAGCGCCGCGCCGAGCGCCCGTACGCGGAGGACCCGGATCCGGCCTCCTGGGACTACAGGACGAACGGCGACAACGCCTCGACGGCGCAGGCGAACGCCCTCCTCGCCTGGGCCTTCGAGGACCAGGCGGCGGCCGCAAAGGCGCGCGATTTCCTGCGCCGGCTCGAGCCCGATTGGGACACGAACTCGGTCCTTGATATCAACATCCGGATGGCGAAGACCCTGATGGGGTACACGAACGCGTGGGACCTCCTGAGCGCCACGCCGTGGCTCCCAGACGGAGAGTCCGCCGAGGCGGAGCGCAAGATCACCGAGATCACCGGCCAGCTCTTCGCCAAGTACGTCGAGCACGATTTCTATCGGAATCTCCTGCTGCTCCCCGCGCAGAACAACCACCCGATCCGGACCGCCGACGCGATCGGCTATGTGGCGCTCGCGTTCCCCGGGCACCCGTCGGCCGCGGCCTGGTGGAACTGGTCGATCTCGGAGCTCGCCTACCTCTGGGGCCCGGACGGCCAGTACGTGCAGCCCGACGGCGGCGCCTCCGAAGGCCCGTACTACGCCAGCTTCGCCTGGGGACCCACCGCGGCGTTCTTCATCGCCCTCGACAACGCGCTCGAGGCGCCCGTGGCCTTTGCGCGCGACTGCCGCACCCGCTCCGACGAGGACCCGTGGGCCGGACACGGCTGCGTCGACGGCGAGCAGGCCACGCTCGAGCTCCCGCTGCGCGGCGGGCTCTTCACGAAGTCCGTCGACTGGTCGCTCTCGCTGCGCCTGCCCTGGGGCAGCCGCCCCCCGGCCGACGACGGCGTCTTCACCCCGTTCAACGGGAGCCCGCTGCTCACCTCCTTCGGAGGCAGCGGGGCGTATCGCTGGGACTGGGAACAGAACCGCGACAGCCCCCAGGACATGGAGTTTGGCAGCGACCTCATCGCCCATCACCTTGTCTACATCGACGACGCGGCGGCCGCCGAGGAGCCGCCCTTCCTGACGCGCTTCATGCCCGACGCGGGCAATGCGGTGTTCCGCTCGGACTGGGGCGAGGAGGCGCGCTGGCTCCTGCTCCTCGCCGAGCACGGCTCGGCGCGCAAGGCGCTCCACGACCACGTGGACGGCACGTCCTTCTCGCTCGCCGCCTACGGAGAGTACCTGTTGATCGACCCCGGCTACTACAAGCCCGATTCGCTCGACAACGCGAAGACCAGCCAGTCGCCGTCGCACAACGTCATCCTCATCGACGGCCGATCCGCGCCCGACAAGGGGGTCTTCAACAACTTCGGCGACGCGGACGCCTGGATCCGGAACACCCACGACGGCGCCGCCGTCGAGTACGCGGAGGCGCACCAGGACTACCAGGACACGCACGTAGAGCGCTCCGTGGCCTTCATCGACGGCCGCTACTTCGTGGTGGGCGACCGCCTGGCGACGTCGCGCCCGGCGGCGCGCGCGCACGCGTGGCGGCTGCACGGCTACGCGGGGCTCACCTCCGGGGGCAGCTTCGAGCTCCTCCCCGACGGCGCGCGCTGGGAGCGGGCGCGGGCGGGCGTCGAGGTGCGCGTGCAGTCGACCGCGCCGGGGCTGGCCGTCGTGGAGCCGCCGTACACGCCGCTCACCGTGCCCCACGTCCACGAGTTCGAGAAGGACCGCAAGGCCGCCGACCACGCCGTCATCGACGCCACGGTCGAGGCCGAGGCGCCGGGGTTCCTGGCGGTGCTCCTGCCCTACAAGGTCGGCGCGGACAGCGGCCCCGACGCGCCCCTCCGGGCGGCGCCGATCGAGCTGAGGCCCGGCATCGTCGCCTGGCAGATCGAGAGCGACGGCGGGACCGACGTCGCGATCCTCCGGGGCGCGGGTGCCTCGGAGGAGCTCACGCTCCCCGGCGGGCAGGTCCTCGAGACCGACGCGGAGCTCGTGGTGCTGCGGCTCGAGGGCGAGCGGCCGTTCGCGCTGATGGCCCGGGGCACGCGGGTGCTCCTCGACGGAGCCCCTCGTGTGACCGCGCCCGACGCCACGGGCGTCGCCGTGGAGGAGTGAGGCGCCGATGGCCGCCCTGTCGCGCATGTCCCGCAGGCCGCCGCGCCTCCGCGCGCTGCTCGTCGCCGCCGCCGCGAGCGCCGCCGCGGCGGCCGGCTGCTCGAGCGATCCGGGCGGCCCCGGAGAGGCGTGCACGCCGACCTCGCCGTCGGCAGAGGACGCGTTCGCGCGCGAGCGCGCCCCCGGCTCCGAGAGCATCGCGCTGGCGCGCGCGGTCGCCGACCGCTGGATCGCCGAGCATCCGGCGGAGTCGCTCCTGTGGGACTGGGGCGAGGGCACGGTCATGCTCTCGCTCGTCGAGCTCTACCGTGTCACTCAGCACGCGCCGTACCGGGACTACTACCGGCGCTACATCGACCGGCACATCGAGTACGGCTACGAGATCACGACAAGCGACCGCTGCCCACCGGCCGCCGCCGCGCTCGCGCTCCACGCGGAGTCGTGCGCTGCGCCCTACGAGACGATCGTCACCGACGTGCTCCGCTACCTCTACGAGGAAGCGCGCCGGACGGAGCAGGGCGGCATCAGCCACCTCGGCGTGTCGCCGCTGTTCGAGCCCACGCTCTGGGTCGACTCGCTGTTCATGTTCGGCAACGTGCTCATCCGCGCCGGCGACGCGCGGGCGCTAGACGAATTCTCGAATCAATTCCATATCTTCGCATCGCTCCTCCAGGACGGGCCGGGGCTCTTCAGGCACGCGTACAACTGGGCGACGCCGCAGGACCCGGACGTGTACTGGGCGCGCGGCAACGCCTGGGTCACGGCGGCCGGCTACGAGTACCTCCGCGTGCGCGCGGCGCGCGGCGAGCGCGACGAGGCCGTGGCCGCGTCGCTCGATCGGCAGGTCGCGGCGGTCCTCGCCGCGCAGGACCCGGGGACCGGCCTGTGGTGGACGATCCTGAACCGCCCCGGCGAGATCTACCTGGAGACGAGCGCGACGGCCCTCTTCGCCGTCGGGCTCGCCCGCGGCCTCCGCCACGGCTTCCTCGACGCCGCGGTGCGCCCCGCGATCGACAGCGCCATGGCGGGCGTGCGCTCGCGCATCGAGGAGGACGCGTCAGGGCGCCCGGTCGTCACCGGCATCTCCGGTCCCACGACGGTCGGCAGGCTCGACGACTACGCGGAGGTCGAGCTCCGCGACGACATCTCGTACGGCGTCGGGGCCGTCGTGCTGGCGCTGGTCGAGACGTCGGGGCTGTAACGCCGCGATCTGCCGGTCTTCCGGCCACGTCGCTCCCCCGCTGCGTCCGTGCGCTCCGGTTGCTTCGCTGCCGCTCTTCGCCTACGCCTCACCGCGCCGACTGGCCTTCACGGCACGATGATGGGAGCAACAAGCGCGGCGCGCCCTGGGACCTCGGGCCCGCGTCGGGCGAACGCAGGGCGAACCCAGAGATCGGGCGCGCCGCGGCCGAGGACGTCGCGCCGACCGCCGCCGAGAACCTCCATGTCTCCACTCGTGAAGCTCGACGCCATCACCAAGACCTACTGGATGGGCGAGGTGGAGGTGCAGGCGCTCCGCGGCGTCTCCCTGGAGCTCTCCCGGGGCGAGATGGTCGCCATCATGGGCGCCTCGGGGTCGGGCAAATCGACGACCCTGAACGTCATCGGCACGCTCGACCGCCCCACCGCCGGCCGGTACCGCCTCGACGACGAGCCCGTCGAGGAGCTCGACGAGGTCGAGCTCGCGCGGCTCCGCAACCGCAAGATCGGGTTCGTCTTCCAGTCGTTCAACCTCCTGCCGCGCGACAGCGCCCTCGCGAACGTCGAGCTGCCCATGGTCTACGCCGGCGTCCGCCCGGTCGAGCGCCGGGCGCGGGCCGAGCGCGCCCTCGCGCGCGTCGCGCTCGAGGATCGGGCGCACCACCTGCCGAACCAGCTGTCCGGCGGCCAGCAGCAGCGCGTCGCCATCGCCCGCGCCATCGTCAACGAGCCGCCGCTGCTCCTCGCGGACGAGCCGACGGGCGCGCTCGACTCCGCCACGAGCCGGCAGGTCATGGAGCTCTTCTGCGCCCTGCACGCGCAGGGCATGACGGTCATCGTCGTCACCCACGACCCCTCGATCGCCGACTACGCCACCCGCGTCGTCACCTTCCGGGACGGCGCCATCGTCGAGGACACCGGCCCGCGCGGCCGGCGCGTGGACGTCCTGGCGCCGCCTCCTGGACCCGGCTCGTCGGTCCCTGGACCGTCGTCGCCGCCTCCTGGACCGTCGTCGCCGCCTCCTGGAGGCGCCTCGTGAGCGCCCGGCGGCGGCGACGCATCTGGCCGTGGCTCGCCGGCGCCCTGGCGCTCGCCGGGACCGGCGCCGCCGTCGTCGCGATGACCCGCGGCGGCCCCCCGCCCATCGACCCCGCGCTCGTCGTGACCGCCAGGCGCGGCGACCTCGCCGTCGAGATCCTCGAGACAGGGCGCATCGAGGCCCGCGAGAAGGTCGAGGTCAAATCCAAGGTCGCCGGCCAGGTCGCCGAGGTGCTCGCCGACGAGGGCGCCCGGGTCGCCAAGGACCAGCTCCTGCTCGTGCTCGACCCGACCGACAACGAGCGCGAGGTCGCCCGCGCCGAGGCCGAGCTCGCCCAGGCCCGGGCCGCCGCGGCCTTCGCGAAGCGCGTCGTCGCGCGGCGGACCGCCGGCGTCGAGGGCAGCGTCATCGCCTCGGAGGAGCTCGACCTGGCCAAGCACGAGCTCGCCGAGAAGACCATCGCCATCCGGCTCGCCGAGGTCGCGCTGAGCGCCGCGAAGGACCGGCTCCGGTACACGAAGATCTACTCGCCCCTCGACGGCACGGTCATCCAGCGCAACATCGAGCCCGGCGAGGTCGTCACGCCGGGGGTGGAGTCGACCTTCGACGGCAAGGCGCTGCTCACCGTGGCCGACCTCTCGACGCTCGTGGTCAAGGTGGACCTCAACCAGATCGACGTGGCCAAGGTCGCGCTCGGCCAGCCCGCGACCCTGACGCTCGACGCCCTGCCCGGCAAGACGTACGCGGCCAAGGTCACAAAGATCGCGCCCGCCTCGGTGAAGCTCGAGGGGCGCGAGGTCGACGTCTTCCCTGTCGAGGCCGAGCTCTCCCACGTCGACGGCCTCATCAAGCCCGGCATGACCGCCGACGTGCGCATCCGGCTCGACAGCAGGCCGGGCGTGGTCTCCCTGCCCATCGAGGCCGTCTCCGACGAGGGCGGCAAGCCGCTCGTGACGCGCGTGGTCGACGGGCCCGACGGCGAGCAGACCACCGAGCAGGTCGAGGTCGCGCTCGGCGCGCGCAACGACCGCGAGGTCGAGATCGTGAACGGCGTCCCGGAGGGGGCTCGCGTGCTCATCAACCCGCCCTCGGCGGCCGAGAACGAGACAAGGATGTGAGGTGGGCCGTCTACCTCGCGATCGCCGCCAAGGCGCTCTCGGCGCACAAGCTGCGGTCGTTCCTCACCGTCCTCAGCATCACCCTCGGCGCCTTCGCCATCGTCCTCATGACCTCGCTCGCCGAGGGCGGCCTGCTCACGCTGAGCCGCGGCATCGAGCAGCTCGGCGGTGCGCGCCTCCTCCTCGTCGCCCCGAAGGACCCGGTGCGCGCCGAGCGGAAGAAGACGATGTACGTCACCGGCTTCACCCGCAAGGACCGCGACCGGCTCGCGCGCGGCGTCCCCCACGTCGCCGAGCACGCCATGTACGCCACGCTCGGCTCGCGCGACGTCACCTCCGACGAGGGCATCGAGGACCGCACCGATCTCGTCGCGGCCGACAGCGGCTTCCTCGACGCCTTCCGGATGCCGGTCGCCCGCGGCCGCGCGTTCTCCGACGAGGAGGACCGCCGCCGCGCCCGGGTCTGCGTCGCCGGCTCGAAGCTCGCCGCGCGGCTCTGGCGGGGCGACCCGATCGGCCGGTGGGTCACGGTCGGGTCCCTGCGCTGCCGCATCATCGGCGTGCTGGCCGCGAGCGAGCGGGTGGGCGTCGGCTTCGGCTTCAGCTGGGACGACCTGCTCGTCGCGCCGATCGACACCGCGGCGGACGTCGAGAAGGACGTGAGCACCTCGGCGCTCCTCGTCATCAAGACCGATGACGTCCGCAACAACGACCCGGTGAAGCGCATCGTCAACGCGCTCCTCGTCGAGCGCCACCACGGCGTCGACGACTTCACCCTCCTCGATTTCAGCACCATCATGGAGAAATTCGAGGCGATGTTCGCCACGATGAAGGCGATCGTCGGCCTCATCGCGGGCGTCGCACTGCTCATCGGCGGCGTGGGCGTGATGAACATGATGCTCGTCAGCGTCTCCGAGCGCGTCCGCGAGATCGGCATCCGCAAGGCGCTCGGGGCGGCGCCGCGCGACATCAGCGCGCAGTTCCTGTGCGAGGCGGCGCTGCTCTCCGGCTGCGGCGGCCTGCTCGGGGTCGCCGGCGGCGCGATCGCGGCCGAGCTCGCCTCGTCGGTCATCCGCCGCTTCACGCCGGGCTGGGTCGGCGCGGTCTCGACGTCGGCGGTGATCGCGGCGCTGCTCGTCTCCTCCGGCGTGGGCGTGGTCTTCGGGTGGCTGCCGGCGCGGCGCGCGGGCCGGCTCGACCCGGTGGCGGCGATGCGGCGATGAGGCTCGGCGACCTCCTCCACTCGACGCGCGCCGTCGTGGCCGACCGCACCCGCGCCGCGCTCACGCTGCTCGGCATCATCATCGGCACCGGCTCGATCGTGCTGCTCGCCTCGCTCCTCGCGGGCGGCGAGGAGGCGCTCCTCCGGGCGAGCCAGCAGGCCGTGGAGGCCGACCTCATCCAGGTCCACCCCGCCGAGGTGAGCGTCAAGGATCGGCGGCGCACCCGGCGCGATCTCTCGCGGGACGACGCCCGCGCGCTCGCCGCGTCGCGCGCCCTCGGCGGCGCCTCTGCCCTGAGCGAGTCGGTGCTCGCGACCGAGGCCCGCGTCGGTCCCAAGAAGAAGCGCATCACCCTCGTCAGCGCGGCGCCGGCGGCGCCCGCGCTCTACGACCTCGAGCTCGCGGCGGGCCGGTTCCTCGTCGAGGCGGATCTCGCGGCGCGGCGGCGCGTGTGCGTCGTCGGCCACGAGGTCTGGGCCGAGCTGTTCGGGGGCCCTCCCGCGCGGGCGGCGCAGGCGGAGCCGCTCCACATGGCGGCCGACGGGCACCTGTGGACGGTCGTCGGCGTGCTCAAGGACCGGCCGATCCTCGGCTCGACGGACGACACGAACATCTGGAACCGCAAGGTCCTCGTCCCGGAGACGACCTTCGACGCGCTGTACTCGCCGGCGCACCACACCGATCGCATCTATGTGCGGCAAGAGCCGCTCGCGGCCGTCCAGCTGCCGCTCGCCGCGCTCCGCGGCGTCATCGACGCGACGCTCCTGCGCCGCCATCACGGGGTCAAGAACTTCAAGATCGAGGACAAGGACAGCCACGCTCAGGAGCTGCTCGTCCTCGACATCATCAAGATGCTGCTGCTCAGCACCGGTGTCGTCGCCCTGGTGGTCGGGGGCATCAACATCATGAACATCATGCTCGTGACGGTGACCGAGCGGACGCGGGAGATCGGCGTCCGCCGCGCGGTCGGCGCCTCGCCCCGCGCGATCCTGCTGCAGTTCCTGTGCGAGGCGGCGGCCGTCTCGCTGCTCGGGGGCGTGCTCGGGGTGCTCTCGGGCGTGGCGCTGTCGTGGCTCGCCGGCGCGCTGCTCGCGCAGCTGGTCGGCCGCTGGGCCTTCCATGTGGAGGTCTGGTCGATCGTCCTCGGCCTCGGCCTCTCGGCCACGATCGGCGTGGTGTTCGGCTTCTACCCGGCCTGGCGCGCCGCGCGGCTCGATCCGATCGAGGCGCTCCGCGCCGAGTAGCGCCCGTCTTCGGCGCCGCCCGCGACGGCGCGCCGCGGGGCGGCCCCTCACGTCGCGGCGGTGGCCACCGGCGTCTCGGCCCTGGCGGGGCTCTCCTCGTGATCTCGCCTCGCGTGCGGGAAGCGGTCCATGCGGCTCAGCACGGGGAAGCCGAGGGCCCACAGCGCCGCGACAACGAGGGTGGCGCTGCCGCCGAGGAGGATGGCGGGGAGCAGGCCGAGCCAGCCGGCGGTGAGGCCGGACTCGAACTCTCCGAGCTCGTTGGAGGCGCCGATGAACACCGCGTTGACCGCGCTCACCCGCCCGCGGATCGCGTCCGGCGTCTCGAACTGCACGAGGATGTGGCGGATATAGACGCTCACCATGTCGCCTGCGCCGACGAGGAACAGGGCGATGAGCGCGACGGTGAGGCTCCGCGTCTGCCCGAGGCCGATCGTGGCGAGCCCGAACACAACGACGCCGCCGAACATCCAGCGGCCGACCTGCCGCGTGATCGGCCGGAAGGCGAGGACGCCCGCGGTGAGCGCGGCGCCCACGGCCGGCGCCGTGCGGAGCATGCCGAGGCCGGTCGGGCCGGCCTGGAGCACGTCGCGCGCGTACGCTGGCAGGAGCGCGACCGCGCCGCCGAACAGCACGGCGAACAGATCGAGCGATATCGCGCCGAGCACCACCGGCCTCGACCAGACGAAGCGCAGCCCCTCCAGCACCGCGCTGAGCGACGCCGGCTCGGACCGCCTGGCCTGCTGGGTCGCGCGCACGAGGCCCATGAGCACGAGGGAGGCGAGGAGCAGCGCCGCGACGATCGCGTACACGATCGTCGACCCGGCGAGGTAGAGGAGCCCGCCCAGCGTCGGCCCGAGGATGACCGCGACGTGGAAGCTCGACGAGCTGAGCGCGACCGCCTTGCTGAAGCTCTCGGCCGGCACCAGGTTCATCAGGATCGCCTGCTGGGCCGGCATCATGAAGGCGCGCGCGCTGCCGAACAGCACGAGCACCGCGAACACGGGCCACACCGCCTTCAGGCCCGACACGGTGAACGCGAGCAGCAGCAGCGAGCAGAGCAGCTCCGCGCCGAGGCCGACCGTGATGATGCGGCGCCGGTCGAACCGGTCCGCCGCCTGCCCGGAGGGGAGGATCAGGGCGAAGAACGGCGCGAACTGGGCGAGGCCGATGAGGCCGAGATCGAAGACGTCGCCGGTCAGCGCGTAGACCTGCCAGCCGATCGCGACGCTCTGCATCTGCACGGCGACCGCGGAGAGCAGCCTCGCCGCGAGGTAGAGCGCGAAGCTCCGGTGGCGCAGCACGCCGAGCCCGGTCATGTGGTTTGAAGACATTCGACGCCGCCGGCGACCCTCGATGGGCAGTGTGGACTCACGCTCACGCTCGATGAGCAACAGCGCATGTCGCGACCGAGCCCGGGAGCCGCGCCACCGACATCAGCACGCGCCGCTCCAGCAACGCCCGCGCCACGAGGCGCGTGGAGCTCGCGCGAGCGCGTTCAGGCCGCGATCCATGCGAGGACCCGCGGCCGCTGCTGCCTTGGCAGCAGCCTGTGTTGCTCCGCTGCGTCTCCACGAGCAGCACCCCGGGCGAGCGGCGCTCACCCGCGGAGCCGGGCGGGAGGGCGAGCTCTTCATCCCTGGGCGAGCCGGGCGAGCGCCTCGCCGGTGAGGCGGTAGACGGTCCAGTCGTCCATGGGTTTGGCGCCGAGCTTGCGGTAGAAGCCGATGGCGGGCTCGTTCCAGTCGAGCACGGACCACTCGAACCGCCCGCAGCCGCGCTCCACCGCGAGCCTCGCCAGGTGCACGAGGAGGGCCTTGCCGTGGCCTGCTCCGCGGTGCTCGGGGAGCACGAAGAGGTCTTCGAGGTAGAGCCCCGGCTTGCCGACGAAGGTGGAGAAGCTCTGGAAGAAGAGGGCGAATCCGACCGCGACCCCCTCCGCCTCGGCCAGGACGACCTCCGCGGCGGGCCTCGGGCCGAAGAGGTGCGCTTCGAGCTCTTTTTCGTCGAAGACGACCTCGTGCGCGAGCCGCTCGTACTCGGCGAGCATCCGGATGAGGCGGGCGATGGTGGGGATATCGGCGGCGGTGGCGGGGCGGATCATGGCGTCTCTCCGGCGTGTCATACCGCATCGACCTGCCGGAGCGGAAGGCGCGCACGCGACCTGCCGCGACCCTGACGCGCCCGTCCGCGCGGCGGGGCGAGCGCCAGAGCGGCAGCGCGGCTTGCCGCTCGGCGCGCGCCCGTCCTAGGCTCTCCCGCACCTCGATGACCACGACACCGCCCTCCGCCGCCGGCCCGCGCTGGCTCTACCTGCACGGCTTCGCCTCGGGCCCGGGCTCGACCAAGGGCGTCCAGATCGCCGCGCACTACGAGCGGCGCGGGGTCGCCGTCGAGCGGCTCGACCTGCGGGTCCCGTCGTTCGAGCGCCTGCGCCTCGGCGCGATGATCGACGCCGTGAAGCGGGCGCTCGGCGGAGAGCGCGACCGGGCCGTGGTGATGGGCTCGAGCCTCGGGGGCCTCACCGCGTGCCGCGTCGCCGAGCAGGACGCGCGGGTGTGCGCGCTTGTGCTGCTCGCGCCGGCGTTCCGGATCATGGAGCGATGGCGGCAGCGGCTCGGCGAGGAGGCCTTTCAGGCGTGGAAGGAGCGGGGCTGGCTCGAGGTCGACGATTACGCCGAGAAGCGGCGAGCCCGGGTGGACTTCGGCTTTGCCCTCGACGCGGCCGAGGTGGATGACCGCTCGGGCGGCTGGCCCGACGTGCGGATACCGACGCTGATCGTCCACGGCCGGAACGACGAGGTGGTGGACATCGAGCTCTCGCGGACCTTCGCGGCAGGGAAGCGGCATGTCCGGCTCATCGAGGTGGACGACGGCCACGAGCTCGTGGCGTCGATTCCGCGCATTCTCCGCGAGACCGACGATTTCCTGCGCCACTTCCTCGGCAGCTGACGAGCGCGCCTCGCGCGCTTCGTTCCGGCCGAAAGCTGCCTGGACCGCAGTTCCTGAACACCTGCTCAGTCGGGCACGCCAGCTGGCCGTCCCCTCATCAGGCGAGTCGCATTCTATGCGGGAAGGGCACAGCTATCAAGAGTGAAGCGCTTCGCCTATCGCTCGTGTGCATCCGGCTGCGGATTGGCCGCGGCCGAGCGATCGGAGGAGCGAATGGAAACAGCGCAGGACCTCGGGCGGACCGCGTCCGTCAACGGCATCGACATGTACTACGAGCTTCGCGGCGAGGGGCCGCCGCTCGTGCTGCTTCACGGCTTCACCGGGGTGGGCGCCGACTGGGCTCACGCGCTCGATCTCGCGGAGCTGGGGCGCGATCACCGGGTCATCGTCCCCGATCTGCGCGGGCACGGCCGGTCGACCAACCCGTCCGGCTCCCTGACCATTCGCCAGTGCGCCCTCGACGTCTTCGCCCTCCTCGACCACCTGGGGGTGAAGGCGTTCCGGGCCATCGGCCTGAGCTTCGGCGCCAAGTGCCTCCTGCACCTGGCCACGCAGCAGCCGGAGCGCGTCGAGTCGATGGTCCTCGTGTCGGCGACTCCGTATTTCCCCGAGCAGGCCAGGGCGATCATGCGGCAAGTCTCCGACGAGGGCCGATCCGAGGCGGAATGGGAGGAGATGAGGGGCCGCCACAAGCTCGGCGACGCGCAGATCCGGGCGCTGTGGCGCCAGCCGCGGCGCTTCGCCGACAGCCACGACGACATGAACTTCACGCGCCCCTACCTGTCGACCATCACCGCGCGGACGATGATCGTGAGCGGGGACCGCGATCCCCTCTATCCGGCTGAGATTGCCCTGGAAATGTACCGCGCCATCCCGCGCTCCTGTCTGTGGCTCGTGCCGAACAGCGGACACGCGCCCGTCTTCGGCGAGTGGAAGGAGCCGTTCGCCCGGGCGGCGCTAACCTTCCTGCGCGGCGAGCAGGCGGCTCTCCACGGCTAGGTGGACAGGAATTCCTCGCTGCGTTTGCCCGCTTGGCGTAGCCCTGATTCAGCGAAGCGGGTCGGCGAGGCCCACGCCGATGGCGCCGGCGGCCATGCCCATGCCTGCGCCCGCGGCGATCAGCGCGCCGTCGGGGTGACCCGAGGCCCAGAGGGCGAGGGCGACCAGGCCGGCGAGGGTGCCTCCCAGCGGGAAGTTGGCGCGCCGGTAGCGGGTGGGGCCCAGCGGGGCGTTCCAGAACCGCTTCCGTGGATTGGCGTGCAGGCCGCGGGTGACGACGACGCCGAGGGCCAGCCCGGCGATCAGCGCGCCCAGCGCGACGAGGCTCATGATGTGCATGGCCGGCCAGTATGGCACGGCAAGCTGTCAGCGCGGAACGCGCGTCTGCCCCGAGCCTGACGCGCACAGCGCCCTTCACGTGACGCAACGTTCACACTCTGCCCCCAGAGCTGGCTGAGCGGCGAGCGCCGCGCCTGGCGCGGGCTTTGCTGAACCATGGTTTTGATGAACGCGATGAATGATAGATCGGCTGGTGACACGATGGGTCCGCGGTTGCAATGGAGTGCCTCGGTGCTGGGGGCCGCGCTCGGAGCGGCTGCCTTGACGGGCTGCGCGACGTCCGACGAGGACGCGCGGTTGCAAGGGCCGCAGAACGCGCTGGCGGAGCAGAGCTTCGCGAATCTGTGGCTCGTGGATGGTTGTATCGGCGGGGGGAAGGTGAATTTCTGCAGCACGGAGTCGGTAGAGGAGGTGCTGGAGCTGGCGATCGATGAACCGTCGGTGTTGCGCTTTGCAGAGGAAGGAGAAGCGCCGGAGGGCCTGTATTGGGATACGGCGCACCTGGTGGTGCAGGGGTTGGCGGCGGGCACCGCGAACGTGCGCGTGAAGGCCCGCTTCAGCGATGCGGAGCGCGAGACGGAGATGAAGGTGGAGGTGGTCGAGGTGGATGCGATCGAGGTGCGATCGAGCTGCGCGGAAGCGCAGGCGCCGCTGCGGGTGTCGCCGGGCAAGACGCTGAGGTTCGATGCGGTGCCGCAAGGCGGGGGCAAGCCGCTGGATGGTCTGTTGCCGGGCCTGGTGCAGGGCGATGGCGTGACGTGTTCGGTGGGCGCCTCGGGCTCGCGTCTGAATTGCTCGTGGACGGCGCCGCTCGAGGGGGGCGCGGTCGAGCTCGTGTCTGGCGTGCTCCCCGGCTTTCGCGGCCGCATTCAGAGCTACGGCGCGAGCGATGTCACCGCGGTGCACGCGTTCACGCAGCGCATCTGGCCGAGCACGGTGGGCCCTGGCTGGACGGTGCGCCTGCCCACCGCCACGGCCTTGAAGGAGGGGGTGCCCTGTGAGTCGTTGCCGGTGCACGCGGTGACGGCCACGCCTTCCATCTGTACGGGCCCAGAGGGAGAGCTCGCCTGGGACGCGAGCGTCGACCACCAGATCCCGGTCAAGATTCTCCAGACCGGAACCTGCAAACTGCAGCTCGGCGCGGTCGGCGCCGCGACGCTGCCCAGCACGGCGGAGTTCGCGATGCGCGTCGTGACCCAGGCCACCGTGGACCACCTGGCCCGTCCGGAGACGCCGTGCGCGGTGGAAGGCGCAACCGCGTGCAATACCTTCAGCGGTTCCATGCGCTGCGAGGACGGCCGCTGGCATGATCTGACCACGTGCGACCCTGGCGTTTGCGAGTTCGTGCGACAGGGCGAAGCGGGATGCGCGAGCGCGGAAGGCTGCGCGGTTTGTCGGCCGTAGCGACACGAGACCATCAGACCTCCTCGACCATCGTCTTGCTCACCTGCTCGAGCGATTCGCCCATCGCCTCCACCCCGACGAGCGCCGCGTCGTCCAGGCTCGCCTCCGCCGCCTGCGCGGCGCTCACCGCCGTGTAGGCCCGCGTCAGCGCGGCGACGTGATCGGCGATCCGCGCGTCCACCTTGCCGATCACCGCCTCGGCCGGCGCCCCCGCGGCCCCCTCGCCGGCCGGCGGAGGCTCCCCCTGGCTCGCCTTCCGCTCCCGCGCGGCGCGGCCCACCGCGAGCGTGCGCTCGAGCCTCGCCCGCGCCTCGGCGAGGCGCAGCAGCGACGCCCAGGTCGCCCGGGCCTGGCGCGCCGCCCTGCCATCGAGCAGCTCCTCGCCCGCGACCGTCCGGCGGAGCTCCGCGCCCTCGCGGAGCGACGCGCGCGCGGGGCCCGTGATCTCGCCGGCGGCGCCGTCGAGGGCGTGGGCCACGGGGTCGTCGGCGTCGATGAGGAAGGGGAGCGCGACGAGCACCGCGGACACCACGAGCGCGACCCCGCGGAGCGCGAGCGACCCCGCGCCGAAGGCGGCGGTGAGCGAGCCGGCCAGGGCGCCGCCGGCGAGCGCCGTCCCGATGTGCAGCAGGCGAGCGCTCCTGCCCCGCACCCGGACCGAGCGCTCCGCGAAGCACAGGCCGGCGAGCGCGGCGCCGGCCGCCGCCGGGGACGCCGCGCCGAGGACGCCGAACGCCAGCGCGCCGAGCGCGCCCCCGGCGACCGCGAGCGAGGCGAACGCCCCGCTCGCCGCGACGGCGAGGAGGACGGCGGCGGCCACGAGCAGCAGCGAGCCCGGGACCGGGCCGAGCCGGAGCGCGAGCGACGCGAGCCCGAGCGAGAGCGCAGCGGCGGCGACGAAGGCGACCTTGCGGAGCATCGTCAGCGCCTCGACAGGTTGGAGATGTCCTTCTCGACCGCGCGCTTGGCCGCCGCCTTCCCGGCGGTGCTCGCGGGCAGGGCGGAGAGGAACTCCTTCTGCGTTGCCTTGTACTCCATCAGCTGCTTCCGGAGCGGGGCCGCCGCCGCGTGCGGCGCGGTGGCGACGGCCGCGCTGAGCTCGTTCATGCTCTCATCGATGAGGCGCTGGGCCCGCCCGACGTCGCCCTGCTGGTAGGCGTCGGCGGCCTCGAGCTGACGGCGCGAGGCGACGACGCTCATGGCGTCGGCGAGGACCGCGAGGTCCTTGCCCGCCTCGACGGCCTCGGCGGAGGTCGAGCCGGTCAGCGGGAGCCCGGCGATCCGGGCCTGTACGCCGTCGCCGCCGACCCGGCTCCAGCTCACCTGCCCCTCCACGGCCCGGGTCACGTCGCTGTCGAGCGAGGCCGCGAGCTCGAGGATCACGCGGCGCTCGTCGCCGGAGAAGAGCGAGCCGAGCGCGAGCTCGACCTCGGCGCCGGAGGCGAGGGGCCTCGTGTCGGCGCCGGAGGCGCGGACGAGGCGGACGCCGGCCGGGAGCTTCACGCGGGCCGACGCGCTCTCGATCGTCGTGGCGGCCGTCTCCTTGAGCTCGCGCTGGAGGAAGGTGGCGAGCGCCGAGGCGTCCTTGACGAAGGCGAAGTTGCCGCGGCCCGCCTGGGCGACCGCGCCCATGTACGCCTCGTCGAAATCGAGGCCGATCCCCATAGACGAGATGGTGATCCCGCGCCCGGCGCTGTCCCGGGCGACCTGCTCGCTCTGGGCTCGCGTGCCGTCGAGGCCATCGCTCGCCAGGATCACGCGGCGCACGCGGCCCTTGCCGGCGTCGGCGAGGGCGAGCACGCCCTGGGCGAGCGCGGGCGCGATGTGGGTTCCGCCGCTCGACTCGAGCTCCAGGACCCGGGCGATCAGGTCGGCCCGGACGCGGCCGGCGCGGGCGAGCGGCTGGAGGAGCTCGCTGTCGCTCGAGTAGCGGACGAAGGCGATCTCGTCGTCGTCGCGCAGGTCGCGGAGGAGCCGCACGGCCGAGCGCTTGGCCTGATCGAGCTTCTCGCCGGCCATGGATCCCGAGGTGTCGAGGACGATCACGATCGAGAGCGGCGCGCGCTCCCTGGCCTGCTCGACGGGGTCGGCCTCGACGATCAGCTCGGCGAACACGCGCTGTTCGCCGCCGCTGAGCACCTTGGTGTGGCTGAGGGCGAAGGTGCCGTGAGCGCCGGGCCCCGAGAAGGAGGTGCTGTTCGATCCGCTCGAGGCGACCGCGGTGAACGCGCTCGAGGGGCCCTGGTCAGAGGCGGCGGATCGGGCGAGGACGAGGCTACCGGCGGCGAGGACGACGGCGCTGGCGGCGAGTCCGTGGCGGACGCGGGCCGTGCGAAACCAGGTGCGAATGGACATGGGCTTTCTCCCGGGGCTCCGGACGGACGAAGTCCACGCGCCCGGGGACGGGTGGGCGCCGCTTCGTCAACGTCGAGTGGACCCGTCGACGTGTCAGGTCGCGGATGGATCTGGAAGTGTGACCGAGGTCCTCCGGCGACCCCGCGTCCAGCGCGCTAGCGCGAGGCGCAGCGGGCCGCGACGTGGCGGCCGTTCGCGCCCTGGCCGGCAAACAGGGGGCCCACGTCGGAGAGCTCGAAGGCGACCGACGTCGGCTCGATCGCCGTGATGGTGAGCCTGCCGAAGCCCGCGCCGGCGCCCCCGGCGACGGCCCCGGAGCCGCCGCAATCCGCGTTGGATGACGTCTCGAAGATCCTGAAATCGTCGCTCGCCGTATCCACCTCGCCGACGGCGAGCATCGACGCGGGCATGCTGAGCTCCAGAGCCCACCAGTCGCTGCAGGGCGAGAACGTGGGGCGCGCTTCGGGATCGCGGCAGGACAGGGGCAGGCTGGCGATGCGGAAGGTCACGGTCGCGTCGCCATAGACGACCGCGCTCACCTGCGGCGCGGAACTGCCGGAGGTCGTCGGCGGAGGCGCGGTCGTCGGCGAAGGGGCGGCGGAGGAGGTGGTCGTCGAGCCCGGGCCGTCAGCGCCGCCAGAGCCGTCAGCGCCGCCCCCGCCGCCGTCCATGATCACGGCGGCGCCGCACGCGGTGTGAACGAGCAGAACGAGCGAGCCCACCGCCCTGGCGATGTGTCGAGGTGAGAGCGTCATCGTGGCATCGTATCGCGCTCCGCCGAGGCTCGTGGACACAGGTCGCTGCGCCACGAGCGCGTGTGCTACCATCGACCACAGCAGATTCGGGTGGCGGCTGCCCCCGTGCCAGAGCGCGCTGCGCGGAGCTCGCATGAACGCACCCGTCGTCGAAGGAGAGGTGATCGCCGGCAAGTACCGGGTCGATCGCGTCCTGGGCCGCGGCGGCATGGGGATGGTGGTCGCGGCGAGCCACCTGTTCTTGCCGCAGCGGGTCGCGATCAAGCTCCTCCTGAGCGACGAGGACGGGAGCCCGGCGCTCGCGCAGCGGTTTCTCCGCGAGGCGCGCGCGGTGGTTCGCCTCAAGGGCGAGCACGTCGTGCGGGTGCTCGACGTCGGCGAGCTCGACTCGGGGGTCCCGTACATCGTGATGGAGTATCTGGAGGGCGAAGATCTCTCCGAGGTGCTCCGCGACCGCGGGCCGCTCAGCACCCAGGACGCGGCCGACTACGTCCTGCAGGTCTGCGTGGCGATGGCCGAGGCGCACAACGCGGGCATCGTGCACCGCGATCTCAAGCCGGCGAACCTCTTCCTCACGACGACGCCCGGCGGGGCGAGGCTCATCAAGGTGCTCGACTTCGGGATCTCGAAGGAGCTGCCGGGCGGCAGCGAGAGCGGCGGCGCGTCGCTGACGCAGACGCGGGAGATGCTCGGCTCGCCCATCTACATGTCGCCCGAGCAGATGCGCTCGTCGCGCTCGGTCGACGCCCGCTCCGACATCTGGGCGCTCGGCGCGATCCTTTACCGGCTGCTCACGGGGCGGCCGCCGTTCGAGGCCCCGGCGCTCGCCGAGCTCGTCCTGCAGGTCGCGAGCGCCGACCCGGTCCGGCCCAGCGAGCTCCGGAGCGACATCCCCCCGGCGCTCGAGGCCGCGATCCTCCGCTGCCTCCAGAAGGATCCCGCGCAGCGGTGGCCCACCGTGGCCGACCTGGCGCACGCGCTCGCTCCCTTCGCGCCCGCGGGCGCCAGGGAGCGCGCGGAGTGCGCTGCGCGGATCCTCGGCGCGCCGCCGACGCCTCGGCCCAGCGCGCCCGCGGCGGGCCCCGAGCCGGACACCCTGTCGAGCGCCGAGCCGGGGCCGATGGAGACCTTGCTGCCCACGACGCGGGGGCTCGCGCGGACCTTCGCGAGGCCAGCGCGGCGCAGGACCTTGATGGTGGCGCTCGGAGCGGCCGCGATGGCCTCGCTCGCGCTGGCGGCCGCGGTCGCGCTGCGCCGCGGAGCGCCGGTGGGCGAGGCGCCGCTGTCGAGCGCGGCGATCGCGCAGGACGACGGGGCGCCGCAGCGCGCGCAGCCAGGCGCGGCCGGCGACCTGGCGGGCCCGCTCATCGCGTCGGAGCCGCCGGCGACGGCGCGCGAGCCGGCGCCGGCCGCGCCGCCGCCGGCCGCGCCGCCGCAGGCGTCGGCCGCTCCGGTCGATGCGGAGGAGCGCCCCGCGAAGGCGCCGCCGCGCCGGCGGCCGGCGGCGGTGCCGAGCTCGCCGCCGCCGGCCGCGCCGCCGAGAACGCCGGCGCCCGTCGAGCCCACGAACCCCTTCGCGATCCCTCTCAAATGAGATAGGCATGACCGGTCTTCGACCGGCGGCACCCTCTCCAGACGAGGTATCGATGCGCTTACGCATGCCGGCGATGCGGCCCGCGGCCGCGATCGTCCTCCTGACGCTGACCACGGCCCGCGGAGCCGCAGCGCAGCAGGCCGCGCCGGCCGCGCCCCCTGCTGCGCCCGCCGCGGCGCCGCTCGCCGAGGTGCTGACCGGCGCGGCCAGGGCCGATTACGAGCTGGGGAAGAGCCTCTTTGGCAATGGCGACTTCGCCAACGCGTTCACAAAGTTCGAGCACGCCTACGCGCTCTCGAAGGACGTGCGCCTCCTCTGGAACATGGCTGTCTGCAAGAACAGGATGCACCGGTACAGCCACGTGCTCACGCTCGTCGAGCGGCTGAGGCGGGAGGACCGCGGCGCCCTGACCCCGCAGGACTGGGCGACGATCGACGCCCTCGAGCGGGGCGCCAGATCCCTTGTCGGGCACCTGGACATCGCGGTGAGCGAGGCGGGCGCGGAGGTGACGATCGACGACGCGCCGGCCGGGAAGACGCCGCTCTCGGGCAAGGTGATCGTCGACTCCGGAGCGCGGCGCATCCGGGTCGACAAGCCGGGCTTCAAGGCGCATGTCCGGGTGGAGCGCGTGGCGCCCGGCGCCGAGGTGGTCGTGCAGATCCAGCTGGAGCCGCGGGTCCACGCAGGCAAGCTCTCCGTGAGCGCGCCGCCGGGCGCCCGCATCGCGCTCGACGGCGCGCTCCTGGGGCAGGGGCGGTGGGACGGCGCCGTGCCGAGCGGCCGCCATGCGCTGCGGGTCACGGCGCCGGGGATGATGCCGTATGAGTCGGAGCTCGTGATCCAGGACGACGAGCTGAGCCGGCTCAGCGTCGGCCTGACGCCGGTCGCGAGTGGTCCGCGGACGTGGGTGTGGCTCACGGGCGGCGCCCTCGTCGTCGCGGCGGGCGTCGTCGTCGGCGTCCTCCTGCTCCAGCCCTCGCCGGCCCCGCCGATCGAGGGCACCCTCGGCCCCACGCGTCCTACCGGGTTCGGAGGCCGGTGGTGAGGGCGCCCTGCTGGTCCACGGCGGCCACGGCGGCGCTCGCGGTGGCCCAGGCGGCGTGCTCGGCGCCCGTCACGGGGGAGCTCATCGTCGCCATCCAGACCGACATGGCCGTTCCCAAGGACCTCGATCACGTCGAGCTACAGGTCCTCTCCGGCGGCAACCTCGTCATCCCCAACCAGCGCTTCCTGCTCGGCCCGGAGGGCGTCAGTCTGCCCGCGACACAGGGGCTGACGGTCTCCGAGGATCCCGGCCGGGAGATCAGCCTCCGCGTGCGGGCGATCCTGCGCGGTCAGGTCCGCGTGGAGCACGCGGTGATCACGACCGTCCCCGAGGATCGCGTGGCGACGCTCTGGGCGCCGCTCCATTTCCTGTGCAGCATGGACGAGGCCGACGACACAAAGGGCGTGTGTCCGGGGGACGAAACGTGCTTTGCCGGGCGGTGCCGAGATCGCCTCGTGCGCTCGGAGCTCCTGCCCGATTACGTGGAGGAGGACGTCCTGCGCCGGGCCTGCTTCGACGTGGCGCGCTGCTTCGGCGACGCGGCTCTGGCCGACGTCGACCTGGCGGGGTGTACGATCGCGGCGGATGGCGACGTCAACGTCGCGATTGTCACCGAGGGAGACGGCGTCTGCGTCGGCTCCGGGTGCTTCGTGCCGCTCGACGCGGAGAGCGATGCCGGCGCTCGCCGCACGCCCGAGGGGCGCATCGCGCTCCCGGCGGCGCTCTGCTCGCCGGGCTCGCCCGCGCCCCTCGTTGTCGCGTCTCCGGTCACCGCGGCGTGCCCGCTCAAGCAAATCGGCGATCCGTTCTGCGCCGGCGACGAGGAGCAGCCGGTCGTCCTGGCGGCGCGGCAGCGCAGCCCGGGGTCGCTCGCGGTGAGCGACGACGCCGTGTTCTGGACCGAGCAGGGCGCCCTGAGCGGTCCGGACGATTTCCAGGGCGACGGCGCCGTGAAGCGGGTCGCGCTCGCGGGCGGCGCGCCGGAGACGCTTGCCTCGGGGCAGGCTGCGCCGCGCCAGATCGCGCTCGACCGCGCGACCGGCCAGGTCTTCTGGACGAACCGCGGGGTCGGCGCGGCCGACAGCGCGCTGATGCGGTGGAGCGCCGGCGTCGGCGACGCCGCCGTCGTGCTGGACGAGCGGAGTCCGGGAACGGCGGGCATCCTGGAGGGGCTCGCGACCGACGGTGAGCACCTGTTCTTCACGCTGCTCCCCAGGAACGAGGTGTCCGGCGGCGTGGGCCAGGCGGCGCTCAGCGGGCAGATGACGGAGCCGGTCGTCGACGCCGGCTTTCCTTACCGCATCGCGGCGGCGGACAGCGTCGTTTGCTGGACCGACCAGGGCGTCGCCGACACGGGCGCGGTCTGGTGCTCGAACGACGGCCTCGCCCGTCCGGTGAGCGTGGGCGATCGGGAGAGTACGCCGTACGGCATCGCGCTCGACCCGAGCGACCCGGCGGAGGTGTTCTGGGTCAACAACTTCAGCGGGGAGGTTGTGCGGGGGGCGGTGGACGGCGGGAGGCGCGAGGTGCTCGTCGAGGGGTGCGGCGGCCCGTACGGCATCGCGCTCGACGAGCATTTCGTCTACTGGACCAACCGCGGCGACGGCACCGTGAAGGGCCTGCCCCGCGGCGCTGCGCCCGGCGTCGGCTGCGGCGCCGAAGCGGTGCTCACGCTCGCCGAGGGGCAGCGCAAGCCGGCGGCGATCGCGGCCTTCGCCGGCGCGATCTACTGGGTCAACGAGGGCAACGAGCCCCCGTCGGGCAGGGCCGACGGCGCCGTCATGAGGCGCGCGAAGCCGCCGCCGCCGTGATCGGCGGAGCGGCCGCGCCCCCGGCATGCCGGGAGGGTTCCCCGGCGGGCCGGCGTCCTGTCCGGCATGCCGGGAGGGTTCCCCGGCGGGTCGGCGCCCTGTCCGGCATGCCGGGAGGGTTCCCCGGCGGGTCGGCGCCCTGTCCGGCATGCCGGGAGGGTTCCCCGGCGGGCCGGCGTCCTGTCCGGGCATGCCCCAGGGCTTCCCGGAACGGGGCGACGTGGTGCTCGTGCAGGCCGATCGGGTTCTTTCCAGGGGTCGCTCACCTGCCGGACAGGCCAGGGGGCGTCCAGAACCGGGTCGTCGACCTGTTCTGCAGCCCTCGAGGCATCTTACCAGCGCTGAGGCGCGGCCAGCGCCGGGCAAGGCCGACGACGCCGTCGGACGGCGCGCGAAGCCGCCGCCGCCGCCGTGAGCAGCAGAGCGGCCGCGCCCCCGCCTGGCGCAGCCGGGCCGGCGACCCTGCAGGCGCAGCTCGGGCCGCCCTCCTCCTGGGGGGGCGAGACCCCGCCGCCCGCGCCCCCATCGCCCCGCTCGCCGCCCTGCGACGACGATGATGTCGCTGGAGCGGCGACGTGGTCGCAGCGCCCACCGAGGCACATGCCATCCCCCTCGCACGGCGCCCCATCGACCTTCTTCCGGGGCACGCACGCGCCGGTCGCCTCGTCGCAGGCGCCGTCGGTGTGGCACTCGTCCGTGGCCTCGCAGGTGATCGCCTCGACGACGCAGGCTCCTCCCCGGCAGGCGCTGATGGTGCAGATACCCTGGCCCTCGCAGGCCGCGGTGTCGTCGGGCGTGCCGACGCACTCGCCCCCGCTGCAGGCGTCGCGCGTGCACGGGTTCCGGTCGTCGCAGGTCGCGGCGTCGTCGGCCTCGCCCGCGCAGGTGCCCGCGTCGCAGGTGTCATCGCTCGTGCAGTCGTTGCCGTCGTCGCAGGCGCGACCCGTCACGGCCGAGCACGTGCCGTCGGCGCTCGCGCCGGCCGCCTCGGCGCAGGCGTCGCAGGCGCCCTCGCACGCCGTGTCGCAGCAGACACCGTCCACGCAGGACCCGGTCTGGCACTCGCAGCCGGCCCCGCACGTCTCGCCGGCCTGGCCGAGGACGTACCGCTCGGACGTCGCGTGTGCCCTGCGTATCTCGGCAACATCCCGGTATTCCCCGCCCGTGATCAGGACCGAGCCGTCATCGAGGAGCGTCGCCGTGTGGAACGAGCGAGCCGCGATGAGCGGCCGCGCGCCGGTCCATCCCTTCGTGACCGGGTCGTAGAGCCACGTGTCGGCGAAGGTGATCCCCGCCCACTGCCCGCCTGCGACGAGCACGCAGCCGTTCGGGAGCCGCGTCGCCGAGTGCCGGTATCGATTGGAGTTCTCGAAGCTCCCGGCCTCGCTGAAGGCCCCCGGGCCCGGCGCTCCCGGCGTGTAGATCTCTGCCCCGGAGGAATGCCCGACCACGAGGACGTCCCCGTCCTGGAGCAGCGTCGCCGTGTGCTGGTAGCGCTCGCTGCGCATCATCGGCCCCGGTGCCCAGGTGTTGGTCGCCGGATCGTACAGCTCGGTGCTCCGGAGCCCGGACGCCTTGCCGTCGTAGCCGCCGGTGACCAGGATCTCGCCCATCGCGAGCCGCGTGGCCGCGTGCATGGTGCGGGCGATCTCGCGGTCAGGATCCCTCGTCATCGTATCGGTGCTCTCGAAGAAGCGGAAGACATAGGGCTGCGGTGTGTAGCTGTTCAGATCGGACGTGCCCCCGACGATCAGGACATCTCCGGCGGTGATCGCGTGCTCTGCCGGGAGCACGGTCACCGTTTGATGGTAGAGCGGCGCGACCACGCCCATGGCGGGCGGGGATTCCGGCCCCCACGTGTTGTCTTCCGGATCGTACAGCTCGTACGTGGAGCCCATGGGACCGACGTCCCCGCCCACGGCGAGGAGGCGCCCGTCGTGGAGCGCGGCGATCGCGTGGTCGGCGCGCGGCGTCCTCATCTCGTTGCCCGGCTCCGCGGGGGGCGACCACGTACCGTCGGTCGGATCGTAGATCTCCACCGTCCGGAGCTTGGCGGACTCCTGGTTGAGCCCACCCGCCACGAGCAGGCGGGTCCCGAGCTCCGCCATCGCGTGACGGCGGCGGCCGAACCCCATGCTCCCCGCGGGCACCCACTCCGGGTCGACGAGCACCTGCTCGCCCTCCGCGTCGACGAACAGCTCGATCCGCCCCCCGCGCGCCGCCAGCCGCGCGTCGACCTCGCGCCCGCCGGCCGCGTACGCCGCCGGCGCCGTCACGCGGAGCCGCACCGCCCCCGCCGCGTCGGCGATCTCGATCGCCCCGTCCCGCGCCGCCAGCGCGCCGCCCTCGACCTCCCACGCGGCCACGGGCGCGTCGCGCCGCACCGCCTCCGCGTCGAGCAGCAGCCACTCCTCGACCCCGTCCGGCGTCGCCGTCCAGAACGACGACCCGCCCGCGCGCCGGTAGACCACCGCGCGCTCCGCGAGCATCGCCTCGCCTCCGGCCCCCACCTCGCGGACCCGGAGCGTCGCGCCCCCCGCGAGCTCGAAGACGATCGCCTCGCTCCCTTCAGCGGGCAGGCTCACCGCGACGCCGCCGTGGCGCGCGGCCGCGGCGCGCTCGATCCCGCCGCCGCTCCGGAGGAACCCCGGACCCACGCTCAGGACGGCCGCGACCTGGTCGGGAAAGGCGCGGCGCAGCACCTCGTCCGGCGGTGCTTCGGGCGCTGCGCACCCGGCGAGCGGCTGGAGCGAGGCGAAGAGCGCGAAGGCAGCGAGCGGGAGATGCAGGCCGGGGCGAGGACGGATCATGGCGGATGGGAGCGCAGCGTATGAGAGCGCACTCCCGTGGGCCTAGCTCCTCGTCAGCCGAAGGGCGAATCGCGGTAGGTAAGCGATCAGGGGCGCGCGGGTTGCTGGCCGCCGGCGCGCTCGATGCCGACGCGCAGCACAACCTCGCCGGCGTCCAGGTCGACGCCGAGCAGCGCGGCGTCGCCCGTGGCGAGCAGGAAGCGGAGCGCGCGCGGAGCGATCCGGAGCGGCGGCGACAGGTGCAGCGCGTCGCTCCCCTCGTCCACCCACGCGATCCGGCAGGCGTCGCCGGCGTCGAGCGCGAGCGCGAGGTGTGACGCCGAGGAGGCGTGCCGCACGGCGCGCCCGGGCAGCGGGATCCGCCGGGGCGGCGCGCCCGCCTCGCCGCGGCGCACGATCGCGCGCCCGCCCGCCTCGAGGTGATCGCGCCCCACGGCGCGCGCCGAGGGCGGCGCGCCGAGCCCGAGGTGCGCGAGCGCCTCGAACGTCTCGCGCTCCTCGGGCGTGGGGCCGAGCGGCTCGCCCAGGGCCGGCGCCGCGGCCGGCGCGGACCAGGCCGCGGTGATCGCGCGCGCCGCGGCCGCCTGCTCGGGGGTCGCGGCGGGGTGCACGGCCACGACGTTCCCCCGCGCGTCGAGCTCCTGCACGCCGCCGCCCTTGCCCACGAGCAACCGGCTGCCCCGGACCGCAAGGACCGCGTCGCCAAGGAGCTTGCCGAGGACGGTGCGCGCGCCGCCTTCGAGGCGCACGATGTCCTGGAAATCCACCGCGACAACCGCGTCGCCGGCGGCCACCGGGCGGCGCAGGTGCAGCGTGCTCGAGGCGCCGACCAGCGCGGTGTGCTCCGGCGGAACGAAGGGCGCCGGGAAGAGCCGCTCGTGGAGCAGATCCGCGTCCGCGCCGGACGCGAGCCGGCGCACCGCGTCGATGATCGCCTCGCGGAGCCTCGCATCGAGCGGATCGAGCTGCGCGCGGGCGCCCGGGGAGAGCGGCCCGGCGTCCAGGAGATGGCGCCCGGCGCCCGCGAGCACCTGGTCGTTCGGCTGGGACTGGAGCGCGCGCTGGAGATCCTCGCCGAGGAAGCGGCCGAGCAGGAGCCGCGGGAGGAGCTCGTGATCGGGCCGGCGCGCGAACGGCCCCGACCCCGCGCCGTACCATTCCAGGAGCCCTCGGGCCTTGCGCATGTTCGCGCCGGCCTGCTCGATCCACGCTGCCGCCTCCAGGATGTGCCAGGGGTCGAGGAGGCGATCGGCCGAGGCGCACCAGGGGCCCTTGAGGTTCGGCGGGATCGCCTTGCGCCATTCGCGCCGCGCGCGCTCGCCCTCCTCGCTGCTCCAGCGCGTCACGTCCTCGAGCGGCCCCGGCACGCCGTGCGCGGCGAGCTGCTCGAGCAGCGCGCGCGGAACGCTCAGCTCGGCCCAGCCGCGCCACTGCTTCCAGTCGAGGCCCCGCCAGTAGATCGAACGGTTCTCCGGGTAGAGGTCCACCCGGCCCACCGGCCCGCCCTCCGCCGCGAGCACGATCCCGAGTTGGGGCAGCCCGTGCGGCGCGCGGCAGCGCTCGTCGAAGCAAGGCTTGTCCTCGCAGATCTCGAGCGCCGGTCCGAGGGCATCGAGCGCCGCCCGGTCGAGCTCGGCGAGGACGCGATCGTCTCCGTCGACCACCTGGCCCCGGGACGCCGCCGCGAGCGCGCGCTGGAGGTCCTCGTTCCGGGGCGGGTGACCGTAAGGATAGGGATTGATGAAACGCACGAGCTCGCCTCGCTCCTCGCTCCGGGCTGATCAGCGGCGGCGCCGGCCGCGCCCCCCTTGCTGGCCGGGGCGCGTCTCGACCCAGGTGCCTTGATGCACGTACGGCGTCGTTCCGCCCGTCCAGTTCGGCGCCATCATGCCGGGGCCCCACTGGTGGCCGCCTGGCCCCACGGACGTGGTGCCGGCATAGGTCGCGGCCGGGTTGGCCGAGCGCGCGCCGCTCGCGATCGCCCGGGTCTCGTTCGCGACGGCCTGGGCCACGCTCGGCCCGTTGCCGGCCGCGGGGGTCGTGCTGTTGCACGCGGACAGCTCGACGCGCCGCTTTCGCCCTCGCTTCTGGCCGCGGAAGCCGGCCGCCGTGAGCCGCTTTCCGAGCTGTTGGCCGTCGATATACCCATTGCCCCATTCCACTGTGTTGGGCGCGCCATGGGTCGATACAATGACGTGATCCTCTCGCGCCAGGCTGCCCGGTGTGAGCTGATCGTATCGAAGCACGCGCGCGCCCGGGTGCTGTGTCTGAAGAAGGGCGACATGCTGCTGGATGGTCGCGTCGCCCGGCGCGCCCACGACGATCGTCGTGAGCCCGGAAGGATCGATGAAGATCGTGACGTTCGGAACGAACCCGATCTCCTGCAGCGACCCCAGCAGGCCGATCGGGTCGGGGGTCAGGAAGACGTGCGTCGCCGGGTCGTAAAAGCGGTGGCGGTTGTAGTGCAGACCGGTCACCGCGTCGGCGCGCTGCCCGGCGAAGCGGAGCGCGCCCGGGTCGCCCGTCGCGCGCGCGACGCGGCCGAAGGCGCCGAGATCGATCTCCGACGCGCGCCCGTCGCGGTGCAGGTAGAGCCAGGGCGTGGAGGCCGCGTCGGTCACGACCATCCGCCAGTCCTTGCCGTCGCGCGCCTCGAGGAGCGGCGTGAAGCCGTCGTCGTCGAAGACGCGCTGGATCGACGGCCCCGTCGTCGGGCGCTCCTCGACGAGGCTCTCGCCGTCCCAGCCGAACCAGGTGCTCTCGCCGTTGCCGTGCGCCTGCGCGACGCAGCGGCCGAGAGGATCGTACAGGTAACGGACGGCGAGGCCATCGCCGCGGACCGCTGCGACGAGGCGGTCGCGCTCGTCGTACGTGTAGCGCCAGGTCTGCAGCGGCCCCTGGCCGACGCGGGCCGCGAGGCGGCCGCGGGCGTCCCACTGGATCTCGGCGCCGCCCGCGCGCAGGGGGCGGCCGTCCCCGCCGATCGACCACGCGGGGCCGCGCGACGGGATCGGCGTCCCCTGGGGCGCGTACGTGAACTGCTCGTCGGCGCCGAGGCCCTGGAGGCGAAGCGGCCTGCCCTCGACGTCGAGGTCGTACTGGCGCGCGCCGCGCTCGCTGTCCGTGATCGCCGCGACCGGGCCCACCCGGCTCCACGTCCACGCGCGCGCCCGGACCGGCTCTCCCCGCTCATCGAGGATGGCGACGCTCTCCGGCAGGCCCTGGACGTCGCGCGACCAGACGAGCGCGCGCGTCCCGTCGAGCCGCCTTCGGCGCGACTCGCCGCGCGCGTCCCGCGTGAAGGCGAGCCCGTCCGCCTCGGTGGCGGCGACCTCGAGCGACGCCGGCGCGCCGTCTTCCTCGCGCCGGCGCACCTCGACGGACCACCCCGTCGCATAACGACGGTCCAGCACGCGGCCCGCGTCGTCGAAGCGGCGGGAGACGGCGAACGCGAACCCGGCTGCCTCCTGGACCTCCCGGACGGCCCGGCCGTCCTCGTCGCGCTCGAACGTGATCATCACCTCCGCGTTCCGCGCGCGCGTGAGGTGGCCGAGCGCGTCGTACTGGAGCTCTTCCACGAGCCCGCCCGAGGTCTCGAGCCGCGTGATGCGCCCGGCCCCGTCGCGCTCGTAGCGCACCCACGCATCGTCGGCATGGGTCGTCCGGGCGAGGTGGTTCGAGCCGTCGTACTCGTAGGTCGTGGTGACGCCGCCGAACGAGGTCTCGCGGGAGAGGTTGCCGCTGCCGTCGTACTCGCGCGCATGGCGCTCGCCCGCGGCGTTCTCGATCCAGCGGAGTCGAAGCAGAGCATCGTAGCCGAGCCGGAATCGCCTGCCGTCCGGGCGCACCACCTCCACGAGCGCGCCGGCGACATAGCGGTACCTGGTGATCCCGCTCGCGTCGGAGCGCGCGGTGACGCGGCGGCTGGCATCGATCTCCAGCTCCAGGACGTTGCCGTTCGGCTCCTCCAGGCGCACCAGCGCGAAGCGCGAGTCGTACGCGAATCGATAGACTCCGCCCTTCGGGGTGCGCGCCTCGACGGGGCACCCGAACAGATCGAAGACGTACTCGTAGACGTCGCCGGCCGGCGTCTCGACCCGCAGCGGGTTGCCGTGCGCGTCGTAGTCGTACGTGAGCTCGGCGCCGTCCGGCCCGGTGGACGCCCGCACGAGGCCGTGCGCGTCCCACTCGAGGGCGTGCTCGCGACCGCGCCAGTCGACGCTCCCGGTCGGGATGCCCTTCCGGTACGTGGTGCGGGTCTTCTTCCCGTCGGGCCGCGTGCGGACGATGGCCTGCGCCTCCTCGTCGACCGCGTCTCGCCAGGTCGCGCCGTCGGGCTCGGTGACGCTCGCGAGGTGCCCCGCGGCGTTGTACGACCACCGCGTGGTCCGCCCGCCGCCGTCACGCATCGAGAGCAGTCTGCCGACCGTGTCGTACGTGTAAGTGCGCGCGTGGCCGCGCGGATCGACATAGGAGGTCACGAGGCCGAGCGCGTTGCCCGTGTACGTGTGGGTCGCGCCCTCGCCGTCGATGACCACGGTCCTGCCCCGGGCGGGGTCGTACGACAGCCGGGCGTGGTGGATGCCCCGGGCGCCCGGGGGGCGGGGCGCGCCGAGCTCCGCGAGCACGTCGCGGCCGGCGATCTCGCCCCACGTCTCGACGCATCGTTTGACGCCGTCGATCGCCTCGTACCTGAAGTGGAAGGCGAGCCCGTCGGGCAAGATCTCCCGGATCAGGTAGTGTTCCTCGTCGTATTCGTACCGGATCTCGGCGCCGCCCCCGTCGATGACCCGCACGAGATCGCCCGCGCCGTCGAGCTCGTAGGTCACGGCGCGGCGGGTGTGCGGGGTGCCCTGCTCGTCAGTCGCGGTCACCTCCCACCAGGCGAAGAGTCCCTGGCGCTCGAGCCGGGCGCGCCGACCGACGGCATCGACGATGCCCGTGAGCTCGCCGCCTCGCCATTCCATGGTGGCCTTGTTGCCGAACGCGTCGCGGACCTCGACGAGCGCGAAGCGCTCCTCCGGGGCGGTGCGGCGCAGCACCCGCACGAGCCCGTCGTCCTCCTCCACGAGGAGATCCTCTCCGAGGGGGGCGACGCGGACCCCGAACGGCAGGAGCAGGACTTGATCCTGCGCGGGCCAGGAGAGCACCTGGGTGCGACCGCCCGGCGAGGTCAGCTCGAGCTCATCGCCGCGGCGCCGGGCGCTCCAGGCGAGATCGTGCGACCACCCCCACCCCATCCCGCAGCGGTGCTGCACTGCCGCGGTCGAGTAGCTTCGCTCCAGGGTCACGACCAGGGGCCCTGGCAGCTCTATGTCCGCGACCGGGTTCGTGTACATGGCCCCCGTCACGACGTCGACCGGGTGCCCCGCGGCCGCCTGGCCGTCCGCCGACGGCGGCGCGGGTGGGCTCGGTGGGCCCGCGCCCTGGCCGCTGCCCCCGCCGCCGCCGCCGCCGGCGTTGCTCCCGCCCTGCGGCCCGCTGCCGCCCGGACCGCCGGCGCTGCCGCCGCCCCCGCCGCCGCCCCCGCCGCCGCCCCCGGCGTTGCTCGCGCTCGCCCCGGCGCCGACGGTGATGCTCTTGTTCATCTGGCCCATGCTGCCCGTGATGCCGGCCATGCCGAGCTCGATGAGGACGTTGGGCGCGCCCAGCCAGGGAAAGCACGGTCCCCCCGTGTTGAGGCTGACGACCTCTCTGAGCGTGCCTGGCTCGTTGCCGTGACAGGCCTTCATGCAGCCGCCGACCGTGAGGATCTTCGCCCCTTCGATCTTGGTCCGCATGCACGGATCGATGATCCCCTCGGCCACGGTGCCCATCGTCGGGTACGGGATCGGCAGCGGGCTCGGCGCCGCGGGCGTCAGGCACACGCTGACGGCCATGCCGGTCATCTGGTGACCCGACTTCTCCGTGATCGTGTCCATGTGAAGCGCGGTGACCTTGGCCATGGCGCTCTCGAGCGTCGCACGAGGGGTGTACCGGTCACAACTCGGATGTCGGCGCGACGCGCGCGCGGTCCCGATGCGAGGCGGGCACGCCCGCGGTATGTCTCGATCCGGCGGTCAGGCGCTCCGGCGGGGCATCAAACTCTGCTCCTCAGCTGGTCAGCCCCGTCAGGGGCCCGGTGCAATACTTCGGGTCGCCGAACGACTCCGTGTCGACGCCCATCGCCTGGAGCAGCGAGACGAGCAGGTTATTGTGCCCGACCTGCTTCGTCTGCGAGACGAAGCGGCCCGTCTTGAAATGGCCACCCGCGTTTCCGGCGAGCACATAAGGGATGTTCTGGCGCAGGTGATTGCCGTCGGCGTGCTCGTTCGTCCAGAAGATCACCGTGTTGTCGAAGACCGAGCCGTTTCCTTCCGGCATGCTCTTCAGCTTCGCGATCAGGTAAGCGACCTGCTCGGCGTAGAAGCGGCTGATCTTCATGAGGCGCTGGCGGTTTGCCGGGTCGGCGTAGCCGTTGTGCGCCATCGGGTGGTGGCCCTCGGTGATGTCGGGGCCGAGGAAGCTCAGCACCTTGGTCGTCGCGGAGTTCGTGAACTGGAGGCTCGCGACCCGCGTCAGATCGCAGGCGAGGGCCATGGCCATGAGATCCAGCTGGAGCCTCGTGAGCTCGGGCATGCTGGCGACCTTGTCCGGGTCGATGTCCGGCGTCAGCACCGGCGCCGCGCACGCCGCGGAGGTCGGCGCCACGCCGCGGTCGAGGCGCGACGCGATGTCCTCCACCGACGCGAGGTGCCCCGCGAGCTTCTCCTGATCCGCGGCGCCGAGGCGCCGCTGCAGCCGCTTGTAGTCGGCGGCCACCTTGTCGAGCACCGCCCTGCGCTGCTCGCTCTTCGTCGTCGCCGCCTCGGGCGTGATGGACAGGTCGGAGAAGAGACGGTCGAACGCGGTATAGGGGCTGTTCTCCGGCGGCAGCGGCTGCGCGGGGCCGCGGTAGGCGATGCGCGCGCCCACGGCCGCCCCGTAGACGAGCACGCCGAGCTCCAGCGACAGGAACTTGGTCCTCGTGCCGATGTGGTTCGCGATCTCCTGGTCGACCGAGATCCCGTCGGCCCAGCCGCACGACAGCCCGGCGTCGCCGGGGAAGTCGCCCTCCTGCATCGCGCGCGCGGTCAGGCACTGCCCCGTGCCCTTCTGGTGCGCGTCGCCCGGCCCCACCAGCGCCGACAGCGCGCTCACGTTGCCGAGGACCAGCAGATCCTCGTTGTGGTCCTTGAGCGGCGCCAGGATGGGCGACAGCTCCTCGCCGTTCTGGAGCTGCGTCGACGACGGCCAGAAGTCCGGCGGAACGGTGCCGTTCGGCGTGTAGATGACGACGAAGCGCTTCGGGAACTCGGCCCCGAGCGCGGCCCGCCCGGTCTGCTCCGACGCCGGGGCGAGCCGCTTCGAGCAGCCCATCACCTCGAGGAACGGCAGCGCGAGCGCCGCGCCGCCGAGGCCCCGGAGCGCGGCGCGGCGGCTGAGTTGGAACGGCTTCATCACGGCTCTCCTTCTGCGGCGCCTGCTGGGGTGCCTCCTGCGTTGCCTCCTGCGTTGCCTCCTGCGTTGCCTCCTGCGTTGCCTCCTGCGTTGATCAAGCGCCGGTAGCGGAACGCGTCGGTCTGGGTGAGCGCCACGAGCAGCGCCCGGATGTTGTACCCGGACGCCTCGAACGCCTGCGTCGCCTGCGCGAGGCTGCAGCTGTCCTCGCTCTGCTCGGCGCGGCCGTAGCCGAAGCGGAACCACTGCTTCACCACGCACGCGCGCACCTGCTCGCTCTGCGCGAGCCGGTGCGCGAGCTCGACCGCCCCGTCGAACGGGCCGTCGATGTCGGTCTGCGTGAGCTCGCCGCTCGCGTCGACGGGGATGCCGTTCTCGGCGTCGCGCCAGCGGCCGAGCGCGTCGTAGTGCTCGAAGCCGAACCCGATCGGGTCGAGCAGCGTGTGGCAGCTCCTGCACCCCGGATCCGACACGTGCTGGGAGAACTGCTCGCGGGTCGTCTTCGTCGGGTCGACCATGGGCGGCTCCGGGACCACGTCCGGCGGCGGCGGCGGGATCTGGCAGAGCAGGCTCTGGCGCACGAACCGGCCGCGGTGGACCGGCGACGACCGGTTCGGCTTCGCGTACAGCGAGAGCAGCCCGGCCTGCGTCACGAAGCCGGCGCGCTGCGACGGATCGAGCTCGACCCGCTCGAACGCGTCGCCCTTCGGGCCGCCCTCGACGCCGTAAAACTCGGCGAGCTCCCGGTTCATCATCGAGTAAGGCGCCGTGAACAGCGCGCTCACGCTCGCGTCCTGCTCGAAGATCGCGTGGTCCAGGAACGCCTCGGTCTCGGCCTGGAAGAGCGGCAGGAGCTCGTCGCGGTACTCGGGGTAGAGCTCCGGGTCCTTTCCGCCCGCGGCGATCTCGTCGATCTTCGCGAGCCCGAGCCACTGGCGGTGGAAGCCCTTCACGGCCTCGCGCGCCCGCGGGTCCTCCAGCATGCGCCGCGCCTGCGCCTCGATCTCCGCCGCGGTGCCGAGCGCCCCCTGCTCGGCGGCCGCGAAGAGCGCCTCGTCGGGCATCGTGCCCCAGAGCAGGTACGAGAGCCGCGAGGCGACCTCGTAGGACGTGAGCGGCGCGACGTCGCCCTCCACCGGATCCGGCATGCCGAGCTCGACGCGGTAGAGGAAGTGCGGCGACTGGAGCATCGCCTGGAGGAGGAGCGCGAGGCCGGTCGACGCGTCGTCGGGCGTGTCTCCGAGGGCGATCCCGCGCCGGAAGAGCGCCACGAAGTCGGCGATCTCGTCCTCGGCGAGGGGCCGGCGGAACGCCCGCTTGCCGAACGACGCGACGAGCGCCGCGACCTCGCCGCGGCACGCGTCGCCGCCCGCGGCCTCTCGGCACGCGGGCGCCTCGCCGAGCAGCTTGCCCGCCGCGCGCGCCGCGATGCCCTCGGCCGCGGCCATGTACTGCTCGGCGAGCAGCGGGCTCACCACGAGCGCCGCCGCCTGGTTGTTGAAGCCGAGCGACTCCTCTTCAGGCACGAAGCCCCTCGCAGGGCGGCTGTCGTCGCCGAGGAGATCCGAGATCGTGTTGTCGTACTCCACGCGTGTCATCCGGCGGAGCGGGGACTCACCAGGCTCGATCGCGGTGCACAGCGGGGCCGTCGCCTCGCCGTCCTCGTCGTTCCCGGGCAGATCGCCGAACTGCCCTGAGCAGGAGGCGAGGAAGAGCAGGCCGATGGGCCAGCGGAGACTTCGTGGTTCAGCCATGATGCCTCGTCAGCGAGCGCGAGCAGGGTCCGAGGGCGGGATCGCGCGCCGCCGTGCAGCGCGCGCGGCGCGCGCCCTCTCGCCATCCGCCAGGGAGCGTATTGCAATCCTCTGCTCCCGGATAGGAGCCGCGCGAGGAGAGGGCGAATCAAGTGGGAGCACGGGGCCGATGCGATCCTCCCCTGCGCGCTCGCCTTACCGCGGACGCCGCCTGCCGCGCACACCCCGGATGACCGCGGGGTGCCATCGACTCGGTCCCTCGAAAGCGACGCTCGACCCGCGACGTGCGGAGCGACTATGCTCGCGCGCAATGCAAAGGCGAACGCTCGCCTGTCCTGTGTTCTCTGCTGTACCGCGGCCCCGCGCGCGCCGCTCCCGGGCGGCCGCGCTGCTCGGCGCGGCGCTCGCCGCGCTCGCTGCGTCCTCTTCCGCGCTCGCCGCCGAGGGCGCGGCGGCGCTCCGCCCCGAGGTCGCGGAGCGCGATGGCGGGGACGGCCCACCCGCCGTGGGAACCGAGCTCTTCAGCGCGGGGTTCGATCTCGAGATCGCGGGTCGTACGCTGTCGTATAGCGACCTGCTCTCCGGGAACCTCCGCACCTACGAGGTGCTCGGCGTGCCCATGCCGTCGCTCCGGGCCGAGCTGTACCCGCTCGCGCGCAGCGCCTTGCCGGTGCTCAGCGATCTCGGGATCGCGCTCTCGTACGCCCGCGCCATCGGCCTCGACTCGGAGGGCGCCGCGGGAGCGAGCGCATCGACCTCCTGGAGCCGGCTCCACGCCGGCCTCAGGGGCCGATACCGCCCGGCCGGGCGCACCGGGCCGGTCCTCTTCGCCGGCGGCGGGCTCTGCTGGACCGACTTTGATGTCGAGTTGACGGGCGACCCGTCGCGCGACGCCGCGTCGGTGTCTTACGTCGCGTTGCGCCTGGGCGTGGACGGGCGCTTTCCTGTCGGCCCCGTCGCGCTGGAGGCGGGCGGAGGCTACCAGGCGCCGCTCTCGATGGGGGCGCTCGCGTCGCACTTCCGCGAGCCGAGCGCCGGCGGCGTCGACCTCCGCGTCGCGGTCGCCGTCCCGTTCGCGCCGGGGCTCGAGGCGCGCGCCGGAGCGTCGTATACGCGCTTCTTCTATGACTTCGACTCCGAGCCTGGGGACCCGTACATCGCCGGTGGAGCGCTCGATCAGCTCTTCGGCGCTCACCTGGGGGTGGCTTACTATGGGTACTGAGGTGCGCCGAATGCGCGCGGCGCGCGGCGCGGCCGGCCTCCGCCGCGGCCTCTGGACGGCGGCCGCGCTCGCCGCGCCGGCCCTGCCGCTGCTCGTGGGGTGTCCCGGGACGATCGACGACAAGCAGCGGTTCGCCGGGCCCGACGACCGCCCGCCGTCCGACTGCGCCGACGTCCCGTCGGTGTTCGCCGAGCGCTGCGGCGGCGCGAGCTGCCACGGGCCGGGCGAGCCCGCGGCCGCCCTCGACCTCGTCACGCTCGGCGTCGGCGCCCGCGTCGCCGGGCGCCCGGCCCAGAGCTGCGCGGGGGTGCTCGCCGACCCCGACCGGCCGGAGGAGAGCGTGCTCTACGTCAAGCTCACCGACGCGCCCTCGTGCGGCGCGCGCATGCCGCTCGGCGCCGCCCCGTACTCGTCCGAGGAGCTCGCGTGCGTGGCCGCGTGGATCACGGAGCTCGCGCCGGCCACGTGCAGCGGCCCCGACTGCGGCTGTCCCGGGTGCGTGTGCGCGCCCGGCGCCCAGGAGGCGTGCTACACGGGCCCCGGGGCGACGCGCGACGTCGGGCGCTGCGCGGCCGGCACGCGCGCCTGCAACGCCGAGGGCACGTCGTGGGGTCCGTGCACGGGCGAGGTCCTGCCCGCGTTCGACGCGTGCGACACGCCCGACGATGAGGACTGCGACGGCGCCGCGCCCGCCTGCGAGGAGGTGTGGAGCCGCGGCTTCGGTGACGAGAACGGCCAGTACGCCCGTTCCGTCGCCGTCGACGCGGACGGGAACGTGATCGTGGCCGGCCAGCTGGAGGGGACCGTCGATCTCGGCGGCGGCCCGCTCACGGCCACGGGCGCCGACGCCTTCGTGGCGAAGTTCGACAGGTTCGGCACGCACCTCTGGAGCAAGCGCTTCGCGGGCGACGGCAACCAGCTCGCGATGGCGCTCGCGGTCGACCCGGCCGGCGACGTCCTCGTGGCGGGCCGCGCGTTCGGCAGCGTCAATTTTGGCGGTGGCGTGCTCGTGTCGCACGGCAGCGACGACGTGTTCGTCGCCAAGCTCGACGCTTCCGGCGAGCACGTCTGGAGCAGGCTCTTCGGCGGATCCGGCGCGGATCGCTCCGATCGCATCGCCGTCGACCCGGCGGGCAACGTCCTCGTGGCCGGCGGCTTCCATGGCGCCGTCGATTTCGGCGGCGGCGCGCTCACGAGCGCGGGCCTGCGCGACGCCTTCGTGCTGCGGCTCGCCTCGGAGGACGGCCGCACGCTCCTCGCCGTGCGCGCCGGCGGCGAGGGCGACGACCTCGCCCACGGGATCGCCGCCGACGCCGCCGGCAACCTGCTCGTCGCGGGGCATTTCTCCGGATCCATCGACCTCGGCGGGGCGCCGCTCGCGAGCGAGGGGCTCACCGACGTCTTCCTGGCCGAGCTCTCCCCCTCGGGCGACCCTGTCTGGAGCGCCCGGTTCGGCGGCGCCGGGGCCGACGAGGCCCACGACCTCGCGGTGCACGAGGCGACGGGCGACGTGGTGCTCACGGGCACGTTCGCGTCGACCATCGACTTCGGCGCCGGCCCCCTGACGAGCGCCGGCGGGCAGGACCTGTTCGTCGCCCGGCTCTCGGGCGCCGGCGCGCACGTCCTGAGCCGGCGCTTCGGCGACGCGGAGGACCAGCTGTTCACCGATTTCGAGACGGGCGCGCGCGCGAGCGCCGCGGTGGACGCCGCCGGCAACCTCGTGCTCGCGGGGCCGCTCTTCGGCGCGGCGGACTTCGGCGGCGGGCTGCTGACGAGCCGCGGCAAGACCGATGTCTACCTTGTCAAGCTCGGCCCCTCGGGCGATCACCTGTTCAGCGCGCTGTTCGGAGACGCCCAGACGCAGGTCGCCCTGGACGTCACAGCGGGCTCAGGAACGAGCGTGCTGCTCGCCGGCCGCTTCTACGGCAGCATCAACTTCGGTCAAGGGACGCTCTCGGGCGCGGGCCAGGGAGATGCGTTCCTGGCGAAGCTTTCTCTGTAGCTCCCCATTGTAAATTTCGCGCCCTGATGTACAGACGTGCTGTCTGCTGAGCTGTCTCACCGAGGCGGCCCCATCCGTGTGCCAATTTGCCTCGCCTGGGGCAGGGTGGATGTTCGCTTGTGGCTGGGGCGGTCCCGCTGCTTCCATTCTGGCTTCGTTTCCAGCCTCTCCGCGGTGGCATGTTCTCTGCTCAACGTGGCTCGACCGCGCGGCGAGGCCGCGCACCCCCTTCACCGGAGGACCCCTGTCGCGCCAGCAGGCGCGCCCGGAGGAGCAGAGGTATGCGCATCCTGCTGATCACCAAGATCTTCCCGAACGCGATGAACCCGGGCCAGGCGCCGTTCAACCGGCGGCAGTTCGCCGCGCTGTCGCGCCATTGCGACATCGACGTCTTCGCGACCATTCCCTGGTTTCCGGGGGCCTCCCGGTTCTCCAAGTGGTCAATCGCGGACGAGGCGCCTCGCGAGGAGGTGATCGAGGGATTGCCTGTGCGTCACCCGCGGTTCCTGTATCTGCCCAGGGTCGCGCCGTACCTCAATGGCCCGCTCTATGCGGCCTCGATGCTCCTGGAGCTCGCGCGGAACCATCCGGCGCCGGACGTCATCGTCGGCTCGTTCGCGTATCCGGACGGCTTCGCCGCGGTGTGCCTGGCGGAGCTGCTCGGCGTCCCGGCGATCGTCAAGGTGCACGGCTCGGACATCGACGTGCTCTCCCGGCAGCCGGCGGTGAGGCCGGCGCTGGAGTGGGGGCTCCGGCGCGCGACGCGCGTCGTCGCCGTGAGCCAGCAGCTCGCCGAGGGGGTCCACGCCCTCGGCGTGCCGCGCGACCGCATCGATGTCGTCATGAACGGCGTCGATCGCACCATGTTCCGGCCGCGGGACCGGGGCGAGGCCCGCGCCGCCCTGGGCCGCTCCGCGGAGCGCCGGACGCTGCTCTACGTCGGCCACCTGCTCCGCGACAAGGGGGCGCTCGACGCGATCGCCGCCTTCGAGCGGATCGCCGCCGCGCACCCGGACATCGACCTCGTGATGGTCGGGAGCGGCGCCGACGAGCAGGCTTGCCGCGCGGCGGCGGAGCGGCTCGGCAGCCGCGTCCTCCTGACGGGTCGCCTGCCGCACGACCAGGTGGCGCGCTGGGTCGCCGCCTGCGATGCGCTCGTCCTGCCGAGCCATCATGAGGGCACGCCCAACGTCGTTATCGAGTCGCTCGCGTCCGGACGCCGCGTGGTCGCGACGCGGGTCGGGGGCATCCCCGACGTGCTGAGCAGCCCCGAGCTCGGCGAGCTCGTCTCGCCCGGCGATCTGCCTGCGCTCTCCCAGGCCATGGCGCGCGCGGCGTACGCCCCGTACGAGCCCGAGCGGATCGTGGCGCTCGCCGGGTGCAGGGGGTGGGACGAGAGCGCCCGCGCCTTCTACAACTCGATCCTGGCGGCGCGGGGCGAGCGGCCGTTGCCGGCGCTCGACAAGCGCCCTGGGCTCCAGCTCGACGGCCAGCCCCCTCCGTCCACGCGCCGGGCGCCGCCGCCCGCCTCGCGGCGGTTCCCCGAGGCCGCGCAGCTCGGCGTCGGCCAGGCCTGAAGGCGCGCGGCGGCCCCGCGCTCGCCCCGGTCCGCCTCACGCCACGGGTACGGCCTTCTCCGGCCGCAGGCGCAGGGTGGGGCCGGGATCCGGGGGTGGGGGCTCGCCGCGCGGCATCGCCGCGCGCGCTGCCCAGAAGCTCCTCGCGTCCTCCGGCGTCCAGGGCGGCGCCGGGGCGCATGCGTCGAGCGTGGTGAGCAGCTCGCGCGCGCTCTGGTAACGATCACTGGGCCGCTTGGCGAGGCACCGCATCACCACCTCTTCCAGCTCCGACGACAGCGGCCACGGCGCGCGGAGCGACGGCGGGATCGGCGGCATCGTCAGGTGGGAGTAGACGAGCTTGCCGAAGCTCCGGCCCTCGAACGGGGCGACCCCCGTCAGCAGGTAATAGAGCGTGACCCCGAGCGAGTAGATGTCGCTGCGCGCGTCGACCGTGCCGGCCGAGATCATCTCCGGTGACATGTAGGTCGGCGTTCCCTTGATCACGCCGACGTCCGTCATGCTCGCGTCCCCTTGCAGGGTCACCTGCTTGGCGATCCCGAAGTCGAGCACCTTGAGCACGTCCTGCTCGTCGCCGACGCGCGTGATGTAGAGGTTGTGAGGCTTGATGTCGCGGTGGATGACGCCCGCGTCGTGCGCCTCCGCCAGCGAGAGGCAGGCCTGCCGCGCGAAGTGCACGACGCGCGAAGCGGGCATCGGGCCGTGATCGCGCACCAGGGTGGCCAGGTCGGCGCCGGCCAGGTGCTCCATCGCGATGTAGAAGATGCCGTCGCTGCTCGCCCCGAAATCGAAGATCCGGATCGTGTGCGGCGACGTGAGCCGGCTCGTCGCGCGCGCCTCGCGCTCGAAGCTGCGCACGTCGCCCTCGGATTTGCTCTCGCTGCGGAGCAGCTTCAGCGCCACGTCGCGGCGGAGCGACTCGTCCCAGGCGAGCCACACCTCGTTCTGCCCGCCCCGGCCGACCGGCGCCACGAGCCGGTAGCGGCCGAGCTTGCGGGCCTCGTAGACCTGCTGGCGCGCCGACCAGAGGCCGTGGCTCGCCGCCGACACGAGGATCGCGGTGGCGAACACGAAGATGTAGTTGCAGGCGAAGATCACGAGCGACCGCGGCGACGTCCACTGCGCCGCGAGCGCCGGGTCGAGGGACGCCCCGGCGCCCATGATGATCGGGAAGCTCAGCGCCACCGGGAGCGTCATCCGGAGCGAGCGCGTGAAGTGCGTGGGCAGGATCGTCGCGTCGACGAGCATCACGATCGAGAGCCCGTGCATGTAGTTCCAGGTGAGATCCCCGAACTCCAGGGCCATCACCGAGATCAGCCCCGCCGTGCTCCAGACCGCGAACACGTGCGCCGCGTCGAGGAGCTCGGCCGAGGTCTGCTGGCGCCGGGCGAGGAGGTAGAGCCAGAGCAGGATGATCTCGCCGAACAGCCGGTAGAGCAGCAGCCGGGCGATGGAGGCGCTCGGAAACACCGCCAGCACGACGAACACGTCGAGCGCCGCGAACGTGGGCCAGGCCACGAGCGCCGTGGGGAGGCCTCGCGCCATCGCGCGGCGCTCCTCCGTCGATGTGGCGCCGCGAGACCCCTGGGATCCCGTCGGAGGAGAGCTGCTCGAGGCGGTCATGGTGCGGCGCGGCCCGGGGTGCTGGCTCCATTGGAGCTCTGCGCTGGCGGGGAGTCAAAGCGCACGTCGCGCGGTCACGCGGGATGGCGCGGGATGACGCGTGGTCGCGCGGGATGACGCGCCGTCACGCCGGATGGCGCGCCGTCACGCGCGATCGTCGGTCGGTGGGATCGCCCGCAAGGAGGGCTGCTACAGTGCCGCGCGATGCCGGAGCGATGCCCTTGGGTGACCGCGGATCCAGAGTACGTCGCCTATCACGACGAGCAGTGGGGCGTGCCGCTGCACGACGACCAGGCCCTCTTCGAGATGCTGATCCTCGAGGGCGCGCAGGCGGGGCTCAGCTGGCTCACCGTGCTGCGCAAGCGGGCGGCATACCGCGAGGCGTTCGCGGGCTTCGACCCGGCCCGCGTGGCGCGCTTCACGCCGGCGCGCGTCGAGGAGCTCCTCGCGAACCCCGGCATCGTGCGCAACCGGCTCAAGGTCGCGTCGGCCGTCACCAACGCGCAGCGCTTCCTGGAGGTGCAGCGCGAGCACGGCAGCTTCGACGCGTACCTCTGGGGTTTCGTCGGCGGTGCGCCCGTTGTCAACGCGTTCCGCGCCCTCCCGCAGGTCCCCGCGAAGACGGCGATCTCGGATGCGCTCAGCAAGGATCTCGTGCGCCGCGGTTTCAAGTTCGTCGGCTCGACCATCTGCTATGCGCTCATGCAGGCGACCGGGATGGTCAACGACCACCTCGTGAGCTGCTTTCGGTACGAGCAGGTGAAGGGGATCGCCGGCGCCCGGGGGGCGAGAGGGAAACGGAAATGAAGCAGACGAGCGCGCTCGTGATCATCGATGTGCAAAACGGCGTCCTCGACGGGGAGGCGCCCGTGCAGGGGGCGAGCGGGCTGCTCGCGCGCATCGGAGGGCTCCTCTCGCGCGCCCGCGCTCGCGGCGTGCCGGTGATCTTCGTGCAGGACGACGAGGTGGGCGAGGTGGGCTCCGCCGCGTGGGAGATCCACCCGTCGATCGCGCCGGCGGACGGCGAGGCGCGCGTCCGCAAGCTCGCCTGCGACGCGTTCTTCGAGACCGAGCTCGCCGGGCGCCTCGAGCGGCTCGGGGTCGAGCACCTCGTCGTCGCGGGCTGCAAGACGGAGTTCTGCGTGGACACGACCTGCCGGCGCGCGGTGACCCTCGGCTTCGGCGTGACGCTCGCCGCCGACGCGCACGGCACCTCGGACAGCCCGGCGCTCACGGCGGCGGCGATCGTCGCGCACCACAACCGGCTGCTGGACGGCTTCGGCGTCATGATGGACGGGCGCCCGCGCGAGATCCGCGCCGTGCCGAGCGCGCAGATCGAGCTCTGATCGGCCCGTGGCGAGGATCGGCTACTACGTCCACGGCCGCGGGCGCGGGCACGCGAGCCGCGCGCTCGCGATCGCGGGGGCCCTCCGCGAGCGCGGCCACGAGCTCAGGATCTACGGCGGCGGCCAGGCGGCCGATCTGCTCGGCGCCCTGCCGGAGCACCGCCTCGTCCGGCCCATCTACCCCGGCCTCGAGGGCGTGCTCGAGCTCCCGCGCCGCCTCGCCAGGGAGATCGTCGAGCAGGCGGGCTTCCGGCCCGACGCCATCCTGAGCGACGGGGACGTGCCCTCGCTGCTCGCCGCCCGCGCGCTCGGGATCCCCGCCGTCGCGCTCGGCCACGACCTCCTCTTCTCGCGCTGCCGCCTGCCCGAGGCGCTGCCGCGCCTGCGGGTGCTCGCGTGCCGCCGGACGACGTGGGCCGTCACCCGGCGGACCTACGCGGTCGCCGTCCATTTCCTGCCCGCCGAGCCGGCCGCGCCGCGCACGATCGTCGCGCGCCCCGCGCCGCGGCGGCCGCCCGCGGGCTCGGGGCAGGGGATCGCGCCCGGCGCGGTCGTCTGCTACTTCCGCGATCGCAACGCGCGCGCGGCGATCGAGCTCGTCGCGGCCGGCGGGCGGCGCGTCGTCGCGTTCGGCGACCCGGACCTGCGCGTGCCCGGCGTGCAGGCGATGCCGTTCGACAGCCGCGATTTCCTCGCTCACCTCGCCGCCGCCTCCGCCGTCGTGGCCTCGGCCGGGAGCAACCTGCTCGCCGAGTGCGTCCTCGCCGGCAAGCCCGTGCTGGCCCTCCACGCCGAGCACGATCACGAGCAGGCGCTCAACGCGAGCCTGGCCGCGCGCGCCGGGGTCGCCGTCGCGCGCTCGTTCGCGTCGCTCTCGTCGCGCTGCGTGGCGCGCTTCTTCGCGCGCGTCCGCGCAGGCGACTTCGCGCGCGTCGACCTCGCGGGCACGCTCCCGGATGCGCCGTCGGCCGTGCTCGCCATGCTTGATGAGGCGCGCAGAATCGCCTAGGTGCATCGCCGCGTTCGCACTTGCGCGGCGACGACAGGTGTGAGATCGGCACAAGGTTTGCTAAACGTCCCCGTCCACTCGGACTGACGAGGGCGAGGAATGGCTGCTGTGGCCAGCATGCTGTGGCCAGCGGCAGGTTGCGCTCGCGGGCGCGGAACGACACGGCTGCCAGAGGCACGACATGAACGCCCTACCGACCGTTGCGCCGAGGGCACCGGTCGATAGGACGGCGGTCTGCGCCGCTTCTCGAAGGAGCAACGAAGATGACCATGGATGCAATACGGCCGCTCGGTGAGCCCCGGATCGATCGCGCACAGCACGAGGCGATCGCGTCGGTGCGCCACACTCCATCGCCCGGATCGGCGCGGGGAGGGCATTCCCCCGTCAGGGCGCAGGCGGCACTTCCTGAAAATCCCTTCGCTGCCCTCTCCGGAGCCAACGGGCGACCGCTCAAGGTCGCCATCCTCAGCGACTTCACGCGCATTCCTTACGCGAACGGGGCCGTCTTCCAGACACGGGCCCTGTATCGCGCGCTCAACACCTGTGGTCACCAGGCAACACTGATCGGACCGCGGGATCCGGACGCCTCGGCCGACGAGATGCCGCCCGGCACCATCGCCCTGCCCAGCCTGCCGCTGCGCACCTATCCGGGGGTGCACCTGCCGATGCCCCTGGAGTCCTTCGTGTTCGATCCGATGCGGTGGGATTTCGACATCTGCTTCGCCCAGACCACGACGCTCCTTGTCGAGTTCGGCATCTGGCTCCGCAAGATGCGCGGCATCCCGCTGCTCTGCGTGAACACGACGCACCTCGCGGCCGCGTACGACGTGCTCCTGCCGGAGCGCGTGTCCCGGATCGGCGCGGTCCACACGGTGCTCCACAAGACGCTGCGCGCCCCGATGGAGCGGCTCTTCGTGGACCTGTACAACCAGGGCGACGGGCTCGTCGTGCTGAGCGAGGGGCTGCGCGACTACTGGCGCGAACGCGGGGTGACGGTGCCCATCCACGTCATCCCGCGGATGGTCCCGGAGGACGTGTTCGATCGCCCGCTCGGCCCCGACCCGTACGCGCCGATCCTCGAGGAGCGCGGGCTGGACGTGCGCGGCCCGCGCTTCGTCTGCGCCGGGCGCCACACGCGCGAGAAGTCGCAGCACCGGCTGATCCGCATCTTCGCCGAGCACGTCGCGCCGCACCACCCGCAGGCGACGCTCACGCTCGTCGGCGACGGGCCTGACAGCGCGGCGTACGCGGCGCTGGCGCGCGAGCTCGGCATCGCCCGGCGCGTGATCATGACGGGCGAGGTGCCGTACAGCCGCATCTCGGACTATTACCGGCACGCGACGGCGTTCCTTCACGCGTCGCTGAGCGAGACGTTCGGCAACGTGCTCAGCGAGGCGCTCTGGTGCGGCACCCCGACCGTCGCGTTCGCCGACGGCATGGGCGTGAGCTCGCAGATCCAGAGCGGCTACAACGGCCTGCTGCTCGAGCCGGGCCGCGGGACGCTCGCCGAGGCCAAGGCGAACGCCGCGTTCGGCAACGCCGCGCTCGCGCTCGCGCGCGACCCGCAGGCCGCCGCGCGGCTCGGGAGCGCGGCCGCGCAGCGCGCGCGCGAGCGCTCCTCGCCGCTCGTGGTCCAGAGGATGATCGCCAACGCCTTCGTCAACGCGCGTGAGCACGCTGCCGGGGCCGGCCTCCGGCCGCTCGTCGATGGGCCGAAGGCGCTCCAGTGGTTGGAGACTTTCCGTCACTTCCGCTCGTGGATGGGCTTCACCGGCGGTCTGTTCGCCTTCGGTCACCTGCGCCCGGCCGCGGCGCCGCGGCCGAAGGGCATCCAGCCGTCGTTCTGCGCGTGAGGTCCGTCTAACCATTGACATTGACCAGCATGCGCGCCTGGCGTGCATGGTAAGACCTGCCCGGCGCCGCCCTCCGCGCGGCGCCGGCTCGAGGTGTTCTTCGCAATGCTCCTCAGGATGATCGGGGCGCTCGTCGACTTCAGCGGGCGCCGACCCTGGCTCGTGATCGGCATGGCGATCGCCGCCATGACAGGGCTATGGGGGTACGCTTCGCAGCTCGAGCTGCGCACGGAGCTCCGGGAGCTCCTGCCGAGCGACAGCCCGGCGTTCATGGCCTACGAGCGCCAGGCCAGCCGCGTGGACGGCGGCGCGCAGCTCATCGTGATCGCCGAGTCGCCGGAGCGCGGCGCGAACGAGCGGTTCATCGACGCGCTCTCGGAGCAGCTGGAAGCGCCGCTCCGGCGGCGCGCGGCCTGCCTCGCGGCGTGCGCCGACGACGCGTGCCGCGCGGCGTGCGGGCCCGCGTCGCTCATCCGTTACGTGGAGACCGGCACGAAGGAGGTGCGCCGCTTCTTCGACGAGAACAAGTGGCTCTACGCCGGCGTCCGGGAGCTCGAGCAGGCGGACGAGGCGATCGAGCTCGAGATCGCGCTGCGGAGCGGCCTCATCGACGACCTGGACGCGGGCGAGAGCGACGGCGCGAGCGGGGGCCAGGCGGCGGGCGCGCCGGCCGAGAAGGGCACGGCGCTCGACGAGACGTGGGCGGAGCTCGAGCGGCGGCTGAAGAAGATCGACGAGTTCCCGAGCGGCTACTTCGCCACGCCCGACGGCCGCATGGTCGGGATCCGGATCGTCTCGCGGAGCGCCGGGATGGGCGATCGCAGCGCGGCCCAGCTCCTCGACGACGTGACCGCGCTCGTCGGGCGCCTCGACCCGGCGAAGTTCCACCCGGCCATGCAGGTCGGGTACGCGGGCGACATCCCGAACGCGATCGCCGAGCAGCGGTCGCTCGTGAGCGAGGCGGTGTGGGCCACCGTGCTCGCGCTCGTGCTGATCCTCGGCGGCGTGGTGATCTACTACCGCTCGCCCTGGTCGCTGTTCGTGATCTTCCTGCCCACGGCGTTCGGCGCCAGCGCCGGGTACGCGTTCGCGACGGCGACTTACGGCTACGTCAACACGGTCGGCGCGTTCCTCGGGGCGATCATCGTCGGCAACGGCGTCAACTACCCGATCGTGCTCCTGTCCAGGTACCGCGATTTCCGCGCGCGCGGCATGGCCGCGGACGAGGCGCGGCGCGAGGCGGTCGTCAACGCGTTCCGGGCCGAGCTCGTCGGGGCGTGCGTGGCGGCGATCGCGTACGGGTCGCTCACGATCACGCACTTCCGGGGGTTCAGCCAGTTCGGCACGATCGGCTTCGTCGGGATGCTCATGGTGTGGGCCTCCATCGTGCCGCTCGTGCCCGCGACGCTGGTCGCCATCGAGCGCATCCAGGCGAGGCTCCCGCGCTGGCTGCGCGATCCGCCGCCGCGCGTCTCGGAGGAGGGCGCCGCTGGGCCCGGGGCGCGGGCGCTCGCCCGCGTGACGAAGCGGTGGCCGGTCGCGCTCCTCGGCGTGGCGCCGGTCGTCCTGATCCTCGCCGCGTGGAAGCTCCCCGCGTACGTGAGCGACCCGTGGGAGTACAACTTCGCGCGCCTCGGCTCGAAGAGCTCGCGCGAGAAGGGCGCGGGGAGCTGGTCGCGCAAGGCGTCCGAGGTCTTCGGCGGCAAGATGAACGTCGCGGGCGCGATGATGCTGGCGGACAGCCCCGAGCAGGTGCCGGCCATCAAGGCGCAGATCCTGGTGAACGACGCGAAGGACCCGCAAGGGAAGCTCGTGGCCGACGTCGCGACCGTCGCCGACGCGCTCCCCGGCACGGTCGAGGAGCAGCGCCGGAAGATCGAGATCCTGGGGCGGATCCGCGACCGGCTGACCCCGCGCGTGCTGAAGGCGCTGACCCCGGAGGAGCGGGAGCGCGCCCTGCTCATGAAGCCGCCGGAGGCCTTGCGCGTGATCACCCCCCAGGATCTGCCCGACCTCATCCGGCGCAGGTTCGAGGAGAACAACGGGGTCGTGGGCACGGTGTTCTACGTGAAGTACAAGAACGAGGTCTCGTTCTCGAACGGCAAGAACCTCCTCCGCATGGCGAACACGACCGGCAACGTGGTCCTCCCCGACGGGACGCAGGTCGTGACGGCGAGCAGGCCGACGGTCTTCGCCGAGATGATCCGGTCGATCGAGCGCGACGGCCCGCTGGCGACGGCGGTGTCGTTCCTGGCCGTCACGGTCGTTGTGGTGCTCGCGACAGGCAGCCTGATGGGCGCGTTCTCGGTCCTGTCGTCCCTCGTGCTCGGCGTGCTCGCGACGGCGGTGGCGATGGCCATGCTCGACGTGAAGATCAACTTCCTGAACTTCATCGCGCTCCCGATCACGTTCGGCATCGGCGCCGAGTACCCGTTCAACGTCTTCGATCGCGCGCGGCTGCTCGGCGGCGACGTGGCGCTCGCGGTGAAGCGCTCGGCCGGGCCGGTGGCGCTCTGCAGCTACACGACCGTGCTCGGCTATGGCTCGCTCGTCTTCGCCGACAACCAGGCGCTGAACTCGTTCGGCTGGGTCGCGGTGAGCGGCGAGATCGCGTGCGTGGCGAGCGCGCTCCTGTTCCTGCCGGCGCTGCTCCACGTGATGAACCGCTCCGGGTCGCTGACGCGCGCCTGGAAGGGCGGCATGCTCTGGCGAGGGAGCCACAACTCGTGAAGATCCTCGACGTCGCGGAGTTCTTCTCGTCGCGCGGGGGCGGCGTGCGGTCGTACCTCGAGGAGCTCGTGCGCCAGGGCAGCCGGCGCGGCCACGAGGTGGTCGTCGTGGCGCCCGGGCCGCGCGACGAGGTCGTGCCGCTCGAGCAGGGCCGCATCGTGCGGGTGGCCGGCCCGCCGATGCCGTACGACCCGACCTACCACGCCCTCCTCCGGCTCGGCGCGGTCCGCGCCATCATCCGCCGCGAGGCCCCTGACGTGCTGCAGGCGAGCGCGCCGTACACGGCCGCGCTCGTCGTGGCGACCGAGCGCTCGGTCCCGCTCCGCACGTTCGTGTACCACTCCGACCAGATCAGCACCTACGCCGCGCCGCTGCTCGACCGGGTGCGCCCGCGCGCGGTCGCCCGCGCCCTGGAGGGCGCGCTGTTCGCCTGGCCGCGGGCCCTGTCGCGGCGGTTCGACGCGACGATCGCCCCGGGGACGTTCATCGCCGAGCAGCTCCGCGCGCACGGCTGCGAGCGCGTCCACCGCGTCACCTTCGGCGTGCGGCGCGAGTCGTTCGACCCCTCGCGCGCGGACCCCTCGGTGCGGCGGAGCCTGCTCGGCCGGTTCGCGGACGAGCCCTCGGCGGCGGTGCTGCTCGTCGCGTGCCGGCTCGCCGTCGAGAAGCGGGTCGCGCTCGTCATCGACGCCGCGCGGGAGCTCGCGGCGCGGCGCCCGGTGGCGCTCGTGGTGCTGGGCGACGGGCCCGAGAGGGCGAGGCTCGAGCGCCGCGCGGCCGGCCTGCCGCAGGTGAGCTTCCTCGGCTTCGCGAAGGACCGCGCCACCTACGCGGCGCTGCTCGCCAGCGCCGACGTCTTCGTCCACGGGGGCGCCGCCGAGACGTTCGGCTTCGTGCTGGGCGAGGCGCTCTGCTCGGGCCTGCCGCTCGTCGTGCCCGCGGCCGGCGCGGCGGTGGATTTCGTGAGCCCCGGCGCCGCCGAGGCCTACCCGCCGCGCGCCTCGGCCGCCGAGGTCGCCGCTGCGATCGAGCGGATGCTGGCGCGCCCCCGGGGCGAGCGCGCCGCGGCGGCCCGGGCCGCGGGCGAGCGGCTGCCTGCGAGCGACGAGCACTTCGACGCGCTCTTCGCGCTCTACGCGGACCTGCTCGGCCGCGGCCGCGGGGCGAGCGCCGGCGACGGGCCGCCGCGCGACGCCTGAGCGCCCGGGCGTCTTGTACGTTGCGATGGATCCCCCGACCGTGCGCCCGTTCCTGCTGATCTCGCCCTATTTCGCGCCGCAGACGAGCGTGGGCGCGTTCCGCTGGGTGAAGCTCGCGCGGCACCTGCCGCGCCACGGCTTCCGTCCCGTCGTCCTGTCCGCGACCTTCCCCGGGGATGCGCGCGACGACGGGCTCCTCGCGGCGTTGCCGCCCGAGGTGGAGGTCGCCGATGCGTACCTCGACCCGGCCGTCCTCGCCGTCGAGGCGGCGTTCGCCGCCCTGCGCGCGCGCGTGCCGCGCCGCGCGCGGCCCGGGGGCCCGCTCGTGGGGCTCCGCCCGTTCCAGGCGCTCACCGATCGCTGCATCCTGCACGCGCCGCACGCCGCGCGCGTGGCCGTCTCGCTCGCCCGCCGCGCCGGCGCGCAGGCCGTCGTGGTGAGCGCCGGCCCGTTCTCGGCCTGCCCGGTGGGCCTCCACGTGAAGCGCGCGCTCGGCGTCCCGCTCGTGCTCGACCTGCGCGACCCGTGGTCGCTGCACGAGAGCGGCCATGGCCCCCCGTCCGGCCTGGCCGAGCGGGCGCGGCGCGCCCTCGTGCCGCGCATCGAGCGCCGCTGGCTCGCGGGCGCCGACCACGTGATCCTCAACACGAGGAGCGCCCTCGAGGCCTATCGCGCGCGGTTCCCCGAGCTCGCGACGAAGTCGTCCTTCGTGCGCAACCACTTCGATCTCGCGCTGTATGCCCCGGCCCCTGCGCCGGAGCCGCCGCGCAGCTTCGTCATCCTCCACCTCGGCACGCTGCGGGAGGAGACCTCGGCCGACGCGATCGGGGCCGCGCTGCGGCGGCTGATCGACCGCGAGCGGCTCGCGCCCGGCGACCTCGTGCTGCGGCAGATCGGCCGCACGTCCGCCTACGATCGCGACCGCTTCGAGCGGCTCGGGCTCACCCCGTACATCGAGATGCTGCCGCCGATCCCGCAGCGCGACGTGATGGCCGAGCTGCGGCGGGCGCACGTGCTGCTCACCGTGGTGGCCCCCCGCGTCGTGCTGCGGATCGCCGCGAAGACCTACGACTACGCCGCGTCGGGCATGCCGATCGTCAGCGCCGCGGCGAGCCCCGAGGTCGACGAGCTGCTCGCGCACCGGGACGACAGCGCGCGCGTCTCGCCGGCCGACGCCGAGGGCCTCGCCGCGGCGCTCGCGCGCCACCTCGCGCGCTTCCGGGAGACGGGCGCCCTGCCGGTCCCTGCGCCGCCGCCCCGCGAGCTCTCGTCCGAGGCCGCCGCCGCCCGGATCGCCGCGATCCTGGACAGCGTCATCGCCGCCTCGACCGACGCCGCCCGCCATGCCTGCCGGTCTCCCTCGGATCGGTAGGCCCTCGGAGGACCTCCCGCGCAATCAGCGACGGGCCTGGGCCACCGGCACTAGACTCGCGGGTTGCGCCGCCGTCGCGGCGCGACCCCCTTGATCGGAGCCCTGCATGCGCTTCCTCCACCCCGAGCGTGACGAGAGCCTGGAGCTTGCCCTCGAAGACGTGTTCCTGACCCCCGGCTACTTTGCCGGCGGCTCCCGCCTCGAGACCGACCTGCGCCCGACGGACTTCCCCGGCGGCTCGCACCCCATCGTCTCGGCGAACATGAACGCCGTCACCGGCAAGCGGATGGCCGAGACGATGGCCCGCTTCGGCGGCCTCGGCGTGCTCCCGCAGGACATGGATCTCGACACGGTCGAGCGCATCGTCCGCCACATCAAGCGCGCCGATCCGCGGTACGACACGCCCCTCTCGGTCTCGCCGCGGGCGACGCTCCGCGACGTGCACGGCATCATCCGGAAGCGGTCGCACGACCTCGTGGTCGTGGTCGACGACGAGCGCCGCCCCATCGGCATCGTCACCCACGCCGACCTGCGCAACCGCGACCAGTACACGCCTGCGTCCGCGCTCATGTCGTCGCGCCTCATCACCATCCAGGCGGGCACGCCGAACCGGACCGCGTTCCTGCTGATGGAGGACGCGCGCGTGAAGGCGGTGCCCGTGCTCGACCAGGAGGGGCGGCTCCACGGCGTGCTGACCCGCGACGACGCCGTGCGCCTCGAGCTGCTCCGGCCGACGCTCGACGACCGCGGCGACCTCATGGTCGCCGCGGCGATCGGCATCTCCGCGCAGGCGGCCCAGGGCGCCGCGCGCCTGCTCGAGATCGGCGTCTCCGCGATCGTGCTCGACACGGCGCACGGCCACCAGCGGCGGATGATCGAGGCGGTCCGCGCGGTGCGGAGGGCGACGGGCGGCGCCGTCCCGCTCGTGGCCGGCAACGTCTGCACGGCGGAGGGCACGCGCGACCTCATCGACGCGGGCGCCGACATCGTGAAGGTGAACGTCGGCCCTGGCGCCATGTGCACGACGCGCATGCAGACCGGCGCCGGCCGGCCGACGTTCTCCTCGGTGCGCGTGTGCGCCCGCGAGGCCAGCCGCCACGGCAAGCGCGTCTGGGCCGACGGCGGCGTCCGTCACCCGCGCGACGTCGCGCTCTACCTCGCCGCCGGCGCCTCGCGCGTCATGGTCGGGACGACCCTCGCCGGCACCTACGAGAGCCCGGGCGACGTGATGGAGGACCGCGATGGGCTGCTTTACAAGGAGAACTACGGCATGGCGAGCGCCCGCGCGGTCAGCGAGCGCACCGCCGATCTCGACCCGTTCGAGCGCGCCAAGAAGGTCTTCTTCCGCGAGGGCATCTCGACGTCGCGCATCTACATCCACGACGGCCGCGAGAGCGTCGGCGCCATCCTGATCGAGATGATCACCGGCGTGCAGTCGGCGTGCACCTACGCCGGCGCCGCGAACCTCGACGAGCTCCACGACAAGGCCGTCATCGGGGTGCAGACGCTGTCCGGCTACGGCGAGGGCAAGCCGCACGGCGTCGAGCGGCGCTGAGCGCGCAGCGCGGCGCGCGCCGTCACGTCCGTCCGCGCCGCGCCGCGTCCGTGCGCGCGCTGCGTCCGTGCGCGCTGCGTTTCACGCGCGCACGGACGCGGCGTGGATGACGGAAGCGTGACGTGACATCCGGTCGGGCAACGACGAATCTCCGGCTGCTTACCGTCGAGGTCCTCTATGCCGAGCGCCGCTGCCCCGAGTTTTTCAGCCTCCCGCCGCGCCATTCGCCGGTTTATCGGCGACACCTGGCTGTCCGTATTCGGCTGGCGTGTGGAGGGCGTCGCGGATCTTCCGCCGAAGGCGGTGCTGATCGCCGCGCCCCACACGTCGAACTGGGATTTCCCGTTCACGCTCGCGGTGAGCTACGCGCTCGGCCTCGAGTTCTCCTGGCTCGGCAAGCACACCCTCTTCGAGGCGCCCTACGGCTTCTTCTTCCGGTGGCTCGGCGGTGTCCCCGTCGACCGCCGCGACCGCAACAACCTCGTCGCGGCCGTGGCCGACGTGCTGAAGCAGAGCGACGAGCTCACGCTGATCATCGCGCCCGAGGGCACGCGCTCGCGCACGAAGCGCTGGAAGACGGGCTTCTATTACGTGGCGCTCGGCGCCGGCGTCCCGATCCTCCTCGGATACCTCGATTTCTCGAAGAAGCGCGGCGGGATCCTCCACGTATTCCACCCGACGGGCGACATCGACGCCGATATGGCGACGATTCGCCGCTACTACGATGGCATTGAAGGCAAGCACCCGAGCCGGATGAGCGAGATCACGCTCGGCTCGAGGAATGTGCCGTCGAACGGGGTCGTGCAGCACCCGTGAGGGCGGGTCGGCGGCGCGCGATCCACCCGCGCGTCGCCGGGGGCGCTCGTCAGCGCGGGGACGGCACGCGCACCGACGAGGCGGGCCCCGCCGTGATCCTCGTCGTCAGCACGCCCGCGAGCGCCCATTCGAACGCCGAGCGGTCGGTGTAGATGTTGAAGTGACCGCCCGTGGCGAGGTTGGCGACCGTGACGCCCATGGCGACGAGCCCCGGCTTCACGAGGATATGGACCTCCTTCAGCTTGTCGGGGTTCCGCAGGTGCCACGCCGTGAGCTTGGCCCGGACGTCGCTGTCATAGCCGGTGCCGAGCTCGAAATCGTCGAACACGATCGGATGCAGGCCCGAGTCGATGAGGGTCTCCAGGTGCCTGACCGCCGGCTCGATGAGATCGAGCGTCGCGTACCCCTCGAAGCGCCGCGTCACGACGTCGCGTGCGGGCGTGCGGACGTCCAGGATCCCCCTCGGGGTCGCCCAGCGGTCGCCCCGCGCTCCGAGCCGTGTGTGTGCCAAATCCATCTCGATTTCGAGACTTTAGCCTATGGCCGGCGCTTCGCCATGCGATCCGTCCACCCTGCTCGCCGACCCCGGGGACACCTTGTCGCGCGTGCCGCGCTTGCCGGCGATGCGCTGTCTGCCTGGCGGCCGGACCCCGCCGCGGTCCTGCGGGCGGCGGGCTGGGGTCCTGCGGGCGGCGTGCTGGGGTTCTGCGAGCGGGCGTGCTGGGGGTCCTGCGGGCGGCGGGCTGGGGTCCTGCGGGCGCCGCGCTGTTGTCCTTCGGGCGCCGTGCTGTTAACGAGGCGCGCGGGGCGGCGGAGCGGCCGGCTTGCCCAGCGCGTCGAGCCGCCGTCCTGCGTCGGCGCCGTCGAAAGCGGCTATGATGCCGCGACAGTTTTGGCCACCGGCCGGTGCCGGCGGCTCGCGAGGCGTCTTCGCCCGCAGCAGAGGGACGAAGGAGGAGCTACCGAGATGAGAGGACATGTTTCCAAGGTGCTGCGGCTCGCTGTCGTGGCGTTTGCGTGCGCGATGATGGCGGGTTGCGGCGGCCCGCTGCGCTACACGCCGCAGGGCGTGGGGAAGGCGCCGGGCGCCGACGCCGTGATCGTGGCCGACGTCAATTTCGACGCGGCGATGACCCGGCTCGACATCACCGCGAAGAACCTCCCGCCGCCCGAGCGCCTCGACTCGAGCAGCTCCGCCTACGTCGTCTGGGCCCGCCCGGACAGCAAAACGCCCTGGCAGCGGGTCGGCGCGCTCAACTTCGACGCCGATGCCCGCACCGGCAAGCTCAAGGACGTGAGCGTGCCGCTCACCCGGTTCGAGCTCGTCATCAGCCTCGAGCAGAACGCCAGTGCCGGCTCGCCGTCCTCGGAGCTCGTCTTCCAGCAGGACGTCGAATACTGACGAGGTTGCCCCGCCGCTGAACGGGCGGGGCTCGGCGGATGCCTGGCGAGGTACCGGCGGGTGCCTGGCGAGGCACCGGTGGGTACCTGGCGAGGTACCGGCGGGTACCTCGCGTGGCGGTGCATGATCCTCGGTCTAGCCAGGTTCGACGGACGGCGGCGCCGGGATCGAAGGTAGGGTGCCTCACCAGTTGCTGCCGGTGCCAGGTCTGGACAGCGGCGCTGCCTGGGCGAGCGCGCGGCGCCGTCAGATCGGCTCGGGCGCCGGCGGCTCGGGCCTCGGCGCCTCGGGCTTCTTCCCCTTGCGCGCCTGCTTGGTCATTGCCCTGAAGTCGTCCAGGACCGGCGCCAGGATGGCGCGGAAGCTCGCGTTCTGGCGGGCGATCGTGCGCGCCAGGTCGAGCGCGGCGAGGCCTGGACCGATGACCACCTCGCCGGTGGCGAGGGCGTCGTCGTCGAGGTGGCGCGCCAGGTCCTCGAGCGCGTCGGCGACCTTCTGCTCGGCCACGGCGCGCTTCATGCGCCGCTCGAGCAGCTCCACCTCGAACCGCTCTGGATCCTCGCCGTCGTCCTGGTCCCCGAGCACATGGAACGATCTCGCAAGCGCGCTCTCCTTGCCGTCCGTGGGGCGCAGGAGCGCGAAGAGCTTGCCGAGCGGCGGCCCCAGCACGGCGAGGCTGCGACCGAGGCTGCGCGTGCGCCGCGACTCCTCGAGCCGCTCGAGGCCAGGCCAGAGCGCCTTGATTGCCTCGATATGCAACCTGTGCAAGACCCCACGGACGTCGATCAGCTCTCGGCTGTTCAGATCGAGGAACGCGTCGAGAAGACGCTCCAGCATAGCGTTGCAAAATAGGCGCGCCTCTCTGGGCTGGAAAAGAACTTTTCGCTGTCCACCGGTGCTTCCCAGGATCGAACATTCTACCGCTCCTCCGGATCGCCTACATCGACTGTTTGACCGAACGAGTGTCCCGCATCTCTCGACACGGTCGCAGCGCCTTTGGCGGTGTTGCCGGGCTGTAGCCGCAGCGCTGGCTGGGCCGTGTTTCTCGACGCCATATCGACAACGATGGCTCGGGGGCGAGATTGCACCCCCGTCCGCGCATCCGCGCCCTGTGGCTGGTCGATGAGTTCCGGCGCCCCATACAGGAAAGAGCCGAGCGCGCCGGCCCCGAAGCACGAGGGAGACGACAGGAATGCCCAGGTTCGTCTCTTATACATCTCCGCCGAACGCAGCAGAGGGTGGCGCAGATCATCGTCCGTCGTCTGTCTCCCGCCGCCCGTCTTCAGCTGCCCCCTCGTTGTGCTACCTTACCTGGCAGGTGGTCCGTATGTCCCCACGTCCGGCACGTCTGATCTTGCTGCACTCCTCCCGCGACGAGGCCCTCGCGCAGGACATCGAGCGGCTCTTCGCGGTGCTGGAGCGCCAGGGCATGGTCGAGACCTGGAGCCCTCGCCGCATCCCGGCCGGCCAGGAGGTCATGTCCGCCACCCAGCAGCAGATCCAGCGCGCGGACATCATCTTATTGCTGACCAGCGCGGACTTCCTGGCAGCGGATGACGCAGCGGCGTGGATCCAGCTCGCGCAGCAGCGGCGCATGCTCGAGGGCACCCGGGTGATCCCCGTTCTCCTCCGGCCGGCGGTGCTCCCCAAGGAGCTCGACGTGCTCGCGCCGCTGCCACGCAACCGGCGGGCGATCTCGACCTGGGCTGACCGGGACGAGGCGCTCCTGGAGGTGGTCGATGGCGTCCGGACCGCGCTCGCGTATCGGCCCGCGCTCGCGCCGGCCGAGCCGCGTGCGCCCGCAGCCCCCAGCCCTCCTCCCGGCGGCATCGCCGTGGAAGTGCCACAGCGCGGCGTGACTGTGGCGTCCGCGACGCCGATCCAGAGCATCTTTCGCTTGAACGGCCCGCCGGACATCACGTTCGTGGAACCGTCGCAGTTCCCTGCGCTGCAGGTCGAGCTGGATACCCTGGGATCGGGGTTGATCGTGGAGGGGCCGTCCAGGGTCGGGAAGAGCACGGCGGTCAGGAAGGTCCTTGCGCTTCAGAGGCCGGCGCGCCCGCAGCGCTGGCTGGATGGGAAGCTGCCGCCAAGCGACTTCGAGGCGGTCCTGGACGGCGTGGTGCGCGGCCAGGACTCCGGGCACCTCATCGTCGATGATGTCCATCATCTCGACGATGCCCTGAAGAGACAGCTCGCCGTTCGTATGAAGATCCTCGCGGACCAGGAGCAGCCTCGGGCGAAGGTGACCGTCATCGGAATCAACCCGATCGGCAGCTCGCTCACCGAGGCGCTGCCCGACCTCTCCGGTCGATTCCGGATCATCCGGATGGACCGCCAGAGGGACGTCAAGATCGCCGAGCTGATCATCAAGGGGGAGCAGGCGGCGAACATCCGGTTCACGCGTCGCGACGAGCTCATCACGGAGGCCGGCGGGAGCTTCTTCATTGCGCAGCTCCTCTGCTATCAGGCTGCCGTGAGCGCCGGGATCCGGGCCGCGCAGGAGCGGCTCCGGGAGGTCACGCTCGGCCCGGCAGACGTCATGGAGTCCATCCAGGAGGAGCTCCGCGCCCGTTACCACGGGGATCTCCGGGATTTCGCGGCGTATGACGAGGCGCCGCCGCCCCGCGGTGGCTGCCTCGCGCTCCTGTGGATGCTGTCCCAGACCGACGACGGGGACGTATCGATCGGCGAGGCGATTCACCGCTATCCCGACCTCGCGCCCGCGCTCCAGTGGCTGAGATCCAGCAACCTGCAGCGCTGTTTCCAGGAGCAGCCGCGCCTGAGCCAGCTCCTCTACTACAATCGCGCCGCGGGGACGTTGAGCCTGGAGGATCCGCAGCTCAAGTTCTACCTCAGGAAGCTCGACTGGCGCGCGCTCGCCCGGGCTAGCGGGCACAGGAGCGTGCAGTTCCATCCGATCGATGGGCCGCTCTTCACGCCTCCTTCCAGCCGCCGCGGCGGCGCGCCGCAGGGCGGGACGCCGCCCAGGCCAGCCAGTGCTCTGGCGGCCACCCCGGCCGGAACATGCTTCCGGGTTCTGCACCTCTCCGATCTGCACTTCAACGCTCAGGACCAGGCGACGCTCTGGTACGCGCAGCTCGCGGCCGATCTGCGGCAGCAGGGCTGTCAGCGCCTTGACGGCCTCGTGATCTCGGGCGACGTCGGCAATCTGTCGATCCCCGAGGAATACACCGCCGCGCGGCTCTTCCTCGACCACGTCATGGGAGGCTTCGGGCTATCACCCCAATCGCTCGTCCTCGTCCCGGGGAATCACGACCTCAACTGGTCCCTGTCGCAGGACGCCTATCGACTGGAGCGCCGCGCCCGCTATCGAGGCGAGGTGAAGGAAGGGACCTTCATCGCGCATGGCGCGGACGTCATCGAGGTACGAGACGAGGACGCCTACAAGCTGCGCTTCCGGCACTTCGCGGAGTTCTACCGGCAGGTGAAGGGAGAGGAGTATCCGCTCGATTACGAGCGGCAAGCGACAATCCATCATCTGCCCGAGTGCGGCCTGCTCTTCCTGGGCCTGAACTCCGCGTGGGAGATCGATCACCACCACCGCGCCCGCGCCGGCGTCCACACGGGCGCGGTCGCGCGGGCGCTGATCCAGCTCGAGCGGTATTCGCGAGATGCCCTGCGGATCGCGGTCTGGCATCACCCGGTCACCAGCGCGGAGCCGGACCAGCTGAACGACGCGGGCTTTCTCCAGCAACTCGCCGTCGCCGGCTTCCGCGTGGCGCTCCACGGGCACGTCCACCGGGCCGAGAACCAGATCTACCGGTACGACATGAGCCCGGGCGGCAGGCGGCTCGAGATCGTCTCCGCCGGCACCTTCGGTGCGCCCGCGCGACAATGGGTGCCGGGATACCCGCTCCAGTACAATCTCCTCCTGTTCTCCGGGGGGATGATGACGGTCGAGACGCGCTGCCGTGAAGAGATGAACGGCGCGTGGAGGCCCGACGCCAGGTGGCTGCAGGGGACCGGCAGGGATCCGCTGCCGCGGTATCAGATCCCGCTGGAGTGACGCGCCACAACATCCCGCTCGAACGATGCGCCACGAGACCCCGCCGGCATGATGTATGTCCGCACCATCGATCACGCAGAGATGTCGTGCGCTCGGCATCTCACCCGCAGATCCGCGCTGGCGAAAGCGCCCGGAGACGACCGCTGCAAGAGGACGCGTCAGGGTAGCCCGGTCAGACGTTCCAAGGAGCGCGGGCACGGCGCCAGAGCGGGCCTGGATCGCGTGTTTACGCGAGCTCCTGTGAGCTGAACGCCGCGCATGGGTGTCGGGTCTCCCCCGATCCGTTTGACTGCTGGCGTCCTCTCGATTCCATATCAGTCTAGTGCGCTGAGGATCGATCCCGCGCGCGTGTCCGTCAGGCCTGGATCGATCCTCGATGGACATCGCCGCTCCCGCGAACCGCGGAGGAGATCGAGGTGCCAGTGCCACAGGACCTCTTCAGAAGCGCTCCGTTCACGAGGAGCCTGTCGCTGCTCGTCCTCGCCGCTGTCATGACCGCGGCCGGCTGCGATCGTCCCCAGGATCCGTCGGGTCCGGAGGCCGGCGGCGGCGGGAACGGCGAGGGCGGCGGGGACAGCGGAAAGGGCGGGAACGGCGAGGGCGGAGGGGACGGCGGGAAGGGCGGGAACGGCGAGGGCGGAGGGGGCGGGGCGCCGTGCAGCGTGGCCGCGGAATGTCTCGGGACCGACAGCGCGTGTCAGCGACGCACCTGCGAGGGCGGCCGGTGCGGCCTCGACCCCGCGCCGCAGGGGAAGCCCGTGGCCGAGCAGGTCCCGGGCGACTGCAAGAAGCGCGTTTGCGACGGGCGAGGCGCCGTGATCGAGGTCGAGGACGAGCGGGACGCCTTCTCCGATGGAGACCCGTGCTCGGCCGACGTCTGCATCGGCGGCGCGCCGGAGAACCCGCCGGCGCCGGCCACCACGGTGTGCGGAGGGCCCGATCCGTCCGGAGGGCGCTATTGCGACGGAGACGGCGCTTGCGTCGAGTGCCTCGCCGCGGGCGATTGCCTGAGCAACCTCTGTGTCGGGAACAGGTGCGTGGCGCCCGATTGCGGCGATGGCGTGATGAACGGGGCGGAGACCGACGTCGATTGCGGCGGCTCCGCCTGCATGCCGTGCGCGGGCGTGGCGGCGTGCCTCGCCGACGCGGACTGCCGGAGCGGGATCTGCAGGGACGGGAGGTGCGGCGCGTCCTCGTGCACCGACGGCGCGACGAACGGGGCGGAGACGGACGTCGACTGCGGCGGGCCGGCGTGCTCGCCGTGCGCCACCGGCGAGGCGTGCGCGGCGGACGGCGATTGCCTGGGCGGCCGGTGCTCGGGGACGACGTGCCTGCCGTCGTGCACCGACGTCGCCCGGAACGGCGAGGAGACGGACATCGATTGCGGCGGGCCGTCGTGCGTCGGGTGCACCGCCGGCATGCGCTGCGCGGCCGGGCGCGATTGCCTGAGCCACGTCTGCAGCGCGGAGGGGACGTGCGCGGCGCCCGCGTGCGGCGACGGGGTCGTCAACGCGGCCAGCGAGGGCTGCGACGACGGCAACGCGATCAACACCGACGCGTGCCTCGCGACGTGCGAGGGGGCCGCGTGCGGCGACGGGTTCGTGCAGGCCGGGGTCGAGGCGTGCGACGACGGCAACGCGAGCAACGCCGACGCGTGCCCGGCCCGCTGCGCGCGGGCCGCGTGCGGCGACGGATTCGTGCGCACCGGCGTCGAGGCGTGCGATGACGGCAACCAGAACGCCGGAGACGGGTGCAGCCCCCGGTGCCTCATCGAGGGCTGCGGCGACGGCGCGATCCGGGCCGGCGAGGAGTGCGACGACGGCGACGCCGACAGCGCCGACGGCTGCCCCATCACGTGCCGCGCCGCGCGGTGCGGCGATGGGTTCGTGTGGACCGGCGTCGAGGGGTGCGACGACGCCAACAGGGCGAACGGCGACGGCTGCAGCGCGACCTGCGTCGTGGAGGCGAGGTACACGTGCCGGGGCACGCCGAGCGCGTGCACCTATGCCAAGGAGCGCAACTGCGGCGACGCGGAGGACGACGACCTCGACGGCGAGACGGACTGCGCCGACCCGGACTGCGCGCTCGGCTGCGACGCGGCCGTGGGCGGCTGCTCGCCGGGGCAGGTGCTGTGGGTGCAGTCGTCCACGGACGTGCCCAAGCCCGTCAACGATCGCGCGGTCGCCGCCAGCGTCCTCTCGGTCGGCGCGAGCGGGGCGATCCGGCGTGTGACGCTCGAGGTCGACATCACGCATTCGTTCGACGGAGACGTCGACATCTCGCTCACCTCTCCGGCGGGCACGACGGTCGATGTCTCGAGCGACAACGGGGGCTCCGGCGACCATTACCGCAAGACCCTGTTCGACATGGGCTGCGCGATGCCGGTCGTGGCGGGCATGGCGCCCTTCCGCGGGTGCTTCCGCCCGGAGGCGTCGTTCGCGGCGTTCCTGTCCGGATCGGCCAATGGCACGTGGACGCTCCGGGTCGGGGACGACGCAGGGACCGACTCGGGCACGCTGAGCGCGTGGTCCCTCGCCCTCTGCATCGACCGGTGACCGTGCGGCGGCGCGCGCATCAACCGGTGACCGTGCGGCGGCGCGCGCATCAACCGGTGACCGTGCGGCGGCGCGCGCATCGACCGGTGAGCGCGCCGCGGCGTGTGCCCGGTCGCGCCCGTCCGGTCAGGTCCGGCGCGCTCGGCGGGTCGGGTCTCCCGTACCGCCGGCTCCCGATCCATGCCAGGGTGCGCGCGTGCCCTGGGTTCGCGCATCGCTTCGAGGTCAATCCGTCTATGCCCGCGCTGACGCCGCGGGTGCCCTGGTCGCGGAGGAGGGGGGCGGTGTCGAGATCCGCTACAAGCCGCACGACGGCCGCAAGTACAAGGCGCGCCCGGAGAACCTGACCCTCGCCGACCCGAAGGTGCTGCCTGACGACACCTGCGGCCCGGCCGAGCCGGTCGTGAAGGCGCGTGCCGGCGAGCAGCCCGAGGGGGCAGGGGGCGCGGGCGCTCCGGCGCCGGCCGGGGCAGCGCGCGGGCAGCGCAAGGCCTCGGCGCGGGGGGCGACCGCCGCGGCGCCTGTCCCGGAAGGGGCTGTCATCGCCTACGCCGACGGCGCGTGCTCGGGGAACCCGGGGCCCGCGGGGCTCGGCGTGGTGATCCTCGACGGCGGCCGGCGGATCGAGCGCAGCGAGTTCCTCGGCACCGCGACAAACAACATCGCGGAGCTGACGGCCATCCTCCGGTCGCTCGAGGAGGTGGACGAGCCGGAGCGGCCCATCGTCATCCACACCGACAGCCAGTACTCGATCGGCGTGCTCCAGAAGGGGTGGAAGGCGAAGGCGAACGCCGAGCTCATCGCCTCGCTGCGCGGCGTGCTCGCGCAGCGGCCGCGCGCGCGCCTCGTGTACGTGCCAGGGCATGCGGGCGTGCTGCTCAACGAGCGCGCCGACGCGCTCGCGCGCGAGGCCGTCCGCGAGCGCGCGTCCCGGAGGACCGTGTATCCCGGCTCCAGCTGATCCCGCAGGTTGAATCAAGCACAAGGGTAGGCTCGCGGGGAGGGGGCTCTCCGCGAGCCGGGCGGCTCAGGAGAAGCCGTCGATGGCCGCGTTCAGCGTGGCGCTAGGCCGCAGCACGGCGAACGTCTTCTGATCGTCGAAGTGGTAGTAGCCGCCGAGGTCGACGGGCTTACCCTGCGCGCCGATCAGCTCGCCGTCGATCTTGGACTCGTTGTCCGTCAGGGTCGTGGCGAGCTTGCCGAACCTGGCCGCCAGCTCCTTGTCCTCGGTCTGCTTGGCGAGGGACTGCGCCCAGTAGAGCGCGAGGTAGAAGTGGCTGCCGCGGTTGTCGATCTCGCCGACCTTGCGCGCCGGGCTCTTGTTGTTCTCGAGGAACAGGCCAATCGCCGTGTCCAGCGCCTTGGCGAGGACCTTGGCCTTGGCGTTGTCGGTCTTGTTGGCGAGGTCCTCGATCGAGACCTGCAGCGCCAGGAACTCACCGAGCGAGTCCCAGCGCAGGTAGTTCTCTTTCTGCAGCTGCTGGACGTGCTTCGGCGCCGAGCCGCCGGCGCCGGTCTCGTAGAGGCCGCCACCGGCCAGCAGCGGCACGATCGAGAGCATCTTGGCGCTGGTGCCCAGCTCCAGGATCGGGAACAGGTCCGTCAGGTAGTCGCGCAGCACGTTGCCGGTGACGCTGATGGTGTCCTTGCCCTCCTTCATGCGGCCGAGCGTGAGCTTCATCGCCTCCACCGGGCTCTTGATCGGGAGCTCCAGGCCCCTTGTGTCGTGCTCGGACAGGTAGGCCTTGACCTTGGCGATCAGGTTCCTGTCGTGGGCGCGATTCTCGTCGAGCCAGAACACCGCCGGGGCGCCCGTGGCGCGCGCGCGGGTGACGGCCAGCTTGACCCAATCCTTGATCGCGATGTCCTTCGTCTGGCAAGCGCGGAAGACGTCACCCGCTTCGACCTTCTGCTCCAGCAGGGCGTTGCCGGAGGCGTCGACGACACGCACCGTGCCGCTCTCGGCGATCTTGAAGGTCTTGTCGTGTGAGCCGTACTCCTCCGCGGCCTGCGCCATGAGCCCCACGTTCGGCGAGCTGCCCATCGTGCGCGGGTCGAACGCCCCGTGCTGCTTGTGGAACTCGATCGTGGCCTGGTAGATGCCGGCGTAGGAGCGATCGGGGATCGTGAACTTCGTGTCGTAGAGCTTGCCGTCCGTGCCGTACATCTTGCCGCTGGAGCGGATGGCCGCCGGAATCGAGGCGTCGATGATCACGTCCGAGGGCACGTGCAGGTTGGTGATGCCGCGGTCGGAATCGACCATGGCCACCGTCGGGCGTTGCTCGTAGACGGCCTTGATGTCCGCCTCGATCTTCGCCTTCTCGTCTGCCGGCAAGCTCTGGATCTTGCTGTACAGGTCGCCGATGCCGTTGTTCGGGTCGAAGCCGACCCTGGCCAGCGTGGCCGCGTGCTTGTCGAGCGCCTCGGCATAAAACACGCTGACGGCGTGCCCGAAGAGGATCGGGTCGCTGACCTTCATCATCGTGGCCTTGAGATGCAGGGAGAACAGCACACCCTGCGTCTTCGCGTCCGCCACCTGCTCGGCGTAGAACGCGCTCAGGGCCTTGGCGCTCATCACGCTGGCGTCGACGACCTCGCCCGCCTGCACCTTGACGCTCGGCTTGAGCACGGTCGTCTTGCCGCCGGCGACGAGCTCGATCTTCAGCTCCTGCGCCTTGTCCACCACGACCGACTTCTCGCTGCCGTAGAAGTCGCCGCCCGACATGTGCGCGACGTGGCTCTTCGAGTCACGGCTCCACGCGCCCATCGAGTGCGGGTGCTTCCTGGCGTAGTCCTTGACGGCGGGCGAGGCGCGGCGATCGCTGTTGCCCTCGCGCAGGACGGGGTTCACGGCGCTGCCGAGCACCTTGGCGTAACGTGCCTTGAGCGCCTTCTCCTCCTCCGTCTTCGGCTCGGAGGGATAGTCCGGCACGGCGTAGCCCTGCTGCTGCAGCTCCTTGATGGCGGCCACGAGCTGCGGGATGGAGGCGCTGATGTTGGGCAGCTTGATGATGTTGGCGTTGGGCGTCTTGGCCAGCTCGCCGAGCTCCGCCAGGTGGTCGCCGAGCTTCTGGCTGTCCGTCAGGCGCTCCGGGAAGCTGGCGAGGATGCGGCCCGCCAGGGAGATGTCGCGCGTCTCGACCCGGACCCCGGCGGCCTTCGTGAACGCCTCGACGATCGGGAGGAGCGAATAGGTGGCCAAGGCCGGCGCCTCGTCGGTCTTCGTGTAGATGATGATAGAATTTTGCGTTTCCACTGTTTCCTCGAGGGTTGAACGGACCGGGACTGTCGGGAAGGTTTCGTCCGGCGCCAAGGGCCCGTCGCGCCGGCAGAATGCCTGGCATCGAAATTTGCGCAAGCCCCTGGCTCCGGGCCCGAATCTTCGGGTCCGACGGGTTCAACGGAACCATGTCAGAGCACTGGGCACTTCCGATAGGCCTCCACGGTCCCGTCCGGGAGCCAGCTGCCGAGCGGCTGGAACGCCTCCTCGCCCGCGTACACCTCGATGAACGGGACGACGGGGTCGTCCGGCACGACAAGGCGGCCAGCGGCGGCGCTGCGCACGGGGCGGCGAGCCGCGTCGCGTCATTCCGGGCCGCGCTGACCAGGAAACGCGTGGAACCGGCTGGGGTCCAGTGGTAGAGGCGCTCGATGCGCGCACCGCTTCGCCTCGCCCTCGCCGGGCTCATCGCCGCCGCCGCCCTCGCCTCGCCGCTCGCCCATGCGGTCGTGAGCGAGCGGATCGTCGCGGTCATCGGCGATCGCGCGATCCTGCTCTCGGATCTGCGGCAGCGGGCTCGCCCCTTCCTCCTGCAGATCCAGGCCCGGGTCCAGCCGGGCGCGCAGCAGGCGGCGGCCGAGTCGCAGGTCTTTCGCGAGCTCATCCAGAAGATGGTGGACGAGGAGCTCGAGAGCCAGGCCGCCGAGAAGGCCAATATCCGCGTGACCTCCGAGGAGATCGAGAACGCCTTCCGGAACATCGCCGCCGCGGAGGAGACGACGGTCGCGGAGCTGTTCCGGATGGCGCGGGCGAGCTCCGGGCTCACCGAGCAGGAGTACCGCGACGAGATCCGCCGGCAGATCCTCGAGGGGAAGATGCTGCAGCTCCGGGTGAAGGGCCGGGTCCGCCTCACCGAGCAGGACGTGCAGTCCGCCTACGATCGGCTCGTGCGCGAGGAGCGCCGGCGGCGCGAGTACCACCCGGCGTGGATCGTCCTGCGCGTCCTGCCCGGCTCGAGCGCCGAGGCGCTCGAGGAGCGCCGCGCGCTCGCGACGGCGCTCGCGGAGCGCGCGCGGCGGGGCGAGGACTTCGCGGCGCTCGCGCGGCAGTTCTCGGACGACAGCGCGACCCGCGAGGAGGGCGGCGACCTCGGGGTCCGCGCGCCGCAGGGGACGCAGGCGGCGGCGACCGGCCAGCGCGAGGTGATGGCCCCGGAGCTCGAGACCGCGCTGATGGCGATCGAGCCGGGCGGCGTGACCGGGCCGATGCGCGCGGGCGACGCGTTCGTGATCATGAAGCTCCTGAGCCGCCAGCCGTCGCGCTTCACGACGCTCGAGGCCGCCCGCCCGGAGATCCTCCAGCGGCTGCAGGCGGAGGTCCTGCAGAAGGCCAAGGTGAAGTGGATCGAGGAGCTGAAGCGCGGGACGCACGTGGAGGTCCGGCTCTGACGCGCAAGAGGGCGGCGGGCGCGGGCGGCCGCGGCGACGTGGTCGTCCCCGAGTGCACCGCGTGCGGCACCTGCTGCTTCTCGACCCTGCCCGAGTACATCCGGGTGTTCGGCTGCGACCACGACCGCATGGACGATCGCGCGCGGGGGCTCACGCACTTCATCGGCAACCGCTGCTTCATGCGCGTCGAGGACGGCCACTGCGCCGCGCTCAGGCTCGACGCGGAGCTCGGGCGGTTCCTGTGCTCGATCTACGAGATGCGGCCCGACTGCTGCCGCGCGTTCGAGCGCGGCAGCGGCGCGTGCCTCGGCGACCTGCACGAGAAGCGGGAGCGGCCGCTGATCGCGCTCGAAGCGCTCCGCCGCCGGGTCGTCAGCGAGGGCGGCGCGGGGCAGGGCGGCGGCGCCGCGTAGGCGCGGTCGGCCTCGTCGTCAGGGCGAGGCGTCCCTGTCCTCCACCGGCGGCGCGCCCGCGTCGAGCTCGCGGCGGTCGATCCGCATGCTCACGTCGAGCGTGACCGTCTGCCGGGCGGAGACGCTGATCGTGCGCTTCTCCTCGGGCGCGTTCGGGTGCCGGAACGTGACGTAGTGCCGCCCCGCCGGGAGCGGGATCGGCCGCGCCATCGGCGTCACGTCGACGAGCTCGCCGTCGATGACGACCTCCGCCCACGGCCTGGCGAGCACCTTCAGGTAGCCGCGTTCCTCCGAGCTCGCGCCGGGCTGCCTGGCCTCGGCGCTGGGCGGACCGACCGCGGCGTGCTCGCGGAGGCCGAGCTCGATGAGCGCGCCGCCCGCGACGACAAGCGCGAAGATGCCGCAAAGCCGGCCCACGTCGGGCACGAGCGACGGCGCGTGGCGCCGCTCGGCGGCCGGGCGGGCGGACGGCGCGAGCGCGGGCGGCAGCTCGTCCCCGCCGAGCTTCGCCGCCGCGAGCGCCCTCGCGATGGGCGCGCGCGGCTGCGGGTGACCGCGCTCGGCGAGCTCCTCGGCCAGCGCGTCCGCGACGGCGCGGCCGTTCTCGTAGCGCTGCTCCGGCTCCTTCTCGAGGCACCGGAGCACCACCCGCTCCAGGCCGCGCGACACGTCGGGCACGAGCCCCCGCAGCGGCTGCGGCGGCGCGCTGCGGATGCGGTGCGCGACGGCCCGGCCCTCGGCCCACCGGTCGTCCTCGCGCTCGCGCGGCGCCTGCGACGCGCGCGACGCGCCCGACGCCTGATTCGCGTCCGCCGGCTCGGCCTTCGGCTCGTCGAACGGGCGCACGCCGGTGAGCATCTCGAACAGCACCACGCCGAGCGTGAACACGTCGGCCTGCGGCCCGGTCTCCGCCCCGAGGATCTGCTCCGGCGCCATGTAGTCGGGCCGCGCGAACGTGTCGCTGCCCTCGAACGGCTCGGGCAGCGACGGCAGCCGGCCGTCGTAGGCCGCGGCGAACTCCAGGATCTTCACGCCGCCCGACGGCGTGATGATGACGCGCTCGGGGCGCAGCTCGCGGTGCACGACGCCCCGCTCGTGCGCGTGCCCGAGGCCGCGCGCGATCTCCAGCGCGATGGCCGCCGCGGCGCCCTCGTCGAGGCGGCCGGCGCGCGCGCACAGCGCGGCGAGCGTCGGCCCCGAGAGCGGCTCGAGCACGAGCCAGATCCGGTCCTCGTCGCGCTGGAAGTCGTGGATGTCGATGATGTTCGGGTGCCGGATGCGCGCGAGGATCTTCGCCTCGCGCTCGAGGCCGGCCGCGAACGCGCTCGCGGCCGACACCGTGGGCTTCAGCGTCTTGATGAGCGCCGCCCGGCCGAGCTCCACGTGCTCGGCCCGGTACGTCACCGTGAGCGCCCGCGCCGAGACGGCCTCGCGCAGGATGTACGGGCCGAGCTGCCTCTCCGCCGTGACCACTTACCGCTGTCGAACGCGGAGCGTGCGCCCGGTCATCGCCGCGGGCTGCGGGAGGCCGAGGATCTCGAGCATCGTCGGCGCCACGTCGCAGATCCGACCGCCCGACCGGAGCACGACGCCGGGATCGCTCTTGTTCAGGTAATAGAACGGCACCGGGTTCAGCGTGTGGGCGGTGTGGGGGTTGCCGTGCTCGTCCTTCATCAGCTCGCAGTTGCCGTGGTCCGCGGTGATCATCAGCGCGCCGCCGGCCTCGCGCACGGCGTCCGCGATGTCCCCGAGCCCCTTGTCGACCGCCTCGACGGCGTGGATGGCGGCCTCGAGGATGCCCGTGTGCCCGACCATGTCCGGGTTCGCGAAGTTCACCAGGATGAAGTCGTACTTCCCGCTCTTGATCGCGGCCACGACCTCGCTCGCGACGCCCGCCGCGCTCATCTCGGGCTTCTGGTCGTAGGTGGCGACGTCGCGCGGCGAGGGCACGAGCTTCCTGTCCTCGCCCGGGAACGTCGCCTCGCGCCCGCCGTTGAAGAAGTACGTGACGTGCGCGTACTTCTCGGTCTCCGCGCACCGCAGCTGCGTGAGCCCGGCGCGGGAGATCACCTCGGGGAACGACTCGGTCACCTCGTCCTTGCGGAACGCGACCGGCAGGTTCAGCGTCGCGTCGTACTCGGTCATGCAGCTGTAGCAGTGCTCCTGGAAGGCGTAGACCGCCTTGCCGCGGTCGGTGAGGAGCTCCTCGACCTCGGGCGGCAGGTTCCGCCGCGTGAGCATCGCCGAGAGCTCGCGCATGCGGTCGGGCCTGAAGTTGACGGAGAAGCCGACCTCCTCTCCCCACCACTCCCAGCGAGGCTCCTTCGACGCGAAGTCGGCCATGAAGTCGCCCTTGATGCCGCTATAGTCGCCGATGCGGACGGGCTCGACGAACTCGTCCGTCTTCCCGAGCGCGTACGACTGCTGGATCGCGTCGAACGCGGAGTCGGCCCGCGGCGCCTCGCCGCGCACGATCGCCGTGTAGGCCTTCATCACGCGGTCCCAGCGCTTGTCGCGGTCCATGGCGTAGTACCGGCCCGACACGGTGCCGATGACGCCGACGCCCTCGAGCGCCTCCTGGATCTTCTCGACGTAGCCCCACGCGCTCTTCGGCGGCGTGTCGCGCCCGTCGAGGAAGGCGTGCAGGACGACGGGCACCTCGTGGAACTTCGCGAGCTTGAACAGCGCGAAGAAGTGATCGAGCGACGAGTGCACGCCGCCGTCCGAGACGAGGCCGAACAGGTGCAGCCGGCACTTGCGGTCCTGCGCGATGCGGAACGTCCGGTCGATGATCTCGTTCGAGCCGAGCTTGTCCTCGGCGATCGCGACGTCGATGCGCGAGATGTCCATCAGCGCGATCCTCCCCGCGCCGAAGTTCAGGTGGCCGACCTCGCTGTTGCCCATCTGCCCCACCGGCAGGCCGACGTCGGGGCCGCTCGTCCCGATCAGCGTCTTCTGCGCGTCGCGCTTGATCGCGTCGAGGTGCGGCATCTTCGCGAGGGCGATCGCGTTCTGGTCCTGCTCTTCGCGCTCGCCGAATCCGTCGAGGATGCAGAGGACGAGCGGGCGGGGGCGTTGACTGGGAGAAGGTGCGGCTTCGCTCATGGCGGCGGAATCTACAACGAAGCCGCGACAATCGGGGGGGCTGCTCGGGGAATTTCGACCCGCCCCGGGCGGCCTCCCGGCCGAGGCCCGGGCGCGCCGGCGGCGAGCGGGGCAGGGGGGCGGCCGGCGGCGGCGGGGGGGGCGGCCGGCGGCGGGGGGGCGCAGGCGGCCCAGGCGGCCGGCGGCGGAGGCGGCGGGCGGCACAGGGGGCGGCAGCGCAGCCGGGGCCTGTCCCGCGCCTGCCGGCTGCCCTACGATGGCGGGTGTCGCCAGGGAGGACCTCGATGACCCAGGCACCGCCGTTCCACCTCGCCTTTCCGGTCGCGGACCTCGAGGCGACCCGCCGCTTCTACGTCGACCTGCTGGGCTGCCGCGTCGGGCGCGAGGCCGCGCGGTGGATCGATTTCGACTTCTTCGGCCACCAGATCTCGGCCCACCTCGTCGATGAGCCCGGCGCCGCCATCCCCACGAACCCGGTCGACGGCAAGGACGTGCCGGTGCGCCACTTCGGCGCCATTCTCGAGTGGCACGCCTGGCACGCGCTGGTCGAGCGGCTGCGCGGGCTCGGGGTGCAGTTCCTGATCGAGCCGCACATCCGCTTCGTCGACGAGCCGGGGGAGCAGGCGACGCTCTTCGTCGTCGATCCCAGCGGCCACGCGCTCGAGTTCAAGTCGTTCAGGGACATGCGGCAGATCTTCGCGACGTGAGCCGCTCCGCGCGGCGTGCGTGCTAAGTTCCGACCATGTCCGACTCCGGTCGTCGCGCCACGTACCAGGACGTCCTCGACACCCCGCCGAACCAGGTGGCGGAGATCCTGAACGGCGTGCTCCACGCGACGCCGCGACCGTCGCTGTCCTGCCGCAACGTCACGTCGGTCCTGGCAGGCGAGCTCTACCTTCCCTTTCGCCGGGGCATCAAGGGGCCTGGCCGGTGGGCGTTGCTGGTCGAGCCCGAGCTGCACCTCGGCACCGATCCGGACATCGTGAACCCCGACATCGCCGCGTGGCGCCGCGACCGGATGCCGCAGATCCCGATGCGGAACGCGGCCATCTTCCTCGCGCCCGACTGGGTGTGCGAGGTGATCTCGCCGTCCACCGAGGCGCTCGATCGCGGCGACAAGATGGAGATCTACGCGCGCGAGCTCGTGACGCACTACTGGCTCATCGAGCCGCGGCTCCGGCGCCTCGAGGCCTATCGCATCGACGGCGGGCGGTTCGCGCGCGCGGGCGTGTGGGAGGGCGACGTCACCGTGCGCGTGGCGCCGTTCGACGCGGTGGAGATCGAGCTCGGCGTCCTCTGGCAGGAGTAGCGCCCGGAACAACGGCGCCGCAGCAGCGCCGGGCGCGTCGCGTGCCGCAACCGGCAGCCCGGGAGCGGTAAGCTGCCACCGGGCCAAGGTTGGCCCCGAGAGCGGCAACGCCGCGCCCGGAGCCGGGCCAAGGTTGGCCCCGAGAGCGGCAACGCCGCGCCCGGGGCCGGGCCAACGTTGGCCTGCGCCGCGGAGCTCCTGCGCTGCGTCGCCTTGACGCGGGCCCACGACCTGCGCACCTTCGACCTCGCGGCGCGCTCGACCAGGCTCTACGTCGAGCAGCCGGCCGCGGTGAGCCTCGCTGTGGGAGCTGCTCGACGCGCCCCGCCGGCGCTTCGTGCTGGTGCTCGGCGACTGACTGTTGCGTTCAGTCCCGATGGGCGAACGCTGGTCTCTGGATCTCATGACAAGACCGTGAGATTGTGGGAGGTTGGAAGCGGGCGAGTTCTCCGCGTCTTCGCGGGCCCTAGCCATGGCGTGGCGAGCACTGCATTCAGCCCCGATGGCCGACTGCTGGCCTCGGGATCGGATGCCACGCGCGTGAGGTTGTGGGATGTCCCAAGCGGTCGACCCCTCCGCGCTCTCGAGGGGCACAAGGCCCTTGTGCAGAGCGTCGCCTTCAGCCCAGACGGCACGCTCCTCGCCTCTGCCTCCGCCGACGGCACCCTCCGCCTCTGGCACGTCGCCACCGGCCGGCGCCTCGCCATCTCCTGCCCTGTCCCGAGGGCTGGGCTGCCTTCACCCCCGACGGTCGCTACCGGTTCGGCGGCGACATCGCCGGCTCCTTCTGGCACGTGATCGGCCTCTGCCGCTTCGAGCCCGGCGAGCTCGATCCCTACCTGCCGAGCCCCCTCCGCCTCCCCGACGGCGAGCCCCTCATCGCGCTCCCGCCTGCCGGTGCGCCGCCCGCGAACGGAGCGGCACCGGCGGAAGACACCTGAGCCGCGCCGATCGGCCGACTTGGGAGCCGGCGTGTTCCGTAGCACGCGCCGCAGGCCGCGCGCATGTCCGGGTCGTGCGCATGCTCTCTGGAAGCAGCGTCGCTCCTCGTGAGCGGTGCAGGCACCTACTCCTGCGGCTCGCCGCGGCGCAGCTTCTTCGCGATCAACTCCCGCACTTCGGGCGGAATCGCGCGCAGGATCTCCTCGGGCGTGAGCCCCTCGATGCGCTGCTCGGGCGTCAGCTTCGCGAGCAGCTTCTCTGGCGGCAGCTGCGCGACCATCTGCTCCAGCACCTCTTCGTAGCTCTGACGAGCCAGCTCGTAGTCCTTCATGGCCATGGTGCCCCGCTGCCTCCGGAACTGTTCGACCTGCTGGTACAGGGCATTGTACACCTGGGCTTCCTCCGGATCCAGCGGCAGAATCTGCCCCGCTCCCTTCAGGTACGCCCGGGAAAATGTGTAAAGCAGATGCTCCGTGGGGCTTTGCCGGCAGGCCTCGCGTGTCTCCACGCCGTGGAGCAGCAAGCCGTTGAGCTCGCCCCGCCAGAGACCCCCTCCCACCGGCGCGAAGGTTCCGCGGTGGCGCTCGACCTGCCTGGCGAAACCCGCGGGGATGCGGTCGGCGATGACCATGAGGCACAGCTCGTCCGGGTCGAGCAGCTTGTTGTGCCGCATGTACAGGGCGCCGTAGGCGAGCAGCGTCAGCACGTCCTCGGGCTCCAGGTCGTCGGTGGGCCCTTTGTGCTCGATGAGCGTGTGATGCCGCAGGTGACCGAAGATGCTGTGGAGCTTGCGCGCGTTCCCGGCAGGTTGGTCGACCAGACGCAGGACAACGATGTCCACCCGGAGGGGCATGCGGTTCAGCAGGAGCTCGGGAGACAGCCGCCAGCCGCTGGGCAAGTAGAACTCGAGCAGGGCGACCAGCATGGGGTGCCAGGCGGTGACGCTCTCGAACGGAGGTGCTTCGGGCTCGTCCATGACGCAAAATGCCTGTAGTCCGTAGCCGCGTCCGAGGCCAGGAGAAATCATGATGATCCTGCTCAAGGTGCATGAAAAATAGTGTGTCGATTTGCGCACGACGGAGAGATGTAGAACGTAACGAGTGTGCTGGTGCGGGGATACGCATCCCGCGCGACAGGTGATTGCGCGTCAGTGCGCAGCTGCCCGCGGCATGCCCTCCCGGAGCTGCCGTCGCGCCGGTCGAGAGGCTCGTGAATCAACGTTGGCCCCGAGAACGGCAACGCCGCGCCCCACCCCGGGCCAACGTTGGCCCCGAGAACGGCAACGCCGCGCCCCACCCCGGGCCAACGTTGGCCCGCTCCAGACCGCGCCTCCTCCGCCCGCCACCTCCTCCGCGCTCTTGCCCCGCCGCTCGCTCCCGCAGCACCATGCGCCGCATGGCCAAGGCAAAGAGCGCCGCACGACCGAAACCAGCCGCCAAGTCCCCGACATCATCCCCCCGCGCCGAGCCCGCGAAGGCGCCTCCCACGAAGCCGAGGCCCTCGCGCACGGGCGCCCTGAGCCGCCCTGTCGAGGTCGAGGTGCGCATCGATCGCGACCTCAAGCGCCGCTGGGAAGAGGCCCTCGCCCAGATCAAGGCCTCGAAGCGCGAGGGCGCCGGCGCGTTCGACGACCTCTGGGAGACCATCGGCCTCATCGTGGAGCACGAGCCTCCGCTTTACCTCGCCGGGGGCTTCTCCTCCGCGAAGCAGTTCTACAAGGAGCATGTCGGCGAGACCGAGCGCACCGCGAAACGCCTCATCCGCGTGGCCAAGCACGCATCTCCCAACGAAGAGGCCAGGTACGGTGTAAGCAAGCTCGACGCCGCGCTCGGCTACATCGAGGCCGCCTCCGGCGGCGAGGCCAGGCGCCGCGTGCCCGTCGACTTCGCCAGGCTGCGCATCTCGGTCCCGCGCGACGGGCAGCCCGCCCGCGTCTCGCTCGACGAGGCCTCCGTCGAGGAGATCCGCGCGGCCACGCGCGCGCTGCGCGGCAAGCAGCGCGGGGCCGGCGAGGCGCGCGGGGCCGGCGAGCCGCCCGCCACCGCCGCCCTCCGCCGCGCGCTCCGCGACGCCGGCGCCCCCGAGGTGAAGGTCCAGGTCGCCCGCGACAAGGTCTCGCTCTCCGGGATCCCGCTCGCCGCCCTGGCGAAGACCCTGCGCGCCCTGGCAGCCACGAAGCTTCCGCAGTAGCTCCAGGGCTCGTCGACGTTGCGCCGCGCTGGGGGCGCTACCGCCGGATCGAGAAATCGAGATGGGCGCCGGCGCCTCCCCGGAACTGAAGGGGTATGAAATATCCCATGAGCGCGCCGCCCCGTTCTCCCGTGACCGCCGACCAGCTGCGCCCGGGGGATCCGTACGAGCTGTCGGAGGGACGCCTCGTCGAGTGCCTGCCGACTGGCCGGCGCGGCGGTCGGAGCAACCTGGTAGGCGGCGAGGTGCTGGACACGGATCCGGCGGTCGAGGCGGCCGGAGTGGACGTGGGGGTCTCGCCAAGGCCGGAGATGCTGCGGGCGCCGGACATCGCGGTGGGGAACATCCCCGACGAGCCCGGGTGGGCGACCGAGGCGCCGCCGCTCGCGGTCGAGTACGCGGACACGGGGCAGGACGAGGCCGAGCTGCAGCGCAAGATCGAGGAGCTTCTGGCGGCGGGGACCCGCTGGGTCTGGGTGGTGCGGCTGCAAGGGACGCGGCGGGTCGAGGTCCACGAGGCGGCGCCCGGGCGGCCGGCGCCGGCCCAGGCGCAGGCGGCGCACCCGCCGCCACTCGTGGCGCGAGGGGTTGCGCGCGCCCGGCCGCCGCAGCGGCAGCCGGCGCGCGTGGCGTATGCCGGCGAGACGCTCGAGGCGCCCGGGGTCCTCCGGAACGCGGTTGCGGTCGAGGCGCTCTATGACCGGAGCGCCGCACACGAGGCGACGCTGCGCAACCTGCTCCAGCGCAAGGGGTACGACGGCCTCGATGCGGTGCTGGACGAGGGACGGAAGCAGGGGCGAGCCGCGGGGTTGCGCGCAGGTCTGCGCGCAGGCCTGCGCGCCGCGGTGCGGGACGTGTGCGAGCTGCTCGGCATCGCGCTCTCCCCGGAGCGCGATGCAGCGCTCGACGCGATGGACGAAGCCGCGCTCGGCGCCCTGCGCGAGCACCTGAAGCGCGACCGCCGCTGGCCTTGAGCGGAGGACCGCGCAGAGGCGCCGGGCTCGCCTTCGGGGGGCCCGACCAGCCGAAGGCGCGGCGCTCCATCGGCGATGGCCGTCGTGCTGTGTGTCGGACCGACGTTGGCATCCGAGAGCGGCAACGTTGGCCTCGCGTCGGGCCGTCGAGGAGTACGGCACGCCGCGCGAGGCCTTCATCGCGCTCACGAGCGACGTGAGGTTCATCTGCAATGCGCGGCGCGCGGCGCGCGCGGCGGCCTCGTCTCACTCCGAGCCGGTCTACCGCTACGTCTTCACGCACGTGCTCGATAACGCCACCGTGCAAGCGAGGCCCTTTCCTCTGGCAACGGCGCGCGCCCGGCGTCGGGCCAACGTTGGTCCCAGCAGCGGCAACGGCGCGCGCCGGCGTCGGGCCAACGTGAACCGATCCGCTTTGCTGGAATGTGCGGCTGCACCGATCCGACCCTCCGCTCTCTCCCCTGTCCCGTCACACATCGCCTATCCCATCATCGGGACATCCGACCCGAATGGGCCCCTTGTCGGATTTGTCGCCCAGGCAGCAGCAGGAACGACCGTCCGCAGGGCACAGGCGGGGCGTGCGGCTTGCATCAATGTCGATGACGTATGGACATGTCCGGCGCTCATGGTGAGCAGCCATCACACGGGGGATTTGACATGAAGCGAATCAATATCGTCGGCATCGTTGCCGCGCCGCTCGCGTGCATCGCGATCGCGCCGCTCGCCTCGGCCGAAACCACGACGCCCATGGAGGAGCTCGTCCTCGTCGAGGAAACACGAGCTCCCGTCGCCGCGGATACATCCAACGATCGTGCCTCGCGCCAGTGGCACTGGCACGGTGGGTGGCATGGTGGCTGGCACGGCGGGTGGCATGGTGGCTGGCACGGCGGGTGGCATGGTGGCTGGCACGGCGGGTGGCACGGTGGTTGGCACGGCGGCTGGCATGGTGGCTGGCACGGCGGCTGGCACGGTGGTTGGCACGGCGGCTGGCACGGTGGTTGGCGCCGCTGACGTCGCTGGCGGCGGTCCGATGCGGCGCCTCGCACCCTGGATGCGGGAGCCCGCGGTGAGCAGGGCGGAGCGCTGAGGGCACCGGCGTCCAGGCGCCGGCGCCACGGGCAGGGAAGCTGGTCTCAAGCCTGCTTCCCCGCTCGTTTTGTCTCTCAGGCTCGCAGGAGCTCGTCCACGGGCACGAACGGAGGAAGCTGCATGGGAGGGAAACCGAACCGCCACGGCCGCGCCGCAGCCCTGGTCGCCGCCGTGGGCCATCTCGGACTCGTCACGATGGGGGCCCTCCAGATCCACCCGCAGGGCGACGGCTGGCTCTCCCGGGTGATCGCCTATTACGGCGCGCTCTCCGGGGCCGAGAGCGGATATGCCTTCTTTGCTCCCAGCGTCACCCCGCTGCCCAGGGCCAATTTCCACGTCTCGAATGCCACCGGTGCGACCACCACCGATGCACTCGAGTCCGGAGCCAACCGCGAGACGGAAATTCGAATCCTGAATATCATCACGCCTTTTTTGAGAAATGAGGACCCGGCAATCCAGCGCTCGATCGCCGCGTCCTGGGCAGGCAAGGTGCTCGCGAGGCACCCCGGCGCCCAGAGCGTCGCCGTCCGGCTGGAGACCTGCGACCTGCCGTCGATGCGGGAGTACCGGGAGGGGAAGGCGCCCCGCTGGAACCTGCACTACGAGGCGAAGTTCATGACCCGGTCCAGGCCGCGAACCCCCCGGGATGCGAACGGAGGTGTGCTGTGAACGGCCAGGCGATCGGCCTCCACGCGTCGGCGATAGGCCGTGGCCTCGCGCGCGTCCTCCGCTCGATCGAGCGCTTCGCGTTCGCTCCCGCCTCGGCGGCGCCCCTCGCGGCCCTCCGCGTCGGGCTCGCGGCCGTGCTCCTGCTCCAGGCGGCGCTCGTCGCGCCCGCGCTCTTCGAGCTCTTCGGTCGGTCCGGGATCCTTCAGGAGCCTCTGCGCGATATGTTCGCAAGGACCGATCTGCCCAGCATCGGCTGGGCCGTGGCGCTCCTCGCCCCGCTCGGGATCGGAGAAGACACCGTCATCCTGGGCACAGGCGTGATCTACGTGCTCGCCCTCGCAGCGCTCCTCGTCGGGTGGTGGACCAGGACAGCCGCGGTGGTCGCGTGGCTCACCCACCTGATGCTGATGATGACGGCGAACTCCACCGTCTACGGCGCAGACAGCTTTGCCAACATCTTTCTCTTCTATCTCGTCTGGATGCCCTCGGCGGCCGCCTTTTCCCTGGATCGACGGCACGGGCGCGTCGAGGGGGCGCCCACGCCAGGGGCCCGGCTCGGGCTGCGCGTGGTGCAGCTGCACCTCTGCATCGCCTACCTCACCGGCGGGCTGGGAAAGGCGGCAGGTGAGCAGTGGTGGAACGGAGAGGCGATCTGGCGATCGGTCATGCTGCCGGAGTACCGCCAGCTCGACCTCTCCTGGCTGGCCAGCCATCCCTGGCTCGCGGCGGTCACGGGGTGGACGGTGCTGCTCGTGGAGATCGGCTATGCATTCCTGATCTGGCCGCGCCGCACGCGGCGGGCATGGGTCGTCGCCACCGTGGCGATGCACGTCGGGATCGCCCTGTTCATGGGCCTCCTCGTGTTCGGGGCGATCATGGCCGTGTTCACCCTCGCCGCGTTCGCCGTGCCGTGCGAGCCTCCGGGAGCGACGGCTGCGCCAGGCGCGGCGCCGGGTCAGGACGCTGACGCCGCCGCGGGCCCGGTCGGCTGAGCGCCGCCGCGGGCCGGGTCGGCGCTCCCTTTTTGTGCGACGCATGAGCGACGGCCATCGCGAGCGCGGTCCTCCCGAGGCCGGGCTTGCCAGCCGGAGCCTCGCCGTCGAGAATCCCGCCATGATCAAGCAGGCGGCGCCGGCAACCACAGCGGCCCCGCGAGGGCGCCCGCAGCTCGACGCGCTCACCGGGCTCCGGTTCCTCGCGGCGCTGCACGTGGTCACGTTCCACTTCGGCGTGTCGGCGGCCGCCTCCTCCGGCTCCGTCGTGGTCGAGAGCGTCGCGCGCATGGGCTTCATCGGCGTGGGCCTCTTCTTCGTCCTCTCCGGCTTCGTGCTCGCGTACAACTACGCTGACGAGGACGGCGGCCTCCGCGGCGATCGCCGCGGCTTCGTGGTCGCACGGTTCTCGCGCATCTACCCGCTCTTCGCGTTCGCGCTGCTGCTGATGGCGCCGATCTACTGCGCGCAGCTCGTCGAGCTCTACGGCCCGCGCGTCGGCCTGGTCCGCGCGGCGCTGACGGGCGTGCCCGCGCTGCTCATGCTGCAAGCGTGGACGCCCTTCACGCTCTCGGCGTGGAACGGGCCAGGCTGGTCCCTCTCGGCCGAGGCCTTCTTCTATCTCACCTTTCCCTGGATCGTCGGTCGCCTGCGCTGCACGACGTGGCGACAGCTCGCCGGCATCGGCGGGGCCCTCTTCGTCGTCGCGATCGCGGCGCCTCTGGCGCTCTTCATCACCGGGCGCTTCGTGCCGCTCGAGGCGACGACGGTCCGCCTCCTCGGCGGCGCGCTCACCCTCCAGGATCTCGGCGAGCGCATCGTCGGCTTCAACCCGCTCCTGCGGCTCCCGGAGTTCGTCTTCGGCATCTGCCTCGGCAAGTATTTCCTGGCGCGGCGGGCCAGGAGCGCGACGCTCGGCGGGGCCACGGGCGCGTGGCTCACGGCGGGCTCGTCCGCCGCGCTCCTCGCGATCTTCAGCTTCGCCGGACACTTCCCCGACGTGCGCTACGTGCTGCAAAACGGCATGTTTCCGCTCTTCGGCCTGCTCATCCTCGGCCTCGCCGAGGGCGGCGGCGCCCTCGGCCGCGTCCTCTCCACGCGGGCCATGATCCGGCTCGGCGAGGCGAGCTACGCCGTCTACATCCTGCAGACGCCGCTCTGGCACCTCTTCGCCAAGGCGGTGCTCTCTCCGGAGGTGCGGGCCGAGCGCAACGCGAGCGCGCCCGCCTACCTCGCGTTCCTCGCCTTCCTGATCGTCGCCTCGTTCCTCGCCTACGACCTCATCGAGGCGCCGGCGCGCGAGTGGCTCAAGCAGCGCCTCCGCGTCGGTCGCGCCCGCCGCGTCCCCTCCGCGCTCGGCACCTGATCCGCGCCGGGGGGCGCCAGGGAGCTGCCGGGAGCAGCTCCCCGGCATCGTCCATCAGCACAGCTGCCAGATCCTCACGGTGCGCGTGACCGGCGCGGATCGGTTTCCTCCGGAGTCGATCGCCTGGAGCGTGATCCTGTGCGTATCGCCGAAGCACTCACCCGAGTAGAGCCGCGCGATCACGCTGTTGCCAACCCCGAGCTCCGCCGGCTGCTCGGTGATCCGGTCCGTGGTCCAGACCAGGCCCTCGCCGCCCAGGGGGCCGTCCTCGGTGTCCGTCGTCGAGCCGACCAGCGTCACGTCCTTGAACCACCTGGATCGCTCCCTGTCATAGCCGTCCCACGAATCGAGCTCCAGATCTCCTGCGGGCCTCACGATGCTCGCGACGGGAGCGTCGTCCGTGCAGGTCCTCGCGGAGATGAGCACGCTGTTGAGCGGCGCCGGGTCATCGTAAGCGAGGAGCTCCACGTGAAAGCTTCCCGCCGCGAACGACGTCGTGAGGGACCTGCCCGTTCCATGGCTCGCGCCGTTCGCGAGCCACCGGATCCGGGCATCCGGCACGAGAACCGAGTCGAACCCCGGGAACAGGACCTCGGCCATCAAGGTCATCTCCTCGTTCGCGCAGACCTCCACGGCGCTCGCCGGACGGGTGATGAGCCCGAGCGGCCGCGCCGGGACCGGCGCGGAGGCGGTGACCTTGTAGACGTTGTCTTCGCCCGTCGGCGCTCCCACGGAGAACACGATGCGCTCTCTCGCCTCGGCGACGACGCGGTACGTGCGCCGCGTGGACGACGCGCTGACGGGCACCAGGCGACCCCGGCCGATCGTCACGTGCCCGTAGAGGGTCGCGTCGGGCATCTCGAGCGTCACCGTGACCTCCTGCGGCCTGGCCGGCGAGGCCGGCAGCTGCAGCCGGTAGAAGTCGACGTCGGGGGCCATGGTCATCGGTTGAGCGGCCGGCAAGGTCAGGAGGGTCCCGCTGATCGATCGCCCGAAGGGCAGCGGCGTCGCCGTCTCGGCGGTGTCGTTCCGCGCGAGGATCTCGCTGTAGTTCAGCGACGTATCGGAGAAGCCCATGGCAACCACGTCCGGCACGTCGGCCGCGGCCATGACCGCCGCGAGCGGGTTCACCAGCTTGCGGCGCCGCTCGGGCTGATCGGCGTAGCCGAGCGCCGTGAGCTCGGCGTTGCTGAACGTGTTGTCCGGGGACAGCAAGATCTCCTTGATGCGCGCGACGATCCCGGAGCGCTCCGCCGCGCTCATGCCCTCGGAGCGCGGGTTCAGGCGGGGGTTCGCCGCCTGCATGTTGGCGATGACGCCGGTGATGAACGGGGCGGCGGCGCTCGTGCCGCCGAGCGGCCTTTGAGGCACCCGCGGAGAGTCGATGTCATCGACGCTCTGGGGCGCGAGGTACGCCGTGGGGACGGGGGCCCAGATGTCGACGCGGTCTCCGTAGAACTCCATGTTCTCGAGCCCCTCGCCGACGGCGCCGGCCACGATCGTCTCCGGGATCATGGCCGGGACGATGCCCCAGCGCTCCGTCCTCGGGTCGCTCAGGTCGACGAGGTCGCGCACCACCGCGGGGAGCGACCCGCGGGACAGCGTGTTGCCGGCGATCGTCACGACCGGGACGCCGGCGCGGGCCGCGCTGCGGACGCCGGTGCTGATCGGGCCCTTCAGGTCGCCGAACGAGAGCGCCGCGACGCAGGCCCCGGTGGCGGCGGCGGCCGATCCCGCGACGACGGCGCACGCGATCGGGCCGAGGATCGGGATCGCGCCGGCTGCCGCGCACGTGATCACGGCGGCGGCGTGCGCTCCCGCCGTGACGACGCTGCAGATACCGAGGCGGCCCTCCGGCGAGCAGATGTCGACGTCGGGGCCGATGTTCGTGAGGATCCGGCACGGATACCCGCCGCTGATGTTCACGACCGAGGCGCCCTGGGACACGGCGAGCTGAACGCCGCGCCCCATCTGGAACGCATACGCGGCCGTGTCGTACTTGTAGAGCATCGGGACGGCGACCTGGCCCGCCACGCCCGCCGAGCCGATGCCGTTGTTCACCTTCGCTCCGATCGTCGCGACCACGCCGGTCCCGTGCCACGACCTGGCGCCGAAGAAGCTGTTGCCGACGGTCGGAGGCCCCCACGCGGCACCGGGCCCGCAGCGATGGCCGCCGAACAGGCCCTCGGTCATGTCGCACGCGACGAGGTCGCCGCGCTCCGGCCAGCGGACATCGTCGGTCGGCGCAAACCCCATATCGAGGACGGCGACGTTGATCCGCGCCTCGTCCTTCTCCCACAGCGCGTTGAACGCCCACACCGACGGGACGTTCTCCACGCAAGGTCGGCTCGCGTCCCCCGGCACGCAGGGGACCTGTCCGCCTCGCGCCGGGGCCATCTTCATCGAGTGCGTGAGGTGGCGCTCCTCCGTCGCCGAGATGGCGGGCGCTCCCTGCAGCTGCAGGCGCGGGTTCACCGCGACGAGGTAGCCGTCGAGCTGCAGCTTCATCGCGAGCGAGGCGATCTGCAGCGCGCCGGCGTTGCTGGCGTGCAGCGGACCGTCTTCCCCGAGCAGCGCCCGCAGCGCGGTCACGTCGGAGGCCCGCTCGCCGCCCGGGTCGACCTCGACGAGCACCGCGTCGCGGCCCCCCGCGTCCTCGCTCTCGAGCGTCGCCTTGACGCTCCCGCCGGTGTCCCTCAGGAACGCCTCGAGCTCGTCGCCGTCGGCAGGGTAGACGATGAGCTCCCGCGTCGCGATCTGCACGGGCAGCCCTCCCCTGGGGAGCAGGGTGCCGTTCGGCTTCGCGCCAGCGCGGCCCTCGTCGTCGCCCATCGCGACACCGGCGTCGACGGTCGGCGCTTGCGCCGCGGGGTCCGCGAGCAGGGCGAAGTCGAAGACCACGTCCTCCTCGAGCGCATCGAGCGGCGCCCGCGTCTTGTCGATGAAGTACTGCGCATAGAACAGCTTTCCGGGCTGCGCGCTGAGCACGCCGTCGTCGAGCGCGCGGCTCCCGTTTGCCTGGACGCGGAGGGGGACCGTCGAGGCGAAGCCGGCGCGCGAGGCGACGAGCTCGATGAACTCCACGTCGCCCGTCTCCGGAGCGGCGAGGGCGACCGTCAGCGGCCCGGGGCCGAGGTCGACGCCCCCCGGATCGAGCGTCACCGACAGCGTGTCGCCCGCATCGTACACGACGCGGTCGAGCCGCAGCGCGAGCCTCGGCGGCCTCTCGACCGGGGAGAACGTCGAGCCTCTCGGCGGGCTCGGCGCATCGCCGCGGCGATCTCCGTCTCCGGAGCTGCAGGCCGCGATGGCCCCGCACGCCAGCGAGATCCACCGGAAACACGGGAGCTTGAGCATGGACTCCTCCTCCTGGGGTGAGCTCGGCATTCGCGGAGAGCCCACAGAGGCGCTGGGGGTCATCGAGAGCGACGGGCGGTGGCGCCGGCCAGCGCCGCCGACATGGCGATTGCCGCGATGCGCTGGCCTGCGTTGCGCTCCGCGCACAGCGTCGAGCCGTGCGCCGATCTCTCCGTCACAGGCGGTAGGAGCAAACGCGGTGCCGTCCTCCCGTGCCGCGATTTCACGGCCTCCGCCTTGCGCTCGCGCGCCCTGCGGACGGCACGCCGCCGAAGCGCCAGCCGCCTGGGCGACGAGGTCACCGTAGCTTCAGCTTCATCCCCTCGTGGCTCGCCACGAAGCCGAGACGCTCGTAGAAGCGGTGCGCGCGCCGCCGCACCTTGTTCGAGGTGAGCTGCACGCGGAAGCACCCCCGTCGCCGCGCCTCGTCGATGGCCCATCGCATCATCGCCTCGCCGATCCCGCGGCTGCGCAGCCCCGGGCGCCAGCCCTCCGGACCTCACCGCCGCCCTCACGCGCCCGCGCGCGAGGCGCTCGCCAGGAAGAGCCCGGTGACGCGCTGCATGAACGCGACATCGAGCGTGCCCGGCAGAGCCCTGCGCGCGAGCGCTCGAGCGGGGAGGAGGGAGCATGATTGAAATGGATTACAGACTCTCTTCCTTCTCTGGGTCTTTTGGATTCGCTTCATGCCCGCGTGCGATCTGGACACAGGCGATCAAGCCGTGCAGAGTCACCGCACCACGAAGTCGACCGGAGGACGGTGCAGATGCGCGTAGTCAACACAGCCAGCATCCCCGCGAACGAGTCCCTCAAAGCGGATGAGCGCACCCTGCTGGGGCTGTTCAAGGATATCCGGAATCACGCGGAGCTCTCGGCATTCTTGCCGGAGGCATGTCGCCTGTCCCTGAGATGGGTGCGGCTCGCCTCGGGTCAGCCGCTCAGGCCTCGTCAGCTCCCCGGCAAAGGCATGATCGTCGTCACCGACGGCTCCGGCGAGGTCATCGGGGCCTCGGCCCGGAGGGTCCAGGCGGGAGACGTCGTGCTGGTCCCTCCCGGCGGGCTGCGCGGGCTCGTGGGCGGGGCGCCTGACGGGCTCTCCGCGCTATCGATCCACTTCGAGGGAGAGGGCGCCCGCTGGGACACGCCGTGCCTGTGCGCGACGCTCGCCCCGGGCGGCGCGGGCGATGGCCCCTCGGAGGGGGCGGCGACTCCGCTGGATCGCCTCATCGAGGAGAACGAGGCCCACGCGCGAGAGTTCGCCGTCAGCCCCCTGATGCAGCTCATCCGATCCGAGCGCGCCCTCGCGGACGACGTGAAGCGACGGATGCTCGGCGCGCTCCAGATCTGGTCGAACGCGTTCCAGAAGGTCCTGTGTGCCAGGGTCGTGTTCGAGTCGCACCCGGCCGCGATCAAGATCGCCGAGCGTCACCTGGCCGACGAGGTCGGGCACAACCGGAGGCTCGCCCGGATGCACGGCCCGTCGCGCTCGCCGTCCTGGGACCGCGGCATCGCCGCGGCGTCGTCCTGGTTCATCGAGCGGATGGGCTCGGCGTCCACCGAGGAGCGGACCGTCCTCATCCACTTCGTCATCGAGCGCTGCGCCGATATCCTCCTCAGCGCGGCCCAGCAGATCTTCCCCGACTCGGACTACTTCGCCACGCACGCCGAGGTGGACGCCGAGCACTTCAAGCTCGGGTACGACCTCCTGAAGAGCTTCCCCGGCCTGGACGTCGCCCCGCTCCGGGGCGCGCTGACCGAGGGCTGGCAGATGATGAACCTGATCTGCCAGCGCATCAGCGACATCGCCGAACGCGGCTGCGATGGGGCGGCGGATCTCCCGGCGGCCTGCGCGGGCCCCGGCGAGCTCGCCGGCGAGTCAGCGCGCGAGCTCGCGGCGCTCGCGATGGCTCCTGCCGCGGAGTGAGCTGCGGACGTCTCTGATGGCGTGAGGAGAAGATCTGGCGACGTGAGGAGAAGAGAGGAACCACAGAGAGGCACAGAGGAAAGAGATGAGATCCTCCTCTCTTTTGTGCTCTCCGTGTCCTCTGTGATTCCTTCTCTTCTTTCATGAGCCCGGGATCGACCCGGGCAGGGCGTCAGCTCGCGGCTTTCACCACGTCGGTGATGCCCTGCACGCTCTTCGCGCTCTTCGCGAGCATCTCTTTCTCTTCCGCGGTCAGCGACAGCTCGATGATCTTCTCGATGCCCTTGCCTCCGAGGATGACCGGAACGCCCATGTAGATGTCCTTGTAGCCGTACTCGCCGTCGAGGTACGCCGCGACGGGGAGCAGCCGCTTCTGGTCGAGCAGGAAGCTCTCGGCCATCGCGACGGCGCTCGAGGCGGGCGCGTAGTAGGCGCTCGTCCCCATGAGCTGGACGATCTCGCCGCCGCCCTTGCGGGTCCTCGCGATGAGGGCGTCGAGCTTCTCCTTGCTGATGAGCTCGGTCGCGCGCACGCCGTTGATCGTGCACGCCGAGGGGATGGGCACCATGTCGTCGCCGTGGCCGCCGAGGACCATCGAGCGCACGTCCTTCACGGACACGTTCGCCTCGCGCGCCAGGAACAGCTGGAAGCGCGCGCTGTCGAGCACGCCCGCCATGCCGAGCACGCGCTCGCGCGGGAAGCCGGTGCGGCGCTTGAACTCGTACACCATCGCGTCGATCGGGTTCGAGATGACGATCACCAGCGCGTTCGGGCAGTGCTCCTTCGCGCCGTCCGCCACGCTGCGGATGATCGGCAGGTTCGTCGCGACGAGGTCGTCGCGGCTCTGGCCCGGCTTGCGCGGGATGCCGGCCGTGATGATGAGGACGTCGGCACCGGCACAGTCGGCCCAGCTCGAGGTCCCCTTGATCGATGCGTCGTAGCCGAGGACGGCGCCGTTCTGCTCGAGGTCGAGCGCCTTGCCCTTCGCGAAGTCGGCCTTCTGGGGGATGTCGAAGAGCACGACGTCCCCGAGCTCCTTGCGCGCGATGAGGGCCGCGAGCTCCCCGCCAATGTTCCCGGCGCCGATGAGTGCGATCTTCTTTCGGTTTGCCATGGGCGGCCCTTTACCACCCCCCCGGCCGGAGACCAACGGGGGGCCCGGGCGGGGCGAGGAGGGGAGGAACTCGGCCGGCGTCTTCGGAAACCTGTCGACTCGCCCCGCGAGGCCGGGTAAGCCGCGCCCCATGGTCACCGAGGACGATCTGCGCACCGCGCTCGGCAGGGTGCTCGAACGCACCTCGCTCGCGGGCCCCTTCGCCCGCTACGAGGGCAAGGTGCGGGACTGTTACACGACGCCGGACGGCCGGCGCCTGCTCGTCGTCACCGACCGCATCAGCGCGTTCGACCGCGTGCTCGGCACGCTGCCGCTGAAGGGGCAGGTGCTGAACCGGCTCTCCTCCTTCTGGTTCGAGCGCACGCGGGACGTCGCGCCGAACCACATGATCTCCCAGCCCGACCCGAACGTCCTCGAGGCGATCGAGTGCACGCCGCTGCCGGTCGAGATGGTGGTGCGCGCCTACGTGACGGGCGTGACCTCGACAAGCATCTGGACGCACTACATGCGCGGCGAGCGCGTCTTCTGCGGCCACCGGCTCCCCGACGGCCTCCGCAAGAACGAGCGCCTGCCGCGGCCCATCCTGACCCCGAGCACCAAGGCGCCGAAGGGCGGGCACGACCTCTCCGCCTCGCGCGAGGAGATCCTCGCCCTCGGGACGATCGCGCCGGGCGACTTCGACGCCGCCGCCGGGATGGCCCTCGCGCTCTTCGAGCACGGAGCCCGCTTCTGCGCGGATCGGGGGCTCATCCTTGTCGACACAAAGTACGAGTTCGGCAAGGACCGGGACGGGAACATCGTCGTCATCGACGAGATCCACACCCCCGACTCGTCGCGCTTCTGGTTCGCCTCCACCTACGACGAGCGCTTCGCGGCCGGCCAGGACCCGGAGTCCTTCGACAAGGAGTACGTGCGCCGCTGGCTCGCCGCGCGCGGCTTCCAGGGCGATGGGCCGATCCCGCCGATCCCCGACGAGGTCCGGATCGAGGCGTCTCGCCGCTACATCGAGGCGTTCGAGCGGATCACCGGCGCGGCGTTCGTCCCCGACCTCGAGGACCCGGCCGTGCGCATCCCGCGCAACCTGGGAGTGTAGGTGGGCGCGCCCGTGCCCGTGCTAGCGTCGCGAAAAGAGCGCTTGGAGCAAAGCCAGTGAAAGCCGTCGTCACCGTCCGACTGAAGAAAGAGGTCCTCGATCCCCAGGGCGACGCCGTGAAGCGCGCCCTCACCTCGCTCGGGTTCCCCGGCGTGAAGGGGGTGCGCGTCGGCAAGATCATCGAGATCGAGCTCGATCCCTCGCTCGGCAGCGCGCCCGACCTCGAGCAGCGGCTGAAGAAGATGGCGGACGAGATGCTGGCCAACACCGTCATCGAGGATTACGAGGTCACGCTCACGCCGTAGCCCCGTGGTCGCGCGGCGGCGGTTCAGGCCTCGGGCGCGACGAGCTTCTTCGACCAGAGGATGGCGTCCTTGCGGGCGCGGCCGACGACGAGGTGGCGCGCCAGCACGGCCGAGCGGCGGAAGCCGTTGGCGAGGAGGGCGGCGCACAGCTCCTGGTCGTCCGCGGGGGCGAAGGTGAACGTGCTCACCGCCTTCTCGTCGACGAGGCGATCGCACAGGGCGCCGATGGCCGCCGTCGTGGCGAGCCGCTCCGACTCGTGGCGCGGCGAGGAGAGGATCTCGAGGAACGAGTTCCCGAAGCACGACTGCATCTCCCACGCTGCGTGGAGGGTGAAGCCGCCCCGCGCGGAGAGCACATAGCCCGTCCGCACGGCGTCGCGCCCGAACGGCTCGAAGCCCGTGAGCGCCTGCCCGGCCCGCTGCGCGACGGCGACGGCCCGCCGCAGCTCGACGGCGCTCGCCGGCGCGATCTTGATCGCGGGCAGCGGCCGCCCCTCGCTCTCCCGGAGCAGCCGCCTCGCGCGGGCGCTCGTGCGCTCCGCGAGCAGGACCGCCGGCGAGCCCCTGTCGTCGCCCTCGGCGCCCTGCTCGTCGTCGCCCTCCTCGCGTAGCGAAGGCGACATCTGGGACACGACCGCCCCGAGGATCCAGGCGTCGCTGCGCTTGTAGAACCCGGGGATCGAGCCTTCCCGGACGAACCCGAGGCGGGTCCAGGTCGGCACCTCGTCGCGCTCGACAAGGGTGTAGATCTTCTCGACCCCCTCGCGCTTGGCGGCCGACAGGACGAAGTTTCGCTTCGACGGGGTCGGCCCCGCCCGGAAGTCGATGATGCGGAGCGTCCGGTGCCGTCGGTTGACCAGGAGACAGAGCGAAACAGCGTCGTTCCGGAACAGGAGCTCGTCGACACCGCTGCTCGACGTCGAAGACAAGGTTCTCGCTGCCATATCCCTCGTGCTCGGCGAAGGCGTGAAGCCTCAGGTCACGCGGTCATTGCAGAATTGCAAATTGCAAATCTGAAATGCCCGTAGCAGCCGGGGCCTACAGCGTCAACGATGTCGGTGAAGCCGGGGAACGGGAAGCGGGGAAGGGGAGGGTCAGGGGGGAGCGGCGAGCCGGCTCGCGTCGGTCGGCTTGACCCCGAGCGCCTCGAGCGACTCCTTGAGCTTGGAGCGCTGGAGGGAGATGCGGGTCGGCATCCCTCCGGAGATCTTGAAGATCTCGAGGAAGTTCAACCCGCTGTCGAAGCGGGCGGCGAAGGTGACGCTGTCGTTGTCGACGACGACGGAGATCGGCGCGCGCTCCTGCCCGATGAGGAGGAGCAGGGTCTTGTCGTAGGGCCCGCCTCGCTGGGAGGCGTCGACGAGGACCAGGCCTGGCTCGACGCGCTCGTAGCGGAGGGCGATCCGGCGGGTCTCGGCTTCCATGGTGGCGAGCTCGGAGCCGGCCTGGTCGATGGGGGTCCAGAGCGACGGGTCGGAGAGGCCTGACGCGAGGTGCCGGACGATGAGGCCGAAGAGGGCCTGGTCGCGGGGGCGGGCGCGGAGGGCGCGGTCCATGCGGGTGGCGGCGGGGCCCGGGACGCCGATGCGGGTATCGATGGCGCGGGCGTCCTCGTCGCAGCCGGGGTAGGGCTCGACGCCGCCGCGCATCCACTTGGCGCCGCTGGCGAGGCCGTCGAAGTCGACGTGGCAGACGAGGGTGTCGACGCGCCCGGCGCGGGCGACGACCTCCGGGGTGATCATCTCGGGGCAGGCGCCGTGCTCGGCCTTGGTCGACAGGACGAAGCGGGGGTCGCCCGCGAAGCGCGCGTGGTGGGCGCTGTCGTGGTGGTCGACCCAGGCGCCGAGCCGCGGCCCGAGCTCCTGGATGAAGGGGAGCGTGACGGTCTCGAAGCTCTTGCCCCCCGCCTCCGAGGCGAAGGCGATGTCGAGCACGGCGACGTTGCCGCGCAGATCGCGGGCGCGCGGGAGCTTGCGGGGGGAGGCGAAGGCGAGATCGAAGGCGTGCATGGCGTAGCTCCGGGGGAGGCGGGCACCGTCCAGCCGGGCTACCCGGCGCGTGCCGCGTCGGGCGCCTTGCTCCATACACCCGAAATGACGGAAGCGCTGCGGCGGAGGACCTTTCTCGGGCGAGGCCTGAATGATCCGCTAGGATGATCCGACCAACGGCAACGACAGCTCGGGGCGCCCGGGCGGTCTTGCCGTACGCCGCCGCGCAGGAGGCCGGCGGCACCAGAGAGACTCGACAGGAGGGGACCGCGCCCGGGATCGCCTCGAGCGGGACTGCCCGTCTACGTCGGAGGAAGCGGATGAGAAGCGACGTTCTGGGACTTGGTCTTCTGGCTCTTGGGGCGGTGCTCTGCGGTGGAGGGCTCCCGGGAACGCCGGCCATCTCCGAGGCGAAGGCAGAGCCCGCTCAGGTGGCGGTGTCGGCCGCGCAGGTGACGGGGGCAGCCGCGCAGGCGGCGGTGTCGGGACCGACCTGCAAGCTGAAGGGGACGGCGCCGGTGAACAAGGGCGCCCGGCTCCACGACGCGCCGACCGGCGGCCGGACGATCGCGAACTTCACCGGCGCGCTGGTCCCGATGACGCTGAGCGCGATCCCGGCGGACCCGTCGGCAGGCCGGGCGAGGCTGAGCACGTCGGAGGGCTCGCCGGCGCTGCGGCTCGACGGCTACATCGCGCCCTCGGACGTCGCTGTGTACACGACGCGCGACATCCCGGTCATCCAGGGGCACATCTGGATCTCGAGCGCGCAGAAGGTGAAGCTCGTCGCGGCCACGGGCGACTCGCTCCGCGCGGAGCTCTCGATCTCCGGATCCGAGCGGCAGACGGCGAAGGGCTCGGCCTCGTGCGACGCCTTCTCGCTGCAGCGCAGCTCCCCCGTGAAGATGGAGGTCCCGGGCAGCGCCCGCGGCTACCTGATGAAGACGTCGACGATCGAGCTGCTCGATCGCCCGGACGGCGACGTGATCTTCACGCTGAGGATGCTGGAGGGGACAGCCCAGCTCTTCTGGAGCACCGAGGCCAAGTCCGGGTTCGTCCACCTGATGTCGCGGGGCGACCTCACGATCGACGCCTGGGCGCGCCTCAAGGATCTGGAGCCGCTGAAGAAGGGCGAGATCATGGATCAGTACATCCCGCCGACGACCGCGGTGGCCGGCGCGCAGCTCGCGCTCGACAAGGCGCCGCCGATCGTGAAGGCGACGCGGGCGATCCCGGTCCGCGCGCGGCGCGACGTGAAGGAGAAGCCGGTCGGCGAGATCGAGGCCGGCGCCGAGATCTACCTGCTCGAGACGGTGGCGGGCTGGACGAACGTGCTCCCGAAGGCGCTCGGGATGACGCCGCCGGACGAGGGCGGCTTCTGGATCCCCGCCGCCGAGACGCCGAAGTAGCGAGGGCGCGCAGGCCCGCCGCGGCGCGCGGTGGGACCCGCCGGACGACGCGGCGCAGCGCGGTCGGGGTCGCCGTGGCGCCCTGTTCGAGGGGCTCAAGTCTCGAGGGCCCCGCTGCCCGACGCGACTAGGATGGCGCGCATGAGCAGATCGCCGTTTCGTTCCCGGCGGCCTCGCATCGGCGCCGCCGTCGGGGTGATCGCAGCCTCGTCGACCCTCCTCGGCAACGCCGCCGCGCAGGTCGCGCCCGTGGTGCTCCCGCACGCGGCGGGCCAGCAAGCGCTCGCCGTCCGCGTCGATCCGGGCGGGATCACCGCGCGGGCCTGTCCTGCTGCTGCCGCGTGCGCGCCCGACGGCGGCAAGGTCCTCGCCGTGCCCTCCGAGGTCGCGCCGCTGCTCGGCAGCGCGCGCGTCGTGCCGATCACGCTGTCCGGCGGCAAGCACCTCACGAAGATCGAGGCGCCCGCCGCGGGCAAGCCCGCTCCCGCGAGCGCGCCGGGCGCCGGAAGCGGCAGCTGGGCGATGCTGCTCGCGGCGCCGCTCGCGGGGAAGGGGACGGAGCCGATCGTGCTCTGGAGCGGCTGGACGGGCGTCGCGACCGGCGAGCACGGCGAGGGGCGGAGCGACGCCGTGGTCGTGGAGCCGCTCGGCAGCGGCAGCCGCGTGCTCGTCGGGCAGCTGCGCGAGGACGTGACGATCTGCGGGCGACCGGCGCTGGTCGGGGCGAGCGAGGTCGATCCGCGGACGATGACGCTCCTGAAGGGGGCGAGCTTCCAGAACCTCCCGGCCGAGGAGCGCCGCGCCGCGGGCAAGCTGGCCGCGGAGCGCCGCGAGGCCGACGCGGCGGCGCCCGCCTTCCGGCTGCTGCGCCCGACCGCGGCCTCGAGCGCGGTCGGCAAGCGCTTCGCGGAGATCGCCGACGGCGACCCGAACACCGCGTGGTCCGAGGGCAAGGCGGGCGCGGGCCGGGGCGAGTTCGTGTCGTTCTCGTCGGCGGACGAGGTCGGGATCACGGGGCTCGGCCTGCGCATCAAGCCGCCCGACGGCGTGGAGGGCGGCGCCGCGCCGCGCACGCTCTTCGTGGCGACGCCGGATCGGCTCTTCCAGGTGAGCCTGCCCGAGGACGCGTGGCTCAAGGAGTCCGCCGGCTACGAGGTGAAGCTCCCCGAGGAGATCAGGGCCTCGTGCCTCGCCGTCGTCCTCGACGAGGCGTACGCGCCGCGAGGCGCGGGGGATCGCGGCGCGCCGTCCGCTCCGGAGGTGCGCGTCACGATCGCCGAGGTCACGGCGCGCACGGCGTTCGACGACCAGGGCCCGGGGACGCTCGTGGCCGCGCTCGCGGGCGGCGGCGAGCGATCCAGGGCGGCGGCGGCGCTGCTCGCGCGCAGCGGACCGGAGGCGATCGACGCGGCGATCGCCGGCTACGACAAGCTCGACGCGGCGGGCAGGCAGCTCGCCCGCGGCGTGATCGACGCGGCGCCGTGCGCGGCGCAGATCCCGTTCCTCACCGCGCGGCTCGCGGCTGGCGCGGCGGCGGCCGCGCGGCCCACGTCCGGCGCGGCGGCGGCCGCGCCTGCGCGCGCCCCCCGCGCGGCGGCGCCCGAGCCGGATCCCGAGCTCCACCACGCGCGCGATCGCATCCGCCGCTGCGGGCGCGCGGCCGCGCCGGCGCTGGCGGAGATCGTGAAGGGGGGCGGATCCGCGGCCAAGGTGGCCGCGGCGCGGGAGCTCGCGCTCGTGGCGCCGGCGGAGGCGATCCCGGCGCTGCTCGACGCCCTCCCCGGGGCGCGCGGCGCGACGCGGCGGGATCTCAGGGCCGCGCTCGCGCTGGCGGCGCGGAGCCAGCGGGCCGCTCCCGTCGTCGAGGAGGAGGTGCAGAACGAAAGGCTCCGCGCCCGTCCGGAGGACACGCAGCTCGATCTGCTGCGCGCGCTCGGGCCGGCGCTCGGGCGGGTGCGAGGCGGCGGCGCGGCGTTCCAGGCGCTCGCCTCCGCGGCTTCCGCGCCCTTCGAGCGGCGTTACCTGCTCCAGGCGCCGGCCGCGGCGCTCGCCCGCGCCGGCGAGGCGCAGGCCGAGGCGTACCTCCGCGCGTCGCTCCGGAAGGACGCGGACCCGCACGTGCGCCTCCGCGCCGCCGAGGTCGCGGCGGAGGTGCCGGCCCTCGCGCCGGACCTGCTCGCGGCGGCCTCCGATCCGGACGTGCGCGTGCGCGAGGCGGCGATCGTGGCGCTCTCGCGCGCGGCCTCCGCCGGCGCGAAGCTGCCCGCGGGCGCGGCCGAGGCGTTCGCGGCGCGGCTCGCCTCGGACCCGTGGACGTTCGTCCGCGGCGGCGCCGCGCTCGCGATCGGCGCGATGCCCGCGACGCCGGCGGGCGACCGGGCGCTCGTCGGGGCGCTCGCCGACCGAACGCCCGAGGTGCGCCGGCACGCGCTCGACGGCCTCGGCGCGCACAGGGCGACCGCGCACATCGAGGCCGTGCGCGACCGGGCGGAGGACAAGGCGGAGGACGTCGAGGTGCGCGCGCGCGCGATCCTCGCGCTCGGGGCGATGTGCGACGCGAGCTCGGTCGACCTGTGGACGCGGCTCGCGCTGCGGGCGAAGGCGCCGATCGGCGAGGGTGATCAGCGGCTCGGCTCGGCGGCCCTCGCGGCGCTCGGGGCGGTGCACCCGGCGGATCTGCCCGCGCGCCTCAAGCCGCTGCTCGACAAGGACACGCCGCACGGCCTGCGCGAGGCGGCGAGGGCCGCGCTCTCCGCGGCGCCGCAGTGCCGCCGGTGAGCCGCGCCGCGCGACCGGGCTTCCCCCGCGAGGTCGTCGAGCGCGCCCGCTGAGCGGCTCACCTCACGCCGCGGCCGGTCCGCCGCGGCAGCACGGCGCGGGCGCGCGCGAGCCACTCGGCGAGCGAGGCGGCGTCCTGGGGCACGGCGTCGAGGTCGGCGTCCTCCGCGACGCGCACCAACGCGGCGCCGTCGCCGGGCATCATGCCTTTCGCCGCGAGCATCGCCTGCGCCCGGAGCGGCGACAGCTCCTCGGTCGCCTTCTCGCCGAGGAGCGCGAGGATCCAGCCCTCGAGCGCCGGCACGGCCACGCCGCCGATCACCTCGGGCGGCGAGGACAGGCTCGACGAGACGCGCCGGATGCCCTCCGCGATCGCCTCGCGGCGCGCCGGGTCGCGGTCGATGTCGCGGGAGAACGCGAGGACGTCGCACCCTGCCTCCTTCGCGTCGATGGCCGCGCCGAGCACGTGGCGCGTGTCCTCGTGGGCCGCGCCGCGCGCCTGGTACTTCCGGATGCTCTTCCACTCGCGGGCGCCGCCGACGACCCACCCGTTCGGCTGCACGCGCGAGAGCAGCGTGAAGAGCACGCCGGGGTGCTTGTCGGACTGGTAGGCCGGGGCCCCGGCGCGGCTGCCGAGCTCGTTCTCGCCCTCGCCGACGAGGAAGACCCGGGCCTTCTCGAGCGGCTTCATCACGGCCGCGGGCCTCCTCCGAGGAGCGGCGCCTCGTCCGCGCCGTTGGCGTAGCTGAGCCAGAGCTCGCCGAGCGCGTACACCCTCGCCCGGTCCTCGAAGCCCGGCGTGTCCAGGATGCGCGTGGCCCTCATCCCCTGCTCGCCCGCGCGCGTCACGACCGTGACCTCCTCGGGCTGGAGCTCGTTCACGACGAGCGGGCTGTGCGTCGCGAGGAGGACCTGCGTCTTCTCGGAGACGATGCGCAGCGCGCGCATGACGTCGGCGATGCGCGCGGGGTGGAGCCCGTGCTCGGGCTCCTCGACGAGGAGCAGGGGCATCGGATCGAGGTGCGGCAGCGCCGCGAAGGCGAGATAGTAGAGCATCCCCTCGCTCATCAGCGCCGCCGGCACGACGGCGCCGCCTTCGAGCTTCACGCCGATGGCCTTCGTGGTGGAGCTCGGGTTGGCGAGGTGGATGCTCCTCACGCTGGGAAAGAGGCGGGTGAGCTCCTCGTTCAGCTCGATGTAGGCCGACAGATCGCGGCTGATGACGGCATCGTAGAGGGCCGGCAGGCCGGTGCCGCGCTCGTCGGCGAAGCAGAGCGGCCGCCCGTCGGGGATCAGCGGGTGCGGGGCCCTCAGCGCGTCCGGGTCGAGGCGGAGCATCTGCGTGCCGCGCAGCGCCTGGACGATGTCCGGGGCGGGGCGTTCAGGGCTCGGTCCGCCGTTCGCGCCGTCGTCCTCGTCGGCGTCGTCGAGCAAGGAGGGGGGCTCCAGATCTCTGGGGAACGACGTCGAGCGGACCCGCCCTGCGGCGTCGAGCTCCACGCGCCACGTCGTGCTCGCCGCCGACACCTCGAACACGGCGCCGCCGTGGGCCTTGCTCGCCGGGGCGCCGCGCCCGAGCGGGTCCGGCGCCGGCGCCCCGAGCGCCCGCTCGAGGACGGAGGAGAGGGTCCGGAGCGCGCGCAGCACGGTGCTCTTGCCGCTGTCGTTGGGCCCGATGAGCGCGTGCAGCGGCGTGAGCTCCAGGGTCGTATCCTGGATGCAGCCGTAGCCCTGGATGCGGAGCTGCTCGACGTAGGGTCGGTCCATCGACGTCGACGCCAGCATACCCGCGGGCGCGCTGGCAAGGAACTTGGCCCGTCGTCGCCGGCCCCTCTACGCCGCGATCATGCGCCGCCTCCCGTCGATCGCGCTCCTCCTCGTCGCGCTGGCCGTCCCCCTGGCCAGCGGCCTCGGCGCGAGGCCCGCCAGCGCCAGCGTCGCCCATGAGTCGCCCTACACATTCGAGCAGACCTTCGGCACGGCGCTGCGCCTCGTGCGCGTCGATCTCGGCTTCAAGATCGTCGAGAAGGACGTCTCCAACGGCTACTTGCTCTTCGAGTACAGGAGCCCGGAGAGCGGCGGCAGGGTGACGCAGGGCGCGATCGAGGTCGTGAACGGCCGCTCCGGCGCGCACGTCGCCGTGCAGCTCCCCGCGATGCCGCAGTACCACGAGCAGGTGCTCCTCGACGCCCTCGTGAAGAAGCTCGCCTCCGAGCACGGCGATCCGCCGAAGAAGGCGCCGCCGCCGCCCGTGGACGCGGGGGCCCCGCCGCCCGTGGACGCGGGCGCTCCTTCCGGGTGAGCGCAGCTCGCCGGCGCGCCGCCCCGGCCGGGCAGCGCTCGGCGCGCGCCTAGCCGCTGCGCCGCACGTACTCGAAGTCGACGGGCTTGCCCTTGAGCCCCTTCGCCGGCGCCGCGATCCAGTTCGCCATCTGCTTCGGATCGAACACCGGCTTCTCCATCAGGCTCCTCACGTACGCCTCGTCGCTCGCGGTCGGCAGCCACGCGTCGCGCCGGTGCTCCCACGCCTCCTTCGAGAGCGGGTTGCCGTCGACGTCGAAGTGGAGCCCCGCGTAGATCCCCGAGCTCCGGTGGAAGCGCCGGCTCGGCAGCCGCAGCCTGAACGGCACGCCCGCCTCCTCGATCACCCGGTTCATCTTGTCGATCCCGCGCTGCGAGTCGCTCACGTACTCGTCGCGCAGCACCTCGTTCATCGCGTTCCGGAGCGGCACCTCCTCGCGCCGCCACCCGGACACCGCGCCGCCCGCCCCCGCCACGGGCACGTCGAGCGCGTAAGCGCCGTCGATCGCCCGGTGATCCTCGTACGACTCCTCCTTCGCTCGGCCCTTCACGCTCGAGGCGAAGAACGACGCGGCGTTCGAGGAGATCTCCCCGCCGAAGAGATCGAGCGACACCGAGTACCAGAGGTTCAGGTACTTCTGCATCGTCGGCAGATCGACGCCGCCCTCGGCGCGCGCGTCCTCGTTCTTGTTGCGCTTCATCAGCTCGCACGTCCGCTGGACGATGCGGAGCAGGCCCGTCTCGCCGACGAACATGTGGTGCGCCTCCTCGGTCAGCATGAACCGCGTCGTGCGCGACAGCGGATCGAAGCCGCTCTCGGCGAGCGCGAGCAGCTGGTACTTGCCGTCGCGATCCGTGAAGTAGGTGAACATGAAGAACGAGAGCCAGTTCGTGCACGGCTCGTTGAAGGCGCCCAGGATCCGCGGCTTGTCCGGGTCGCCGCTCCGCCGCTCCAGGAGCGCCTCCGCCTCCTCCCGGCCGTCGCGGCCGAAGTGGCTTTGCAGGAGGTAGACCATCGCCCAGAGGTGCCGCCCCTCCTCGACGTTCACCTGGAACAGGTTCCGCAGGTCGTAGACGCTCGGGCAGCTCTGGCCGAGCAGCCGCTGCTGCTCCACGCTCGCCGGCTCCGTGTCCCCCTGCGTCACCACCAGCCGGCGCAGCATGTTCCGGAGCTCCCCGGGCACCTCCTGCCACACCGGCTCGCCCAGGTGATCGCCGAAGCCGATCTTCCGATCGGGCACCCGATCCGCGAGGAAGATGCCCCAGCGGTACTCGGGCATCTTCACGTAGTCGAAGTGCGCCCACCCCTCGTGATCGACGCTGATCGCCGTGCGCAGGTAGATGTCGTCCGCCTGGAAGCCCACGGGCCCCGCCTCCCGCCACCAGTCGATGAACTTCGGCTGCCACGCCTCGAGGGCGCGCTGGAGCTTCTTGTCCGACGCGAGGTCGACGTTGTTCGGGATCCTCTCCGAGTTGATGACTGCGCTCACGTCCGCCTCCAGTCGAATTCGGGTCGCTCCGGGCGCCCGTACATGGTCAGCGCGCCCCGCTGGCCCACCGCGTTGGGGCGCTGGAAGATCCAGTTCTGCCAGGCCGACAGCCGCGAGAAGATCTTCGTTTCCATCGTCTCCGGCCCGCAGAAGCGCAGGCTCGCCTCCATCCCGGTGAGCGCGTCGGGCGACAGGCTCACGCGCTCCTCGATCGCGAGCCGCACCTCGTCGTCCCAGTCCATCGCGTCCGGCGCGAAGGTGCAGAGGCCCTCCTCCAGCGCCTCCTCGGCGGACAGGAGGCCCATCCTCTCCTTCAGCGCGGCCGCGCGCTCCGGCGCGCCCAGGAAGCGCGACGCGAGCCGCGTCAGGCCGTTCGACATCGTCAGCGGACCGAAGCTGAGCGAGCTCAGCGCGATCGTCGCGGCCGACGTGGGCGACGTGTCCTCTCCGCCGTCCAGCATGTAGGACCGGTCTGCCGCGAGGGCGAGCTCGAACAGGCTCCCCGCGAAGCACGAGCCCGGCTCGATCAGCGCGAACACGCTGCGCGCCGTGAGGTCGAGCCGCTTGAGCACGCGCCGCATGTGGAGCAGGACCTCCTTCACGAACCAGTCGTCCCGGCTCGCCCACAGCGCCTCGTCCGCGGCCCGCACCGCGTCCGGAGAGCCGGTCGTCCTCAGGAGGACGAGGCCCACCGTCGGGTGGTTGAAGCGGAGATCGAGGAGCGCGTCGTCGAGCTCGCGGAACGCGCGGAGCGCCCACAGGTCCGCGCCGGCCCGGCGCATCCCGGCGGCGTCGAGCGGCCCCTCGCGTCCGTCGCCGTCCGGCCCGAGCACGCGGATCTCCGCCGTCCGCGCGGCGCGGTCGACCTTCAGCGAGACGTGGCGGTAGTCGCAGGTGGACACGTCGCCGTCCTCGGCGCGCCGCGCCTCGAGCGGCGCGAGCTTCACCCCCGGCCCCGGCCTGTCCGGCGTCGCCGCCGCGAGCTCGGCGGCGCGCTGGGCCACCGCCTGATCGAAGCGGCTCCTCGGGATCGAGCGATCGACGAGGCCCCACTCCTGCGCGCGCTTGCCGCGCACCCCTTCGGCCAGCGTCGAGAACACGTCCGCGAGGTCGCGCCGCACCTTGCGCTTGTCCACGAGCCGCGTGAGCCCCCCCGTGCCCGGGAGCACGGCGAGCAGCGGCGTCTCCGGGAACGAGACGGCGCTGCTCCCGTCGTCGCACAGCCAGATCTCCTCGCACGCGAGGGCGAGCTCGTAGCCGCCGCCCGACGCGACGCCGTTCAGCGCCGCGAGGTAGCGCTGCCCGCTCTCGGAGCACGCCTCCTCGAGCGCGAGCCGCGTCTCGTTCGTGAACTTGCAGAAGTTGACCTTGAACGTGTGCGACGACGACCCGAGCATGTAGATGTTCGCGCCCGCGCAGAAGATCCGCGGCTGAGCGCTCGTCACGACCACCGCCTTCACCTCGGGGTGCTCGAAGCGCAGCCGCTGCACGATGTCGGCGAGCTCGATGTCGACCGCGAGGTCGTAGCTGTTCAGCTTCAGCTGGTAGCCGGGCCGCATCGGCGCGTCCTCGTCGACGTCCATCGCCACGCGCGCGATCGCCCCCTCGAACGAGAGCTTCCAGTGCCGGTAACGGCCCGGCTCCGTCTCGAAGCGGAGGGGCGGGCCCTCGCCGGATGAGCCCTCTTCCCGGGCTCGGGTCTGCGGCGCTGACGCCGCCGAAGGAGCAGAGGTGGTCGCTTCCATACCCGACGAGCCCACCACCGCGACGGGTCTCAGTCAAGCAGTATAGTTCTTGAGTGCGCCGTATTCATGAAATATAGTGCAGTAACGAGATGCCGCCCCGCCAGACATCGCCTCGGGAGCGCGCCGGGCAGGGCCAGGGCCCGGAGGCCGTCGCGGACGGCGCCGACGGTGGCGCGTCGCCGATCCTCGCGCACCTCGCCGGGCGGCTCCGGCGGCGTCGCCAGGAGCTCGCGCTCACCCTGCGCGAGCTCGCCGAGCTCGCCGGGGTGAGCGAGCGCTTCCTGGTGCTGCTCGAGAGCGGGCGGGCGAACGTGTCCGTGGTGCGGCTGGAGGACATCGGTCGCGCGCTGGGCACCTCGGCCGCCGCGCTGCTCTCGGCGGGCGAGCTCGTCGAGGAGCATGCGTCGCGCGGCCCGTCGCCGGGCGAGGCGGGGGTGGCCGGCGGGGTCCTCGTCGCGCTGCTCGGCCTGCGCGGGGCCGGCAAGACAACGATCGGCGGCCGCGCGGCGGCGCGGCTCGGGGTGCCTTTCCTAGAGCTCGACGGGCTCGTGGCGGCCCGCGCCGGGATGAGCCTCGCGGCCCTGTTCGAGATCCACGGAAATGCCTACTACCGGCGGCTGGAGCGCGAGGAGCTCGCGCGGCTCGCCGACGCGCGCGCCCGCGGGATCGTGGCTACGGGCGGCGGCCTCGTGACCGATCCGGCGACCTTCGAGCGGCTGCGGCGCTGCGCGGTGACGGTCTGGCTGCGGGCGAAGCCCGAGGACCACTGGCGCCGCGTGGTCGAGCAGGGGGACGCGCGCCCCATGGCCAACCGGGCCGACGCCATGAAGGAGCTCAGGGCGCTCTTCCAGGCGCGGCGCGCGCTCTACGAGCAGGCCGACTTCGTGGTGGACACGTCGGCGCTCGGACTCGCCCGCTCTGTCGATCGCGTGGTCAAGATCGCCCGTGAAGCTGGTAGAAGGGACGCGACGCGCTCGCCTTGATCTGGGGCGCGCTCCCCCCTTCCATGTCCATGCCGCGCATGAAAATTCTCTTCGTGGTGTCCGAATGCGTCCCCTTCAGCAAGACCGGTGGCCTCGCCGACGTGGCGGGCGCGCTGCCGATCGCGCTTGCCGCAGCTGGCCATGACGTGCGCGTCGTGATGCCGGGCTACCGGGTCGCCAAGCGCTACCTCGCCCGCCAGATCGCGCTCGCCGAGCAGCAGGCCGCGGGCAGCGGGGCGGGCGCCGCGGAGGCCGCCGACGCGCCGACGGTCGCCGCGGCGCAGCGCGGGGACGGGTCGCCTCCGGCGGAGCGCTTCATGCCGCACCGGTTGCCGGAGCCGCTCGGCGTGCCGCTCGGCGGGGGCGAGGCGTGGACCGGCATCTGGGAGACGCGCCTCGATCCCGGGACCCCCGGCGCGCCCGCGCCCCGCGTGTACCTGCTCGAGCACGACGTGTTCTACGATCGCGACGGCATCTACGGGGACGCGCACGGCGAGTTCGGCGACAACCTCGCCCGCTACGGGCTGCTGTCGCGCGGCGCGCTGCAGCTCTGCCACGCCCTCGGCTTCTGGCCGGACGTCGTCCACGTCCACGACTGGCAGACGGCCCTGGTCCCGCTCTACCTCAACGTCCTCGAGCACCGCTCGCCGCTCGCGCGCGCCGCGTCGGTGCTGACGATCCACAACCTCGGCTACCAGGGCTGGTTCAACAAGACGCAGCTCCCCACGACGGGGCTCGGCTGGGATCAGTTCCACAGGTTCTGCCTGGAGGCGCACGACAGCATCAACCTGCTCAAGGCCGGCATCTACAACGCCACGCTCGTCTCCACGGTCTCGCCCAGGTACGCGCAGGAGATCCAGACGTGGGAAGGCGGCGAGGGGCTCGACGGCGTGCTCCGGGATCGCGGCACCGACGTGATCGGCATCCTCAACGGCATCGACGATTCCATCTGGAACCCCGCGGCCGATCCCCACATCGCGGCGACGTACTCGGCCGAGGACCTGGGCGACAAGCGCCTCTGCAAGGCGGCGCTCCAGCGCGAGATGGGCCTCGAGGAGCGCCCCGAGGTCCCGCTCCTCGGGCTCATCAGCCGCCTGGCGACCCAGAAGGGGATCGACATCCTCGCGGGCGCGCTCGACCACATCCTGTCGCTCGACGTCCAGCTCGTGGTCCTCGGCTCCGGCGAGCGCTGGGCCGAGGACCTCTTCTCGCGGATCGCCGGCTCGAGCGATCGCTTCCGTGTCCACGTCGGCATGAACGAGGGGCTCGCCCACCGCATCGAGGCGGGCGCCGACCTCTTCCTCATGCCGTCGCGCTACGAGCCCTGCGGCCTGAACCAGCTCTACAGCCAGCGCTACGGGACGCTGCCGGTCGTGCGCGCCGTCGGCGGCCTCGACGACACGGTCGAGAACAACGTCACGGGCTTCAAGTTCGAGGAGATGTCGTCGATGGCGCTCGGGAACACCGTCGCCTGGGCGGTGCACCTCTACCGCGCCGACCCGGCGTACTTCCGGACGATGCAGCTGCGGGCGATGAAGAAGAACTTCGGCTGGGCGCACGCCGCGCGGCAGTACGAGGCGCTCTACCGCCTCGCCATCTCCCGCCGCACCGGCCGCCCGCTCTGATCGCGCCCGCGCCCCCGGAAGGAGGCGCGGCGCGTTCAGAGCGCGCGGGCGCGGGCGCCTCCCTTCCGGGAAGCGCCGCCCCGGGGCGCGCTACTCCTTCTGCGGCGCGTCGGCGGGCTGCGGCGCGTCGGCGGGGGCGGCCGGCGCGGCCGGCTTCGCGGCCCCGGCGGCCTCGCGCGTCGCCGCCTGGCCCTTCGCCATGAGCGAGCGCGAGAGCGCCCGGTGCTTGCCCTCGATCACCGACACGAAGCTCGTGACGACCGGCAGGAACAGGGCGGGCGAGGAGATCCCCTGGTCCGTCAGCTTCGGCTCGGCCGCCTTCACGTCGCGGAGGAAGCCGTCGAGCGCGGGCGTCATGATCTTGGACCACGGGTCGGTCTGGTGGGTCGTGCCGTGGGTCTTGAGCGCCGCCGCCGATGTCTCCACCTTCTGGAGCGCGGTCTTCACCGCCGCGGGATCGACGTTCTTGCTGGAGAGGATCACCATGAGCGCGCGCGCGTCCTCGAGGGCCGTGATCGCCGCCTTCTCGCCCTCGTCCGCCTTCGCGAGGTCGGGCATGTGCGACGAGTGCCACGAGGACACCGCGAGGCCGAGCTTGTCGGAGTGCGCGTCGAGCTTCTGGAAATCGGCGATGAGCTTCGCGTGGAGCTCCTTGCCCTTCGCGAAGCTGTCCTTCTTGTGCTCCTCGCGCTGGTAGTAGTTGGCCGCCGAGGCGATGGTCTTCGCGAGATCGGTCGCGAACGGCGCGTACTCGGCGAGCGCGGTGTCCACGTCCGGCATGGCCGGCTCCTTGAGGCTGAGGGCGACGGTGCAGGCGCGCGCGTTGCGCTCGTGCGGCGCGCGCGCGCTGAAGTTGAACGGCCGGCGGTCGTCCTTGCCGGGCCCGGTCTTGGCGCCGGCGGCGCCGGCCGGCGCGGGCGCGGCGGCGCCGGGCACGGGCGGCTTGGCGGGGAGCAAGCCCTTGGGGGGGTCCCCGGCCTTCGCCAGCTCCTCGGTGCCGAACTTCGGGATCTTCTTCTCGCTGGGCTCGTCCTTGCCGAGGCTCGCGAGGTACGCGTCGCGGGCCTGTTTCAGCGAGAGCGTCCCGAAGTAGCAGACGTCGACGCGGTACTCCTTCAGCGACTGCGGATCGACCTTCTTGAGCGGCGACACGGGCGTCCGCAGGCTCGCCTTGCCCTTGTTCGCCGCCGCGGAGCTTGCCGGCTCCGGCTGGGGAGGCGGCGGGTCCTCCTTGCAGCCGGCGGCACCGCTGGCAACGAGCACGAGCGCGATGGAACAGAGAGACCTGACGGAAATCATTCGGTGTGCCTCCTCGGCTGGCGCAGAACGGGCGCATCATGCCTAAGCCGGCGGCGCTTGCAACACCGGCCATGGGCGGAAACTTGCGGCGCTGGTCGGGAAAACCCCGGCTCCGGCCCCAAACCCGCGAGGTCTCCGGGTTCTTCCTGGCCTCCGCTGTGGCTGATGAAACGATCCGGGTCTAAGGTCGGCCGCGTGAAGCTGCGAAGCCTGACCCTGGACGAGCTGACCATCGACGACGAGCGCTCTTTCCGGCACGTCGCGCTCTACGACGATCTGAAGCAGGTGCTCCGGCGCGACGGGTACCGCTTCCGGGTGCCCGAGGGCGAGGCGAGCTGGGATCGCATCGTCTTCTTGAACCTGACGTTCTGGAGCCAGAGCGAGCAGGGTGACCTGATCGCCAGCGAGCACGTCGCCGCGGACGTCGTGACGCACGTCGCGTGGCACCACCTCGCCCACCGCGCCCTCCCCGCCGCGAGCGCCGGCGCTCCGCCCAGCGCGGAGGCGCTCCTGCTCGCCGAGTCCATCGCGAGCGCCTTCGATCTGTACCTCGTGGGGCGCCTCCTTGGGCACGCTCCGGACGCCGAGTTCCTGGCCACGCAGGTGCCGGCGATGGCCGAGGCGGCCGAGGCGAGCGGGCTCTCCGATGCCGGCTTCGAGGCGCTCCTGGAGAGCGTATCGGCGGATCCGGAGCGCGCCTTCGAGGACCTCCGCGCCCTGCTCTTCGACGTGACCACGGCGCTCCTGCCCTGCGATCGCCTGAGCCGCGCGGCCGAGATCCTCTCCGGCTTCGACGCGCACCGCTTCGCCCCGCTCCTCCACCACTACGAGCTGTCGAACTGGCTCCTGTCGACCCGCGCTCCTGGGTCCCTGCCCGCCCCCGATCCGGTCGCCCGCGCCGTCGACGCGGCGCTGCGGAGCGCCGCGGTCTCGCTGGAGTGGCTGGAGCAGCGCTGGGTGCGCCCTCCCGCGCCGCTGCCGGTGAGCGCCGAAACGCCCGCCGCATAGGGCGGAACCTCGCGAAGGCTGGGGTGGAGGGGGTGGGATCCGGAGGAGCGGAGCGGGCGAGCCGGAGGGCGACCGCCCCGGTCACTTGCCAAGAAGATTGCGCGCCCTGACGAGCTGCGCGATTCTCCTCCCACGGTGCAACTCGCCTGCTCTGTCTGCAGGGCCTACGTGGAGATCGGGGTAGGACGCGAGATGCGTCCGTCCCTGCCGTTTGTCTGCAAATCCTGCCGTACGAAGAGCAAGCAGTTGGCGGTTGACCGGGGCGAGCCGCGGTCGTCCCCCTCGGTCGTGCCGAGCTCCGCGAGCGGGCGCGACCGGCGCGAACCGCCGAGCGAGCCGGAGCGGGTGAAGCCGTCCTCCGGGCATGCGCCCGAGAGGGAGCCCGAGCTGCCCGGCGACCTGCTGGACGCCGAGACGACGCTCCCGGGCGCGGGCATCCAGCGCAGGCCGGCGCCCGCGGGCGACCCGGAGCGGCGCGCGGCGTCGGCTCCGCCCGCGCGGAAGCGAGGGCTCACGCTCGCGGAGCGGATCGCGCAGCAGGAGCTGGACGCCGCGCCGGAGTCGAGCCCGAGGGCGCATCCGCTGGATGCGCTCGACGTGGCGGCGGAGGCCTCGCTCGAGCACGCGGTGGTGACGCCGGACGGCGGCCTGGGGCGGCGTGAGGTCCCGATGCGGCCTCGCACGTTCGCCGGCGTCCCCTGGGAGGACTCGCGCCGCGGCGGCGGGGTGGCGCCGTCGACGGGCGGCCGGAGCCCGTCGGCGCTCCCTCCTGCCGACTCCGATCCCGTCTCGATCCAGGATCTCGCGCAGATGCTCTCCCCCGGGGTCGAGCCGCCCTCGCTCTCCTTCGGGTCGGGGGCCGCCGAGGACGAGCGCGCGAGCCATCGCGCGCCGGCGTCCGAGGCCGCCTCGCGGCCGCGCGCTGTAGCACGGTCGCCGGTCCCGGTCCGGCCGCCGGCGCGGCGAGAGCACCGCGTCACGGCGGCGCCGGCGGCGGTGCGACCGCGGTCCGCCGCCACCCCGCGCGCGGGCGCCTCCTCTCGGCCTGTCGCGCCGCCGTCCGAGATGCCGCCGGCGCCGCTGTCCGAGATGCCGCCGGCGCCGCTGTCGATCGACGAGGCCCGGCCGTCGTCTCACCGCTCGTCGCCCGAGCTCCGCCTCCAGGACGTGCAGGCGATGGCGGCGCTCGCCCCGCAGCCTCTGCCGTCCACGCGGCGCCTCCGGTCCGGCCTGGGACCGGCGGACGCCTCTCCGGCGGACCTCGCCCTGCTGGGGTCGCTCGCCCCGCCGCCGTTCGCGAGCTCGCCGCCTGCCGCGACCCCGATGCGCCCCGCAGAGGCGTCGCGGCGAGAGCGCGCGAAGCCGGAGGCGCAGGGCGCCGCGGAAGGGCTGCGCGAGCAGGGGAGCGACGAGCGGCCCTCGCGCGAGCCGCTGGCGCGCGCAAGCAACGCCCCCAGGGCGACCGCCCGTCCGGCGGGCGACCCGATCAGCCAGGCCGATCTTCGTGGGCGCGCCGGTCGCAAGGAGGACTCGGGTCTGATCGACCTGCGCAGCATGGCGCCGCCGCCTGACGCGGCGGGTGAGGCGCGCCGCAACGAGAACCGGGCCGACGAGGAGATCCTGAGCATCAGCGGCGGGCTGTTCGAGGGAGCCGCCGCTGAGCGCAGCTCGTCTCCGTCGTTCCCCGAGCAGCTCATCGAGCCCGACCTCGTGGCCGTCGAGGGGCACACGTCCTCCGAGGATTCCGAGGAAGAGACGCCGGTGCGCACCTCGATCACGGCCAGCTCCCTCGTCTCCGAGGGGCTGCGCATCTTCTCGACGCCGGCGTCGCGCCAATACATGGCGATCACCGGCTGGGTGACCGTCGTCTTCATCGTGTTCGGCGCTGCGCTGTACCTCGCGCAGGCCCACGGTCGATCGTCCAGCGCCACGGCGAGCCAGCCCGCGCCGGCGAGCAGCAGCGACGCGCTCGCCGCCGCTCCGCCGGAGGCGGCGCTGCCGTTGCCGGCTGCACCTGCCCCTGCCGACCAGGCCGCCGACCGCGAGCCGTCCCTCGATGACGAGCCGATCGCGGACCTGCCCGCCGTCGCCCCCGGCGTCGCGGAGGAGGCGCCGGTCGCATCCGCCTCCGCCGCCTCGACGGGCAAGCCGGCCGCGTCGCCCTCCCCCGAGCCGGCGCAGGCGGGCGCTGCACCGGGGCCGGCGCCTCCGCCGAGCGCCGCGCCGGCGCCTCCGCCGAGCGCCGCGCCGGCGGCGAGCGTCGCGCCCTCGGCGGGCGCCGTGCCCGCGGCGAGCGCCGGCCCGCGTGTCGGCGAGGAGGCTCAGGCCACCGAGAGGCCAGCCCGGGAGGCGGCGCCGGCCGCGCCCGAGCGCTCGAAGCCGGCGGCCAAGCCGCCGCCGGCGGCCTCGCAGCTCCTGCCGGCGAAGGACGAGCCGGCCCGCTTCGATCAGAGCGCGGCGAGCAGCGCCCTCGCGGCCGCCGCCGCCGCCGCCGCCGGCTGCACCGGCGAGGGGCTCACGGGCACGGCCCGCGTCGCCGTCACCTTCTCGCCCTCGGGCAAGACCATGTCGGCGCGCGTGGAAGGGGGCGATCTCGTCGGGACCGCCACCGCCGCGTGCATCGCCGCTGCGTTTCGCGGCGCCACGGTGCCGCCTTTCGAGGGGATTCCGGTCACCGTCATGAAGCAAGTGAAGATCCGCTGACGACGGGCCGAAAGCTTCCTATCCTCCCGCCGCTGTGCTGGTCGCGCTTCGGGTCAAAAACTTCATCCTGATGGATGCTCTCGAGCTCCGGCTCGAGCCTGGCTTCAACGTGCTCACCGGCGAGACGGGCGCGGGCAAGTCCATCGTCGTGGGCGCGCTCTCGCTGGTCCTCGGCGGCCGCGCGAGCGCGGAGCAGGTCCGCCCCGGCGCGGACGACGCCGAGATCGAGGCGCTCTTCGACGTGCGCAGCTCGGATCGCGCGATGGCGATGCTGGACGCCGCCGGCATCGCGAGCGACGGCGAGATCGTGATCCGCCGCGTGATCCAGGCGACCGGCCGTTCGCGCGCCTACCTGAACGGCCGCCTCTGCACCGCGGGCGAGCTCCAGGCGTTCGCCCCGGAGCTCGCCGACGTCGCCTCGCAGCACGAGAGCGTCGCGCTCACCGACCCGTCGACGCACCTCGGTTACCTCGATCGCTTCGGCCGCCTGGTGCCGGCGCGCAGCGAGCTCGCGGCGAACGTCAGCGAGCTCGAGGCGCTCACCGCCCAGCTCAGGGCCGCCCGCGAGCTGGAGCGCGGCCGCGCCGAGCGCGAGGCGTTCCTCTCCTTCCAGCTCCAGGCCATCGACGCGCTCTCGCCGCGCCCCGGCGAGCTCGCCGATCTCGCGGCCGAGCGCAACCGGCTCCGCCACGCGGGCCGCCTGCACGACATCACGCGGCGCGCGGCGTCCCGCCTCGATCAAGGGGACGACGCGATGTGCGACGAGCTCGCGCGCCTCGCCTCGGAGCTCCGGGCCGCCGCGGAGATCGACCCTGCGCTCGACGACGTCGCCCGCGCCGTCGACGGCTGCTGGACGGAGCTCAGCGAGGCGGCTCGCCAGATCGGCCGCTACGCCGAGCGCGCGGAGGCCGATCCGGATCGCCTCTCCGAGATCGAGGATCGCATGTACCGCCTCGAGGGCCTGCTCCGGCAGCACGGCCCCACGCTCGACGACGTGCTCGCCGCGCGGGCGCGCCTCGCGGCCGAGCTCGGGCACCTCTCGGGGGTCGAGAGCCACGTCGCGGAGCTCGAGCGGCGGCGCGACGCCCTGCTCGCCGTCGCCGCGGATCGCGCCCGCAAGCTCTCGGCGAAGCGGCGGAAGGCCGGCGAGAAGCTCGGCGCCGCGATCTCGACGGAGCTCGCCGACCTCGGCATGGGCGGCGCGCGGGTGGTCGTCGACATCGAGCCGCACGGCGGCGACCGCGCCGCGCTGGTGGTCGACGGCGCCCGCCTCGGCCAGGACGGGATCGACCGCGTCGAGTTCCTCATCTCGCCCAACAAGGGGATCGAGCCTCGCCCCTTGCGCCGCATCGCCTCGGGCGGCGAGCTGTCGCGCGCGTTGCTCGCGCTCAAGCGCGTGCTCGCGGAGTGCGGGCCGGCGGGGCTCTACGTCTTCGACGAGGTCGACAGCGGCGTCGGCGGCGCCGTCGCCGACAAGATCGGGCGCGCGATCGGCGACGTGGCGCGCCACCACCAGGTGCTTTGCATCACCCACCTGGCGCCCATCGCGGCGTTCGCCAGCGCGCACTTCGTCGTCGCCAAGGAGAACGCGGGCGGCATCGCGAAGAGCTCGGTCTCGCGCGTCGACAAGAAGGACCGCATCGCCGAGGTGGCGCGGATGCTGTCGGGCGCGAAGGTCACCGGCGCGTCCCTCAGAGCCGCGACGGAGCTCATCGAAGCAGCGCGCCTCTGAGCGGCGGTCCTACCCGAGGCGTGGCCGGCGCGGATCCACCGCGCGGCGCGGGTCAGCTCCGCGCGAGCGCGTAGTCGTTCAGATCGACGCGGACCATGTCCTTGAGCCAGGGGTGCACCGTGATCGCGGTGCGGTACAGCCCCTGGGCGATGCGCCGGTAGCTCGTGTGCCCCTGCTTCGCCGAGCGGAGCTCGATGACGTGGAAGAGCTCGCGCAGGTTCAGCGTCCAGAGGGTCCTCACGCGGAAGCCGAGCGGCACCGCGTACTGCGCCTCCAGGGGGTAGCGCTCCTCCATGGCGTGCCAGGCGTCGCGCGCCGCGAGCATCGCGTCCTGGTAGGCCTCGGCGTAGCCGAGCTCCGACAGGGCCTGCGGCGTCTCGAAGCCGAGGCGGCAGGTGAGCCGCTGCGTCGCGGGCGTCAGCATCCGGTGGCGCTGCAGGTCGCGGTACGCGCCGTAGTCGAGCATCAGCTCGAAGGTGATCGTCGACGCCTCGAACGCGCGCGGCGGCGCGTCGTACGGGCCGCGCTTCTCGCACGCCGCCTGCGCGATGGCGATGAGCTCCGGCAGCGTCGCGCGGCGGAGCGCGTCGCCCAGGTTGTAGGCGTGCGCGCCCGGGTCGCTGCCCTCGTACGCCAGCGCGAGCGCGATGCGCTCCAGCGCGTCCTTGTCGTAGCGCACGAGCCGGACGGGCTGGTTGATCACCATCGTCGCGCTCACGCCCTCCTCCGGCGGCGTGTAGACCCGCTTCATCGCCGCGGCGACGGTGGCTTGCAGCCCCTTCCGGAGCTCGTTCGGCGCGGCGTACTTCACCAGCGTCGGGGTCACGGCGAGCGCGGCCGCGTGCATGTCGCGGGCGACCCTGCGCACCTCCTCGAGCGGGTGCGACATCATCTTCGTGAGCAGGATCTCGAGCGCCCTCGCGTTCGCGGTGAGGCCGATGTTCGTCCGCGTCCCTGCCGGCAGGAGGCCGCGCAGCAGATCGCACGCCTGCGAGCGCAGCGCTCCCCTGTAGGCGGCGTCCGACATCTTCTCGGGCTTCGGCTCGCGCGTGCTCAGCCGCTCGGTCACCTTCGGGACCAGGTCGAGGTAGGTCGCGAAGAGCCGCTCGCTGGAGGCCTGGTACCTCGCGCTGTCCTTCGCGTCGATCTCCGGCAGGTCGACGAACGAGTGCTGATCGAAGACGACGTAGCGCGTGCTCTTCTCCGTGTACGAGCCGAGCCTCAGGTCCTCGATCACCTTGGAGGCGACGATGCTCACGTTCTCGAGCGCGAGGTGCACCACGGCGTGCTCTGCGACCGACGCGTGGCCGTAGCCGACGACCCACTTCTCGTGGAAGCTCCGCGCCTTGTCCGACGCGAACGCGAGCCCCCGGCGCGGCCGGTCGCCGGCTTCGGGGGCCACGTCGAGCTCCTCGTCGCCGAGCAGGCGTGCCAGGTTGGTGCGCAGATCATCGCGGCTGCGCGAGTAGTACGCGAACAGGACGGCGATGACTTCCTCCGGCAGACCCGACAGCGAGAACACGTCCGCCGTCAGGCTCGACACATACGGCGCGACTCTGGCACGCGACGCTTCGTCCAAGGCCATGCCCTGCTTCTACCCCTAATCCTCGGCCGATCGGTCGAGAAAACTCCGTTCCGATCGACGGCGCCGGTCCACCTCGGCCCTCCTGGTCGGGCCCGGCCGGCGCGCGCCGCCTGCGCGCGGCGCACCGCGCCTGCGCGCGGCGCGCCTCAGAGCGCCCGCGCCTCGGAGACGGCGAACGGATCCGCGAAGATCTCGCTGTTCGCGAGCGGCCGGCTGCGCCGGGTCAGCACCTCGCAGCCGGTCCTCGTGACGACGATCGTGTGCTCGAACTGCGCCGACAGCGAGCGATCGGCGGTCAGCGCGGTCCACTTGTCTTCCAGGATCTCGACCTCGTAGGTGCCGATGTTGATCATCGGCTCGATCGTGAAGCACATGCCGGCGCGGAGCCGGGTGCCGCTGCCGTACTTGCCCACGTGCGAGACCTGCGGCGCCTCGTGGAAGCGCCGCCCGATGCCGTGGCCGACGAAGGCCCTCACCACCGAGCACCCCTCGGCCTCGGCGAACTCCTGGATGGCGGCCCCGATATCGCCGAGGCGCGCCCCGTCCCGGACCTGCGCGATGCCGAGCTGCAGGCTGCGCCGCGACACCTCGGTCACGTGCTTCGCCTCGGGCGACGGCTTGCCGATGTAGAACGTCGCGGAGGTGTCTCCGTAGAAGCCGTTGTAGATGGTGGTGACGTCGACGTTGATGATGTCGCCCGGCTCGAGGACGCGGTCGCACGGGATGCCGTGGCAGACCACCTCGTTGATCGACGTGCAGACGCTCTTCGGGAACCCGTGGTAGTTGAGCGGCGCGGGGTAGCCGCCGCGTCGGATCGTGTCCTCGTGGACGAAGGTGTTGATGTCCTCGGTGGTGATGCCAGCGCGGATCATCTCGCCCACCGCGAGGAGCGTCTCGGCCGCCATCTGGCTGGCTACCCGCAGTGCGTCGACTTCTTTGACCGTCTTGATGCTCACGTTGCTCACGGCGCAGACAGCTCCCCGAGGACGACGGCCTCCTTGACGGCCGCGGCGACCTCCGCTGTATCAGGTGAAAGGTGCCAGTGGATCTCCGGCTCGCCAGCCTCGCCGGCGAAGCGCCGGATGAAGGCGATGAAGGTGAGCCCGCGGAGCCGCGCGTCGATCGCCTTGGCGATGCCGAACGCGCGGCTGGTCGGGCGGATGTGGAGCTCGAACGTCCGATCCGGCACCCTGGGTGTGGCCAGGGGAGGGTAGCCGACCTGGATCCCGAGGTGATAGGTGCTCTTTTCTCCGATCGAGTCGACGGTCACCGTGCTCACGCGGACCCGCGCGACAACGTCGGCCGTCTGCGCCCTCTCCCGGAGGAAGGGGTCGGATCGGGGCGAGGGGCCGTCCAGCGAGAAGCCCACGGCGGCGGCCTCGATGTTGTCGTCGAAGACCTCGCGCGCATGCCCCTCCCACGCGGCCGCCCCGCCCTGCGGGTCGAGGGACGTCGCGGGGCGCTCCTGGTCGGCGACGCAGCCGCCGGCGGGGCCAACGGTCGCCAGCGCGGCGAGCGCGAGGCGAAGGGGAGCGGCACCGGCGGCAGGGATCATCCTTGGGACCGGTGCTCGTAGCACGTCGTCTGCCCTCTGTCAGGACCCGGCACACATCGGTTGCTCCCTGTTGCCTGCTGTTTACCTGCTGTTACCTGCGCTTACATGCGCTGTTGAGGCCGTTTCCCTCCTCGTCCGCCTCGTCGCCCCGCGTCGTCCGCCCTCGCCGCCGCTCTTCCTCTCTGCGCTCCGCGCGCCCGGTGTTCGTCCTTCACCGGCTTCACCGGACCGGCTCCATCGATCCGGTCGAGCCGCCGTCCAACGTCGGCGGTTGGCCCCGGTCGGCGGGGATCCTATTCTCCCGTCCTACCGCTGGTGCTAGCGTTCCCCGGCTTGCCGGGCGGGGTTTCTAACTTTTGCGATTGCAGAGCGCGCAGGGACAGCGTCTGCGCCGGCTGGAGGAAGAACATGAAAGCGAAGAGGCTCCTGGGAGCAGCGTTGGCCGTCGGGCTGGGCCTTGCGGCGATCGCGAGCACGACCGAGGTCGCTGCCCAGCCGAAGAAGGAGAAGAGCGGGGCACCTGCCCGGCCCGCCGAGCCACCGGCGACGAAGAAGACGATCGCGCTGACCCCTCCGGGGATCGCGTGGGGGATGAGCACGAAGCAGGTCGCGGCCCTGATCGACAAGATGCTCGATGCGACGTACGTGCCGCGTTACAAGGCGACGTCGCCCGGCGTGAAGATGAGGGCGCTCGACGCCGAGCTGGCCGAGGAGAAGAGCGCGTTCCGCCGCAGCCGCATCGACTTCGGCAAGCTGCCGACGGGCATGGACGCGACGCCGCTCAAGGGCGAGTACACCTACCTCAACAAGGAATCGATGATGACGCTGACCCGCGACGGCGGGAAGCGGTACTTCTTCTTCATCCAGGACAAGCTCTGGAAGATCATCGACGAGCACGCGCTGGGCGAGGGCAACGCGCGCGGCAAGGACTACCAGTCCGCCGTCGTCAAGCTCTCGACGACGTTCGGGTTGCCTGGTCGTGTGACGCCGCCTGAGCCGGAGAAGGGCCGCTACGTCACCGAGGTCGACTGGAAGGACGCGGCCACGCACTTCCGCGCGATCGAGCGCAGCGAGGGCGAGATCGCCTTCGCCTACGAGGACCTTGTGACGCTCAGCAGCCTCGAGTCGCTCCGTCCCAACAAGCCGGTCGACGCGAACGCGATCGACCCCGCCGTCGCCTCGGCTGTCCGCAAGGAGGAGCCCCCTCCGGGCCCTCCTCCCACCGACAAGCCCGCCAAGAAGAAGTAGCCCTTCGTCTCCCGCCCCCTGGCGCCGCGCCCCCGGCGCCCCCCGCTTCCCCCCACAGAGCCCCGCTTGCGGCGCGGACCCGCACAGGAGACGGGCCCAGATCGGCGTTTTCGGCGCGGAGGCGTACTTCTGTACGCCGAGCACCGAAAACGTCGAGATGGGCCCGTATCCGAAGCGGGTCCGCGCCTCAAGAAGCGGGTCCGCGCCTCAAGAAATGAGGGAGGCGCCTTCGGGGACGCGCATTCCGTTGGTCACGACGACCCGCGCAGAGGGCGCGACCGCGAGCACCGCCGGCTCGATCACCGCGCGCGCGGTGAGCATGGCTCCGGGGCAGCCCGAGCATGCGCCCGCCAGGTGGAGCGTCAGGTGGTCGGGCTCGACGGCCACGATGTAGAGCTCACCGCCGTCCGCTCGGACGAGCGGCGCGATGACCTCGCGGCAAACCTTGAGAAGCTGATCGATGGAAGCCGGCATGGGGGGGTGGGCTCGAGCGCGCCGCGCGAGCCAGCCGCGAGCCTAGCACGGCAGCGCTCGATCGGGAGATCGGCCCCGCCTCGCTGCAGGCTGTCACGGCGCCGAGGCCGCGGCCGGGGGGGGCCGCGCTCGTCTCGACGCTCAGGGCCTCGCGCTCAGAGCGTCGAGCTGAGCGCGGCGACGCCGGCGTCGGCGGCGAGCTCCGGCGTGCGCTGCGCCGCGGCGCCGAAGGTGCGCCCGGCGATCTCGAGCGTCCCGCTCCACGGACCCGAGGCGGTCTTCGCCGGCAGGTCGAGCTTCTCGAGCGCCTCGGTGTTGACATCGGGCGTCACCGGTCCGCCGTACGCCTTCGCGCCCTTCCACACGAAGACATAGAGCAGCGGCGTCGCCTTCAAGCCGTCGCGCTTGGCGATCTCGGCGATCTCCCGCTTGGCCGCCTCTTGCAGCCGGTATGCGTAGGCGCGGAACGACCAGCCCGTGACGAAGAGGCCCTTGAGCTCGCCGTCGCTCGCCTTGACCGGATGCGCGGCGACCCACTGGAGATCGGGGCCATTCCTGACGCCGCGCATCTCCTGCATCTCCCCGAACGCCTCGACCAGCCCGCTGCCCGGCGCCAGCACCTTCCTGAGCTCGGGGAACGAGGCCAGGACGGACCTGTTGGCGAGCATGTCCGGATCGGCCTCGCTGCGCAGCACCGTGCCGCTCGGATCGGCGAACGAGAAGAAGGTGCTCTTCGCGAACTCGAGCTCCTTGACCGAGGCGCGCGCGCCCGCGATCGCCCGCTGGAGCCCGAGCAAGTTCGCGCCCGGGTCGGTGTCCACCAGCGTCGCGAGCTTCTGCGAGCCCGCGGGGAGGCCCGTCCGCACCTGGCCGACGTCCTCCGCGACGACCGGAGCGAGCTTGGCGCAGAGCTCCGTGGCCTGCTTCTGCGACGTCTTGCCGTCCTCCTGACACCCGCTCGCGAGGGCGGCGACCAGCGCACAGGTGAGCACGACGGGCTTGCTTTCGCTTCGGGCGAGGGTTGAAGAGCGCATCATCGAGAACGACTCTCCACGGGGAGCGGTGTTCCGTCGGCCAGGACCATCGCGCCTCAAAGGGTTTCCGGGGTTACAAAGACGATCTCGATCCGCGCGTTGCGGGCGCGCTCGCTGCCGCCCGGGTCGACGACCGGGGCCGCGGATCCCGCGAGGAACTGTGCGATCCTCGGGGTCGCGGGGGCCCCTGCGGCGTTCGCGCCCTGCGCCGGATCGAGGGCACGGACGACGGCATCGGCCCGCGACGTCCATGCGGGCTCTTCCCGGGCGCTGATGTCCCGGTCCGTGTGCACGACCACGGCCACGGGGAACGAGGGGTGCGCGGCGGCGACCCGCGAGAGATCGCGGAGGCGCGCCTCGCCGGCCTTCGTGAGGACGTTGCCGGCGAACAGGCCCCGGAGCGTGACCGCGATGCCGCGATCGTCGCGAATGGGCGACCAGGTGCCCGCGGCCGAGAGCTCTGCGAGCAGCGCGTCGCCGGCGCCGGGCGCGCGGGTCACCGGCGTGGCGGCGCGGCGCGCGGCGGTCAGCACGGCGAGGCAGCCTGCACGCGCGCGGGAGGCCTGGTCGATGGGCGCCGGGATGGCGCGGGCAGCGCCGCCGGCCTCGGCGAGATCCGCGTCGAGCTTCTTGATCGCGGCGGTCGCCTCCTCGATCTGCGCCGCAAGGTTGCCGCCGCCGGGCTGCGCGCTGCTGGGCTGCGCGGCGCTGGCGGGCTGCGCGGCGCTGGCGGGCTGCGTGCCGCCGGGCTGCGCGGCGCTGCTGGGCTGCGCGGCGCTGCCGGGCTGCGTGCCGCTGGGCTCCGTGCTGTCGGGCTGCGTATCCGGCGCGGCCAGGAGGCGCGCCGCACCGCACAGGAGGCGGGCCTGGAGCGCGAGCGAGCGCGCCGCTGCGAGGCGCGCCTTCTCGCGATCTGCGTCGGCCTTGCCCGACGGGACCACGGGCTGCGCGTCGCGCGCGACCTTGATCCGCATGTCGAGCGCATCGACCTCGGCCGCGACGCGCGCCTGCTCGGCCTCGAGGCCCGCGAGGGACGCCTCGCCGGCCGAGCTCTGCGCCTTCGCCTCGGTCTCGGCCGCCTCGGCCCGGGCCACCCGCGACAGCGCGTGCGCGTGCGCGTGCGCGGCGACCGCCTGCTCGCCGAGGATCTGCGCCCCGGATTGATCCTTGCTGTCGAGCGCGGCGAGCGCGTCGCCACGGAGCTTCTCCGCCCGGGCGAACGCGCCCGGCGCGTACCGCTTCGACTCGGCGGCGGCCGCCCCGGCGCGGACGTGATCGAGCTCATCGAGCACCACGGGCCGCGGGATCGGCGCGCACGCGCCGAGGAGCACCCCCGCGACGGCGACGGTTGCGAGGCGGCGCGCGCTCAAGGCGTCGCCTCCTTGCCCGCCGGAGCCGCCGTCTTGCCCGCGTTCCCGCTGCCCTTCGCGGCGGCGGGCGGCCGTTGAGCCGCCGGCGTCCCCGCCCTGCCAGCCGCCTTCCTGCCGGCCTCGATCCGCTGCGCTTCCATGCTGCTCGCCGCCCTGGTCGCCTCGCGCGCCTCGGCCTCGATCCGATCGAGCTCCGCCGCGGCGCGGCCTCGTCGCGCCTGCGTCTCCTCGAGCAGCGCGCGCGCCCGATCGAGCTTCGTCTCGACCTCGCGCGCCCGCTTCGCCGCATTCACCGCCGCTGCCTCCGCCGCGGCGGCCCGCAGCAGCGTCCTCGCTGTCTCCGCCCACTCGAGGGCCACCGCGTCGAGCCGCCGCGCGTTCGTCGCGTCGCCCGCCGCGCGCGCGCCGTGCGCACGCTGGAGCGCCTGCTTCGCCTGCGCCACCGGCTCGCCCACGACCTTCGCGTCGCTCCTCGCCGGCCCTCTCGCCGGGGCCGGCTCGTCGCGCGGCGCCCCGCCTTCGGCCTTCTCGCCGCCTTCGGCCTTCTCGCCTCCAGCGGCCTTCTCGTCGGCGGCGGCGGGTGAGGGCGCCGTCGCGACGCGCCCCTCGACCTCGAGGAGGATCTGCGCCGCCTTGGCGCCGTCACCGGGCGGCGGCGCGGGCACCGTGGCGAGCGGCCTCTCTCCTTCGCCGTGCGCAAGGGCGTCGCCGCTGCCGAGCGAGGCCGCGAGGGCGAGGAGCAGCGCTTGGCTCGACCAGCGCCGCCGCGCGTCGCAGAGCATGGGGCGGGAACGCACGTCCGCCAGGTAGCAAACAGGGCCTCCGCGAGCAAGCGCGGCGGGCCGTCCGCGCGCTGCCCGCGGACGCCGCGCGGAGAACGCGGGCCGCGCGCGCGTCAGTCCGGCAGGAAATTGCGGATGGCCCAGTCGATCTGTGGCTTGTGGCGCTCGACGAGCTCCTTCCTGCCGCCGGCCTCGTGGAGGAAGACGCGATCTTCGTTGACGAAGACGGCGAGGTAATAGAGGTGCGCCTCCTTGCCCTCGTCGTGCCCGAAGCGCAGCTGGACGCCCGGCAGGCCGTTGCGGCTCTTCACGTCGGCCTTGCCGAGCAGCGCGTAGCCGCCGCCCTCGCGCAGCCGCTTCTCGACCACGCGCGACCAGAACGCGAGGTCGCCCTCCGGCTCGTTCTCGAAGGCGCGGATCCCGAGCACCAGCCCCTCGGCGGTTGTCGCGCGGTACTCGTCGTCGCCGTAGCGATCCCCGAGGTCGACGAAGCCCGGCGGGGTCGCGGGCAGGAAGGGCCGGCCGCAGCCGAGCGGCGCCGCGGCGGCGGCGAGCGAGGCGAGGAGGACGAAGGCGTGGCGAAGGGAGTGGATCATCGGAAGCGCCCCGGTCACAGGTTGAGGAGCCGCGAGAGGCCGAGCTCGTTGAGCCAGTCGATCGGGAGCCGCGGGCCCGACGGGGTGAGGGTCTCCGTCGAGCGCGACTGGAAGGAGACGGTGAGGGTCGAGAACGCGACCCGATCGCGCAGGAACTTGAGGCGCCCCTCGAGGCGCTCGAGCTCGCCGGCGACGCGCGCGAGCTCGCGCTCCAGCTGGATCGACTCCTCGACCTTGGCGGCCTTCTCGAGGAGCTTCTCCAGGCGATCGCGCACGGCCCGCGCGTTCCGGATGCGGATCCCGAGATCGAAGAACTCCTCGGTGACGTCCTCCGCGACCACGTTGCGCTGGAGGATGTCGCCGAGGCCCTCGAGGCGCTTCAGCGCCTCGTCGAAGCGGGCGGCGGGGATGCGGATGGTGATCGTCCGGTCGTCGCGGCGGGCGAGGAAGCCGCCGAGGTCCCGGGCGAGCGCCTCGACCTTGCCGAGCGACGCGCCCACCTCGAACACCGCCATCGCGATCTGCGCCGTGTAGACGAGGAGGGGCGCGGGCGCCGCGCTCGTCTCGGCGGCGCCCTGGTGCGCGCCCTGCGCGGCAGCGCCGGCCTGCGTCGCCGCGGGCTGCGGCGCAGGGCTCGTCGGCGCGGGCCGGGCGGCCGCGGGCTGCGCAGCGCGCCCGGGCCCGGGCGACGGCGGCGCCGCCTTGGCGAGCGCGACCGTGCTCGCCGACGCGTCGAAGTCGACCGACGCCTCGCTCGACGACTCGCTGATCCTCACGACGCCGGGCGGCTCCATCCCCGGGGTCGGATCCTGCGGCAGGGGCGGGGCCGGAGCCTGCGTCGCCATGGACATCGGCGCGCCCCCCGCGTACATCGGCGCGCTCGCGGCGTCGCCCTCGGTGGAGCGGCTGGATGCGCAGGCGGCAGGGCCTGCGAGCAAGGCAAGGAGAGCCCAGGAGGGCAGCGTTCTTCGCATGGTTCCTCGGAGCGTGGAGCCGGTGACAGGCGCAGAACGGGCTGCCTCGATCGACCTTACACCCTTGGCGGCGAGCGCCTCCCGGCAGGGCCTCGGCGCAAGCCAGCTCGCGGCGAGCGCCTCCCGGCAGGGCCTCGGCGCAAGCCAGCTCGCGGCGAACGCCTCCCGGCAGGGCCTCGGCGCAAGCCAGCTTGCGGCGAGCGCCGCCTGGCGGCGCCTTTCCGTAAGCCATCTTGCACGCGATCGCCGCCTGGCGGCACGTCTACGTAAGCCATCTTGCGCGTGATCGCCGCCTGGCGGCACGTCTACGTAAGCCATCTTGCGCATGATCGCCGCCTGGCGGCACGTCTACGTAAGACAGCTTGCTTACGCTCTCCGCCTGGAAGCACCTGGGCGTAAGGCGTCTTACCGCGATCGCCGTCCGCCGCATGTTCCCCGCCAGTAGACAGCCGCGTATCTGCCGGCGGGCGGTAGTAGAAGAAAGAATACTTACATTGGCGCGGCGTAGCGCGCCAGATCGAGCAGGGGGCCTTACGTCACACGCCCTGGCGCGGGGGGCTTGTCGTGGCGGAGGGGGGAGAGGAGCGCCGGGTTCAGGCGCCGTCGAAGGAGTCATCACGTCGCTGGCGGGCGGCGCGACGTGATCGATCGGCGCGTCGGGCTCCACCTCCCGCGGGGTCTACGCCGCGCCGGGGCCGGGAACGCGGCGCAGCTGGCGCGCCCAGTACGAGACGCCCGCCGCCGCGCCCGCGAGCGCCGCCGCGGTGAGCATGGCGGGGAGCGCCGCGGGGAGCGCGATCGCGCTGAGGACCGCCGCGAACTGCACCGCCGTGGCGAGCTTGCCCGGGATGTTGGCGCTTGCGGTCGAGAGGCGCGCGCCGCGGAAGCGGCGGCTCACCGCGATCCAGAGCGCGAGCGGCAGCTCGAGGAGCTCGCGGGCGAGCAGCGCCGGGATGCCCCAGAGAGGGAGCACGCCGCTGTGGAGGAGCGTGCCGACCACGGCCAGCACGAACACCTTGTCCGCGATCGGGTCGACGATCGCCCCGGTGCGGGTCACCTGACCCGAGCGGCGGGCCAGCCAGCCGTCCAGCACGTCGGTGAGCCCCGCGCAGCAGAGGACGCCGAGAGCGAGCGCGGGCCGCGTGGCCACGAACGGGAACAGCACCGCGAGCGGCAGCCGGGCCAGGCTCATGAGGTTCGGCGGGAGCACAAGCTCGCGCGCAGACAGGGTCGACATGCGAGGAACTCCATGCGTCGCAGAGGCCGGGGGGGCCCAGCCCACGTCGAGCGCGATCAGGCCCGCAGCGCCCGCGCCGGCAGCCGCCGGCGCGCCCTAGACGAGACGCTCGCGCGGGATCAGCTGGCCACGCGCACGGTGAGCACGGGGACGCCGCTCTTCCGGATCACCTGCTCGGCGACGCTCCCGAGGAAGAGGTGCGAGAGCCCGCGGCGGCCGTGCGTCCCCATGACGATCATCGCCGCCCGCTGCTCCTCGGCGGCAGCCAGGATCTCGGTCGCCGGATCGCCCTCGCGCAGCGCCGTCTCCAGCCCCCCTGTCTGCGCCGAGAGCTGCTGGACCGCGCGCGAGGCGGCGGCGCTCACCTCGGCGTGGAACCCGGGCATCAGCGTCGGTTCGAGCCCGGGGTACGTGTAGACCGGGAGCTGGTAGACGTGCAGCAGCACGACCTTGTGCCCGAGCCTCGCGCCGAGGTCCTTCGCGAGCTCGACGGCCTTCATCGAGGCCGCCTCGAAGTCGACGGGGACCAGTATCACGTTCGCGGCTTCCTTCATCGCGCTCTCCTCGCACGCGGGACCGGGCGTCCCTTCGCTCGTTGCCCGCCCCCCCGGGACGCTTTCGCCGCCAGCGGAGGCGTGTCGCGCGCATCTTGGATCCAAACATCGGTCGATCCCAGGACAAACTGCGCCGTCGGGCCGGCGCTGACGCCCGGGGCGGTACGCCGCGCGCGGCGGCGGCGGCCGCCGCGATCCGCCGCGATCCGCCGCGGTTCCGGCGGCGCGTCCCCGGAGCGTCTACGGCTTTCGCGCGGCGGTACGCCGTGCGCGCTCGAGCGCGCTCTGGTTCGCGCGCACGAGCGACGAGAGCAGCGAGCACTGCGCCCGCCGCCGCGCGACGTAGGCGGCGTCGCTCGCGGTCGCCGAGCGCGGGCGCTCGCGCTCCTCGCGCTCGGCGACCGCGAGCGCCTCCTCGGCCCGCCTCAGCTCGGCGATCGCGAGCGGCGAGAGCGGGCTCTCCTGCGCCTGCACGACGGCCGCGCGCGCCGCGAGGAGCTCGGGAGGAGGGGCGGCCGCGCTCCTCGCGCATCCGGCGAGCGAGAGGGCCATCGCGAGCGGGGCTCCGGCGCGCATGCGGCCTCCTACTCCGCCCGATCGGCGAGCGTGCTCGCCTGGTCCAGCGTGCGGCCCGCGGCGTCGCGCAGCCCCGCCTCCCTCACGATGAGCGTCGAGAGCTCCGCGTCGACCTCGGCCCTCCGCAGCAGCCAGCGGGCGCCGTCCCGGTCACCCACCGACATCCGCCGCCTCGCCTGGGCGAGCTCGCTCCGCGCCAGCGCGAGGTGCATGGCCGCGCGCCGGTCCGCGCTCGCGCCCTCCCGCTCTGCCTCGCCGATCGCCGCCTCGGCGCGGGCGAGCTCGGGCGGCGACGCCGGCGGGCGGATGGCGGCGCACCCGGCGAGCTCCAGACAGGCGATCACGAGCGCGGTTCTGGCGAGCATTTGCGTGGATTCCCGATCTCGCGGCGCGCCGGTGCGACGGTTGCTCCCGGCGGCGCGCCCGGGACAGGCCAGTGCATCGAACAGGCCAGTACGCCCCATGCGCGTGCGCTTCTCACCGGGGTGGGGGCGTTCCGTGGCGTGGTTCTGGCGGAGCCGTGCCGCTGGCTCCCATGGACACGTCCCGCGCGCGAGGCGGCGCGGGACCTTCCGTTTTCGCCAGGCTCGGCGAATAAACGTCGGGCGCCCGCCGTCTCCACTTCGCCGGCTTTTTTCTCCGCGCTCGTCGCTTCCGCTACCCTGGCAGCCGCCGTGTCGCTCGTCGATCCGAACCTCCGCACCACGATCGTCCACGCGTTCGCCGTCACGGTGGCGGACCCGGCGAGCCTGGTGCGCTCCTCGTCGCGCGGCGGCACCGACGACCCCGGAACGAGCAGCCGCGGCCCCTCGATCCTCCCCGACGTGGGCCAGATCGTCGGCGGGCTCTATCGCCTCGGGCGCCTCCTCGGGAAGGGCATGTTCGGCAAGGTCTACGTCGCCCAGCGCGTCGACGTCCCCGAGCACCAGGTCGCCCTCAAGCTCATGCCCCGCTCGCTGTACGCGATGCGCAACGTCGAGCGCGAGCTCGTCATGCTCGCCACCGTCGGCCACCCGCACGTCGTCCAGCTGAAGGACCACGGCATGACCGCCGACTACGTGTGGCTCACCATGCCCGTCTACGAGGGGGAGACCCTCGCGCAGCGCCTCGAGCGCAGCCCCCTCAGCCTGCGCGAGGCCTACGACACCTTCCTCCCCGTCGCGCGCGGGCTCGACGCGCTCCACGCCGCAGGGCTCCGGCACCAGGACGTCAAGCCGGACAACATCTTTCTCGCCAGGTTCGCCGGCCGCGTCCACCCGATCCTGCTCGACCTCGGCGTGGCCGCGGAGCGCGAGGCCTCCTTCTGCGCAGGCACGGCGCTCTACGCCTCGCCCGAGCAGATCCGCGCGCTGAACGGCTTCCCCGGCGTCGTTCCGCTGACCGAGAAGATGGACACGTACGGGCTCGCCACGACCCTCCTCTACGCGCTCGTGAACCCGCGGGACTTCCCGGGTGAGTCGGCGCAGACCCGCACCGAGCTCATCGCGTCCCACGACGTCCGCGCCGACAAGCCGCTCGCCGACAACGCGCTGCCCGACCTCACCGGACGCCCGCGCCAGATGTTCCAGGAGGCGCTCCGGCGATGGCTCGCGATCGACCCGAACGAGCGCCCGTCGATGACCCAGCTCGCCGAGGAGCTCGACGTGCTGCTCGAGCCGGAGCGCGAGGCCGAGCGGGAGGCCGAGCAGCTGCGGATCAAGCAGAAGACGTCGTACCTGCGCGTGCGCATCGCGGCCGGCGCGATGACCCTCGTCGGCTGCGCGGTGGTGCTGCTCGGCTTCTCGAAGCGCGAGACCCTGCGGCTCGCCAACGAGCTCGAGCGCGCCCGCCAGAAGGGGGCCGAGTCGTTCGACCAGCTCGATACCTGCGTCGCGTCCCACCAGATCGCGGCGGCCGCGGCGAACACGTGCCGCTCCGGCCGCGAGCAGGATCGCGCGGACTTCAACGAGACGCTGGCCACCCTCCAGAAGAGCGGCTCCATGACCGACGCCGAGCACGCCCGCCAGATCCAGTCGCTGCACGCGACCCACGCGGCGCGCCTCAAGACCTGTGAGGACAGCGCCGCGGCCGCGGAGAAGGTCGCCATGGCGGACCGCGACCGGCTCGCCGAGGCCGAGAAGGCGCGCGCGGCGCTCACCACCGAGCGCGATGAGGCCAGGACGCTCGCCGAGCAGCGCGCCGCCGAGCTCGCCTCCGCCACGCAGCAGCGCGCCGCCTGCGACGCGGAGCGCGCCAGCTGCATCGCCGAGCGCGACCGCCTGAGGGACGAGGCGGCCGAGCCCTACGACACGCCGCCCTCGCCGGGGCCGCCGGCGACCCCCGCCGCGAGCGGCGCGCTGCCCCAGCTGCCGCCGCCGCCGGCGAGCACAGGCGCTTCCCCCGCCGCGGGCGCGCCGGCGACGACGGCGACCCCGGCGGCCTCGACGCCGTCCACCGCCGCCCCTCCCCCCGCCGCCCCTCCCTGAGCGCCGCCGCCGGAAGGCGCTGAACGGCGCCCCGCGTCGTCGCCGCCAGGCCGCCTCTGCTTGTGGCGACCGCCCGGGAGGGCTATCCGTAAGGCCAGGGAGGCGAGGGCCATGAGTGACATCTCTCGACGTGAAGTGCTGCGTCGGCTGGGCGCAGCAGGCCTCGTTCTCGGAGGCGCGGCCGGGGTCGGAGCGGCCCGGTGGGACCGCGGCGGCAGCACCGCCACCGCCGCGGAGCGCCAGCAGACGCGGGACTACCGGCTCCGCGACGCGCCCGCCGGGCTGCCAGAGCTCGTGGTCGCCCGCGCCGGCGCCGAGGCGCTCGCCGGGGGCGCCCCGGATCCCGCCGCCCTGGTCCGCAAGGCGGTCGACGCGCTCGGCGGGATGCGCCGCTTCATCTCGCGCGGCGACGTCGTGGTCGTGAAGCCGAACATCGGCTGGGATCGCACGCCCATCCACGCCGCCAACACGAACCCCAAGGTCGTGGCCGAGGTGGTGCGCCTCGCCTACGACGCCGGCGCCAAGAGCGTCATCGTCACCGACGCCTCGTGCAACGAGCCGAACCGCTGCTTCCAGCGCTCGGGCATCTGGAAGGCCGCCTACGACGTCGGCGCCGAGGTCGTCATCCCCGCCGCGCACCGCTTCCGCGGCATGCGCCTGAAGGGCGAGGTGCTCGACGACTGGCCCGTCTACACGCCGCTCGTCAACGCGGACAAGGTCATCAACGTCCCCATCGCGAAGCACCACAACCTGTCGAAGTACACAGCCGCGATGAAGAACTGGTACGGGGCGCTCGGCGGCCGGCGCAACCGCCTCCACCAGAACATCGACGTGTCGATCGCCGACCTGGCGACGTTCATCCAGCCCACGCTCACGATCGTGGACGCCATCCGCGTCCTCATGCGCAACGGGCCGCAGGGCGGGAACGTCGCCGACGCGAAGGACATGCACACGATCATCGCGACGACCGACCAGGTCGCCGCCGACGCGTACGGGTGCCAGCTCATCGGCCGCAAGCCCGAGGAGATCCCGTACCTCAAGATGGGCCACGAGCGGGGCCTGGGCACGATGCACTGGCAAAACCTGCGGCTCGCCGAGGTGTAGCACCCATGGCAAATTCCGATCCGACTCCGTCCGGGCCGGCGCACCGTGACGCGGCTGCGGCGACCGCGGCGCCCGCGAAGGCGAGCCCCGACGGCACGACGCCCCCCGCTGCGCCCGCGCGTGGGGCCCCCTGGGCCGCGCTGCTGCGCAGGGCCGGCGCGCTCGTCCGGCCCGGCCCGAAGCGCCGGGCCGGCTCGGGGCTGCCGGCGCGCAAGACGATCCAGGTGCTCGTCTGGGTGCGCCGCGCCGTGCAGGCCGGCTGCCTCGGGCTGTTCCTCTACTTGCTGTTCCAGACCGGCTTCCGCGGCTCGTTCGCCTCGTCCGAGGCGCGCGTCCGCCTGCCGCTGCCCGTCGAGGGCTTCCTCCTCGCCGATCCGTTCGTCGGCGCGATGACCCTGCTCTCGACGCACACCGTCTACCGCGGCCTGCTCTGGTCGGTCGGGATCCTGGCGCTGACGCTCGTCGTCGGGCGCGTGTTCTGCGGCTGGATCTGCCCGTTCGGCACCCTCCACCACTTCTTCGGGTGGATCTTCCCGTCGCGCTACGGCAAGGGCGGCAAGCGCGTCGAGTCGAACAAGACGTACGCGCGGCAGCGGGTGAAGTACTACCTGATGTACGCGTTCCTCGCGGCGAGCATGGCGGGCAGCGTGATCGGCGGGCTGTTCGATCCGATCTGCGTGGCGGTCCGGGCGATCGGCCTCGCCGTCATCCCGGCGGCGCAGTACGTCATCGCCGTGGTGACCGGCTCCGCGGCCGAGACCGGGAGCCGGCCGGTGCAGCTCGTCGCGGACCAGACGCAGGACTTCCTGGCCGCGAGCGTGTGGCAGACGAAGCAGTTCTACTTCCACCACGCGTGGTTCGTCGGGATCCTGTTCGTCGGGATCCTCTTCATGAACCGCTTCATCCCGCGCTTCTGGTGCCGGGTGCTCTGCCCGCTCGGCGCCTTCCTCGGGGTGTTCGCGCGCTTCGCGCTCTTCGGGATGGAGAAGGATCACGCGAAGTGCACCGACTGCAACCTGTGCCTCGTGCACTGCCAGGGCGCCGACTCGCCCCAGGGCGGCGTGAAGTGGCGGCAGGACGAGTGCCACATGTGCCTCAACTGCGAGAACGCCTGCCCCGAGGACGTCATCAAGTTTCGCTTCCTCCCGAACCGGAAGAGCGCCCTCGTGACGCCCGACACGGGCCGCCGCACCGCCCTCGCGACCGCCGCCGCCGGCGCGGTGATCATCCCGACGGCGCGCATCGCCGACGTGCTCGACGCGAACTACGACCACCGCGTCATCCGGCCGCCGGGCTCGGTCGAGGAGCGCGAGTTCCTGGAGCGCTGCATCCGGTGCGCCGAGTGCATGAAGGTCTGCCCCAACAACGCGATCCACCCCGCGTTCTTCGAGGCGGGCATCGAGGGGCTCTGGACGCCGATCGTCATCCCGCGCATCGGGTACTGCGAGCACTCCTGCGTCCTCTGCGGCGACGTCTGCCCGACCGGCGCGATCCAGAAGATCACGGAGGAGCAGAAGATGGGGGTCGGCCAGAAGCCGATCTCGATCGGCACGGCGTTCTACGACCAGGGGCGCTGCCTGCCGTGGTCGATGAGCGTGCCGTGCATCGTCTGCGAGGAGTTCTGCCCGACGTCGCCCAAGGCGATCTGGGTCGAGGAGGTCGACATCCCGAAGCGCGAGCCGGTGGCCGCGGAGCACGGCAAGGAGCCGCTGATGAAGATGGTCCACGTGCAGCGCCCGCACGTCGATCCGGCGCTCTGCATCGGCTGCGGCGCGTGTGAGAAGGTCTGTCCGGTGCAGGACAAGCCCGCGGTCTACGTCACGAGCGTCGGCGAGACCCGCTCGAAGACGAACGTCATCCTTCTTGAGGACACGGATTACAACAAGCCGTCTTGACCCGGCCGCGCGCCTGCTCCGCGCGGCGGGATCACGGTAGGAGGCAGCTCGGGTGCGCACGCTTCGCTTTTACGGAACCTTCTCGCTGGCCGCGATGTGGACCCTGTCCGGCTGCGGCGAGCCGTTCACGGCGGCCGACGCGCCCGCCGCGTCCTCGTCCTCGTCGTCGGGCGCGGGGGGCGGCGGCGACGGCGGCGCCGGTGGCGACGGGGGCGGGGGAGCCTCCGCGACGTCGTCGTCCTCGTCGGCGGGAGGGGGCGGCGAGGGCGGCTGCGCGGCGTGCAAGGAGGGGGAGTTCTGCACGGCGAGCGAGACGTGCGTGCGCTGCGCAGGCCGCGGCAGGGCGCTGTCGTTCGGTACGCCGACGGCGATCGAGGTCGAGGGGACGGCGCCCGCGTTCCCGCGCGTGCGCGAGGAGCCGGGGGAGGAGGGCGAGGCGACGCAGCGGCTCGTCTACGTGGCCGCCTTCGGCTCGGACGACACGCAGATCGCCACGGCCACCGGGCGGCCCTGGACGGCGGGCGAGGTGGTCGCGAGCGCGTCGGTCAACTCCACGGACTCGGAGTCAGGCCCGCTCCTCCTGCCCGTGGACGCGCTGTCGCCGCGCGACGGCCTCCCTCGGGGCTCGCTGCTCTTCGATCGCTTGCTCGCCGGGCCGGGCAGCCTGCCGTCGCTGTTCGTCGCGGACGCGCTCGAGGCGACCCACGCGGACGCGTTCGACGCGCTCTACCTGGACGGGGGGAGCTACTCCGTGGCGGTGGCCCACGGCGTTCGGCCCTACCGGTACTGGTTCATGAACAAGCACCAGGACGCGAGTGGGACCACGAGCCGGCTCGTCACGAAGCTCGCCGAGGCCTCGGAGGTGCAGGTGCTCGACATCGTCCTGCCCGGCGACTGCCCGGCGAAGGGCGACGACCTCGCCCCGTGGGTGACGCCCGACGGGGGCGTGCTGTTCTTCCAGGCGCCCTACAGCGCGCGAGGCGATTGCGCGCAGGCGTCGGTGCTGCGGAGCTTCTACGTGGAGCTCGGGGCCGACGGGCTGCCCGTGGCGGGGCAGAAGGCCAGGATGCTGCTGTCGGGCCTCAAGCCCGAGATCGCCGTCATGACGCCGTCGCTCTCGCCAGACGAGTGCACGCTCTATCTGGCGTCCGACCTGAACCCGGCGGACCGGCGGCAGAGGCTCTACTCGGCCACGCGACGGTAGGGGGCGGGGAGCCGGCCGTCGGGGCTCGGCGAGCTGCCCCCCCCGCGGACCTACGGTCGGGCGGAGCCGGGGGAGCTCACTGCGCGCGGAAGCCTTCGGCAGGGCGGAGGCGCGCGGCGTACAGGCTCGGCACGATCGTCGCGGCGAGGCAGATCAGGATGGCGATGCCGCCGGTGATCAGGAACTCCTGCGGGCGCGCCTGCACGGGGAGACGGGAGATGAAATAGACCTTCGGATCGAGCGGGAAACCGTAGACCAGGAGGCCCTTGCACACCGCCACGCCGAGCAGCAGCCCCAGCGTGGTGCCGCCGACGCCGATGATCCCACCCTGGTAGAGGAAGATGCGCAGGATGGAGCCGTCGGTCGCGCCCATCGCCTTGAGGACGGCGATCTCCTTCTTCTTGTCGAGCACCACCATGATCAGCGTCGCGATGACCGTGAAGGCGGCGACCACGATGATGAGCGCGAGCACCGCGCTCATGCCGATCTGCTGGATGCGCAGCGCGGTGAAGAGCCCGTGGTTCAGCTCCTCCCAGTCCATCGTGTAATAAAGCCCGTTGCTGAGGAGCTGGCTGATCTCACGCGCGATGGTGCTGGCGTTGTCGATGTCATCGACCTTCATCTCGACGCCCGTCACCGTGTCGCCATGATCGTAAAACGCCTGCGTCTCGTAGAGATCGGCGTACGCCAGCTTTGTGTCGTACTGCTCGAAGCCGGCCTCGAAGATCGCGATGACCCGGAATCGCTTGGCGACCGGCGGCTTGATCGCGCCGTTCGAGATCGAGAAGCCGATCGTGGGCGAGGTGACGGTGACGCACTGGCCGATGTCGAGGGACAGATTCTTCGCCAGCGCAGCGCCGATCACGATGCCCGGCATCCTCGCGATCTGCTCCTTGTCGGCGCACGGGTCCGGATCCACCTCGGGCGGCAGCTCGTCGTCCTCGGGGAGCACGCTGCCGTAGCCGCCCTGCGGCTCGATCGAGCCCCGCGGGGCCCCCTCGTCCACCGCGAGCTCGGCCTCCTCGGCGCCGGTGTCCGCGGCGGCATCGAGCGCGGCGACGTCGAGGTCGGCCGGCTGAAGGGCGGGCTCGGCGCCGGCGTCCCGCGCGGCAGCGGCGCGGTCGTCCTCCAGGATGCGCGCCTCGTACGCCTTCAACAGATCGAGCTCCCCGCCCGCGTCGGGCTCGAGCGCGCCGCGCGAGCCCGCGCCCTTCTCCAGGGAAGGGACGTCAGGCAGGGACGGCGGCGCCGCGCGCTCCGGAGGCTTCGCGCCTGGGCGCCGCAGCCCGGTGAGATCGCCGCCCGGGAGGATGTGGCGCGGCAGGTCGAGCACGGGCGTGGCGCCCTCCGCCCCGACGCCGAGGCTCTTCGCCGGGTCCACCCCCTTCACGAGGACGCCCGTCGCCGTCGCGTCGCCGTGCGTGAGCATCATGGGGTTGATGCTGAAGGGCGCCACACCGACGACACCAGGCACCTTGGCGACCTGATCCATGATCGAGCGGTACTCACGGAAGTCCGTGGAGTACTTGATCACCAGGACGTGCGCGTTGACGCCCAGGACCTTCTCGCGAAACTCCGCCTGAAAACCCCCGGTCACGCTCATCACGGTCGCGAGCGCCGCGACCCCGAGCGCGACCCCGAGGATCGCGAACGTGGTGCCGACCGAGATGAACGCCCGCTTCTTGGAGCCGAGATACCGCAGCGAGACCCCGAGCGCGAAGCGGTCCTTCCAGAGCAGCTTCCCGAGCAGATAGAGCAGCGCGAGCGCCAGGCCGATCGCCGCGACGGCTGCGACGATCACGATGATGATGGAGTTGAGCCGGGCGGGGTCGCTCATCGCGGTGCCCTCCTAGCAGAACGCGGCGCGCGCGGCACGCCGGGCCGCGGGGATCGACGGCGCCCGCACCCACGCGGGCTTTCGTGTGCAGCGTCCGCATGATCTCGCTTCCCGGACCGAACGCCTGCTAGAATCCGACCCTGCCGCAGATGCCGGCATGTGGCGTGCACCTCTGCCCGCGAGCCTTTCATGAGCGCCACCAAAAACGAGCACCACACCGCGCGCAGCAGAGTTTTCGACGACGAGGCAGGCGCGCACGATGAGGCACCGACGTCACGCCCCAGCGGCGCGGCGGGCGGAGCTCGCTCGTCCGGCGTCGGCGCCGCGTTCGCGCCGTCCGCGGAGCCCGAGGGCGCAGGCGACGACGACGTGCCCGTGGAGGTCGAGCTCCGCCCCTCGTCGAGGCCCTCCAGGTCGGGCTGGGTCGAGGGGCCGGCGAGCGAGGTGCCTCCGAGCTTCAGGGCGCCGCCGCCGCTGCGCCAGAAGACCCCGCGGTTCGGGCGGCAGAGCCAGCCCGACGCCGACGAGATGAGCGGGAGGACGAGCGCTGCCCCGATCAGCGAGGCGGAGCCGTCCATGGAAATCCCGCCGCCGGACGAGGTCGAGCCGCGCGAGCGGCGGCCGCCCGGCGCCAAGGATCCGTACATCGGGACGACCTTCGACCACCGGTACAAGATCGAGCGGCTGCTCGGCGAGGGCGGGATGGGGTTCGTCTACCTCGCCCGCCACAAGGTCATCGACAAGCGCGTCGCCGTGAAGGTGCTCCGCGCGGAGCTCGCGCGGGACCGCGAGATCTTCGAGCGCTTCGTGCAGGAGGCCCGCTCGGCGTCGAGCATCGGCAACCCGCACATCGTCGACATCTCCGACTTCGGCGACCTGCCGGACGGCTCCACGTACTTTGTCATGGAGTACCTGGAAGGCGTGAGCCTGGCGCAGCTCATCGACTCGCCGAACGAGCTGCCGATGGATCGCATCTGCCACATCGCGCTGCAGCTGTCCGCGGGCCTCGCCGCCGCGCACGACGCCGGCATCATCCACCGCGATCTCAAGCCGGACAACGTCTTCGTGGTGGCCCGCGGCAGCGATCCGAGCTTCGTGAAGATCCTCGACTTCGGGATCGCGAAGGTGTCGACAAGCACGACGACGAAGCTGACGCGCGCCGGGGCGGTGTTCGGGACGCCGCACTACATGTCCCCCGAGCAGGCCGCCGGCGCGCCCATCGATCACCGGACCGACATCTACTCGCTCGGCGTGATGCTCTATGAGCTCGTGAGCCGGCAGCTGCCGTTCAACGCCGACAACTTCATGGGGATCCTGACGCAGCACATGTACAAGGCGCCGGTCCCCATCCGCGCGCTCGTCGGCGGCCCCGATTGCCCGCCGGGGCTCGAGGCGGTGATCCTGAAGTGCCTCTCCAAGAAGCCGGAGTCGCGCTACCAGACGATGATCGAGCTCCACGAGGACCTCGAGCGCGTGAGGGGCGGGGGCGTGCCGGGCGCGGTCGCGGAGATGATGGCGCGCTCGGGCGGCTTCAACGTGCCGCACGACTACTTCAAGACGTCGAAGGTGATCGTCCCGGCGACGCCGCCGTCGCCGCCGCGCTCGCCGTGGCCCCGCTACGTGTGGGTCGCCGGCGCGGCGGCCGCGGTGGGGATCGTGACCGCCATCTTCGTCATCGGCGCGAGCGGGTCCGCCAGGGACGGCGGTCCGCAGGTGGCGCAGAAGCCGCCGGTCGAGGTGCCCGCGGCCAGGCCGCCGGCCCCCGAGCCGCCGCCCGCCGTCCAGAAGACGGTGGTCGCGCTGGCCGCCGTGCCGGAGACGGCGGTCGGCTACCGCAACGGCGTGGAGATGAGGCTGCCCGCGAGCATCGACGTGGAGCAGGGGCAGACGGTCACGATCGACATCCGGGCCGAGGGGTACGTCCCCAGCACGGTCGTGCTCGACGGGACCGAGCAGAGCAAGCTCGTGAAGCTCGTCGAGGTCGACGAGAAGGGCACGAGGGTGAGGCCCTTCCGGCCGACGCCGACGCCGGTCCGGCCTCCGAAGGGCTCGGACGTCCGGGACCCCTGGGCGAACCAGAAGAAGTGAGCGGCCGCTCGGCGCAGGCCCCGCTCTGCGGGCGCCGTGATAAGCCGCGGGGGTGACCCGGATAGATCACCTCATCGACCTCGTCCCCGAGGACGTGCTCGGCATCTGTCGCCGCCTCCGCGAGCGCGGCAAGCGCGGCTGGATCGTCGGCGGGTGCGTGCGCGATCTGCTCCGCGGGGAGCCCGCCAAGGACTGGGACGTGGCGACCGACGCGCGGCCGGAGGAGGTCGTGGCCGCGTTCCGGAAGGTGATCCCGACCGGGATCCAGCACGGGACGGTGACCGTCGTCGTGCGCGGCGTGCCGTACGAGGTGACGACGCTGCGGGGCGACGGGACCTACAGCGACGGGAGGCGGCCCGACCGGGTCGAGTTCGTGGACGACATCACCGCCGATCTCGCGCGGCGGGACTTCACCATGAACGCCATCGCGATCGACCCGGTCGACGGGCACCTCATCGATCCGTTCGGCGGCCAGCGGGACCTCGAGGCGAAGATCATCCGCGCGGTCGGGGATCCGGGCGAGCGCTTCGCCGAGGACGGGCTGCGGGTGCTGCGCGCGGCGCGCTTCGCGGCGACGCTGGAGAGCGCGCTCGACCCCGAGACCGAGCGCGCGATGGGCACCGCGCGGTCGCACCAGACGTTCCGCTGCGTGAGCGCGGAGCGGGTGCGCGACGAGTGGCTCAAGGCGATGCGCGCGCGCCGCCCGAGCGTGGCATTCGACATCATGCGCCGGACGGAGCTGCTCTCGATCACCTGCCCGGAGATGATGGAGTCGGTCGGGTGCGAGCAGAACCGCTGGCACGCGTACGACGTGTGGGGGCACGCGATGGCCTGCCTCGACGCGTGCAAGCCCGAGCCGATCCTCCGCGTGGCGGCGCTGATGCACGACATCGGCAAGCCGAGGACGCGCGAGTTCTCCGAGAAGACGAGCGACTACACGTTCTACGAGCACGAGCGGGTCGGCGCCGAGATGGCCGAGCCGATCCTGACGCGGCTGCGCTTCTCCAACGACGAGCGCGCCCGGATCGTGGCGCTCATCCGCCATCACCTGATCTGCTACGACGACTCGTGGACGGACGCCGCGGTGCGCCGGTGGCTCCGCCGGGTGACGCCGGCGCTCGCGCCGGATCTCTACGAGATCGGCGTGGCCGACGCGCTCGGCAAGGGGCGCGAGGTGGCCGAGGACATCGCGACGATAGGGCGGCTCCGGGAGCGCGTGGAGGCGCTGCTCGCCGCGGGCGCGGCGCTGTCTGCCAAGGATCTCGCCGTGAACGGCGGCGTGCTGATGAAGGCGCTCGGCATCCCGCCGAGCAGGCTCGTCGGAGAGATCCTGGAGCGGCTCGTCGAGGTCGTGACCGAGGAGCCCGAGGCGAACACGCCGGAGCGCCTGCTCGCGGCGGCGCGGGACATCGTCGCAGGGAAGAGCGCGGGCCAGTAAGGATCGAGCCGGCTCGTCCCTGGTTGCAGGGGAGGTGGTCTCGACGGGTCGCACGGACCTTCCTTGTCGCGCGTCGCTCCCGTTCACCCGCGCTCGGCCATCTCCTCGCTCCTTAGGGGAGCCTGTCCCAGATCGCGAGTCGATGGGTCGCAGGCAAGGCACATGGGACGACAGTGGTGGTCGGTCGTCTACCTCCCGTCAGGCTCGATTATTTCGTGCAGATCGCATCCATCCGGATGTGTCTCTGGTAGCATCCGTTGCTGCGCACTATCGCGCCCCCCATTGGGAGGTCCATTTGAAGCTCTCGACGAAGACGCTTGTTGGGCTGGTTGGTTTGGGTTTGCTTGCGGCGGCGGCATCCATCGGTGGATGCTCCGGCGGGGGTGGTGGGGCGAGCTCCGGCAATAACGGCTCTGGCAGCGGCGGGGGCGGGGGCGGGGGCGGGGGCGACGATACGACCGGGAGCGGGATCGGGGACGGCGGCGGGTTCCAGTTCGACGGAGGGACCGAGGACGCGTCGCTCAACGAGGACACCGCGTGTGTCGCGACCAGCTTGCAGGCCGATTATGAGCAGCGCCCGGCCGACATCATCTTCATCATCGACAACTCCGAGAGCATGACGGAGGAGATCGACAGCGTTCAGCGGAACATCAACCAGAACTTCGCCTCGATCATCGAGCGGAGCGGCATCGATTACCGCGTCATCCTGCTCTCGAGGCACGGCAGCTCGACGGCGGAGCAGTCGGTCTGCATCGAGGCGCCGCTCGGCAGCGGGAGCTGTTCGCCGGTCCCGGCGAACCCGAACACCAATCCGCCGCACTTCTATCAGTACAACCTGGATGTCAGCAGCGTCGACTCGCTCTGTCTGGCCATCGACACCGTGAAGGGCGCGATCCCGCCCCGGGGGGAGGCCACGTCGCCCGGGTGGTCGCAGTGGCTCCGGATGGACTCGCTCAAGGTGTTCGTCGAGATCACCGACGACGGCGTGGACTGCTCGACGAAGTCGCTCGGCGCGAGCGCCGCGGAGACCGACGAGGGCGACATCACCCTTCACGACCTCGACGACGATCTGCCCGAGAACGAGAACGTGGCCGGAGGCACCCGCTCAGCAGAGGCCTTCGACGCGGCGCTGACGGCGCTCGCGCCGGAGTACTTCGGCTCGACGAGCGCGCGTAACTACATGTTCTACAGCTTCGTGGGCATCGTCGAGAACACGCCGCCGACCGCGCCCTGGCCGCCGGACGTGCCCGCCACCTGGAAGCAGTGCCGGCCCGGCTCGGTCGATCCCGGGACGACGTACCAGTCCCTCAGCGTCATGACCGGGGGGCTGAGATACCCGATCAACCAGTACGACACCTACGACGCCGTGTTCCAGGCGATCGCAGACAGCGTGATCTCGGGCGCCAAGCTGTCGTGCGAGATCGAGGTGCCGGAGGCGCCAGGCGGGCACTCCATCGAGCTGTCGACGGTGCAGATCGAGTTCACGCCGAGCAACGGCGGGCAGAAGCAGACCTTCGCCCAGGTGAAGAGCCCCGAGGAGTGCAAGCCGATGTCCTTCTACATCGACGAGGGGCTCATCCGGCTGTGCCCGGAGACGTGCACAATCGCGGTGCAAGACAACACGGCGAGCATGAACCTGCTCTACGGCTGCTCGGTCACCCCCAACTGAGCGAGGAGGCGCTCCCGGGCGCAATGCGTGTGACGTGCGCATCGCGCCCGGGAGCGCCGTTCCAAGGCGCCGCCCGGCCGGCGAGCCTCCCCTTCGGGGGCGGATCGCGCGAGCCGGGCGCCCGGGCCTGCTACCCTGCGCGAGGACAGATGCGGGTCGATGTGGCGTGCCGTGCCGGCCACGGCGGAAGCGAGGAGCCCGTGGCGTTCACCCTGGGCGAGCGCCGCGTGCGGGTGACGGAGATCCTCGACCGATGGCCAGGGGGCGATCACCTCTACTTCAAGGTGCGCGGGGACGACGGCGCACGGTACATCCTGCGGCGCGATTTCGAGATCCTCCTCTGGGAGCTCGAGGTCTACGAAGTCGAGTAGACCGGCCCCCGTGGAGGGCGTGGACGGGATCGCCGCGGCGGGGGCCTACGGGTGAATCAGGGGGGGAGCGCCGGGGGGGCGGGGGTGGACGGGATTGCCGCGGACGAAGGAGCGCTTTATCGCGGCGGTCTCGGGGGCGAAGGCGAGATGGTTCAATAGATCCGAGTCGCTGAGCACGTGGTCGGGGAAACGGACGGCGAGGAAATCGGCCTCCTTGCCGGCTTCAAGGCTGCCAATCACACGGCCCAGTCCGATGGCGTCGGCCGTGCCCTGCGTGGCCATGACGAAGAGAGCGGACGGGGTGAGGCGGTCGCCAAGGCAGAGGGCATTGTCAAAGGCGCTCGACATGCTGCGGCGCATGTCGAAGCTGCGACCCGCGCCGACGTCGCTGCCAAGCGCGACCGGGACCGCTCGGGCGCGGGCGTCGCCAAGACGCATGCGCCCGCTGCCCAGGAAGAAGTTCGAGTCGGGACAGTGGACGACCGACGAGCGGGCCTCGGCGACGCGATCCCACTCGCGCGGCGAGAGATGAATGGCGTGCGCGAGCAGGGTACGCCCGGTGAGCAGGCCAACCCGGTCGTAGACGTCGACGTAATCGCGCGCCCACGGGTGCTCGCGCAGGGCGGCCTCGCACTCGGCCGGACTCTCGGCGACGTGCGTCTGCACGAGGAGGTCGTGATCCCGCGCGAGGCGCGCGGCCGCCTCCATCAAGGGGCGCGAGCACGTGGGGGCAAAGCGGGGCGTGATCGCGAACTCGAGCAGGCCGCCACCCTCGCCGTGCCAGCGCTGCACGAGATCCCGGGCCGCCGCGATGGCCTCGTCCCGAGGGACACAGAGCGCCTCAGGGCAGCTCTGGTCCATGAGCGTGAGGCCAGCGATGCCGCGCAAGCCAGCGCGCAGCAGGGCGCGGAAGAGCTGGTCGGTCGCCCCGGCGCACGAGCTGGAATAGACGACGCAGGTGGTCGTGCCCGACGCGAGCAGACGATCCGTGAACTCGCCCGCGACAAGCGCGGCGTAGCCCTCGTCGCGGAAACGAGCCTCCTCGGGGAAGACAGACCGATCGAGCCAGTCGAGCAGGGCGCCGCTGGCGCTGCCAATGATGCGGGTCTGCGGGAAATGCAGGTGCGCGTCGATGAAGCCGGGCATCAGCACCGCAGGGCGCAGGTCGAGCACCGGCCCGCGGAAAGCGCCCGGAGCGAACGGCGCGACCTGGACGATGCGGCCGTCGGCGCCGACCACGAGCAAGGCGTCCTCCAGGAAGCGGACCTGCGCACCGCCATCCGGCGCGGCGAGGGGCGTGAGCAAACGGCCGCGGTAGGCGCGCGGCAAGCCACCGTTCCGGACGCTCATCGGATCGCGATCTCGCTCCGGCGCGCCCAGCCCATGACCATGCTGTCCCCCTGGTTCTTTGTAACGAGCGCCCACGCGCCCGCCTCGCGCACGATCATCACGAGCTCGCCGGCGGCGATCGCGCCAATCCGGGCGCCGTCCGCCCGCGGCTCCTCGAGCAGCGTGATGCCGCGCGAGGCAATGCCCAGCTGGAGGCGCGAGGGCGCGCCCGGCTCCTCGCCCTCGTCGTCGAAGGAAGGGCCGTCGTCGTGCCGCGAGCGCGGCTCGTCAGCGCCCGGCTCCTCGTCGAACGGGAAGCGAGGGTGAGCCCGCGAGCGCCCCGCCGCCGGAGAACGCCCCTCCAGGAGGTGCGTGAACCGGCCAGCGCTCTGCACCGGCGACCGCTCGCCGGCGACCGCGCGCAGGACGAGCGGCGCCGTCGGGAGCAGCGCGACGGCGGCGGCGGTGAAGAGCACGAGCCCGGTCAGCCCATCGAGCCGGCGCGCGCGCGGCGGCGCAGGCGCGGCGCCCGGCGGCGGCGCCGCCCGGGCAGCGAGGGGCGTGCCGGCGTGCGCAGCGCGCACGTCGCGGGAGCCAGGCGAGGCACCCTGTCCGGCGGGAGAGTCGTCCATCAGCGCAGAGGATACGCGCTGCGGTGAGCGCGGTCGACTGCGCGGCGGAGCGTGCGCGGCGGAGCGTGCGCGGCGGAGCGTGCGCGGCGGAGCGTGCGCGGCGGAGCGTGCGCGGCGGAGCGTGCGCGGCGGAGCGTGCGCGGCGGAGCGTGCGCGGCGGAGCGTGCGCGGCGGAACGTGCGCGGCGGAGCGGCCGCACGAGGCACCACGCCGGCGAGCACGTCAGCGGAGCTCGCGCGGCAGCGGGGCGGCGGCAGGGTCGCTGGAGACGGCGCGCTCCGCGGGCACGGCGTGCGCAGCGCCGGGGTCCGCGCAGCAGCGGAAGCCCTGCTGGTAGAACATGTGGTTCTCGTCGTGCGAGCGGGTCGAAGGGCGGCAACGCGTGCGCACGGGGCCCCAGTAGCCGCCCTTCAGGATGGAGGGACGCTCACCTTCGCGGACGGAACGGGTCCACTCATCGATGTTGCCGGTCATGTCGACCACACCGAACGGGCTCCGGCAGCGCGGCTGAGCGCCGGACGGCATGCCCTGCCAGAGCCGATCCATCTCGGCCATGGCAGCAGGGCCGCCCCGCGGGCGCAACGCGGTCTCGATGAACGCGCGCCACGGCTGGTCGACGACGCACGCCTCCGGGTCGCGGACGTACCCGTACGGGTAGGGGCGCGCCTCCTCGCCCTCGCAGGCGAAGGTCCACTCGGCCTCGTCACAGAGGCGCTTGCCCTCCTCGGCGCAGAGCTCGCTCGCCTCGTAGAACGAGACGAGGATGAACGGATAAACCCCCTTCTGGTTGGGGTACTCGTAGCGATCCATGCAGAAATGCATCGGCTTCGTGTCGAGGCCCCCCGACATCGAGAGCCATTTCTCGCGATCGAACTCCGCGCACCGCTCCGGGTAATCCCGGCTGATCCAGTGCTTGCAGGTCGTCCGCTGCATCTCGTCGATGGAGCGCAGGTCGCCCTGGGCCCTCGGCGTCGGGTCGAGCTTCATGAGGCCGGAGACCTCGACCATGCCCGTCGCACAGACGCCGCGGTTGCCCTCGATCTGGTCGATCGCCTCGCGCGACTCGGCGGGAGACGACGCGATCTGCCAGTGGCGATCGCGGACGAGGCGCCACTCGAACCGGAGTCGGCGCGGCAGCGCGCCCGTGATGGCGCCCGCTCCGAGCGTCAGCGGCACGGCCGGCGCCTCCGCGAGCCGCACAACGAGCAGCGCGAGCGCGGCGACGCCCAGCGCGAAGCCGACGGCGACGGCGGCACGCAGCGCCCTCGCGCGGGGGGGCGCGGGCTTCCGCGTCGGGTGGGCGAACCTGTGCATGCTCCCTCGCTTGGACTTTACTGCGCGGGAGACTCGAAGGCAGACAACTTTTCGCGGAGCCGCGCCACGTCGCCGGCGCGCTCGTTCGACAGATCGCGGGTCTCCCGGGGATCGCGCTCGAGATCGAACAGGAGCATCCGGTCGCGCTTCTTGCGCTGGATCACGAGGAGCTTGAGGTGCCCGTCGACGACCGCCGCGCGGCGGGCGGTGCGGGCGAACACCGGTCCTCGGGGCGCGCGGTCGGCGCCGGCGGCGATGGCGGCGAGGGAGCCGCCCTCGACGGCGGTGGCCTCCGCGTCGCCGAGCTCGAGGACGGTGGGCGCGATGTCGACCGTGCTCACCGGGTGCGGGTAACGGCCGGGAGCTGCGCCGGGGAGCGCGACGACGAGCGGGACGCGGATCGCCTCCTCGTAGAGCTCGACCCCGTGGCCGAGGGTGGCGTGCTCGCCGAGGCCCTCCCCCTGCGCGCCGTGGACGATGATCGCGGTGCGGCCGGCGCGGGGGCCCCGGGCCACGGCGTCGAGCAGGGCGCCGAGCTGCCGGTCGACGTAGGCGATCTCGCCGTCGTAGGCGGCCGTCCTGCCGGAGCCGAAGCGGATGCCGGGGTGGGCGACGTAGCGCTCGTGGGCGTCGAAGAGGTGGAGCCAGAGGAAGACCGGCTGCGCGCGCCGGGCGGCGCCCTCGAGGAGCTCGATGGCCTTCTTGACCGCGAGGTGACCGGTCGCCTCGCGCTCGGGGTGGGCCTCGCCGTAGACGGTCTCGAAGCGATCGAACCCCTGGTCGAAGCCGCGCTCCTGGCTGATCCACGTGAACGAGCTGACCGCGGCGGTGAGGTAGCCGGCCCGCTTCATGCGCTCGGCGAGGGTGTCGTTCCCGGGCAGCAGCGTCGGCCACGCGCGGCGGTCGCGCGCCGCCCGGTTGAGGCGGCGGCCGGTGACGAGCGGCGCGATGGCCCGCTGCGTCTCGCTCGAGGCGGCATAGGCGCGCTCGAACAGCACGCCGCGGGCCGCGAGCTCGGCGAGCCGCGGGCTCGTGTCGCGGCCGTAGCCGTAAGCCGACGTGTGGTCGGCGCGGACCGCGTCGAGGGTGACGAGGAGGATGTCGGGGCGCTCCGGCGCGGACGCGGGGGCGGGCGTCGGCGTGGCGGCGGAGGCGATGGTCCTGGTCAGGACGGCCGGGATCACCGCGCCGCGATCGTCGCGCGCCGCGGGCACGGCCGCGGCGCGCGCGGTCGCGGCCGGTGCGGCCGGCGCGGTCGGCGCGGCCGGCGGGGGGCTGGCAGGAGGGGCAGCGGGGCCCGCGAGCGCCCCGGCGGGCCGGGAGGCGTCGCCCAGGGCTGCGTCGCCGCAACCCTGGTCGATGCCGTCGCCCGGGATGTCCCGCGCGCCGTGATACCGGGTGGGGTCGCCCTCGTCGCAGTCGAGGCCGCCGAAGTGCGAGCCCATCCCGTCGCCGTCGCGGTCGGTCCACCGCTCGAGCGCGCCGAAGAGGGTCGCCGCGAGCCCGCCGCCGGCGCGCACGGCCTGGCCGAGCGGGGGGAACGACTCGATCCGGGCGGTCGCCGTCATGAGGACCAGGGCGGCGAGCGGGACGCCCGCGAGGCCGGCGATGCGGCCGACCGCGGCGCTGAGGTCGACGCTGGAGACGAGCGCGGTCGCCACGAGCGCGATGGCGCCGTCGACGATGGCCGCGCGCACGGCGTCGCGGGCGTCGCCGGGGGCGCTGCCCGCGAGCGCGACGAGCGGCGCGAAGGCGGCGACGAGGGGCAGGACGCCGAGGGCGGCGCCGGCGACGGCGAGGATCCACGGCTTCACGCCGCGGGCGGCGAGGCGGTCGCCGAACGCGACGAGGCGCTGGGTGAGGAGCGCCGCGGCCACGACGCCGGCGAGGCCGAGGACGCCGAAGGTCGCGCCGGCGAGGCCGCGGTGGTGGGTCGCCGCCTTGAGGAGGGCGGCGAGCGCGGCGAGCACGGGCACGGCGACGCTGATCCACAGCGCGATGCGGAGGACGGCGAGGCGCTCGCCGCCCGCGCCGACGATGCCGCGGAAGCCGCGGCCGGCGGCGCGCGAGAGGATGAGGGCGAGCGTGACGAGCGGGAGCAGGATCGCGGTGCCGACGAGGAGCCCATCGAGGAACGACGCGCCGGCGCGCGCGGTGCGCAGCGCGGTCGGGACCGCGGAGAGCGACGCGACGCCGAGGCCGAGCACGCAGGCCTCGCCGAGGCGGGTGGTCCAGGCGCTGCGGCGCGGCGGCGGGGGGACGGACCGCGCCGGCGGCGCGCTCGGGCGGGCGGGCGGACCGCTCGTCGATCGCGGCGGGACGCTCTCATGAGCGCCGGCGGCGCTCGGCGGCGGCGGGGGACCTGGTTCGGCGGTGATCATGGGCACACAGGGGGAGGGCCGGGCGGGCGCCTCGCGAGGGCCTGTCGCGCCTGGCCGCGAGGTCGTGCGCCCTGCAGAACGGGGGCCTACCATCGGTGCACGGAACCGGAAAGTATCCTGCGGGAGCGGATGAGCCGAGGGCGGCGGGAGGGGCGCGCTCGGGGTCGAGGCCGGGCGCTGGGGGCCCGCGCGGCGTCCGGGCGCATGCGCGCTGGCGGGCTCCGGGCGGGTACGGCAGGATGGAGGAGCCGTGTCGCTCCCCGCGCGCAAGCTCGCCACGATCGCGGATCTGCTGGCCATCCCCGAGGCACAGCGGTTTCACGAGGTCATCGACGGCGATCTCGTCCCGAAGGCGATGCCCTCGCCGAGGCACGGCGGGGCCCAGGCATCGCTCGCCGGGATCGTGTTCCGGCCCTACAACCGGCGGCCGGGAGGTCGCTGGCCCGGGGGGTGGTGGTTCGCCACCGAGGTCGAGGTGGGGTTCGAGGAGCACGACATCTACCGTCCGGACGTGGTGGGCTGGCGGCGTGAGCGCCTCCCCGAGCTGCCCGACAAGACGCCGATCCTCGTGCGTCCCGACTGGGTCTGCGAGGTGCTGAGCCCTTCGAACACGCGCAACGACCTCGTGAAGAAGCTGCGCACGTATCACCGATGCCAGGTGCCGCACTACTGGATCGTGGATCCGATGAACGAGGTGCTCACCGTGCATCGCTGGATGGAGGGCGGGTATCTGAACGTGCTCACGGCGGAGCGGGGCGATCGGGTCAGGGCAGAGCCGTTTGACGCGATCGAGGGGTCGGTCGGGGTGCTCTTCGGGGACGACCCGGACGAGGAGTAGGGCGGCGGCGCGACGGGGCGGGGATGGCGGATCGCCCGCGCGAGCGCCGAACGTCGTTCGCGTGCGCGCCGGGAGCTCAGCCTGGGTCCTCCGGCGCCTGCCGCGCCGCGATCACCCGGCTCATCACGCTCCGCAGCGCGTCGAGGTCGAACGGTTTGTCGAGCACCGCGACCGCGCCCAGCGAGCGCGCCAGCGCGTGGGTGGAGCTCTCGCCGAAGGCGGTGATCAGGACGATGGGCGGCCGGCGCCGCACCGCGGACAGGCCGGCGAGCACCTCCATGCCCGTGAAGCACGGCATCTGGATGTCGCTCACGATCGCGTCGACCGGCGCGGGCGGCTCCCGGCCGGCGAACAAGGGGAGGAGGTAATCGAGGAGCTCCAGCCCGTTCCTCGCCTCGATGACCTCGAAGCCGTCACACTTCAACGTCGACGCCAGCAGCGCGCGCATCTCGTCGTCATCCTCGGCCACGAGCACGCGGCAGCCCGCGCCGTACCGGCCGGCGGGCGGAGGGGGCGGCGGATCGCCGACCCACGCGTCGATGAGGCTCATGCACAGCTCCTTCCGTGCCGACGAGGCCGGCGAGCCACGCTCGCTGCACGTTGCATGCCTCGTTTCGCCAGGGCCAGGAGCCGGCCTGACCAGGGGAGTTTTGCCCCACCCGGGGAGGTTCGGGGCGCCCCCTTCCGAGCCGCGCCCCGACCTCGGCCTCGCAAGGTCCTGACGCCGTCATTCCAATGCAGCCCGGATAGACGGTCAATCCAGCGAATCGATTTCATGGAGGTGCATCCAGAGCTGGCCTGGCTGAGGGGGAGGGGTTGCTCATGCGATAGGAAGGCGTCCTGGTCCTGTGAGCCATCATGAGGGTGAGTGAGCCGCTCCGAGACAACGTGACAGCGGACCGAGCCCGCCGAGCATGGGTATCTCCCGCCATGCGGAGTCCGCCACCGCGTCTGTCCCGCACACCCGCGCCCCGACCGCGCGGATACCCGCCAGGCGCCAGAGCGATAGAGCAGCGGCGCGCGGCGGCAGCGCGCCGGCAGGTGGCGGGTGGACGACAGACAAGACCGACAGAACCAGCGAAGCGGAAACCGCCGCGAACCCGCTTGACCCCCCGCGCGGCCGCAAGCTATGTTCCCCGCATGTCCCGCGCGCTCCCCGCGTCCCCCGCTCGCTCCGGCGCCGAGGCCTTCGTCCTCGGCGAAGTCCGGCCGCGCGGGGCGGCCCAGGTGGGCTCGCGCGTGGCCGGGCTGCGCTGGTGGCGCTGGTACTGTACCAAGGCGGGCCCCAACGACGGGTAACGCGCCTCCCTCCGGGGAGGCCGACCTGAAGGAAAGAAGAAAATGGGCCCGCCGAACAACGGTGGGCCTTTTCGTTTTTGTCCGCTATGCAGTGCGCCGCAGTCCGATGCTCGAATCGCGAGGAGCCGTGTCTGCCGCAACGGCCGTGAACATGAGGAGCGAACCATGATGCATGCAGTGATCGATGCGCTCTGCGCGGGCGTGGACCTCTCCGCCGAGCAGACCGAGGCGCTGTTCCGTGACGTGGTCGCGGGGGCGCTGACCGAGATCGAGCTCTCCGCGCTGCTCGTCGCGCTCAAGGCGAAGGGCGAGACCCCCGCCGAGATCGCCGGCGCCGCGCGCGCGCTCCGGGGGGCCTCGGCGCCGTTCGCGCGGCCGGCCTACGCGTTCGCCGACTGCTGCGGCACCGGGGGCGACGGGCAGTGTACCGTCAACGTGTCGACCGCCGTCGCCTTCGTCGCGGCCGAAGGGGGGTTGCCGGTCGCCAAGCACGGCAACCGCTCGGTCTCGTCGCAGTGCGGCTCCGCCGACGCCCTCGAGGCGCTCGGCGCACGGCTCGACCCGCCGGCCGAGGTCTCGCGCCGGGCCCTTGACGAGGTCGGCTTCTGCTTCCTCTTCGCGCCGCAGTACCACGCCGGCCTCCGCCACGCGATGCCGGTGCGCCGCGCCCTCAAGGTGCGCACGATCATGAACCTGCTCGGCCCCCTCGTGAACCCGAGCGCGCCGCCGATCCAGGTGATGGGCATCTATGATCCGGAGCTCGTCACCCACGCCGCGCGCACGCTCGGGATGCTCGGTTGCCAGGCCGCGCTCGTCGTGCACGGCGGAGGCCTCGACGAGATCGCCCTGCACGCCCCGACCCGCGCCGCCCGGCTCCGCGACGGGGTCGTCGAGGAGCTCACGCTCGATCCGTCGGACGCCGGGGTCTCGCCCGCGCCGATCGAGGCGCTCCGGGGCGCCGGCCCGGCCGAGAACGCCGTGTGGCTCCGCGACCTCCTCGCCGGGCGCGGCGAGCCCGCGCACCGCGACGCCGTCGCCCTCAACGCGGGGGCGCTGCTCTGGATCGGCGGGCGCGCCGACAGCCTGCGCGAGGGGACGGCCGCGGCGCTCGACGCGCTGAGCTCGGGGCGCGCGGCGGAGCGGCTCGCGCGCTTCGTGGCGCTGAGCCGGGAAGGGTCTCAAGAAGCGCGCAAGGAGGCGAACCATGGTTGAGCAGAGCAGCAATGTCCTCGCGCGCATCGTGGAGCGGAAACGGGCGGACGTGGCGGAGCGCGAGCGGCGCACCCCGCTCGCCGTCCTCAGGGCGAACGCCCCGCCCACCTCGCGGAGCCTCCGGCGCGCGCTCTCCGCGCCGGGCGCGCGGTTCGTCCTGGAGTGCAAGAAGGCCTCCCCGTCAGAAGGCCTGATCCGACCGGACTTCGACCCGCACGCCGTCGCCGCCGCCTACTACGGCGTCGCCGACGCGGTGAGCGTGCTGACCGACGAGCCCTTCTTTCAGGGCAGCTTCGAGATCCTCCAGGCCGTGCGCGAGGTCCTGGACGTCCCGCTCCTCTGCAAGGACTTCGTCGTGGGCCCTTACCAGGTGGTCGAGGCGCGGTCGCGCGGCGCGGACGCGATCCTGCTCATGCTGTCGGTGCTCGACGACGCGACAGCGCTGCTCTGTCTGGGCGCGGCCGAGGCGCTCGGCATGGACTGCCTCGTCGAGGTCCACGACGAGGCGGAGCTCGACCGCGCGCTCGCGCTGCCCGCGCCCGTGATCGGCATCAACAACCGCGATCTCAGGACGCTCAAGGTCGATCTCGCCGTCTCGGAGCGGCTCGCCCCGCGCGTGCCGCGCGACCGGATCGTCATCGCGGAGTCGGGCGTCGAGTCGCGCGCCCACGTGGAGCGGCTCGCGCGCTCGGTCGACGGGTTCCTCGTCGGCACCTCGCTCATGCGCAGCCCCGACATCGCCGACGCCGCGCGCGCGCTCGTGAACGGCAGGGTGAAGGTCTGCGGCCTGACCCGGGCCGGGGACGCGCGCGAGGCGGAGCGGCTCGGGGCCCGCTTCGGCGGCCTCGTCTTCGCCGAGGCCTCGCCGCGGCGGGTGACGCGCGAGCAGGCCGAGATCGCGATCGCCACCGCCGCGGGGCTTGCCTTCGTCGGCGTTTTCCTCAATCAGTCCGCGGGCTTCGTCTCCGATACAGCGCGCGCGCTCGGGCTCCGCGCCGTGCAGCTGCACGGCGACGAGGACGCCGCGTACGTCGAGGGGCTGCGGCGCGCGCTCCCCGAGGGCTGCGAGGTCTGGAAGGCGGTCCCCATGGCGCCGTCCGGCGAGGTGGCCGGCGCGGCCGGCGCCTCGGGTGTGGCCGGCGCGGCCGGCGCGGCCGGCGCGGGCGCCGAGGTCGAGCGCCGCGCCGATCGGCTCGTCTTCGACACGCGCACGGCCGAGGCGCGGGGAGGCACCGGGCGGACGTTCGCCTGGAGCGCGATCGAGCACCACCCGGCGCGGGCCCGGAGCCTGCTCGCGGGCGGGCTCACGCCGGACAACGTCGCCGCGGCGCGCGGGGTCGGCGCGTGGGCGCTCGACGTGAGCTCGGGCGTCGAGAGCGCGCCCGGCGAGAAGTGCGCCGACCTGCTCGTGCGGCTGTTCGACCGCGCGCGCGGCCCCTCGCGCCACGACCCTGGCCCCGCGGCCCCGGCGGACCGCGCTTCTCCCTGACCGCATCTTCCACAACGCACCACGCACCATCGACGGATAGAGGCAATCACCATGCAGCAAAGCGGTCGCTTTGGCGCCTTCGGCGGCGCCTATGTCCCGGAGATCCTCGTACCCGCGCTCGAGCAGCTCGAGCGCGCGTACCTGGAGGCGCGCGGCGATCCGTCGTTCGCGGCGGAGTTCAACGCCTTGCTGACGAGCTACGCGGGGCGCCCGACGCCGCTGACCCTGTGCCGCAACCTGACCGGCGACCCGCGCGTGAAGGTGTACCTCAAGCGCGAGGACCTGCTCCACGGCGGCGCGCACAAGACGAACCAGGCGCTCGGCCAGGGGCTGCTCGCGCGGCGCATGGGCAAGCGGCGGCTCATCGCCGAGACCGGGGCCGGCCAGCACGGCGTCGCGACCGCGATGATCGGGGCCCTGCTCGGGCTCCCCACGCGCATCTACATGGGCGCGAAGGACGTCGAGCGGCAGCGGCTCAACGTCTTCCGGATGCGCCTCATGGGGGCCGAGGTCGTGCCGGTGACCTCGGGCTCGCAGACGCTGAAGGACGCCCTCAACGAGGCGCTGCGCTACTGGACCGAGAGCTACGAGGACACGCATTACCTGATCGGGACGGTCGCCGGCCCGCACCCGTTCCCCACGATCGTGCGCGACTTCCAGTGGGTGATCGGCCGCGAGGCCCGCGCGCAGATCCTGGAGGCGGAGGGGCGCCTGCCCGACGCGGTGGTCGCGTGCGTGGGCGGCGGCAGCAACGCGATGGGGATCTTCTCCGAGTTCATCCCGGACAAGGACGTGGCGCTCGTCGGCGTCGAGCCCGCCGGCCACGGCCTGTCGACCAGCATGCACGGCGCGACGCTCCTCAAGGGGCGCCCGGGCGTGCTGCACGGGTCGGAGACCTACATCCTCCAGGATGAGCACGGGCAGGTCGCCGAGACGCACTCGGTGTCGGCGGGGCTCGACTACCCCGGCGTCGGGCCGGAGCACGCGCACCTCATGACGTCGGGCCGGGCGACCTACGTGGCGGCGACCGACCAGGAGGCGCTCGACGCGTTCCAGCGGCTCGCGCGCAGCGAGGGCATCATCCCGGCGTTCGAGTCGGCGCACGCGATCGCGCACGCGATGAAGATGGCGGCGGAGGCGGCGCAGGCAGGGCGCGAGACGGTGCTCGTCGTGAACCTGTCGGGCCGCGGAGACAAGGACATGGAGCAGGCGCAGAAGCTGCTCGATCCAGGGAGGTCGACATGAGTCGGGAGACGATGACGACGCGCTACGATCGCGCATTCGAGCGGCTGCGGCAGCGGGGGGAGGGGGCGTTCATCCCCTTCCTGATGCTCGGGGATCCGGACCTCGCCACGAGCGCGCGGCTGCTCCGCGCGGCGGTGGAGGGCGGCGCGGACGCGATCGAGGTCGGGATCCCGTTCTCGGATCCGATCGCGGACGGCCCGACGATCCAGGCCGCCGCCGTGCGGGCGCTCGCGGCCGGCGTGCGGCCGCCCGACTGCATCGAGCTCCTCGCGCGGTTCCGGGCGGAGGTGAAGGACGTGCCGGTCGGCCTCCTGACGTACGCGAACCTGGTGAAGCACCGCGATCTCAAGGGCTTCTACGCGTCGGTGGCCGCGGCCGGGGTCGACAGCGTGCTCGTCGCCGACGTGCCGGTGAGGGAGTCGGAGCCGTACGTGGCGGCGGCGCGCGAGGCGGGCGTGGCGCCGGTGCTGATCGCGCCGCTCAACGCCTCGGAGCCGACGCTGAAGCTGCTCGCGGAGCGGTGCGCTGCGTACACCTACTGCGTCACGCGCAAGGGCGTGACGGGGGCGGACGAGCAGCTGCGCCTCGGCCACGGCACGCTCCTCGAGACGCTGCGCCGGTTCGGCGCGCCGCCCGCGATCCTCGGCTTCGGCATCTCGAAGCCCGAGCACGTGCGCGACGCCCTCGCCGCCGGGGCGTTCGGCGTGATCAGCGGGTCCGCGGTCGTCCAGCGGATCGCCGCGAACCTCGGCGATCCCGAGGCGGCCGCGCGCGCCGTCGCGAGCTTCGTCCGCGAGATGAAGGCGGCCACGGTGCGCTGACCGCGGGGGCCGCCGCCATCCTGTCGATGCCGCGCGGCGCCGCCCGCCGCGCGGCGAGCGGCGCTCCCTGCAGCGGCCGCGCGTGGCTCTCGTGGCAGGCGGCGGGCTGAGCTCAGGGGCACGCGACGCCGCACCGGTGCTGCGCGAGCCCGATGCAGCTCTCGTCCCAGCGGAACGTGCAGCAGAAGCTGTCTCCCTCGAGCTCGTCGCACACATTCGCGACGCAGCTGTTGCACGACGGGTCCAGCGCCTCGCCCGTCTCGCAGAGGTCGTGAGCGCACCCGCAGGCCCGCCCGCAGGCGGCGGCGAGCCCCTCGACGCAGTGGGCGTCCCACGCGCTCATGCAGCACGCGGGGTCCTCGGCGCACAGCGCGGTGACGCACGGGTCGCAGCTGGTGAGGAGCGGGTCCCCCTCCTCGCACAGGTCGTGGCTGCAGTCGTCCGGCGGGCATGCGCCGCAGTCGGAGGCGCACGCCTGGCAGTTCTCCCGCAGGGGCTCGCAGGTGCCGTCGCCGCAGACCGGCGGGCACTCGCCGCAGTCGGAGGCGCACGACGCGCACGTCTCCGGCGCCTCGCAGCGCGTGTCCCCGCAGGCCGGCGCGCACCCCTCGCAGTCGCCGGGGCAGCTCTCGCACGTCTCTTCCTCGTCACACCGGGCGTCGCCGCACACCGGCGCGCCGCCGGAGCCGCCGGAGCCGCTCGACGTCGTGTCGCCGGAGCCGCCGGAGCCGCCGGAGCCGCCGGAGCCGCTCGACGTCGTGTCGCCGGAGCCGCTCGACGTCGCATCGCCTGAGCCGCCTGAGCCGCCGGAGCCGCCCGCGCCGCCGGAGCCGCCCGCGCCGCCGGAGCCGCCCGCGCCGCCGGAGCCGCCCGCGCCGCCGGAGCCGCCGGTGCCGGCCGCATCGGAGCCGCCCGCGCCACCGGAGCCGCCCGCGCCGGCCGCACCGGAGCCGCCGGAGCCGCCGGAGCCGCCCGCGCCGCCGGAGCCGCCGGTGCCGGCCGCATCGGAGCCGCCCGCGCCGCCGGAGCCGCTCGACGCGCTGCTCGGTGCGGCGCTGTCGTCCCCGCAGCCGGCGGTCGTCAGGATCGATGTCAGGGCGAGCAGGGCGCACATGCGGAGAGAGCCGTTCATCAGGGGAACCTCGTCATGGTGAGTTGAGAGCTGCCTTTGCGACCCCCGGCCGTCGAGGGCATCCAGCGTCGTGAGGGCGTGAGCCAAGCGTCGCACGCGACGCCGCCTGTCAGAAGAGCCCCACGGAGAAATGGAGGGCGCCGTCGATCTCGTCGAGCTCGTCGCGCGGGTCCAGGTTGAAGCCGTAGTCGAAGGCCAGCGGACCGATGGGGGTGTTCACCCGCAGGCCGGCGCCGAGCCCGTAGCGGAGCCGCCGCGGGTCGAGGTTCACGTTCCTCGCCCGGATCCAGAGGTTGCCCGCGTCGAGGAACAGGCCGAGCTGGAGCAGATCGGTCAGCGGAACGCGCAGCTCGGCGCGCGGATTCACCATCACCGTTCCGCCGCGCGGGATATCGTCGGTCGAGACGTCGGCGTCCTCGCCCAGCGCCGCCCTCGCCTCCTCGAGCCCGTCCTCGGGGTACAGCGACTCGGCCAGATGGGAGCGGAGCGAGTCGACGCCGCCGAGGAAGAACAGGCGGTCAGGGTAAGTCCCGCTCTCGGCGACGAGCGGTTGAATATACCCTCCGGACAGGCTCAGCGCGAGGATGAGCCGCGACCGGGGCGCGAGGGGGATATAGCCCGACACCCGGCCGGTGAACCGCAGGAAGTGGCTCTCGGGGAAGCTCGACTGGGCCCGGGCCGAGTCGAACGCGTCGAACGCGTCGACGTGCTCGACGCCGCCGGAGAGCAGGAATCCCCGGGTCGCGGCGAAGGGGGTGTCCCGCGTGTCCCAGGACGCGTCGAGCCGCTGGGCCAGGGCGATCGTGCGTCCCTCGGGCATGCGCAGCTGGTCGAGGATATTCCGCTTCTCGTTGCCCACGGCGCCCGGGAAGAAGCCGACGTCGTTCAGCTCGGTCGACACGGCGAGCTGCGTCGTCACGGCGCGCCGCGGACGGTAGGTGATCGCGGGGATGAGCGCCTGCTTCGTGAAGCCGAAGTCGAGCTGGTTGTCGCGCACGTCGATGCCCGCCAGAGAGAGGCTGACGAGCGGGCCGAGGCCGATGTCCGGGAGCGTGATCGAGACCGTGTTGCGGCGCTCCAGCTGATCGTCGCCGTTGAGCTCCTCGTAGTGACGGCGCGCCGCGGGGTCCACGACCATGAACTCGAACAGGTAGCTGAGCTGGACGCGCATCGTGAGGCCGATGGCCAGGCCGCCGATGTTGCGGTGTCCGTACTCGAAGGCGAAGCGGACGCCCTCGCCGGTCGAGAACCCGATCTGCGGGTTGAGGTACTGCGGCAGCTGCTCGACCACATGGATGATGACCCGCTTGTTCTTCTGCGGGACATCCGGGTCCTCCAGCGAGATGGACACGCTGGAGAAGGGGCCGAGCGTGGCGATGCGCTCCTCGCTCAGGCGGGCCTGCGACTGCCGGAACGGCGCCCCCTCGCGGAGCAGGACGCGGCGGAGGATCAGCTGCTCGTCGGTCCGGACGGCGCCCTTGATGACGATGCCGGTGACCGTCACCCGATCCCGCTCCGACACGATGAACCGCGCGCGGGCGCGCGTGCGGTCGGGCGAGGGCTCGATCGCCGTGCGGACCTCGGCGAACGCGTAGCCGAGGTCGCGGTAGGCATCGAGGATGCGCAGCCGCGCGGCGTCGAGGGCGAGCGTCGAGAGGGGCTCTCCGACCTTCAGGTCCGCGACCCGGCTGAGCCAGCGCTCGCTGAACGGGCTCTCCTCGGCGCAGAAGCTCCGGTCCCGCGCGATCAGGCCGGCCTGGCCGCAGAAGCCCTTGTTCCCCTCGAAGGCGAGATCGTAGAGCCGGGTCTGCGGGCCGGGATGGACAGGGATGCGGAGCGTCACCTCGGGGGCGCACGTGATGTGCCGCGCCGGATCGGGCCGGCAGGTCAGGGCGGCGGGGACGGGCGGCTCGGGGACGGGGAGGCCCAGCGCGTCGGTGCGGCACTGGGCCGTGACGCGCTCGGTGACCGGCTCGGGGACGCAGGCGCCCGGCTTCGAGCGGCGCGAGCAGGTGGCGCGGAGCACGGAGACCGGACCGACGACGGCGTTCAGGTAGCCCTTGCTGAAGTAGAGGTCGCGCAGGTGCTTGAGGGCGCGCTCGTAGGTCTCCTGCTCGTACGTCATCGCCGGGATGAGCTCGACCGGGCGGGCCCGGCCGCCCGCGCCGCGGGTCGGGCCGAACAGGTCCGAGATGCCGCGCGGGTCGGGCATCGAGAAGGCGTCGGCGCCGGGCAGGTCCTCCTCGAGGAAGCTCTCGATCTCGCGGCCGAGGTCGTCCGGGCTGAGGTCGCCGGTGAGGCAGGGGAAGACGCGCTTCGTGACGCGCACCTGCTCGTGCTCGCGGACCGTGAAGGTCAGGTAGCGGACCGGATCCTCCGGCTTGCCGCCGAGCGACGGCGTCACCCTGGCGTCGAGGAAGCCGCGGGCGACGTAGAACGCGGTGAGCCGGTCGGCGAGGTCGTCCGCCTTCGTCTCGGTGGTCTCGCCGAGGCCGAGCGCGGCCTCGAGGGCGTCGCTGTCGAAGGCGCGGTTGCCGTCGAAGGCGGGGACGATGCGCGCGCCGGGATCGAGGTAGACGTAGAGGTAATTGTTCGGGCCGACCGCGAGCACGCGGTGCGAGACCTCGGCGTCGTGAAAGCCGCTCCGGCGGAGGAGCTCGGCCATCTCGCGGTCGGCCTCGGCGAGGGCGGGCTCGTCGACGCGGGCGCCGACGCCGAGGCGGTAGCTCTCCCTGAGCGAGCCGAGCTCCCGGTCCGCGCGCGGGTCGACGACGAACACGCGCTGGGCGACGATGCGCGGGGCGCCGGCCTCGACGTTGAGGGAGAGGACGATCTGCGACGGCTCGTCGGTGTCGACCGCGCGGACCGTGACCGCGGCCGCGGGGTAGCCGTGCTGCGCGTAGAACGCGCGGATGCGGGGGCCGATCTCGGCGAGCGCCGCGGCGGTGATCTCGCCGCCCTCGGCGATGCCGGCGGCCTCGAAGGTGCCCTGGCGATCGAGCGCGCCGCCGGTGATCTGGACGGTCGCGATGCGCCGGCGCGGGACGACGACGATCCGGAGCGCGGCGCCGTCGGGCAGCAGGTAGGCCTCGGCCGACGCGCGGGCGAAGTTGCCGGAGGCGAGCAGCTCGCGCATCGCGCGGCGCGCGGCGTCGTGGCTGAGCGGCTCGCCGAGCTCGACGCTCGTGACCGGCGACGCGTTCTGCCAGCGGTCGCCCTGCGCGGCGACATCGATGCGGACGATCGGCTTGCCGACGAGCTCTCCGAGGGCGAGCGGCTGATCGAGCGACGGCACGTCGGTGGCCTCGGCGCCGGCTTCACCCGGAGGCCCGGCGCGCCCCGCGGCGCTGGCCTGACCCGGGTTGGGGTTGGCCTGAACCTGGTTGGCCTGACCCGGGTTGGGGTTGGCCTGAACCTGGTTGGCCTGACCCGGGTTGGGATTGGCGTGAACCCGGTTCGAGCTGCTGGACTCCACCTGGTCGGCCTGGGCCAGGCGCACGGGCGCCTGGTCGGCGCGCGCGGGGACGGCGAGCGCGCCGAGCGGCAAAAGGCCGAGCCACAGGGGAATGAGGGCGGAGCGGAGGCGAGCCATCAGGTGCGGAGCGCCGGGGGACGAAAACGAAATGAACCGGCGCCGGCGTGCACGAGGACCGCAGCGTAGCCCGGTTGGGCGGCGGTTGGGCAAGAGGCCGCCCGCGCGGCGACGTCGCCCGCGCGCCCTGCATCGCCGCAGCGCGGCCGCCTGCCTCCGCGCGTCGCCGCGCCCGCGCCCGCGCCCCGTTCGCGCACCAACACGAACCGCGCGGACTCCAGCGCCCGGGAGGCCCAGGCCGGGTCGGATCGACGCCTCGATGCGCCGATGTGCGAGACGCGGGGATCTCGGCGGGCGGACCTCGTGCTAGCGTCGCCGCCCGTGCGAGGCACCGGATGAAGGACCTGGCGATGCTTGTCGGCGCCGTGGCGCACGACCTCAAGGTGGTGACGCTGTGGGAGAGCCTGCGCGAGCACTTCCGTGAGCATGGAATCCTGATTGATTTCGCGCTGTTCTCTACGTACGAGCGCCAGGTGGAGTCGCTGATCCGCGGGCACATCGACGTCGCCTGGGACAGCGCCCTCTCGCACGTGCGGGTGAAGCGGCAGACCGAGGGCCGGTCCCGTTCGCTGGCGATGCGCGAGATCGACCGCGACTTCCATAGCAAGCTCCTCGTCCGCCGCGACGCCGCGGTCGGGGCGCTCAGCGACCTCGAGGGCAAGGTGCTCGCGGTGGGGAGCGCCGACTCCGCGCACGCGCGCATCCTGCCGCTCCACTTCCTCCGGCAGGCGGGGGTGGCGGTGGACAGGATCCAGCTCATGCCGTTCGAGGTGGACCTCGGCAAGCACGGGGACACCGCGACGAGCGAGGTCCAGGCGCTCGCGGCGCTGCACGAGGGCAAGGCGCAGGCGGCGGCGGTCGGCGACGCGGTGTGGCTGGCCGAGCAGGCGAGCGGCCACATCGATCTCCGCCGGGTCGACGTCCTCTGGACGACGCCGGCCTACGACTTCGCGATGTTCGACGCGCTGCCGGCGCTGCCCGAGGCGAAGGCCGAGGCGTTCCAGCGCGCGCTGCTCAGCATGACCTGGAAGAACCCGAAGCACCGGCGCATCTTCGAGCTCATGGGCCACAAGCAGTGGGTGGCCAGCCGCGACGACCGGTACGGCGCGCTCGACGCGGCCACCGCGGCGCTCGCCGCCGCCCCCTGACGGCGCCTGTTCAAGCGCGCGCGCGCGTCACTCGAACTCGAGCCGCCACCGGAGATCGGCGCCCACGTTGCCGAGCGGCGAGCTCGAGGCGTCGTTCGCGTTGTCGTAGGACCCCTGGATGCTCATGCGGTCGCTGAGCTTCACCTCGACGCCCGCGCGCACCTGGCTGCCCTGCGAGAGCCCCGTCGTGACGTTGGCGCGCACCGCGTCCGTGATGCGCTTGCCCAGGGTCACCGTCGGCTCCGGGGCGCCGTTCTTCGACGAGTAGCCGGTGCCGAAGCGGAACTCGTCGATGATGGGGACGATCTTCCTCACCGCCTTGTCCGCGCCCGTCAGCGACGAGAGCGCCTCGAGGCCCATGGTCTCGCCGAGCGACGACACGACGCCCTGGTTGAGCTCGGCGCGCGTCATCCCGAGCGTCAGGAGCAGGACGATGTCCTCCTGGCTGAGCGGCGGATCGCTCGTCAGGTTGAGCTGCAGGTTGTCGGCGTCGCCCTGGGCGTGCAGCCGGATGCGCCAGTGCCCGCCGGCGTTCGCGCCGGCGCCGATGCCCCCGGGCGCCGCCGCCTCCGCGCCGGCCGCCGGGTCCGCCGTGGCGCTGCTCATGGCCGTGTAGCGGCGGTACTCGCTCTCGGCGCGCACGTCGACCTTCGGGGCGATGCGGAACGGATCCTCGAAGCGGACGTAGCCCTCCCGGACGTTGAACTCGGTGCTCCGCAGCATGAGCTTCGATTCGGGCAGGATGCGCAGCGACCCGCGCGCGCCGAAGCGCTGGTTCGTGCCCGACAGCTCGAGCCCCGTCGGCGAGACCTCGAGCCGCATGTCCGCGAGATCGTTTGAAAAATGGAGCGGATTCGGCGAGAGGACCGTGACGCGGAACCGGACCGCGTCGGCCGCGGGGTTGTAGGTCTGCACCGTCGTCCGCTGCCGGCCCGTCAGGTCGCCGAGATCGACGCTCATCAGGATCGGGCGCGTGTAGTTGAACGACGTGAGCGTGATCTTGCCCTCGACCTCCGGCAGGTTCTTCTCGCCCGACGCGTCGTCCTCGACGCCGGGCTGGAAGCGCGCCACGAGGTTGGCGTTCGCGGTGAGGTTCACCCCGTCCGCGACCGGCAGCTTCACGCCGGTCGCCACGATCGAGGCCGTCGCCATGCCGAGGTTCAGGCCGCGCACCGGCATGTGCCCGGCCGCGCTCACCGTGCCCGTGCCGACCCGCGCGGTCGCCCGCGTGAGGCGCACGAGATCGCCGCCGATCGCGATCTCCACGTCGATGTCGTCGAGCGACACGGGCAGCCCCACGACGTCGAGCTCCCCCTCCTTGAGCGTCGCCGAGCCCGTGTAGCGCAGCCCCTGGAGCGGACCGCTCACCTGGACCTCGGCCTGCACCGTGCCGCGCGCGTGCCGGATCTGCGGGATGTCGGCGCTGAGCCGCGACAGGTTCGTCGGGCTGACCCGGATCGCGATGTCGAGGTCGGGCGCGGTGAACACCCGCTGGACCTCGCCGGACGCGGTGAACGCGGCGGACAGGCGCGAGGCGGTGTGCGCCTCGAGGCGGAGCTCCGGCACCCGGAGCGCGTTGCCCGCGAGGCGGATCGGCCCGCTCGGGGCCGTGAGGTGGAGCCCCTGGCCCTCCCGCTCCAGCTTGAGCGCGCCGACCGTGAGCGTGAGCGCCGCCTGCTTCGGGTCCGCGAGCGGGAGCCGCTCGACGTCGAGCGTCGCGGTCAGCGTGCCCTTCGGCGTCGCCGCCGAGAACGCGACGCCCGGGATCAGGTTCGCGAGCGTGCCGAGGTCGAGCGCGTCCATGCGCACCTTGCCGTCCACGATCTTGCGCTGCTGGCGCGTGACGCGGAGCCCCTCCAGCGCCACCTGCCCGCCGAAGAGCGAGCCGTTCGCGACGAAGGAGCCGTCGGGGAGGTCGCGCTCGAGCTCCGCCGGGTCGAACGGCGCGCCCTGGGGGTTGCCGCAGATCGGCGTCTTGCCGACGATCCTGGGCGCCCTCTCGGTGGGCACGATCGTGAGCTCGACGCGCGAGGGGGGCAGGCTCGCGTGCGTGCGGCGGATGCCGACGCGCGAGACGTGGACGTCCGCGAACCCGGCCATCCGGCTCACGGTGCCGCCCAGGCTGGCGACGAGCGACACCGAGCCGTCGAACAGCGAGGCCGCCGGCCCGAGCGCGTCTATCCGCGTGAGCGGCAGCCCGCTCGCGATGACGCTCCCCTTGAGCGCGCCGCCGTGCGCCACGGACACGCTCGCCAGCACCGAGCCCGTGCCCTTGCGCAGCGACGCCGAGCGGACGTCGAGCCGCATCCCGTCGCCGCCGGCGGCCTGGTCGTCCCAGATCAGGTTGAGGTCGACCTCGCCCTCGTCGAAGCGCTCCTCGAGGAGCTCGACGCCGCTGAGCCGCATCCCGGCGCTCACGGCGAGGTAGCCGCCGCCGCAGCGGTCCTCGGGGCCGCCGAGCGCGAAGTGGGCCCGCGCCGTCCCGCTCGCGGTCGCCTTGTAGCCGGCGTACCGCGGATCCTTCTCGAGGCGGAGCATCTCGAGGAGGTCGCGCGCGGCCAGGTGCGGCGCCTCGCGCGTGTCCACGGTCGCGTCCACGACCACGATCCCCGACGCGCTGTCGAGCGAGCGGCCCTTCGGCAGGTTGCCCGCCGGGTCGAAGTCGATCTTGATCGAGGGGACCCGGACGCGGCTCGCCCCGTGCCGGACGCGCGCGTTCTCGAGCGTCACGGCGAGCGGCTCGAACGCGACCGGCGAGGGCTCGAGGTCGCCGATGGGGAACCCGGCGAACACGAACTTCTCGATGCCGACCTCGCCCTTGAGCTTCGGGTGCCCGTAGGAGCCGTGCATCGAGGCCTTCAGCGTGGCGACGCCGGCGAGCTCGAGCTCGGCGAGCGGCGAGACATCGGCGAGGTCCACCTGCGAGCCCGGGTGGATCTCGACCCCGAGCTGGTCGTTGAAGCCGAGCGAGACGGTGGCCCGGAGGTGCGAGCCCGGCGTGTCGACCGAGAAGCCGGAGAGCACGACGGCGTTCGGCCGCACCTGGAACGAGCCGCGGACCGTGCCCTCCTTGACGCCCATCAGGCGCTGGCGGGCCGGGTCCGTCGTCGGGCGATCGAAGATGTCGAAGCCGTGCGTCTGCACGGCGAGCGGGCCCTCGAGGGAGAGCGGGGACAGCGTGCCGCCGAAGCGATCGAACCGGCCCTCGCGCAGCGTCCAGGCGACGTGCGCCTGGGGGTGCACGCCGAGGTCGCGCAGGAGGCCGGGCAGCTGGATGCCGGCGAAGTCGACAGGCCCCACCTGGAGCGGGATGCCCTTCTCGAACGGCTTGATCTCGGCGCTGGAGATCTTGAGCGTGCCGTCGGCCCAGGCGATGGCGGTGTCGGAGAGCTGCACGGCGTCGGGGGTCGTCGCGAGCTGGCTCGAGAGGCGCGTCACGAAGACCCTGCCGTCGAGGCCCGGCTGGTCGATCGCGAGGGTCCCCTTCACCCGGGGGAGCGCGAGGCCGAACGGCGCGGACGCCGCGTCGTACTCGGCGTCGACGTCGATCGCGAGCGAGCCGGACGAGGGCGGCAGGTCCACGAAGCGGTGCACGATCGGGACCGGCAGGCGCGCCCGCACGCGGCCCTCGATCCGGTGGGGCATGCCGCCGCCGAGGCCCACGGCGCGGAGGGCGCCGAGCTCGAGCTCCACCCGGCGCCAGTCGCCTTCCTGGAGCGCGCAGGGCGGGGCGGTGCCGGGATCCGGATCGAAGTCGGCGGCGCCCTCCAGGATGAGCCGGCGGACGAGCGCGCGGTCCGGCTCGACGCGGATGCGCGTGTCGAAGCGGCAGACGACGTCCTCGTCGACGCTGTCCTCCTCGGCCTCGCGGCCGGGCGCGGCGTGCGTGTGGACGACCGAGACGAGGCCGGAGCGCATCGCGATCTCGAACGCGTCGGCCGGCTCGGCGGAGACGTCGACGTCGACCTCGCGGGCCTGGATGCGGAGGTTGTCGATCGTCAGGTCGACCTGCGCGTCGGTGATGGCCACCGAGGAGAGCGGCGCGCGGTCGAGCAAGCTCTTGTCGCTGCTGCTCTGGGTGCGGGGGAGGTTGAGGTTGCGGAGCTCCCCGTCCTTCACGACGGCGCGGACGCGCGGGCCGACGATCTCGACGTCGCCGGCGTCGATGCGCCCCGCGATCAGCGAGAACAGGCGCGGGCGGATCGCCACGCGCTCGAGTTCGAGGAACGGCGCGCCGCCGTCCGAGGAGTCGACGACGAGGCGGTTCAGGCCGACCATCAGGGGCCAGGCCTGCACGCGCACGTCGTAGCGGGCGGTGATGCCGAGCTCGTTCTGGAGCAGCGCGGCCGTCTCGGCCGCCGCCCAGGCCCGCACGGCCTGGGTCCGCACGAGGAAGCCGACCGCGAGCGGGATCGCCCCGATCACCGCGAACACGACGCACAGCACGCGCACGGCGAGGCGCCCCCAGTCCCTCCGGGCTCGCGGCGGGGAGCCTTTTCTCCTCGTGCCGTGCATCGGGGCGCAGCTTAGCTGAAGCGCGGTCGAACGCTTACGTGGGCGGGGTGATCCTGTACGCGGAAAAGATTGGCGCGTGGTCGCTCGCGTCCTCGATCGACGGCCCGTGCGGGACCTGGACCGAGCCCGGATCGAGCATCCGCCGGAGCAACGGATTGACCATGTGGTGGTCGATGAGCTCTAGCTGTCCGTTGAAGTCGTACGTCCACCGATCCGCGGATGGCGCCGCGGTTGCGACGTCCTCGAACCGGGTCGCGCCGGCGCCGGCGACGGCCTCGACCGGGGGTGAGCCGGGCAGGTCGTTGAAGTCGCCGAGCACGGCGATCGCCGCGGTGGGGTGCGCTGCGGCGAGCGCGTCGGCGATGGCGCGGGCGCGCTGCGCCTCGGCGAGGCGCCTGTCGGGGTTGTCGGGCGCGGCCTTGGCCTTGAAGTGGACGCCCAGCAGGATGACCTTGCGGCCGCCCCGGGGGGTGAGGTGGAGCTCGAGGCAGTCGCGCGTGAACGTGTAGACGGGCCCCTGCGTCCCGCGCAGCGTGAAGCGGTCGTCCCGGTGCGACACGACCTTGTCGAAGGGGATCTTCGAGAGCGCGCCGACGTCGATGCCGCGCGGGTCGTACGCCTCGACGAGCGCGGCGTGGGGGTACGCGCCGCCGAGCTCGATGCGGCTCAGGTCCTCGAGGACCTCGAGGTGCTCGACCTCCTGGAGGACCGCGACGTCGGGGTCGAGGTCCGCGAGCACCGCCGCGATCGCCTCGCGCTTCTCGCGGTAGCGCGCGGCGGTGAGCACGGTCTCCTCGGAGCCCTCGGTGTCGTCCTGATCGTTGAAGAAGTCCTTTGTGTTCCAGGTGACGACCGCGAGCGGCGCGCCCTCCGGCGTCGGGCCCCCCGGCCCGGCGCCGCCGTCGGAGCCGCCGGCGCCCTGGTCGCCGGCACCGGAGCCGCCTTCGCCCTGGCCGCCGGAGCCGCCCTCGCCCTGGCCACCGGAGCCGCCCTCGCCCGTTGCCCCGCCGCCCCCGTCTCCGTTCGACGGGGCCACGGCGAACGGCGAGCGGGTCTCGGCGGCGTCCCGGCAGCCGGCGGCGGCCGTCGTCGCGAGGGTGGCCGCCGCGGCGGCCGCGCTGAGCCATGCGCTACCTGCGCCCAGGGTGCTCCGGAGCATGGAGGAGGAGCTACTGCGGGCGCCCGCGTCGCACCAGATCGGAAACGTGCTCCGGGGCTGGAGCGCCGCGGGGCGCGGTGCGCTGCGCCACCTCAGCCCGCGGTGAGCTTGCGGTAGCGGATTTTGCGGGGCTCGGCGGCGTCGGCGCCGAGGCGGCGCTTCAGGTCGGCCTCGTAGTCGGCGTAGTTGCCCTCGAACCAGACGACCTTGCTGTCGCCCTCGAAGGCGAGGATGTGGGTCGCGATCCGGTCGAGGAACCAGCGATCGTGGCTGATGACCACGGCGCAGCCGGCGAAGCTGAGCAGCGCGTCCTCGAGCGACCGGAGCGTATCGACGTCGAGGTCGTTTGTGGGCTCGTCGAGCAGGAGGACGTTGCCGCCGCGGCGGAGCAGCTTGGCGAGGTGGAGGCGGTTGCGCTCGCCGCCGGACAGGTCGCGGACCTTCTTCTGCTGGTCGCTGCCGGCGAAGTTGAAGCTGGAGACGTAGGCGCGCGAGTTGACCTCGCGCTTGCCGACGATCAGCCGGTCCTCGCCGCCGGAGATCTCCTGCCAGACGTTGTTGTTCGGGTTGAGGGCGTCGCGCGACTGGTCGACGTACGCGAGCTCGACGGTCTCGCCGATCCGGAGCGCGCCGCCGTCGGGCTGCTCCTGGCCCATGATCATGCGGAAGAGGGTGGTCTTGCCGGCGCCGTTCGGCCCGATGATGCCGACGATGCCGCCGCGCGGGAGCGAGAAGGTGAGGTCGTCGACGAGGATGCGGTCGCCGTAGCCCTTGCGGAGGTGGTCGGCCTCGACGACCACGTTCCCGAGGCGATTGCCGGCGGGGATGTGGATCTCGTTCTCCTCGACCTTCTTCGACCTGTCCTCGGCGAGCAGCGACTCGTAGGCGGCGAGGCGGGCCTTGCTCTTGGCCTGGCGGGCGCGCGGGGCCAGGCGCACCCACTCGAGCTCGCGCTCGAGGGTGCGCTTGCGCGAGCTCTCCTGCTTCTGCTCCAGGTCGAGGCGCTTCTTCTTCTGCTCGAGCCAGCCTGTGTAGTTGCCCTCGTACGGGATGCCGGCGCCGCGGTCGAGCTCGAGGATCCAGCCGGCGACGTTATCGAGGAAGTAGCGGTCGTGGGTGACGGCGACGACGGTGCCCGGGTAGTCGTGGAGGAAGCGCTCGAGCCAGGCGACGCTCTCGGCGTCGAGATGGTTTGTCGGCTCGTCGAGGAGCAGGATGTCGGGCTTCTCGAGGAGGAGCCTGCAGAGGGCGACGCGCCGGCGCTCGCCGCCGGAGAGCTTTGTGACGTCGGCGTCGGGCGGGGGGAGGCGGAGGGCGTCCATGGCGCGCTCGACGACGCGGTCGATCTCCCAGCCGCCCGCGGCCTCGATCTTGTCCTGGAGCGCGGCGTACTCCTCGAGGAGCGCCTCCATGTCGGGGGGCGACTCGCCGAGCAGGGTGCCGATCTCCTCGAAGCGCTGGACGAGGGAGCGGACGTCGTGCACGGCCATCTCGACGTGCTCGAGGACGGTCTTGCCTGCCTCGAGCTGCGGCTCCTGGGCGAGGTAGCCGATGCGGACGCCGTCGGCGGGCCTGGCCTCGCCGAGGTAGTCCTTGTCGACGCCCGCCATGATGCGGAGCAGGGTGCTCTTGCCGGCGCCGTTCGAGCCGAGGACGCCGATCTTCGCGCCCGGGTAGAAGGAGAGCCACAGGCCCTTCAGCACCTCCTTGTTCGGGGGGTGCACCTTCCGGACATCCTGCATCGTGAAGATGAATTGAGGAGCCACGTCTTCGCCTGCCTGGGGTGCCGGCGCGTCGCGGGGCGCCGCTCGGCCTTCGAGCGGGCGCGGCGCTGGCCGGGCTGGGGGAGAGGCCGTATGCGAGATCGCCGGCTGACGGTCAAGGGGGCCTCGAGGCGGGCGTCCGAGCCGGAGAAGGCCGGCGGGCGGGCGCTGCCGGGCGGCGAGCGCGGGCCTGGCGCGGCGCTGGAGCCGCCTGGGCCTAGGCCCGGCGCGCGCCGCGCCCGAACGCCTGCCGCAGGGCGGCGAGATCGTCCCGGCCGACCTCGCGGGTGGCGACGAGGAGGGCGATGTACACGAGGCCGACGAGGACGGCCTCGCCGAGCACGGCGACCTTGCCGAGCCACGGCAGCCGCGTGCCGACGGCGATCGCGACCGTGAGGGCGACGCCCACGCGGAGCACCGTCGTCGCGCGGACGAAGCCGCCGGCGACGCGGTGGAGCAGGACGCCGGCGACGACGGCGGAGGTGGCGAGCGCGAGCGAGGTGGCGGTCGCGGAGCTCACGAGCATGTCGGGGCCGAAGGCGGCGCGGGGGACGGCGACGGAGCAGCCGACGGCGACGAGGAGGACCGTGGCGGCGGTGAGCGCGGCCGCGATGCGCTCCCTGCGGAGGCTCGTGAGCGCGGCCGAGGCGACGCCGAGGATGGCGAAGGCGCCCATGCCGAGCGAGAGGACGCGGAGCGTGTCGCCGCCGCGGCTGTAGATCTCGACGGGGAAGGCGAAGCGCAGCACGTGCGGCGCGAGGCCCGAGATGGGGCCGCAGAGGAGGCCGGTGAGCAGGAACGAGAGGCGGACGCCGGTCATCGTGTAGCGGCGGACGGCGGCGCGATCGCCCTCGGCGCGGGCGCGGGCGAGCATCGGGAAGAGGATGAAGGAGACGGAGAGGAGCAGCTGGTACGGGAGGAACGCGAAGAGCTGCGCGCCGCGGTAGACGCCGATGAGGTCGTCGGCGGCCCTGGCGCCGAGGGCGAGGTGGTGGGTGGCCTGGCCGAGGAAGCGGCGCAGGAGGAAGAAGTCGGTCTGGAGCAGGAAGTTCAGGAAGGTCTGCGAGACGGCGAGCGGCAGGAGGAAGACGAGGTGCTCGCGGATCGAGGGGCCGGCGTTGCCGCGGCGTCCGAGGCCGGTCCGGGTGAGCGCGAGGGGGACGATGATGCCGGCGGCGGCGACGAAGCCGGCGATGGCGCCGAGGACGCCGCTCTGGCCGGCGCGGAGGAAGAGGAGGGCGCCGGCGGCGATGGTCGCGGTGCGGAGCGCGCCGTAGCCGACGTCGAAGGCGGCCTGGGTGAGGAACCGCCGCTGGCCGTTGAGCGCGCCGACGAGCGGGGCGTAGAGGCCGTAGAGGAGGACGACGCCGGCGGCGAGGCGCAGCGGGCCGGCGACGTGCGGGGCCTCGGAGAAGTCGGCGATGGCGCCGGCGAGGAGCGCGAACGAGGCGGAGACGGCGATGGCGAGGACGGCGTGCAGGGCGAGCGTGCGGCGGAAGGCCTCGGCGGCGTCGCGGTCGGCGACGCTGGAGACGGCGCGCGAGACGCCCTGGATGCCGGTCGCGACGATGACGTTGTTGACCACGCCGACCCCGGCGAGGACGATCGAGACCTCGCCGTAGCCGTCGGTGCCGAGCAGCCGGGGAAGGATGAGCTGCTGGACGAAGCCGAAGACGATGAAGGAGACCTTGGCGCCCGCGATCGCGAGGCCGCCGCGGCCGGCGGAGCGGGCGGCGGAGGGGGAGGGCGGAGAGGGGGCGGCCTGCGCGGGGTCCGGGGGAGCCTGCGAGGGGTCGGGGACTTCGGGCGGCGGCGGGGAGGGCACGGCGGCGCGCGGCACGGCGGGGTTGTCGCAGAAGCACGCCAGGCGGGCAATCTCGCGGGTGCGGGCGAGGGGAAGCGCGCGGGGGACGGGCGGGGCGGGGGGAGAGACCGGGCGACCTCACCTGCGCGTCACCAAAGCGACGCGGCGTGCGGATTCGCTTGACGGGAAGGTCCGGCTGACTATTCTCGCGCCGTCTCCGACGCATTCCAGCTTAGCTCAGTTGGTAGAGCAGGCGGCTGTTAACCGCCGGGTCGCTGGTTCGAGTCCAGCAGCTGGAGCCATTCACGAAGTCACACCCACTTCGGTGACCGGCCAATCAACGGCGGCCCCCAGGAGCGATCCTCGGGGCCGTTTCGTTTTCTCCGGGGAAGCTCGTGGTGTTGCGCGTCGGGCGAGGCCGCGAGCGGCGTGGACAGCGTTCGCGCAGGGAGCGCCGCGGGCATCGATCGGTGGGCCGGTCACGAGTCCGAGAGCTTCTTCAGCGTCTCCGCGTGGATCCCATCCTGGGCGTCGTCGATGCGCGCACTCGTTCGCGTCGCTGGGCGTGCTCCTCGAGCTCAGTGCCGACTCGCAGGTGGTCGAGATAGGCTTGGTACACGAAGGCGCGGTCGCGCTTCTTGCCCGTCGTTTCAACGAGCACGCCCGCGGCGACGAGCAGCTCGGTCGCGCGGCCAGCGGTGGGCTTCGTCGTCTCCACGAGCTTCATCACGGACGCGACGGTCACCACCGGGTGGCGGGGCAACAGCTCGAAGAGCCGCAGCGCCACGACCGACGTTCCGTCGTGCGCGAGCACACGCGCGCGGTCGGCGGCGACGAGCGCGAACAGCTCGCGGGCCGACGCGACCGCCTCGTCCGCGATCGTCGCAACACCGTCGAGGAAGAAGTCGAGCCAGCCCTCCCAGTCGCCATCGACGCGCACGGCGTTGAGCCGACGGTAGTAGTCGTCGCGGTGCCGCTTGAAAAAGAGGCTCAGATACAGGAGCGGCTTCGTCAGCAGCTTCCAGTGATCGAGCAGCAGGGTCAGGAGCAGGCGCCCGATACGGCCGTTGCCGTCGAGGTACGGGTGGATGGTCTCGAGCTGCACGTGAAGGAGTCCCACACGCACGAGCGGCGGCAGCATGTCGTCTGCGTGCAGGTACTTCTCGAAGGCGCCAAGGACTTCGCCGAGCGCGTGCGGCGGCGGCGGGACGTACGCGGCGTTGCCCGGACGGCTGCCGCCGATCCAGTTCTGGCTGCGCCGCACCTCGCCGGGCAGCTTCTCGGCGCCGCGAACGCCGCGCATGAGCCGCCGGTGCGTCTCGCTCAACAGGCGCATCGAGAGCGGCAGCCCTTTCGGATCGGCGAGCTGGGCGCGCGAGTACGTGAGCGCGTCGAGGTAATTGCAGACCTCCTCGACGTCGGCGTTCGGCGGGGCGCTCTGCTCACCGCCCTCCTGGGCTTCGAACGTGAGGAGGTCAACGAGCGTCGCCTGCGTGCCCTCGATCTGCGAGGACAGGACCGCCTCCTTCCGGACGAACGCGTAGATGAACCAGTCGAGCGACGGGATCATCTCCCCGGCCAGCTCGAGGCGGACGAGCGCCTGCTCGGCGGCGCGGAGGCGCTCGGTGAGCGCAGCGTCGACGACGATCGCCGGGTCCGCGGGCGGCAGCGCGTGCGGGACGAAGGCGGCGACCTCCTCGCCACCGACGGTGGTCCGCTCGTAGCGTCCGGTCGTTCGCTTCGGCATCGTCGGGTTCGCCAGGAACGCCCGCTTGTCCAGGTGCGACGGCCAGGAAAGCCCGCGTGCCTACAGCGAAGCGCTAGGCACGGATCCTTTACTAGCGAGAACCGTTAGTCAAGTTTGTGTTACTAGTCTAGCGACGCGCGGGCGCCCCCACATCTCGGGGCCGCCGCTCTCTTCCGTCCGCCGGGGAGAGAGAGGCCGAGAGCGTTCCGGAAGCTGCCAACAGGTTTGAGACAGTCGCGTTGAGAGGCGCTTTCCGGCTCTGGGATGTGAGCGGTTGAGGTCGCGCCGCGGCGGTGGGCGTGACGCCAGGTTCGGACGCGTCGCTGGTCGTGCCCGTGTGCGGCGGCGCCGCGTGGGCTCGGAGCGGGGTCGTGCAGCGCGGGCGGCTTCGCGGGCTGGGTCTGCCGGTAAAGCGTGGCACGGCTGACGCCGAGTGCCGTACACGCCTGCGCGATGGGGACGAGCGGCTCATCGAGCTCTTCGATGACGTCCATCAGCGCTCTCCGTCGGTCGTGAGGTTGATGCCCAGAACCACCCATAGGATTCTCGTCCGGACCTCTTGGCCGTCCTCGGAGCCGCGTCCTTCGTCGCCGTCATGCATTGCCCCCGCTTACTTCGATCCAGCCGATCAGCTTCGCAGCGTAGCTGCCGCCCTCGGGAACGATCTCGCGGTGCTGCAGCTCGCGCTCGAGCATCGGTTCGACCTTCTCGTGGAGGAGCGCCTTGCGGGCTGAGGACGTCGTGCCATTGACGTGGCCTGGTCGCGCGAAGACACCCGCGCCCAGGCGTTCGAGCCGAGCGTTGCGCTTGCCGTCGTCGCTCACGCCGAGCGGCAGCACGCAGGCGCGGTGCTCACCGGAGGGCCCGCGCGTCTCGACGAGCCACCAGGTCAGCACGCCGGGCCCCTCGGCGCCCGTGACCGCGACACCGATGCTCTCGGGCGAGGTCGCTTGCCAACGCTTGATGGCTTCCTGCACGAGCGGGTGATCGAGACCGAGGAGGTCGAGGTCAGCGCGCGCCCGCGCCGCCTCGCGGTCAAGTGTGAAGCAGCAAACCGCCTTCTGCTCAGCGTCTTTGACGACGTATGTGCCGTCGTCCTGCGCCTCGACGCGGCGGCCCTCGGCGGCCAGCGACGCGCGCAAGAACTCCAGCACGCGTTCGAGGCCAGGCTTCACGTCGGCGAATGGTTCGTAGTCGTCGAGCGAGAAGCCATCGAGATCCTGGAACAGCTCGAAGACCACCTTGCGCGCCTCCGAGGCGTTCGAGAGCGCGGCCTCGAGCTCCTCCTTCGTGCGACGCAACTCGGGATCACCGAGGGCTTCCCGGTAGAGCCGGTCGTAAGTGAGCCGCTCGGAGAGCTGCCCGAGTACTTGGCTGCGCAGGTCCTCGGCGACGTTGCCGTGCTCATCCACCTTGCCGAGCGTCTTGGCGATCTCCTGAAGCTTCTCGTCGAGCAGCAGGAAGATGCGCCCCTCGATCGTATCCGAGAGGACCAGGTTATAGACCTGCGCGGTGTGCTTCTGGCCGTAGCGATGGATGCGCCCGATGCGCTGCTCCATGTCCATCGGGTTCCACGGCAGGTCGAAGTTGAACAGAATGCGCGCGAACTGAAGGTTGATGCCTTCGCGTCCCGCCGCGGTGCAGACCAAGACGCGCGGGCCATCGGCCTTCTTGAACTTCCGCTCGGCAGCGAGCTTCGCGCCGTGGTCGCCACCACGCAGGACGACGACGCCCTGGCCCGGGTACGCCTTCTCGATCTCGCGACCGAGGAGGTCGACCGTGCCGAGGTACGTCGCGAAGATGACGACCTTCTCGCTTGGGTCCTGCTCCCACAGTGCCCCGAGCCCGCGCAAGAGCTTCTCGATCTTCGTCTCGCGGCGCTCGGGAAAGACGCGGAGCAGCTCGCGGATGCGCAGGCGCTCCTCGGGAAGCGCGAGGCTCACCGCCATCACTGCCATATCTTCGCTGCCGGTCGATGCAAGCTCGCCGGCGCTCGCGTCCGATGCGAGCTCCAGCTCCTCCTCGTTGAGCTTCTTGAGCAGCTTCACCCGAAGCTCGGCGAGGATCGCGTCGACTTGGCCGCGTCCCACGGAGTCGCGCGCAACCTCGAACTCGTCGTGGATCAGCTCTCGGGCTTCCGCGAGGAGTTGCTCGCGCGCGTCGATGTCCAGCTCCTGGTCCTTGAGAATCGCCTCGTGGAGCGTGAGCATGAGGATGCGCCGACGGAGTGTGCGCCGGACGGCCGCGAAGCTCGACGCGGCGATCTTCTGGAAGATCGTCATCACGAAGCCGAGCGCTCGGCCCTGGTTGCCCTGCCGCTGCGCCAGCGCGAAGCCGTCCTCGAGGTACTCCTTGAGCGCCGCGTAGAACGTGCGCTCCTCATCGACCATCGTGAACGACTCGGTGTGGACCCAGCGCCGGGCGAACAGCGGCGAACCGTCGGGACGACAGGCGTCTGCCTTGGTTCGGCGGAACACCACCGAGTTGAGGCGATGCCGGTTGTCGACCATGTCCTCCGGGCTCTTGAAGAGAGTCGGGTTCAGGAGCTGGACGAGCATCCAGAACCGGAAATGGTCACCTTGATGCGGCGTTGCCGAGAGCAGCACGAGGTCGCGCGCATGCCCCTTCAGCGCCTCCGCGAGCTTGTAGTTCTCGGTCTTCGTGACCTTCTTGCCGTTGCGGAAGGCGGTCAGGTGATGCGCCTCGTCGAACACGACGAGGTCCCAGGGCGGCGCTTCGAGCAGCCGCTTGATGCGGGCGGGCCGCTTGAGCGTGTCGATGCTGGCGATCAGCCTGTCGTGCTTGGCGAAGGCGTTGGATTTGCGATCGGTGACGTCGCCCTCGCTGCCGAACACCTCGAAGTCGAGGCGGAAGACTTCGTTCATCTCGCGGTGCCAGTTGTTCACGAGGCCCGCTGGGACGACCATCAGCGCGCGTTTCAGCTCGCCCCGGCTGGCCAGCTCACGAAGCAGGAGCGCCGCTTCGATCGTTTTGCCGAGCCCGACCTCGTCGGCCACGAGGTAGCGGCGCGGAGACGCTGTCGCGATGCGATGGGTGAGCACGACCTGATGCGGGAGGAGATCGATCGGCGCCGCGGTCAGCGCGGCCGCGCTTTCCATGAGGGGCAGCACATGTGCCTCGTACTCGAGCCATGCTTCGCGCCGGCGGTCGTCGCCACCCGCGATGGAGCTGATGACGCGGTCGGTGCGCGAGAGGAACGGCTGGAGCGCTGTGACCGCAACGAGCCGCTCACCGTCCGCGAAGAAGGCACGCACGTAGCCGTTGCGCTCGGAGTCGACGACAACGCCCTCGCCATGTTCGGCGTGCCTGACGCGCTGTCCGGGGTTGAACGCAACGGCTTGGCTCATTCGATCCTCACGAAATTCTCGGGTGGTGCAGACCGACGTACGTGTCAATGTCGAAGTTCGGCGCCTTTCCTCGGGCAAACGTCCGATTCATAGCGCTGCGGAGGCCATCCGTACCTCGAGCGCCCTCTTCATGCGTGCGGTCAGTTCACTGTCCCTTTCAAAGAACGCTGGCCTGCGAATCTGACAACCGGAGTAGCGAATAAGCAGCTCGTCAAGTCCATTAGATCGCTTGCATTCCATGAAGAACTCGATGGCGTGGCTGTCAATTACAATTTCAAGTGTCGGCCGGACGACATATACTTTCGCGTCAAAGAGCTTGTGGTGATTTGGGCAGAGCGACACTCCGTTCCAGACCTCGTCTACTCCTTTAGGTTCGCAAGCTGGGATGATATGCGCTCCTTCCGCGATGTTAAGCTGCGTAGAGCAAACTGCGCATGCGAAATCATATTGTTTGCGCACCAATAGTGCGAATCGCTGATCGCGTTCCAGGCGCTCCAGCGCTATCCGTCGTCGAATCGTCTTAGCGGGCTTCGCTGGAGTCGTGGTCGTCGGTGCGGTGCCGATGTTGGGAGTGTTGACAAGAAAGAAGGCTTCTCGGTCGTTTCCATTAAGACGTTGCGCGTCTGCCAGGTAAGATTGCTTCATGAAGTGAAGCAAATTGCCAGATGTACATGCGACACGAACCTCTTTATACCCATTTGCTTGACGTATCGACCGTGGCGCCGCTACAGCCCATCCTGTTCTTCGCGCCTCGCTAAGTAGTCCCTCCGGCACCTGCACCGCTTTGCTGAAGGAGAAGTCGGCGTGCATTGCTGCTTCCCACGCAACAAAAACACCAAAATCTGGAGAGTATCCGAGAAGGAATGTGGGGGGCGAGTCGCACTCTAGAGTTCCGCGATCTCCGCGCGCTTGCCCGGGCAGAATAAGCTGAATCTTGAACTCGTCAGGAGGGCGATCCGAGGATGCAACGTGGGTGACGGTCCACAGGTAGAAACGCGCCCGGCCGAAGTCGGGGATCGTGACAATCGCAGGCCGCGTCTCCTCACCGGTCAAGAAATCTGTCCCCTGCGGCAACGCGGCCGCGAGTTTCGCTTTCAGTACATGCTGTGGCAGTCCAGGCACATCATCCTCCGTGATCGATAGAGTCAGGAAATTCTCGGGTGATGTAGTCCTACGTACGCCGCACCATCGAAGTCCGGGTCCTTTTCCTCGGAGAACAAAATGCGGGCGACGTCCGCCTCTGCGCCGCCCCACAGGCACCGACCCAGCGGAAGGCGCGCGCCGTCGCGGCCAGCGCTGATCTTCCAGAAGTACTCCTCGTCGGCGAGGTCCATCCCGACGCGCGCGCGGCCCGACGCGAGCCAGAGGATGAGTGCGGCTTGTCCCTCGTAGTGCTCCTGGAAGCTGAGCACCGCCGGCTTTAGGTCGCTCTCGAGCCACGACTCGGCGTCCTGCTCCGAGAGCGAGTCGAGGCAGCCGTCGAGACCGGCGACGACAAGTGCATCGCTTTCAGAGCTCGGCAGGTCATCGGGCCACGCCTTCCGCAATGCGAAGAAGTCGCGGATCGACACCACGGCAGTCGGCGCGATGACGTCGGTCAGGACGCGCGGCTCCCACAGAAGCGAGAAGCCGCGACGCATCCATCGTTGTGACCTCTCGACCCTCATGCGGCCCCCTGGTCTTCGAAGAAGAGCGTCATCTGCTGATGCTGCTTCTCGTGCTTCGAGCGCCATGAGCGCAGGATGGTCTGCGCTCGCGAGGCGGCGTTACGGATCTCCGACGTCGCGCCACGCGTAGCGAACCATTCCAGCAGCGAGCCGAGGGCCGGGTGCGGCTTGAACCGCTCGTTGGACAGCGTGTCGTTGGCGTTGATTCCGCTGTTCTCGAAGCACGCGCCGATGAGGAACGCGGCCTGGTCGTAGTCGCTCGTCATCCCACTCCGGTGCTTGCCAGCCCATGCGCGCGCGATGTCGAGCGGTGGGGTCATGTGGTAGACCTTCTTCTCCTCCTTGCACCAGCCGCGCGCTTCGAAGTCCGACGGCGCGATGCCTGTGCCGCGCAGGAATTTCTGGATGTGGTCGCGCGGGATCTCCTTCACACTATCGAAGAGACGAAGAAACTGACGGGTGAACGGCTCGGCGGCCACGGGCGGCGGATCCTTGATGCCGCCCGTCTCCTCGTCGAGGAGCTGGTTGATGCCTACGAGCGCTTCGAGTACGCTTATAGAGCGGCCGTCGTCGACCAGCACCTTGCCGTAGTGGCGGGAGTAGTATTCGAGCGCCTTGCCACGGCGGATGACCTGCTGGTCGGCCTCGGGCAAACCGGCCTTCTGATGGTGTTCGAGCATGCTTTTCAGCGCGCGCACGTCCTGGAGCACCTGCCGGCGCATCTTCGCCCAGCTCACAGCCGTGGGCTCCTCAGTGCGTTTCCGGCAGACGTGAATGATGTCGTACTCGATCTGCTTCGAGCCGAATTCGCCTTCGCCCTTCGACTCGTCGCTGCGAATTGGGTACGTCGCCTCAAGATAGAAGCCCGCGTCGAAGAGGCTTTCGAGCACCGCAACCCACGGCGCGTCTTCGCTGTGGTGGAACGTGAATGCCAGGATGCCCGATGGACGAAGGAGCCGCGAAGCTTCACGCCAACTCTCGGTCAAGACGCGCTTGTAGTGCGCGTCGGCGTCGTCCGGGTGCTGGGCCGGATTCGAGATGGCCTCGAGCGTCTTTGGGGTGTACTCGGACGAGAAAAACTCGGGGTACTTGTCGCGGAGGACCTTGCGCAACCAGACGTAGAAGAAGTCCGCGAGTTCGGCATAAAAGAGCAAGCCGCCGAACGGAGGATCGGTGATGACCAGATCGAAGGCTCCGGTCTTCCACTCATCGATGCCGCTTGCGGAGCCGCACTTGAGCGTCGATGGCACAGACGGAGGATCACCGAGGTAGCCCTTCTCACTTTTTCCGGTGAGGTCTGGAGCGATGACCGGCGAATGCTGGGCGAGCCATTCGTTACTCACGACGTCCCAGGGGTGCTCTCGCCAATCGAGAGTCTCGGTCAGCGACTCCGTACATGATAACCAGTTGCCGCGCCCCATCGCGCCGAAGACGCTGTTCTCAACCACTACGTGCTTCGGGTGGTAGTTGTTGTTGCTCATATGGGGCTCGAGCTTGTCGGCTTGGATATTCCAGAAGCTAAACATGTTCTGGTTCCGCAGGTACTGCTGGAACGCCCCGAGCACGAGTTCCCGAGTTTCCCATCGGTGCTTCGCGCCGCCAACGCTCGAGATCGTCTTGAACAGTAGCGCGTGCACAAGCAACTGCCGCGCGTTGAACATGTCCGTCCAGCGGAGGTAGCCGTGCTGAGGAAGCGGTTGTCGTTGGTGGGTCATATGGCCGAACGGGATCTCGCTCTCGGGCCAGAACCCCTTCAGGTCGGCTTCGCGCCGGACTTCCCACTCGCGACACGCAGCCTCGAATGGAGCTGAATCGAGGGACGCCGTGAAGAATCGACCGCCATAGGCAGCGCCAGTCTTCCTGAGTCCAGGGCTGAAGCACTGCATCACGAGTGGCGCCACCGGCGCCGATTTTCCCGAAGCGTTGGTCGCCACCACAATCCGCTGCACGGCACCGCAGGCGCCGCAGGCGAAGTGGCCGTCCTTCGGAACCGTGCCGCCCTTGGCGCTAGGCTGCACGACGATGCCGTCTACGGTGATGCTTTCCGGCAACGAGCCTCGAAGCTCGACGACAACGGCATCCCTCGAGCGTTCCTCGAGCCACCGGCACGTGTCGGTCGCGTTGTCGGTGACACTGCCCCCCAGCGTGCCGTCGGAGCTCGTGCCGGTAATTCCTGCCAGCCAGCGCGGATGTGCCATCAGCGCAAGTTGGACCTTCTTCTTCGTCGGCTTCCCGAGGTTCGGAAACGAATCCTTTTCTCCACAAGACGGGCACTTGATGCTGCTGCTCTTCGTGTCGAGCGCGCAGAACGCTTTCTCATCGGCTGACACGATGAGCTTCGCGTCAGGCGCCATGCGTGCTTCGGAATCCTCGATGTCGAATGACGTCTTGCACGCCTTGCAGGTGTGCGCCCACGCCTTCACCGAGAGTTCCTTCAGCGCGATGACGGGCGACGTCATGACGGGCGTGCGGTGCCCGCAGCCGGTCATCGCGCACGGGATGTGCTTGCCCCAGAAGACGTAAACGGTTTCGGGCCCGTCGTACTTGTAGCCCTTGCGCTCCTCTGGCTTGAGAGCCAGCGGATCGAAGTCGTCGCCCATGACCTTTCCGTCCGACAGGCGCGTCCACGTTCCGCGCTCGCCGTGCGGACCGTTGTACGCGTAGAACGGCATGATCTGCGGCTTCACCTCGGCCTCGATGTCGGCGAGTAGCGCCTCGACCTCGGCCTTCTTCACGTCGGCCAGCTCGGTCTTCACGACGAACCACGCGACCGGGTTCAGGTCGTTGCCGAACATCTGCATGCCGAGGCGGCTGCCCTCGACGATGGTAGTGCCGCCCCCCATAAAGATGTCGGCGACCTTGAGGTTCGCGAACGAACGCTTCTTCTGGTGGTTCGCGTAGTAGACGTCCCACACGGCCTTCGCTGCCTGCGACGTGTCCCCGGGCGCCTTCATTGATGCCGAGAGCAAGAGCGAGCGGAACACGCTCGAGCGACGCCGCGCCCACCACTTCGACATCTGGTAGATGGGTTTGCTCGCGTTGCCCTCAATCGCCGCGACCTGGTTCACCGGGAGGATCGGGAAGTCGACCTCGAGGCAAGTCTTCGGCCGGTTAGGATCGTTGAAGTCGACCGTTTCAACTTGCACTGCGCGGCCTGCGCCGACGGCGTCGGCAACCGCCTTCGCCACGCGCTGGGGCTTCGTCGTTCCACTGCTATTTGCTCTGGCCATGTCTATGCTCCACCCGTGCGCGAAAGCTCGATGAACGGCACCGTGACTTCGAGCAACGAGAGGCCACCGTGCGTGAGAGTTGGATAGCCGCCCTGGCTTTTCCACTTGCGTCGGCCGAGCGCGAACGTCGCGTCGGCGTGGGCGGTCTTCAGATGCAGATCGAGCGGCGGTACCCAGTTGCCCGGATCGGGCTGCTCGAGCTCGGCGAGCGCGCTCCACCGTCCGCTCTTGAGCCGGGCTTTCAGGTACTGCGCCTGCGTAGGATCGGCGGTGTCGGGGAAGTGCCCGCTTGCCGCATAGCCGTGGTCGGCCGTGATGACGAGGCGTCGCCCCGTCGTGAGCGTGTGGACGAGGCCCCAGAAGGCGTCGCTGGTGAGCTTCTCGGCGGCCTCCTTGGCGAGCGCAGCGAGGCCGTGCCCGGGCGCGCCGAGCTCGTGCAGTCGCTCGTCGGGCCAGTGGTGCCAGAGCAGCCAGTCCTGTGAGGCGTTGATCTGCGCGGCGCAGTCCTCCCAAGGCAGATCGGTCGAGTCCGTCGTCGCGCCCGCGAGGCGCCCCTTGCCCGCACCGCCGTTGTTCTGCAGCGAGCCTCGGCTCGCGAAGCCGAGGGCCTCGGCGAACGGCGTCGTGTCTGCCGGCAGCTCGGCGCCCGTGGGGCGAGCCTGGTGAACCGTGTAGCCGTGCTCCCCTGCCCCCTTCAGGAGCCACGGCACCTCGCGGAGCGAGAGGGCGTCGAGGACGAGCGCCGCGCGCCCAGCGCCACGCTCGGCCCACCACGAGGCCAGGACGTCGGCAGTGCGTGGGACGACGGCCTCGTAGGATCTCCAAAGGTCCCATCCCGCCGTCGCGAGGAACAGGTCCGCCGCTCCCAGCTCGGCATCGCGCTTGGTCACCTCCGACGACGCCTTCTCCGGTGCGAGCGGCGCAGAACACGTGTTCCACGCGTGCTTGAAGAGACTCGCCCAAGCGTTGTCAGGAGAGGCGGCCTGAAGCTGCCGCAGCAAGGTGAGCGGCAACGGCATCACTTTTCCTCCTTGTTCAGCGTCAGCTCGTAGGTGATGCCGTCGGGAAGCTTCTTGAGAATATCGTTGAGCTGCGCGCCCGTAAGGCTCGCGACCTTGAGCTGGACGTCCTGGAGCTGCGTGCCGGTGGTGATACCCCAGCTCTCCACCTTGCCGAGCAGGTTGAGTGCAGAGGTGGCGCCCGCCGTGCTCAACTGGCGAACGATCGTGCTCGGGCCGCCACCGAAGATGCTGCCGCCAGGCGGCGTCGAGATCGGGCCCTGATCCGCGCCAGCCGTCGCGCCGGCATCACCGCCCGTGACCGGCAACTGCGGCGGCCCGAGAGGACGCTGGCCACCCGCGCCGCCTTTCGACGTCGGGACGAGGGGCGGCGGTGGCGGCACCACACCTTCCGCGTGCGGGACCGCCTGCGGGAGAAGGACGTAGGTCTCGTCGAGGTGCTTGCCGGTTCCGAGCTTGCCGCGCATCCGCTTCCACGCGGTCTCCTCGTTCTCGCCGGCGCGCACCTGCAAGTACTCCATGCCGCGCAGGTTGATGGCGACCTCACCACGGGCGCAGATCCTGACGAGCTTCTCCTTCATCAGCATCTCGCCAAGCCACGGGATGCAGTCCTCGCCACCAGGGCGCGGCTCCTGCAGCTCGCGAAGGAGCTTGCCGACCGACTCGTTCTGCTGGGCGGCCGCGAGGACGAGCGCGTCGAAGTCCTCCGAGACGAAGAGGTTCTTGGAGACGAGCCCGTCGACAGTCTCCGGGATCTGCGCGCCCTCGGCCTTGTGGCTCTCGACGTGGAACGTACACTGCGAGGGGGTCTGGAAATTCCACGTGGCGAGGATCGCGAAGCGGTCGAATCGGCGCTTCAGGATATCGCGCAGCTCACGCTCGTACTTCGTGTGCAGCTTCTTGAATTCGGGGTTCTGCGTCTTCCACTTCTGGGCGAGCAGGACCGCACGCGCGAGCACGAGGAGATCGCGGTCGTAGAAAAGGTTCTCACTGCCGTCGCGCGGCAGGAGGAAGCGAACGGCGTTGCGGCGCGTCTGAAGCCGCTCCTTGAGCCAAGTGCCGAGCCGCGCCTCTACTTTGTCAGGCGGCTCCGGCACGACGAGCAGCGGGATACGCTCATTCCATTGCGCGGGGAGGTCGCTTTCCTCGACGCCCGCCCACGGGTTGGAGGTCCAGCTCGGGCCGAGCACGACGACTCGGAACTTTTCGGCGACGCTCTCGGCGCCGCCAATAACGTAGCGGACCTCGCGCGCGAGCTGGAGCTTGTCGGAGCCGTCGCCGAACAGCTTGTCATTGCGGGCGTTGGCGATGAGCTTCGCCTGCGGATTCTCCTCCTCACGGAAGACGAGCCGCGAACCCTCCTGGTGGATGTTGAAGCTGTTCTCGACGATGGTGGACAACTCGGCTTGGAAAAAATTGTCGTCGATCGATTTCGCTCGCGTGATGTCGACGTGTAGCTCAGCAGGCTCGGCACCGGCGTTCTTGAGCGCGAGCGAGCGGAGCCAGAGTGCACCCACGATATCGGCGAGGTGCGGGACGTTCTGCGCCGGGTCCTTCACCGCGTCGAGCACGGCACTGAGGTTGCGCTGCGCCCTCTCTCGGAGATTGGCATGGTGCTGGTTGGAGACCGAGTCGAGCAGCGCGGCGATGCCGCTCTTGTCGTCGTCGAGTCGGAAATCGGCGGCGGTGATGATGGGCGAATTGGCGTTCCGTGACTTGAACGCGTCGGCGAGGATTCGGATCAAGTCGCGGGTTTCCTGCGCCTGCGTCGCAACCAGCACTTGGTCTTCGAGCAGCGTCATTAGATGCGGCGCGAACGGCCACGCCTCGACGAACTCGGTGCGGACACGCTGGTGTTCCGCGGGCGCAACCTCGGCGAGGCGGAGGTGTTCCGAAACGTGTGCCGCGATGGCGGTTTCGATCTGCTGCGCGGGCACCTGCATCCGATTGTCGAAGAGGCGGTGCAGAAGGAGACGAAGCCGATCGCGACGCGCGTTCGGCCCCTTGAAGTCGATCTGACGCGGGTTGACGCGGTGGATCTGCTGGTACGCCTCGGTCTCTCCGTTACGGACCGAGACAACGAGCACGAGCAACTCGGGGTGCTCCTTGGCGATCTCGGAGAGGAGCTGGATGAAGTTGAACGCCCAGGTCCGCCAGGGGAAGTGCTTGGTGTTTGTGAGGCCGTCGTACCAGGTCTGGAATTCGTCGAGGATGAGCGCCGTCGGAGTGTGCTTGAAGAGCTCGATGAGGAGCTTGTCACCAGGGATGTCGGTCTTCTTGTCGCCCTGCGCCTCCCACTTCCCCTTGATGTAGCTGCCGTGCGGGTGACGCTCGAAAACGAGGTCCCACAGGAACTTGTAGTTCTGGCGGTGGAGGCTCTCGCTGATGACGCGTGTCTTCGGTCGCAGTCTGATCTCGCCGAGCTTCGGCTGGCCCAGGCGGATGGCCCACGCCTTGAGCCACTCCGAGGTGACCTCGGGGCTCGTGAACCCGTGGTACACGGCGGCTAGCAAATGCGACTTCCCTTGTCCGCGCTCGCCGATGAGCACGACGGGCTGGCCGCGTTCAGGCCCGATTGCCTCCATCGCTGAGATCACGTCGGCCGTCGGGTACGTGATGCCGAGAAACTTGGCAGCGCCGATCTGCGTCGCGCCCGTGTTGTTCTCGTTCGCGAGCTCGATAGCCGTGCCCTTGAGGCGGCGGCCCTGAAACTCCTCGCGCAGTGTCAATCCCAGCATCGTTCGGCTCCGTTCGGCAGATGGCGTACTCAAGTCAGTCGTCCTCGTGGTTCATGTCTGTTCCGCGCGACTGCTCGGAGATCCACCGCTCCAGGTTCTCGCGGCGGAACGGGCAGGAATTGCCGACCTTGAACGCCGGGAGCTTTCCCTCCTGGACCAAGCGGTAGAGCGTGCGCTCGATCACCTTCAGGTGGTCCGCGACCTTACGGGTGGTGAGGATGTCCTCGGGCAGGGCTAGTCCTCGCGCTGGCATCGGGCCGCACGAGGATACGGAAGCACTTTCACCAAGACAACGCCGAGGACGAAATTTCCACGGCGACTTAGGGTACCTCCGCGCCCACGCCGCCCGCTGCTGGGCCCATGTCCCCGCGTGGGCCACCGCCCGGAGGGGCCGCTCGGCCATCGGCTCGGCGCCGTCGGCAGGTTCGAGCGCCAAGACGGCGTCTTGAAGATCGGGCGCGAGGAGCAGCAGGTCGAGCAGCTGCGTCACCCGCGCCCGCGTGAGGCCCAGCTTGCGGGCCACGGCGCGCTGGGCTGCGAGGAGTCCCCGGTCGATGGCGCCCTGGAGGTGGTGCGCGAGGGCCAGCATCCGGGCGACCTGCGCCGTGTGGCGCATCGACGCCGTCCCGCCGCCGTTCGCGCCCCCCGCCCATCTGGACACCCCCCGGCTCATCTGGACATCCCCCTCGCTCATCTGGACATCCCGCCCGCTCATCTGGACATCCCGCCCGCTCATCTGGACATCCCGCCCGCTCATCTGGACACCCCCCGGCTCATCTGGACATCCCCCTCGCTCATCTGGACATCCCACCCCGCCGCCTCGCCTCCCGGCTCCCCCCACCCACGTCCAGATCTTGCTCCGTGCTCGACGTTCTCCCCCGACCGAGCTCATCCTTGCCGCATTGCGCCGTGCCCGGGGGGCGCGGGTCGCAGGAGGAGGGATCAAGCAATCATCATGGCAAAGCAAGGACCGAACTTCGATCGCTGGGTCAAGGTCGCCGCCGGGTCGGAGCGGACCGACAACCCGCTGAATATTCCGTACGACATTGCCGTGCGCGAGGCGGTCGCCGCCGCGGCGTTCGCGAAGAAGTACTGGGAGCCCGACGGCGAGCGCCCGGGCCTCAAGCGGGTCAAGAACCGCCTGCCCGCCTCGAGCAGCGAGGAGCTGCTCTCCATCGTGCACGCCGTGCAGGAAGCGCAGACTCGGCTGCTGCTCATCGTCGATCCGGCCGTGGCCGATCTCGGCGAGCGCGCCCGGCTCCTCGTCGATGAGCTCGAGTCGGCGCTCGAGTTCCTGCTCGACGACGACGTCGACGAGCCCGCCGACGCGCAGCTCGCGCGCATCAAGGAGTTTCACGCGCAGGACGGCCAGCGATCGAGCGCCCTCTCCCAGGCGCTCCGCGACTACGCGGGGCTCGCGGAGTCGCTCAAGGGCCGCCTCGTCGAGGCGGATGAGGCGTTTGACGTGCGGCTCATCGCCGAGGCCAGGAAGCTCGCGGAGGACCTGCAACGGCGAGCGCTGGAGGTGGCCCCCGAAGCCGGCGCCTCGGCCGCCGCGACAACGACCCGCAACCAGCTCCTGCACCTCATGGTCGAGCGGGTCGGCGCCATCCGGAAGACCGCGGCCCACGTCTTCCGGCGCCACCCCGAGATCGCCCGCGAGGTGACGAGCGCCTACGAGCGGCGCCGGCGCGCGGCGGCGCGGCGCGAGAAGGCCCGCAAGGCCACCGAGCCCGGACAAGCCAACGGCAAGCCGGCAGAGGCCAGCGGCAAGCCGGCGGCGGCGCCCGCCCCCGGGACCCCCGCGCCCGCGACCTCCTAGCCAGGCAGCGTCCTCGAGCGCCTCGCCGTCCACGCGCCCGAGCTCGGCCACGTGGACGGCGGCCCGCCAGGGAAGGGCGACGCCGGATCCACCCCAGTCCAGACGGGCGAGAAGAGGCAGACGTCGATCGTCGCCTTGCCCAGCGACACCCCGCCCATCGCCACATCAGGCACCGCGTCATGACCAAGCTCCGGCGGGAGCGGCGCTTCTACCTGGAGGCGATGATCCGCTGGACCGCGCCGGCGGCCCGGCCTCGTCGAGCTCGGCGAGGCCGGGCCGATGTCCAGCAGGGCGACCTCGGTGCGGCCGGCGTCGAGGCGGACGTGGTCGCGCTCTGATCCGGCGCGGAGCTCGCCGCTCGTCGGTCGATCGGTTGACGAACACCCTCCACCACTGAACGGCCGCCTGCTCACACTGAACGACGACTGCCAGCCTCCCACGACCTCAGCTGCCGCGCGGCGAGCTGCGCAGGTCAGGCCGACAGTGTCATCTCGACCCACTTGACCGATTTTGCGGCTTTACCTCTGTTCGCTTCAAAAGAACGTCATAAGGATAAGCTCGCTCGCATGTCTATCTGGCACTCGCTTCGATGAGGCTCGCGAGGCGAGCGGGCACGGCGCGCGTACCTGCTCTGGTTCGCCGGATCTCACGTCCGGAAGGCACGGTTCTAGCTGTTTGAACCTTCACGAGAGGGGGGCGATGATCTATGAGATGGCCGGCATTCCTGATCGGTGCCATTTTTGTGGTGGGATGCGTTGTTGACCCAGGCGACAACGGTGAGACTACGGAACAAGGCGCCGAGGAGCAAACTTCGGAGGTCTCCGAGGCGGTCTTGACCAATAGAATCTTCGTAAGGAGGGAGAACATGGCGGCCCATGTTCCGACAAATGCGTGGCACAAAAAATCTACTGCCACGCCGCCTATGCCGTTCATCCAAAAAAACCGAGCGTCGGCAATGGCAAGCTGTATGCCTGTAACCGATTTGTGCCGGCTGGATGGATGTGCTCGTACACTTACCCAAACGGCGACAATTGTCATTTTCCGTTTGGTAGAGGTCCTGCATCGCTGTGTATATGATGACAATATTCATCACAGGAGGCGTCGTTGAGTGGCGTAGATGCGGAGCGTGCGGCCAGTGCTGAGACGGCTGCGGCCATTTTTAATGGGGAAGGGCTGCTTCAGATGCTCGTGTGGCGTTGCGTGTTCGCCAACTACGAGGCGCATCTGCTCGATGGCCTGGAAGAACTAAAGAACGGCCTTCGTCGGTTCATGGCGCTGCGCGACCAGGGCCTGGCGCAGGGTGGACCGGAAAAGGTCACAGAAGACGACATCCAGCGTCTTGAGCGGCTCTCATCGCTCGTGCAACAATGGCTCGCGGGCGGAGAACTGTCGCCGGAAATTGAGGAGCTCGCGCGGAAGCTGTGGGGTGTCCTCGCAGACACCGGCGCCGGCGTCCAGATGCTCCCTCCGCCGTAACGATGCCTTCATCGAGCTCGGCGCCCATCCTAGGTTTAGTTGTTGCTCCTATCCTCTTCGCCCGGTGCTGGTTGGCCGAAGGCCGGGCACGAGAGCGAGCTGACCAGCAGAGGCGGCTCGACTCCAACAAGTAGGCGGCGGCGTGATCGGTCCTCTGTCCCCGAGCCCATCTCGACACCGGGGGCCTTCGGCGATACCTGTGAGGCATGACCCTCGTCGTCCTGACCGTACCCGACGACCTCAGCGCAGCGCTCCAGGTCCCGGCCGAACGGCTGGCGTCCGAGATCGCCTTCGCCGCCGCGGTCCGGCTTTACGAGGAGGGTCGTGTGTCGCTGGTCAAGGCCGCCGAGATCGCGTGCGTGGAGCGCTTTCGCTTCGCCGCCCGGCTCGCGGAGATCGGCATCTCGACCGCTGCGTTCGACCTGGCCGATGTGGATGCTGCCAGGACGGCGGCAAGATGACGTATCCGGTTGCGGTGATCCGCGACACGGGCCGCTGAGCTACCTTCACCGACTCGGGCGTCTCGACATCCTGCAACAACTCTACCGGCACGTCCTCGTTCCACCCGCCGTCGTTGCTGAGCTCAATGTCGGGCTTCGTCTCGGCAGGGACCTGCCCGACGTGACCACCCTGGACTGGATCGAGCTGCGATCGCCTCCTGCCCGCGCGCTCCAGGAGATCGAGCGCCGTCATCGAGGTCCTCACGATCTGCGCGGGCTCGTCCTTCGAGCCGCCGCTCGCCTCGATGTCGCCGAGGCGCCGCGAGCTCTCCACCACCTCGACGTGCCGGACCTCGGCCTCACGGGTGGAGAGGTCCAGGCGCAGCGACACAAGGCGGCCAGGCCGCTTCGGAGCATCGGGATTCGCGGAGCCTCACCGAAGCCTCACGAAAGCCTCACCAGATCCTGGTAGTCCTTGAGATCGAACGGCAGCGTCAGCGCTCCGAAGTCTGGGATGCTGCCGCCGGGGGCGGTCTGCCCCTCGTCCGTCGGTTCGTCAGGCTTTGCGTTCTGCTCCAGCGCGATGTCCTGATTGCGAATCACGTAGGCGCGCAGGCCGTCCTCGTACGCGGCTATGCCACCCACCAGATCCTCCTTGTGCATGGCGAGCTCACTGGCCAGAACGTAAGCGCCGACCATCGCGACCGAGGTGGCCTGCCCCGTACCCAGAGAGACGGCGTAGCCAGCATCGCCGGCCAGCACGATCCGCCCACGTGACCAGCTGCTCATGCGGACCTGGCTCAGCGAGTAGAAGTGGAAGTCGGTCGCGCGCAGCATGTGCTCCACGATCTGCGGAATCACCCAGCCAGCGCCCGCGACGCGGTCGGCGAGCAACCGCTTCTGCGCGTCGATGTCGCGGACGTCGTGGTCGATCCCCTTCGGCGCGTTGAAGCCGAGATACGTCCTCGCGTTGACATCCCTCCGCAGGCCCATGACCAGCGCGCCGACGGAGTCCGGCTGCTGGTACATGACCTGCCAGCGCTCGAGACCGAGAAAGTTCGGCATGCCGAACGTCGCAATGTACAGGTCGCCGAAGGCGCGGACGAACTGCTCATCGGGGCCGAAGGCGATCCGCCGCACCCCCGAACGCAATCCGTCGGCGCCAACCACCAGCTCGAAGCGGCGAGGCGCAGCCGTGACGAACGTGACGTCGACGCCCGACTCGTCCTGGGTCAGCGACGCGATGGAATCGGCGAAGAGGTACTCGACCTGGGTGCCCACGGCTTCGTGAAGCACGTGACACAGGTCGTCGCGCAAGATCTCGACATCGGGGCTGTCGAGTCGGCCGCCCGTCAAGGTGCTCTCCGTGCTCCGGAAGATCTCCTGACCGGCCGAGTCGACCACAGAGATGCCCGTCAGCCTCGTGCTTCGATCGCGGAGCGCAGCGAGGATGCCCATCCGCTCCGCGACCTCCAGGGCCGGCCCCCGGACGTCGAGCGCGTGCCCGCCCGGGCGTAGATGCGGCGCACGCTCGACCACCGTGACCGCGAAGCCGTAGCGGGCGAGCCAAGTTGCGATGGTGAGACCGGAGACGCTGGCGCCGGAGACCAGCACCCGGGAGGCGGGACGCTTCGGGATCGTCGAGTTCATGGGAAGCATGGTACGTTTCTCGAACCGAGCCGTCCAAGACATGGATCGCACGGATATGATGCCCCCAGGGTAACGGTTGAGACCATGGAACTCCGACACCTCCGCTACTTCGTCACCATCGCCGAGGAGCAGAGCTTCCGCCGAGCCGCCACCAGGCTCCACGTCTCGCAGTCTCCATTGAGTCGGCAGATGAAGGACCTCGAGGAGGAGATGGGCGTTGAGCTCTTCGCGCCCGAGGGACGCGGGATCAAGCTCACGGCCGCCGGGAAGTCCTTCGCGGAGAGAGCCAGGAGCATCCTCGCGAGCGTCGACGCGGCCGTCGACGAAGCCAAGGGGATCGCCGAAGGCAGGCTCGGTACCGTGGTCATCGGCTTTGAGACGGGCACGTCCTTCATGGGCTCGTTCTTGTCCTTCGTCGCGGCGTTTCGTCGGCGAGCGCCCCACGTCGGCCTCCAGCTCGTCCCCACGAGCAGCCTGGAGCAGTGGACGGCGCTGCGGCAGGGGACGATTGCCTTCGGCTATGGGGCCTACGCGCCCGATGACGACGCCCTCGGCCACCTCGAGATGACCCGCGATCGACTCGGGCTGCTCCTCTCCCCTGAGCATCGACTCGCACGGCTCAAGAAGATCCGGCTTCGAGACCTCGAGAGCGAGCGCGTGCTGCTCCAGCCACGTCAGCTCTATCCGAGGCTCCACGCGGACCTCATCACGGCGGCGCGCGCACAGGGCGTGACGCTGCACGTGACGGCGGAGGTGCTCGACCTGGAGGCGCTCCTGGCGCTGGTCGTGATCGGCGACGCGGTCACCTTCCTCTCGGAGAAGTTCTGGGAGCTGGCTTCGCAGACCTCGTTGCTGTGGCGGTCCGTCGAAGATCTCCACATCGATCTGAGTGAAGTCGTCACATGGCGCGCGGAGGACGGCGGCGCGCCCGTGGTGCGAGCGCTGATCGAGAGCGCGCGAGAGGTGAGCCCGCTCCTGCAGCACGCCGCAGACCGCGCGCGCTCCCCCAGGGCCGCCGAGCGAAAGCGCAACAAGCGCTGAGGCGTCTTCCCGGGCGGTCACGAGAGCAACACGTGTCCCCTCGGCGCTTGGGCGACATCCCCGACGAACGGCACGATGCGGCCGTCACCGCGGGCCAGCTCGTCGACCGCCGGGTGGATGTCCTCGGCCACGACCGCGGCGCCGCGCGCCTCCAGCAAGGGCGCCGTGGCCCGACCGATGCCGCTCGCTGCGCCGGTGACGATCGCGACCCTGCCCTCGAGATCACGCCGCAGATCTTCGGTCTTGGTCATGTTCTTCTCCCGAGAGCGTTGTGCGTGTGCTCTCCAGTCTCTCCTGGTGACGTCCAGGGAGATCGCAAGCCCCAGGAGCCAGGGGGCCCGACCTCATCGAGAGCGTGTTTCGAGCTCCACCAGATTCGCACTGCGCCACGCCCGCCGGGAGGCGCCGCCCGAAGGGATTTGCTATCGTCGGGGCATGACCGCATCCGCGCCGAAGGCTGCCCGTCCCGCGACCTTGGAGGATCTCCTTGCGATCCCCGAGGAGGAGCGGCGCCACGAGCTCATCGAGGGCAGCATCGTCGAGAAGGGGGCCGCGACCGGCGAGCACGGGGCCGTGCAGCGCAAGCTCTCCGCCTACGTCGACCCCTACGATCAGCGCCCCGGCGGGCGCAGGCCCGGGGGATGGTGGTTCGCGACCGAGGTCGATGTCCACTTCGACGCCACGAACACCGTCCGCCCCGACGTGGTCGGCTGGCGACGAGACCGCGTCCCGGAGCGCCCGCGCGGTATCCCGATCATGGTGCGCCCCGATTGGATATGCGAGATCCTCTCGACGAACAAGCGGAACGATCTCATCAAGAAGAAGCGCGTCTATCACCGGCACCAGGTTCCGCACTACTGGATCATCGACCCCGAGGAAGAGACCCTGGCCGTCTATCGCTGGACGCAGGAAGGTTACGTCGAGATCCTCGCCGCCGAGCGCGGCGAGCAGGTCCGGGCCGAGCCGTTCGAGACGACCCCGCTGCAGGTCGGCGTGCTCTTCGGCGACGACGAAGACGACGAGCCCGTGCGGGAGCCTTAGTACTACAGCCGCGGTGAGGGAGCCCGCGCGCCCGCGGTGGCGAGGCTGGAGTGTTCATCAGCCATCTGCCCGCATGCGAGGACGGAGCGAGATAGGAAGCGCTGCGATTACTGGACAGGCGGTGGATTCGTTGGCCTCGGCGTACTGTGCGGGCTCTTTTGAGGCGCGTCGACGATGACCGACCTCAGGCCGCTAAGGATCCTCGGGATTCTGCTGTGCGGAGGGCTGCTGGCTGCTCCGATGGTGGCGAGCTACCACGAGCGACTGCAACCGATGGCCCTGGACGTCATCCGCGCGCTGTTCCCGCTCTGGATCGGCTTGCTCATCCAGTTGAGCATCGACGAAGGCCGCGCCCGCGAACGGGCCGCACGCGAGCGCGAACGGGCCGCACGCGAGGGGCGTGGAGAGTGAGCACGATACAGTGCGCGCCCCGCTACAGACCTACCAGTCGAAGCCGACGTGACCGCGACCCGAGTGAGCCAGCGCCGCGCGCCCGCAGATCGTCCTTGTCGCCGGTGTCCATGTGAGTAATACTTTACTCATCAGGAGGTCGTCATGTCCCGCTTCCAGGCCCTGACCAACAGCGTGCTCGACGCCGAGCTGGAAATGCTGCGGGAACGGCTCGGGCTCGAGCCCAACCAGAAAGCCGACCTCCTGCGCGAGGTCGCCGCGCTCGCCGGGTGGGTCGTGCGGCAGGCCGAGCAGGGGCGAGCCATCGAGGCACGTCGTGGCGAGGAGGTGGAGCCGCTCGTTCATCCGGCGATCGAGCGCCTCCGCGCCAGACGGCAGCAGCGGATGGGCGAGCGCCTCACGCTGAGCGACGCCGAGACAGCTCGCCTGGCCAACGTCCTCGATCAAGGCTTCGAGCCTTCCGCTGCCCTCCGCGAGACACTGGCGAACCTGGCGAACCCGAAGCGCCGCCCGCCGAAGCTTCGCTGGAAGAAGCCGGCTGTCTGACCCATGGCGCTCCGGATCGAGGCGCTCAGCCGCTCTCACCGTACCCTGCTCGCCGACTTCCAGAACCAGCACCCATCGCTCGTCGAGTACCTCAAGCGGTTCGCGCTTCGCCACGCGGAGAGGGACATGCTCGCGCGGACGTACCTGGCCATCGATGAGGTCTCGGGCGTAACGCGCCTCGGAGGCTACTTCAGCCTGTCGGTCGTGAGCGTCGAGCGCGCCACGGTCACGCGCCTGCCGGAGCTGGATCGGCTCCCGCGTTTCCCGGTCCCCGGAGTGCTCCTGGCACGGCTCGCGATCGACGCCCGCGTTCAGGGCCAAGGGCTCGGCCGGTATCTCTTCGAGGAGGCGCTCGGCCTGACGCTCCAGCTCGCGCACACGGGGCCTGTGGCGTTCCGGCTGTTCGTGACAGACGCCATCGACGCGGACGCCGCACGCTTTTACGAGCGGCTCGGCCTCGCGCAGCTCGGAGACGAGCTCCCCTGCCGCATGGTGCTCGACCTAAGGCCGCTCCTGAGTATCCGCTCGCCACGTTGACCACCGGCGCCCCTGAGTCGACGCTTTCCTGATCGTGCCGGCTCCTGCCCACGCTGCCCGTTGCTCCCCACACGAGCTGGCGGGAGGAGCGCGCTCGCCGGTTGTCCGTGGCCCCGGACCGCGGACGGCGCGACCCCGCTACTCGCCGCCGCCGCCGCCGCCGCGCGCCGACGCCACGAGCTCCTCCACGAAGCGCGACGCCGGCCGGGCAGCCAGCTCCTCCCACGTCCCGGCCTGCGTCACGCGCCCCGCCTCGAGGACGGCGATGCGCTGGCCGAGGAGCCGCGCGTCCGCGGCGTCGTGCGTGACGACGATCGTCGGAAGGGCGAGCGCTCGCAGGTAGTCGGCGAGGAACGCCCGCACCTCGCGGCGGGAATGGACGTCCAGCGCCGCGAGCGGCTCGTCGAGCAGCAGCGCGCGCGGGCCCACGGAGAGAGCGCGCGCGAGCGCCACGCGCTGCTGCTCGCCCCCGGAGAGCGTCTGCGTCCGGCGATGGGCGAGCGCGGCGATGCCGAGCTCGTGGAGCATCGCGTCCACGCGCTCGGCGCGGGCCGCCCCCCTCCGCCGCGAGGCCGCGCTCCTCACCGCGAACTCGACGTTCTCACGCACGCTGAGGTGCGGAAACAGCGCATAATCCTGCGGTACATAGCCAATCCCGCGCTCCTCGACAGGCACGTCGATCCCGGCCCTCGTGTCGAGGAGCACCGCGCCTCCGACCTCCACCCGCCCTCGCTCCGCGGGCAGCACGCCGAGGAGCAGCGAGAGCAAGCTCGTCTTCCCGGAGCCATTGGGCCCCACGAGCGCCAGCGTCCCACGCCCGGTCTCGAGCTCCGCGTCGAGGTGCAAACGGCCGATACGCGCGGTCACGCGCGCGCGCAGGCTCTGCGCCGCCGTCACGGCGTCGCCTCGCGGCGCGCGGTGGATCGCCGCGCCACGGCCCGCACGAACAGGAGCAGCGCGAACGCCACGACGACAAGGACCATCGACAGCGCCTGCGCGGCGCGCATGTCCGACTCGAGCGCCGTGTAGATGGCGAGCGGCAGCGTCTGCGTCCTGCCCTGCAGGTTCCCGGCGAACATGAGCGTCGCGCCGAACTCGCCGAGGGAGCGGGCCCAGCTCATGGCCGCTCCCGCGACGAGCCCCGGGGCCGAGAGCGGCAGCGCCACGCGGAAGAACACCCGGAGCGGCGACGCGCCGAAGGTCCGCGCCACCACCACGAGCTTCGCGTCGACCCGCCGGAACGCGCTCGTCGCCGCCTGCACGAAGAACGGCGCCGAGACGAACACCTCGGCCATGACGACCGCCGCCGTCGTGAACGTCACCGACCACCCCTCGGGATAGAGCCAGCCGGCGAGGAGCCCGCGCCGCCCGAAGGCGAGCAGCATCGCGACCCCCGCGACCGCGGGCGGGATCACGATGGGCAGCTGCACCGCCGTCTCGACCGCGCGCGCGAGCCGCCCGCGCGCGCGCGCGAGCGTCCAGGCGAGCGGCGTTCCCAGGAGCACCACGAGGGCGAGGCTGGCCGTGGTGGTGACGAGGCTCAGGCGCAGCGCGGGCCACACGAGGGGGTGACGGAGCCCCTGCTCGACGTCCGACGCCGTGGCCGTCACGAACAGCGCCAGGATCGGGACGGCCAGGAACGCCACGAGGACGCCGCCGACCGCGGCCAGGACGCCCCGCTCCGCGCCGAGGCGCACGCTCACGGGCCCGATCCGTCCCCGGACGGCGCCAGGAACCCGGCGCGCCCGAGCGCGCTCTGCCCGGCCTCCGAGCGCACGAGGTCGACCCAGGCGCGCGCGAGCCCGGGGTGCGCGGCGCCGGCCACGACCGCGATCGGGTACTCGGCGAGGACGTTGACCTCGGGCGGGATCGCCACGAGGGTCACGCCGTCCTGCGCCGCGTGCGCGTCGGTCCGGTAGACAACGCCGGCCTGCGCTTCTCCGAGGCGCACCTTGGTGAGCACCTGGCGCACGTTGAGCTCGCGCGAGACGACCCTGGCCTCCACGCGCGCGCGGAAGTCCGCGCCCAGGGTCGCGGACGCGCGATCGAGGAGCTGCAGCGTGTAGCGGCCGATCGGGACCTCCGGGGCGCCGATGACGATGCGGGTCGCCGCGGGGAGATCGGCGAGCCCCCGGATCGTCCCGGCGCTCTCGCGCGCCACGACGAGGACGGGCTCGTTGCGCGCAAAGACGACGGGGCCCACCGCGCGCCCGGACCTCACGAGCTCGTCCATGTGGCGCTGATCGGCCGAGGCGAACACGTCGACCGCGGCGCCGTGCTCCAGCTGCGTGCGGAGCTCCTGCGTGCCGGCGAAGTTGAACGTGATCTCGACACCCGGGCGCGCGCGCTCGAAGTCCTCGCCCATCGCGGTGAACACCTCGCGGAGGGAGGCGGCGGCGAAGACGACGAGCCTGTCCTCGCGCCCCGGAGGCGCCGGCTCCGCGCGCTTGCAGCCACCGAGGGCGGCGAGGCACGCCGCGAGCACCAGGAGCGGGAGGACCCGGAGCCACCGTCTTCGGGCGCGCTGCCTCTGCATGGCGCCTCGGCTCCGCGGCTCCGCGCGCGCCTCGCGCCGCCCGCGGATCCGGTTTGCTCCTCGGTCGGCCACGACGCGTGTTCTTTACATCGAGGAACGCTTGCTTGTCACCGTCGGCGCGCGCTCCCTCGGCCTGCCGGCCGAGCCACCCTGCTGGCTGCGGCCGCGCGCCGGGACACCGCTTCACTGCGGCCCAGCCGTCCCGCTCCCGGCTCCGGTCGAGGCCGGCGCGCGCGCCCCGCTTTGCGAGCCGGGGCGACCCGCCGACCCGCGTGCGCCCCGGCGAGCTCCCGCGCGCGCCGAGGCCGCTCCCGCTGTGTCGAACCAGCACAGAGGAAGCAGCGAATGAGCCGCCGTGTTTCCAGGGTGCTCACGATGCTCCCGGCGCCCTGCCATGCTCCCGTTCGCCGCCGGCGCGCTCGACGTCGTTCCGGCACGGCTTGAGGGACGGCTTGCTCTCCGCGCCGCTGGGCCTAGTTTTTGAGGAGGAGTTGAGGGAGTTGAGGAGGAGAAGGACCCTCCATGAAGGAGCGAGGCCCCCCCCGATCCGCTGGCCCCGTCGAGAGCAGGAAGGAACCTCGGTCATGCCGACGCGGACGCGCTTCGAGGCCACGGCGAGGGCGGGCTACGCCATCTTGACCCTGCTCCTGGCGGTCGGGATGGCGTTCTCGGTTCGACGGTTCTCGTCCGTGGCAGACGCTCAGAGCGAGCGTCTGAGCGCCAAAGAGCGCGAGATCACGCTCGTGGAGCGGCTCCGGTGGAGCTGCGAGCTCATCGTGTCTCACGGCAGGGGCTACCTCATTTCCGGAAGTCACGATCGCCTCACCGAGGCCGAGGACGCCAAGGCGCTCTTCCGTGAGAACGTCCGCGCGCTTCGCAGCCGGCCGCTCAGCCCGCCGGCGGTCCAGCTGCTCGCGGACGTCGAGCGGGCGGCCGGGAGCTTCATACGGCTCCAGGAAGAGCTGTTCGCCGCCCGGCAACGGCCCGAGGACCCGACGCTGATAGCGCGTCGATTCGAGGAGGAGCTGCGGCCGCTTCGCGAGGATGTCGAGCTCTCCCTCGTGCGTCTCACCGACTACAAGGAGAGGGTCGTCGAGAGCATCTATGTCGACGCGAGGGCGGAGCGAGCCGAGCTCACGCTGCGGCTGTACAGCCTGCTGGGCTTGCTTGTGTCGGCCAGCCTCGGGATCGCGTGGTACTTCACGAGGCGCCTCGGCGGCTCGTACCACCAGGTGCGGGAGGCGCGCGAGGCCGCGCGCAAGGCGGTGACGGCCCGCGACGATCTCATGGGCATCGTGGCCCATGACCTGCGCAACCCGCTCAGCGCCATCACGCTGAAGGCCGCGCGGCTGCGGAGGACAGCGGACTCCGAGAGCGTGCGGCAGCAAGCGGCGTCGATCGAGCACGTCGCCAAGCGGATGGAGCACCTCATCAGGACCATGCTCGACGCGGCGACGATGGAAGCCTACAAGTTCTCCGTGACGCCGGCGCCGTGCGCGGTGGACGATCTCCTGGGCGAGACGCTGGAGATGTTCGGGCCCCTCGCCGAATCGAAGCAGGTCCGGTTCGAGCAGAGCGTGAACGAGCCCGATCTCGTGATCTGCGCGGAGCGGGAGCGCGTGCTCCAGGTGCTGTCGAACCTGCTCGGGAACGCGCTGAAGTTCACGCCCCGGGGCGGTCGCGTGACCCTCTCGGTCGACCGGGAGGGGACGACGGTCCGCTTCGCCGTCGTCGATACGGGGCCGGGGATCCCCCGCGAGAACCTCTCGAGCATCTTCGAGCGGTTCTGGAAGGTGGAGGCGTCGGGGGAGAGGGGCACCGGGCTGGGGCTCTACATCGCCAAGGGGATCGTCGATGCGCACGGAGGCCGCATCTGGGCGGAGAGCGAGGTCGGGCGCGGCGCCCGGTTCTACTTCACGCTCCCGGTCGCCGAGCCAGCCGCGCACGAGGCCCCCGCCGCGGAGCAGGTTCCCGTGCTCTCGGCAGGAATCGACCCGCATCGAGGCGGATGAGGCGCCCGTCGCGATTCCTCCGGTCGAGCCTCGCCGGCCCGAGCGTCCGAGTCCGATCGATCGAAGAGCTTCACGAGCATCTCGGTCCCGAGGCCGGTCGCGACCATGCGTTCGCGGCGGTTCGAGAGCAGCGCGCCGAGCCACGGCACCGCGCCCCCGTCCCCGAGCGGGAGCTCGAGGCCGTCGTCCCGCCGGACGACGAGCTGGACGAACGGCCCGGCGTAGTAACCAAGCCCCTGCAATCGCGCGAGATCATGGACGATCTCGACCTCCGGCCGCGCGCGCGAGAGCGGCTCGCCCACCTCGGCGACCCAGCGCTCGGCGCGCGCGACGAGCTCCGGGCCGAGGCCGAGCGAGCGCACGGCGCCCGCGTAGTCCGCCGCGGCGCGCGGCAGATCGACGGAGGCCTCGCGCAGGGCGGCCTCCGTCGACCCCGGCTCGTGCGCCTTCGCCCGCTGCGCCAGCGCGTCCGGGTCGAGGCCGCGCGCGCCGAGGCACGCCCGGACCACGGCCGTGTCGGAGAGGACCACGCGCAGGCCCGCCGCGCGGAAGCCGGCGGACGGCAGCGCGCGGACCAGGTCGGCCCAGACGAGGAGGTGCTCGAGCAGGGCGCGCCGCTCGCACGCGTCGTCCTCGCCCCGGCCCGGCGAGCGGGCCGCGGTCACGAGGGCGAACAGGCGGAAGTGGGGCGTGAAGCCCGGGTGCTTCGTGGGCTGCATGCGCAGCACGCGCTGGCTCGCGCAGAAGCGCAGCGGCTCGCCGCGCCGGGTCTCGCGCCGGCGCCGCGCCGCGTGCAGCGCGAGCCCCGTGGTCGGGTCCGCGGCGACCTCGGCGAAGCGCACCGTCGCGAGCACGTTGTTCGGCTCGACGCCCGCGCACGCCGTGGCGCCGAGCGGCCCGACCGGCGCGAGATCCACCGCCTCGAACCCCGCCGCCGCCGCGTACGCCGCCGCGTCGAAGGCGTGGATCCGCCGGGCGTCCGCGGCCGAGGCGTGGGTCATGGGCGCCCGCTCGGCGTGATCGAGGACCTCGGCGAAGCTCCGCCGGAGCGCGCGCTGGCGCAGGCAGTGGAGCAGGAGCGTGGTCAGCTCGTTGCCCGGGAGGCGCTCCGCGAGGAGCCGATCGAGCGGCTCGCCGGCGTGCGCCTCGGCCGCGCGGCGCGCGATGCGCGACGACAGCTCGCCCGTCCTGCCGTCGGCGAGCGCTCGCGGCGGGCCGGCGGTGGCCTGCGCCGGGCGAGCGGTGGCCCGTGTCGTGAGGTCGTCGGCGGTGGGCATGGCGGGCTCCTCGTCGACACCGTGCCGCGGAACTGGCACCCTGGAAAGTGCCACGGTAGCCGGTTTCGATGGTGCCAGCGTCCTCGAGCTCCTGTGCGGGCGCTGGTAGCGCGGGGCGTGGACGCGCTGCCGCTCTCGCGCAGCGCGGCGGGGCGCGCGGGGGGGTCGCGCTCCGGGACGCCGCGCGCGCCCGGGCTCATCTTGGGGTTCGGGGCGCACGCGGAGCCCGCGCTCCGGGAGGCGGCGCGGACGCTCGCGGCCGTGGTGAGCGAGGCGATCGGCGCGGGCGAGCGGCGCTGACGCGAGGGCGGCCCGGCGGGGCTCAGCGGCCGCCGGCGACGTCCAGGAGGGAGCCGGTGCAGTAGGAGGACTCGCTGGAGGCGAGCCACAGGATGGCGTGCGCGACCTCCTCGGGGCTGCCGGCGCGGCCCAGCGGCAGGCTCGCCTGGAGCCGCTCGACGCGCCCTGGATCGCCGCCGCTCGCGTGGATGTCGGTCGCGATGATCCCGGGCCGCACGGCGTTGACCCGGATGCCCTCCGCGGCGACCTCCTTCGCGAGGCCGATCGTGAGCGTGTCGACGGCGGCCTTCGAGGCGGCGTAGTCGATGTACTCGCCCGGGGAGCCGAGCTGCGACGCCCTCGACGAGACGTTCACGATGGCGCCTCCCGCGCCGCCGCGGCGCGTGGACATGCGCCGGACCGCCTCGCGCGCGCACAGGAAGGTGCCGACGACGTTCGTGGCAAGGACGCGCTGCACGCGCGCCGCGGTCATGTCCTCGAGGCGCGCCTGGCGATCGAGCACGCCGGCGTTGTTCACGAGCGCGGTGACGGGGCCCAGGGCGTCGTCGACGGTCTGGAAGAGGCGCACGACGTCGTCCTCGGCGCTCACGTCGGCCGCGATGGCGAGGGCGACGCCGCCGTGGGCGCGGATCTCGTCGACCACCCTGGCGGCGGCGAGCGCGTCGCGCAGGTAGCTCACCGCGACCGCGTAGCCTCGGCTCGCGGCGAGCAGCGCCGTGGCGGCGCCGATCCCGCGGCTGCCGCCCGTGACGATCATGATCCCGGCCATGGGGCGGGAGGATAACCCGGGCGCCGGGGAGGCCGGCGCATCGCAGGGGTCGCCGGGGTCGCCGGCGCGCTAGACTCGTGTCCGGCCGCCGTCTCCGGGCGCGCGCGCCGCGCCAGATGGTCCGATGGCCCTGATCCGCCCGTACGCCGCCGCTGTCCTCGCCGTCCTATCGTCCGCGTGCGCCGGCCGGTCCGCGGCGACATCGCCTGTGACAGCACCGCCTGTGACGGCACCGCCTGTGACGGCGCCGCCGGTCGATTCGGCCTCTCCGCAGGCCGGACCGGCCGCTCCTCCGGAACGCGCGTCTCGGGCCGGTGCGCCCGGGGCGCGGCCTCGCGCCGCGATCACGGCCGGGACCGCGGAGCCTGCCTGGGTGCCGCCGATCGTGCACACCCTGGCCGTGTTCACGGTGACCCGCAGCGTGGAAGCGGTGCTGTGGCCCGAGCCGTTCGCCGACTTTCGCCCGGAGCGCTGGGGATACCACTATGGGGAGGCGCTCACGAAGCCGCCGCTCTTCGACGCCGCTCAGCCCGCCTTCCGGTGGGATCACGACCCGTGGCCGATCAACGTGATCGGTCATGGCCTGCTCGGGAGCGAGATCTACTTCAGGGCGCGGAGCTGCCGCTTCGGCGTGCCGGCCGCGGTCGCCTTCGCCATCGCCGGCACCCACCTCTGGGAGTACGGCTACGAGGCCAACGGCGTCCGGCCGTCGGCGCTCGACCTCGTCTACACGCCGCTCGCCGGGGCGCTCCTGGGCGAGCTCCGCTATGCGACGTGGCGCGCGGCCGGGGGCATCGAGAGCGCACCGGCGCGCGTGCTCGTGCGCGCGCTCATGGATCCATTCGGCGAGATCGAGCGGGGCGCCGGGGTCTTCGACTGCTAGCTCCGCGCGTCAGAAATCCCGCCGGGATTTTCGCTCGGAGAAGGCAAAAAACAAAACGATTCGAGGGTCTCTATGGCGAATCGCTGCGCTCACCTCAGGTGACACAAGGGTCCTTACGCGATCCGCCTTCCTCGTCGAAGGTAGTCGTCGCTGGCGTAGCGGTTGGCTCCTCCGTCGAGGTCCGCCGTCACCGTGCGGCTCCGCGCGTCGAAGCCGTCGAAGCCGCAGGTGCTCAGCCGCTGCGGCGGGAGCGGGCCAGAGCCAGCCGACCGAGGACCATGCCGAGCAGTCCCAGCACCAGGCCCACGATGGCCCCGCCTCGCCCGTTGCCGGTGCCGATACCCCCGGTGGAGGTGGCCAGGTGCAGCCCAGCGAGGACCATGCCGAGCAGCCCTGACACCAGGGCCACGATGGCCCCGTCTCGCCCGTTGCCGGTGCCGATACGACCGGCGGAGCGGGCCAGAGCCAGCCCACCGACGACCACGCCGAACAGCGCCACCACCGCGGCCACGGTGGCCCCGGTTCGCCCGGAGCCGGTGCCGATAGCACCTTGCGCGGCCGCCGGTGCGGCAAGCCCGACCCCTCCGAGCAGGGCGGCTGCGGCGGCGACGACCCGGATCCGCGATCGGGTGCGTGTCATAAAGCGCTTCCTTGCCCCGATCACCCCAACGGTCTCGCGCGGCCGCGCGGCCGCCTGCGGAGCTCCTTTGCACTTCTTCCCAGGATCGCCGACCTCTGTGTCAACCTGGAGCAAGCGTTGCGTCATGACCCACGTCTACCCCCGGCGGGCAACCCGGTCTTGGACAAATTGGAAGCCGTCGGGTTCGTCGCCGGTCGCGCTGCGGTGCGCCCCGGCGCCGCGCCGATCCTTCGCGGTCATCGGGTCAGGACGCCTCGAGGTCGCGCGTGTTGCCGGCGCCTTCCCCGCGCCCCATCCGGCGCGGCTGACGCGGCGATGGCGATGTGGTGCAACTTGACGCGTTCGCGGGAGGACTGGGCGATGAGCGCGGTCGGCGAATCACCGGAGAGGGCCACGAACTCGCGGATCAGGTGCGACTGATCGCAGAACCCTGACGCGGCAGCGAGCCGGGCCCAGTCCGGATCGCGCTCCATCTCGGCCCGCGCGAGCGCCCGCCGAAAGCGTGTGATCCGAGCGAAGGTCTTCGGGGCGAGGCCGGTCTCGGCGGTGAACACGTCGATGAGCCGGCGGTGGCTGATGCCGAGCGTGGCCGCGACGTCGGCGACGCGCCTTCCGCCTCCCTCGAGCGCCGCGATCGCGTGCGGCACCAGGGGATGACCGGGGCGCGCCTTCGAGAGGCGGTCGAGCAGCGCGCGCTCGAGCAGCGCGAAGCGAGCGCGCGGCTCCGGCGCCGCGCACAGGCGCTCGCGGAGCTCCGCCGCTCGCGGCCCCCAGAGCTCCGCGAGGTCGGCGTGCGTGTCGGTCAGCGCGCCGGGCGGCGCGCCGAGGAACGGCCACGCGCCGCCGGGGCGGAAGTGGACCCCGACCATCGACGCGTGCTCGCGTGTGTCGACGCCGAAGGAGGACTGGTACGCGCCCGACACGGCGGCACCGGAGTAGCGGCGAAGGGTGGGGCCGTCGTAGATGCGGAGCCCGTCCTCGTCGAGGTTGATGACCAGCTGGAGGGTACCGGAGGGCAGGATGCGCGCGGCCGCGCGGGGCGGAGCAGCCGAAAGGCACCAGAGCTCGGCGACGTGCGCCGAAAGGGGCGGACCCGGCACGTGGCGGACATACAACACGTGGACACTATGGCGGACAATCACGTCGCCGGCCACCTCGCCGCGCGGCGGTCGCCCACGTCGGTCGACCCGAACAGGGGCCAGCTTTCGCTAGCCCCTCTTCTGCGATCTGCGCGACGTGTTTACGGCGCCAGACGAACGAGCTTCACGCTATCCACGGTGACGGCCGCGGTTCCTGCGTTGCCGACGTTGAAGTCGAGGAACGCCGCGGAATCCTGCGGGATGTTCGGGAGCTCGAACGAGTAGATGACCCATTCGGGGCCCGCCGCCGCGGTCACGCGACCGTAGCTCGCCCAGTTGTTGTCGCCGTTGCCGTTGCGACCCAGGTTCACCACGAATGTGCGCACGTCGTCCGCCTTGGCGCGGAATGTCAGCAGGTAGCCTCCCGCCTGCGGCAAGTTGACCGTTGTGCGAGCCTGGATGTGCCACATGTCGGAGCCGGGCTGCTGCACGTTGATGCGCATCTGGCGGCCGTTGAAGTCCGCCCACGCCGAGGCACCGTTCCAGTTGAGGACCTGCCAGCCGCTGCTGCTCTGGTTTCCCGAGAGCGCGGTGTTGGTCACGTTATCGAAAGAACAGTTATTCACGAGGTTGAGAGGATCTCGGCAAGCGTCGATCAGGCTGGCCTTCTCGTGGACCACGCCGCCCAGCAGGCCCGAAAAGGCGCGCCAGCCGAGCACCAGGTCATCCCCTACGAGGCCGATGGGATCGATGCCGCCGTACCCGATGCCGGAGCTGTTGACGCTCTTGTAGAAGTCGCGAATCAGACCGGCTTCGTAGGCCCACTGCCCCGACGCGGCAGCGCGCTTGTAGAGCGAAAGGCCCTCGTCTCCACCGCTGACCGTACTGGCCAACGTGTCGCCGTGAAGCGCCAAGTGCACGTGGGGGTAGGCAGTTACCAGAGACTGGTGCGCGGAGATCGCACCGTCGGTCGCCACCCGGTAAAACGAGAGGTGCTGCTGCGGCGTGACGCCGTTCACGGGGAATGTCACGCCGGACGTGACAGCCAGGTTCCCGGAAGCCATGGCGAGGCTTCGCCCGAAGGCGCCGGTCGAGAAGTAGCCGCTCGCGATGGCTACGGAGCTCCAGGTGCTGACGCTGGCATTCCTGCGGAAGATGCGGACCGAGCCGAGCTCGGCCCCGGCGTCGCCGCCCTCGGACCACGGCGAGCCGACCGCGACAAGGTCGCCGTCGATCGCGACCGCAGCGCCGGTGAAGCGCTCGTCCGGCTCGTCGAGCGAGAGCTCAAGGACCCACGTGTCGTTCGAGGTGTTGTAGCGGTAGATCTCGAGCACGCTGTGTCGCTTGTAGCCGATCACGAGGTAGTCGTCGGACAGGGCGAGCGCGATGTCCTTGAAGCTGCTGTTCGCGGGGTAGGTGAGCGGGATGCGGGTGAGCGCGCGGCTGATGTTCTGTCCGTTCTCGCGCACCGCGCCGTTGCAGTTTCGCTGACCGCTGACCAGGGGGCACTCCGCCCATGAGCCGTTGTTGTTCCGGGCGATGAACACCGAATTCGCCTGCGGAGAGGCGGAGAGATTCGTGCCTCGCGTCGCGAACGCGAGGAAGCGACTCGAGATGGCGAGCTGGCTCCCGGCCTGGAGGTTGAACTGGGCGACCCCGGGGAACTGGTAGACGCGCTCGGGCGTGGTGCTCGTCCCGTTCATCAAATAGACGGCGCCCTGCATCGTGCTGGGGAACGTGGGCTCTGCCTCGCCGCTGATCTTCACGTGCTCTTGAAGCGCGCCGACCAGCGTGAAGGTCCCTGCCCGTGCCATGGTTGTCGCGGCTTCGGGGTACGCCGTGTTGCCGTGCGGGGTGGGCTTACCCACGACCACGCCTGCCGACGCCTGCGCGGCGACCAGACCGACACAACCAGCGAGCACCCCAGCGAGACTTCTGAGCTTGATCTTCTTGGAAACCAACACCATGAACCAACCTTCTTCTTTGAAACGAGGAAAGCGCCGGCTCAGGGCTCGCGCACACGGGAAGCGTGCATCGCGGCCCCAAGCTGCGTCGATCCTCTCCGTCACACCATACGTCAATCCCCTCGTCGCAACGAAGGGGATGAGATAAACAGGCCCGATCCTGGAAGCCGAACCCTCCCGAGCGCGTGTCGCTGCTCGGCCCTCACGGTTCAGGAGTGTCCGGCGTCGGTCTTCCTGTCCGTCGGATCATCGAGCTCGAAGAGAATCCCGTCGTTGCCGATCGTGATGCCTCTGGCGTCGAGCTCCGAGCTCATGCGATTCAGGGCCATCTCGCATGGCGATCGGACTTCTTGAGGGCCGGTGTCACAATGGATGATCCCAGGACCAATCCAGTGCTGTTCGGCGACGCCGACATCGCTCTCCGATGTTCTTCTCTCCTGCCCGATAACCTTCGTCTCCAGCCGCGGCGGCGCAGCTGATCAACAACGGCATCATGGCGGCCGAGCCCGTGATTTTATTCACGATTCGGGTCGTGTCATCCTAAGTAAATGTCCTGCTGGACGCGGCCCAGATCAAGCCGCGCCCCGAAGCCGGTGGCAGGCGATCCAAGCGGCGTCAGCCTCGATGCAGGCGGGAGAGTGTTCGATGCGAGCGCGACCGTCAAGCTCCGGAGAACAAAATTCCATCGACTGAATCTTGCGTTCAATTGTGAAGGGAGGGCCGCTTGCGTCGAGCGTGTGACAGGCTCGTCGAGGGCGCTGCGAGCGCCTCGTTTGGACAGCTGTCAACTCGCGTTCACGGCCCGCACGGCGGGATGAACGAAGGCATGCGTGGATCGAGGCGAGCTCGCCTGCCGCGTGAGCGGCGACGCGTCGGCCGAGCGCCGCTTGCGCTGGCCTTGCGCTCCACCCACGCCGAGGGCGTCGGGTCGGTGAGGTCATGCTCCACGGTCTGACCAGCCGCCTCCGGGGGGAGTTGCAGGGATCGGAGGCGATCCTCCCCGGTCTGTCCCCCAGCGCGCGTGCACCCCACGAGCCGCCCCGCCAGGAGCCGGCAAGCGAGTCGTGCGCTCATCGAGGCCTCTTTGGCCGCCACTTGCCGCAGCGCAGGAGCCAGCGCAAGCGTCGCGCAGCGCAGCTACGCATTATCTATCGTTCCGATGTGCTACCATGGATGCATATATGCGACACAAGAGGCCGCAATATGATGAAATTGCAATGGATTTCTGCCACGCGCTCCGCGGCCGGCGCCCGCAGCGGCGACGGAGCGCCCGGCTCGGGTACGGCACGAACGTCGCCTTCAGCCAGGAGTCCTGGCGGCGCTTCCTCCCGGAGGCTGATGACGCCGAGCTGGCCGCCATCGAGCAAGGCCGCAACGGCATCCTCGAGCGCGCCCGCCGACAGCGGACCGGCGGGCTGGCCGAGCGCACGCGCCACCGCGAGCTCGATCGGCCGTCATGAGACCGACGACGCTTGGCGCGCAGACGCCCGGCAGCGGCGTGGGCGGGCGCAAGTTGCGGCTACTGCTGGAGGATATTGCCAAGCGGGGAAAAGGATGCTCTTGGACGTTGTGATCGAGGTGCTAACGAGTCACGGGGTCGTGATCGAAGCCTCGCCGCGTTCGGTTGACGTGGTGCACTTCGAGGAGGGAGCGTCATGGAATCGGTAGAGGCGCGCTGGCGAGAGCTTCAACGAGATCTCGGACCGTGCCAGGTCTGCCGGGAGAGCTGCGCGCCGCCGTTGATCGACGCTGCAGCGCGCCCGCTCTTTGGCCGCTTTCGTCCCTGGCCGGAAGGCGTGCTTTTTGTCTTCGAGGCCCCGAATCTGGACGATACGGTCAACCCGGCGAAGCAGTATCTTACTGTCGATCCGGACACGGACCCCTCCGGGAGCTTCACCCATCAGCTCTTGACCGAGGAGCTTGGACTGCAGGCGTCCGCATTTCAGGTCACGAACTCCGTGCTCTGCCTGCCGGCAGGCTCCGGCGGAAAGTTCCCTGTGCGCGTCTTGCAGACCCGCAAATGCTCGGGGAACCTCCAGCGGCAGATCGCGGTCCTGCGGCCAAAGGTGGTCGCGCCAGTGGGGGGTGCAGCGCTGGCCGCCACTCGGATTATCGAGGATCATTGTCTGCGCGGTATGAGGAATGCCGTGGCGCGACCGGTGCGCTGGTATGGTCGCTGGCTCTTCCCGCTGTTCCACACCAGCATGCTCGCCCGGAACGGTCCGGCCGGCCGCCGAGCGGAGCAGCAGCGGGCTGATTGGCGGCAGCTCCGGGCCTTCCTGCTCGAGCAAGGCGTGTCGTTCCCCGATCCCATCAACGAATGCCACGCGCCGGGGTCCTCGGGCTGCTAGAACCCGGCGCGTGAATCCCCCGCCGATCGAGCGTCTCCGCGAGCTCTTCGCCAAGGTTGACGCGTTCTTCTCGAGCGCGAGCGCGCGCCACGGCGGGCGGATGGCCTGCGCGTCGGGGTGCAGCGACTGCTGCCGGCGGCGGTTCTCGGTGACGTCGATCGAGGCCGACGCGATCCGCGAGGCGCTCGCGGCGCTCCCGGAGGCCGGCCGCGCGGCGCTCGCCGGGCGCGCGCGGGCGGGCGACCCCGGCGTGTGCCCGGCGCTCGACGGGGAGGGGCGGTGCGCGATCTACGCGGCGCGGCCGCTCATCTGCCGCACCCACGGCCTGCCCATCCGGTTCGCGCCGGCCGGTGGGCGAGCGCTGCCGGTCATCGACGCCTGCCCGAGGAACTTCGTTGGAGAGGACCTCCAGGCCATCGAGGCGTCGTCGATCCTGGACCAGACGACGCTCTCGACGGTGCTGGCCGCCCTCGACATGGCCCACGCCGACGCGGCCGGGCGGCCTCGAGGGCAGCGCGCTGCCATCGCCGCGGTGCTCTCGGGCGAGGGCTGACACGCGCGCTTCGTGGCGCCCGCGCGGTACGAGCCACTCTGGCGCGAGAGCACCGAGCAGGTTGAAAGGCGATGAGCCGAAATCAGCGCTCACTGCACGAGCTCTGTCCGCGCTGCGCGGGTCGTCGTATAACGTCTTCATGGGGAGCACGAGACCACCGCAGGGAACGTCCGGATCGACCGTGAGGTCAGCGGACTGGTACGCGGCCCTCTTGCAGCGAGCGCCGCTCGGGATCGTCGAGCTCTCCCGTGATCTCGACATCGTCGCCTGGAACGGTGCGGCGGAGCGCCTGCTGGGCTTCGCGCCGGGAGAGGCGATCGGCCGGAGGATCGACGCGCTGGTCGCCGCGCGGGGCGACGCCGCGGCGTGGCGGCGGTTGCTCGAGGAGGACGCCGGAGAGCCCCGGATCTGGGCCCATGTCCGCAAGGACGGGGGCGAGACGCACTGCGAGTGGCTGCACGAGCGCATCGTCGACGAGCGAGGGGAGGTGACCGGCGTCGTGTGCTTCGGGCGGGATGTGACGGCGCGGGTCCAGAAAGAGGCGCGCCACGCCCTCGAGGAGCACCTGCTCCGCACCATCGTGGAGAGCCTCCCGGTCTCGTGCTGGGCAGTCGACGAGGAGGGCACGTTCCTCTACTACGATGGCGCGGCGCTGAAGGTGCTCGGTCTGGCCCCGAGATGGGCCCTCGGGAAGAACGTGTTCGAGCTCTACGCGGGCCAGGACATGACGGCGCTGAGACAGGCCCTGGACGGCGAGGCGTCCCACAACGTCGCGGAGGGGAACGGCCGCACCTGGGAGACCTGGTTCATGCCCGTCCGCTCCGGCGGCGAGACGACCATGGCGGCCGCGTGCGTCTCGATCGACATCACCGAGAGCCGCCGCCGGGAGCAGGATCTCCAGGACAAGCTGGCGCTCATCGAGGTGCAGCAGCGGGTCATTCGCGATCTGTCGACGCCCATCCTTCAGGTCTGGGACGGGGTGCTGGCGCTGCCGATGATCGGGGTCATCGACAGCGCGAGGGCAGCGGAGGTGATGGACAGCCTGCTCGAGGCCGTCGTCCGCACGCAGGCGCGGTGCACCATCCTGGATCTCACCGGCGTCGAGACGGTGGACACCCAGACCGCCAACTACATCATCAAGCTCATCCGCGCCCTCCAGCTGCTCGGCGCCGAGGGCATCATCACGGGGATCCGGCCGACCGTCGCCCAGACGGTCGTGAGCCTCGGGCTCGATCTGCAGAACCTCACCACGCTGTCGAACCTGCAGGCCGGGCTGAAGCACTCCATCCTGCGCCAGCAACGGAGCGCCCCCGCAGGCGAACAAGGCAAGACGACTCGAGGCGCTCAAGGCCAGAGCGCCGCTCGTCCCCGGTGACAGGACACGAAGGACGTGACAGAGCGGCCACACCCCCGGGACCCGGCGCGCACGGCGCTGCTGATCATCGACATGCAGAACGACTTCCTCGCGGAGGGAGGCGCGTTCTCGAAGCGGCACTGCGATCCGCAAACGCTCGCGCAGAGCGTGGGCTGGCTTGTGCGCGCCGCGCGCGCGCAGGGGCGCGTCGTGGTGTGGGTGACCGCAGTCTACGGCGAGCTCGACGCGGCCCCGGACGCGCTCCGCGGGCAGACGCACACCGGCAGCGCGTGCTGCGCCCGCGGCACGTGGGGCGCCGAGCTGTTCCCGGCGCTCGCGCCGGTGCGGGCCGAGCGCCCCGCGGGGACGGCGGAATGGCACGTCGAGAAGCGCTGGTATTCGCCCTTCCGCGACACCGATCTGCACGCCCGGCTGGAGGAGGCGGGCGTGACCGCCGTGGTCCTGTGCGGCGTCGCGACAAACGTGTGTGTCCTCGCCGCCGCGCGCGACGCGCGCCGGCTCGGCTACGACGTCGAGGTCCTCGGGGACGCGACCTCGGCGGGGACCGCGGGCAAGCACGCCGCGGCGCTGCGCGAGATCGAGGGCCTGGGCGGCCGGCACCGCCGCTGGGCCGACCTGCTCACCGACGGACCCGGGCCGGTGCGCGTCACCGGCATCGGCGCGGGCGAGACGTCGCTCTGCTGCGGCACTCGGACAAGACGCTCGACCTCGTGCGCCCGTCGTTCATCGTGAACGTCTCGCTGGGACGACAGCGCACCATGGTGCTCCGGCCCAAGCGCGCCGCGGAAGGAGAGGCCCTCCAGAAGGTCCCTCTGCCGCACGGCTCGCTGCTGGTCATGGACCTGGAGACGAACCGCCGATTTTATCACGCCATCCGGCAGGAGGGCGACGCGGAGGGCGAGGGCCGGACGTCGCGGATCTCGCTCACGTTCCGGCACATCGGCACGTTCCACGATCCGGCGACCGGGGCGGTCTGGGGCGTCGGCGCGCCCGCTTCCGAGCGCGCCGAGGCCGAGGCGCGCGCCCGGGCCAGGTCCGCGCTCCCCGGGCCGGAGCGCGAGGGGGCGGAGCGCGCCGAGGCAGAGCGGATGTTGCAGCTCTTCCGCGCCGAGAACATCGACCCTGCCTTCGATGCCGCCGCCTACCGCCCGGGCTTCGAGGCGCTCAACTTCCGCACATTGCAGGAGCCCGGAGGCGACCGGTGAGCGGTCGTCCTGGGCGCGCTCTCGGGCGTCGAGCGCGAGCTCGCGCTGTGGGAGGCTCGGGCTCGGCTGAAGGGGCGCCTCCTTGCCGTGGCTTGGCGGTCGTGCTGAGGGATTGCTCATGCGCCACCTCGAACCATGGGCTCTGTGCATCACGATCCTCTCTGCCGCTTGCAGCTCCGGCAACGGTTCGCGCGGGGACCCAGGGACGGTCGGGGCCGGCGGGTTCTCGGGCGGCAGCGCGTCCGGCGGCGGTGACACCGTCGCCGTGAGCTCGGGCAGCGGCGGGACGGGCGGCAGCCCGGTCAGCGCTGGAGGCGGCGGGACGGGCGCCGGCGAGGGCGGCTCGGGAAGCGCGGGAGGGACACCCGCGGGGCCGGCGCCTTGTGAGCCCCTCGCGACAGGACAGCGGCTCGCGTTCCCTGGGGCCGAGGGGTTCGGCCGCCTGTCGTCAGGCGGACGCGGCGGGGACGTGTGTCATGTGACCCACCTCGACGATTCGGGCCCAGGCTCCCTCAGGGAATGCGTGAGCGCGGGCAACCGGACCGTCGTGTTCGACGTGAGCGGGTGGATCACGCTCAGCAGCAATCTGGGAATCACGCAGAACAACATCACCATCGCCGGACAGACGGCTCCGGGGGGCGGCGTCGGGGTCCGAGGCAGGAAATTCTCCATCGGGGGCGATAACATCATCGTTCGCTTTCTGCGGGTCAGGCGCGGCATCGTCGCGACCACGGCGAGGGACGACGCGATGACCGTGAGCTCGGCGGCGAGCGATGTGATGATCGACCACTGCTCGGTCGGCTTCGGGACCGACGAGAACTTTTCCATGCCAGGGGACGAAGCCGTGGGGCCGAGGAACCTCACGGTGCAATGGTCGATCGTCGCCTGGGGACTCGCGCGCAACAACCACTCCGCAGGGTCGCTCCTCACCGCGAGCAACGCCACGATTCATCACTCCGTTTATGCTTTCAACGGTACGCGCAACCCGAAGGCGCGCTCCGAGGACGGGCGCGTGCTCGACTTCGTCAACAACGTCATCTATGGCTGGAACGCTCCTGATCCGTACGGCGAATCGCAGGGCTGGAGCATCAGCAAGCACCCGTTCATCATGGCGGACACGGCGAACGGCATGCACTACGCGAACGCCGTCGGCAATTACTTCATCGCCCACGGCGAGCGGACCGCGACCCAGGCGTTCGTGTCGGGGTCGACAAACGCGGATGGGGTCCCCACGTACAACCTCTATTTCGAGGGCAACCTGCTCGACGGTAACGGCAACGGCGTGCTCGACGTATCGAAGGACGACTGGAGCATGGTGGGTACGGCGACGCAGCTGAACGAGCGGCTCGCCGCGCCGCAGGTCTGCACCGACGATGCGCCTCTGGCCTACGAGCGCGTGATGGCCGGGGTTGGCGCGGTGATTCCTGCCCGCGATGAGGTCGACGCCTTGCTCGTGCGGAACATCGGCGAGCAGGGCGGCATCAAGATCCAGGACGAGTCGGACCTCGGCGTGCGCGCCGATGGATACGGTGCGCTCGCCACCGGAGCGCCGATGGCCGACACGGATCGTGATGGCATGCCCGACGCCTGGGAGACGGACCGAAACCTCGACCCGAACGGCGCCGGCGACCGGAACGGGGATGACGACGGGGACGGCTACACGAACCTCGAGGAGTACCTCAACGAGCTGGCCGCACCGGCCTTCCCGTGAGGGGAAATCCCCCAAGTTGAGGTGGAACGGTTGAGCTCTCGCTCCCGTCTCCCGGTCAGCCTCTCCCGCGCGCGGCGCCGCGAGGGCGCTGCCAGCCTAGAACGAGCCCTCGCGCAGGTTGATGCCGTGCTCGATGTACGCCTTCAGACAGCAGGCCATGTGCATCCAGCCCTGGCAATTCCCGTAGGAGGCCTGCAATCCGCTCTCGGTCTCCTTCCAGCCCGACTCGGCGATCCGGACGAGCGTCGAGCTCGGGCCCAGGGACTCGAAATGCATCTCCACCCTCGTGTTGTAAGGGAGCTCCTTCACCGATTTCCCGTCGCCGGCGTCGCCGGGCTCGCCGGCCGCCCACTCGAAGGCGATGAGCTTGTCGGCGATGACCTGCTTGACGTGGACAGGAAAGGGCTTGCCGCCATCGAAATCGGCGAAGCTCCACATGACGGTCGCCCCCTCGTCGAGCGGACCGCTCGCGCCGCCCGTCGTGAAATACCCGCTGAGCTTCTTCGGGTTGTAGACCGCATCGAAGACCTCGTGGACGGGCTTCTGGATCTTCGTCTGCACCTGAAATTTGAGCTCCATGACGCCTCCTTGTCGCGGCAACGCCTCGACCTCGCACGGCGCACCGGCGCGCCGATGCACCGGCGTGCGGACGTACCGGCGCACCGGCCGTACGGACCTACTTGCACGCGTCGATTGACCGCCCCCGCATTATGTTATATTCTTATAACATGTCAAGCGCTGAGCCGGATGACCTCGTCTTCAAGGCGCTGGCAGACGGTCGAAGGCGAGAGATCCTGGACTTGCTCGCCGGCGGGCCGAAGACCACGGGCGAGCTCTGCGACCATTTCGCCGACTGGGATCGCTGCACGGTGATGCAGCACCTCGGCGTGCTGGAGAAGGCCGATCTGGTGATCGCCAGGCGCGAGGGGCGCCACCGCTGGAATTACCTGAACGTGCTCCCGATCAAGCGGATCCACGACCGGTGGATCAGCCGCTACGCGTCCGCCGCGGTCGATCTCCTCGATCGGCTGAAGTGCGATCTGGAGACGTGAAGCGGGAGGCGCGCGCAGCTCGACGCGCCCGCGTCTCGCGCAGGGATCGCCTCGCGATCCCTACAGCCGCTTCTCGAGCACGACGAGGCCCCCGCGCCGCACGAACCCGAGCTGCTCGTTCAGCGCCAGCATCCCCGGGTTGTTCGACTCGACCGCCGTCGCGATCCGCGCGTAGCCCCGGCGCCGCGCGAAGGCGACCGTCTCCAGCTTGAGCGCCCTCGCCACCCCGCGCCCGCGGCTCCCCGCCGCCACGCCCGTGAACAGGTGGTCGAGGCACGCGGGGTCCTCCTCGTTCCGGTGCAGGATGCACAGCCCGACGTACTGGCCTCCTTCCTTCGCGAGGAAGCACGCCTCGGGCAGCGACGCCGGCGACCCCTCCAGGTAGGCCGCGAACGCCTCCGCCGGCAGCTCGGGGTCGACGTGGTTCGGCAGCGGCACCTCGCGGCTCACGGCGAGGTAGAGCGCGTGCAGCTCCGGAAGCCACCCGGGCCGGCGCGCCCGCTCCTCCGAGAGCGGCGCGATCGCGATGCCCGGCGGCGGCGAGCCCTCCCCGGCGCGCGGCGCGCTCCCCTGCGCCAGATCGAGCTCGAAGTCCCAGCTCCGGAAGAGCTCCCGGAAGCCGAGCCTCGCCGCGAGCGCGACCATCTCCGGCTGCGTCTCGCGCGCCATGGAGCGGAGCTCGCGGGCGCCCAGGCGCTCGAGGTCGCGCTCCATCGCCGCGAAGAGCCGGGCGCCGATGCCGCGGCGGCGGTGGTCCGGAGCGCACCGCACGGAGCACCAGAACCGCGCCGGGTGGTGCGCCCACGGGACGTGGAACCAGTGCCCGTACGCCACGACCTCGCCCGTCGCGACCCCCTCGGCCACGTGGCGCCCGAGCGCGTGGCCGCGCCGCGCGAGCAGCTCGTCGAGCTCCCTCAGCGCGCCGGGCGAGCGCGGCTCGATGTCGTGCCGCTCCTCGCGCGGGACGGCGGCGTTGAGGCGCGCCACGGCCTCCCGGTCAGCGTCGGTCGGCCGGGCGGCGCGGATCCGGATGGCCTTGTCCATGCGGCACCTCAGCGCATCTCCGCGCCGCGCGCAAACCCCTCGGGCCCCTCGCCCGCGGGCGGCGGCTCACCGGCCCAGCGCGGCCATCTTCTCGTTCACCCAGTCGTCGCCCACGAGCGGGTGCACCCCGGCGCCGTCCCGCTCGAGATTGATCCCCACCGAGAGCAGCCCGCTCTTCACGAGGAACGCTCCGAGGGGCTCCTGGCCGTCCGACTTCGTGAGCCGCCCGCGGATGGCGAGGTTCCCCCCTTGCGCCTCCAGCAGCCTGAAATCGACGCCGCTCTCCTTCCGCCTCACCGTCGCCGACGCCTTGAGCCCCTCCATGGTGAGGAGCCCCGCGGCCCACCTGGGGATGACGTCCTCGGCGTCGAGCAGCCTCACCGCAGGCATCGCGTCCTTGCACTCGATCCGGATCGCCGCCTCCATCAGCCCCCGTCCCATCTTCGCGTCGTCGATGTCGACGCGCGCCCACCAGCCCGGCCACGCCTCGCCCTCGTGCTCGATCGCGAGGTCCTTGATCTCGATACGGCTCTTCCCGAGCGTGGCCGTCGGGCCCAGGACGTTCGCCGCGGCGAGCGCCAGGCGCGCCTCGACGTCGCCCTTCACGCGGGTGTCCTTCCACGTCAGCGCCCCCTGCTTGAGCAGGAGGCTCAGCGCGCCCGTCCCCCGGCCCAGCCGGTCGACCTCGAGGCTGCTCCGCACGAAGGCGGCGCCGCCCGTGAACCGCGGCGCGTCCGGCGCGGCGCCGTCCGGGTTCAGCCAGCGGAGATCCGGGATCGCCGCGGCGACGACCTCCACCTTCGACGAGAACCCCGGCGGGAGCCGCAGGAGGTGGAGCTCCGGCGCATCGAAGACGGCGCTCGCCCTCTCCACCACGATGGGCGGCAGCCCCTTCTCCGGGCGCGCGAGCGTCGCGCGGGGCACCGTCACCGCGAGGCGCGCCTCCCCGCGCTCGTCGACGCGGAGCTCCACGTCGGCCGCGACGGTCGCCCGGTGCGACGAGGCGGAGGCCACGAGGTGGCTCGTCCCGTACGAGAGGGAGCTGCCCGGCTCGACCTTCCCCCGGTTCACGACGAGGTTCGTCCGGAGCCCGCCGCTGCCGTCCTCGATCCGCGGCTCGGCGCCCTCGCCCGTGTAAAAGTGGATGAAATCGAGCCCCGGGAGCTGCGCGTCGAGGCGCACGCGCGCCCAGGTGGTGTCGAAGATGTCGAGCCCCTCGATGTCGCGCGGATCGAACGTGTTCATCGTCACGTCGGCGTCGGCGTCGAGCCGCGCGATGACGCGGTCGGCGAGGTGGACCTCGCCCGACCGGAGCTCCAGCGCGATCGGCCCGACGCGGACCGAGCGGAGCGGCTTGTAGTAGAACCCCCCGCGCACGCGGCCGCCGCCGGCATACCGGACCTGCTGGATCCAGACCTCCTCGAGCGTCGTGTCCACGCCCTCCAGGTGCACTGTCCAGAGGTTGTAGCCCTCGTCCGAGCTCTCGAGATCGCGCTTCGGCGGCAGCTCCGGCTTGAGCGGAGGGTTCGTGAACTCCGGGATGGGGGGCAGCGCCTGGATGTGCGGCGCCTCCAGATCGCGCTCGCTCGTCGGATCCACGAGCAAGCGCATGCGGAACATGAAGCCTTCCCCGCGGACGTCCTCCGCATGAAACTTCTTCCGGAGCAGATCGGTCAGGTGGATGTCGGCGTGCACCTCGTCGAGCACCACCGCCCACTCCAGCACGCTGTCCGCCCCGCTGAGCCGGATCTCCTTGACGTGCACGACGCCCGGCCAGAGGCTCCACGCCGAACCGTAAACCAGCGTTACGTCGATCGGGTTGTAGCTGACGAGCCTCGCCATGAGCTTCGTGCTCAGCATGACGTTGACGATGACGACGTAGCCGAGCCAGAGCGCCACCGGCAGGAGCAACACCCCCTTCAGCGCCTTGCTCGCGCGCGGGCCGAGCCACCCTCGGAGCCCAGATGGTGACTTCGCGGCCCGAGCTCCCTGCATGAACGGGTGGAACGCACGTGCCGTGCCGCCGAGCTGACCCGTGGCGCGGGCCGGCGGGCGCTGGGCTCGCCGTGCGGGCGCTGGGCTCGCCGTAGCGATCTGCCCCGCGTGTGGCGAACCTCGCCACGCACGGCGCGCGGATGTGCGCGATCTTGCCCGGATTTCCGGAGAAATGGTCTGGTCGGGGCGGTCGTCCCCGCCGGAGCCGGCGGCACCCAGCTTGCTCTCTGCGACCGACGGGCTGCCGAGCCTGTCGCACGTCAGCTCCCGCTGGAGCCGAGCTTCCAGCCATCACCCGAGGTCATCATGAAGCACACGGTCCATCACGACCTGAACGACGATGAAGCGAAGAACGCCGTCCTGAGGGCGATGGCGCGGTATTGCGATCGGTACGCGGAGTACGCCCCGTCCATGCTCTGGAGCGACGAGCGGCGCGCGGATCTCGGCTTCTCCTTCAAGGGCTGCAAGCTCGGGGGGCGGCTCGAGCTCCGGCCCAGGACCGTCGACCTCGAGATCGAGGTGCCGCTGCCGCTGCGCATGTTCCAGCGGATGGCGATCGCGGCGATCGACAACGAGGTGCGGCGGTTCATCGACGAGGCGCACCGCGAGCGGTCGCGGGGCGCGGCCCTGGAGGCAGCCCTCTGAGGTCGACGCGCCATGAAGAGCGCCAGCAGCACGACCCCCCGATCCAGGCGCCGCCCGCGGAGCACTCCACACAGCGCGCGCCGCTCCGCCCCGAGCGACGTCGCCGTCCGGCGGCGCCGCGTCAGCCTGTCGATCGAGTCCGTTGAGACGGTCGAGCTCGCGCTCACCGTGGGCGAGCTCTCGGCGGCCGCGCCGCTCACGCCGTCGCCGATCGAGTCCGCGAAGGCGGCCGGGCTCCGGTACGTGAACGACGACGAGCCGGGCATCTCCAGGCGGAAGGCGGGCAAGGGCTTCAAGTACCTCGACCCCGAGGGGCGTCTCGTCAGGGACGAGGCGACCCTGAAGCGGATCCGCCACCTCGCGATCCCGCCGGCCTGGACCGGGGTGTGGATCTGCCAGAGCGAGCGCGGGCACATCCAGGCCACCGGCCGGGACGCGCGCGGGAGGAAGCAGTACCGGTATCACCCGCGCTGGCGCGAGGTCCGCGACGAGACGAAGTACGACCGCATGCTCGCGTTCGGCGCGGCGCTCCCGGCGATCCGCGCGGCGGCCGAGCGCGATCTCGCGCTGCCCGGGCTCCCGCGCGAGAAGGTGATGGCGACCGTGGTGCGCCTGCTCGACGAGACCTCGATCCGCATCGGGAACGACGAGTATGCGCGCGACAACGATTCGTACGGTCTGACCACGCTCCACGACGAGCACGTCGAGATCAAGGGCGATCTCATAAGTTTTCGCTTCAAGGGCAAGAGCGGCAAGGAACACGAGCTGACAGTGCGGGACCGGCGGCTCGCGCGCATCGTGAAGCGCTGCCAGGACGTGCCCGGCCACGAGCTGTTCCAGTACATCGACGAGGGCGGGGAGCGGCAACGCATCCACTCCGATGACGTGAACGAATACCTGCGCTCGATCGCCGGGCAGGAGTTCACGGCCAAGGACTTCCGCACCTGGACCGGCACGGTGCTGTGCGCGTTCTTCTTCTGCGAGATGGAGGTCGCCACCACGGCTCGCCAGATGAAGAAGTGCGTGGCGCAGGTGATCGACAGGGTGTCCGCCCGCCTCGGCAACACGCGCGCGGTCTGCCAGCGTTGTTATGTCCACCCCGCCGTGATCCGCGCCTACACCGAGGGCGCCTTGCAGACCCTGATCGAGGCGGAAGAGGCCGTCACGGACGAGGCGACCGCGGCGCTCCGGCCCGAGGAGGCCAGGATGCTCCGGATCGTCCGCGGCTTCAGCGAGCGCGACGCCGCGCCGCTCGCCACCCAGCTCCGCGAGAGCGTGTGCGCCGTGAAGGCGAGTCGCGCCGACAGGGCGCGGCGAGCTGCCGAGAGCCCGAAGCGCGCCCATCGACAGGGCAAGGTCCGGCGCGCCGCGGCCTGACCCGTCCCTGGTGCAACCCCGACCCACGCCGTGCTCTCCGCGCCCCGCGCCGTGCCGCGGGGGCGCCGACGAGATCGCCGTGTCCATCCGTCACAGCGTGACGGTCTCGCCGTGGCATTGTGCCCCGGGCGCGAGGCCTTCTGCCGCCGATCTGTGAGCAGCTCCGCAGACCTCCCGCGATGGTCGCGCCCGGTACGTTTCGTGTTCTGCGAAGGGAGAGCGAACGACGAGACCCTCAGCCTGGGAGATCTGCATGGCGAGCCAGAGGTTGATCACCGAGATGGTGCAGACACGTGTCGAGGCTGAGGACGCCATCCGGCGTATCCTGGACCACGGGCGCTCGCGGAGAGACATCTGCGTCATCGTGAGCGAGGCCGCCCGCCGCCAGCGCTTCTCGCGTTCACGCCTGTACGGCGCGGCCGTCCAGGGCCATGCGCTCGGCGCCATCCTCGCCGCGGCGGGCGCGGGGCTCGTGGTCCCCGGGCTGCGGCTCGCGGTGGCCGGCCCCATCGCGGTGACGCTCGCGGACGCGAGCTCGGCCGCCGAGACGGCCAGTCTGAGCAGCGTGCTCGTCGACGCCGGGATCCCGGAGCAGCGCGCGCCGGAGGTCGAGAGGCGCCTCAAGGAAGGGGCGATGCTCCTCGGCGTGCTCGCGCGCGACGACGCTGACGCCGCGGTGCTGCACGCGATCCTGCGCGGCGTCGGCGCCGCAGGGGCCAGCGGCACCAGCAAGGGCGCCCGCGTCTTCGCGACCCTCTGACGCCGCGCTCGGGCGCGCCGGCGCCCTGGCGGTCTCATTCCTCCTCGCTTCACCTCCATCGGATCACGTCGCCCTGCGGGATGGGCTCGCCACAGCGCGAGCGGGAATTCGTGCGGGTGGAACGGAGTTTGAATAGAATTCAAAGAGTTCAACCGAGGGCGACCCGGTGTGAGGCGAAGATGTACCCCTGAGGCAAGAGGTCGTACGCTCTCCGCGGCGAGGTCGATTCTGGCGGTCTCGCTCACGGTTCTCGCGCGGACGTATGACGCGGTGGCTGCTGCTCGGGAGGTAGGGAGGAGACGAATCGGCGTTCATCAGCAACCTCAGGAGAGTACCCATGGAACAGCTCGCAACCGCAGAGGAGAGCGTGGGCCTGGACGGCCTGATCGATGACGACGCGATCGAGCAGCTCAAATCGTTCTGCCGCGGCGAGATGTCCGCGGTGGAGACCTACCGTCAGGCGATCGCCGCGGCGCGCGAGGACGGGGTGATCGAGCAGCTACGGCGCAACCTGGCGTCGCACCAGGCGCGGGTGCAGATGCTGCGCCGGCGGATCGAGGAGCTCGGAGGCGACCCGCCGTCGAGCTCCGGGCCATGGGGCGCGTTCGCCAAGGTCGTCGAGCGGACCGCGCTGGCGCTCGGCGACAGGACGGCGCTCTCGGTGCTCGCGGAGGGCGAGGATTACGGCCTGAAGGACTACCGGAACGACATCGAGGAGCTCGACTCCGAGTCGCACGTCCTGGTCCGCGACGTGATCCTGCCACAGCAGCTGTCGACGCTGCGCTCGCTCGCCGATCTCAAGCGACAGCTGCCGTGACGCGGCCAGGGCCCTGCGGATTGTTCCGGCGGGTGCGTTGTGCGATACTTCCGAAGGTATGGCCAAGGCCGCGCTGGACATCGCCCGACTGAGCCGCGACGAGCAGCTCGACCTCCTCGACGAGCTCTGGTCGAGCCTCGGGCGAGATCCTGGCGAGTTCCCTCTCAGCGACGCGCAGCGCGTCGAGCTCGATCGGCGCCTCGATGAGCTCGAGGCCGAGGGACCGGTCGGGCTCACCTGGGATGAGGTCGTCGCCCAGGCGCGCGCTCGGTCACGGTGAGGCCGTACCTCGTCCGGCCCGCTGCTGCGGCGGATATCGCGCGAGCCTACGCCTGGTACGAGCGAGAGCGCGACGGCCTCGGAGAGGAGTTCCTGACCGAGGTCCGCGCCGCGATGCAAGCGGTTGTCGAAGCACCCACCGCGTACGCAGCGCTGCACCGCCAAACCCGCCGGGCGCTCGTCCGCCGCTTTCCCTATGGCCTGTTTTTCCGTCTGATGGATGACGTCGTCGTCTTCGTCGCGTGCTTTCACACGCGCCGAAGACCCGAGTCATGGAAGCGGAGACGCTGAGAGGCGCCCGCTCAGCCCTTCACGTCGTACTCGGTCTGGAGCAGCTTCGCGATCGTGGACAGCTGCATGTTCGACGTGCCCTCGTAGATCTTCCCGATCTTCGCGTCGCGGTAGAGCTTCTCGACCGGATAGTCCCTGGTGAACCCGACGCCGCCCATGAACTCGATGCTGAGCGACGCCGTCCGCTCGGCCACCTCGGACGCGAACAGCTTGGCCATCGCAGCCTCCTTCACGAACGGCTGGCCCGCGTCCTTGAGCCGAGCGGCGTTGTAGACAAGGAGGCGCGCGGCCTCGATCTCCATGGCCACCCGCGCATACTGGAACTGCACGCCCTGGAAGCTCGCGATCGACTGCCCGAACTGCTTCCGCTCGCCCATGTAGCGCATCGCGTGCTCGAACGCGCCCGCGGCCAGGCCGAGCATCTGCGCGCCGATGCCGATCCGACCCTCGTTCAAGGTCTCGATCGCGATCTTGTAGCCCTTGCCGACCTCGCCGAGCACGTTGCCCTCCGGCACCTCGCAGTCCTCGAGGACGAGCTCGCACGTGCTGGAGGCGCGGATCCCGAGCTTGTTCTCCTTCTTGCCCACCGAGAACCCAGGGAAAGAGCGCTCGACAACGAAGGCCGTGATGCCCTTGTACCCCTTCGACGGGTCGACGCTGGCGAACACAAGGAACAGCGAGCTCTCGTTCGCGTTCGTGATCCACAGCTTGCGGCCGTTCAGGACCCAGCGGTCGCCCTTGCGCTCGGCCCGGGCCGAGAGCGCGAACGCGTCCGAGCCGGAGCCCGCCTCGCTCAGCGCATACGAGCCCACCCAGTCGCGGCTCAGCCGCGGGAGGTACTTCTCCTTCTGCGCCTCGCTGCCCCAGCGAAGGAACGCATTGGCCACCAGCGTGTTCTGCACGTCGATGAGCACGCTGAGGCTCGGGTCGACCACGGCGAGCGCCTCGACCGCGAGGATCGCGTTGAAGAAGCTCGCGCCGGAGCCCCCGTAAGACTCCGGGATCTCGATGCCCATGAGGCCGAGATCGAACAGCGGAGGGAGCAGATCGCGGTCGAGCGCGCCCTGCTCGTCCATCGCCGCCGCGCGCGGCGCGATGCGCTTCCTGGCGAAATCAAGCACCGAGTCGCGGAAGAGGCGCTCCTCGTCGGAGAGCTGGGTGAGCGGAGGATGGGACACGACGGTTTCTCCTTGTAGGTCCATGGCGCGGCGCGCCGTCGGGGCCCCCCACTATGCACCGCGAGGACCGCAGGCGAAAGCCGTTCGAACGCGCCCGGCGCGCCGCGGGCCGCCTCATCCGTCGTATCACCGCTCGCCCGGGGGCCGGATCGTCCAGGTTGCTACGCGCTCTCCGCCGTCGCGCTCTCCCCCGTCGAGCGCCTCACCCGCGCTTCTCTGCGGGCACGTCGCGCCGGCGGCACCGGAGCAGCGTGTGGGCGAGGCCGAGATGGTCGATCTCCGCGTCGACGGTGAGCCCCGCCTCATCGATGCAGCGCTTGATGTCGGCGGCGCTGTACATGCGGCTGTTCCCGTTCGCGAGGCACGTGAAATACAGGGAAGAGCCGTGCAGGCAGTGGACCGCCACCTCGTTTTCCTGCCGATCCCAGAACGTGTCGAGGATCCAGAGCTCCGTCTTCTCCCCCATGGCGGCGCGCGCCCGGCGGAGGATCTGCAGGATGTCCGCCTCGGAGAAGCACACGAGGAACTGGCTCATCCACATGGCGTCGAAGCCTGTCGGGAACGCCTGGCCGTGATCCAGGAAGTCGATGGGCGTGCCCATGACCCGGCCGAGCAGGCCGTGCTGCTCCACGTTGACGCGCGCGTCCTCGAGCTGGCCCGGCAGATCCAGGATGGTGACCCGCACGTCGGGGTCGTGCGCGCAGCACTGGATCGCCCATCGACCGGTGTTGCCGCCGATGTCGAGCAGCGTCCTCGGCCGACGCTCGAACACGGCGGGCAGCGCCTGCGGGAACGCCGAGTCGGAGTAGAGGTGATCGAAGGCGAACCAGCTCTCCCTCACCTTCGGCGGGAGCGCCGGGAGCGCCTCGTAGACCGTCGGCCACTCGCCGAAGACCTTCAGGCCCGCCGGCTTGCCACCCTCGATGGCCTCGTCGAGAAAACGCATGCCCTCGTAACAAACGTCATGGATGAAATCCATGTTGATACGGGTCATCCGGTCGTTCTCGACGATGAGCCCGACCCGCGTGATCGCGTAGCGCTCTCCACGCTCTCCGCGGCCCTCGGCGGGCTCCACGAGGCCGAAGCTCAGGCTCGCCTCCAGCAAGGTCTTGGCCGCGTAGGCGGTGAGGCCGGTGTCCTGAGCCACCTCCGCCGCCGTCCGGCCGCCCTTGCCGGCGCGCTGGAGCGCCCTGAGGACGCCGCGGTTTCGCATGACCCGCGCCACCTGGAACATGACGGGCGCAAACGCGATGCGCTGGGCGGCGAGCATGGCGTCGAGGGTGGCATTCGTCGGGGCGGGATCGTTCTTCATCGAGCTCCGGTCGTCGGGGATTCGTCAGGGATGGAGAGGGGAGGCTAGCGAGCGCCCTCGCGCTGGAGGAGCAGGGCGAAGCCGCCGAAGCCCGTGAGCAGCGCGCACTCTGCCCGACCCTCGTCGGCGAGCGACAGCCCCATCACGCCGCAGGCGAGGCCGAAGGCCACGGTCGCCACGCCGAGCCGCCTCTCATCGGTCGGCCGGGCAGGCGAGGGGGACGGCCTCGTGCGGTAGGGGCTTGCCACCTCGGGATGATACCACCGGCGCCGCCGTCACAAGGACGCCGCGGCGATGTCGGTCAGCTCCTCGTCGGTGAGCGGCAGCGGGTTCGCCTTCATGCTGCTCGCCGCCCTGGCCTTGACGACGAGCGCCGGGAGGTCCGCCTCGCTCACGCCGTAGCGCCGGAGCCCCGGGATCGCGAGGTCGCGGCAGAGCTCGCGCACCCAGGCGATCCCGTCCTCGGCGCCGGCCCCGGCGCGCCCCGTGACGAGCGCCGCGAGCTCATCCAGGCGCGGCAGCGCGGGGTGATCCGGGGCACGCGCGCGCAGCGCCCGCAGGTTCACCTCGAGGACGGCCGGCAGGAGCGCGGCGCACACGGCGCCGTGGGGCGCGTCGAACGTGCCGCCCACCGGCGCGGCGAAGCCGTGGACCGCCCCGAGGCCGGCGTTCGCCAGGCACAGGCCGCCGAGCAGGCTGGCCACGGCGAGGTCGTCCCGGGCCGGCGCGTCGGGGCCCTCCAGGACCGCGCGGCGCAGCGAGCGCGCCGAGCGGCGGATGCCCTCGCGCGCGAGCCCGTCCGTGAGCGGGTTGCTGCGGCTCGACAGGAACGGCTCGATGAGCTGCGAGAGCGCGTCGAGCCCGCTCGACGCGAGCACCTCGGGCGGCGCGCCCGCCAGCAGATCGGGGTCGATCACCGCGAGCCGCGGCAGCATGTGCGGGCTGCGCAGGCTCGCCTTCACGCCGGCCTCCCGGGACGCGAGCACCGCGTTGCGCGTCACCTCCGAGCCGGTGCCCGCCGTCGTGGGGATCGCCACGAACGGCACCGCCGGCTTGGAAAGCGCTTTCCCCTGGCCGATGACCTCGAGGTAGTCGAGCGGGTCGCCGCCGTTCGCGAGGAGCGCGGCGATCGCCTTGCCGGCGTCGAGCGCGCTGCCGCCGCCCAGGGCCACGACGACGTCGCACCGCTCGGCCGCGGCCCTCGACGTGCCCTCGCGGGCGATCTCCACGGTGGGCTCGCCCGCGACGGCGAAGGTCACGGCGCCGATCTTCGCCTCGGCGAGCGCGGCGAGGAGCGGCGCGGCGCGGCCGGGGCGCTGCCCGGTGACGACGAGCGCCCGCGTCCCGCCGAGGCCCCGCACGGCCGCGGGCACCTCGGCGAGCTTGCCCGCGCCGAAGACGATGCGCGTCGCGGTGGCGAACTCGAAGGCGAGCGGGTTGGCCGGAGACGCCATGTCAAACCCCCCCGTCGTCAGGGAAGACATTGACGTATTTCCGGCTGGTCCGCGGCTCGGCCATCATCCCCGCGACGGTGTCCCGCCACCGCTTGTAATGCTCCGTTTCCTTGTGCGCGGCGGGCGCCTCCTGGGTCCTGTAGACCTCGATGAGCACGAAGCGCGCGGGATCCTCGCTGTCCTGGACGACGTCGAACCGGGCGATCCCCGGCTCCTTGACGCTCGCGCGCGCGTTCTCGAGCGTCGCCTGGCGGAAGGCGCCGGTGAGCTCGGGTTTGACGTGCACATGGACGTGCACGATGAACAGGCTGTTGGGCATGGGCGCAATCTAGCTCGGGTGCGCTGCCGCAGGAACCCGGCTCGTGACGCGGGGGCGCGCGGGCCTCTGCGTCTACCGGCGCGCGGCGCGCGGGCTCGCCGAGGGCGCGCCGTCGGCAGAGCGCCTTCGCCCCCTGCGTCGACTCCCGACTTGGCTCGGCCGGCTCCGACATTACGATCCCCGTGAATCGGCGGGTGGCCCGGCAGGTGTCGAGTCCATGAACGCCGCGAGCGAGGAAGGTCGATATGGCGGATCCGACCACGGAGACCCCGCAGCCCGATGCTGCGCAGTCCATCGCGCTGAAATCCATCGAGTTCGTGTCCGATCACGGTCTCCTGAAAGGCTGCACGGGGGAGAGCCGCTGGAGGAACGCCGGCGACCCGTGCCCCCGGCCCGAGTGGACGCCGGAGCGCGCCGTCCCTCTGTCGATCTCGATGGGCCGGAGCGTCGTCATCCGGCTCGGGCTGTCGTCGAGCGGCGGCGCGCCCGGCGCGGCGCCGGTCGAGATCCGCGGCGTCGGGCCGGCGGGGCTCACCTTCGAGAGCCCGGGCGCCGCCGCCGCCTCCAGCGCCGCGCCGCTCGAGCTCTCGTCCGCGCGGAAGATCGGGAGGAGGATCCAGAAATTCGACCTCAACCTGAGCTGGTCGGCGGGCGGTGGAGCCGCGCTGTCGCCCGGCCGGACCTCGAACGTCGTTTATGTCACGATGGGCAGGCCGCAGACCGACCGACAGGACGTCTGGCAGGAAGATGGGGTGACCTTGAAGCGGATGGACAGGGCGGTCTCCTGGATCTCGCCGCTCAACACCCTCGACCCCCACGAGATCGTCTACGGGGTCATGGCCAGGTTCCCGACCTACACGCTCCAGCCGAGCCCCAGGGTGCCCCGGGAGTACCACCACCCGACGTACCTGAACGACCAGGGCGGGGCCTGGGCGATGACCGATCACGTGGAGGAGACGGGCGAGTGCCAGGCGATCGTCCGCCTCCTCCGCGGCATGCTGCGCCAGGTCGGGATCCCCGGGCGGACGCGGATGCTCGTGGTCTGGGGCGATCCCAACGTGGACGGCGGGCGCAGGACGCTGTCGGCCGATCTGGAGGAGCGGCCGTGGGCGGGGCTCGATGTGGCGAAGGTCGAGGGCGGCCGCGTGTGGCGCGCGGCGCTCATCGACGGCCCGGTCGAGGAGGGGAGGACGTATCCCGCCTCCCATACGCGCCTCCCCGACGGGTCGTTCAGCCCGGGGCTCAACCGGTACGAGGCGTGCCTCGAGTTCGCGCACGGCGGCGTGACGCGGTACTACGCGGGGGGCGCCGGGGTGTTCGACAGCGTGGAGCCGATCCTGGGCGTCTTCTGGGGGCTCATCTGGTTCAGCTCGGCGCCGAACGACGGTTACCGCGTCGAGAAGATCGTGGCGAGATACGGACGTTCTGGAGGTGGCCGATGAACGCGCAGGAATGTCTCACGCAGGAGGTCGGCGCCAGGGTCGCGGCGTGGCTCTCGGCCGTGGCGCGCGTGGCCCCGGACGGCTTCACGCCGGTCGGGCGGTTCGACGAGGTGCCGGCCCAGGCGCGCGCCGATTCGCTGTACTGGTGCGACTCCATCTTCCGGAGCGAGCTCAACCCGCACAGCGAGGCGGTGGGGGCGCGCCACGCGCTCCACGCGGCCACGGACGACACGCCCGACCTGCTCCGTCACGAGTACACCGCGGGCGGGCTCGGGCTCACCGTCACCGAGGGGCGCAATTTCGTCCTCGTTCAGGTCGAGCGCGCGAGCCTCGATATCCTCTCTCTCTGCGGTCCGGACCGCGCCGCCGCCGCGCGCCGGGTGGCCGAGGCGATCTTCAACACGGGCATCGAGTCGAACACGGTGGGTGTCCCGATGACCTCCGGCCCGGTGGGCTGCCCCGGCGACATGCCGGATCTCGAGGAGGGAATGACGATCGCGAGCAACCCGGCCGTGGATCCGGAGCTCCTCGCCTGCTGGAAAGACCGCACCGAGTGCGGTGTTCAGGGCGGAAGGCTCTATTTCCTCTGTTACAAGAAGTCGTCGCAGCGCGCGGGGTTTGCCAACGCATGTCAATGGTTCGACGACCGGAGGACCGGGGTCGGGTGACGCACGGAGGAGAGTGAGGCGGGGGAGGAAAGAGAGGTGAGTGGAGGCGAGGAGGCTCGGGGGGAGGCGAGGGAGGTTGGGAGGAGGCGAGGGAGGAGGGGGGAGCAGGAGCGCGCTGCGCCGGTATTGCGTCTGCGCGCCGCGCGCGGGATGTTGCGCCGGTGGCGGGAGCACAGCAGCCCAGGATCCTGATCTTCCCAGGCGGCTCCGCGGGCGCGGCGCAGGCGCTCGCGGCGGCGCGCGGCCACGTCGCGGTCCGGGCCCGGGACATCGAGGCGGGCCTGGATCTCCTGGCGACCCAGCCGTTCGACGTGGCCGTGCTCGGGTCCGAGGGGCCGCTCGACGAGGCGCTCGCGCTCTGCCGCCGGCTGCGCGCGGCGCCGGGCGGCGATCGGGTGGCCGTGGTCGCCGTCACCGGGAGCGCCGGCGCGGCCGCGGCCCTGCTCGAGGCGGGCGCGACGGTCGTGGCGGCGGCGACCGAGCCGTCGATCTCGATCCAGCTCGACGCGGCGGTGTACTGGGCGCGGCGGTCGTCCGCGCCCGCGGCCGACCGGGCGCCGGCGGAGCGCGCGCTGCTCGAGCGCGCCGCGCGCTCCTTCCGCGACGTGTCCACGGAGGTGATCGGCCTCTTCGTGTGGGACGCGGCGGGGGGCATCCTCGACGCGAACGACGCGTTCCTGGGCATGATCGGCCACGCGCGCGAGGACGTCGAGGCGGGCCGCCTGAACTGGGTGGCGCTCACGCCGCCCGAGCTCCGCGCCGCGGACCAGCGCGCGCTCTCGGAGGTCCTGAAGCACGGCATCTGCCCGCCGTTCGAGAAGGAGTTCCTCGCCCGCGACGGGCGGCGGCTGCCCGTGCTCATCGCCCCCGCCCTCGTCGAGGGGGCCCGCGATCGCGGCGTCGGCGTCGTCGTCGACATGACGGTGCGCAGGGCCGCCGAGGACGCGCTCCGCACGAGCGAGGAGCGCATGCGGCTCGTCGTGCGCGCGACGAGCGACGCCTTCTGGGACTGGGACCTCTCGTCGGGGCGCGTCACCGGGAGCGAGCGCATGCGGAGCTTCTACGGCACGGGCGGCGCCGACATCGAGGAGGACGCGGCGTGGTGGTTCGAGCGGGTCCACCCCGACGATCGCGACCGGGTGATGAACGGGCTGCGGCGCGCGATGGAAGGGGGCGAGAGCACGTTCGAGCTCTGGTACCGGTGCCTGCTCGCGGACGGCAGCTACGCCGACGTCCACGACCGGGGCACCGTCCTGCGCGACGCGTGCGGCAAGGCGTACCGGATGCTCGGGGCCGTATCCGACGTCACCGAGCGCCGGCAGATCGAGACGCGGCTCCTGCTCGCCGATCGCATGGCCTCGCTCGGCACGCTCGCGGCCGGGGTGGCGCACGAGATCAACAACCCCCTCGCGTACATGGTCGCGAACGTCGATTTCGCGCGCAAGGAGCTCCGCGCCAAGGGCGCCGCCGCGCGCCTCGACGCGCTCCTCTCGGCGCTCGACGAGGCCGCGGAGGGCGGCTCGCGCGTCCGGCACATCGTGGGCGGCCTGAAGACGTTCTCGCGCGCCGACGACGGCGAGCTCGGCCCGGTCGAGGTCGACCGCGTGATCCAGCTCGTGCTGCGGATGGCGCAGCAGCAGATCCGGAGCAAGGCGCGGCTCGTCCTGGAGCTCGGCACGGTGCCGCCCGTCCACGCGAACGAGGCGCAGCTCGGCCAGGTCATCCTGAACCTGCTCGTGAACGCCGCCCAGGCGCTGCCGGACGGGAAGGAGGCGGAGAACGAGATCCGGATCACGACCGCCCCCGCGCCGCCCGGCCGCGTGCGCATCGAGGTGCGCGACACCGGGCCCGGGATCGCGCCCGAGCTCCGGAGCCGCATCTTCGACCCGTTCTTCACGACGAAGCCGATCGGGGAGGGGACGGGGCTCGGGCTGGCGATCTGCCACGGCATCGTGACGAGCTTCCGGGGCGAGATCGGGGTGGAGAGCGAGGTCGGCCAGGGCGCGTGCTTCCGCGTGCTCCTGCCCGCATGGCGCGCGCACGCGGGCGAGGAGCGCGGCGGCGCCCCGGGCGAGGCCGACGATGACGAGCGCGGCGGCGCCCCGGGCGAGGCCGACACCGACGTGCCCGAGGAGGCCGCCCAGTAGGCGCGGCGCGCCGTCCTCGACGGAAAGGGCTCGACGAGCTCGACGAGCTCGACGAAGAGAGATGAGGGCGGGCCGCGCGCCGGGCGCGCCTCTGCGCCTTCTGCGATCTGCGCGCCACGCCGTGGGGCCGGCCGCTTGCGGCGGCGGTTGCGCGCGCTCAAGGTGCCTCATGGGCCCCATGAACGCTCGATCGGGCAGGGCCGCAGCTGAGCTGCTCGGTGGAGCAGCAAAGGGGAAGCGCGCGGCGCGGTCCGGTGGTGAGGTTCGAGCATGACCGAGAAAACGGGCCGCATCCTCGTCGTCGAGGACGATCTGGACATCAGGAGCATCCTGTCGCAGCTCCTCGTGTTCGAGGGCTACGACGTCGACGAGGCGTCGGACGGCGCCGAGGCGCTCGCGATGCTGCGCAAGGACCCGCTGCCCGCGCTGATCCTGCTCGATCTGATGATGCCGATCATGGATGGGTGGCAGCTGCGCGCCGAGCTCCAGCGCGACCCGACGCTCTCGTCGGTCCCGGTGGTGATCGTGTCCGCCGACGTGCGGGCCGAGCAGGAGGCGTCGCGGCTCCGCGTCGCGGGGCTCCTGAAGAAGCCGCTCCAGATCGAGCCCCTGCTCGAGCTGGTCCACCGCATCTGCGGCGCGCCGGGGCGGTGAGCCGGGCGGCGCGGCCGCCGCGCCGGCGAGCTGGCCCCAGCCGGCGTCCGGGGGATGACGGCATCCCCTCCTGCCGCTCACCCCGCCCGCCGGGCGCCGTGGTTCCCGCCCGTGCCCCAGGGGGCCCCTCGGTCCTCGCGCATGTCTCACCTCTCGGCCTGAAGACCGCGATCCACGGACAAAAATCGCGGCCCCTGAGAATCGGTGTCCGCCGGTGTGTTCTGTATTGCACGATGGCCTGAGTCTTCGCTCCAGGACTCGTTGCTTGAGCTCACACGCCCTTGACAGAACGATCATCGATGTGATGGCCTGTCTGAACCTTCAAGCATGTCCCTTCGGATACCTGCCGCGTCGAATCGCTTCCCTCGAACCGGCATGTGCCCCGCGGCTCGCCGGCGACGGTCGCGCTGTGGGGAGACCGGGCTGCTCGTGGGACTCGCGTTCCTGCTCTCGGCCTCCTGTGCGCCGACGGAGCCAGAGCACCCCGAGAATGCGGTCCTCATCGGGGCGCTCCTGCCCTTCTCCGGCAGCGAGTCGGCCATCGGCCGCAACCTCGAGCAAGCGATGCTGCTCGCGATCGACGACCTGAACGCCGCGGGGGGGATCGACGGGAGGCCGTTCGACCTGCGGAGCCGAGACAGCCACTCGAACTCGGAGCGCGGGCTCGTTCAGCTGCAGGAGCTGCTCTATACGGATCGAGTCGCCTACTTCGTCGGGCCCGAAGAGAACGAGATCGCCCGTGACATCACGCAGGACGTGAAGTGGCTCGACGCGTTTCACATGCTGCCGGGGTACGCCGCGCCCACGGTCGCGCGCAGCGAGGCGAAGGGGGGCTGGATGCGGCTCGCCCCTTCCGCGTTCGACGTCGGCTGCGCGCTGGCGATCCTCGCCGTTCGCGAGGGGATCGACACGGTGAACAGCCTGGCCGCGACGGACGACTACAACGCCAGCGTCAGCAGCGAGTTCACGACCAGCTTCGCCTCGTCCGGCGGGAGGATCCTCCCCTCGGTGACGTTCACGTCGGGACGGCCGTCGTACACGGCGAAGATCGAGACCGCCTTCGGCGCGCGCGCCGGCCGCACGCTCCTGGCCGCCTATCCCGCCACCGGCTCGACCATCGTGACCGAGTGGACCGTCTCCGGCCGCCCGGGCACCTGGCTCCTCGGCCCGGCGCTGCGCACCGAGGTGCTCCTCGCCAACATCCCTGCGGGCTCTCTCGACGGATACTTCGGCGTCTCGCCCTCGCTGAGCCTGCGGAGCGAGTGCCGCATGACGGACGGAGCCGAGGAGTCGGTCGACTGCGCGACCGGGAACGCCGCCGCCTTCATCGGACACTTCTCCAGCCGGTGGGGCGGCGAGGCTCCGCTGCCCGCAGCGCACTTCTATTACGACGGCGTCGTCCTCACCGCGATGGGGCTCACGTACGCCCACGCGAAGAGCGGGAAGATCCCTTCCTCCGGACACGAGCTGCAGAAGATCATTCGTGAGCTCAACAGCCCCGACAACGAAGCTGCCTCGTGGCGGGATCTGGGCGCGGCGATGACCAAGCTCCGCGCGGGGGTCCCTCTCCGTTACGTCGGCGCCGCCGCCGAGTACGACTTCGATGAATACGGGGCGAACAGGCATTCATTCATGCAACGATGGACCGTGGACGGCGACGCCTTCGTCGATCTCGCCCCCATCGCCGTCAGGTGCCTCGTCGGGCCATGATCTCGCCGTGAAGTCGAGCTTCACGTGATCAACCCGCGCACGGCCGAACGAACCACTGACTTGAAGGGGGTCTCATGAAGATGATTCGAAGACGCTGGATGGCGGCCTTCGGGCTCACGCTGATGACGGCGGCATGCGGAGCGGACGACACCACCGGCCAGGGCGAGGAGGCCGCGCCCATCAAGCGAGCGCCGACTCCCCAGAACGAGTTCACCCCGGTGGAGCTCGAGGAGACGATCGACAACCTCGTCGCCGAGATCAACAAGGGTTCGATCGAGCCGATGCAGATGACGGTGGTGTTGAAGACCCTCGGCGGGTTCTTTGCGCCGATCGCCACGGGGGCGAACCGAGCCATGGGCGAGCTCGGGGTCACGGGCAACGTGGTCGGGTCCTTTGCTGATACGGACGATCAGCAGAAGAAGATGGAGCTCCAGAGCCGGCAGATCGAACAGACGGTCATGGAGGGCGCCGAAGGGCTCGGCATCTCGCCCTTCGGCGACGGCAACGCGGCCGCCATCGACGAGGCCGTCGCCGAGGGGATCCCCGTGGTGACGCTCGACACAGACCTGGCGACCTCGGCGCGTTCGATCTATGTCGGAACCAACGGCAAGCCCGCCGGAATCACCGCAGGGAATACCCTGCTCGCGCTGCTGCCCCCGGGGCCGGGGACGGTGGTCCTCCACGGCAGCCTCGACCCGACGTGGGTCGACGGGCTGCAGCGGACGCAGGGTGCCCAGGGTGTGCTCGAGAAAGCTGGTTACACGGTCCTGGTGCGTCAAGTCACCTGGGTATACGAGGGCGAGGCCGATGACGTCGAATGGATGAAGACCCAGATCGAGACAGCGGAGCCGCCCGTCGTGGGATTGATGGGCCTGTTCTCCGTCTCGTACTGGTGCGCGCTGGCCGCCGAGGCCGCGGACAGGCTGGACCTCCCCGTCGTCGCCTTCGACTTCGATCCGAAGACCGTCGAATTCATGCGCCAGGGGCGCATCCGGGCCACGCACGTCCAGCGGCAGTACTACGAGGGGTACCTCGTGCCCTACATCCTCTACGGCATCAAGACCATCGGCCTCGAAGCGACCCAGGCGATCCTCGCGCCGCAGCTGCTCGAGGGCGGCCGGTTCGACCTTGGTCTCGACGTCGTCCCGGGGAACAAGGTCGACGACTACAACACCTTCCTCGACTCGATCGGCGCGAATCAGTAGCGGTGCCGTAGCTCGAGGAAGAGCTCGCGCGGCGAGAGCGGGTACTCGAAGCCCGAGAACCCGGGGTCCGGCCCGGTGGCGCCAAGGAGGTTCTTGGCGCGCAACGCCACGGTCGTCTCGTGACCCGGGACGACCCACAGGTTGCGCGCCACAAGGCTGGCGTTCCACCCGAGATACGGCGGCAGGTCGAAGCTGCCGCCGTTTTCCAGGATGCTCGCGTCCGCGGCGCGCCGGGGCCCGACGACGATCCCTTGCGTCGAGAGCTCCAGCGGAACGGAGCTCGGCGACGGCAGCTTCACGTAGGCCCCGACCCGGGCGATCCAGCTCGGGTAAGCGACCATCGCCGGACCGACGAGCTCCGCCTGGTAGCCCACCTGGCCGGAGTCCCGGGTCGAGTGGACGGTCTCGAACGACCCGTAACCGCCGAGCGCGTCGCCGTGCCGCAGCTCGGCGCGCGTCGCCCAGATCAGGGACGTCTGGCTGGCGACGTTCTCGGCCGTCTGATTGATGCCCCGCGGGACGAACTCTGCCTTGTCGTTCAACCGGCTGTAGGACACCCCGGTGCTCGCCGAGGCCCAGGCGACCGGCCTCCACGTCACCTCGGCGTCCACGGTGTGGATGAATTGAGGCCTGATGTCCACGTTCCCGATCACGTCGCCCGGGACGAGGGGCTCGGCATAGAGCAGATACGGGGACGGCGCCTTGAAGGCGCTGCCGTACAGCAGCTTGGCCACGACCGTCTTGCCCAGGTGCGAGGTCGCCCCGAAGCGACCGGTCAGCTGATTGCCGTACTTGCTGTGGTGATCGTAGCGGAAGCCCCCCGTCAGCTTCAGCCAGGGATCCAGCACCTTGAGGTTGGCGCTGAGCAGCGCCCCGACGTCGACAAGCTCGACCGAGAGCTGCTCCCGCTCCGGCGAGCCAAACGCCTCGCCCGTGATCTTGCTGACCCGGCGGAAGGACGGCAGGTCCTCGTCGTCATAGACGGACTCCAGGTTCAAGATCACGTTGAACCGGTCCCACGGGACCCACCGGAGCTCGACGTTCGCGTCCACGCCGCGATAGGCCATGCGCCGTTCGATGTAGTACCAGCCGCCGGCGACATCCACGCGGTCCCCCGGGAGGACGCCGCCCTGGAAGTACGTGCCCTGCACGGCGAGCGCGAGCTCTCGGTTCAGCTGGAGCAGCCCATCGACCGCCAGGCGACGTTGATGCAGGCTGATCACGGTGCCGGCAGGCCGCCCGAAGGCGTCCGTTCCGCCGGTGAGCTGCGCCCATTGCGCGAAATCGCCGCCGCGCCGGAAGCCGGACCAGGTGCCGCTGAGTACGAGGTGGTGGCCGCGGTCTGGATCGCGGAACGCGATGCGCGAGCCGATGACCCCCGACAGCCGCTCGAGGTTCTGGGCGTCCACGCGCCCCGTATTGTACGCCGGGACGCGGGGGGCCGGAGACTGGCGGGGCATCTCCAGACCACTTCGATCGTCGAGCTCCCCCGCGGCCATCAACATCATGTCGAAGCGGCCATCGCTCCATCCTCCGACCACGTCGAGGCGGCCGCTCGGGTGGTCCTTCGTCACGCCGGCCTGCACCGTGCCGTCGGCGAAGGGGATGTCCTCCGGCGACAGGGTGATGATGTTGACGACGCCGAGGAACGCGTCCGCACCGTAGAGCGCCGACGCCGGGCCGCGCACGACCTCGATCTGCTTGATGGCCGACAGCGGGATCAGCTCCGTTCCCAGCCAGTTGCCGCTGGTGGTGCGGAACGCGACCGAGCGGCCGTCGATCATCACCTTGATTCCGCCGCTCTCCGCCCCGAGCCCGCCCGTCATCCCCTGCACGCCGGCGTTCGGCAGGATGTGGTCGTCCACCAGGTAGAACCCGACGACGTGCTGGAGCGCCTCGCCGACGCTCTTGTAGCCCCAGCGCCGGATCTCCTCCGCGGTGATCGCCGTCACGATGGCAGGCGCGTCGTCCAGGGTCTCCCGCGTCTTGGTGGCCGTGGAGACCTCGACGGCGAGCAACCGCAGCAGGTCGACGTCCTCGAGCGCGTCATTCCGTTGCTCTTTCCCAGTGGCCTTCGGCGCTCCCGGCGCTGGCGCGGCCGCCGGCTGAGCCCACGCGACGCCTGGCATCGCGGCGATCGCGAGGGCGACAATCCACTTTGTATCGAGCGAGGCAAGGGTCATGCGGGTACGGTTCGTTCTGAGCCTTCGGCCATGGGGAGAACGGCGCAATCGTCAGGTCGCCTCGGCGGTCGCGGCGAGCTCCTCCGTCAGGGCGGCGCTGACGGAATCGAACTCCTGCCGTAACCGCGCCAGGTCGCCCTTCCGTGGCAGATTGCCCTGGCTGGCGGCGAGCTGCATCTTCTCCGCCAGCGCGGCGACGCGCGACGCGCCGATCGACAGCATGCTGCCTTTCAGCTTGTGCGCGCTCGCCATCACCTCTTTCGTCATGGCCTCCACGAAGGCCGCCTCCAGGCCGTCGAGCTGCCCCGGCACGTTCTTCAGGACGAGCTGGATCAGCTTCCGCGAGCGCGGGACCTCGGGGTCGAGCACGGGCAGGACCGATGGAGCCTTGTCGGCGCCGGGGAGCGTGGTGGTCAGCTCCGGCTCGTCCCGGCTCAGGATCACGTGCCGCCACAAGGTCTTCTGCAGCGACTGGGGCCGCACCGGCTTGGCCAGGTAGTCGTCCATCCCGGCAGCGAGCACCCGGTCCCGCTCGCCGACCAGGGCGTGCGCGGTCAGCGCGATGATCACCGTGTGGCGACCCGTCCCGCTCTCCCACTCACGGATCATCTGGGTGGCGGTGTATCCGTCCATGACCGGCATCTGGCAGTCCATCAGGACGGCGACATACTGCTTTCGCTTGACGCACTCGAGCGCCTCCAGGCCGTTGCTGGCGGTCTCCACGCGCAGGCCCAGCTGCTCCACCTGCTCCATCGCCACGTAACGGTTGATCTCGTTGTCATCGACGACAAGCACGGGCAGCTTGCTCGCGATCCGGCCCGGCTCCACGCCGGGCTTGCTGACGGGCGCGGCCGCGGCGCCGGTGAGCGCGCTCTGCAGCGTGTTGTAAAGCTCGGACACGCGGAGCGGCTTGGGGAGCTGCGTGACCAGGCTCGAGTCGAGCCCGCTCAGCGCCACGCTCGACCCCATGTGGTAGAGCGCCACGACGGGCAAGCTGCGCAACGCCGGCACCGACTGGATGGTCCGGACGAACTCCTCGAGGCCGAGATCCTGCATCTGAACGCCGACCACGGCGGCGCTGAACGGCCGCTTCTCGAGCATCCCGAGCTCCAGCAGGTTGATGGCGTCTCTCCCGGAGGTCGTGGACTGGGCGTCGAAGCCCCAGGCCACGAGGTGCTCCACGACGACGTCGCGCCAGCTCTTGCTCATCTCCACCACGAGCGCGCGGCGTCCGCTCGCCCACTCGGCAGACCGGATCTGCTCGCCCCCGGACGTGACCCCGACCTTGAGCGTGAACCAGAACCGGCTGCCCTGTCCCGGCGTGCTCTCGAGGCCGACCTCGCCGCCCATGGCCTCCGCCAGGTGCTTGCTGATCGCCAGCCCCAGGCCGGTGCCGCCGTGCTTGCGGACCAGCGAGCCGTCCACCTGCGTGAAGGCGGAGAAGAGCTTCTTCTGGTCGTCGAGGGCGATGCCGGGGCCGGTGTCCACGACGGCGAGCTTGACCAGCGCCGAGGTCTTGTCCTGCGGAGGCGTGGGAGGCGTGGAGGCGTCGATCAGCACCTCTCCGCGCTCGGTGAACTTGATCGCGTTGCCGACCAGGTTGGTGAGCACCTGGCGAAACCGGTCCGGGTCGCCCACGACGCCGGTCGGGACGCGGCGCTCGACGCGGTACACGAGCTCGAGCCCCTTCTCGTGCGCCTGGCTCGCCATCAGCTCCGCGACCTCCTGGACGACGAGGCGCAGATCGTAGGACACGTGTTGCGCCACGTACTTGCCGGCCTCGAGCTTCGAGAAGTCGAGGACGTCGTTGATGATCGCCATCAGCGTGTTCGCGGACGCGTCGACGGTCTCCACGTACCGCCGCATCTTGCCTTCGAGCGCCTGGTTCTGCATGAGCCGGATGACGCCGAGGATCCCGTTCATGGGCGTCCGGATCTCATGGCTCATGTTGGCGAGGAACTCGCTCTTCAGCCGGGACGCCTCGAGGGCCTGCTCGGTCTTGACGCGCAGCTCCTCGAACGCCTGCTCGTTCGCCTCGACCATGCTGTTGAACGCCGCGCCGAGCAGCTCGAGCTCATCGCCGCTCGCGATCTGCACGCGCTCCCACTTCTTCCGCGCCACGCCGGTCGACTCGGCGAGCGGCCCGTTCGAGCGGAGCCCGGTGGCGATGGCCCCCGCGGCGGAGCGCAGCGCGAACAGCGGCTCGGTGATGTGGACCGCCACCCGCTTGACGAGGAAATAGCTGGCCGCGATGCTGCCGAGGATCAGCGCCCCGATCAGCCCGAGCGTGGTCGCGAGCCGGCTCGCGGCGAGGTCGCGGGCCTGAGCCAGCCGCTCGGCGACGTGCCGCGTGCTGATGCCGTAGATCACCGTCCCGGCGTGGGTCCCCTCCGAGACGACCGGCGCCGTGACCTCCAGGACGTCGCCGCCGCCCAGGGGATGCGCCCGCCGCGTCAGCGCCGCCCGGGGCTGGTGCTCCGTGCTGATGCCGAGGGCCTGCAGGTCCTTCGCGGTGAGGCCCGGCGCGTCCTTCGCCTGGTTCGCCAGGGTCAGCCCGCTCGCCGCCCAGACCCGGTTCTCGGAGTCGAGGAACAGGCCATAGGCGATGTCGTTGTTCTCCGAGACGGTCTGAAAAATGAGCGCCTTGACGTCCCCGAAGAGGTTGTCCGCCACCAGGCTGCGCAGCGCCAGCGCCTGGTTGAAGCCGAGCAGGCGCGCCTTCTCTTCGAGGCCGCCCAGGAGCTCCTGCTCGCGCTTGGCCTGGACCTCGCGATCCGTCGAATAGATGAGGGCGCCGCTCGAGAGGAGCGTTGTGCCGCCGAGGAGCAGCAGCGCGCCCAGGATCAGGCGCAGCAGCTTGATACGGAGCGAGCCGTGGGCGTTCGGGCTAGGCATCGTTCAACGCGAGCGCCATGACGAGGACGGGGGGCTCGAGGGGACAGGCGTCGCGGACGAAGACGCCGCGGACGAAGGCGGGCCGGTCTTCGCGGAGCGCGCGGCCGCCGCGCGCTCGACCGCCGGCGCCAGGTCGGCGTGCAGCCTGGCCTTCGAGACGATGCCGTCGGCGCCGACCTTCTGGCCGAGCGCGCTCAGCTGCTCGACCTCGCAGCCGGAGACAAGGACGATCCCGAGGTTCGCGAGCTGCGCGTTCTCCCGGAGCAGCTTGGCCAGCTTGTCGCCGTTGATGGTCGGCATGTTGATGTCGAGCGCGACCACGGTGATGCCGTCTCGCTTGATCACCGACGTCGCGCCGATGGGCGTGGCCAGCTCGAAGACGCAGAAGCCAGCCCTGACCAGGACGGCGCACATCGCCTCGCGGGCGATCTCGTCGTCGTCAATCACGAGCACCCGGATCATGGGAGCGCCCTCCAGGACCGCCGGCCACGTGCGCGATGCTCCCCTCGTAACGAGGGGGGCGAGCCCGGGCCCGGGCGCTCCAGCGCGCGAGCCGCCCCGCCGCTTCGGGGCCCTGGTTCCGGTTGAAAAGGCAACTGCATGGCGTCTCCAGTCCTCCCCGACACCCGTTCACCGCCCGATGAGAAAATCGACCTGTCCGAACTGGCCTGAATCGAGGCCGAAGCGCCGCGCGAGCCGCACGTCGACCAGGCGCTTCACGGAGATGGGCAGCCGGACATCCGACGCCCGGAGCTTCCAGTCCGCGTCCGCGAGCTCGTAGAGGAAATCGGCCGCCTGCACCGTGAGCGCTTGCGTGTCGGGGATGGCCGCGAACGTCCCGAACTCCGCGTGCTCGTTCACGAGCGAGCGCACGGCCACGACCACCGGCGCGCCGAGCCGATCCACGTACGGGAGCCAGACGTGGGTCAAGAACGTCGGGCTCAGCAGGCCATTGTCGTTTGGCAGCCAGATCGCGTCAACCTCGGCGCGCTGGAGGCGTACAAGCGCGGCGCGGAGGTCCTGGACACGTGGCTTGTTCGAGAGCTCTTGCCTCACGAAGGTCAGCTTCTCCACCTGCATGAGGGTCTCTTGCCGGGCGATGTGGCTGGCGAACCCCTGACGGTACACGACGCCTACCCGGCGGACGTCGAGCCCCAGCGTGCGCAGGCCCACCATGGCCGTGACCGCCGGCACCTCGTACGAGATCGCCACCGAGTTGGGGACGGTGCGCTGGAGCTCCTCCGCGAAGGACGCCATCAGGATCAGCGCGACCGGCGGCGTCGGGGTGCTGCGTGCCCAGTTGCGATACAGGAGCACGGTCGAGTTGTTGACCAGCACCACCGCCCGCGGGCGATCTCGCGCGACGATCCGCCCCACGATCTCGGGGCTCGACTCCTCGACGCGCAGCGGGGAGATGGTGACGCGGTATTCATCGGAGAGCTCGACGCGGAGCGACTTCAGCATGTCGTCGAGCTGCGAGTCCGAGGGAGCGATGATGGAGATGACGGGCTTCCCGTTCGGAGGCGGCGCCTCGGACAGCGGCGCCGGATCGCTGGCGACCTGGGGGGCCGGGCCGGACGAGCAGCTCAGGACCAGCGAGAGGCCCAGGAGGGCGGATGTGCGCCGGAGCCAGCGCGGGCAGCGGGGACGCGTTGACTTCATTTCCATTCGTCCACCCCCAGATCCGCCAGCACGTGTCTTGGGAGCTTCCGGATCGCGCCCTCGATAAATTGGCGATCGCTCAGGAACGTGACGGCCACGAGCCCGACCTTGGCCGTCGAGAGGCTCAGCATCGTGAAGTGCATCTTGCTCTTGGACTCGAAATCGGCGCGGAATCGCTCCGGAAGGAGCACCGCGTCCGCCGTTTGAAACTGGAGCAGCTGCAGCAGATCTTCGATCTTCGTGACGCGCCGGACCTCCGGCGCGTCGCTCACGCCGAGCAGCCCGGCGACGAACTTCGGGAGCGCTTTTCGTTCGACCAGGTCGATCATCCCGTACCTGAGGGATAAAAGCATGTCCCTGGTCAGCGATTTCGTCGAGACCAGGAGGTATTGTTCCGCGTCGCTCCCCGCCTTCAGGCCCTGGAGGTCGGCGTTCCGATTGAGCGAGGCCAGGACCGGCCTCGGCGAGAGCGCCGCGCTCGGCGGGCTCGCCTCGAGCGCCGTCTTGAAATCGCTCAGCTTGCCAAACACCGTGACGTCGACGCCGGGCATCGAGTCCTCGATCTTCTGCTCGAGCGCCCGGGCGCGGAGCGGCGTCACGGCATAGACATAGAGCGTGGCATCAGGGCCGGCCGTGGTCGGTGGACTGAGCAGCAGGAGGCAGCTCCCGAGGAGCAGCGCCGCCGTGAGCAGGACCGCCGGCGCGCGCCGGGGCTGGATGGCCCGGCGCGGCAGGCATCGGGCCCTCACGAGCCGAGCCCAGGCGGCGAGGACCTCGAGGATGTGGCGAAATGCCCCGGGCCGAGCAGGAGCTGCCAGGGGGCTCTTGGTCCGCGCACGAGGCGACATCCAACGGTGCGCGATCCGCGCTGGAGTTGCGAGGTGCTTCAAGGCCCGCTCGATCGCCGACCGACCTCCCCGCGTGGCGCGGCTGCGTGTTCTTTCCACCCGCCTCATGCCCTCCTGGTCATCGTAGTAGACAGCGTAGCCGACGGCTAACCCTCCCTGTCAAGCGCCCTAGGAGGCGACCCTGTGATCCGAACGAGCGTGGCCAAACGTGGATCTTGGAGAGGGGAACAACACCCGGGCGGCCGCTGCGCCGGCCAGAGCGCGCCGGCGCGGCCCGCGCCCGCGTGGCCGCTTACGAAAGGTGCTCGGATGCGTGCTTGACACGTGCCCGTGTCTCTGCGCTCGATGTCGCGCCTCGGACGCGCCGCCCTCTCACCTGTTGTGCGCCCGCGTGTGGCGGCGCCCTGCCCGGCGGAATCAAGCGCTGGCAACCCCGATTGCCGCGAACCATTCGGCCTCTTCAACCTACATGTGGAGTGATGGGGCACGTGATGCCCGAACACTTCACCTGGTCACGCACCGGCAGTGGAATCCGTGCGTGCGCCCACCGCGGGCTGGCGGGCGCCGTGGTCCTGGAAGTACTCCTCGAGACGCCGGTCGGCGTCGTCCCCGAACAGGATCCGGCTCGCCTCCCGGAGGCCGGGCGACCTCGCGAGCTCGTCGCGGCGGACGAGGAGCGCGATCTTCGTGCGCCGCCGCAGGAGGTCCTCGAGCTTCACGATCATCTCGCGCCGCGCGGCGTACGCGATCTCGCACCGCACGTCCTCCGCCCCCTCGACGAGCGCTTCGGCCATCCTCCGGTCGCTCCGGATCTCCTCGAGCAGCTCGAGCGCCTGCGCGCCATACCGGCGCCACAGGCGCGCGCTGAGCTCCTCGGAGGAGCTCTGCGGCGTCAGCGCGTCGAGGTCGAGGAGGCGCGCTCTTCGGAAGAACTCCTGACGAACCTCCTCGCCCGGCTCGCCGTACCAGCGCTGCGCCGGGCGGGGCAGCGCGACGCCGAGCTCCTGCACGGCGGCGCAGATCTCGTCGCCCACGTTGATGCAGTCGGTGAGCTTGCCGCCGAAGATGCTCACGTGGGCCTCTGCGCGGTTCACCTCGATGGCGTGCTTGCGCGAGAGCTGCAGCCAGTCCTCGCCGCCGCCGCCGTCCTCGACCGCGAGGGGGCGCACCCCGCAGCGCTCGGCGATGATGTCCGCCTCGCGGAGCGGCCGCGGCAGGTCGAGCCGCTTGTTGATGTTCGAGAGCACGAAGCGCCGATCCTCGGGCGTCACCGCGGCGCGCGGGCTCTCGACGCGGGTGTCGGTCGTGCCGATGCACGTCCGCCGGCCCATCGGGATCACGAAGAACAGCCGGCCGTCGTCCGCGAAGAACGTCAGCACCCGCCGGCTCGGGGTCAGCCGATCCACGATCAGGTGGATGCCCTTCGAGAAGATGTGCCTGTGGCTCGTCCGCTGGCCCGTGAGCCCGTTGTGCGCGTCCACGAACGGCCCGCAGGCGTTCACGAGCACGCGAGAGCGGATCGTGAGCTCCTCGCCCGACACGACGTCGCGGGCGCGCGTGAGCCACGCGTCCCCGTCGCGCCGCGCGCCGAGCGACTCGACGTAGTTGGCCGCCCGCGCGCCGTGGTCGAGCGCGGCGCGGACGAAGCCCCAGACGAACCGCGCGTCGTTGTCGACGAGGTACGCGTCGGAGTACTCGAATCCTCCGTCGCAGCCGTCCAGGTGGAGGATGGGCTCCTCCCGCGCCATCGCCCGGCGGGAGAGCAGGCGGGGGATCTTCGTGAAGAAGCTGCCGATGATCCAGTAGAGCCAGGCGCCGAGGAAGAGCTTGAAGAGGCCGTGGCGGAAGCCCCGCTCGTGCGCGGTATAGAACCGGATCTCCTGCACCGCCGACGGATAGCTCCTGAGGAGGAGGTTCCTCGATTTGCAGAGCTTCCGCACGAGCGGAAACTCGAAGCTCTCCATGTACTTGATGCCGCCCCAGGCGAGGTTCGACGACTCCTGGCTGGTGAATCCGGCGAAGTCGCCGCGGTCGATCAGCGCGACCCTGGCGCCCTTCGCGGCGAGGGCCGAGGCGGCGACGGCGCCGTTGATCCCGGCGCCGAGGACGAGGACGTCGAATGTCTCGCGGCTCAAGCTGTCGATGTTCGTGGCCCGCAGCATCGATGGCGATCCGGCGTGAGGCGCGGTGGGCGCGCAGCCGGAGCTCTATCACGTCTCCGCCGCGCCGTCCGGCTCAGCCCATCAGGCCCTCGGCCCACAGGCCGTCGTCGTCCCGCAGCGCGTCGGGCGACGGCATCGGGTGGGCGCGGCGCGGGCTGCTCCTCGGCGGCGCGCCGGCGTGGCCGGTGTGCAGGTGCTGCCGCCGCGCCATCTTCGTGTAGACGCCGCCCCGCCGCAGGAGCTCCTCGTGCGCGCCGTGCTCGACGATGCGGCCGCGCTCCATCACGAAGATCTGATCGCAGTCGACGATCGTGCTCAGGCGGTGGCTCATGAGGAGGATCGTCCGCTGGCCCTTCAGCGCGCGCAGCGACTCGCCGATGGTCCGCTCGTGCTCGGCGTCGAGCCCGTCGGTCGGCTCGTCGATCACCAGGATGGGCGCGTCCGTCAGCAGCGCGCGCGCGATCGCGATGCGCTGCCGCTGGCCGGCCGACAGGTTCAGCCCGCCGTCCGCGATCTGGGTGCCGTAGCCGTCCGGCAGCGCCTCGATGAGGCCCGTTGCCCCCGCCATCTCGGCCGCCTCGCGGATCTCCGCGTCGGACGCGGAGGGGCGGCCGTAGGCGATGTTCTCCGCGATCGTCGTCGGCAGGAGGATGCTGTCCTGGAGGACGAGCGCGATGTGACGGCGCAGATCGGCCACGCGGACCGCGCGCGTGTCGATCCCGTCGAGCCGCAGCGCGCCGTGCGTCGGGTTGTGGAAGCGCGGCAGCAGGCTGAGCAGCGTCGTCTTGCCGGCGCCGACCGAGCCCACGAACGCGACCATCTCGCCGGGCCGGATCGTCGCGTCGATCCCGCGCAGCACCGGGTGGCCCGGGCGGTACTCGAACCCGACCGCGTCGAGCGAGAGCACGCGCGGCTCGGGCGGGAGCGCGGCCGCGTCGTGGTGGTCGATCACCGCCTGATCGCGGTCGAGCACCTCGAAGACGCGCTGCGCGCCCGCGACGCCGCCCTGCACCGCGGCGCCGGCGCCCGTCAGCTTGCAGAGCGGGTCGTAGAGCATGCCCAGGTAGCCGAGGAACGCCGTGAGCGCGCCCAGCGTCATGCTGGAGTCGCCCGCGCCCGTCCGGGCCTCGACGACGAGCGAGCCGCCGTAGCCGAGCACAAGCGCGATGCCGAGCCCGAGGATCGACCCCACGGCGAGCGTGTGGCGGAGCTCGTCCTGGTGGAGCCTGAGCCACGCCTTCACGCTGTTGCGCAGCGTCGCGTCGAAGCGCGCCTCCTCGTCCGCCTCGCGGCCGAACGCCTGCACGAGGCCGATCGACGCCATCGAGCGCTGCACGGACGTCGTGAGCTGGCTCTCGACCTCCTTCGCCTCGGTGCACTTCGTGCGCAGCGCGCGCCCGAACCGCGCGTTTGTGAGCAGGAGCGGCGGCACGACGGCGAGCGCGATCAGCGTGAGCGTCAGGCTGCGCGAGGCCATGATGCAGATCATCACCGCGAGGGTCAGCGCGCTCCCCAGCACCGCGACGGCCACGTTGAGGATGCCGTGGAACCCGGCGGCGTCCTGGTTGAGCCGGTAGAGGGCGTCCCCCTGCGGCTGCGCCCGGTGATAGCCGATGTGGAGCGCCTGGAGCTTGCGGTACACGTCGCAGCGCACGCGCGTGAGCCCGCCGTAGCCGATGCGGAAGTTGAGCAGGGTGCGGGCCATGCCCACGCACTCCTGCGCCACGCGGAGGACGAGCGTCATCGCCGCGAGCCCGAGCACGCGGCCGAGCAGGCTGTCCGGGAGCGGCGCGAGCAGGAGGCGATGGATGAAGCCCTCGTTGCGCGGCCCGCTCGAGATGAGATCGACGATCACGGCGACGGGCCACACCTGGAGGAGGCTCACCGCGATGGAGACGCAGACCAGCAAGGAGAGCGCCCCGAGGCGCGCCCACTCGCCCTTGAAATAGGCGCCTACGCGGAGGAAGAACTGGAGCCGCGCCGCGCCGGCCGAGCGGCTCGGGGCGCGGCTCCGCTCCGCGGCCATCGCCGGAGAACGCCTCGATGACCTGTTCCTGCCTTCGCGCCGCGGCGGAGGGTGGTAGTTCTTGCGCGGAGCCTGTGCGCTCATGGTTCGCTGCGCTCTCTTCCTGTCCACGGTTGACGTGGCCGCCGGCGGCCCGGGATCGGGCCCTGCCTGAAGGTCCATCGGTTCCGACCAGTAGCGAGGTATCAGCGCAGGTGTAACAGCGCATCGCGGCTGCGCTCGCCGCATTGTGCCGGGGAGCAGGTGAGCTCCTGCTGATTTGCTGCGCGGTTGTCCGGGACTCCAGGGCTCATCGCGGCGACGCGGTCACGGCACAGACCGGCGGCGCGGCCGGCTCTCCGCGCCTACCCGCGCGTCCGTTGTTTGACCAGCGCGAGGCGGCGGCCGAGCGCGCGCGCCGGCGTGAGATCGAGCTCGTCCGGGCTCGCTCGAGTCGGGCCGTCGCGCCGCGCTGTCCTGCTCGCCGGATCCATCTCGGCGCGGGCGGGGGGCTGGATCAGGACTCCATGGTTGAGGAGGGAGACGATCATCGCCTGGAGCGCCGCGCGCTGCGCCCCCTCGACCGGAGAGGGCGAGCAGAACACCGACGCCACCTTGCCGGCGAGATCGCCCGAGAGCTGCCTCGCTCCGTCGAGGAAGCGCCGGAGCTCCGCGCTCATCGTGCCGTAGCGCGCAGGCGAGCCGAAGGCGATGCTGTCGGCCCAGAGGAGGTCGTCGCGGCGCGCCAGCGGGACGGAGGCGAGGTGCTCGCGGGTCGCACGGATCCGCTCACCCGTCCTCCAGCGGTCCTGCGGCGCCGCGAGGTCGGCGAGCTGCCGGAGCCGGACGGTCGCCCCGCTCTGCTCGGCGCCCTCCGCGACCGCGGCGGCGAGCGCGGCCGTGTCGCCGTAGAGGGAATAGAAGATCACGGCCACGTTCACGGTCGAGGGGTATGCAGCGCCCATACCGCCGTCCTCGCGCCCGGAGCGCACCTCGCCGCTTCTGACGAGCTCGCTGCGCGTACCCTCCTGCGGGTTTGTCGCGAGCGATCCGCCCGCACGCGCCGCGCGCTGCGGCGCAATTCAAATTGCGCGCTGTGGCGGAAGGTTTTATGGGTCCTCGGTGGACACGAACGGACCGCGCTCGGACGACAGCGAGGGTGCCCCGCGCGGTCCCGAGCGGGAGGGCGACGTGGAGCCGGGCGATCCGTCCGTCGCGCCGCCGCTTCTGCCGCGCGCGTCCGGGCGAGGCGTCGTGGCGGGCGGCCCCGCGCGGCCGCGGACGATCTGCGTCATCGAGGACGACCAGGGCGTCAGCGAAGCGCTCGCGGGTGTGCTGTCGGAGGAGGGCTACGCGGTGATGACGGCCGCGAACGGCGCCGAGGCGCTGGCCAGGCTCCGCGATGTGCCGGCGCCGGCGCTCATCGTGCTCGATCTGATGATGCCGGTGATGGACGGCTATGCGTTCCGCGCGGAGCAGCTGCGCACCCCCGCGATCGCCGATATCCCGGTGGTCGTGCTCACGGCGGGGGCGGCGCCGCGCGCGGCCGAGCTCGGACCCGTCGACATCCTGAAGAAGCCTGTCGATCTCGTCGCGCTGCTCGATGCGGTGGGGCGCTATGTCTGACGGGTCGCGCTGAAGTGAGGAGGAGCGAGAGATCCTGTCGATAACCCGTTGAAATCTCCCATGGAAGCCGTGGCGGTGGTAAGATCCGTCCCCACGCCATGCTGTACGAGCGTCCTCTTGTTCTTTTCCTGAGCCCATTGCTTGCTGTCGTGACGATCGGCTGTGCGACAGATCCTCCAGCTCAGCCCGAGGGGTGGGACAGCGCGGTGGCGCTGCGGCCGGCGGTCGATCTCGACGGAAGGCCGGACGTTGTCGAGGTCGATCTGACCGCGCGCGTCGAGGAGCTGGAGATCGTGCCCGGCAAGAGGACGCCCGCCTGGACGTATGACGGCGGTCTGCCGGGCCCGCTGATCCGCGCCAGGGTGGGAGATCGCGTGATCGTGAATTTCCGCAACGAGCTCTCGGCGCCCACCACGGTTCACTGGCACGGCGTGCGCTTGCTGGCGGAGATGGACGGCGCGCCCGGGCACAGCCAGGCCGAGACGCCGCCGGGCGGCAGCTTCACCTACGACTTCGTCGTCCTCGACGCGGGGCTCACCTGGTATCACCCGCACGTCGACTCCGCCGTGCAGTCGGGTAACGGCCTTTACGGCCCGCTGCTTGTCGAGGATCCGGGCGAGCCTGCGGCGCTCGGCGACGAGCTCGTCCTCGTGCTCAGCGACATCACCGTGCGCGACGACGGCGCGCTCGAGGACCCGGACGTGGGCGGCAATCTGGGCACGCTGTTCGGGCGCGAGGGCGACCTGTTGCTCGTGAATGGGCGGGTGAACCCGGTGATCGAGGCGCGCGCCGGGCTCAGGCAGCGGTGGCGCATCGTCAACGCGGCCAGGTCCCGCTACTACCAGCTCGCGATCACGGATCACCGCTTCACGCGCATCGGCGGTGACGGCGGGCTCCTGGAGCACCCCGTCGAGACGGAGATGATCCTGCTCACCCCCGGCGAGCGCGCCGACGTGCTTGTGGCGCCGCGCGGCGCGCCGGGCTCGACGCTCTCGGTGCGCTGGGTGCCCTACGATCGCGGCTATGGCGCCACCTTCGGGAGGCCCGAGGTCGAGGCCTTCCGCCTCCGCCTCGCGGACGAGCCCGCGGCCGAGGACGAGCCGCTCCCCGAGGTCGCGCGGGCCATCGGGGCGCTCGACACGGCGGGGGCGACGCGCGTCGATCTGAAGCTGACGCTGCGGGAGGGGCCGGGCGACCTGGTGATGGGCATCAACGGCGTGGCCTCGTGGGAGGCGGAGCCGCTCGTGGCGGCGGTGGGCGAGACGTCGGTGTGGACCGTCGAGAACACGATGGCTTTCGATCACCCGTTCCACCTGCACGGCTTCTTCTTCCAGGTGCTCGGCGAAGGCGGGGAGCCGGTGAGGCCGCTGGAGTGGAAGGACACGGTGAACGTGCCTGTCGACGGCGGGGCGCGCTTCGTGGTCCGTTACGACAACCGGCCGGGAATGTGGATGTTCCATTGCCATATCCTCGACCACGCCGATGCCGGCATGATGGGGATGCTGAACGTCGTGCGGTGAGGGCGCCGGAGCGGATGGGCTGCTCCGGCCGGGGGCGGTGGGACCGAGGTGTCTTCCGGTGGTAAGCTGGCGGCATGCCTGAGCTGCCCGTCGCCTTGCGGTCGATCGATGTCACCGAGCTCGATGCGTTCGTCGAGCTCGTGGTCTGCTCGTATGCGGACGAGCGCGCGAGCGCCATGGACGCACGGACGGAGGACGCGCGGCGCAACGCGCGCTCCCAGGTGGAGGCGCTCTTGCCGCAGGGGCTCGCCACCCCCGACCACCACCTCTATTCAATCCTGGAGGGGAACGCTGCGGTCGGGCATCTCTGGATCGGGGTGACCCACGTGGACGGGTTTCGAAGCGCGTTCATCTACGATATCCACCTGCGTGAAGACGCCCGCGGCCGGGGCGTCGGGCGCCGGGTCATGGCCCTCGCCGAGGAGGCCGCCCGCGGCCTGGGCGCGCGGGATATCGAGCTCCACGTCTTCGCGCAGAACACGCGGGCGCGTCGGCTCTACGAGTCGCTCGGCTACCGGGTCACGAGCCTGAGCATGAGAAAGCACCTCGGCTGAGGTCCTGGCCAAGGGGCATGGTCGCTTCATTCTGTTGATTCCTCTCTGTCGCCTCGGTAAGACAGGCAGGAGCATGAGGAAGAGATCTGCGCGATGGTTGTGGGCGGCGCTGTGCCTGCCGGGCGTCGGGTGCACGACGATCGTCGGGCTGGACAATCCCTATCATCCGATAGAGGAACAGGGCAGCGGTGGTGGCGGCGGCAGCGGTGGTGGTGTGGAGAGCGGCAGTCGCTGCGTCGGGCTGCCTGTGACGTGCGGGCCGACGGCAGACGAGAGCTGCTGCGCGAGCGAGCTGGTGACGGGGGGTACGTCCAACCGGAGCAACGACCCGGCTTTCCCGGCCACGGTGAGCGACTTCTGGCTGGATCGGTTCGAGGTCACGCTGGGGCGGTTCCGGGCGTTCGTGGACGCATATCCCGGGAGCCGGCCAGCCGCGGGGGCCGGCGCGCACCCGCGGATCCCGGGCAGCGGGTGGGATGCGGAGTGGGAAGAGCGGCTGCCGCCGGACCGGGAGGAGCTCCTGAAAGGGCTCTTCTGCGATTCGGAGGAGACGGCGTGGGTGTGGACGGATGAGCCCGGCGCGAACGAGCGCTTCGCGATGAACTGCGTGAGCTGGTACATGGCGTTCGCGTTCTGCGCGTGGGACGGCGGTCGACTGCCGACGGAGGCGGAGCTGGGTTACGCGGCGGCCGGCGGCGCCGAGCAGCGTCCGTATCCGTGGTCCGCCTCGGCGGACGAAGAGACCCTCGATCGGGACCACGCGGTGTATGCCTGCAATGGCAGCGATGTGGCGGGGTGCGTGATCGAGGACGTCCTGCCGGTCGGATCGAAGTCACCGCAGGGAGACGGGCTGTTCAAGCAAGCGGATCTGGCGGGGGGCGTGTGGGAGTGGACGCTGGATTGGTATGGAGATTACCCGCCCGACTGCGTGGACTGCGCCGTCACGACGGGCGGCACGGAACGGGTGATGCGAGGCGGCGGCTGGCGCAGCGCCGCGGAGGCGCTGCTCCTCTCCACCCGCGACCACCGCCCCCCGGCGACCCGCGCGATCGGCATCGGTGTCCGGTGCGCGCGGGAGCCGTGAGCGAGCAGGTACGCGGCGAGCTTCTGCGGACGAAGCGCTACTGGCCCCGCGCCCTCGCGGCGGCCGTCGCATAAGGCGGCTCGCGCCCCGCGCGCACCGCGGCGAGGTCGGCGCGCATCATCCTCGCGTCGGGATACCGCTCCTGCTTGAGGAAGGCGAGGGCGCGGTCCACGACGGCGCACAGCCCCGGCGGCGCCGAGGGGGCGTGCTGCGCGAGGGGCGGCGCCTTCTCGGTGGAGACGGCGATGAGCAGGTGCGCGTCGCTCAGGTTGCCGTGGATGGTGCGGCCCGCGAGCAGGCGGAACATCGTCGCGCCGAGGCCGAACAGGTCGGTCCGGCCGTCGATCTCGCGGATGAGGCCCAGGGCCTGCTCGGGGGCCATGTAGTCGTCGGTGCCGATCGACACGCCCGTGCTGGTCTTCGTCATCTCCGGCACGCCGGCGACGTCATCGAGCAGCGGGTCGAGCACGCGCGCGAGGCCGAAATCGAGCACCCGCACGCGCCCGTCGTTGCCGATGTGCAGGTTCTCGGGCTTGAGATCGCGGTGAACGATGCCGTGGTCGTGCGCCACGGTCAGCACGTCGAGGACCCGCTCGGCGAGCGCGATCACCTGGCCGACAGGGAGCGTCCCGTTCCGGACCATGCGGTCGAACACCGTCTCTCCCTCGAGCACCTCCATGGCCATGTAGACCGCGCCGTCGTCGGTGGCGCCGGACTCCAGCACCTGGGGGAAGCCATCGCAGAGCGGCGCGACGGCGGCCAGCGCGTTCCCGATCGGCCCCTCGCGCAGGAACCGCTTGCGCACCTCGTCGATGCCGGCGAGCTCGGCGTGCAGGACCTTGACCGCCGCCACGCACCCGTCGGCGCGGCGGCAGAAGAAGACGCTCGCCATGCCGCCGACCCCGAGGACGCTCTCCACCGCCCATGGGCCGATCCGCCTGCCGACGCGCTGCTCTGCCAGCTCCTCTTCGGTCACCATGGGGCGATGGTATCACCCCTGCGCTCGCTCCCGCCGGCTCATCGTTCTCTCGCGGACGCGCTCGCGCTGGGCCCTGCGCTGCTCGCGCGCGCCCGATCGGCAGAGGCGGCGCCGTGGATCGCCGCAAGCCTCGTCGAGGGCCCCGCCGTGGTGCTCGGGGCGGTCCAGCGCGCCGCGCGCGTGGTCGACCTCGCGGCCTGCGCTGCGCGCGGCGCGCCGGTCCTGCGGCGCTCCACGACCGGCACCGCGGCCTTCCTCGGCGGGCGCGGCGTCCTCTGGACCCTGGCGTTGCCGCACGTGGCCGCGCTCGCGCCCGACGCCACCGCCCGGACGCTCTTGAACCGCAACGTGCGCGGCTTCCTCAAGGGCTTCGCCCGCGCCGGCGCGCCGGCGCACTACGGCGGGCGCGAGTGGATCTCGCTCCAGCACCGCCCCGCCGCATGGCTCGGCGTCGACGCCACGCGGGACGGCGCGGTCCTCATCGAGGTCTTCGCGGGCCACGACGCGCCGCTCGCGATCCCCGCGGAGCTCGCAGCCCCGGACGAGCGCGCCGTCGATCGCTGGCTGGGCAAGGCGCCGGCGGCGCTCTCCGAGGTCCTCCCGGCGCGCGTCTCGCTCGAGGCGCTCGCGCGCGCCGTCGTCGAGGCGGTCGCCCTCCGCGCGGCGCTCCCGCTGATCGACGGGGGCGAGGCGCCGGAGCTCGCCGCCGAGCGCTTCCAGCCCATCTCCGCGCCCGACGACCCGGTGCCGCCGGGCGCCGGCGCCCCGGTGCTCGCGCGTGTGCCGATCGGCTGGATCGAGGCCGCGGCGCTCGGCGAGGCGCCGGCGCGCGCATGGCTCGGCGGCGATGTCCTCGCGGCGCGCTGGCTCCTGGAGGATCTCGGCAGGGGCGCGGCCCCTGCGTCCCCGGATGCCGGGACGTTGCCGCTCGAGGGGGCCAGCCTCTCCGACCTGCGCACACTCGCGCAGCGCGCGCTCTCGGCGGAGCGCGACGGCTGAGCACGCCACCCGCGCGTCGCCCACGACGTCGAGGTGGGCTGAGCAGCTGGCGTCGAGCTGCGCAGTCTGCTGCTGCGCAGTCTGCTGCTGCGCAGGCCACCCGCCTCAGGCCAGCGCCTGGCACGGCGCGAGATCGCTCGCCAGGAGCCCATGCACTGCGCCGGTCGTGCCCCCGGCGAGCAGGCCGGCCAGCGCAGGGCGGGGGCGCGGATCCGGCTCGGGAACGTGCCGTCCTCCGTCGACGCGATAGCGCCAGCGGGGACCCCGGGCGACGAGATCGGTGATCGCGCCGAGGAATCGATCGACGTCCGCCATGCTGGTGCCGACGCCGAAGCTCACGCGCACCGCGCCGGGCACCGCCGCGCCTCCGGACACCTCCGGCGCATGCGCCCCGGCGAGCGCGCTCATGAGCGGGTGCGCGCAGAACGAGCCGTCGCGGACGCCGATGCCGTGCTCGGCGCTCAGCGCCGCGGCGACCACGCCGGGATGGAAGCCCTGCACATTGAACGTCACGACGCCGATTCGCGGGCTCGCCGGGCCCCACATCGCGAGCTGCTCGACGCCCGGCACGGCGCGGAGGCCGCGCGTGACCCGGTCGAGCAGCCTCGCCTCGTGCGCCGCCACGGCGGACATGCCGACCTCGCCGAGCGCACGGCAAGCCGCGGCCAGCGACACCGCGCCAACGACGTTGGGGGTGCCGGCCTCGTGGCGCGGCGCGCCGCTCGCCCATTCGACACCATCGAGCGTGACGCGCCGGACGGCGCCCCCGCCGGCGAGGTAAGGGCGCCCGGCGTCGAGCCAGTCCTCGCGACCGACCAGCACGCCGCCGCCGAAGGGGGCATAGAGCTTGTGACCGGACAGCGCGAGGTAGTCGGCCCCGATCGCCTCGAGATCGATCGCGCGGTGGGGCGCGAGCTGGGCCGCATCCACGGCCACCCGCGCCCCGCGGCGATGGGCCACAGCGGCGAGCTCCGAAAGCGGCCACAGCTCGCCCGTGACATTGCTGGCCCCCGTCACGGCGAGCAGCCCGTGGCGCGAGGAGACGCCGCGCAGGGCGTCGTCGGCCCGCGCGATCGCCTCGTCCGCGCTCGCGGGCACCGGCAGGACAATGGACCGGCCACGCCGCCACGGCAGCTGATTCGCGTGGTGCTCCGAGGCGAAGGTCACCACCGTCGTGTCCTCGGGCAGCGCCGCGGCGAGCAGGTTGAGCGAATCGGTCGTGTTCCTCGTGAACACCACCGTATCTCCGGCGCGGGCTCCGATGAAATCGCCCACCTCCCGGCGAGCGGCGGCATAGAGCTCGGTCGTGACCGTGGACGCGAACCCCGCGCCGCGATGCACGCTGCTGTACCAGGGCAACAGCGCCGTGACCGCATCGAGCACCGCGCGGAGGCACGGGGCGCTCGCCGCGTAATCGAGGTTCACATAACCCACCTGCTCGCCGGTGACGAGCGGCACGGTGAGGTCCCCACCGACGACGGGTAAAGGAAGAGCGCCGATTGCGGGCGGCGCCGGCACGGCCGCAGCAGGACGCCAATCCACGACGGGAGCGATCGACATATCACCTCACGAGTCCAGGAGACTCCGGGCGACCAGAGTCCGCGCTTGCCAGCCGCTCATGCGGCCGGCCAGGTCGTCACCCGGGACACCCCACCGCGGTTCGGAGGGTTGTCGGCCAGCGAGCCGGGGCTACGCGCTGGCGCTCATGACCTGCGCATACAGTACCTCGATGGCTGCCTCGTGGCAAGGGCCTGCGTGACAGCGCAGCGGCTCGCTCAATGACCCCACCACCGAGGCCGGGGCTCCACGGCGACGTGGAGGCGGCCGTGGCTACACGGCGACGTGGAGGCGGCCGTGGCTCCACGGCGACGTGGAGGCGGCCGTGGCTACACGGCGACGTGGAGGGGCTGGACCACCGCGGCGAACACCGGGAGCGCCTCGCAGCGGGCCGCGTGCGCGGCCAGCGCCGGCCGCCTCGCGGCGTCGGCGATGGCCGGGTGCGCCTCGCCGAGGAAGCGCAGCGCGCAGGCGACCGCGATGTCGGCGTGGCTGAAGGCGCCGAGCCAGAAGTCGCCGCTCCGGGCGGCGCGCTCGCGCTCCAGCAGATCGAGCGTCTCGGAGATCTGCGCGGCGCAGCGCTCGACCCAGACCGGGCTGCGGCGGTCGCCGGCGCGCAGCACGTGCTCGTAGAGCAGGCTCACCGCCTTGTCCGCGAGGCCCGTGGCGAGCGCACACACCCGCAGCCCGGCGCGGCGCGCCTCGCCCGAGGGCGGCAGGAGCGCGCGCTCGGGCCCCACCATGTCGTCGAGGGCGTCGAGGATCGCCGCGCTCTCCACGAGCGACTCCCCGCCATCCGTCACGAGCACCGGGACGCGCCGGAGCGGGTTGTGCTTCGCGATGGACTCCGCGTCGGCCCACACCGACCACGGGCGGTGCTCGTACGCGAGCCCGTAATGCTGGAGCGCCACGGCGACGCGGCGCACGAACGGCGAGTCGTACTGGCCAATCAGGATCATGGCTCCTCCTCTAACCAAGAACGCCGCGCGCGGCTACCAGACCGTGCACGTCTTGGCCGGTCGCATCGGCGTGCCGGACGCGCACTTGAAGGCCTCGCCGAACTCCGGGAGGTTCGCGAGCGGCCCGTTCACGCGGAAGCGCGGCGGGGAGTGCGGGTTCACCTGCACCATGAGCCGGAGCGCCTCGTCGCGCATCTTGCCGCACCAGGCCTGCCCGTGCGCCAGGAAGAACTGCTGATCTTCCGTGAAGCCGCCCGCGACCGTCTGCTCCGCGGCGCCCTTGCGCATCGTGCGGTACGCCATGAACGCGAGCTTCAGCCCCCCGAGATCCGCGATGTTCTCGCCCAGCGTCAGCTTGCCGTTCAGCTTCAGCCCCGGCAGCGCCTCGTAGGCCGAGTACTGCGCCTCGACGCAGCCGGTCTTCGCCTTGAACGCCGCGGCGACCTCCTTCGACCACCAGTCCTCCAGGTTGCCCTTCTGGTCGAACTGCGAGCCCTCGTCGTCGAACCCATGCGTGAGCTCGTGCCCGACCACCATGCCGATGCCGCCGAGGTTCACCGCCACGCCCGACGTCACGCTGTAGAACGGCGGCTGCAGGATGCCGGCGGGGAAGACCATGTGGTTGCGCTGCGGATCGTAATAAGCGTTCACGGAGGGCGGGCTCATCTGCCACTCGTCGCGATCGACCGGCTTGTCGATCTTCCCGAGATCCCACCGCGTGTGGAAGGCGCGCGCCGCGAGCGCGTTCTTCGCGTACGATCTCGGATCGACCTCGAAATCGTACGTCCGCCACTTGTCGGGATACCCGATGAGGTACGCCATCGCGCCGAGCTTGGCGAGGGCGCGCTGCCGCGTGCCCTCATCCATCCAGTCGAGCGCCCGCACCTCGCGCGCGAATGCGTCGCTGACCTCGCGCACCATCGCCTCGGCCGCGGGCTTGCTCTCGCCGGGGAAGCTCGTCTTGACGAACGGCTGCGCGAGCAGCTCGCCGAGCGCGTTGTCGGTCGCGTCCACGCAGCGCTTCCAGCGCGGCCGGACCTCCTTTTGCCCGGTCAGCGCCGATTGCAGCGCGAAGCTCTCGTCGACGAACGCCTTGGGCAGCGCGGGCGCGCTGGAGCGCACCACGTGCCACGCCAGGTAATTCTGCCACGCGGCGGGCTTCGCCGATCTGAGCAGCCGCGAGAGCCCCTCGAAGAACCGGACCGAGGTCACGTTCACCTCCTTGACGTCCGGGCGGCCGAGCCCCTGGAAGTACGCGTCCCAGGGGAACTCCGGCGCTGCCTTCGCGAGCGCCGCCCGGTCCAGCTTGTTGTAGAGGCCCTTCGGGTCCCGCCGCTCGACCCGCGTCTTCGACGCCTTCGCGAGCTCGGTCTCGATCTGCATCACGTCGAGCGCCGCCGCCTTCGCCGCGGCCTCCTGCGCCCCGGCGAGGCGCATCATGCGCGCGACGTGCTCCTCGTAGGTCTTGCGGATGGACTTCGATTTGTCGTCCTCGTTGACGTAGTAGTCGCGGTCCGGCAGGCCGAGCCCGCTCTGGTCGAGCTGGGCGATGACGCGCGTCGCGTCCTTCATGTCCTGCGCAGAGGCGATGTCGAAGAGCGCCCAGATACGGCGGCTGTGGAGCTCGGTGACGAGCGCCCCGACGCCCTTCGGGTCGCGCACCCGCCGCGCCTTCGCGAGGAGATCTGCGATGGGCTTCGCGCCGGCGGCCTCGACCGCGGCCTCGTCCATGCACGAGCCGTAGTAGGCCCCGATCTTCTTGCTCACCGGATCCCGGTCGCCGGCCTGCGCGGCCTCCTCGAGGATGCGCCGGAGCTCCGCCTCGTTGCGCCGATCGATCTCGTTGAAGCTCCGCATCCAGGAGGCTTCGTCGCCCGGGATCTCCGCCTTGGCGAGCCATCCGCCGCAGGCGAACTGGTAGAAGTCCTCGCAGGGGCTCGCCGAGCGGTCGAGCGCGGCCTCGTCGAGCCCGACGTTCGCGAGCTTCGTCTCGACCACGGGGAGGCCCTGCGGCGCAGGCGGCGCCGCCGTCCTGGCCGCGGCGGAGGGGGGCGCCGGCGGCGGGCCCGCGGCCGGGCCGCAGGCCGGCAGCGCAGAGAGGGCCAGGGTGATCGCGAGGGGAGCTGCGAGCGGTCGTTGCGTGCGCATGCGGCGCTCTACCATGGACCGCCGGCTGCGCGGACATGGACCGCCGGCCGCGCGGATCCAGCGATGTCGACCGGCCTTCACCTTCGCCGCCTTTGCCGCCTTCGCGTTCGCCCGGAACGCGCCCGGCCTCACTCCCGGTCGAGCTTCCCCATCAGGCTCAGGGTGAAGTAGGCCCCCATGTACTTGAGGTGCGGGCGCACCTCGAGGTGCACCCGGTACCAGCCCGCGCTCCCCTCCACCTCGCTCACAAGGGTCCGCGCCTTGCGGAGCGGCCTGCGCGAGCGCACGGCGGGCGACACGACATCCATGTCCGCGACATACCCGCTGAGCCAGGCGTTCAGCTCGCGCTCGAGGTCGCCGCGCTCCTTCCACGTGCCGATCTGCTCCCGCTGCATCACCTTGAGGTAGTGGGCGAGCCGGCTGACGAGGAACACGTAAGGCAGCTGCGTGCCGAGCCGGTAGTTGATCTCCGCGGCGCGCCCCTCGTCGCTCTGCCCGAAGTACTTGGGCTTCTGCACCGAGTTCGCGGAGAAGAAGCAGGCGTTGTCCGTGTCCTTGCGGAACGTGAGCCCGATGAAGCCCTCCTCGCTGAGCTCGAACTCGCGGCGCTCGGTCAGCATGATCTCGGTCGGGATCTTCGTCTGGATCGCGCCCAGCGCCTCGTACTCGTGGAGCGTGAACCCCTCGACCGTGCCGCCTGACTGCGGACCTATGATGTGCAGACACCAGCGGTGGCGCGCGAAGCTCTCGGCGAGCCGTGTCGCCATGGCGTAGGTGGGGGCGCCCCAGGAGTACGCCGCGTGGTCGCCGACGACGTCCTCCTCGTAGGAGAACGCCCTGACCGGGACGGTGCTCGCCCCGTACGGCAGGCGCAGGAGGAAGCGGGGGAGGAGCAGGCCCACGTAGCGGGCGTCCTCGGACTCGCGGAATGCTGTGTACTTCGCGTACTGCGGCCCCTCGAAGAGCGCCTTGATGTCGCCGAGGTGCGGCACCTTCCGGTAGTCCGTCAGCCCGAAGAACTGCGGGCCCGCGACGGCCAGGAAGGGCGCGTGCGCCATCGTCGCCACCGCCGCGCACTTCTGGAGGAGCGCGATGTCCTGGGGCCCGGGGCCGAACTCGTAGTTCGAGACGACGGCGGCGAACGGCTTGCCGCCGAAGGAGCCGAACTCGGACGAATAGACGATCTTGTAAAGGCCGCTCCTCACGAGCTCGGACGAGTCCTCGAAATCCGCGAGCAGGTCGTCCTTCGAGCAGTTGAGGACCTCGACCCGGATGTTCTCGCGAAAGTCGATGTGATCGACCGCGAACTTGAGGCCGCGCCACGCGGCCTCCAGCCGCTGGAACACCGGGTGGTGCAGGATCTCGTCGATCTGGCGCGACAGCCGCTGGTCGATCTCCGCGATCCACAGGTCGATCAGCGCATTGTCGAGCGCCGCGCCGGCGTCGGGCCGGCCGGCCGCCTTGTCCAGCGCGGCCTTCACGCCGCGCTTCATGTCCCGGTACGCCTCGTTGGCCGGGGAGATCCTTGTCTCCGCCAGGAGCTCCGCGAGGAGAGAGCCGCTGCTCTCCTTCGCCGGCCCTTCGTGCTGCCCCGCTTGCATGTCCGCAAATTACCACGGTCGCCCGCCGGCTGGAAGCGATGGACAGCCGGCGCCCGCCTGCGGCGCGGTCCCGGGCACGCCCCGCCCTCCCGCCCGCGCCCCGATCGGGCATCGACGTGACGACGTGACGGAGCGGCGCCCCTCGGACGCCCGCGCGGAACGGTGCAGAGCGCTCCGTCAGCACGCAAGCACGCAAGCACCCAAATGAAGAGTCGAGTGGACATGAAATGTACATGGCGAGCGAGCGACTACAGTGTTACAAATCACATGTGGGTGCTCTCACGGAAGTCGCGGAAGCAGGGGTTTTCGCGCGAAGGCGCCCTCCCACAATCCCGGATCCGGGGCCGCCGCCTTCGCGACGGCGCCCGTCCCGGTCGTGGCCGCGCAGCGCCGACACCGCGCGTCGCTAGCGCTCCAAGCAGCCAAAAACCCAGGGAAATCAGCCACAGGGGCACGAGGGACAGAGCGCATCTCCTGTCCCTCTCTCTCTGTCCTCTGTGCCTCTGTGGTTCGAATTCTCTGTCTTCCATCGGCGCGCCGGTGCGCGCCGCCGTTCGTGGATTTCGAGGAAAGGAGGGGGGATGGAACGCCTCGGACTCGGCATCATCATCGGCGTGGGACTCGCCAGCTTGACAAGGATCACCCGTCCGATGGTCAAGAGGGCCCTGAGGGCGGGCTTCGTCGCCGCCGGCGCGATCCGGGGGGCGCTCGGCGAGGGCAGTGAGCGGCTCGCCGACCTCCTCGCCGAGGTGAGGGAGGAGATGGCCCGGCAAGAGCAGCGCGCCGGCACGGGCGGCGCGCAGGCGTCCGCGCGCGACGGGATGGATCCGCCCGCGAGCTGACGAGAGGGGGTCCGGTGATCCGGCCTCGCCGGCCGGGACCGGGGAGGTGAGCCATGCCGAGCGATCGAGGGGTCTTCATCATTCACAGGGTTCCAGGGCGCGTGCGCCTCGGCGTCCCCGCGCTGCGCAGGGACCCGCCAAGGGCGGCGGAGATCGCGGAGATGGCGCGCGCCTGCCCGAGCGTCGTCGACGCGCGGGGGAGCGCGTGGGCCGGCAGCCTCACGGTCGAGCACGAGCCCGATGTCGCGCTGGAGGCCGTCCTCTCCGAGCTCGCGCTCATCCCGGAGCTCTCGGACTGCGGCTGTCATCCGCTCGATTCCCTCACGCCCCCGCCGTCGCACTGCGCCGCGCCCGCCGAGCCGCCGAGCCCCGGCCGGACGGCGCGCCTCGTGGTCAAGGCCGCGGACCGGTTGAACTCGGCGTCGCAGGTCGTCCCGCCGTCGCAGGTCGACCTCAAGCTCCTCGTGCCGGCGCTCCTCGTCGGTTCGGGGGTGCTCCAGATAATGACGCGGCGCTCCGCGGGCATGCCCCACTGGATCACGCTCATCAAGTATGGAGTCGACGCCTTCGTGGTCCTGAATCACGCCCGCATCCAGGGCTTCTTCGCGGGCGCGGGCGCAGGCGCGGGCGCGCCGACCGGCGAGACGGGGTGACCATGGCAGCGCTTCCGCCGAGCGGGACCGAGCCGGTCTCGGTAGTCCACGCGATCTCCGGCAGGGTCCGCCTGCGGCTCCCGCGGCTCGGGCAGGACGCGGCCTTCGGCCCGCTGCTCGAGGCGGGGCTCACCGCCGTGCCGGGGGTCCTGTCCGTGCGCATCGCCGAGGGCGCGTCGAGCGCCGTCGTCGAGCACGACCCGCGGCAGGTCGACGTCGGCGCCATCGCGCGCGCCGCCGCCGCGGTCTCGGCCGCGCCGGCCCCGCGGGGGGCGCTGCGCGCCGCGCGCGACGCCAGGAAGGCGCGCCGCGCGTCCGCCGTCGCGAAGCGCCCGCTCTATCTCTCGAGCGCCGGCATGCTCCTCTCGCTCGGCGGCTTCGCCTCGCCGCTGCTCGCGTACCCGTTCATCGCCGCGACGTCCGCGCCCATCCTCCGGCGGGCGTGGGACTCGGTGGTGCGGCAGCGCAAGCTCAACGTCGACCTGCTCGACAGCCTGGCCATCGCCTCGGCCGTGGCGACCGGCGACGCCATCAACGCGGCCGGGATCATCTGGCTGGTCACGCTCGGCGACCACATCCGCGATCTCACCCAGGCGCGCGCCCGGCGCGCGATCCGCGGCCTGCTCGGGTACCAGCAGGACTTTGCGTGGGTGGTCCGCGGCGACGCGAAGGTGCAGATCCCGGTGGCCGAGCTCGCCGTCGGGGACGTCCTCGTCGTCTACACCGGCTCGGTGATCCCGGTCGACGGGACGGTCACGGACGGCGAGGGGCTCGTCGATCAGCAGACGCTGACCGGCGAGTCGATGCCGGTGCTCAAGGGCCCGGGAGACCGCTGCTTCGCGGCGACGGTGATCAAGGACGGCAAGCTGTACGTCCGCGCCGAGCGGGTCGGCGGCGACACGACCGCCGCGAGCACCGCGCGGCTCATCGAGAACGCGCCCGCGCTGGAGACGCGCGCGCAGAACTACGCGGAGGTCGTGGCGAACCGGCTCGTCCCGCCGGCGCTCGCGTGCTCGGCGGTCGTGCTCGCGGCGACGAGGGATCTCGGCCGCGTGTCCGCCATCCTGACGATCGACTTCGGCACCGGCCCGCGCGTCTCGGCCCCGACGACGGTGCTCGCCTCGATGAACGCCGCGGCGCGGCGCGGGATCCTCATCAAGGGGGGCGCCTACATCGAGAAGCTCGCGAAGGTGTCGACGGTGGTGTTCGACAAGACCGGCACGCTGACCTCCGGCGTCCCCGAGGTGACCGACTTCCTCGTCCACGACGCCCTGTCCGAGCGCGAGGCGGCGACGCTCGCCGCCGCGGTGTCCGCGCGGCAGACCCACCCCGTCTCGCAGGCCGTGCTCCGCCTCGCCGAGGCGTGGCGGCTGTCGATCCCGGACCGGGAAGAGTCCCGCTACCTCGTCGGCCGGGGCGTGCAGGCCAGGGTCTCCGGCAAGATCGTGCAGCTCGGCAGCCCGCGCTTCATCGAGGAGCTCGGCATCCCCTGCCGCGCCGAGCCCGGCGCGAAGCGGGCGCTCGAGGCGGCGGCGAAGTCGCTCCTCTTCCTCGCCGTCGACGGGCAGCACGTCGCCACGCTCGCCTGCCGCGACGCGATCCGGGCCGAGAGCCGCGCGACCATCCGGAGCCTGCGCGAGCGCGGGATCGACGACATCGTCATGCTGACGGGCGACAGCCGCGAGGTGGCGCGGCAGGTCGCGCTCGAGCTCGGCATCACGCGGTGCTTCGCGGAGATGCTGCCCGAGGACAAGGCGGAGATCACGCGCCGGCTGACGCAGGAGGGCCGCACGGTTGCGGTCGTGGGGGACGGCATCAACGACTCTCCGGCGCTCTCGTACGCCGACATCGGCATCAGCGTGTCCGCGGGCGCGGAGATCGCCCGGGAGACGGCGGGCGTGGTGCTCGTGGAGGACGACCTGTCGAAGCTCGTCGAGGCGATCGACATCTCGCGCGCCGCCATGCGCATCATCCACCAGAATTTCTCGATGATCCTCGCCGTGAACGCGGTCGCGTACGCGCTGTCGATCCCCGGGTTCCTCAACCCGGTCGCGGCGACGCTCATGAACAACGGCTCCGCGGTCCTCGCCTGCGTGAACGGTCTCCGTCCGCTCATGGCGGCGCCGCGCAGGAAGGCCCGCGCCGGCGGCGAGCGGCGGTGAGCCGGCGCGGCGCGCGGGTACGACGGCGGCGGACGCGTTCCGCCCGGCGCTGCGCCGCGGCCCGGTATGCGCGCTGCACGACGGATGGAATGGCCGGGATGGAGAGCGAGAGGCGCGCTGGATCGAGGTCCTCCGGCGCCGCGCGGGCGCGCGCGGCGCACGCGGCGCGCTGGGCTGTGCGCGGGCTGCCGGGCGCGGCGGTGGCGGCGGTGATCGGCTGTGCGGCCTGTGCCCAGCCGCCTGCCTCGCCGTACGTGACGGCGGTGAGCCCGGAGGACGCGGGCCGGTACCTGATCCTCGTGGGCGGGTGCAACGACTGCCACACGCCGGGCTGGGACAGATCGAGCGGCAGGCTCCCCGCCTCGGAGTGGCTGACGGGCAACGACATCGGCTACCGCGGTCCGTGGGGGACGAGCTACGCGTCGAACCTCCGGCTCTCCGTCCAGGACCTCAGCGAGGACGCCTGGGTGAGGATGTTCCGCGCAGCCGCGGGCCGCCCGCCGATGCCCTGGCTCAACTACGCCACCCTGCACGAGCGCGACCTCGTGGCGATGTACCGCTTCATCCGGAGCCTCGGCGCGAAGGGCGCCCGCGCGCCGACGGCGGTGCCGCCGGGGCAGGAGCCGGAGACGCCGTACATCCTCATGGTCCCCCAGCAGCCGGGGCGCAGGCCGTAGCGGCCCTCGGGCCGGCGCGCGTCAGGGGCGCAGGCCGTCGAGCGACGCCGGCGCCGTCCGGCTCGCGGCCGGCGGCTCGCAGGGCAGCTCGACCGTGAACCGCGCCCCCTCGCCCTGGCGGCTGTCCACGCGCGCCGCGCCGCCGAGCGCCTCCACGATGCTCTTCACGACGTGGAGCCCGAGCCCGAGCCCCCCGAAGTGACGGCTCGACACAGCGCGCTCGAACCGCTCGAACACGTAGGGCAGTCGCCCGGCCGGGATCCCGATGCCCTGATCCTGCACCACGAGCTCCGCCGTGCCGTCCTTCCGCGCCACCGTGATCTCGATCGGCTTGCCCGCCCCGAACTTGAGGGCGTTGTCGAGCAGGTTCGACACCACCTGCTCGAGCCGGCTCCGGTCCCACGACCCCACGACGGACGGCTCGGCGCGCACGCTCACGAGCGAGCCCGATTGCGCGACGCGCTCGCCGAGCCGCTCCACGACCTCGTCCACGACCTCCGCGAGGTCGACCGGCTCGACGTGCAGCTCCAGCCGGCCGGTGTGGAGCTGCGAGACGTCCAGGAGATCGTCGATCAGCCGGGTGAGCCGCTGCACCTGCCGATCCATCCGGTGCAGGGCGCGCCCGAGGCGATCCTCGGGCGCGTGGCCGCTCCGGCGGAGCAGCGCCTGGAGGCCGAGGCGCAGGGAGGTGACGGGCGTCCGGAGCTCGTGCGACGCGACGCTGAGGAAGTCGTCGCGGGCGCAGACCGCGTGCTGCGCCTCGCGGTAGAGGCGGGCGTTCTCGAGGGCGATCGCGATCTGGTCCGAGAGGAGCTCCAGCACGCGGACGCGGTCGCGCGTGAAGGCGCGCGTGGTGAGGTTGTTCTCGAGGTAGACCACCCCGAGCTGCGCCTCCTTCCGCTGGATGGGCAGGACCAGGACCGACCTCGACCCACCCTCGGCGAAGTGAGGATCGCGGCCCTGCTCCGGCTCGCAGGCCGCGTCGTCGAGCACGAGGAGCTCCCGCGCTCCGTGCGCGTGCTCGACGACCCGCCGCGGGACCTCGCGCGACCGGGAGAGCGGCGTGCGCTCGATGGAGACCGGGGCCGCGACCGACCCCAGGGCCCGCACGAAGAGCTCCCCCTCTTCCTCGAGCACGAGCGCCCCGCGCTGCGCGCCGGCGGCCTCCAGGCAGACGCCGAGGAGCTTCTCGAGCAGCCGATCGAGCACGATCTCTCCGGAGAGGGTCTCGGCGGCCTTGAGCAGGCTGAGCGCGTCGAGGGCGACCGCCGGCAGCCGCTCCTCGACGAGCTCGGGCTCCTCGCAGGGCTCGTGGAGCCTGAACTCGTCCGTGAGCGCGCGGGCCTTCTCCGAAGCCCCCCAGCGGGCGAACCCCTGCCGCGCGGCGCGCAGGTAGAGGGCCGCGATCCGCGCCCGCCCGAGCCCATGGTAGAAGCGCCCGGCCAGCTCGTTGCCGAGCGCCGAGAGATTGAGGGATCCCCCGCGCGTCGCCGCGGCGACGGCCTCGTCGTATCGCGCGCCGGCGAGCTCGAAATTGCGCTCGACGCGGGCGATCTCTGCGTCGACGAGGAGGCGCCGCGGGAGGAAGTTCTCCGCGCAGCCCGACTCCCACCTTTGCAGGACGCGCTGCAGGTCGGCCACGCGCGCGAGCAGCGCGGCCCGCTCTCGCGCGTCGGCCTCGTCGCACCGCCACAGCAGCGTGAGCGCGGTATACAGCGCGTGCTGGCACTCGGGGATGTATCCGCCGAGGAAGTGCATGTACGGGACCGCCGCGTCGGCGTGCGCGGCGGCCTGGGCCAGGTCCCGGTACGTGTAAGAGGCCTGGAGACGCACGATGTGATACACGCACATCGTCGACGGTTCCCTCTGCGCCGCCTCGAGGAAGGCCCGCTCGTCGAACTCGGCATCATCGGCCAGGCCCCGGCTCCTCGTCAGCCCCTTGAGGCACCGGATGGTCTGCCGGTAGGCGAGCTGGTGGAGGAGCGTCGACTTGTTGCCAGTCTGCCGGCTGAACGCGAGCGCGTCGTTCAGATCGACCAGCACGCGATCGAGCTCCACCCCTGCGGCGAACGAGTGCTCCACGAGCCCCGTGTGCGCGTACGCGGCGAAGCGGAGCTCGCCGGACGACAGGCCCAGGGCGATGATCTCGCGGAACGGCCCCGCGCTCGAGGCGAGCGGCGCGATCCACGGGTGAACGAACTCGTTGTACATGTACCGGGCGATCGTCTCCTGGGCGCGATCCTCGAACCTCCGCGCGAGCTCCACGGCGAGCCGGCCGAAGCCCCGGGCGCTCTGGAGCTCGCCCTCGGCCGCCAGGAGCAGCGCGTGCCCTGCGTAGGAGAGGATCGCCTCGCTCGAGTTGCCGTGCTCCAGCGCGAAGCGGACGCCGAGGGAGGTGAGGAGCAGCAGCTGCTTCCGGTCCGCGAACCACGCGGGGGCCACCAGCTCGCCGAGGAGCTTCATGTGGGCCCGGGCTTCTGGCCTGGTCACGCGGGGGAGGTCGACGAGCGACTCGGGCGAGCGCGCCGCGACGTGCTCGGCGATGGCCCACCGCTGCGCCGCGATCGCCCCGTCGAGATCCGTCGCGGGCAGCTCGACCCCGAAGTCCGCGCGCAGCGCGTCGCGTCCCCAGCCGAGCGCCAGATCGTGCTCGCCGGTGATCGTCGCGCTCATGATCCGGAGCGCTTCCAGATCGACCTTCTCGGGGATCGACGTCGCGTGGCGGAGCCCCTCCTCCACGAGCGCGCGGGCCATGGCGTGCTGATCGGTCAGCGCGGCGCACTCCGCCGCGTCGCGATGGAGGGAGAACCAGAGCTCGTAGCATGAGCGGGGGGCGCCCTCCGGCAGCAGGCGGAGGCCGCTGCGGAAGTATGCGAGCGCCGGGCCGTAGGCCGCGGCGCGGCGCGCCTTGAGTCCGGCGCGGTGGTTCAGCCGCGCGAGGTGGCCCCGCTGCTCCGCGTCGAGCGGCGTCGGGCCGAGGTTCAGCTGGTCCACGGCGTGGAACAGCGCGCTCTCCGCCCTGTCGCCGCAGGAGGCGCCGCAGGAGGCCTCGAGGAAGCGGCCGATCTCCAGGTGCAGCTGCCTCCGCCGCTCCTCTGGCGCGAGCTCGTAGGCGGCCTGCTGGACGCGATCGTGGGCGAACCGGACCGCGAGCTCCCGGCCGGGCTGGCGCGCGCTGTCCGGCAGGATGAGGCCCTCCCGGAGCGGCTGGCCGAGCGACGCGATCGTCTCGTCGATGGACCGGCCCGACACGGCCGCGACGATCCCGAGCTCCGAGCGCCTCCCGATGCACGCGGCGATCTGCAGGAGCTCCTGCGCCTCCTCGGGCAGCTTGCGGGCGGACTCCGCCATCAGCTGGACCACGTTGTCGGTGGCCCCGACCCGCTCGATCCGGCCGAGGTCCCACGTCCACGTCGAGCGGCTCGCGTCGAAGAGGAGCAGCTGTTTCCCCTGGAGCGATCGGAGGAGCTGGCGGACGAAGAAGGGATTGCCGGCGGTCTTGGCGAGGAGGAGCTCCGCGAGCGGTCGCGCCCGCTCCGGCTCGCAGCGGAGCGCGTCGGCGAGCAGCGCGACCATCGCCTGCGCGTCGAGCGGGCCGAGCGGCAGACGGGTGATCGGGATCTGGGCTCGCCGGAGCTCCTCGAAGGTCCCCTGGAGCCGGTGCGTGAGGCCGACTTCCCTCGGCCGGTACGCCGCGATCAGCAGCACGTGCCGGCTGCCTGGATCCGCGGCCAGGGTGTGCAGGACGCGGAGCGACGCGGTGTCTGTCCACTGGAGATCGTCGAGGAAGATCGCGAGCGGCGGCCGCTGGCCGGCCACGGCGCGCACGAAGTCCTGGATCGCGAGCAGGAAGCGGCTCTCCGCGCGCATCGGATCCACGGCGGGCAGATCGGGCGTCCCCGCGAAGAGGTCGGCGAGCTCCGGGCAGAGCGCTGCGAGCACGCGGCAGGGCGCGCTCGCAGCGTCCCTGAGCTGCGCGAGGCTGTCCTCCGGCTCGGCGTGAAGGATGGCCGCGAGGGTGCGGAGCGCCTCCGTCAATGAGGCGTAGGGCACGTTGGCGGCGCGCAGATCGAATTTCCCCTCGATGAACCGCCCGCCCCGCTTGGCGACCGCGCTTTGCAGCGCCTCGACGAGGGCGGTCTTTCCGATGCCCGCCTCTCCGGTCACCAGCACGAGCTCTGTCCGGCCCGCCGACGCGCGGGCGAGCGCGCCGTGCAGCGTGGCGAGCTCGCGCTCGCGCCCGAACAGGCGCTCGGGCAGCGGGAGCCACCGCGCGAGGTCGAGGCGGCCGAGCTCGAACGGCTCGATGTCGCCGGTGGAGAGCCACCGCCTCCGCGCCTCGCGCAGGTCCTGGGCGAGGCTCTCGGCGCTCTGGTACCGCAGCTCCGGCATCTTCGCGAGGAGCCGCTGCATGAGCTCGGACAGCGTCGCCGGGACGTAGGCGCTCACCTCGTGCGCGGGCACGGGGCTCCTCGCCAGCTGGGCGTGCACGAGCGCGAGCGGATCGAGGTCCTGGAACGGCGGCGCGCCGATGAGCATGGCGTAGAAGGTCGCGCCCAGCGCGTACAGGTCCGAGCGCGCGTCGATGAACCGGCCTGTGCGCCCGAGCTGCTCGGGGGACAGGAAGGGGAGCGCCTTCAGCTTCTCGATCTCCACGGCGCCGGGCGCGCTCGTGAGCTCGGCCGCGTCCACGAAGTGGACGAGGGTGACCTGCCCCTCCGCGCCGAGGACCACGCGGCTGGGGGCGATCGCGCGGTGGACGACGCCGCCCGCGTGGATGCGCGCGCAGGCGTCGGCGAGCGCGACGGCGATGTCGAAGAACGCGTCGAGCGCGAGCGGCCCTCGGGCGAGCCGCCGCTCGAGGTCCTCGGGGCCCGCGTCCTCGAGGAGGAGCGCGGGCGCGCTCGCGGGGCCCTCCAGCGCGAGCGGCCGTGCGACCCCCGGCACGTCGAGCCGGCGCAGGAAGGCGTGCTCGCGCAGCAGGAGAGCCGCCGCCCCCGGGGCCGGAGGGCTCCCGCGGACGGTCTTCTGCACGACCGTCCTGCCGTCGACCGTGAACCTGCGGAGCAGAAAGCGGCCGCAGCGGTGGACCTGGGTCGCTTCCGCCCGAGTCATACGCGTTCCCCCTCGCGCAATTCATGGGAATATAAAGCAAGGTGCGTGTGCACGCGAGCCGGGAATTCTCGGCCTCAGGAGTCGACCCGGCGCCGTCGAAGCGAACGTCGTGGAGCGGGCGCTCGAGCCTCCCGTCCGGTCCTCGTGGCCCGCTCCTGCTCGCGCTGCTCCTCGATCAATCCAGCGAGCGAAGGTGCTAGGATGACGCTGCGCATGTCCGGCGGGTGGGCGGCTGCCCGGCGCCGGCGCGCACACCGGGGAGCTTCGATGAACGCACCTGTCGTTGCAGGGGACGTGATCGCCGAGAAGTACCGGGTCGACCGGGTCCTGGCCAGGGGCGGGAGGGGGATGGTGCTCGGCGCCAGCCACCTCGTCCACCCCGAGCGGGTCGCGATCAAGCTCCTGGTCGGCGACTCCAGCCCTGCGCTCGTGGAGCGGTTCCTCCGTGAGGCGCGCGCGGCGGTGCGGCTCAAGGGCGAGCACGTCGTGCGGGGGCTCGACGTCGGCCAGCTCGACTCGGGCGTCCCGTACCTGGTCATGGAGCACCTCGACGGCCGCGATCTCGCCGAGCTGCTCCGCGACCGCGGCCAGCTCGAGATCTCGGAGGCTGTCGATTGCGTGCTGCAGGCCTGCGTGGGGATGGCCGAGGCGCACGCCGCGGGGATCGTGCACGGCAATCTCAAGCCGGCGAACCTGTTCCTCACGACGACCCCCGGCGGCGCGACGCTCCTCAAGGTGCTCGACGTCGGCATCTCGAGGGACCCGTCCTTCGCGAGCGAGGGCGACGGCGGCGCGCCGGCGCAGGAGGGGCTCGACTGTCCCTTCTACATGGCGCCGGAGCAGCTGCGGCCGTCGAGCGCCTTCGATGCGCGCGCCGACATCTGGTCGCTCGGCGCGATCCTCTACCGGCTCCTGACGGGGCAGCCTCCCTTCGAGGCGAGCTCGCCCGCCGATCTCGCCCTGCGCGTCGCGAGCGCCGAGCCGGCGCTCCCGAGCGCGCTCCGGCCCGACATTCCCCCCACCGTCGAGCGCGTGCTCCTCGGCTGCCTCGAGAAGGACCCGGCGCGGCGGCCCGCGAACGTGGCCGAGCTGGCGATCGCGCTCGCCCCGCACGCGCCGGTGGGCAGCCAGGAGTACGCGCAGCGCGCCGCGCGGGTCCTCGGCGCGACGCTGCCGCCGCGCCCCCGCGCCTCGCTCCCGACGATCGGGCTCGGGCTCAACGCGAAGCCGCGCGCCGCGCCGCGCTTGCAGCAGGCCACCGAGCCGGGCGCGCCGGCGCTCTCGCGGGCCTTCCAGCACGACGCGCCACTCAAGGGGAGCCACAAGGTGCGCCTCGCGCTCATCGCGGCCCTCGCGTCGCTGCTCGCGATCCTCGGCGTGGCCGCGGCGCAGCTCAAGTGAGCCGGCGCCGATCGCGCCCCGCCTCCGGCGAGGGCGCCTCCGGTCGTCGCCGAGGGGGCGCAGCCGCCTCGGAGCAGGGCAGGCATGGAGAAGCCGGAAGGCCATCCCGATCGCCCACGGGCGCAGGCGCCTTCACGCGCGCAGGTCCTCGCGCCGGCGCCGAGAAAACGTGACATCGGCGTAGACCGGCTGTCGTAGTATCCGCCGCATGCCGCATTCTCTCCCACATCCCTGGGGCGGTTCCGCTCCGTCCGCGCGCATAGGCAAGGTCGCATTCCTCGGATATGGCCGCTTTGGCGCGGCGCTCGGGTCGCTGCTGGGCGACGCGGGGATCGCGGTGCGCGCGTTCGACCCTGGCGCCGAGATCCACGGCGCCGTGCGGGCCGCCTCGCTTGCGGAGCTCGTGGACGGCGCGGACCTCGTCCTCGTTGCCGTCCCGGTGCCGGCGATGCGCGAGGCCCTCGTCTCGCTGCGGCCGCACCTCGCGCCGTGGCAGGTGGTGGCCGACGTGGGCAGCGTGAAGACCGTGCCGGCGCGCGCCATGGCCGAGGTGCTCGGCGCCGACCGGCCCTGGGTGGCGACGCACCCCCTCTTCGGTCCGGCGAGCCTCGCCCGCGGCGAGCGCCCGCTGCGCGCCGTCGTCTGCCCGAACCCGGTCCATCCGGACGCGGTGCGCCGCGTCGTCGCGCTGTTCGAGCGGATCGGGTGTCAGGTGCTGGAGCAGGCCCCGGACGAGCACGACCGGGTGATGGCCTTCACGCACGCGCTCGCGTTCTTCATCGCGAAGGGCATGCTGGACGCGGGCGTGCCCGCCGGCGCGCCGTACGCGCCGCCCTCGTTCCAGGGCATCGCGCACACGATCGAGACGGTGCGCGTCGACGCGGGGCACCTGTTCGCTGCGCTGCACCGCGAGAACCCCTTCGCGGGCGAGGCGCGCCGCCGCCTCATCAGCGCGCTCGTCGCCGTCGATCGCAGCCTCGATGTCCCGACCAAGGACGCCGCGCCCGAGGACCTCGCCGCGCTCTCGATCCCCGATCTCGGCTCGCTCTCCCCCGAGCTCCGCGAGACGCGGGAGCTCATCGACGAGCTGGATCTGGAGCTCGTCGACCTGCTCGCGCGCCGGTCCGAACTCGTCCAGCGCGCCGCGCGCGCCAAGGCCACGATCGGCGCTGCGGTCCGGGATCCCGTGCGCGAGGCGCGGCTCATGGAGTCGCGCCGCCGTCGCGCAGGCGAGCTCGGCCTCGACGCCGACGGGATCGCCGAGGTCTTCGAGGTGATCCTCCGGCACTCGCGCTCCCTGCAGGAGCGGCGCTCCTCCACCTAGCGTGGCGACGGCGCGCGGAGCGCGGGAGAAACTCCTCACCACGGAAACGCGACGGACACGGAGAGCGTCAACAACAACCGCGCTGCTTTACGCGCCTGTCGCGTCGGTTCTCGCGTCCGCTTTTGCATCGGTTGTTGTATCGCGTTTCGTGGTTCGCATCGCGTTTCGCGTCGATTTCCTCCGTGCCTCTCTCTCGATTCGCGATCTCCCTCACGGCCTCTCCATGAGGTGGCGCTCGCCCCATGGCGCCGCGAAATCCCTTTCCACGCCGGCGCGCTTCGGTGTACGGTCGGCCTTTCGGGGATCATGGAGCAGCATCGGGAGCTCCCTTATTGGCACTGCAGGCGACCCCGGGGTCGCGGGTAGGACGGCGCCTAGATTACGATACGGGCTCGTCAGTGCAGTTCAGGGAGGGCTGGAATGGATCAACGGGGCGGCCATGCCGAGGAGGCCGAGCGTTCTGGGGCCGGCGGCAGGAGCGGGGTCCGCGCGCGCTCGACCGCCCTCGGGGGTGCCTCCCAGCGCGCGGGCGCCGGTCGCCGCTCGGTCGGGACGCGGCGCGGGCCCGTCTCTCGCCGCGAGACGGCGCTGCGCCCATCAGGCGACATTGTCGCCATGAACCTCTTCGGGCCGAACCCTGAAGCAGGCGCGGCATTCGCCGCCCGAAAGCGGTGGACACAGAAGAGTTCCTGAGGATGCTGCGAGGTCGGCCGCGGCGCTGACGCCGGGCAGGAGGGCAAGGAGACGCGGGATGAGGGCAGAAGTAGGCAGGGTCAACATCCTGGTCGTTGACGACAGGCCTGAGCAGCTCCTCTCCCTGGAGGCTGTTCTCGCTCCGCTCGGCGAGAACATCGTCAAGGCGGCGTCCGGCAGGGAGGCGCTCCGCAGCCTTCTGCAGGAGGAGTTCGCGGTCATCCTCCTCGACATCAACATGCCGGAGATAGATGGGTTCGAGACGGCGACGCTCATCCGCAAGCGAAGGAGCACGCTGCACACGCCGATCATCTTCCTGACGGCGCACAACGATCGCGCCTATGTCGAACGCAGCTATTCGCTCGGGGCGGTCGACTACATCATGACCCCGTTCGCCCCCGAGGTCCTCCGCACCAAGGTGTCTGTCTTCGTCGACCTCTCCAAGAAGACACAGAAGATCAGGCTCCAGGCGGAGTCGCTGCGCGCGCACGCGGAGCAGCTCCAGCGGCTCAACCGCGCCGCGCTCACGATCAACTCGGCCATGTCGCTCGACGCCATGGTCGCGGCGATCACCGAGGCGGCGCGCGACGTCGGTTGCGCCCATCACGCCATGACGCTCGTGAAGCTGGAGAAGCCCGGAGAGCGGGCGCGGACCGCGGTGTCGCTCTCGGAGCGGTACGCCACGTTCCAGCAGGAGGCGCCGCCCCCCATCGCCGGCAGGCTGTGCGCGTACGTGTGCGGCAGGAACAGGCCCCTCCGGATGACGCAGCGCGAGCTCTCGCAGCACCCGGAGTGGCTGGACGACGCCGGGCAGAGGCCGCCGCCGCGGGGGTACCTCGCCGTGCCGCTCACCGCGGCCGACGGTCAGAACATCGGGACCATCCAGCTCTCGGACCGGCACGACGGCGAGTTCTCGGACGACGACGAGACGGTCCTCGTGCAGCTCGCGCAGCTCGCTTCCATCGCCATCCAGAACTGCGTGCACGCCGAGGCGCGCGAGGCGAACCGCCTGAAGGACGAGTTCCTCGCCACCCTCTCCCACGAGCTGCGCAGCCCGCTCAACGCGATCCTCGGCTGGACGCAGCTCCTGCGCGGCGAGCCGTTCGACGAGCAGCGGGTGTCGCATGGCCTCGAGGTGATCGAGCGCAACGTGGCCGCGCAGACGAAGCTCATCGAGGATCTCCTCGACGTCTCCCGGGTCGCGACGGGCAAGCTGCGCATCAGCGCGGCGCCGATGGCGCTCGCGCCCGTCGTGGAGATCGCCATCGACGCGATCCGTCCAGCCGCCGAGGCGAAGGGGCTCACGATCGACGTCTCGCTCGACCCTGTCCTCGAGGTGAACGGCGACGTGGATCGGCTCCAGCAGGTCGTCTCGAACCTCACGGCCAACGCGCTCAAATTCACGCGTCCTGGGGACCACATCCTCGTCTCGCTCCGGCGGGCCGGCGCCTACGCGGAGCTCACGGTGCGCGACTCGGGCGAGGGGATCGCGCCGGATTTCCTGCCCTTCGTCTTCGAGCGTTTCCGCCAGGCCGACAGCACGAGCCGCAGGACGCACGCGGGGCTCGGCATCGGGCTGTCGCTCGTGCGTCACATCGTCGAGGCCCACAGCGGCTCGGTCGTGGCCGAGAGCCCCGGGCTGCAGAAGGGGTCGATGTTCGTGGTCCGGCTCCCGCTCTGCGGGGTCGAGCGCAGCTCGCTGGCGGCGTCGATGAAGGAGGTGCGCTCGCGCTCGCTCGCGTCGTCGGAGGCCGCGTTCGATCTCGGCGGGCTCCACGTCCTGCTCGTCGAGGACGACGCGGACGCCCGGGAGCTCCTCCAGGAGGTGCTCTCGCAGCACCACGCCGAGGTGACGGCCGTGGCCTCGGCCAGCGAGGCGCTCGCCGCGTTCTGCGCGGCACGCCCGCACGTGCTCGTGAGCGACATCGCCATGCCGGGCGAGGACGGCTACGAGCTCATCCGCACCATCCGGCAGCGCCCGGCGCACGCCGGCGGCGATCTGCCCGCGCTGGCGCTGACGGCCTATGCTCGCAAGGAGGATCAGAAGCGCGCGCTCGACGCCGGCTTCCACATGCACGCAACGAAGCCGATCGAGCCCGCCGCCCTTGTGGCCGCCGTGGCGAGCCTCGCGGCCAGGGCCCGCGCCGGCGAGCTCACCTGCGCCCGGGAGCGAGACCCCGGCGACGAGATCAACCCGTGAGGGTCGAGGGAGCGGAGGGCGCTCGGGCGCTCTTCCCCCGTCGGCCGGCCAGCGAGCGACGGGTGTCCGGTGAGCGAGCGCCGTTTGCCTGGAGCGCCCCTCTCGCTCGCACACCCCATCTGATCTCGAACGCTGCGCCCGAGCGAGCCCGAGCGGGATATCGAGTCTTGTCCGGGCGCGCCCGCGCCCCTGAGCAGGACAAGGGCTCTCCTGGGTCAACCCTGCAATCTCCTCCCCGCGACGTGCCGGCCCCTCGACCCGAGCGGCCTCATGCTTGCGGTCCTCGAGGGGGCGGGGAGAGCGTCACGACCCCTGCCGGGTCGGGCGCCTGATCTCCTGGGCCGCCGCGGGCTCATCCATGGGACAGCGACCCTGGTGCGGAGCGCCCGAGGCGCGACGGGCGGTAGGCCTGAGACTTGCAGTGCCTCCCGCACAACATGTCCTCATGGGCCAGACGGGGAGCCAACCCCACACGGGGAGCCGGACGAAGCGCGCCCGCGCCGCGGCCGGGCCGTGGTTGCGTGCTGCGCGGCCCCGGCGGTGCTCCTCCACGTCGATCACGCGAGCACGCATTGGCTCAAGGGGCTTCACCTCTGGAGGTTCATCCGTTATAACGGATGCCGCGTCAAGCAAAGTTGCTTTTCATGCCTCATGTGCGCCTGGGCGCACGTCGGCGAATGTGCTTGACCGGCAGGTGCTCGCGGTGGGCCACCCACATGCAACGATGATGCAGTGAGACAAAAAGCTTGCGTAATCCAGTATGGTGGCCTATCATCCACAATAACGGAATCACCAACGAACCGACACCGAACCATCGCATGGCGGAGCGCTCGTGTAGCTCGCGAGCGCACAATTTGCGCGATTTCGGCGTGAATTGAGTCGCCGCGGCGATGTGGAGCGGTAAACGGTGCGGGTCTGTGCCGGGCAATTCTTTGGGGGGGAACAACCCAACGGAGAGAACGATACATGAAAGCTTCGATGAGCATCTTTGCAAGCGCGCTGCTGCTTGGCGCAACCATGATGATTGGCGCCGGATGCGGCGATGATGAGGGCACCACCTCCGGGACGACGAGCAGCTCGTCGTCGTCGAGCGGCACGGGCGGCGAGGGCGGCGAGGGCGGCGAGGGCGGCGCTGGTGAGGGCGGCGAGGGCGGCGAGGGCGGCGCTGGCGAGGGCGGCGAGGGCGGCGAGGGCGGCGCTGGTGACGGCGGCGCCGGCGGCGCCGGCGGCGCTGGCGGCGCTGGCGGCGCTGGCGGCGCTGGTGCGGGCGGCGAGGGCGGCGCCTGAGGCGAACGCCTCGTTGATGCGCTTCCCTCGCCCGAGCCGCAATGCGGGGGGCGGGGGAGCGGTCCCGCTTTAGCTCGAAGGGGATCACGGAAAGGTTGGGAGACGGAAGATGCTTTGCGTCTTCCCTCCTTCCCGTGAGATCCGGAGCATTTTCATCCCAGATCATGTACCTTCCGGCACCGGTTTATCCGGTCTGGGGGGCGCTGCGCCAGGCGCCATCTGCGCTGTTGCCGCGCGGTGCTGCCACGCGCTTTTCGCGCAGCAGCACGCCTCTTTCGCGCTGCTGCGCGTCTCTTTCGCTTTGCGGCGCCCGCTTCACGCTTCGACGCGTCTCGGACGGAGCTCCGGCGCGCAGCTCCCGGACTACGCATCATTTGCGGCCGCCCTGATTCCCGCGTCATGCCTCCGTGATGAGATCTCCGCTGCGTGGAACCGGCGGTGCGTTGTCCAGCGCGTCCCAGGTTCCATGGAGATCCCAGGCCGGAGGAATCCAGTTCACCGCGCGACGAGCAGCGTCTCCTCGGGTCGGGAGCTCGGCACGACCAAGGGCTGACCGTGCACCACGGTTCTACCGTGCGTCGCTGCAGCGCCTCAGCTCGCTCCAGGGGCTCTCCGCCTCGCGATTGCTGGCGCGGAGCTCCTCGGTGAGACGAGCGACCTCTGACGTGAGCGCCTCGTTGCAGCGCCGGAGATCGCTCACGGCGCGCTGCGCCTCGCCGTAGCGCACCGCGTTGCTCACGGCGACCGCCGCCTGCGACGCGAGCAGGCCGCAGAGCTCGAGCTGCGCCGCGCGGAAAGCCCCGGTGCCCGCGTCGTTCTCCGCGTAGAGCACGCCCGTGAGGCGGCCCTGGTGCGTCATGGCGAGGCACAGGATCGAGCGCGGGCCGGCCTCGATCAGGTAGGGGTCCTGCGCGAACCGCTCGTCCGCCGCTGCGCTCGCGAGCACGACCGGCTGTTGCGTCTGCGCGACGTGCTGAACGACGCTCGCGGCGAGATCGGCGATGCGTTCGAGCGGCGTCCCCGCCCCGAAACGGACCCCCTCGGCCTCGCCGGCGAGCTCGGCCTCGACGGTCAGCGCGCCGTCGCGGGCGAGGAGCAGCACGGCGCGCCGCGCCCCGGTGCTCTCGCGCAGCACCCGGAGGAGCCGCTCGAAGAGCCGCTCGAGGGCGAGCTCCCCGTGGAGAGCGCGCGAGGCGCGGAGGACGGCGAGCGCATCGATCGAGCCAGGGCGCTGCGCGCTCGCCGGGGGCGCGGCCTCCGGCGGCCGGCTCGCCTGCCCGAAGAACGTGGTGCGCGCCACGAGGTGTGGGTACTTCCGAGACAGCTGTCGCACTTTGGCCGTCGCGCCCCACCGCAGATAGCCCTCGTGGGCGTCGGTCATGTAGACGTGAGCGATCCGCTCCCTCCCGCTCGCCAGGTGGAACTTCGCGCAGAGCTCGCTGGCGAGCGCCTCGTCGCGCACGAACCCGTTCACCTTCGCCGCCTCGATCGCCTGATCGTAGAGCTTCATCGCAGCGAGCTCCTCGCCGGCGGCGCGCGCGGACTCCGCGCGGACGAGGAGGTGCTTGTGACGGTAGTTGTCCGGGCACCGCTCCGCCCACGCCGCGAGCCGGTCCCTGTAGCTCGGCACGGAGATGGGGGTCAGCTGTCGGCCCCGCGACAGCGCGGGCGAGAGCAGCGTGAGGCATGTGTAGAAGACGACCTCGGTCGCGAGGTGATCGTCGACGCCGCCCGGCATCTTCGCCTCGGCGAGCGACCCCATTCGCAAAGCTCCCTCGTAGTCCTCGACAAGAAAGCAGACCTGCTGTCGCAGCGCGCAGTGGATGAACGCGACGGCGCCATAGGCCGGCGCCGAGAGCTTCTCCTCGTACGCCGCGGCCGCCTCGTTGACCACGGGCTCCGGCGCGCGCGACGCGCCGACAGGCGCCGCGCTCATCAGGTCGTCGAGCGCGCGGCGCACCCCGGTCAGCGCCGCGACGGCGAGCTCCTCCCGGCCGCGCTGCACGAGCGCGAGGAACCCGTCGACCTCGGCTCGCACCGCCTCGCACTCGTCGCCGAGCCCGAAGCGAACGAGGGCGGTATGGACGCACGTCTGCGCCACGTACGTGAGATCGCCGGCCCTGAGCCCGGCCTCGTGGGCTTCCTTGAAGAGGTCGAGGCTCGAGAGCAGGTGCTTGGTGAAGACGCTGATGTGCGCGCCGAGCACGAGGCGCAGCCGGCACGAGAGCTCGTCCTGTCCGGACCTCTCGTTCAGCTCGAGCGCGAGCTCGCCGAGCTCGTAGGCCTCGTCGTAGCGGCGGAGCACCCGCGCGGCCATCCACGCGTGGGCCATGTAGCCGTACGGGGAAGCGCCGCTGTGCCCGCGCTCCAGCGACAGGTTGACCTGCCTGGCCGCGATGAAGGTGCAGAGCGGCGGGCAGATCAGCGCGGCGGGCATCGTCAGCGTCATGAGGAGCCGGAGCGCCGCGCAGGTCCTCGGGTCCGACGTCTCGGGCTCGTCGAGCAGGTCCCTGAGCCGGCGCGTGCCGAGCGCGGCGCGCGCCGCCGCGAGCTCGGCTTCCGCGGCCGCCTTCCGCGCCGGCCCCTCTTCGGGGAGGGGGACGCCGAGCATCGCGAGCGCCGTCTTCCCGAGCGCCAGCGCCTCGTCGAGCCGGCCCTGCGTTGTGTACAGCGCGATGCGCAGCTCGTACGCCCGGGCGCGCTCGAGATCCGAGCGCGCCTCCGCGGCGAGCACGTCGAGCAGCGACTCCGCGCGCTCGATCTGGCCGCCGTGGTACGCGCACTCGGCCGCCTCCGCGTGCAGCGAGAACGCGAGCTCGTGGTCCTGCTTGAAGCTCCCGTCCGGCAGCGCCGAGATCCCGGCCTCGAAGAGGTCGGCCGCCGCGGGGGGCGCGCCCCGCTCCTTCGCCCTGCGGCCCGCCGTGAGGTTCATCGAGGCGAGCTCCGCGCGCTGGCGCGGCTCGACGGTCAGGGGCGCGCCGAGGCTCAGGTGCTGCGCGGAGCGCTCGTCAGCCGATTTGCGTAGGAGCTTCATCGCCATCTCCGAGGCGATCGCGGGGGGCGCTGGCAGCGAGGTCGGCGCCGGCGCGGGTGTCCGCGCGGTGGCCCCTTCGTTCGCTGGGAGCTCCGTCGTGATCGTAGATGGATAAGGGATCATGGAGGGGCCGTCGCCCGCATCAACGGGCTCCTCCAGCGGCGCGATGTCCACCGGAGCCGTGCGTTGCATTCTACCCCAAGTGGGCAGGGGTACGCTACTGTGGCAGTGTACCGGCCTTCCTGGGCTGCGCGCGCCACGCCCGGAGGAGCCCGGCCTGACGGTCCGGCGAGAGCCCCGCTCGTAGTCTGGCTAACCGCTCCGGCGGAAGCGTTTTCGCCACGGCACGAAGCGGTCCTGACCGATCGCGCCTCGCCGTCTCAGATGAGCTCGCATGCAACGAGAAAGACTGAGGTTTTCGTACTTCCAAGAAGTCTGAAATGGAAGGGTCATGGTCCACAACCTGCAGTGTTTCCAGTCTGCCCGCGTCGAGGCGGGAGAGGAGAATGCGGTATGCGGTCTGTCTTGGGGGCGCTGGGCGCGCTCTGTGGCGTCATCTGCTGCGGAGCTGGTTGTGTCTCGGGGGCTGCGGGCGGCGTGGCGGAGGGCGAGCCGGGGCGCGACGGCGTCGCGCCGGTGGGGGCGAACGTGGAGCACAGATCGCCCCCCGGAATGTGCGGGACGGGGGCAGCTGATCGCGACGGCGTGTGTCAGGACGCCGCGGTCGAACGCGGCCGCAGCGTGTCCGGCGCGGAGGAGCCGGGCGCGGGCGCGCGGGCCGAGCCGGGTTGCCGGCGGCGCCCGTTCAGTCGGCAGTTTCCTGTCACGAGCGCGACCTTGCGCGGCTTCGCCATGGACCCGACGGGGGGTGCGTTGCTGGCCGGCTCCTTCGAGGGCGAGCTCCGCTTCGGCGACACCCGGCTGGAGAGCGCGGGCGCGGCGGACGCCTTCGTGGCGAAGCTCGATGCGTGCGGCAATCCACTCTGGGGCAAGCGGTTCGGCGACGCCGTGGCGCAGGGGGCCGTCGACGTCGCCGCGGGCAAGGGGGGCCACGCGCTCGTGCTCGGCGAGTTCTCCGGCACCCTCGATCTCGGAACGCGCCGGCTCACGGCGGCGTCGCCCTCGGGCGCCGATCTGTTCGTCGCGAAGCTCGGCCCGAGCGGCGCGACCCGCTGGGCGGCGCAGATCACCGCGGACGAGGACGCTATCCTGAGCGGCACGGCGCTCGCGGCCGACGGCGATGGCGGCGCGCTCGTGCTCGGCAGGCTCGAGGGGGCGGCGAAGGTCGCCGGCGTGCGGATCGAGCGGCGAGCGATCGGCGCCTTCGTCGTCCGGCTCGACGCCTCCGGCCACGTCGCGTGGGTCAGCCTGCCGCCGAGCGGATCGGACAGCGAGGAGATCGGCATCGAGGTCGACGAGCACCGCAACGTGTACCTCGCGAGCCAGGACGGGCGCGGCTCGGCGACGTTCGTGACGAAGCTCGACGACGGCGGGGATCTCGAGTGGCACCAGCGGTTCCGCGGCTCGTCGGATCAGCTCGAGATGGCGTTCGACCTCGCGGTGGCTCCGGACGGCGCCGCGTTGCTCTCCGGCAGCGGCGTCTTCGGCGATCCCGAGCTGCCGGGCGGGCCGCGGCCGTTCGTGGCCAAGCTCGACGATAACGGCGACGTGCTCTGGGTGAAGCGCTTCGACGCGCAGAGCCCCCGCCAGGTCACGGCGAGCGAGGAGGGCGTGGTGCTGGCCGGCGATGCGCTGTGCGAGGCGGCCGAGGATCCGGCGTCGTGCAGCGCGTGGGCGGCCGGGCTCAGCGCGAGCGGGGAGGAGGAGTGGACCCAGCGCATCGGCGCGGACGTCCGTGTCTCCGGGCTGGAGATGGACCCGTGGGAGCGGCCGGTGCTGGCCGGGTGGTTCCGGGGCACGATCGCGCTGGGGGGCGACGAGCTCTCCAGCGAGCAGGGCGCGCTCTTCCTGTCGCGCCTGTCCGAATCACGCTGACCCGCGCGCAGGCGCTGCGGTCCCGCGCGGGCGCTGCGCGGCGGGCGAGGCTCACAGGCCGAGCGCGCGGCGGATGTCGGCGGCGATCTCCTCGGGGGTGCCGCCGATGTCGACGCGGATCGCGTCCTCCGGCGGCTCCAGCGCGGCGAGCTGCGTCGTCAGGAGGCCGGGCGGCATGAAGTGCTCCGTCCGCGTCGCGAGGCGCGCGGCGATCAGCGCGGGATCGCCGGTCAGGTGCACGAGGCGCATCCGCGCGGGGTCGACGAGCAGCTGCGCGCGGTAGGCCGCCTTGAGCGCCGAGCAGGCGAGCACGGCGTCGCGCCCTTCGTCGAGGAGCCGGCGGATGCACGCCGAGAGCGCGGCGAGCCACGGCGCGCGATCGCGGTCGTCGAGCGGCTTGCCGGAGCGCATCTTCTCGACATTGGCGGCGGGGTGGAGGTCGTCGGCGTCGATGAACTCCCATCCGAGCTCGCGCGCGAGGCGCGCCCCGACCGTCGTCTTTCCGGCGCCGCTCACGCCCATCACGATCGCGATCACGGGCGCCGCGCCCCTCCGAGGGCTGTCTCTCGGGCTCTCCGCATGACGGGGTCGCATCCTATCATGCGCGGCTCCGTCCCGTGGCATCGCCTGCCGGCGCTCGCGCCCCGGTGGGCCGGCACGCCGCCTGCTGAGCCGGGCGCATGCGTAGGCCTCCGATCTCTGTGGTCCTGTTGCCCTTCTCCCTGATCTTCGCCGGTTGCGTCTCTGACGCCACCGGGCCGGCGCCGCAGCCCTCGCCGTCCGGTTGCAGCGATCCGGACACCGCGGGCTGCGTCGTCGCCTCGGACAAGCAGCGGATCCGCGAGCCCGACGTGCCGGAGGCCGATGCCAAGGAGCTCGCCTCCGGCAACACGGATTTTGCGCTCGAGCTCTACCGTCAGGTCGGCGCCGGGCCGGGCAACCTCTTCTATTCGCCGTACAGCGTGTCGAGCGCGCTGGCGATGACGTACGCCGGCGCCCGCGGAGAGACCGCGGAGCAGATGGCGCGCGCGCTGCGCTTCACCCTGCCGCAGGAGCGGCTTCATCCGGCGTTCAACGCGCTCGATCTGGCGCTCGCGAGCCGCGGCGACGGCGCCGAGGGGCAGGACGGCGAGGGGTTCCGGCTCAACGTGGCCAATGCGATCTGGGGGCAGGTCGGCTCCTCGTTCGCGCCGTCGTTCCTCGACGTGCTCGCGGAGAGCTACGGGGCCGGGCTGCACGTCGTCGACTTCGTCCAGGCGCCCGGGGAGGCGCGGAGGATCATCAACGGCTGGGTGGCCGAGCGCACCGAGGACCGGATCAAGGACATCCTGCCCGAAGGCGCCATCCAGCCCGGGACCCGGCTCGTGCTGACGAACGCCATCTATTTCAACGCAGCATGGCAGTTTCCGTTCGAGGAGGAGGAGACGGCCCCCGGCGATTTCACGCTGGCCGACGGCTCCACGGTCTCCGTGCCGATGATGACCGGCAACGCGCAGGTCCGTTATGGCGAGGGCGACGGCTACGAGGCGCTGGAGATGCCCTATGACGGCGGCGAGCTGTCGATGGTGCTCGTGCTCCCGTCGGAGCTCGGGGGCTTCGAGGCTGGGCTCGACCGGGAGCGGCTCGATGGCGTCCTTGCCTCGCTCGGGTCGCGGAGCGTCACGATGACGCTGCCGAGGTTCGAGATCGAGTCGACCCTCGATCTCGTCCCGCCGCTCACCGAGCTGGGGATGCCCATCGCCTTCTCCGACCTCGCGGATTTCTCGGGGATCAACGGGCAAGGCGGGCTCACCATCAGCGACGTGCTCCACAAGGCGTTCGTCACCGTGAACGAGGCGGGCACCGAGGCGGCGGCGGCGACGGCGGTGGTCATCGGCGAGACGTCGGCGCCCGAGCCCGCCACCCTCCATTTCGACCGTCCGTTCCTCTTCCTCATCCGGGACCACGCGAGCGGCGCGATCCTGTTCGTCGGCCGCGTGGTCAACCCGTCCGGTTGAATCGCCTCGAGGGCCTCGATGAGGCGCCCTTGTGACAGCGTGGCATTTTGTCGCGCGGCGCCGCCGGGGGTGAAGGGTCGCGCGAGCGCCTCGTCAGTAGACGCGGGGGATGAGCCGCGCAGAGGTCCGGCGCGCGTAGTCGTCGTATTCGGGGAAGGTGTCGCGCAGCACGCGCTCCTCGTACCCCATGCGGATGATCTGCAAGACCACCTCGACCGCGTAGATCAGGAGTGCGGCGGTGGACGGATAGAGCAAGATCAGCCCGGCGCCCTGGATCACCGTCGCGAGGTAGACCGGATGGCGTACCAGGCGGTACGGGCCGCCCGTGACGAGGCGGCGCGCCTCGGGCATGAGGCTGAACGACTTGCCCAGCCATCCGATGCTGGCCACGGCGAGCGCCAGACCCGCGACCATGAGGAGCGTACCCACGACCTGACGGCCGGGCGTCGGCGGGACCCTGGGCAGCCACGCCAGGCTCGCCGGCAGCAGGCCGGCGGCGAGCGCGGTGATGCGAGGCACGATGCCGCTCAGCTTGCGTACCGGGCGGAGGCGAACCAGCGTGAGCGCCGCGACGAGCAGCAGGTACGCTTCCGTGACGAGGAGCGCGGCCAGCGTCGTCCCGTACGTGAGCCCCGCAGGCTCGCGCCAGAGAAACAGGTGAACGTAGATATCCCGCCCGACGAACAGGGCATTATAGAGCATCAGGACAGCGAGCGGCAGCCGCATCGCGAGGTCGTAGAGCACCGCGCTATTCATTGTGTTCCCCCTTATGTTGAATGGTGAGAGGGGGTGCGGGTGCGGTCAAGCCATCAGGGCCTGGTGCCGTGTCGGATCCATCATCCATCCACCGCGGGCGCAGCGCGCCTCTCGGCGGGGAGCCGGGGACATACGGGTTCTCGCGCGGTCGCCGGGTTGGCGGGAAAAGGGCGGTTCAGCCGTATCGGAGCTTGAGGACGAACACGGTGCCCGAGAGGACGAACGTGATCGCGTTCGCGACGATGATCGGCATGTCGTCGGTGAGCAGGCCGTAAACGAGCCACAGGCCGACGCCGGTGACGAAGGCCGCGTACATCCCGACCGAGATCGAGCTCGTGTCGCGCGTGCGCAGCGTGCGCAGCACCTGCGGAAGAAAGGAGATCGTGGTGAGGGTCGCCGCGACGAGCCCGAGGGCGGTCACTACGTCTGGATTCATCTGGTGGTTCGTGTCCCTTCGGTTCGCCCCCGCTGCATACGGTAAGCTCGCGAGAAGGGAGAGACAGAGGTTTTGTCGACGTGCCGCCATCGCCCGAGGGGTGAGAGCTGCCCTCCCGACCGCGGACAGACAGGCGGGATCTCCTGTCCCTCTGCCGCGTTCGCTGCTTCCACGCGCTGGGCCGTGGCGGCGCTCTGTCGGGTCGCCCGTCTGGCCGCTCACAGCGCCTCGACCCTCCTCTCCACCACCTCGCGGATCTCTCGCTCGTCCAGCGCTGCGAACCCGAGCCGCAGGAAGGGGCGCTTCTTGCCGTCGAACGCGATCCGCCGCCCCCGCCGAGAACGCCACCGCCCGGGGGCGAGGATCTTGGACAGGGGTCCGCTCTCCGGGAAGCGGTGACCCAGACGACCTCCGAGGTTACGGGATCGTCGAACACCCAGCGCGCCACGCAGGATTCGAACCTGCGGCCTTCGGCTCCGGAGGCCGACGCTCTATCCAGCTGAGCTAGTGGCGCACTCTCGCGGGGTTCGCGAGGGCCCCGAACCTACCCGGGGCCGGGCTTCCGCGCAACCACTTCCAGCAATGTCGTGCACCGACGCTGCGCGACGGCGCTCCCGGCCGCTGCGCGAGGGCGTCGGCGTCGGCCAAAATTTGGCCACCGGCCCGTCTGTCCGGCATTCCCGGAGCATGGACGCCCGAAAGCGAAGCTCCGCGATCCCGGCCCCCGCGCGCGGTTTCTTCCCGCCCGCCCTGGCGGTCGCCGCCCTCGCCTTGCCGGTCCTGCCGGCCTGCAGCAGCGGGGAGAACGTCACGCCCGAGGGCATCATCAGCCTCTCCGCGGGCGCCGCCCAGACGTCCGCCGAGAACGACCCCGCCACCCTCCCGCGCGCCGACGGGCCCCGCATCGGGGCCGTGCAGATGGTCGCGCCCATCTACGAGAAGGCGGACCGCCGCTCCGCCAAGCTCGGTTACCTCCGCGCGGGCGGGACGGCGCCCCGCGGGGAAAAGCCCGTCTCGTTCGACGACTGCCAGGGCGGCTACTACCGCGTGCTGCCCGCCGGGTACATGTGCGCCGACAGCGACGCCACGATCGACATGCAGCACCCGATCCTCCGGGCGCTCACGCGGCGGCCCGACCTGTCCAAGCCGATGCCGTACCCGTACGCCTTCGTCAGGGCCATCGCGCCGAACTACTACCGGATGCCGGCGATGAAGGAGCAGCTCAAGTACGAGATGAGCCTCGAGCGGCACCTCCGCAGCTACAAGAAGCTCAAGAAGAAGTGGGACGAGGTCAAGATCGGCGCCAACGACGTGCCGCTCGACGCGCAGGGCAACGCGACCGGCGACCCGCCCGCCGAGGCGCCCGAGCTCGGCGACAGCGAGCTCTTCGGCGGCAACGGCAGCGACGAGATCCCCTGGTTCTTCAAGGGCGGGCGGCAGCTCCCGAACATCTCGTCGTTCAAGGTCCCGGGCTACGCGATCATCACCAACCGGATCGCGCGCAAGGGGGGGCTCGCCCTCATCGACACCTTCATGGGCGACGGCGGGCGGCGCTTCGCGCTGACCACCGACGCGCGGCTCGTGCCCACGTCGAAGCTCAAGCCTGCCCGCGGCTCCACGTTTCACGGCGTGGACATGACCAAGGGATGGGAGCTGCCCCTCGCGTTCGTGCACCGGCAGAAGGCGAAGCGCTACGACATCTCGGGCGGCCAGATGGAAAAGACGGGCGAGCTCCCCTGGCACACCGCCGTGCAGCTCACGGGGCGCTCGAGGAAGGTCGGCGGCGCGCGCCTCGTCGAGGCGAAGGACGGGACGTGGGTGCGCGACTCCGACGTCGCCATCGCGGTGAAGCCCTCGGAGCTGCCGTCGTTCGCGCAGGGGGACGTGAAGTGGATCGACATCTCGATCCTCAGCCAGACGCTCATCCTTTACGAGGGCAAGAGGCCCGTCTATGCGACCGCGGCGGCGACGGGCCGCGACGGGCTCGGCGACCCCAGGAAGACCTTCTCGACCGTGCGCGGGACGTTCCGGATCCGCGACAAGCACGTCACGACGACGATGGACGCGCACGAGGTCGACAACAAGTTCGAGCTCCGCGACGTGCCGTGGGTGCAGTACTTCGAGGCCGGCTACGCGATCCACGCGGCGCCGTGGCACGACGACTACGGCAATCCGCGCAGCCACGGGTGCATCAACCTGTCGCCGGTCGACGCGCGCCGGGTGTTCCTCTGGACCGATCCGCCGGTGCCCGACGGGTGGCACGGGGCCAGCGCGGGGCGGGCCACGGGGGAGGGGACCCTCGTCCATATCCATCCGTAGGTCCTGAGGGCCTGCGGTTGAGCTACCGGGTGGGGACGCGCGAGGTGCGCGGTCAGTCCTCGTCGGCCTCGACCTTGAAGCCGCTCTCCTTGATCACCTTCTCTTGCACCGCGGGCGGGCAGACCTCCAGGTGCTCGACGCTCATCGTGAAGGTGCCCTTGCCCTGGGTCATGCTCTTCAACTTCGACTCGTACTCGAGCACCTCGGCGAGCGGGACGAACGCGTTCACGATCGTCTGATCCTCGAACGCGTCCGTGCCGATGATCCTCCCGCGGCGGCTGTTGATGTCGCCGATGATGTCGCCCATCGCCGCGCTCGGCACCGTCACCGAGAGCCGCACGATGGGCTCGAGCAGCACCGGCGCGCACTGCGCGGCGGCGGCCTTGAACGCCTTGCTGCCCGCCATCTGGAAGGCCGCGTCCGAGGAGTCGACGTCGTGGTACTTGCCGTCGAAGAGCCGCACCTTGACGTCGACCATCGGGTAGCCGGCCAGGACGCCCTTCGACATCGACTTGACGATGCCCTTCTCGACCGAGGGGATGAACTGCCGCGGCACGGCGCCTCCCACGACCGCGTCCTCGAAGACGAAGCCGCCGCCGCGAGGCAGAGGCTCCATGTCGATGTAACAGACGCCGAACTGGCCATGGCCGCCGGTCTGCTTCTTGTGTTTGCCCTCGACGTTCGTGACCCTCCTCGAGATCGTCTCCTTGTAGGCGATGTGAGGCGGGCCGAGCCGGCAGTCGATCCCGACGCGCCGCCGGATGCGCTCCACCGTGATCTCCAGGTGCAGTGCGCCCAGGCCCGAGACGACGAGCTCGCGGGTCGACGCGTCCTGGTGCACGCTGAGCCCCGGGTCCTCCTCGGTCAGCCGGTGGAGCGCGTTGCCGACCTTGTCCTCGCCGCCCTTCGCGTCGAACCTCACGCCGCGCGAGAAGAGGGCCGGCGGCAGCTCCGGCGCGCTGAACAGGAACGCGTGCCTCTCGTCGCAGAGCGTGTGCCCGCTCAGCGTGGTCTTCAGCTTGTGCAGCGCGACGATGTCGCCGGCGCGCGCCTCCTCCATCTGCTTGTGATCCTTGCCGACGACGCTGTGGATCTTGCCGAGGCGCTCCGCGCTGCCCGTGTTCGCGTTGAGCAGCGCGGCGTCGGGCCGGAGCACGCCGGAGAGCACGCGCGCGAACGAGGTGCGGCCGGCGTGCGGATCGATCGACGTCTTGAAGACGAACGCCGCCGCCGGCGCGTCCGCCGACGGCGGCCGCTCGACGGCCTGCGGCGCGGCGCCCGGCTTGCCGCTCGGGACGACGCCGGTCCACGCCGGGTGCTCGGCCGGCGGGGGCACGAGCTCGACGATGCCGTCGAGCAGCGCGGCGGCGCCGCTCGGGCGGACCCCGGAGGCGAAGTAGACAGGGACCAGCGCCCCCCGGCGAACCGCGGCGCGGAGCCCCTGATCGAGCTCCTGCTGCGTGAGGTCGCCCTCGGTCAGGTACCGCTCGGTGAGCTCGTCGTCGCTGCCGGCGACGTCGTCGACGAGCTTGGCCCGGGCCTTCTCGACGGCCCCCGCGGCGTCGGCCGGCACGGGAGAGCCCGCGGCAGCGGCGGGCGCCTCGGGCTTGTCGAGCCAGGCCTTCTTCGTCCGGGTCGCGACGACCCCCCGGTACTGGACCCCTTCGCCGATGCGCTCCTCCATCACCGCGAGCGGCGCCTTGAGGCGCGCGCGGACCTCGGCGAGCACCTCGTCAGGCCGCGCGTTCTCGGCGTCGACCTTCGTGACGACGATCATGCACGGCAGCTTCGCCTCCTTCACCCAGCCGAAGACGCGCTCGGTGATCGGCTGCACGCCGTCCTTGCCGCTCACGACGACGATGGCCGCGTCGACCGCCGCGAGGGCGAGCCGCGTCTCGGCGAGGAAGCTCCCCTCTCCCGGCGTGTCGACGAGGTTGATCTTCTTCCCGCCCCAGGAGAGGTGCGCGACGCTCGCCTCGAACGAGCAAACGTGCTCTTTTTCCTCGGCGGTGTCGTCGAGGACACTCGACTTGTCGTCCACCTTGCCGAGCTTGGCCGTCGCCTTGGCGACGTACAGCATGGCCTCGGCGAGCGATGTCTTCCCAGCCCCCTTGTGTCCGATGATTGCAACGTTCCTGATGTCCCCTGCCTCAGTCGTTGTCATTCCTCGTTCGTATCAACCCCCATCGGGATCGAGAAGGCCGGCACGCGATTTTTGCGGTGCTTTCCTCGACGCAGGAGGACAGCGAAGACGGGCACCGAGTCGCTCACCCGAGCTCTGCCGCGACGCGCCGCGGCGTGCTCGATCGAACAGCGCTTGTCCGGCGCTGCCTGAGCGGAAGGCGCGCCCGGGCTCCCGGAGCGCGACATGAGCACTCTCCGCCTCGCAATCCAGATGGTGCTCGGCATCGCGCTGCCGCTCGCGCTGCAGCGGTGGGATCGACGGCGGCTCACGCCCGAGCAGCGCGCTGCTTGCTGGAACGGAGCGACCTGGGGCGCGGCGCTCTACGCGTTCGGCCCGCTGTCCATGCTCGGGTGGTGCTGGGTCACGCGCGGCGTCCAGCACGGGCGGCTGGACGCCCGCGGGCCGCGGCGCTGGCGCGCGCTGAAGGCGCTCGGGCTCGGCGCGGCGTGCGCCGCGGCGCTCGTCCTGGTCCTGAGCGGCGTCGACACCCTGGTTGCGCTCGCGCTGGGGCTCCCGCCGTGAGCCGCGTGGACGGCTGAGGGGCGGCGCGGCGGGCAGGACGCGCGTGGCATGGACGGCGCATCGCTGGGCTGCATGGCTGGGAATGTCTGGATGGCGAAGCACGGTGGAGCGGCTGCATCGGCTGCAGCGATGGATGGATGCGGGCCGGCCGGCCGGCCAGCTGGCCGGCCAGCCGACGACGCACAGAACGGACATCCCTCTGTCGTCGTGGTCGGTAGACGACACGTCATGGACGCCTTGCTGCACTCTGGATCTGCTATTCAGAGGGCAGGTTCTGACGCTGTTCGCGGAGCTCGCGGACCCCACCGAGGCAGTGCGTTGACGTCGCTGAAGCCCAGAGGAGAGGATCGCGCGGCCGCACAGGAGCGGACCGACGCCGAGCGTGTGTCGCGGACGGCCGAGGCGGGTCCGGGGCAGCAGGAGGTCGTCGCCGGCAGGTACGCGGTGGAGACGCGGATCGGCGCCGGCGGGGTGGGCATCGTCCAGCTCGCGACCGATCGCGCGTCAGGCCGGCGCGTCGCGCTCAAGCGCGTCGATCCGGCGCTCGCCGAGAACAGGCATGCCGTCGAGCGGCTGCTCCGGGGCGCGCGCGCCGCGCGCTCGCTCTCGGGCAGGTACGTCGCGCGGATCCTCGACGTCGGTGTCGAGGACGGCGTGCCGTTCGTCGCCAGCGAGTACCTGGAGGGGTCCGACTTCTCGAGCTACCTGCAGCGCCGCGGGCCGTTGCGGGTCAGGGAGGCGGTGAAGTACCTCCTGCAGATCTGCGAGGCCGTCGCCGAGGCGCACGGCATCGGGATCCTCCACCGCGACCTCAAGCCCGAGAACCTGTTCCTCAGCTTCGGCGACGGCGCGCCCAGCGTGAAGGTGCTCGACTTCGGCGTGTCGGCCGTGGCGTGTGGCGTCGAGAGCGAGGGCCCGAACGCCGTCTCGGGCGCCATGCGGACGTCGCTGCTCTACATGGCGCCGGAGCAGATGCGGTCGGCGGGCGGCATCGACGAGCGCGCCGACCTCTGGTCGATCGGCGCTGTGGCCTACGCGCTCCTCTGCGGGGCGAGCCCGTTCGAGGGGCGGACCGAGATCGAGATCTGCAACAAGGTCCTGCACGAGCCGCCCGCGCCCTTCCCGCCGCAGTTCGAGCCCGTCGAGCTCAAGGAGCTGCTGCTGCGCTGCCTCGACAAGGACCCGGAGGCGCGCCCCCCGGACGTCGCGAAGCTCGCGTTCGCGCTCGCGCGCTTCGGTGGCGAGGGCGCGGAGGACGCGGCCGAGCGCGTGTGGGAGGCGCTCCGGGCGGACGAGACGCTCCGCATGGCGACGCCGGCCCCCGCGCCCGTCGAGGACGAATGGGAGCCCGACACGCTGGCCGATCTGCCGAGGATGTCGCCCGACGACCTCCTGGGCGACCTCGAGACGACGGCCAAGTGGGACGCGCCCGGCGGCGGCCGTCAGTCCGACGTCACGCTTGTGTCGCACGCGGGCGCGTCGTGGGACGGCGGCGAGCAGCTGCGGGCGAGCCGCACGCCGCCCCCGCGGGTCGTGATGGTGAGCCCGCCGGCGCGCCCCTCGGACCCGCAGGCGGACGCGACAGGGCATCGCTCGGCAGGTGAGACGCCCATTCCGCTGGGCCGCCATTTCGCGCATCGCGTCAGCACCGATCCGGCGCCGCGCGTCACACCGGCGGAGGCGCGCGCGCCGGCCGAGACGGAGCGGCTCACGCTGGTGCGCCGCGGGCCATCGCCGTGGCCGCGCCGGCTCGCGATCGGGCTCGCGGTGTTCGGGATGCTCGCGGGGCTCGGCGGCGTGTGGCTTGTGCAGACGGGCACGCTCGACGCCGGCGGGAGCGCCCTGCCTGCATCGAAGGGGGTGGCGAAGCGCGCGGTCCAGGCGGCGCGCTCCTCCGCCGTGGCGAGGCGACCGGATGTTGTCGTGCCTGCCGCGCCCGATCTCGCGCCCGAGCCCCCGCCGGCCGAGCCGGACGCCGCGAGCGCTGCGGGCCCGGCCAGCGAAGCGCCGCGGGTCGCGCCGCCGGGGGGGCTCCGGTACCAGCCGCAGCGCCCCGAGGTGATCTACGACGAGGTCGAGCGCGAGCGGCAGCGGCTCGAGAAGAGCGAGCGCGAGCGGCGGTGGCGCGAGGGGACCGAGCGCGCGCGGCAGCAGCGCGACGCGATCGGGCGCGCGCCGCAGCCGGCGGAGGAGGGGGCGCGCGCGCCGCAGCCGCCCGAGCAGGGCGATGGCGCGCAGCGGCTCCAGGGCACCGACGGCGGGTGACGTCCGCAATACCGCGAGCCGCCTGCCTGGTATAAGGCGTCCCGTGCCAGCGATGAGTCGAGAAGTATGCGCGCTCGCCGGCGCCGCGGGCGCCGCGCTCGCCGTGTCGGCGGCGGCTGTCTGCTGTCCTTCGCGGCCCGCGAGCGCCGCATCGCGGGTCGCGCCGGAGGCACCCCGGATCGCGGTGGAGGCGCCGTGGGCGCCGCGGATCGCAACGGAGCCGCCGCGGATCTCGCCGGAGCGCCTGCCACATGGCGCGACGGGGTGGGCCGAGTCGGGCTGGGGCGGCGTGCGCGGCGTGACGATCGGGCCGATCGAGAACCTCCGGCACCCGGGCCGCGGCTACGGCACTGCGGCGAGCGGGCGGGCGATGGACGAGGCGGCGGCGATGGGCGCGACCTGGGTCAGCCTGACGCCGTTCGGCCGCGTGTGGGACGGCAAGGGCACCGGCGTCGATCTCGTCTTCGAGGCGCCGTTCGAGGAGAACCGGCGCAACGTGCTCGCGGCGATCGCGCAGGCGCACGCGCGCGGGCTCAAGGTGCTGCTCGTCCCGCACCTCTGGGTCGAGAGCGGCGAGTGGCGGGCGCTGATCGATCCGGGGGACGACGCCGGCTGGGCGCGCTGGGCCGAGTCGTACCGCCGGTTCCTGCTCACGTGGGCCGCGGTCGCGCGCGAGGGCGGCGCCGAGATGCTCAGCGTGGGCGTCGAGCTCCGGAGCTGGGTGACGACGCCGCGGGCGGCGAGCTTCCTGCCGATCATCGAGGCGGTGCGCCGGGTGTACCCGGGGCTGCTCACCTACTCGGCGAACTGGGACGACGTCGAGCACACGCTGATCTTCGACGCGCTGGACCTCATCGGCATCAACGCCTTCTACCCGCTGGCCGAGCGCGAGGGCGCGTCGTTCGAGGAGCTCCTGCGCGGCGGGCGCAAGGTGGCGGCCGGGGTGGACGCGGTGGCGCGCGCGTGGGGCAAGCCGGTCCTGCTCACCGAGATCGGCTACACAACGCGGCGCGATCCCGCCGTGCGCCCCTGGGAGTGGCCCGACCGCATGAAGGACGTGGTCGTCGATCAGCGCTCGCAGGCCGAGGCCTATGCCGCGGTGATGGCGCCGTTCCTTGACGCGCGCACCTGCGCCGGCTTCTTCGTCTGGCGCCTCTACGCCGACCCGGACGACGTCTCGCAGGAGGCCGAGTGGGGCTTCTCGCCGAGGGGCAAGCTGGCGGAGCTCGTGCTGCGCGACGCCTTCACCGCCCGCTGGGCCGCCGACGGCCCCTGGCTGCCCGGCGAGGTGCTCGGCAGGCACCGCGCGCGCACGCCTGGCGTCCTCGGCTGGGAGCTCGACCCGGACGAGCTCTAGGACGGCAGGCGCAGGGTGAACGTCGAGCCCTCGCCGGCGGCGCTCGTCACCTCGATGCGCCCGCCGTGCGCCTCGGCGATGCGGCGCGCGGCCCACAGGCCGAGGCCGACGCCCGGGGCCACGCGGCTCGACGACGGCGCGCGCCAGTAGCGCTCGAACAGCCGCCGCTGGTCCTCGGCCGCGATGCCGACGCCCTGGTCGGCGACCGCGATCGCGACCTCGGCGCCCTCGCGCGCGACGGCGACCTGCACGGCGCCGCCCTCCGGCGAGTACTTGATGGCGTTCGCGACAAGGTTGTTGAGCACCTGCTCGATCCTGGTCGGGTCGCAGCGGAGCGGGACGGGCTCCTCGGGCAGCGAGAGCTGGAGCTCGTGCGCGATCGCCGTCGGCCGGTAGAGCTCCACGACCTCGCGGGCGAGCTCGCATGCGTCGCGGGTCTCGTGGTGCAGCTCGATCTCGCCGCCCTCGAGCCGCGCGGCATCCATGAGGTCCGTGAGCATGCGATCGCAGCGCGCGGCCTCCTTCCCGATGCGGGCGAGCATCGGCCTGAGCCGCTCCTCGGGCGGCAGGGGCCGATCCGGCCGGAGGCGGTCGACGGTGAGCTTCAGCGCGGCGAGCGGGTTGCGCAGGTCGTGCGCGACGCTCGCGAGGATGCCGAGCTGCTTCCGGCGCTGCTCGGCCAGCGCGGCGGCCATCTCGTTGAACGCGACGGCGATCTCGCGCAGCTCGTCGAGCCCGCCCTGCGGCGCGCGGGCGTCGACCGCGCCGGCCCCGTAGCGATCGATCGCGGCGCGGATCGCGAGGAGAGGGCGATAGGCACGCCTGCTCAGCTGCCAGAGCGCGAGCAGGACGCCGGCGAGCAGCATCGCGACGGCCCCGAGGCTCACGGCCTCCGAGAGCCTGTTCATCTCGTCGACGCGCTCCCGGGCGATCCGCGCCTCGCGGAGCTTCGCGGCGAGCAGTTGATCGAGCGCGGTGAAGGCGCGATCGTGCACCTGCTCGGGGAGCCCAGCCTCCGGCCCGGCGACCGGGAGCGCCGTCCCGTCCGCCTGCGCGCGCGCGGCGAGGTAGTGCTTGATCTCGCGCTCGGTCGCCTTGAATGCGTCGACGTTGTCCGCGGTGACAGGGTTCATGCGGAGGTCATCGAGCCACCGCTCCACCTCGCGCCCGGCGGCGTCGCGCGCGCGGGCGTGCTCGGGGAGCTGGGTCAGCGCGACGCGGGCGCTCTCGCGCTCGTAAGAGAGGAGGTCGACCTCCAGCTCCATGATGGACCGCACCTCTCGAACCAGGTTGAAGAGGCACGCGACCTCGCGGTCGAGGTACGCGGTGCTGAGCGTGAGGCCGCTCGCCGTCAGCAGCGCGAGGGCGGCGAGCCATGCGGTGCTCGCGGCCGCGAGCGTCTTCAGCTTCATCGTTGTTCCCCGATTCCGGCCCTGAGCGTGCCGAGAACGCGCCGAGCGTAGCGCCTCGAGGGGCCACGGACCGTCCAGCAGGTACTCTGAAATTCGGAGCGCGCTCCGGCGAGGCGGCCGCGCCAGGTCGATGCCGGCACCCGGCGAGAGCGGCGCGCCTGCGCGCCGTCGCCGCGGTGTCTCCAGGATCAGCCGGGCGTCTTCTCCATGCCCTTCGGGATCGACAGCGCCGCTCTGGCGATGGCCATCTGGCGCTCCAGCTCCTCGGGCGACGCCGGCGTCTCCAGGATCAGCGCCGCGTCGCCCGGGACGTGGGCGGCGACCCGCTGAAACGCGTGCGCCGCGCTCTGGCTCAGGGCGTCGTGGCGGCTGCCCGCGTTCACCTCGCTCACGTGGAGCTGCTTCAGCCGTGTCCGGTGCGCCTTCACCAGGAAATGGGCCTCCGTCATCGTGCGATCGACCTGGTGCGCGTGGCCGATATCGAAGCAGAACGACGCGTCCGGCAGCGCGTCGAAGAACGGCCCGAGCTCCTCCACCGTGCGGCCCGTCCGCTTTCGCTTGTCCATGTTCTCGAGCGCGAGCAGGCCGCCGAGCTGCCGGAAGGCGCCGAGATCATGGATGGTGTCCGGATGGAGGACGACCCGCCAGCCCAGCGCGGCCACCTCCGCCATGGCGTCGGCGACGGCGCGCTCCTCCGCCGCGTCGAAGCGGCTCGGGGCGTGGAACGAGACGTAGCGATACCGCGACAGGTCCAGGGATCCGAGGCGCCGGAGCAGCGGCTTGAGCTCCGAGATGCGCAGCGCGGAGAGCTCCACCGCGGTCGCGGAGCTCCCCTCCAGCATCGAGAGCGCTCGCTCGACGTCGCTGAGCGCGAGCGCCCCTGTCGAGTAGCCGATGGATCGCATCAGAACACCCCGTACGTCTGGATGAGCTTGCGGAGCTCCGGGTCCTCCTCGAAGAAGAGCCGGTTGAGCCCGCCCTGGAACTCGCGCCCGATGTCGCGCACCCGCCTGAACGTCGGGTCGCTGCCGAGCTCGTCGAGCGGCAGCTGCTTCAGCCGGTCCCGCTCCTCCTCGTTCGACAGGAGCGCGAGGAACGCATCGTAGCTGTCGAACAGCATGCGCGCCGTCTCCGCGGAGATCGAGGGCCGGAGCAGCACCTCGGCCAGGCTCTCCAGCGGGGTCACCCGGATGCGCTCCCTCAGGAAGCGCACGAACTCCGGCGTCGAGATCCGCTCGCCGTCGTCGGTCCACGTCGCCCGGTCCTTGCCGAACAGCTCGAAGCTGAAGCAGGTGATGAGCCCGCTCACGAAGATGAGCTTGCGCGACATCCTGAGCTTCGCGTTGCGGAGCGCCCAGCCCGAGCTGCGCTCCCGCTGCTTGTAGACGAAATCGACGGCGACGGTGCGCCAGTACCGGACGATGTCGTTCAGGAGGAACATCGGGATGATCTCGCGCTTGCTGCCGTAGAGCAGCCCGCGGTCGTCCTCCACGTAGCGCGAGAGCACGAGCCTGAGCACGCGCTCGTGGGCGTCCGGCGCGCCGATCGCGAGCGACTCCAGGAGCAGCAGGATGCGCTGGGTCGTGTTCTTGTTCGTGTCCTCCTGCCCGCCGATCTGGTGGAGGATCGGGTGGCTGAAGGCCACGTTGCCGAACACGCCCGTCGGGCCCGGCTCATGGAACTTCGCCCCCCTCAGGATCTTCGTGATGGCCTGGACCTGGCTGAAGTGCCCCTCGTCGGCCTGACCGTCGATGAGCAGCGTCCAGTCGAGGTCGCTGCCGGTCGTGTACTCGCCCCGCGCCAGCGAGCCGAAGACGACCGCGCTCGTGTCGCACGGGATCTGCTCGCGGAGCAGCGCCGCGAGCCGCGCCCGGGTCTCCGCCGAGAGCCGCGCGGCCGCCTCGATGCTCGGCCATGACCGCCCCGCCTTCTCCCCGATCCGCTCGATGGCGCTCCGCGGCGCCCCGCCTTTGTCTCGTGTCATCGATCGCACCCTCGAACGCGCCCGCCGCGCCTCACGCCCCGCTGTCGCCCGGGAGCGAGAGCCCGAACCACCGATTCACGAGATCATGGTGCTCGGCGAGCTGCTCTCGGTAGCGGGGGGTGCCGTCGAGCGCGGCCCGCTCGAAATCGATCCAGTACAGGGCGCCCGTCTTCTCGCCGATGAGCACGTTGCCGAGCTTGACGTCGAGCGGCGCGACGCCGCGCGCGTTCATCGCCCGGACGATCTCCTCGATACGGCCGCGGTGTGCCTCGCCGCCGCCGCTCGTGAACGCCTCGATCTCGCGCCGATCGCGCTCCGGATCGAAGAGCTGCCCGAGCGGCGCGAGGTCGATGTCGAGGACCTTCTGCCCGCGCTCGGCGACCTGATGCTGCAGCGTCTGGCCGCGCACGTAGTCGACGAACAGGGTGCGCGTGGTGAGGTGGAGATCGCGAATCCTCGGGACGCTGGGGAGGTCGCGCAGGCGGAGGAGCGCGGCCGCTTCGTTGTAGAAGAAGAGCCCGAGCAGGGCGGAGAGGTGCGCGCCGACGGGCGCGTTCCGCGGCTGGCCGATAAAGCGCTTGCGCACGCACACGTACCCGCGGCGCAAGACGACGTGCAGCCGGTAGCGCAGGCGCGGCATCTTCTCGCTCCGCCGGTTGAAGAAGGGCACGTCGGCCGGGTGGATCGCGAAGGCGAAGCCGTCCTGATCGAGCTCGGCGAGCACCCTGTCCCCCGGGCCGAGCTCGGCGACCGACGGGATGTCGCTCGGGGTCACGGCGTCGGACACGGGGAGCGGGTTCTCGTCGAGCCGGCGCGCGAGGAGCGCCTTGACGGTCTCGATCCGCACGGCGAGCAACCTCGTCGCGGTGCTCATGCCTGGCACGCGGCGCAGGCCCTGGTCCAGGGCGCGCCGAAGTTCAGGGTTCATGCCCGTCTAGTAGCCGCTTCCGCTCGCCAAATCAAAAGGCGCGGTGACGGCGAGGCGAGGTGGTAGGATGTATCGAGCGACCTGCGGCTCCATCAATCAGCGACGAGCAACGACGAGCCGCAACGAGCAGCACGAGCAGCAACGAGATGCCACGAGCACGAGTCGGCGCGACGGAGCGCCAAACGTCACGATCGCCGGCGTTCAGGTGAGGCGTGTTGTCAGCGTAGGTGACGGTACACGGCGCGGTTTGCGCTTCAACAGGAGACCCGATTCGGGTAGCAACCCTCCATGGGGACTTCGACGCTGCGGATCGTCCATGTCGTGAGCAGCCTCAACGGCGGAGGCATGGAGCATTTCGTGCTGCGCCTCGCCGAGGCGCAGCGGCGCCACGGCCACGAGGCTTCCATCCTCGCGCTGCGCGGCGGGCCGCTCGCGGAGCTGGCGCGCCAGCGGGCGCTGCCGGTCACCGTGCTGGGCGGGCGCCTGCCCGCGCGGGTAGCGCACGCGGCGCTGGCCTTCGCGCGCTCGCGGCCGCAGGTCATCCATGCGCATAACCCCACTGCGCTCCACTACGCCACCGTCGGCAAGGTCCTCACGCGGGCGCGGCTCGTCTTCACCGATCACGCCCAGACGCGCGGGATCATCCGCGTTCCTTCGCGCTTCGAGTGGCGCGCGACGGACGCCGTCGTCGGCTGCTCGCAGGACACCGCCGACAAGAGCGGCGCCGTGGGCGTGGCCGGCAACATCTCTGTCATTCACAACGGGATCGACATCACCCCGGCGCGGCGCACACGCGAGGAGGTGCGCGCCGAGCTCGGCTTCGGCGCCGGGCCAGCGGCCCAGTCCGAGCCTGCGAGCCTGTCCGGCGGCGCGTTCCTCGGGATCATGCCGGCCGCGTTCCATCCGGTGAAGGCCCACGACGTGCTGCTCCGGGCGCTTTCGCGGCTGCGGGATCGCGGCGTCGCGGTCACGGTGCTCATCGTGGGCGACGGGGACGAGCGCGACCGCATCCACGGGCTCGCGAGGGAGCTCGGGATCCACGGCAAGGAGGCGCGCTTCCTCGGGTTCCGAAAGGACGTGCCCGATCTGCTCCTCGCCGCCGACTTCTTCGTGCTGCCCTCGCGCGATGAGGGGCTGCCGCTCGCGGTGCTCGAGGCCATGGCGCGCAGCCTGCCTGTCGTGGTGACGCCGGTCGGCGGCGTCCCGGAGGTGGTGCGGAACGAGGAGCACGGCCTGCTCGTTCCGGTGGACGACCAGGGCGCGCTCGCGGGCGCGATCGAGCGGCTCGCGCGGGATCCGGCGCTCGCGCGGCGGCTCGGCGAGGCAGGGCACGCGCGGGTCCGCGACGACTTCTCCTTCGAGAAGATGACGCGCAAATACGAGCAGCTCTATCTCGGCCTCAGGTGACAGGCGAGCGCGCGATGAAGGTCCTCGTCTTCACCCACCATTACCCTTCCATGCGGCTGCCGACGATGGCGCCGTACAGCTATCACACGTACCGGGCGCTCTCGCGCCGCTGCGAGCTCAGGCTCGTGGGCCCGACGCCCTGGTGGACACGCGCGCGCGGGGCGTCCCGGGAGCTCCTCGGCGGCGCGCGCGAGTCGCACACCGGCATCGACGCGCTGTTTCCCACCTACTGGTCGATCCCGGGGCTGCCGCGCCTGCACGCGCGGGCGATCCACGCGTCGCTCCGGGGCACGATGGCCGGGCTGCGGCGCGAGTTCCCCTATGACGTGATCCTGGCCGCGTGGGCCTACCCCGACACGGTCGCCGCGGCGGCGTTCGCGCGCGAGGCGGGGGTGCCGCTCGTCACCACGGTGCTCGGCAGCGACATCAACGAGCAGCCGAGGAACGCCGTGCTGCGGGCGCAGATCGCGCCGGCGCTCCAGCGCTGCGCCCGGGTGGTGGCGGTGAGCGGGGCGCTCGGCGAGCGCGTGGTGGAGCTCGGGGTGCCGCGCGAGCGCGTCGTGGTGCAGCTCAACGCGGTCGACGGCGCGCGGTTCTCGATCCGGGACCGGGCCGCCCCGCGGCAGCGCCTCGGCCTGCCGGCCGACGCGAAGGTGGTGCTCTACGCCGGCTACCATGTGCCCGAGAAGGGCGTGGACGTCCTCGTGGAGGCGATGGGGCGCCTCGCCGCGGCGGGCCGCCGCGACGTTCACCTGATGATGGTGGGCGGCGGCGAGCTGCTCGAGCCGCTGCGCGCTCGGGTGCGCGCGCTCGGCCTCGGGGATCGCGCGCGGCTGTTCGGCTGGGCGCTGCCCGCGGAGATCCCGGAGTACATGGCGGCGTGCGACGTGTTCTGTCTGCCGAGCCGCCGCGAGGGCTGCCCGAACGTCGTCCTGGAGGCGCTCGCCTCGGGCCGCCCGGTCGTCGCGACCCGGGTGGGCGGCGTGCCGGAGCTCGTGCGCGAGGGGCAAGGCGGGAACGGCCTCCTCGTCCCTGCCGGCGACCCCGGAGCGCTCGGGAGCGCGCTGATCCGGGCGCTGGACACGGCGTGGGATCCGGAGGCGCTGCGGGGGAGCGTGGGGGCGCTCTCGTGGGACGTCGTGGGGGATCGCTATCACGCGCTCCTGGGCGAGGTCCTCGGCGAGCGGCGCGGGGCAGGTTGAGCCGCTGCCAGGCTGCCCGGCCCCTGGGCTTGCGGCGCTGTCTGGCGGAGAGCCCGGCGCGTCAGCTCGCGCAGGGGGGCGGCTTCAGCCGGTAATCTCGGTAGTCTCCGGGATTGCCCGTCTTGCCATCGAGCGCCGCGATCGCGATGTTGTACATCTCGCGCGCGGTCACGTAGTGGAGCGCCCACTCCTTACCATCGTTGTACCGGGTGGTGAGCTCCCGGTGCAGCGTGTGGCTCCCCGCGCCGAGCAGCGACTCCGCCTGATCCTCGGGCGCGCCGTGCGTGTAGACCTTGACGAACACCCACTCGGGCCTCCCCTCGATGTGAATGTTCTGATCCACCCATGTCTTCACCCGGTCGGGCGTCGGCGGATCGATCGCCTGGAGCGCGCCGTACTCCATCCTCACCCGCACCCGGCTCCCCCGGCGCGTCAGCGCGAGCGCGAGCGGACCCTCGATCATGAGGAGCCGGTCCTCCAGCATCTCGCCGACCTTGGCCCGGGCGCCCACGGTGTGGGCCTTCCGGCGCGCCAGGTTGCCGGTCGGCCAGTAGATCTGGTTCACGATGCCGTGCTGCGACTCGTCAGGGGCCGACGGGAACGTGTAGTCGGCATAGCAGCCCGTCTCGAAGAGGAGCGGGAGCTCCGCGTCGACTCCGCAGTTCCGCGAGTCCCGCCCGGAGTTCGCCAGACACCAGTTGCCGTGGATGAACCCGTATCGCATGCGCCCGTCCGCGTCGCGCGAGAAGTGCCCGTGCTTCCCGAGGATCTCCAGGTATCTGAGGATGTCCGCGCGCAGGTTCTCCTCCGTGTCGTTGTGGTGGTGCAGGTGCAGCTCCACCTCGCCGAAGCCGCCGCGCGTGAGATCCGCCAGCGCGTCGAGCCACCCGGGCGTGTACTGCTCCCCCGGGAAGAAGAAGCTGTGGCGCGGGTGCCGGCCGTCCGCGTCGCGGTAGGCGCCGGCCATCTCGGGATATCGCTCTGACCAGGCCCTCACCCGCGCGTCGCCGACCTCCGGTGTGGCGTTCTCCCACCCTGGCTCCCAGTGATCGCAGACCGCAAAGAGGAGGTGCCGCGGGCCGCTCGGACGCGGACTGCGGGCGTTCTCGATCCTCTGTCGGGCGTAGCCGCCGAGCCAGTTGTGGAGGTTCTTGTTCCTGAGATACTGGAGCTTCGCCTGGAGTGTTCCGATCATGAGCTTTCTCGACCGCGGCGCGTTGGACCGGCGACCGCCGCGGCGGACCGGATACTAACCCGGGCCCCCCGGGCACTGCTATAGCGGCTTCGGGGTCGACGCCGCGATCGAGACGGCCTCTCCGGTTGCACGCGGCTTCACGCGGCCAGCCCTCCACAGAGGTGCGCGAGCGGCTGCCCGCCCCGGTCTGCAGGGCGCGAGCGGCGCAGAGGGCCGCGCGAGGCGCTCCGGGCGCCCGAGTCAAGACTAAAGAGCACTGAAACGGCGACCGAGGTGCCCGGAAGGGATCTGGACGAGGCGCGCAGCGGCCCCTCGACGGCGATGCCGGCGCACCGCCGGCGCCGGCGGCGGTCGTCGTGGTCGCCATGCTCGTCGCGGGGCCCGGCCGGAGGGCGCGCGCCGGGTCCGAGCGCCCCGCCGTCCCCCAAGGATGGCTGCGCCCGGCCGGCGTGTCGCCAGGAGCTCGGCCAGGAGCTGGTAACGAGCGCTTACAACACGCCCGCTCGCCCGTTCGACGCGGCCTCACGCCGAGGTGTGCGCAGGCGGTCTGAAGCCCAAGCGTGTCCCAGCAGAGGTGACAAGGCCGTCCAGGGCAGCCACTGGCGCACGCTCGCCCTGGCGATGCGCAATGTACTTGCAATTTTGCTATCTGGCTGCCCAATGTGCCGCTCGACAGCTCTTGTGGGCGACAATTTGCCCCACCTGTGGCGATTTTGTTCGATCCAGCTTCACCGCGTGACCCGTGGCTGTTGTGTCCGCGGTGAGCGCCCCTACCGGAATCGCGCTGGCATGATGTCTGCTTTTCGTGGTAGCCGATTGTAGGCATCACTGATATCGAAGGAGCCAGGCATGATTTCAACCCCGATGACGCCGACCGAAGATCTGGTTTCCCTCCCCCAGCGGAGGGCCTCCCTCGAATCATCAGCTTCCATGGCTGAGGCGTGCGAGCTAGCCCGGCGGCTCGCCGACATGATCGAAAGCCTCAGGTTCTGCACCCCGGAAGGGGACCAGGCCCAGACCCTCCGCATCGCCGAGGGCATGGCGCGCAGCGTGGCGGACGCCGTGAGCGACGTCATGCGCAGCCGCCGCACGCACGTGGCCTAGCCCATCGCTCACACAGACCATCTCGACAAGGCCGAAGACGGGGGGGCCCACTCCCGGCCTGGAGACCTGCATGAATCAGAAGCGCAAGCGATTGCGACCCGGGGATCCGTACCCGCTCGGCGCAACGTGGGACGGCGCTGGAACGCAGTTCGCGCTGTTCTCGGAGAACGCTGAAGCGGTCGAGCTGTGCCTCGTCGACGACGAGGGGAACGAGCAACGCCTGCCGGTGCGTCATCGCACCTCGATGGTCTGGCACGTCTACGTGCCGGACGTCGGACCCGGTCAGAAGTACGGTTATCGCGTGCACGGCCCCTGGGCGCCGGAGCGCGGCTTGCGCTTCAACCCGCGGGCGCGCCTGCTCGATCCCTACGCGAAGGCGCTCGCGTCGCGGGTCCGATGGGAGGCCAACGGGTTCGCCCACCGCAGCGGCGAGCCCGACGGAGACCTCGTGATGGCCGAGGACGAGGCGCTCGGCCCCCCGCTCGGCGTCGTCATCGACCCCTCCTTCGACTGGACCGGAGAGCAGCGCCCGTGCATCCCGTTCCACCGCAGCGTCATCTACGAGGCGCATGTCCGCGGCCTGACGATGCTGCACCCGGAGGTCCCGGAAGAGCTCCGCGGGACCTACCTGGGCATCGCCCACCCGGCCATCCTCGGGTACCTGCAGTATCTCGGCATCACGGCCATCGAGGTGCTGCCCGTGCACGCCTTCGTGCACGAGAAGTTCCTGCTCGACAAGGGGCTACGGAACTACTGGGGCTATCACTCGATAGGCTTCTTCGCGCCGGACGTGGGCTACCGCGCGGGCGCCGAGGTGGCGTCCGAGGTCCGGCAGTTCAAGGAGATGGTGAAGGCGCTCCACGCCGCCGGGATCGAGGTCATCCTCGACGTCGTCTACAACCACACGGCCGAGGGCAACCACCTCGGACCGACGCTGAGCCTGCGCGGCATCGACAACCCGACCTACTACCGGCTCGTCCCCGGCAACGAGCGCTACTACTTCGATTACACCGGCACCGGCAACACCCTCAACGTGCGTCACCCGCAGACGCTCCAGCTGATCATGGACTCGCTGCGGTACTGGGTCCTCGACATGCACGTGGACGGGTTCCGGTTCGACCTGGCGGCGGCGCTGGCGCGCGGCCTCCACGACGTCGACCAGCTCTCGAGCTTCTTCACGATCATCCACCAGGACCCGGTGCTCAGCCAGGTGAAGCTCATCGCCGAGCCCTGGGACGTGGGGCCCGGCGGCTACCAGGTGGGCAATTTCCCGGTGCGCTGGGCGGAGTGGAACGGCCGGTACCGGGACACGCTGCGCGACTTCTGGCGCGGCTCCGGCGGCGTCGCCTCCGATCTCGGGTTCCGGATCACGGGGAGCAGCGACCTCTACGAGAACAGCGGGCGCAGGCCGTACACGAGCATCAACTTCGTCACGGCCCACGACGGCTTCACCCTGGCCGACCTCGTCTCGTACGAAGGCAAGCACAACGAGGCGAACGGGGAGGGCAACTGCGACGGCGCGGACGACAACCGCTCGTGGAACTGCGGCGCCGAGGGGCCGACCGAGGACCCCGAGATCCTCCGGCTGCGAGCGCGCCAGATGCGGAACATCATGGCGTCGCTCCTCTTCTCGCAGGGCACGCCGATGCTCCTCCACGGCGACGAGCGGGGGCGCACGCAGGCGGGGAACAACAACGGGTACTGCCAGGACAGCCCGCTCACGTGGCAGCCGTGGACCTGGGACGAGCCGTCGCGCGCGCTCCTGGAGTTCACCCGCAAGTGCATCCGCATCCGGCACGAGCACCCGGCGCTCAGGCGCTCGACCTTCTTCAAGGGGCGCCCGATCCGCGGCGGCAAGACCTACGATATCCAGTGGTATCGCCCGGACGGGGAGCTGATGACCGACGAGGACTGGTCGAACCCCTGCACGCAATCCCTGGGGGTGTTCCTGTCCGGAGAGGGCCTGGACGATGTGGACGAGTCCGGCGATCGGCTTGTCGACGACGACTTCTTCCTGCTGCTCAACGCGTCCGCCTGCGATCTGCCCTTCCTCCTCCCCTTCGCCGATGATCCCAGGCCGTGGCAGCTCGTCGTGGACACCCAGGACGACGCCGCGACCGAGGCGCGGAAGGGCGGGGAAGAGACGGCGATGCTCTCGCGCTCCCTCAAGCTCTTCCAGCGGAGCCGGCGCGGCGCCTGAGCGGCCGCGCGCGGCGCGCCTCAGAAGCCGTTGCCTCAGAAGCCGTTGAAGGCGCCGAGGAACAGGGGGGGCCCGGCGAACGCCGCGTCGAGGAGCGCGGCCGCCTTGGCGCTGCCCACCACGAAGCCCTGGCTCAGGAGATCGCGCGCCGACGTGGCGCCGAAATAGATCTGCGTGAGCCGCTCGATCGATAGCGAGAGGCGATCGCCCGCCGTGCTGCCGGGCGCCGTCTGGACGCCGCGCGCCGCGAAGGTGACGTCGAAGGCGCGCGGCGCGTCCGTGAACACGGGGTCCTCGACGTCGAGGCCGATGGCGCCGCGGACGCCGTGCTTCCTCGGCGACGGGTGCAGCGCGAGCGCGGCGGCGACGTCGATGATGCGCCCCATCGCGCCGGCCGCCGTCAGGCCGAGGACGTTGCGGCGGTGCGCGACGTGCACGGGCGGGCACAGGCCGGGGTGCCGGGCCGCCGTCTCGTACGCGATCGGCTCGTCGCGGATGCCCGGCTCGTCGAGCAGCGGCGCGCCGTAGCCGCGCGGGAGCACCAGCTCCACGACCTCATACTGGTCGCCGAGCGCGCCGAGGAAGCCGATGAGCCCGCGGTAAGCGCCCGGCGTCGGCGCGCGGAGCTCGCGGACGAGCAGCTGCTGGACGCCGTAGGCGCCGCCCTCCGGGACGTCGAAGAGCAGGTAGCCGGCGATCGCCTTGGAGCCCGGATCGACGTAGACCGCGCCGCTCTGGGAGCGCTTGAACACGCGCACGTCCCACCAGTACTCGCTCCGCTTCAGCTGGCCCGTCGTCTCGGTCCGCGCGAGATCGTAGGCCTGCTTGATGAGCGGCTCGTCCCGCGGGCGGGAGAAGGCCCGCACGTGGCGGCGCAGCACCGAGTCCGGGAGCCGGTCGGGCGAGGTGCGCACGACGTCCCGGAGCTCGCAGACGCCGAAGCCGAACCTGCGGTAGAACGAGAGGCGGAAGGGGTGGAGCAGCGCGAGGGCCTCGCCCCGGCGGCGCATGCGGCGGAGGCTCTCGCGGACGAGCCGATCCGCGATGCCCCGGCGGCGGAACTCCGGGAGCACCGCGACGGACGCGAGGCCCTGGAACGGCACGTCCGCGCCCGCGAAGCTCATCGTCAGGTCGAGCGAGGAGACGTGCCCGACGAGCTGGCCGTCGGTCTCCGCGACGATCACGTTGTCGAGGGCGAGGTGCGCGTGCTCGGTGAAATACCGCAGCCACGCCTCCGGATCGCCCGCCTGGAACGCGCGGTAGGCGGCCGTGGCGAGCGTGCCCTCCTCGCCCTTGCGGGCGCTGCGAAACACGAGCTCGTGGTTGGAACGGCTCGGGGTGCGGGCGCGCGCCATGACGGCCAGGCTAGCCCGCCTTGGAAGGCGCGCCTACAGGGCTCGGCGGTCCGGCGCCGGCCGCCTGGTGCAGCGCGTCCGCCATCTCCTCGGCCGCGCCGAAGCGGCCGGCCGGCTCGCGGGAGAGCGCCTTGACGAACCACGCGTCGAGGGCAGGCGTGATGTCGGCAGAGCGCTCGCTCGGGAGCGGGAAGATGCCGATACGGATGGCGTCCAGCAGGGCCTCGAGCCCCCTCTGCTCGAACGGCGGAGCGCCGGTGAGCGCCTGGTACGCCATGACGGCCACCGACCAGAGGTCCGAGCGGCCATCGACCCGCTTCGGGTCGAAGAACTGCTCCGGGCTCATGTAAACGAGGTTGCCGACGACCGCGCCCGTGGCCGTCAGCGTCGTCCCGTCGGGGTCGACATCTCCCCTGGCCACCCCGAAATCGAGCAGCTTGACGCAGGTGCTCCCGCCGGCGTCGGCGAGGAAGACGTGCTCCGGCGTGATGTCGCGGTGAATGATCCCGAGCCTGTGCGCCGCGGTGAGCCCCTCGCAGAGCTGCGAGACGATGGAGACCGTCTCCTGCAGGGAGAGGCGCGCGGCGCGCGCGAGCCGGTCGGAGAGCTTCTCACCACACAGCAGCTCCATCACGATGTACTGGAGGCCGTCCCCGGAGACGCCGTGCTCGTAGACCGCGGCCACGTGAGGGCTCTTGATCCTCGCCATGAGCGCGCCCTCGCGGTGGAACCGGGCAACCGCGGTCGAGTTGGTCGCGAGCGACGCTGAGATGAACTTGACGGCGACGTCCTTGCCGAGCCCGAGGTGATGCGCCGCCCAGATACTGCCGACACCCCCCATCCTGAGGAGGCTGACGAGCGTAAGGTGCGGCGCGACGTGGGACCCAGGCTCAAGCCGCATCGACGTCAGTATGCATGATGGGTCCTTGCCTGGCCACCTGTCGTGCGGCTCAGTACAGCCCCTCGGGGGGCCGACCATCGGACATGAACTTCTTCGCGACGGCCGCGATCCGCCGGACGCCGAGCTCCCGCCGGACGGGCACGAGGTAGGTGAGCAGCGCCTCGAGATAGGCGCCGTCGGGCTGCGGATCGGACGCCTCGAGCCGCTGCAGCGCCTCGAGCGTCTTGACGGCGTGCGCCGTGAAGATCGGCCTCACCGCGGCGTCGAACGCGGCGAACGGGGCGAGCTCGGCGAAGGCGCGCCGGCGGCCGCCGGCGTCGAGCTCCCGCGCGATCGCGAGCGCCCCGCCGACGTCGCGCGCCTCCACCGCCTGGCGCAGCGTGCCGCCGGACGCTCGCGCCGCGGGCGGTGCGGCGGCGTCGCCGTGGCGGAGCTTGCCGACGAAGCCGGCGGCGAGCACGGCGAGCTGCGCGGCCTCGCGCGGGAGGGCCTCGCGGCCGAGCGCGGCCGCCGCCTCCGCGAAGGTGACGGCGTGGGTGACGTCGAGCACCCCGACCTCGGCGTCGAGGCGCTGTTCCCAGGCCGAATCGAAGCGCGCGAGGCGGACGGCCGCGGCGTGGCCGATCGCGCCGAGCAGCGCGAGCGGGCCGGCGCCGCGCGCGAGCCAGCGCACGGTCGCCTCCACGGCCGGCCGCTCCCCGGCGAGCACCTCCGCCTCGAAGGCGGCGCGCTCCGCGGGGTCGAGCGGCACCGCGCCTGCGGCGCCCGCGGCGCCCGAGCCTGCGGCGCCCGCGCCTGCGGACCCGGCGCAGGCCTCGGAGCCGGGCAGGGGCAGCTCGGCGAGGCGCGCGAGCGCGGCGCGCGTGGCGGTGAAGGGGGGCAGGCTCGTGTCGGCGGTGGCCCAGGCGAGCTGCACCGTCGAGGCGGCGAGGAGCTCGTCGGCCGCGGACGAGAACCGCTCGGCCAGCTCGATCGCCTTCGCGAGGAAGATCGCGCCGTGCCCGTAGTCGTAGAGGTGCTGCGCGACAAAGGGCAGGAGCGCCCGGCGCGCGCCGGCGGTGCCGCGGACCTCGACGAGCTCGCGCATCCGCGCCTCGGCCTCGTCGCGCCGCTCCGCCGCGAGCGCCTCGCTCACCTTCGCCGGCTCGTCGAGCTCGAAGTCGGCGATGCGCACGAGCGGCGAGCGGCCCGTCGCCTTGCCGGCGCCCTTGCCGCGCGGGCCGAGCCGGGCCGACGCCTCGCCGATCGCGTGGGCGGCGACCACGAACGCCTCCTCGGCGGGGACCCAGCCGCGCTCGACCCAGGCGCAGAGATCCGAGAGCAGCGCGAGGCCGTGATCGAAGCCGTGCTCGGCGCGCTCGGCCCCGTCCTTGGCGAGCACCTCGAACGCGAGGTGCAGGCTGCCGAGGCCGGTCTCCATCCGGTGGAGCCCGAGCGCGCCCAGCCGGAGGCCCTCGCGCAGGGCGCGCGCCGGATCGTCGCGCAGGACCGCCTCGCGCAGGCCGGCGACGAGGCGCCGCACCTCGGCCGCGGTGTCGACGGCCCGGTTGAGCAGCACGCGATCGCCGTCGATGCGCGTCGCGTAGCGCCGCACCGGCTCGCCGCCGAACGCGCAGGCGCCCGAGGCGATGTCGAACTTCCAGTTGTGCCACGCGCACGTCAGCACGCCGCCGCGCAGCGCGCCCTCCGAGAGCGGATAACCCTGGTGGGGGCACCGATCGTCGAGCGCGTGGACCTCGCCGCCCCGGAGGACGCAGGCGAAGCGCCGCCCGGCGTCGTCCTTGCGCAGCACCGGCTCGTCCGCCGGAAACTCGGAGAGAGGGCCCAGATCGATCCAGTCCGACTTCATGGCTTTCCCGCGCGGCGGCGCACGGCACATCCGATCACTGCGTGCGTCGCGCCAGCGACGCCCAGGGTAGCCGAGAGCAGGGCGGGGAGGGACCGCGAATCCCGGGCGCGCGCGGAAAAGGCCCCGCCCGACCCGCGCCGCTCGATCACCCCTTCACGCACAGGACCTGCCGGAGCTCCGCGACGATCTCCACGAGATCGCGCTGGTCCTCCATGACGCGCTCGATCGGCTTGTAGGCGGCGGGGATCTCGTCGAGGACGCCGCCGTCCTTGCGGCACTCGACGCCGGCTGTCTGCGCGGCCAGGTCCTTCGTGGTGAAGCGCCGCTTCGCCTCGCCGCGGCTCATCTTGCGGCCCGCGCCGTGCGACGCGCTCTCGAACGCCTCGGGGTTGCCGAGGCCCCGGACGATGTACGAGCGCGTGCCCATCGAGCCGGGGATGATGCCGAGCTCGCCCTTGCCGGCGCGGATCGCGCCCTTGCGCGTCACAAGCACCTCCTCGCCGAAATGGACCTCCTCGGCCACGTAGTTGTGATGGCAGTAGATGGCTTGCTGGAGCTCGAGCTGCGGAAAGTGCCGCCGGAGGACGCCCTCGGCGAGGTGGAACATGGCCTCGCGGTTCGCGCGGGCGTACCGCTGCGCCCAGAAGAGGTCGTGCCGGTAAGCCTTCATCTCCGGGGTGCCGGCGAGGAACACAGCGAGCTCGCGATCGGGCAGGTCGCGGTTGTGGGCGAGCTTCTTCGCCCTGGCGATGTGGATCTCGGCGAGCTCCTTGCCGATGTTGCGAGAGCCGGAGTGGAGCATCAGCCACACGCCGCCGTCCGTGTCGAGGCAGAGCTCGATGAAGTGGTTGCCGCCGCCGAGGGTGCCGAGCTGACAGCGCGCCCTCGTGAACAGCCCCTGGACCTTCGGGGTCAGGCTCGCGAACTCCTCCCAGAGCGGCAGGCCCGCGAACCCCGCGAGCGGCGCGTCGTGGGCGGCGAAGCCCACGGGGATCGCCCGCTCGAGATCGCTCCGGATGCGCTTGAGGTCGTCCGGCAGGTCGACCGCGGTGAGGTTCGTGCGGAGCGCGCCCATCCCGCAGCCGATGTCGACGCCGACGGCGGCCGGCGCGACCGCGTCCCGCATCGCGATGACCGAGCCGACGGTCGCGCCCTTGCCGAAATGGACGTCGGGCATCGCGGCGACGTGGTGGAACACCCAGGGCAGGGCGCTGATGTTGCGCAGCTGGTCGAGCGCGACCCGCTCGACCTCCTCCGGCCGGGTCCACAGCTTGATGTCCACGTTCTTGCCCTTGATCTGCGCGGGTCCCATGCCGGCAAGATAGCGCGCGGCGCGGCGCCCGCAGCAGGGGGCCGTTCAGCGCGGGGGGCAGGTCCGTCGTGACGCGCTGCCCCGCCGTCTGCGGGGGCAAAGCATCCGAGAGATTGAACACGCTGATCGTGGTCTCGTAGGTAAGAGGCTCAGCGTTCGGCCTTGCAGGGCCCCGGGGTTGCTGATACGCGTCGATATCGCTGCTTCCGGGGTACTCGGCCATGCCGTCTGCACGCGCTCTCACCCTCGCTACCCTGGCGGCCGTGGCCGCCGTGTCCTCCGCGCTCACGCTCGGTTGCGACAGCCGCAAGCCCGCCGATGAGGCCCCGGCCGGCAAGCCCGACGCCGCCGCGCCGGCCGCGGCGACCGGTACCCCGGAGGTCCACAAGGCCGCCGCGCCCGCGAGCGACGATCGCTTCGCGGCCCAGATCGCGGCGAATCTGGCCCGGGTGCCCGACCCGGCCATCCAGGTCCCGGAGGGCGGCGGCGCGGGCGCCGAGCTCGACAATGCCACCTTCCGCGATCGCACCATCGCCTTTGTCCGCCAGGTGGCCGCGGGCGGCGACAAGGCGACGTGCGATCTGTCCCTGTCGTCCAAACGCCCCTTCCGCGCCGTCGTGATGGGGTTCCAGGAAGGGAAGCAGATCGCCCGCGCGGAGGCGTCGGACGCGGGGCTCTGCGTCGCGCTGAAGGAGGCGACGCGCCGGGCCGTGGCCGCGGCGGGCGGCGCGCGCGAGGCGCTCGCCGGCGCGCGGCTCGTCGTGGAGCTGCCGGATCATCATGAATCGATGGTCGAGGGCGTCGAGCGGAAGGGGAAGGGCGTCGAGCTCACCCAGGGGATCGTGCCGGTCCGCGCCCTCGACAAGGCCCTCCTCGCGAAGCGCATCGAGGACGGCAAAGGCTATCTGCTACGCGTCATCGATCCGCTGCACAAGGGGGTTCACAAGTACTACCACGCCCCTCAGGACCGGTTCGAGAACGAGCTCCACACGATCTACACCGCCTCCACGGCGCTGACCTTGCTGAAGCTGCACGCGTACAAGCCCGACGAGCGCCTGCTCCGCCAGGCGACCGAGGCCGCCGGCTTCATGATGGGTATGCAGAGCCGCGAGGTGCGCGATCGGACGGCCGGCGCCTTCTTCTACGCGTTCGATCTGGAGCGCAAGCGGCCCGAGCGCCGGCTGGTCGTCGGCACGGCGTCGAAGTCGATCTTCACGCTGCTCGAGCTCCACGGCGTCACGAAGGACAAGAAGTACCTCGAGTCCGCCGTGATCGCGGCCGACTGGCTGATCTCGATGCAGCGGCCCGACGGCAGCGTGCGCTCGGCCCTGGCCGGGCAAGAGGGCGGCACATGGACGGTCCAGGGCAAGGAGTCGACGCTCTACACGGGACAGGTCCTCTCGGCGCTGTCGCGCACCTACCGGGCCACGAACAACAAGAAATACCTCGACGCCGCGGCCCAGACAGCGGACCTCCTGCTCGCCAGGATCGCCAAGCAGGGCTGCTTCCTCGGCGACGATTACAGGAAGCCGAACCCGATCTCGAGCTCGTGGGCGGTCATGTCTTTGCTCGACTTCGTCAGGGCGAGCGGCGACCAGCGCATCGAGCAGACCGTCCTCCGCTGCGCCGACGACCTCGTGAAGCGGCAGTGGCGCAGGCCCGAGGACGCCTACCGCTACGGCCGCTGGCAGAGGTCGCTGTCGAGCAGCGGGAGCGGGTGGCTCGCCGAGGTGATGTCGGAGGTCTATCACCACTGCCGGCAGAAGGGCATGGCGGGCTGCGACCGGTTCAAGGACGCGGTGGTCGCGGCGATCCGGCAGATCTTGCAATACACCTACGGCCCCGAGAACTCCTTCATGGTGAAGAACCCGCAGGCGGCCGCAGGCGGGGTGTTCTGGAGCGTCAGAGATCGCTACGTGCGCACCGACTCGGTGTGCCACGCGATGAACGCCTACCTCAACATGATCGGCGAGCTCGGCGGCGGCCCGCTGCTCACGCTCCCCGAGCGGCCCCTCGCCGAGCGGATGGCGCTCGCGGCGGAGTCGGCGAGCGCGGGCGCCGCGGACGCCGGCCCCGGTGAGGAGGACGGCGAGGAGCGCGACGAGGGCGCAGCAGGTCAGTCCGGGCCGAAGGACGAGGCGCCGGACGACTGACGAACGCGCGCGCCGGCAGGGCGCGTGGGGCTCTGGACCACGCGACCGCGACCCCGCGTGCCTCTCCGGGCCGAGCGCTGGAGGCCCCATGGATGAGCTCGCGGAGTGCACCATTCCTGTGGTCGAAACCGGACAGAGCCGGCGCGGGGGTGGTGTATAGAGATCCGGCGTGATCGACCCGACCGGGGGCACGGCAGGAGGTCAAGATGCCGATGAGCAACAGCGACGTGGACAGTGGGACCAGCGCTCTTCTCGGCGCGAACGAGGCCGGCGCGAACGAGGCCGGCGCGAACGAGGCCGGCGCGAACGAGGCCGGCGCGAACGAGGCTCCGCGGGTGGGCCGCGCGGGCGCTGAAGGGGCGGCGGGGCGCATGAAGATGGCCACCGCGTCCTCCACGGCGAGCTCGACGGAGGTCGCGTTCGCCGAGACCCTGTCCGCGCTTCGCGCGAGCCTCGGCAGCGAGCCCGACCACCTTTTCCTGAGCTACACCGAGGGCCACGATCTCGGCGAGCTCGCGCGCGCCACGGCGGCGCTTCCGTCCTCGGTGCGGGTCCACGGATCGAGCTCCTGTCTCTCGGTGATGACCGCTGCCGGGGTCCACGGCGCGCCGGGCCCCGGCCTGGCGCTGTTCGGCATCGCGGACGCGCAAGGGGCCTACGGCGCCGCGGCCGAGCCGATCGGCGAGTCGCCGCGCGCCGCCGCCACCCGCGCGGCGCGCCGCGCGATGGAGGACGCCGGCCGGGCGGGCAAGCCGCCGACGCTGTTCTGGCTGACCGCGCCGCTCGGGGTGGAGGAGCAGGTCCTCTGCGGGATCGAGGACGCGGTCGGGGCCGATGTGCCGGTGTTCGGCGGCACGTCCGCGGCGGACTCGCTCGACGGGGCGCTGTCGCAGCTCGGGCGCGGGCAGGCGCACCGCGACGCGGTGCTGCTGTCGGCGTTGTACCCTTCCGGCGAGGTCGCCCATGCGTTCGGCTCCGGCTACGCGCCGACCGAGCACCGGGGCTGGGTCACGCGCTCGGAGGGGCGGCGGGTGCCCGAGATCGACGGGCAGCCGGCGGCGGAGGTCTACAACCGCTGGACAGGCGGCATGTTCGCCGCGCAGCTCGGCGGCGGATCGATCGGTGCGGAGAGCGCCCTCTGCCCGCTCGGCCGGCCTTCCGGCTGGGCCGGCAAGGTCCCCCAGTTCCTGCTCATCCATCCGAACGCGGTGGACAAGGACAACGCGCTGACCTTCGGCGTGCACATCAGCGAGGGGGATGAGCTCGTGCTCATGAAGGGGTCGAGAGGGGGCCTGCTCGATCGAATCCAGTCCGTGGCGGGCGCCGCGCTTGCGTCCGCGCGGCCCTCGTTCCAGCCGCAGGGCGCGCTGGTGATCTTCTGCGCCGGGTGCATGCTCGCGGTGCGCGACGACCTCGGCCGCGTGGTCCAGGGGATGACCGCCGCGCTGGGGACGACGCCGTTCCTCGGCACGTTCACGTTCGGGGAACAGGGGTGCTTCGTCCGCGGCAAGAACCAGCACGCGAACCTGTCGATCGCCGTCGTCCTGTTCGGGGCATCGACGCAGAACGAGCCGTAGCGGGCGACGGCTCCAGCGCTGCTCCAGGAGAACCCGGATGTCTCAGGTGAAGGTCTACGGTATCAAGGACAGGCTCAACCCGGTGAAGGAGACCCTCTCGCGGGTGATCCACGCCTGCGTCATGGAGGCGCTTCAGCTCCCGCAGGACAAGCGGGCGCACCGCTTTTTCCCGATGGAGCGCGAGGACATGCTGGCGCCGGGCGGGCGCACCGACGCCTACACGATCATCGAGATCTCGATGATGACCGGGCGCAGCGTGGAGACGAAGAAGAAGCTCGTGCGGCTCCTGTTCGACAGGATCCGGGACGAGGTCGGCATCGATCACCAGGACATCGAGATCTGCATCTCGGAGTCGCCGCCCCACGACTGGGGGTTCCGCGGCATGCACGGCGACGAGGTCAAGCTGAACTACAAGGTCAACCTGTAGTAGAGGCCAGAGGACAGCCCACAAGACCAGTCAACCTCTTGATTCGGAGTGGCGGACCCACGAGGGCCCACCTCACCGAGCGCGAGGCCTTCACTCGAGCCGGAACAGCTCCTCGCGCTCGATCTCACGGATGCGCCGCTCGTCGGCGTCTATCACCGCCTTGTCTCGGTGAAGGAGCGTCACCCACCCCGGCGCGGAGAAGAGGTCCACCGTCCTTTGCACCCTCCCGCCCGGCCGCACCTTGAGGGTGGCGCCGTGATACGACGGCAACGCCTCGATCGCCGCGAGCCCCGGCACATCGACGAGGCGGCCCTCGCGCTGCGCGATGAAGAAGACCGCCTTGGCGTGCTTGTGGAGCGGGTAGGTCGCGCCGGCGACGGCGGAGAATGCGCCGCCCTCGAGGTAGACGTCCGCCGTCAGATCGATCTGGCCATGGCCGATGCAGTCGCGGCAAATGAGCGCGGTATTGCCACCATGGATCCTCGCGCCCATCTCGACGAGCGCCGGGCCCTCCTCGGTCAGGATGACCTCGCTGTGTCCCGGGCCGTTCTGGATGCCGAGCGCGTCGAGGGCCCTGCGCGTATAGGCGACGAGCGCGGCCGCGGGCGCCGCGTCGGAGGGCAGAAGCTCGACCGAGTGGTAGACGAAGCTCGCTCCATTGCCCGAGTGCTTCTCGTACCGCCAGATGTCCGTCACATGATGCTGGCCGTCGCGGCTCACCGTATCGACGACATACTCGTCCCCCACGAGGTACTCCTGGACGAGCACCTGCGCATTGATGAGATCGAGCTTGTTCTTCGTTCCGATGATGCCGCCGAAGGCCGCGCGGACATCCTCTTCGACACGGCACAGGGACACGCTGTCCGTGCCCGCGCTGCTGAGAGGCTTGACGATCACCGGCAAGGGGCAGATTTCCCGCGTCCACGAGAGGGCGGCGTCGAGATCGTCCGTGGCGATCTGCCGCGCGGCCTTCAGGCCGTTCGCCCGGATAGCCTCGATCATGAGGTACTTGTTTCGCCTCGCCGCGGAGAGCCTCGATCCGTTCGTGCGCAGGCCTAGCGCTTCGCTCAGCTGATCCGCGAGCTCGACCCCGGTCTCGCACCCGGCGATGACGGCACGCGGCGCGATCGCCCGGACCTGCGCCACCGTCTCCTCGATATCGCCGCGATGGACGAGCGCGAGGTCGAAGTGCTCCCGCCGCAGCGAAGGGGCATAGACGTCCGGGACCTCGGCGCTCGCCTGCAGCATCACGGAGCGCACTCCCTGCGACGCGAACTCGGGCGCGAGGTACGCCCCCGAGGTGTAGGGATCAACAATGACAACGGGCCTGGTATCCATATCTATCTCCTGTATTCAACTCCTGTGCAACATGACCACGCGGTGGGGGCGCTGGGCGGCGCGCCGCGCTGGCCCCCGGCGTCGATCGTCGTCTGTCCTCGCTCAGATGCGGCGAGCGCCCGCCCGCCCGGCACAGGGCAACGTCGCTCCTTGCGCGGACACGGCGGCGCCCCGGCTGCGCCGCAGGCCCCCGATGGCGCCGACCGCCGTGAACATCGTGAGCAGCGCGACGCCCACGAGCGTGATGGGGGACGCGTGCAGCCTCGCGTCGAAGAACTGCACAGCATAGACGAAGAGCGGCGCCGTGGCGAGCGTCAGCGCGACGACGATCGGCTCGCATCGCGCGATCCCGACCTGCAGCGCGTAGAGCGGGATGATCACGCCAAAGATCGCGATGAGGAAGATCGGGGGCAGCGTCCCGGGCGAGGTGAGCGCCGCGACGCTGCCCGTCGGGAGCAAGAGCGTCCCCAGCGCGATCAGGATGAAGAACCGCACGGCCATGACCGCGCGGGAGTCCATCGCCCTGTCATTGAGTCGCTTGGAAAAGATCGTGTTTCCAACGACGCAGATCCCGCAGAGCAGCGTCGCTGCGATCCCGACGGCGGCGCGGGGGGCGTCGATGGCGCCGACCGCCGAGTAGCCGAGCCAGGTACCGGAGATCAGGACGAACATCGCGCCGAGGATACCCACCGAGGAGACGATCTCGGCCCGAGTCGCAGGTTTTCCGGGCCGCAGGCGCTTCGCGAGCAGGATGGTCGAGAGAGGGCCGACGGAGGCCGAGATCGACGTAACTACGGCCGGCTCGAGGAACTTGAGGGCATAGTAAAACGAGAACCAGCTCCCCGCGGTCGTGAGATTGACCGCGATGACATCCGGGACAGCGCTCCGGACGCGGCCGACGAGCCTCCGGAGGGACATCGCCTGGAGTGCGACGAAAAACAGGGCCACGAGGGAGAAGCACGCCACGAGGATCAGCACCGGGTGGTAAGCCTGGAGCAGCGAGGCGAGGTATACCCCCTTGGTCGCCGATAGCAGGTTGTAGACAAGGATCAGCAGAATGCCCGTGGCTGTGAGACTCATGATTTTTCACCTTTCGACGTACCGATCGCAGAGAGGGAGAGGTCAGGGGGCGAGCGATCGGGGCGGAGGGCGCTTTGCTCCCTCGGCACCACTCACGTCCTGCATGCGCCATGCCGCTGTGGTGCGCCGGCGCGCCCTGCGGCGAGCCTCTTTTCTCCTGTTGATTCTCCTGAATTTCTCGTGACGATGCCTCCGCTCTGGTCATGTTGCGTGGCAGGCGGCCAGGTGGCCGGCGAGAAGCTACAGCGCCGTGTCCGCGCGATTGCGTGAACGCGTAATCCGACCACGCAACCCCTTGCCTGTCGGCCTCTGCTCTCCACGCGCTCGCCCCTCGCGCCGCGCCCGCCAGACCGCGCGGCGAGGGGCGCGGAGGCGGCAATCTGCGCGAGCTCGAAGCCGGCCGGCAGCCGACCCCTGGCGCTCCGTGACGCCTCTGCGCTCGCGGTATGCGGATTGCAATCAGCTGTAGTCAATCGCAATCACGTCGTTTGGGGCCTCGTCGCCGTGCTCACGGTCGAGCGCCGGAGGAGTGGATATGTCGATGAATGAGGTCACCTCGCCGAACCACGCGGAGTGCGCGGTATCCAGGCGTGGTACCACGGTGGGCTCGCTCGTCGAATGCGCCCTCCAATGCATGGCGAGCCAGAGCCTGGAGCAGGTCGTTGCGCGCGCAGTGAGCTACATCGAGGAGGACGGCGACGACCCCGCGGTCTGCATCGAAGACGCGCTGCGCGGCCTGTCTCGAGAGGAGGAGTCGCAGCACATCCCGCTCCACGTGCTCGGCAGCTCCGTGTTCGGTGCGCCGCTCGAGCTCGCGCGGAGCTACATCAGCGCCACGGAGTATCTCTTCCCGATCCTCCGCGCGTTCTGTTGCTCCCTCCCCACGCTGGTCGACGGGCGGAGCGCGCACGTGCCGATCTACCTCTTCATGCGCGACAGCCTCGCGCTATGGCCCTGCCTTCGCGCCCACGACGCCCTTCCTGCGGGGCAGCTCAAGCTCCTCTTCTACTCCAGGAGCGACGCGCGCCATGGCCGCGAGCCCCTGCTGGTCAGCCAGCGGCCGTGCGGCGGCCTCGTTGAGGAGTATGTGGCCCGGATCGACCGAGGGCTGCTCATCGACTCCGGCCTCTACGGCTCGCTGATCCATGAGATGCTCCAGTCCGGCCGCTGTACGACCGACGTCTCCGTCATGTTCTTCGGCAGCAGGAACCCCTTCGTGGCGGGCTGGTTCAACATGGCCCAGAGCGCGGCGATGCTGGACGGGAGCCCTGTAGACCTCAAGGATGTCATACGGCTCGTGGACACGATCGAGTCGCTGCTCAAGCCCTTCCGGGCGACGGAGAGCGCCCGCTTCGAGCGCGCGGACGCGATCTCGTTCATCTGCTCGATGGCGTTCATGTGGGCGTTCCACTGGTACTCGCTCGCTCCCACGGACCCACCCACCTTCAGTGGATGCCAGAACGAGCTCCGGAAGGCGAGTCAGGGCAGGGGGCACTGGCTCGTCGACCGGGCGGTCCCTCGCTGGGAAGCGGCCGACAGCTTCTTACGGGGCTGGCGCTTCGGGCCCATTAAACCCATGAACATGTTCTGCGGATTCGATCTCTGAGCCCGCGGGAGCGCAAAGACGAGGAATGATGATGCGACTTTCACGAGCGATCGACGAAGCCAACCGAGCCAGGCGAATGGGCTTGGTCCTCTATACCATCCCCAACTTCCCCGACCCGGGCTCATCGCGCGCGATTCTCGACGACCTGTGCCGCCGGCCCGCCGTCTCCATCGTGGAGACGACATTCGCGGTGGACGACTCGTTCTCCGACCATGCGAACGAGACCATCCGCGACGCGCACCGGATCGCGTCCCGCCACGAGTCCGATTACCGGGGCATCCTCTCGATGTTCCCGATCGAGAAGCCCTCGCTTTGCGTTCTCTACCAGAGGACGGGGCACGAGCACACGTTCGAGCGCGTCGCGCGCGACATGAGCGGCAGGATCGATGGCGTGCTGCTCGAGTGGAATGAGCCCGAGATCGAGCGCTACCACGAGGCCGCGACGCGCGCCGGGGTCGAGCTCGTCCAGTGCATCGGGCCATGGATGCCCGCCGCCGAGCTCGAGCACCTCCTCGGCTTCTGCTCGCGGAGCGCCCTGCTGTACCTGATGTCCGCGCCGAAGACGGGCGCGCCGCTCTTCCGCCGCGAGGAGCTGGAGGAGACCATCGCGATCGCGAGGCGGCTCCGGGCGGACATCAAAGTAGCCGCGGGCTTCGGCGTCCGCACCGCCGCCGATGTCCGCGAGCTCGCCCGGGTGGAGGGGCTCGACGCCGTCATCATCGGGACCGCGTTCCTCGAGGCGGCGCGGTGTGGGCCGGCGGCGGCCTCAGCGTATCTCGACGGGATCGAAGGAGCCCTCTGGCGATGACCGAACAGGAGCGGCTCTACCGATTCAATCACCCGCTGACGCCGGGCGACGCGGCCCCGCACCGCGCGGCAGCTGCCCTGCGCTTCGAGGAGGCCTGGATGGCACGGTGCATCGCGGGCATCGAGCAGGAGCAAGGCGACGTGCGTGCTGGGACGCTCGAAGGGTTCCGGGCGGCCCTCGACCGCCGGCTTTCGGAGGCGCGCGCCACCCCGTCCGAGGGGGCGCGGTTCGTCGCCGAGGACGCCTCGCGCGAGCAGTTTCGGGCCATCGTCCGCGAGTACGCCCTCGATGGCCTGACCGAGGCGCAGGCGATGTTCGCGGTGATGCCGCGCCTCGATCCCGAGAGCCTGCCGCCCGTGATGCGGATCCTCATCGACGAGTTTGGTTGCGGCAATCCTGCCCGGGTTCACTCCACCCTGTACCGGAATCTCCTTGCGGAGCTCGAGCTGCCCACGGCGCTCGAGGGCTACCTCCAGGAAGACCGGGTCGAGGCGGCCTTCTCGCTCGTCAATCTCTACCACTGGCTGACCAAGCGCGCGCCCACGGTGGACGCGTACCTGGGCGCCCTCGCCTACACCGAGGGCGCGATTCCCTGGAGCTTCCGGTGCTTCGTGGCTGCCTGCGAGCGCCTGGGAATCCAGAATCACGCGTACTTCTCCGAGCATGTCCACATTGACGCCTACCACGCTCGGGACGCGTTGCTCGCCCTGTCTCGCCGGCATCGCGCGCATGGGGTGGACTTCCACGCCGCCTGGCTCGGCGCCGAGCTGGCGCGCTGCGTCGGAGACGAGGCGTTCGAGCGCATCGTCCGCAGGGCGATGGGCGCGAAGGACGTGTTCCGGATCGAGGCGCGGGGAAAGAGATACTGCGTCGTCAAGGCTTGTCCGCACCGCGGGGGCGACCTGAGCAAGGGCGTCGTTCGCCGCGACGGGAAGGCGATCACGTGCCCTTTGCACGGCGCGACGTTCGCTCTGCCCTCGGGGCGTCGCCTGGGCGGTCCAGAATGCTCGGATCTGGAGGTGACGGAGGACGGCGCGGGCCCGGAGGACAGGAGGCCAGCGTGATCCGTCCACGGAGGCGTTCGTTCCGCGAGTCTCGTCGTCGTTCCCCTGCTGCCCGGGGGAGCTCCGATCTGTCTCCTCGCAGCGCGCGGGGGACCATCACAGGAGAAATGTCGATCATGTCACCGATGTGGGACGCTGCCGTTCCCTACACGAGAATCAAGCTGTGCGAGTTCGAGGCCCTGGACCCCGCGGTTGAGGCCAGCCATCTGGGGGCCGACGCGCTCGGCTTCCACCTGTTCCGTCACCAGGACGTAGACGAGAAGGTCGCGAGGTTCCGCCAGATCTTCAGGTACCTACCCGCGGGTGTGGACAAGGTCCTGCTGACGGATCTCGACGCCGAGCTCTTGGTCGGGATCCTGGGGTCGTTGCCGGTCGACACCGTGCAGCTGTACCCGGACTGGTCGCCGGCGCAGATCGTCGCGCTTCGGGCGCGGGTGCGCCCCGGGCTGCGCATCCTCAAGGTCCTGTCGGCTCAGCCGGAGGAGAACGTCATCCCCGATCATGGCGAGCTCGTGCGTATGTACGGAGCCGTGGTCGAGGGGTTCTTGCTCGATAGCTACCGGGTGGGGGGCACTGGCAAGACGGCGGACTGGGATCGATGCGCCGCGGTCGTGCGAGCGACGCCGCTGCCCTTGTTCCTCGCAGGGGGACTCACCATGGCCAATGTGGCAGAGGCGATCCGGCGTGTCCGGCCCTTCGGGGTCGACGTCGAGACCGGCGTGAGCGACCGGATCCCGAACGGCCCACTCGTGAAGAACATGGCCAAGTGCGCGCGCTTCATCGACGCGGTGCGCCGGGCGGACACAGCGCACCTGCCCTACCAGGCGACAGCGCCGTGAGCTGGCGGTTGGGTTGTCGATGTACGTGAGTCCGGCAGACGCTCCGAGGCGCCCTAGCCCGAGGGCGCTGGCTCGTTCAGGAGGCGCGGCTCGACGTCGCGCCCGAGCCACGCGCGCGCGAGCTCGGCCACCCGCGCGTTCGCCGGCACCTGCTCGATGTAGCGGAGCCGCGCCGCCGCGTCGGGGATCTTCCGGGCGCGCTCCTCGACCGCGCGCCGCGCCTGCTCGATCGCGGCCCGCGCGAGCGCCTCGTCCCCGCCGGCGAGGTGCGCCTCGGCGATCGCGAGGCGCAGCGGGATCTCGCTGTACCCCAGCGAGCCGCCGAGCGATTCGAGGCAGCGCAGCCCCTCCTCCGAGGCCTGCCGGGCGGCCTCCACGCGCCCTTCCCGGAGCAGCACCTGGAGGATCGTCCGGTGGACCAGCGGCCGGTAAAACCGGTCTCGCTGCAGGACCGCGAGCGCCTTCTCGGCCTCCTCGCGCGCCTCCGGGAGGCGGCCCCGCGCCAGCAGGACCCGCGCCAGCGCGCCATGGGCCGGCCCCACGGTCGCCTCCATGGCGCCGATCTTGATAAGCTGGTTCGCGAGCTCCGTGATCTCCTCCAGGTGCTCCGGCGCGCAGCACTCCGAGAGGAGGATCATCAGCCAGACACGGACGCTGGAGAGCGTGAAAGCATCGTTGATGCGCAGCGTGCGCGCCAGACATTCGCGCAGCTTGCGCTCGGCCTCGGCGCGCTCCCCGAGCTCCGCCATCGAGAGCGCGGTCAAGCTCGCCGCGAACTCGCGCCAGCGCCACGGGCTCGCCTGGGCGAACGCCTCCTCCGCGCGCCGCGCGTCCTCGTACGCCTGCCAGGGGTCGTCCCCGAGGAGCCGCAGGAACGTGGAACGGCTGTAGCGCAGCTGCGCGTGCGCGAGCTGCTCGCGCTCGGGGACGCGCGTCGCGAGCTGCTCCAGGCGCGCCAGGAGGCGCAGCGAGAGATCGCGCATGCCCCAGTGGCTGAGGGCCGTGATCGCCGTCGCGACAGGCATGCAGCACGCCGCCTCGGCCCCGGGCTCGGGCTCGGGCTCGCTGCTCATGATCGCGTTCACGAGCGCCTCCATGTCGTCCGCCAGGCCGAGGTGGCCTGTCATCACGACCAGCCGGCCCACCGCCCTGTTCCACGCGACGCTGCCCCGCGGCAGCACCGACAGGGCCTCTTTTCCGATCTCCAGACCCACCTGCCAGTCCTCGCGCAGGAAGCACACGTCGAGCTTCATCCCGAGGAGCCGGCCCAGGATGTCGCCGCGCGGCCTGCAGGCCATGCCGCGCTCGACGCGCGAGAGCATCCCGTCGTAATCGTTGCTCCGGTACGATTGCTCGGCCGCACGCAGGTAATTCAGGGCGGCGCGCTCGAGATCCCCGCCGAGGTGCGCGTGCTCGGCCAGCACGATGGGGTCCGCCTCCCCCGCCTGCTCCAGGTGCGCCCCGGCGAGCCGGTGGCCGAGGATCCGGTCCTGCGCCGCCAGGAGGCCGTACGCGGCGTCGCGCACAAGGACGTGGCGAAACCGGTACTCCGTATCTCCGGGGAACCGGCTGCTCCACTGCACCTCCACCATCTCGGAGCGGACAAGGCTCTCCAGCCAGCGGTCCGCCCCGTCGCCGCCGTCCGACGCGCGCTCCTGCCCGAGCATGGCGAGCACGCCGCCGCGCCAGAACGTCTGTCCGAACACGCTCGCGCTGCAAAGCACCTTGCGCGCCTGCGGCTCGAGGCACGATAGCCTGGCCTGGAGCATCGCCAGCACCGTGGCGGGCTGCCCCTCGGTCTTGCCCTCGACCACCGCGCGGATCAGCTCCTCCAGGAACAGCGCATTGCCCGCGGCCTGCTCGACGATGCGCGCCATGAGGCCGGCCGAGACCTCGACGCCGAGCACCGTGGTCACGAGCCGCTCGGCCGCCTTCCTGGTCAGACCGGCGAGAGGGACCCGGTGCACGACCCGCCCCTGCCACAGCTTCGGAAAGACGTCGTGCACCTCGCGGCGCGCGAAGGCCAGCACGAAGAACGCCCGCTCTCGCAGATCGAGCAGGGCGGCGTCCACGAGCTTGACCGTGGCCGCGTCGCCCCAGTGCAGATCCTCCAGCACCAGGAGGCAAGGCCGCGCCGCGGCCTCGGCGCGCAGCAGATCCAGGAAGGCGCGGCGGATCTGCTCGCTCATGATCTTCGGGTCGCTGCGCGCGGCGCTCAGCGAGACGCTCGGCCGCTCGACGGCGATGCCGCACAGGGCCGCGATGAACTCGCTCACCCGCTCGGCGTCGGCCGGCGGAACGTGCTGGCCGACGCGCTTCCGGAGCTTGGCCTCCTGCTCCGCGGGAGGATCCCCGACCTGCACGTCGCAGAGGCGGCGGAGCGCCTCGCCGAGCAGGCCGTAAGGCGAGCCGGCGCTCATCGGCGCGCCGCTCGCGAACAGCACCTCGACGCCGGACGATCGGGCGCGGAGGCGCCGGAGCAGCTCGTGCCGCAGGCGCGATTTGCCCATGCCGGGCGCCGCGATCACGAGCGCGCCGGACGGCGTCGCCTCCTCGATGCACCCCTCGATCGCGCCGAGCAGCATCGAGAGCTCCTGCTCGCGGCCGACGCAGGGCGTCGGGCGGCCGAGCAGCGGGCGCGACTCGTCGACGCTCGCGCGCTCGCCGGTCAGCATCAGCTGCCCGCCCAGCGTCGTGACAAGGAAGCGCGACTCGATCAGCCTCGAGCTCAGCTCGTCCAGCCAGATCCCCGGCTCGAGCGCCGCGCTCTGGGGGTCGGGGTCGACCGCCACCGTCGGCTCCGCCCCGACGCGCAGCAACGCCACCGCCCGGTCGATGGCCTCTCCGGCGGGGACCCCGCCCTGGAGCAGCCCGCGGCCGGTGGTCAGCGCGATGCGGGCATCGGGCCAGTGCTGCTGCACCTCGAGGGCGCAGCGGGCGGCCGTCGAGACCTGATCCAGCGCGCTGTTGGACGGCGACACGATCACGACCAGCGAGCCGTCCGCCAGCCACTCGGCGCGGCCCCCGAGGCGCGCGAGCCGGAACTGCAGGGCGTCGCGCGTCGGACGGGACCAGGTCTGCACCGTGGTGGGCGGCAGCGTCTCGCTGGGGCCGCCGGCGGCCCGCATGGCGAGGACGACGCTGAGCAGCTGCATCGCCTCGCCGGTGAGCACCCGGGGCGTGGGCACCGCCACGAGCGACGGCGCCGGCGCCTCGTCGTCCCCGTCCGGCAGCGCCAGGGCGGCGAGCTGCTCGCGGAGCGCCGCGGCGTCCTGGGGGCGCCGGTGCGGGTCCTTGTCCAGCATCCGCGCCAGCAGATCCGCCAGCGCGGGCGGCGTGTCGGGGCGGACCGAGGCGACCGTGGGGACGTCATCGAACAGGATCTTCGCGAGCACGCCCACCAGATCCCGGCCGGCGAACAGGTGCTTCCCGGTCAGGCACTCGAACAGGACGCACCCCAGGGCGAAGATGTCGGTGCTCGGCCCGATGTCGCGCTCGCCCCGCGCCTGCTCCGGCGCCATGTAGCCGGGCGTACCGACGAAGCGCCCGGTCCGTGTGAGCGTCATGCCGGCCACCGCCCAGCGCGCGATGCCGAAATCGAGCACGGTGACGCCGTCGACGCGCTCATCGCGCAAGAACAGGTTGCTCGGCTTGATGTCGCGGTGCACCACGCCCCGGCCGTGGGCGACGGCGAGCGCGTCGGCGACCCGCGTCAGCAGCGTCACGCACTCCGAGATGCGCAGCGGCCCGCGATCGAGGCGCTCGCCGAGGTCCTTCCCCGACAGCCACTCCATCGCGAGAAAGGGCCGGCCGTCCTGGGCTCTTCCGTGCGCCAGGTACGCGACGATGGCGGGGTGCTCGAGATCGGACAGGAACCGCGCCTCCCGCAGGAAACGCTCGGTTTCATCCGCGTGCGCGGCGTCCGCGTGCAGGACCTTGAGCGCCACCGGCGCGCCGGTGGTCACGTCCCGGGCGCGAAATACCTCGCCCATGCCGCCCCTTCTGGCCAGCGTCTCGATCAGGAACCGACCCGCAACCAGAGAACCTTCGAGGAACGACACGGATCGAGCCCTCCACCACGACGGCCGCGCCGGGCGCGCAGCGTGACCGCCCGGTGCGCAGGCGAGGATACCCAACTGGACCGCTGGGCGGTTCGGTCTTTGCTTTGCCGGCTGAAACCGCGTTGCACCGCGGCGATCGGCGCATGGGTGGGCAGACTCAAGTACAGGTGTGCTGGTGAAGGCGTGCGCGCACGCGCCTGAAGGCGTGCGTGCGCGGGGCGAGCGCCGCGGCTCGCGCGGCTCAGCTCTCGCTCGCCTCCTCGTCGGGCCCGGCGATGCCGTGGCGCTTCATGAGCCGGTAGAGAGCGAAGCGGTTCTTCAGCCCCAGGATGCGCGCCGCGGTCGTCACGCTGCCCTGCGCCTCCACGAGCGCGGCCTCGATCTCGGGGCGCCCGAGCGAGCCGGAGTCGGACGGATTGGGCGAGTTCGACCTGCCTGGATCCGTCTTGGGGCCGGTCCGGGGCTCCGTCCTGGCGTCGCCCGGCTCCGGGCGGAGCACGGCGCAGAGATCGGGCGTGAGGGTGAGGAAGTTGTCGGGGCTCGACCCGAGGGCGATCCACATGTGCCGCTCCAGCTCGCGGAGGTGGTGCGTGTAGGGGTGGCGGAGGAGCGCCTCGATGAGCGCCGGCGCGATCCGCGGCTCGGCGAGCCTGTCGTCGCGGCGCTCGAAGAAGCGCTCGGTCAGGTCCGGGCTCTCCCGCGCGGCGGAGGCGAGCAGGTGCCGCAGGAGCAGCGGGATATCCTCGCGGCGCTCCGGGAGCCCGGGGACGCTCACGCTGATCAGGAAGCGCGCCACGAAGTCGTGCTTCAGCGACTCGACGGGGCGGTTCGTCGCCGCGATGACGCGCAGATCCGAGCGGCGCACGCGCGGCTCGCCGAGCCGCTGGTACTCGCCGTCGCGGTCGAGCACCCGCAGCAGGTGGGCCTGCAGGTGCGGCGGGAGCTCGCCGATCTCGTCGAGGAAGAGGGTGCCGCCGTCCGCCTCGCCGATGAGCCCGGAGCGCTCCGGGCTGCCGACGTTGGGGTAACCCCTGGCCGTCCCGAACAGCTCGGCGTCGACGAGCCCCTCGGGGAACGTCGCCGCGTTGCGCGCGACGAACACGCCCGCGCGGCGGCGGGAGAGCGCGTGAATGGCGCGCGCGGCGAGCTCTTTTCCCGCGCCGCTCTCGCCGCGCACGAGCACGTGGTTCCCGGACTGCGCCGCGAACGCGAGGGCGCCGCGCAGCGCCCACACGGGCGGGCTCTCCCCGACGATCCCGTGGGCGTCGGCGTCGCCGAACGAGAACCGCGGCGCTTCCCTGAGCGACTGGATCACCTCGAGGCTCCACCGCCGCCGCACAACGAACAGCACCAGGGCGTTGTGCAGCGTGAGCGTGTCGCCGGCCTTCACGAGGCCCTGAGCCGCGGGCATGCCGTTGATGAGGAGGGGGCAGCGCCCGATCGATCGGACCGCGAGCTGCCCTTCCTCGGTGGGCGTGAGCTCGAGCTGGAGGCGCGAGATCCGCGGCCCCTCCAGCGGCGGCATCATGGCCCAGCCCATCGGGCGCTGCCGGTGGAAGGCGAGGCGCGGCGCGCCGTCCTGCGACTGCGGCCCGCCGCGGCCGAGCACGCAGCGCTCGTCGACGAGCGCCGCCTCCCCCACGCGGGTCGGCTCCTCGCGCGACCAGGCGATGACCAGGTGGAAGAACTCCGGGGGCGGCTCCAGGTCGTTCCGGCCCCACAGGAGGCTTCGATCGGTCAATGTCGTGGAGGACGTCACGGAGCAGATTCCGGAACGTCATTTTAACACGGCGTGCGGACACCGACATCGGTAACCTTCCGGGGCCGCGCCGGGGCTCGCGGGCAGCGGCTACGGATCGCGCTTGCCCTGGAGGGCCTCACCCGCACCTGAGCCGCGCCGGCTCTGCTCTCGACGGCGCGCGCGCGCGCCCGGCGCGGGGGACCGCCGGCTCCTCGCGGCGGGCTCCGTTCCTCTCGTGGCGGAGCGTCGATATCGTCTCGTAGACCGCCCGCCGGGCGCGGTTCAGCCCGCCGAGCGGACGGTGCGCCGGCAGCGCATGCCAGGGCGTGAACGAGAGGTTCTCCTCGAGCTCGGCCTGTCCCGGCGGATCGAGGCGCTGCGCCGGGATGATCATCGTCGCGACCTTGTAGAACGGCGACAGCTCCTCGCTCCAGCGGATCGTCGGGTCCTCGATGGGCGTCCTCTTCGGGTGGGCCTGGAGCTGCACGAGGAAGTCGAACATCCAGTCCCCCCGATCGAGCTGCCGCGCCACGGCCTGCTTGAGCGCGTCGTCGCCCGGCTCGACCTCGACCCGGGGTGAGCCGCAGGGCCGGGGGGCCACGGAGAACTTCATCGCCCGCTCGCCGAGCCGGAACGGCGTCTGGCTGAAGTAGCGGGTGTCCAGGGGGTTCTTCACCGGCTTGAGCAGGACGGAGAGGAAGTTCATGAGCTCGCGCAGGCGGAGGCGGGGCGGGCTGAGCGAGCAGAAGTACGAGAGGGGCTTTCCCGCGCTCGTGGCGGACATGAGCTCGACGTAGTCGGCGACGTTGCGCGAGAAGAACACGTCCGTGTTCCCCATCAGGAAATCCTGCGTCGTCGCGTCCTTCTCGCCGTCGAGGAGCTTCTCCCCCTCGACGCCGAGCAGCTTGATCGCCATGCAGCGGGAGTCCCGCTTCATGTCCGACTGGACGCGCGAGGAGGTCGACGAGAAGCGGACCCACGCCGGGTAGACGCGCGGCTCCCGGAAGACGCCGTGCCGGAGCTCGCCGGGCAAGCCGTCGTCGACGATGAAGTGGGCCTTCACGCAGCCGTGCGACTTCGGGTGCACGCCGCGGAGCGCCGGCGAGACGCCCGCGGGGTACGCGCGCTCGTAACTGCGCCTCATGATCTCGATGATCTGTCGGATGCTGTCTTCCTCGCCGGGCGGCGGGTATTCCTCGTGGAGCTCGAGTGTCGTGTTCATGACCAGGATCCTCGACGTCGTTGGGTGTTTCAGGAAGGCTTGGCGACCGCGCGCTCACGCGCGGGGAGCGGCAGGGCGCTGCTCGCGGCTCTCACGCCGGGCGCGACCTCCTGGCGCTTCCGGTGCTGCACCTCGTTGCGCATCTGGATGAGCCGAGAGAACGTGGTGACCCAGAAGGGGGCGCCCAGGGAGAGCATCCCGCACGAGAAGGCGAGCCCGGCCAGCCAGAACAGCGTGTCGCGGAGGAGCTGGAGCGAGGTCGGCGCGGGCGCGAGGAGATCGCCGCGGTACGCGCAGAACCGCTTGACGATCCAGCTCTCCTGCCAGCCGATGCCGAGGTTCGCCTCGTCGAGGAGGGTCGCCGTCTTCTGCATCTCGAGCCCGAGCTCTCCGAGCGTTGTGTCGGGGAGCTCGTCCGGCGCGCGCTGCGTGGACGGGCGCTCGCCCAGGCGCGTCGCGGTGGTCATCACGGTGTCCGTCTGGGCGGCCACCTGCGCGCGCGCGGCGCCGTTCTGGTGGAGCCGGGCGAGCACCTGGAAGCCGTCGAAGTTGAAGAGGACGACCAGCATCATCGCGACGAGGAGGGTCAGCCGCCGGACGCGCTGCTTGAACGTCTGAGACGCCGTGCCCTCGAGGGTGGGGAACCAGCGGCGCACGTACGCGGAGAAATGATCGAGCGTCGCGTAGCGCTTCGTCGCGCTGGAGCCGCCCTGGCCGCAGCTCACCCAGCGGCTGGGCAGCAGGAGCTCGCGGCCGTCCCCTTCGGCCGGCACCGAGGCGCCGGCGGCGATCGTGATCACGTCGTCGGCGTCGATGTACTCGACGAGGAGCGTGAGCTGCTCGGGGTCCGAGCCGTACGCGAGCTCCGCGCTGCGCGCGTGCAGGACCGGATCGGCGAGCACCTCGTGCACGAAGCGCATCTCGCAGGCCTCGTTCCTGGCGAGCGCGTCGCGCGCCGGGCGCCCGGTCGCCGGGTCGACGACGTCAGGATCCTTGTGGAACGCGCGGAACCCGTGCATGAGCGACCGCAGCATGTGAGTGAGGACCCAGGAGCGGTAACGTCCGACATTGACAATCACCTGCACGACCGCGCTCACGAACAGGCTCGCGGTGAGCATGATCATGGCGAATGCCAGTGCGGTTTCCAGGAGGGGGATCATCGCGCTGCTCCTTCTGTTCCGGTTCGGTCAAAGGGTCTTGAGGTGATCGAGGAGGGCCTCGCGGTCTTCCGGCGGGAGGTGGGCGCCGTGCGTGTGCCCCTCGTTGCCGTTGCCCGGGATCGGCGCGCCGCTGTCGTCGACGGTGCGGTAGAGGAAGAGCGCGCGATCTCCCTCCATGGGCTCGGTCGACACCCAGCCGACGTTCCGCTCGTCGAAGCGGCGGCTGCCGCGGTAGAACTGCTTCGGCCGGAACGCTCGCGCCTTCTCCGGGGCGAGCTTGCCGGGCGGCGCGGGCGGCTTGAGCAGGTCGGCCAGCGTGGGCACGGAGCCGTTGTGGAGGTAGGGGGCGCGCGCCCAGATGCCGTCGAGCGGACCGGCGAGGTACTCGCCCGCCCTCCTGACCGGGCGGAACGCGTCCTTTTCCCAGAGCTGGCGCCGCTCGCCGTACGCGTTGAGCGCGTCGGCGGCCGGCTTCATGAACGCCCTGGAGCGCTCCGCGTCGGTCCCCGTATTGATGCGATCCATGTAATGGCTGCCCTCGACCTCGTGGACCGTCCGCTTCACCGGGTCGTACATCCCGTGGCACGAGGCGCAGTGCTCGGCGAAGACCGCGAGGCCGCGCGCGGCCCGCTCGGGCGCGGGCGCGGTGAAGGGGTAGCCCGGCACCGGGAGATCGCGATCGAGCCAGCGCCCGATCGCGTCGATGGTGTCCTTGTTGAGCGACATCGCGACGGCGCCGACGCCGATGGCCGACCCGCGATTGCGGGCCTTGGAGCTCGCCGTGTTGCCGTCGACGTGGTGCCATTCGCGGACCTCGGCGCGCTGGTTCCACAGCGAGGGGAAGTCGATCTGGGCTGCTGTCTTGTCGTCGGGCGCCTTGAGGACCTCGAACTTGACCGCGTTGAAGGGGTCGATGCGCCCCGGGCCGTTGTCGGCCCGGCCGTCCATCCAGTCGGTCGTCCCTGAGCTGCCCCGGTTCTTCAGCTCGACGAGGAGGATCCGGTAGAGCGCCTGCTCGCGGGCGGTGAGCGGGGCGGCCCCTTCCTCCTCGAGCGCGGCGTCGATCTCCTGGATGAGCCGATCGCCGGTCACGCGCTCGTCCTGGAAGGCGCGCGCGAAGAAGCGCTTGAATCCCTGCAGGTCGGCGGTGTGGTTCGGCATCCCGTCGACATAGACAGGCTCGCCGTTCATGTTCAGGTACTCGCCGCGGTGGCACCCCGAGCAGTTGATGGCGACGCGCTTCAGCGCGAAGCGGGCGCGCAGCAGCGGGATGTTGAGGGTGGAGTCGGCGAGGAAGAGCCCGCGGCCCACCGGGCGCGACGTGTAATAGGTGGTGTCGTCGGCGCCGAAGCCGAAGCGATCGTAGCCGCGCCCCTTGAACTCGTCGTCGAAGATCCTCGGCATGACGCGGTAAATCCAGTAGGGGACGCCGCCGCCGAACTCGGTGCCCGTGGCGCCGTACCGGAAGCGCCACACGATGTCCTGGGGGTCGATCTCCACGCCGGGCGCTGGCAGCTCCTTGGGAATGGCTCCTTCCGAAGGGAGGTGGAGATCGACAGCGACGGTCTTTGCGAGCTGCCCTGGCCGGAAGACAAGGACGGTGAACAGCACGACAAAGGTCACGGCGGGGATGCAGAAGGCGGCGCGGCTCGTGCTGAGCCAGCCTGCGGCGCCCATGACGAGCTGCCGGATCCGGGCGCCGCTCTCGCCGGCGCCCCGGGGCGCGACCTCGATCTCTCCAGGCTGCGGGGGCGAGCTGTCGATCAGGGTGCGGGACACCTGTTCGAATTGCCGGAGGGTCATCGGAGACATGCTGCTCGGAATGCTGCGATCGTCGTCGGTGGGCATCGCGGTGCTCTCCTTGGCGGGCGCGGGGCGAGCGCGGCGTCAGTCCCCTGCGGGACTGCGCCGGGCGATACGCCTCGGTCAGCAGGGGGCGTGGGCAGCGGGGGGCGCCACGCTGTGGGTCTGCATTGCCCCAAGCACGGGGTGGGCCACCGTATCTGGCGGCGAAAATTGCGGCGTTCGGTGGGGAATACAGGGGGTGCGAACGCACCGAGCGCACGTGCACGCACGCACGGGCGCGCACGCTCTGTTCGGAGAGCCGCTCCGGCTGGACCCTGCTCCAGGTTACCTCGACGTTGCCGATCGAGGTCGCCGAGCAACGTGAATCAGACGGCCTTCCTCGGCTTCCGCACCGCGCGGAGCTTGCCGGTCGCCGGATCGCCGCACCAGAGGCGGCCGCTCGCGTCCGCCCCGACGCCGGAGAGGCGCACGCCCTCCGGCAGCGCGAGCCGGTCCAGCACCTCGCCGCGCTGGGCGTCGACGCGGCGGAGCTCCGATGGGGCGCCGTCCTCGTCGCGCATCACGCCGTGCCAGAGATCGCCGTCCGTCCACGTGACCCCGGTGACGAACCTGTCGGAGACGAGCGTGCGGAGGACGGTCCCGCGCTCGGGATCGATCTTGAGGATCTGCTTCTGCCGGTAAATGCCCGCGTAGAGCGCGCCGTCGGCCCACGCGAGCCCGGTCACGGGCCTTGCGTCGAAGCCCGGGACCTCCCCCACCGCGGCCCCCGTCCCGGGATCGATCTTGCGGATCTTGCCGCCCCCGACGACCCACAGATGCCGCCCGTCGAACGCCACCCCGGCATCGGCGGGGGCCTTCAGACGACACGTCACCCGTCCCGTCTCCGGCTCCGCGGACATGAGATCTCCGCGATCTCCATGCGCGAACCACACGTCCTGTCCGTCGAACGTGACCCCATGAATCGAGTCTACCCCGTCGAACGTGCGCTCCGCGATGATCTCGGCCTGCCGTGCCGCCATGGTCCAGAACCTCCTTCGCCGCGCGCTCTTATCCGGGGAGCGCGAGCCCGAGCAGCAACATCTGTGACGCGATCGACAGCGCCGCTCGGGGCCTCGCGTAGCGCCGCGAGGGGCCGCTGCCGGTGACCTCGACCGCGCGCGCGAGCGCCAGATCCGAGAGCGCGCGCTGCACCGTGCGCGTGCTCTTGCGGAGGGCGGCGCCGATCGCCGCGGCGCTCCACGCGGCGCCGTCGGAGAGGAGCGCGCAGATCACGGAAGCGTTGCCCGGATCGAGCGGCGCGAGCAGGAGCAGCTCGACCCCTCTGCCGAGCTCCCACCGGTACGCGTTGCCGAGCGCCTTCACGACCCCGACGTCGCCGAGCGCGGCGCGCAGGCGCCCCACCTCGACGCGCAGCCGCCGCCGGTGAGATTCGTTGGGCGTGCGCACGCCGAACGCCGCGCGCGCGAGATCGGCGCTCGCCACCGCGGCCGGGTGGGCGCGCGCGAGCGCCTCGATCATGGCGAACAGGACCGGCCGGCGCGAGAGGTCGGCGCGCGCGGCGCCGCCGTCGAGGACGCGGCGGCGGAGCGAGTCCACGACGACGCGCCCCGCGGCCGCGGCGACCAGGGCCTCGACGTCGGCGAGGCGCGCGAGCTCCTCGCGGCCGTCGCGGAGGATGCGCGCCACGGGCTCGTCGTGCGCGCGGAGGAAGCGCTCCGTCTCGGCGATGAGCTGCGGGTGCCCGCTCGTCCGCGCCCACGCCGCCGCCTGAGCTGCGGCGCGCCGCGCCGAGGACGCGCGCACGAGCCGCGCGTACAGCTCGGCGCGCGCCAGCGCCAGCGCGGCCCGGGTGAGCACCGGCGCGTCGCCCGTGACCGTGGCCTCGGCGGCCGCGAGCGCCCGCTCCGCCTCGGCGACGCGGCCATCGAGGAGCGCGGCCCGCGCGGCGCCCAGGCGGGCCCAGGCCGCGTTCGTGAGATCACCGACGCGCTCGAGGGCGTCGCCGGCCTCGACGAGCTCTCGCGCTGCCTCGCCGAGCTCCCGCTGCGCGAGCGCGATCTCCCCGAGGGCCGCGCTCGCCCGCGCCCGCTCGCGCTCCGCGCCCGCCGCCGCGAACGCCCGCGCGGCGCGCTCGAGGGCGACCCTGGCCTCCGGATAGGCCCCGATCTGCGCGAGCGCGATCCCGCGGAGCGCGAGCGCGTGGGGACCTCCGAACGGGCCGACCAGCTTCAGCGCGTCGAGCGCGTCCCCTGCCGCGAGCGCTCGGGCCGCCCGCGCGCGGAGCTCGACGGGAGCTTCGACGACCGCGTCCATCGCCGCAGCATCTCACGTGAAGCGGCGCGCGCCAACCGATCGCGACATCGATGTTGCTGTCGCGCCCGCGGGCGATGTGGTCATTTCGAAGCGTCGGCGGCGGAGCGCCGCGCGCACCGCCGGCAGGAGGAGAAGAGTCCCATGTGTCCTGCGTGCCTCGCGTCTCTCGGGTTGGTCCTCGCCAAGGCGGCATCGGCCGGCGCCGTGACCGCGATCGTCGTCAAGAAGCTCCGGAGCATGAAGGTCACCGGCGCGCCCGCCTCGAAGGGAGCGAGCCGATGAGCCGCGCCAGGGTGGTTTCGAGGGAGGAGTGGCTGGCGGCGCGCCTCGCGCTGCTGGAGAGAGAGAAGGAGCACGACCGGCGGCGTGACGCGCTGAGCGCCGCGCGCCGCGAGCTGCCGTGGGTGAAGGTCGAGAAGGCGTATGTGTTCGACGGCCCTTCGGGCAAGGCGACGCTGCGCGAGCTCTTCGGCGCGCGCCGGCAGCTCATCGTCTACCATTTCATGTTCCACCCGAGCTGGGACGAGGGCTGCAAGAGCTGCTCGTACGTGGTGGACAACATCCAGGGTGGCCATGTCCACCTCGCGGCCCGCGACACGGCGTACTGCGTCGTCTCCCGCGCGCCGCTCGCTAAGATCGAGGCGTTCAAGGCGCGCATGGGCTGGACGTTCCCGTGGGTCTCCTCGAACGAGACGGATTTCAACTTCGACTATCGCGTGTCGTTCCGGGAGGAGGAGCGCGCTCGAGGCGACATCGACTACAACTTCCAGAAGTCGAGCTTCCCCCAGCCCGAGGCTCCGGGGGTGAGCGTGTTCGCCCGCGAAGGCGACGAGGTGTTCCACACCTACTCGACCTATGCGCGCGGGCTCGATGTCCTGATCGGCACCTACAACTACCTCGATCTCACGCCGCTGGGCCGGGACGAGGCCGGGCTCCCTTTCACGATGTCGTGGGTCCGCCACCACGACAGGTACGACGCGACGTGAGGCGTCGAGCCGGGCATGCCGGGTGTTCTCCCCCGGCCCGCCCGAGGTCTCGAGCGGCCTGACCGGCCGCGCGGAGGCTCGACACCGCGTCGGCCACCCACCGCGTCGGCGCCCGATGGACCTCATGCTCGGGGCGCCTCGACAGCAGCCTCCTCTCGTGTCGGCCCGTCCACGGTCAGCACGACGCTTCCCCGCTTGCGCCCGCTCTCGACATACCGATGCGCTTCGGCGGCGTCGGCCAATGGATAGGAGCGGTCGATCACCGCGGTGAGCTTTCCGGCCTCGATCAGCTCTCGGAGGTAGACGAGGTCGTCGGGCGTCCAGTGGAAGTTGGAGGCTCCGCCGATGATGCGCTTCCCTCCCACGAGGGATGTCCAGAGCATCTGCAGGAGCTCCCGGACGCCGAACACGGTCACAAGATAGCGGCCCTTGGGACGAAGGGAGCCCTCGATCTGGGCCATCGACGTCTTGCCGATCGTATCGAAGAGGATGTCGTAGGCCTGGCCGCTCCTGGTGAAGTCTTGCTTCGTGTAGTCGATGACCTCGTCGGCGCCAAGGGACGCGACGAGGGCCAGGTTGCGTCCGCTGCAGACCCCCGTGACCCGAGCGCCGAGGGCCTTGGCGAGCTGTACCGCCGCCGTACCTACCGCCCCGGAAGCGCCATAGATGAGGACGCTCTCTCGGGGCTGGAGCTTCGCCATGTTCCTCAGGTACACAAGGGCGGTCAGCGCCCCATTGGGGATGGAGGCCGCCTGTTCGTGGCTCATATTTCTCGGCTTGGCGGCCATGACCGCATGCTCCGGGACGCATTTGTACTCGGCGTGGGCCCCGAGGCTCGTTCCGGTGTAGCCAAAGACAGGATCCCCCTTGCGATAGCGGGTGACGTCCCTGCCCACCGCCTCGACCTCTCCCGCGAACTCCATGCCCAGGATCGTCTTTCTCGGTCGTCGAAACCCGAAGAGCAACCCGATCGGGAGCCAGAGCAGGGGCGGATGCTTGAACCCCCTCATCTTCGGATCCTCGGCGCTCACCGTGGTCGCGTGGATGCGGACGAGCACGTCACGGTTCCCGGGAGCGGGCTTGTCCACCTCCGCGAGCTGGAGGACGTCCGGAGGACCGTACGCGGTGAAGACGACTGCTTTCATCGGAGAGCCTTTCGGTCGGGGGCGCCGCCGGGCGCACGGATGCGCCGCGGCCGAGCCGGCCGTGCGCCATGCCGGTGCGCCGATTCTCCCCATGATGGCGCCCGTTTCCGCATGCTGCCGCTCCAGGACGGAGCATCTCAGCTCCGAGCCGGCGGCTTCGATGCGACAGCGCGCCGGCAGCGACGACAGCTCCGGCGCGACGGAGGCTCGAGACCTCTGTCGAGCAGCGCTACGTCACGTGCGACGGCGGGACGCCGAACCGCTCGCGAAACGCGGCCGCGAACTTGCTCGGATTGACGTAGCCCACCCGCGCGGCCACCTCGCTCACGCTGTACCGGCGCTGCCGCAGGAGGCGATGGGCCTCGTCCAGACGCCGGTCGCGGAGGTAACCGTAGACGGTGTCTCCGAAGAGCGTGCGGAACCCGGCCTTGAGCTTGGCTTCGTTCAGCCCCGCCAGGCGGGCCAGGTCGGGCAGCCGCGGCGGGTCGTCCATGCGGGCGAGCACGATCTGTCGGGCTCGCTCCAGGCGGTCCATGTCGTGCGCCGAGAGCACCGGCGACGCCGCGCGCTCGCCCTCCTCGAGGCGGTCCACCATCACGGCCAGCAGCTCGAGCCCCTTCGCTTCGAGGTACAGCTGGCGCGAGGGGCCCCGGGCATCACAGTGGACGATCTCGTCGATCAGCTGGAACAATGCCGGCACGACGGGCTGGGCATCGGTGGGATAGGCGCGTGGGCTGGACAGCACGCGCTCCACCGCGACGGGCAAGACCTGCGTACCGAGCAGCTCGCTCAGCCGCAGGCGATCGATCTCGAGCGAGAGTTGCTCGTGATCCCTGTCGACCCCGCGCTCATCGAAATCGAACTGCAGGCGCACCGGTCGCCTGATCTGGCTGACGTGGAACGAGCCCCCCTCGAGGTGATGGCGTTCCCCGTCGCTTGTCGTGAGCCAAGGCCCAGGTCCCCGCGTCACGATGAACTTGAGCCGCGAGGCCCCATGGTCGAAGGCCATCGACCACGGGCGCTCCCACCGGAGCTTCGTGACCGTCAGCCCGATGCCCGAGCGCAGCGCGGCGGACCGGGTGAACCCCGAGCGGTCCAGGAGGTTCCAGCCCATCTGCCGCTCCACGGGGCTCAGCGTTTCGACCGCCGTGGCGCCGTTCAAGACCCGATCCGCGATCCGATCGAGGTCCGCTTGGCTGCCGTCGAGGGTCACCGCGCCCATGTCCTGCAGCCTACCATGAGCCCTCACCGCCGGTTGCCTCTTGGTGGGGGGCGGTCCTCGGCTCCCGCCTGTCCGATCAAACCACTTCACGGAGTGGGCGTGCCGAAGCGATATCCCGAGATCGAGCGGTACGACCGGGGCCTGCTGGACGTGGGGGACGGCCACCGCATCGGGGACGAGAGCCGCCGCCGGGGCTTCTCGTGGCGCCCCACGCGGTTCACGAGGCTGCCACCCGCCATGGCGCCGCCACCTGCCCGACGGCACGCGTCACCCCGGAATCCCTCGACCTTTGCCTCCTGAACCCCTGGTACGCGATCTGCCATGAGCGCCGCGCATGGGAGACGCCGACATCACCTTGCGCCACCTCGCCCGAAGGCGCCCCGAGGACCTGGTGCGCGCCCTCGTCCCCGAGGGGCCCACCATCGAGGTCCTCGGCTGGGTCGACAGCCAGGTCACCCACATCGAGCGCCGTCTCGATAAGGCTTTGCGCCTGCGGGTCGGCGGCGAGCCGCGGGTGCTGCACGTCGAGTTCTGCTTCACGCTCCGCGACGACGTCCCGGATCGCGTGTTCGAATACCTCGGCTTCCTCTTCGCCGCGCTCCGCCTCGAAGCCCCCGGTGAGCCGGTGCCGCCGATCGAGAGCGTCGCCGTGGTCCTGTCGGGCCGCAGGCGGCGGCTGCCGGCGACGGGCAAGCGCCGCATCGCCTGGCCGGGGCGGCCGTTCAGCGGCGCGCGCTTCCGGGTCGACGCCGTTTACCAGCGTACGGTCTCCGAGCTCCGGTCGCGGGGCAGCGTGCTCTGGCTGGTGTTCACCCCGCTCGCGCGTAACGCGACCGCGGCGGCGCTGCGGGACATCGTCAGGGAGATCCATGCGGGGGCGAAGACCGCCGAGGAGCGGGCCGAGCTGTACACGGCGCTCCTGGTGATGGCGACCATCGATCCCTGGGGGCATAATCTGCTGAAGGAGCTCATCGTCATGGTGGAGGACAAGGAAGAGGGGCTGCTCCGGCGCACGCCGATCATCGGAGAGATGATCATCGAGGCCGAGCGACGGGGAGAGGAGCGCGGCGAGCGACGGGGAGAGGAGCGCGGCGAGCGACGGGGAGAGGAGCGCGGCGAGCGACGGGGAGAGGAGCGCGGCGAGCGACGAGGAGAGGAGCGCGGCGAGCAGAAGGCGATCGCGGAGCTGCTCGGTCGGCTCTTCGCGCGGCGGATCGGGCGACGACCGACGGCCGAAGAAGAGCGCTCTATCGTCGAGCGAGCCCGCGCGCTCGGTCCGGGCGAGGTCGAGGATGCCTTGCTCGATCTTGACGGCGAGGCGCTGATTCGCTGGCTTGCGGAGCCGATTCGCCCATCGTAGCTCCCGCAGGAGGAGTGTTCTCCGCGCGCGGGAGCGCCGCTGCGACCCGATCCACGTTGGGGTAGCCGCTGGCTCTAGCGGGGCGGCGATCGGCGCCGGGCGGCGGTCAACCGCTCCGGCGGGACGCCTGTCGCCGGCGTGCGTCGCGCTCCTGGACGCTCTGGCTCGCGGCGTCCTTCAAGCTCCGCTTCACTCTAGCACCGCTCGATTTCCCCTGACGATGCTGACGACGAAGCCGTGGCTCAGCCCGAGCGCGTGCGCAGCGCCGCGAGCGCCGCGTCGAGGACCTCGGTCTCGCGCTCGACGAGCTCGACGTCCAGCTCCGGGGGCGCGGTCTTGCGGGCGCGCTTCTCGGCCTCGGCCATGCGCCTCGCGTCGTCGGGCGCCTCGACCCAGGGGCGGGTGAGGCGCTCCGGGCGCACCAGCGGCATGGAGGGCCGCGGCCCCGCGGTCGCCTGGCGCCCCTCCTCGGCCGCGATCTCCAGCAGGCTCTCGCGGCTGATGCTCACCAGCTCGAAGCGCAGCGCCTCGGGCATCGAGCCGGCGCGCGCCGGCTGCCGCAGCTCGGCCTCGATCGCCGCCAGGGTCTCGTGGCCCACCGACGCCATGCCCAGCCGGATCTCGGGCAGCGACGGCTGGACGCCGATGTCCGGCAGCGACGCGGAGGGCTGGGGTGAGGCCGCGGGCGGCGGGGGCGCGTCGCGGAGCATCACCGGGCGCGCCAGCGAGCGGGGCGGCCCGCCGTTGGCGAGGAGGGCCAGGCCCGCGACGGCGCTGCGCCTGCCGGCCGGCGGCGGCGACGGCGTGGCGCGCTTGGAAGGCGACGGCGGCGCGGCGCGCCTGGAAGGCGACGGCGGCCGCTCGCAGGAGGCCGCGACCGCGCAGGGGGACGGCGGCGGCTCGCGGACCTCGGCGACCGGGCGGCGCGCCGAGGGAGGCGCCGCCTCGATGCGCGGGCGCGAGGCCGAGGAGGGCGCCGCCTCCCCGCGCGGGCGCGAGCGGGTGCGCCGGTGCCCCTTGCGGACCGGCTGCGGCTCCGCCGGGGTGCCCTCGTCGATGGCGCGCAGGCCGCGCTCGATCGCGGGCAGCACGCCCTCCCGCTCCGCCCACGTGGGCATGACCACGCAGAGGATCACCTCCGCGGCCACGCCGAAGTACAGGTCGACGGGCGCCGCGCCGCCGTACGGCACCAGGTCCTCGCGCGACAGCTCCACATGCCCGAGCCGGCCCCGGTCTCCGAGGCTCAGCGCAGCCTCGACGATCCGGCTGCGGCCCTCCTTGGACATGTCGCACGGCGCTCGTCGGGTGACGAGCTGTCCCCGCCGAGTGATCACGAAGGCGAAGTCTGCTCCCGCTGCGACGTAGGTTCGGTCCGAGATCGCGTCGAGATCCACCACACTCGCACCCTACACGATCCAGGGCGGCAGCGTCCGATGATCGTGGTAATCCGGGGCAATCAGGCCCCGCACGAGCGAGAAATTGCCGGCGCTGGTTGGAAGATTGCCAGTAGGGTGCAATGCGCCGCGCTGCCTGCGGAGTCTCCACGGCGAACGCCGCTCGTGCATCTCCTGCGGAGCGCCTTGAAGGTCGGCTCGCAACCGCCATGGGCGGGCTCGCACATGCGTTGATGCCGGGCGCTCGATACCGGGTGTGAGCCCAGGCCGCGCGAGCGCGGGGCGGGGGATTGCAGGCCGTGAGTGGAGGCTCCGACATCTCGCCCGATCCCCGGATTCCCACCTGGGCTATGCTCTCGCCGTGCTCGCCATCGAAGCCGCCGCGCTCCGCAAGACCTACGCGGGTCTCTTCCGGCGGGAGGGCCAACAGGCCCTGGCCGGCCTCGATCTCGCCGTCCCCCGCGGCGCCGCGTTCGGCCTGCTCGGCCCCAACGGCGCCGGCAAGACCACCTTCATCAAGACCCTCCTCGGCGTCGTCCGTCCCACCTCCGGCGTCGTCCGCGTCCTCGGCGGCGCCCCCGAGGACCGCGCCGTCCGCGCCCGCATCGGCTATCTCCCCGAGCGCCTTCACCTCCCGCACGCCTGGACGCCGGTCGCCTTTCTCGCCAGCGTCGCCCGGCTCAAGCGCCTCTCGATGACCGAGGCCGCGCTCCTTCGGGACCTCGCCCGCGTCGGGCTCGTCGACAGCGCCCAGCGCCGTATCGGCGGCTTCTCGAAGGGCATGAAGCAGCGCCTCGGCCTCGCCGCGGCGCTCCTCGGCGCGCCCGACCTCCTCGTCCTCGATGAGCCCACCGACGGCATCGACCCCCTCGGCCGCGCCGAGATCCGCCGCCTCCTCACCGAGGAGCGCGCCCGCGGCGTCACCCTCTTCCTCAACTCGCACCTGCTCTCCGAGACCGAGCGCGTCTGCGACCGCATCGGCATCCTCGCCGGCGGCCGCCTCATCCGCGAAGGCGCCCTGGAGGCCCTCTGCGGCAGCGCCACGCGCTTCCGCGTCCGCTTCGCGCCCGGCTGCGATCCGACCGCGCTCCTCCCGCTCGGCTTCGTCGCCCGCGACGCCGAGGGCGCCTTCACCTGCGACGCCGCGAGCCCCGAGGACCTCAACGCCCTGCTCGACCGCGCCCGCGCCCGGGGCGCCCTGCTCGTCGAGCTCGCCCGGGACATGCGCGACCTCGAGGACGTCCTCGCCGAGGCCCTCGGCGCGCGGGACGGGCCCGAGGCCGCCGCCGCGGGCGGGGGTGGGCCCGGCGACGGACCGAGCGACGGCCCCGGCGGCGGCGACGGCCCCGGCGGCGGCGCCGGCCCCGCGCGCGCTCCCGCCCGCTCCGCCGGAGCTTCGCCGTGACGACCGTCCTCGCCGTCGCGCTCGACCTCATCCGCGAGGCGGCCTCGCGCAGGTGGTTCCTCGCCCTCGGCGCCGGCATCACCCTCCTGCTCGGCGTCGCCGGTTTCACCCTGCGCATGGACGTCGTCGACGGCGCCCTCGCCGCCACGCGCCTCTTCGGCCAGGTCGTCCCCACCGACATCCGCTCGGTCGACGTCGCCCTCCGGCCCATCTTCCGGGCGGCGGCGTATGTCATCTTCTACGGCGGCCTCGGCTTCGGCGTCCTCGCCTGCGCCGACTTCGCCCCGAGCCTGCTCGCGCCCGGCCGCATCGAGCATCTCCTCGCGCTCCCCGTCCAGCGCTGGGAGCTGCTCGCCGGCACCTTCCTCGGCGTGCTCGGCCTCGCCATGGCCGGCGCGCTCTACGGCGCGGGCGGCCTCACGCTCCTGCTCGCCGTGAAGACAGGCGTCTGGACCTTGCGCCCGGTCCTCGCCGCCCTGCTCGCGAGCGTCACCTTCGCCGCCCTCTACGGCGGCATGCTCGCGGCCTCCGTGTTCGCGCGCAGCGCCGCGCTCTCCGCCGCGACGGGCGGCGCCCTCTTCCTCGCGGGCATCGTCGCCGGCTACCGCGAGCGCCTCGCGACCTTCTTCGAGCCCGGCGCCCCCCGCGCGCTCTTCCGCGCCGTCACCTCGCTCCTGCCGCGCGTCTCCACGCTGGCCGACACCTCCGCCGATCTCGCCGCCTCGGCGCCCGTCGAGGCGCTCGACCTCGCGAGTCAGCTCGCCGGGATCGCCGTCTTCGGCCTCGCCGCCGTCGCCTTCGGCATCTGGCGATTCGAGCAGAAGGATTTTTGAGCACCATGCGTCATCGAGCCTGGCTCCTCGCTGCGGTCGTCCTCCTTGGCCTCGCCGCGTGGCTCATGGCGCGTGGCGACGACAAGGCCACGTCCGCGAAGAAGCCGCGCGTGGAGTTCCCGCGCCACCCGCGCGGCCCCGAGGTCGAGCGCAGCCAGCGCCGCCGCACGCTGCCGCTGCCGCGGGCGGCGGATCCGAGCCAGGAGCAAAAGCTCAGGCGCGACCCCCTGCTGACGGCGCTGCCGACGGACAAGGCCACATCGGTGGTCGTCTTCGAGGCGAGCGCCCTCAAGGAGTCGCCGGCGGGCAAGCTCTGGCTCGACTGCATGCTCGCCAACCTCGACATGGATAGTTTCGAGGAGCTCGAGGACGAGCTCGGGATCGACGTGCTCGAGGACATCGACCGGATCGCGGCGTCGTCGGGGGCCCTCGTGGTGGTTTCGGGCGAGTTCCCGTCGGCGCGCCTGGACTCGCTGCGGGGGGGCCGCCGCGCGTACGGCGCGAGAGGGGTGCTGTTCGAGGAGGAGGGTCGCTCGCCTGTGCTCGGCCGCTGGGGTGACGGCCTCCTGTTCGTCGGCAAGGACGCGCAGGCGATCGAGGCCGCGATCGACCGGCTCGAGGACAAGGTGGCGCCTGCGCCGCCGGTGATCCCGGAGTGGGCGAGCTACGGGGATGCGTACGGGGTGCTCTCGGCCGACGATGTGGCGGAGCTCCTCGAGGGGAGCGCGCCGGACATCGCCGAGCGTTTGCGCGGCGCGGTGAGCCAGGTGGAGCTGCACGTCGACGCGTCGGAGGACGTCGCGATCGTGGCCGAGGTGACGGGGCCCATGGCGGCCGACGTGGACGATCTCGGCAAGACGCTCGGGACCGCGCTCTCGCTGGGCCGGCTGAAGGCGCAGGCGGACGGCGAGGAGCAGCTCGCCGAGCTGCTGGATCTGGCGAGCGTGAGCCCGCGCAACGGCCGCTTCTCGCTGGATCTCGCGCTGCCGCTGCCGATGATCCAGAACGTGCTGGGCCGCTGCCGGGAGCGCCGGAAGGACGGCGAGGCGCCGGGCGAGGAGGCGACGGGAGGGGAGGGGGGAGCGGCGCGGTGAGGGCACCCTGACGCCTGGGTCGCGAGCCGGCGAGCCGGCGTTGTTCAGCCAGCGCCCCGATCGCGATCACGGGCCGAGCGCATCCAGGGCGGTTCGTGAAGATCGCCTTCGTCGCCGGCGTCGCCGAGCCGCGACCTGGCGAGCGCGATGGCCCGCATATTCGCAGGCACCTCGCGGAGGTAGCGCTCGCGCGCGCCGTCCTCGAGGATCTCCGCGGCGCAGGCGCGGAGTCGAGACACGCACTTCCCGAGCTCCTCGTCTCCCCGCGCCCCCTCGCCGGATGCATAGCAGGACTCCGCGAGCAAGAGGCGCAGCTCGACCTCGCAGGCGCCGCCGATCTCCTCCAGGATCTGCACGCCGAGCGCCGCGGCTCGCTGCGCGTCCGCCGCGCGCCCCCGCGCGAGCAGCACCGCGCTCAGGGTCGTGAGCGCGAAGAGCCGGTAAGGGCGGAAGACCGCGAGCAGTTCGCACGCTCTCTGCGCGTGCGCCTCGGCCTGCTCCAGGTCGTCGTCCCTCGCCTCGACCCGCGCGATCACGTTGTGGGCCACGCCGAGGTGCAGCTGGTTCGGGTTGGCCGACGTCACCCACGCCAGCGCCAGGGCGCGCGCCTCCTGTCGATGGGACGCGCACGCGCTGTCAGCGAGCACATGGATCAGGTGAATCTTGGCGAACGCCATCGGGAAGAGCTGCCCGACCTGCTCCGTGATGCGGCAGCACTCCCGCAGCGTCGTCTCGGCGCCGGCGCGCTCGCCCAGCTCCGCCTGGGCGAGCGCCGCGATCACGAGCGCCGCGACCGAGTTGCGGTGATCGCCGGCCTGACGGAACGCCGCTATGCCCTCCTGGGTCACCCGCTGTACCTGCCAGAGCCCGAGGCCGAAGAAGAACGTGTAGGCGCCGTGCACGGTGCACAACCACCCTCGCGTGACCGGGGCCTCCTCGGCGCCGGCCGCCCTCATTCTCTCGAGGAACAGCGCCGCCTCCGCGCGCCATCCGATCCATGTCGCCATCGCGCTCAGGAACCCGGCCGCCTCGACGTAGGCCGTCGTCGCGCCCGGCTCAGGGGTCGTCTCCAGCATCAGCCGGCTGAGCTCCATCACGTCGTCCAGCTTTCCGAGCTGAGCGCTGGCCAGGGTGAGGCTCGCTATCAGCTTGCACGCTTGATAGCTGCCTGCCGGCAACTGCGACAGGATGGGCATGCCGATGGTGCACGCTCCGACGACGTCATCCATCCAGAAGGCGGCGGACGCCTGGAGCGCGCGCAGGATGCTCAACGCCTGGCCGATCGCGCCGCAGGCGACGCCCTGCGCGACGCAGCGCAGCCCGCCCTGCAGGTCGTGGCGCTCGAAGAGCCGCTCCGCCGCCCGGATGTAGAAGCGAACGGCGGAGTCGGCCTGCCCCCCGAGATGATAGTGCTCGGCGAGCACGAGCGGATCCGGCTCGCCCATCTCTTCCAGGTACGCGCCCGCCCGCTGATGAATGAGCGGAACATCGTGCGCGAGCAGCAGGCCATAGGCTGCGTCACGCACGAGCACGTGACGGAATCGATACTCGACCTCGGAGGGGAAACGGCTGTGGTGCTGTCGCTCGATCACCTCCAGCTGCACGAGATCATCCAGCGAGCGGTCGAGATCTTCCTCGCTCGAGACGTCGGAGATGAGGGCCCGGATCCCCCGCGCCCAGAACGTCCGGCCGAACACGCTGGCCGCGAGGACGGCCTGGCGCGTGACGGGCGTGAGGTGCAGGATGCGCGCCTGCAGCATGGCCAGCACCGTGTCCGGCAGGACGCCCCGCTTGCCTTCGGCCGTCGCCCGGATCAGCTCCTCCAGGTAAAGAGCGTTGCCAGCTGCCTGCTCGACGATGCTGGCCAGCACGGGCTCCTCGACCTCGCGCCCGAGCACCAGCCGGACGAGCTGTCTGCTGGCCTTCCTGCTGAGCTCACGGAGCGGGATCTCCTGCGCATGGCCGCCCCACAGCTCGGGGAACCGCTCCTTGACCTCGGGTCGAGCCAGCGCGAGCACCACGCACGGCCGCTCGCTCAAGCCGCGGAGCAGCTCGCCCACGAGCTCGACGGTGAGGGCGTCTCCCCAGTGCAGGTCCTCGAGCACGAGGAGCACCGGATGCGCCGCGCACTCCGCCTCGAAGAAGGTCAGGACCGCCTGGCTCATCCGGTCCTTCATGAGCCTCGGGTCGCCCCGGGCGGCGAGCAGGCGGGCGCTCGGCTCGTCGGTGGACTCGACGTCGCACAGCTCCCCCATGAACTCGACGACCTCCTGCGCGTCGGCCGGAGCCAGGTGGCGTGCGACGCGGCGGCGGAGCTTGTCCCTGCGCGTACCGGTGTCTTCCCCGCGGACGAACCCGCAGAGCGTCTGGACGGCCTGGCTGAGCAACCCGTGCGGAGAGCCCACGCCCATCGGGTCCCCGCGCCCGATCAGGATGAGGACCTCGTCCTCTCGCCGGGCCACGCGGCGCACGAACTCATGACGCAGCCGCGATTTGCCGAGCCCCGCCTCCCCGGTCACCAGCACGGCGCGCGCGGACGGCCCGTCCACGCACGCGGCGAGCGCGAGCTCCAGCGTGGCGAGCTCTTGCTCCCTCCCGACACAGGGGGTGGGCTTGCCAAGGAGCGGGTGAGACTCGTCCACGTGGAGCTGCTCGCCATGGAGCAGGACCGCCCCGGCGTCCGCCTGGCTCGTCCGGAAGCGCGCGCCGAGGAGGCCCGCCGTGACCTCGTCGAGCACGATCTGCGCGCGAAACCCTGCGCGCTCCGGCCGGAGCTCGGAGAGGAGCTGTCCCGCGCGGTCCATCGCTTCGCCCATCGGGAGCTGTCCGCTCACGACGCCGCGGCCCGTCGAGACGGCGACCGAGGCCTCCGGCCAGAGCTCCTTGACCATCAGCGCGCAGCGCGCCGCCGATACCGCCTGATCGGTGGCGACCCCGCGGCGCGGGAGGAGCGTCGCCACGAGCGAGCCGTCCGCGAGGGCCTTGAGGTCCGCGCCGCGTGCGGCGAGGCCCGCGCGCATCGCCTTGAGCTCGAACCCGGGCGCCGTCGGCATGTCGAGGGCGCCCGGTGACCCGCCGGGGCACGGCCTCAGGACGGACGCCAGCATGACGCTGACGAGCTGCTGCTCCGCGAGCGCGCGCCTCCCTGCGGCGGGGGGCGCCGCGAGCGTCGTGCCCCCGAGGTCGCCCAGGGGCAGGGCGTCGAGCGCCGCGGCGAGCGCCGCGGCGTCCCCGGGCCGCTCCGCAGGGGCCTTTGCCAGCATGCTGCGGAGGAGCCCGAGCAGCGCCGGAGCGACCGCGTCCCATGTGCCCTGAACCATCGTGGGCTCGGCGTACAGGATCTTGGCCAGGACAGCCACGAGGTGCGGCGCTGTGAACGGCGGCTGACCGGCCAGGCACTCGTAAAGAACGCATCCGAGCGCGAAGATGTCGGCGGCGGGCGTGAGCTCGTGATGCGCGGCGGCCTGCTCGGGCGCCATGTACCCGGGTGTACCAAGGATCACGCCGGTGCCGGTGATACGACGCGAGAACGCCGCGTGATGAGCGATGCCGAAATCGAGGAGGACGACATCGTCTATCCTGCCGTCGCGAAGGAAGATGTTGGAAGGCTTGATGTCGCGGTGCACGACGCCTGTTCGATGCGCGGCCGAGAGGGCGTGCGCGGCCCCGCGGATCAGCGCGACGCTCTCGGCGCTGGTCAGCGGCTGCCGCGCGAGGCGCTGTGATAGATCCTCGCCTTCGAGCCACTCCATGGCGAGGAAAGGCCGATTGTCCTCCGCGAGGCCGTAGGTCACATAAGCGACGATGCCCGGGGCGCGCAGGTCGGCGAGCAGCGCGGCCTCGCGCGCGAACCGCCGTGCGGTCTGCGGGTCGGCGACGCTCGCGTGGAGGAGCTTGAGCGCGACGCGCTGGCCCGTGAGAGAGTCCCGCGCGCGGAACACCACACCCATGCCGCCTTCCCCTGCAACCGTCTCGATCTCAAACCGGTCCGCGACGCGCGTTCCTGGAGCAGGCAGCACGGCCATAGTAGAGACAACTCCGGTTCGGCGGGTGAGCCGGAGTAGCCTACGGGATGATACGTCGGACAGCAAGATCGAACGCCCCGATGAGACGGCGCTCATGGCCGCTCTCATGGGCGAGCCACAACGGCGCACGGCCTCCGCCTCGCGATGTCACGCGTGCGGCCGCGTGATCGCCCAGGCGATCTCGCGGCCGTCCATGGGGGAGGCGCGGCGCCATGTCGCTGCTCGGGCCTGGTCTCGATCCGTCGAACAGGCGTTGTTCAGCCAGGGCGATGCGCGCCGCGCGCGGGTGGAGGGAGGATGGGGTGGAGTCCAGGGTGGCGGCGCGAGAACAGCTACTCCACGGTGGGCTCCAGGAGAGGCTCGCCGCCCGGCGCGCCCGGCTCCGTGCTCGCGCCGTCGTCGTCGCCACCCCCCGCGTTGTTCTTCCCCGCCCCCGGCTTGCGCCCGCCGCCCCGCGCGAACAGCGACGGCGCGATCGCGTCGGCGTCGCCCTCCTTCCAGCGCAGGTACGACACCGCGCGTCGGCATGCATCGTAGGCGTTCACGAGCAGCGTGAACGCCCGCGCGCGCCGCTCGGCCGCGTCGCCTGCCTTCGGCGCCGGCAGGCCCGGGTGCTGGCGGGCCCCGAGCGCGACGAGCAGCTCCGGCCCGAGCTGGGAGGCGCGCTCCACGTCTCTCCACTCGACCGTGGTCCTGTTCTTCACGGCGTCCCAGACCTCGCTGAAGAGCGCCGCGAGCGCGACGAGGTCGTTGGCGGTGTCGAGGTGCCCCTGACCTCTGCGGATCTCGGCCACCCGCGGCGCGTCGACGATCCCCTTGTGCGCCAGCGCCTCCGCCGCGACGAGCAGGTCCTCGCGCAGCGGCGCCGCCTCGTCGACGAGCCGCTTGAGCGCGTCCTGCCCGACCGAGGCCGGCAGCGCGAGCAGGTGCGCATACCAGGCGGCGAGCGCGTACGTCTGGAGCTTGTCGAGCTGGCTCAGAGGGTGCCTGGGGAGCTCCTCCACGAACCGCGGGCGCAGCGCCTGAAGGTGCGGGACGGCCCCGATGGCCACGGAGACGGCGCGGGGAATATCGACGTTGATTGGCACCACCTCGCCGACGTCGTCGAGCTCTGGCTCGACGAGCGCGAACGCCTTGGCCGCCTCGCTCGGCGCGCCAGGCCTGGCGGGTACAGATTTCTTCGTGCTCGGCTTGGATCTCGGCATCAGCTTCTCCCTCGCAAGGTGAGCGGGCACCCGTCGGTGCCGTGATGAACCACAGCGGACGGGTGGTATCGCGATCGCCCTCAGACGATGCCTCAGGAGGAATCAACAGCCATGCCAGCGCGACGAGGTCGGCTGTCGATGTCCGGCAGCGGATGAGGCTGGAACAGCTCGCCATCGCCGAGACGTACGCGCGCCGAGGGGGGCGCGGGACGCGACGCACCTTGCGCTGCTGCGCAAGCGCTTGCGCGCAACGGCTTGCGGTCGCACCGAGCCGCGCGCGCGCCTGCGATGACGGTGGTGGAGGGCGGTAGAGCCGCCTCCGGACCGTCGACTGGGGCCTGGAGGGGCGGTTGAACCGCCTCCGGAGCACCGATCTCGGCGCCGGAGGGGCGGTTGAACCGCCCCCTGGGCACCGATCTCGGCCCCGGCGGGGCAATTGAACCGCCTCCGGAGCACCGATCGGGGTCTTGGATGAGCGGTCGAACCGCCTTCGGAGCACCGATCTCGGCGCCGGAGAGGCGGTCGTACCGCCCTCGGAGCGCCGTCACCGCATGCGCACGCGCGGCTCGGTGGTGCGAGCGTGAGCCCCCGCGCCTTCCCCCTGGCGCGCCCCGACGCGGAGCGCTAGCTTGCTTACCTGGGTGCGCAGGGGCGCCCTCCCCGCCGGAAAGAAGCCTTTCACCCTGCACGCGACGAACGCGGGTCACCTCGCACCGTCATGACCACGTCGACATCCTCGGGCCGAGGGAGCGGGTAGCGGCCGATTCGAGAGGAGACGTCCATGATGGATCCCGTTCGGGAGCTGAAGATCCGCGCCGAGCTGCTGCACAAGCGGCTCGCATCGAACGACGCCGGGGCGCTGGCGCGCCTGCGCGCGCTGCCCGAGCTCGGGCGCGCCGACGAGGCCGCGCTCGCCGCGGCCGTTCCCGGGTTGCGCCGGAAGCACTGCCTCGCTGTGGTCGCACGCGAGTGCGGCTTCTCGAGCTGGGAGCGCGCCCGCCTCGCCCTCGCCGGAGAGCCCGGCGCGCCGGAGCTCGGGACATTGCTCTACGGAGGGCATGGCGGCGTGCTGCACCACTGGTTCGCGACCCACGTCGAGGCGCGCGCCCACGTCGAGGCGCTCCCCGAGGCGCCGCGCAGCTATCTTCTCACGTACAAGCACCACTTCTTCGTCGCCGATCGCGCGTTCGTCGCGTCGCTCGGGCTCGACCCCGACGACCCGGACTGGCAGGCGATCGGATGGGACTGGGCACAGCCCGCCGACCTCGCCGCGCGGAGCCGTCTCTACGCGAAGCGGCTCGCCTCGACGCGGGGGACGGCATGAGCGCCCCGGAGATGCACCCGGACCTCACCGCCACGCTCGCGGCCGCGTTCCCCGGGCGCCCGGTCGAGGATGTGACCCCGCTCTCGGGCGGGTTCTCCGGCGCCGCGCTGCTCGCGTTCGTCGTCGACGGCGCGCCGTACGTCGCGAAGCGCTTCCCGCTCGATCCGAGCGACCCGGAGCGGGTCGCCCGCGAGATCGCGTGCATGCGCGTCGCGTCCGAGCGCGGCGTCGCCCCGCGCCTGCACCACGCGGACGCGCGGACAGGCGTGACGATCATGGACCGTATCGCGGGGACGCCGCTCCGCCCGACGGGCGACCCGACGCTGCTCGAGCGGGTCGCGACGACGTTGCGGCGGCTCCACGACGGTCCCCCGTTCCCGCGCAGCCCGTCGCGCATGGACTTCCTGCGCTCCCTCGACGCGCAGTGCGCCGCGCTCGCAGGCGTGGGCCTCCCGGCGGAGCTCGTCCGCACCGTCGACGAGCTCGAGCGGGTGAGCGCGCCCCACGCGCACGCGGCCCCGTGTCACCGCGACCTCAACCCGAACAACGTGCTCGTGACGGCCGACCGCGTGTACCTCGTCGACTGGACCACCGCAGGCGCGGGCGACCCGTTCGTCGATCTCGCGCAGCTCGGCATCTTCGCGTACCCGCGGCCCGAGCAGCGCGAGGCCCTGCTCGAGGCGTACCTCGGAAGGCTCGCGGGCGACGACGAGCGCGCGCGGTCACGCGTCGCGCGCGCCATCGCCCTCGCCTTCTACGCCGCGGGCTTCTTCTTCGGGGGAGCCCGCCTCGGCGGGCCGCCTCCCGCGGACGAGGAGCCCCGCCCGCTCGCGGAGGTCCTCGCCGCGTTCGGCGCCGCGCCGGAGCGCACACACCCCGGCACCGTCGCCGCCGCCCTCCTGCGCGAGGTGCGCCGGGAAGCACAGGACGTCTTGCGCGGCCGGCCATTGCGCCCATGAGCTACATCGACGGCTTCGTTGCTCCGGTACCCATGGGCAAGAAGGCAGCCTATCGCGAGCTCTGCGTGAAAGCCGGCCAGCTCTTCAAGAAGTAGGGTGCGACGCGCATCGTCGAGTGCTGGGGCGACGACGTCCCAGACGGCAAGATCACCGACTTCAAGGGCGCAGTGAAGGCCGAGGCAGGCGAGACCATCGTGTTCCCCTGGATCGTGTGGCCATCCAAGGGCGTGCTCGCGGCCCATCCCGGCACCGAGCACGTTCCGGCGAAGGTGCGCGCCTTTGTCTAGCTCGGTCGTGCTTTCCACAACCAGCGCCGATGTGGGCGATCGAGGTGAATCACGGAAACCTGGGGTGAAGGAACATCGCTACGCAGGTTGCGACCAAGAGTGCGCTGAAGGGTCGTCGCGCGCGAGGCGCGGCAAGCGGCGAACGCCCCCGCCGGCGGCGCACGCGCTGCGCTGCTTCGATCGCCACGGGCCCTGCTTCTTTGATATACAGTCCCGGACAGAACCGAGGGACTGGATGAGCCGTGATACAGATTACAAGGATGTCGCTGAGGAGCACGAGCGCCTGAGGCAGCGTATCCGGGAGCTGGAGCAGGTCGAGGCGGAGCGGGATCACCTCCGGGAGGCGCTCCGCCGGAGCGAGGAGCATGTGCGCCTCTTTGTCGCCTACACACCGGCCGCGTTTGCCATGTTCGATCGGGAGATGCGCTACGTCATGGCCAGTCACCGCTACCTGGCGGAGTTCGGCCTGGGTGATCAAGAGATCATCGGCCGGTGCCATTACGAGGTCTTTCCCGACGTCCCCGAGCACTGGAAGGCGATCCATCAGCGCTGCCTCGCAGGGGCCTCGGAAGGGAATGATGAGGAGCCCTTCCCGCGGGCTGACGGGCACGTCGAATGGGGAATGTGGAAGATCTTCCCGTGGCACACCTCGACCGGCGAGATCGGCGGGATCATGCTGTTCACGGAGGTGATCACGAAGCGAAAGCAGCTCGAGGATACGCTCCGGATGCAGGCGAAGACGCTCATGGAGCTGTCGGCGCCCATCGTGCCCATCAGCCAGGGCGTCCTCGTGCTGCCGCTGGTGGGCGTGCTGGACGCGGGGCGGGCGCAGCAGATGATGGAGAACCTGCTGGGCAAGGTGGTCGAGCGGCAAGCGCGGGTGGCGATCATCGACGTCACGGGCGTGCCGCACATCGACACGGGCTCGGCGAACGCCCTGTTGCAAGTGGCGCGGGCGGTCCGGTTGCTCGGGGCGCAGGTCGTCCTGACCGGCATCCGGCCCGAGGTGTCCCAGGCCATCGTCGGCCTCGACATCGACCTCGCCGGCATCGTGACCCGCCGCGATCTGCAGAGCGGGATCGCGTTCGCGGCCACGGCGAACCTGTCCGCATCGTCGCCGCGATGAGCCGCACCGGCCTCGCCGCAGCGGCGGAGGCCGGCGCGGGTCAGGAGCGCGACGCGGGGGTCGGCCGGGGGCGAGCCGGCGTGCGGGGGCGAGCCCTCGCGGCCCGGGTCTTCGTCCCGAGGGCCTCGCGCACCGTCGTGGCCGTGGCGGCCTGCGCGATCCACCGGTCGAGCTTCGCCGCGTCGGTGCAGGCCCGGATACGCGCTTCGTCGTCCTGCGAGGGCGAGAGCCCGCGCGCCCGCAGCAGCGTCAGCAGCGCCTCTTGCCGGCCCTTGGCCTCGCCCTCGGCCCGGCCCTCGGCCCGGCCCTTCTTCCGCCCCTGCGCTTCGAGGAAGAGACGCAGCTTCCTGGCAGCGGGTGTTTCCGGGATCTTGTCGGGGTTCATCGAGGCCTCCCTGAGGAGCTCCAGCATCTTCTCGCTGAGCACGGAAAGGATCGCACGCTGCTGGGCCCGTCGCAACGCGCACGCCGGTGAGCTTGGAGACGAGCGCGCCGAGCAACCCCGGCTGCTCTCGCAATGCGACGATCAGGACCTCGTGCGGTGTGCTCGGCACGACGCCTGACTACGCCGAGAGGATGGTGACCGGCCAAGTTCCGCTCGTCGCCCAGGCCCACATCCCTGCAGCGCGTCGGGGTCACGCAGAAACCGAAATGGGCGCATCGAGCGGCGCGGAATCAATCAATCCTTCCCCGTTGCGCCTGCCTCACAGCAACCCGGTTGAGCGAGCCGCAGCGGCCGCAAGGGTAGATAGCCATGCTCCTCCTCCTTGACGTCGGCGCACGCCGCGGCACCGCGAAGATCTTCGAAGATCTTGGAGCGGCGCCTGCCTTCGCAACCTGGGGCTTTACACTCGGCGATCGGGCTCCAGAGGGACACCATGAAACCCAAGAAAGAGCATGCAGGACCGAGCAACCAGGCTGAGCAGCAGGTGGGCGGCGAGCAGCAGGAGCCGGGAGCGCCGACGCGGCACCTGAACGACGACCCGACGACGCAGGGACCGAGCGATATCGAGGAGATCGCTCGCCAGCAGGGCGCCTCGCAGCGGGGATACACGGCGGATGGGCCGCACGAAGATCGACCAGCGCAGTTCGATCCGGCGCACCCGGGTGGGCGGCCCGAGGGCGATCCGCGCCGCTGACGCGGAGGGCAGGGGCTGCGGCACCCGCGCGCGGCGCGATGGCTGCGGTGAGGGGGCGCGCCGTGCGATGGCCGCGACGCCGGCGATTTGAGCGAGCGGGCTACTGCGGCGGGGCCTCACAGGCCCGCCGCGTCACCTCGTGGCGGTAGTCGAACATCCGCTCCAGCTTGCGCCGGACGAAGCGAGCTCCGCCAAGCCGGCCAATGAGTCCGAGCGGGAGCTCGTACTCCACGCGATCGGTCAGCGTGCAGCCGCCCGAGCCGTCGGGCTCCATGCGGTGGGTGTGGATCCAGCGCTTGAAGGGCCCGCTGCGCTGCGTGTCCTGGAACATCCGGCCCTGCTCGTACTGCGTGTGCTCCGCGACCCAGCGCACCGGGACGGGGCCGATGCGCGCTTCCAGGACCACGCGCGCGCCGACCAGGATGCCGCCGGTCTTCTCCAGGACGCGCGCCCGCTCCCAGGGGGGCGTGAGCCGCTCCAGGGCGTCGGGCTCCTCGTGGAAGGCGAAGACGCGCTCGGGCGGCGCGGCGATGCGCGTGCGCTTCTCGAAGAGGGGCATGGCGCGAGCATGGATCGCGGCCTGCCAGCGCGCCCGCGCCCCGCGCCTCATCGACGAGATCAGAACGTCCACGACCAGGTGACCGTGGCGGGCTCCGGCGTCGGACCGGGCAGCGCGCCTGCGGCATACAGCGCCTCGCTCGGCGCCATCGGGTGGATGGCCGCGATCGCGAAGCCCGTCACGTGGCCCAGGATCATGCCGGCGCCGACGTCCTGCCACGAGTGCGCGCCCGAGCCGATCCGCAGCGCCATCGTCACCACGGTGGCCGCCTCGGCGATGGCGAGCGCGCCGAGGCGCGGCGCGGCGTCGCCTGTCGTGCGCAGCGCGAGGTTGAGGCGCGCGCCCGCGATGGCCGCGACAGGGGTCGTGTGACCCGACGGGAAGGCGTCGAAATCGAGGTCGGTGTCCCCGCATCGATCCGTCCGCCACGAGCGCGGCCGGCACCGGCCCGACAGGCGCTTGATCATGCTCGAGAGGCCGGTCGCCAGCGCCGCCGCCTCGACCTCGATGAGCGACGTCCTGAGCGCCCGCGAGAAGGGGTGGGGGACGCCGGCGCCCGCGAGGTAGCCGCCCTCGAGGGCGTACCCGCTGCCGAGGACGAGCAGCGTGCCCACCGCGGCGCCGGTGATGTCGCTGGCGAGGCCGAGGGTCTCGTCGCGCTCGACGCTGGAGGCGGCGCCCCACGCCGAGCGGCGCTGGGGGAGCAGGTACGTCGCGAGCGAGGCGGTGCAGGCGGCGGCGACGGCCACCTCGCCGGCCGGCGTCCCGAACGCCCAGTCCGGCGCCGCCGGGCCCACCTGCGCGGCGGCTGGCGTGCTCCACGCCAGCGCGCCCACGCAGGCGAGCGGCACCGCGATTCTCACGGCTTCTTCGCTGCAGGGGGAGCCGCGGGCGCGGCGGGCTTGCCGGCCTGGGGCGCCGCGGGCGCGGCGGGCTTGCCGGCCTGGGGCGCCGCGGGCTTGCCGGCCGCCGGCTGTCCGGCCTTCACGCCCGGCGCCTTCTGGACGGTGACCTCACCGAGCTGCAACGCCGGGAGCTGCTCTCCGAGGGCGCCGGCGTCGCCCACCAGGACGACCCGGAGCTGCTCGGGCACGAGGTACTTCTGCGCGACCCGCTGCACGTCCGCGGGCGTGATCCGCTGGATCCTCGCCGGCCGCGTCCCGAACTCGTCGAGCGGCAGATCGTAGACCGCGAGGCTCGCGACCGTCGACGCGGTCGCGTCCGCCGTCTCGAAGCGGGCCGGCAGCTGGCGGATGAGGTTCGCCTTGGCGTCCGCGAGCTCCTCGATCGTGACCGGCTCCCTCCGCATCCGCTCGAGCTCGGCGAGGATCTCCTTCACGGCGGGGCCGGTGTTCTCCCGCACGATGGCGCCGCCCGCGGAGAACGGGCCCGCCCCGTGGCGCATGTCGAAGCCGGAGCGCGCGCCGTAGGTGTAGCCGTGCTTCTCGCGCAGGTTCAGGTTGAGCCGGCTCGAGAACTGCCCGCCGAGGAGGGTGTTCATCACGAGCAGCGCGTCGTAGTCCTTCGTCGCGCGCGACACGCCCGGCAGCGTCACCGTCACGGTCGACTGCGTGAGCCCGGGCCGGTCGACGAGCACGATGCGCGGCGCGCCCGCCGCGACCGCCGGCGGCTCGGCGGGGAGCTCCGCCTTCGCCGGGACGGGCGGCGCGCCGTTCGGGCCCTTCCAGGCGCCGAAGACCCGCTCCACCTCCTTCACCGCGTCGGCCTTGGTGATGTTCCCGGCGATGGCGACGGTCGTCAGCTCCGGCCGGAACTGCGCGGCGTGGAACTTCGCGAGGACGCCCGCCGTGATCTTCTTCAGCGCCGCCTCGGTGCCGAGCAGCGGCGTGCTGTACGGGTGGCCCTCGGGGTAGAGGACCAGGCCCTGGGTGATGGAGAGGAGCGACGCGGGCCGGTCGTTCATCTCGGCGAGCTGGGTGATGCGGCGCGACCGCTCGCGCTCGATCTCGGCCGGCGCGAACGCCGGGTTCATGTACGCGTCGCCGAGCAGCGTGAGCAGCTCGCCGAACCGCGGCGTCAGGCTCTGGCCCTGCACGCCGCCGCCGTCGAAGTTGACCCCGGACGAGGAGTTCGCGCCGAGCTTGCCGAGCGCGTCGCTGAACTGGAGCGCGGTGCGGGTCCTGGTGCCCTGCGTGAGCATCGCGCCCGCGAACGCGCCGACGCCCGGATCGGCCTGGTCGGCGCCGCGGACGGTGGTCACGTCCACCGCGACGATCGGCAGCTCATGCCGCTCCACGACGAGGACGCGGATCCCGTTCGCGAGCTTCGCCTCCTCGATCCGCGGCGGCACGAAGACCACCTCCGGCCCGGGGGGCGGCGACGATTTCCGGAAAGCGTCCGCCGGCGCGGGCGGCTGCGCCGCGGCGGGGGGCGGCGCGGACGGCGCCTTGCCGGTCGCGGCGGGCGGCGCCGGCGGGTTCGAGGCGCAGGCGGCGAGCGCCGCGGCGGCGAGCGAGACGGAGAGAATTCGTTTCATGCGCATGGCTCAACCCCCCTTCGGCGCGGCCGTGCCGGCCGCGGGCTTGTCGACGGCGGGCTTGTCGCCCGCAGGCTTCTTGATGGCCGGCGCGACCGCGGGCCTGGCGGCCGCCGGTGCTGCCGGTGCCGCGGGCGCCGCGGCCGCGGGCTTCGCGCCGGCCGGCGCCGCGGCCTCGGTCTGCTTCACGAGGCGCCCGGCCTTCGGGGCGCCCGGCTTCGGCGTGACGAGGGCGATCACGCGCCTGCCCCGGGGCAGGAGATCCGCGGTCGCCTTCTGCAGGTCGGCGGCCGTGACCCCCTCGTACCTGGCCACGTCCTTCGGGAAGTACCCCGGATCGCCGGCGAGCTGGTTGTAGTTGTTGATGGCGTTCGCGCGGGCGGTCACCTGCTCCATGCTGAAGATCAGATCCGAGAGCAGCTTCGCCCGGGCCCGCTCGTGCTCGTCCTGCGTCGGCGGCGCCTTGCGCAGCTTCTCGAGCTCGGCGTCGATCAGCTTCAGCGCCTGCTCGGGCGACTTGCCCTTCTTCAGCGTGGCCGTGATCTGGAAGGTGCTGGCGAGCTGGCTCGACTGCTGGCCCGCGAACACGTCCTGCGCGATCTGGAGATCGTAGACGAGCTTCTTGTAGAGCCGGCTCGTCTTGCCCGAGGCAAGGACGTTGGCGACGAGGTCGAGCTCCGCGTCGCCGGGCGCGAAGCCCGGCGGCGTCACCCAGCTGATCGTCACGCGGGGCAGCTCCACGTCCGCCTCGATCTCGAGGCGCTTCTCGGTCGCGAGGTCGCCGGGGTCGGGCTTCGACACGACGGGCGGCGGGGCGCCCTTCGCGATGGGGCCGAAGTACTTCTGGATGAGCTCCTTCGCGCTGTCCCGCGCGATGTCGCCCGCCACGACGAGGGTCGCGTTGTTCGGCACGTAGAACGTCCGGAAGAAGGCCTGGACGTCCTGCATCCGCGCGGCGTCGAGGTCCTCGGGCGTGCCGATGGTCAGCAGGTGGTAGGGGTGGCGCTCCGGGAACTGGGCCGCGCGGAGGAACTGCGGCACGAGGCCGTAGGGCGCGTTCTCGTAGTTCTGGCGGCGCTCGTTCTTCACGACGTTGCGCTGGCTCGCGAACGTCTCCTCGTTGGCGTGGTCGAGCAGCCACCCCATCCGGTCGCTCTCCAGCCAGAGCGCGAGCGCGAGCTCGTTGGCCGGGACGGTCTCGAAGTAGTTCGTGCGGTCGGTGTTGGTGGTCCCGTTGCGTTCGCTCGCGCCGGCCCGCTCCAGGTACTTGAAGAACATGTCCTCGCCGACATGCTTCGAGCCCTGGAACATGATGTGCTCGAAGAGGTGCGCGAAGCCGTTCTTGCCTCTCGGCTCGTCCTTGGAGCCGACGTGGTACCAGACGTTGACGGCCACGACGGGCGTGCGGCGATCCTCGTGCAGGATCACCTCGAGCCCGTTCTGGAGCGTGAACTTCTCGACCGGGATCATGACGCTCACGCTGGTCGTGGCCGGCGCTGACGCGGCCGGGGGCGCCGCGGCCGGGGGCGCCGCGGCCGGGGGCGCCGCGTAGGCGGGCAACGTCAGGCCGAGCGCGGCGACGAGCGCGCTCGACAGGGACGAGAGCGCCCGGAGGCGCCTCCGTTCGGACGGATGGTTGGCTCGCATGGCGCGGTTCTACCGCAGATCGCCCGAGGTCGAGCGCAAACTTCGCTCGTGGAAAGGGCGGAGCGCCGCCGCCGGGGGGGGACGCCCGGCGGCGCGCTCTCTCAGCGCAATGGCGTGACGAAGAGCTGGTACGGACCGAAATCCACCGGCGTGCGTCCGCTCACGGTGATGGATCCGAGGCCCCCTCGCGATCGCATCCCGAAGATCGAGGCGTTTGCGCCCTCGGGCGCGCCCGCGCACGCGTTGAGCGCGCTGGAGCACTGGACGTTGACCGGGTCGCAGGCATCGTCCGCGGTCTTCAGCGTCATCGGGAAGTCCGTCAGGCCGCACGAGGACACAAGGAGGGGGACCCCCGGGCACACGGGGACATAGAACGACTGCTCGGGGCTGCGCGGGCCGCACACGGCCGCGGGAGGGATCGGCACCCCGGTGGTGTCGCCGCTGATGAGGCCGCTGCCCGCGACGACCCCGGCCCCCTCGCCGAGGCACGACGGGCGCTGGAACCGGAGGCGCACCAAGCCGCGATCCCCGGGCCTCACGGCCTTGACCACCACCGTGTAGGTCCCGGCCGGGAGCCTGGCCGCGTAGTGCGCGCCCGGCGCGATGGCGCCGCAGCTGCGGGCCGCGCAGCCGACGGGGGCGCCGCCGCACCCGTCGCCCTCGAGCACCGCGAGCACCGTGTCGAGCTCCGATTCGAGGGTCCCGAGGTACACGACCTGCTCGGACGGCAGCGTGAACCGGAAGAACACCTCGCCGCCCTCGCCGCCGCACGAGAGCGCCACGTCCGACGTGTTCTCCGCGGTGATCTCCGCCGTGTAATTCGCCGAGTCCGAGAGCTCCCCCGGCGTCTCGCAGCTGTCGGCGCCCGGGATCGGCGCGCACCCGTCGTCCGGGACCCCGTTGCAGTCCTCGTCGAGCCCGTTGCCGCACACCTCGGGCAACGGGGAGCTGCACGTGCTGCCCCCGCATCCGTTGTCGGGGATCCCGTCGCAGTCCTGGTCCACGAGGTCCCCGCAGATCTCCGGCTCGGGGGCGCAGGTCGTGAACGCCGGGACGTGGACGGGCACCTCGACCACGTTGTTCTCGATCGACTGCTCGGCGATCGCGCCGGTCGGGTTGACGGCGACGCGGAGGATGTACTCCCCCTCGGGCACGTCCGTCACGTCGACCCACTGGCACGGCGTGCCGACGCTGTAGATGTCGGCCCACCCCGCGCTCAGGAAGTTGCACCCCGTGCCCCCCGAGGTCGGCAAGCCCGGCGTCGCCGGGGACTCGAAATCGAGAGGCTCCACGTCCGTCAGGCAGAACGCCTGCTTGTGGCCCTGCGAGACGACCTCGCCGCCCGCGTCGAGCAGCCGGTAATCGGCGAACTCCCTGAAATGGAAGTGCCCGTGGCATTGCGCGTACTCGAAGAGCGGGTTGTCGAACTCGGGGCCCGGGTCGAGGGGGCCGGGCCCTGCGTTCTCGATGCGCCCCTCGAAGTGGAGGAGGTGCCGCCTGCCGGGGCCGCCGACGCACCCTTCCATGATCTCGCACGCGTCCGCGGGGAACGTCTGGTACGCGAACTCGACCGTGTCGACGATGCGCTCCCTGTCCGGGCGCAGGTCGGGCACCATGCAGACGCCGGCCGTGCACGCGTGGCCGTGCGGACAGCACGCGCCGCCGCACATCGCGCCGTCGCAGGCGGGGTAGTCGACGGGCAGGACGAGGGTGTTGTTGTCGAAGCTCGCCTCCGCGAGGGTCCGGTTCGGGTTGACGGTGATCTCGAGCTCGTAGAGCCCGGCCGCCACGCCGGTCACGTCGAGGGCGTTGCACGCGACGGTGCCGGGCTGCTCGACGTGGTCTCCGGGGCCGAGGCCCTGCGCACCGCAGCTGTACTTGCCGCCCCGCATCGCGACGCAGCGCGCGTCGAGCTCGGCCTCGGCGACCGCCGCCTCGCCCTGCTTGAGGCGCGCGCGGAAGAAGCGCGGGACGACGTAGCTGTCCTCGCAAAAATTCGGCTCGAACACGGCGCTCTCCGAGGGCACGCCGAGGTCGAGCGGCACGTCGCCGGCGTTCCTGAGCGAGACGTTGAAGCGCAGGAGCGCCCGCCGGCCGCTCGCGCCGACGCAGCCCTGCATCAGCTCGCACGCGTCCTCGCCCACGCTGATCGAGGCGAACGTGACGGGCGCTCCGCGCTGCGCGGGCTCGAGCACGAGGTCCGCCGCCGCGCAGGCGCCGTCCACGCACGCGGCGCCGGGGCTGCAGCACGCGGTGTCGCCGCAGGCGCGCGCCTCCTCGCACGCGGCGGCGCAGCCCGACGGCTTGCCCTCCGTGTCGATCTGGCACCGCGATCGTTCGGGGCACACGAGGTCCGAGCCAGCGCACCGGACGCCTCCGGCTCCGCCGCTACCGCTGTCTCCTGCTCCGCTCCCGCCCTCTCCCGTGCTGCCGCCTCCTCCCGCGCCCGAGGGCGGCTCGGTCGGCCCGTCGTCGCCGCAGGCGGCGGCCGCCAGAAGCCATGATCCCATCCAGAGCGCTTTGACAAATTTCTTCATGTACACCCTGGTCGGGAGGGCCGATGAGCGGCGCGATCAGGGCGGCGTGCGCCGCTGTGGCAGGCCGCCAAGCAAGCTGCGTAGCCTAGGGGGGCGCGCGGCCGGCGGCAGCAAGTTTCACCGCGCCATCCGCAGGGCGTATACACTCGCCGACATGGCCCTTGTCGTCGTCATCACCGGTGCATCCAGCGGAATCGGTCGGTCGCTCGCGTTCTCCTGGGCGAAGCGCGGGGCGAGCGTTGTGCTGAGCGCGCGCGGGCACGAGGCGCTCGAGCAAGTCGCCGCCGAGGTGCGCGCGGCGGGCGGCGACGCCCTCGCCGTGGCCGGCGACGTGACCGTCGAGGAGGACCGCAAGGCGCTCTGCGAGCGGGCGCTCGGCGCGTACGGCCGGCTGGACGTGCTGGTGAACAACGCCGGGCGCGGCTACTACGCGCCCTCGCTGGAGATCGACCCCGCCGAGCTCGAGGCGATCTACCGGCTCAACGTCGTCGCGCCCGTGCGCCTCGCGCAGCTCGCGATCGAGCCCCTCTCGGCCGCGAAGGGCACGATCGTCATGGTCTCGTCGATCGCGGGGATCGTCGCCGCGCCGCGGATGGGCGCGTACGCCTCGTCGAAGTTCGCGCTGGAGGCGCTCGCGATGTCGCTCCGCGCGGAGCTCGCGTCGCGCGGCGTGCGCGTGCTCGTTGTGCGCCCCGGCCCGGTCGCGACCCCGTTCCACGCGAACGCCGTGGTGACCGACGACAACGTCGGCTACCGCCCGCCGGGCCACAAGCCGCAGAGCCCCGAGGCGGTCGCCGAGGGGATCGTGCGCGCCGTCGAGGCGGGCCGGGACGTCCTGGAGACGAGCCTCTTCGTGAAGACGGCGAGCCTCGCTGCCCGCGTGGCGCCCGGCCCCATGCGCTGGTTCACGAAGCGGATGGCGCGCCGCTCGGGGCTCTGAGCGAGGCGCGCCCCGTCCGCACCCGGAGCGCCGTGCGGGGCGAGCCGCCGGGAAGGCGGGGAGGCGGGCGCTCAGAGCGAGCGCAGGAAGGCGACGACTGCGTCGCGGTCTTCCCTGGGGAGCGCCATGAAGCGCTGCTTCGGGGCCTCGGCCTCGCCGCCGTGCCACAGGATCGCCTCGACGAGATCCCGCGCCCGGCCGTCGTGCAGGAGCTGGGTGTGGCCGTTCACGGCCTCGAGCAGCCCGATGCCCCACAGCGGCGGCGTGCGCCACTCGCGCGGCCCTGCCAGGTGATCGCTCGTCGACGTGTCGGCGAGCTCCTCTCCCAGGTCGTGCAGGAGCAGATCGCTGTACGGATGGATGATCTGATCGCGCAGCTCGACGAACGGGTGATGGCTGCCCGTCTTCATCGAGGGGACATGGCAGCTCGCGCACCCTGCCTGGCTGAACAGCACCTCGCCGCGCTGGACCGCCGGGTCCGCCGTGTCGCGGCGCGGCGGCACGCCGAGCGCGCGCATGTAGGCCGCCATCCTCTCGAGATCCTCGTCGGAGAGCTCCGGGGTCCTGCTCGTGCTGGCCTGGCAGCCGGCCTGCTGCGCGCCGCACTCCTCGACCGGGAACAGGCTCGTCGTCACGCCCATGTCCGCGACAAGCGCGTCGGCGACCTGATGGGGCACGCTCACCTTGCCCGCCTTCCAGCCGAAGCGCCCTAGCCGCAACACCCCCGAGACCGGATCCGGGATCAGGTTCGGACGGCCCGAGATGCCGTCCTGGTTGCAGTCCATCCCGTCCGCGCGCTCGAGCACCGCTTCCTCTGCGATCGCCTCGAGGAGGCCCATGCCCACGACGGGTCGGGCGACGCGGACCGAGTAGCTCGTGATCTGCCCCGCGGAGAGCCCGCTGAAGCGGAACGCGGGCCGGCGCAGGACATACGGCGTGCCATCGGGGAACTGCCCGGGCGCCTCGGTGTAGGCCACGGTGGCCGCGCCCTCGCCGGGGCTCCCGCCCTGCGCCTTGTCCTGCAGCTGCCGGCCGTAGCTCGGATCTGTCGCCGGCTTGCCGTCCGCGCTCGCCCCGGCGCCGAACAGCTTCACCACGGCGGTCGCCATCGCCTCGCCGGGCTCGGGCGGGGCGCCGCGACCGTTGTGGATGTGACAGCCCGCGCACGTGGCCTGGTTCGAGAGCGGCCCCGCCTTGCCAGCGTGCTCGTCGAAGATGGGATTGCCGCCCTCGCTGTGCTCGCCGGTGACGAAATCCGTATGGAACAGGCGGCGCCCCTCGAGAAAGGGCTGGATCGAGCTCTCCTGGATGTTCAGCGCCATCTGCTCGTAATAGAGGTGGGGCTCCTCGTAGATGTACGGGATCGTCCCGTCTCCGCCCGACAGGGCAGCCTCGTTCGGCTCGTCGAACGGCGTCAGCTCGCCGCTGCCGACGCGGTAGCGGAACGTGTCGCTGTAATAGCTGGTCCTCCCCTCGACCGTCTCGGGATCCAGGAACACCCCGAACTCGAACTCGAGCAGATCGCCCTCGCGGATCTCCCTGCCTTCCCTGGCGTTGCGGTCCACGACGAACTCCCAGTGGGTGCTCGTGATGCGGTCCATCCCGTTGTTCGAGTCGAACACGTTGCCTTCGCCCGAGTACCAGCAACGAAAATTGATGGTCTGGGTATTCGACGCGTTCGCGTTCGGGAGCCAGGTGAACTTGACCGTGCTGCCGCCCGCCGGGATCGCGTCCTCGACGATGAACCTGTAGCTGCGGTTCTCGAAATAGAGCGGCTGGAACGGGCTGAACTCCCCCTCTTTCTCGTGGCGTCCGCGCACGCGCCCTGCCGCCGCGAGCGTGATGGTCCCGTCCGCGGCCGTCGTGGTGATCGCCTTGCCGCCCGCGGCCGCGGGGAACAGGGGGGAGATGTCGCCGCTCACGCCGGAGCATTCGCCGGGAGTGACCTCGCCGCCGTCGCAGGTCGCGGCGGGCGGCGCTCCCGACGAGAAGTAGGCGTGGATGGACTCGATATCGGCCGTGTCGATCTTCTGCTCGTCGAAGGGCGGCATGCGGCCCTTGCCTGTGCGCACCTGCGCCGTGAACTCCTCCAGGGAGCCGCCGAAGGCGAACAGATCGGGAAACCCGCCGGTCGGCTTGCCGTGGGCGGTATGGCATCCGCCGCAGTTGAGCGCGAACGCCTGCGGCAGCGCCGGCCCGTCGCTCGCCTCCTCGCAGGGCGCGCCGGGTTGCCCGCCCCCGCCGCCCGGCGTATCCCCCGGCGGCGTATCCCCCGGCGGCGTATCCCCCGCCGGCGACAGGTCGCCCGTGCACCCGAGCCCTGCTGCGCCGGTCGCGAGCAGCCCGAGCACGAGGTGGAGACCCCCAGACACAAATCGACGTGAGCGGCGTTCGATCATCACGCTCGACCTCCGACGTGAGCCCATCCATCGAGACCGTGAGTCACCCGGCTACCGCAAGATCTCCTCGAGCAACGCGTTCGGCTCGCCGCGGCGATCTTCGCCGAACGACGAGATGCCCAGGCCGTAGTACTGGTTCATGATGGTGAACCACAGATCGCGGAGCTGGCGATCGTTGCCGAGGGCGTCGTAGGCGACGTGCGCGTCGTTCAGGAAGACGCCGTCGCCGCCGAGGAGCACGATGGGCAGGTCGTACCCGTCGTGATCGTGCGAGCGCATCTCGCTCATGTACACCATGACGGAGTGATCGAGCACCGTGCCGTCGCCCTCGCGGAGCGCGTCGAGCCGCTGCGCGAGCTGCGCGGTCTTCTGGCCGAGCCAGCAGTTGATCGCCGCGTAGTCGAGGTTGCTCTGCTGGACGATCTTGTACTGGCCGTCCTGGGTCGCGCGGTCCATGTTGCCGGGGCCGTGCTGGGAGGAGTGGAAGTGCAGGCTGCTCTCTCTCCTGTACGCGAGTCCCACCTGGGCGCGGACGTCCTCGGGGATGCACCGATACTCGAACTCGGAGCGCGCGTCGTCGAGCATGTGGCTGACCACGCGCGTCACGTCGCATTGAATGGCCATGACGATGAGGTCGATCATGACGTTCGCGTGATCGTCGTGCTTGTACTCGCCGGCTTCCGTGCTGTCGTTCTCGTTGAGCCCCTCCGCCTGGCCCGGCGGCTCGGGGACCGCGCCGGGCTTGTCGATCGGGCTGCAGCCCAGGCCCGCCGGCGGGGTCATCGTCGACTGCACGCGGGTCGCGTTCTTCTCGATCTCGCGCAGCGAGTCCAGGTATTGCTGGACGATCTTGCGATCCCCGGAGCCGACCCGGTTGATGAGCGAGTTCGCGTCGGCGAGCACGCCGTCGATGACGCTCTTCTCGGTCGCCGCGCGGCGCTCCGCCTCGATCCGGGTCTGCTCGTCGCTCTGCCCTGGCACGGACCCCCCTTGCGCCGCGCCCGCGCCGACGAGCGCGTCGAACACCGCTTTCGGGTTGACCGAGCGCTTCAGCGGCTCGCGCGGGCTCTTCCAGGAGACGGCCTGGTTGTAGGCGTAGCTGCGCTGGTCGAAGAAGCCGGGCTTGACCCCGAGCCCCGTCTGCAGCGACGGGATGCGGGTCGCCTGCTCCGGGCCTGCCTTCTGGACGATGAGCTGGTCGACCGAGACGCCGTTGCCCACCCACTCGCCGAGGTCCTGGCGCGCGTCCCTCCCCAGCTGATCGGCGTCCACGCAGGTCGAGAGCGCCGCGTTGAGGCGCGAGTGGGAAGGCTCGATGTAGGGGTGCTGCTCCGTGCTCCACGTGTAGTTGCCAAGGCGGCTTATCATGAGCATCTTCGACTTCACCGGCGCGAAGTGCTCGAGCACCCTCGGCAGCTTGAAGTCGGCGCCCTTCAGCGTCTTTCCGAACGCGGGGGCCGTCTCCCACCAGTGATGGGGCGCCCCGTTCGGGAAGGTGCAGAGCAGGAAGCGCTTCGGGGTGCCGGGCTCCCCGGCGCTCGCCCCGCGCGGCGCGAGGCTCTCGAGCCACGGCAGCGCCAGGCAGACGCCCGCGCCGCGCAACAAGTTTCTGCGTGTCATCAAGCGTTTCATGTGCGCATCGCTCCTTCGTGCCTCGTCTTGTGCAGAATCGATCCGCGCGGCCTCACGGCGCCTTCTTCGCTCGAAGGCGGAACGCCTCGCTGGTCACCACCTGCTTCACCAGATCCGCGACCGTCCCGCCGCCCCAGCGCTCGGCGATCTCCTTGAGCCTGGTCCTGTCCCCGCCGCTCGGGCGCCGGCGCAGGGCGTAGCTGAAGAGCTGCTCGGTGGGGCACCTCCCCGACCTGCCGGACTCCACGAGCACCGGCACGAGGCCGGAGATGTCCTCGAACACCGCGCCCTCGTAGACCCCCGTCGCGTCGACCGGGTCGCCGTTCGGGTACGCGGTCCGGTAGGCGCCGATCGGGTCGAAGTGCTCCAGGCTCAGCCCGATCGGGTCGAGCACGTCGTGGCAGCTCGCGCAGTCGGGCGACGCGCGGTGCTTCTCGAGCTCCTGGCGCACGTTCTCGATGGGGCCCTCGTCTCCGCCCGCGGCGCCGAGCTCCGGGATGTCCACGTTGGCGGGCGGCAGCATGGGCACGCAGAAGAGCTGCTCCAGGATCGTCTTCGCGCGGGACGTGGGAGAGGTCCGGTCCGCGCGGGACGACAGCGTCAGGAACGCTGGGAGCGTGAGGAACCCCTCGCGCTCGCCCGCGGGGTCGTTCGCGTAGAGCGGCTCGAGCAGCCGGCTCTCCGGGTGGGGCGCCGTGAGGAACTCGGACCAAGGCTGCTCGCCGGTCGTGAAGCTCGCGAAGTAGGCGTTGACCTGGTCGAGCATCGCGCCCTTCACCTCGTCGTTCCAGATCGGGAACCGGGTCGCGTCGGCGTTGTGGCTGGGGAGCGTGCGCGTGCCGAGCCACTGCCCGAAGAAGTTCTGGAAGAAGGCGGCGCTCTTCGGGTCGGCCAGCATGCGGTCCACCTGCTGCCTGAGCTCGTCCTCGGTGGCCAGCTGATCGCCCTCCGCCGCGTCGAAGAGCGCCTCGTCCGGCAGCGAGCTCCAGAGCAGGTACGAGAGGCGCGACGCGATCTCGTGGCCGTTGAGGGCGCCCGGGGATCTCTCGGAGTCGGGTCCCTCCTCGATCCTCAGGAGGAAATTCGGCGACGTCAGCAGGGTCCGGACGACGTGCTGCACCGCCTCGACGGGAGACATCTCGAGGGTGGTCCGCGCGTCGGTGTACTGCGCCGCGTACCGGTCGACCTCCGCCGCCTCGAGCGGGCGGCGGAAGGCGCGCAGCCCGAAGCGCTCGATGATCTCGCGCGCGCACCCGTCGCCCGCGCCCTCCGCCGGGTCGCACACGAGGATCTCGGCGCGCTGCGCCTCGTTCGAGAAGGCGTCCGCGGCGAGCACCTTGGCGGCGTCGTAATACCCCTGGACCAGGACCTGCGAGAGGTTCGAGAGCGCGCTGACGTTCGCGTCGAAGCCCTTCGCGCCGAAGGCGGGGAAGCCATCTGCGGGCCTCAGGCGCGTTCCCAGGAGGTGGGCGACGGTGTTGTTGTACTCCGACGCTGTCATGTGGTGCAGGGGCATCCCGTCTGGCGCGACGGAGGCGTCTTGCTCCGGATCGTCCTGGCTTCCATCGTCCTCGCTTCCGAGGATGCCAGTGCACGAGATGCCCAGGAGACATCCCCCGGCGGCGAGCCACGGACTCGCGAACACTCGGTCAAGTCTGAACGTCATCGTCGTCTCCCACGTGTGGATTCGGCAGTTATCCCCTGGTGACCGGAGCGCGCCGATTTCGTGATCAAATCGACGACGCGGCCGCGCTAAGATCAGGCCGTGCCCTGTGCGCAGAAAACTACGGTGATGGTGTTGCTCCTCGGGCTGTCCGGGTGCGGGGCGGACGTGGAGATAGCGGTGGGCCGCATGAATCCGGCGTCAGCGGCGAGCGTCAGCGGCGGTGAGGCGGGCAGCGGCGGTGAGGCGGGCAGCGGCGGTGAGGCGGGCAGCGGCGGTGAGGCGGGCAGCGGCGGTGAGGCGGGCAGCGGCGGTGGAGGGGGTGATGGCACGATCTCCTGTGATGTGTTGCCGTCACCGACACATCGGTACACATTCGACGGTGTGGGAGATGTCGTCGACGATCTCATCGGAGGTGCTGACGGCGCGATCCTCGGCGGCGCGATCCTCGACGGCGGAGGGGGGCTCACCCTCGATGGCGTGGACGATTACGTCGATTTGCCCGCGGGGCTCCTGGCGGGATTGCGCGATGTCACCGTCATGGTCTGGGTCGCCCGCGACGGCGGAGGCGCCTACCTGCGCATCATCGATTTCGGCGTCGCCAGCGGAGGCGAAGATCCCGTCGAAGGCGAGGGGGGGGTGGGAACGTCCTACCTGGTGATCACCCCCTCGACGGGCTTCGAGGTGCGGGGTGTCTCCGCGCTCGCGAGCGACAGCGGCGTCGTGGGCGAGGTGGCGATCCACGCCGAGCCGACGCTCGATGACGGCGAGGTCCATCAGGTCGCCGTCGTCTTCGACGGCGCGGCGGCGACCCTGGCCCTCTACCTGGATGGCGCGCTCCTCGGCAGCGAGCCTGTCGGCTTTGCGCTCTCGGCGATCCAGGACGTGAACAACTGGCTCGGGCGGTCCCAGTTCGATGCGGACCCGTACTTCGGTGGGCGCTACGACGAGCTGCGCATCTACGGCGAGGCGCTGGCCGGCTGCGCGGTCGAGGCCGCGTGGAATGCCGGCCCGGATCGGCCCTGAGGCTCAGAAGGCCAGCGCGAGGCCGAGGCGGGCGCTGAGACCTGCGGCCGGAGGGCGATAGACGGTCCCCTCGAGGTTCTCGACGACGAAGCGGGGCCGCTGCAGCGGGACGACGGCGTGCAGCGCTCCCTCCACCTTCAGGGGATCGGCGATGCGCCACTCGAGCAGCGTCCCGAGCCCGGCCGCGAGGATCGGCGCCGTGCGGGTGAAGGCCTCGTCGACCTCGCGCCCCCGGGCGAGGAGCCAGTGCTGGCGGCCGAGCGCGCAGGCGTACACGCCGATGGGGCGAACGAGGGCGCGCGCGCACGCGTCGACCTCGACGAACCAGAGCCGGAACTCGGCGCCGGCAGCCCTCCCGGCGATGCGGCTCGAGCTCGACGGCACCACGCCGGCCGCCCCGTCGGCGCGGAACCAGCCGCTGCGGATCCCACCGCCCGCGGCGAGCCCGACGCCGATCGCCGGCACGAGCGCCTGCTCGATCTGCGCGCTCAACCAGAGCGCCCCCTCCAGGTCGCGCTCGGCTGCCGCCGGAGGCCGCGCCGCCGCGGGAGGCGGGCGGCGCGGCGCGGGAGGCGGCGGACGCGGCGCGCCGGCGACGGGGGCGGCGACCGCCTGGGCGGGCGCGGGCTGCGCGGCGGGGGGCGCGGCGGCGTTCCGCGCGACCGCGTCGGGATCGATCGACATCGCGACGATCAGCGCCGCCGCCCGCGACATGGACGCGCAGTCGTCGCCGCGGATCACGCGCTCGCCGGGCGACGGCGCGTGGATGCGCAGATCGAGCCGGAGGCGCGCGCCGCCTTCGCGGGCGACGGCGATCCCGACCTCGATCGGCTGGCGCTGCTCCGACGCTCCCAGGAGCCGGGCGATCTCGCTCCGGACCTCGTCGATCGGCGGGCACCCGTCCGGCGCTTCCCAGCGGAGGTCGATGGCGCGGGGCTCGGCGGGCGCCGCGAGCGCGCGCGCGGGCAGGAGCCCCGCCGCGACGAACAGCGCCTGCAGGGCCGACGGGGCCCGGGCCCACCTTGAGACGTGCACCCGCGCACTCTACTCCTCCTGCCCGCACGCGGCGCGCACGCGCGTCGCGAGCGGCGAGCCCGGGCTCTTCGCGAGCAGCCTCGCCGCGATCGCCCTGCCGGACGCCGCGCGGCCGGAGCGGCAGAGCGCGATCGCGCGCGAGGCCTCGCGCTCGGTCGAGAGCACGCCTTTCGGGTACCGGCTGGCGTGCTCGTTCAGCTTCGAGAGCGCTTGCGCGAACTGGCCCGCCTGCAGCGCCTGCTGCGCGTCGCGCAGCAGCGCGATCTCCGCATCGAGCCCGTCGGAGCCCGGCCTCGCGGCGGCGGCGGCCGCCGCCGGCGGGGGCGGGCGCGGTGCCGGCGCGCGCGTCGTGCTGGCCGCCGCGGGCGTGGCGCTGGCCTCGGCGGGGGCGCTGGCCTCGGCCGGAGGAGGCGCCTCGTCGCTCGACGCGCCGGAGGGGGCGGCGGCGTGCGGCGTTCGGGGCATCGGGTCTGCGATCCTCGCCGCTTCCAGCGCGCGCGGCGCCTCGGGCGCCCCGCCTGACGTCGGGACGTAGAGCGCTGCGCCGGTCGCGAGGCTCACGACCAGCGTCGCGAGCCCGATCTTCAGCGGGGCGCCGAGCAGCGTGAAGGCCGTCCCTTTCGCGACCGCCGTGCTCGCGTTCGCGGCCATGCTCGCGGCGGCGGAGCCGACCGTCTGCGCAGCCGCCGCGGCGCTCGCGGAGCCGGCGCCCGCGGCGCTGTTGGCGCTCACGGCCACGGCGGTGGCCGCCGTCCCGGCCAGGCCGAGCCTCGCCCACACGGCTGCGCGCATCCGCCGCCGATCGTCGTCGGTCGGCTCGTCCGCGTCATGAAGGGCGTCCAGGAACGCCCGCTCGCCAGCCCCCAGCTCATCCATTGCGGCCTCCTCGGATCCTGGCGTGGTGGCGTTGCACCGCGTCGGAAAATGCCTGTCGAGCGGCCCTCAGCCGCGCATACACGGTGTTGATGTTCACCCCGATACCCTGCGCGATCTCCGTCACCGACATCTCTTCCAGCTCGGCGAGGAGGAGCACCACGCGCTTCTCCTCGTCGAGTGACGCCAGGAGGTCGTGCGCCACGCGCGCGGCCTCTGCCCTTGTCATGGCCTCGTAGGGGCTGAGGTTGCTCGGCCCTTCGAGCAGCTCCGGATCCACGGTCTCTCCCGTCCCGCGGTGGGCCGGGCTCTTGCGGCGCAGCGACCTCCGGTACGCCTGCACGACGTTGACCACGATCCCGAAGACCCACGTCTTCAGCGACGAGCGGCCCTGGAACTCCGGGAGCCGCCGGTGCACGACGACGAACACCTCCTGGCACACGTCCTCGTGCGCGGAGGCGTCCACGCCGAGGCGGCGCACGGTTCGCCAGACGAAGGGAAAGATCTCCTCGTAGACCTCGGCGAAGTCGCGCGGCGCCTCCTGGAGGCCGGTCGCGGGGAGGGCGGCGACCGCGCCGGCGGGTGGGAGCGTCGACGGAGCGACCGCCGCGCGGGCGGTCACGGGCTGCACCTCTCCGCGTGGGGCAGCGAGACGTAGAGCTCGCCGAGCGCGGTGAGCTCTCCGCTCGCGCCGAGCAGGTCCACGTTGGGGATCGCCTCGGTGCGCCCGGAGAACCAGGCGTAGCGGAAGACGTCGGGGTCCGATTCGAGGAGGGGCACCGCTTCTCGCATGTAGGCTGCCTGCGCTTCGGGCGACCGATCCGCGCCGTCTCCGCACGAGAACTCGGTCAGCCAGATCGGGCGCCTGTAGCGCCTGAGCTCGCCGAGGTACCACTCGAGCGCCGGCCTGTCGCAAGCATACCAATGCGCCGCGATGAAATCGACGCGGCAGCCTTCGCAGGCGGCGAAGAAGGCGTCGAGGTAGGCGAATGGATCGGTCTCGTGGCAGCCGCCGCCGCAGAAGTTCACGGCCGGCGAGACGAGCTGGAGCCCCTTCTCGTCGGCGATCTCCTCGATCTGCGGCCACAGCGCGGCGGCCTCCGCGGCGGAGAGGTTGGCTTGAGCGAAGAAGTTCGGCTCGTTGAACGCGAGCAGGTACTTCGCCCCGCCCGGGATGGCCGCCTTGACCTTGTCGGCGTCGAAGCGGCCGCCCCAGACCATCGGGGCGAACTCGACGCCCAGCTTGACGTAGTCGCCTCCCCGGAGCTCCTCGTCGGGGATGTCCGCCCAGTTGTACCACCAGCCGACGCTGGCCGAGAGGGCCGAGAGGTCGGCGACCGAGTGGTGGCCGTATGCGATGCCGCGCTTGCACGGGCGCCCCGCGGGGGCGCTGCCGCCGTCGCCGTCGCCGTCGCCGCCGCTGCCGCTGCCGCTGCCGCTGTCGCCGCTGCCGCCGCTGCCGCCGTCTGCCGTGCCGGCGCCATGCCCTGCCTCGCCGCCGGTGCCGCCTGGGGCCATGAGGCCCGAGCCCCCATCGCCCGCACTGGTCGTCCCTTGGACATTTCCACCACCGCCGTCCGCGATCGCATCCTGGTGGAAATTTTCCCCCACGCAGGCGACGGACAGGAGGATCCCGAGCAGGGGGCTGATGCCGCAGAGAAGGGCTTTGGGGTCTCGACGCATGGCTCGAGGGGTCTGGTGACCGCAGCCACCTCGTTCCGTGAAAGAAAGTGGAGGGGTGGGGATGCGGGGCTCCTCGGGGATCACCGGTGGGCTGGCGTTTCGCGGCTTGCGGGCGGATCATCTTCTGCTGCTGCGCACCACGGCCGACAGCTCACACTTTCGCGCGCTTGACGGCCGCGAGGAGCGCGTTGAGAAAAAGCGGATGACACCCCTTCGCTGGCTTGCCGCGCTTGCGGCGTTCACCGTTCCGTTTGCGACCTCGGCGACGGCCCTGACCCAGGACGGCTCTCCTCTCCCGCCGCCTGCTCCGGAGCCGCTTCCGTCTGCCTCCGCGCAGCCAGCGCCGCCGCCGACGCCGACGCCGCCGCCGTCCCCGGCGCCGACGCCGCCGCCGCCGCCCCCCGCGCCCGCGCCGCCGCCTGCACCCGCGCCGCCGCCGATCCCGCCGCCATCCCCGACGCCGGTGCCGCCCGCACCCGCGCCGCCGCCCGCGCCGCCGCCGCCGCCCGTTGCGCCCGCGCTGCCGCCGCCCGTTGCGCCCGCGCTGCCGCCGCCGCCCGTTGCGCCCGCGCTGCCGCCGCCGCCCGTTGCGCCTGCGCTGCCGCCGTATGCGCCCGCGCCGCCGTATGCGCCCGCGCCGCCGGTTGCGCCCGCGCCGCCGGTTGCGCCCGCGCCCCCGCCTCCGGTGGCGCCCGCGCCGCCTCGCCCCGTCGCGCCTGCGCCGCCGCGTCCACCGCGGAGCCAGCCGCCGGCGCGGCCGAGCGCTGCGCCGCCCCCGGTTGCGACCCCGGTGGCCGTGGAGCCGGCGCCTTCACCGGCCGAGCCCGAGGAGAAGGACAAGGAGCCCGAGGACAAGGAGCCCGAGGACAAGGAGCGGGACGGCGTCCGGCTCCGGTATGGCAGCACCCTGGGCGGCGGGATCATCAAGGCGCCGACGGGCACCGGCGGCGTCTTCGCGTGGACGGGCCGGGTCGGCATCCAGATCAACCACCAGTTCGGGATCTACTACCAGAACACGCCCATGCTGACGCTCACCCCCGAGAGCACCGAAAACAGCGCGGGGTTCGACGCGGGGTTCATCGATTACAACTCGCTCCTTGCGAGCTTCACCGTGTTTCATGTCCTCGACTTCGGCGCAGGACCGTCCATGGACTACGTGGCCGTCGCGAGCTGCGACGCGACGCTCGCTGGCCTCGAGTCGGGCGCCGGCTGCGCCAGCACCTCGGACTGGTACTTCGGCGCGCACGCGCGGGGCGCCCTCCTCCTCGGCGGCCTGTCCGGCGATGGACCGCGGCGCAGCGGGTTCGCCCTCGCTGCCGAGCTCCACCCGGTGTTCATGCCGGAGGGCACGACCTTCACCTTCACGCTGGGGCTCGGCGGAGAGTGGTACTGACGAGGGCGAGCCTCGGGCCCGGCCAGATCACCCGACACGGGAGCTTCTGATGAACGAGCACGCAGCAATCCGGACGACAGCGCCTCTCGCGACGGTGATGGCCGCGGCGCTCGCCCTCGTGTGCGGGAGCGCGGCATGCAACGCGATCTCGGGGGTCGACGAGCTCGACTTCTCGGGCGCCGCCGGCACGACGGGCGGCGGCGCAGCCGGCAGCGGCGGTGGTACGGCCGGCGGCGACGCGGGCAGCGGCGGCACGGGCGGCGCCGGCGGCATGGGCGGCGCCGGCGGCACGGGCGGCGCCGGCGGCGCCGGCGGCACGGATGGCGCTGGCGGCACCGGCGGCACCGGCGGCGCTGGCGGCGCCGGCGGCGCGGCCGTCGACATCTCTTACGAGATCCCCTGTGGGAGCGGTAACGTGGCTGTCGGCATCCACGGCCGGAGCGGTGGCTCGATTGACCGTATTGGCCTGATGTGCGCGCCGCTCGCCGGCGACGGCACCCTGGGCACCGCCTTCCAGACCGTGACCGCCGGTGGCGACGGCGGCTCGCCGGGCACCGTGCTCTGCCCTGCGAGCCAGGTCCTGGTCGGGATCAATATCTGGGTCGACTCCCTGGTTTACCGGATCGAGCTGCTGTGCCAGACGATCGACGAGTGGAAGCTGAGCGACAGCAACCTCAATGTCGTCCCTGGCATCGGCAACGTCCATGGCACAGGTTACGGGGTCAAGTGCCCGATGGGGAGCGCCATCGCTCAGATCCACGGTGACGCCGACCAGCTTGTACGCTCCGTCCATCCACAGTGTCGCATGCTGTGACGGGCCGTTCTCCTTCCGGGGCTACGGCGCTCGTGAGAGCGCCTCTGCTGTCGGAGCGCGCCCGACGAACGAATCAAAAAATAGCGCCTCCGAGGAGGGTCGCCTCGAACGAGCCCGTCACCGGCGCTCCGGGCTCCATCGAGGCCTTGTCGAAGTGGATCTTGCCGTCGCCGAGGAAGCCCGTGAACACGGGCTCCGACTCCGTGTAATCAAGCGCGAGCGCGAAGACCGATTGCCAGTCGTACGGGCCCTCCCCCCCGTCGGTGAAGACCTCCGGCTCCACATAAAACACGAGGGCGCGCACCGTCCCGTCGGGGAAGCTCCCGACGACCGAAACCTGGGCGCGCCCGTTCATGGCGAAATCGAACCCAGACTGGGAGGCCTCATGGCCCGCCGAGGCGCCCACGGTCCCGGCCGATTGCGGGTTATCCGCGGGGATCGCGGTGTCGAACGTCCCCGTCCCCGCGGCGAAGGTGTCCATCTGGGCGAGCGACCCCCACGTCGTCGAGAACGTGCCCGTCATGGTCCCCACCGTCGTCATGCACGCCGTGGCGGCGGTCGGAAACATCCACGCGGGAGGCGTGGGCGCGATCTCGGCGGTGATCGTGGCGCGGCGCCCGCTCACGAAGCCCCGTATCGCGTCGGTCGCCGTCTTCACGGCCTCCGCATCTGCGCGGACATACGGCGAAAGGAGCTTCTCCATCCGGTCGATCTCGAGGAGCAGCGCGTCCTCCTTCCAGACCGTCTCGAGGAGGTCCTTCATGGCCTCGGCATAGGCAGCGCGGAGCTCCGGCGTCTGGTAGAGCCGGTTCGCGATCGCCCCCCTCGCCGAGACCGACTGCGGCCGCCCTGACGGGCCGACCGGGTCGGCCGGGTCGAACGACATATCGGGGCCCCACGGCAAGAAGGACATCTTTCCGGACGCCGGGTCGAAATACACGTGGTGGTTGTTCGTGTTGCCCGCGTAGCCGTCCCACGCGGCGATCAGCGACTCGGTGGCCCAGTACCTCCGGAAGGTCCCGAGTTCGAGGACCGCGCCGAGCGTCGCGTCGAGCTCGGCGTCGCTGGCCAGGAGCGCGGCCGCGACGGCGTCGAGCTCACTTCGGTCGGAGTCGTCCTTGTTGGTCTTCTTTTCGTACGTGGCGGTCCAGCCGTCGCGGAAGTCGCTGATCTGGCCCTCGTAGAGGTCGCCGCTCGCGTCCGGGAAATGGCGCTCGAGAAGGGGCTTCCCGACCGGCTCCACGTGCGCGTAGATGCCGAGGTCCTCCCCGTTGACGGTCACGTGGGCGAAGTTGCAGCGCGAGGCGGGCAGGCCTGCGTCGCCGAAGACCTTGAACGCGAGGCACGTCTTGATCAGCGAGGGATCCTGGCGGGCGTTGTTGAGGGTCAGCCCTTCGAGGCCGGCGTGCTCGCGCCCGTCCACGTATTCGTCGAAGCTCACCTTGAGCGACGGCTTTGACAGGCTGGCGGAGCCGAGGAAGCCCTTCTTGCGGACGGCGGACATCTCGAGCGTGGTGCCGTCGACGGTGACGGTCGCGGGGAACTGCGTGTAGGGGCTCTCCTTGGGGCCGTCCATGCAGTCCTCGCCGAACAGCTTCGAGAACTCGCGGGACTGGCGGCGGAGCGTCTCCCAGTCCTCGGGCGCCATGGTGATTCCGACCTCGATCACGTGGTCGGGATCGAACATGGCGTCGCTCGGATCGGGATCGGGTGTGCTGGGGCCGCCGCCGTCGCCGGAGGGGCCGCCGCCGCCGGAGGAGGACGAGGAGGCGCCGGGCGTCCCGCCGGGCGTCTGCGGCGGGTCGGAGCCGCACGCGGGCGCGCCGAGGGCCAGCGCGAACGCCATCGCCGAGAGCATGCTGCCTGCGCGAACGAGAGTGGTTGTGTGTTTCCGTACCATGGGGCCAGTGTCTAGCACGACCTTTCCCCTCCGCGGCCAGAAGCACGAAAACCGCTTGTCGCGCTGGCCAGGCATCGCGGGAAACGCCTACGTGAGGTTCGTGAGCGGACCGGTGCAGTGCTCCGGCGCGCCGAACGTCGTCCGGGGGTCGCCGAACAGGTTGCGGAGATAAAACTTTCCTGTCGGAGCGTGGGCCTGAGGGTCGCGATGTGGCATGTCTCGCTGCAGGCGCGATTCCGGTGGTTCCGGCCACCAGCGTGCTTGGCGGGGATGCCGGGGGCGGGGCCGCCCCGCCGCGCGATCCGGCGCGTCTCACACGCCATCCCCTCGCGACCCCGCGCCTGCCTCCGTGGTATCCACGAGCGCGCACCGCTCGGGTCCCGATGCCGCCGCCGGCCTTCGGCGAAACCTTTGCGGATCGCCCGTGTCCAAGGAGACGTGATGCGCTCGATCCCCCGCTCGATCTTCACCGCCCTCACCGCCGCGATGGGGCTCTCCCTCGCGGCCTGCGCCGCGGCTCCTCCGCCCGCGGCGCACGCGCCCGTCCCGCCGGGCGGCGACCGCGCGGCGACCCCGCCGCCGCCTCCGCTCCCCGAGAGCGAGGCCTTCGCCGTCCACGGCACGCTCAAGGACGAGTGGCTGCCGCTCCTCAAGCCGACGCCGTTCGACCCGAAGGCCGCGCTGGTCCCCCCGGCGCCGGCCGGGGTGCCCGCCCCGCCGCGCGTCTGCGAGCCGTTCGCGCGGCGCGCCCCGGTCGCGCCCGCGCAGCCCTGCGGCGATGCCCGGGGCGCGCTCGACGCGCTCGACGCCGCGCTCGCCGAGGAGGACGCCGCGAAGCGCGACGCGCGGCTCGCGGGGGTCGAGGCGTGCGCGGGCCTGGAGGCGGGCCTCGCGCGCGCGCTCCGGGCCGAGCTCGCGCCCGTCGCGTGCGGCGACGCCCTCGCCGTGCCGTACCTCGAGGCGCCGCCGGCCGCGCTCAAGGGCGACCTCTACCAGGTGCTGCTCGGCCTCACGCTCTCTGCCCGGCTCGCGCGCACCGCGACCGAGCCGCCCGCGCTGCGTCCGCCCTACGATGTCCAGCGCGTGCTCGCGTTCACCAAGGGGCCGCTCATCACGTGGGTGACGGACCAGGCCCGGGCGATCGAGGATCTCGGGCGGCTCGGGGTCGAGCTGCCGTTCTACGCGAAGGGCATCGTCGCCGTGGAGTCCGGGCGGGCCGACATGCGGCTCGTCGAGGCGGTCCGGTCGGCGCCGCTGCCCGACGCCATGCGGAAGGACGCGGAGCTCAGCAACGTCTACTACGCCGAGCTCGACCAGCTGCTGGAGCCCTGGAAGAGCCGCGGCCGCGACGCCGCGCTCGTCGGCCTGCGCGAGCTCTCGTCGGTCGGCGTGCTCCGCGACGCCCGCGTCGAGGGCGCGCGCGCGATGCTCTCTCGCCTCTACGGCGGCCGGCCCGTCGACGCGCTCGACGCGCTGGAGCTGCCGCCGCCCCCGGAGGTCGCGCCCTCGCCGGGCGTCGAGCGGCTCGCGGCCAGGCTGCCGACGTACTACGCGGGCCGCCTGATCCCGTCCGAGATGGCGGCGCGGCCGGAGCTCCTCGGCATCTTCCTTGGCCGGGGCGTCCCGCTGCAGCACCGCGCGGCGCTGCGCTCCGCCGAGCTCTCGCCCGACGCGCGGCTGCTCTATGCGCGGGCGCGGATCGAGCTCGGCCGGCTGTACTGGCGCGCCGTGGATTTCGACCAGGCGACGGCGCTGCTCGCGGCGTGGCCCGAGGGCACCCCGCGCCCGCCCGAGGCGACGACGCTGCTCGCGCTCGCCCTCGGCCTGCGCAACGGCCCCGAGGACGCGGCGCTCATGATGCGGCGGGCGCCGCTCACCGGGCTCGGCCTGGGCGATCTCGCGGCGCTCGACTGGGTGGCCCGCGCGAAGCCGGCCTCGCCGTACGCGGGCATCGCGGCGTACGACGCGGCGCTGATCAAGCAGCTCGCCGCCCCGCAGGGCGCGGACCCGAGCTACTGGGCCGACGTGGCCGCGCGCTTCCGCGAGGCGCAGGCGCTCCTGACGGGGCCGCTGGCGCGGGCGGCGGAGGAGCGGGCGCGGGCGGCGGAGGAGATCGGGCGGACGGCGCGCTGATGGGTGGTGGCCTAAGTTGAACATGAAGGCGGGAAGGCGGGAAGAAAAGCTCAATGATCTTCCCGCCTTCATGTGAATCATTCCGGGGCAAAGCAAATTAGGCCACCACCCGCTGATGCGCGGGCGCTGAGCGCGCGGAGCCGCGGGCGCTGCGCCGCGGGAGGACCGGCTGCGATCTTTCGGTTGCGATCCCTCGCCACCCCGACCTACCGTCTTGCGCCGCGCATATGCCGACGCCGCGCCAGGTCCTCCACCTCCTCTCCCGCAACGAACTGCTCGCCCTCGCCGACGCGCACCGCCTGATGATTGGCGACGTGTTCTTTACTCGCGAGGCGCCTGCTGGGGAGGCTTGCCTGGTTCCAGACGTTCCCAATTTGTGCATGGGACAACGAATGATGTACTTCCGGCCTCGGCCGGGCGTTCTGGACGCACGATTTCTCGTGCACAGCATCTATGGCCCTGTGGTTCGGAGGCACATCGAGCATGCCTGCAACGGCAGCACCGTGGGCCATCTTCGGTTAGGACAGGTGGCCGCGATACCTCTGCTTCGGTGTCCACTGGTAGAGCAGTTGAGCATTGCCGAACACATTGAGCGCGAAGCAGCTCCCTTGGAGCTTGCTATTACGCAGGCCGAGCGCGAAATCACACTCATCCGGGAATACTGCACTCGCCTTATCGCCGACGTCGTCACCGGCCAGCTCGACGTCCGCGCCGCCGCCGCCCGCCTCCCCACCTCCGACCCCGACGAACCCGCCCCCGCCGATCTCGACGACGCCACCGACGACGACCTCGACGAGGACGAGCCCGAATGACCGCCCCGCTCGCCCCCATTCCTGCCGCCCTCGTCGACGAGCTGCGCCGCCTCATCGACCAGAGCCGCGCCGCCGCAGCCCGGTCCATCAACAGCGAGCTCGTCTGGCTCTACTGGCAGGTGGGCCGCCGCCTTCGCGAGCACGTCGTCGGCGAGGGCCGGGCTGCGTATGGCGAGCAGGTCGTCGCCGACGTGGCCGCCTCCCTCTCGGCCGAGTACGGCCGCGGCTTCAGCAAGCGCAACCTCCACCACATGCTGCGCTTCGCCGAGGTCCTCCCCGACCCGGAGATTGTGCACGCGCTGCGTGCACAGTTGAGCTGGACCCATCTCCGGGAGATCATCGCCCTCCACGACCCCCTCCAGCGCCGCTTCTACGTCGAGCTCTGCCGTCTCGAAGGCTGGAGCACCCGGACCCTTCAGGAGAAGATCGCCGGCATGCTCTTCGAGCGAACCGCCATCGCGAAGCGCCCGGAGGCCGTCGTGCAAGAAGCCCTGTCCGCGCTCGGTGAGAGCGGCCGGATGACGCCCGACCTCATCTTCCGCGACCCGTACGTCCTCGACTTCCTCGGCCTGCCCGCCTCTTTCGGCGAGCGCGAGCTGGAGGCCGCCATCCTGCGGGAGCTGGAGGGCTTCCTCCTGGAGCTCGGACAGGGCTTCAGCTTCATCGCGCGGCAGAAGCGGATGAGCATCGGCGCCGAGGATTACTACCTCGACCTGCTCTTCTTCCACCGCTCCTTGCGGGCGCTCGTGGCCGTCGAGCTCAAGCTCGGCCGCTTCGACGCCCGCGACAAGGGGCAGATGGAGCTCTACCTGCGCTGGCTCGACAAGCACGAGCGCCAGCCCCACGAGAACCCGCCGCTCGGCCTCATCCTCTGCGCCGACAAGAACGAGGAGCAGATCGAGCTGCTCCAGCTCAGCGAGGGCTCGATCCGCGTGGCGAGCTACCTGACGGAGCTGCCCCCGCGCGCGCTCCTCGAAAAGAAGCTCCTGGAGGCCATCACCCACGCGCGCGCGCAGATCGGCGCCGCACCGCGGCCGATCACGAGCGGGGGTGAACCTTCGACCTGAGCCGAGGAGGAGACCGCGTGACCACCGACACCAGCGCGATGCGAGCCCGCTGGAGCCTCACCGGTTCTCCGGCTAGACTCGCGTTGGGCCCACGCCTTCCAAGGAGCTGCGATCCGTCGTCTCGCCCCCGAGAATCCCGCGGATAGCACCAGACCTCCACGGTTCACCACCGCGGATTCGTCCTCGGGCGACGCGGTACTAAGCGATGAGGGGCGCGCCGTTGGGCGCTGCGCCGGACACCGCCGCGCCGGGCGGTGCAGCACCGGACGCCGCCGGCGCCGCCGTGTCGGGCGGCGGCAACACGGGCGGCGCGGCGCCGGGCGATGCTGGCGCCGCCGGGCCGGCCGGGGCGGCGTCCTGCGGCGCCCCGGCGGTGTCGCTCGACGACGCCGAGCGACCGCCGCGGCCCTTGTACAGCGACGGCGCGATCGTGTCGGCATCCCCCTCGTTCCAGCGGAGGTAGGCGACGGCGCGGCGGGTCTGATCGTAGGCGTGCACGAGCAGCGCGAACGCACGCGCCCTCTTGTCGGCGGCCTCGGTCGGTCCGGGCCCCTTACCGTGCTCCCTCACGCCGAGGGCGGCGAGGAGCAGCGGCCCGATCTCCCCGGCGCGGTTGACCTCCTTCTCGGTCGCCGCCGTCTTGCCGGCGATCTCCGACCAGCTTCCGCTGAACAGCGCCGAGAGCGCGACGAGGTCGTTTGCCGTGTCGATGTGCCCTTGTCCTGCGCGGATCTCGGCGACCGCCTCCGCGTCGAGCAGGCCGCGGCGGGCGAGCGCCTCGGCGTCGCTCAGCAGGTTCTCGCGGAGCGGCACCGCCTCTTCGACGAGCGGCTTCAGCGCGTTCTCGGCGCCTCCGCTGGACAGCCACACGAGGTGCGCGTCCCACGCGGCGAGCGCGTACGTCTCGAGCCGGTCGAGCAGCGCGACATCGTGCTTTTGCAGTCGCTCGGCGATGTCCGAGCGGAGCACGACGAGGCCAGGCAGCACGCCAAGCACCTGGGAGACCATGCGCGGAATGTCGAGATTGATGGCGATGAGCCGATCCGGGCTCAGCGCCTCGATCTCGGCGAGGGTCTTGTCGAACGCCGCCGCCGCCTGGGGCGTGGCCCCGGGCTTCTTGGGAGCCGGCTTCTTCTTGTTCTGGAACGGTCTGGCCATGAGGGGATTACCTCTCGTTGATCTCCGTCGCGGAGCGGCAGAAGAACATGAGCATCATGCTCCCTCCCCCCCGCGCTGAACATGATAGGAGCGCCCGGCGCGCGCCGGACGTTCCGGGGAGGGATAATCACCTGCGTCTTACTGTCAACTCATCTGTCGATGATTTTCCAGATGCATGCCCCCTCTATAAGCGTCGGAATGTTACGTCGGAATCTTGCGCATGGCTGGCGTGCCTGCACGCGTCGATCGATAGAGAGGAGCCGCCCTGTCGCCCTCGCACGCGCCTGGCATCCTGCGGGGCGGGCCTGGAAGGTAGAGGAGCGGGCAGCCCGGTTCCGCGAGGTTGCTCAGCTGCCTGCCGGCAACCGGTCCCGGTTCCGCGAGGCTGCCCAGCTGCCTTCCGGCAACCGGTCCCGGTTCCGCGAGGCTGCCCAGCTGCCTGCCGGCAACCGATCCCGGTTCCGCGGGGCTGCTCAGCTGCCTGCCGGCAACCGGTCCCGGTTCGGCGGGGCTGCCCAGCTGCCTGCCGGCAACCGGTCCCGGTTCGGCGGGGCTGCCCAGCTGCCTGCCGGCAACCGGTCCCGGTTCGGCGGGGCTGCCCAGCTGCCTGCCGGCAACCGGTCCCGGTTCCGCGGGGCTGCCCAGCTGCCTGCCGGCAACCGTTCCCGGTTCAGCGGGACCGCTCAGCAGCCCGCCGGCGAGGCAGGCTTCAGCGGCCTCCCCCCGCGGGGGCGAGCGTGGGGCTCCTCCTGGGCTCCTCCTCCGCAGCGACGCGCCTCGCGAGCGCTTCCTGCGCGCCATGGAGCGCTCTGGCGCGCCATTTGTACACCGTGCTGAGGGGTATCTCTCTCATCGCGGCGATGTCTCTCATGGAGATCTCGTAGAGGTCGTGCTGGAACAGCACCGAGCGCAGCTCGAACGGCAACTCCAGGACGACTGATCTCAGCAGGCGCCGCCGCTCCGCTGCGAGCAGGAGCTCGATGGCCGTCGCGCCGCCGCCGGCCTTGCACAGCTCCGCGGGATCCGTGATGGCCTCGTTCCGCCGAGATGCCTTCGCGTGGTAATGCGAAGCCAGGTTCACCGCGAGGCCGTTCAGCCACCGCGCGACCGAGCCACGCGAGGGATCATAGTTGCCAAAGCTCACGACGGCCGCCAGGAAGACATCCTGGCTCAGGTCGCGCCGATCGCGCGCGGGTACGCGGAGCTTCCCGAGCCATCGATGAACACGCCGGATCGTCTCCGCCTGAAATAGAGAGTGGAACGCGTGCTCCCGGTCGCTGTCTGCCGCAGGCTTCACCGCGCTCTGCCGAGATCCCGGCCGAGCCGTCGTCCGCGCCGCGACGCACGGCGCGCCGGACGCGCTCGGACCCGCCGTCCATTCGTGTCGCGCCGCAGGGGACGACTCCTCGGCGAGGACGCGTGTTCCGACGCAATGAATGATCGCCCCGCGCGGGGGCAATGCCAGGAGCTCCATGGCTCGCCTCCAAGTGAAACGTGAATGTTCCGCGCGAGTCCTCGTCCGCGCGGATACGATCGCTCCTGAGCGGGCGTCGCTCGGCGCGGGACGACCGCTCAGGAGGCGCTCAACCTCCTACGGCGGCGACCACGAACCACGGTGGTCCAGCGCCGCCTTCGCCACGAAGGCCACCTCGTGCTCAGCGATGGCCTAATGCTCGGTCATCACCTGAGCTGGTTCAGCAGCGCTTCGCGTTCACCCGCCAGCCGGCCGCGCGGGAATCTCCGTCCGTGCTCCTCCAGCAGGCGTCGCGCCTCGACGAGCGACACGACATCACCGGCCTCCACGGCCGTCCGTGCGCGGGCGATCAGATCTCGCTCGCGGGAGCTGATCGCCGGGCGCGGTGCCGCCGGCCGGCCTGCCGGCGTGGCGGGGGCGGCAGGGGCCGTCATCGCCGCGTCCAGCGCCGGAGAGGCCGCCGCCGCCCCGTCCAGCGCATCGCCCACGCGCGCCGACACGGCGGGGTTCCGGGCGGCCTGCGCGGTCGCCGGCCCGGTCGTCCTCCTGGAGACCAGGGTGGCCAGGGAGGCGCGGAGAGGCTCGACGGGCTCCGTCGGGCCCGTGGCCAGCGTGCCGAGCACCGCCGCACAGGCGATGGCGAAGCCTCGTGCCATCCAGCGCGCGGGACCACCTCGCTGCCCAGAGCGCCGCTCCAGGAGCCAGGGCGGGAACAGCACGGCGCGCAGCCGGCGAGCGCCGCGGTCTCGTTGCCTCGCTTCCCAGCGGGCCGCCGCCTCTTCGAACTCCTCCCAGGCCCGGCGCAGGCGACTTCGCGCGGTCTCCAGCGGGATCTCCTGCTCTCGGGCGACGTCGGCGATCGGCCGCTCCAGGAGCTCGCACGAGATGAAGACCCCGCGGCCCGGGTCGCCGATCTGCTCGATGAGCTGCCGCACCAGCGCCGCCTCCTGGCGAGCGATGGCGTGATCCTCGGGGCTTGGACGCTCATCGCGGAGCGCCGTCTCGTCAAAGCCCGTGAGCGCCTCCTCGCGTCTGTGCGCTCCCCGGCGGTGATCTCGAGCCGTGTTCAGGACGACACTGTCGCAAAAGGCGCTCGGATTCCTGGCCGATCGGACCTGCTCTCGCCGCTCCCAGAGACGCACCATCGCGTCCTGCATGACATCGTCGAGGTCCCGCGAGGGCACCCCGACGTAGCTGACGAGCGATCTCACGCGGGCGGGTAGAGGGCAGGTCGGCGTTGCTCGGTCCACGATCCAGCAGACGATCCGGGCCCCGTCCGAAGGTTCAACAATCGACCGAGCCCCCGGAAGAAGGTGGGACAGACGGCGCCGCCGTACGCGATCGCGAAGAGGGGGAGCAGCGGTCCGGCGAGGGTTCCTCCTCTCGGGTCGCAGCGCTGCCCGCCGGGGGAGCTGATCCGTTGGCCAGCGACGCCATGGCCGTCTTCCTCATTCCGCCCTCGTGAGCCCCCTGGTGGAACCAAGACGCAAAGACATTCCTTTATCGATGCTCCAATTCTCTTTCGTTCATCGAACCGGTGACGATTCTGGCCGTCCTGAACGCGGTCATGAACGAGAATTCCCGGCGGTTCCGGGAAACGGCGCGTTGACATGGGCCCGCGCGAAAGAGTATTCAGGGTGGCGTGCGTCACGCGCTCTGCTCCTTCTTGCCGTGCGTCTTCATGGGAGTCGTCGCGGCGGTGGAGGGCGTGGCGAGCGCAGGCGAGCCGCCCCATGCCATCTCGGGTCCGCGCGAAACATCGACCCTGGCGAGCTCGCTGCGCCGTGCTCGGCAGGCGCGCGATGCGGGGCGGTGGGTCGAGGCCGCGGCGGCGTACGAGCTTTCGCTGAAGGCGGCCGACGCCGCGTGGACGACCGACGCGGAGCGCGCCGAGATCGCCGCGGAGCTCGGGCTGTGCGAGCTCGCGCTGGGCAGGTATCGAGATGCGGCCGACCACCTGGCGCAGAGCTTGAGGCACCGTGACGCGCTCCGCGGCGGGCTGGCGGAGCGGGCCGAAGAGGGATTGAAGAAGGCCGAGCGCCGGGTGGTGACGTTCTACCTGGGTGTGAATCCACCGGACGCCGAGGTCCTTGTCGATGGAAAGGCGCCGGGTCGCCCGGCACCGACCTACGAGCTGTTCCTGGAGCCGGGGCATCACACCGTGCGGGCGCGGCTGGATGGCCACACCGACGCGGTGAGCTCGCTGGAGGGGCAGGCCGGCGGGCGGCTCTCGCTGACGCTGAAGCTGCTGCGCGCGCCGGAGCGCGGCGCGCCGCAGGCGACCGGCGGCGGCCCGGTGCGGGCGGCGGATCCGGCGGCGCGGCCGACGGTCCCCGTGACGGAGCTGCGGATCGGGGGCGCGGCGCTGGCGACGGCCGCGCTGGGGGCGGGCGCGGTGTTCCTCATGCGGGCCGATGTGGTCCACGACAACCTCGCCGAGCGCGACGTCGTGTTCCGCGGGCGAGGCTGGACCTCGTCGACGTGCTGGTGGCCGAACGCGCCCTCGGCCTGCGCGGAGATCCGCGACGACGTGGCGGAGCGGGATCTGTTCGCCACGCTCGGCAAGGTGGCGCTGGCGACGGGGGCGGTGTTCGGGATCGCGACGGCGGCGTCGTTCCTCGCGGAGGGGTGGCTCCTCGACGAGACACCGGTCCGCGGCGGCGTGCACGTGGTGCCGAGCCCGACGGGAACGCAGGCCGGGCTCGTCCTTCAGGGCGTGTGGTGAGGCGCGAAGGGGGGCTCATGGGGAGGATGCGCGGGGGTCGAGGCTGGCTGCGTTCGCTCGCGGTGATCGCGCTCGGCTGCGGGAGCGCCGCGGGGGGCGCCGGGTGTTATGCCGAGGACTGCGCGACGACGTTCTCGTGCCATCCGCTCCCCGGCGAGACGCCGCCGTCGCTGCCGGGGTCGCCGTGCGACGGCGATCCCGCGACGAGCGCGGCGAAGGACGAGTGCGGGGTGTTCGTCGCGCGGCGCGGGGACGACGCGAGCGACGGGACGAGGGAGGCGCCCGTCAGGACGCTGCGGCGCGCGGTGGAGAAGGCGTCGGAGCCCGGGGGGACGCGGCGGGTGTACGCCTGCGCGGAGGATTTCGAGGAGGCGGTCACGCTGCCGTCGGGCGTCGCGATCTGGGGCGGCCGGGACTGCTCTACGGCGGCGTGGACCTGGGGCGGCAAGGACCGCTTCACCGAGATCGCGCCGGAGCCGGAGCGGGTGCCGCTCACCGTGGAGGCGCGCGAAGCGAGCATGACGTCGGTGGTGTTCGGCGTGCGGCTCGTGGCGGCGGACGCGACCCGGCCCAGCGGGTCGTCGATCGCGATGATCGTGCGCGAGGGCGCCGCGGTGGACGTGGTGTCGAGCGAGCTCCTGGCGGGGAACGGCGCAGATGGGGCGGACGGGGACGATGGCGCTCCCCGGGACCAGCCGTGGCGGGCGCCGGACGGGGTGGGTGGCAATCCAGGCGCGCACGGGTGCGTGGCGGACTGGACCGAGGGCGCGCCGCGGGTGGTGACGCTGTGCGAGGACGGCACGATGTCCATCGGCGGCGCGGGCGGCGAGGGCGACGTCGCTGCGGGCGGCGACGGCATGGAGGGCGCGCCGGCACCGGTATCCGACTCGATGGAGAGAGGCGAAGGGGGAAACGGCGGGGCGATGAGCTGCACGGCCGGCAAGTCGGGCGGCAATGGGGAGTCCGGCGCGAACGGGGTTGGAGGCGGGGCGGGGTTGCCCGATGAGCGGCTCAAGTACGGAAGCATCAGCGCCCACGGCTGGCAGGGCTTCTCGGGACAGAACGGCCAGAACGGGGGGATCGGCCTGGGAGGCGGCGGTGGGGGCGGCGTCGGCTCGAACGGCCACTGCCGGCCCGTGGATCCGCAAAGCGGACCGTCCGGCGGCTCGGGCGGAAGCGGAGGCTGCGGAGGGCGTGGCGGCCGGGGGGGCGGCTACGGAGGCGGCAGCTTCGGGATCATCGCGTTGCATGCACACGTCCTGGTGGACAAGACGGCCATCATCACCGGCGACGGCGGTCGCGGCGGCAACGCAGGGACGGGGCAAGCGGGGGGCCGGGGCCGGGCAGGCGGCGCCGACGGACGAATCGACGGTACGGTTTACTCTGCATGCGCAGGGGGTAACGGCGGCGACGGAGGCAAAGGCGGCCATGGTGGCGGAGGGCTCGGAGGCGTCTCCATGGCCGTCGCGCGCGTCGACAGCAGCGTCCACCTCACGCAGAGCGCGACCTGGGCCTGGGGAGAAGCCGGCGCTGGTGGGCTCGGCGGCGCAGGCGATCCGAACGATACGATAGCCAATGGAGAGCGCGGCCGGACCGCGCCCCTCTGGGATTTCCCCGAGCTGGTTGTGCCGCCCCGATGACGGATTCCACAAGGGGATGACCAGGGAGAGAGGATCATGAAGATCACAACCGCTGCATGGGTCCTTCTGCTGTCCTCTCCGGCCGCCCTGGGGTGCGGAACGGAGCCGTCCACCACCCCGCCGTGCGCGGAGGGGGGCACCTGCGACGCCGAGCCCGCGGCCGAGCCCTCGGAGGAGGCGTGTCTCGAGGGCCTCGCCGCGCTGCGCGTGCAGGCCGGCTGCGGGGTGTTCGCGAGCACGACGCAAGGGGACGACAGCAATCCCGGCACGATGGAGAGACCGGTGAGGACGCTCGCCCGTGCGGCCGAGCTCGCGCCGCGCGCACGGGGGCGGATCTTCGCCTGCAGCGAGCCTTTCCTCGCGGGCTTCAGGTTGCCCTCCGGCATCGATCTGTGGGGCGGTTTCCAGTGCTGGGGGCAGTGGAGGCACACGACGGACAATCTGGGCGGCTTGCTGGCAACCATCGGAGGCGCAAGGCGCCGCGACGCTCTGATCACCGTGGTCGCAGCGCAGGGCGACGGCGAGGTGGTCGGCGACGGCGTATCCACGATCGTGGAGGTGCACCTGCTCGCCGAGGTCCCACCGGACGCGAGCCTCGATGTCGTCGCGATGAGGCTAGAGCCGGGTGCGGTCGTGGAGGTGCTTCGGAGCAAGATCGAGACGGGCCATGCCCAGAGAGGCGTGGACGGCGTGGACTGGGGCCTCATGAATCCGCAGGCGCCGCACGGGGAGACCGGCGCGATCGGGAAGGACGCCTGCTCGGCAGCCACCGTGGCCGGCGCACCCGCCGTGAGGAGCGTGTGTGGCGACCTGGTCTCGACGGGCGGCAAAGGGGGCGATGGGACTCCGGACCGCGGCGGCGATGGCGACGACGGGAAGCCGCTGCCGATCCCGAACCCCGGCAACGCGGGCGCGGGTGGCGTAGGCGCGAAGGACGGCGCCAGGTGCAAGGACGGCCTCGATGGGGAGCGCGGCGCGCCGGGCGCGCCAGGCGCCGGTGGCCAGGGTGGACGCCTCACCGCGGCCGGGTGGGAGGGCGTGCCTGGCGAGCAAGGCGGCGCGGGAGCGCCCGGCCAGGGGGGCGGCGGGGGCGGCGGCGCGCGGGGCGGCCGGAGCGCCTGCGGCAACGCGGCGCTGGGCGGCGCGTCGGGCGGCTCGGGCGGCGGCGGCGGCTGCGGCGGCCAGGGCGGCTACGGCGGCGGCGGGGGCGGCTCGAACATCGCGATCTTCGCGCATCCGGGGAGCAAGGTGACCCTGCGGGAAACGAGCGTGGTCACGGGCTGGGGCGGCGCCGGAGGCCGGGGGGGCGAAGGCCAAGACGGTGGGGCTGGCCCGCAAGGAGGCCCGTCGGGGTCGCGGGCAGACACGCTCAGCGAATACGCCTGCCGAGGAGGCTACGGCGGCTGGGGCGGCAAGGGCGGCTACGGCGGCGGGGGCTCCGGCGGGCCCTCGATCGGCATCGCCTATGCCGACGACGAGCAGCTCACCCTGGATCGCGTCACGTTCGAGATCGGCCCAGGGGGCCCGGGTCGCGCAGCGGATGTATTCGACGAGACGCTCGAAAAGGCGAACCGAGGCAGCGACGGCTTCTCCGCCGAGACGATGCGCTTCGCGCCGTAAGTCCGCGCGCGGGGTTGCCGCCCGCGACCGGCGCAAGCCTACCCCAGGACCTCGAAGCCAAGCTTCGCGCCCGCGACGAGAAGGCGGCCAAGCTCGCCGAGGCGCTCGTGGCGGAGGTCCTGGCGTAGGCTTGCGCCCTTCAGCCGGGCGCACCGCGCGCAACACCCGCGCGCGCGGTGCGCTAGGATGCCGCCGTGTACCTCCGCGAGATCCACATCCGGAACCTCAAGCTGCTCCGCGATCTGCGGCTGTCGTTCACCACCGCCTCCGGCGAGCCGCGGATGTGGACCGCCATCGTCGGCGAGAACGGCCTCTGCAAGACCTCCGTCCTGCAGGCCATCGCCCTCGCGGCCAGCGGCCCCGACCGGGCCAACCAGCTCGCCGACATCCCGTCGCTGCCGGACCGGCGGCACCCGGACGAGCCCCTCGACATCGCGGCCAGCTTCGCCTTCGGCCCCCTGCCCGAAGGGCGCTCGCGCTCGTATCCGCGCTGGGGCGGCAAGCCGGACCAGCCGCCGAAGTTCCTGCGGAGCCAGCTGTTCCTGGAGCCGGGCTGGAAGGTCTTCGTGGGCTCGTCCGACTACGGGGAACCGTCAGCGCATCCCCAGGAACACCTCGATCCGGCGCGCAGCGCCGACCCGGGCCCCCTGCGCGAAGCCCGCGCCGTCGGTGCGCCGTGGTGGTTCGTGGCGGGGTACGGCGTCAACCGGCGCCTGCCCAAGCCGCACGGCGCCGCGCGCCCGGACGATCCGACGTTGAGCCGGCTCGACTCCCTGTTCGACGGCGCCCCCATCCTCGGCACCGGGTTCGCCGACATCCTCCAGGACATCGGCATCGATCCGGGCCGGTACGCCGAGATGCTGTCCGACGCCCTCTTTCGGCGCTCCCGCCTCCTCCCGCGCGTGCGCGGGCTGGAGCTCCGGGGCCGCGGCGGGGTGAAGAGCGCCGCCGACCTCGTGGAAGCGCACCGCTTCGAGCTGCGATCCGGATCCTCCACGTTCAAGCTGCCCGCGACGTGGCTGTCCCACGGCTACCAGGGGCTGATCTCCTGGATCGCGGACCTCATCGGTCAGATCCTGGCCGATACGTCGATGTCCGGCGCCCTCGTGGACCCCTCGGAGATGAGCGGTCTCGTGCTCATCGACGAGATCGACCTCCACCTTCATCCGAGCTGGCAGGCCGAGCTGGTGCCGAAGCTGAAGAAGGTCTTCCCGCGGATGCAGTTCGTGGTGACCACCCACTCGCCGCTGGTCCTCCCCGGCTTCGCGAAGGACGAGATCGTCCGGCTCGGCCGCAACCGGGACGGCGACGTGATCGCCCGGAAGACCGGCGAGTCGCCTGCGCTCATGACCGGCAGCGAGCTGTACGAGGAGTTCTTCGGGATCGATCGCCTCTACCCGACCGACCTCGGCGAGGCCGCGCAGCGTTACGGTCTGCTCGCGAACGACCCCGGTCGCTCGGACGCGGAGGAGCAGGAGATGCTCGCGCTGCGAAAGAAGCTCCGCGCCGCCGAGGTCGAGCCCGAGTGGGAACCCGTGCCTCGGGCCAGGACGAGCGAGGTGCGGCCGAGGCCTGGCGATCCGCCATGAAGAAGCTCTCTTATCCGCGTCAGGCGTTCAAGGCACTCTCCTATGAAGTCGGCGCAAGTCCGACGCAAGATCATTCTCGTTCATTTTTCCTCCGTCGTTTTGCGCCTTTGCGCCTTTGCGTTGAATTCTGGCTGCTCCGCAGAATATGCGCTGCAGGCGTGTGCCAGCGGTGCCCACCTCCAGCCGGCCCGGCGAGTGCTGCGCGGAGGGAGGGGGAGCGCAATGAGCCGCACGAGTGACGTGGTTCGCCTTGAACATGCGACGCGCAGGCGCGGCGGTGACCCTCCGGTGTCGGAGGTCTCCGGCGTGGTGCTCGTCGACAACATCGCCCCCGAGAAGCAGGTGCTCATCCATTACCGGGACGCCGGCGGCGCGTGGCGCGTGGCTCCGGCCAGGTACGATTCCGCGCCGCCGTGGGGCTCCCCCGAGCGGTGGGTGTTCTCCGGGATCGTCTATCCTGCCGACCACGCGGAGCCGGCGCGGTTCGCGATTCAGTACATCGTCGCCGGGCGTGAGTACTGGGACAACAATGCGCAGCACGATTACCTGCTCGATCCCGAGGGGATCCTGTTCGGCGATGCGCCGCTCTTCGGGGTCGATCGTCTGCAGCGTATCGTCGAGTTCGTGAGCTGGCGATACCACATGGATGTGATACGGATCGAGGAGGCCATGCCGATCCACGGGCGCGGTCACGTCTTTCGATACAAGGTCACGATCGGGCGAAGCGTGGGACCCGGCCGTTACGCCCATGCCCGCTGCGTGGGCATCGCCGTTCGTGGCTCGGACGTCAGCGTCCTGGGCCATACGGTGTGCGAGTCCGTTCCTCCGGTCGAGCTGGTCACCCCTTGATCAGGGCGCCTCGCGGGCCGGCGGCAGCCACGACGCTGGCCGGCCCGCGAGGCGCAGGCTCACGGGCCGCCCCCCGAACCGCCTGCTCCGCCTGCGCCGCCGGTGGCCCCAGCACCGCCGGTGGCTCCCGTGCCGCCCGCGCCAGGATCGCCGCCTGCGCCGCCGCTGCCAGGATCGCCGCCTGCGCCGCCTGCGCCGCCCGCGCCGTCCGTGGGAGGACCCAGGATCGGGCCCGGGTTGAGCACTCCCCCGCCCATCGCGGCAAGGTCATAGGCGCGGTACGTTGCAAAATAGACACCCACCGGCTTGAGCACGACGCCGGAGCCGACGACGATGCCCCCTGCCGGGCCGGCTCCCCAGTTCCAGCCGCCGTTGCTGACGATGTCCCAGGTGATCTTCTGGAAGACGGGGTACGCCGAGACGCGCGCATACGCAGCCGCCGGGACGAAGTAGATCGAGCCGGCCTGAAGCGTGATGGTCTTGCTCACGCTGAATCCAACGGCACTGGAGATGTCCGAGATCGTCGGCGTGCAGCTGCCGGGCATGCCCAGCGAAGGGCTGCTCGGGCGCGCGCCGTTGCCCGGCATGCTCCACGGGGGCTGTCCGTTCGAGGGCGCGCCGCTGCCCGGCATGCTCCACGAGGGCTGTCCGTTCGAGGGGGCGCCGTTGCCCGGCATGCTCCACGGGGGCTGTCCATTCGAGGGCGCGCCGTTGCCCGGCATGCTCCACGAGGGCTGTCCGTTCGGAGGCATGCAGTCGCCAGGCCTGTTCCACGGAGGCTGGCAGTCCGCGGGAGCGCGGGTGCCCGGCGTGCCCGTCACGACGGGCGGGAACGGCGTGCCGGGCGGGAACGGCGTGAAGGGTGCGAACGGTGTGCCGGGTACGCCAGGGAGCTCGTTGATAGGCGGTAGTCCCGGGATGCCCGTCGTGCCCGTCACGGGCTGGGCGCTCGCGGGCGGGAAGGTGCCCGTGAGGGTCCCGGTGATGCTCACGGTGGGCTGGACGCTCGACGCCACGCTGATATCGAGCGTCCGCGGGCCGAACCCCTCCGCGACGGTGAGCACGTGGGCGGCATCCTCCCAGTGATACGTCTCGGGGAGCACGGTCACGTTCGCGATGAACTGACCGTGACATAGGGGCAGGCGCACCTCGCCGGTCTCGGCGCGCACGCCGCCGCTATCCGCGGGCCCAGGCGCCTCCCGCGGGCCCGCGCAGCCGAGGGATGGAACAACGAGCGTCATCGCCATGCCGAGTGTGATCTTTACGTCGGGTGCAAACATCGTTGAACCTCGAGGTGCCGTAATAACCGCAATGTTCGAGCTGCCCAGGCTTGGCGAGCTCCGGCGGAACGCGCGTCTCGCGTGGCGCTTCGGCGCCCTGCGAGGCCGCTCCTCCGAGAGATCGGAGCTCGGGGCTCATGTGCCAGCACATGAAGCGCGGCATGCGTCCGGGTTTCTGGTGAGCGAACCGCTCGATGAGCACAGCAGGCCTGGGCGACGACCCGCCATGCAAGAAGCGGGGAATGCCCGGTTTGGCTCGCATGTGGGCGCTGCGCCGAGATCCGCCGCATGACGGGAATTCGATGGTCCGGCCTTTGCCGCTACCCCCGCGCCCGTGATCGGCGCGCTCACGGGGCCGGATCGTCGCGGCCGGAGCCCCCCATCCATCGACGCGCGCACCGGCGCGAGGCGCGAACGAGGCGAGCATGAGAAAGCCTGCTGCTGTCGTGAGGGCCGCGAGCGCGGCCTGTGCGCTCCTCACCCCCATCGCCTGCGCGCAAGGCGTCGAGACGCGGCGCGAGGCGCTGCCTGCCGGGCTTCCGGGGCCATCCATCGGCGTCGCGGGGCAGCGGGTCGACGAGTACGGGTGGGAGGTCGCCCAGGCGAGCGACTTCAACGCCGACGGCATGGCGGACGTGCTCTGGAGCAACACGGAGCAGAACCTCATCGCCGTGTGGTGGATGGAGGGAAATCGGCTGCTTGCGCCGGGGCCGTTCATCCCGGGGCCGCTCGGCGGCCCCTGGCGCGCCAGGGCGGGCGATTTCAACGCCGACGGCATGGCGGACGTGCTCTGGAGCCATGAGGAACAGGGGGTGATGGCGATCTGGTCGATGGACGGAAGCCAGCTGCTCGTGCCGGGGCCGATCCTCCCGGGGCCGGGCGGCAGCGGCTGGATCGCCAGGGGGAGGGACTTCAACGCCGACAACCTTCCGGACGTGCTCTGGAGCCATGGGGAACGGAGCGTGATGACGGTGTGGCTGACGGACGGCACCCGCCCGCTCGCGCCGGGGCCGCTCATTTCGGGGCCGCTCGGCGATGGCTGGGACGTCGGCGCCGTGGGGGACTTCAACGCCGACGGCATGACGGATGCGGTCTGGCATCATGTCGAGCAGAACCTGATGGCGGTGTGGCTGATGGAAGGCACCGGCCTGCTCGCGCCGGGTCCGCTGATCCCGGGGCCGCTCGGCGACGGCTGGGACGTCGTCTGGGGCGCCGACTTCAACGGCGACGGCATGGCGGACGTGCTCTGGAACAACGACGAGCAGAACCTGATGGCGGTGTGGCTGATGGAAGGCAGCCAGCTGCTCGCGCCGGGTCCGGCGATCCCGGGGCCGCTCGGTGAGGGCTGGGAGGCGCGCACCGCCGGCGACGTCAACCTCGACGGGTTGGCGGACGTGGTCTGGCAGCGGGCCGGGACGAGCGAGATGACGGTGTGGTTGATGGAGGGGAGCCGGCTGCTCGCGCCGGGGCCGGTGATCCCGGGACCCCTCGACGGCGGCTGAGCGCGACGCCCTCAAGGGCGCCGGCAGAATCCCGACGGCAGGCGACGGACGTCGTGATCGTGCGCATGGGCTGCCCAGCGGCCTCGCGGAGACCGTCTCCGATGCCGGAGGGGCAGCCAGCGGCCTCGCGGAGACCGTCTCCGATGCCGGAGGGGCAGCCAGCAGCAGGCCGGTCGTCGAGCGCTGCGACAACAGGTCGCATTTCCAACGGATGGCGGCCCCACTAGAGTGCTGGAGCTTTTCCTGGTGGAGGTCTTGAGATGAAGAGGGCGTTGCAGAGCTGCCTGATTGTTGCAGGCTCGTTGTTCACCGTGGCCGCGGCACAGGCGCACATTTCGGTGTCGGGCCCCGCGTTCGCCGGCGCCACCCATGAGGCCACCTTCGGTGTCGGCCACGGCTGCGACGGCGCGGATACCTACCGGGTGAAGGTCCAGATCCCGGCGGGGGTGACGTCGGTGCGACCGCTGGATAGCACGCTCGGCAAGGCCGCCCTGGAGAAGGACACCGAGGGCAATGTCACGGCCGTCGTCTGGACCAAGCCCGACGCCGATGTGCTCCCGGCGGACACCAACTATTACAAGCTGGCCATGCGGTTCAAGGTCCCGGACGCGCCGTTCAAGACGCTGTACTTCCCCACCCTCCAGACCTGCCGCACCGCGGACGGCACCGAGACGACCACCGAATGGGTGGACACCTCCGGCGAGCACGGCAGCCACGACGCAGACGCGGGCACCCCGGCGGCCGCGAGCCCGGCGCCGTCGCTGGCGGTGCTGCCGCCGCGCTCGCCCGGATGGAACAAGTACACGGTGAACGAGCATGTCCACGACCTCTCGGTCTTCCAGGACGCGCTCATCGTCTGGGCGGGGAAGGCGGCGTACAGCCCCAACCCGAACACCCAGAGCCTGATCATGACGGAGCCGGATACCGAGGTGCTGACGATGATCCATCCAGGCACCGAGATCTGGGTCAAGTACTGAGCGGAGGAGCCAGACCATGCGACCGTGGCTCCTCCTGATCGCCGCCTGCGCGCTCTGCGCCTGCTCCGACGACACGCGCCCGCCCCCGCGCGATCCGGCAAACGACGCCGGGGACAGCGGTACCTCCGGCGCCGGCCCCCAGCCCGACGCCGGTGGTCAGACCGACGCCGGTGGCCAGACCGACGCCGGGCCGGACGCGGCGTCACCGACATCGCCGCTCGAGCGCTTCCCCGAGCTGCCACGGCCGCCCGCCGGGAGGTTGCCGGACGACCTGAAGCCGCCGGTGCGCTGACGCGGGGAACGCCCCGCGAGGGCGTGGGCCCAACCCAGGCCCGACCGCCGAGGCAGGTCCGATAGGGAGCTACGCTCGGTGATATAATACAACTCCCTCAGGCGTGTCAGATCACAAACCTTGACGGTCCGCGCGCATTCCTGGCAAACAGCCGGGCATGAGCGCCTTCCGACCTCCGACCCTCCCCGCGATCGCCGCCCGCGGGATCGCTGCGCTGCTGGTCGCCGCCTGCGGGGGCGGCGGGGCCAGCTACCCCGATGGCTCCGATGTCACGACCGCCCAGGCAGCGTGGTGCCAGGCTCTCGCCAAGCTGAGCGGCTCGGGCGATGCATGGGAGCACCTCGGGGCGTGCAAAGGCGCATACCCGACCGCATCGGCGGCCTACCTGCGCGGGATGACCAAGTGCTTCACGGCGCGGCACGAGGCGGCTGGTGAAGAGGTGCCGGACAACAGCCAGCTCGTCGGCGATTGCAACGACGAGGTCACGGTCGAGATGGGCGCGGACGGGCCGGGCAGCGAGGAGGTGATCGCGGCGCGGTGCCAGCGGGCGGACCGCTGCGAGGAGGTGTCGGCGGCCGACTGCAAGACGGCCGTCGACAGGCTGGAGACGGCTCAGCGGGTGGTGCTCACGACCACGTACAACGCAGGCGCGCTGCACGCCATCGCGGACTGCCTCTCGTCGTCCAGCTGCTCGGACGACGAGGAGACAGCGAGGGACAGCTGTTACAAACCCTCCTCCGAGAAGCTGCTCTGGTTCCCTGACTGACCCCGTCGTGGCTTGCTCCTCGAACGAAGCTCGTTCACCCCGAGCGCGTGGGCGGCCGCGTGGGTTCAGCAAGCGCGATTTCGTGATCGACCTGCGCGCCAGGACAATCCCATGTCCAGCGGGACAGCTTCCGAGCGGCCCGGATCTCAGTACGCCATGCGCACCAGAAAGTAGCTCGTCCCGTCGATCGACTCGAGCACGCCGTCGAGGTCGAGCTGCTGGGTCGCGATGATCGTCGCATAGACGAACCCTCCGGCGCGGGCCCCGACGCGCAAGAGGCTGAACGTCGGCCCGGGCGACCTCGCCCAGCGCGTCGCGCCGACCTCGCGCATCACGTAGAACTGACCCGTGGCGCGTCCCCCGTAGGGAGGCTGCGGCCCGAGGCCGAAATCAGTGGTCCCCGCGCTCCCGAACATGGCGAAGATCGCGTCTCCGCCGATGGGCGCCGACGTCCGGTCCGTATAGGTGAACCCCGTGGGCGCCGCGTCCTCGACGAGGGTCGAGCCGTCGGCGAGGGACACCCGAAGAAAGCCGTCGATCGTCACGACCCCGATGAAGCCTCCCTCGACCGACAGGGCGTAGGCTTCGTACTCGGGGCCCGGCCGCGTCGACCACTGGCAATTCCCCGCGGCGTCGTAGCGGGCCAGCACGAGATCCAGGTTGCCGGCCGACAGCGGAGGCACCGGACCGCACCCTAGATCGACCTCCCATGCCTCGGTGATCGCGAGCACGACGCCGCCGTCGGGCACGGCCGCGAGGGCGACCGATGACGGGGTCCCGGTGTTCGCTCTATCCCAGGCGACGGCCCCGGAAGGGTCGTACTTGATGACGTGCGCGTTCGAATAGAAGCCGTTCGCGTAGAAGACGCTCCCGTCGACGCCGGCGGCGATCGCGTGCGGAGCGTTCTTGTCCTCGAAGGCGTGGAGCCTGGGCGCGTCCACCGCGTAGAGCAGCGCGCCGCTCGGGTCGATCGAATAGATGACGCGGAACGTCTCGCGCCCCGCGGTGTGGATCGGGCTCTGGCCGAACGCGACGGCTGACGTCTCGAAGACGGGGACCGTGAGGGCGATGTGCCCGTTCGCGCCCGCGACGAGCTGATAGGAGAACGACGTGGTGAAGGGGATCTCGTTGCCGTAGGCCTCTTTACCCCACAGAAAGGAGCCGTCCGGCCCGAAGCGCGCCACGAGGATCTGCGGGTACGACGCGGGATTGACCGGTTCGTAGCCGGCGACGGCGGCCTGCTGGCGGTTCATGAGGACCACGGCGCTGCCGCCCCCGTCGACCGCGAGCTTCAGCCCGCTCCGCGGGAGAGCCAGCTTCCAGAGCGTCTCGCCAGCATCGGAGGAGCAGCTCTCGTCGGGGAGCGACGCGGCATTCTCGGGCATCGGAAGCTGCTCGCCGGCGCAGGGCCCCCAGCCGTCGCCCGCCGGAAGGCAGGTCCGGACGCCCTCTTTGCAGATGCCGACGCCCGCGGTGCCCGGCGGGCCGCCGTAGCAGGCCTCGGTCGCGCCCGGCACGCACGAGCACGCCGACGACGCCTCGTTGACCTCGCCGTCGCAGTCCTCGTCCTCGGGCGTGGTGCAATCCTCGGCCGCGGGCACGACCTCGCCCGCACAAGGGCCGAAGCCGGTCCCCGAGGGAAGGCACGCGCGCTCGCCAGCTTTGCACGCGCCGACGCCCTGGGTGCCGGTCGGGCCGCTGTAGCAGGCCTCCTTGGTGGACGGCGCGCAGACACACCCCGAGGCGGGCTCGTTGACCTCGCCGTCGCAATTCTCGTCCTCGACCGTTGCGCAATCGTCCTGGGGCGCCGGGGTGACTTCGCCCACGCAATCGCCGAAGGACTGGCCCGAGGGCAAGCACGCCGCGCTGCCCGCCTTGCAGACGCCAGCGCCCAGCGTGCCCGCCGGCCCGGTATAACACTCCGTCACCTGGCCCGGCTCGCAGGCGCACCCGTCGTTGGCCAGGCCGTTGCAATCGTCGTCCTCGGGCGTGCTGCAGCTTTCGAGCTCGGGCTGGATCTCGCCCGCGCAGGTCTCTTCAAAGCCCGACCCGTCGGCGAGGCACGCCCTGGTCCCGGCGCGGCAGATCCCGACGCCCGCGGTCCCGGCCGGGCCCCCGTAGCACGGCAGCGTCTCGCCGGCGGCGCAGACGGGCTCGGGCGGCGGGGGCTCGGCGCCGCTGCAACCCTCCGCCAAGGAGGCCAGCAGAACGAAGACGAGAAGAGGACCATGAGGGCGCCGCATCACCCCATCGTAAGCGAGGAGTTCGACGCGCGCGCGGGCTCGGTCGCGCGATCGCGATCGCACCGGGCAGCGCGGGGCGCGATCGCGATCGGGCATCCGGGCTGAATCGCGGCCCTAAGTGCACGAATTCACGTCAGATCTCGCCGGCACACGGGGTGCATCAGGCGGCGCTCGGAGAGGAGCCCGATGTCGATGATGCCCCGAAATACCTCCGATACGTCCGTCACATTCTCGCTCGCCGAGCTCGCGGAGCTCGAGGAGGCGCGCGTGCGGGAGGAGCACCTCCAGCGCGCGAGGGCGCGCGAGCAGGAGGCCCGCGAGCAGCGCGAGGCGGAGGCGCGCCGGCGCGCAGCGGAGGCGGCGCGGGCCGCCGCCGAGGCAGAGGCGCGGGCGCGGCGCGAGCAGGAGCAGGCCGAAGCGGAGGCGCGCGCCGGAGCGCGGGCGCGGGCGGCGCTCGAGGTCGCGCGCATCGAGGCCGAGGCGAAGGCGCGCCTCGAGGCCGACAACGCGGCGCGCGCGCACGAGCTGGCCGTCGTCCGCGCGCGCGCCGAGGGCCGACGCCGCAGCCTGTTGCACGCCCTCGCCGCAGCGCTCGGCGTCGTGCTGTGCGGCGGCGCAGCGGCCGCGTACGGGGGCGCGCAGCACGTGGCGAGCCTGGAGCAGGAAGCGCGGCGGCTCCGCGACGCACAGGCGGCGCTGGCAGAGGAGCGCGCGAGCGCGAGGGCGGCCGAGCTCGCGACCCTCGACCGGCGCCACGCGGCGCTGCGCGGCCGGCCCCTCGCGCACGACGCCGAGGAGGCGCGCGCGACCGCCGAGGCGGCGCGGAATGCCGTCGATCCGCGGGCGCTGGACCACGACCGGCTGCGGGCGTTCGGGGACGCGCTCGACGCGCTGGAGGCGCGGCTCGACGCGCTCGAGAGGATCGCGGCGCTCGATCGGCGCCACGCGGATCTCGCCGCCTGGGCCGCCGAGGGGCGGCGGACCGAGGCCACGGCGGCGGCCCGGGTCGCCGCGGCGCGCGCGAGGGCCGCGGGCGCCGACGAGGGCGCGCTCCGCGCCTATGAGAGCGCGCTCGCCCGCCTGCGGGAGGCGCTCGCCCGGCCCGCGGCGCCGGGCCCGCAGCCGCAGGTCCGGCCCCCGCAGCCCGAGTGCACGAACCCGGGCGACCCGATCTGCGGGCTCGATGGGCGGCGTCTCTGAGGCGCTGAAGCCGCGCTCCTCTCCGGGCGAACGACCGCACCGCCGCCCCCCCGGCGCGGCGCTTCCACGCTCCGGGCGTGCATGGCACCCTGCGAGGAGAATGGCCAAGGACGTCCCGAGCACCAGCGAGCACCGGAGCCCGGTGCGGCCCGAGGCCGGGCGGCGGCGGCCGGCGCTCGTGTGCGCTTTCCCGCGGCCCATGGCGTTCTCGCTGCCCGACTCCGGGTCCGTCATCGGCCGCGCCTGGCTCGCCGAGCGCGGCCTCGCCGACACCGAGGTGTCAGGCAGGCACCTGCGGATCGATCGCGCCGGCGGCGCGCTGCGCGTCGCGGACGTCGGGTCGCGCAACGGCACGTGGGTGAACGGATCGAGGCTCGCGCCGCGCGACCTCACGCCGCTCGATGACGGCGCGGTGCTGAGGCTCGGGCGCATCCTCTTCGTCTTCCGCGAGGAGCTCCACGGCACCCTCGAGCCGGCGCCGCCCGTGGGCGGGCTCGTCGGCCCGTACGGCCTGCGCGCCGTCGCGCAGCCCCTCGCGGGCCTGCCGCGGAGCCGCCCCGGCAACGTGCTCATCGAGGGGGAGACCGGCGTGGGCAAGGAGCTCGTCGCGCGCGCCGCAGCGGCGGCGCTCGGGTGCGCGGCGCCGTTCGCGGCGGTGAACGTGGCCGGCGTCGCCCGCGGCGTCTTCGAGTCGCAGATGTTCGGTCACGTGGCGGGCGCGTTCTCGGACGCGCGCAGCGCCGCGCCCGGGATCGTCGTGGCCCACGACGGCGGGACGCTGTTCCTCGACGAGATCGGCGAGCTCGACCTCGATCTCCAGGCGAAGCTCCTGCGGCTCCTGGAGAACCGCGAGGTGCTGCCGGTCGGGGCGCAGCGGCCGGTCCACGTGAACGTGCTTGTCGTCGCCGCGACCCACCGGGACCTCGAGGAAATGGTGGCGCGCGGGGCGTTCCGGCGCGACCTGTTCGCGCGGCTCGCGATGGCGCGCATCCACGTGCCGGCGCTCCGCGAGCGGCGCGAGGACCTCTTCAGCGTGGCGTGCGAGCTCGCGCGGCGCGCGGGCGTCGCGCTCCCGGTGGAGGCGGTCGAGGTCGAGGCCATGGAGCGGCTGCTGCTCGATCCCTGGCCCAGCAACGTGCGCGGGCTCGACGCGGCCCTCGCGGCGGTGCGCCGCCTCGATCACGAGCCCGGGCTGCGGCTGTGGGCGCTCGAGGAGGCGCTGGGGGAGGCGCCGGACGACCAGAAGACCGCGCTCACGCAGGAGCGCGTCGCGTCCGCCCTCGCGGCCGCCGGGGGCAACGTGACGTCGGCCGCGGAGCGGCTCGGCGTCTCGCGCGGCAGGCTGCTGCGGTTCCGCAAGCGCACACAGCAAGGGGAGTGATCGCGCCTACGGGTCCCTGGCGCAGCGGAAGCCGATGCTCCAGCCGCGCGCCGTGGGAGCGCTCGGGCGGCGGTGGGCGGAGCGTACGTACTGGCTCTCGACCGTGTCCCACCCGCCGCCGCGGAGCACGCGGCGGGAGTCGTCGCAATCGTCCCTGTCGTAGGGGCAATAATGACTCTCGGTCCACTCCCAGACGTTGCCGGCCAGGTCCAGGGCGCCGGCGGGCGATCTCCCTGCCGGCGATCGTCCGACGGGGGCAGTCGCCGGGGCCGCGTCGCCGTCGTTGTACATGCGAGGCCACGGCCCCTTTCCCACCTTTTCGAGCCGCTCCGTCAGCATGCGGCTGCACTCCGGCCCGCAGGCGTTGAGGCGTTCGCCCGCGGGAGGCGCGTGGCCCCAGGGGTAGGTCCACGCGTCCTTGCCGCGCGCCGCGAGCTCCCACTCCGCCTCGGTGGGCAGCCGCTTGCCGGAGGCGGCACAGTACGCCTTCGCCTGGTGCCAATCGACGCAGTTGATGGGGTGGTCCAGCGCCTCGGGGCCGTTGCAGAACTGGCTCCAGAAGGAGCGGCCGTTGGGCGTGAGCCCCTCCGACTCGACGGTTTGGCGCGGGCGCTCGCAGGCCTCGCAGTCCGAGTAGGCCTTCACCGTGACCTCGGTGACGTCGAGGCAAAACGGCCTCACGGTCACGCCGTGCCGCGGTGTCTCGTCGCTGGGCGTCTCCGCGTCCGCGTCGGAGCCCATCTGGAACTCGGCGTCTTCGATGAGCACCATGCCGCCCGGGCAGCCGCCCGATCCGGCCGATGGCGCGTGCAGGAAGAGGTACACCCCCGCGCCCGCCGCGCACGCGGCGGCGGCGAGCGGCACGCCGCGCCGGAGGCCCGTGGCGCGCGCGCCCGAGGGGCCCCGCGCCGCGGGCCGCTGCGCGGCGAGCGGGTGGAGCACGGTGTGGCCGGCCGCGGCGTCAGGGACAGAGCCTGCCGTCCCAGGGGCGCCCGCGAGCGCGCCTGAGGTCGCGAGCGCGCCTGAGGTTGCGAGCGCGCCCGAGGTCACAGGCTCTCTCGCGAGCTCGCCCGCGCCGTGGGGCGCGCCCCGAAGATCGACCGGCGCGGCCACGGTCGTGGCGAACGCGGCAGGATGATGGCGGCCAGCGGGCGCGTCGATCTCCACGAGCTCCACGATCCGGGCCTCCAGGTCCGGGAAGGCCTCGACCATCTCGCGCGCCGACTCGAATCGGCAGCTCGGATCGACGGAGAGCGCCTTGGCGAACCAGTCGTCGATCGACGCCGGCAGGTCCGGCCTCTGCTCGGTGGCGGGGCGGAACTTCCCCTTCAGGACCGCCGCGCCCACGGCGACGAACGAGCTGCCCTGGAAGGGCTGCGCGCCGGTCAACGTCTCGTAGAGGACGACGCCGAGCGACCAGAGATCCGAGCGGAGATCGACGTCCTTGCTCCCCTCGAGCTGCTCGGGGCTCATGTAGGGAGCCGATCCGATCACCATCCCGGTCTCGGTGAGCGCGGGGTTCGCCGCCGGCACCGCCGCGTCGCCCGCCATCTTCGCGACGCCGAAGTCGAGCACCTTGACGAAGAGCGGAACTCCTTTGCCCCCGTCCGTGATGAAGACGTTGTGGGGCTTGATGTCGCGGTGCACGATGCCGCGCTCGTGGGCGCACTCGAGCGCGCTCCCCACCTGCCGCGCGAGCGACCTCGCGGTGGCGAAGCTGAGGCGGCCGCCGCGCTCGAGGAGCTCGGCGAGCGAGAACCCGCGCAGGAGCTCCATCACGAGGTACGGCACGGCGCCGTCGACGGCCCCGTAATCCATGACCTGCACGACGTGCGGGTGCGCGATCCGCGCCGTGGCCCTCGCCTCCCGGTGGAAACGCGCGACGAGAGCAGGGCTCTCCGCAACCCGCTCGGGACGGATGAACTTCACCGCGACGTCGGTGTCGAGGGCGAGGTGCCGCGCCGCCCACACGACCCCCATCCCGCCCTGCCCGAGAGGCCTCAGCAGGTGCAGCTTGTCCGCGATGACGGCGTCGGGTCGGAGCTCCACGAGGACCGAGGCGATGGTACCACCGGCGCGCCGACGGCTGCACCGCGGGACCTGCCCTCGTGACCCTGGCCGTCGGGGCGGTTGATCCCGGCGCGCTCCCGGGGTGCGATCGCCCCCCCGCGATGCGCCAGATCCTCCACATCGACATGGACGCGTTCTTCGCGTCGGTCGAGCAGCTCGACGACCCGTCGCTGCGGGGCCGCCCGGTCCTTGTCGGCGGCGCCTCGCGGCGCGGCGTCGTCGCGGCCGCCTCGTACGAGGCGCGCCCCTCCGGCGCCCGCTCGGCGATGCCGATGGCCGAGGCGATCCGCCGCTGCCCGCAGGCGGTCGTCGTGCCCGTGCGGCACGCCCGCTACGCCGAGGTGAGCGCGCAGATCTTCGGGATCTTCCGCCGCTTCACGCCGCTCGTCGAGGGGCTGTCGCTCGACGAGGCGTTCCTCGACGTGACCGCGAGCCGCGCGCTCTTCGGCGAGGGCGCGGCGATCGCGGCGCAGATCAAGCGCGCCATCCGCGACGAGCTCGGGCTCACGGCCTCGGCCGGGGTCGCGTCGTGCAAGTTCGCCGCGAAGATCGCGAGCGATCTGCAGAAGCCCGACGGCCTCGTCGTGGTCCCCGAGGACATCGCCGCCTTCCTCGCGCCGCTGCCGCTCGAGCGCATGTGGGGCGTGGGCCCGCGCGCGGCCGAGCGCCTCCGCGCGGCGGGGCTCGCGACCGTCGGCGACCTCGCGCGCTGCCCGGCGCCGCGCCTCCACGAGCTCCTCGGCCCGGCGTGGGGCGAGCACGTCCGGCTCCTCGCGGCCGGCGTCGACGAGCGCGCGGTCGTCCCGGGCCGCGCGGCGGAGTCGATCGGCGCGGAGGAGACGGTCGAGGAGGACCTCCTGGGCAGGGAGGCGATCGAGCGCTGGCTGCTCGAGCTGTCGGGCCGCGTGGCGCGGCGCCTGCTCAAGGCGGGCCTGTCCTGCCGCGCGGTGGCGGTGAAGCTCAAGTATTCGGACTTCACGCTGCGGACGCGCCAGACCCGGCTGTCCGAGCCGGTCGGGGACACCGACTCGATCTACGCGTGCGCGCGGGGGCTGCTCTCGCGGTTCGACCTCTCGCGACCGGTGCGGCTCGTCGGCATCGCCGCGGGCGACCTGACGCGCCAGACCGGCGGCCCGACCCTGAGCCTGTTCCCTGTCGCCTCCGAGCGCCGCCGCCGGCTGGAGGGCGTCGTGGCGGAGGTGGCCGAGCGCTTCGGCGGGAAGGGGCTCACCCGCGCGGCCCTCCTGGATCGTGCGCCCGCGGACCCGCGCGGCGCGGTCCCCGGCGGGCGCGGGATCGCGCCAGAGAAGAAATAGAGGACGGAGCTCGTGTAGAGTCGAACGATGGCAAGGATCGTCGACACCCGATGCCCGCGATGCGGCGCCCCGCTGCCGGTTCAGCCGGGGATGGACGCCGCCACCTGCCAGTACTGCGGCGCGCGGTCGCTGATCGATCGCGGCAGGAAGCCGACCACCGCGCCGATCCCGCAGGGCATGCACGTCGTCCGGATCGCCCCGCCGTCCGGCAACGTCGCGGCGTTCACCGTGACGGGGGTCGTCTTCTCCATGGTCGTGGCCGGCGCGGTCGCCGGCTACGTCGCGATGCGCACGCCGGGGGCGTCCGGCGCCGGGGCGCGGCCTCTGCTCGGCGTCGGGCCCAGGACGCACTTCGGCGACCGGCCGATGCTCGCCGACGTCAACGGCGACGGCGCGCCGGACGTGATCGGCAAGAGCAGCGTCCCCGGCGGGGAGGCGTGGATCGCGGCCTACGACGGGCGCGATGGGAAGCAGGTGTGGAAGACGGCGGTCCTCACCAAGGACGCGACCAGCCACGAGGCGCGGCGCGCGGTCGTCCTCGATCGGGTGATCTCGATCGACGGGCTGGGCAAGGCGCAAGCCTACGATCTGCGCACCGGGACGCCGTCGTGGTCGGTGTCGCTCGGCGAGAAGGCGAAGCGGGTGTGCCAGGGCAATGGCGTGATCGTCGTCGAGACGGTCGACGACGCGAAGCACGGGCTGGAGCCGGCGAGCGGAAAGCGGCGCGAGCTCGCGAAGGACGCGGCCTGCAAGCCGGTCCCGAGCTCGAACGCGGGCGAGGCGCCCGGCTATCGGCTCGTCAGCTGGTCCGATTTCGACGAGCTCGGGCTGCCCCGGCTGCACGACGTCGAGGGGATGTCGGCGCACAGCGCGCTCGTCCCGAGCGGGCCCGGGCCGCGGTTCCTGCTCGGCCGCCGCAGCAAGGGCAGCCAGGTCAAGATGGTGGCCGCGGTCGACGCGAAGAAGGTCCTCTGGAAGGACGTGGTGCCCGGTGTCGATCCGCTCACCACGAAGGCGTCGGGGACCGAGGAGGCGGCCTACGCGGGCGGGCTCCTTGTCATCCCTTACGACATGAACGATCACAGCCAGGGGACGCGCCTCGCCTGCTTCGACGCCGCCGCCGGCAAGCGGCTGTGGGACGTGCAGGTCCACAAGAAGTCGCAGGTCTCGGCCGGGATCGCGGTCTCGGCGAACGACGTCTTCTTCGCCAGCTGGACGGCGGTCTACGTGATCTCGCTGAAGACAGGGCAGCTCCGGTACATGATCGGGACCGAGTTCTAGCGGGAGCGAGGCTGGTTTCGAGAACGAGAGGATTCGAGTGAGAAAGATCATTTACGACGTCGCGGTGACGCTCGACGGTTTCGTGTCGCACGAGGACGGCTCGGTCGACGGCTTCCTGATGGAGGGCGAGCACGCCGCCGAGTACGCCGAGCGCCTGAAGGGCTACGGCACCGTCTTGATGGGGAGAAAGACGTACGAATGGGGCTATCCCTTCGGGCTCGTCCCGGGGAAGCGAGCGTACCCGCACATGGATCACCACATCTTCTCGAAGACGCTGCGCTTCGACGAGAATGCGGAGGTCCGGGTCGTCGCTCGCGACGAGGTCGCGGTCGTCGAGGGGCTGAAGGCGGTTGACGGCCCGGACATCTATCTGTGCGGCGGCGGCGCCTTCGCCGGCTTTCTCCTGGATCGCGGGCTCATCGACCGGCTTGTCCTCAAGGTGAATCCCATCCTCTTCGGCCACGGGATCAGGCTCTTTGGCGGCAGCACAAGGAAGGTCGAGCTGGCGCTCGCTGGCTCGAAGCCGTACGCGAACGGCGCGCATCTCCTGAAGTACGACGTGAAATACGGCGGCGCGGCGTAAGGGACGCCCGCGACGCCGGAGCGGATCTGGATCTCCGCGCCATCCCCGCGTCACCCCCGGTGCTTCCCTCGTCTCGCGATCACGGTAGGCCCGAGGAGAGGCTGTTCGTCGCGCGGCGCGGGGCCCCGCCGATCGAGGACGCGGCGCCCTCGACGGCGTAAGCTCGCGCCCTCCTGTCATGTCGCCCGTCCAGCGGAACCCCTGGCTCATCTGCGCCTACTACGGCGTGCATTCGTTGATGTTCCCGGCGGCCATCTTTCCGCTGTTCTGGACCCAGGACATCGGCATGAGCGTGGCCACGATGATGAGCGTGCAGGCCTCGTTCAGCCTGAGCATCGCGCTCTTCGAGTTCCCCTCCGGCTACATCGCCGACCGCCTCGGCCATCGCCGCGCGCTCGTGCTCGGCTCCTGCAGCATCTTGCTCGGCTGGCTGCTCTACGCGCTCGCGCACGCGCTCTGGTCGGTGCTGCTCGCCGAGCTCGTGCTCGGCGTCGGGTTCTCGCTCGTCTCGGGGGCGGACTCGGCGCTGCTCTACGACTCGCTCCGCGAGCAGGGCAGGGAGCACGAGTTCGCCCGCTGGTACGGCCGCATGCGCTCGATCGCGCAGATCGCCGCGGGGAGCGGCGCCCTCATCGCGGGCTTCCTGTACGCGCGCTGGTCTCGCCTGCCGTTCGTGATCGAGGTCGCGGTCTGGGTGCTCGCCCTCGGGATCGCCCTCCGGTTCGGCGAGACCCAGCGCGCGCAGCCGAAGGTCGAGGACCACCTCGGCCGAATGCGCGCGATCGTGCGCGACGCGCTGTTCGAGCGCGCCGACTTCCGCGCGGTGCTGCTGCTCGGCGTCGTGTTCGCGCTCGCGTCGTATCTGCCCACCTGGCTCATGGCCCTGTACGCCACCGAGGCCGGCGCCAAGGTCACGTGGATAGGCCCCATGTGGGCCGTCGCCAGCTTCACCACCGCCATCGGCGCGATGCTGAGCGAGGGCGCCGGCCGCCGCCTCGGCATGACGGGGACGCTGCTCGTGTGCGTCGCCCTCGTGGCGGCCGGCTACCTCGGCCTCGCGCTCTCCCATCACGCGCTCGGGTTCGCGTTCTACTTCCTGCTCACGTTCATGCGCGGCCTCCACATGCCGCTGCTCCACCACGCAGAGCAGCGGCTCGCGCCCGACAGCGATCGCGCGAGCTGCGTCTCGCTCCGCAGCTTCCTGTTCCGCCTCGCCTTCGTGCTGCTCGCGCCCATCGTGGGAATGGGCGTCGATCGCTACGGGCACCGCCCCGTGCTGTGGGTCGCCGGCGCGCTCATGGCGGCGCTCACCCTCGCGGCGTTCTGCCTGTTCCTCGCCTGTGCGACGCGCGGAGTGCTACGGCGTCGGTCATGAAGAGCGTTGCGCGAGAGGAAGAGGTGGACCGGTTCATCAAGCTCGTCGGGGCCGAGTCCTGGGAGGTCGCGCACAGGATCCTGGAGGGGCAGTTCGCCGTCCTCCACAACCGCGCCCAGGTGCTCATCGGCCTGTGCGGCATCGTCATCACCACGACCGGCTTCTCGGGCCGCCTCATCGCCGGCACGAGCCGCGCCGCGCAGGGGCTGATCATCGCCGGCGTGGCGACCGTCCTGCTCGCCGCGACGCTGATCGTCTGGGGTGTGCAGCACATCCGCTGGCTCACGCAGCAACCGGGCAACGACATGCGCAGCTGGCTCCTCGTCTCCCTCGCCTACCGGGATCGCAAGACCACGATCTACCGCGTCGCCATCGCGTTCCTGCTGGCGGGCCTCTCGTTCTATGTCGCGGCGATCGCCCTGATGCTACTCCACCCCACCGCGGCGCCGGCCTCGGGCGGGCGCTGAGCCCCGCGCCTCGACGGGCCCCGTGAACGGCGCCGCCGTCGTCTCGGCGTCATCGCGCCACGGTCGAGCAGCCCTCATCGCTCGGCCGCCGGGCCCACTGGCGCGCTGCGCTCCGGGCTCGACTCCGCAGGTGGTCTGATGTGGCTGCCGCCCTCCCAGCGTAGCCAGCGTCGACGATCGCGAAGCGCATTGTGCTCCTACCAACGTATTTAACCGTCCTTGCGGTTGAGAAGTTTCTTGGCACCAGATAATGTCGAGGGGGCAGGGCTGGCGCGGAGGAGCTCGGGTGTGGTGGTAGCCGCCACGGCGAGCAGCGGCTTCGGCCGCGCGTTCCCATGGGATCGATGAAAGAGGGGCTGCGATGAGAACCGTTCATTCTCTGGCGGTAACCGGATTGCTGGTCGGCGCGTTCGCCATGACGGGTTGCGGTGATGACGGCTCGGGCAGCGGCGGCGCAGGCGGGAGTCCCTCCAGTTCCAGCACGTCGAGCTTGGCGGGCGGGACCGGCAGCTCGACCGGCACGGGATCTGACGGCGGCGGCTCGGGCGAAGGCGGCGGCGGGACCGTCGAACCGAACGAGCAGTGCTCCGGTTGCGCGCGGCTCTCCGTGCCGCTCACGAGCGCAGGGCAAGCGACGCAGTTCTTCGTCGGGTTCGACGAGCCGGTCGACTTGACCGGCTCCCTCGTCACGTTCCGCGTGAGGGCCCACGCCGGCACGAGGGGTGGCCTGCAGCCGTTCGTGCAAAACGGGGCTGACCTGTTCTGGGCGAACATCGGCTATACATGGAATCCGGTCGCCGGCCTGGGAGAGTGGATGGACCTCACGATCGATGTCGATGCCGCGGCCTCGGCGTCTCCCTTCTTCAACGGAACCATGGTGGCGTTGCTCGGGCTTCAGGTCACGGCGGGCGACACGGGGCCCTGGACCAACCCGACCGTCATCTACGTCGATTCCATCACGGTCACGAGGCCCGCGAGCATGAGCGGTGCGCGCGGCGCCGGGGGCCCGAGTGGCGAGCGCGGCGAGGGCGGTGAGGGCGGTGAGGGCGGCGAAGGCGGCGCGGGCGGCGGCGGTGCGGGCGGCGAGGGCGGCGGCGGTGCGGGCGGCGAAGGCGGCACCAGCGGCGTGGGTGGCGAAGGCGGCGCGGGCGGCACGAGCGGCGAAGGCGGCGCGGGCGGCGAAGGCGGCGCGGCTGGGGCCGGCGGCGCGGGCGGCACGAGCGGTGAAGGCGGCGCGGCTGGGGCCGGCGGCGCGGGTGGCGCGGGCGGCACCAGCGGCTCGGGTGGCGAAGGCGGCGCGGCTGGGGCCGGCGGAGGCGAAGGCGGCGCTGGCGGCGAGGGCGGCGGCGGCGGCCCCGGGGAAGATGTGGTTCATGTGGTGGGCCCGTTCGAGTTCACGACCGGCGTGGAGCCCATGGTGATCGGCGATTATATGCCAGTGGCAGGCTCGACGCTGCTTCACATCGCCGACTGATCGCGCGCCAGCCCGCGGCGCCCGCTGCTCCTCACCACGGAAGCGCGCGAGACGCGCTCTGGACGGTTCGAGCCCGGTCCGCATGCGCTTCATGCTCTGCCAGATCGCTCGGAGTGCCGGTGAACGCCGAGGTTGAGAGCATCACCGGCTTACCATGCGTCTGAAAAAAGCAATCGTATAGCCTGGCCTCTGCCAGACGTCGTAGATGGGTCGCCACGCCCGGCACGACCACGTTGCCGATCTCCGGCGGCATGCGCTCGTATCCCCCGGAAGATAGAGAGAGCCGGAATAACAGGCGTCGTGGCCTCCCGTCGCGAGATGGACTGAGAAATTGTCGACCTCGTTGTCGGGGAACTGTTCACGCAGGCGCCGCAACATGCCAAGCCACCGTTCGCCATCGGCGCCGGCTCGGCGACGGGCGTCCACCAGCCGTCGATCCTCTTCTGCTTGCACGCGGCCAAGATCCTCGTACGGATACACCTCGGCCCGCCGCTCCACGACCCGATCGGCCCGCGTGCGCCTGCGCCTTCACGCCGATTCCTGCGCGGGCGCGCGGCCGCGCTGGTATCAGGGCCGTCATGACGACGATGCGCGCCAAGCGAACGGTCTCGGCCCCGCGTAGAGCCTCCAGCGCGGCCGCTCCAGCGGCCCCTGCTCCGCGCGCGGCGGCGGAGCGAGCCCATGTGCTCGACGTCCCGTTCGCGATGCGCGCGGTCGCGTCCGCGAGCGGCGCGCGCTGGGACGCGGCGCACGGCGTGTTCGTCGTTCGCGCAGAGACGCTCCCGCCGGCCCTCGCGCCGCTCCGCGCCGCGCCGTACTCGTGGGAGCGACGCATCGAGCACGCGCTCAACGACGACCCCGCGCCCGCGCCGGCCGCCCCCGCCGGGGCGATCGTCCCCCGCCCGCACCAGCTGGACGGCGTGCGGGCCATCGCCGCCGCGAAAGCCGCGAGGCGCGCCGGGTTCCTCCTCGCCGACGACGTCGGCCTCGGCAAGACGATCACCGCCTGGGCAGCGGTCCTCGGGATGCCGGACGTCACAACGGTGCTGATCGTCTGCCCGCTCGCCGTCGTCGCGCACTGGCGCCGCACCGTCCAGGCCATGGGCGACGCAGGCAAACAGGTCGTGATCATCAACTATGATCGGCTCGGCAAGCTCTTCGAGGTGACCCCGGAGGCGCGGCGAAGGATCCGATCGAAGAAGGGACTGGCGCGCGCCGGCAGCGCCGCGGAGTTCGACGTGGTGATCTGGGACGAGAGCCACCGCTGCAAGAACCCGGCGGCGGCGCGCTCCAAGCTCGCGGTCAAGCTCAACGCACGCGCGCGGTTCGTGCTGTGGCTCTCCGCCACCGCGGGGCAGAACCCGCTGGAGCTGTCGTATCTCGCGCCGCTCCTGGCGAGCGCGACCGGGAGTCGCTCCGCGGATCTGAAGGACTTCGAGCAGTGGTGCGCCGGCCAGGGGCTCGGGGTCGCGCGCGGCGCCTTCGGCAGGTGGGACTGGCGTGGCGATCCGGCGGACTGCGAGAAGGTGCGTGCCCTCCTGTTCGACGGCCGTCCCGCGGTAGGGATGCGGCGTCGCCCGGAGGACGTCGCCGGCTGGCCCGAGATCAACCGCATCCTCACCCCCCTCGAGCTCGATGCCTCCGCGCGGGAGCTCTACGCGCAGGCCTGGACCGCGTTCCGCCGGGAGATGGAGCTCGTGCCGAAGGGCGCGAACCCGAGGTCGGCGCTCGCCGCGACGCTGCGCCTGCGACAGAAGAGCTCGCTCATCCGCGTGCCAGGCACCGTGGAGCTCGTGCGTGAGCTGCTCGACAACGGGCATCAGGTCGCGGTCTCCGTCGCCTTCATGGAGACGCTCGAGGCCGTGCAGGCCGCGCTCGCCCGGGAGCGCGTCCCGTGCGCGCTGATCCACGGCGCGCTGCCGGCCGGCGAGAAGGAGGCCGAGCGCCTCCGCTTCCAGCGCGGCGAGCCGCTCGTTGTGCTCTTCACCGTGGAAGAGGGGATCTCGCTCCATCAGGGCGAGCACAACGAGGTGCCGCGCTCGGAGGTGATCCACGATCTGCGGTGGTCGGCGATCCAGATGGCGCAGATCGAGGGCCGCTGTCACCGCGATGGACGCTTTGCGCAGGTCTACTGGGCGTATGCCGACGACACCGTTGAAGAGAAGATCGCCGCGATCGTGTGCCGCCGGATCCAGTCGATGAAGGCGATGGTCGGCGATGATGTCGAGACGATGCACGAGATCGAGCGGTTGCTCGCCGGCGCCGCTTGAGAGGCGCGCCTGCACCGAGGCGGTGTTCGTCGCCTGCGAGCCAGATGACGAGCACGCCGTTGCTTGCCCTGCTTCAAGAAGCGGGCGCCGTCGAGCTCCACGGCCATCAGCGCCGTGTCGTCTCGCCGGACGGCCGGGTCTCCAGGCGTGATCCGAGAGCACCTCGGGCACGCCCCGCGCAGGCGGCGAGGCCGACGATCGATGATCGGCCGGCGCGCCGAGCGCTGCATGTCGGAAAAGTCCACCTGCGCCGTTGAGAAAATTCCGGCTTCGGGATAACGTCGCGCCCGCGCGGCGGGTTCGGAGAGAGCTCGGGTACGGCAAGAGCAGGTACGGCGAACGGCGATCTCAGCCGCGCGACCGCGCGTGGGACACATGGAGAGGATGCGATGAGATCAGTACTTTCTTTGGCGCTATGTGGATTGGTGACCGGCGCGTTCGCGTTGACGGGTTGCGGCGACGACGGTGACGGCGGCAGCGGCGGGGGCACCTCCTCCAGCACGTCGACGGGCTCGCCGAGCGGCTCCGGGAGCTCGACCAGCACGGGGACCGGCGGCGAGGGCGGCGAGGGCGGCCAAGGTGGCGAGGGCGGCCAAGGCGGCGCCGGTGGCGAGGGCGGCCAAGGCGGCGAGGGCGTGGGCGGCGAGGGCGGCACGAACGAAGGCGGCGGGGGCGGCGCTCCGGACATCGGTCCTGGTCCGGACGAGAGCTGCTCGGGTTGCGCCCGGCTGGCCGTGCCGCTCACCGCGGCCACCACAGGGACGCTGTTCCAGTTCGACTTCCCGGCGCTCGTCGACCTGACCGGCGCCACCGTCACGTTCCGTTTGAAGGCCCACGCCGCCACCGGCGGTGGGGTGCAGACGTTCGTACAGAACGGAGATGTACAGGGCTGGGCGGGCGTCCCCTGGGCGTGGACGGACCTCAGCAGCCTGGGCGAGTGGACGGAGCTCACCATTGACGTCGATGCCGCCGCTGCGGCCGCTGCGGAGGACGTGAACTTCGAAAAGGACCAGGTGAGGCGCATCGGCCTCAAGGTCGATGCAGGTAGCGCGGGGCCCTGGGCCAACCCGACCGTGGTCTACGTCGACTCCATCACCGTCACGAGGTCCGGCGGCACGAGCGGCGCTGGCGGCGAGGGCGGCGCCGGTGGCGCGACGGGCGCTGGCGGCGAGGGCGGCGCCGGTGGCACGAGCGGCGAGGGCGGCGCCGGTGGCACGAGCGGCGAGGGCGGCGCCGGCGGCATGAGCGGCGAGGGCGGCGCCGGCGGCATGAGCGGCGAGGGCGGCGCCGGCGGCATGAGCGGCGAGGGCGGCGCCGGCGGCGGCACGAGCGGTGAGGGCGGCGCCGGTGGCGCGACGGGCGAAGGCGGCGCCGGTGGCGCGACGGGCGAAGGCGGCGCCGGCGGCACGAGCGGCGAGGGCGGCGCCGGTGGCGCGAGCGGCGAGGTCATTCATGTGGTCGGTCCGTTCGAGTTCACGACCGAGCTGCAGGGATTGCTGCTCGGTGACTACCAGACCGTGCCTGGCTCGAGGCTGGATCACCTCGGCGAGTGAGCCAGGACGGCTTGCGGCGCTCGCTCTCGCGCAGCTGCGCGGAGCGAGCGCCCGGCCGGCCTCATCGAGCATCGAGGGCGCGCTTTCCGGTGCGACCCAGCTCGACCCAGCCTCCCCGTTTCACGTATTCACGTAAATGCGCGCCTGCTGTCGGTGCTGGCCGCGGCGTCGCCTCGCGAGCCGCCGGACCAGCGCGCGGCGGCGACGCGCTGGCGTCGAGCGCCGAGATGTCGTCAACTACCGCCGCCTGACCCGGGGGGCGCAGTCCGCCATGTCGCCAAGGTCCCGCATGATCCGAACCGTCCGCACGACCCGCTACGTCACCCCGCTCCGTGAGGGCGGGTCGCTGCCGGCCCTCGTCGAGGCCGACGACGACGGCCTCTATGTGCTGAAGTTCCGCGGCGCCGGCCAGGGGCCGAAGGCGCTCATCGCGGAGCTCGTCGCGGGGGAGATCGGGCGCGCGCTCGGGCTGCCGGTGCCCGAGATCGTGCTCATGGAGCTCGACCCCGCGTTCGGGCGCGCCGAGCCGGACCCCGAGCTCTCGGACCTGCTCGCGGTGAGCGCCGGCCTGAACCTCGCCCTCGACTACCTGCCCGGGTCGCTCGCCTTCCATCCGCTCGCCGGCCCGGCGCTCGACCCTGGGCTTGCGGCGGCCGTCGTCTGGTTCGACGCCTTCGTGAGCAACGTGGACCGGACGCCCAAGAACCCCAACCTGCTCCTGTGGCACCGCCGCCTCTGGCTGATCGACCACGGCGCGGCGCTCTACGTCCACCACGCCTGGACCGACGCGACCGACCCGCTCGCCGACGCCCCCGACCGCTTCCCGCTCATCGGCAACCACGTCCTCTTGCCGTTCGCCGGCGACCTCGCCGCGGCCGACGCCGCGCTGAGCGCCCGGCTCACGCCCGAGCGCATCGCGGAGATCGTCGCCGCGATCCCGGACGCGTGGCTGGTCGAGCAGGCGCCCCCGGTCCGGCTCGCCGGAGAGCGGCGCTCGGCGTTCTCGTCCGACCCGGTCGACGAGCCCGGGCCGCAGGCCGCGCCGGTCGCGGCGGCGCGGCGCGCGGCGTATGCCGCCTACCTGACCCGCCGCCTCGCATCTCCTCGGGGCTTCGTCGAGGAGGCGCTCGATGCTCGAGCCCGGCGCTAGCCCTCCGCCTGCCCGCGCGGGGGCCGACCCCTTCGATTACGCCGTGCTGCGCGTGGTCCCGCGCGTGGAGCGCGGCGAGCGCGTCAACGTCGGGGTGGTCCTCTTCTGCCGCGCCCGGGGCTTCCTCGACGCGCGCCTCGAGCCCGACGAGCGGCGCCTGCTCGCCCTCTGGCCCGCTCTCGACCTCGAGGCGGTGCGCGGCCACCTCGACTTCATCCGCCGCGTCTGCGCCGGCGATCCGGCGTGCGGGCACGTCGCCGGGCTCCCCCAGGCCGAGCGCTTCGGCTGGGTTGTGTCGCCGGCCAGCACCATCGTCCAGCCCTCGCGCGTCCACGTCGGCCTCGGCGCCGACCCGGCCGCGGCCCTCGACAGGCTGCTCGCGGCCCTGGTGCGGCCGGGACAGGGCTGATCACCGCGGCGGTGCGCCCTCTTGCACGTGCGTTTGCACGTGAGTTTGCAGGAACCCAGCAATGCGCCGCTGGGCGTCGATCCGCGTCTCGGTCTTCGAGAAGATGTGCCCCTCGTCCGGGTAGATCGTGAGCTCCGCGACGCCGCCGCGCTTCCGGATCGCCTCCGCCATCTGGATGGCCTCGGTGGGCGGATCGCTCGGGTCCTTGCCCCCGGCGAGGAGCAGGACCGGCGCGCGGACGCGATCGACGAAGTGGATCGGCGACCGGTCGAGCCAGAGCGCGCGGTTCTCCTCGGGATCGCCCATCATGAACCGGTCGTACTCGCGCAGCTCCGGGTCCTCGGTCGCGAACTCGGTGAAGAGGTTCACGAAGGGGACGATGGAGACGGCGGCGGCCCACGTCTCCGGCTGCTTGGCGACCGCCATCAGGGCCATGTAGCCGCCGTAGCTCGCGCCCATGATCACGAGGCGCTTCGGATCGACGAACCCGGTGCGCGCCACCCACGCCGCGGCGTCGCGCACGTCGTCGAGGTCGCCGCCGCCCCAGTCGAACCGGTTCGCGAACGCGAGCTCGTCGCCATGGCCCGTCGAGCCGCGGAAATTCGGCGCGATCACCACGTATCCCTGGTGGACGAGGTGCTGGATCCCGGGGTTCCACTTGTTGACGAACTGCGACGTCGGGCCCCCGTGCACGTAGGTGATCGCGGCGCTGCGCCCGTCGCGCGGCAGGTCGTAGGGCACATAGACGAACGCTGAGATCGTGAATCGACCGTCCGAGCTCCGGTAATGCACGAGCTCCGGGTGCACGAGATCCGCAGGGTCGATGCGCTCCGAGAGCGCGCGCGTCACCTGGCGGGACGCCCCCGTCGCGAACGCGTGGACCCACACCCCGCGGGGGCTGTCAGGGCCTTCGTGGAAGAAGAAGAGCCGGGACCCGTCGGGCGAGAACGCGCTGGGCGCGGGGAGGACCTCGTTGGACCCCTTCCCGGTGGGCAGCGTGCGGACGGCCCCGGTGCTCCGATCGACGATCGCGAGCTCCGCGTTGCCATCGGCGTTGTGAGAGAACGTGACGAAGCGCCCGTCCGGCGAGAACGCGCCCGGTTGGTTCGACCATTCATCGCTCACGAGCCAGTCGAGCGCGTTCGTCGCGAGATCGAGGACGGCGACGCCGTCGCGCCCGTTCCTTGCGTTCGAGCCGAGGAGCAGCTTCGCGCCGTCGGGGGAGAAGTCGACGGCGAGGTAAAAGCGCTCTCCCTCGTGCGGCGTGACCAGCGTGCGCGCCCCGGTGGCGAGGTCGACGACGTAGACATTGCTGTTCTTCCGCGCGCCGTCGGACTCGGTGTACGCGAGGCGCTCCCCGTCGCGCGAGAACACCGGGGCGATGTTGCTGAGCCCGGGACGCGTGCCGGTCGTGACCGGACGGAGGCGCCGGGTGGCGACGTCGAGGAGCGCGATCTCGGACGACGGCGACGTCCTGGGCCGCACCATGCAGGCGATCGTCTTGCCGTCCGGGGAGAAGCGCGCGCCGGACTCGGCGACGTCGGGGGTCGCCGTGAGGTGGGTGAGCTCGGTGCCGTCGGGCCGGACGACGAACAGGTCCCATTGCTCGTCGCCGTCCGTGTCCGATTGAAACGCGATCCAGGCGCCATCCGGGGAGAAGGCGGGCTTCGTCTGGCGCTGCTCGCTCCTCGTGAGCGGGCGAGCCGCGCCGCTCTCCGCGTCGGCGATCCAGAGGTTGTAGCGGCCGCTCGCGTTGCCGCTGTACACGACGCTCTCCCCGTCGGGGGAGGCCCACGCCCCCTCGAGCGAGACCGACCGGAAGAGCTCCTCGAGCGGCACGGCGCGCGCCCCCGGGCGGGACCGGCTCTCGAGGCGCGCGGGCTCGTCGAGCGCGGCGTCCGGGCGCGACGGCGGCCGGGAGGCGGCCGCTCCGGGGGCGGCGTCCGCCGGCCGTGGCGCGGGCGTGGTGCAGCCGAGGGCGGGCGCTGCGACGAGGAGGAGCGAGGCGAGCTCGCGGGTCATGTTCGGCCTCAGGGGGCGTGCTTGTCGCGGCCGAGCGCCCGCTTCACCGCGGTCACGACGCCCAGCACCACCGCGCCGGCCGCGACGCCGACCACGGCGTTCGCCAGCGACGGCACCACAGCGCCGAGCACGGGGCCGGCGCCGTGGGTCATGTCCTCGATGCGGTGATGGAGCCACGGCACCCCGTGCGTCAAGATGCCGCCGCCGACAAGGAACATCGCCGCCGTGCCGGCGACCGACAGGCCCTTCATCAGCCAGGGCGCCGCCTTCAGGATGCCGCGGCCCAGCGACTGCTGGAGCGGATCGCCCTGGCGGCTCAGGTGGAGGCCGGCGTCGTCGAGCTTGACGATGCCGGCGACCAGGCCGTAGACGCCGACCGTCATGAGCAGGGCGATGCCGGTCAGCACGGCGACCTGCGTGCCGAACGGTGACGCCGCCACGGTGCCCAGCGTGATCGCGATGATCTCGGCCGACAGGATGAAGTCGGTGCGCACCGCGCCCTTGATCTTGTCCTTCTCGAACTCCACGAGGTCGATCTTCGGGTCGGTGAGCGCGTGCACCCGCTCGGCGTGGTGGGCCTCGTCCTCGTGCTTGCTGTGCAGCACCTTGTGCGCGACCTTCTCGAACCCCTCGTAACAGAGGAAGGCGCCGCCGATCATCAGCAGGGGGGTGATGGCCACGGGCACGAAGGCGCTGATCGCCAGCGCCGCCGGCACCAGGATGGCCTTGTTGATCATCGAGCCCTTGGCCACGGCCAGCACGACCGGCAGCTCGCGTTCGGGAGTGACGCCGGTCACCTGCTGCGCGTTCAGCGCGAGGTCGTCGCCCAGCACACCGGCGGTCTTCTTGGCGGCCACCTTGGTCAGCACGGCCACGTCGTCCAGCACGGTGGCGATGTCGTCGATCAGGGCGAGCAGGCTGCTTCCGGCCATGGAGTGAGGTCCTCGTCGAGTGGATGGGTGAGGGGCGTCGCGGCGGCGCCGCCTGGCGGCCGTCGCGGCCCGCAGGGTAGCGGCGCCGGCCGTCGCCGGTCGAAGATTCTAGGCGATCACGTCGACCGGCGAGCCTAGCATGCGCGGCAGCTCGACGTCGCCCGCGCCGCGCGGGGCCCGGGCGGCGCCGGCCGACCGCGAGGGCGCGCGCGCGTCTTGACGGCGAGGCGGCGAGACGGCGAGACGGCGAGACGGCGAGACGGCGAGACGGCGAGACGGCGAGACGGCGAGACGGCAGATTGGACACTGTCCAACAGGTTGGAGCGCGAGCTGACGGGATGGACACCCAAGCTTACCTTGATGGCATGTTCGTTCCTGGCTGGAGGGAGCCCTCATGAAAATAGGTATTTTGCTTGGCAGCACGCGGGTCGGAAGGCAGTCGCACAAGGTCGCGCATCACCTGGAGAAGAAGCTGCAGGAGCGGGGCGTCGCGACGGATCTGATCGACCTGGCCGATGACCCGCTGCCGATCCTGGAGGCGCGCGCTGGCCGGAACGCGCAGGTCCAGGCGAGGGTCCAGGCCCTGAGCGCGCGCCTGCACGCGGCGGACGCGCTCGTGTTCGTGACGCCGGAGTACCACGGGAGCTTCTCGGGCGTGCTGAAGAACGCGATCGACCATTTCTGGGAGGAGTTCGGCAGAAAGCCGATCGGCGTGGTCGCGGTCTCCGCGGGGAAGCTGGGGGGCATCAACGCGTCGACGCAGCTGCAGCACGTGATCCTGAGCCTCGGGGCCTTCCCGCTGCCCACGAAGCTGCTCGTCTCGGAGGTCCAGAATGCGTTCGACGAGTCGCTCCAGCTCAAGGGCGAGCAGGTCGTGAAGTCGACCGAGCGGTTCCTGGACGAGTACCTCTGGTTCGCCCGCGCGATCGTCCAGGCGAAGCAGGCCGCGACGGGGAGGGCGGCGTAGCCGCGGCCGGCGCGCCCTCGACCGTCGAGCGCGCCGCGCCGCCGCTCAGGCGCTCTCTTCGATCCCCGAGGGCGACTCCAGCCCCTGCGGCTCTTCCAGGCTGATGCGCCCGAGGCGCCCGGCGCGGAAGTCGTGGACAAGGATGTCCGACGCCTTGTGCAGGTCCACCGACCCGCCTGCGCGCAGGCAGCCGCGGCGGCGGCCGATCTCCTCGATCAGCGCGGCGGCCGTCTCCGGCAGCTCCTTCAGCTTGTAGCGGGCGACGAGGAGCTCGGGATAGCGCCGCAGGAAGTACCCCGCCGCGAAGAGGGCGACGCTCTGGTAATCGATGGCCGTGTCGGGGATGGCCCCGCCCACGGCCAGGCGGAACGAGGCCGCGTCGTCGTCGATCTTCGGCCAGAGGATCCCCGGGTTGTCGGAGATGGCCATGCCGCTCTTCAAGGTGACGAGCTGCTGGCTCTTCGTGACCGCGGGCTCGTCGCCGACCTTGGCCACCTTGCGCTCCATGAGCGTGTTGATGAGGGTCGACTTGCCGACGTTGGGGATCCCCACGATCATGGCCCGGACCACCTTGCCCGGGCCGTTCTTGGGGGGCACGAGGCGCTTGCAGAGCTCCGGGATCCGGCGCCGCGCCTCGGCCGACTGGGTCGCGGAGATCGCGATCGCGAGCACCTTGCCGCCGGGCGGCGCCTCACGCGAGCCTTCACGCGAGGGCTCACCGAGGAGCGCCGGGGGCTCCTCCTCGAGGTGGCGGAGCCACGCCCGGGTCACGGCCGGGTCCGCCAGATCGCTCTTGTTCAGCACCTTGATGCACGGCTTCCGGCCGCGCAGCTCGGCCACGACAGGGTTCTCGCTGGCCAGCGGCATGCGGGCGTCGAGCACCTCGATGACGATGTCCTGCGACGGCATCGACTCGGCGATCATGCGCCGAGCCTTGGTCATGTGGCCGGGATACCATTGAATCGACATCGGCCGGCAGCTCTATCACGCCCGGCGGCTCACGCGCACCCGTCCGGGCCGCAGGCCGCCCCCTCGGCGAGCGCCTGGTCGGGCTCGTCGGGCGCGTCGGCCGCCTCGTCCCACGCCCGCTGGAGCACGCCGAGGAGGGCCTCGGCCGGCTGCGCGCCGGAGACGCCGTACCGCCCGCCGACCGCGAAGAAGGGGACGCCCGTGACGCCGAGGGCGCGCGCCTCGGCCTCGTCGGCCCGCACCTCGCGCGCGAAGGCGTCGCCCGCGAGCGCCGCGCGGACCTCGTCCGGGTCGAGCCCCGCCTCGCCGGCGAGGCGCGCGAGCACCTCCGGCTCGCCGATCGGCTCGCCCTCGGTCATGTACGCCCGGAGCAGGCGCTCCTTCACCGCGTCCTGTACGCCGCGCTCGGCCGCGAGGTGCAGCACGCGGTGCGCGTCGAAGGTGTTGCCGGGGCGGACCTTCTCGAAGTGGAACTCGAGCCCGTCCGCCGCGGCCACCTCGGTCATCTGCCGGATCATGCCCTCGGCCTTGGCGACGGACGCGCCGTACTTCCTCGCGAGCCGCTCGGCATAGGAGACCTCCGCGCTCTGGACGCGCTTCGCCGCGGGGTCCAGCTCGAACGCGCGCCAGACGACCTCGACCGCATCCCGGCGCGGGAACCTGGCGAGCGCGGCCTCGAGCCGGCGCTTGCCGACGTAGCACCACGGGCACGCGATGTCGGACCAGACATCGACACGGAGCGTCTTCATGGCGGTCAACGTAGGGCGCCGCGGCGACTCCGGCCAGGCGTTCGTCGCCGGCGCGGAGGGCGGCCGCGCGGGGGCGGCGGCGGACGCGCAGCCGGAGGTGTCGCGCCGCGTCGTGCCTGGGTGACACGGCGCGGCTGCCTCACCGGGACGTTGCCGGACACAACCCGGTCCGCTCACAATCTCGGACCGAAGGGCCCAAGGCTTTGGATCAGCAGTCCGACCGGTGACTGCTCATCGGCATGCAGCGACTGCGCGCGGGCGATCTCAGCTCAACCACCCCATCGCACGTCGTAAATGTGAACGTTCACATTAACGACGTAAATCCAGATCGGCCGATGATGGGGCGAGCTCTTGGCCGGAGCGCGCGCTCGAGTCGCCGCGCACAAGAGGCGTACCCAGGGCGCCGGCCGCCTGCGGCATCGAGCGCCAGCCGTCCGTGCGCAGGTCGGCATCGAGCGCATCGGGCCTGCGATCACCGCGGTCTGGCGCCCGCACCCACCGCGGCGCGGCGCTCCGGAGGAGCCCGCCAGCGTTGTCCTCTCTCCGGGATCGAGGATCCCGCTCGGGCCGGTCGATTGGGTTTGACACAAGAAATGTGATCGTTCACATTTCGAGGGGGATATACTTGTGCTTTGCCCTGGGTGGGTCGTTCTGCGTGCCTTTGCACGGGCTATCCGCTCATCTGATGGCGCCTCCGTCGAGTCCGCACCAAGGGGTGCGGGGCGCCAGCATTTTCGCTCGCGAGAGGATTCAACGTGCGCTTGAACACAACGTGGTACCGAGCAAGAAGAATGACCCTGCCGGCGATGGCGCTGGCCATCGTCGCCGCGATTCCGTCCCCCGCTCGGGCGGACAACCCGATCGTGCAGACCTTCTACACGGCCGACCCCGCTCCCATGGTGCACGAAGGCAGGTTGTACCTCTACACGTCCCACGACGAGGACGTGTCGGTGAAGAACTTCTACACCATGAACGACTGGAGGTTGTACTCCACCACGGACATGGTCAACTGGACGGACCACGGCTCGCCCGCGAGCTACAAAAACTTCGTCTGGGGAACCGGCGATGCGTGGGCGCCGCAGGGGATCGCCAGGAACGACAAGTACTATCTCTACGTGCCGCTGAACAACGCCACCGGCGCGAGGATCGGCGTGGGCGTATCGAACAATGTGGCAGGCCCGTTCATGGACCCGCTGGGAAAGGAGCTAGCCGCCGCGCCCGGATCCGGCAACATCGACCCGACGGTGTTCATCGACGACGATGGACAGGCCCACATGTACTGGGGGAATGGCACCCTCCGGCACGTGAAGCTGAACTCGGACATGATCAGCACCTCGGGGAGCATCACCGAGGTGCCGTTGAGTGGCTTCACCGAGGGGCCGTGGTTCTACAAGCGAGGGTCGCTGTACTACCTCGTCTACGCCGCCATCGCCGGGACCGAGAAGATCAGCTACGCGACCAGCAACAGCCCGACCGGGCCCTGGACCGTCCGCGGCGACATCATGGGCGCTGGCCCAACCTACACAAATCACGCCGGCATCGTCGACTACAAGGGACACTCGTATTTCTTCTATCACAACAACACATTGCCGGGCGGCGGTGACTTCAAGCGCTCGGTCGCCGTGGAGGAGTTCACGTACGGGGCCGACGGCAGCATTCCCAGGATCACGATGTCCACGAAGGGACCGCCCGCCGTCGACACGCTGAATCCGTTCAGTCAAGTCGAGGCCGAGACCATCGCCTTCTCGTCGGGGCTCAAGACCGAGGTGTGCACCGACACCGGCGCCGGCATGAATGTCACGTCCATCGGCAATGGCGACTACATCAAGGTGAAGGACGTCGAGTTCCTGGACGGCGTGACCTCCTTCGAGGCTCGGGTATCGTCCGCAGCCAGCAACGCGAAGATCGAGCTCCACCTCGACAGTGAGACAGGCACGCTGCTCGGGACGTGTGACGTCTCGGGCGCGTCGTCCTGGACCACAAAGACCTGTGCGGTCAGCGGGGGCAGCGGGAAACACGACTTGTTCCTGAAGTTCGTCGGTGGCAACGGCGACCTCTTCAAGTTCAACTGGTGGCGGTTTACCGGACCCACCATGCCGGATGGCGGGGACGGCGGAGGCGGCGGAGGCGGGGACGGCGGCTCGGGCCAGGGAACGGGCGGCAGCGATGGCAGCGCCGGGGGCACGACCTCGGGCAGCGCCGGCGCCGGGGGCACGACCTCGGGCAGCGGCGGCTCGGTCACCGGAGGCACCGGCGGAACGACCGGCTCCGCTGGCTCGGGCAGCGGCGGCAGCGCCGGATCCTCCGATGGGAACGGCGCGGCCGGCGCCGACCCAGGCGGCTCGTGCGCTTGCCGGACGGGCGCGAGCACCGGGAACGGCGGACTCGCCGCCGCGCTCTGGCTGCTCCCTGCTGCGCTCCTTCTTCGGCGTCGGCGCCGGTAGGCGCTCGCGATCCGGTCACTGATCGCTGGGCGATCACCCACCCGGGCACGGCGCGCCGGCGCGGGCCCAGGTCTCCCACGCAGCGATGAACTCGGCGTGGGGTGTCGCCACGGGTTCGCGGCCAAAGCCAGGGTCCCAACCCCAGAGCACGAGCGGGTCGTCGTGGAGATGGGCGCGCAGCGCCGCCATGTCCCTGCCGCCGTTGCGCGCTGGATCCTTGGCTAGCCGGGGACCGGGGAGCCCATGAGCGCCGAGAGGCGCTGGCGCTGGCGGCCCGAGCCGTCGAAGTTCGCGGGGTCGAGCCAGCGCTCGAACGCCGCCTTCGCCGCCGGCCACTCCCTGTCGAGGATCGCGTGCCACGCTGTGTCGCGGTTGCGCCCCTTGACCACGGTGGCCTGCCGGAACACGCCCTCGAAGCGGAACCCGAGCCTCGCCGCCGCCGCCCGCGAGCCGGCGTTGAGCGCGTCGCACTTCCACTCGTAGCGCCGGTAACCGAGCTCATCGAACGCCCGCCGCATCATCAGGTACATCGCCTCCGTCGCGGCCGGCGTCCTCTGGAGGAGCGGCGCGTAGTGGAGGTGCCCGACCTCGATGACGCCATTTCGGGGGTCGATCCGCAGGTAGCTCGCGACGCCCACCGCCCGCCCCGTCGCCGCGTCGATGATCGCGTGGAACAGGGGATCATCGCCCAGGCACGTGGCCTCCATCCAGGCGCGGTAGTCGTTCAGGGTCGCGAACGGCCCATAGGGCAGGTAAGTCCAGCTTCGCCCCTCCGCATCCGCCAGGTTGGCCGCATGGAGATCCGCGGCGTGCCGGTCGGGGTCGAGCGGCTCGAGCCGGCAGGCCCGCCCGATCAGGGGCGCGCGCGGCGGCAATGGCCGCGGCGTCCAGCCGGGGAGGGGGTGACCGATCGGCTGCATCAGAGAGTTCGTGTGATCCACAGAGGGAGGCCTCCGCCAGGTTGTTCGCTCACAACGCGCGCCGCGGGCGCCGCGCGCCGCGTCCTGCCGCATCTCATCGCAGTCCGATCGTCGCTGCCACCTTGTCCTCGATCCCGCTCCAGGACGCCGGTCGATCCTTCGTCGAATAGGCCTGGAGGACCACCTCGCGGTCCCCGAGCACGAGGATGTAGCTCACCCTCTGCAGCCCGTTCTTGAGCTCGCTCCTGAGGCTCACCGCGGGGCGACCGCCCAGGTCGACGCGCGTCGCCGGGCCCTTCGTTGTGCTGTTCGCCGGCCGGTGCTCGTCGAGCTGCTTGCGCTCCTGCTCGAGGAGCTCGTCCACCCGATCGGGCGGCACCTCGCCCCCGAGCGGGAAGACGGCGAGCTGGAACATCATCGGCGTCTCGGGCAGCCGCCCGTACGTGTGGAAGCGGACGCCGTTCAGATCCTCCACGGACGCGGCCCTCGCGAGCGACTCCGGCAGGTCCAGCGCGACGCCCGTGTCCGCGACCGCGGTGCGCGTCATCGCCGGCGGCGCGCGGAGCTCCCAGGGGCGGCCGGCGGCGAGCGCGACGGCCACGGACACCACCATCGCCGCGGCCGTGAGGGCCGCCGCCACCGCGAGCAGGGGGCGCGGCCTTGGCTCCGCGTCCGCCGCGCGCTCGCGCTGCTCCACCGGCGTGAGGCCCCGGAGCAGGACGGTGACGACGAGCGCGAAGCCGACGACGCCGCCGCCGAGGTGCGCGAGCAGATCGATGCCGGGCTGCAGGCTGTAGATGAGGTTCAGCCCCAGCGGCCACCACGCGCGGCTGCGCATCTGCGCGATCATCGCGGGGGGCAGGAGCCCGTGCGGCCGGAGCGCGATGCCGATGCCCGCCATCATGAGGCCCCAGATCGCGCCCGACGCGCCGACGCTCCATCGGTCCACGAGCATCGCGCTCGCGAGCGACCCGCCCAGCGCCGACGCCCCGTAGAGCAGGAGAAAGCGCCGCGGGCCGAGGAGCGCCTCGAGCATCGGGCCGAACGACCAGAGCGCCAGCATGTTGACGAACAGGTGCACCGCGTCGGCGTGCAGGAAGGCCGAAGCGAGGAGCCGGTAGAGCTCGCCGCGGCGCACCGCCTCGCCGCTGTTCGCGCCCATGCGCCAGAGCGCCGCCTCGTGGGTGCCGGAGCCGAAGGCGTAGCTCACGGCGAGGAGCACGGCGCACGCGACCACGAGCGTCGCCGTGACGCGGCGGCTGCCCGTCAGCCGGTCCACGATCGCGCGCTCCTGCTGCGCCAGCGCATGCCCCTGCGCGAGCGCCTTGTCGATGCCGTCGGGGCCGAGCGGGCCCACCTCGCCGAGGCGCCTGTGGGCGTCCTCGAGGGCCGGCAGGGCCTGCCCCTTCACGCGCGTCAGCGCGCCCGTCGCGTCGAGGTGGTGGAAGCCCATCCGCACGGCCTGCACGAGCGGCGCCGCCTTGGTGAGCGCGGCCCGGCCGGCGGCGGCGCCGCCGCCCACCACGACGAAGTGCGCGGGCGGCCCGCCGGGGCGCGCCAGCTTCACCAGGGGCGCGATCCGGGCGTGGATCAGCTCGGCCGAGCCGTCGTCGGCCGCCGTGATCAGCACGATCCGGAGGGGAGCCGCCCCGCCGACGAGCTCCGCCACGGCCGCGTCGCAGCGGAGGAGCACGAAGGCGTCCGGTCCGTGGAGCAGCGCGGCGAGCAGGCGGTCGCGCCGATCCAGCGTCTCGTCTTCGGGCGCACGGTCCATGATCGGCTGCTCCACCACGGTCTCTTCTCCTGCGCCTGCGAGAGGTCGCGCGGCGAGCGTAGCGGAAAGGCAGCGCGCGCTCGATCGCGAAGCGCGCCGCGCGAGCGCCGGGCCGCGTCAGGCGATCTCGGCGACGACCGCGTGGTGGTCGGACGCGGCGCCGACGTCGACGATGTCGGCCAGCGCGAGCCGCCCGGCGAGCGGCGGTGAGAGCAGCACGTAGTCGGTCCGCGTCTCGACCTGCGCGCCGGCGCGCCCGCGCAGCGCGGTGGCCCAGCGCCCGGAGCGCGGCCGGAGGAGCAGGGCGTCGGACCAGCCGGACGCCTCGAGGGTGTCCATCGTGTCGAATCGCGGCGGGCTCCCGTACTTCTCGATGCCGGCGGCCGCGAGGCGCGCGTCGAGGTCCGCGGGGTAGGGGTCGCGCCGCGAGAGCGCGTTGAGGTCGCCGGCGAGCGCCCAGAGGCCCGCGGCGAGCCGGGCGGGAGGCACGAGCGAGAGCAGCCAGCGGGCCTCGCTGACCCGGCGGTCCTCGCTGCCGGCGTTGAGGTGGGTGCCGAGCACGAAGAGCGGCTCGCCGCCGAGCGAGAGCTCGACCTCGACGAGGCAGTGGGCCAGCGCCTCGGGCGCGTGCACGCGCGCCTTCACGAGCGGCGCCCGGCTGACCACGCCGACGTGGTTTCGCCGGCCGCTCGGCCGCGGATTGGCGCTCCCCAGGACGGCGTGCCGCTCGCCCGCGGGCGCGCCGATCGCCTCGGCGACGGCCCGGAGCCGGGCGCCGTCCTCCCAGCCGACGCACTCCTGGAGGACGAGCAGGTCCGGGCGCGCGGCGGCGACGATCGCGAGGATCGCCTCGAAGCGATCCTCGCCGCCGGAGAGGATGTTGAAGGTCATGATCTTCACGGTGGGATCAGGCTAGCTCGTCCGGGCAGAGCAGCTCCAGGGCGCGCTGAATCCGGTGGACGCGGCGCCCGTGACAGCGCACGAATCGGGCATGGCCGAGCGCGCGATGGCCCGCAAGATCCTCCCGATCCGCAGCGACTCGCCGCTCTACGCCGGCGCGCTCCGCCTGCGGTACGAGGTCTTCGTCGTCGAGCAGGCCGTGCCCGAGGACATCGAGGTCGACGAGCTCGACGAAGGCGCGCAGCACTTCGTCGTCCTGGACGGCGACGAGGTGGTCGCGACGATGCGGATCGTGCCGTACGAGGGCGGGCTCAAGGTGGGCCGCGTCGCCGTCCGGAAGGACCTTCGCGGCACAGGCCTCGGGCGGCGGCTGCTCGAGGAGGCGATCCGCATCGGCGCCGCGCAGGGCGCGCCCGTTCTGGTCCTGAACGCCCAGGTCGTCGCCGCGCCGTTCTATCGCAAGCTCGGCTTCGCCGAGGAGGGGCCGATCTTCGACGAGGCCGGGATCCCGCACACCAGGATGGTCCGGCGGATGATCTGAGCCCGCTGTCGATTGACACGTTGTGTCTGCGCGGCGCGTCCGCCGGAGCCGCCGTGAGACCTGTCTGTCCGCCGGCAGATCGCGTGATCCTTGACGTCGACGCCGACATGCTGGAAAGGCTTGTGTCGCTGCGCGGCTGGCCCGGGAGCGACGGAGCGCGCCCGGGCGCCGCGCTCGAAAGGAACGGGTGCCCCGATGACTGTGCAGCGGATCCTCCTCGCCGGCGCCACGGGCGTGGTCGGCACCGAGCTCTTGCGCTTGCTCCGCGCGCGGGAGCAGTTCGTGCGCACGCTCTCTCGCTCTCCGGGTAACGCGGCGCGCCTCCGCGGCCTCGCCTCGGAGGTCGTCGTCGCCGACGCTGCGGGGCCCGGGGCCGTGAGCGCCGCGCTCGAGGGCATCGATACGGTCATCTCGTGTCTCGGCGCGAATGTGTCGATGACGCTGCGCGAGCGCAGGAGCTACCATGACGTCGATGTCGTGGCGAACACGAGCCTGCTCGAGGCGGCGAAGCGGGCGGGGGTGAAGCGCTTTGTTTACCTCTCCGCGCACCCGGGCCCCGGCTATGCCCACACCCGCTATCTCGCCGCCCATCTCCAGGTGGAGGAGCGCATTCGCGCCTCGGGTCTCTCGTTCTCGTTCGTGCGCCCGACCGGCATCTTCTCCGCGCTGAACGACCTTGTCGCGATGGCCCGCGCCGGCGTGGGCACGGTGCCCGGCGACGGCCTGGCGAGGACCAACCCGGTTCACCCGGTGGACGTCGCGGAGGCCCTCGCCGAGGTGCTCGCCGGGGGCCCTGACGTGGTGCCCGTGGGCGGTCCCGACGTCATGACCCGCGACGAGGTGATGCGGCTGGCCTTCGACGCCGTCGGGAAGAAGGGGTATATCGTGCACATCCCCGCGGGGGTGTTCCGGTCCACGAGCGTGCTGCTCGAGGGCATCCATCCGCGGATGTCGGATCTGCTGGAGTTCGTGGCGGCCGTCATGACGTCCGACTCGGTCGCGCCCGCGCGCGGGACACGGCCTCTGCGCGCCTGGTTCGAGGCGCTCGCCAGGTGAGCGCCGCCGCGGCCGCGCGCGGCGCACGGGCGAGTGAAAGCCATCGCTGTGCTCCTGCGAGGAGGGGCTGAGCCGCCGAGGCGCCGGGGAGACAGGCTCACCCCTTGTGCCGCACGCCCTTCGATCGACGGTACTCCTCGAGCTCCTCGCGGCCCGCCTTCCCGTTCCGCTCGAGCGTCTTCAGCCAGTCGTCGCGGTATTCCCGCATCGTCTCGGCCACGGCCTCGGCGACGACGAGGTTGCGGTACCACTTGGCGTCCGCCGGGACGATGCACCAGGGCGCGTGCCGCGAGGCGCAGCGCCGGAAGACGTCCTCGTAGGCCTCGGTGTACTCGTCCCAGTGCTCCCGCTCCTTCCAGTCGTTCACGTTGAGCTTCCAGGCCGTCGAGGGGCTCTCCTCGCGCTCCAGGAGCCGCTTCTCCTGCTCCTTCTTGCTGATGTGCAGGAAGAACTTGATCACGAGGGTCCCGTGCTCGGCGAGCAGCTCCTCGAAGTCGTTGATATGGTCGTAGCGCTCGCCCCACAGCGACTTCGGCGCCAGGTCGTGCACGCGCACGACGAGCACGTCCTCGTAGTGAGAGCGGTTGAAGATGGCGAACTCCCCTGCGCGCGGCGCGTGCCGGTGAATCCGCCAGAGAAAGTCGTGCTCCCGCTCCTCCTTGGTCGGCACGCCGAAGGAGCTCACGCTGACGCCGCGCGGGTTCAGCGCGCCGACGACGTTCTTGATCGCGCCGTCCTTGCCGGCCGCGTCGCGGCCCTGAAGGACGATGAGGACGCTGTGTGTCCTCGCGCCCCACATGAGCTCCTGGAGCTCGAGCAGCTCCTTGCCGAGCTCCTGGAGCCGCTCGGCCGCCTCCTGCTTTGTCGCGTCGCGCGGCGGATCGGTCGAGATGTCATCGAGGCGAAACTTCGAATCGGCCTTCGTGAGTCGCGTGATGGGCATGCCCGCGAGCGTACACGATCCTGCCTGGGCGCTCTCCCTCGAGCGACGGCGAGCGGCCGCGGCGAGGCGCGCCGCCGGCCTCGGCGCCCACCGGCCCTTCACGCCGGGCGCAGCGACGCGCCGTTCAGGCCGCCGCGCCGCGCCGCGAGCTCCCAGATCGTACCTGAGCAGGCGCTCGCCGCTGCGATCTTCGAGCGCGGGCGCCGCCCTCGGAGACGCGCATCAGAACCGGATGATCACCTCGTGAACGCGGCGCCCCTCGGTCTTGCCCTCGCTGGCCTCCGGCGCGTCGTCCGAGGGCGCGGCATCGTCCGCGGGCGCCGCCTTCTCGGCTGCCGGCTCGCCCTCCTTGCACTCGTACTTCACGCGCCACTCGGTCGTCTGTACCGTGCTCGTGTTCTCCTGCTTCCGCTTCTTCGGCCCGAAGAAGTCCTTCTCGCGGCGCTCGCTGGATTCGGACACGGACTCTTCTCCGACGACGGTCTCGCCTTCTTCGACGATCTCGTACCGGTCCGGGCCCCCGCAGGTCGTGGCCATCGTGCTGTTGGCCTTCTGCATCGCCACCTCGCGATCGCCGAGGATCGCGAGCTCGCCGCCGGCCTTTGCCCTCCTCACGACGCGCACGTCGCCGTACGGCTTCCACGAGCACGCAGCCGTGGAACAGAGCGCGAACGACGCAATCAGTACATGGATCGCAGGCAATTTCATGCGTAGAACCAGTACCACCCTGCAAACGGCGGGGGCAACAACAAAGCGCGGCCAGACCCCGTGCAAAACCTGCTCCTCTGCGCGCGCGGGCTGGTCGGCGAGACGGCCAGTGGACCGGGGAAGCTCGCATTGGAGATCTCCGCCGCAGCAGTCCAGCAGCGCAGAGTCTGATGCGTGAAATTATCGCATTGTTGGAATTTCTCGCCGCTGGCGGGGCCGCGTCGTCGTGGGCGGCGCGGCGGGGTCCTGCTCGCGCCGGAGCAGCGGATCACCACCGCGTGCTGCCAGGGCAGCAGCGCGAGCGCGAGGGGCCTCGAAATGCGGCGCGCGGCGGCGCGGCACGGGCGTTGCTGATCGTCGCTGGCGCCGGCGCTGGCGCTGGCACGCGGCGACGGCTGCTGATCGCCGGCGCGGATCAACAGGACGGCTTCGAGCCGTGCCCCGAGGTCAAGCTGCGCTCCTTCATCGACAAGAACCGCTTTCTTCTGGTGTTCGCGGCGCTGTCCTCGGTCATGGGCATCAGCGTCGGCGTGGCCAAGGTGACCACGACGCTCTACGCGCTGGAGCTCGAGGCGAACGAGGCGCTGCTCGGCCTCATCGCCGGGTCGCAGAGCATCGGGGTGCTGCTCATGAGCATCCCGATCGGGCTCCTCGTGGAGCACCTCGGGCCGGCGCGGCTGTTCGTGCTGGGGAGCCTCGTGGCCGGGACCCTCTACATGGCCTTGCCGGCGGTCCCGTCTCCGGTGTTCCTGCTGGCCTGCACGACGGCGATCAGCTTCTTCATGCCGCTGCGCTTCGTCTCGCTGAGCACCGTGTTCATGCAGCAGCTCGATACGGTGGGTGAGGGCAAGGCCGGCTGGTACCGCGGCACCCATATGATCGGCATGTTCCTGCTCGGCCCCATGCTCGCGGCCACCCTCACGAAGGCGCTGGGTTTCCGGGGCACCTACTGGCTCATCGGGGCGTGTTTCCTTGTCACGGTCTTCATGTCGCCGATCGTCTTCGGTCGTTATGCGGCGCGGTCCACCTCCCCTCGAGCGCTCCGGCTCTCCGGCGTCCGGTCCGACCTCGCCCTGCTCGCGCAGGACATCGAGCTGCGCAGCGTGTGCATGATCGAGTTCGCGGCCCAGTCGGTCAATTCGTTCTTCATGTTCTTCATCATCCCGATCGGCATCGCCGTCGCTCAGCTGACGGCGGCCGACGCCTCGGGGCTGCTCGCCTGGCAGGGCGTGACCTACATCTTCGCGCTGTTCGCGCTGGGCGGCCTGGTGGGCCGGCTGGGGCACGAGCGCGTCTATCTCGCCAGCTTCGTCCTCGTCCCGAGCGCGCTCTTGCTGCTCGGCCTCTCGCGCGATCTGGCCCTGCTCCGGTCCGGCGGCCTGCTCCTCGGCCTCGGCCTCGGCCTCTTGCAGATCGCGAACCTCACCCGCATCGCCCGGATCGGCGCGCGGGTGGGGCGGGGGAAGGTGGCCGGCCTGCACGCCCTGGTGGGGCCGTCAGGAGGCCTGTTCGGCAGCACCGTGGGCGGCCTCGTGGGCAAGAGCCTGGGGCTCCAGTCCATGTTCCTGCTCCTGACCGTGCTCTTCGGCCTGCTCCTCGCCCTGGCGCGCAGGACGTCGAGCGCGGTGGCGGCGGTGCACCCCGCGTCCCCCGAGCCCGCGGCCGCCGAGTAGAGGCGCGCGTCGCCGCGCCGTCGAGGGGGCCCCGGCAGAAGAGAGATGAGCCAGACCAAGCGCCGACGCACGGCGCACAGAGGCCCTGCATCATGAGTGAACTCGACAGCCCAGCTCCGCTCTCCGCCACCCGTCGCGCGTTCGCGGCGGCGCTCTGCGCCGCGCTCGCGCTCGCGCTCGCCGCCTGCTCGAAGGTCGAGCCCGGCGGCGGCCGGGGCAAGGGCGACGGGGGCGCCGGCGACCACGAGGTGCTCGAGCTGCGCTATCAGGGGTTCTCCGGCGTGGTCACGCTGCCCGAGCTGGCGGAGGACCTCGGGTACCTCGCCCCGATCCAGCTGAGCTATGTCGGCAACACGATCAGCGGGCCGCAGGACATCCAGACGGTGGTCACCGGAGACACAGATTTCGGGCAGGCCTTCAACGGCGCCGTGATCAAGCTGATCGCCGCCGGCGCGCCGCTCCGGGCGGTGGTGGGCGGCTACGGGGTCGACGCGAAGCGGTGGAGCGGCTTCTACGTGGCCGAGGACAGCGCCATCCGGGGGCCGCGGGATCTGCTCGGCAAGAAGGTCGCCATGAACACGCTGGGCGCGCACCACGAGCTCATGCTGAAGGAGTACCTGTCGCGTCACGGCCTGACGAGCGACGAGATCGCGCAGATCACGCTGGTGGTGCTGCCGCCCGTGAGCGCGGAGCAGGCGCTCCGGCAGGGGCAGGTCGACGTCTCGGTCCTCGGCGACATCCTGCGCGACAAGGCGCTCGAGCGCGGCGGCCTCCGGGCGCTGTTCTCGGATCACGAGCTGTTCGGGGAGTTCACCGCCGGCAGCTACGTGCTGACAAGGCGCTTCCTAAGGGAGAGCCCGAACAGCGCCCGCAAGCTCGTCGAGGCGGCGGCGCGCGCCATCGAGTGGGCCCGGACCACCCCGCGCGAGGAGGTGGTGGCCCGCCTGGAGCGCATCATCGCGCGGCGGGGCCGCAACGAGGACGCGTCGCTTGTCAAGTACTGGACAAGCATGGGTGTCGCCGGCAAAGGCGGGCTCCTGTCGGCGAAGGAATACCAGGTCTGGATCGACTGGCTGGTGAAGGACGGCGAGCTGAAAGCGGGCCAGATCAAGGCCGAGGACCTGTTCACGAACGAGCTCAACCCGTTCGCGGCAACGCAGGTCCAGTGACGGCGCAAGCCCCGGCGAGGCCCTCCCGGGGCGTCACGGCACGACCTCGACCGCCATTCCGTCGGTCAGCTCCGCGCTCGCGAGCTTCACGATGCGCTCGCTCCCGTCGAGCCCGGTCGACACGTGGATCGTCGCGCCCGTGTCGCGCCCGACGGTGATGGGCACGAAGCGGATCTTGCCCCCGGCCTCCACGACGGCCACGCGGAGCCCCTTGGCGTCGTTGTAGAGCGCCGTCGCCGGGATCTCGAGCACGCGGTGCGGCGTGGACAAGGTCAGCGCGACCTCGGCGTACATGCCCGCGAGGAGCCGCCCGTCAGGGTTCGGCACCCGCACCTCCGTGTTCATCGTCCGCGTCGCCGCGTCGAGCGCGCCGGCCGTGCGCGCGATCGTGCCCTGGAACGGCTGCGCCGCGAACTCGCGCACCGTCACCTTCGCGGGCGCGTCGACCCGCACGCTGGGCGCCACGTCCTGCGGGACGCCCACGAAGACGCGCACCGGATCGGTCGCGGAGATCCGGAAGAGCGGCGTCCCGTTGCCCGCCGTGACCAGCGCCCCGCGCTCGATCGTCCGCGAGGTGACCGTCCCCGCGAACGGCGCGGCGATCTTCGCGAACTTCTTGAGATCCAGGAGGCGCTGGATGCTCGCCTTCTGCGCGGTGATCGCCGCCTGCGCCACGGTGACGCCCGCCTCGGCGACGTGCGCCTGCCCCTGCCGCTCCTCGAGCTCCTCCTGCGGCGCGACGCCCGCGGGGACGAGCTGCTCGTAGCGCTTCATGCTCGACCGCGACAGGTCGCGGCTCGCCTGCGCCTGCACGAGGCCGGCGCTCGCCTGAACGAGCTGCGCGCGGGCCTGCGCGAGCTCCTGATCGAGCTCGGGCGTGTCGATCTCGGCGAGGACCTGCCCCTCCTCGACCCTGTCGCCGAGGTCCACGGTCCACCTCCGCACGTAGCCGCTCACGCGCGGGTAGACGACCGTCTCCTCGAGGGGCTGGATGCTCCCCGGCAGGGCGAGCGCCCGGTCGCTCGACACAGGCTGCGGCGCGACGACCACGACGCGCGGGGCGGCGCCCTCGGTGGCCCGCACGCCCTCCTCGAGCGCCGCGCGGGCGCTCCGGCGGGGCAGGTAGGCCGCGGCGAACGCGGCCCCGAGCACGACGACGAGGCCCACGCCGAGGGCGACGCCGCGCGTCCGCGTCATCGCGGCGGGCGGCGGCAGATCGAAGCCGAGATCGTCGGCGGGAAGGCCCGGGGGCGGAGCGGGGGCAAGAGCGGGGTCGGGGGGGCTCATAGGTCCTCTGCGAGCAGGTCTCGGGCCGGGGCCTTGTTCCGGAGGAGGCTGTACATCACCGGCACGAAGAAGAGCGTGCTCAGCGTCGCGACGAGCAGGCCGCCGATGACCGCGCGGCCCAGCGGGGCGTTCTGCTCGCCGCCCTCGCCGAGGCCGAGCGACATGGGCAGCATGCCGAAGATCATCGCGAGCGCGGTCATGAGCACCGGCCGCAGGCGCGTCATGCCCGCGGCGAGCGCCGCGGTGCCCGCGTCGCGGCCCAGCTTGCGCTGCTCGTTCGCGAACGTCACGACGAGGATGCTGTTGGCCGTGGCGACGCCGACGCACATGATCGACCCCATGAGCGCGGGCACGCTCAGCGTCGTGTGCGTCACGAAGAGCATCCACGCGATGCCCGCCACCGCGCCCGGGAGCGCCATCAGGATGATGAGCGGGTCGAGCCACGACTGGAAGTTCACGACCATCAGCAGGTAAACGAGCACGACCGCGAAGAGGAGCCCGTAGCCGAGCCCGGTGAACGAGGAGTCCATGCTCTCCGCCTGCCCCTTGAGGGTCACCTTGGTCCCGCGCGGCATCTCGGGCCTGAGCTCGTCGACGACGCGCGCGACCGCGCCCGCGACCGAGCCGAGGTCGGTGCCGTCGACGTTCGCCTGGACGTCGAACGTCCTCGCGACGTTGTAGTGGGTGATGTTCGCCGGCCCTGTCGTGCGCGACAGCGACGCGACGTTCGACAGGAGCTGGGGGCGGCCGTCGCCGGTCGACAGCGGCGTCGCGTTCACGTCGTCGATGGACCTGAGCGCGTACTGGGGCGTCTGCACGGCGACGAGGTACTGCACGCCGCGCTTGTCGAGCCAGTAGGTCGGCGACGTCTGCCCGCTCGACGAGAGCGAGACAAGGACGTCGCTCGCCACGTCGCGCTGGGTGAGCCCCATCTGGTCGGCCATCGTGCGGTCGACGTCGATGCGGAGCTGCGGCCTCGCCGGCACCTGCGCCATGTGGACGTCGACCGCGCCGGGGATCTTCTGCATGCGGTCGGCGATCCGCAGCGCGACCGCGTAGGTCTCGTCCTCCTTGCCGATCGGGCCCACGACCTGGACGTTGAGCGGCGCCGCGAGGCCGAAGTTCAGCACCTGCGTCGAGATGTCGGGGGCGAGGAAGAAGAACGTCGACTCGGGGTACGTCGCGTTGAGCTTCGCGCGGAGCTTCCGGACGTAATCGGCGGTCGGCTTGTGGTGCTCCTCGAGCGCGATGAAGATCTGCCCGTCGGCCGACGAGATCTGCGCGCCCTCGCTCAGCGACAGGTTGATGCCGCTCGCCGGGATCCCGAGGTTGTCGAGCATCGTGCGGATCTCGCCCGGCGGGATCACCTCGCGGATGGTCTCCTGGATCTGGGCGAAGCGCCGCTCGCTCTCCTCGAGGCGGGTGCCCGGCGCGCCGCGCACGTGGAGCTTGATGAGCCCGGCGTCGACGGTCGGGAAGAAGTCGCGGCCGAGGAGCGGGATCAGCGCGATCGAGGCGGCGACGAACACAAGGAACGCCCCGACGAACCCGGCGCGGTGCGCGAGCGCCCACGCGAGCCACCCGCCGTACGCCCCCCGCAGCCGGTCGAAGGCGCGGTTGAACGCGGCGAAGGCGCGCCCGAAGAGGCTCTTCGGTCTCGACGTGGGTCGGGGATCGGCGTTCGCCGTCTTTGACGTGGGTCGGGGATCGGCGTTCGCCGTCTTTGACGTGGGTCGGGGATCGGCGTTCGCCGTCCCCTCCGGGCCATGGGCGTGCTCCGCCGCCTCGCGCTCGAGCAGCAGGCGCACGAGGGTCGGGACGAGCGTCCGCGACAGGAAGTACGACATGAGCATGGCGAAGACGACCGCCATGGCCATCGGCACGAAGAGCGACTTCGCGGCGCCAGTGATGAAGACCACCGGCACGAAGACGATGCAGATGCAGAGCGTCGAGACGAGCGCCGGGAGGGCGATCTCCTGCGCCCCGTCGACGATGGCCCGGATGAACGGCTTCCGCTGCCCCAGGTGGCGGTGGATGTTCTCGATGGACACGGTCGCGTCGTCGACGAGGATGCCGACCGCGAGCGCCATCCCGCCGAGCGTCATCACGTTGAGCGTGTGGCCCAGGGCGTTGAGGGCGATGATCGAGACGAGGATCGAGAGCGGGATGCTGAGGATGACGATGAGCGTGCTGCGCCAGCTCCCGAGGAACAGCAGGATCATGAGCGCGGTGAGCCCCGCGGCGATGAGCGCCTCGTGCACGACCCCGTCGACCGCCGCGCGCACGAATACCGACTGATCGAAGAGCAGCGAGACCTTGAGCTCCTTCGGGAGCTTCTCCAGCGTGGCCGGCAGCATCGCGTGGATGCGCGAGGTGACGTCGAGCGTGCTCGCGCTCCCGTTCTTGAGGATGCTCAGGAGCACGCTGCGCTTGCCCTCCACGTGCACCATGTTCGTCTGCGGCGCGTTCCCGTCGCGGACGCTCGCGACGTCGCGGAGGTACACGGTCGTCCCGTTGACGGTCCTGAGCGGCAGCTTGCCGAGGTCCTCGAAGGCCTCGGGGCTGCTGTTCATGAGGACGGGGTACTCGTTCTCCCCCATCTTCGCCGTGCCGGAGGGCAGGATGACGTTCTGCAGCCCGAGCGCGGCGTTCACGTCGCGCGGCGACAGCCCCCAGGCGAAGAGGCGCTGCGGGTCGATGTCGACCATGATCTGGCGCTGCTTGCCGCCGTAGGGCCAGGGGATCTGCGTGCCCCGGATCGTGGCGATGTCGGCGCGGATGAAGTTGACCGCGTAATCGAAGAGCTGCTGCTCGCTCAGCGAATCGCTCTCGAGCGCGGCCTGGAGGATGGGCACGCTGGAGGCGCTGTAACGGATGATGAGCGGCGGGCTGATGCCGGGCGGCATCATGCGGATGGCGGTCTGCGAGACCGCCGTGACCTGCGCGGTCGCGGCCTCGATGCTGGCGCCCGGCTGGAGGAAGATCTTGATGATCGCGATGCCGGTGAGCGACTGGCTCTCGATGTGGTCGATGTCGTTGACCGTGGTCGTCAGGAAGCGCTCGTAGTTGTTGACGATGCGCTTCTCCATCTCCTCGGGGGGGAGGCCGCCGTAGTTGAAAATGACGGACAGGACCGGGATGTCGATGTCGGGGAAGATGTCCGTCGGCATCCGGGTGATGGTGAACACGCCCAGGATGACGATGAGCATCGACATCACGATGAACGTGTACGTGCGTTGCAGCGCGATCCGGACGAGCCACATGGGCCATTTCCCGTCCCCCGCCGGAGCGCCCCGGCCGGGGCGGCGCCCGGAGGGCAGGCCTCGCATTTAGGGTGCCCCTGACGTTCGTCCAATCTATTATTTCGTATCACACGATACCTTCAAGGTATGGATCTGCGCCACCTCCGGTACTTCACGGCCGTCGCCGAGGAGCGGCATTTCGGCCGCGCGGCGCAGCGGCTCGGCATCGCCCAGCCCCCGCTGAGCCGGCAGATCCAGGATCTCGAGGCCGAGCTCGGGTTCTCGCTCTTCGATCGCTCGCGGCGGCGGGTCGAGCTGACGCCGGCGGGCGCGGTCTTCCTCGCCCACGTCCGGCGGGTCTTCGACGCGCTCGAGCTCGCGGTGCACGAGGCCAGGCGCGCGAGCGTCGGCGAGACCGGGCGCCTCGTGGTCGGGTACCTGTCATCGCTCGCCTACAGCGGCATCACCGAGCTGGTCCGCGCCTTTCGCGCGGACTTCCCGTCGGTGGAGCTCGCGCTGCGCGAGATGCCGCCGCAGGAGCAGATCGACGCGCTCAAGGACGGGCGCATCGACGTCGGGTTCGTGAGGGCGCCGCTCAACGACGCCCGGCTCGCCTCCGAGTGCGTCCGGCGCGAGCCGCTCCTGGTCGCCCTGCCGGCGGATCACCCGCTCGCGGGGCGCAAGCGCATCCCGCTCGAGCTCCTGTCGCACGAGCCGTTCGTCGTGTTCCCGCGCCAGCGCGGGTCGGCCTTCTTCGACCTGGTGATGGGGCTCTGCCGCGAGGCGGGCTTCTCTCCGCGCATCGTGCAGGAGGCGCTGCACCTCGACATCCTGAGCCTCGTGGCGGCGGGCTTCGGCGTCTCTATCCTGCCGGAATCCATCAAAAATATCCGACGCGGCGGGCTCGCGCTGCGGCCGATCGTGGGCGCGCCGTCGACGGTCCTCCTCGTCGCGTGGCGCGCCGACGACGCCTCGCCCACGCTCGGGCAGTTCCTCTCGTTCGTGCGGCGGGTGGGCGTCAGTCGGAGCAAGCCGCGCGCGCCGCGCCGCGCACCCGGCGAAGGCGAGCGCGGCGCGCCGGCTCGCGGGGCAGGGGCGGCGGAGCCAGACGTGGACGCGTCGTAGAGGAGCCGAGCGCGCGCCGGCCGTTCGGATCCCGACCGCGGGGTGAGCTCATCGGACGTGCGAGCAGCTCGCGACTTTCTGATCGACCGAGTCGCACACTGCCAAGCACACGTCGATGCCACGTCGGCAACAGCCATCGGCGGTACACTGCCCAGCGCGCGCTTCAAACCCACTGTCGCACCGGACGACCCAGGAAACGCACTCATCGGTGATGCTGCACTCGATAGGATCCTCGTCGCACTCCTCGCCTGCGCACCCGCTGGTGCTTGTGACGAGCACGCCGACGTGCATCGCGACGGCCGCGAGCGCTGTCGCGGCGGACAGACGTACAAGGTTCGACATGGCTTGCTCCTCCGGGGCGCAGCCTCCTCTACCCGGCGCGATCAGGTCAACGACAATGTGGACCCACGCACGGCGAGGTCAGCGCCGGTCCGCCGCGCAGGCGGCCGCTCCGGGGAGCGCCGGGCGCTGCCGGGCGGCGGCTCAGGCACGGGGCGCCCGGGGTCCGGTGATCGGCTGTCGCCTGCGGCGCAGCGCCGAGAGCGCGCTGGCGACGGTCGGATAAAGCGTCATCCCCTCGAGGTCGATGCCGAGCTGGGTGAACTCCTGCGCGACCTGCGGCCGCATCCCCACGACGATGACCTCGGCGCCGAGCAGGAGGGCGGCGCGGGTCGTCTTTCTCAGCGACGCTGCGACCTGCATGTCGGCGAAGGGCACGCCGGTGATATCCATCAGCAACACCTCGGCTTCCTGGCGGCTGAGCTCCGCGAGCACCACCTCGAGCACGTGGCTCGCGCGCTCCAGATCGATGGCCCCGACGAGCGGCACGAGCAGCACCCCCTTGTCGAGCGGGATGACCGGGCACCCGAGCCGGCGCACGGCGTCGGCGAGGGCGCGCTCGCGCTCGTAGGCGGCGCGCGTCTGCTTCTCCTGCTCGATCAGCGACTCGATCAGCGACGCGCGCTCGAATGTCGCGGTGAGCATCGCCACCCACATGTCCATGTCCCGGTGATCCAGCCCGAGCGGGCTGCTCACCGGAGCGCAGATGGCCAGGACGCCGCGATCCTCGCCCTGGCTGCGGAGCGGGATGAGCCGGATGACGTGGTCGCCGTCGACCTGGACGGCGGCAGGTAGCCAGTCGCCGCGCGGGAACTCCGCCGCAGCAATGCGCGTGTCCGCCGCCGGCGAGGCGATCGGCATGCCGGGGCAGGAGCTCTCGACGATCCGCAGCCTCGGACCGGCGTCCCCGGGCTCTTCCCACACGGCGAGGCAGCCCCAGCTCATCTGCACGGCGGAGAGCCAGCTCAGCTTGCTCCCGCCGTTGTCGGCGTGCTCCAGGAGCGTCTCCCGGACAACGAGGTTGATGTCGAGGAGGCTGTTCAGGTAATCGGCGCGGGTCGCCTCGATCGCCACCCGGCCTTCCATCATGTCGTGGCGAGCCCTCCTGATGTACCCCGTGACGCGCCGCTTCGCGGCGGCGTCCCCGGCGCCGCGGAGCATCGCCTGGCCCGCTTGCTCCAGCCGGTCGATCATCGCCAGGAGCAGGTCGATATGGGGCATCTGCTCCGCGGCCTCCCGCCATGCCCGCTCCAGCGCCGCCGGAGGGGGGCCAGGCCTCCCCTGGGCGGCCGCCTCGAGCCCGAGGACCACGTCCGTCACGCCAGGCCAGGTATCCGCCGGCGGCGCGCTCCGGTCGAGCGCCGACGAGAAGGTGGCGAGATCGACCAGCTCCCGAGCGAGCGTGTCGGCCGGGTCCGCGGCGCCCTCGGCCGACGCGGGCGCCTCGCGCTGCTCCGGGGCGGGCGAGCAGCCGCACGAGCGGCGCACGACAAGGAGCGTCGGCGCGATGTGCCCCGCGCTCGGGACATCCCGTCCAGCGAGGAGATCGAGGAGCAGCTGGGCGGCCGTCCTGCCGATCCAGTCGAACCGCTGGCGGACCGTGGTCAGCGGCGGCGAGGCGTACCTGGCCGCCTCGATGTCGTCGAACCCGACGAGGGCGAGGTCCTCGGGGACGCGGACGCCCGCCTCGGAGAGCGCGTCGATGGCCCCGAGCGCCCCCTGGTCGGTGGCCATGAACATCGCGGTGCAGGGCACGCCCGATCCGACGAGGCGTTGCGCGGCGAACCGCCCGCTCACCCGCTCGTTGTTCGGGAGCTCGAAGACGAGGGCGGGATCGAACGGAATCCCGCGCTCGTCGAGCGCGTCCCGGTAGGCCTGGAAGCGCTGCCGGATATCCTCGTGCGCCATGTTGCCCGCGAAGACGATCCGCCTGTGCCCGTGCTCGATCAGGTGACGCACGGCCGCCAGGGCGCCGCCGTGGTTGTCGGGCAGGACGTACGGGCAGCGCCCGTCCCTGGAGCGCGCGCTGAGGGTCACGACCGGCCGGCCATCGTCGAGGAAGAGCTCGATGTCCGTCGGATCGATCAGGGCGATCCACCCGTCGATCGGGGCCCGCGCGAGCTTCAGCCTGTGAACGTCTCGCGGCGACGACTTGACGGCGATCACGCGATATCCGGAGCGCCCTGCGGCCGACTGGATACCGCCGAGCACCTCGCAGAAATACGTGCCCCAGATGTCGTGGCACATGAGGCCGATGGCTCTATCGAGCGACATGGTGGCAGAACCCTCGGTTGTCCCCAGCACCGGCATTCCGCCGCGCCGCCGTCATAAACAGGTACACTTAGCACGGAACGCACGCGTGCGTCATGCCGCTCGGCGGCGGTTACGGCGGGAGGTACGGCGGAGGCGCGGCCGGGGCTCACGCGCCGTGCGGCGAGCGTCACGCGCCGTGCGGCGAGCGTCACGCGCCGTGCGGCGAGCGTCACGCGCCGTGCGGCGAGCGTCACGCGCCGTGCGGCGAGCGTCACGCGCCGTGCGGCGAGCGTCACGCGCCGTGCGGCGAGCGTTGCTCGGGGTCGCCCGTGAACGGGAATGCCTGCTGCTCGAGGGGCACCCGCCCCTTGCGCTTCGGCCGGCGCGGCGGCGTCCCGGCGTCCGGCTCGGCCGGCGCTGCCTCGGTCCGCTCGGAGCAGCGCGGGCAGAGCGCCGGCAGGGGCTCGTCCGGCTCCGGCGCCGCCTCGGGCACCGAGGGCTCGACCGGCTCCGGCTCGGCCCGCTCCAGCTCGGCGCGGCCGCGCGCGTGCTCGGCGGTGACCAGGGCGCGGAGGGCGCGGGCGGCGGCCCGGTGCTCGGCGGCGGCCCGGCGCAGGCGCGCGACGAGCTCGAGCGCGGCGCGCGGCGGCGCGTGGAAGCGGGCGCGCTCGCGGTGAGCGCAGCTGTCGTGCGCGCCGCCGCCGCTGCCGCAGTCGATGCAGATCCGATCGAGCGAGAGCGGCTCTCCTGCGGCGGAGAACGCCTCGTGCGCCGCGGTGTCGTCGGGGGGGATCGCGTCGACGGGGTCCTCGTCGGGCGGTAGCTCTTCGACGACGACGGCGGCGGCCTTGCGGGAGCGCATGCCTGTCGGCTAGCAGAGGAATGAACGGATGTACAGTACATGCGCCGTGATAGCCTGCCGCCATGATCCTCCTGCTCACGCCGGTCGCGCAGAGGAGCGCGCTGACCCGGCGAGCCCGGCTCGCGCGCGCGGCCTGCCTCGTGGGGGCGGCCGCAGCCTGCCTTGCGCTTGGCTGCCAGGGAATCCTCGGCATTCACGAGGTCTCGCTCGACGGCGCCGGCGGCGCCGGCGGCCACGGCGCCGGCGGTGACGGCGGCGCCGCGTCGGGCGAGGGCGGCGGCGGCGGCGGGCCCGCGCACGGCAGCGGCGGCGGGACGCCCCAGGCGGGCTTCTCGATCGCGCTCGACCCGGCGGCGGCGCGCGTTGTGCGCGGCGGCTCGGCGGAGCTCACGGTCACGGTCACGCGCTCGAGCGGCTTCGCGGGCGACGTCGAGCTCTCGCTGTCGGCTCTGCCGAGCGGGGTCACGGCGAGCCCGGTCGTGGTCCCGGGCGACGGGACCACCGGCGTGCTCACGCTGGCCGCGGAGCCGCTCGCGCTCGTGGGCGGCGCCGCGCCGTCGCTCCGGGCCAGCGCGTCCGGTCAGGAGGACCGCCTGCTGCCTGTCTCGCTGCTCGTCGCCGACCCGCCGGGGACGCTCGATCAGTCGTTCGACGGCGACGGGATCGCCACAAGCGGCACGCCCCACGAGGCGCGCGCCGTCGTCGTCCAGGAGGACGACAAGATCCTCGTCGCCGGCATCGACGGAGACACCTGGGGGCTCGCGCGTTTCCTGCCGAGCGGCGCGCTCGATCCCGAGTTCGGCGCCGGGGGCCTCGTCGTCGGCCGGGAGGGGACGGTCGCGTCGCTGGCCCTGCAGCCGGACGGGCGCATCCTCGCGGTGGGGACGCGCAACGACCAGCTCTCGGTCGTCCGGTTCAACGCGAGCGGCGGGATCGATCAGGCCTTCGGGGCGAGCGGGGTCGCGGCGCTCGGGCCTCAATCGATCAGCAGCTCCCGGGGCTTCGACGTCGCCGTCCAGGGCACCGGCGCGATCATCGCTGTCGGCGTCGGCCCCGGCAACAGCGGTATCGTCGTGAGGTTCTCTTCCACGGGTGACCTCGACCCGAGCTTCGGCGGCCTCGGCGTCGTCTCCATGGAGGAGCGTCCGCTGCACGCGGTCGCCCTCGGCGAGGGCGACCACATCGTGGCCGGAGGGCGGGAGAGGACCGCCGGCCCGAGCCTCCTCGCGGCGCGGCTCGATCGCGACGGGAGCTTCGATCCGGGCTTCGGGACCGGCGGCGTCGCCTACCTCAGCGCCACGCCGTACACCGACAGCGATCTCGCCCTCGGGAGGGACGGCAAGCCGGTTATCGTGGGGTACGCGCTCGACGGCGTGAACCTGTACGCGTTCGGGCGCTTCAACGCGGATGGCTCGGCGGACTCCACGTTTGGCGCGAGCGGCATGGTGACCGCGAGCACGGGAGAGACCCAGTACATGCGAGGCCATGGCGTCGCCCTCCAGGCAGACGGCAAGATCCTCGGCGCGGCCTCGGGGGGTACGTCGGCCTCGGGCCTGACCGCCAAGATCCTCCGGCTCCTGCCGGACGGCACGACGGACGCCGGGTTCGGCGCCTCGGGCGCCCTCGTGCTGGACGACCATCCGGACGCCAATTACCTCTACACCGTCGCCGTCCAGCGCGACGGCCGGATCGTCGCCGCCGGGAAGCGGTCGAGCCTCGGGCTCATGGTGGTGCGCGCCTGGGATTAGCACCGTCGCCAAGGTCGAGGGCGCCGCCGCCGATGACAGGCCTGCAGGGAGGGCGGTGGCATGGCGGTCGAGCTCGTGTGCTAACGTGCGCCCATGAAGCGCTGCACGCCCGCGCTTTCCGGCCCGAGGACCGGCGGAGGCGACAGAGTCGAGAGTTCTACTTGCCGTACCCTTCGAGCTAACCATCCACTCATCCTCTCCTCGCCACAAGAGAGAGCAACCTGGAGTTGACCGATGCGAACACGCCTTCTGGTTCTGATTTCTTCCTCTGTCGCCGCTGCGCTGGTCGCCTGCGGCTCACCCGGTGAGGACACGATGTCGGCGGGGGCTGGCGGCACGTCCGCGACGGGCACCACGACCGGTGTCGGCGGCGGTGGCGGTGGCGGCGAGTGTGAGCTCCTGCCCGAGAGCATCGACGCGGACACGGCCGTCGGCCCCGGGTGCGTGCGCCTCGATCGCACCACGGTGGGGGGCGCAACGCTGACCATTGCCCCCGGAACGACGGTCCTGGTCGGGCCGTCGGGGTACCTGTCGCTGGGCAACGAGAGCGGCTCGACCCTGGTCGCCAGGGGCACCGAGGACGACCCGATCGTCTTCAAGTCGGAAGCGGACTCGCCCGCGCCGGGCGACTGGCAGTGCGTCTACCTGGGCGCCGGGGCAGCGGCTTCCGAGCTCGAATACGCGACGTTCGCGCACGGCGGTCAGCCCTGCGCGGCGACGGGAGCGAACCCCGAGGCGGCCCTCGTGGTCATGGCGCCGGTGCGCAGGATCGCGCAGGTCACGGTCGAGGACAGCCAGCATCACGGCATCCTCATCGGGCCTGACGCCGGCGTGCGCGCGTTCGAGCAGAACACGTTCTCCGGCAACGGCAAGGCGTCGATCAACGTGGCGCTCCGGCAGGTGCTGAGTCTCGGGGCGCCGAACACGTTCTCTGACGCGGACGACTTCATCGAGATCGACAGCACGTTCTCCCTGGAGGCGGACGGCACCTGGCGCAAGCAGGCCGTGCCGTTCCGCACGGGGGGCCTCCAGATCAACCCGGACAGCGAGGTCACCATCGAGGCGGGGACGCGGATCGAGCTCACCGGCGGCAGCATCGAGGCGTTCTCCGCCACGCTGAACCTCGCCGGCACGGAGGAAGAGCCCGTGGTGATCACGTCCGCTCATCCGGAGCCGCAGGCCGGGGACTGGGGATGCCTGATCTACAGCAGCGCGAGCGAGCTCACGCCGATCCTCGATCACGCCATCATCGAGTATGGCGGCAACGGTCAGGGCTGCTCGGGCTCGAACGAGCCGACCTTGCTCTGGGTGCCGCCGACGGCCCGGATCACGAACAGCGTGTTCCGGCACAGCGAGGGGACAGCGATCAAGGGCAGCGGAGAGTGCGACACGGCGGCGTGGTGCACGAACAACCAGTTCGAGGCCATTGCGTCCGGCCCGCTCGAGTGCGGCACCGCGAGCGACGAGACCGCGTGCCCGTGAGCTGAGCCCGCGGCGCCGTCCCGCGGCACGGCTGACGCTCACGCCTTCCGCAGCAGCCCGTAGCGCGCGAGCTTCCGGTAGAGGGTCATCCTCGGGATCCCGAGGCTCCGCGACACCTCGCACACGTTCCAGCGGGCGAGATCGAGCGCGGCGCGGATCCGCTCCGCCTCGGCGCCCCGGTAGTCCGCGCGCGACCGGGATCGCGGCGCGGGCGCCGCCGCCGCCGGCAGCTGGAGGTCGGCCGGGCCGATCTCGGGGCCCGGCGCGAGCACGCACGCGCGCGAGAGGACGTTCTCGAGCTGCCTCACGTTGCCGGGCCAGCCGTACGCCATGAGCCGCCGGAGCGCGCCCCGCGACAGCCGGAAGGCCGGGCGGCCCTGGCGCGCCGCGAGCTTCTCGACGATCGCCTGCGCGATCGCCGGGATGTCGTCCGGCCGCTCGCGGAGCGGCGGCAAGCGGATCTCGATGACGCTGACCCGGTAGTAGAGATCCTCGCGAAAGCGCCCCCGGGCGACCTCCTCCCGCAGATCCCGGTTCGTCGCGCAGACGACCCGCACGTCGGCGACGGAGACGCTCCGGTCCGACCCCACCGGGCGGATCGAGCGCTCCTGGAGCGCGCGGAGCAGCTTCGCCTGCACGCCGACCGGCATCTCCCCGAGCTCGTCGAGGAACAGCGTGCCGCCCCGCGCCGACGGGAACAGGCCGCCGTGATCCCGGACGGCGCCGGTGAAGGCGCCCTTCACGTGGCCGAAGAGCTCCGACTCGAGCAGCGCCTCGGGCAGCGCGGCGCAGCTCACCGCCACGAACGGCCCCTCCCGCCGGGGCCCGCCCGCGTGGATGGCGCGCGCGACGAGCTCCTTGCCCGTGCCGCTCTCGCCCGTCACCGTCACCGTCACGTCGCTCTCCGCCACGCGCTCGCAGAGCGCGAGCACGGCGCGCATCGGGGCGCTCCTCCCCGCGATCTCCGGGAAGTCGCGGCGCGCGTCCGCGCGGGTCCGCTCGAGCTCGTGCGAGAGCCGCTCGATCTCGTCGGCCTGCGAGCGCATGAGCTCCGCGACCCGGCGCTGCTCCTCCTCCAGGGCCCGGGTGCGGTCCCTGAGCTCGGCCATCAGCCTGCCGTTGTGCAGCGCGACAGCGATCTGGTCCGCGAAGGCGCCGAGCAGATCCGCGTCGCCCTCCGCGAACTTGCCGCGCTGGAACCGGTTGTCGAGGTAGACGGCGCCGAGCACCGCGCCGTGCGCGCGGATCGGCACGCACACGATCGACCGGAGCCGCAGGGCGTGCACCGACGCGTTGCCGTGGAACCGCTCGTCGGCCAGCGCGTCGACCGTGAGCACGGCCTCCCCGCGCTCGACCACCCGCTTGGCGATCCCGTGGCTGAACTTGAGCTGGCTCTTGCCGACGCGCTCGCGGTCGAGGTTCCGCGCGACGGCGACCTCGAGCCTGGTCTTCCCTGGGTCCTCCGTCGAGGAAGAGCGCGAAGGCGACGCGAGGATCACGAACCCCCGCTCGGCGCCGGTCAGCTCGATGGCCGCGTCCATGGCGAGGCGGAGCACCTCCTCCGCGTCGAGCGTCGAGCTCAGGCGCCGGTTGACCTCGAGGAGCTTCAGCACGAGCTCCATGCGGGCGCTGCCTGCGCTCGCCACCTGCGCGGGCCCGCCGCGGAGCGCGGCCCGCCGGGGGTGCCGCCAGAAGGCCTCGGCGAGCTCCGCCGGGAGCGTGCTCCCGATGCGCTCCCAGCACTCGATCGCGGCCGTGCGGTGCCGCTCGGCCAGCGCCGCCGCCGACCTGCGGCGGAGCACGTCGGCGGACACCTCCTCGTGCTTCGCGTGGAGCTCGAGCTGCGCTACCCGCGCCACGAGGCCCGCGCCCCGCTGCACCTCCTTCAGGGCCGCGTCCGTGTCGCCGAGGGCCAGCGCGAGCTCCGCGCCCGCCGTCGCGTGGCGCAGCGCGAGGTCCGCCGCGTCGGTCTCCCGGAGCAGCGTCGCGGCCTCGGCCAGCCGGTCGCCCGCCGCGGCCCTGTCCTGCGCCGCGAGCGCGACCTCGGCGGCGTGGATCGTCGCCTCGCACGCCTCGCGCTTCGATCCGCGCGCCGCGTGACCGGCGCGGGCCTGATCGAGCAGCCGCGCCGCCTCGCCGAGCGCGCCGCGCGCGGCGGCGATCTCGGCGGCGAGCCCGAGCGCCGCCACGGCGATCTCCTCGGGGACCTTCGCGCTCTCGGGCGCGCGCGGCGCGCGCAGGCGCGCCACGCCGAGCTCGGCCCGCTCGAGGAGGCCGACGTCCGCGTGGATCTTGGCGAGGTTGAAGCGCAGGGTCGCCTCGGTCCGCTCCTTGGCGAAGGCGATCGCCGCCCGCAGCCCGCGCTCGTAGCAGCGCAGCGCCGCGCCCCAGTCGCCGAGCTGGTGCCGCGCCGTCCCCAGGTTCAGCGCGGCGGTCGCGAGCAGGTCGCCGAGGCCCTCCGCCTCGGCCAGGTCGAGCGCCTCCTGGAACCCGCGCGCCGCGAGGGCGGCGTCCCCGGCGCGGTAGGCGTGGAGCGCGTGGTAGCTGAGCGTGCGGGCGCGGGCGCGGGGCGAGTCCGACGCGGGCCGCAGCGCGACGGCGCGCGCGAGGCTCCGGAGCGCGCCCTCCTGGTCGCCCAGGTACCCGAGCGCGAGGCCCAGCGTCTCGGCGAGCTCGGCGGCGGACGAGGCGTCGGCGAGGCCCGCCGCGAGGGCGCCGTCGGTCTCGCCCGCCGCGAGCGCGTCGCCCGCCGCGAGCGCGTCGCCCGCCGCGAGCGCCTCGCGCGCCTCGCGCCGGGCCTCGTCGTAGCGGCCGAGGCGCAGCAGGCAGCGCGCCGACAGGCTCGCGAGCCGCCCGCCCGGCGGCCCGGGTGAGAGCGCCCGCGCGCGCCCGAGCTGCCCGAGCGCCCGCTCGACCTTGCCGAGCTTCTCGTAGCAGCGCGCCGCCCGGTACGAGAGCTCGGCGCCGACGTCGGCCGCCGGCCGCGCGCGCCTCGCCCGCGCGAGCAGCGAGAGCGCGCGCCTCGGGTCGCCGGCCGCCTCGATCGCGGACGCGGCGGCCACGAGCGTCCGCGGCGCCGGCAGGACCTCGCAGGCGGCGTCCGCCGCGCGCACCCAGGCGCGCGGCGCCCACTCGAACACCGGCTCGGACGCGGCGAGCGCCCGCCGCGCCGCCTCGTGATCGCCGGCCAGGACGAGCGCCCTCGCCCGGTCCGCGGCGCGCTGGCTGCGGAGCGCCGGGGCGAGCGCCGCCTCGCCTTCGCCGGCGAGGTGGCCCGCCATCGCCCGCGCGACCTCGCGCACGGCGCCCGCGTCGAGCCAGGGCAGCAGCGCCCGCGCCTGCCCGGGCTGGCCGAGGCGGAACCCCTCGCCGTCGAGCCGCGCGAGCCCCGCGGCCTCGAGCGCGTCGAGCGCCGCGCGCCCCACGCCGAGCGCGGCCGCGGCCTCGGGCCCGAGCGGGTCGGCGACCGCGAGGGCCGCGAGGGCGCGCGCCTCCTCGGGGGCGAGGGCGTCGACGCGCCGGCGCCAGAGCTCGGGCGTGCCCGTCGTGGTCACGCACCGATCGAGCTCCGCCTCGCTCAGGCTGTGCTGCCCCAGGGCGGCGCAGATCTCCTTGAGCGCGCGCGGGCGGCCGCCGCTCACCCGCAGGAGATCCGACACGCGCGCCGCCGTGGCCAGGGGCGCCGTCCACACCCGGACCGCCGCCTCGCCGAGCGGGCCGAGCGGGAGCTCGACGACCGCGCCGCCGCCCATGTCGAGCCGCTCGGCGGAGGCGACGAGCCAGAGGAGGGCGTCGGTCGGCTCGGCCGACCGCACGAGCGCCTCGAGCAGCGCCCGGTCGGGCGCGCCCAGGCGATCGGCGTCGTCGATGGCGAGCACGAACGGCCGGTGCGGCGCCAAGGGCGGCGCGTTCGGCTTGTTGAATCTGTTTAATGTGGACGTAATTATTCCACCCTGTGGAACGCCTCGCTCCCGCCCGGCCCCCGCGAGCTCGCCGCGGGCGTTGAGCAGCGCGTCGACGCCGGCCGGGAGCGAGGCGCGGCCGAGCGCGCGGAGCAGCAGCGCGCGGAGCGGATCCTCGCCGCGGGGCGCGCCCTCGAAGACGGGCACGCTGAGCTGCGCGCGCCACTTCAGCTCGCGGAACAGCCGCGACTTGCCGGCGCCCTCCTCGCCCGTGATCACCACGGCGCGCGGCCCGCGCTCGTCGCGGAGCAGCGTCGCGAGCGCCGCGCCGAACGCCTCGACCTCGCGCTCCCGGCCCACGATCTCGCCCGGCTCGCTCACGACGGCGGGCGCGCGCCGCGGCACGCCGCCGGCGGAGAGGGCCTCCAGGACCTCCTCGACGCCGGAGGGCCGGCTGGCCGGCTCCTCCGCGGTGAGCCGCCCGGCGAGGCGGCGCAGGGCGGCGGGCGGCGTCCCGGAGAGGAGCGGGAACAGGGCCTCGAGCGTCCGCCCCACCGCGAAGAGATCCGAGCGCGCGCTCGGCGGGGCCCCCCGGAGGAGCTCGGGCGCGAAGTACCGCGCCGTGCCCGAGAGGTCCCCCGCCTCGGCGCGCATCCGCCGGGCCGCGCTGAGGTCGATGAGCACGCCCGCGCCGTCGTCCCGCACGAGGACGTTCTCGGGCTTGAAGTCGCCGTGGACGATGCCCGCGCCGTGAAGCCATCCGAGCGCGTCGAGCGCGTCGAGCAGGACGGGCAGGGCCGCGCCGAAGGCCCGTCCCCGGGCGTGCTCGTCCAGCGTCCGGCCCCGGATGAGCTCCGCCGTTGTGTACGTGAGCGGCGCGCCGCCGCACGTCGTCCGGGCGAAGTCGTACGCGCGCGGGAGGCGCGGGTGCGCGCAGGCCGAGAGCAGCGAGAACTCCCGCCGGAACGCCTCGGCCGCGCCCGCGGAGTCGAAGCGCAGCGACTTCAGCGCGACGTCGCGATCGAAGAGCCGATCGCGCGCCTCGACCACCGAGCCGAGCCCGCCTCGCCCGAGCGCGCGCACGACGTCGTAGCGGCCGTCGACCACGGCACCTGGCGCAAGGCGGTCATGTACCATCGGTACAGGATGGTACAGAATGGTACAATCAAGGGCCAGGATTCCCGCGATTCACGGCGCGGTCGCGCTGGCACGGCCGTTGAACAGGACGCTGCACAGGATGTTGAGCCGATGAGCCGCGTTCGACCGGATGGAGGCCTGATGCGCTGTCTCGCGGCTCTTCTCGTTGCCTGTGTCGCCGGGTGCGGGGTGAACCCCATCCCGGAGCCGCCCTCCGCGCCGGCGCTCGCCGGGGACCTCGTCGGCGCGCTCTGCGACGGGTGCGACGGCGCGCCGCTGCGCCTGGATCTCGCCGGCGGGCCCGGGAGCGTGAAGGACGCCGAGCTCGTCTGGGCGGTGAACCTCGACGGCGCCGGGCCGCCGGTGGTCGCGCCGGTCGCGGACGACGGGAGCTTCGCGCTTCAGATCGACGCCGTCCGAGGGGACGAGCTGCGCGTCCAGGCGCGGCGCGGCGCGGCCCGCTCCGAGCCGGCGGATCTCGTCGTCGAGAGCGGCGTCCTCGAGCGCGCGCCCCGCCGGCTCGCCGACTGCTTCCAGGTCGAGCCGGAGCTCGCCTTGCCCGCGGCCGCCGTCGGCGCGGCGGTGAGCCGCACCCTCCGGCTCGTGCACACCTGCGCCGCGCCGCTCGGGATCGACGCGATCGCGCTGCGCGCGCCGGCGCCCGGGTTCCTCCTGGAGGGAGCGACGGCGCCCGTGATCCTCGAGGCCGGGGAGGCCGCCGAGGTCCGCGTCGGGTTTCAGCCGGTCGAGGACGTCGCGCGCGAGGAGGTGCTGCTTGTCGAGGTCTCTTCTCCGGAGGTCTCGCGGCGGGCGGTGACGCTCTTTGCCCGCGACGCTCCCTGAACCGGCCCGAGCTCTCTGCTCCTCCCCGGGGGCCCGAGGTGGGCCCCGAGGGGGAGGTGCATCTTCACGGATCAACTCTCTCGAAGAAAGAAATGGAGACGAACATGCGAGTTTATGCCTTGTTGTTCCTTGCGGCCTCTTCGATCGTCGGACAGCTCGGGTGCGGCCCCTCGCCGGGCGGCGGCGGGAGCTGCCCGGATCCGCAGGATCCCGACGTTCATTACGTGTCTCGCGAGCCGGAGTGCCCCGGCGTTGATTTCGCCTGTGGGCCAGAGCAGAAGCCGTTCTCCGTCGAGTGCGGGTGCGGCTGTATCGGCCCTGCGCCGGCCTGCCCGGATCCGAGCGACCCGGGCGTCCGCTACGTCTCTCACGATCCAAGAGAGTGCGCCGCCGTCGAATTCGATTGCTCGCCGTCGGAGACGCTCTTCTACAATGAGTGCGGGTGCGGCTGCATCGCCCCCGAGCCGGCCGCTTGCCCGGACGCGAGCGATCCGAGCGTCCGCTACGTGTCGCACGATATCGAGGAGTGCCACCTCATCGACTTCTACTGCGCGGAGGAACAGACGCTCTTCTACAACGAGTGCGGGTGCGGCTGCATCAGCCCCGAGCCGGAGGCTTGCCCGGACCCGGGCGATCCGGACGTGCGCTATGTCTCCAAAGATCCGATGGAGTGCATGCTCCTCGACTTCGCCTGCTCGCGGCCGGAGACGCTCTTCTCCGGCGAGTGCGGGTGCGGCTGCATCGCCCCGGATCTCCCTGTCGCCGGCCTTCGCTGAGGCGCCCGACCCCACCCGCGCTCAGCCGCCTTGACGGAGGCGCTCGCGCGGACGGCCGGCGCGCCCTGCCCGGCGAGATCGCCGCGCACTGATGAGCCCCTCCGCCGGCCTCGCGCTCTGCGTGGGGCTCCCCACAAGCCAACGCGCCACGGTCGGCGCGCGCCCCCGGCGTCGCGCCGGAGCCTCGGTGAAATCGACCGTGCTGGCGTGGCCGTGCAGGATGAATTACATGCGCGCACCGGGGGGCATCGCGCCGGATCGAGCGGTCCGTGCCTGGCGCCGAAGTTCTCCAGTTGCTTCGTCAAGGTCGGTGATAGGCTCGCCCGTGGGATACGGGGGAGGACACGACCGGGATGAGCAAGAGGCATGTCGACCAGCACACACGGAATGTGATCGGGGTCGCGGCGGTCTTCATCGACAACTCCTTCAACGCCGTGGCATTCGCTGGCATGCACCGCGCCGCGCGCGAGCGCGGCTACGAGCTCCTCCTGATGTACGGGCCGCCCCGAGCCGTGATCGAGCGCGGGGTGGGCCTCGACCGGGTGGCCGGGTGGATCGCGATGTACACCATTGACGGCCTGGAGGAGCTGATCTCCGACGGAAGGCCGGCAGTGATCTTCTGCGCGCCTGCGCTCGGCTCGCGCTGTCCTGTCGTGCGGGCCGAGAACCACGATTCGATCCACCGGATGGTCGATCACCTCGTCGGCCTCGGCCACCGCCGGATCGCCTACATCGGCAAGTCGTCATCCGACGACTTCATCGAGCGGGGCGCGGCGTTCGATGAGGCGCTCCGCGCGCGCGGGCTCGACACCGATCTCAACCTGCTCTCCGACTTCCACGAGTGCACAATCTTCTACACCGAGCAGCGCTTGCGGGGGGTCCTCGAGCGCGACGGCAAGTTCTGCACCGCGCTTGTGGCGGGAAACGACGAGATGGCGATAGGCGCCATCACCGCGATCCAGGCGCACGGCTACCGCGTGCCCGAGGACATCGCGGTGGTGGGTTTCGACGATATCACCGCCGCGCAGCACTGCGATCCGCCGCTGACCACGATGCGGCAGAACCCCGAGCTCCTCGGGAGCATGGCCGTGCAGCGGCTCGCCGATCTGCTCGAGGGCCGTGCTCCGGATCGGCTCGTGACCCGCATCCCCGCCGAGCTCGTGCTGCGGCGCTCGTGCGGCGGCGGCGCTGCGTGGGAGGCCGCGCTGCACGCGGAGCCGGTCGGGCCCACCGGCGACTGGCGGCGAGACCTCTGCCGGCAGCTGAACGACGTGCTCGCGGGGGGGATGCCGTCGCCGCTCGAAGAGGCCCCCCTCGTCTGGCCGGAGGTCGAGGGGGTCGTGCGGAGCCTCGACGCGGCGCTGACCGGGGCGGAGCCGCCGGACGTGACGGCGCTCGAGCGCGCGTTCGGCGCCGCGGTCGCGTACAGCGACAGGATCGAGGTCCTCCTCGCGGTCGTGAAGCGGATCGAGCGGGCCGCCGCGCGGCAGCTCGCCCTGGCTCCGGGGCCGGACGCCGCGCTCCGGGTGGCGACCTTCCTCGATCGGGCGCGCCTCGCCCAGCAGCGGGCGCTCGCGGCGTGGGAGCGCCGCAGCGTGCAGAGCCTCGAGCGGCTGGTCCGCGTCAACATGGAGACGAGCATGCTCCTCGCGTCGAAGCAGGCATGGCTCGAGGATCGCCTGGGGTGGCTGCGACATACCTCGATGCGCGTGGCGTGCCTGGCGCTCCCGGCGGCGCATCCTGGCCCGGGCGGGCCCGAGCTCGTCATCGACAGCCTGCGCGCCGTCGGGCCGGGCCATCAGGCGCTCGCGGGGCAGCGGGTTCCGGCCGGCGTCTTCCCGCCGCCCGAGCTGTTCGAGGCCGCCTCGCCGGACGAGCCGAACGGCTACCTCGTGCTGATCCCGATCGTGAACGGGCGGCGCGACTGGGGGACGCTGGTGCTCGGCGGGCTGAACACCGAGAGCTTCGCGGACAACCTCCAGCCGGTGAGCATGTGGACCCTGCTGCTCACGGCGGCGTTCGAGCGTTACGAGCTGGAGACCGCGCTGCAGGCGGAGCGCGACACGCTGGTCGCCGCCTACGAGCGGGAGCGCGCCCTGTCGAGCACGGTGCGGGAGCTCGGCTGTCCAGTCATCCCGCTCCTGCCCGGGGTGCTCCTGATCTCGCTGATAGGCGCGATCGACGCGTCGAGGGCGCAGCAGATCCTGGAGGCGGTGCTCGCGGGCGTTTCGCGCGAGGGGGCCCGGTGGGTGGTGCTCGACGTGACCGGGGTGCCGCTCGTCGACGCGGCGACCGCGGGGTCGCTGGTGCAGACGGCGCAGGCGACGCGGCTGCTCGGAGCGCGCGTGTGCCTCGTCGGCGTGGGACCCGCGATGGCGCAGCGCATGATCGCCCTCGGGATCGAGCTGAAGGGCATATCCATCTTCCCGTCGCTGGCCGCGGCGATAAGCCACCTGACGGGGCGCTCTGGCTGACGGATGTTCCCGGACGTGTCGTCGATGGGGGTGGTAGGCTCGCCGGCGTGATGGGGGGGAGGGCACGAAGCGGATGAGCACGAGGCATGTCGGTCAGCGCACCTCGAAGGTCATCGGGGTCGCCTCGGTCTTCCTGGACAACTCCTTCGATGCCATGGCGCTCGCTGGCATGCACCGCGCCGCGCGCGAGCGCGGCTATCAGCTCCTCCTGAGCCAGGGGTCGCCCCGGTCCATCGTCGAGCGCGGGGTGGGCCTCCGCCAGATCGCCGGCTGGATCACGATGTACACAATCGACGGCCTGGAGGAGCTCCTGGCCGGCGGGGCGCCGGCCGTGATCTTCTGCGCGCCTGCGCTCGACGCGCGCTGTCCGGTCGTGCGGGCCGAGAACCACGACTCGATCCACGGCATGATCGATCACCTCGTCGGCCTCGGCCACCGCCGGATCGCCTACATCGGCAAGTCGTCCTCCGGCGACTTCATCGAGCGGGGCGCGGCGTTCGATGAGGCGCTCCGCGCGCGCGGGCTCGACGCCGGCCTCAACCTGCTCTCCAGCTTCGACGACTGCACGAACAGGTACACCGAGCGGCGCCTCGGGGCGTTCCTCGAGCGCGACGGCAGGTTCTGCGACGCGATCGTGGCGGGCAACGACGAGATGGCGATCGGCGCCGTCAAGGCGATCCGGGCGCGCGGCTACCGCGTGCCCGAGGACATCGCCGTGGTGGGGTTCGACGACATCTGCGCCGCCCAGTACTGCGATCCTCCGCTCACGACGATGCGGCAGAGCCCGGAGCTGCTCGGGAGGACGGCCGTCGAGCGGCTCGCGGATGCCATCGCCGGCCGCGCTCCCGAGCAGCTCGTGACGCGCGTCCCCGCCGAGCTCGTGCGGCGGCGCTCGTGCGGCAGCCCTGCATGGGAGGCCCGGCCGTCCTCGCCGGAGCTCGGGGGGGAGCGGGGCGACTGGCAGCGCGACCTGGCCCGCCGGATGAGCCGACTTGTCGAGGGGCCGTCGCTCTCGCGGCCCGGAGAGGCGCCCCTTGTCTGGCCCGGGGCCGAGCTCATCGCGCGACACCTCGGCGCCGTGCTCGCCGGGGCGGAGCTGCCGGAGGTGGGGGCGCTCGAGCGCGCCTTCGGCGTCGCTGTCGCGCACAGCGACAGCCGGATCGAGGTGCTCCTCGACGTCGTGGAGCAGATCCATCTGACCGCCGCGCAGCAGCTCGCGAGCGCGCCGGGGCCGGACGCGGCGCGCCGGACGGAGGCGTTCCTCGACCGCGTGCGCCTCGCGCAGCAGCGGGCGCTCGCGGCGTGGGAGCGGCGCGGGGTGAGGAGCCTCGAGCGGCTGGTCCGCGCCAACATGGACATGAGCGGCCTGCTCGCGTCCAGGCGGAGCTGGAGCGACGATCGCCTCGGGTGGCTGCGGCACACGAGCGTGCGCTTCGGGTGCGTCGCGGTCTGGGCGCGCGATCCGGGCCCGGGTGGGCCCGAGCTCGTCATCGACAGCGTGCATACCACCGATCCGGACGTGGCCGCGCTCGTGGGCCGCCGGTGCCCGTCAAACGCCTTTCCGCCGCTCGATCTGTTCGATGCCGCCTTGCCGGACGAGCCGAGCGGCTACCTCGTGATGGTCCCGATCGTGAGCGCGCAGCGCGACTGGGGGATGCTGGTGCTCGGCGGGCTGCACACCGAGAGCTTCGCCGACAACCTCCGGCCGCTGACCATGTGGGTGTCGCTCCTCGTCGCGGCCTTCGAGCGTCATGACATGGAGACCGCGCTGCAGGCGGAGCGCGACATGCTGGCCGCCGCCTACGAGCGCGAGCGCGCGCTCGCGAGCACGGTGCGGGAGCTCGGCTGCCCGGTCATCCCGCTCTTGCCCGGGGTGCTGCTCATCTCGCTGATCGGCGCGATCGACGGGGCGAGGGCGCAGCAGATCCTGGAGGCCGTGCTCTCGGGCGTCGCGCGCGAGGGGGCCCGGTGGGTGCTGCTCGACGTGACCGGCGTGCCGCTCGTCGACGAGGCGACCGCGGCGGCCCTGGTGCAGACGGCGCAGGCGACGCGGCTGCTCGGAGCCCGCGTGAGCCTCGTCGGCGTGGGGCCCGCGATGGCGCAGCGCATGGTCAGCCTCGGGATCGAGCTGCACGGCATCGCCATCTTCCAGTCGCTCGCCGCCGCGATCCACCGGTTGACGCGGACATGAAGACGAGCAGGCGGAGAGGGCAGGTCCGGGCGCGCCGCGCCGCGCCGCTGCCGGCCGGCGCCGGCGAGGTTCCCGGATCCCGCCGCGTGGAGCATGGTATCTCTCGGCGTCGGTTCATCCGGGGGATGGGAGCAAGTCGAGATGGAGGATAGCGCGCGCGGCGATCATGCGTTCACGACCGAGGGCCTCACCGGCGTCGCGTACGAGCCGTTCTATGCGGGCGCGCTGTCGTTCCTGCGCCGGAAGTACTCGCGCGATCTGGCGGGGGTGGACGTCGCGGTGACGGGGCTGCCGCTCGACACGGCGACCACACAGCGCTCCGGCGCGCGCTTCGGCCCGCGCGCCGTGCGGGAGGCGTCCGCCATGCTCGCCTGGGGCCCCCCGTACGGCTGCAAGGTCAGCCCGCTCGATCGGCTGGCGATCGTCGATTACGGCGACTGCCAGTGGGATTTCGGCAGGCCGATGGAGGTCCCTGCCGCGATCGAGGCGCACATCGCGGGGATCCTCCGCGGCGGGGCCGCGCCGCTGTCGATCGGCGGCGACCACTTCGTCACGCTGCCCGTGCTGAGGGCGCTGCACAAGCAGCACGGCACGCTCTCGCTGATCCACTTCGACGCCCACTCGGATACGTGGAGCGTCGGTGACGACGCGGAGAGGATCGATCACGGCACGATGTTCTTCCACGCCGCCCGGGAAGGCATCGTCGATCCGGCCCATTCGGTGCAGATCGGGATCCGCACCTACAATCCGGAACCGCATGGATTCCAGATCCTCGACGCGCCCTGGGTCCACCGGAACGGCGCCGCGGCCGTGGCCCAGCGCATCCTGGAGGTGGTCCAGGGGCGCAGGGTCTATGTGACGTTCGACGTGGACTGCCTGGATCCCTGCTTTGCGCCGGGCACGGGCACCCCCGTTTGCGGCGGTCTCAGCACCGCGACCGCCATCGAGATCCTGCGTGGGATAGCGGGCGTGGATGTCGTCGGCGCGGACGTCGTCGAGGTCGCGCCGGCCTACGACACCGCGGGCATCACGGCGCTGGCCGCCGCGACCATCGCCTACGAGCACCTCGCGCTGTACGCGAGCCGGCCGGGCGCCGCCGCCGCGGCACCTGCCCCCTAGCGCTGGCAACGCCCTCACCGGGGAGCTGCCGACCTGCCACGTTTGCAAGCACCGATCTCAGGATTGAAAGACAGCGAGCGGTTCCCATGGGGACGATCCCGCGAAATGCGCCAGGAACACCCTGGCCCGCATCCTGCTAATGTGGACAGAGCAGAGCGCCCGTGATGGCTATCCCCCCCCTGCCGTCGAGCGGGCGCTCTGTTTATTTTGCCTGCCGTGGGGCGCTCGCGCGTCACGGGCCCATCGGGGATGAGCCTCGCTGCGCGGCGGTCTCATGCTACTCGATCAGCAGATCGGCCGCGACGAGGCCGACGGCCTGGGTCAGCCGCCGCATGTAGTCCCAGTTGAGCTGATCGACCGTGTCGCAGCGCTTGTGGTAGCAGGGGTTCCCGTCGTCGCCGAAGAAGTCCTGTGACACGGCCACGGCCGGCGCTCCGTAGCGCCAGAACGCCGCGTGATCGCTGCGGTTGGTGCAGGCGTCCGTCCGGGTCAGGCCGAGCCCGCCGCGCGTCGCGGCCGCCTCGACCTGGGCGGCCAGCTCGGACGACGTGTTCTCGTTGCAATGGATGACGTGATAGTGCCCATCGTCGTTGGAGTCGTATCCGGTCATCTCGAGATCCAGGACGCCGACGACCTGCTCCAGCTGCCCGTTCTGGTCGAGCATGCGCGCATAGGCCTTCGAGCCGAGGAGGCCGTTCTCTTCCTGATCGAAGGCGACGACGCGGAGCCCGATGCTCAGGCGCGCGTCCTTCAGCGCGTGGGCGATGGCGAGCGACGACACGACGCCGGAGCCGTCGTCGTCGGCGCCGGCGTTGTTGACCGAGTCGTAGTGGGCCGAGAGGATGAGGACGCGTGAAGGATCGGCGCCGGGCTTGTCCGCCGTCACGTTGACCCCCTGGCTCCAGCCGCTTCGATAGCGGTGCTCTTGCACGGTGAACCCCAGCGCCTCGTACTGCTGGCGCAGCCAGGTTCGGGCCATGGAGCGCCCGCTCTCGGAGCCGCGCTCGCGGAGGACGACCGAGCGGCCGCCGAGGGTCACGGGCGCGGCGCCGGAGAGCTCCTTGAGGCGCGCCTCGAGGAACTCGGCGTCGATGTGGATGTCGGCGGCGTCGCCAGCGAACGCCGCGCGCCCCCCGGCCGGGGCGGGGGCTGCCTGCCGGCGGCGCGTGGGCGGCAGGACCACTTCGGTCTCCGCGATCGGCTCTGCGTGGTATCGGTGCGAGCCGAGCCAGTCGTGGGGCTCGCGGCCTGTGGGGATGGCGACGACGGCGAGCCCGCCGACGCGCGCGCGTTCTCCCGGGAGCGCCGCGGCGGGCAGCGGCCCTTCGACGACGTGCAGAGACGAATCGTGCTCTTCCTTCAGCGCGACGCTCTGCCAGGCGTCGTCGACGGCGGCGCGGGTCACGACGACCTGGCCAGCCTCGGTCGCGAGCCGGTTGAGGAACGTGCTCACCGTATCCTTGCCCACGTGCGAGACGTGGATCACTTCAGCAGCCGGCGCGCCCGCGTCTCCGGACGCGCACGACGTCGAGAGCAGCGCAAAGACGGCACATCGAGCGGCGGCGCTCGAACGATTGCGGCATGTCGCCATCATGTCTTCCCCTTCCGCCGCCACCGTACGGATCTGAACTGAAGGATCCAAGCACTATCTCGTGACGAGACGGTCATTTGAATCGAGCCGCTTCAGATGCATGGAGGGACACAAGTGCTCCGCTGGAGCTACGGAATCAAGGCCCAGCTCGCCGGCCCGGAGGATGTCTTGGGAAGAGCCCGCTCGGCGGGGAGGCTCTCTTCGTCCTCTCTCCATTCCGCATTCCGCGCGCGAGCGCACCCGCGAGAGCTCGTGTCTCGTGGGACGAGGGCTCAGCGACCCCCGGCGTCCGCCGCAGCGGGGTCGCTCGGCGTCGCCGATCCCGCGTCCGCCGCAGCGCCCGCCGGCGCCGCGATCGCCCCGGCCGCTCCGGGCGGGGCGCCGTCGCGCAGCGCGAGCTGGCCGCGGCGGCAGGTGTCGATGGCGGACGCGAGGATGCGCATCGCCTCCTGGGGCGCGTGGAAGCCGGACGAGTTCTCGGCCTCGGCGAAGTCGACGAAGAACTGGCACTTCCGCTGCGCCGCGCGCGCGTCCGCGAGCGCCTCGTCCGCCATGCCCGCCTCCTTCGCGCGGCGGATATCGCCGATCAGCGCGGTCACGGCGTCCATCGCCCGGTTGCGCGTCTCGAAGTGGCGCTCCTGGATCGTCTCCACGCGCTGCCGGAGCTCGTCCTCGGGCCACTTGTGGCACGTCTGGCACGCGCGGTTGATGTTGAGGAGCGGGCTCTGGATGTGGTGATCGGTCACCTTCGCCGCCCCCACCCGCTGGTACGGCATGTGGCAGTCCGCGCAGGCCACGCCGGAGCGGGCGTGGACGCCCTGATTCCACATCTCGAACTCGGGGTGCTGCGCCTTCAGCACCTTCGCGCCCGACTCGGCGTGCGTCCAGTCCGAGAAGCCCGTCTCCTCGTAATAGGCATAGATCTCGTCGACCTTGATGCCCTTCGCCCACGGGTAGACGAGGCGCTTCTCCGGGCCCTTGAAGTGATACTCCACGTGGCACTGGCCGCAGACGTATGAGCGCATCTCCTGGCGCGTGGCCATCGTGTTGACGTCGTAGTCCTTCTCGCCCATCGACGCCTTGAGCGCGCGGATGCCCTCGAGGAACCCGGGCCGCGTCACCCTGAGCTGCATCGACTCCGGATCGTGGCAATCGATGCACGAGACCGGGTGCGTCACGAGCTTGCGCGCCTCGGGGAACGGCATCTGGTTCATCGCCTCCCACCCGCGCATGAGGTCGCCGCCGCCGAGCTTCTTGTACGGCACGTACACGGACGCGTGGCAATGGATGCAGGTGCCCGGCTGCTTCGTCGCGGCCTGCCGCTCGGTGTACACCTGGTCCTCGAGCATGTAGGCGTGGCCGCGCTCCTCGCGGAAGTCGCGCGAGAAGGCGTAACCGGCCCACATCGTCTTCAGCCGCCCGTCCTCCTCGAGCTTCGACTGCGCGACCACGCTGCGCGGATCGGCCTCTGTCGGCGTGCGCGGCACGGCCTCGCTCCCGCCGAAGCGCGTGCGCTTCTGGTCGACCGTGCGCCGGTAGCCGTCGTACTGGATGGGGAAGTTCTTCCCCCAGATCGCCGGGTCGTCCATCGTGTCGTCAAGCTCGACGACGCGATAGAATGGGCTCTTCGCCTCCTGCTTGTGCTCGAAGATGTTCACGAGCAGCGCCGCGAGCCCGGCGGTCGCGACCGCCGCGCCGATCGTGATGAGCGGCAGGTAGCGCCGGAGCGCCGGCTGCGGCGGGCGCTTTGTCGTGGATCCTTCGTCCTTCGGCTCCGTCATCGTCTCCATCCCTCGCGCGGCGGGCGCACCTCAGTGCAGGTGGCCCACCGATTCATGGCAGCGCACGCACGAGAGCCGGGGCGCGCCGCGGTGCTCGCTGTCGATCGCGTGCACGATGTCTCCGTGACACCCGCGACAGGCCTCCTCCGTGATGCGCAGATTGCTGGGCTTGATCCGGATCGGGTCCGGGAAGCGACCCGTGGTGAAGCCGAAGGAGTGCCAGAACCCGTTCGACGCCTTCGTGGCATACTTGCCCAGGAACGTGTGGGGCGCGTGACAATCGTTGCAGACTGCCACGGCGCGGTGGCTCGAGCGCTGCCACCCGGCGAACTGCTCGTTCATGATATGGCAGTTGGCGCACGCCGCCGGGTCGTTCTGCAGGTACGAGGCGCCCTTTGCGTAGATGAACGTGTAGCCGCCGAGCCCGGTCGCCGCGCCGAGCGCGACGCAGAGCGCGAGCGGCAAGGCCCAGGTGAAGGCGCGCGTGCGGCGCGCTCTCTCGCGGACCTGGGGCTCCGGTGGCTCGCCTTGCTGTTGCCCTTCGGTCACGGGCTCCGCCTGATGGGTCATCGGTCGCGCCGCCGGATTGCAAGGCAGGTGCCACCGAGCGCCGGCAGGGCGAGGATCGACCGCCGGGCGGCGCGGCGGGCGCCGTGCGGACTCGGCACGAGGGCCGTGTGCCGGGAGCGCGGCGCCGAAACCGCGTCCGAGGTTGCAAACCGTGCGCCGAGGTGCAGATCCCGCGCCGGCGGGGGCTCCCGGCGGCGGCTGTTCCCGCCGCGGCCCGGCTGCGCTAGTGGAGCCGGGCCAGTGACCCCGGAAGGAAACGCTTCTGTGCACGCCCCGCAGCCCGCCGCCGACCTGCCTCCGGCCAACCGCCGTATCCGGCTGCCGGACTTCACGCTGGGCGGCGCGTTCACGGCCGAGCAGCGGGATTTCCTCGACACCCACGGGTTCATCCGCTTCCGGGGCTTCGCCGGCCGCGACACGGTGCGCTCGCTCGTCGAGGAGGTGGAGGCCATCGATCGCCGGCTCATGGCGGAGGGGAGGACGCACATCAACGGCGTCCCGCTCATTCTTGGCACCCGGAAGGACGGGTCGCGCACCATCCAGCGCATGGTGTTCGCGTCGCTCTTCGGCGAGCGCCTCCGCGCGTTCCTGCGCGACCCGCGGTTCGGCGCGATCCTCGACGTCGCCGGGCCCGGCTACCGGATCGCCGAGCGGGAGCGCGACGGGCTCGTCATCAACCATTATCGTCACGAGGAGGGGTCGACGTACCAGCGCCTCGGCTGGCACACGGACAGCCTGCGTGACGTGTTCTATCTCGAGAAGCCGCGCCGCTACCTGAACGTCGGCTTCTATCTCGACGACTCGCCCGTCTCGAAGGGCGGCGTGCGGCTGATCCCGTCGTCGCATGGCCAGGGCCTCTTCGAGATGCTCACCCGCAAGGCGTATTTCCTCGACCACCGGCCCGACCCGGACGAGTACGCGCTCGAGGCCGAGGCGGGCGACCTCACGATCCACGACGGCCGCATCTGGCACCGGGTCGCGCAGGCCACGGCCACGGGCGACGCGAGCCAGCGGCGCGTGATGTACCTGCCGCTCATGTGCGGCCCGCTCAAGGAGAAGCACGAGAACAGCCCCACGCCGCTGTATTTCCGGTTCAAGCGGCTCGCGGGGTACTGAGCGCCTCGATGTCGATCACCATCGAGGAGGCGAGGAGCCGCGCGGATCTCACCGAGATCCTCGACCTGCCGCTGCGCCTCCACGCGGCCGATCCGGGCTACGTGCCGCCCCTCCGCCCGCTCGTCTTGCGGCGGCTCGACCCGAGAAACCCCTTCTTCCGCGAGGCGAGCCTCCGTCTGTTCCGCGCGCGGCGCGGGCGCGAGACGGTCGGGACGCTCTCGCTCCTCGTCGACGGGCGCCACGACCGCCACGGCGGCGAGCGCACGGCGTTCTTCGGCTTCTTCGAGTGCGAGCGCGATCCCGAGGCGGCGCGGGCGCTCTTCGACGCGGTGAGCGAGCGCGCGCGGGCGCTCGGCGCGACCTCGCTGCGGGGCCCGCGCAACGTGACGCGGGTGGAGGACATCGGGCTCCTCGTCGAGGGGTATGGCTCCCGGCCGCCGATGCTCGCGGGCCATCATCCGCCGTATTACCGCGAGCTCGTCGAGGCCGAGGGGTTCTCGAAGCGCTATGACATGCTCGCCTACGACACCCCGCTCGTCGACGCCGCGGGCCGCCCCCGGGAGCTCCCCGAGGCCCTGCGCCGGAAGGCCGCGTCGGTGAGCCTCCCTGGCCTCGAGGTGCGCAGCGCGGCGGTTCACCGCATCTCGCGCGACATGGAGATCGCCCACGCCGTCTTCACCGAAGCGTACCGCGGCGTGCCGGAGGTCGTCCCGATGTCGCGCGCCGAGCTCGTGAGCCTGGGTCGCGCGTTCGTGCTGCTGGCGGGCCCGCGCCTCGTGCAGATCGCGACGGTGCGCGGCGAGCCCGCGGCGTTCGCCGTGTGCCTCCCCGAGCTGAACGAGGCGTTCGCGGCGGCGCGCGGGCGGCTCCTGCCGCTCGGGTGGGCGCGCGTCGCCTGGGCGCTCCGCCGCGTCCGGACGGCCAGCTTCAAGCTGATCGGCGTCGTGCCTGCGTTCCGGTCGACGGGCCTCCACGCGCTCCTCGTGCAGCGCGTGGTGGACGGCCTGCGGGCGGCCGGGTACGAGCGGCTCGAGGCCTCGTTGATCCACGAGGACAACGCCCCGATGCGGCATATCGTGGAGTCGGCCGGGTGCGCCATCTACCGGCGTTATCGCGTCTACGAGCGCCCGCTCGGAGGGAACAGGTGATATGACGACCGCAGCCCCGCAGCCGAAGACGCCGTTCACGCCGTACCAGCGGAGGCTGTTCTGGTTCCTCAGCGTGGCCTCGTTCTTCGAGGGCTACGACTACCTGGCGCTCACGCAGATCTTGCCGAACATCGGCGCCGAGATGGGCCTCGCGGCCCGCCACGAGGGGCTCCTCATCGGGGTCATCAACTCGGGGACGATGATCGCGTATCTGCTCGTGCGCAAGGCGGACCAGTGGGGCCGGCGGCGGGTGCTCACGATCACGATCCTGGGCTACACGCTCTTCTCCGTGCTCACGGGGTTTGCGCCGAACGTCTATGTCTTTGCCGTCCTCCAGCTCCTCGCGCGCATCTTCCTCATCGGCGAGTGGGCGGTCAGCATGGTGTACGCCGCCGAGGAGTACCCGAGCGACCGGCGCGGCATGGTGATCGGCGTCATCCAGGCCTTCTCGAGCCTGGGATCCATCGTGTGCGCCGGGGTCGTGCCGCTGCTCCTCTCGACCTCGTACGGCTGGCGCAGCGTCTATTTCGTCGGCGGGATCCCGCTCCTCGTCATGGCGGTGGCCCGGCGCGGCCTGCGGGAGACGGCGCGGTTCGAGCAGGCGGCGGCCGCGCGGGAGGGGGAGGGCGCGCAGCCGTTCATGCGCATCTGGCGCTCACCGCACCGCGGGCGGATGCTGCAGCTCGCCCTCATCTGGGGGCTGACGTACGTTTGCACGCAGAACGCGGTGACGTTCTGGAAGACGTTCGCGATCCGGGAGCGCGGCTTCAGCGACGCCGAGGTGGGCGCCAGCATCACGTTCGCCGCGGTGGTCTCGATGCCGCTCATCTTCGCCTCGGGCAAGCTGCTCGACGTGATGGGCCGCCGCGCGGGCGCGGTGATCATCTATGTGCTGGCGGCGGCCGGCGTGCTCGGCGCCTACTCGCTGGGCTCGCGCGCCGGGCTCACGGTCGCGCTGGTCTTCGCCATCTTCGGCGCGAGCGGCGTGCTGCCCGTGCTGAACGCGTACAACTCCGAGCTCTTTCCGACGCACCTCCGGGCCGACGCGCTCGCCTGGTCCAACAACCTGCTCGGCCGGATCGGTTACATCCTCTCTCCCATCGGCGTGGGCGTCGCCGCGGAGCAGATGGGCTGGGGGCAGGCGGTGTCCGCGACGGCGATCTTCCCGGTGATCGCGCTGGCGCTCATCCTGTGGCTCCTGCCGGAGACGCGCGGGAAGGAGCTCGAGGAGACGGCGCGGGTGTAGTCGCCGCGGCGGACGTCCTTCTCCGGCGCCGTCGGCGCCTCACGAGCCCCCCCGGCCTTCCCCTCGCGCGCTGCCTCCCCCGGTCCTCTGGTGGGGTGAGCCTCCACCTGGTGGCCGCGACCTCCAGGCCACGGCCTCCGACCCGGCGTCTCTGGCATTCCAGCCGACGTCTGGGCGTGCTCGATCCGGCGCTCGCTCCGCGGGCGATCGCCGCGAGCTTCAGGTCATTCCGTGGCGATCGCGGCCGCCGGCGACGCCTCGCCCGGCCGCCCCGCCGTGCTCGGAGCGCGTGGATCGAGGATTGCTACTGAGGGATTGAGAGACGGAGGAGCGCGCTGGCGCTGTCGAACGATTCCCATCTCGAGTCGAGGGATGGGAAGAGCGCCTGCCCAGCATCCTCATCTCACGCGCGTGAAACCAGCGCGCAGAGCTGACGGCGCCGAGGCGCTGCGGCCGAGCGTGCGGTCGAGGGGGCGAGGGTCGCCCTCGCACGAACACAATCCGAGGTGAAGCATGTCGTCGGTCTCCATAAAAAATTCGATGATACTCCTCTGCGTCGCCCTGTCCGCGGGCTGCGCCGCGCCCGCCGAGAGGGACGCGCCGGAGGACACGGCGGTCGATTCGCAAGCCATCGAATGCGGCAAGGACTGCATCCTGGCGATGGTGAACAAGCAGCTCGCGCTGATGGGGGAGTTCGACAATGACGCCGAGTTCGACGCGTCGCTCCGGGAGCTCGTGGCCGTGGGCCCGGCGGTCGTCCCGGTGGTCGTGGGCGTCTATAAAGAGTGGTCGGTGTCCGCTTCGCCGGACCCCACGGTGCCGGCGAGGCCTGGCGAGATGCGCTGGCGGGCGGCTCATCTCCTCGGCCTGCTCGGCTTCCGCGACGGCATCGACCCGCTGAACGCCATCGCCACGAGCCCGCTCCCCGAGCCCGGCAAGGACGAGCACCTCTTCGCGGATGAATACCGCGTTCGCCTGCGTGCGATCGTCGGGCTCGAGCGCCTCCACGCCGCGGACGAGCTGAAGGCCATTCACTCCGCCGGCGACCTCCTGCGCACCCCGGCGGCGGCGAGCCTCTACGCGCTCGGGATCGACGTCGGCGGGATCAAGCTTGTCGATGCGCGGAGGGCGCTCGCCGAGGACCTCGCCGATGCAAAAGATTACAACCCGAACCTCGGTCGACCGGCGCAGCCGGACAAGCCCGGGGATCGGAAATTCAAGGTGACGCCTCGGACCGACACGCCGTCCACCGCTCGATGAGGGGATTGACCATGAGAAACACGATCAGCGCCATTCTTGCGTCTTGCTTGCTCCTTGGTCTCGCCTCCGAGGCCCGCGCCGACACCTGCGACACGGTCAGGTCGACCGACCCCGGGGTGATGCAGGGCTTCTGGTGCACGCAGCCGTGGATCGACTTCTACTGGGATGCGTACGACTTCGACAAGGGGGACTGGGATAACGGCTTCGGCTGGGAGGCCGCGTGCGACCGGAGGAGGCCGCTGGCGCGCACATTCCAGGCGATCCAGCTCGTCAACTACGCGTCGCCGAACGAGGCGATCAAGACGAACGATTTCAGCGGCAACTTCCTGCGATGGGCCGGCAACTACACGATTCGCGAGTTCGACGAGCTGGACGCGCGGTGCGGGGACGGGTCGAAGCGAGCGTCCACGACCTGGGGGCCGATCATCGACAACTACACGACTCTCTACATCCCGTTCTTCTACGACGAGAACGTCGTGGAGCGCGCCGGGACGCTGGTCCACGAGGCGCGGCACGCGGACTGGTGCGGTCACAGCGGCAACGATGGCAGCAACGCGTGTCCCGCGAAGAGCGCGTCGTGCGACGAGAAGTACATGGACGGGTGCTCGGGGATCGGGTCGCCCAGCGGAAGAGGCGCGGCCGGCTACCAGGTCCTCTGGCTCTGGTGGTATGCTTTCGAGGCCGACGCGCAGCACAGCTCGTCGACGATGAAGGCCTTCGCGCGCGACGAGGCGAACCGGATCCTGAACACGATGCTCGACGTCGACCCCTGCTTCAACATCACGAGCAATGGTAGCAAGATCATCACGTGCTAGGAGGGCGGCGCTCGCCGGCCTCCTGTGGGGCGCGCTGTGCGTCGCCGGGTGCGCTGGTCATCCGGGCTCCGATATCCCGCCGGCGCCCTGGGCTCAGCTCGAAATGTACCGCGGCGCAGGCGAGGAGACCGTCCTCTGGATCGAGCTGAGCGGCACATTCGAGGGCCACGCGGGGCAGACGTCGCTCCGCGGAGAGCTCAGCGCCGAGCAGCTCGCGGGCCTCCGTGAGCTGTTCGGGGACGAGCGGATCGCGATCTACCGGAGCGACGCGCTGCCCACCGACGGGAGCGTCGACCTCACGGGCACCGTCGAGCGGCCGGTCTTCCGCGTCGTGGTTCGCGAGGAGAGCGACCGGATCCGGGCGGGCTCGGAGAGGCTCCAGGCGTACTTCGCCGAGGGGGCGCAGCACGCCGAGACGAACCAGATGCTGCTGGTGGTCAAGGAGATCATCGCCCGGGCGACGCAGGTCCCGTAGCTCCGCCCGCCAGAAATCCGGCCAGGGAAGAGTTGCTGGGCTGCGCGAAGAGCTCGACAGTTTACGTGAAAGATCTCGTCGTACGACGATGCGAAGCGCGGCGCGGGGCGGTCCCCGCCCGCCGGCTCCTCCGCATTCACGACGGCACGAGCACCGCTGCCCCGGAAAAGCGGCCGTTCCGCAGATCGTCGAGCGCTTCGTTGGCCGCCTCCAGCGGGTAGACGTTCACCTCCGTCCGCAGCGGGACTCTCGGCGCGAGCGCGAGGAACTCCTCGCCGTCCTTGCGTGTCAGGTTCGCCACCGAGCGCAGCACCCGCTCGCCCCACAGGATCGAATAGGGGAAGGAGGGGATATCGCTCATGTGGATTCCGCCGCACACCACGGTGCCGCCCTTGCGCACGGCGCGCAGCGCGGCCGGCACGAGCTCGCCGGCCGGGGCGAAGATCAGCGCCGCGTCGAGCTCCTCGGGCGGCGCGTCGGCGGAAGAGCCCGCCCATTCGGCCCCCATCGCCAGCGCGAACGCTCGCGCCGCGTCGTCGCCCGGCCGGACGAAGCCGAAGATGCGCCGCCCCTCGAAGCGGGCCACCTGCGCCACAAGGTGGGCGGCGGCGCCGAACCCGTAGATCCCGATCCGCTCCGCGTCTGCCGCCATGCGCAGCGTCCTGTAGCCGATGAGCCCGGCGCAGAGCAGCGGCGCGGCCGCGAGGTCCTGGAGGCCCGTGGGGACAGGGAAGCAGAAGCGCGCGTTCGCGACAGCGAGCTCCGCATAGCCGCCGTCGATCTGGTATCCGGTGAAGCGCGCCCGATCGCAGAGGTTTTCCCGCCCTGCGCGGCAATGCGCGCACGCGCCGCAGGTCCACCCGAGCCAGGGCACGCCCACGCGCGCGCCCGGCGCGAACCGCGGCGCTTCGCCGGGCGAGGGCACCTCCTCGATGACCTCGCCGACGATCTGGTGCCCTGGCACGAGCGGCAGCCTGGCCTCCGGCAGCTCGCCGTCGACCACGTGCAGATCGGTGCGGCACACGGCGCAGGCGCGCACGCGGAGCAGCACCTCACCGGGCCCTGGCCGCGGGGCGGGCCGATCTTCCAGCACGAGCGGGCTCTTCGTGGCTTTCAGGACGAGGGCGCGCATGAATTCGCGCCCAGGTTAATCCGCGTCAGCCGAGGAGCACGCGACGCCTCGTCTTTCCGTTGTTTCCGGGCGGCGTGCGCGCCAGTCGAGCAGGCGCGCGCGGCTGCGCTCGCGACCGATGGGGTGCGCTGCGGGCTGTCCTGGGCTGAGCAGAGCTCAGTCGGTGGGAGCGCCCGCGCAGATCCAGTCGTTGATCGTCTTGATCTCGGCGTCGGGCAGCGACGAGCCCGGGGGCATCTTGCTCTCGTCAGGGTCGCACAGGCCGACATCCTTCAGCTTGTTCATGAGATAGCTGCTGCTCGGCATGAACGGCACGACCAGCGCCTGCTCGCGGGAGCAGGAGGCGGCGTCCTGATCGACGAGCGAGCCGACCGCCACCATCGTGCGGAGGTCGAGCCCGGCGGACGGCGACGTGGGGCTCCCGTGACAGAACTGGTTCGAGCAGCTCCTCTCCAGGATCGGCGCCACATCGGCGAAGGTCGCGGAGTCCGGGCCGCAGTTTGGATCGAGCGGAGGCGCGCCGCCTGCGCCGGTGCCGGTGGTGGTGGTGGCGGTGGTGCCGCCGCCCTCGCCGCCTGCGCCCGCGGTGGTGGTGCCGCCGCCCTCGCCGCCTGCGCCCGCGGTGGTGGTGCCGCCGCCTTCGCCTCCGGTGCCCGCGGTGGTGGTGCCGCCGCCTTCTCCCCCGGTGCCCGCGGTGGTGGTGCCGCCGCCCTCGCCGCCTGCGCCCGCCGTGGTGCCGCCACCCTCGCCGCCGGTGCCCACGGTGGTGCTCCCGCCGCCCTCGCCACCGCTGCCGCCGGTCCCCGTGGCGCCGCCCGACCCAGCGCTGCTGCTCGCCGACGTGCTCGTGCTGGCGTCCGGGCCTCCGCTGCCGTCGACCGATACGATCGTGGGCCTCCCGGTGCCGCTCGCGCAGAACCCCCACATCGTCGAGGCGCCCACCGCCAGCGTTCCGTTGTAGCCCTCATTGACGGCGTTCATCTGCCCGTTCGACTCGGTGATGCGCGCGTTCCACGCGTGGTTCAACGTGGAGCCGTTGAGCCCGATGACCAGGCCCCAGGCGGTCGTCCCGCTGCTGCCCGTGTTCCTTATCGTCACGCTCGCGCAGTACCCGTTTCCCCAGTCCGACGGCACCGTGATCTCCGCCGTCATCGTGCCGTCCGGGCTCACCAGTCCGGAGCTCAAAGAATCGCTATTCTCATCGTTGCGAGGTCCAGCGCTGCAGGCGAGCAGGCTGCATGCCAACGAAGCAGAGATGTAGCCAAGTAAGCGATTGGTGCGCATTAAGGTTCTCCATGTCAGCTCGGCGGATTCGCGGGGTTCTGCTCAAGATGGATAAGTGAATCAAAAGACGCCCACGAGCTCCGCCGCTTCTTGGTGTAAGTTCGTCATTCCCTGCCGGTGATCTCTTGATCACGGCTGTGCTCGCCGGGTTATCCCGGCCGCGCGACGGCATTGTAGTCGTCCGCGCGTATCTCGCACATGAAATCACCGCGCGTGATGGGCTCAAACACGCAGTGATATCGAATTATCTCATGCGCGCTCCTTTGCAATTGCAAGCCGCGCGCCGGGCCGCTCACCCGCTGCCTGCCACGCTGGGCTCCGCAGAGGCCGCCAAGTCGAGCTCGAGCCGCGGATCGAGCAGCACGGACGCGGGAGCCGTCCGGCGCGAAGGCGGCCGCGGTGCGGGCTGCTGTGGACGCGTGGACGGCGAGGTCGGGATCGACCCGCAGAGGCCGCCGGCCGCGGGCGCCGTGCTCAGGAGCGGCGGCCCGTGGTACAAAAAAGATCAGCGCTCGCACGATCGGTGTCGATCCGAGGGCGCGCCGGGCAACCAAGGGCTGGACCACCCACGTTCCACAAAGACAGCCACAGTCCAGAACCGGAGGTCATATGAAGTACGTCTGCCTCGTACATTTCACGCCTGAAGCGCTGAGCTCGTTGAGCGACGAGGAGAAGCGCACGCTGGATGCTCGCTCGATCGCGTACGACGAGGAGCTGGCCGCCAGCGGTCGTCTGGTGGCCGCGGAGGCGCTCCAGTCCCTCGACAGCGCCGTGCTGGTCAAGGTTCGGGCCGGCAAGATCTCGACGACGGACCGGCGCGCGCTCGAGCTCACGACGCAGGAGCCGGAGCGGCGCCTCCTGGAGCGGCGGTCGAGGGAGGTCGAGGGGCCATGTTGATGGGCAGCTGTTATTGCGGCCTCGTGCGCTTCGAGGTCGACGATGCGTTCGGCTACGCCTTCTATTGCCATTGCTCGAGGTGCCGGCGGCGTACCGGCGCCGCCTGCGCCGCCATCGGCGGGATCGAGATCGACAAGGTCCGCATCACGGCGGGGCGCGAGCATTTCTTGAAGGTCGACGAGTCCGAGGAGGGAGCTCGCTGCCTCTGCAAGCAATGTTTCTCGCCCATGTACGACACGATCCGTGGGAATACGTTCGCCCACGTGCAGCTCGGCACGCTCTCCGGCGCACCGACGCGGCGGCCCGATCATCACATCTACACCGGCTCGAAGGCGGATTGGCACCAGATCACCGATGCCCTCCCTCAGTTCGAGGAATTGCCACCGTAGCGCGGCGGGACCGCGCGCTAGACACGCGAGGGGCAGGATGCGCGCGGCCTCTCGCGGCGGTGCGACTCGCCGAACGCGAGGTACGTCGCCGAGATCGATCCAGGCGGCTCGATCGGGCCCGCCGCGTCACTCCGCCGGCAGGAACGCTTCGAGCTCATCGAGCACGCGCGGGACGACGGGCAGGCTCGGATCGGTGTACGCCGCGTTCTGCGACGCGTTCGAGAGCGTCGCTTCCTTGAGCGTGTGGCTCATCCCCTCGATGAGGACGAGCTCCGCGTCCGGCCGCGCGCCGGCGAGCCGCTCGGCGTCCTGCACCTGGACCTGGATATCGGTCGTCCCTTGCAGCAGGAGGACCGGCGCGGTCACGGCCTTGAGCTCCACCGCGGGGTCGAGCTTCATCCAGGAGATGATGTACGGCTGCACGCTCGGGCGAAACAGGCTCAGGAACAGCTCCGTTTGCGGGACATCCTCCACGAGCTCGCCCTCCTCGAGCCGGTCGAGGATCGCGTACGCCTTGTCGCGATCCTCGTCCGGCAGGCCGGCGAGCTGAGCGCGCAACACATCGCCGATGGGCCGGCCCGCGCCGGCGATCGAGACGTAGCCGTCGATCTCGGCCGCCTGGGCGACGAGCATTCCGAGCAACGAGCCCTCGCTGTGCCCCACGACCGTGACCGTCGCGAACCGCCCGTCGTCGCGGAGCGCTTTCACCCACAGGCCCGCGTCGTCGGCGCCCATCTCGAAGCGCATCTCCTGCTCGGTGCGGGGCGCGGCGGAGACGCTCCCGCCGATCCCGGCCTTGTCGTAGCGGATCGACGCGATGCCCCTGTCCCGGAGGCCTTCCGCGAGGAGCTTGTACGTGTCCGAAAGGACGCCCCCGGCGGCCTGGTTGCCGTCCCGATCCGTCGGCCCGGAGCCAGGGAGGATCACCACCGAGGGGGAAGGCCCGCACCCGGCCGGCACCTCGAGCGTGCCCGACAGCGTGCCGCGCGCATTCTCCACCAGGAGGTCGACGCTGGTCGCCTCCGGACACGCCGGCTCGTCTGGCTCGTTTGGCTCGTTCGGCTCGTTCGGCTCGTTTGGCTCGTTCGGCGCCGGGTCTGTCGCGCCCGGGAGCGCGCCGTCTCCGCCGGGAGACGACTCGCCCTCTCCGGCTCCGCAGCCTGCGCCGAAGGGCGACCCCGCGAGCGCGGCCGCACACGAGAGAACGAACACGGCGCAGCGCGCCGGGACCGGGAGATTCGAGCGCAGTGACATGACGATCCTCCGAGAAGCAAGGGGGAGAGCCGCGCCGCCCGGGCGCACCGGTGCGCCCTCGCGGCCGAGCGAGCATCGCTGGGCGCGCGCCGCGTGAACCGGGCGGCGCGCCACGAGATGGATGGAGTCAGCCGAGGTGCGCGAGCGCGACCTTCGAGACGATCTCCGAGACGAGCACGAGGCCGATGAGCCCTGCAATCAGCCGAGCGCCCCGCAGCCCGGAGGCGTTCTTGAAGCCCTGGGTCAGGAGCGCCAGGAACCACACGAGGCACAGCGTGGCCAGGACGGCGGACACGGCCAGCTCGGGCGTGAGCCTGGGCGCGCCCGCCGGCGGCTCCGGGGCGAGCAGGCCGAGCGCGATCGCCGCGAGCGCGAGCGGCGCGCGCGAGAGCCCGATCACGCCGAGGAAATCGACGATCCGCACGCGGCACCGCAGGAGCCGCGCGTACGCCCAGAAGAGCAGGGCGGGCAGGGGCCACACGACGACCTGCTCCAGGAGCGCCGTCGTGTACGGGATGACCTGAGGCGCCGTGTGCAGATCGAGGAAGCCGTCGAAGCGAACGCCGAGCCGCGTGACGGCGACGCTCAGCGCGGCGACCGCGAGCCCTGCCACGGCCGCGGCTTCTCCGCCGAAGCGCTCGAACGGATCCAGCGCGAGCCGCCATCCGCTCCGGGGAGGCCGCGGGGCCATCGTCGCCAGCAGCCGTTCGCCCTCCGCAGGCTTGATCACGTTGTCGCGTACGAGCGCGCGCACCCGCTCGTCGGGCGTGGTCATCATCATAGTCCCACCTTTCTCAGCGCCTCCTCCGCCTCCTTCGCGGAGAGCCGCCCGTTCTCGAGCGCATCCAGGATCTCGTGCCGGCGCTTCTGAACGCCCTGCTCCAGCGCTCCCAGCTTGCCGATGATCTCGTCGAGCCGGTTGCGCACCGTCGGGTAGCTGATCTGAAGGAGCTGAGACATCGCCTTCAGGCTCCCCGACGAGCGCACGAAGGCGGTCACGAAGGCGAGATCGTCCGGCGACAGCTGGAGCAGCGCCGGGATCTCGAACTGACCGTCCAGGTTGGTTCCACAGGCCTGGCAGCCGAGCCGCGTCGCGCGCAGCTCGCCGTCGCAGCTCGGGCATCGAACGACAAATCTTGCCACGGGACGAGGTTAGTATCGTCCGTGGGTCAACAATGTCAATGTGTGAATAAATAAAATTGATTCTAAAATCAATTTTGTGAGGCGCGGCCGAGCTCGTGGCCCGCGCGGCGCCGCTCGCGCCGGCTCAGCGCCGGTCGCGCCGCCGCGCGAACGCGAGCGCGACGACGAGCCCGGCGACGGCCAGCGGCGCGGGGGCCGCCGGCGAGCCGGCAGCGCGGCAGCTGCAGCCACCGTCGTCGCCCTCCTCGTCCGCGCCCTCGTCCGAGCCGCCGGTCCCCGCGCCGGTGCCGGTGGCGCCGGCACCGGAGGTCGCGCCCGCGGAGGTCGACGTGACGGAGCCGCTCGCGGCGCCGCCGCCCGCGCCTGCGCCGCTGCTGCTCGTCGCGCCGCCCGCGCCGCCCGCGCCGCCCGCGCTCTCGTTCCCGCCCGTCCCCCCGCCGCCCGCGCCCCCGGCGCCGCCTTCTCCCGAGGAGGGCAGCGCGGGGCGGACGTCCTCGAGGGTGTCCCCCTCCACGGCGTCATCGAGGACGATGATGGGGCTGTCCGTGAACTCGGCCGGGTTGCGCAGCAGGCCGATCTGCGTGAAGTGCGCGTTGCCGTCGGCGAGGGTCTGCGCCTGGCCCCCGGTGACGACCTGCTCGCCGTCGAACCACACGTCGACGGAGCCCTGGCTCGCGTTCGTCGACCACTTGATGTGCATCGCGATGCGGTGCCACACGCCGGGCGTGACCGCGGAAGCCGCCTCCCAGTGCACCTTGTTCGCGGGCTTGCGGGTGGCGAAGCTGATCTTCTGTCCCACGACCTCGAACGACATCACCTGATTGTAGGTCTGGTCCGACTCCCAGTACCCGATCTGCGTCGGCGGGTCCGCCGCGAGCGCCTCGGGGAGATAGAAGCTCCAGGCGAAATACGTATCGTCGCCCTCGGCCGTGCGCCCGGCCGCGGGCTTGTGGTTCAGCTCGACGCGCTTGATGCCGTTGTTGGGCCACACGGCGTCGTTGGTGAGCTGGATCTGCCCGGCCCGCGTGCCCTGCAGGACAGGCGACGTCACCACCGAGATGCGCTCGCCGTTCAGCGACGTTGTCCACTGGGACAGGTCGCCCGTCTCGAAGTCTCCGGTCCAGACCGGCGCCGCCGAGGCGCCCGTCGTGACGGTCACGGCCAGCGCGGCGGCAGGCAAGGCGGAAAGCAGGAAGCGCGACCGCCGCCCGAGCAGCGCTCGGCAGCGAGCAAGAAGGGTACGATGTGCGGTAAGGTGAGCTGCTGAAGTCATGCCCGAATTCCATGACGTTTCCGTCCCGCCGTCAACCGCGAAGCCACCGAGCCCAGCGGAGCGGACGCCGCTCGGGCCGCCGGCCCTTCACGAACGTCGCGAGGAGGGGTTGCGGAGGAGGCGCGGCCGCGGGCGCCTCAGGTGGAGAGCTCGATCCACAGCGCCTGCGTCTGCCGCGACGGCAGGTGGATCAGGCGCTCTCCGGTGTTGAGGGCGTCGCCGGGGCAGGTCCAGGGTTCGAGGCAGACGAAGTCCTTGCCTTGCAGGGTCCACACGACCCAGTGGGTGAACTCGGGCGATCCGCGGACCGCGATGCGCGCGGCCGGGGGGCCCTCGATCGACAGCGCGCTCTCGGTCGAGCCGTGGTCGAGCAGGTGGAGATCGACCTCGGGCCGGGTCAGGTCGAGGCCGGAGAAGGGCGCTTCCTGCTTCGTTGTGTTGTCGAACGCGCGCGTCGCCCGCGTCTCGATCGAGGCCCCGGGCTTGTCGGCCTGGGAGACGGCGAAGTAGGGGTGGAACCCGACCCCGAAGGGCATCGGCGGCGCGCCCTCGTCGCTCTCGTTGGTCACGCGGACATCGATCCGGAGCGCCGTGCCGCGCAGCGTGTAAGTGAGCTCGGCGCGGAAATCCCAGGGGTATTGCGCGCGCGTCGCCTCGCTGGAGCGCAGCGCGAGCCGGGCGTAGGCGCCGCCGGGCGCGGCGGTCCCGTGGTCGTCGAGCGACCAGGGCAGGGTGCGGGCGAAGCCGTGCTGCCGCATCTGGCCGTGCGCGCCGGAGGACGACCAGGCGTCGCCGGCGAGCTTGCCCGGGGAAGGGAAGAGCACGGGGTTGCCGCCGCGCACGTTGGCGCTGCGATCCTCGAAGGTGGCGCGATCGAGGTAGAGCAGCTCGCGCCCGCCGAGGGTCAGCTCCGCCAGGATCCCACCGCGCGACGGCGCGAGCACGGCGCGGCTCGAGGCGCCGCTGTCGGCGAGCTCCACGGTGGGGATCGCACCTTCGATCTGCTTCACGCTGAACATGACGCCTCCGCTCTCTCCATCACCTGCGCAGCCACTCGAGCAAGCCGACGAGCAGCGCGAGCGCCGCGATCGGCAGCGCGATCCACCCGAGGACCGTCGCCCAGCCCCGGCGGAGCGAGCGACCGCCGCGATCCTCGCACGCGAGGCAGATCGCCCAGACGCGCGCGCCGCCCTCGGTGAGCACGCAGCAGTCGCCGCACACGGGCGCGTGGCAGCGCGCGCACGGCCCCGCCGCCTCGGCGCCGCAGCGCCCGCAGCGCGCGACGGACCCGCCGCCGCCGTCGTGGAAGATCAGGCCGCCGGACATGGGGCTGCGCTACCCGGCGGCGAGCACGGGCTCATCGAGCGACCGCGAGCGCGCGGCGAGCACTGTGGATCGATGGCCTCGTCGACGGGCACGGACGCCTCCTCCGCGCCGATTCTGCAAGCTTTGCGGGCTCGAGACAACAGCCCGCGCCGGGCGTCCGCAGGACGGCGTCCTGGCCGGCGCGAGCCGAGCGCGGCCGATGGCGGCGAGTCCGCGCGCGAGGGCGCCGTCGGCCTTCGCGGCAGCGGCCCCCTGGGAAGCTGGTAGGATCGCGCCGAGGAAGCCCATGCCGTACGCCAGCGAGACCTCGCTCGTCCCGATCCCGCCGCCCGGAGAGGACGAGCTCCCCCATGACGACGGTGAGCCCATGGAGAGCGATCGCCACCGCAAGCAGATGCTGCTGCTGATCGAGTCGCTGGACCTCTTCTGGAGGGATCGCGACGACGTCTACGTCAGCGGCAACATGGCGATCTACTTCAGCGAGCTCCAGACCCTGAAGAACGACTTCCGCGGGCCGGACGTCTTCGTGGTGCTCGACACGATGCGCCGGGACAGGAAGTCCTGGGTCGTGTGGCAAGAGAACGGCAGGACACCGGACGTGGTGATCGAGCTCCTGTCCGAGAGCACGGAGTCGGTCGACCGCGGCGAGAAGATGCGCGTCTATGCGAAGTTGCTGCGCGTGCCGGAGTACTTCCTGTTCGATCCGATGAAGAACGCGCTCGAGGGGTACGCGCTCGACATCAGCTCTCGCAGCTACCGGACCATGGTCTCGAGCGCGGACGGCGAGCTGGTCAGTCAGCAGCTCGGGCTGCGCCTCGGGGTGCGGGACGGCCTGTACCTGGGAAGCAAAGCGAGATGGCTCCGGTGGCTCGGCCCCGAGGGGCGTGTGCTCCCCACGGCGGAGGAGCAAGCCCGCGCGGCGGAGGAGCAAGCCCGCGCGGCGGAGGAGCAAGCCCGCGCGGCGGAGGAGCAAGCCCGCGCGGCGGAGGAGCGGGCGCAGGCGCTCGCGGACAAGCTCGTGGCCTACGAGAAGCGCTTCGGACCGCTCACGTGAGGTCCGCGTACGCGCCGACGGGCTCCCTCCTCAGCGCAGTCCGGGGAGGGGCAGGCCCGGCAGCGAATTCCCGATCACCGTGACGAGCTGCTCCTGCGTGATCGTCCCCGCGAGGCGGAACGGTAAGTCCACGTTGAGCGTCTCCCCGCCGATCGCGACGGTGCCGTTCACCTGATACGGCACACCCCGGCCCTGCGCCGCCAGCGTGGCGATGCTGGTGAAATCCTGCCACTTCACCGAGAGCGGCGCCTCGATCCGCGTCCACTTCTTCGCGGCCAGCTTGAGCGGCGTGGGCACGGTGACCGTGCCGACGTCGATCTTGCCGTCGAGCAGCACGGTCGCCTTCATCGAGCGCGTCGTGAGATCGATGCTGTTCGGGTTGTACGCCTGGATCTGGACCCGGAGATCGATGCCCTGGGCGGTGACGGCGGTCACCGCAGCGACCTCGGGCCTGAGCGTCGGCGGCTCGGGGCGCGAGCACGCGACAAGGGAGAGGGCGGCGGCGAGGAGCAGCGATCGCACGGCGGAGATGTTGCGCGGATCTCCATGGAGCTCAACGGAAATCGGGCGCGCCCTCGGCCTAGCCGCGCGCTGTCCGCCGTCCGCCGGCGAGCGGGCGGCTCCGCCTCGCGCGCCCGCCCGCGCCTCCGTCCGCGCGGGAACCCTCCCGATCTGCTATTCCCGGCGTATGGGCATCCTCCCGCTCGCCGAGCGACTCGCCAAGAGGGCGCTGAACCGATCCGGGGTGCAGAGCCGCTGGGTCGACACGTCGGTCTGCCGGCTGCACCTCTACGATGCTCCGGGCACGGGCCCGCTCCCGACCGTGGTCCTGCTCCACGGCATCGGCTCCTCGGCGCTCCCGTACGCGCCGGTGCTCCAGCGCCTGCGGCGGCGCGCCCGCCGCGTCATCGCCGCGGAGGCGCCGGGGCACGGGTGGAGCGCGACGCCCGCGTCGGCGTTCACGCCGGAGTGCCTCACCACCGCCATGAACGAGCTGCTCGACCGCGAGCTCGACGAGCCGGCCCTCGTCGTCGGCAACTCCCTCGGCGGCGCGGTCGCGGTGAGCTACGCCCTGAGCTCCCCGGACCGCGTGCGCGCGCTGGTGCTCGCGTCGCCGGCCGGCGCCTGCATGGAGCAGGACGAGCTCGCGCAGCTGCTCGGCACGTTCAAGCTGCGGTCGCGGGCCGACGCGCACGCGTTCTTCGCGCGCCTCTACCACCGCGTGCCGTGGTTCACGCCGCTGGTCGCCGGCGACGTCGTGCGGATGTTCTCGCGCGAGACCATCGTCTCCTTCACGAGCTCGACCCGGTGCGACCACGCGTTCACGCCCGAGCAGCTGCGGTCCCTGTCGATGCCGATCCTGCTGATCTGGGGCCGCTCGGACCGCCTCATGCCGGGCGGCAACCTCGAGTACTACCGGCGGCACCTCCCGCCGCACGCGGAGATCGAGGAGCCCGAAGGCGTCGGCCACTGCCCGCACGTCGACGACCCGCGCCGCTTCGCCGAGCGGGTCGCCGCGTTCGCGCGGGAGGTGCTCGCGAGGCCAGCGGGCGCGCCCGGGCCAGCGGCCTCTGGCGCGCCGCCCGCGTCAGGCGTCCTCGGGGAGCGCGCCGTGCCGCTTGAGCAGGGCACGGGTCAGGCTGCGACGTAGCGGCATGATCCGCTTGCTGTCGCTGCCCTTGCCGAGGAGCACGGTCGCGTAGACGTAGGTGTCCGCCCCGCGCTCGACGTAACCGACAAGCCAGCCGGTGCTCGATCGCTCGTCGACCTCCATCCCCGTCTTGCCGCGCAGCGTGTACGTCGGCGTCTGCTCCAGCACGATGAGCCGCTTCACGATGTCCAGGCTCCTCGCCGAGCAGGGCAACGAGCCGGCGTGGAGCCGCCGCAGGAAGTCGATCTGCTCGTGCGGCGAGATGCGGAGCCCTCCGGTCAGCCAGAACCTGTCGATGCCGCCCGAGATGTCGCGGTTGCCGTAGCCGAACGCGTCGAGGTGCGCCTGCATGCGCTCGGGCCCGATCCGGCGCGCGACCTCCTGGTAGAACCAGACGACCGAGTGCTTCATCGCCGACGCGAGATCGTGATCGCGGTTCCAGTCGGGGATGCTGCGCTTCACGCCGTCCCACCGCAGCGAGAAGCGCTCATCCGGGATGACCCCGGTCTCCAGGCCGATGAGCGTGTTCGGGATCTTGAAGGTCGAGGCGGGGACGTACCGCGCCGCCGCGCGATCCGGGTTCACGACGCGGGTGACGCCCCGCGCGGCGTCGAAGAGGACGAACGCGCCGTCCACGCCCTCCGCGCGGAGGAGCGCCGCCCCGCCCTCGTCGACCTCGGTCCTCGCCGCGGGCGCCGCGGCGGCTGCGTCCGCCTCCGGCGCGGCCGCCGGCGCGCCCTGCCCCGGGGCGGCGGGCGGCGGCGTCGCTTCGCTGCCCGGCGGTGGCGGCGGAGGTGGCGCTGGCGGAGGCGGCGCCGTGGCGCAGGCGCTCGCCGCCGCGAGGAGCGCCGGGAGAGCGCAGCCGAGGAGGGGACGCGCGGCCGCGACGACGCGCCGCGCGAGGCAGGAGGAAGGCGGAAAGAGCATGGCGCCCCCAACGCGGCCGCGCGCCGCGCTTATTCCCGCGCCGCCGCCATCTCCGGCGCGGCGGCCGTCGCCGGCGCGGCGGCCGTCGTCGGCGCGCGCTCGCCCTCCGAGAAGTCGAGATCGATCCCCACGATCTTCATGAGCCGCAGCGCGTTCGCGCTCGTCACGACGCCGGGCTTCAGCTTGTAGTCGAAGGTCATCCGGTCATCGACCACGAGCTCCTCGAAGTGCATGTTGCGCACGCGGCCCGCGGTCTCCTGCTCCAGCACGGAGATCCCCATGTCGTGGGACGACACCGCGCCGATGGCCCCCCGCTCCACGATGTGCCTCACGACCGCCCTGGCGCCGATCTGGCGCTCGCGCGCGTTCGTTCCGTGGAGGATCTCGTCGAGCAGGAACAGCACCGGCTCGCCGCCGTTCACGCCGTCGACGACGCGCTTCAGGCGGGTCAGCTCGGCGTAGAAGTGCGAGACGCCTTGCTCGAGCGAGTCCTTGATCCGCATGCTCGTCCGGACGCGGACCGGCCACAGCGACAGCGACGACGCGCAGACCGGCGCGCCCGCGAGGGCGAGCACGGCGTTCACCCCGACCGCGCGCAGCAGCGTGCTCTTGCCCGACATGTTCGAGCCCGTCACGAGCAGCGCGGCGCCCGCGCCCTCGAGCGAGACGTCGTTCGTCACCCGGCGGTCGCGCGGCAGGAGCGGGTGGCCGAGCCCCGTCGCCGTGAAGCGCGGCTCGCCGTCCTTCACCTCGGGGTAGGCGTAGTCGGGGTTCTCGTGCGCGAACGTCGCGAGGCTCGCGAGCGCCTCGACCTGTCCGAGCGTCCGCATCCACGCCTTGACGTGCCGGCCCGCGCGCAGCTTCCACCGCTCCAGGGCGAGCGCGCACCACACGTCCCAGAGCAGGAAGATGTCGGCGACGAGATGGATGAGCCCGCTGTGACGCAGGTCCGAGTAGCCCACCCGCGTCTCGAGCGCGGTCATCTCGCGCGAGGCGAGCGCCCCCGAGGGGCCGGCGAGCTCCGCCTTGAGCTCGCTCAGGAGCGCCGACGAGAACGCCTGCTGCTCGATGCGCGCGAGGAGCGGCCGGTACCGCGCGAACGGCGCCTCGCGCGACGACGCCGCGGTGAGGATCGGCTCGATCGCGGGCCGCAAGAGGAGCAGCACGAGGAGCTGGGCCGCGAACGGCAGGACCCAGGCGTGGCGGAGCAGCCCGAGCTCTTCCGCCGGGATGAGCTGCGGCGCCGCGAGCAGCGCGAGCGTCAGCGGCACGAGCACCTTCGCCGCGGTCAGGAGCGCGCTCGTCGGCAGGCCGCCGGCGCGCGCCTCGGCGCCGAGCAGCGACGGGGGCGCCTCGGCCCACGCAATCAGCGGCCCGGCCTCGCGACCGCGCGCCCCCGCCTGGAGGCCCACCACGGCGAGATCCTCCCGGAACGCGCCGAGGCCGGCGAGCTCGCGCACCGCCTCCTGCCGCGCCGCCACGCCGGCCGCGGGAGAGGGCTCCGTGAGCCAGGCCGCGAGCGTGGCCTCGCCCTCGCCGGTCTGGGCCACGTCGAGCAGCTGGAACAGCGACGCCTGCCCGAACACGTCGAGATCGCCCGCGTAATCGTGGTCCGCCGCGCCGAAGCGGTCGCCCCGCTCGGGGAAATCGGCGAAATCGCCGGCGACGCGCCGCTTGCCGCGCACGTAGAGGCCGATGCGCTGCTCGAGCTCCGTCATCCGGGTGACGAGGCGCGCGTGCGCCACGAGCAGCCCGAGGAACACCGCGGTCACCGCCCCGGCGGCGTACGCGACCCACCGCGGCACGTCGCCGAAGAGCGCGTACCCCCCGGCCACGGCCGCGGCCACGAACGAGACCCCGCGCAGCAGCGAGAACGTCCTCGACCGGCGCTCGAGCGCGCCGGCCTCGGCGCGCAGGACGGCCAGGCGATCGTCATACGCGGACAGGACGCCCTGCGCGACGGCGTTGGGGGGCGGCTGCACGACGGCGTTGGGGGGCGGCTCCACGGGGCGCTGTCCATAAGCCACCGCCGGCCGTGCATCCAGCGGCAGGGCAGGGCCCCCGCACGAAGGCCACGAAAGCGTTGAAGCGTCCTGCCTGGCTGCTCGTACAATGGCGCCATGGACCAGAACCTGCTGGAGCGCCTCAAGGCGTACACCGTCGTCGTCGCCGACACCGGCGACATCAACTCGATCGAGAAGTTCCGCCCGCAAGACGCGACGACGAACCCGTCGCTCATCACCGCGGCCGCCCAGATGTCCGAGTACGCCGACATCGTGAGCGGCGCGCTCGCCTGGGCACAGAAGGAGGCGGGCCAGGGCAAGGAGCCGGGCGACGCCGTGAGCCTCGCCTTCGACCGGCTCGCCGTCGATTTCGGCTTGCGCATCCTGAAGATCATCCCCGGCCGCGTCTCGACCGAGGTCGACGCGCGCCTCTCGTACGACACCCAGGCGACCCTCGAGAAGGGCCGGCGCATCGTGCGCCTCTACGAGGAGGCCGGCGTCTCGCGCGAGCGCGTCCTCATCAAGATCGCCTCGACGTGGGAGGGCATCCGCGCGGCGGAGGTCCTCGAGAAGGAGGGCATCCACTGCAACCTCACGCTGCTCTTCGGGCTGCACCAGGCGATCGCGTGCGCCGAGGCGGGCGTGACGCTCATCTCGCCGTTCGTCGGGCGCATCCTCGACTGGTACCTGAAGGACACGGGCCGCGCGAGCTACGCGCCCGCCGAGGACCCCGGGGTCGTCTCGGTCACGAAGATCTACAACTACTACAAGAAGCACGGCTACAAGACCGAGGTGATGGGCGCGAGCTTCCGCAACCTCGACGAGATCAAGGAGCTCGCCGGCTGCGATCTCCTGACGATCTCGCCCAAGCTGCTCGCCGAGCTCGCCTCCGCGCGCGGCGAGCTGCCGAGGAAGCTCGACCCGGACGCGGCGCGCGCCCAGCACATCGAGAAGATCACGATGGATGAGGCGACGTTCCGCGCGATGCACAGCGCCGACCGGATGGCGAACGACAAGCTCAGCGAGGGCATCGACGGCTTCGCGAAGGCGCTCGCCGCGCTCGAGGTCCTGCTCCGCGAGCGCCTGCAGAAGGGGGCTGCCTCCTAGCGCCGGCGGCGCGAGCGCGGCCCGCGGGGCGGAGCGTCGAGGGGCACGCGACCGCGCGGCCCGGCTGGCCACCCAGCCGGCCCGGGTAGCCCGATGGACGGCGGCGCGGGAAGAAGGCGGAAGGCCGGCTTGCGCGCGGGCCTCCCGGTCTTCTAGGATTCGCGCAGCTGGATGGCACACGGGTCGCATTGGATCCTCCGCACCGCGGCGGGTCCAATGCGGTCCTCCGAGGAGGCTCGGCGTGGAGCCGTCCCTTCCGTCATGGCAACGAGGAGGCGACGTTGAAGCTCACGTCACAGGATTACTGGGAGAACCATTGGAAGGGCTACGCCGGGGCCGAGGACATGGGCGGCGGCTGCGAGCTCTACGACGACATCGCTCCCTTCCTGCCGCGCGGAGAAGGTTTGTCGTTCCTCGAGATCGGGTGTGCGCCGGGCCGCATCCTCGCCGATTTCTGCGGGCGCCTCGGGTTCACGGCCCACGGCCTCGACTACGCCTGCGACCCGGCCGTCGTCGCAGACGAGCTCACGAAGCGCGGCGTCAAGGTCGGCAAGATCGAGAAGGGGGACTTCTTCTCCTGGAAGCCCGAGGAAAAGTTCGATATCGTGGCTTCCTTCGGGTTCATCGAGCACTTCGATGACGCGGGGTCGGTCGTGGATCGGCACTTCGAGATGGTGAAGCCGGGCGGCACCGTGGTCGTGGCCATGCCGAACTTTGCCGGCGGGCAGAGGGCGCTCCACTGGCTGTTCGATCGCAAGAACCTGAACGGCCACAACACCCGCATCATGAACCTGCCGTTCCTCGAGGCCGCTGCCCGCCGCAACGGCGCCGAGATCGTCCAGGCCCGTTACACAGGCGGCCACTTCGATTTCTGGCTGGACGACGAGGCGCCGCTCCTTGCGCGGCGTGTCATCTGGAAGCTCGTGCCGCCGCTCCAGGCGCTCGCGCGCCGGGTGGTCCCGGGCGAGACGAACCCCTGGTTTTCCCCCTACCTGGTCGCCATCTACAGGGCGCCCATGCGGTCCGGGGCAACGCCCGACGCTTGATCCTTCCCCGATGAGCGATCCCAGCCCGAACGTCATCTCGCCGCCAGCTGTCCGGGACGCAGACGCCGACCGCCGCTTCCGCGAGTGCGTCCAGCGCCACGGCTGGGATCCGGACGACACCTTCGTCGGGGGGTATGTCGACTGGGAGTGGCGGCACAGCCGCCACGCCTACGACGATCTCTTCACCTCGGTCCGCGGCAAGAAGGTGCTCGAGTTCGGCTGCCACATGGGCGCGACCGCGATCGTCCTCGCGACCCTGGGCGCGGACGTGACGGCGATCGATGTCGACCCCATGTACGTCGAGCTGACCCAGCTGAACGCCGAGCGCCACGGCGTGTCGGACAGGGTGCGCGTCCTTCACGTCCCCGACACGACCTCGCTTCCGTTCGCGAACGGGGAGTTCGAGCTCGTCTCCTGCAACAGCGTGCTCGAGTACGTCCCGCCCGGGCTCCTGCCCGTCGTCCAGCGCGAGATCGACCGGGTGGTCGGGCCGTGGGGGTTCATCGTCATCCTGGGCACGAGCAACCGCCTCTGGCCGGTCGAGCTCCACAGCCGCCGCGTCCTGATGAACTACGTGCCTCGCCCGCTGCACCCGCTGTTCCCGGGCAAGTCGCTCTACAGCGTATTTCCCTGGCAGCTCCGGCGCGGGTTCGGCGATTATGCGGATATCTCGCAGCAGGATCGGGGCCGGTTGATCGTCGACCTGAAGGCCAAGATGGGCATGTCCGGGCCGCGGCTCAGGGCCTTCTCCGCGGCGAACCGGCTGCTCGGCCCGCTCGGGATGCACGTGGGCTTCGTGGCCCCGACGATCACGATGGTGCTTCAGAAGCGTGGTGAGGGAGGAGCAGGCGATGGCTGACGGGAGGACGCGGGTATACATTACCGTGGACGTGGAGTGCGCCGAAGAGCGCATCACGGGCGACAGCAAATCTCCCGCGATGGGCTACGACCTCCGCATCTGGGGCCGCTTCGTCAACCAGCGCGAGCCGCTCGGCATCGAGCTCATCATGCGCGAGCTCGAGGCGTGCGGTCAGCGCGGGACGTTCTTCGTCGAGGCGATCGGCTCGTACAGCTTCGGGATGGACGGGCTCAAGAACGTGTGCCAGGCGCTGCACAGCCGGGGCCATGACGTGCAGCTGCACGTGCACCCCGTGCAGCGGCGCGCCGACTGGCACACCCGGGGCGAGGCCCGCGTCTCGGACGACATCGCCGACTATCCGGTCGAGGAGCAGGCGCGGCTGCTGCTCGAGGGGCGCGACCTGCTCGTGCGCGCGGGCATCCCGGCGAGCGAGCTGCTCGGCTACCGCGCCGGCAACTTCGGCGCGAGCAACGACACCTGGCGCGCGATGAAGCTGGCGGGGCTCGTGCTGAGCAGCAACTACAACCCCTGTTACTTCAACAAGAACTGCAAGATGCAGTATCCCGGCGCGCGGCTCGGCCTCTTCGAGACGCCCGAGCGGGGGGTGTACGAGCTGCCGGTCACGAACTTCATCGAGCCGACGAAGCGCTTCAGGCACCTTCAGATCACGGCGGTGACGCTCGACGAGATCAAGCACTGTCTCCTCCGCTACCGCGCGCTCGGGGTCAAGGAGGTCACGCTTGTGACCCACTCGTTCGAGTTCTACTTCCTCGACTCGGCGGAGGCGCGCCGCGGCTACCTGAACCGGCTCAACATGGAGCGGCTCCGCGGGCTCTGCCGCTTCCTCGAGGAGAACTCGAAGGATTTCGAGGTCGACACCGTGGGCGCCCTCGCGCGCCGGCTCGCGGACGCGGCGCCCGAGGCGCCCAGCGCGGACGACAGCGAGCCTCCCTCGCTGCAGTTCCCCCAGTCCAATGCCATTCACCACGCCCGCCGCGTCGTCGAGCAGGCGTACAAGCGCGTCGCGCAGCGCTTCACGTTCGGCTAGGCCGGCCCGTCGGGGGTCTGGCCAGCTGACCCAGGGACGTCCTCGCCCCTGCGCCGCCTCGGGCCGCCTCTGCAAAGCGCGGCCGGCCGGCGCGTTATCGCCGCCGCCTGCTGCGTCGGCGGCCCTCCGGCGGTGCTCCGGTGCTAAGTAGCGCGCATGCGGCTCATCGGACAGATCCACGTTTCGCTCAAGGGCAGCCTCATCCAGCGCGACCCCACCCTGTGGGAGAAGCTGAAGCGCGGCTTCGGCGCCAGGGTGGACCTCGACACGGATCGCATGCGCGTCGAGCTGGAGGCCACCGCCGTGATCGACCAGGTGCGGCGGGCGCTCGTCCAGCTCGGGATCGGCAACGCCCTCTCGCTGGTCATCGACGATACCGTCATCTTCCAGGACACCGACGGGAAGCCGGACGATCTCCCCGATCTCGTGCTTGCGCTGTCCGAGCACTCCGCCGTGTTCGGGCGCGGCTTCAGCGAGCTCAAATTCGCCGCCGAGCACGAGGAGGCGGGGCTGCACCTCGTCATCGAGACGCGCGCCCGCACCGAGCACGCCGAGGACGAGCCGGCGGGGATCGTGTCCGTCGGCGGGCGCGTGCGGGATCTCGAGCCGCGCGCCGGCGAGTCCGCGGAGGACTATCGCCGCCGCGTCGAGCCCCTCGCGAAGGATCCGGCGCTGTTCGAGACGGCGCGGATGCAGTTCGAGTCCTTCGTCGGGCGGCTCGAGGGCGCCTTGAAGGCGTCGATTCCGGAGGCGCGCGTCGAGCAGCGGCACGCCGAGGCGCGCGTCGTGCACGCGCCCCAGGGCGACGGCGCGGCTGCCGGAGGGCAACCGGCCAACCCCACGCACCCCGCCTACGACCCGTTCGTGGCCTACTACCCTCCCAGCCCGCTCGGCATGATGCTGGACGTGATGCTCATCTCCTCGTTTATGCACATGATGTCGCCTCCCCACGTGCTCTTCGTGAGCCCGGCGGGCACGCCGCTCGGCACGGCGCAGGAGGCCGCCGCGGATCCTGGCCTCTTGAACAACGCCGAGCGCGGCGGCGACGACCCGGGTGCCGGCGACGAGGGCGACGGGCCGGAAGGCGGCGAACCGTGGGGCGATGACGGCGGCGGGCTCGATGACGGCGGCGGGATCGACGGCGATTTCGGCGATTGAGCCGCTCGCGCCGGGCCTGCGGGCGAGCGAGCTCGTCCTGCATGGACGGCGAATGACAGTCATGGTACTGCCCATTACGGCCGTGACCGGCGCTGGCATGGAGTACCTCTCGCGCCGGCGCGCTGAAGGTCGCGCGCGCCGAAACCTGAACTGGAGAGCGCGATGAAGAAGAGCGAGGCGGCGCTACAGAAGCAGCCGCAGGTGGCGGGCGGGGGAGATCCGGAGATCGCCCGCGAGGTCCGCACCATCATTGCAGAGCGATGTGGGATGAGCGTCGATGCCGTGACTCCCGACCTGTCTCTCGAGAACGGCCTCGGCGTGGATTCGCTGGCGCTCATCGAGGTCAACGTCGCATTGGAGGAGCGATTCCAGATCGTGGCGCCCGATTTCGCGGCGCCCGAACAGGCGCAGATCAGCACGGTCGGTGACGTGATCGCCTTCGTCGAGGCGCAGCTCGCGGCGCGGGGCGGCCGGGGAGGGGCGCCGTGATCGCGCCGCGCACGCGCGCCGAGCGCGAGGCCGCCTCCCGGACGCCCGAGGAGCAGCGGGAGCACGAGCGGCGGGAGGTCGCCGCCCATTACCAGAACGACCCGGAGATCTTCTCCATGGTCCTCGACAGCCGCCTGGCCTATGCGACGGGCATCTTCCTCGATCCCGGGGAGAGCCTCGAGACGGCGCAGGAGCGGAAGTACGACTGGGTCCGCCGCGAGCTCGACATCCACCCCGGCGAGCGCGTCCTCGACGTGGGGTGCGGCTGGGGCTCGAACCTCATCTATCTTGCCGAGCACACCGGCGGGAGCTTCCAGGGCGTCACGCTGAGCGACAAGCAGCGGCAGGAGGCGCTCGGCCGCGCCGACCGGGCGGGCGTCGCCGCGCGGGTCCGCATCGACCTCGCCCATATCGAGGACGTCGACCTCGAGCCCGAGTCGCTCGACGCCGTGCTCTTCGTGGGCAGCATCGTGCACATGCACAACCGCGAGCGGATCCACAAGAAGATCGCCGCCGCGCTGCGCCCGGGCGGCAGGCTGCTCATCTCCGACTGCTATTTCCCGGCGCGCGCCCGCGGCGACCGGGAGAGCGCTGCCACGCAGTACATCTTCGTCCAGGCGCTCGGCTATTGCCGCCTGATCTCGCTCGCCGAGGAGCTCGGGATGATCGAGCAGGCCGGCCTCGATGTCCGGCGCGTCGAGGATCTCACGAGCTCGTACGTGCACACGGTCGCCCGCTGGATCGACAACGTGCGCTCGAACCGCGCCCGGATCGACGCGCGCGCGCCCGGCTTCTCGCGGCTGCTCCAGACGTACATGACCGTGGGCCGGCTCTCGTTCGCGCGGCGCACCGCGCTCGAGTACATGATCGTGGCGACGAAGGCCGGCGGCCGCGAGCGCCTCGGCGTCGCGCCCTCTCCCGAGCCGGGGCGCGCGCCGTGAGCCGCGCGCTCGCTGCGCGGACGGTCGCCGGCCTGCTCAGGGCGCGGGCCGAGGCGACGCCGGAACGGTTCGGCTTCTATCACAAGCAGCAGGGCGAGTTCGTCGGCTGGTCGTGGGCGGAGTACTGGCGCCGCGCGTGCGCGGCGGCCTCGGGCCTGCTCGCCGCGGGGGTTCGCCCGGGCGACCGCGTGCTCCTGCTCGTGACGGACGTCGAGGTGGCGGTGCCGTGCCTCTTCGGCGTCTGGGTGCTCGGCGCGGTGCCGATCCAGGTCGGGGTGCCTTACCGGCTCACCGACGTCGCGGCGTTCCTCGGCGAGCTCCGGCGGACGGCCGCCCGCGTCGGCGCCCGCGCGCTCGTTGTCTCGTCCGCGCTGCTCGGCTTCGCGCAGGGCGAGGGCGGCGCGGACGACCTCCTGCAGCTCGCCGCCGAGCCGCTGCTCGACGCGCCGCTCGCCGCCTCGCTGCCGGATCCGGAGCGCGCGCCCGGCCCGGCGCTCATCCAGCTCACGAGCGGCAGCACCGGGCACCCGCGCGGCGTGGTCATCCCGCACGAGCGGCTCATGCTGCACCTCGACGCGATGAGCCAGCGCCTCCCGATGCGCGGCGAGGGGGCGGGGGGCGTCTCGTGGCTGCCGCTCCACCACGACATGGGGCTGGTCGGCGGGCTGCTCTTCCCGCTCTTCAACGACTTTCCCGTGCACATGCTCTCGCCGCTCGAGTTCCGGACGCGGCCGTTCTCGTGGCTCTCGGAGATGTCGAGCCTCCGGGGCGCCATCTCGCTGGGGCCGCCGAGCGCCTATTCCATCTGCATCGGGCTCGCCCGTCGCGCCGTCGAGGCGGGGCTCGACCTCGGCGCGTGGCGGTGCGCGATGGTCGGCGCCGAGCCGATCTCCCCCGCCTTGCTCCGCCGCTTCGCCGACGCGTTCGCGCCCTGCGGCTTCCGCCTCGAGGCGTTCTTCCCTGTCTACGGGCTGGCCGAGGCGACGGTCGCCGTGACCTTCCCCGAGCTGCTCGGCGCGCCGCGCTTCCTCACGGTGGATCGCGGCCTGCTCGAGCGCGAGGGCCGGGTCGAGGAGGCCGCGCCGGGACCTCTGTCGCTGGAGCTCGTCGGCCTCGGCAGGCCGATCCCGCGCACCGAGCTCCGGATCGTGGACGCCGGGCAGAGCCCCGTCCCGGAGCGCACGGTGGGGGAGATCGAGGTGCGCTCGGAGACCGTGATGGAGGGGTATTTCAACGACCCCGAGGCGACGGCCGAGGCGCTCGTGGGCGGTTGGCTGCGCACGGGCGATCTCGGGTTCGTCGATCGCGGAACGCTGTTCGTCACCGGCCGGAAGAAGGAGGTGATCATCAAGGGCGGGCACACGATGATCCCCGCCGTGATCGAGGAGATCGCGTCCCGGGTCGACGGCATCCGGGCCGGGTGCGTGGTCGCGGTGGGGATTTTCCTCGAGGAGCGCCAGACCGAGGCGGTCTATGTGGTCGCCGAGACGCGCGTCGAGGTCGCCGAGCACGCCGGCCTCACCGAGCGCGTGCGCGAGGCGCTGCGGGCGAACGGCGTCACCATCGACCAGGTCGTCCTGCTCCCGCCGGGCGAGCTGCCCAAGACGACGAGCGGCAAGCTGCGACGCCGCGAGGTGGCGGAGCGGCTGCGCGCGGGGGCGCCTCGCTGAAGGGCGCCGGCTCCCTCCACGGGGGGCGCCCGTGGGGCTGAGCCCGGACCGGCGACAGTGCAGCTCCGGGCTTCCGGGCCGAGCTGTCGGTTCGCCGATGTTCGCCGATCGACCGTCCTCCAGAGATCTTTCCCGCTCGCCTCAACGATGGACAGACTCGTCGTGGCTCGGCCGATTTCGCGGGCGTCGCACGGCGGCGCGCGATAAATCCAGGAATCGCTCTCCGGAGCACAACCGAACGGGACCGTCCATGTCGAGTCGCCCGAGAGATCACAAGTCCACCTGTTCCGCCTCGCTTTCGCCCGAGGCGCGCGCGTGGGAGCTCGAGCAGCTCCGGGCGCTCGGCCTCGAGGACGACGACTGGAGCTCGGGCGACCAGTGCCCCTTCTGTGCCGGGCAGCCCCTGTCCGTGGAGAGCAAACGAGAGCGCGGGTGATCGGCGCGGCGAGCTCGCGCTCGGCAGGCGCGGCTGCGGGCTCACCGGAGAAGCGGAGCCGTCCTCGGGCGCCTGCGTCTCGCTGTCGAGGGCGAGCGCCCGGGGACCGCGCGCGGATCACTCGGCGATCTTCGCCTTCACCCACTTGCCCGACTCGGTGAGGTCGTTGTCGGTCCAGTTGCCCATGGTGTTGGCGCTGGGCTTGAGCGCGGAGCACGCCTCGTCCTTGTCGCCCAGCGACCAGTTGGCCCAGCCGATGTTGTGCTTGTCCAGGAAGTCGAGCCAGGTCCCCGCCTGCGCGAAATCGAGCGCGCCGTTGCCGTCGGCGGCGCAGGTCCCCCACTCGGTCACGAACAGCGCCAGCCCCTTGTCGATCGCGCGCTGAGCCTTTTCCCGCAGCGCTTCCCTGTGCGTCGTGGCGTAGAAGTGAAGGGTGTACGCCACGTTCGGGTCGTTGATGGGGTTGTCCGCGGCGATGTCCGCGTCCTGCGACCAGTTCGGCGAGCCGACGATGATGAGGTTGTTGGCGCCCTGGCCGCGGATGTCGGCGATCACCGTCTCGGCGTACGCCTTCACGGTGCCCCAGTTGTTCGTGTTGAGCGGCTCGTTGAAGACCTCGAAGATCACGTTGGGCACGTTCTTGTAGGTCTGCGCCACCTCGCGGAAGTAGCTCCTCGCCTGCTCCAGGTGGTCTTGCGCGTTGTGATCGTGCCAGTCGAGGATCACGTAGACGCCCTTCGCGATGGCCGCATCGGCGATGACCTTCGCCTTCGCCTTCTCGGGTCCCATGTTCGCGAGGTAGCCCTCTCGCCCCTCGATGCCCATCGCCGCGCGGATGACGGTCGCGTTCCAGTTGTCTGCGACCGAGTTGACGACGCTCGCGTTGTAGTAGTTGCTCCACTGGCTCCAGAACAGGCTCATGCCTTTGAGCTGGACCGGGACGCCGTGCTCACCGACGATGTTGCCGTCCTTCACCTTGAGCTGGCCGTGACGCTCGACCGGCGTTCCGTCCGTGGGCACCACCCCGGAGCCCGTGCTCGTCGTCGACGAGGTCACCCCGGTCCCCGTCGTGGTCGAGCTCGCCGAGGTCCCGGAGGTCGCCGAGGTCGCCGAGGTCCCGGAGGTCGCCGAGGTCCCCGAGGTCGTCCCGGAGGTCGCCGAGGTCCCCGAGGTTCCCGTCGTCGCGTCACCGCCGCCGGCGCCGCCCGCGCCGCCCGCGCCGTCGTTTGTCGACGCGTCACCGCAGCCGACCAGCACGGCTGCTTGCAACGCAACCGCTGCAAGACCGAATGACCACTTCGACCTGCCAAGCACACCGCGAAGCGAAACGCTCTTCATCATGTCCTCCAAGGGAAGTCACCGTATGGCGCGGCATTAAAAGGGCAGTCCAGCGCCATGGCAAGCCCTCTGCGCGATAAAAGTAAATAGTAAAGACTTAGTCTGATGATGTGATCCAAGGCACAATGCTGCCGCGCGCAACCCTCGAGGGCGGGCCACCGTAAGCCACCCGCGAGCGCGTGAGGCGAGGCCTTCACGGGCGCCGATGTGCCTGAGCTGCGGTGTGCAAGCAATTGAAATTTCCGCAAGATGCATGCCAGTCCGCTGGATCCGCGGCCCGGTCGCTGCCGCCCCTCGTCTGTGGCCTGCGCGAGCTGTCTTCCCCGCGTGGATCCACGCAGGCTACGGCGCCCCCCTCGGTGGTCGGACGACCACCCTGGTCAACCGCCCATCCATGCGCAGGGCGTCAAGAGAGCCGTCACCTCGGTACGGGCACGGGCGGCGGCTCGTCGTCCGGCGTGATGCAGGCCGACAGGTCGAACAGCATGAAGAGCAGCGCCTTCTCCTGGGCCGTCAGCCCATGGATCTCCCCGTCGCGGTCCTCGCACCCGCTCGGGAACGGCGCCCCGGCGATGTCGCTCGCCGCCACGTGGATGTCCGTGTACACGAACCGGCCGCACTGCTGTTCTTCCGGGGAGCCGATCGGCGTGTTGAACGTGAAGTACTTCACCCCCGCGCGCGCGTCGAACTCCGGGTCGGCGTCGTTGTAGAGCCACCGCGTCGCGATCTCCTCGTTCACCGAGCTGACCCAGTGCTGCGGATCGTTGATCTCGATCTGTCCGGGCACGGCCGACGCCTCCACGGTGACGAGCCAGTCCCGGAGCGCCATGCCCTTCGGGAATGTGGTGTCCACCAGCACGGGGAGCCCGTCGTCGGGGTCGCTCTCCTCGTCCCATTCTGCCGTGTCCGGGAACCGCTCCGGCCCGAGCCGCAGCCAGGTGTTGTGCCAGTGCGACGCGAACACCCGACCTCCGGCGGAGGCGTAGTCGAACATCGCCCGCCGCGCCGTCTCCGGCTTGTCGGCCACGAACGCCGACCCTTCGCACGACAGGATCACCATGTCGTACCGCTGCAGGTTGTCGAGCGAGCGCCAGAACTCCCGCGCAGGGGAGAAGGCCGCGCCGTCGTTCAGCCCGTCGCGGTACCGGCTCGTCGCGCTGTCGCCCTCGATGGCGCGCCCGACGAACAGGTTCACCCGCCCGTCGCCCGTCTCCGGCGTGAACTCCGATGCATCGATACCCATCTTGTAGAGGAGGCACTCCAGCACGTCCATGCCGCCGGTCGTCAGCGCGATCTTCGGGAGGTGGCCCTCCGACTTGCTGCGCGGCAACCGGACCTCCCTGTCCACGGTCGGGTTGTCGACGCACGCCTCGACCCTCGGCAGCGTGAGCTGGCGTCGCCATTTGCCGAGCTGGACGACCAGCGGGATGTTTTCGCCGACCGGCACGTCCTCCAGCACGAACCGCCCCTTCGTGTCCGTCAGCGCGGTCGCGATCGGATCTCCCGAGAGCGTCACGTTGCACTGATCGCAGCTCGCCCCGTCGGTGATCGGATCGAGCTCCCTGTTCGGGACATAAACGATCACGTTGTACAGCGGGAGTTTGCCCGCGGGCTCGTACACGATGCCGCTCACGGTGGTCTTGCCGCCGGCCGGACAGGCGACCTGCTGGCATTCGAGCCCCTCGCACCCGCCGCTCCCGACGGCGGAGCCGCCGCTCCCCGCCAGGAATGGGGTCCCCCCGAAGCCGCCCCCTGCGCCCTGGTCGGCGCCGCCGCCGCCGCCGCCGCCGCCGGACGTGCTCGCGCTCGTCCCGACGGGATCGCCGCACGAGCACCCGGCAATCGTGGCCGGCGCCATGGCCGCCGCGGCCAGGAGCCATCCGGCGCTGCTATGCAATTTCACCATTCGACACCTCCGGGCGCGGAGGCGCGAGGGTGCCCCGCTCTGCCCATTCCGAGGGTAATCGAGGCGAGGGGGAGCCGGGAAGGGACAACCCTGCAAGGAGGCGAGCGCGGAGACGTTTTGCCGTCTCGCCTCGATCTCGTCTCTCCTCACGTCGCCGCGAGAGCGCGGCGCCGAGCCGTCCGGCGCCTCGACCGCCGCTCAGCCGCTGCGACCCGACCCGAGCGGATCGTGAGGAGAGGGGCGACAGCGGCCCCAGCCGCCGTCCCGTGGACCACAGCGCCACGCGGCTGCGGCGCGACGACCCGATGACCGCGCCGCGTCCTCGTTGCCGGCGCGGCGGTCTGCGCCGGGGCCGGCGCCCATCCGGCCGTGTTCCGCCATGGCGAGATGCACCCCGGCAGAGTAGGATGCGGCGCTTTGCAATCAGTCCTTCCGGTTCCTTCTCTTCCTCGCCCCCGCCTGCTCGAGATCACCTGGCCCATCTTCAGCGAGCACCTGCTGCACATGCTCGTCGGGGTGTTCGGCGTGTGGCTGGTCAGCCGCCTCTCGGATGAGGCCGCGGCGGCGTACGGGCTGTCCAACCAGATCATGTTGACCTTCATGATCACCTTTCGCTTCGTCAGCGTCGGCGCGAGCGTGGTGGTCACTCAGTACCTCGGCGCGCGCGACCGCGCCGGCGCCGAGCAGGTCGCGCGGGCGTCGCTCGCGGCCAACCTGTGGCTCGGGGTCTTCAGCTGCGCCGTCATCGCGATCGGCGCGCGACCCCTGCTCGAGCTGATGCGCCTGCCGCCCTCCCTGTTCCCGATCGCGCAGCCTTATCTGATCGCGGTCGGCGTGATGCTGGCGTTCGACGCGGTGAATTTCTCGATGGGCTCGGTGCTGCGCGCGCACACGTACACCCGCGACACGCTGCGCCTCATCGTCGTCATGTACGTCATCCAGCTTTCGCTCAGCCTGCCGCTCATGTTCGGTGTCGCCGGGTGGCCGGGGCTCGGCATGAACGGCCTCGCGCTCGCCGCGGTGATCGCGCGCGCTTGCTCCTTCTGGATGCACCGGCAGCTGTGGATCGCGCGCCTCCGGATCCGCGCGACCTTCGAGGACTTCTGGCGCATCCGCCCCGATCGCCTCCGCGAGATGCTGCACATCGGCCTCCCGGGGGCGGGCGAGAACGTGGTCTATCGCATCAGCTTCATGATCATCCTCGCCATGGTCGCCGACATGGGGCAGACGGCGCTCACCACGCATACGTACACGATGCAGATCGTGCACTTCCTGCTCCTGTTCGGCCTGGCGCTCGGCTTCGGGACCGAGATCGTGGTCGGGCACCACATCGGCGCCGGCGAGCTGCACGGCGCCGATCGCCAGGTGCGCGGCGGCCTGGCGGTCGGGTTCTGCGTGTGCGTGGCCCTGGTGCTCGCGATCGCGCTGATCGGCCCCCACCTGCTCGGCCTGTTCACGCGCGATCCGGAGGTGATCGCCACCGGCTCCAAGCTGCTCTGGCTCACCCTCCTTGTCGAGCCGGGCCGCACGATCAACCTTGTCGTCATCAACGGCCTCCGCGCCGCCGGCGACGCGCGCTTCCCGGTCGCGTTCGGCGTCTTCTCGATGTTCGCCGTGGCCGTCGGGCTGTCCTGGCTGCTCGGCGTCTACCTCGGCTGGGGGCTCGTCGGCGTCTGGGTGGCCTACGGCGCCGACGAGTGGATCCGCGGGCTCGCCATGTCCGCGCGCTGGCACTTCCGCGGCTGGGTGCCCCACGCGCGGCGCACCCGCCGTCGCGTGCGGCTCCACAGCCGCCCGGGGTGATAGCCGGTCGAGCGACGCCACGCCCGTCTCCGCCTCGAAGTGGCATGTCCATTGCTCCACCTCGTCATCGAAGGAGACACGCCATGGCTCAAGACGAGCGCCCGATGCAAGGACGAAGTCCCGAAAGTCCCGCCGCGAGCCCGCCCGGCTACGGCGGTATTTCGGAGGGGACCGTGGGCGACCCGAGCGCAGCGGGGCAGGGCGGAGCGCCCGCGCGCCCGGCGGCGCCGCCGCAGGGCGAGGGCGCCTCGGGCGCGCGCGAGCAGGCGGCGCGCGGCCAGGACGTCGACGAGGGCGACGCGGCGCCGGAGCCCGTCGATACGCCGCGCGGGGGCGGATCGCCCAACGAGGCGATCCCTGGCGTGCTCGACGGGAGCAAGCCGCTGGACCCCGAGTCGAGCGCCGACCACAAGAGCAGCTGGCCCGACGAGGGCGGGACCGGCGAGGCAGGGGCCGGATAGAGGGAGCCGCGGCGCTCGCGCCCCGCGCCTTGTCGCACGGGATCGGGAGCGTGGTCAGACAGGACCACTACCCACCTTCTCGGTCACCGCCATGCAGAGCGCGGCCACCCCGCGCCTCGGCACGGTGACGAGCTTGTCTCGGAACGCGGCGCGCTGGTCGGTGTAGAGCTTCGACACCTTGTGCGAGAGGATCGTCGAGCTCCAGACCGCGACAACGTCGGCCCAGCGGAGATCGGCGTCGGCCTTCGTCGCGTTGCGGTGGCCCTCGCCGTCCACGATGCGGATGTCGACCTCGCCGGCGAGCAGCTGCCGCAGGTCCTCGGCCGTGCCCGGCCCCCCGCCGACCACGAGCAACCTCCGGAGCCCCCGCGCATGGAACGCCCCGATCATCGTGAGCGCCGCCCGCTTGTTCGCAGAGCTGCCGCACATGTCGCAAACTGCGTCGGCGCCGGCCTCGACCATGCGGAGCCCCGCCTTCGCGGGGAGCCTCGCGCACTCGGCGCAGCGGCGCTCGACCGGCTCCGGCGCAGGCGCCGGCGGCGGAGGCCGGGCGAGCGCCTGTTGTGCCCGCTCGACCGTCTCCGGGGGGAGGAAGTCCGCCGGATGCCGGATGTCGGCCGCAGGCGCTTGATCTGCGAGCCAGACGAGCAGCTCTGTTTCAGAAATATTCAGAGATTTTGCGAGGTTGCGCACACGAACGGATCGCGCCATTTCGCCGCGACTGTGACATGGGCGGGGCGGCGGCGCCCTGTCCTATCGCGGGGGGCGGCCGCGGGCTCGCCCCGATCGGTGAGGCGCGACACTTCTCAGTCGAGGGCGGCGGCGCGGCGGAGCCCGTGGCGCTGGAGGAGGCGGTGGAGGTACATCCGGTCGAGCCCCGCCTTGCGCGCGGCGCGGCTCACGTTGCCGTTCGACCACTCGAGCAGCGCGGCGAGGTAGTCCCGCTCGAACCTGTCGATGATGGCCTCCTTCGCCTCCTTGAAGGGCATCTCGAGGTTCGCGGCCGGCGCCTCGCGCGCGGCGTCCGGAGACGCGGAGCCTGGCGACCTGGAGCCCGGCGGCGTGGAGCTGCGCTCGGACGGCGCGGTCGCCCCCATGGCGGCGCCCTCGCCGAGCACGACGCGGCGCTCGACGTAGTTTCTCAGCTCCCGCACGTTGCCGGGCCAGTCGTAGCGCTTCATCTCCTCGATGACCTCGGGCGAAAAGAGGCCCACCTTGTCGGCGGCGCCGAGCTCGTTCAGGAAGCTGTGGACGAGGAGGCCGATGTCCTCCTTGCGCTCCCGGAGCGGCGGGACGCGCACGGTGAGCACCGAGAGGCGGTAATAGAGGTCCTCGCGGAATCGACCGCTGTTCACCTCGCGCTCGAGGCGCCGGTTCGTGGCGGCGATCACCCGGATATCGACCTTGCGCACCCGGCTCTCGCCGAGCCTGCGCACCTCGCGCGAGGCGAGGGCGCGGAGCAGCTTCGGCTGCATCTCCAGCGGCAGCTCGCCGATCTCGTCGAGGAAGACGGTGCCGCCGTCGGCCTCCTCGAAGGCGCCGGCGCGGTCGCGCGAGGCGCCCGTGAACGAGCCGCGCACGTGGCCGAACAGCTCGCTCTCGATGAGGCTCGGCGAGATGGCGCCGCAATCGACGATGACGAGCGGCTTGTCGGCGCGGGCGCCGCGCTGGACGAGCTCGGTGGCGATGACCTCCTTGCCCGTGCCGTTCTCGCCCTCGATGAGCACGTCGGGCGCGCTCTTCGCCACGCGATCGAGGATGTGGAACAGGCGCCGCATGGGGACCGACACGCCCTGGAGCGCGCCGAAGCTGACGGCGCGCGCGAGCTCGGTCTCGGCGACGGCGTCGGCGTCGCGGATGCGCACGACCGACTCGCCGAGCTCGATGCGGCACTCCGGCAGGAGGGCGTCGGCGTCCCGCACGCGGACGCCGGCGATGGTGGTCCCGTTGAGCGAGCCGACGTCCGTCAGCCGGAACGTCGACTTCACGCGCTCGAGGATGCAGTGGAAGCGCGAGACGGCGCGGTCGGCGAGGACGAGATCGTTGCTCTGGTGGGAGCCGATGCGGATGAAGTCGCCGTCGAGCACCATCGACCGGCTCGCGGGCTTGCCCCCCTCGCGCTCGACGCACAGCTCGATGCGGGGCACCGCCACCACCTCGGCCTTCATGCGGGGCTCGGTGGCGGCCGCGAGGCTGGTCGGGCCGGGGTCGTCGGGCGTGGCGGGGGGACGCGACATGCGCGCCATCTTACGCGGGAGCCCGCGGTCGTTCCAGGTGGCCTTGCTGACGCCTCACGGCGGGACGTCGCCGCCCGCGGCCTTGAGCCACACGACGGTCGCGCCCCACCCGCCGCGCGAGGCCGGGGCGTCGCGGAAGCCGTCGACGGCGGGGTGGCGCGAGAGGACGCCCTGCACGACGCGGCGCTGCACGCCCTTGCCGCGGCCGTGGATGATCCGCACCTCGCGGAAGCCGCGCCGCTGCGCCTCGTGGAGGTACTCCTCGACCACCGAGGCGACGTCGCGCGGGGCGAACGTGTGCAGGTCGATCGCGTCCTCGATCGGCATGACCACGACGTCGTCGCCGCCGGGCGCTCCGGGCGGCTCGGCCTCCGGCGGCTCGACGCCGGCGACGGTGTCGACGTCGATGTCGGGTGACGACGCGGGCGCGCGGGGCGAGAGCGCGCGGTCGAGCCAGGCGAGGAGTCGGCGGAGCATCCGCGCGGTGTAGCCGAGCCCGTGGCGGCCGCCACGGCGCGCGGCGTCGAGGGGTCGCGCGGCGTCGCGCGGCGCCCGCGCTGATAAATCACATTGCATATATGCCACGTGTGTCTTATGATTCGGGTGTCATGTCTCTCCGCGGCGCCATCCTGGGCTTCCTCTCGCTCGAGCCGACGAGCGGCTACACGCTGAAACAGCGGTTCGACGGGTCGGTGCGGTCGTTCTGGTCCGTGACCCAGAGCCAGATTTACCGGGAGCTGCACGCGCTGGAGCGCGAGGGGCTCGTCGAGGCCACGACGATGCCCGGGGACGGCAAGCCGGACCGGAAGGTGTACGCTCTCACGGAGCCCGGCCGGGCAGCGCTCAAGGCGTGGCTCGAGGAGCCGCTCGAGCCGCTCCTGCTGCGGCACCCGCTCCTGCTCAAGCTCGTGTTCGCGGCGCAGGTGCCGCCGAAGAAGCTCGACGAGCTCCTGGCGAGGTACGCCCGCGAGATCGAGGCGACGAGGGTCGATTACGAGGAGAGGCTCGAGGACGAGCGGATCTTCGCGCTCGCGCGATCGGCGCGCGAGCAAGACATATGGCGCCTGAGCATCGAGCACGGGATCGCGTGGTGCGACGCGGAGCTCCGGTGGATCGAGCGCGCCCGCTGCGAGCTGTCGGCGGAACGAGGAGGGCAGAAGAGATGGAACCGAAAGACAAAGTGATCATCGTGACGGGCGCTTCCCTGGGCATCGGGCTCGCGGGCGCGAGGGCGCTCGCCCGCGAGGGCGCCCTCGTGGTCCTCGCCGCGCGGTCGATGGCCAGGCTGTCGGCGGAGGCCGACAGCATCGTCCGCGAGGGAGGGAGGGCGATGGCCGTCGAGATGGACGTCACGTCCGACGCCTCGGTCGGGGCGGCGGTGGCGTCGATCCTGGAGCGGTTCGGCCGTATCGATGTCGTCATCAACAACGCTGGCAACGGCGGCAAGATGTCTCTCTGGGAGTCGACGGACGGGGCGTTCACGCGCGCGATGTTCGACGTCCACGTGTTCGGGATGGAGCGTGTCACGCGGGCTGTCCTGCCGGCGATGCTGGCGCAGGGCTCGGGCACCGTCGTGAACATCGCCTCGACGGTGGCGTGGGTGCCGATGCCGGCCGCCGCCGCGTACTCCGCGGCGAAGGCGGCGGTCGTCGCCTTCTCCGAGTCGCTGCGCGGCGAGCTCGAGGGGCGCGGCGTCCGGGTGACCGTGTTTGCTCCGCCGCACACGAGCACCGCCGCCGGCAACGACTGGCCACTCGAGGGGCCGCAGGTCTTCGCGCCCGAGTGGGTGGCCGAGCAGCTCGTCGAGACGCTCCGCCGGGACAGGCGCAGCTTCCTCGCGGGCGCGTCCAACCGCAGCCTGCTCGTGCTCCAGCGGATCGCGCCCGGCCTCGCGGCCCGCATCATGAAGGACATCGGGCTTCGCGCCGGCGCGAAGAGCGCCGCCATGGTCCGCGGCGCCGCCTAGCTCCGTGCGCCGGAAATCCCGCAATGTCACCGCTCCCCGGAGGTGGCCACCTTTCTCGCTGCGACGATCCGGTAGGACAGGCGGCCGAGCGCATACTCGAGCCCGCGCTCGAGGCTGCCGCGCGTCGTGATGCGGCCGAGGTCGACGTCGAGCCCGACCAGGGTCTGCGCCGCGGCGGGGCCCATGCCGACGAGCACGCTCTCGCAGCCGAGCAATGCCGCGGCTTGCACGGTGCGCAGCAGGGCCTCGGCGGCCATGGTGTCGACGAGCGGGACGCCCGTCACGTCGATGATCACGAAGCGCGCGGAAGCGTCGCCTATCGCGGCGAGGACGCTCTCGGTGACCTGCGCGGCCCGCTCCTGGTTCAGCGCGCCGACGAGCGGCAGGAGCAAGACGCCCTGCCAGATGCGCACGACCGGCACCGCGAGCTTTTCGAGCAGCGTGCGCTGCGCCTCGATGATCCCGAGCTGCGCGCGATTTTCAGCCTCGAGCCGCTCGGCCGCGACGAGCTTGCCCTTCATGTTCGTGATGTCCGTGATGATGCCGCAGAGCCCGACCACCTGCCCGGCGTCGTCGCGCATGGGGTACTTGCGTGTCCACATCGTCCGCTCGACGCGGTCGCCGCCGGTGACCACCTCCTGGTTCTCGTCGGGCTCGCCCGTGTTCACGACGAGATCGTCGTGCTCCCAGAAGACGTCGACCTGCTCGGCGGGCCAGAACCCCCTGTCGTCCTTGCCGATGAGCTCCTCCGGCGGGTACCCGACGAGCTTACAATACCCCTCGTTGACGGCGACCCAGCGATGCGCCCGGTCCTTGACAAAAAGGGGATCGGGCAGGGTGTCGAGGATGCGCTGGAGCAGTTCGACGCGGCGCCAGGTGAAGGGATCGGCGGGGAGGCTGGTCATCGCAACGCTGCTCACCTCCGCCGAAAACACACGCTCCCATCCTACCAAGGAACGCCCTCCGGCTCAAGAGCTGCTCCGGCCGCGCGGCAACTTCGGCTTCGCGCTCAACCGGGCCCGAGGGGCGCTCGCGCCGAGCGGGCTCGGCCCGTAGCCCGAGCTCGCGTGGGTCCATACCTTAGATACGCACCGGCCTCGTGAGGAAGCCAGTCCTCCCCAGGCCCAGGGCTTGACCGCTGGGCCCGTGTTGGGCCCATGCTGTCCGAGGGAGTGCGATCCATCGTCACGCTCTCGCCAGATCCCCGGGGATGCGACGGATCGCGACGGTTCGCCCCCGCGGGACCGTCCCGCCAGAGAAACCTGGTCCGGCTCGCCGACGCGCCCGCCGTCGAGCCCGGCGTCCTGCTGCGCTGCGCCACGCTGCCCGAGGTGACGCGCGGGAGGCCGCCGCGCAGCCCGCGGGCGAAGTGACAGCCGTCGGGGTAGGCCGGCAGCCGCCATGGGTTGACCCCCCTCGCTCTGGCTCCAGCGTCCGTGCGGCGTTACGCGAAGCGCTCGGCGTTGACTGCTGATCCTGCGCGGGCGTAACCTGATCGCACCGCGGGCCGACCGGCCGCCACCCGCCAGGGCCACCTGTACATTGGGCGGTCCGCGGCTCGTGGAGAGCACAGGAAGGAGGAGCGAGGCAGATGACAATCTTCGTGTCAGCGCCTGATGCAGACGAGCCCCGGGTCGCCGGCCTCGACGCGGAATCGCGCGCCATCGTGGCAAGGGAGCAGGAGAACCACGTGGCGCAGGTTGCCGTGTGGGATGCAAAGCTCGCCGAGATCCGCGCCGAGCGAGAGGCGCTCCTGAGAGATGGCCACTGGATAGGCGGACCGGACGACCTCCTGAGCATCCTCGGGCAGAGCCGGCAGGAGCTGTATCACGCCACGCTGCTGGCATGGCTGCTCGATCCCCAGGGTCGACATGGCTTCGGCGCTGGCTTCCTCGAGGCGTTGCTCCGCCGCTGCACAGCCGATCCGCCGGCCGAGCTGGACCGCGCCCGGCCCGCGCTCGAGGTGAGCCGGGGCGACGCCCGCGCCGATGTCGTCGTCGCTGGGCCTGGGCTCTACCTCGTGATCGCGAACAAGGTCGATGCCCGTGAACAGCCCCAGCAATGCGATCGCCTTTACGAGAGTTTCTGTCGAGACCCAGGTGCGCTGTTCATCTTCCTGTCGCCATCCGGACGAGCGCCCGTGACGGCCACGGGCGGCGCGCGGGAGGCGTTCAAGCCGATGAGCTACGCCGATATCGCGGCGATGCTCCGCGACGCGCTCGCCTCGGCGCCGGGCAAGGACGCGACGGCGCATGGGCGCGAGGCCGCCTCCAACTATCTCGCCACCCTGGAGAGGGAGTTCCAATGAACCGCATCGACGATCCGCGTGCCGTATTCTACCTCCGGCATCAGGCGCTCATCGAGGAGTTGGCCGCCCTCCGCGAGTCCGCCGCCGACATCGCGCACGCGTTTCTATGCTCGTGCGCAGATGGGATCGTCGAGCTTGCCTACGAGCTCTCTCCAGACGTGGAGGTTTACAAATTCATGGAGGAAGACGAAGACTGGCCGAAGATCCTGCTTGTCTTGCCAGGATGGTTCGTGTCGCGCGAAGGCGAGCGCGTCCCCAGGGTCGGGATCGGCCTGGAGTGGAACAAGTCGAGACGTTTGAACTTCACGACCTCTCCTGCTTGCGCGTTCACAGGCGTATGGGTGGATTTCGACATCGACGGCGGCAAGGAGCTGTCGAGGAAGCTTCGTGCGGCCTTCGGAGAGGCCGGCGTCCTCAAGAAGCACAAGCTCGCCTCCAGCGCTTGGTGGCCCGCGTACCGCTACGAGCCCGCGACAGGCGAATACTGGAACGATCTCGTTCCCTACCGCGAACACCTCGTCGAGTCAGTGCGGTCCCACTGGACGGAGTTCGAGACCCGGGTCCGGGAAGTGCTGGAGGCCTGAGCGGCCGAGGAGCTGGACCGGACCCTCCAGCGGCGTTCCAGACGCTCAGCGCGGGCGGCGCTTCGGGCGACCGAGCAGCAATCCCAGCGCCGCGAGGAGGAGCCCCGCTTGGGCGCCAGAGTCTCTCGCGTCGTTGCCCAGGGCGCAGCTGCAGCCGGAGTTCGAGCTCTCTCCTCCCGTCGAGCCGCCAGTTCCCGAGCTGGCGCCTTGCCCGTTCGCACCCCCGGACCCGGTGCCCATCGCGCCGCCGCTGCCTACGCTGCCGCCAGCGCCACTTTCCATCACCCCGCCCGCACCTCCGGCTCCGGCCGCGCCACCCGCGCCTCCGGCGCCGACCGCGCCTCCGGCACCACCGGTTCCGGCCGCGCCACCCGCACCACCGGTGTCGTCACCACCGGGAAGAGCACCGGGACAAGCCGCCGTCTCTGGATCCTGACCACCGGCCTTGTCGAGGCCGAAATAGGCGGCGACGGCGGGGCCGTCGAACGGCACAGCATGCCCGACGCCGTCCATCGAAAAGGTCTCGTAGACCGTGTAGCCGCAAGAGCTCTTCCAGGACTGGCGCGTGGTTCCGGTCCTCGGAGCGTCGGTCTCATTCGGGGTTTCGTTCAAACCCAGGAGGTTCGTCCACTCTTTCACGTCTTCAGCCATGTTCTTGTAGCTGAGGATCGTGTCGGCGGTGCCATGCCAATGCTGCAGGCGCGGGCGATGGCCGGTGTAACCGGGATAGTACGAACGAACGAGGTCTCCCCACTGCTGCCCGGTCTTCGTGACGTTGCCGCCCCCGCAGGGCCCGCTCCACTGGGCATTGTTCCCCGTCCCGGTGACGTCGTTGTAGCCCTCGGCCCAGCAGCCACACGGGACGCCCATCAGCGACACGCCGGCCATGAACACGTCGGGGTACACACCGAGCAGCGCCTCGGTCATGATGCCGCCCGATGACCCGCCAACCGAGTACACGCGGCCCGCATCGCCGTCGTACTTCGCGAGCGTGTGTCTCACCATCTGGACGATGGCTTCCGTGTCGCCACCACCGTCGTGCTTGAGCGATCTCGTCGATCCCGCGTCCCAGCAGTTCTGCCCGGTGGCCTCCGGGAAGATCATGATGAAGCCGCTGGTGTTCGCTATAGAAACCAGGCTCGACATCTCGCTGAACGTCCCCGGGCCAGTCCCCTGGCAATGATGGGGAGCGACCACGATGGGAGGCTTGGTCGCCAGCGTGTCAGGCACGTAAATGTACGAGTTGACGTAGCTGGGGAGGCCGTCCACCCCCCATTCGCTCTGGTTGACCTTCTGTAGCGATGCCCCGCGCGCAGGCGGCGCAGCGAGCAGCGCTAACGAGAGCGATGCGAGCCCGAGGACGTGACTTTGGAATGGGTCCATCGGGCAGAGATACTACACCAGCGCCAACCTGGTACGCAAGCCAGCATCGCTCTGTCTCGCGGGCATGGGAACGAGCAGTCGGAGCGCGATGCCCATGTGCTTCGCTATCTCGATAGAATATTCTATTCGGTGAAAACCGCTCTAGAACTGGCTCAGGAAAGCCCAGACTTCCTGGGGCATCCACGACATGTTCTGCCCGGCGTCGTTCGGCGATGGAGTATGACCGCCGTCGTAATCACACCAGCGGGTGGGGTGACCCGCCGAGCAGCCCTTGTAGTCTGAGCAGGCGTGGCCACCTCTGGGCGCCTTGGCCAAGGTCTCCACCGTGCATCCATTTTGCTTGGCGAAGAAATCGCTGTTGGAGGTTTGTCCGGCTCCGCCGCTCTCCTGCTGACCGAGCGAAGACATGAAGGCGACCGGCTGACAGCTCGCGGGCCGGGCGACACCGCCGCCGGAGTGGACCACCGCGGCGCGGTAGACGTTCGGACGCGCGCAGGCCAGCGTCCACGCCATGGCGCCGCCCTGGCTGAAGCCTTCGAGCTCGATGCGCGAGGTGTCGATGCAGAGATCGTCTGTGACCTGCTCGAGGATGTCGTCGACGAAGATCACATCGTCGTCGGCTGACCAGAACCCGCCTACAGCGTCGGGCGCGATGAAGATGGTGCTCCCTTCGGAGAGCGACCAGAGCCCGAAGTACGAGGGAGCAACCTGGCTGCTGTCGCCCGTAGCCCCGTGGAAGGAGAGAATGAGCCGGTACGGGTGGCTGTTATCGTAATCGTCGGGAACGCGCAGGGCGTACGTGCGGCTCTTCCCGCCGCTCAGCACGGCGCCAGCGCCGTTCTGAAGCGTGCGCATCTTGCCGCAGCCGGCCGACTTCATCACGTCACTGCCGTCTCCACCTCCGCTGCCGCCGGTCCCGGCTGTGCCGGCGCCGCCTGCGCCGCCCGCGCCGCCCGCGCCGCCCGTTCCCGTTCCGTCCGAGCCCGCTCCACCCGCGCCCGCGGTCGCTCCGCCGCCACCGGCTGCATCGCCGCTGCTCGTGCCACCGGAAGCCGTGCCACCGCCGGAGCCGCTCGCGGAGGCTTCACCGGCGGCTGATGCGCCAGCGTGGCCGCTGTCGCTACAGCCCAGGCTGAGAGCGGCGCAGAGGCCCAAGCCGCCCCAGATCGGTCGCAGCCAGCGCGAGTGATGGTGAATGCGATCGTAGCCCACAGGACCAACACTGGACGACATGGGTGCTCTCCTCGGTTGACATCCGACGTGACGCGAGGTCATTCCCAGCTCTTGCGCTGGGGATTCACCCAGGGTGAGGTGCACATCACGCAATCATCGCCGTAGAAATAGTGCTTCCCACCGGCGTCGTTGTAGATCCAGTAACGGAGCCAGGCCACGATCGCTGGCCGCTGGACGCCTCCCACGTCGCGCGTGATGTACCCGTGATCCGCGCCCATCACCGTCGCCAGGAACGTCTGGGTCTGGGACATGTCGTAGGTCTTTTGCTGCATTGGCAGCCCGATCGTGTCCTGCGTTCCGCTGGTCTGCAGCATGGGCCCGTGCAGGGCCGCTGTCGCGATGTGGCCGTGGATCGAGACGACGGTGGCCACGGCCTCATGACCGCCGAGCTCCACGGCGGCGGTACCGCCGACCGAGTAGCCCATGGAAACGGCATGCTTCACGTCGATCTTGCCCTGGTAGACGCTGCCCGCCTCGCTGTTTTGCTCGATGATCCAGTCGAGCCCCTCCAGCATGGCCTCGCGATTGCTCGGGGCGTTGGGGCCGCCCGTGAGGAGATTGGCTCCAACCACCACGAAGCCGTGAGAAGCGAAGTTCGTCAGGAGAGCCGTGTAGCTGGTCACCTGCGTATTGATCCCGGGCCCAAAGATGATCGGCGCGTGCAAGAAACCGTCCTCACCCAGGCGTTCAGGCCTGAAGATCGTGTGGTTTCCGCTGGGCCCCGAGTCCCGCTCCACAGTCGTCGCGAACGGACCCTCGGCAGAATAATCCGTGATCGGCGGGAGCGGCGAACCACCGGCCCCGCCCGCTGCATCGCCGCCGTCACCTGCTCCGCCCGCGCCTGCGCCTGCGCCTGCGCCTGCCCCGCCCATTCCACCGTCGCTGATGTCGGCGCCGCCACTGCCACTGGCAGCGCCGCCTGACCCAGCGGTTACGCTGGTCGACGCCCCGCTGGTGGCTGACACGCTCGAGCTGCCCGTACCGGCAGCCTGTGCCGCGTCGCCGCTACCTTCGCTGCACGCCAGCAGCGCGACGCTCGAGAGCAAGCAGAAGACATTGAAGCGCCTGACGGCTTTCTTTTCGTTGTACACGAGGCCTCTCTGGTCACGTCACGCCAGCGCGAAACGCTCGCTTCAGCCCGACGGCGGCGAAATTGGCAGATAGGTGGTTGCCAGGCGCTCCGCACTCGGAGCGCGCCCTGATGTCATCCCAGGCCGAGCCCGACTGCTGCTCTTTTCCCCCTGCGTGCGCCTCGTCTGGAGCCATGGCGCGACCGTCGAGGTGAACGCGCATGAGGACGCAGGGCCCGCTGCGCATGACGGCCTATCCAGGGCAAGGCGCAAGAATATCCGGAGCGCCAAGTGTGAGCGTTCACATGGGCGGCGTCAATCAAAAACTGGCGCGCGGCGATCGTCGGCGAGCGCGAGGTCGTGCTAACGGTCGACGGCGTCCATGACGGCCTGCCACTCCGTCGAGAAAGAGCCGTCCGTTCGCTTGATCTCCGACCCCGTGTCCCACAGCACAGGAACGATGCCGTGAGACTGCGCCGCCTCCACCACCGACTGCATCCACAGCCTCCGCGACGCCGGCTCACGGGGGTAGTTCTGGCCCGGCGTGACGGAGAACTCGCCGAGGATGACCGGGATGCTCCGCTGAGCGCTGAACGCGCCGAGCTTGTCGAACAGGCTCTTCAGCTCCGCCTTCTCGGGATCCGTGCCCCACGTCGTCCTGGGAGAGCCCCAGGTCTCCACCGTGTCGAGGCCGCAGAAGGTGTAGGGCGTGTAGTAGTGGATCGAGAGGAAGAGGCTCTTCGTGCCGGCCGGATCGGCCGGCACCTTGAAATCGCTCACACAGGTCCTGTCGATGTCCGTCACGAAGCCGGCGATGAGCAGGGCGCGGCTCGCGTTGTAGCCGCCCTGCTCGCGCACGGTGGTGACGAAGAGCTGGTTCATCTCGTTCAGGGCGGCGTAGTCCGGCGTCCCCCCGTCATGAACGCCGTTGACCCAGTAGTTTCCCTCCTCGTTCATCCCCTCGAAGATCAGCTTGTGACCGACGCCGCTGAAGGCCGTGGCGATCTGGGTCCAGTAGGACGCGAACCTGGTCTCGACGTCGTCGGTGAGCTTGTACTTGTCGGCGCTCTCCTCGTTGTAGATCCAGCCCCCGTCCCAGTGGATGTTCACGATCGAGTACATGCCGGCGGTCTCGATCCAGCCCACCACCTCCTTGACTCGGGCCATCTTTGCAGCGTCGATCGTGCCGTTGACGGCGTAGGTGTCCCAGGCCACGGGCACGCGCACCGTCTTGATGCCATGGCTGGCCATGCCGTTGATGAACGCCTGCGTGATCAGCGGCTGGCCCCAGCCCGTCTCCCACTCGGTGGTGTTCTCCAGCGTGTTGCCGATGTTGGCTCCGATGCCCATGTCGGGGACCATGGCTGCGGCATCCACCGGCGTCGCCGATCCGCCGGTCCCGCCGGAGCCCCCGGTTCCCCCCGTGCCGGCGCCGCCCGTACCGGCACCGCCCGTGCCGGCGCCGCCCGTGCCGGCGCCGCCCGTGCCGGCGCCGCCCGTGCCGGCGCCGCCCGCGCCGGCGCCGCTCGTGTTCGTGCCTCCGCTGCTGCCTCCGGCGTTCCCGCTCGTGTTGCTCTCCGAGGAGCACCCCAGCGCAACGAGCATCAACAAGGGGGTCGTGAGATTGAACCAAGACGTGGCTGCAGAGCGGCAGACTTGAAGAGAGGTCATGAACGACACGATATCTCGGTCCGCCGCGAACGACAAGCTCGCGTCGGCCTCCCGGGCGCGAACGAGCCGCTCGGTGAAGATCGCGCGCGAGACGCCCCGAGCGCGGCGCTACGCGCGGGCGAGCGGCCCGTCCGCGGCGAGGACGTCGGTCAGAACTGCTTGAAGAAGTTCCACGACTCGATGGGAATCCAGTTCGGATTGCCGTCGATGTTCGTGTGCCCGCCGCCGAAGGTGCACACCCGCGTCGGATGTTCCGGATCGCAATCCTGGAAATCGTAGCAGCTGTACGCGCCGTTTGAGGTCGGGATGTCGTTCGGGATCGTGCAGCCGTTGTCTTCGGCTTTTTCGAGGGCAATGAACTTGGCCCCCCTCTTTTGACCCTCGTTGTTCACCCAGGGGCAAGTCCCGTCGCTCATGCCCGTCGTGTGCATCCAAGCAATGGGCTTACGTGTCTTTTCAGGCAACCAGATGTTGTAGTTGGCCGGGGCGATGCCCACGGCCGCGCGGATCTCCGCTTGATGGTTCGTCGACAGCGAATAGGTGATCATCCCTCCGAAGCTGAAGCCGGTCGCGAACACGCGGGTCGTGTCGTAGCAGACACTTTCATTCATGAGCGCCATGATGTCGTCGAACAGCGCGTGGTCCTTCTCTTGCCACGTTGCGCCGTCCGAGGAGGGGGCCACGAAGATGGCTTGCTCTCCGTCGGCCTCCATCTGCGGTTTGAGAAAGTAGAAGTCTTGCCCCTCGACGTCTTGCCAGCGGCTGCCGATCCAGTGTGAGGTGTAGAACAGCCGGTAGGGCTTGTTCATGTCGTAGTTGCTGGGCATATCGACGTAGTACACGCGATTTTGGCCCGAACTTGAGATCGTATACTCCTTGGTCGTCAACGTGGTTGCCTTGCCGCACCCCGCGCTCGGCACAGGCGCGTTCCCCATGGGAATGGCTCCTTCGGGCCAGCCACCCGTGCCATCACCGCCGCTGCCCGAGCCGCTCGTCGTGCCGCCCCCGGTTCCGTTCGGCACACCCCCCGAACCAGCTCCGCCCGAGCCAGCTCCGCCCGAGCCAGCTCCGCCCGAGCCAGCTCCGCCTGTGGTCTGGGTACCCCCCGAAGACATTCCGCCCGAGGCGCTCCCAGTGCCGGCCGACGCTCCGCCCGAGGTCGAGCCAGAGGCCGTGCCAGATCCGCCGTCATCGCTCGAACATGCGACGATGAGCACACTGATGGCGCTCACATTGAGAAAGAGACCGATTGATTTCATAGAGGCTCCTTGGAGTGGGGGTCGAGCCGACTTCACGAATCTGCCCTCCACGCGGCGGCGCGGGAGCGAACTGCCCATCGGAGTGGAGCTCAGAAGGACGCGTGATCGGCTCATTCAAGATCAGGAGGGATAGACAGCCTTCCGCAGAGGAGAAAACCTGGTTAGCACTACAGGCCGACGATGGCGAAACTGGCAGACAGGTGGTTGCCAGGCGTTCCGCCTTGGCGTGCGCCCTGATGTCATCCCAGCCGAGCCCAACTGCTGCTCCTTTTCCCCCTGCGTGCGCCTCGTCTGGAGCCATGGCGCGACCGTCAAGGTGAACGCGCATGAGGGCGCAGGGCCCGGTGCGCATGACGGCCTATCCAGGGCAGGGCACAAGAATATCCGCAGCGCCCAATGTGAGCGTTCACATGTCCGGCGTCAATCACAAACTGGCGCGCGGCGATCGTCGGCGAGCGCGAGGTCCGCGGCTGGTGGGGAACGGAGCTGGTGGCGCGGCAGGACCGCGCCTTCGAGCCTCATGCTCGCGTCATCGACCCCAGCCACACCGACGCGTCGCGGCGCAGGCCTGCCGCGCCGACGCCGCCGGAGGAGCTCCTGCTCTTCCTGACGGACTCAGCGACCTTGTCGCGAGCGCTCCGTGTGGCGGAGGGCGTATGCGATGCCGCTTTGCAGAGTGCCCAGCGTGGTGATGCCGGACAGGTCCACGCCGAGCGTGACAAGCGTCTGCGCCACCTCCGGGCGAACGCCGGTGAGCACCACGCGGGTGCCGAGCAGCTGGCCGGCGTGCGCCGTCCGCGTCAGCGCGTCCGCGACGTGCGTGTCGACCTCGCGCACGCCGGTGACGTCCAGGATCGCCGTGTGGGCGCCGTGATGGCTGATGCCGGCGAGCAGCGTCTCCATGATCTGCGCTGCGCGCGCGGTGTCGATCGTCCCTACCAGCGTCATCGCCACCACCCGGTCGGCGATCGGGATGAGCGGGGTGGACAGCTCCCGGAGGGCGGCCTGCTGGGCGACGATGATCTTCTCCTGAAGCGCGGCCCGGTCGGCCTCCGCGTGCCTCAGCGACGTGGTGTTCGTGACGATGCCGCCGAGGCCGATCGGCTCGCCTCGCCCGTCGAGGATGGGGAATTTGACCGTCGAGAAGTGAATGCTCGTGTCGCCGAACCTCAGGACCTCGTCGTACTGCATCGCCTTCCGCCCGGCGAGCACCTCGTGCTCTCGCGCCACGAGCTCATCGACGGCCTCGGGGGCCAGGAGGCTCAACTCGTGTTCCCTCTTGCCGATGACATCGACGATGTGCCTCTGATAGACCTCCGCGTGAGCGCGGTTGGCGAAGATATAGCGCCCGTCGATGTCCTTGACGAAGATGGAGTTGCGCGAGTGGTCCACCAGCTGAAGGAGCAGCTGAAGCCGCCCGAGCAGCGTGTGCTCGCTCCACGGCGCGTCGCTGGCGTCCTCGACGATCGCCGCGATCTCACGCGCGGCGCCGTGGTCGTCGCGCAGCACCCCGTGGGTCCACCGGCAGAGGCGCGCCTGCCCGTCTTTCGTCCTGCCCTCGCGCGTGACCGAGGCGAACCGGTTCTCCGCCCAGTCGAGCAGGAGCGCGCGCACGGCGTCGGGGGACACGGGATCCGCGGCCACGAGGTCCCGGAGCGTGCGACCGACGGCCTCGGCCTCGCTCCAGCCGAAGACGCGCTCGGCACCATCGCTCCAGCGCGTCACCGTGCCATCGGGGCGCCAGTGGATCCGCGCTGGCTCCGGCGTGTGCACCCACGCGAGCGCGGCGAGCGCGGCGTGAGCGTCCGCGCTCGCCGCGTCGCGCCGCGCTGCTCCCTCGGCCACGGGGCCGCAGGACCGCTCCGCCAGCGCGCCCTCCAGCTCCTGGATACGCGCCTGCAGCGCCGCGATCTCTGCCCTGAGCCGCCCGGTTTCCCCCAGCCCGTCGTCTGCCATTCGCTAGTCGCTGGACTGTATGCGGAGCGCGCCCGGGGTTGCAAGGTGATCGCGGAAGCTCGCGCAGCGCTGGGCAGCCTGAGCGGTGTCTGGCTCACACCCCGGTCACGCACCTCTCGCATGATCAGGGGGTCCGCTCACAGGCAAGCTTAGCCGGAACGTCGCGCCGTCGCCCGGAGGGGAGTTCACGGTCAACGTGGCGCCGTGGGCGGCGGCGATCCTGCTGGCCAGGTAGAGCCCGAGGCCGATCCCCGACGCCTTCGCGCCGGTGACGAAGCGGTCGAAGATCCTGGGGAGGAGCTCCGGCGGCACGCCGGCGCCGTGGTCGATCACGTCGATGTGGGCGTGCTCCGTTCCCGAGCGCAGGTCGCTGCTGAGCTTGATGAGGACCCACTTCCCCCTGGGCGAGTGCTTGACCGCGTTGCTGACGAGGTTGTCGAGCGCCTGCCGGACGCGCGCCTTGTCCGCCACGACGACGAGCTCCGGCGGGCCCTCGACGCGGATCTCGACGCCGGGGGACCCGAGCGTCCGGGCGATCTCCTGCGCCAGGGCGACCAGATCCACCGCCGCCGGCACGATCTCGAAGAGCCCTTGCTCGAGGCGTCCGACGTCCAGCAGGTCCGAGATGAGCTGGCTGAGCCGAACGACCGAGTCGCTCGCCCGGCCGAGGTCGCGCAGATCGTCGTCCCGGGCGTCGAGCTCCGCGCGCCCGTGGAGCAGATCGAGGCGGCTCATGAGCGGCCCAAGGTAGTTCCGCAGGTCGTGCGCCAGCACGGTGATCAGCTCCTCGGCGGCCTGGCGCCGGCCCTGCGCGACCGCAGCCGTGGTGACCTGCTCGACGAGCTCCGCCCGGTGCGTCAGCGCGCCGATCCAGCGCGAGACCGTGCCCAGGAAGCGGAGATCTCCCTCGGTGAAGAACTCCGGCCGCGGGGACTGCGCGGAGACGACCCCCCGCCGCTCGCCCTCGACGACGAGCGGGACCGCGATGTGCGACCGGACCCCGAGCTCGTGGATCACACCGGGGACCTCGCCGGGCTCCCGGTCCGCGTGCCCGGTGATGTAGGGCTCGCCGGTCGTGAAGACGCCGGCGATCGAGCCGCCGTTGGCCACGGCCTGGACGTCGAGGCCGAGCGCTTGCTGGAGCCGGCCCAGGGGCGTGTTGCTCGTCCCCAGGGCGCGCAGCGTCTTCCTGCTCGGCTCGAAGAGGAAGACGTCGATCTTGTCGGCGTCGAGCGCGCTGCAAAGGAGCTCACTCGCCTGGTTCAGCGATTGCCGGAGGTCGGCCGCGGGGAGATCGAGCAGGCGCTCGAGGGTCGCCATCAGCCTACCCTCCTTCGAGGGGACTTCCATTCCGGACATGCGATTCATTTTCTCCGTCACCCGCGCGAATTCGTGGCCCGAGGACGTGGGCGGGAACCCGGTCCGGGCGTCCTCAGCGGCTCGGCTGCAGCAGGCGCAGCCCTCTGCTAACCCTAGCGCATGGGACTGCGCGAGTACTGGCGCAAACGTGACTTCTCCCTCACGCCCGAGCCGCGGGGACACGAGGTCGCTGCCGCGCCCGCCGATGCCGAGGAGCGGACCTTCATCCTCCAGAAGCACGCCGCCTCGCACCTGCATTACGACTTCCGGCTCGAGCTCGAGGGCGTCCTCAAGAGCTGGTCTGTGCCGAAGGGGCCGAGCCTCGATCCCGAGGTCAAGCGGCTCGCCATGCACACCGAGGATCACCCGCTCGAGTACGGCGATTTCGAGGGCATCATCCCGAGAGGACAGTACGGGGGCGGGACAGTGCTCCTGTGGGACCGCGGCACGTGGGTGCCGCTCGAGGACCCCCACAGGGGCTATCACGCCGGAAAGCTGAAGTTCGTCCTGCGGGGCGAGAAGCTCCGCGGCGGCTTCACCCTCGTGAGGACCCGCGGGCGGGACGACGACGAGGGGAGGCGCTGGCTGCTCATCAAGGAGAACGACGCGGAGGCCCGCGCCACGAAGGAGTACAGCGTCGTGGAGGCCCGGCCCGAGAGCGTGGCGACCGGGAGGCAGCTCGACGAGATCGCCGCCGCCAGGGACCGGGTGTGGCGCTCGAACCGGGCGGAGAAGGAACACAGGACGGCGCAGGCGGCGGCAGGCGGGCGAGGGGCGGAGGGCGAGGGCGGCTGGGCGCGCGTCGCGGGGCGGGTGGAGGGGGCGCGCGAGGCGGCGATGCCGCAGAAGGTGCGGCCGCAGCTGCCCGAGCGGCTCCCGGCGAGCAAGACGAAGCGGAAGCCGAGGGGGGTGCCGGAGGGCGAGGGGTGGCTGCACGAGATCCAGGTCGACGGCCGACGGATCATGGCCTGGGTAGAGGACGGGCGCGTGCGGCTCGTGGACGAGAAGGGGAAGGAGCCGAAGGGCCGCTTCGAGCCCATCGCCGCGGCGATCGCGGGGCTCGGGCTGAAGAGCGCGCTGCTCGACGGCGAGGTGGCGGTGCTCCTGCGCGACGGCACCACGGCCCCGCCGCCGTCCAGCGCGAAGGCCGCTCCCCGGGAGGGCGAGATCGTCTACTTCGTCTTCGATCTCCTGTACCTGGAGGGCCACGATCTCATGGCGTCCCCCCTCTCGGCGCGGAAGCAGGCCTTGCAGCGGCTGCTCCGCTCATCGAGCAGGAGCGGGGGCGCGCTGCGCTACAGCGATCACGTCGAGGGGTCGTGGGAGGAGGTCGTCGAGAAAGGGTGCCAGCTGTCGCTGAAGGGGATCGTGTCCAAGCGGAGGGACGCGCCCTATGTGCCCGGCCGCGGTCCGGGCTGGGTCCGCGCGGCGTGCGGCAGCGCGCCGGCAGGGGAGAAGGGGAAGAAGAGGAAGGCGGCGGCGCCGAGGGCGAGCGAGCGCGCGGCGCCGAGGAAGAAGGCCGGGGCGCGCGCGCGCCCGGCGCGGGACGCGGAGGAGAGCGAGGGCGCCTCGGTCGCCGGGGTGCGCCTGTCGCACCCGGACAGGGTGCTGTATCCGGCGCAGGGGATCACGAAGCGCGAGCTTGCCCTCTATTACGAGTCGGTCGCCGACTGGATGGTGCCGCTCGTGAAGGACAGGCCGCTCACGCTTGTGCGCTGCCTCGAGGGCGCGGAGAGCGAGTGCGTCTACGTGAAGCACGCGCAGGTGCGGGGGACGTCCGCGCTCCGGCGCGTGACGATCCAGGAGAAGACGAAGACGGGCGAGTACCTCGTCGCGGACTCGGCCGAAGCGCTTGTGTCGCTCGCGCAGATGGGGATCCTGGAGATCCACACGTGGAACTCGACGACATCGCGGCTGGAGAGGCCGGATCGGGTGGTGTTCGATCTCGACCCGGATCCCTCGGTGGCCTGGGAGCGCGTGATCGCGGCTGCCCTCCTGCTCAAAGAGCGCCTGGCCGAGCTCGGCCTCCTGAGCTTCGTGAAGACGACGGGCGGGAAGGGGCTCCACATCGTGGTGCCGCTCGCGCCGTCGAGCGGGTGGGACGAGTGCCTCGCGTTCACGAAGGCGCTGGCGGGGGACATCGCGCGGCGCGACCCGAAGGGGTTCACGATCGCGGTCTCGAAGGCGCAGCGGAAGGGGAAGATCTTCATCGACTACCTGCGCAACACGCGGGGCGCGACGTCGGTGGCCGCGTACTCGACGCGCGCCCGGCCGGGGGCGCCGGTGTCTGCGCCGCTCTCCTGGGAGGAGCTCGGTCCCGAGATGCGCTCGGACCGATTCACGCTCAGGAACCTGCCCGAGCGCCTGGCTGCGCTCCCGGCGGACCCGTGGGCCGGCTACGGGGAGGTCCGCCAGAAGATCACGGCCGCGATGCGGCGAGCGCTGGGGATGCAGGCGCAAGGGCGCAGGTAGGCGGGCGGGCGGGCGCTGCGCGGATCGACGCGCGCCCTCCGCGCCCTGCGCCCCGACGAGCGGCGCCGCGCGGCGTCACGCTTGCCGCGCCGGCTCGTCCACACCACATCTTCCGCCACCTGCATGGCTTCAGAACGCAAGACCCACCGCGCCCTCACCGTCGTCGGGCTGATCCTGTCGCTCGCCATGGCCGCCCTCGAATCGACGGTGGTGGCCACCGCGATGCCCACGGTGATCGGCGATCTCGGCGGCATTCACCAGTACGCATGGGTCACCACCGCCTACCTGCTCACCTCGTCGGTGCTGGTGCCGATCTGCGGCAAGCTCTCGGACATCTACGGCCGCAAGCCGGTCATGCTCTTCGGCATCGTCGTGTTCCTGATCGGCTCGATCGCGAGCGGCGCGGCGCAGTCGATGCCGCAGCTCATCGCCTTCCGCGCCCTCCAGGGGGCCGGCGCCGGGGCCATGCAGCCGATGGCGATGACCATCTCGGGCGACATCTTCGATCTCAACGAGCGCGCGCGCATCCAGGGCGTCTTCGGGGCCGCTTGGGGGCTGTTCGGCATCATCGGTCCCATGGTGGGCGGGCTCATCGTGCACTACTTCTCCTGGCGCTGGGTCTTCTACATCAACATCCCGTTCGGCATCGCGTCCATCGCGCTCGTGGCGAGCGCGTTCCACGAGCGGATCGACAGGCGGCCTCACGAGCTCGACTTCCTCGGCGCCGGGCTCCTGTCCGCGGGCGTTGTCGCGCTGCTCCTCGCGACGGGGAGGCTCGGCGGGGAGGTGACGGTGTTCGCCTCGATCGCGGCGGTGGCGCTGTTCGCCGCGTTCCTCGCCGTCGAGCGCCGGGCGCCGGAGCCGATGCTCCCGCTGCCGCTCTTCCGGCGCCCGGTGATGCTCATCTCCAACGTGGCCGGCGCGATCCTGGGCGGGGCGATGATGGGCACGATCACGTTCGTGCCGCTCTTCGTGCAGGGGGTGCTCCGCGGCACCCCCACGGACGCCGGGAGCGCCATCGCCCCGATGCTGATCGGCTGGCCGGTCGCGAGCGCGATCGGCGGGCGGCTCATCCCCCGCGTCGGGTTCCGCCCGCTCATCCGGGTCGGCCTCGGCGTGACGGCGGCGGCGGGGCTCGCGCTCGCGATCGGCGGGGCGCACGACACGCCGCTGATGCTCCGCGCGACGACGCTCGTCTTCGGCGTGGGCATGGGGCTGTCCAACGTCGCGCTGCTCATCGCGGTGCAGAGCAGCGTCGCGTGGGATCAGCGCGGGATCGCCACGGCGAGCACGATGTTCTCCCGGCTGCTCGGCGGCGTGGTGGCGGTGGGCGTCATGGGCGGCGTGCTCACGGCCCAGCTCGCGACGGACCCGTCGATCCCCGCGGACGCCGCGAGCAGGATGCTCACGGCGGAGGGGGCGCAGGAGCTCGATCCGCTGATTCTGCAGCACCTCGGGGAGGCGCTCACGTCGGGGCTCACGACGGTGTTCTGGATCATCGCGGCCATGGGCCTGATCGGCTTCGTCGTGGCGCTGTGGTTCCCCCATGTGCCCCTTCTGACGGCGGACGACAAGGCCGCTGGGCCGCCCAGCGAGGCGGGGCTCGGGTGAGGCGCGAGGGGGGCGCCTTCCGTTGTCGAGCGGGGGGAGCGCGCGTGGGAGAACGGAGTCCTGCTCGTGGGCGGAGAGAGATGAGCTGGCTCCAGGGGATCGCGAGGGCAGGGAGCATCTGGCTCGCGCTCGGCGGGGCGGGGTGCGAGGACCAGCACGTCGTCGTCGGCGTGCTCGGACAGGGCGGCGCGGGCGCGCCGGAGCGGCCGAGGTTCGAGGCGCCGACGGCGGTGACGGAGATCAACAGCAGCGAAAGGGAAGAGGACCCGACCCTCACGGACGATCTGCTCGAGATCTATTTCATGTCCGATCGCGACGGGAACCGGGACATCTGGACGTCGCGGCGGGCAGGGGTGGGCTCGCCCTGGGACGCGCCGCACGTCGTGGAGAACATCAACCTGGCCGAGAGCATCGAGGATACCCCCTGCGTCTCCGGGGATGGGCTCCGGATCTGGTTCTACAGCAGGCGCGAGCCGCAGGGCACCTGGCTCGCCGAGCGCGCCAGCCGGGACGACCCGTGGGGAGCGCCGGTGCACGTGGACGCCCTCGCCGTCGAGGGCGCCACGGTGATGGGCGCTCACGTCGATCCCCCAGGGCTCCACGTCGTGGCCGGCGTCACGCCCGCGGACGCGGAGACGTACCTCGCGATCGCATCGCGCGAACGCCCGGAGGACGACTGGAGCGCGCTCGTCCCGCTCGCCGGGCTGGACGGCCCAGGCGACGAGGGCGGCCCGTTCCTGTTCGACGACGGCAAGCAGATCCTGTTCCGAGCGAGCCGCGCGGGAGGGGGAGACCTGTTCTGGGCACGACGCGCGAGCGCCGAAGCGGCGTTCGAGGAGGCAACGCCGCTCGAGGAGCCGGTGAACCTCCCCGGGGAGCGCGAGACCGATCCGCACCTCTCACCGGACGGCTCCGTCCTGTTCTTCGCGTCGACACGGACCCGCGTGGCCGACATCTACGAAGCCCACCGCGTCGCGCCGTAACCCCGCAGGCTCAGGCCCCGCGCATCGCGGAGATGGCCCCGGAGCCCAGCGCGGCGCACGCGGGCGGCGCTGGAGGAGACGCCCGCACAGGCGACCCCTCCACGGCACAGGCGCACGACCGCGTGGAGCCGTGATATCCTTTCCTCACATAAATTTACCGCTACAAGAGAATGATCTGAGCCGGCCACGAGAAATTCGCGCAATCCGTGATTGATTGCGAGCGCTCCGATCCACGTGGGAAACGAGGAACGACAGGCTCCCGATGACGTTCGAGGACAGGACAGGGAGCCAGCCTCACCGGCGCTCTGGTAGAGCGTGCGGTGTTGCTGCGAGACGCTTGGTCCCGGGGGAGCACGCGAGGTGCGTGCGCTGACCCCACGGGCAGTACACCGACGAACGCTCCGCCAAGAGAGCTTCAGGAGTTTCAGATGCGCTTCATGCTTCGCCGGATGCGGTTACGACGGGTGTCTGCGCGCGCGTGGGGCCTGATCAGCGTCGCCGCCTCGCTCCATTGCGGCTCGGAGACTCCGGGATCGGGCTCCGGCTCAGGGGGGCAGGACAGCGGCACCACCGGCGCCACCACCACCACCACGACCGCTTCCACCACCGCGGCGAGCAGCGGCGCGGGAGGCGATGCCGGCGCGACGGCCGGCATCGGCGGCGGGGGCGCGGGAGGGGCCGGCGGCGCGGGGGGGACCGGCGGCGCGGGGGGGACCGGGGGCGCGGGGGGGACCGGGGGCGCGGGGGCGACCGGCGGCGCGGGGGGGACCGGCGGGGCCGGCGACCGGTGCGCAGAAGCGCTCCACGACCCGGCGAGCCCGCCCGAGGCGCTGCGCCTGTCCGGGAACCTCGGGACCCACGACCCGGTGGCCATCCAGGCGGGCGACCGGACCTACCTGTTCCAGACGGGGGACAGGATCCCCATGAAGATCTCCTCGAACCTCATCGACTGGGAGGATGCCGGTCGGGTGTTCGACACGAAGCCCGCCTGGCTGGAAGCCAAGGTGCAGGGCGTGAAGGATCTGTGGGCGCCCGATATCTCCCGCTTCGGGGACACCTATCATCTGTACTATTCCGCCTCCACGTTCGGCAGCAACAAGTCGTGCATCGGGCACGCGACAAAGGCGTCGCTCGACGCCAGAGAGCCCTGGACGGACCGCGGCGCCACCATTTGTTCGAACGACGGGAGGCGAGACGACTGGAACGCGATCGACCCCAACGTCGTGATCGACGAGGCGGGGACGCCGTGGCTCTCGTTCGGGAGCTTCTGGACCGGCATCAAGATGGTGAAGCTCACCTCGTCGGGGGAGCGGGCCGACGCGGAGCTGCACGCCCTCGCCTCGCGCCCCGACGCCGGAGGGGCGATCGAGGCGCCGTTCATCGTCCGGCGCTGCGGCTTCTATTACCTGTTCGTCTCGTTCGACAGCTGCTGCCGCGGTACCGACAGCACGTACAAGATGGCCGTGGGGCGTTCGACGAGCATCACCGGCCCGTACGTGGACAAGGAGGGCAGAGCGATGATGTCCGGCGGCGGCACCCTCCTCGTGGAAGGCGGCAACCGGTGGCGAGGGCCCGGGCACAACGCCGTCCTGTTCGCCGACGATCGGGCCTACAACATCTATCACGCCTACGATGCCCAGGCGAACGGCGCCCCCACGCTGCGGATCTCGGAGCTCGTGTGGGACAGCGACGGTTGGCCGCGCTCCGGAGGGCCCTGACATGCGATCTCGCGCGTTTCGCGTCGTCGACGCGGGGCGGCGAGGCCGCTGTCCATAGAACGCATCCAAGTGTGCCTTGACCCAGACTTCTGCCCTCGTGCATCGTCGTCAACGTGCGAAAGCCCGCAACCGATCTCCCCGCGCCGCCGGAGGGAGCACCTCCGAGGGCGGACGACCTGCTCGGGCTCGCTCGGGCCGCGGCGGCGCGCGACCCCGCGGCCATCCGCACGCTCATCACCGAGCTCGGCGGGGCCATGCTGCGGAGCGTGAGGAAGGTGCTCGGCCCTCATCACCCTGACGTCGAGGATGTAACCCAGGAAGCCGTGCTCGCGCTGCTCCAGGCGCTGCCCTCCTTCCGCGCGGAGTGTACCGTGCTCCATTTCGCGAACCGCATCGCCGTGATGACCGCGCTCGGCGCGCGCCGGCGCCTCCGCATGCGCGCGCGCTTCGACGAGCCGGACGCGCCGATCGAGATCGCGCCGGACGAGCGCGGCGCGTCGCCGTTCGCCGAGACGGTCTCCAACCGGCGGCGTGAGATGGTGCTCGAGGTGCTCGACAGGATGCCGGAGTCGACGGCAGAGGCGCTCGCCCTTCACTTCGTGCTCGGCCACACGGTCGACGAGATCGCGGCGCTGGCCCGCGTCTCTCCGAACACGGTCTGGAGCCGTCTCCGGCTCGGCAAGGAGGCGCTGAAGCGCGCGTTCGCCAACAACGCGAAGCTGGCCGAGCTCTTCCGGGGGAGGGAATCATGAGCGTGGACTGCCGGAACGAGCTCCTCATCCGGGTGCGCCGCGGCGCCGCGACCGAGCCCGACCGGCTCGCCTTCGACGCCCACCTCGGCTCCTGCGAGTCATGCCGGATCACCTGGGAGCTCGCGCAGGATTTCGATGCCGCCGGCGCGGCGGAGCCCGGGGACGCGGAGCTCCTCGCGCGGATCGCGAACGCCGCGATCGGCGGGGTGGCGATCGACCTGCGGCGCGACGGCGCGCCGGTGTGGCCCGCGAGCGCGGCCGCGGGGCGCGACGGCGCGCCGGTGTGGCCCGCGAGCGCGGCCGTGCGACCCGACAACGATGTCCGGCGCGGAGACGACGGTGCGCACCTCGAGGGCGGTCTCGCGGGGCGGCGCGGGGCCGGATGGCGGCGCAGCGTCTGGCTCTACGCCGCGGCGGCCGTCCTCGCCTGCGGCGTGGCCGCCGCGGCCACGGCGCTCGTCCGTCGGAACCCGGAGACGGCGTCAGGGCCGATCGCCCGCCTGCTGGAGCCCTCGGTGCGCGCGGTGATGTCCCGCCCGCGCGCGGTCGCGCTCCCCCAGGCCGTTCTGCCCGCCGGCGAGCCGGCGCCCTCCGGAGCGGCGCTGCCGGCGGCGTCGAGCGCGCCGGCGCCCTCCGGAGCGGCGCTGTCGGAGCGCGCGGCGCCTGCGCCGAGGCCGCGCGACGCCTCGCGCGGGCCGAGCGCGGCAGCGTCGTCCTCCTCCGCCTCGACGGCGGAGCAGCTCTTCCGGGAGGCCAACGACGCGCGGCGCGCCGGGAGCTCCCGGCGCGCCATCGAGCTCTATCGCTCGCTCCAGAAGCGCTTCGCGACGTCGCCCGAGGCCACGCTCTCCCTCGTGTCGATGGGCAGCCTGCTCCTCAACACCGGCTCGTCCGCCGCGGCGCTCGCGCAGTTCGACCGGTACCTCGGCGTGGCCGGCTCGCGGCCGCTGGCGGTCGAGGCGCTCTACGGCCGCGGGCGCGCCTTGCGGGCGCTCGGCCGCCCCGCCGAGGAGGCCCAGAGCTGGCGGCGCCTGCTCCGGGAGCACCCGGGCTCGCCGTACGTCGAGCACGCCCGTCGCCGCCTCGCCGAGCTCGGAGGGTGATCACGAAGCGGGCGACGGTCAGGCTCGCGGTCGCCGCGGCCATCGCGCTCTCCGCGGCGCGCGCCCTGGCGAGCGACGGGACGGCAGCGGCGCCGTCCGGGTCGCCCGGAGCGCCGGTGTCCGGAGCGCCGGTGTCCGGAGCACCGGTGTCCGGAGCGCCGGTGGTGGAGATCGTGCTCACGGGCGCAGCGGACAACCTCGGCGCGATCCGGACGGCGCTCGAATCCGAGGCGCGCTCCGCGTTCACGGTCCGCTTCCGGACCGCGCCGCGGTTCGATCCGGCGGCGCTCTTCGCGACGCGGGCCTCCTCCGGCGTGGCCCTCTCGTGCTGGATCGACGTGAGCGACCCGCGCCGCGCCGCGCTCTACTTCACGGATCCCGTGGCCGATCGCTTCCTGGTGCGCTCGATCGAGCTCTCGGGCGGCTTCGACGAGCTCGACCGCGAGTCCGTGGCGCAGGTCGTGGAGCTGTCGCTGCGGTCGCTGCGCGTGGACGCGCGCGCTTCGCTCGATCGGGAGCAGGCGCGCGCGCTTATCCTCCGCCAGACGACGCCCCCTGAGGTGCCCGCCGGCGCGCCGGTCCCCGCGGCGGCGCCGGCGCGCCGGCGGGCGCTGGAGCTCGGGGCTTTCTACGGCGTGACAACCCACTCGGCCGAGGTCGGCCTGACGCACGGCCCCGGCGTGCGCGTGGCGCTCGGCGGGAGCTGGGGGAAGCACCGGCTCGCCCTCGACACGCGCTTCCAGTACCAGTTCGAGCGCCGTTACGAGGAGCCGCGCATCGGCCTCGATCTCCGCACGATCGCGCTCCGGGCGGACGCCTGCTGGCTTTACTCCCTTGCCACGGGCGTGACGCCGCTCGAGGTCGGCGTGCGGCTCGGCGCGGGCATCGATCATGTGGACGCGGCGCCGAGGCCGGGCAGCGCGGGGCCGTCGGCGTTCGTCCCCTCGGACGCGAGCGCCTCGAACGCGCTCGTGCTGGTGGCCGGCTCGGTGGTCAAGCTGCCGCTGAGCCGGGATCTCCGGCTGTTCACGGAGCTCTTCGTCGAGCTCGACCCCGCGCGCGTCCGCTACGAGCTGTCGCTCGAGCAGGGGACCGAGACCGTCCTTGCGCGTCACCGGCTCCGGCCAGGTGTGCTCGTCGGCATCGAGCTCTGACGGCGCGCCCAATGCATGCTCGTTCGTAGGTTATTTTTCAGCAGGAGCCCGTCATGCGAATTCACCCCATCTTCCTGACCCTCGCGCTTCCCTCTCTCGTCACCGCCCTCGCGTCCGGCGGCTGCGGCCCAGCAGACACCGATGACCGGCCCTCCGCGCAGAGCAGCAGCAGCAGCAGCAGCAGCAGCAGCGCGGGCGGCGAACCAGGCGCCGGCGTCACGGGGGTGGGCGGCGCGGGCGGAGGTGGCTCAGGCGACGGTGGCTCGGCCGACGGCGGCGGCGGCGGCGCAGCCGGCGGATCCACGAGCGCCTCAGGCGGCTCCGATGGCGGCGGCGGGAGCGCCGCGCTGCCGGACATCTCGGTGTATATCGCCGGCGACTCGACCGTTCAGACGTACGTGAACAGCTCCATTCATCAGGCGGGCTGGGGTCAGATGCTGGGAGAGTTCTTCGACGCGCGGGTGCACGTCGAGAACCGGGCCATCGGCGGCCGGACCGCGCGCCGGTTCATCGACGAGGACCGCCTGACCGAGCTCCTCGAGGACATCCAGAGCGGCGACTACTTGCTTGTGCAGTTCGGCACCAACGACAGCAACAAGACCGCGACGTACGAGCACGACGGCGCCACGATTCCGTACTACCTCGACCCCGCGACGGACTTCAAATCTTACCTCACGCAGTACATCACGGGCGCGCAGGCGCAGGCCGCCAACCCGGTGCTTGTCACCCCGCCCCCGCGGCGATCGTGCACCGGCGACAGCCACAATTTCGGCAACGGCGTCGGTGCATATGCGCAGGCGATGCGGGAGCTCGGGGCCGAGCTGGACGTGCCGGTCATCGATCTCAACGAGAAGACGCTCGCCCATCTGAACTCGATCGGGTGCGTGGCGGCGGGCGAGGACTTCTTCCTCGTCCGGGCGGACGGGTCGGTCGACGGCACCCATTTCAACGAGACCGGCGCCCGCGCCATGGCGGGCTTCGTCGCCGACGGCGCCGCGGACGCCGGCCTGCTGCTCGCGCAGTACCGGGATTGACCTCCCGGCGTCCTGTGCGTCCGCCGCGGTCCGCGTCACCGGACGTGGATATCGGGCCTGGGGGGCGCCGCCATGCCGCCGCCGATGTGGAAGCTCGGGTGAGGCGGCTGGTTGTAGGCGGTCTGCTCCGAGGTGATCTGCATGCGGTATTGCGGGTCGTGCATCAGCGTGTAGATCCGCCGCGCCGTCACGTTCGTCGTGGCGTACAGCCGCAGCGCCGAGCTGTCCGACTCGCGCCACACGATCTCTTCCCGCCAGTCGCCGAGCAGGTCGGCCGTGAGCGCCGGCGTCGACTTCGTGCCGTTGTTCGAGGCGCACTGGCTGCAGCTGAGCAGCGAGCCTCCGCCGTACTTGGTGATCGACGTGTTGTTCTGCAGCTCGCGCAGCTCGTCCGCGTCCCACCAGATCAGGAAGTTGGCCGAAGCAGGCTGGCTCCCGACGTTCGACCCGCTCGTGGCGGACAGGAGCCCTCCCGTGGAGTTGGTCCACATCTCGGCGCCGGGGTTGCTCGCGAGCACGTCGCCCGCCACGCCGCGCCCCGTGTCGGCTCCCGTGACCGGCCCCTGCTTGAGGATCGCGCAGGAGTTCGCGTCGTGGAGGTCGAAGGTCGGCTTGCTGCCGTCCTCGTGGGGCATGAACACCTCGAGCCCCGGACGAGAGAGGACGAAGTCGCTGACGTGCAGCGCGTCGCCGTGTCCGAGCGCGGTCGAGCACTTCCGGGTGCCGTTGCTGTCGATCGTGGAGGCCCCGTAGATCACCTCCTGCGCGCCGTCGGCGTCGACGTCGGCCACCACCATCGAGTGGGCACCTTGGCCCGTGTAGGCGGTGTTCGCGTTGCTGTCGGCCTTCCAGATCTGGCTGAGGCTCCCGTCGCGGAAGCTCCAGGCGGTGATCGTGGCTCGCGTGTAGTAGCCGCGGGCCATCAGGATCGCCGGCCTGCCGCTCGCGTCCTGTCCTCTCCCGAGGTCGCTCACGAAGGCGGCGCTCGCGAGGAACCGGTCGACCCGGTTGCCGTACGAGTCTCCCCACGAGGAGACCGTCCCGCGGGGGACGTCGAAGGCGACGGTCGCGAGCTCCGCGCCGTTGTTTCCGGCGAACACGGTCAGGTACTCGGGGCCGCTGAGCACGTATCCCGCGGCGTTCCTGTAGTCCGCCGCGTCGTCGTCGGAGGCGGCGGGCCCTCGGCGCAGCGTTGCGCCCGTCCCGTCGCGCGTGCCTGGAGCGGTCTTCACCGCGACCTCCGCGCTCCCGTCGCCGTCGAAGTCGTACACCACGAACTGCGTGTAGTGGGCGCCAGCCCGGATGTTCCTCCCGAGGTCGATGCGCCACAGCCGCCGCCCGTCGAGCTTGTAGGCGTCGAGGTAGACGGGCCCGGTGCAGCCGGCCTGGGAGTTGTCCTTGGCGTTCGAGGGATCCCACTTCAGGAGGATCTCGTACTGTCCGTCGCCGTCGACGTCTCCAGTGCTCGCGTCGTTCGCGGAGTACGAGTAGCTCTCGCCCGCGTTGTCGCACCTCGATGGCGTCGTTCCGTTCGCGGGCTTCTCGAGCGGGATGCGGAGGTAGTTCTGGCCCCAGGTGACGACGGCGGGCGAGGCTGCCTGCGCGGCGCCGCCCACCACGGCCTTGATGGCATAGGTCGATGAGGTGGCGCCGGCGGTGTCGAGGTAATTGGTGCTGTTCGTGACGTTCGCGATGCGTGTGCCGTTCCGGTAAACGTCGTACGATATCGCGCTCGGGGTCGTCGGGTCGTATTCGTAACCGAACATCCTCCACCCGACGTAGACGCCGCTGGACACCTTGATGGCGACCACGCCGCGATCGAGGTCCTCCATCTGGTAGTGGCCGCTCGGGGCGGCGCCGCCGGAGCCACCGCCGCCGCTGCCGCCGCTGCCGCCGGCGCCGCTGCTGGCGCTGCTGCTGCTGCTGGCGCCGCCGCTGCCGCCGGCGCCACTGCTGGCGCTGCTGCTGCTGGCGCCGCCGCTGCCGCCGGCGCCACTGCTGGCGCTGCTGCTGCTGCTGGCGCTGCTGCTGCTGGCGCTGCTGCCGGACCCGCCCGCCGTCACGCTCGCGAGCGCTGCGCGCTGCGTGGGGCCGCTCGCCGTGGCGCAGAAGCCGAAGCTCGTCGATGCACCCGGGGCCAGGCTCGCGTTGTGGTCCGCGGGCGTCGCGATCAGCTGCGACCCGCTCATGCGCGTGGCGGCGTTCCAGGCGTTCGCCACGGACGACCCGTTCATGTGGGTGGCGACCTGCCAGGTCGCCGTCGCGGTCGTTCCCGTGTTCTGGATCTTGACGTCGGCGCAGTACCCGGTCCCCCAGTCCGATCCATACGTCAGCGTTGCGGTCAGCCCGTCGCCCGTCAGCGGCTGATCCCAGGCCTCTTGTTGCTCGATCTCTCCTTCAGGCCCGTACGCGTCTTCCACGACGCACGCTCCGAGGAGCACGAGGGCGGTGGCCGTTGCTGCCGATATGCAAGCTCGCATGGAAAAATCCTTTCAAAGCACGCGGCGCACGAGGCGATCCGCGAAAGGTCCTCGTTCTCCGGGGCCGTCGGTTCATTGGACAGAAGGTCCCGGCGACCGAGGATCAAGGAACAATCTCCAGGTTGCTCGAGCAGCTCGGATCCAGTCACCAGAATTCAAAAAAGCTGTGCGCTTCTCGGTAAATCGGAGTTTTTGCGGCGCACGAGAATGCGTGATCCACCCGCAGCATCTCGATGACAGCGGGTGTCCACGAGACCTACGTCACCAGCGAACTCCCGACATACTTTTGACGCTCTTTGCAGCTCTCGCGCAAACGAGCGGCCGTGCTCGCCCACCCACATCCGTGGCGCTGCCGGGTCTGCTCCGGATCCGTGGATTCTTCCCGGAGAGCCGGACCGGGCAGCGGGCAGCCCACGGTCCGAGGCGACATGGAGGCGCGGGCGACCCACAAGAAATCCACAGCATGTGGACAAATGTCCAGTAGGTGCCCCTGCGAGCGCCGCCGGCGCGCCTGGCTGCCGGCGGCCTGCGCGACGCCTGACGTCAGCGGGGGCTCGACCTGCACCCGCACCCGCGATCTGCGCCGGGGGTCAGGGCGTCGGCGGGCGGATCTGCTTGCGGATCTTCTTGATGAAGGTTTGCGTGCACTTGCCGTGGCTGCCCTCGTGCTCGATGATCTCGCGCGTCAGCTTCGCCTTCGTGTCGTTGGAGACGGTCGCGCAGGCCTTCACCTCGTTCGCGAGCTGGCCGCCTTCGAAGGTCGCGGGCCACGTCTGCTTCTCGACGACGGCGGCCACGTTCGTCGGGCGGTGGTGCGAGGCCTTCGTCTTGGTGACGTCGCGGAGGCCTCCCTCGTCGGACCGACGGCCGGAGCCGTGGCAGCTCGGGCACGTGGTCGTGTTTCCAAACGAGTTGGCGATCCGACCGTCGCCGCCGCAGATCCCGCACGTCTCTACCATCCGGGGGGTGTACTGTATTTCCCGCGCGCGTGCAGGCTTTCTCTCTCGCGCCTCGCGCCTCGCGCCACGCAGAGTCCAGGCGAAGCGTCGCGTCCGCACGGCGGACGCGACGCACGGGGCCGGGCGCCCGCCGAGCGGGCGAGGAAGCCAGCCGCGGCTACAGGCACTCGGCGTTACATGACTGCGCGCACTGACTCGGCGTGAGCTGGCCGTCCTCCTGGCAGAGGTCGAGGCACGAGTCGTAGCAGCCGTCCGAATTGTTCGGCACGAACTTCACCGTCACCGTCTTCGCGCCCATCACGGTGACGAAGCAGGCGTCGCCGAGGACGCTGTCGCAGCCGGTGAACACGACGTCGTGGCCCGTCGACGAGGCCAGGAGGGACACCTCGCTGCGCGTCGGGAACGCGGCCGAGCAGCTCGAGGTGCAATCGATGTTGAGCGGGGTGCTCACCACGCGGCCCGCGCCGCTGCCGGGAGCGCGGACCACGCTCGTCCGAGCACCTCGCTACAGGCCGCCCTTCTCACAGGGGATCTCGTACTTGTCGGTCATCATCAGGGCCCACTCGCCGGGGCCGACGAACTCGTTGCCGACGAACTCCTGGCGCAGCATCGACGGGTCCTGGGTGCACTTGCCGTCTTTCTTCTTGTAGATCACGGTGGCGTTCGCCACGCGGCCCGTCACGATACCGCTGTTCTCGTTGCGCTCGATCCGCCACTCGTCGTCGGAGAAGATCACCTTGGCGGCCGTGATGGTCCCCTTGGACGTCATCTTGTCCACGAGCTGCTGCGCGAGCGTCTCGTCGTGAATCTTGCCGGGCGCGGGGATCGGGGGAGCTTCCTTCTTCTCCTTCTGCGCTTCCTGCGCTTCCCGCGCCTTGGCGTCGTCGGACGCGGCTGCGGCGGTGAGCAGCGAGAAGCACCCCGTCGAGGAGAGGGCGATGGACGTGAGAACGATGGCAGAGCTTGCGCGCTGGAGCGCGCGTTCGGATTTCATCTGGAGGATCTCCTGACGGAGTGGTCGGTTGCGTCGACGAGGGCCGCCTGCGCCTCCCGCAAAGCTCGAAGGAACGCGCTCGGTCAGGGGGGCAACGGGCCCGCTGAGCGCTGCTGTTGACGGCTCGCCCAACAATGCGCATCACGGTTTCAGCTACCTGGGAAATCGTCAAGAGAAAATCGCGGCCGAGCGCTCCCGCAGGGCGCGCGGCGTGCTGGTCTCCCTGCCGGTCTCCCTGCCGGTCTCCCTGCCGGTCTCCCTGCCGGTTCCTGCCGGTCCCTGCCGGTGCGCCTCAGCGGCGCCCGCGATTCATCTCCTTGAGGGCGAGCTTCGCGATCGCCCTCAGGGTGTCGAAGACCCCGCGGCCGCTCGCCGCCGTGGCCTCGAACTCGGGCGCTCCGCCCGGGTTGAGGAGCCCGCGGAGCTCCGCGATATCGGCGATGCCGTCGAGATCCCGCTTGTTGTACTGGATCACGAACGGCAGCCGCCCGGGCGAGCGGCCCTCCTCGGCGAGGTTGTCCCACAGGTCGGTCATCGACTCGAGGTTGGCGTCGAGCCGGGCGCGCTGCGAGTCCGCCACGAACACGACGCCATCCAGCCCCTTCAGGATCAGCTTCCTGCTCGCCCTGTAGAAGATCTGGCCCGGCACCGTGTAGAGCTGAAGGCGCGTCCGGAAGCCCGACAGGCCCCCGAGATCGAGCGGCAGAAAATCGAAGAACAGCGTGCGATCGCTCTCGGTCTTGAGCGAGATGAGCCGCCCCTTGGCGTTCGGCACGGTCCGGTCGTACACGTATTGAAGGTTCGTCGTCTTCCCACAAAGCCCGGGCCCGTAATAGACGATCTTGCAGTAGATCTCCCGGCTCGCATAGTTGATGAACGCCATCGGCGTGCTCCTCCAGAGTCGACGTTCGAGGGGAGGCAAGGCCGGTCCCCGCATTGGAAGCGAAGGCGACAGGCGGCCGTCGCGCTGGAAGCGAAGGCCACAGCCCGCCGCCGCATGGCAAAGGAGCGCGACCGCCCGCCCTCGCGATGGAAGCGAGGCGGAGGTCGGCCCCCGCGCTGGAAGGGAGAGCGGCGGCCGCTCCCCCTCACGAATCGCCGCATCGAGCGCGGCGCGCGCGGCTCGCCGGCGCGCCGCGCCCAGGCGCCCGCCCTCCGCGCTACGTCACGGGCCGCCGGCCGCGAGCCGCTCTGTTGCCACGGCCGCCGCCCCGAGCGGCGCGGCGCCGGCGGCGCTCAGCAGGACGCGTCGGCGATCGCGTGGAGGGCGGCCACGAACCCCTCCAGCGAGGCGTCGCGTGCGTCGCTGTGCTTCACGAGGCGCTCATTCACCGTGATGAGCTCGACGACATCCTGATCCTCGCTCGCGCCCGGGACCCGCCGGAGCTCGTGGACCGCGCGGCTCACGCGCGACGGCGGGTCGAGGCACGCGAGCGCCGAGAGCGCCGCCGTCGCGCCTGCCTTTCGGCCGGCCGCGAGCGCCTCCCGCGCCATCCCGAGGAGGACCAGCGCGAAGGCGACCTGGATCGCCTCCAGGAAGCCGCGCGAGACCTCCTTGCCGCCCTGGCCGGCGTCGCTCCACGCGAACGTCACGAGCTCGCCTATCTCCGAGAAGGCGCGCCTCGACATCAGCGCAGAGAGCGTCTCCAGACCGTGCTTGTCCCAGGCGGCCCGCGTCGTCAGCTGGCGCGCGAGCCACGGGAGCAGGGGATACGCGTCGCCCCCCGCCCGGATCGCCCCGAGCGCGATATCCATCAGCGCGGCCCTCGCCACGCCGTGCACCTCCAGCCAGCCGAGCAGGTTCGCCCGCTCTGCCCCCCGCGGCGTCCGCCGCGCCTTCTCGAGGATCGCGTCCCGCAGCACCGCGGGGAAATGGGGGATATCGACGCTCCAGTCCTCGTCCGAGCCGCGCGCGCGCTCCATCGCCAGGGCGGCCAGCGCGCCGTCGTCGAGCGACAGCACCCCCGCCCGCCGCGCTGCGAGGATCTTCGCGACCGGCAGATCGCGCAGCGCGGGGCGCTCCGCGCCGAGGCCGTCGAGCTCGTCGCCGTCGAGGAGCGGCGGCAGCCCCCGGTAGACCCTGGGCGAGAAGACGAACCCCGAGGCCCACTGCACAGGCTCGCGCTTGCAGCGCGCGAGCACGCGCTCGTAGATCCCCGCCGGGACCTTGCCGCGCACGAGATCCGAGAGCTCGATCCACTCCTCCTCGTCGAGCGTGAGGCGCGGCACGCCCAGCACCTCGTGCTGGAAATGCGCGGGATCCCGGATCGCGAGCCGGGCGAGCTGCTGGATCACCGGCCCGCTGAAGCCGCTCTCGCACCGCGCCCTCCAGCGCAGGAGATCGGATGTCCCGAGCTCCTCGATGTGCTCGGACAAGAAGGCATGATCGTCCGGATCGAGCGCCGGCTGGCGAAGCACGTGAAAGAACGCGACGGGACGGGCACGGCCCCGGTGCGCGCGCACCAGAGCGTCGATTTCCGCCTTTCGCATGGCGCGACCTCATCATCCCCGGCCAGGGAGGCTCGGAGACATCCTTGAGTCTATCGTCGCCTGGCGCTTGCGCGGCCCGTCATGACTCGGCGGTCGGTGGAATGACGGATCCTGTTCCTGACCGGTGTGCCGAGGATAGCGCGAGCGCGCCCTCTGTCAAGATGAGCAGGCGCGAGAGGCTTCTTGCCGCGACTTGCCGCGACTTGCCGCGACTTGCCGCGACTTGCCGCGACTTGCCGCGACCGTCGAGAGCGGGTGGCGCGCCTCAGTCACCCTCGTCCGCGCGCCTCACGCCGGCCCGGCGATGAACCGCAGCGGCAGGGCGACCGGGCCGCGCACGGTGAGCGTGCGATTGTAGACGATCTCGCCGGGGCCGCGCTCGACCCGGGGGAAGCGCGCGACAAGCGCTTCGAGCGCCGCGCGGGCCTCCATGCGCGCCAGCGCCGCGCCGATGCAGAAGTGAATGCCGTGTCCGAACTGGAGCCCGCCGTGGGAGCCGCGGTGCAGATCGAACCGGTCCGGCTCGGGGTACTGCCGCTCGTCCCGGTTGGCCGAGGCGACGAGCGCGAGCACCAGCGCCCCGGGCGGCAGGGTCGCCCCGGCGAGCTCGACCTCCCGGGTGGTCAGCCGGGGGACGGACTGGCTCGGACCATCGTACCGGAGCACCTCCTCGAGGAAGAGCGGGACGAGGTCCGGCGCGGCGCGCAGGCGTCGTATCATGTCCGGGTGATCGGCGAGGAAGAGGAGCGCATTGCCGAGCAGGTGGGTTGTCGTCTCCAGCCCGCCCAGCAAGAGGAGGACGAGGAAGTCGACGATCTCGGTGTCCGTCAGCGCCTGTCCGTCGGCCTCGGCGCGGATCAGGTCGCTCACGGTGTCGTCCGCCGGGGCGCGGCGGCGCGCCGCGACGACGTCCCTCAGATACCCCGTCAGCTCCGCGATCGTCGTCCGGATGCGCTCGGCGTGGGCGGGGGGCTCCGGCCCGGGCGTGACCGAGAGGATGTCGTCGGCCCATCGCTTGAAGTGCCCGCGGAGCCCGTGGTCGAGCCCGAGCACCTCGCCGATGACGAAGGCCGGCAGCGGCATCGCGAACGCGTCGATGAAGTCGAGCTCTCCGGCGAGGCCGCCCGCGAGCTCCTCGGCGACGGCGCGGACCTGCGGCGCGAGCCGGGCCACGGTGCGCGCCCCGAACGCCCGGTGGATGAGCCCGCGCAGGCGCGTGTGCGCCGGCGGGTCGAGGGCGAGCATCGAGCTGGCGAGCGGGTTGTAACCCAACCAGGGCGGCTGCCACGCCGCCTTGAAGCCGTGCGACGAGAAGAGCTCAGGGTTCTTGAGGACGAAGAGCACGTCCTCGTACCGGCTCACGGCCCACATCCCGCCGGGCTCGACCTGGCAGACCGGCGCCGCGCGGCGCAGCTCGGCGTAGCAGGGATACGGATTCGCTCGGAACTCGGGTGAGAGCACGTCCATCCGATGATGCATCGCAGTTGCCTCCCGGGCCCCTCGGCCGGGCAGCCCCCCTCGAGGGCTGCCGCGGGCGAGCGGACCACGGGCGCATCCGAGAGCACCCCGGAGGCCAGGCGGCGATCGCCGGATTTCACGGCGGCCGCGCGGGATGGAGCGCCGCGCTGGCCGGTCAAGATGACCTGGTGGTCGGTCACTTTGACCGAGCAAAGCCCGGGAGGCAGCGGGCCTCCCGGGCTTCGATCTCGTGATGCCGGCGCTCCGCGCCGTCGATGCCGTCGTCCTACTTGCTGAAGACGAGGACCTTGCCGTCGTCGAAGACCTTGACGGCGACGACATCCTTGAGGTCGACGTCGTTGTCGCTGAGGATGTCGCCGATCTTCACGTTGTTGAGGATGTCGATCCCGTTCAGCGAGTTCTGAAGGCTGACGAGCTGAAGCTTCACGAGCAGGTTGTTCAGCGTGTTGTTCACGTCCACGAGATCGTCGCCCGAGAGGATGTCCTCGAGATATACGACCTTGATGTCCTCGGCGTTCACGCCGACCAGCGCGATGATGTCCGTGATCTGGGCGGTGATGAGACCGACGGCGCTGGTCACGCTCGTGTAGTCCGGCACGTCGGCGGGAGCCGGGGTGGACCACGACGCCAGCGCGGTGGTCGACAGGCTGAGAGCAACGAGAGCAGCGCCAACGCTGGACAGAACGCGAGACTTGATCGACTTCATGTTTGCTTATCCTCGGGTAACAGGTTCGTGGTTTGCTTTGAACGTTGGACGAGCGCAGAACACCGGTTCGTCATGAGCCAGTCACGAGTCCCATCGATCGATCGCGCGCTCGGGCGGCCCCGTCGGGGGCGCATCCGCTTCGATCGATCTCGACCTAGGGTCGTCAGCCGGCGCTCTCGCGCCGGTTTCGGTGCAGCCATGTTGTATCGAGCGGGCTCCGATGACGAAGCCCCTCCCGCGCGGCGCGCTGCTGCGAAGCGCCCTGCGCGCTGCAAATCAATGTTCGCTCATGCCGTCCCGGAGCTCACTCGCCCCCTGGAAGAGCCAGTCGGCCCTCGCATTGGAGCTTATACACGGTTGGTGCCAACGTCAGAGCCGAGGTCAGGACAGCACAACCATGGAAGAGTTCAATGGCTCCGTTGTCCGGGCGACAAAGGTGCCTCACCGGGGCTGTGACATTGAGACAAGATACAACATCGCACGCGGAGCCGCGTGGGCTCTCTCGTCGTAGCGCGCTTCTGCCATTGTCGCGCGATGGGCGGGCTCAGCGGTCGCCTCGACCTCCGCTGTGAGCGGCAGCCGGAGCCGGGGATCGTGGGGAAAACTCGAGATCGCTCGGGGAGGTCCCGCGGGCAGCGCGTCGATCGAGCGCGCCGAGGAGCACCCGCAATGGATGACCGCCATCCGCTCCGGCGCGCTTCAGCATGGACGCGACGCTCCGGTTGCAATGCGGAAAGAATCCTCTGCGGTCGTATCTCCGCGGGAGCTCTGTTGCATGCTGGAGCATGCAGTTGCATGCTGGAGCATGCAGTTGCATGCTGGGGCATGCAGACGCGACAGCGGAGCGCCGGCGGTCGCTGGTGCGGCTCGGTCCGGGCGCACCGCTGGCGCGCGGAGCCGGGGGCTCGGCGCGGGTGGGCCGCCCGCCCGTCCTGAGGGGCGAAGGGAGTTGAGGGCAGCGCGGCGCGCGGCGGCTTCGCGACAGGGCAGCACCGTCGATATCTTGCTATGGCAGCGAATCGGTGATGTTGCTCTCCAATCGATCCAGTCGACCTGCGAGGGCTGTTTGACACGAGACAAATCGGAACCGGCGATGAGCGCGGCGGACGGGGTAGCGGGTAGATCGCGGGGCTGCCCTCGACCGAGCGCGCGCGGAGGTCTCCTCTCGCGCTGGCCGTCAGATGTCGTGTGGCGCACCGCGAGAGGTGCCGTCCGCGTCGATCGAGCCTCCCGGACGGGCCGTCGAGCGGCGCGGCAGCGCCGGAGGAGCGACGCTCGAATGCCGTGTCCGTGTCCGGGCACCCCGCCTCGAAGCGCGGTCGGAAACGTGCCGTGCATTCGTCCACGCCCGTCCGGGGTCGTCCTGGATGTCGAGGGGAGCGCGCATCTGCTTGCGTCTTCCCGCAATCGATTGCGCTTCGATTCCCGCCGTGCCAACTCAATTGGAGGTGACGCGCGCAGCCGCGGGGCTGAAGAGGCAGCGAGAACTTCGATCTTGTCGGCGATCGGGCTCGAAGGAGAGAAAGCAGACAGCGCTGGCGTGCAAGTTGCGATTCCTCGCGTCAGACGCCCACGTTGAATACGCTCCGGGCCCTGCCGGGGCGCCACCGTGGAATCATTCGTTCTCATGAAAGCAAGGTTGGGAAGCGCCATGACCGAACAACGACGAGCGTTCAACCGCAGGCAGTTCTTGCAAGGGATGACCCAGGTCGCCGCGGTGGCCGCCGCGGCGCCCGCGCTCGCCTCGAGCCCGTGGAGAGGCAGCACCTGCACGACCCTCACCGCGGGGCGGCCCGAGGACGTGAGCATGAGCTCCGAACGGCTGGAGGACGTCTTCGCCCGGATCCAGCGCCGGGTCAACGACGCCCTGTTCCCGGGCGCCACGGCGCTGATCGCGCGGCGCGGAGTCATCGTGGGTCACCGGGCCTTCGGCAGCAAGGTCGCCGGCGCCGACGAGCCGGTGACGCTCGACACGATCTTCGACCTGCAATCGATGACCAAGGTGCTCTCGACGGCCGCGTCGGCGCTCGCGCTCGTGCAGGAGGGCGTGATCCGGCTGACCGACCCGGTGGCCAGCTACCTGCCGGAGTTCGCCGCCAACGGAAAGGGGGCCGTCACCGTCCATGACATGCTCCGTTACTCGGCCGGTCTGCCGATGGACAATCAGTTCCTCGACGAGCCGAACGCCGAGGCCGTGTGGTCGCTCATGGCCGAGACACCGCTCGAGTACCCGACGGGTACGTCGGTGCTTTACAGCGATCTCACGTACCGCCTCCTCGGTTGCATGATCGAGGCCGCCGCGGGGGAAGATCTCGATACCGTCGCGGGCGGGTGCATCTGGGGTCCTCTCGGCATGAACGACACGATGTACTGCCCGCCCCCGGCGCTCGTCGAGCGCATCGCGGCCACGGGGTACTCGAGCATCCGCGACTGTGTCGTCCGCGGCGACGTGCAGGACGAGCAGGATTTCGCGCTGGGCGGCGTCACCGGCTGCGACGGCGTCTTCTCCACGGCGAGGGACATCGCCGTGTTCTGCCAGATGATCCTGAACGGCGGCGCCTACGGCGGCGCCGATGTCCTGCGGCCCGATCTGGTCCGCAAGATGACGAAGAACAACACGCCCCAGGTGACGGCGGCGGCGACCGACACCTCGCCCATCAACAACCTACTCTACACCCCGAAGGGCCTCGGCTGGGAGCTCTGGACGAGGCGCTTCTCGAACGGCGGCATGCGGCTGTCGCCGCGCTCCTACGGCAAGGCGGGCGGCGCCGGCACGTTCATGTGGGTCGACCCGGATCTGGAGATCATCGGCGTCCTCCTGACCAACCACGGCCTGCCGCAGCCGTTCGACGACATCGGCTGGGCCCGGATGCTCGACAGCATCGGCTGCGCCGAGTTCTTCGACGGCATCATCCACGCGGTGAACGACTGATCGCCCGCGCCGCAGCGCTCCTTCTCCCGGGTCGACCCGAGGACGCGGATCCGCGCGCCGGGGCAGGGCGCGACGCTCACGGTCGAGCTGCCGATCGGCGGATCGTGGGGGATCGAGCCCGGTCCTTCAGTCCGGATCGAGCGCATAGACGGCCGTCGTCGTCTGGCGCCCCGTGAGGTTGCGCTCGCCCAGCGCGCGCAGGGGGAAGGCGTCGCCGGCGAGGGCCCTTGTCGCCTCGGAGACAAGCACCTGGTTCGGCGCCGCGATCGCCTCGAGCCGCGAGGCCACGTTCACCACGTCGCCGATCACCGTGTACTCCATGCGCTTGTCGGAGCCGATGTTGCCGACGATCGCCTCGCCGGAGTTCACGCCGACGGCGAGGCGGACCTCGATGTCGTATTTCTCGCGCCACTCCTCGTTCGCCGTCTCGAGGAAGCGCATCATGTCCTCCGCCGCCGCGAGCGCGCGGCGCGCGTGATCCGCCTGCGCGAGCGGGGCGCCCCAGACGGCCATGACGCAGTCGCCGATGAACTTGTCGACCGTGCCCCCGTGCCGGAACACGATCTCGGTGAGCATCGAGAAGAGCTCGTTGAGGAGCGCGACCATGCGCTCGGGGTCGCGCGACTCGGCGAGCGGCGTGAAGCCGACAACGTCGGCGAAGAGCACCGACACGGCCGCGCGCTTGCCGCCGAGCGCGAGCGGGTGCTCGCCCCGCACGATCGCGTCGACGACGGCCCTGTCCATGAACCGGCCGAGATCGCCGCGGAGCTTCGCCTCCCGGGCGATGTCCGCCTCGCCCTGCTCGAGATCCTCGGCCATGCGGCCGAGCGAGGCCGCGAGCTCGCCGATCTCGTCGCGCCGCCCGCGCAGCCCCTCGCCGAGCGCGATCTCGCGCCAGCGCCGGGCGCCGATGAGCCGCGCCTGCGCGACGAGGTGGAGGATCGGGCCCGTGACATGGCGGGCGGTGAAGACCGCGAGGACGAGCGCGAGGAAGAGCGCCCCCGCGGCGACCGCGAGGCCGCGGCGCCGCATCTCGTCGAGCGCGGCAAAGGCCACCGGCTCCGGACGCCAGATCGCGACCGCCCAGCCGAGGTCGGGCAGCGTCTCGATGGCGCCGATCATCCGCTGGCCCCCCTCGTCGTGCGGGCTGAGCACGCTGATCTTGTCGGTCCACACCGCGCCCGGCGGGAGCTTGCCCCAGAGCGGCAAGGCCGAGACGTCGCTGCCCGGCGCGGCGCCCGGCACCCCGAACGCCGCGATCGCCCGGCGGTCGTGGCCCGCGATGAGCAGGCTCACCTCGCGGCCGCCGAAGCGGCGCTCGGCGATCGCCGCAAGATCGCGGCCGAGCGCGTCGAGCGCCACCTCCGCGACCACGTAGCCGGCAGGGCCGCTCGGGGGAGGCGGCGGCGCGCCGGCCGGGTCTGCGCCCGCGCCGCCGGAGGACCGCACGCGGGCCACGAGGAGGCCGCGGGCCGGCCCGACCACGCCGAAGCCGACGCCGCGCTCGTCCGCGAGCCGGCGCAGCGCAGCCGGCGCCGCGGGGACGTCCGCGCCGGACGACGCCTTGCGGATCACGGTGCTGATCCCCGCGTCGGGCACCTCCAGCCGCACCGCGTCGATCAGGGCGCGCGTCGCGACGAGGGCGCGCACCGACGCGACAGCGTCCTCGTCCCGGATCGCGCCGCCCGCGGCATGGCCGAAGATGGCCGCCGCCGCGACCGCGTCGCTCTCGACGTCCCGGACGTGCTGGATCGAGGCCGAGGCCACCTCGGAGAGGACCGCCGCCTGCAAGCTCTCCTCGGACGTCCGCACGGCGCGCCGGTTCACGTCGGCGAGGAGCGTCACGGCGACGGCCACGGGGACGAGCGCGACCCCCGCGAACAGCGTGATCGCCTTCGTCTTGAGCGAGAGCGCCCTCACGCGGAGGCCTCGGCGCGCCGCCGGGTGATGCGGCCATCGTCCCCCGCGGCCGGTGGCGGCGAGGGCCACGCGCCGGCCGCGTCGCGCGTCAGGTCACTCAAGCGGGCCGTCCTTCCAGCCGGCCGCGCCCTCGTCCGTGCGCTTGCGGATCTGGAACTCCACCCGGCGGTTCCTGGCCCGGCCGTCGGGGGCGCGGTTGTCGGCGATGGGCCGGCGCGCGCCGAAGCCGCGCGCCTCGAGGCGGCGGGCGTCGATGCCGTGCGCCGTGAGCCACGCGACAACGGCGAGCGCGCGGCGCTGCGAGAGCTTCAGGTTCGCCTGAGCGTTGCCCTGGTTGTCCGTGTGGCCGTCGACCGCGACCCGGGCGATCTCGGGGTGCTCCTCGAGGACCGCCGCGACCTCGGAGAGCAGCTCGAAGCTCTCCGGCTCGATCTCGGCCCTGCCGGTCGGGAACTGGACCTGCTGGAGGATGACGATCTGCGAGCCCTCGATGCGCACAGCGAACGGGCAGCCGTGCGTCGCGCGGTCCTCGCTCGGCTTGCCGCGCTCGTAGGGGCAGGCGTCCGTCGCGTTGGGGATGCCGTCGCCGTCCGTGTCCGCGGGGCAGCCGTGCTTCGACGTGGGCCGCGACCCCGCGCTCGCGGGGGCGCCGTCCGCGGCGGCGCTGCTCACGCCCGGCACGTCCGGGCAGCGATCGTCGACGTCGTAGATCCCGTCTCGGTCCCGGTCCGGCGGGCAGCCGCGCCGGAACGCCGTCCGCGCGCCGGCGGCCGCGGCCGGCGGGCGCGCTTCGCCGATGACCCGGGGGCACGCGTCCTCCGCGTCGGGGACCGAGTCCCCGTCGAGATCGGCGACCGGAGCCGGCGCCCGCGCGGCGCCCCGGCCGCCGCCCGCCCCCGCAGGCGCGGCCGCGGGGGCCCGAGAGGCGGCGGGGGCCGACGCCGCCGGCAGGACGTCGGCGGCGATGCCGAGCGCCGCGAAGAAGCGCGCCTTCGGCGTGCCGGGCAGCCGCCCGAAGCCGGGGCCGGCGCCCGCGTCCAGCGTGAGCGGGCCCAGCGACCAGCGCGCGGTGAGCAGGAGCTCCGCCCCCGCGCGGCCCGGGACCCGGAGCGCCGACGCCTCGCCGGCGGCGGCCCACACGGAGAGCTCCGAGCCGAGCTGCAGCGGGCCTTTGCGGACGCCGGCGCCCGCGGTGAAGAAGACCTCGCTGCCCGTCAGGCTGTCCGCCGAGGCCGGCTGGAACCGGCCCCCCGCCGAGGCCGCCCAGAGGAAGCCCGGGTGCTCCGCCCCCACGATCACCCGCGGCGCGTAGCGCACGGCGCCCGCGCCGGCGAACGCCGACGCGTCGCCGGTCGGCAGCCAGACGGAGAGCCCGAGCGCCGCCGCCGGCCGGAGCCCCTCCTGGGGCAGGAGCGTCACCCTGCCGCCGACCTGGAGATCGGCGACGGCGGCGCCGCCGGCGGGCGCCGTGACGCGGATGTCCCCGAGCGCGCCGGACGCGCCGCCCTGGTCCAGCACGAACGGCACGTCGAGGTCGAGCTTGACCCGGCGCAGGAGCTCGACGCTGGCGAGCGCGTGGAGGATCGCCTGCCGGTCCACCCACGTCACAGCGCCTGCAGGCGCCGTCCCGCGCAGGCTGAGCGGTTGATATGAATAGGAAAGTAGCAGTCCGACCGCCGGCCGGAGCTCGCCGGATACGCCGGCAGAAGGGACGGTGGACAACCCGTCGCCCGCGGGCGCGGGAGCGAGCCTGTCGAGCGCGGTGGCCTCCTGCGCCGCGGCCGGCATGGAAACCGAGGCGGCGGCGACGAGGAGCGGGGAGGCCAGGAGGGGCGCGATGACGCGCGCCGACCAATACGCCATCGGTCAGCTCGTATCCCATTGCCTGGTCTCTTGCAACGCCGATCTCGATCCGGTAGCGTGCCGCGGGCGTGGCACCGTCAAATGGCCAGTCCGTCGCTGTCGCGGTGCTCCTCGGCTGCGCCAGCCACGTTGGCCACGTCGGCGCGTCGAGCGCCGCAGAGCCGACGCCCGGATATCCAGAGGCGGTCATCCAATGGGGCGTGCAGGGAGGAGAGACGTGCGATCACATCGCAGATGTCCTCTACGGCTCGTCCAGGCACGTTGGGCTGATCCAGCGATATAACCGCGTCGCGTGCGGCCCGGGCACGACGCTCGCGGAGGGGCTCACGCTCGTCCTCCCCGCCGAGGTGACGTCGATCCCCGACGCGAAGATCCGGTCGATGCACCCGGACGTGCGCGCGCGCCCGGCGGGCGAAGGCTGGTCGCCCGCGACGCCGGGGATGCCGCTCCTCACGAACTCGAGCGTCAACACGCTGGATGAGGGGCGGGCAGATATCGAGTTCGTGGATCGGACTCGGGTGCTGCTCGCGCCCAATACGCTCGTCGTCATCTACGGTACGGCGAGCCGAACCCGGGTATCGAAGACGCCGCCGGCGGCCGTCGAGCTCGCGGACGGCGAGGTGAAGGCCGCGCTCGCCGCGCTGCGCGGCCAGTCGGTCGAGGTCGCCACGGGCGGGGGCGGCCGGGTGAGCGCCTCGTCGCGGGACACCGTGGTGCAGCGGCGCGGGGAGCGCACGACGGTCGCTGTGTTCGACGGCAAGGCGGGCGTCAGCTCGGGCGGCAGCTCCGTCGTGGTCCCGAAGGATCATGGCACCCGGTTCGCGGACCGGTCGCCGCCCGCGCGCCCGCGCCCGCTGCCGCCGCCGCCGGCGTGGGCGACCGCGGACGCCGCGCCTGTCGCGCTCGCGCCGGGGGGGCTCGGCGTCCTGTCGGCGTCGTGGCAGCCCGCGCCCGGGGCGGCCGGCTACCGCGTCGAGGTCGCGCGCGACCCGGAGCTCAACGACCTCATCGTCCGCGAGGAGGTGAAGCCCGACGTCGTGTCCTTCCGCGCGGAGAAGATGCCGGCCGGCGCCTATTTCCTCCGGGTCCGGGTCATCGATCGGGAGGAGTACCTGGGGGTGGGCGCGGTGCGCACGTTCCACCTCGTCGCCGCGCGGGTCTCGGGCGGCGTCGTCCCGGCGGCGCGGGAGATCACCGCGAGCCCGTACGGGGTCCTCGAGCTCACGCCGACCCCCGCGCTCGAGCTCTCGCTCGACGGCGGGCCGTTCGGCCCGATCCCCGAGCGCATCGACCTCCTCCAGCGCGCCCCGCGCGAGCTCCGGCTGCGCGAGCGGGGCAGCGCCGCGCCCGCGGCGGTGACGTCGCTCCCGGTCCGGTACACGAAGGTGGGCGCGGCGGTCCGGGCTGCGCGCGTGGCGACGGCGGACGGGCAGGCGCTCGAGGCGCGGGTGGAGCTCGAAGGGTTCGCTGGGATCGACGTCGCGCAGCGGGTGGCGCCGCGGATCTTCGCCCACCTGCCGGGCGGGGTGCGCTCCGCCGCGCTGACCGGCGGCGAGCGCGGCGGCGCGCTTGTCGCGCGGATCCCGCTGCCCCGGGAGGCGATGCGCCCTGGCGAGCCGCTGCGCGTCCGGATCGACGTGGCGGACGGCCGCGGCGGTGTGCTCGGCACGAGCGACGCCGAGCTGCCCGCCGCGCCGGGGCCGGCGCGAGCGCCGCTGCGGGCGTCGCCGGCGCCCCCGGCCGCGCCCGTGCTGGGCGCGTACCTCCCGCTCCTGCCGGTGTCCGTGGCGGCGGACGTGCTCTGGCTCGGGCCCACGCCGCCCGCCGTGGTCGCCGTCGGCGCGGCCGCGGTGCGCTCCGGGGACGGCTGGGTCGCTGCGGGGCAGGTGCGCGCGAGCGGCGCCGTCGGACCGCTGGGGTTCGATATCTCGCTGCGATCGAACCCCGCCGGCGACGGCGAGGGGGTGGGCAGCGCCGGCTGGATCGGCGCGCGCTACCGCGCCTTGCGCCTCGGGCGCTCGGAGCTCGAGCTCGGCCCCACGCTCCGCCTCGGCGTGCCCCTGGCTGACGGGAGCCCGCCTGTCCGCGTCGAGCCCGGGATCGCGCTCGGCGGCGCCGCGGGCCGGCTGACGTGGGTTGTCGACCTCGGCGCGCGCCTCCGCGCCGCGAGCGGCGACGGCGGCGCGGCGGGCGGCGGTGAGCTGACCCCGTCGGCGGCGCAGGGCTTTCTGCTGGCGGGCGTGGCGGCCGACGCCGCGCCGTGGCTCCGGCTGCACAGCGCGCTGGATCTGCACCTCGTCCAGCGGGACGACGCGGCGAACGACGGGTTCGCCGGCCTGTCGGCGGGCGCCGAGGCGGGCGGCGCGCTGTTCGGGGCGCTCTCGGTGCGGGTGAGCCCCTGGCGCGAGGCGGGCGAGGGCCCCGTGACGGCGCAGATCGCGGTGGGCTTCCGCGAGGCCTCGCCGTGAGCGCCGACGACGGCGCGCGCCGGCCGCCGGATGGGGACGCCGGCCGCACCGTGCTGAAGGGCGGGCGGGGGCTGGGCACCCGGCCGGCGCCCGATCCTCACCAGACCACCGGCCGCCTGGCGGGCGCGGAGACGCTCCCCTCGGACGTACCTGAAGCGGGCCCGTCGCAGCGGGCGGTCGTCGGGCGGGTCCTTGGCGGCAAGTACAACCTCGTGCGGCTGCTCGGCGCGGGCGGGATGGGGGAGGTCTACGAGGCGGAGCACATCCTGCTCGGCGTCCCGGTCGCGGTGAAGACGATGCACCCGCACATCGCGATGCTCCCGGAGAGCCGGCGGCGGTTCCTCCGCGAGGCGCGCGCCGCCTCCAGGCTCGTGCACCGGAACGTGGTCAAGGTGCTCGACCTCGGCGGCGACGAGGACGACGGCGACGAGCTGATCTACCTCGTGATGGAGCTGCTCAAGGGGCAGTCGCTCGCCGCGCGGCTCCGGGCGCCGCGCGAGCTGCTGGGCCTCGCCGAGGCGGCGGCCATCTTCGCGGGCATCCTCGAGGGCGTGGGCGCCGCGCACGCGTCCGGCATCGTGCACCGCGACCTCAAGCCGGAGAACGTGCTGCTCGCGGAGCAGGACGGCGAGCTCGTCGCCAAGGTCGTCGATTTCGGCCTGGCGCACCTCGACGATCCGCTCGACGCCGGCCCGACGCTCACCTCGAGCGACATGGTCGCGGGCACGCCGGAGTACATGAGCCCCGAGCAGTGCCGCTCGCTCGTCGTGGGCCCGAGCTCCGATCTGTACGCGTGTGGCTGTATTCTTACGTCACTGTTGCAAGGCACGCCGCCGTTCTGCGGTCTCCCTGCGGTGGAGCTCATGGCGATGCACATGTTCTCGATCCCGCCGCCGCTGATCCGTCCGCCCGGGGCACCGCCGGTCCCGCCGCTCCTGGAGCGGCTCCGGCTGGACCTCCTGTCGAAGCTGCCGGAGCGGCGCCCGGCGAGCGCCGCGGCGGCGCGGGCGCGGCTCGATGAGGCGATGTCGCGGGAGGCGGAGGCGCGGCGGCTGCCCGAGCGCAAGGCGGACGTGCCGCTCGGGGGGCGGGGCGAGCGCGCGCAGCCCTGGCCGGACGGCGAGACAGCGCGGCTCGCGCCGGTCCCGGAGCACGCCGTCGCGCTGCTCCGGCTCGCGCCGGCGGGCCAGGGGCTGAGCGAGGCGTGCGAGATCGGGCTCGACGCGCAGGGCATCCACCTGGCCGAGGTGCCCGACGCCGCCGCGCTTGTCGCGTCGGGGCTCGGCGTGGCGGTGATCGACGCCGGCGCCGACGTGGACGCCGCGTGCGCGCTGCTCGAGGCGCTCGGCCGCGCGGCGCCCGGCGTGCGCGCGGTCGTGTGCGCGGCGGGGCTCTCCTCGGACAGGATGAACGCGCTCGTCGCGGCGGGCGCCGCCGACGTGGCGCGGTATCCGGTGGCGCCGGACGTGCTGTCGCGCAAGATCGCGCGGGTCGTGCGCCGCGGGCGCTGAAGTGCGGCGCGGAGCGGCAGCAGCGGCCGCACGCCGCGCAGGCGAGCGACCAGGCGCTCATGGCCGCCCGCGAGGAGGCTGGGCGTGAGCCGCCGGGGTGGATGACCGCAAGGCGGTCAGCGCGGCTTGGTAGACGGTCTGGAAGCGAGCCTGCTCGGGCGCGAGCTCGGCGGCCCGTTTCAGCGGCTCGAGCGCCTGGTCCTGGTGGCCTTGCCGGACCAGGGCGAGGCCCAGCGAATGGAGCATCTCGGCCTGCTCGGGGAGGCGGGTGATGCCGCGCCGAAGCAGCGCGACGCCGTCCGCGTCGCGACCGAGCTCGCGATAGAGGTCGGCGAGGTTCACGTAGGTGGGGACGTAGCCGGGCTCGATGCGAAGCGCGGCGAGGTAGGCCTGCTCGGCGTCGCGCGGCTTGCCCGTGCGGGTGAAGATGAGGCCCAGGTTGTTCTGGGCTTCGGCTCGATCGGCGTGGAGGGTTTGCGTGGCGATGTACTCGCGCAACGCTCCGTCCAGATCCTGCGCGGCGCGCTCGGGCAAGGCGCCGAGGTCGACGCCCGCGAGCACGCGCGCGGCTTCGACGCGCACACCGCGCACGGGATCGGCGAGGAGCGGCGCGGCGACGGCCGCGGTGCGACGAGGGTCGTGGCTCTCCAATGCGCTGAGCGCAGCGCGCCGTAGCAGCGGGTCGGGATCGGCGAGCGCCGAGCGGAGAACGGCGAACGACGCGGCCGTCGGGGCGGCGCGCAGCGAGGCGAGCGCGGTGGCGCGCGCGATGGCGGGGTTTTCGCGGTCGGTCGCGAGCCGCTGGAGCTCGGCGGCGACGGCCGGATCGCCGGGCGCGGTACGCGCGAGAGCGAAGACCTCGGCGGTTGTCTGGTAGCTCTGCGCGGGGCGGCCGAGCCAGGCTCGTACGGCGTCGGCGGCCCAGCTCGCGGGCTTTTGCGCGTGGCAGTCGGTGCATGTGTTCGGGATCCCGAGGCGGACCGAGAGATCCGGCCGAGGCACCCGGAAGCCGTGATCGTGACGGACGTCGACGCCCATGTACGTGCGCGCCGGCATGTGGCAATCGACGCAGCGCGGAGCGGCGGGCCCGCTGGGCGTGGCGCTGCCGTTCGCGGCGTGGTGGTGATGCTCGGGGACATCGAAGCGCGCCGGCTCGTGGCAGGACGCGCACAGGCCGTTGCCCTCGGCGCGCAGACGGCCGGCGTGCGGCTCGTGGCAATCGCTGCACGTCACGCCGGCGTGCGCCATCTTGCTCTGCTGGAACGAGCCGTAGGTGAAGACTTCGTCGCTCATCACGCCGTCGGGCGTGTAGGAGGGCGCGGTCAGCAGCTCGAGCGCGACGCTGTCGAGCAGCGGGGCGCCGTGCCGGAGCGGCTGCGAGAGGGTCTCCCGGCGGCTGTGGCAGAACGCGCACGTGGCACTTTCGGTGCCGCTCGAGGGGCTCTTGCCGCGCTGCGCGGTGCCGCTGGGCAGCCGTGTCCACGTGGCGCCCTGACGCTCGTCGAAGCGCACGTCGAGGCCCTTCGAGGGGTCCGGCGTCCGAGCCTGGGTCCAGTCGAGGTGGCGCGCGCCGCCGCCGTGGCAGCCTTCGCACCCGACGCTGATCTCGGACCAGGTGGTGGTGAAGTGATCCGCGGCCGCGTCGTACCCTTTCGTGACGTGCGTCGAGTGGCACTCGGCGCACATGTGATTCCAGTTCTGGCTGGCGGCGGTCCAGTGCAGCACGTCGCCGGCGCGAACGCTGTCGCGCTCGTGCAGGTGGTACCAGCGCTGCCCACCGCGTGCTTGAGGGCGCGAGTCCCACGCAAACGGCAGCACCTGCAAGCGTCCGCCCGGGCCGGCAACGAGGTACTGCTGGAGCGGTTCGACGCCGAAGGTGTACAACACCTCGTAGCGGTGCAGCTGGCCATCGGGGCCGTCCGTGGTGATCCAGTATTTCCCGTCCTGGTGATCGAAGCGGTGGACCAGCCCAGCGTAACGCAGGCGCGCCCCCCCGAAGTTCCCGAGCACGGTGGCGGTGCTCGCGTGCTGCATGGCCCGCGCGTGCTGCGAGCCCTGCCACGCGGCGTGCTCTTCGGCGTGGCACGGCGCGCAGCGGTCGCTGCCGACGAAGCCGGCCGCTGCGCGCTCTGGCGAGTCCTCCGCCGGGCTCACCCGCTTTGCGGTACCCGACGAGGCCTCCGCGGCGTCGCCGTGCGCCGCCCCGGGTTTCGCCCCCGGAGCGCTCGCCGTGGAGGCGTCGGCTGGCGTGAGGGAGGATGCGCTCGTGGGCGCGCGCCAGACCACGACCGCGGCGAGCGCCAGGGTCAGGACGGCGAGGGGCCACCAACGAACGAGTCGGGAATCGGCCATGAGCGGAGCGGAGGCAAGCACCGCCGCGAGACTCGGGTCGTGCAGAGACGCCCGGGTCTCGCGCGCGGCGGGGTGCGCGGTTACTCGGTGAGGATGACTCCGCGGTCGGTCGCGTACTGCGTCCATGCGGCGGCGAGCTCGGCCGCCACCTCCGGATGAGCGGCGGACACGTCGTTGATCTCGCCGCGGTCGGTGGCCAGATCGTACAGCGCCCAGGCGCGCGGCGTCGGGCCATGAGGCGCGCTGAGCCACAGCAGCTTCCAGCTGTCGCGGATCACGTAGCGGTGATTGCCATGCTCCCAGATCAACCTCTCACCGGGCGCGCGCACGCTGGTCGTCCGATCTTCGAGCGCCGGCAGGATCGAGTGCCCGCTGATCGGCTCGACCGCCCTGTCCTTGTAGGTGCTCCCCGGATCGGGCACACCGGCCAGCTCGAGCACGGTCGGCAGAAAATCGATCACGTGCGTGGTCCCGTCGAACTGCGGCTTGGCCTGGTGCTGTCCCGGTAGCCGTGCGATGGCCGGAACGGCGATGCCGCCTTCGGTCGTGTAGCTCTTCCACAGCCGGAACGGCGTGGCGCTCACCTCGGCCCAGCGGGGCCCGACGCCGATGTACGAACCCGGTCGACCGAGGTTCTCGAGCGTGTTCACCACCGGCCCGGAGCGGCTCGGGTCGCTGGCGGCGAAGCCCTCGCGATTGCCGCCTTCCGCGCCGTTGTCGGACTGGAAGAAGATGAAGGTGTTCTCGTACTCGCCGACCCGCTTGAGGTACTGGATCAACCTGCCGATGTTGGCGTCGAGGTTCTCGACCATGGCGGCGTAGATCTCCATGCGCCGCGCTTCGTAGATCCTCTCCTCCGGCGCCAGCTCTTCCCAGGTCTTCGGGTTGCTGCCGCCGCTCGGCAAGCGGGGGTTCGGCGTGAACGATTCGGGGATGACGCCGCGGCTCTTGAGCCGCTCGAGGCGCTGCTCGCGGATGGCGTCGTAGCCCGCGTCGTAGCGGCCGCGGTACCTGTCGATGTACTCGGGCGGAGCCTGAAGCGGCCAGTGCGGCGTGGTGTACGTCGCGAACGCGAAGAACGGCTTGCCGTCGGCGCGGTTGCTCTCGATGTACTGGATGAGCTTGTCCGTGTAGAGCTCGGTCGCGTAGGAGCCGCGCGGCGGCTGCGTGTACACACCGTCCTCGCGATAGAGCCGAGTCTGCGCGGTCGTCGGTGGGTCGGCGTACTCGTTGAAGAACGTGGCCACGCCGCCGAGCAGGACGTACGATTTCTCGAAGCCGCGCGCCGCCGGACTCTGATCCTCCTCGTCGCCGAGGTGCCACTTGCCGGCGATGTATGTATGGTAACCGGCGTCGTTCAGGAGCTCGGCCACGGACAGCGCGTTGCTGGTCAGGTGGCCCTCGTAGCCGGGCTGCCCTGCTTGCGGTCCACTACCCCCGCCCATGCGGCCCAGCCCGACGGAGTGGCTATAGGTGCCGGAGACCAGCATCGCGCGGGTCGGCGCGCACAGCGATCCGGAGCGGTGCCCGGTGAGGATGCGGCCTTCGGCGGCGAGTGTATCGAGGTTCGGGGTGCTGATCTCGCCGCCGAACGCGCCGAGGTCCGAGAAGCCCAGATCGTCGGCCACGATCGTGACGATGTTGGGCAACTCGGCGCCCGCACCGCCCCCGCCCGTAGCGCCCCCGCCCGCACCGCCCCCGCCCGCACCGCCCGAGCCCGCAGCACCTCCGGCCCCGCCCGCGCCGCCCGAGCCCGCAGCACCTCCGGCCCCGGCAGCGCCGCCCGAGCCCGCTGCACCGCCGGTGCCTTCGCCCGCCGCGCCAGCTTCGCCGGAGCTGCCACCGCCGCCGGCGCCGCCCGTGGCGTTGCCGGTGCTGCTCGTGGAACCGCCCGACCCGCCGCTCGAGCTGCCGGTCTGACCGTTGCTGCCACCGCTGCCCGAGTCGTCGTCGCTCTCGCAGCCGATCGGGCCGAGTAGCGTGGCGAACAACCAGGGCCCGCTCGCGAGCGCCGAACCAATCCATCGGTGACGTTCGAAGAACCGCTTCATACCTGTCTCCTTGGGGAGTGCTGGAAGCGCCGCATGCCGGAGTCGAACGTCGTCGAAAGCGAGGTTCCGCCGTCCTCCCGAAGGGACGCCTCGGTTCGCGCACTGGCAAAAGCTCAGCCGGGCGCGCCACGAGAAGCGCGGACTCTGACGGTGATGAGCCGCGTGGCTCGGCCGTCACGACGAACGGCAGCGTGGACGCGCCACGCGGCCTCGCTGTTCTCCTCGCCGCAGCTCGCGCCGCGGCGCATGCGGCTAACTACAGCAAGAACGACAGGTGCTCGTTCGGCAGCACGCGCCTGGGGTCCCCGGGCGGGCACCGAGCGTCCGCATGGCGACGAGGAAAGGATGCATTCGTCCGTTATAACAGACGCCATGGCGTTATACAAGAAAATTCGTGCCACGGAGCCGTGGCCCCGCGGAATCGTCCTGCCCGTGTCCCGGGCTCCGCTCGGCGGCCAGCGTTCGGTGCTCCTCGGGTGCCGGCGCGCTTGACTCCGACAGTCGGGGGTTCTATCACATTCGCGCATCTAGATACAGGGATACATGGGTCTTTCCGAGTACATCGAGACGCTGAACCTTCTCGGGGACGAGAGCCGGATACGGCTGTGCGTGCTCCTCCGCGAGCGCGAGCTGCGGGTGACGGATCTGGTTCGCGTGACGGGCATCGCGCAGTCGCGCGTCTCGACGCACCTCGGGCGGCTCCGCGAGGCAGGGTTCGTCCGCGACAGGCGCCAGGGGCCGCAGTCGTTCTATGCGCTCGCGGTCGATACCCTGCCCGGGACCGCGAAGGCCCTCCTCGATGAGGCCACGAAATCGGCCGACCCGACCCTGGAAGGCGACCAGCGGCGCCTCCTCGAGCTCGACGCCGAGCGGCGCGGCGGCCTCCCGGAGTCCTTCGCCGGCGAGATGGAGAGGCACTACTCCCCGGGCCGCACGTGGCAGTCGCTCGCGGTCGGCATCGCCGCGTTGCTCCGCCTCGGCGACGTCCTCGACGTCGGCTCGGGCGACGGCGCGGCGGCCGGCTCGCTCGCACCTTACTGCCGCTCGCTCACCTGCATCGACTCGAGCAGCCGGATGATCGAGGCCGCGAAGGAGCGGTTCTCGACCCAGCCCCACGTCCGCGTCCAGGTGGCCGATGTCCACGATCTGCCGTTCCAAAAGGCCTCCTTCGACTCGGTCCTCGTGTTTCACACGCTGACCTACGCCGAGCAGCCGCCGCGGGCGCTCGAAGAGTGCGCCCGCGTGCTCCGCCCAGGCGGACGGCTGGTGATCCTCTCGCTCGACGCGCACCAGCAGCGGGAGGTCACCGCGCCCTACGGCGAGCGCCACCCCGGCTTCTCGCCCTCCGACCTCCGCGCCATGCTCACCCGCGCGAGGCTCGATGTCGTCGTGTCCGACGTCGCCTGCCGCGAGGCGAAGAAGCCACATTTTCAGGTCGTGCTCGCCATCGCCGACAAGCCGACCCCGGGTCCCTCCAAGAGCGCCAAGCGAGGCTGATCATGATGTCCAACAACCCCACGCCTCCCCTTCATCCACTCCAGAAGCTCCTCCAGCGCCGCATCGCCATCATCGACGGGGCGATGGGGACGACCATCCGCACCTACGGGATGAAGGAGGCGGACATCCGGGGCAAGCGATTCGCGGATTCGAAGAAAGACCTGCTGAACAACGGCGATCTCTTCACGCTCACGCAGCCGGAGATGATCTGCGATATCCACCGGCGGTTCCTCGAGGCCGGCGCCGACATCATCGAGACGAACACCTTCGGCGCGACGAGCATCACCCAGAGCGAGTTCTTCGTGGACGACCCGCGGGAGCACGGCGGGCGGAAAGATCCCGCCTTCTATCAGGGGATCATCGACGACCCGTTCCTCAACGACCTCGCCTGGGAGATCAACGAACAGTCCGCGCGGCAGTGCCGCGAATGGGCGGATCGCGTGGCGAACGCCGACGGGCGGCAGCGGTTCGTCGCGGGCGCCATCGGCCCGCTCACCGTCTCCCTGTCCAACTCCCCGGACGCCGACGACGCCGGTTTCCGCGTCATGACGTTCGATCAGGTGAAAGCGGCGTACGTCCACCAGATCCGCGCCTTGATCGCCGGCGGCTCCGACGTGCTGCTCGTCGAGACCATCTTCGACTCGCTCAACGCGAAGGCCGCGCTCGTCGCCATTCGCGAGGTGTTCGACAAGGACGGCAAGACCTTGCCGGTGATGATCTCGGCGGCGGTCGGGCGCGGCGGAGAGACGATGATCTCGGCGCAGACGGTCGAGGCGTTCTGGACCGCGGTGAAGCACGTGAACCCGCTCGCCGTCGGGCTGAACTGCTCGCTCGGCCCGGACCTGATGTATCCGTTCCTGTCCGAGCTCTCGGAGAAGTCCAGCGCCGCGATCTCCTGCTACCCGAACGCCGGCCTGCCCAACCCGCTCTCGCCCACGGGCTTCGATCTGGAGCCGCCGGACATGGCGCGCCACATCAGCGGCTTCGCGGAGGCGGGCCTCCTCAACATCGCCGGCGGCTGCTGCGGCAATACGCCCGAGCACATCGCGGCCATCGCCAAGGCGCTCGCCGGCAAGCCCCCGCGCGCCCTCACCCCCGAGGCTGTCCTCCCTGACACCCCGCCCGGCGGCGCGCCCTCGTCCGGCCCGCCGCTCCCCCTGCGCCTGTCCGGCTCGCAGCCGTTCACGCAGCAGCCCGGCGTTTACATGATCCTGGGCGAGCGCACGAACGTCTCCGGGTCGCCGAAGTTCGCCAAGCTCATCAAGGAAGGGAAGTTCGAAGAAGCGGTGAGCGTGGCGCGCCAGCAGGTCGAGAACGGCGCCAACGTCATCGATATCTGCATGGACGAGGGCATGATCGACGGCGTCTCCGCGATGACGCGCTTCTTGCTGCTCCTGGCCAGCGAGCCCGAGGTGGCGAAGGTCCCGTTCATGGTGGACTCGTCGAAATGGGAGGTCATCGAGGCAGGCCTCAGGTGCATGCAAGGCAAGGGCATCGTGAACTCCATCTCCCTCAAGGAGGGTGAGGCGAAGTTCCGCGAGAACGCGAGGACCGTCCTCAAGTACGGCGCCGCCGTCGTGGTCATGGCCTTCGACGAGCAGGGGCAGGCCGCCACCTACGAGGACAAGATCCGGATCTGCAAGCGCGCGTATGACATCCTCGTCGACGAGGTGGGGTTTCCGCCCGAGGACATCATCTTCGATCCGAACATCCTCACGGTCGCCACCGGCATGGAGGAGCACAACAACTACGCCGTCGACTTCATCGAGGCCACCCGCTGGATCAAGGGGAACCTGCCGCACGCCAAGGTCAGCGGCGGCGTGTCGAACATCTCGTTCAGCTTTCGCGGCAACAACCGGGTGCGCGAGGCCATGCACTCGGCGTTCCTCTACCATGCCATCCAGGCCGGCATGGACATGGGCATCGTCAACGCGGGCATGCTCGAGGTGTACGAGGAGATCGACCCGGAGCTCCGCGAGCTCGTCGAGGACGTCCTGCTCAACCGGCGCCCGGACGCCACGGAGCGGCTTGTCGATTTCGGCGAAGCGCTGAAGGCCAGGAGCGCCGGCGCCGCCGCGACCGAGAAGAAAGAAGAGGAGTGGCGCAAAGGCACCGTCGAGGAGCGGCTGTCGTACGCGCTGGTCAAGGGCATCGACACGTACATCGATGTCGACACCGAGGACGCGCGCGCCAAGCTCGGCCGCCCGCTCTCCGTGATCGAGGGCCCGCTGATGGATGGAATGGGCGTCGTCGGAGATCTCTTCGGCGCCGGCAAGATGTTCCTGCCGCAGGTGGTGAAATCGGCGCGCGTGATGAAGAAGGCCGTCGCGTACCTCACGCCGTTCATGGAGGCGGAGAAGGCGGCGATGGCCGCCGCTGGACAGGACGTGAAGGCGCAGGGAAAGATCGTCCTCGCCACGGTGAAGGGCGATGTCCACGACATCGGCAAGAACATCGTGGGCGTCGTGCTCGCTTGTAACAATTACGAGGTGATCGACATGGGCGTCATGGTCCCGTGCGAGAAGATCCTCGAGCGCGCCCGGCAGGAGAAGGCGGATCTGATCGGCCTGAGCGGGCTGATCACGCCGTCGCTCGACGAGATGATCCACGTCGCCCGCGAGATGGAGCGGCAGAACTTCAAGCTGCCGCTCTTGATCGGCGGGGCGACGACCAGCAAGGCGCACACCGCCGTGAAGGTGGCCCCGCATTACAGCGAGCCGGTCGTGCATGTGGTCGACGCGAGCCGCGCCGTGCCCGTCACGACGAGCCTCCTGAGCGAGGAGGGCAAGCCGGCGTTCGTCGCCCAGCACCGCGCCGAGTACGAGAGGCTCCGGCAGATTCACAGGGCGCCGAAGCACAAGCTCGTCCCCATCGAGGCCGCGCGCGCGAACCGGACGCGGATCGAGTGGCGCGCCGAGGACCTGCCGGTGCCCGAGTTCACCGGCGTGCGCGTGCTCGAGGACTTCCCGCTCGCCACCTTGCGCGAGTACATCGACTGGACGCCGTTCTTCCACACGTGGGAGCTGAAGGGCGTCTATCCGCGGATCCTGGAGCACGCCAAATACGGCGAGCAAGCGCGCCAGCTCTTCTCCGAGGCGAACGCGCTGCTCGACAGGATCATCGAGGAGAAGCTGCTGACGGCGCGCGGCGTGTATGGCTTCTTCGCCGCGAGCGCCGTGGGCGACGACGTGGAGGTGTACGCGGACGGGACGCGCAAGGCGGTGCTCGATCGGCTCCACTTCCTGCGCCAGCAGACGGCGAAGGAGAACGGCGAGCCGAACCGGTCGCTCGTGGATTTCATCGCGCCCAGGGAGACCGGCCTCCCGGACCACATCGCCGGCTTCGCGGTGACCTCCGGGATCGGCCTGAAGGCGCTGTGCGAACGGTTCAGGGCGAGCTACGACGACTACAACGCCATCATGGCCGAGGCGATCGCGGATCGCCTGGCCGAGGCGTTCGCCGAGTGCCTTCACAAGCGGGTGCGCGACGAGTGGGGCTATGGCCGGCAGGAGGACCTGACCAAGAGCGAGCTCATCGAGGAGAAATACCGCGGCATCCGGCCCGCGGCGGGGTACCCTGCGTGCCCGGATCACACCGAGAAGGGCACGCTCTGGCGGCTGCTCGACGTCGAGAAGAACACCGGCATCCAGATCACCGAGTCGTTCGCGATGTGGCCCGGCTCCAGCGTGAGCGGCCTGTATTTCGCGCACCCGCAGGCCCGGTACTTCAGCCTGGGAAAGATCGACCGCGACCAGGTGGTCGACTACCACGTGCGCAAGGGCATGACCGTCGCGGAGGTCGAGCGCTGGCTCGGCCAGAATCTCAACTACGACGTTTCAAGCTAGCACCTCCGGGCTCGAAAGAGGCTGACGGTTCAGGTCGAGCCGGCCCGCGCGTTTCATCGTCCTCCTCCGGCGCCGGCGGTCCCGCCGGTGTGGAGATCGGATATCCGTCCGTCCCCGCCGCGCGCGACGAACAGGGCCTCTTCGCTCTTCGGGCGGCGGGGCAGCTCGGCATGACCTCGCCCGCCGGTGTGCAGCCCGAGCCCAGCGGCCTGCTCACCCGCGATCCCGGCCCTCGCGCGCAGTGCAGTTTGCACCGGTCGACCCCGCCACACCGCCTGGCCCCGCGCTTGTATCCGCGTCTCGCGCAGGAAAGCGGCGGGTCGGTTCGACCCGAGAGAGATGCGGGGGAGTTCATGGATCGGTCGGCGGGCGCGCCCCTCTGCGGGCGCCTCTCGCTGCGCCCGCTCGCCGAGCGGCCGCGGTGCAGCATCATCATTCCCTGTTACAACGAGGAGCGCTACATCGAGGACGTCCTCCGCTGTGCCCTGAAGCAGCGTTATCCACCCGATCTTCTCGAGATCTTCGTCGTCGACGGCGGCTCGAGCGACAGGACGCGCGAGATCGTCGCCCGCGTCGCGGCGGAGGACCCGCGCGTGACGCTCCTCCACAACCCCGCCCGGATCCAGGCCGCGGCGATGAACCTCGGTATTCGCCGATCGCGAGGCGACGTGATCGTCCGGATGGACGCGCACGCCGACTACGCCGGCGACTACGTGGCCGCGTCGGTCGCCGCGCTCCGGAGGACCGGCGCGCTCAACGCGGGCGGCGCGGCGCGGCCGCGCCACCGGAACGGCTTTCAGCGGGCGCTCTGCGCTGCGCTCTCGAGCCCCCTCGGCGTGGGCGGCTCGGCCTACCGCGACCCGTCGCGCGAGGGATTCGTCGAGTCCGTGTTCAACGGGGCCTTCCGGCGCGAGGCGTTCGAGATCGCCGGCCTCTACGACCCGGCCGCGATCACCAACGAGGACGCCGAGCTCAACCAGCGCATCATCGAGGCCGGCGGCGCGGTCTATCTGTCCCGGGAGATCGTCGCGTACTACTATCCGCGGTCGTCCCTCCCGGCGCTCGCGCGGCAGTATTTCGCCTACGGCAAGGGGCGCGCCCGCACGCTGCTCCGCCGCCGGAGGCTCCTGTCGCTCCGGCCGACGCTGCCGTTCTTCCTCGTGACGGCCCTCGCGCTGCTCGCGCTCGCGTCCGCGCTCCTGCCGTCCGTCCGCCCCGCGCTCGCGCTCGCGTCGCTCGGGTATGCCGCGCTCGTGATGGCGGCGTCGCTCCGGGTCGCGCTGCGCGCCTCGCCCCGCGATTTCCCCTGGCTCTGCGCCATCTTCCCCACGTTGCACGCCGCGCACGGGCTCGGGTTCTGGGCCGGCCTGCTCCGCGGCGCGCGCGACCGGGGGGCGCGTTGATTGACAGCGCTCGCTTTGGTATGGTCGCGCGGTGAGCGTGCGCGGGATGTCGTTTGCCTCGTTCTCCTCGGTCGCCGCCGGGCTCATCGAGCTGTCCCGCTGGTGCTACGAGCGCGGCTGGACGCCGGCCACGAGCGGCAATTTTTCCGCCCGGCTCAGCGAGGACACCTTCGCGATCACGGCGTCCGGGCGGCCCAAGGGCGCGCTCGGCCAGTCGGACATCGTGGTCGTCAACGCGGAAGGCCGCCTGACCGGACCGTCCGCGGGCCGCCCGTCGGCCGAGACGGCGCTGCACTGCCAGCTCTACCGGCGCTCCAGCGCGATCGGCGCCGTCGCGCACACCCACTCGCGGGCCGCGACGGTGCTCTCGCGCCGGTGCGCGCACGAGGGGTACGTGACCCTCGCGGGCTACGAGGTGGCGAAGGCGCTCTCCGGGGTGGCGACGCACGACCGCGCGGTGCTCCTCCCCGTCTTCGTCAACACGCAGGACATCCAGAAGCTGGCCGAGGACGTCGAGGCGTTCATGTCGGCGCACCCGCCGGTGCACGGCTACCTCATCGCCGGCCACGGGCTCTACACGTGGGGCTCGGACATCGCCGACACGATCCAGCATATCGAGGCGCTGGAGTTCATGCTCGACTGTGCGCTTCTGGAAGGGAGGATCTCATGAGCCTGCTGCGGGTTTACCGGGAGAACGATCCCACGAGGGCCGAGGAGCACACGACGTTCGAGGACATCGCCCGCGTCGCCGCCGCGTCGCAGATCCGCTTCGATCGCTGGGCCGCCGAGCGCCCGCTGCCGCCTTCGGCGGCGCCGGAGCAGGTGCTCGAGGCGTACGCCGGCCCGGTGAAGGAGCTCTCCGAGGCGTGCGGGTTCGTGACGGCGGACGTGATCTCGGTCTCGCCGAGCACCCCGGATCACGCGGAGATCCGGCGGAAGTTCCTGGACGAGCACATCCATTCCGAGGACGAGGCGCGCTTCTTCGTCGAGGGGCGAGGGCTGTTCTGCATCCACCAGGGGGAGCGCGTGCTCTCGTTCCTCGTCGAGAAGGGCGATCTCATCAGCGTTCCGGCCGGGACGCGGCACTGGTTCGACATGGGGCCGGCGCCCTCGTTCACCTGCATCCGGTGGTTCTCGGACCCGAGGGGGTGGGTCGCCGAGCACACCGGGTCGGACATCGCGTCGCGCTTCCCGCGGCTGGACGCGTGAGCGTGGCGGCGATCCCTGCGCGCGCGGTGCTCGTCGACATCGAGGGGACCACGACCGACGTGCGCTTCGTCCACGAGACGCTGTTCCCGGTGGCGCGCCGGGATCTGGCCGCGTACGTCTCGGCCCACGCCGGGAGCCCGGAGGTCGAGGCCGCCCGGAGCGCGGTGGCGCGCGAGCGGGGCGCGGGCGAGCAGGCGGTGAGCGACGGCGAGCTCGCGGCGGCGCTGCTCGCGTGGATCGACGAGGATCGCAAGGAGACCACGCTGAAGGCGCTGCAGGGGAAGATCTGGCGCCGCGCCTACGAGTCGGGGGGGCTCCGGAGCCACGTGTACGCGGACGTGGAGCCGGCGCTGCGGCGATGGCGGGACCTCGGGGTGACGCTCGCCGTGTTCAGCTCCGGGTCGGTCGAGGCGCAGGAGCTCCTGTTCCGGCACACGACCTCGGGGGATCTGACAGGCCTCTTCACGGCGTTCTTCGACACGACGACCGGGCCGAAGCGGGAGGCGGGCGCTTACCAGCGGATCGCGGAGGCGCTCGGGCTGCGCCCGGGAGAGGTGCTGTTCCTGTCCGACGTGGTGGCCGAGCTCGACGCGGCGGCGGCGGCAGGGGTGCGCACGGTGCAGCTGATCCGGCCGGGGACGGCGCGGGAACCGGGGAGCCGGCATCCGGTGGCGGAGCGGTTCGACGAGATCGCGGTGGAGCCGGGGTAACGGGGGGCGAGCCTGGGGGGTGCAGTCACGTGCCCAGAGAGGTATCTCATGAGGTCGGTAAGTCAGGAAGATCATTAGGGTTTTCTTCCCGCCTTCCCGCCTTCATGTTCACCCTGAGCGCCGGCGCGGGCGCGCCGGTGCGCGCGGAGCCGTTCGAGGCGCTGGAGCTCCGCGTCGGGCTCCTGTTCGGCGACGAGGACGAGCCGGAGGCAGGCGCCTCCCGGCCGTGACAGCGGGCGTGCTCAGCTCACCTCGAGCCGCTGCCGGAAGCGCCGGCGACATCCATCACAGCAGTCCGGCGCCGACCCAGAGCCCGGGCTCGTAGGCCACGAGCGCATCCACGTCGCCCGACGCGAGCAAGAGGAAGTTCACCGGAGAGAGGCCGACGAACAGGTGCGGCGTGATCGGGAACTGTATCCCCCACGCGAAGCGGCCGCCAAAGGCGCCGACGCTCTCGAAGTAGGGTGAGTCGAAGAAGATGCGGTGATAGCCCGGCGTGATCCCGACCGACATCTCGATATGCGAGCCGACGCCCATCACGAGCCGGAGCGGGACGCCGACCGCAATCTGGTGGACGTCGGTCGTCGAGATGCTCCGGAGCTCGACGCCGATCTCGAAGCGGCGCGTCTCGCTCAAGGGGAGGCGCGCGACGACGTCGAGATCCACGGACATCCCGTCCTTGACCGCGAAGCGACCCGGGACGAAGTAGCCGGAGATCCCGAGCGAGAGCGCCATCCGGCGCGCGTTGGCCTCCGCCTGGTGGCCTGTCGCGGGCTGCTCGGCGGCGGGCTCCGGGGGCGCCTCCGGCGAGCGCCCAGGCGGCTGTGTGGCGGCCGCAGGCGAGGGCGGGGGAGACGCGGGATATCCGCCCGCCGGGGGCGGCGGGTACGGGTAGGGCGCGGGATACCCGCCTGGCGGGGGAGGCGGGTACGGGTAGGGCGCCGGATACCGACCTGGCGGGGGCGGCGCATGCGGATAGGGCGCCGGATACCCGCCTGGCGGGGGAGGCGGGTACGGATAGGGCGCCGGATATCCGCCTGCCGGTGGCGGCGGGTACGGATAGGGCGCGGGATACCCGCCTGGCGGGGGAGGCGGGTACGGGTAGGGCGCCGGATACCCGCCTGCCGGTGGCGGCGGGTACGGGTAGGGCGCCTGTGCCGGCGGTGGGGTCGGGGCAGGCGGTGCCGAGCTCGCGGCCGTGGGCTTCGCTGCCGCGGGCGACGTGGGGGGCGCCGGCTGGGCCGCGGCCTCGCCCGCGGCGAGGCTCAGCGACGCGAGCGCGATCAGCGCGGGGGCCGCGGCGACAGCGCCGCGCGGGCCGCGGGCCCGGCGCGCGCGCAGGACGGCCGCCGCGAGGCCCAGCAAGAGCGCCAGCGAGACGAGCTGGCCGGTGCTGAGCCCCCCGTACACGCCGCGCCCGGCGTCCCCGCGGAGGAGCTCGATGAAGAACCGGCCGGCGGCGTAGAGCGCGAGCCAGGTCCCGAACGCCCGGCCGTCCCGGTGCCCCCGGACGAGCCAGAGGGCGGCGATCGCGCTCGCCAGCACCCCGAGCGCCGCCTCGTAGAGCTGCGTGGCGTGCACGGGCAGGCTCGGCGCTCCCAGGGGCACCCAGCCGGCCGCAGCGTGGTCCGCCGCCGCGGGGCTGCCGGCGGGAAACCGGACGCCCAGCGCGCCCGCCGTGACGCGGCCGTAGTCGCACCCCGCGAGGAAGCACCCCGTGCGCACGCAGGCGTAGGTGATCCCGAGCCCGGGCACGAGCCGGTCGAGGAACGGGAGCACGGGCGCGCCGCGGCGGAGCAGGACCACGCCGGCGACGAGCACGCCCGCGATGAGGCCTCCGTACGCGGCCCGTCCGGCATGGAGCACCGGGCCCCACGAGCCCCGCGCGAGCGCCTCGGGCGCGGCGCGCAGCGCCTCGAACACGTAGCCGCCGAGGAGCGCGGCGACGTAGCCGCCGAGGAGCGCGCGGCCCTCGACCCCGACGTCGCCCCGGTCCCGGCGCACAAGCCAGAAGAACGCCATCGACCCGAGGAGCCCCGCGACCGCGACCATCACCGCGTAGGTCGGCGAGAGCCACGGCGGCAGGCCGTGGCGCTCCAGCCAGAGCATCACCGCCCCGCTCACGCCCGCCTCCGGATGCGCAGCAGCATGTAGCCCGCGGGCACGAGCAGCCAGAACGCAGGGCCCAGGGGCCCTGGCGCGCCCGGGCGACCTCCTTCCAGGTCGCGCCGGCCGGCGCTCACGCGGCAGGTCGTCGACGGATCCCCGTCCTTGGCGTTCCTGCAGTCCTGGTTGCAATCGCTGCAGTTCTCGTTGCAATCGCTGCAGTTCTGGTTGCAATCGCTGCAGTTCTCGTTGCAGCCGGCGACGTCCTCGTTGCAGCCCGAGCAGCCGCCGCCGCAGCTGCCGCAGTCGCTGGAGCCGGTCGAGCCGCTCGGCGCGCTGGTCGGGATCCCGGACGACGCGGTCGGCTTGCCGTACTGGAGACAGCGATCGAGCACGGCCATGCAGCCCGCGTCCGCGGCGAAGGTGAGCGCGCCGTCGCGGCCCGCGATCGGCAGCGCGGCGCATGCGCCGCTGCCCGCGGAGAGGACGCACTCCTTCACCCCCTCGATGCTCATCAGCGCGAGCACGCAGAGCGCCTCGGCGTTCAGCGCGTCGGCGTTGACCCACGCGCACTCCGCCTGCGCGTCGGCGAACTGCGGGTCGGTGCGCTCGTGCTCGCAGGACCCGGCCACGGCGCAGGTGCACACGTCCCGCACGCCGGCGGCGCATTCGGCGATCGAGCCGGGGAGGTGATACGGGTTGGCGCGCACCGACTTCGGCTCGATCCGGGGGAGATCGGGCAGCGCGACGGCGCCGCCCGGGGGGCCGGAGGGCGGGGGCGCGTCCGAGGGCGAGAGGGCGCTCAGCGCGACAAGCCACGCGGCGTTGACGTACACCGCGCGATCCTGGGCGACCACGCCCGCCGGCAGCCCGGTGACGCGGATGAGGTCGCGCGCGCCCGCGCGCCGCGCGAGATCCGCCACGATCTCGCCGGCCCGGCCGTCGAGCGCCGCGTCCTCGAGCCCCGCGGTCTCCGGCGACGCCGGCTGCCCCGCGAGGACGGGCCGGGCGAGCGGCCCCTCGGACCCGCGCTCCGCCGCGAGGGAGCGGAGCACGAACCCTTCCGTGGACGGCTCCAGCGCGCCGAGGACGATCGCGTCCTCCCCGAGCTCCTCCCGCGCCGCGTCCGCGCTGCGGACCAGCGCCGGGACGCTCGCGATCTCGGCGCCGGGGATCGCCGTCTCCTCTTCCTGCGCGCGGTGCGCCTCCTCCAGCCGCACCGCGACGTCGTGGAGGGCCTCCTCGGGCAAGGCCGCGAGCACCTCCGGCGCGGCGCTCAGCGCGTCGCGCAGCGGCAGCCCCTCGTAAGGCGGCGTCTCGGCGCTGCACGCGCCGAGCGCGGAGATCGCGAGCAGCACGGCGGTACGGCGTATCGCACTCTCGATGACGATGTTCGTTCGCATGCCCCCCAGCTCTCGCCTCCTGCGAGCCCGCGGAGCCTGACGGGAGTCGCCGCCCTTGCTGCGCGAGCGGGCGCGTCGCCGGTGAAGACACCGCCTCGAGGAGACCACCAGAGACTGCCAGAACGAACGGCGCTGGCCAAGGCCCATGCGGCGAGCGGAGAGGCGCGATGTCGCGCGAAGGCGAGAGGCCTTACGGCGGACGTCATGCGACATCAGGGGCGCTCGCCAGCGTGGTGAGACAGGGGAGGGCGCGCGCTCTGCTTCCTCTCCAGGTCAGAACCGCCTCCAGGAGCTCTTCGGCCGCCGCGACGTGAGCACGACGAGGATCTCCACCCACGTGCTGAACCGCGGCGGCCTGGCCGTCCGCAGCCCCCTCGACGGCCCCTTCGGTCCAAGCGTGTGAACGGACCGGGATGTGTCCGGCAACCTCACGATGAGGCGGCCGCGCCGTGTCACTCAGGCGCGACGCGGCACGGCGCCTCCGGCAGCGCGTCCGCCGCGCCCCTTCCAGGCGCCCCCGGCCCCCAGGAAAGACGGCGGTTGTCGCCGGTGTCGGACGGATCTGCCCTATGGCGCTGGAGAGCATCTGGGCCTTGCGGCGCAGCGCCGATCCGTGAGACTTTCCGTGAGGGGAGGTCACAAACGGCGACGATCTAGACAGACCTGGTCCGGCGGCTTCGGTTGACCAATCGACTGATAGTTGGGCAGACATGAGCGGGACGACGCTGGCAGCCATCCTTTCAGATTGGACCGACGTCGACGTCGCAATGCATGTGCTTGCGTGCAGTGTCGGGCTCATGCCCGACCAGTCGGCGATGCGCGACGCCAAGTGGGTGTACTGGTCCAACAATCCGCTCGGGAACGAGTTGATCGTCTTGCTCGATCGGTTGACTGTTCTCGGCTTCCTTGAGAAGCGAGAGGAGCCGGACCTCCAGTATCGGGCATGCCCGGAATTTCGAGCGAATCTCGACATCGAACGCGTCTGGCAAACGGTGGCTGCCAGGAAACGTCCGGTGCTTGGTCTGACCCTGGTCGTTCTCCGGTGCGCGAATCTCGAACTTTCGAAGCAGTTCTATGAAGCCCTTGGCCTCTCATTCAACCCTGAGCAGCACGGTTCAGGACCGCCTCACTATTCCACTCTACTGGGCGAAACGGTTCTGGAGCTTTACCCGGCGGACACGACGCCGGGCACGCCCATCCGACTGGGCTTTGTCGTGCCCCACCTCGATGGAGCCGTTGGAGCCGCGCGCGCTCTCGGTGACTTCGTCGCCAAGTTCGACAGCAACGCCTGGCCGCCTCGAGCCCTGCTCCGCGATCCTGACGGCAACAAGATCGAACTGACAGCACAGAGCGACTGATGGTGCCCAGCAAGGCGTTTCAACTGACTGGCTTGTCGCTCAGCCTTCGGCTTCGCTCTGCCTCCAGCAGCTGAACGCCATACGTTGGGCCAGCCCCGCAGGCTGTGAAGTGAACGCGGCATCCTTCGATGCATGGATAAGTGCGATTGGAGCGTACTTGCGCGGCGATAGGGGCGTTGCCTCGAATACAATATATTGGTGCGTGGACACTGGCGCAATCAGGTACACGGACCGGGGCTTATCGAACGGAAGCGCATCTGGATTCAACCGTATTGGAAGGGGCCGGAAGACATGCCGAGACTGTCGCGCGAGTCCGCGAGCATCGTTTCGAAGGCACGTCGGATGGCTCCGACGGTGATCCGTGAGCCTCGATGAATGCCTTGGGATCGCCCCACACGAACCCTGAAGCCTGTCAAAGATCGGCCAACGACATTCCGAGTCTGACACAGCTCGTAATCAGGAGCGTCTTCGTCCATTCTGGCCGTCAGCTCCCCGCGCATCCGCCGGCACATTAGCAGTTTCGCCGAGCGGGGACGAGCTCGAATTTCCGTGCGAAGCCACAACGCTGCTCGGATTGAGCATCCTCGTGTGGCGACGGAGGAGCGGCTCGCGGCGAGTGATCAGCCGATCATGAGCTGGTCCTTGTACAGCTGCAGATCCTGTGCCGCGGAGGCCATGCAGTGAAGGTCATCGGCGGATTCGAGGTACTCCAGCATGGTCTTATGGCCAAGGGTCGTGTTCGCGGACGTCAGTCTCATTACCATTCTCCAGCGCCGTTGCTGGGCCACTTCCTTGAGCGAGATCACGCAGCTCTGCACGAGCGCCGCTTGGTCATGGGTAAGCAAGTTCGGAACGGGGTCCGGCAAGCCGTCCAGCATTCCTTGGATCGTCTCTTTGATGATCATGGCTACCTTCCTCTCAAGTTTGTTAACACCGACCCGGTTCAATCCAGGCATCGGCAGAACAGTCGCTAGCACAGGCAGACTGGAATGTGTAGCGATGCCAATCGAGTATCTGATGCCCACGAATGATCCCGATGACGCTCAAAAATTCGCGTAGCGCCCGGCCCTCGCGGTCGCCCTCCACGCGAATTATACAGGTACGCCCAAGGTCACGATCAAGAGACCTGGATTGACGCCCCGCACATGAGCTCGCTCGGCTGTGTAATATTGTCTACACCACGCTGGCTCCTCATCCGACGGTTTGCGATAGCTTCTGTCCGACATCGTCACAGCCTCCTTGGACCCCAGGATCACCTTGCTCGTCTGCCCCGGGTTATCCGCGCGCCAGCACGCGATCAAGGCGGCGCACGCGACGAGCGAGAGCGCTGAAGAGAAGACGAATCGCGCGGAGCCAATTCATCATCCACCTGGCCTGTCGAGGGTAGCGCACCTACCCCTCCTACGCCGCGCGGCGCCGCGCGGCGCCGCCGGTTTCGCCCGGCGCGCCCGGTTCGCGCCGCCTTGCGTGGCGCCGGCCTCGGCATGACGGGCTGCCGTTCTCGAGCGAGGCGTCGCCCTCGGCGGCGCGCCGCTCGAAGCAGGCGGCGGGGATCTCGCGCGCGGCGGACGAGGCGGGTCGCCCCGATGAACGCCGAGGTCACCGGATCGTGGTAGCCGCTCGCCCGGATGGGCGAAGATCGCGATGCTCGATCCGCCCGCGCCGCCGCCGAGGCCGCCTCAGCGTAAGCGCCCAGCCATCGCCATGGGCGCGGCCCCTTGCGGCTCTCACCGGGGTCGACGATGCTGGGCGCGGGGCGGCGCCTACCGATGGTCCGGGCAGACGCGGGCGGACACGAGAGGGCCGGCGAGAAGCTTTCCCCCCGGACCCCCGGCGGCGAGGATTGAGGTCCGCGTCGTTCAGGACGCGTCGGCGTCGCCGGCGGCCGGAGCCGCGAGCGACGCTCGCGCCCACGCGTCGGGCAGCAGCTCGTCCAGCCGTTCGCGCGGCCAGCCCGCCTGCAGCTTGCCGATCACCTCCGTCGCCCAGGCGAGCGGGTTGACTCCGTGCATCCGGCACGAGCCAAATACGGTGTAGCCGACGGCGAGGCGTTCAGCTCCCTTGTCCGAGCCCGCGAACAAGTAGTTTTTCCTTCCGAGCGCCACACATCTTATTCGCCGTTCGACTTCACCGTTGTCGATCTCGAAGCGCCCATCCGTGAAGCAGCGCCGCCACGCTGCCTCCTGGTTGATGGCGTACAGCGTCGCGACGTATAGCGGCGTACTTGGCACGAGCCGCAGGTGCAGATCGTGAATCCACTTATAGAGCTCCTCGAGCACGGGGAGCGACAGCGCCTGCCGGCGCGTCAGGCGTGCCTCCGCGGACAGCGCCTCAGCTTTGCAGGCAGCTTCGATGCGGTAGATGGCCTTGAAGTACGCAAGCGCCACAGCGGCTCGCTCGTCGCCGCCCTTCGCCGCCTTCTCGAACTTCGCGCGGATGTGCATTCCACAGCCGAGCCGGCGCTCCTCGGGCACGATCACCTCGCCACCGTCGTCTCCGCGCAACATCGCGCCGTACCCTGCATAACCATCGCCCTGCAGGTAGCCGGTGAAGCCCTGCAGCTGGGCAGCCGGATGCTTCGCCCTCCAGTCCGGTGCGTACAGGAAGGCGACGAGCCCAGCCCCGACAAAGGCCCAGATGTGCCCTCGCTTCACCCCCGCTGGATGATCCTGATCCAGCACGCGCATCCCGGTGTCATCGGCGCGCAGGTAGCATGCGCCCAGCACGCGCTCCTGGATCCTCTTGGCCACCGAGGCGAGCACATCGAGTGCGAACGCCGACCACTCACCCAGCGTCGACGGCGACAGCGACACGCCGAAGCGGGCATACTGCTGCGCTTGCCGATACAGCGGCATCGCGTCCTCGAACTTCTCGACGATGATGCTCGCGAGCAGCCCCGGCCCCGGGCGACCCCGATCCATCACCTTCTCGCTGTCCGCCGTCGTCACCCCCTGCTCGGGACAGCGCGGACAGGCGAGCTTCTCCCTCTGCTCCTCGATGACCCGGAACTGTGCAGGGACGAACTCGAGAACTTCGCTCGTACGGTGACCGATGCACTTTTTGTCCGCGCCGCACTGCGGGCACTTCCGCTCGGCTTCGGCGACGGGCACAACGCGCGTCTCGCGCGGCAGGTGTGCGGGAAGCGGCGCGCGCCCACGCCGTCCTCGCGGCGGCTTCGGCGGCTCAGGAGGTTGCGGCACCAGCCCCTGCCCCGGCTGCTCAGGAGCCTCCGCGCTAGGGTCTGACGAGGGCGCGCAGTCACCGCCCCCCTGCGGCGTCTGGGCGCCGAGCTCGGCGAACAGCAGCATCAGCTGCTCGGTAGAGACCTTCTGGCTCTTGCGGCCGTACAGCTCACGCAGCGCGCTCGCGAGCCTCGCCGACAGCGCGGTGTTCTTGTCGCGCAGCTGGAGCAGAAGCCCGAGTACCAGCTCGATGAGCGCCGCGACCTGCCCGTCGGCCGCGAGCTGCTCGAGCTTGCGTCGCACATCGGCCAGATCGGCGGGGAGCTGTGCTTGGGACGGAGGGGGACTGCTCACGTGGCGCGTTGGATATCTATCCCGCGCGCATCCATCAAGCGTTGCTTCGACGCGTCGAAATTTCTCACGCCGGGCCTCCAGCGCTTGCGCCGTACGGCCTGCGACAGGTCGATGCCTTCGAGCATCAGCGACAGCTCGGCCGCCTCGACCTCGATGTGGGTCGCTCCCTTGGGCAGGTCGCGGGCAAGGTGGAATCGGCCGCGGGCGAGTTTCTTCGCCACAATCACGTAGCCAGTGCGGTCCCAGAATAAGACTCGCACCTGGTCGCCTCGCCGATTCCTGAACACGAACAGATGGCCGCAGAGCGGATCGGCTCCGAAGCACTGAGCGACCAGTACCGACAGGCCATCAAAGCTCTTGCGCAGGTCGGTAGGCTCGGCCGCGACGTACACGCGCACCGACGGCGGCAGCGTCAGCACGGCACCTCCTCGGCAGCGAGCGCCAGCACGCGCTCGAGCGTGGCCGGGTCGAAGCCCGGCCGAACGCGGACCACCCGCCCGTTGGGCAGCGCGATCTCGATCGGCTCCGACGCGACCGGCGATGCGTCGGTCACCACGTGTACCGGCAGGAAGCGCGGCGTTTCCGCCAGCGACGACGGCGCCGGCTGCGCGGGCCCATCAGCCCGCAGCTTCCAGCGCCACCAGTACAGCTGCTTGGGCTTGTAGCCCTCGCGGCGCGCGAACTTCTCGGCACTCAGCCCGCTCCGCTCCCATCGACCCACCCGCTCGGCCCACTCCATTCTCGTCGCCATCGCTTCCTCCTTCGTCGCGATGGGAACAGGTAACCGACGCCACGCGGACGGTCACGATGCCCTTGGCCGGGCGCTTACGCCTCAGCCGCCGACGCCGCCTCAGCCGTGCTCGTGGGGCTGGCCGGGTATGCGGTGGTTCCCGGATGCGTCATCCGGGTGGGCCCGGGGGATGGGGATGGGCATAGCTCCAGCAACGGGGAAAGCGCCCCCGAAGGAGGCGCGGGCGGCAGCAGCTCCGTCGACGACGGCGCGGGCGGCAGCAGCCCTGTCGACGACGGCGCAGGCGGCAGCCCGGAGGAGCAGCAGCTGGACGAGGAAGCCTATGCTCAGCTCGACCCGGAGGAGCGCGTGCGAGCTCCGGGTGGCGACGCTCAACTGGAGAGAAGGCGAGGAGATCCCGCAGGCGGTCTACGAGGCGGCACGGCAATTCATGCTCTCCCTCGGCGTAAGGGAGCCCCCGTGCGGCTGGGAGAACGACGACGGCTACCAGGTCCGGGCGATCGACCGCGACACGGACGAAGCGGAGCCGCCGCCCGCAGCGAAGGCCGCGGCCGCGCCGTGGCGCTACAGCGGTGCATCGAGGAAGGCGGCCCAGCTGGCCCAGGCGGTCGCGGGCGCCGTGAACATCGCCGGCGCGCTCGCCGCGCTCGTGGGCCGAGGCGACGTCGTGGCCGTCGCGAGAGCACATGGTCGAGCACCTGGACCGGCTCCTGTCCGCCTTCGGAACGGAGCTCGATCAACAGAGATTCGCCGCGCCCGCCCGGAGGCTGCGCGCGCTGCTGTCGGCCTGGGAGCCGGGGCCCGAGGTCCCCGACGACATTTCGGAGGTCGCGCGCGATCTCCTCGCCGCGCTGGGAATCGAAGAGCCTCCCGGCGGGTGGGACGCGCCCGAGAGGCCGCCGGAAGGGCCGAGCAACGACAACGCATAAGGCCTGCTGGCCGGCTGCGCTTCACGTGACGCGAGTACACGACGCGCGGCGGACGTTCCCGCCGCGGGGAGCGTCCACAGCAGCGGCCGCCAACGCAGCGGCTGGCGGTGCGAGAGGCCGCCCTCGCCGCCGGTCTGTCGAGGTGCGCGAGCTGCCACACCCTGCGATACTCCTTCGCCACGCACCTGCTGGAAGCCGGCCACGACATCGGCACCATCCAGGAATTCCTCGGCTACCGCGACGTGAGCACGACGATGATCTCCACCCACGTGCTGAACCGCGGCGGCCTGGCCGTCCGCAGCCCCCTCGACGGCCCCTTCGGTCCGAAGTTGTGAACGGATCGGTATGTGTCCGGCAACCTCGCGATGCCTCCGGCTGCGCGTCTGCCGCGCCCCCCAGGCGCCCCCGGAAAGGCGGCGGCTGCCGCCAATGTTAGACGGAACTACCCTATGGCGCTGGACAGCATGTGGGCCTTGCGGCGCAGCGCGGATCCGTGAGATTTTCCGTGGGGGAGGGCACAAGAAGGCGACGATCTAGAGGCGCGCTTCGATTATCCCACCCTCGCGCCGATAACCATGGACGGCATTGATCCCGTGTTGGCGCTGAAGCACTTCGTGCATCGGATCAACGTTGGCCGAGATCGCGATCTGCAGGCGCTCGACGCGAGCGGAGCCTGACGAGCTGCCGTCGCGTGTCTCCCGTCCGGTACAGGCGTAGATCAGAACAAGCGTCGCAGCGCTGATGATCACACGCCCAACAAGCCGCTGCTGCCGACGGCGCTGCGCGCCGCAGCAGACCGGCGAGCCGTCGGGCAGGTGTCCGGTCATCAGAGGGCATTCCTGAAGAAAGCCGCTGCGGGCATCGGGGCTCTCGAGCTCCCGACACCGCAGACCGGTTGCTCTCGAGCGCCGGACGGCCACGAACCCGCACGAGCAGGAGCACGTGCGCTCACGGCCGGGGCCGGCCGCGATGGCGCCACCGAGCCGCTTCGGCTTGCCTTGCGGTCGAGCTTCGAGGGTGTATAGTTAGGCGTATGCCACGCATGCAGGTCTACCTCCCCGACGATTTGTATGAGCTTGTGAAGGCGCGTGGTCTTCCGGCCTCGGAGCTGCTGCAAAAGGCGGTGCGGGCTGAGCTGCGTCGGCTTGATCTGCTCGCCGAGACAGACCGCTACGTGGCGGAGCTGGTGGCAGAGGTCGGGCCGCCTGCCGCAGGCGAGCGCGCTCGCGCCGGCGCCGTCGCGCGACGGGTTGCGCGAAAGCCCACCCGCCAGGTGGGCTGACCGGCGTGTTGATCCTCGATTCGGGCGGAGTTACCCGTCTGGCCGAGCGATCCCGGCAGGCGGCGGCGCTGATCCTGGCGCTTCGCGAGCAGGACCTGTGGCCGCCCTTCGTCCCCTCCGTCGTGCTCGTGGAGTGCTTGCAAGGGCATCCTGGTCGTGACGCCCTGGCGAACAGCTTTCTCAAGACGTGCGACATCGTGGAGGAGATCTCCGAGCCGCTGGCGCGGCGAGCTGCGCTGCTCCGGAGGCGAGCCCGTCGAGGCTCCGCGGTCGATGCGCTCGTCGTCGCGCTCGCGGAGCCAGGCGGGACCGTACTCACCTCGGATCTCGGAGATCTCTCCGCGCTCGCCCAGCATTCGCGTGGCGTCAGGGTGGAGAAGGTCTGAAATCATCGTGAACAGCAGACTGCCCGCGCGCAAGGACGGAACGGGATAGGAAGCATTGTGACTCCTGGACGGGTGGAGGCTTTTTCGGTCTCGGCCTCATGTGCGCATTCTTTTGAGCGGCGCAGTCGAGTGATCATGGAACCGATTCTGAGGGTTGCCGGTATAGTCGTTTCTGGTGCATGGATCCTTTTTACTGCCATGAACTACGAAACGGTGACGAGCGATCCTCATAGCAACCCGTGGCTGCGCGGTCTGGTCGTTCTCGGTTTGGTGCTTGGTCCTCTCCTCTTCGCCCGATGTTGGTTGGCCGAGGGCCGGGCGCGGGAGAGAGCTGACCAGGAAAGACGCCACAGGCGCCATCCTGTCGACTAGTCGGGGCCGTGCAGCGAGCGCGCTGCACGGCCCCGCCGTCTCGTCGAGGTGGGCCGCCGCAAGCTTGCGACGGCTCCGTGCGGGTCCGCCCCGCCTTCGGGATCGCCCGCCGTGGAGCCGCTCGCCCGGCCTCTTGCGAGGGCTCGGTCGATTGTTGAACCTTCGGACCGGGCCCGGATCGTCTGCTGGATCGTGGACCGAGCAACGCCGACCTGCCCTCTACCCGCCCGCGTGAGATCGCTCGTCAGCTACGTCGGGGTGCCCTCGCGGGACCTCGACGACGTCATGCAGGACGCGATGGTGCGCCTCTGGGAGAGGCGAGAGCAGGTCCGATCGGCCAGGAATCCGGATCGTGCATTCCATCGGATCTTCGAGCTGCGTTCGGTGCTGGTCCAGCGCGACCTCTTCGAGATCCCCATGAAGGAGATCGCGGAGACGAGAGCGATACCCCTCAGCACGGCGTACAAATGGCGCACCAGGGCGCTCCACGGCGCGCGGGGAGCGCTCGCGAGGCGCCTCGCTGCGGAGTGACCGCTCGGGTCGTCATCGGCTGTCCTTTTCCGTGAAGCCGAGCACGTGCATGCCGAACGAGGCCGCGAGGAGGATCGCCGCTTCGAGCGGAATGCGGGCGCCCTTCACGCGGTTCTTCGCCGGATCGATGAACAGATCCTGGGACCGAGGGAACTGCGCGTTTCCAAGGTCGCAATCCTCGAAGCGTGTCCCCGCGAAGCGGCACTCCTCGAACACGGCCCCGACGAGGTCCGTCGCGGCGAAGACCGACTCGGTGATCGCGCACCGCTCGAAGCGCGTCTTGCGCAGCGCGAGCGAATCCATGATGACGTATCGCATGTCGCAATCCTCGAACGACACGTCGGGGTATTTCGTGATGTTCGTCCAGTTGATGCCCATCAACTTGCAGGAGTTGAACGCCACGCCGCGCAGCGAGAGCATGGTGAGGTCGGCCTTGGTCAAATCGCAGCTCTCGAACACGCAGTTCTCGAGCCGAGCGCGCGTCCAGCGGCTCTCGCCGAGCTTCGAACGCCGGAACACACAATTACAGAAGTCTCGGCCGCTCAGGTCCGCTCGTTCCAGAGTGAGCCCATCGAACGTCTCACCGTCGAATGAGTCCTTCCCTTCGAACGGATCCATCTTCCCTGGAGAGATCCCTCCACCGCCGGCAGCGCCGGATTTGGGAGTATCGTCGATGTTCAACCGTCCTCGTCGGGCCATTCCCTGCTCCAATCCACTGAGCGTTCTAGATATAATGTCATCGTTGGGCGCGGGTCGTCAAGGCGCTCTGACGCCACCGTAGCTCACGGTGGCCCGTAACCGCCCAGCCAGGGGCATCCAGAATGCGGCTCGACCAGATGACGCGTCGAGCGAGCTTGCCCGGGAGGAATCCCCTCAAATTTTTGGGAAAATTCACGGGGAGGCGGGGAGTAAAATCTCAGAAAAACTCCTCGCCTCCCTGCCTCCCTGTTCAATTTTCCGCTGTATACGGGCACAAATTGAGGGGGTTCCCCAGTATCGGCACACCAGGAGCTCTGGCCAGAAAAGGAGAGCGCGGCGCTCACGTCGCAAGCAGCTCCGTGGTTCCCGCGGAGGGGTGCGCAGGAGGGGAAAACGTTGCGCAGTTCACGCCGATGCGTGCGCAGGAGGGCGCTGAGGCGGCGCAGCAGGGGTGGCGGCGGTGCGCAGGCGTCGAACCAGGGCTGCACACGACGCCCACAGGGGCGCGCAGGACGGTGCCGGGGCCGCGCAGGAGCCAAGCAATTGTGACACAGGACACCCATGGGGCGGCGCAGCAGGGGCGCCGGGGCTGCGCAGGAGGGTGCGGGGGCTGCGCAGGAGGGACGCCGGGGCTGCGCAGGAGGGCGCCGGGGCTGCGCAGGAGGGCGCGGGGGCTGCGCAGGAGGGCGCGGGGGCTGCGCAGGAGGGGCGCCGGGGCCGCGCAGGAGGGCGCCGGGGCTGCGCAGGAGGGCGCCGGCGCGGCGCAGGAGGGCGCCGGCGCGGCGCAGGTCTTGGCGCCCGCCGCCGCGACCGAGCCCAGGTCCGGCGGCCGCGCCTCTCGCTCAGCTCAGCTCAGCTCAGCTCATCTCGAGGAAGAGCCGATCCGGATCCTCCAGATACCCGATGATCTCGTAGGCAAACGCCGCCCCCACGTGACCATCGATGATCCGGTGGTCGAACGACAGCGACAGCAGCATCACCTCGCCGATCACGATCTGCCCGTCGCGCACCACCGGCTTCTGCTTCATCTGGTGGATCCCGAGGATCGCGACCTCGGGGAAGTTCAGGATCGGCGTCGCGAACAGCCCCCCTTGCTGGCCGAGCGACGTGATCGTGAACGTCGAGCCGCCGAGATCCTCCGGCTTCACCCGCCCCGACTTCGTGTCCTCGCCGAGCCGCGCGATCTCCTTCGCGATCCCGAGGACGCTCCGGCGATCCGCGTCGCGCACGACAGGCACGATGAGCCCGGCCTCGGTCGCGGAGGCGATGCCGATATGATAGCTCTTCCGGACGACGATCTCCTGCGCCGCCTCGTCGAACGCGCTGTTCAGCGTCGGGTGCCTCTTGAGCGCCGCGACCACGGCCTTCACGAAGAAGGGCAGGAACGTCAGCTTGACGCCCTCCTTCTCGGCCAGCGGGCGCAGGCGCGCGCGGCGCTCCTTCAGCGCAGAGACGTCGCACTCCTCGACGAAGGTGAAGTGCGCCGCCGTGTGCTTCGACCGCGACATCCCCTCGAAGATCCGCTTGCGCACGCCGCGCAGCGGGATGCGCTCGTCGCCCGGCGCCGCCGGCAGCCCGCGGCCGCGCTCCCCCTCGGGCCGGGCCGCCCCGCGCCCGCGGTCCTCTTCCTCCAGCAGGTCGCCCGCCACGCCCGCCACGCCCGCCGGCCGCCTCGGCGCCACCTCGGACACCACCGGCGTCGCCTCGGCCCCCTCGGGCGCCTCCAGCGCCCGCACGTCGTCCTTCGTCACGCGGCCCCCCGGGCCGGTCGGCGGCACGCGCCGCAGGTCGACCCCGAGGTCGCGCGCCAGCTTGCGCGTCGCCGGCGTCGCGAGCGGCTTGTCGTTGAAGTAGGCCGCCTGGCCGGCGCCCCCCATGCTGCCGTTCGTCCACGCGGGCCGCGCCGGCGCCACGAGGTTCATCCCCGGCAGGTCCTCCTTGATGTCGCCGACCGCCGTCGCCGCAGGCTCCGCGGGGCCCGTGTTCGCCGCAGACTGCCGCATCCCCGTCCCCGACGCGGGCGACGCGGGCGACGCGGTCGCCGAGCGGTCGTCGAGGTCGAACACGACGAGCACCGAGTGGACCGGGACCACCCCGCCCACCTCGCCCCGCGTCTCCACGATCCGGCCCGAGCGCGGCGACGTGATCGTCACCGTCGCCTTGTCGGTCATCACCTCGACCATCGGCTGGTCCTCGGCGACCACGTCGCCCGGCGACACAAGCCAGGTCACGATCTCCCCCTCCGTGACACCCTCGCCGATGTCCGGAAGCCTGAACTCGTACTTGCCCATGCGTCAGTACCTCGCCATCTCGAGGATCGCCGGAAGGATACGATGCGAGAGCGGGAGGTACTCGTTCTCGAGGGTGTAAGGGAAGGGCGTGTCGAAGCCCGTGATCCTGAGCGGCGGCGCCTCCAGGTGGAGGAACGCCTTCTCGTTGACCAGCGCGACGAGCTCGGCCCCGAGGCCGCAGCTCTTCGGCGCCTCGTGCACCACGATGAACCGGCCCGTCCGCTTCACCGACTCGATCACCGTGTCGATGTCGAGCGGCCACAGCGTCCGCAGGTCGATCACCTCGCACTCGATGCCCTGCGCGGCCGCCTGGTTCGACGCGTCGAGCGCCTCGTAGAGCATCGCCCCCCAGACCACGAGCGTCACGTGCCAGCCCGGCCGGACCACCTTCGCCTGGCCCAGCGGGACCGTGTAGTCACCGTCAGGGACGTCCCCCTTCGCCGCGCGGTAGATGCGCTTCGGCTCGAAGAACAGCACCGGATCGGGATCCCGGATCGACGAGAGCAGGAGCCCCTTCGCGTCGGCCGGGTTCGACGGGCACACGACCTTCAGGCCCGGCACGTGGATGAACTGCGCCTCGGGCGACTGCGAGTGGTAGTGCCCGCCGCGGATGCCGCCGCCCACCGGCGTGCGAATGACGAGCTTCGACGGGTACTCGCCGCCCGAGCGGTAGCGGTACTTCGCCAGCTCGGACACGATCTGGTCGTACGCGGGATAGATGAAATCGGCGAACTGGATCTCCGGGATCGGCACGAGCCCGTAGAGCGCCATCCCGATCGCCGCCCCCACGATCCCGTTCTCCGAGAGCGGCGTGTCGATCACCCGGTCGTCCCCGAACTCGTCGAACAGGCCCTGGGTGACGCGGAACACCCCGCCGACCTTGCCGACATCCTCGCCGAGCACGACGACCCGCGAGTCCCGCCGCATCTCGTGGCGTAGCGCGTCGTTGATCGCCTGGACCATGTTCATCTGAGGCATGCTCTTCGTCTCCGTCTCTCGGCCAGAAGGTGGGAGTGCAACCTCACAGGCGCCCCCGCTCCCCTGGGACCCCCGTCGATCGCGGGCGGCGGCGCCACCCCGGCCGTCGGCGCTGCCCGGCGAGCCGCCCCGCCGACAACGCCGTCCACGCCGCGCCCGCGCGGCCTAGCGGCCGCCGTGGCCCTTGGGCCTCGGGCCCGCCTTGAGCTGCTCCCGCTGCTCGACGAGGTGCCAGGGCGGCTCCGCATAGACATCCTCGAACATCGAGTCGAGCGACGGCGGCGCCACCTTCTCCGAGACCGCGATGCAGGCCTTGACCTCCGCGTCGACCGCCACCTCGATCTCGCGATCCTGCGCCTCGGTCCAGCCCTGGGTGCGCTCGAGGTGCCGCCGCAGCCGCTCGATCGGGTCGAGCCGGCGCCACGGGTCGAGCCACGCGTCCGGGCGGTACGCCTTGGGATCGTCGCTCGTCGAGTGGCCCGACAGGCGGTACGTCATCGCCTCGATGAGCGTCGCGCCCTCGCCGCGCGCGGCGCGCGCGATCGCGTCGCGCGCCACCTTCACCACCGCGAACAGGTCGTTGCCGTCGACCCGCACCGCGGGGACGCCGTACGCGACGCCCTTGCACGCGAACGTGTTGCTCGACGTCTGGCGCTCGGTCGGCACGCTGATCGCCCAGCCGTTGTTGCGGCAGAAGAAGACGACCGGCACCTTGAACACGCCCGCGAAGTTCAGGGCGCTGTGGAAGTCGGACGAGCTCGTCGCGCCGTCGCCGAAGTACACGAGCGTGGCGAGCTCGTCGCGCCTCAGCTTCGCGGCCCACGCGAAGCCGACGGCCTGCGTGATCTGCGTGCCGATGGGCGAGCTCACCGAGCCGAAGTGCCCCTCGCGGTAGGTGTAGTGGTCCGGCATCTGCCGCCCCTTCACCGTGTCGTTCGCGTTGCCGAACATGTTGTCGATGTACCGCTGGAGCGGCAGCCCCCGCCAGAGCGCGGCGCCGAACTCGCGGTAGCACGGGAACACCCAGTCCTGGGGCCGCGTCGCGGAGACGCTGCCGAGGACCGCCGCCTCCTCGCCGAGCGAGCCGATGTGGAACCCGATGCGCCCCTGCCGCTGCAGCGCCACGAGGCGCTCGTCGAGCTGGCGCACCCGCACCATGGCCCTGTAGAGGGCGATCACCTCCGACGGGGCGAGCTTCGGATCGTGCGCGGGATCGAGCGAGCCGTCGTCGCGCAGGACCTTGATCACGTCGTCGGCACACGTGTCGAGCGGGTGCCGGGCGACGGCAGCCTGCGGCTCCAGGCTTGCCCCTGAGACGTTGGGCGGGCGGTCGGTGGAGTACGTCGCGGTGCTCATCGGCTCGCGGGGACACTAATCAAAGGCGCTGCTCGAGACCAGTGCCGAGACGCGCCGTTCGCTCATTCGCGTTGCGCGCGCCGTTGACTCGTCGCAGCGATCACGTCGCAGGTTTGACTCGCCGCGGCGCGGTCGAACCCGGCGCGCGATCTCGTCGCGCGTCCCGCACCGCACGCCGTGGTGCGGATGTCCCGGCTAGACGTTCCCGGGCTCGGCCGCCTGCGCGAGCGCCTCGTCGACCGCGGCCACGTCGAGCTTGAACCCGCGCGCGAGCTGATCGAGCACGCCGTGCTCCTGCGCGTCCACGCCGCCCGAGGCGGTCGCCATGAACGCCGCCACGCGGAGCACCTCGCGCTGATGCTCGGTCCGCCCGATCGTGCGGGCGACCATGGTGATGCGCTTCTCCATCCCGTCCTCGGCGAGCATCTCGCCGAGGTCGGCAAGCAGCGCCTCGAGCTGCTTTTCGTGGACGAGGTTCTGGCAAGCGTCCACGACGATCGCCTGGAAGCGCCTGCGCTCCGCCTCGTCGAAGTGGCCGTCGGCGTTCGCGACGAGGAACGCGGCCTCGATGATCGTCTCGAAGAGCGCCACCGCGGCCGGATCGAAGCCGGTGGGCATCGTGATGTCCTCGATCGGAGGCCGCGCGCTGTAGGCCCGCGCGGCCTGGGAGAGGATGGATGCCACGCGCGCGCGGGGCGTCTGTGGGCCGGTGCGCGGGGCGCCGGGAGCGATGCCGCGGGGGCGCCTGTCGATGGGAGCGGACATCGTGGTCTCTGACCCTCCTGCCGTCTTCCACGCTCGGCCAATCGCCGGGAAGCGTCAAGGCGCTTGCGGTGGGCCGGCGCGGCGGCGCCCTTCCCGGGGCGGGACGGCGCTACCTGCGGACGAGAGAGGCCGCGGGGACGAGCCGCGCGGGGCTGGCCGATGCCGCCGCCGGGCCGTCGGGAGGCAGGGGCTCGTCGGGGGCGAGCTCTGCAGAGAGGCGGGCGGCCTCGCGCCGCGCCACGGCGAGCCGCTCCTCCAGGAGCGCCTCGACGTGCGCCGCGCCCGCGGGGGCCGCGCCCGCCGGGGCGCCGGCGGACAGCTCCGCCGGATCGCGGTCGATGAGGCTGCGGACGAAGACCTCAGCGGCCTTGTAGCTCGACCGCACGAGCGGCGCGCTGGCGGCGTAGAGGAAGCCCATCTCGAGCGCCGCCCGCGCGAACGCGGCGAACGTGTCCGGCTCGACGAAGCGCTGCACGGGCGCGTGCTTCGACGAGGGGCGCAGGTACTGGCCGAGGGTCACGATGTCGACCCCCGCCGCGCGCAGGTCGCGGAGCGCCTCCAGCACCTCGTCGTCGGTCTCGCCGATGCCGACCATGATCGAGCTCTTCGTGAGCCGCCGCGGCGCCGGCGCGCCGCGCTCGACCGCGTCCGCGGCCATGCGCCGCTGGCGGTCCTTCGCGCGCCGGAGCACGGCGAGCGACTGGTCGTAGCTCGAGCGGACGTCGCGGATGGCGCGCGTGATGCGGCGGACGACCTCCACGTTGTGGGCGAAGACGTCGGGCCCGGCGTCGACCACCGCGTCGACGCCGCTCATGTGGCCCTGGAAGTCGCCGACCAGCGTCTCGATGAGCAGGTCGGGGCGGAGCGCGTGCAGGCGGCTCACCGTGCGGGCGACGTGATCGGCGCCGCCGTCGAGCAGGTCGTCGCGGTTGACCATCGTCATCACGACGTACTGGAGCGAGAGCCGGGCGATGGCGCGGGCCACGTGCTCCGGCTCGCGCACGTCGACCGCGCCGCGCGGGTCGCCGGTCGTGACCGCGCAGAAGCGGCAGCCGCGCGTGCACACGTCGCCGAGGAGCATCACCGTCGCGGTCCCCTCGCGCCAGCACTCGCCGACGTTCGGGCAGCGCGCCTCCTCGCAGACCGTGTGGAGATCGAGCTTGCGGAACGTCTCCTTGAGGTGGTGGTAGGTGTCACCTCCAGGAGCGCGGACCTTGAGCCATTCAGGCTTGGGCGAGAACTGCGCCATCAGGGGTGTCCTTAGCCCATGCGGCGGGTGGGGGCGAGGGGGAGGCGGCCGGCGTCAGCCGGCCGGCGGCACGGAGCGGCTGATCTCGCGCGACGTCATCTTGCCGCGCTCGGTGAAGATGGCGGTGATGAGCTCCGCGGGGGTGACGTCGAAGGCGGGGTGGCGGACGGGCACCCCGGCCGGGATGATGCGGCGACCGCCGACGACGGCGACCTCGTCGCGGCTCCGCTCCTCGATCGGGATCGACGCGCCGGTGTCGGTCGCGAGGTCGAGCGTGCTCCACGGGGCGGCCACGTAGAACGGGACGCCGTGGTGGCGCGCCAGGCAGGCGAGGCCGTAGGTGCCGATCTTGTTCGCGACGTCGCCGTTCCGCGCGATGCGGTCGGCCCCGACGACGACGGCGCCGACCTCGCCCTTCTGCATGAACCACGCGGCCATCGAGTCCGAGATCACCTCGACGGGGATGCCGTCGCGCTGGAGCTCCCAGGCCGTGAGGCGCGCGCCCTGGAGGTACGGGCGGGTCTCGCACGCGAGCACGCCGATGTTCTTGCCCTCGGCGATGGCGGCCCGGATGATGCCGAGCGCCGTGCCGTAGCCGCCGGTCGCGAGCGCGCCGGCGTTGCAGTGCGTGAGGACCGTGCCCGACTCGGGCAGGCGGGCGGCGCCGGCGCGGCCTATCTGGTGGCAGGCGACGACGTCTTCGCGGTGGATCTCGCGCGCGAGCGCGGCGAGCTCCCGCGCGCGCTCCTCCCCGCGGCGCCCCGCGTGCTGCAGGGCCTCGGCGAGCATGCGCCGCACGGCCCACCCGAGGTTCACGGCGGTGGGCCGGGCGGAGGCGAGGTGCTCCGCCGTGGCGCGCATGGCGGCGAGGTAGCCGGTGGCGCCCTCGCCCCGGGCGGCGCGCGCGGCGAGCGCCATCCCGTACGCGGCGGCGATGCCGATCGCCGGGGCGCCGCGGACCGCCATCGTCCGGATGGCCTCGGCGACGCCGGCGGCGTCGGCCAGGGTCAGGTAGCGCTCGCGCTCGGGCAGCTCGCGCTGCTCGAGGAGGAACACGCGGTCGTCGCTCTGCGCGAGCTCGACGGCCGAGTAGTCCGCGCCGGAGATGGCCTCGGCCGGCGCCCACGGCGGTGTCGGCCGCGCGCCGTCACCCGCCTGCTGCGACGTCTGTTCTGCTTCGAAGCTCGTGCTCATTCAGCGCCTCCCGTTCGAGCGTGACGGCTCCCCCTGCGATCCTGCGTCCGTCCCCGTCTCCTCGGCGCTCGCGGCGAGCCGGCCGCGGATCTCCTCGGCGACGGTCGCGAAGTCCTCGGCCGCGTCGGCCTTGCGGCCCGCGAGGTAGGCGCGGAGCGCGTCGGCGGCGAGCAGCGCGAGGCTCCCGTTGATCCCGCGCGACGTGAGCGCGGCGATCACGTCGCCGTTCTTGAGCAGCGTCTCGAGGTCGTCGAAGACCGCGGCGAGCTCCGGCCCGGGATCGAGCCCGCCGCCGCCACCGGGGCCCGTTTCCTTGTCGTCGTCGCGGCTCACGCGTCGCGCCTCATTTCGTGGTGGTGGTCGCCTTGGGGATCGCGCTGAAGGGGAAGTGCGGCGGCTCGACGCCGGGCACGCACTGGTACCTGGAGAAATCGGTGACGCCCTCCTCGCGGAGCAGGACCTCGTCGATCCACGCCTTGCCGCGCCGGGCCGACGGCTCGCGCGAGAGCAGCGCGAGCGTCGCGTCGGCGAGGATGTCGGCCTTGCGCCAGAGCTCCGGGCCGCCGAGGCCGAAGTTCATGGTGGCGAAGCTCTCGATCGCGGTCGCGGGCCAGAGGGCGTGGGCCGTGATGTTGTGCTCGGCGTACTCGCCGGCGATCGCGTGGGCGATCATCGTCATGCCGAACTTCGAGACCGCATAGGCGCCGTGGTGGGCGCAGGCGTCGGCCTCGACGGGGGGCGACATCATGATGATATGGCCGTACTTCTGCGCGATCATGTGGGGGAGGACGGCCTGCGAGAGGGCGAACGACGCGCGCACGTTGATGCCCATGATGAGGTCGAACTTCTTCATGGGGGTGTCCACGACGTCGGCCCACCAGAGCGCGCCCGCGTTGTTGATGAGCGCGTCGACGCGCCCGAAGCGCTCGACCGCCGCGGCGACGGCGCCCCTCGATGCCTCGTCGTCGCGCACATCGAGCTTGATGGGCAGCGCGCGGCGGCCGAGCTGCTCGACCTCGCGGGCGACGTCGTGGATCGTGCCCGGGAGGCGCGGGTTCTCGGCGACGTCCGTCTTCGCGGCGACGACGATATCCGCACCCTCTCGCGCGCAGGCGAGGGCGATGGTCCGGCCGATCCCGCGGGAAGCACCGGTGATGAAGACAACGCGGTCCTTGAGGCGCATGGAGGGCGGTCATAGCACAGGCGCCGGCGCGGGTGCGGCCCCGCGGCGCGCGATCGGGCGGTCTTTGTATTGCCTGCGTTGCCTGCGTTGCCTGCGTTGCGTGTGCCGTCTCGAGCGGCACACGGCGCGAGGCAGGCTCTGCCGTGGACGGTAGCGGGCGAGGGCCCTCATGGGCGCGCTGTGACACCGCGAGCAATGGGGGCGCCTCCAGATGTCAGGGGGCTCTCAAAGCCTGACGTGTGCAGCTCGCCCGGGACGAGCACGCCGAGCTCCCGAGGAGACCTCCAGCGGCCGAGCAACCGCCGACGGATCCTGGCTCAGCCCAGCGCCCCGACAGGCCGCGATGGCGGGCGCGCGGCCAGGACAAGGCCGTTCGAGTCGAGCGTCGAGCGCTGGAGGCGCAGGCTGTCGAGCAGGTCAGTCGTGGTCTCGTTGACACGATATTTTCGGCATCGACAGAGCGCTGGCCTGGGTCTCCGCTCGGCCTACGGAATCCCACCCTTCGGCTCAAGGGAGATGGGGTGTCCATCTGGCGCCATGTCGTACACCGGACTTGGTGAAGAAATCCCGCCTCATCGAGCCCCGCGAGGGCCGGTTCCACGGGTCATGAAAAGATTCAGTGATCCAGCGGCAAATCAAGCGCATGGGAGTGTTTCGTATCTGGACATGCCAGCGGTCAGGTGACACCGTGTTGTCAGCGAATCGAAGGGAGGCGCTGCGCTGCGTGAAGACGCGCTGAGCGCGACTTCGCCCCCTGAATAACGCTGTACTGGGTGGCCCGTCGAGGCGTCGCGTGCCCCGGCGTACCTGCTGGCGCGAGCCGCGGTGCCGGGGCGGGCCGAGCTCAGACGGACTTACAGACAAGGAGCATGCATATGAGCGCTTTGCACCGGACGCTTGTCCTCGCCTTCATCGCTGGCTGTTCTGTGGTCGGCTGTCTCGGCTCGACCGAGGTCGAGCCGGAGCAGTCCGACGAGGCCTCCGAGCCGGTCGAGGGGGCGGTCTGCGATACCGCTCGGGAGGGCGCGGACATCTCGCTCTCGTGTCCGGCCGGGGAGGTCATCACGGCGGTCGACTTCGCGAGCTATGGCACACCTCGCGGGGTCTGCGGCAGCTTCCGCGCGACCTCGTGCAACGCGTCGACGTCGAAGGCGGTGGTGGAGCGCGCGTGCCTCGGGCAGTCGAGCTGCACCGTGACGGCCAACAACGCGACCTTCGGCGATCCGTGCAGGCGGACCACGAAGAAGATGTACGTTCAGGTCGCGTGCGCCCCCTCGGAGCCGGACGGCGGCGAGGGCGGCTCGACGGGCGAGGGCGGCTCGACGGGCGAGGGCGGCTCGACGGGCGAGGGCGGCTCGACGGGCGAGGGCGGCTCGACGGGCGAGGGCGGCTCGACGGGCGGCGAGGTTTGCGGGAACGGGGTTTGCGGCGCGGGCGAGGACTGCTCGAGCTGCTCGAGCGATTGCGGCGAGTGCTCGACGTGCAGCGGCGCCGGGCCCAGCACGACGCCGCTCGATACCGAGGAGCAGGCGTTTCTTTCCATCATCAACCAGTATCGCGCCGAGAAGGGCCTCGGGGCGCTCTCGGGCTGCACCGCGCTGAGCCGCGCCGCCCAGGGCCACAGCGAGGACATGCGCGATCACAACTACTTCGACCACACGAGCCAGGACGGCCGGTCGCCGTGGACCCGCGCGGCCAACGCCTGTTATGCGTCCGCCGAGAGGACCGCCATGGCCGAGAACATCGCCGCCGGCAACTCGACGGCGCAGAAGACGTTCGACCAGTGGAAGAACTCGGACGGCCACAACAAGAACATGCTCGGGTCTGCCTTCAAGGTCATCGGCATCGGGCGGGCGACCGGAGGCGGGACCTACGGGTCCTACTGGACCACGGTGTTCGGCGGCACCTCGGACGCGAGCTGCAACTAGCGCCGAGCCCCCGCGACGACAGCCGCCTGCTCGGAGCAGCCTGTCACGCGTGAGGTGTTCTGTCACAGCGGCGCTGCGCGGTCCGGGCCGGAGGAGGCCCGGGCCGCGCAGCGGCGCTGCAGCCGGAGGGCGGCAACCGGGGGCGGCCCGGCCATTGCTATGCGCTCCGGTCGGCGGAACGGAGGCGTCCTCGAGACAGACGAGCTGCGCCGGTCCTCCGCCTCGAAAGCTCATGGCGGAACACATCATCTATCTCCTCGGTCCCTATCGGATTCCCGGCTTCCAGGGCCAGCGCAACGTCCGGGTCTACCTGCCCGGCGAGGGCGCGCAGGCAGGGCCGTCACCTGTGCTCTTCCTGTTCGATGGACAGAACGTCTTTCACGACGACCCCTCCTACAGCGGCGGATGGCGCCTGCACGAGGCGGTGCGCGATCTCTCGGATCGAGGCCTCGTGGCGCCGGTCCTCGTGGGGATCGATCACGGCGGGAGCGAGCGGCTGACCGAGCTGTCGCCGTTCCCGGGCGACGGCAGCGACGGGAGGCTCGACGACTTCCTCGGCTGGATCACCTCCGAGATCGTGCCGGCCGTACAGGAGCGCTTCGCGGTGCGGCGCGACCCGGCCGGCACGGCGATCGGCGGCTCGTCGATGGGGGGCCTCGCGGCGCTCTACGCCCATTTCCGCCGCCCCGACGTGCTCGGGGCCGCGCTCTGCATGTCGCCGTCGCTCTGGTTCGCGGAGCGGCAGATCTTCGACGTCATCGCATCGCAGGCCGTCCCGGCGAGCTCGCGGCTGTACGTCGACGCCGGCGCTCGGGAGGACGACGGCTCGGTGCTGCGCGACGCCGCGCGGCTCGTGGAGCACCTGCGCCAGCGGGGCTACAGCGAGGCCGACCTGCGCTTCTGCCCGGACGAGGACGGGACCCACTGCGAGGACGCGTGGCGCCGGCGCGCGCCGGGGGCGCTGCAGTTCCTGTTCGCGGAGGCTGCCAAGGGGCAACAAGGGGACGCCGGCGCGCCGGAGGGGTCGCAGCAGGCCGCCTGAGCCAGGCGGTCGCCGTCGCAGGCCCCGCCGCCCGTCTACCTCCGCCCCTTGCTCCGCTTGCGCGTCCCCTGGACGATGCGCGCCAGATAGCGCGGCGTCGGCGCGCTCGCCGAGAGCGCCGCGGCGAGCCGGGCGGCCTCCGCGTCCGAGAAGGACCCCTTCCGGAGCGCCGCGATCGCCTGCTCCACGACGTCGCGCGACTCGGGGCGCTCCACCCGCGTCTTCTCCTCGAGCCAGCGCACGACCTCGGGGAAGCGCCCCGCGAGCGCCGCGATCTGCGCGGGCATCCCCTGCCGGAGGAGGCGCAGCCCCTGCAGCCGCTCGTCGGCGCGCGGCGAGCGATCCGAGATCGCGAACGCCTCCTCGAGCCGCGCGACCACCTCCGCGCCCGCCGAGAGCCCGGCGAGGAGCGTGCGCTCGGCGAGCGCCTCGAGCGCGACGTACGCCTGCAGGTAACCGTCGGTCCAGGACGAGAGCTCGCCGACAAGCGCGTCGCCGCGCGCCGCGATGACCGCGCGGAGCGCTGCCACGACCCCGTCGCGCACGATGCGCCGCGGATCCTCGGCCAGCTGCCCGAGCTCGTCGAGCGGATCAAGCCCGCCCCGAGCGCCGCGCGCCCGCGACGGACGCCCCGCGCCCGCCGCGCGCGGGGCGCCGGCGGCCGGCGCCGCGCGCGCGGCGAGCGCCGAGAGCGCCTGCGCCGCCACGATGAGCGCGTACTCCTCGGTGCTCGAGCAGAGCGCCCGCACGAGCGGCTCGGCCGGCGCGCCGCGATCCGCGATCGCTGCGCCGACCGCCCGCGCGAGATCCATGTTCACGCGCGGCAAGGGGGCGTTCGGCCCGAGGTCGGGGCCGGGCGCGCGCCCCCCGCTGCGCCGGGCAGGGAGCCCGGAGCTGCGATCGAGCAGCGCGAGCAGCTCGGCCGGATCGCCGAGCTGCACGGCGCGCTCGATCGCCGCGTCGATCTTCGGGTTGCGCAGCACGCCAGGGGGCGTTGCGCCCCGGCGCATATCCGAGGTGTCGGCCATTCAGAACCCCAGGGAGAGACCGACCTCGGGGGAGAGGACGGTGGTCATGGCGGGAAAGGTGAGGCTCGCGCGGAGCGCGAGGTTCAGCGATACGGCCTCGAGCGGCGCATAAGCAACGCCCACGCCGAGCGACGCGAAGCCCTGGCCCGCTTGCCTGGTCGCGGCGAGCGTCTGCTGGCGCTCCTCGATCCTCCCGCTCTGGCCGGGCCTCGTGCACGGGCTCTCGATGCTGGCAGGATCGGCCCCGCACGCGGCCGCGTCCTCGAGGACCTTCACGTCGACCTCGGCGTCGACCTGCGCGACCCCGGCCGCGGCGAGCACGAAGGGACGGGCGCCGAGCTGCTCGAACGGCCGCGCCATGAGGAAATATTGCGCGCGCGCCTCGAGGTGGAGCGGCAGGAACGTGGCGCCGCCGTCCGTCGTGCCGCCGGCCGCGAAGCCGACGCGTCCGCCGACCGTGAGGTTGTCGAGGACCAGCCGATCGTAGGCGAGCGCCACCCGCGACGTCGCGAGCGCGAAGCCGAGGTTCACGTCGTTCGCGACGCCCGGCGTGGGCGCGCCGTCGTACCGGGTCCCGTCGCCGCGCAGGCAGACGAAGTTGCCGCGCTCCTGCGACGCGAGGGAGCACACGTCGCGGCCGGAGAACAGCACGACGTCGGGCGAGAAGGTGAGCCCGACCCAGCTCCGATGGACGGCGGGCGCGGCCTCCTCTGCAGATCTCGTCGCGGCGCACGCGCCGCGGACACAGGTGAGCCCGCGGTTGCACTGCCGGTCGTCGATGCACTGCCGCGTCCGCTCCTGCTCCGGCGCCGCGCACATCGCCGGCGGCGCGTGCCCGGGCCAGTGGGGCGGCGCCGACGCGATGTGCGCCCTGATCTGCGTGGAGAGCGGCGCGTCGCGCGCGCCGGCGCTCGCGAGGATCGCGCCGTCCTCGTCGACGGCCGCGACGTGATAGCGGAGCGTCCCCTCCTTTCCGAGCGCGGCGCACGGCACGTTGATGCCGAACCCCTGGCCGCGCAGCTTCTTCATGACGAGCGGGCGGTACGCGCGCTCGCCGGGCGCGAGGTACCAGACGGTCACCTGCTTCACGCTGGGCAGCAGCTCGTCCGGAACCTCGACATAGAGAGGGACGGGCGTGCGGATGAGCTGCTCGGGCGGCGGCGCCATCTCGAGCGGCGTCCCGGCCGCCGCGGACGCCCCGACGCCGGTCGCGGCGCGCGCCTGCTCGAACGCGGACGAGACCTCCGGGGTCGCGAGATCCGGGTTCAGCTTCGCCGACGGATCGACGCGCAGGGCGTCCGCGAACGCGTCGCGCGCGCCCCCCAGCTCCTTTTTGCCCAGGGCGAGCACGGAGCCGAGCGCGACGAACAGCCTGGCCTTGACCGCAGGCGAGCAATCCGACGCGCCGCAGGCGTCGATGGCGGCCCGCAGCTTGCGCTCCGCCTGATCGAACCGGGTCTCGAGGTAGTCGACCCCCATCGCCTCGTTCAGGGCCGCCTCCGCCTGCGCGTCCCGGGGAGGCGCCTGCGCGGCCGCCGCGCCCGCGATGAGCCCCCCGGAGACGCTCCCCGCCGCGATCGCGATCAGCGCGCGCGGCGCGCAGCGGGCGGAGCCGTTCCGTACGGGCATCGGCCCGCAACGTAGCCCACCGGTGTGACCGCGAGCGCTACAAAAACTCCGGAGCCCGCAGCGTACCGGCCACCCGAGCTCCGCTGCACGGCAGGCGCAGCACGGACAAATAATCCACAGGTTGTTCCCAGCATGTGGAATACCCACACGCCGCCCCTGACATCTTCAGGGAGCTGCCGGGTCCTGCGCTGCTCGCGGGGCGGCAGCTCCTCCAAGCGCCGGCGCCGGCGCCGGTCGACGCCAGCCCGGGCATGGACGCGCCGCCCACACCGATGCCACCGATTTTTTCTGCGATCTCGGGCACTCCGCGGCTCGACGCGCCGCAGGACTTCCGGGCGCTAAACTCCCTCCTCCGGAACCGATCTGCAACCCAAAAATCACGCGCCTGACCCGGGTTTGGAAGTCCACATGCTTGTCCACAGATTGGCCACCCGATGACCCCAGACAGCGCCCAGATTTCATCCACGTTGCAGGGAGTCGAGGGGTACCGGCGTCCAGCGCGCCGGTCGTCGTTGACAACCGTGTGACGACCTGCAGAGGCGGACCCACCGGCGCCGGGGGGATCGACCGGGGTGCTCGGCGGGCGGTTTCAGCCGGCGGCCGTCCGGGCGCGGGCATCGCGGGGGGCGCGGGGCGGCGATCACCGGGCCGCGCGGCGCCGCGCGCGGCGTGCTAGCTGGTGCGCATGCGGGTTCCGGAAATCCCCGAAGAGAGCGCGCCGGACCTCCGCGCCGGTGACCCGCCGGCGCCGGCGCAGGTCGCGGCGCGCCCCCTGATCCGGAGGAGCGCGCGCGCCGGCGCGCGGCTCGCCGACCACGACGCCGCCTCGCTCGCGGAGCTCCTCCGCCAGGCCGGCGGCACCGCGTCCGCGGCGCGCGCGGTGGCCGGCAAGGTGGTGCGCCACGCCTTCGGCGCGGAGCCGGGCGCGCCGCGGCCCGCGCCGGCGTGGGACGCGGGCGCGCTCGCCGCCCTGGAGGTCGGGGCGTGGGCGCACGAGGCGCTGCTCGCGCTCGATCCGGGGCTGTCGCTCGAGATCGCCGAGCGGGCGCCGTCGGAGGACGACACGCTCCGGCTGGTCCTGCGCGCGCGCGACGGCGCGCTCATCGAGTCGGTGCTCATCCCGGGGCCGGCCCGCACCACCCTCTGCGTCTCGAGCCAGGTCGGCTGCGCCCGGGCCTGCGCGTTCTGCGAGACGGGGCGGCTCGGGCTCGCGCGCCAGCTCGCCGCCGGCGAGATCGTCGATCAGGTCCGGATCGCCCAGGCGCTCGCCGCGGAGCGCCGCGGCGCGCCGCTCCGGAACCTCGTTTTCATGGGGATGGGGGAGCCGTTCGACAACCTCGGCGAGGTGCTGAAGGCCATCCGCCTGCTCACCGACCCGCGGGCCTTCCGGTTCGCGCCGTCGCACGTGACCGTGAGCACCGTCGGGGTCGTGGACAAGATCGAGCCGTTCTTCCGCGAGGCGCGGGCCGAGCTCGCCGTCAGCCTGAACGCGCCGGACGACGCCCGCAGGCAGGCGATCATGCCGGTCAACGCGCGCTTCTCGATGGCGGCGCTGAAGGAGGCGCTCGCGAGGTCGATGCCGCCCGGCCGGCGGGTCCTGTTCGAGTACGTGCTCTTCGATCGGTACAACGATGCCCCGGAGGACGCGGATCTCCTCGCGGCGTACGTCACCGGGCTCCGGTGCCGCGTGAACGTCATCCCCTGCAACCCCGGCCCGGATCCGGCGCTGCGCCCGCCGTCCGCGGAGCGGCTCGACGCCTTCGTGGCACGGCTGGCCGGCCACGGCGTGACCACGCTGGTGCGGCGGCCGCGGGGGCGCGACGTGGGCGGCGCCTGCGGCCAGCTCGCGGGGGTGGCCCGCGTCAGGCAGCCAGCGCCAGCGTGAGGGCGGCGCTCCGGACGAGCGGGGTCCCCACGCGCAGCGCCCCGTTGCCCGCCGCGACCGTGCGAGCGACCTTGCCCGCGTGCTGGTTCATCCGGGCAGTCACTGCGCGCTTGCCCGTCTCCTGGGTCGTCTCGAGCGTCCCGAGCAAGGAGAGCAGGTCGGCCCAGACCCGATCGCGCCAGCCCTTGAGCATGAAGAGCACGACGCTGGACGCGGCGCGCCGCACTTCCTTTGTCACGGTCGCGACGCGGGCGAGCGGGCAGCCATAACGATCGCTCAGGATCGCGAAGATCTCCGGCATCGCCGCCGCGAGAATTTCATTCACGAGGTCGTGGTCGTGCCGGTAGCGGCCGAGGAGCCGGGCGTCCTGCGCGGCGCCGTGCTGCACGATGTTCCGGTAGAGCCCGAGGGCCAGGTCGTAGTTGATGTGCGCGTTGATGCCGAGCAGCGCGTGCGCTCCCGCCGCCGTGCCGCTCGCGCGGCTGCAGGCGAAGGCGACGTCCCACGCCTCGACCTCCGTGGAGCGCCCGTCCAGCGACGCCGCGAGGGCCTTCAGGTAGTACTCGCAGAAGATCCCCGCGAGGCGCGAGATCCACGCGGGCTCGAGGAACCGCCGGTCCGTGCCGTCGACGACCGCCTCCTTCACGCGGCGCGTGATCACGGCGTAGACGTCGGGGAACACCGCCCGCGGGTCGTTCCTCTCGCGCAGCCGCGCGGCGACCGTCTCCAGCGCGACAAGCGCCTCCGCGACGCTCTCCGGCTTCATCGTCACCCCCTGCAGAATGGCGTGACGGGCGGCCGAGTCCGCGGGACGGCACGCGGCCGGCGACCGCGTCTGCTTGCTCACCATCGCCAGGGGCCGATCTGAAGTAAGGGTCTTCATGGCTGCGCTGAGCGAGCGAATTCAAGGATCGTGCCCGTATGTCCAGTTCGCAGTCGTACACAGTCTCGCGGGGCGTGAGAGGCACTCCGAAGGGAGCTCGCGCGCGCACGGCCGCCTCAGGCGTGCTCGTCCGTCGCGCCGCTTCTCCCGGGATTTCCCGCGAATCCAGCGGCTACCGTCCGGTAGATGACCCGGGCGAGCGCGCGAGATCCTCGGCCCTGGTCAGTGGCTATCCGGAGCGGACCGGCGAACGGTGGCCACATCGGCGCTATCGCCCGACAGGGTGAGAGAGCTGACCGGCGCGCCAAACTGCCCCATGGGGCAGTTTGTTACGCGCACAGGGGTAAGCTTCACACAGAATGCGGGATCCCCTGACGCCCCGCATGATTCGACGACTTGACGCGGCGGTGTGCGGCGCGTCGATGTGGCGTTTCGCGCGGGATGCATCGAGCCGACGTTTCGCCTTTCGGGTCGCCGGGCGATGCGCCGTATCCTGGGCGGCGGGATCCGCGCGTCTGCGCGCATCCATCGACGTCGACCGGCGCGCGGGAGGGCGAGCTTCGCCCCTCCGCGGTTGCCCCTGCCGAGCACCATGAGCTTCCTCAAAATCGTCTGCTCCGAGCCGAAGAACGACCTCGCCTCCTTCCTCCAATCCCTGCCGATCGAGCCCGCGGAGCCGACCATCGCGCTCGTGCTGAGCACCGCGGATCTCGCCTATCCCCATGTGGCTGCGCGGACATTCGTCGCCTCGGCCAGGGAGGTGGGCGCGTCGCACCTCCTCTGGGTGGGCCCGTACCTTCCTCCGTCGAGCCGGGTGGGACAGCAGATCCGCGACGCTGAGGCATTTGTGCGCGCCTCCGGCGCCAGGGTGACGGCCGTGTGGCACGGCCCCTTGCTCAGCGCGCTCGACCTCTGGCGCGAGGAGATCCGGCTCCGTCGCACGCTGCCGTTGCCGCTCGGAAATGGCGCGCTGCCCTGGGTCGCGCCGGCCGACGTGGCCCGCATGGCGATCCGCGCGCTCGAGCAGCCCGGCGTCCAGGCGCCGGTCGTCTGCGGCCCGGCCGCGCGCACCGGCGCTCAGGTGGCGGCCGCGCTCTCCAGCGCCGTCCGGGCGGCGCTGACGAGCGAGCGCTTCGCGTGGCGGAGGTTCGAGGAGATCGATCGCGACCGCAACCGTGCGCTCAGCGAGGACGAGCTCCTGCCTTACCTCACCGGCCTCGGGGTCCCGACCGACGAGGCGAGGGCGCTGCTCCAGGCCGCGGACACGACCGGCGACGGGACGCTCGATTTCGAGGAGTTCACCGCCGGGTTGCGGGGGCGGCTCGACAACCTGGTCCAGCGGCTGCTCCGCGAGGACACCTTCGAGATCCGGTACGTGGACACGCCGGCGGACAGGGCCGTCGCGACGCTGGTCCAGGCGGGCCTGCGACGGGCGGCGGCCGAGGCGCTGATCGAGGGGTGGGCGAGCGTGGCCGCGGAAGGGATCCCCGAGGAGGCCCGCGGGTCCGACGAGGCCTGGCTCGATCTCCCGCCCGTGGGCGTCGACGTGTGGGCCGAGCGGCACGCGCTCGACTACGTCAACGTCCACCTGCTCCCCGGGCAGGGGCTCCTCTCCCGGCGCGAGACGATCGTCGAGGAGGGCGCCGCGATGGGCGCGCTGGCCGGCAAGGCGGTGGCGGTCGCGACGATCGTGGACAGCGGCGGCCGGATCCTCTCGCTCTCCCGCGCGCTCGACGGGAGCGGCGTCTCGGCGCGGTGGCTCGACGCGCCCCCCGTGAGCCTCCGGTGGGTGACGAGCGGGGACCGCGACAGGCGCCGCGCGCTGCTCGTGTCGGACGGGCAGCTCGCGGGGCTGCACATCGAGGGCGAGTGGCAGGACCTCCCGTCCGCGATGCGGTTGCTCATGGCGCGCGCCCCGCTGCCCGGCTGGCAGCTCACGACGTTCCGGGAGCTCGGCGAGCTGAACCTCGAACAGCCCGCGGCGCTGTTCGAGCCGAACGAGGTCGTGTGCAACTGCGCCGGGGTCAAGCGCGGGCAGATCACGGGCTTCGTCGAGGCCGGGTGCGCGACGCTGGCCGAGCTGTCCGAGCGGACGCGGGCGGGGCAGATCTGCGGCGGCTGCGTCCCGGCGATCGAGGAGATGCTGGGCGGGTCGAGCCTTGTGCAGGCGGAGGTGAAGGGCGCGCGGGAGCTCTCGCCCGGGATCTTCCAGATCGCGCTATCGCCGATCGGCGGCGCACCGGCGGCGTCCATTCCCGGGCAGCACGTGCTCGTGCAGGGCTACCTCGATCGGCGCTGGGTGGCGCGCGCGTACACGCTCTCGGCGCCCGCGCGCGCGGGGGGCGACTACGAGATCACGGTGAAGCGCGAGGAGCTCGGGGTCTTCTCCCGGTGGCTGTGCGAGCGCGCCGCGGCCTCGCTGCTGCGCGCCTCGGCGCCGCGGGGCGGCTTCGTCCTTCCGGCGCCGCCCGTGGAGCGGGTTGTGTTCCTCGCGGGCGGGATCGGCGTCACGCCGGCCATGGCGATGCTGCGGGCGCTCGACGGGAGGGCCGACCGCCCTGACGCGCGGGGCTTCCTGCTCGACTGGTCGGCGTCGCGCGCCGCGGACTTCCTCTATTTCGAGGAGGAGCTGCGCGCGGTCGCTGCCCGCACGCCCGGCGTCGCGTTCCGCCTGCGCGCGACGCAGGCGGAGGGGCGGCTGGCCCGGGAGCACGTGGCCGAGCTGTACCCTTACCGGCCGGGCTCGCGGGCGCTCGTGTGCGGGCCCGAGGCCTTCATGCGCGACGCGCTCGAGCACCTGCGCGCGGCGGGCTGGCCGCAGGACGCCATCGAGCGGGAGCTGTTCACCTCGAACGTCGACGTCGCCGGAGCGATCCGCCCGACGCCGCTCCGGCGGGCCGGCGCTGTCCGCGTGGCCGGCGGGGTCTGTCCGGTCGAGCACGGGTCGTTTCACCTGACCCCGACCGCGCCCGCGGCGGTGCCGATCGAGGCCGAGGCGTTCCTGCGCCAGTGCTACGCGGAGCTCGGGGTGCCCTCCGCCGTGGACGAGCGCTGGCAGGAGGTGCGGGCGAGCCTGGAGAAGCACGGGACCTACACGCATCTCCCCGACGAGCTCGCCTACGGGGCGCGGCTGGCGTGGCGCAACAGCTCGCGCTGCATCGGGCGGTTCTTCTGGTCGACGCTCCACGTGCGCGATCTGCGGCATCTGAAGACGGAGGAGGAGATCTTCCAGGCGCTGCTCGAGCACCTCGATCTGGCGACCAACGGGGGCGACATCCGGGCGACCATGTCGGTGTTCAGGCCGGGGGAGCCGCGGATCCGCATCTGGAACGGGCAGATCGTCCGCTATGCGGGCTACCGGCTCCCGGACGGGGGCATCCTTGGCGATCCGGCGAACGTGGAGCTGACGGAGCAGGCCCTCGCGCTGGGGTGGCCGGGCGGGGAGCGGACGCGGTTCGATCTGCTGCCGTTGATCGTCCAGATCGGCGACGCCCGGCCGCGGTGGTTCGAGGTGCCGCGGGAGCGGGTGCTCGAGGTCCCGATCGAGCACCCGCGCCATGCGTGGTTCGCCGAGCTCGGGCTGAGGTGGCATGCGCTGCCGGCGGTGAGCAACCTGGCCCTCGACCTCGGCGGGATCCACTACACGGCGGCGCCGTTCAACGGCTTCTACATGGGGACCGAGATCGGCGCGCGCAACCTGAGCGACGTGACGCGGTACAACCAGCTGCCGCTCATCGCGGATCGCCTCGGGCTGGACCGGTCGCGCAGCGACACGCTGTGGCAGGACGCCGCGCTGGTCGAGCTGAACCTCGCGGTGCTGCACTCGTTCCGTCAGGCGAAGGTGCGGATGCTCGACCACCACACGCTCTCGGAGTACTTCAAGAAGTTCGAGCAGCAGGAGCGGCAGTGCGAGCGCCCGGTCTATGCGGACTGGACGTGGATCGTGCCGCCGATGTCGGCGTCGACCATGGGGGTGTTCCACACCAACATGGAGAACAAGATCCTGAAGCCGAACTATCTTTATCAGGACGATCCGTGGAAGCCGCGGAAGGGGTAGTGGCGAAGGCGCATCCACGAGCGGATGCCGGGACCTGGTACCGCGTCGCCTGAGTTCGTCGCTGGCTGCGAGAGAGCGAGAGAGAGCGGTCTTGCCGAGACGCCCGGCCCCCGGAGGGGGTGTGCGACGGATCGGATCCGTTGCGAGGGGGGTAGCGGAGGGGTGCGCGACGGATCGGATCCGTTGCGAGGGGGTGGCGGAGGGGGTGCGCGACGGATCGGATCCGTTGCGAGGGGGTGGCGGAGGGGGTGCGCGACGGATCGAGTGAGCCGCGAGGGGGTGGCGGAGGGGGGCGCGACGGATCGAGTGAGCCGCGAGGGGGGTAGCGGAGGGGGGCGCGACGGATCGCGTCGGCTGGGAAAGGCAGGTGCCGGGGAGGTCGGACGCCTGCGTGCCGGTCGCGCCCGTATCGATGGGTGAGGGATCCGACGTCCGCCTGGCTCGCCTGATCGTCCGGCGTCCGCTGTCGCTATCCTCCCGAAGGCGGGCCCCTTCGTTGACCCGTGAGGCGCCGCCAGCCCATAGTCCCCGTGTGGCGCGGGACCCGCTCGGCTGGACGGACCTCGAGGTCGACCCTCTGGAGGCGCTCGAACCGGACGACTTCGAGCAGTTCTGCTTCGATCTGATCCGGTTCGAGGCCTACGATCGCCACGACGATCCTGCCCTCGACGGCCCAGCGAAACGGAGCGTTGCGGACGGGGGACGCGACATCCTGCTCACCGTCAAGAGGTCGCCTCGCCTCTCCAAGGCCGACTACCAGAAAGCGTACCACCTGGGTCCGCTCACGGAGGACCGTCAGGCCCGAACGGCGTACAGCTGCAAGAGCGGGGACAACTGGCTCAACCTGGCGTTGCGGGACGTGCAGGAGCGGAAGGGCCTCGGCCGGGTCGTCGAGGTGCTGCTGGAGGGCGGCTACTTCAAGCTGCTCATCAACACCATCGGCAACCTCGACAGCCAGGTGATGCGGGGCGGTGTCCAACGAACGCCGCACGAGCACCTCGCCGCCGCGCTCTGGGAGCGCATGAGACAGGAGCGGCCGGACGCGGAGGACCCCAGCGCGCGCATCGAGATCCTGGACGCCCACGCGCTCACCGACTTCTTGCGCGCGCGCCAGCCCGAGGGCGGGAGCGTCGCCAGGTGGGCCGACCGGTTCAGCGTCGTCCCGCTGCTCCACGGCCTCGACGCATGGCGCGCTCACCACCAGGAAGACAGGAGCGAGCCGGAGTTCACCGACGATGCGGAGCGAGAGGTGCTGCGCGACGCGTTGCTCAGGTTCATCCGGCACGCCCCGTCCACGCCCCGCGAGCTGGCGGCGTGGCTCGTCGGCCCTCCGGGCGTCGGCAAGACGCGCCTGGTCCTCGAGGCGCTCGCGAGCGACCCGGCCATCGAGCAGCGCGTGCGGGTCGCCCGGAGCCCTGAGGAGGCGCTCGATGCGCTGGGCCCAGGACGGCTCTTGGTTCGCCACCCGACGGTCGTCCTGATCGTGGACGACTGTCCGCCGATCCAGGTGGATCCGCTCGCCGCGCGCTTCGTCGCCGCCACGAGGACGCACACGTCGGCGCGCCTCCTGATCGTGACGCCGGCGCCCGAGCAGGTGCTGGCGAAGGCGAGGCTCTCCCCGCGCTGGTACCTCCAGCCGCTCGACCCGACCGCCACCCGGACGCTCGCAGCCCACGTGCTCGGGGTGTCGGCCGACACGCAGGGGGTCCACGACATCGCCCGGCTGAGCGAGGGCTATCCGTGGTTCGTCGACCTGCTCGCGCGCGAGTCTCGTGTCGAAGATCGCCCGCCCCGGGACCTGCGCGAGGCGGCGCAGTGGGCGCTCGCGGCGTCCTGGGAGGCAAGCCCGGGCCCGGAGTTGGAGGCGCTCCGCCTCCGCCGTGCGCGCTGCCTGCTCGCCGCATCCATCACGCGACGGATCGACTGGGGTGAGCTCTCGCCGGCGCAGCGGGAGGACGTGTCCCGCGCCGTGGGTCTCGAGCGCGGGCAGGACCTGTTCGATGTCGCGGATCAGTGCGTGAGGCGCGGGATCCTCCGGCGCAACCAGGGCTGGAAGTACAAGTACGTGACGCCGCTCGTGCTCGAGCGGGAGGTGATCGCGTGGCTCCTCGAACCGGACGGCGGGCACGACCCGGGAGGCCGGACGCTGGTCCAGTACGGCCAGCTCTACCTGGACGACTTCTTCGAGACCCTGTTGCGGCTCGGGCTCCCCCGCGAGCTCCTGGTGGGCATGGCTCGGGTCGGCGTCAAGGACCTCGAGCGGGCGCCGGCGGACTGGGGGGGGCTCAGATCGCTCGGCCTGCTCGGGCCGCGCCTCCTGTTCATCGCACGGCATGCGCCCGACGCGACCGCGCGCGAGCTCCGGCGGCGGATCGAGGCGTCGAGCATCGACGAACTGCGCGCGCGCGTCGACGAGCGCCGCGGGATCATGTTCGCCCTGGAGGAACTCGCGGCCTGCGCGGACGCCTTCGAGGACGCGGAGGCCGCGCTGCTCCGCCTCGCCCAGGCCGAGAACGAGTCGTACGCGAACAACGCCACGGCGACATGGGCGAGCCTGTTCCTCGTCGAGCTCAACGCGACGCACCGAACGCTCGCCCAGCGGTTAGCCCTCCTGGAACATCGCCTGAGCGATACCGATCCCTCCGTGCGCGCGCTCGCCCTCGAAGGCATCAAGGCGGTCCTGGCGACGAGGGCGTTCCGCATCGCGCACGAGGCGATCGACGGTGCCTGGCCAGCGCCTACGCGCGAAGAGGCCCGCCTGGCCCGCGCCCGGGCCTGGACGCTCCTCGCCGGGCGCTTCGCCGATCCCGATCCCGCCGTCGCGACGGTGGCCAAGCGGGCGGCCGCCGATGAGCTGCGCAGCGCAGTCCGGTCCGGGCTGGGCGACCATGCCATGGCGACGGTCGCTGCCCATCTGGCCGATTTCACGGAGGCCGAGCGCGTCCAGCTCCGCGGTGCCCTCGAGGATATGCGCACCTACGACGCGGGCTGGCTCGCGCCCGACGGCGAGTACGCCGGCCGGCTCGAGGCGCTGCTAGCGCCCTCCTCGTTCAAGCAGCGCCTTCGCCAGCGGGTCGGGGCCTGGGGACCGGCCGCGCTTCGCAAGAACGACGACGCGCTCGACGATGCGCTCGCGCGCGAGGGGCTCGCGGGCGATGCCCCAGTGCTGGACGAGCTCGATTGGCTCGTGTCTGACGAGGCCGTGCGCGCGCATGTGTTCGCTCACGCGCTGGGCCGCTGCGATGAGCACGGCCTGGTGCTCGCGAGGCTCCGCGAGCGGGCGAGGGCCTGGCGCAAGGCGTGGAAGGGGCGGATCGTCTTCGCGCGCTACCTGGGCGGCTGGGCGTGGGCGGGCCGAGATGCGGCAGCTGACGCGGTCCTGCGCGACCTGAAGCTGGACGCGGATGAGGCGTCCGTCCTGGCGCTGGCTGTCGTCGAGTTGGGCGCAACGGACGAGCGCCTCGCCTGGATTCAGTCGGCGGTGCAGGGCGGCCTCCTCGACAACGCCTGCGTCCTGGAGCTAGGCCGCCGTGGCCACTGGCTGCGCCAGGTGAGCGAGGCGGCCTTTGCGTCCTTCGCGGGGGCGCTCCTCGATGGCGCGTCGATCGAGCACGCGGCGGCGGCGCTGGAGCTTGTCGTCGATCGCATCGAGGACAGGCCCGAGCGCGCGGCGCCTTTGCGAGAGCTCGTGCTCCGGGCGCTCGAACGCCTGGCGCCCCACCGCGTGCACGGCATGACAGGCCACTTCTGGGAGCTGGGGGCGCGGTTCCTCGTCGATCAGGGGGAGGCGGCGCGCGTCGCCGAGCTCGCGCTCGTCGCGCTATCGCAGCCTCATGGCGCCAAGGAACACGCGTGGGAGGCGTTGCACGTGGCCGTCGCGCGCGACGCGCCAGCGGCGTGGCGGGCCGTCGCGGCGGCCCTGGGCCGCCGCGACCCCGCGGCGGGGCACCTGCTGCTGGCGTTCATGTTTCATCATCGCTCCTCGTTCGCCTGGCCGACCGAGGATGTCCTCGGGTGGGTAGGGCAGGACGCGCGCCGGGGCCGCCACGCGGCCGCAATCGTGCATCCCCGCGCGTCCGAGCTCGATCCCATCTGGCGCGCCCTGGTGCAGCGGTTCGGGCCGCGGAGCTCGGTCGCGGATGAGATCATCGCCCGTGTCCACAGCACCGACGGGGCGGTCGCGAGCCTGGCCGAGCACGACGCCGAGCAGCTCGAACGCGCGCGCGCGTGGCTCGCCGACCCCGACCCGCTCGTCCGCGCCTTTGCCGAGCGACTCATCGAATCGCTGACGCAGAGCCATGAGCAGCACGCGGCGGACGAAGAGGACGAGCGCCGCCGCTGGGGCACGTAGGGAGGGGCAGAGACGTCGCGCGAGCCTCGGTGGCGCCGGCACCGCTGACACCGGCGTCCGGCGCGGAGCTCCCGCTCTCCCGAGGTCATCGCCCGAGCCTCCGGCGGAGCGGCCTTTCCTGAGCGTTCCTCGTGGACGGAATGGTACCATCCACCTGCTCAATGGACGACGAGGAGCTTGCGGCGCAGCGCATCGGCACCCGGATCGGCACCTGGACGGTGGAGCGCGTGCTCGGGGGCGGCGGGATGGCGAGCGTCTTCCTCGGCCGGCGCGCTGACGGCTGCGTCGCGGCGGTGAAGGTCCTGCACCCGTCCCTGAGCCAGATCGAGGAGCTCCGGAAGCGCTTCCTGCGCGAGGGCCCGATCGGCAGCGCCCTGGCCGCTGTCGGCCCGCTCTGCGAGGGGCTGCCGCTCGTGCTGGAGGCGGGCATCGCGGACGACGGCGCTGCTTACCTCGCGATGGAGGCGCTCGAGGGCGAGACGGTCTTCGACCGCATGGCCCGGGTGGGGAGGCTCCCGGTGGGCGAGGTGCTGACGCTGGCGGAGCGGGGCCTCGACGTGCTGGTCGTGGCGCACGCGCACGGCGTGGTTCACCGGGACATCAAGCCTGAAAATCTGCACATCGGGAACGATGGGCGGGTGAAGGTGCTCGATTTCGGGATCGCGCGCGTGCTCGATCCGCTTCCTTTCGGGATGGGGGAGCTGCCGGAGAAGACGGCCACGAAGACGGGGGTGGCGCTCGGCACGAGCGAGTACATGGCGCCCGAGCAGGCGACGGGGAGGGTCCGCGAGATCGACGGCCGGACCGACGTCTTCGGCCTGGGCGCCACGATGTTTCGCCTGCTTTCGGGCCGCGCGGTTCACGGTGACGTCGCCGACGCGCGCCTGCTCATCGCCGCGGCGACGGAGCGGGCGCCGTCGCTCGCGCTGTGTGCGCCGGACGTGCCCTCCGAGGTGTGCGACGTCGTGGATCGTGCCCTCGCGTTCCACAAGGTCGAGCGCTATCCCGACGCGGCGACGATGCGTGCCGACGTCCGCGCGGTGCGGGCGGGCCGCCTGCCGCCGTACGTGGTGGCCGTCGAGGAAGGCCGGATCGCGCCGGGGGCCCCGCTCCCTCGCCGCTGAGGGCGCCCACCGCGCGGCGGGCGCCCTGTCCGGCTGCGGCGCGCGTCAGCGGCGACGGGCGCAGCGGAGCCGGCCGTTGTCGTTCTCGATGTCTCCTCCGCACCGCCGGAAGTCGACCATGCGTGTCCTGAGGTAGTTCCCCCTTCGGTCCCTGCACATCGCGGACAGCGTGCCTCGCTCCGTCCGGACGTTCCTGCACGTCCTGAGATAGGAGCCCTCCGGCGGCCGTCGTTGAGCTTGCGCAACATCGCTGATGGACAGCAGGGTAGACAACGAGAGCGCGCCGAGGATCAGCGCGACGAGCGTATTCTTCATGATTCCCCCCTTGGCGCATCGCCTGGCAAGGCGATGCTCGCGTGATCTCATGGGGCAGACACCTGGAAGCCGCAATCCCGCTGTAACGGCGAGCGGTCGAGGCATGAAAATGGAGAATTGAATCACAGAGGCACAGAGGCACAGAGGAGAGAGGGGAAAGGAGAGAGTAGGGGGGCAGATCTCTCGTTCTTTATATTCTGTGTCCTCTGTGCCTCTCTGTGGTTCAATTCCGAGCTCGCCCGCCTCGATGAGGCTGTGTTATTCCGGAGGCATGCGCGTCTCTTTGACCATCGCGGTCTCGGTCATGTCGGCTGTCGCCCTGAGCAGCGCGGGTTGCGCCGGCGATGGCGTTCCGGCGGCGGGCAGCCCGCCCGGCGCAGGCGGCCTCGGTGGCAGCGGCGGTTCCGGCGGCGGCGGCGGCCTCGGCGGCGGTGGCCTTGGCGGCGGCGGCGGCGAGGCCTCGTCCGGGTCGAGCAGCGCCGAGGTGTCCAGCGCGACCGGCGTCGGGGGAGGGGAGGCGGGCCAGCTCGACAGGTTCGGGATCGCGATGCTGCGACCCACGCTGCCCTCCGGCAAGGCGTGGTTCTCGGCCTGGGACAGCGGGGCTGCGCGCACGTTTTCTGGGATCGACCCGGAAGACGCGTGGTTCGACGCCGACCACGGCGACGCCTCGTATGACACCGACGGCCAGGGCATCCTCAAGATCAGCGGCGACGTTCCGCGGATGTACGTGCACGACCCCGCGCTCGAGGACCCGTGGCGCGACGTCGAGGTGACGATGTATTTCCTGCGCGCCGCCGACGACGGGACGCCCTACGGAGGCCTCGTCGCCATGACGCGCACCAACCACGGCACGATCGGCGACGAGGACGACAACAAGTGCGACACGCGCGGGATCGCTGCGCGCATGCGCTATGACGGCAAGATCGATTTCGAGAAGGAGACGAATCACCCCGCCTCGGTGGCCATCCTCAGCAGGACGTACTGGGAGGGCGGCATGCCGGAGCAGGTCTGGATCGGGTACAAGCAGCTCGTCTACGACCTGCCGAACGGCGATGTGAAGCAGGAGCTCTGGATCGATGAGACCGACGGCGCGGACGGCGGCGCCTGGGTGAAGATCCACGAGCACGTCGACCAGGGGACCGATTTCGGCGTGGGGGGCGTGCCCTGCCAGCCGGGCATCGATCCCGCGATGAGGCTCACCGGGGAGCCGACCCGCCCGGGATCGGAGACGGGCAAGCCCAACATCACCGTCTACTTCCGGAGCGACGGGGTAGGCCCCGATGGGCTCCTGTACAAGAAGGGCAGCGTGCGAGAGATCGTGCCCTGACCTGCCCCCGCGCGCCTGCGGGCGCCCCCGCCCGCGAGGTCAGCGACAAAATCGTGCGCGACGCCGGGACGGCGTGATCGCGTGCCCCGGTGAGCCTTTACGCAGGGCGCGACTTCGCCGATCCTTGTGCAATGAACCTACGTCTTGTTTCAGCTTCAGCCTTGGCTTTTGCTGTCGCGCTTCATGCCTCCGGGTGCTCGGACGCTGGCACCGATCCCGGCGGCGCCGGCTCCGGCGCCGGTACCGGTACCGGGGGCGCGGGCGGCGAGGACGAGGACGGTCCCGGGGAGATCGCCGGCGTCGGCGGCGGGGGAACCGAGCTCTCGACCGCGGTGAGCGTGATCATCACGGCCGACAACGCATACGGCTTTGGCTACGGGAGCGGCGACGAGCTCCTGAGCTATTTCGGCGGGATCGAGAACAACCTCGCCCAGGCGATCTTCTCCTGTCCTATCGGCAATGGGCCCGAGTCGTACACCGTGCCGGCGGCGTCCGCGAACGCTGGACACTACCTCTACATCATCACGTACGCCGACAAGAGCACGACGCAGGGCGTGATCGGCCAGTTCTTCCGTGAGGGGGCCGCGCCCGTCTTCACCGGCGACGGCGCGTGGGAGGTCTGCGCGACCGGCGAGGACTACGACCTCGGCTCGCTCGGGCCGACGCTGGAGACCGTCAACCAGCATATCGCGCGCTGCAACGGCGGCGATCTCGACCCCCAGACGACCAGCGCCGGCTGGGTGACGACCGAGCCGTCCGCGAACGGCCATGTCGTGTTCGGAGAAACCAACGACACGGAGCGCTCGATCCCGGAGCCCGGCAACGAGTTCTCTGTCGTCTGCGACATCGACAAGGAGGCTCGGTGGATGTGGTACGAGTGGGAGCCGGACCGGAGCACCGGCAGCCCGTTCCTGTGGCCCAGCGGCAGCGGCAACGTCACGAAAGACTTCCTGATCTTCCGCCTCGGCGCCGAGTTCGTCCCCGAGGTGCCGCGCTAGCCGCAGAAGGAACCGCGCCGCGGCCGTCGAGAGAGGCCGCGGCGCCCTTCGTCACTTCGCCTCGACCTTCACGCCGGCGCTGGCCTTGAAGTTCGCCTTCGCTCCCCCGCCTCCGTTCCCTTCCTCCACCGGCGTGGTCGCCTTCAGATCGAACGACGGCGGCGTGTTGGGATCGCACTCCGGCGGCGGCCCGAAGCCGTCGGCGTTGAACTTCCACGCGAGCGACCCCGAGGCCGACGGATCCTTCTGGATCGCCTTGATCTCCACCTCGTGCTCCCCCGCGCGCGCCGGGGTGCAGTACGACAGCAGGTAGAAGCGCTTCATGTGCGCCTCGATCTTCGCCGCGATCTTCTCGAACGACTCCTTGACCTTGGCCTGGTCCGCCGCGAGCTCGGTCCCGTCGCGCCCGATCTCGTCGAGCCTCGCCTTCTCGATCTCGGCGCCGACGCCGACGACGAAGATCTGGTAGTTCTCGTAGTCTTCCTTGTTGAGCTCCTTCAGCATGTCGTCGCGGCTCACGCGGTTCGCGCGATCGGTGCCGTCCGAGAAGACGACGAGCGTGCCGAACTTGAGCGGCCGCCGATCCTTGTCGAGCTGCTTCTTGAGCTCCCGGACGCCCTCGACCACGCCGCCGTGGAGGTTCGTCGACGTGTCCTTGGGCTTGTAGCTCCGGAGCCCCTCAAGCCCGCCCTGGACGGAGCCCTGCGCCTCGGTGAACGGGACGACCGAGTGGATCTTTACCTCGCCGTCGAACGCGTAGACGCCGACCTTCTGGCTCTTGCCCACCCGATCGCTGAACGACTGCGCGGCGTCGACGAGCGCGTCCGCCTGACCCGACTCGGTGATGCTGCCGCTCATGTCGACGAGCAGCATCGTGTACATGACCGCCGCGACCTCGGGGTTCTGGATGGTCTGCTTGCTCTCGAACTTCGAGACGAGGTCGCCGTCCTCGTAGATCTCGAAGTCCTCGGCCGTGAGGCCGCCCACCGGCTCGTCCTCGCCGGCATCGACGCTGAAGAACACCCAGACGTTGTTCGGCTTCTTCTGGGCGGAGTTGATCCGGTTGACCCGCAGCCCGCCGCCGCAGGCCACGCTCGAGAGAGCGAACACGGCGGCGAGCAGGATCCGGAACGCTGGTGAACAAAGGAGAATTTTCACGGCGCGATTAGCGCGCATCGGACGCTGCGCTGTCAATTCACTGCTGCAGGCGGCCCGCCCGACAGCCGGCGCACCAGCCGGGCGCGGCCGCGCCCGCAGGCGAGCTGGCCCTTCCCGGGGAGGCCGCCGCGCGGACGTCGCGCCGGTCCGCGCCGGGGGGCGCTCGCGGCGGTTTACACCGGGAAGGAGACCGCCGTACATAGGCAGGCCGGCGCGCCGCGCGGCAGGAGCCGGAGCGCGCGCCGCCGTCGGGCCGTCAGCGAGTTGCTCTCCCCCGGCGGATTTCCGTTACCCTATCGCGGACATGGCACGCATCCTGATCGTCGAGGACTCGCCGGCAATGCGAGCGTATGTACGCTCGACGCTCGAGGACTGCGTGCTGGGCCTCGAGGGCGACGTCGACGTCGTCGAGGCGATGAACGGCTTCGACGCGCTCCGCCTCCTGCCGCGCGGCGCGTTCGACCTCGTCATCACCGACATCAACATGCCCGACATCAACGGGCTCGAGCTCATCCGCTTCGTCCGGCAGAGCGAGCGCTACCGGCGCGTCGGCATCCTCATCATCTCGACGCAGGCGACCGAGCGCGACGTCCAGCGCGGGCTCAGCCTCGGGGCCGATCTCTTCCTCCCGAAGCCGTTCACGCCCGAGGCCCTCCGCGACGCGGTGATCGCCTGCCTGGATGGGCGGGCCCAGCGCGCCGACACCGAGGCCCCGCTGCCGGCCGACCGCGGAGACGGCGCCGAGGAGCGCGGATCCCCGCTGGCCGCGCGCGCCCCGGGGCCGGTGACCCGCACCAAGCAGCCCGGCTCCGACGAGGGAGGCGGCGGCTGATGGTCGACAGCGGCGATCGGGCGCGCGAAGAGTTCTTCTCGGAAGCGCAGGAGATCGTCGAGGGGCTCGGGCGCGATCTCCTCGCGCTCGACGAGGCGGTGCGGACCAACAAGGTCGACCCCGACGTCATCAACGACGTCTTCCGCGCCGTGCACACCCTGAAGGGGCTCGCCGGGCTCTTCGGCGCCACCCGGATGGCCACCCTGTCGCACGAGCTCGAGGAGCTGCTCGACAACCTGCGCCTCGGCCGCATCGAGATCAGCGCGTCCGTCCTCGATCTCCTGTTCCGCAGCGTCGAGCTCTACGGGCGCATCCTCCAGAACGAGAAGGACGGGCGCGACGCGCCCATGCCCGAGGTCGACGACCTCCTCCGCCTGCTCCACCAGGACGCCGGCCCGAGCGCGGCCGGCCTCCCGGACGACAACTACGACCTCGATCCGGGGCTGCTCTCCGTGCTCACCGAGTACGAGGAGCACCGGCTGCGCACGAACATCGCGAGCGGGATGACCCTGTTCCGGCTCCGCGTGCAGTTTCACCTCGCCACGATCGACCAGGCCCTCGACGACCTGAAGATCACCGCGAAGCCGTACGGCGAGATCATCACCTACCTGCCGACCGGCGCGGGCGCGGACCAGGACTCGATCGAGCTCGACATCCTGATGGCCTCGCGCGCGCCGCTCGAGGAGCTCCAGCGCGCCCTGCACCAGGCCGGCGCCGCGGTCGAGGAGATCCCGCGGCGCAACGACAACGGGCACGGCCGGGTCGCCCCGCCGGGGATGCCGTCGATGTCGGCGGGGCTCCGGGGCGGCGTGCCGACGGGCGTGTCGCGCGCGGTCGACCTGACCGGCTCGATGGCGGCGAGCCCGCCGTCGAGCGCGCGCAACCGCAAGGGGGAGCTCAGCTCCATCCGCTCGGTCGCCCAGACGGTGCGGGTCGACATCCACAAGCTCGATCGGCTGATGAACATCGTCGGCGAGCTCGCCCTCGTCCGATCGGCGCTCGGCCGCCTCGTCGAGCGCCTCCGGTCGGCGCCGACCGAGCGCGAGCTCTCCCTCGACCTCCACCGGCTCCAGCGCACGTTCGACCGGCACCTCGCCCAGATGCAGGCGGGCATCCTCGAGGTCCGGATGGTCCCGCTCGGGCAGGTCTTCGACAAGCTCGCCCGCGTCGTGCGCCAGATCAGCCGCGACGCCGACAAGCTCGTGAACCTCGTCATCACGGGCGCCGAGACCGAGGTCGACAAGCTCATCGTCGAGGAGCTCAGCGACCCGCTCATGCACATGATGCGCAACGCCATCGACCACGGCATCGAGTCGAAGAGCGTGCGCGAGGCGGTGGGCAAGCCGGCGGTCGGCACGATCGCGCTGAACGCCTTCCAGAAGGGCAACCACGTCGTCATCGAGATCGAGGACGACGGCAAGGGCATCGACGTCGACAGGCTGCTCGACGCCGCCCTGCGCCGCGGGGTCATGACCCCGGAGGACGCGCGGACCACGAGCTACCGCGAGGTCCTGAACCTCATCTTCCAGCCCGGCATCTCGACGAAGACCGACGTGAGCGAGATCTCGGGGCGCGGCGTCGGGATGGACGTCGTGAAGACGAACATCAGCAAGCTCGGCGGCGTCATCGACGTGCACAGCGAGCCCGGCATCGGCACCAAGATGACCGTGACGCTGCCGATCACGCTGGCGATCATCAGCGCGCTCATCGTCCGCGTCGCCGATCGGCTGTTCGCGATCCCGCTCACGAACGTGCAGGAGGCGGTCGCGCTCGACGAGGCCACGGTGCGCCAGATCGACGGCCGCGAGATGATCACGCTGCGCAACAGCACGCTCCAGCTCTGCTACCTGGCGCGGCTGTTCGGCCTGAACGAGGAGGAGGAGCTCAGCGCGCGCATCGCCGGCCTGCTCGGCGGGGCGCGCGGCGGCTCGGCGGCCCGCGCCGCCCTGTCCGGCGGGCGCCGCGGTGACGGCGGCCGCGGGACGCTCGGGCTCCAGGGGGGGAACAAGCGCAAGTACATCGTCGTGGCGTCGGTCGGCGCGCGCAGGCTGGGGCTCGTCGTGAGCACGCTCATCGGCCAGCAGGACGTCGTGATCAAGGCGCTCGGCCCGTCGCTCGCCTCGGTGCGCGGCTTCTCCGGGGCCACGGAGCTCGGCGACCAGCGCATCGCGCTCGTCATCGACGCCCCGGCGCTCATCGAGGAGATCCTCCACGGCGGCGGCGACCGGCAGCGCAATGACCCGCGGAGCACCCATGGCTAACCTCTCCCGAAGGACCGCCCGGATCCCCGTCTCGAAGCGGAACTCGCGCGCGCAGGCGAGCGGGCCGCGGACCGAGTACCTCGCGTTCTCGCTCGCGGGCGACACCTACGCCGCGCCCGTCTCGCTCGTGCGCGAGATCCTGAAGCCGCCCCCGCTCACGCCGGTGCCGCGCGCGCCGGACTCGACGATGGGCATCGTCAGCGTGCGCGGGCAGCTCGTGACCGTCATCGATCTGCGGCGGCGGATGCGGCTGCACGAGGGGGCGCCGCAGCGGCGGGCGCGCATCCTGCTCGTCGACGCGGCCAACGGCGAGACGCTCGGCCTGTTCGTCGACGAGGTCCAGCAGGTCTACCGGCTCGCCGACGCCGAGATCGAGCACGCCGCGACGGCGCTCGGGGGGGACGTCGCGGGCCACATCGCCGGCATCGCCCGGCCCATGCACGGGGCGAGCGCGTCGGATGGCACCCAGGGCGAGGCGCAGCCGCGCGTCATCATCCTGCTCGACCTGCAGGCCATACTCGCGTCCTAACGGACGAATCGTCCGCGCCCGGGCGGCTCGTAGAGCCCGGACGCTCGGAGGCTCAGATGCCGTTGACTGGAGAGCGCAGCCGTCCCGACCCGCAGAAGAGCCTCGTCGGCTTTGTGGTCGGCGACGTGCACTACGCGATCGACATCACGCGGGTGCGCGAGATCGTGAATCCGCTCGAGGTGACCATGCTGCCGCACACGCCCCCCGAGGTCTCCGGCGTCGCGAACCACCGCGGCGAGGTGGTGCCGGTGATCGAGCTCCGCGTGCGCTTCGGGTTGCCTCCGGTCGAGCCCAGCCGCAGCACCAAGTGGATCCTTGTCGACGTCGGGACGCACACGGTGGGGCTCGTCGTCGACGCCGTGACGGAGGTCTTCGGGACGAGCGGCGACTACCGGCCGACGCCGCCGGTGGGCGGCAGCGGCGATCTGCGCGGCATCGTGGGGGTGACGACCCACGACGAGCGGATGATCTTCGTGCTCGACGTCGGGCGCTTCATCGAGCTCGCGCTCGCGCTCGCCGCGTCGGGCGCCCTCCTGGAGGCCCCGTGAGCCGCGCCTTCGACGATCTCGGCCCGTACGGGGGTCCGCGCGTGAGCGACGCGGGCCCCTGGCCGACCGAGCCCGAGTCCGTCGCGCCCAGCGTGCGGAGCACGCCGATGCCGATCGCGGCCATCGCCGCGGCGCTCGCCGCGGACGACGCCGAGGAGCGCCGCCAGGCGGCCGCGCGGCTCGGCAGGGCGGACGTCACGGAGGCCCTGCCGCTCCTGCTGCGCGCGCTCGGCGATCCCGACTGGCGCGTCCGGAAGGAGGCGACCTACGCGTGCCACCGGCTGATCCAGGCGGCGCCGCCGCCGGGCGGCGCCGAGGGAGAGCGGCCGTCCGCCGCGCAGCTCCTCGTCGGGGCGGTGCTCGGCGCGCTGCGGGAGAGCGACGACGTCGGCCTCAGGAACGCGGCCATCGAGGTGCTCGGCTACTGCGGCGGCGACGCCACGCCGGCGCTCGTCGCGGCGCTCGGCGAGCTCACGGGGGACGAGCGCAAGCTCGTCGTCGACGCGCTCGGCCGCACGCGCGACCCGGCGGCGCTCGACGCGCTCTACGCGGCGCTCGCGGAGAAGGACGACAACCTGCGCCAGAGCGCGATCGAGGCGATCGCCGGGATGGGGCTCATCGCGCGCGAGCGGGTGACGGACATCCTGTACGAGCGGCTCGGCGATCGGGATCGCTTCGTGCGGCTGACCGCGCTGAACGGGCTGAACGGGCTCGAGGCGCCGGTGCCGTGGCGGGTGCTGTCGCTGCTCATCGACGACCCGATCCTCCGCTCGGCGGCGCTGGTCGCCGCGGCGCTCGCGGAGAGCCCGGAGGCGCCGCGGGCGCTCTCCGCGGCGCTCGCGACGGCGCGGGGCGGCGCGTTCGCGCAGCTCGTCCGGGCGCTCGCGCGGCTCGTCGAGGGGCCGCTCGCGTCGCACGTGGTCGACGCGCTGCGCGCGGCTCCGCAGGAGGTGGGCGCCCGCCTCGTGCAGGCCGCCTCCGCCGCGCCGGGCTCCGGCGGCGCGGAGCCCCCGTCGTGGCGCGGCGTCGGCGTGGATCCGGTGAGCGGGCGCGCGCAGGCGCTCCTGCTCGCGGCGATGGCGCGCGCGCCCGGCGCGGCCGACGCCGCGGTGCAGGCCATGATCGAGCCCGCGCTCGTCGAGACGGCGCAGCGCGCGCTCGGGCAGCTCGGCGGGGAGGCGCTGCCCGCGGTGCTCGCCTACCTCGATCGGCACATCGATCCCGATCCGGATCTCTGGGAGGGCCTCGACGACGCGACGGCCGCGCTCATCGACGGCGCCGTGGCGATCGCGGAGCAGCGCGGGCGCGAGGGCGCGCTGGCGCATCCGCCGCCGCCCGCCGCCGATCCGACGCTCGACGAGCTGCTCGGCGCGGTGCGGAGGTCGGTCAAGAGCCCCTCGACGCTCGTGGCGACCAGCGCGCTCTATGGCCTCGCGAAGATCGGCACCGCGGACGACTTCTCGCGGGTCGTGTCGCAGACGCGCGCGATCTCGCTGCCGGTCGCGCGCGCCGCGGAGTGCGCGCTCGCGGGGCTGTCGGAGCGGTACCCCGAGCCGGCGCGCGCGCTGGCGCGGCCGCTGATGCAGGCGGAGGAGACCCACCTCGCGGCGGCGATCGTGATCGAGGCGCTCGGCACGGCGGATCCTGAGGAGATCGCGTTCCTCACGAGCGCCGCGTCGGTGGGGGACGTGCGCGCGCGCCGCGCGGCCGTGACCGCGATCGCGGCGGCGGCGGGGGTCTCGGCGCTCGAGGTGCTGAGCCTCTCGCTGGCGGACGAGGAGCGGGAGGTCCGGCTCGCGGCGGCGCGGGCGCTTGGCCGCCTGTACGCCTCGCTCGCGGATCGGGCGGGCGACGAGCGGACGCGCGCCCGCGAGCTGCTCGGGCTTGTGCGCGCGTCGGGGGAGCCGGAGCTCGTCTCGGCGGCGGCGCAGGGGGGCGCCCCGTTCCGCTCGGATCCGCCATGGGGCGAGGCGGGGGATCGGATGGGCGCGCCGGCTTCGATGGAGGGTGGCGAGGGCTCGACGTCCCCCTCGGGGATGTCCGGCGGCCCGCCTTCGGGGAAGGTGCTGTGAACCGGCGGCGGGACGACGAAATCCGCCTCTTGCCTGACGAGTTCCAGAGGCTGCGCGACCTGTTCAACAAGCACTGCGGGCTCCAGTTCGGTCCCGAGGCGCGCACGTCGATGGAGCGCCGGCTCCGCGAGCGGGTCGTGGTGCTCGGGCTCTCGTCGTTCGCGCAGTACCACGAGTACCTGCGCACCCACAGCCGCGCGCGCGCCGAGCTCGACGAGGCGATAGAGCTCATCACGGTCAACGAGACGTATTTCTTCCGCGAGGACTACCAGCTGCGCGCCCTCATGACCGAGATCGTGCCGATGATCGTCAAGGCGGGGGGCGCCAAGGGCCGTCTGTCCATCTGGAGCGCGGGCTGTTCGACGGGCGAGGAGGTCTATTCGATCGCGATCACGGCGCGGGAGTCGGGCGCCGCGGATCGCGGCGAGGTCCGGATCTTCGGCAGCGACATCTCGCGCCGCTGCGTGGTCGCCGCGCGCAAGGGGATCTACGGCGCCTCGTCGTTCCGCGTGGCGCCGCCCGAGCTGAAGCGGCGCTACTTCACGGAGCGGCCGGACGGGTTCCACGTGGCGGACGAGCTGCGCTCGCTCTGCCAGTTCGGCCATCTGAACCTGCTCGACTCGTCGCGCGCGGCGGTGGTCGGGCGGGTGGACGTCATCTTCTGCCGCAACGTCCTCATCTATCTGGACGAGGAGTCGCGGCGCCGGGTGATCGACATCTTCTACGAGCGCCTCTCGCCCGGCGGGTTCCTCCTGCTGGGCCACTCCGAGTCGCTCCTGAACGTCACGACCGCGTTCGAGATCGTGCACCTGCGGGAGGATCTCGTGTACCGGAAGCCGGCGGCCACGCTGCGTCTGGGGCTCGCGGAGACCTTCCCGGAGCGGGGGGGCGGGGAGGAGGGCGGATGAGGCGCCTACGAAGTCGAGGCTGTGCGGGCGACGGATGGTCCCATGGCGCTCCGGGTGGGGTAGAATGAACCTCCGGCGGAAGGTTTTGCGCTCATGACATTCGCTCCCCTGCGCGTGCTCGTCGTCGACGACTCCGCGTACAACCGGCGCAACATCGCCGAGATCTTGAGCGGAAGCGACGAGATCGAGGTCGTGGGCAAGGCCGGAGACGGCGACGACGCGCTCCGTCAGGCCGCCCAGCTGAGGCCGGATGCGATCACGCTCGACCTCGAGATGCCGCGCATGGATGGCTTCACCTTCCTCCGCATCCTGATGGCGAGGCAGCCCACGCCGGTGATCATCGTCTCGAGCTACAGCCACAAGGAGAACGTCTTCAAGGCGCTCGAGCTCGGCGCCGTGGACTTCGTGGCGAAGCCGGACCGGCAGTTCACGGCGGACGCGCAGATCCGCAGGGAGATCATCCAGAAGGTCCTGCTTGTGCGCTACCTCCGGCCCCGGTCTCCGCTGCCGGCGGCCGTGGCTCCGGCCCGGGCGTCGCAGCCTGCGTTGCAGCGTCCGGTGCAGGAGGCGTCGCGGCTCGGGGTCTCGCTGCGCCACCTCGTGGCGGTCGGCTCGTCGACCGGCGGTCCCACGGCGCTCCTGGAGATCTTCAACCGCATCCCGGATCGCTTCCCCGGCGCGATCTTCATCGCGCAGCACATGCCGGACAAGTTCACCCGCACGTTCGCGGAGCGGCTCGATCGCAAGGGCGGGCTCCGCGTGGTGGAGGCGCAGAACGGCGAGCAGGTGCTGAGCCGCAAGGCCTACGTATGTCCCGGGAGGATGTGCATGGAGATCGCGGTGACGCCTGGCAGCGGGGTCGGGTTGAGCGGCGACATCCGGATCCGGGTGGGGGCGCCGGCGCCCGGCGATCGGTATGTGCCGAGCGCGGATCGGCTGTTCCGGAGCGTGGCGCAGGTGGGCGGCAGCCGCGCGGTGGGCATCATCCTGACGGGGATGGGGGATGATGGGGTGAACGGTGCGCGGGCGATCCGCGCGGCCGGGGGCACGGTGGTGGCCGAGAGCGAGGACTCGGCGGTGGTCTACGGCATGCCGGGGGCCGCGGTGCGCGCGGGGGTCGTGAACGAGAGCCTTCCGTTCACGGCGGTCGGCGACTTCATCGCGCTGCTCTCCTAGAGCGACCGGCGCGGGGGACGCCCGCCGGCGCTGTGTGTGCTCCAGCCCCCCGACCTCTGGACGTTTGCGGCCGTTTCGCCTGCCTGCCAAAGTTGACCCCTCGGGCGCATCGTGAGACAGGTCGGTCCCTGACATGCGGATCCTACGCGCCGCACGCAGGCTTGTTTGTCTTGGCTGGATGGCCGCCCTCTCGGGCGTCGCTCTCGACGGCCTCGCCGCGCCTCCGGAGGCTGCGGCCGAGCCGGCGAAGGTCGAGGCGAAGAAGGACGGGGCGGCCGACGGCAAGGCGGACCGGCCGGAGGCGAAGAAGGCCGGCGAGGCCAGGGCGGAGAAGCCGGCGCCGGCCAGGCCTGCCGCGTCGAGCGGGAAGGACGGCGCGAAGCGCGTGGCCGCCAAGACGCCGGCGAAGCCGGCGGCGCGATCGAAGGCGCCGAAGAAGGGCGCGACAAAGATCCCGCGCAAGGCGGGGCAGCCCGGCGTGCCGGACGCGGCCGCGCGGCGGGTCATCGCGGGCACCGCGACGCCGGCTGGGGCGAGCGTCGCCGAGTCGCCCGAGCTCCGCACGATGCGCGACATCGACCTGGCCCTGTTTCCCGGCGCGACCCCGAGCGCCGGGCCCGCGTGGCCGGTCGACGGCACGCTCCTGCTCGGCGTGGGTGAGCCGCGCATCGAGGCCTCCGGCCTGCCGCCCTCGGGGCTGCCCGTCGCGCCGGCGATGGCCGAGGAGACCCGCGACATCTCCTGGCTGCGGCAGCTCGATCTGCCCGAGATCCCGGTGCGCTGGGACGGCCGGGTCGTGCGCTACCTCGAGTACTACAAGGACGACCCGCGCGGCCGCTCCGCCGTGGTCACGTGGATCAAGAGGAGCGGCCGCTACGGCGCCGCCATCCGCCGCGTCCTTCGCGAGCAGGGGCTCCCGGAGGACCTGCTCTGGCTCTCGCTCGTCGAGAGCGGCTTCGACCCGACCATCCACTCGCCGGCGGGCGCCGCCGGCCTCTGGCAGTTCATGCCCGAGGGAGCGCGCATCTACGGCCTCACGGTCGACCGATGGGTCGACGAGCGGCTGGATCCAGAGCGCTCCACCCTGGCGGCGGCGCGGTACCTCTCGGATCTGCGGCGGCGCTTCGGCGGCTGGGAGCTCGCGTTCGCGGCGTACAACATGGGGTACGGCGGGCTGCTCGCGTCGATCCGGAAGTACAACACGAACGACTTCTGGGAGCTGTCGCGGCTCGAGGCGGGGATGCCGCTCGAGACGGCGCTCTACGTGCCGAAGATCCTCGCGATCGCGATCGTGGCGCGGAACCTGAAGGTGTTCGGCTGCGACGACGTCGAGCTCGATCCGGCGGTGACGTTCGACAAGATCTCGCTCGGCTCCGGGATCTCGCTGCAGTCGGTGGCGGCCGCGGCGGGGGCGGGGGCGCCGGAGATCGAGGCGCTGAACCCGCAGCTCGTGGCGAAGCGCACGCCGCCCTTGCCGGTGGACGCGAAGGAGCAGGCGCGGTGGGAGGTCCGGGTGCCTGCGGGCGCGGGGGCGCGCGCGGCGAAGTCGATGCCGAAGCTCCTGGAGCGCGAGCCGAAGCTCGAGCGCTACCTGGTCCGCTGGGGCGAGTCGCTCGACGACGTCGCGACGTTCCGGGGGACGACGCGGTGGACGCTGCAGACGCTGAACGGCCTGCGGCCCGGCGAGCCGGTGCGCCCGGGGGCGCTGCTGTTCGTCCCGGCGGCGGAGGGCGTGGGCGTGGCGGCCGCGGAGCACCTGCTCGCGAACGGCGCGCCGCTCTCCTCGGAGGCGAAGCCGGTCGTGGTGGTCCCGGCGCAGCGCTTCTCTTACGAGGGTCGCCGGCGGGTGTTCTACCGCGTGGTCGCGGGCGATGCGCTCCGGGATCTCGCGGCGGTGATGTCGGTGACGCCCGACGAGATCTGCCGCTGGAACACGCTGGCGCCCGGGGCGTCGCTGCACGAGGGGATGACGCTCCAGCTGTTCGTCCCGAGGTCGCACCGCTACGACGGGGTGTTCCTGCTCGACGAGGCCGGCGCGCGCGCCCTGGAGGTCGGCTCGGAGGATTTCTTCGCCCACTTCGAGGCGCTGAAGGGGCGAAAGCGCATCGAGATCGCGGTGCGGGAGGGGGATACGTTCAGCGAGCTCGCGAGCCGCTACGGCCTGAGCGTCGGCAGCCTGGAGCGGATCAACCAGCGCTCGCGGCGGAGCCCGCTGATGCCCGGGGATCGGCTCGTTGTGTACGTGCCGGCCTCGCGGCCGGACGAGCCGGCGCCGGTCGAGCCGCGCGAGGACGAGGTCCGCGTGGCGTCGACCCAGGCGGCGGGCGTGGTGGACGACGGCGACAAGGCGGCCGCAGCCGAGCCGGTGAAGCCGGCGGTGCGGACGGCGCCCGCGGCGCCCGCCGAGGCCGCGCGCGCGAGCGCCGGGAAGGACGAGGGGGCCGTCGCCAAGGACGAGAGCGGCACGCCGGGAGGCGCTGCGGCCGCGGGCGAGACGAAGCCGGCGCGGGCCGAGAAGGCCGAGGCGGGCGAGACGAAGCCGGCGCGGGCCGAGAAGGCCGAGGCGAGCGAGACGAAGCCGGCGCGGGCCGAGAAGGCCGAGGCGAGCGAGACGAAGCCGGCGCGGGCCGAGAAGGCCGAGGCGAGCGAGACGAAGCCGGCGCGGGCCGACGGAGCGAAGGCCGAGGCAGGCGAGACGAAGCCGGCGCGGGCCGAGAAGGCCGAGGCAGGCGAGACGAAGCCGGCGCGGGCCGACGGAGCGAAGGCCGAGGCGGGCGCGGGCGACACGCCTGGTGGCGCCGACGCGGCGGGCGCGGGCGATCAGGCCGGAGCGACGCCGGAAGAGAAGAAGACCGCCGAGGGCGAAAAGAAGCCGCCGCCGAGCGGCGCAGACGAGAAGAAACCGGCGGGGCGCGCCAAGGGAGCGCAGGACGCCAAGGGAGCGCAGGCCAGAGAGAAGCCCGCGGCCGGCGCCGGCACCGCGCTGTGAGTCGAGTGGCCCTGCGGCCCTGGTGAGCTCCTCCCGGAAGGCAAGACAGCCGGCGTCGCGGTCAGGCGTTGCCTGAAAGCCTCTTCAGGTCTCGTCGCGTCCGTGGACGCTGGCTGGCGGGCTCGTCGCCTCCACCGCGGTGAACGGTTCGATGATCTTGTAAAAATGCGATGCGCCTTTAGGCACCGTCCAGGAGTCGCCCGGCTCCAGGCGCACCATCTGCCCCTCGATGTGCAGCTCGGCTCGCCCCTCGATGACGAACCCCACCGTCTCGTAATCGCGCACGGTGGGCTGTTTGGCGTCGCCCGGCGGCTCTTGCTCCCAGAGTCGCATCGAGACCTGGATTCCGGAAGCCAGGTATTTTTGCCCCATCTGGCCTCTCGGGGAGCGGCCGGAGGAGACCTTCATGATGGTTGTGTCGCCCATGTGCGCCTCGCTTTCCTCGAGTCGTTCGCCGGGTGTGGCAGCCATCGAGGGCGGCGATCGTGGATCCGAGCCCGGCACGAGCGAATCAGGCTTCGCCCGCATTCCTGGTCCGTCTTTTGTCGTCCGTTCTCCGTTGCAGAGAACGTATCGCGCCGGGGAGAAGTGCTGTAGGATGGCTCGCGCAGGAGGCGCGTCCCGTGGACCTGGGGATCGGATGTTACGTCGTGCGGGAGCAGGCGCATGAGGGATCGGGCGACGCGAGCGCTGGACGGTGGGGGTGCCGGAGGCATGGCTCGGCTCACCTCGCGTCGCTGGCCGCGTCCGTCCGGGCGTGCTCCGTGAGGGTGGGGCGCGCTGTGCTGCCGGAAAGCCGCTGATGTCATCGCCGACGAGTTCGACATGGCTCGCGTCCGGCGTGCTGATCGACAGGAAGTACCGGCTCGTGCGCCAGATCGGCGAGGGGGCCATGGGGGTCGTCTGGTCGGCGGTGAACGTGGCGACCGCCCGCGAGGTGGCGCTGAAGCTGATCCACCGCCCCGAGACCGAGTTCCGGCTGCGGTTGCAGCGCGAGGCGCGCAACTGCGGGGCGCTGCGGCACCGGAACGTCATCGACGTGTACGACATGGGCGAGACCGAGGCCGGGGAGCCGTTCCTGGTGATGCAGCTGCTCACGGGGGAGACCGTGGCCGAGCTGCTCATGCGGCGGCGCCGGCTCGACCCACCGGTCGCGGCGTCGATCGGGCGCGACGTGGCCCGGGGCCTCGCGGCGGCGCACGCGATGCACATCATCCACCGCGATCTGAAGCCGGCGAACATCTTCCTGCACCGCGAGCCGGACATGGACGAGCCGGTGGTGAAGGTGCTCGATTTCGGCGTCGCGAAGAACCTCTCGGTCAACGACGGCCTGCACACGGTGCTGGGCGGCGCGGTGGGGTCGCCGCTCTACATGAGCCCGGAGCAGGTGAGGGCCGAACCGAACGTCGATCACCACGCCGACCTCTGGGCGCTCGGCGTTGTGCTGTTCGAGATGCTGACCGGCATGCGGCCGTTCCAGGGGGACGCGCAGGCGGTGTTCATGGGGATCCTGACGGGCGAGATCCCCACCGTGTCCAAGTACCTGCGGCGGGTGGACCAGGGGCTCGTCGACCTGATCGCCAGCTGCATGCGGCGGGACCGCGCGGACCGGATCGGCTCGGCGGCGGAGGTCGCGGCGCAGCTCGATCGGTACGCGGCGCGGGGCGTCGGCTCGGGCATGAACGCGGCGTGGCGGCAGACGTCGCCGGAGGGGCAGGGGCTGCTTCCGGGCGAGGGCGTGGACGGCAGCTGGCAGGGGGCGCAGGCCGGAGCGGCGCAACCCGGGTCAGGGTCGCAACCCGGGTCGGGGTCGCAACCCGGGTCGGGGTCGCAACCCGGGTCAGGGGCGCAACCCGGGTCGGTGGCGCAATCCGGGTCGGTGGCGCAACCCGGGTCGGTGGCGCAACCCGGGTCGGTGGCGCAACCCGGGTCGGCCGGCGTCGACGCGGGAGCGCTGCCGCTGGCGTTGCTCGGTGGGGGGCGGCGGGCTCCGATCCTGTTGCAGGAGCCGCCGGGGGCGGGCGGGTTGCTGTCGCAGCGGTCGGGGCAGGTGGCTGCGGGGCAGCCGGCCGGCCCGAGCCAGGTGGCGTATGCGGGGCAGGCGGCGGTTGCGCCGCCTCGACGCGCGGGGAGCTCAGGGCAGCACATCGCCGCGGCGTCGGCGGGTCCCGCTCTGTGGGAAGAGGATGTGGCGACCCTGCCGATCACGCGGGGGAGCGCGGAGGCGGCCGGGGCTGGCAAGCCGCGCGCGGGATCGGGGCAGTACCCGGCGGGACACCCGGCGGCTGCGCTGTTGACGCCGTTGCCTTCGCCGGCCGGAGCGTCAAGGCAGTCCCACGCGAGCTGGGCGCAGCCGGTGCAGACTGCGCCGGCGCAGGCCGCGCCGGGGGCGCTCCCGGAGCGCGGGGCCTGGGGAATGACGGTGCGCATGGCCTCGCCGGCGATGCCGGAGGGAAACGCAGGGCCGGGCGGCATCGGTCTTGCGAGCGCGCCGGCCCACGGCAGCGTCGGCGCATCATCGAGCCGGATCCCGGCGTCGACGGTGATGCTCGCGCCGGAGGCGGGCGCGAGCGGCTCGGACTCCACGCCGTCGGACTCCAGGCCGGGCGCAACCACGGGCACGGGCGTGCCGCAGCAGGCGGGGAGCTCGTCGACGACCCCGCTCGTCTCGAACCACCCGTCGGTCCACCAGACCGGGGCATACAGGGCCCAGGGTGCTCAGGAGACCGCGCCGCAGGGCGACGATCTGAAGCGCAAGCGGACAGCCGCGACGCTGGCGATCACGGCAGCCGCGCTGTCGCTGATCCTCGTGGGGATGCTCATCGCGTTGCGGTCGCACGAGACGGCGCCCGCCGCACCCGCGCCGTCCGGGAGCACGATGCTGCCCGGGATCACCCCGGGGAGGGACGAGGGGAAGCCCGAGGGCGGCGGCGCTCGGCCGCAGGACGACCGGCTCCCGGAGCAGCCCGCGGGAGCGCCGTCGGGCTCCGCGGTGAATGCCCCGTCCGAGCCGCCGGCGGCGCAGAGCGCCGCTCCGGTGAGCAGCACCGGGACGGCCGCGAGCGGCAGCGCCGGCACAGCGACGGGCGGCAGCGCGGGCAGCGCGGGCAGCGCGACGGGCGCCGGTACAGCGACGGGCGGCAGCGCGGGCAGCGCGACGGGCGCCGGCACAGCGGCGGGCGGCACGCCGGCGACGGCGAGCAGCGCGAAGCCGCGCACGGTACCGAGCTCGTCCCCGCCGGCGACAGCGCAGACCGCCAGACCCCTCTCGAATCCGTGCGCTGGTCTCAAGTTCATGGAGAAGCAAAAGTGCATGGCGAAGTTGAGAAAGTAGGCTTGATGCTCCGGGGTCTGGCGCCGCTTCTCCCGCTCTGACACCGCGGTCGCTCGCACCGGTGCTCGCAAGAAGCGATGCGCCGGTGACGCTCCGGTGCGCTGAGCGCAGGCGCGCGCTCGAGCGCGCCGGATCCGACCTCGTGCTCCTGCGCCCCGCCACCCGGGCACGCGCCTTTACTTGACGGTACGCTATCTCACCTGCGACAATCGCTCTCCGAGCGCGTTCGACCTGTCTCTGCGTCCGTCCTTAACGCGAGCCCATCCATGCCCTCTCCCTCGCCTCCTGCCGCGCCGCCAGGTGCGCTCGTTTGCGGCAAATACCGGCTGCTCCGTCGGATCGGCGAGGGGGCGATGGGGGTCGTCTGGGCCGCGCACAACGAGGCCACTTCGCGCGAGGTGGCGCTCAAGCTGCTCGCGCGGCCCGACCCGGAGCTCCGCGTCCGGCTCCTCCGGGAGGCGCGGGCCTGCGGCGCGGTGAGCCACCGGAACATCGTTGATATCTACGATGCTGACGCGACCGAGAACGGCGATCCGTTCCTGGTCATGCCCCTGCTGTCCGGCGAGACGCTCTCCGCCTTGCTCAAGCGCAAGCGAAAGCTGGAGATCCCCGAGGCCTCGCGCATCGCCCGTGACATCGCGCGCGGCCTCTCCGCGGCGCACGAGCGCGGCATCATCCACCGGGACCTGAAGCCGTCCAACATCTTTCTCCACACCGAGCCTGGCGAGAGCAATTACGTCGTCAAGATACTCGACTTCGGCGTGAGCAAGTTCCTCACGGGGCCCGATCAGATACGCACCGCGACAGGCATCCTCATCGGCTCGCCCGCCTACATGAGCCCGGAGCAGGTGCGGGCGCAGGGCGATATCGACACGCGCGCCGACCTCTGGGCGCTCGGCGTGTTGATGTTCGAGATGCTCACCAGCCGGCGGCCGATCCAGGGCAGGGCGCACGAGCTCCTGAGAAACGTGTTGCAGGGCGAGATCCCGACGGTCTCCCAGATCGTCTGGCAGGTCGACCCTGGGCTCGATGCGATCGTGGCGCAGTGTCTCCGGCGCGACCGCGAGCAGCGGCCGCGCTCGGCGGCGGATGTGGCCGCGGCGCTCGAGCCGTTCGCCAGGCCGTCGGCGCAGCCGCGCAGCGCCTCGTCGCCGGGATCGTCGCCGGACCTGCGGTACGACGTGCCGCAGCAGCCGGGGCGAGGGCCGTGGGGCGGGGCGGCGCCAGGAGCATTGCCGGCGACCACGACGCCGCTTCCGGTGTCGGTGGCGTCTCTGCAGCTCCCGCACGGACGCGAGAGCTCGCCGGCGTTATCGCCGCATGGAGCGGGCGCATCGCCGGCGCCGCCGCCGCGCGGAACGGGCGCATCGCCGGCGCCCACGCCTCCGGCGAGCGGGAGCCCGGCGGCGCCGGTGCCCCGGAAGCCGACGGCGAGCCATCCCCTGCTGGGAGAGAACGGGACCGTCAAGCTCTCACCGACGGAGGCGTCCGTTCATCGGCAGGCGTTCGGCGCCGCGCAGGCGTCTGCGGCCGGTGCCATCGCGAAGGCGCCGGCGCCGCCGCCGGTGGGCGTCACCGTGCCGTTCGGGCCGCTCCGCGCGCCGGAGCGATCGTCGCCTGAGCTTGCCCGGTCGCGGATCGCGTGGATCGCGCTGGCGGTGCTCGCGGCGGTGCTCCTCGTGGGAATCGGCATGGCCGCGGGGTACCTCCTGTTGCGCGCCGGGGCGGAGAGCCCGGGAGGTCGCGGTGGAGCGCAGGTTACCTTGTGATGACGCCCTTTCGTTCGGCGATAGATAACGATACCTTGCGCGCCTCGGTGCGGCGCCTCGACCGTCCCTGTTGAGCTCGATGTCCAAGTCCTTCACGCACATCGCTGCCGGCCTGTTGATCGCCGAGAAGTACAAGCTGGTGAGGCGGCTGGGCGAGGGCTCCATGGGGGTGGTGTGGGCGGCGCTCAACCTGTCCACGTCGCGCGAGGTGGCGCTGAAGCTGATTCACCGCCCGGATCCCGAGCTCCGGCGGCGGCTGCAGCGCGAGGGGAGGAATGGCGGGGCGTTGCGGCACGGCAACGTCATCGACGTGTACGACATGGGCGAGACCGAGTTCGGCGAGCCCTTCCTCGTGATGCAGCTCCTCACGGGAGAGACGCTCGCGGAGCTGCTCCAGCGCAGGCGTCGGCTCGACGCGGACGTGGCGGCGGCGATCGGGCGCGACGTGGCGAGGGGCCTCGCCGCGGTCCACGCGGCGCACATCGTCCACCGCGATCTGAAGCCGGCGAACATCTTCCTGCACCGCGAGCCGGACGTGGACGAGCCGGTGGTGAAGGTGCTCGATTTCGGGGTCGCGAAGAATCTCGCCCTGAACGACGGCATCCGCACGGCGACCGGCGGCACGGTCGGGTCGCCGCTCTACATGAGCCCGGAGCAGGTGCGGGCCGATCCGAGCGTCGATCCCCGCGCCGACGTCTGGGCGCTCGGCGTTGTGCTGTTCGAGATGCTGACCGGCATGCGGCCGTTCCAGGGGGACGCGCGGGCGGTCTTCACCGGGATCTTGACCGGGGAAATCCCGAAGATTTCCAGGTACTTGCGTCGGGTGGATCCAGGGCTCGTGGAGCTCGTGGCGCGGTGCATGGCGCGCCACCGGGACGAGCGGATCGGGTCGGCGGCGGAGGTCGCGGAGCTCCTCGACGGGTACGCGGCCGCGGGAGCGAGGTCGCGCGGGAGGGCGGGCGCCGCCGTGGGGGGCGGGGGGGGAGGCGGCTACGCGGCGCCGGCGGGGATGCCGCCGGCGCTGGGGGCGAGCGTGGTGCCAGCGGGGATGCCGCCGGCGCTGGGGGCGAGCGTGGTGCCAGCGGGGATGCCGCCGGCGCTGGGGGCGAGCGTGGTGCCAGCGGGGATGCCGCCGGCGCTGGGGGCGAGCGTGGTGCCAGCGGGGATGCCGCCGGCGCTGGGGGCGAGCGTGGTGCCAGCGGGGATGCCGCCGGCGCAGAGGGCGAGCGTGGTGCCAGCGGGGATGCCGCCGGCGCTGGGGGCGAGCGCCGGGGCCGAGCCGGTGTGGAACGCTGAGCTGACCCAGAAGCTCGATCCGGAGGTCATGGGGGGCGCGGACGCGGGGGCGCGTGTCTCGCCGACACGGAGACAGGACGAGCCGGGCAGATCGGGGAGCTCGACGACCGCGCCGCTCGTGCCGGGCCCGGAGGCGGGTGGGGCGGCAGCGCAGCCGTCGCCGTGGGCAGCGCGCGCGACGCCGCCGCCGATGCCGCCGCTGGAACAGCAGCGGCGCCCGGCGAGGATCCAGGTCCCCGGCGCGATCCTGGCGTTGCTGGCCGCCTTCGCCGCTGGCCTCGTGGGAGCGGTGCTCTTCTTCGCCCTGCGCGCCCTCCAGGGCAGCGAGGTGCCCGCGGAGCCTGACGCGTCGATCGAGGCCGGGGACGCGAGCGCGGTCAGCGTCGTCAGGCCGGCTGAGACGCTGCCTCCGCCGGCGGCGCCTGCTCCGCAAGCTCCGGCCGTGGCTGAGCCGATCGAGGGCGACGCCGACGCGGATGCGGGCGCGGCGAGCGACTCGGGGCACGCGGAGGCGGACGCATCGGCGTCACCGGCGCCGAGCGCTCCGACCGCAGCGGCGACGGCCGTCACGGCGGCGACGCCAGGGGCGACCGCGCCGGTGAAGGCGGCACCAGCAGCGGCGCCGGTGAAGGCGGCACCAGCAGCGGCGCCGGTGAAGGCGGCGCCAGCGGCGGCGCCGTCTGCGCCGCGGAGCGCCGTTGCCGCGCAGCCCGGGGGCAAGGCGCCTGGGAAAACGGCTGCGACGCCGCCTCCGCAGCAGCCCGCTGCCAAGCGGCCCAAGGTGGATCCCTGCGCGGGAAAGACGGGGTTCATGCGGACCAACTGCCTGCGGGAAAACGAGAGGAAGCGGGATCCGTACGCACCCTGATCGGCGTCGACCGCCGAGGCGCGGGTTCGGTGATTCCGGTCGCGCTGGAGCGATGGTAAGCCCGCGGTGGGCTGACGGCGCGACCCGGGGGGCATATGTCGGAACCGATCGAGGCGTACAGGCTCCTTCCGGGCATGCTGCTCGCGCGGAAGTACCGCCTGAGCCGCAAGATCGGGCAGGGCGCGATGGGGGTCGTCTGGGCCGCGAGGAACGAGGCCACGGGGCGCGAGGTGGCGCTCAAGGTGATCGCCCGTCCTGATCCGTTGCTGCGCAAGCGGCTCCTCCGCGAGGCGCAGTCGTGCGGCGCGCTCCAGCATCCGAACATCGTCGACGTGCTCGATGTGGCCCGCGCCGAGGGCGGCGAGCCGTGCCTCATCATGGAGCTGCTCGTGGGCGACAGCGTGGCCGCGCTGCTCGATGCCCGGCGCCGTCTGGAGGCGCCGCTGGCCGCCCGGATCGCGCACGACGTGGCGGGCGCGCTCGCCGCGGCGCACGCCGTGCAGATCGTGCACCGCGACCTCAAGCCGGCGAACGTGTTCCTGCACCGGCCGCCCGAGGCGGGCGACTTCGTGGTCAAGGTGCTCGACTTCGGGGTGGCGAAGAGCCTCGCGGCCGCGAGCGGGTTGACGTCGACGCTCGATGTGGTGGGCTCGCCGGTCTACATGAGCCCGGAGCAGCTGCGCGCGGACGAGGACCTCGATGCGCGGGCGGATCTCTGGTCGCTCGGGGTGATGCTGTTCGAGATGCTCACCGGCGTGCGGCCCTTCCAGGGCGAGGGGCCGCAGCTGCTGTCGCAGATCCTGTCGGGGGAGATCCCGAAGGTGTCCCGCTATCTGCGGCGCGTGGACGAGCGGCTCGTGACGATCGTCGACCGGTGTCTGCGCAGGGAGCGGCAGGAGCGGTTCGGGACCGCGGAGGAGGTGGCGCGGGAGCTCGCGGCGTTCGTCGTGTCGACCGCGGGTGAGGCGGGGGCGCTCCGGGGGGAGGGCGCGGGGGAAGCGGAGCGCGGGGGGCTGCGCACCACGGGGGAGCGCGGGAGGCCGCCGCTGGGGAGCACGGCGGATCAGGAGACGGTGGTGGCTCCGGCGCGAGGGCAGGGGAGCGCGGTCGGCGCGGAGGAAGTGGTGACGACGGTGCCGCTCGGGCGGCCGGGGACACCGGCCTCGCAAGGAGGAACGGCGCCGGGCACGAGCGCCGGAGCTCCGGCTGCCGGCGCCGGACCCATGGTGACGCTTCGTGGGACGCTCGTGATGCGAGGGAAGGCCGCCGAGGCGCAGCACCAGGCGGCGATGTCCATGATGCGCGCGGCGCAGGCACAGCAGGCCGGCGCGCGTGCCGCGGGCGCGCAACCCGCGGCGAAGGGGCGGGCCGCCGTCGAGGCGAGGCGAAGGGGAGGGAAGACCACGGCCGTGGCCGCGACGCTGGTGGTGGGCTTGATCGTGGGCGCGATCGCCGCAACGTGGCTCGTCGGCTGGAGGGGGCCGACACCACCCGCCGGAGCTGATGGAGGCCGCGAGCCGGCCGTGGGCGCGGCGGAGGCAACACGGCAGGAGAGGGCTCCCGCTGCGACGACAGCGGCGCCTGCTGCTGAAGGATCGGGACCGCCAGCGGCGGCGGAGAGCGCCGCGGCGAGCGCGGGCGCAGAGCGCAGGGCTGCGGCGCCGGTCGAGCAGGAGCAGCACGAGGCCCAGGTGGACGCACCGCCGCAGCAGCGCGCGCTTCCGCCCGCTCCACCTGCCCCCGGAGGGACAGCGGCCCAGGTGAAATCGTCGTCGCCGACGGGGACGGCAGCAGCCATCGCGGGAGCGCGGACACCGGCGTCCGGCGGGACGTCCGTCCGTGGAAAGACGCAGACGGCCGCGGAGTCGGTGTACGACGAGGCGCCGCGATCTCCGCCTCCACCTCCGCCACCCGCCCGCGCCGCATCGCCGGCTGACGCCACGAGTGCAGCGGAGAAGAAGAAACCCGCGCCGCCTCGGCCGTTCTGAGCAGCCTGGCCCGTCGCCTAGACGCCCGTCGCACCACGGCGTCGCTCTCGAGCTCGCCGCGACGTGCGCCCTGTGCGCTGCGCCCTCACGCGCGTCCGCTGCGCCAGGACTGCGCGATCGGCGCGCGATCGGTTACGCTGCTCCCACCCGCAGGAGGCGCCCCGGCGCATGCAGCTCGAATCAGGCTCGATCATCGCCGGCAAGTACCGCCTGGAGCGCGCGCTCTCCGCGGGGGGCATGGGCTCGGTCTGGGTGGCGCAGCACGTCCAGCTCGGCACGCACGTGGCCGTCAAGTTCATGGGCACGGCCTACGCCGGATCGCCGGCGTTCCGCGCCCGCTTCGAGCGTGAGGCGCGCGCGGCGGCGCACCTCCGGAGCCCCCATGTCGTGCAGGTCTACGACTTCGGCTTCGAGCAGAGCGTGCCGTACCTCGTGATGGAGCTATTGCGCGGGGAGGACCTGAGCGCGCGGCTTTTGCGGGTGCGCAGGCTCTCGCTGCCGGAGACGCAGCGCCTCCTGGTGCACGCCGGGAAGGCGCTGCGGAGCGTGCACGACGCCGGGCTGGTCCACCGGGACCTGAAGCCGGCGAACCTGTTCCTGGCGCGCGTCGACGGCGAGGACGAGGACCAGCTCAAGCTGATCGACTTCGGCATCGCCAAGGACACGACATCGAAGCTCGTGACGGAGGCGTCGACGACCGGCGAGGTGATGGGGTCGCCGCATTACATGAGCCCGGAGCAGCTCCGGGCCGAGCGCGACATCGACGCGCGGAGCGATCTCTGGGCGATGGGCGTCATCCTGTTCCGGATGGTGACCGGCTACCTGCCGTTCCCGGGCGAGGTGCTGGCGCAGGTGATGACGCGGATCCTCGTGGAGCCGATCCCCACGGCGCGGCAGCTCGCGCTGGATCTGCCGCCGGCGCTCGACGCGTTCTTCGCGCGGGCGCTGTCGCGCGACCGGAACCACCGGTTCCAGAGCGTGCGCGAGATGGTGGAGGAGTTCGGCCGGGCGGCGGGCGTGCCGGTGTTCTCGTCGTCGGGGGTGGGGGGCGGAGGATCGAACCCGTTCGGGTGGACGGCGGTGGGGACGCCTGTCGCGGGAGGGGCCGCGGCGCTGGGTGGCGCGGGGGCAGGGGGGCCGGCAGCTGCGGCGGGTGTGGCGGGTGTGGCGGGTGTGGCGATCGCGGGGACCGCGGCGCCCGGTGGCTATGCCGGTGGCTATGGAGGTGCGGCCTATCCGGCGGGATCTGCGCAGGGGCCGGGCGGCGGGAGCGGCGCTGCGGCCGTGGCGCAGGGCGCCTCGCCGGGCACGCTGACCGATGCGATTCACGTGTCGGCGTCGGCGCAGCCGCGCTCGCGAAGGGCGCGCGCGGCGTGGATCGCCGCGGGAAGCGTGGCGATCGTCGCCGTGGGGGTGGGGCTGGGCGTGATGTTGCGGCGCGTGCTGGAGGTGCCGGGAGCCGAGGCGGGCGCGGCGGCCGCAGCGAGCGTGAAGGCGGAGGCGGGCGCGGCGGCCGCAGCGAGCGTGAAGGCGGAGGCGGCGGCGGCGGGGGAGGCGGCGGAGGCGACGGCGGGCGCTGCGGCGCCGGCCGCGGGCGAGCCGGCGGCGCCGAAGGCGGTGGCATCCGCGGCGGGAGAGGGGGCGCAGGGCGAGGGGGCAGAGCCGGCGATTGTGCCAGGGCCGGAGCCAGCGCCGACGTCGATGCAAGGTGTATCGGGTGGCGCTGCTGGAGCGAGCGCGGCGCCTGAGCGGGCGCAGGTTCCCGGGGCAGCGTCGCCGGCGACGAGCGCCGCCCCGGCTGCCCCCAAGGAGGCACCGACTGCCGCGCCGAAGCGCGAGGTGGCGCCACGAATGTGGTCCGAGATCGGAGGGCAGAAACCGGCGAGCTCGGGGACGTCCCAGGGGCGCCCCAGGCGGGACTGGGGGTTTTGAGGGAGATATCGACGGGCGAGCCGCTCCGGGGTGCTTCCTGCGAGCGGGAGGTTGGGGCCACGAGCGTCGCGCGCTGCGGGCTTCTCGGTGCGGCGGGCTGTCAAGGGGCAACCGCGAAAGATCGATGGGGAACATCGAAAAATCGATGTGCGGCATCGAAAAGTCGATGCGCGACGGCCAAAGATCGAGGTGCGATCTCGACGAACCTGGGGCTCACTTCGCCGGGCCGAAGGTGCGAATCGCCGGGTCGATGGGTGACCTCCGCCGGGCGCCATGGCGCATCGGTGCGCTGCGCCGGAGCGTTCAGGGCGAGGTGAGCTCGGGCGAGCTCCACGCCAACCGCAGCGCTTGATGCAAGCGTCGCAGCGGAGCGTTGGACGACGGGTGAGCCGTCGCAAGCGTTGAGACGAGCAGCGCGGCGGGGGTCGGCGTGGATCGGCGCCCGAGGCGCGCTGCGAGGCCGGCGAGGTGCCCGTTGCGTGCGTTGACCGCGCTGATTGCGTGGCGGAGAGGAGATTTCAAGCGTTGCAGCGGGCTGCAGCGTGCCAGCAGCCGGTGGGATCTCGGCGGAGTGTCGGTGGTGCTCATCGCGGTGGCCGGCGTATCGGGGCGGTCTAGTTGAAGGCGAGCGTGTCAGCCGCAATTCCTGTGTCGGCTCCGAGGCCGGTGTCGCCGTCGTCGCCGCCGCCGAGGCCAGCCGCGCCGAGCTGGATGGCAACACCGCTGAGGGGCGGCGGGGTGCCGTTGAAGGCGATGCCGAGAGAATGGCCGCCCTGCCCGCCGCCGCCCTTGCCGCCGTCGCCGCCGCGGCCGCCGCGGCCGCCGTCGCAGCCGCCGTGCAGGCCTAGGGCCTCGTTCGGATCAACCGTTCCGCCCCGACCGCCCGCGCCGCCCTCGCCGCCCGGCTGTCCGTCGCCGCCGTTGCCACCACGGCCGCCATCGCCAGCCTTCAGGACGACCGCTTCGAAGGAAAGCGTGGCACCGACGCTGATGAGCGCGATGCTGGCGCCGCCCGGGAAGCCACCACGGCCTCCCAGACCGCCGCAGCCGCCAGCCCCGCCGGAGCCACCGGCCGCGCCGGCGCGGTCTGCAATGAGGCCATCGTCACAACGATAATCTCTCGAGACTGACGATTCGCCTCGGTCACCGCCGCCGCCGCCACCGCCCTGTCCAGGCGCGCCACGGCGCCCAGGGGCTCCGGGGACGCCGGCATAGCCGGTCATGGAGATGCTACCGGGGCCCTCTGCGCCTGCGCCGGGGGTACCCCTGGGACGGCTGTTGCCCGAGATGCCATTGGCGCAGCGGCCCGATGAGCTCCAGCCTGTGCCGTGGTTTTCCACATCGCCGCTTGCCGCGAGAAGGGGCGTTCCGTCGGCCCCGGGGCCTCCCATCGCAGGCCAGCTCCATCCGCCGTATCCACCGGCCGAATCATCGGTCAAATCGTCGGGGGTGCCGCACTGATTCACCACTGAGGCTCCGCCGGGGACGCGCTCACCATCCGTGCGGGTACATCCGGGGCTTCCCGTGTACCCTGGTACGCCTGGAATGGCCGGCTCCGTGAAAGACGCTCCAGCCGCGCCCGGCGCTGCATCTCTGGCCTCCAGCTCGCAGCGCACGAGCTCCACGGCCGTGCCGTGCGCGATGGCGGCGATCGACGAGACCCCTGCGCCGTTGTGTTGCTGCGCGGTCGACCTCGCCACGACGTGCAGGTTCTCGATCCGGACGGTCCCCGATGGCCCGCCCATGGTCAGCGGGATCATGCCTTCGCCCGCGGTCAGCACCGTCTTGGTCGCCTCGCCGGCCCAGATCCAGCCGTTGTTGCAGTCGAGCCCGCCGTAGAGGGTGACGCCGCCCGGCACCTCGACGACTTCGCTGAACTCCTCACCGGCGCCGGCGCACGCGTAGACGCGCCCGGTACTATTCTGCTGGGCTTGGTGGATGGCCTCCTGGAGCGAGCCGAACGGCTCCGTCTTCGTTCCTGTGCCCACGGAGCCGGCGCGGCTCGCCGACACGAACACGCCGCATGTATCGTCCACCGCGCCGGTGCTCTCGCGGGGCACGCACGTCTCGCCCGGCGGGTCGGCGTCCGGCGGTCCCGCGTCCGGCGAGTCAGCGTCCGGCGAGTCAGCGTCCGGCATCTCCACCGCGGGTCCGCCTGCGGCGCCGTCCGGGCAACCTTGATGCCGGTTCTCGCAGTTCCCTAATGGCGTATCGTAGACACAGCTCGCTGTCTGCATCACGCCGACCACCGATGCCATGATCAGCGCCGAAGCCCCGTGTGCGGCGAGCCGCATCGCCCTCTTGGTCTGTCGGTTCATGGATCCCTCGACTCAGAAAACGCCGCCGGCGGCGATCCCCCCGCCGCCTGGGCTCACAAGCGGAATGACGCGCACATGCTGCTCCTCCGGCACGCTCGACGGGCTGGCAATCCAGTAGCCGAGTGTCCCGAGCGCGGCGACCCCTCCGCCGACGAAGCTCCATAGCGCCAGGTTACTGAACAGGTCTCTGTCGTCGACCAGCGAGCTCAGCTTCTGGCAAGCCGTCACCGGATCTCCGATGGTGAGGTTCGTGCAATCCACATTGCCGCCTCGGACGGCATGGACCGCTTCCCACTGCCTCCTCACGGCCCTCTCCGTGCCATTCGCGATCAGCGTGAACGTGACGCCCGCGATCATCCCGGATCCGGCCGCGACTCCGCCGCCGAGGAGCACGGCTGTTCTGATATCGTTGCCCGGGGAGGCGGATGCGCTCTCCGGTCGCGGTGCTGCGGCCGGCGGCGGCAGATCGAGGGTGACGAGCTCTCTCGTCCCTTCGTTCAGCCGGATCGTCTTCGTGATCGGGTTCCGGCGCGGCGCGACGGCGACCAGCGTGTAGCTCCCGGGGTCGCGTTCCACGGGCGTCCCCTGACCGATGCGCTCTCCGTCCAGCGTCAGCACCACGGCGTCCGGCGCCGCGCCCCTGACGACGACCTCCAGCGCGGGGATGCGCGGCGCCAGCGCGGCGAGCTCGACCCTCGCGTCGGCCTGGTCCTGCCGGAATACGCGCGGGGCGTCGGCCGCCAGCGGCTCGTCCACGACACGCTGGTAGAACGAGCGCGCCTCGAGCAGGCGGCCGAGCCGCTCGCAGGAGCGCGCGATCATGCGCAAGAGCGGAACGGCGTGGACCAGGGCCGCGGCCTCGCGGAAGGCCGCGAGCGCCTCTTCGTGGCGGCCGGCATCGAAGAGAGCCTGGCCCTTGTCGGCGAGACTCCGGGCCTCGGCTCTGGCCTGATCGGTCGGCTCGACCTGCTGCGCGATGGCGGCGGCCGGCATGGTCGGGAGGACGAGCGCCAGGAGCAGGACGAGGCGCAGGGGGCGGCGAGGTGTCATGGCTGGAGGGGTGCCGGAGCGATCTAGTTGAATGCGAGCGTGTCGGCCGCGATCCCTGTGTCGGCTCTGAGGCCGGTGTCGTCGTCGCCGCCGCCGCCGAGGCCAGCAACGCCGAGCTGGATGGCGACACCGCTGAGGGGCGGCGGGGTGCCGTTGAAGGCGATGCCGAGAGAATGGCCGCCCTGCCCGCCGCCGCCCTTGCCGCCATCGCCGCCGCGGCCGCCTCGGCCGCCGTCGCAGGCGCCGTACAGGCCTAGGGACTCGTTCGGATCAACCGTTCCGCCCAGACCGGCCGCGCCGCCCTCGCCGCCCGGCTGTCCGTCGCCGCCGTTGCCACCACGGCCGCCATCGCCAGCCTTCAGGACGACGGCTTCGAAGGAAAGCGTGGCACCGACGCTGATGAGCGCGATGCTGGCGCCGCCCGGGAGGCCACCTCGGCCACCCAGACCGCCGCAGCCGCCCGTCCCGCCGGAGCCACCGGCCGCGCCGGCGCGGTCTGCGATGAGGTCATCGCGACAACGATAGTCTCTCGAGAGCGACGATTCGCCTCGGTTGCCACCGCCGCCGCCACCGCCCTGTCCAGGCGCGCCACGGCGCCCAGAGGCTCCGGGGACGCCGGCATAGCCGGTCATGGAGATGCTACCGGGGCCCTCTGCGCCTGTGCCGGGGGTACCCCTGGGACGAATGTTGCCCGGGTTGCCATTGGTGCAGCGGCCCGATGGGCCCCCGCCTGTGCCGTGGTTTGGCTCATCGCCGCTTGCCGCGAGAAGGGGTAGTCCGTCGCCCCCCGGGCCTCCCATCGCAGGCCAGCTCCATCCGCCGAATCCACCGGTCGAATCATCGGTCAAATCGTCGGGGGTGCCGCACTGATTCACCAGGCCGGCTCCGCCGGGTGCGCGCTCACTATCCGTGCGGCTACATGCGGGGCTCCCGGTCAGCCCTGGTAGGCCTGGAATGGGCGGCTCCGTGAACGACGCGCCATCCGCGCCCGGCGCTGCATCTCCGGCCTCCAGCTCGCAGCGCACGAGCTCCACGGCCGTGCCGTGTGCGATGGCGGCGATCGACGAGACCCCTGCGCCGTTGTGTTGCTGCGCGGTCGGCCTCGCCGCGACGTGCAGGTCCTCGATCCGGACGGTCCCCGATGGCCCGCCCATGGTCAGTGGGATCATGCCTTCGTCCGCGGTCAGCACTGTCTTGGTCGCCTCGCCGGCCCAGATCCAGCCGTTGTTGCAGTCGAGCCCGCCGTAGAGGGTGACGCCGCCCGGCACCGCGACGACTTCGCTGAACTCCTCACCGGCGCCAGCGCACGCGTAGACGCGCCCGGTTTTATTCTGCTGGGCTTGGAGGATGGCCTCCTGGAGCGAGCCGAACGGCTCCGTCTTCGTTCCTGTGCCCCCGGAGCCGGCGCGGCTCGCCGACACGAACACGCCGCACGTGTCGTCGACCGCGCCGGTGCTCTCGCGGGGCACGCACGTCTCGTCCGGCGGTCCCGCGTCCGGCGGGTCAGCGTCCGGCGGATCGGCGTCCGGCGAGTCTGCGTCCGGCGGGTCGGCATCCGGCGGTCCCGCGTCCGGCGGGTCGGCATCCGGCGGTCCCGCGTCCGGCGGGTCCACTCCGTCTGTCCCAAGGCTTCCACACCGATGCTGCTCGTCGCAATCCGGTTGAAGGCAGCCCGCTGCCTGCACCACGCCGATCGCCGATGCTATGACCAACGCCGAAGCCCCGTGTGCGGTGAGCCGCATTGCCCTCTTGGTCTGTCGGTTCATGATTTCCTCGACTCAGAAGACGCCGCCGGCGGCGATCCCCCCGCCGCCTGGGGTCACGAGCGGAGCGACGCGCACATGCTTCTCCGCCGTGCTCGGCGGGGTCGCAACCCAGTAGCCGAGCGTCCCAAGCACGGCCACGCCCCCACCGATGAAGCTCCACATTGCGATGTTGCTGAAGAGGTACTTGTCGTCGACCAGCGAGCTCAGGTCCTCGCACTGCTGTCCTTGACTGCCGGGGGCGGGGCGCGAGCAGTTCACGGCTCCACCGTCCATGGCATCGACCACGGTCCACTGTCGTCTCGCGTCGCTCGCCTTGCCGTTCGCGGCCAATGTGAACACCACCCCCGCGATCACCCCGGCACCGGCCGCCGCGCCGCCGGCCAAGAGCACCCCCACGTTCGAGCGCTTCGCGCCGTCCCGTGGCGGAGGCGCCGGACTCGGCGGCGGCGCGCTCACCGGCGGTCTTTCGAGCTCGAAGGCGCGCCGGATCTCGCTCCCCGCCGCGACCTCCACGGCGGTTTCCTGCGGCGCATGGTCGTCATGCCGCACGCCCATCGTGTGCGGCCCCGGCTCCAGAAACACCGGATCGAGGAGCGGCGTCTTCCCTACAACAGCGCCGTCCACCACCACCGCCGCTCCTGGGACGTCCGCGTGGACGAGCACTGCGCCGACGTGCGCGCGCGCTTTCGCGAACGTCTCGGCGGCGGCGGCGCGCTCGTGCGGGGTCGCGGTCGCGTCCTGCTCGAGCTCGCGCACGTAGACCGCGAGGTGCTCGGCAGCGTCGCGGTAACGCTGTAGCATCAGCTCGCACGTGCCGATTCCCCCGAGGATCGTGTAGTGCTTTTGCAGCGCCCATGCCGCGACGAACGACGCGTGAGCGTCCGCCCATCGCTTCTTCTCCGACGCGGCCACGCCCTCGAGATAGAGCTTTCGCGCCTTGTCGCTCATGGCCTCGCCGGGCGCGCGCTGCATGCCTGGCCGAGGCCCGGGCTTCGGCTCCGCGCTGTTTCCCGTCGGAGCGCTGCCCTTCGGTTGCGCCTCGCTCGGCGAGGTGGCCGCGAGCAGGCCGAGGAAGCAGAGCAGCGGAGCCACCGGGGTGAGGCGCATGCCACCATCTTACCCGCGGTTCGAGTGCTCGCCGCGGTTTTTGACGGGCCGCGCCGCGCTGCGGATCGTGGGGCTGCCGACGTGGGGTCCAGCGGAACGGGCGACATCGTCGCCGTCCTTGCTGCCTGGACAGGCTTCACGTGCTGTCGTGGACCGGCGCTCGCGGGTCTGGCGGCGGCGGCCTCGTGGGCAGAGGCGTCTCGCGGCAGGCCCAGGCGGCCCCCGGCGGCCCGGGGAGGGGACGAGGGGGCGCCGACGGGGGCTCACATCACGAGGAGGTCAGGGGTTAGCGAACTCGAGCGTGTCGGCCGCGAAGCCAGGCTTGCCGTCGTATTCGGGGTCGCTGTCGTCTCCTTCGCCGCCGTCGCCAGGAGCACCGTGGTCTATCTCGACCCTGACGGTCGGGGGCGGTGTGCCACGGAAGGCAATGCCGATGGAGTGCCCGCCGAGCCCGCCACCCCCCTTTCCGCCTTGACCGCCGTCGCCGCCCGGACCACCGGCACAGCCGGCGCTCAGGGACATGCCCGTGCCGCCGGCTCCGCCGTCGGCACCGCTTCCGCCGAGCTGGCCAGAGGCTCCGGCGCCCCCATTCCCACCGTCCTTGGCGATGAGGCGAACCTCCTCAAAGGTGAGCGCTGCATCGATGCTGAGAAGGGCGATGCTGGAGCCACCTGCTCGGCCGCCGTTGCCGCCGTTGCCGCCACAGCCACCGGTTCCGCCGGAGCCGCCGCTCGCGCCGCCAAAGCCTACTGAGGCGCCGGTGCAGGCGCCCTCACCCTTCCCACTTGCGCCGCCGCCACCGCCCTGGCCGGGTCTCCCGCGTCGACCCGGCTTCCCAGTAGCGCCCTCAGAAGGAGTGTCCTCATAACCGGTGCTGCTGATGGTTCCTGGTCCAGTGGCGCCCCGGCCTGGCTCTCCGTGGTTACCAGCCTCGCCCATGTCGCCGTCGCCGCAGCCACCGTTCCCCTGGCGGGACCCGGCATTGGCACTGCCGCCGGAAGTGCCGTTGCCGCCAGGGTTCCATTGGGGACTCGATCCGACCCCGCCCAATCCGCCCCTCGAGTCATCACTGGAATCCCCGGTCCCGCACTCCTTACGTGGCTGCGGATTTGGGGCCACGACCTCCATCGTGCATGCAGCGTTGCCGGCGTTGCCCGGCTTCCCATCCATCTCGCTGTCCGGCGGATTGGAGGGCGCTCCCGTGGGGCCCGGCGCCGCGTCGTCCGCTTCAAGCGTGCAGCGCACGAGCGTTATGTTGCCGCCCTCGGCGATTGTCGCGATGGACGACGTTTTACGCATCGCGACATCCTGCGGGTCGATCTTTTCTGCTTTGACATGGAGGTCTTCAATTCGAGCGCTTCCGCCGGCAGCGCTGATCTTGAGAGGAACCGTTCCGGGGGCTGCCGTCAGGAGCGTCTCTTTGCCTTCTTCATCGACCCGTATCCAATTGGCGTCGCAGTCGAGCCGTCCGTAAATCGTCACGCCCGCGGGCACCGTGACGGCTTCCGTGTAGGTCCCGATGCACACATAGACGCGTGGATTCTCGCTCTCGCTGTCCACCACGCGGCCGATAGCTTCGCTGATCGACTTGAGCGGCTCCTGCTTCGTGCCATCAGCGCCGTCGACGCCCGCCTCGGACACGAACACCCCACAGTGGTCGCCGACACCGTCTTTTGCTGTTCCCGGGTCACACCCCGCAAGCGGAGGGTCGATTTCGCCACTGCCACCGTTTCCGCCGTTACCACCGTCTCCACCAGTGTCGGACGATTCTGGGTACGCCGAGGCCGGAGGTTCTATGCACCCACTCACGTGGAGCCCCGTGGCTACCGCGGTCAGGACAAGCGTTGCGGCGAAGCGACAACCACGACGATGACCCATCCTGCTAACGTCCCGGTTCACCATGCCTCCGCTCAGAATCGACCGGTCACGGAAAGGCCTGCCGAGCCCCAACCCACGTGCGGCACGACCTGCATGCGGCTGGCCGGTGCAGCAGGCCGATCCGCGAGCGCGTAGATCACCGTCCCCGCCCCGGCTGCGCCGACGATGAAGCTGTAGAGGGCCGCGTTGATGAAGGTGTACTGGAGATCGACCGTATCCCGCAGCTCCGTGCACACCGGCGGGGGGGTGGTGCGCGGGCAGAACCCTTTGAGCGCGGGATCGGAACGAAGCGACGTACGCAGGTCTTCCGCGTCGCCTCCCTTGCCCAGCGCGAGGATCGTGAACACCGTCCCCGCGATCACACCTGCGCCTGCCGCAGCTCCGCCGCCGATGAACAGGATTTTTCGCCGATCGCCTTGTGACGCGACTGGCGCGCTGCGCGTCGGCGGGGCTTCTGGGGATGGCGGCGTCAGGTCGAGGAGGATGTACCGCTTCCTCCCCTCGTCCAGCCGGAATCTGGTTGTCACCGGAGGACGCCCTGGCACAACGCCGACCAGCGTATGCTCGCCGGGGTCGCGCTGCACGGGGGTCGCCGGGGCGATGGGCGCTCCGTCGAGTGTCAGCTGCACCGCGCCGTGCGCCGTACCAGCGAGGGCGACCTCCAGGGTCGGGATGCGCGGAGCAAGGCCGGCGAGCTCGGTTTTCGCTTCGGCCTGGGCCTCCTGGAAGGCGCGCGAAGCGGTGGCTGCCAGCGGTTCGTCCAGGACGCGCTGGTAGAGCGAGCGCGCCTCCAGCAGGCGGCCGAGGCGCTCACACGAGCGCGCCGCCATGACCAGGAGCGGAGGGGCGTGGACCAGGGCCTCGGCGCCGCGAAAGGTCGTGAGAGCGTCCTCGTAGCGGCCGGCGTCGAAGAGCTCCACGCCCTTGTTGGCGAGGGCGCGGGCAGCGAGCTTCGCCTCGGCGGTCGGCTGGGACGGCTGGGACGGCTGGCCGGCGGCGGTTGCCGGGATGGCCAGGAGCGCGAGCCCGAGAAGAAGGCCCGGATTGAGCTGCCGGCAAGACCTCACAGCAGGAATCTCATCACGAGGAGGTCAGGGGTTGGCGAACTCGAACGTGTCGGCCGCGACGCCAGGCTTGCCGTCGTATTCCGGGTCGCTGTCGTCTCCTTCGCCGCCGTCGCCAGCAGCACCGTGGTCTATCTCGACCCCGACGGTCGGGGGCGGTGTGCCACGGAAGGCAATGCCGATGGAGTGCCCGCCGAGCCCGCCACCCCCTTTTCCGCCTTGACCGCCGTCGCCGCCCGGACCACCGGCACAGCCGGCGCTCAGGGATATGCCCATGCCGCCGGCTCCGCCGTCGGCACCGCTTCCGCCGAGCTGGCCAGAGGCTCCGGCGCCCCCATTCCCACCGTCCTTGGCGATGAGGCGAACCTCCTCAAAGGTGAGCGCTGCATCGATGCTGAGAAGGGCGATGCTGGAGCCACCTGCTCGGCCGCCGTTGCCGCCGTTGCCGCCACAGCCACCGGTTCCGCCGGAGCCGCCGCTCGCGCCGCCAAAGTCTACTGAGGCGCCGGTGCAGGCGCCCTCACCCTTCCCACTTGCGCCGCCGCCACCGCCCTGGCCGGGTCTCCCGCGTCGACCCGGCTTCCCAGTAGCGCCCTCAGAAGGAGTGTCCTCATAACCGGTGCTGCTGATGGTTCCTGGTCCAGTGGCGCCCCGGCCTGGCTCTCCGCGGGCACCTGCCTCGCCCATGCCGCCGTCGCCGCAGCCACCGTTCCCCTGGCGGGACCCGGCATTGGCACTGCCGTCGGAAGTACCGTTGCCGCCAGGGTTCCATTGGGCACTCAAGCCGAGTCCGCCCACTCCACCCCTCGATTCCTCACGGGAATCCCCGGTCCCGCACTCCTTACGTGGCTGTGGATTTGGGGCCACGACCTCCATCGTGCATGCAGCGTTACCGTCGTTGCCCGGCTTTCCATCCATCTCGCTGTCCGGCGGATCGGAGGGCGCTCCCGTAGGGCCCGGCGCCGCGTCGTCTGCTTCAAGCGTGCAGCGCACGAGCGTTATGTTGCCGCCCTCGGCGATTGTCGCGATGGACGACGTTTTACGCATCGCGACATCCTGCGGATCGAACTTTTCTGCTTTGACATGGAGGTCTTCAATTCGAGCGCTTCCGCCCGCCGCGGTGATCGTGAGAGGAACCGTTCCAGCCTCCGCCGTCAGGACCGTCTCTTTGCCTTCTTCATCGACCCGTGTCCAATTGGCGTCGCAGTCGAGCCGTCCGTAAATCGTCACGCCCGCGGGCACCGTGACGGCTTCCGTGTATTCCCCGATGCACACATAGACGCGCGGATTCTCGCTGTCCACCACGCGACCGATAGCTTCCTCGATCGATTTGAGCGCCGCCTGCTTGGTGCCAGCGGCGCCATCTTCGCCGTTCACAGACACGAACACCCCGCAGCCCTCGCCGACGCCGCCATCGGCTATTTGCGGGTCACACTCAGGGGGCGGAATGACCACTCCACCACCACCGCCGTCGCCGCCGGTCCCACCGCTCCCGCCAGCACCTGTCAAGCAGGCCAGCGTGGGCAATCGTTCGCAGTCCCCAGCCGAGCACCCGCTCGCCTGAATCCCTATGGCCATCGCCCCCAGGAGAAACGTGGCCGCGAAGCGACAACCATGACGATGATCCATCTTGCTGATTCCCCGGTTCACGATATCTCCGCTCAAAATCGACCGCTCACGGAGAGACCGGTCACATTTGAACCCACGAGCGGCGCGACCTGCACGCGACGATCCTGTGCGGAGGGCCTATTGACGAGCGCGTAGATCACCGTCCCCGCCCCGGCCGCCCCGACAATGAAGCTGCCAATTGCCGCATTGGCGAATATGTACTGGACGTCGACCGTGTCGTTCAATTTCGCGCAGATCGGCGGCGATCCGGGGTTGGGGCAGTATCTTTCGGGCGCGCCACCGGCACGAATGTTCTGACGTAGATCCTCCGCTTCGTCCGCCTTCCCGAAGTAAAGGAGCGTGAGCACCGTCCCCGCGATCACCCCCACCCCGGCCACCGCCCCTCCTGTGATGAGCAGCGTCTTGTTCGGCCCGGGGTCGCGGTCGCCCACGACATTCCCCTGCCACGGCGTCCCCGGCTTCGTCTCCTGCGGCCGCTCGCTCACCTGCGCGCTCTTCAGCTCGACGCTGCGCTCGATCTCTTCCCCCGCCTTGAGCTCCACCGCCACGCTCGCCGGCTCGTACCCTTGCCGCCGCACCGTGATCGTATGCGCCCCCGGCTCGAGGAACACCGGATCCAGAAGGGGCGCGGCTCCAACGACCTCCTGCCCCACGCGCACCTCCGCGTCCTCCACGTCGACGCGCAGCTCGACCGCGCCCACCTTCGCCCGCGCCTGCGCGTACGTCTTGAGCGCGGCCGCGCGCTCCTCCGCCGTCGCCGTCGCGTCCTTCTCGATCTCGCGCACGTAGATCGCGAGGTGCTTCGCCGCGTCAACATACCGCTGCAGCATCAGCTCGCAGGTCCCCATGCCGCCGGCGATCGTGTAGTGCTTCTGCAGCGCCCAGGCCGCCACGAACGACGCATACGCGTCAGCCCAGCGCCCCTTCTCCGACGCGGCCACGCCCTCGATGTAGAGCTTCCTGGCCTTGTCGCTCATCGCCTCGCTGGGCGCGTTCGGGGCCTTGATGGCCGTCTGGCCCGCAGCTCCCGCCTGCCCCGCGCCCCTCGGCGAGGCGCCGCCCCTCGGCTGCGCCTCGCTCGGCGAGGCGGCCGCCAGCAAGCCGACGAAGCACATCCACGGAACACTCTGCGCGAGACGCATGGTCAAAACTTTACCTTCGGTTGAATCGCGCCCACAGGCTTCTGGTCCTCTGGCTCGCGCGCTGACTCTTTCCCGCGTTGCTGCTGCGCGGCAGACGGCTTCGCACCCGACCTCCCGCCGCCGGTCTTCCGCGGCTGGCCCGCCGTCGACGCCGACGCAGGCGGCTTCGCCTGCGGATCCCCCTCGGCGCTCGCCGCCTCTTCCGGCGGCGCCGCTTGCCCCGCAGCCGGAGCCGCCCCCGTCGCCTGCGGCGCCGCCGTCTCCGCCCCCTCCTTCACGCTCGCCCCCGGCGTCCCGCGCTCCGGCTCCGGGGCCGCCGAGGGCGCCACCGCCGGCGGCGGCGCCGGCGGCGCTCCCGGACCCTTCGACACAACGACCCACGCAACAGCCCCCGCCGCGACGGCGCACCCGAGCCCCGCGACCGCCCAGAGCGCCTTCCGCGATGTCCGGGGCTGCTCGACGACGATGGGAATGTCCCCGAGGTCGTCATCCGCCGTGTTCACCCCCGCCGCGACAGACGACAGCACCGGCGCGTGCGGCGCGCCCCTGCCCGCAGCGCTCGGCAAGGGCGGCGGCCCCGCCCCCGCCCCCCGCCGAGCCGCGTCCGCCGAGCCGCTCGCCATCGGCGCCCCGCCGCCCACCGCCGGTCGTCCAGCGGCCGTACCCCCGCTCATCGCATGGCCCGGCCGAGCCTCCACAAGCCCCGTGTCCCGCAGCAGCTGCTCCGCATCGATGACCAGCGTCCCCTTCGGCCCCATCGCCTGCGACGCCGGCCCCGCGCTCGGCCCCTCCGACGCGTGCGCCTCGCCCCACTCGACCCGCCGCTGCGCCGGCGGCGACGCCGACGGCGCCCGCCCCCGCTCCGACACGGGCCCCGCAGGCATCGCCCCTCCAGCGGTCTGCACCAACTGCGCCGCGCCTCCCGCCTGCTGCGCCGCGTACCGCTCGCGCCAACCCCCGAACTGCGGCTTGTTGTCCCCCGGCTCGCCCTGCGGCCGCGCCCCGAACACCTTGCGCGCGATCTCCCCCTCGTCCTCCGCGAGGTCCTCGATCCGGATCAGCACCCCGTGCCGGTCCTCCATCGTCATGTCGCGCTCCCTCACGAACCGCACCGAGACCCCACCCGGGATATCCGCCTCGCGCCCGCTCGTGATCGACGTCCACTTGATGTTCGACCGGTACAGCACCATCGCGATCTTCGCCGCCGCATGCGCGATCGCGCCGAACGGCTCATCGTGCTTGTGCACGATCACGACGCGCTTCGGCAGCGCCCCCTCGTCGGCCACCCAGTCCCACGTCGCGCTGCTCCGCCGCAGGTACGGCAGATCCCCGAACTCCTCGACATACCGCTCCAGCACGTGCGCCACCCGCTCCGGCGCCTCGCGCACCGCGCCCGCGTACTCGCGGTAGAACATGCCCGCCGACGAGTTGACCTCCGTCGCGTTCATCACATGCCGGTAAAACGTCGCCGACGCCTCCAGGAGCGACGTGTAACCGAGGTCCCGATCCACCGCGACGAGACCGTGCGCGAACGGCGGATTCCCACGCCCGGCGTGATCGATCGCCCCGCCGATCCGGAACCCGAAGATGAGCCCCACCGCCCCGTGCCCCGGCTCATGCTGCGTGTCGTCGCGCGACAGGTTGCCGATCGCGAACGCATGCGTCGCCCCCGTCGCCGGCTCGATGTACTTCATCAGCCGCGCCAGGTGGCTGAAATGCGTCGTCGTGAGCGCCCCCTGGGGAACCTCGGGGCAGTACATGAAATCGATCTGATGCCCAGGGATGTTCCCGTGCAGCACGTGATACCACGACGCCTCCGCAGGCGCGCGATACCGCGGGATCACATACCCCGAGGCGCCCTCGCTACCGTACATTGGGCCTGACCTGCTGCGGCATCTGCGGGGCAGGGAGCTGCGCGGTCCGCGACAGCGCCGGATTCGGCCCCATGTCCTGCTTCATCCGCTGGAGCAGCTGCGGGTCGTACGCGTTCTTCGGGAGGATGCGCTCCACGAAGTGCGAGAACAGATGGTGCGTGCTGTGCCCGTAGCTCGCCGACCCGACAAGCACCCGGATATCAATGTGGTTCTTGTACCGCTCCAGGCTGTCGATGAGCGGCTTGTAATACCCGCGCGCCTCCTTCTCCACCTCGGCGGGCGTCCCGGACAGAACATCGGACTTGTTGATGAACAGCACCACCGCCTTGCACGACGCCAGCGTCTTCGGGCTGAAGAAGAACTGCAGCGACTGCGGCTGAAACTCCCGGAGCTGCTCCTGGATCCGCGACGGCTCGAGCTTCAGCCCGTCCTTGCCCGCCAGATCCACCACCATCAGGAGCCCATGGATCTCCTCCATGATGAGCTCCTGCTGCGCGTCCACGATGTGCTCGCCGCCCCAGTCGCCGACCTCGAACACGTGCTCCGTCAAGACCTCTTTCGTCTGGACGTGGCTCACCGTCCGCTCGTAACGCTCGATCTTCGTGCCCTGCAGCGTGCCGAGATCCACGAGCGGATTCGCCCACTTGAGCGTGAGCGACGTCTTGCCGGTCCACTTGATGCCAAGCGTCAGGATCTTGTACCGCTTCTGCGTGATCTTCGGCCGGCTCTCGAGCTCGCTCTTGTACCAGTCGATCTCCTTCTGCTGAGCGTCGAGCCAGTCGACCTTCTGCCGGTCCTCGCCCCGCGCCATGTCGAGCGACTGCTGGAGCTGAGCGTACTGCGCCCGCACCTGCTCCAGCTGGCCCTTGGCCTGCCGGAGCGCCTCGATGTGCTGGTTCGCGTCCTTCAGCTGCCGCTTCAACGGCATCACCTGCATCAGCAGGAACACGGCGCCTGCGCCGCACGCCACCGCAATCAACCCGAGCACAATCGGTAGAACAACCTGCATGGCTCACAACCCTCGCGCCCCGCCGGGCGGCTCTCCCAAGCTGTCCTGTCCCGTGCGGCCGGAAAAACGGCCAGCGCGGGCCGGCCTGAGTCCTGAGCTCTCATCAGACCACGGCTCGCCGCAGCGGACAAGTGCGAGGTAATCCTCGGCACGAGCCGCTCATTCACTGCCCGCCACCGCCCGCCACCGCCCCACACGCGAGCGCCCCGCGCCCTCGTCGCCGCAGCCCGCTCTCCCCGCGACGTCCCGCTACCGGCCTGCCCCGCTCACCTCGCGCCGCCCCCCTTCCGGGTCACCCGCGGCAGCGCCGTCCTCGTCTCCGGCGCGAGATCCAGCGCGTCCCGCTCCCCGGCCGCGAGCCGCAGCGCGCCCGCATACGCGATCATCGCCCCGTTGTCCGTGCAGCTCGCGAACGGCGGGACGAACAGCGCAAGCCCGCGCCGCTCGCACGCCGCCGCCATCCTCGCCCGGAGGCCCCGGTTCGCCGCGACGCCCCCCCCGAGGACCACCCGCTCGACGCCCTCGGCGCGCGCGGCCCGCACGGTCTTCTGCACGAGCGCGTCGACCACCGCGCCCTGGAACGCCGCGCACAGGTCGTGGAGCGCCTGGCCCTCCGGCCGCCCCCGCCTCGCCACGTGGCGCGCCACAGAGCTCTTGATGCCCGAGAAGCTGAACTCGAGCGACTCCTTCCGCGCCATCAGCGCCGGCACCGCCTCCGCCGCGGCCGCCGCGTCCCCCGTGGCCGCGAGCCGGTCGACCACCGGGCCGCCCGGATACCCGAGGCCGAGCAGCTTCGCCACCTTGTCGAACGCCTCGCCCGCCGCGTCGTCGCGCGTCGCGCCGAGCTCGCGGATCGCGCCGATCGCAGGCCCGTCCACCCGGTAGATCGCCGTGTGCCCGCCCGAGGCGAGCAGCGCGACGTACGGGAACGACGGCCGCGGCTCCGGCGAGGGCAGCAGCGGCGCGCCGTCCCGCCGCAGGAACACCGCGAGCAGGTGCCCCACGAGGTGATCGACGCCGACGAGCGGCTTGCCCGCCGCCCACGCGAGCCCCTTCGCGGCCTGCATGCCGACGAGCAGCGCCCCCGCGAGGCCCGGCCGCGACGTCACCGCGACGCCGTCGAGGTCCGCCGCCGTCATGCCCGCGCGCGCCAGCGCCTCGCGCACCACCGGGACCACCGCGCGCGCGTGATCGCGCGCCGCGATCTCGGGCACGACGCCCCCGTACGGCGCGTGCAGCGCCACCTGGCTGCGCACGACGTCCGAGAGGACGTCGCCCCCCTCGGTCACCACCGCCGCCGCCGTCTCATCGCACGATGTCTCGATCCCTAGAACCCGCATGTTCCCGTCCGCCGCGTCAGCCTGAAGTTGCCGAACACCTGCCGCTGTCCCTCCCCCGGCGCCTCGCCCGACGCGAGCGGCTCCCGGCCCGGCCGGAGCAGGCGGACCTCGACCGACCCGTCCGTGCGCAGCGACAGGATCGCGAGCAGCGGCTCCACCTCCGGATCCGACGCGCTGACAGCGTAGATCGCGTTGCGCTCCCGGCCCTCGCCGAGCTCCAGCCGAGAGAGCGGATCGTGGGCGAGGGCGCCGATCGGCCGCAGCGACGCGCCGTCGAGGAGGCGCCGCTCCGGCGTGGCCCCGTCGGGCGCCTCGTAGGTCCACAGGGCGCCCGGTGGCTCGGGCCCGTCGAGCGCGTCCGCGTCGAGCCACAGCCGCATCTGCACCCGCGGGCTCAGGCCCGCGCGGAACGCGCCGCCCAGCGTGATCGCGCCGCAGTAGGCCTCGCCGTCGGCCGTCGAGAACCGGCTCACGTCGTCGCAGCCGGCCGCCGCGCCCGCGCTCAGGGCGCCGGCCAGGGCGAGCGGCGCGAGCCGCAGCGCGACGCGCCGCGGCCCGGGCAGAGCGGCGCAGCTCAAGGCGCGGCGCTCCGCATCAGCTCGGCCGCGGCCTGGCGCACGCGCGGCTCGGGGTCGCGCGCCGCGAGCTGTTTCAGCACCGGCGCCGCCGCCGCGCGATCCGCCGAGGCGAGGGCGCGCGCCGCCGCCTCGCGCACCAAGGCGTACGCGTCGGAGCGGGCCGCGGCGCCGAGCGTCCCGGCGACCTGACCCGACCTGCCGCCGGCCGGCGCGCCCAGCCGACCCAGGGCCTCCGCCGCGCGCACGCGGAGCGGCCAGCTGGGCGAGGTCCGCAGGAGCTCCGAGACGGCCGCGATCGTCGGCCCGTGCCGGACCGCGCCGAGCGCCGCGAGCGCCGCCCGCCGCACGCTCTCCTCCGGATCGCCGAGCGCGTCGACCACCGCGGCCTGCGCCTCGGGCTCGGGCCGGGTCGCGAGCAGCTCCACCGCGCGCGTGCGCACCTCGATCGCCGGGTGCCGCACGAGCGCCACGAACCCGCTCACGACCGCGGCCGCGACCGCCTCCACCGCCGCCTCCACCTGCCGCTTCAGCTCCGGGGCGAGCTCCGCGCGCGCCTCCGTGAACGGCGCGAGCCCGAGCGCCGCCCCGCCCCCGGCGGCGCCGCGTTCGCCGGGCACGCCCGCGCCGCGCGACAGGATCGCGTCCGCCACGACAAGCGCCCGCTCCGGCGACGTCGCGACCGCGGCGACCGCCGCCTTCTGGAGCGCCGGGCCGAGCGCCACGAGCGCCGCCGCGCGGTCCTCGGGGCCGGGCGGATCCGGATCGAGCCCCGCGAGCACGTCCTTCACCGTCAGCGCCCCGTCCGGTACGGGCAGCGGCTCGCGCGCGCGCGGGTACTCCCGCCGCGTGAGCGCGACCGCCGCCGACACCGCGGCGGCGCGCAGCCCCTCGTCCGACGAGAACGCGCCGGCCGCGATCGCCTGGGCGGCCCCCGGCGAGGCGGACACGTCGGCCTCGCCGGGGCCGCCGCCCTTCGAGGCGCCGCCGCCGCCGAGCCGCGCGAGCGTGATCAGCGCCGCGCGGCGGAGCTCCGGCTCGCTGGAGTCGGCGAGCGACATGAACAGCGCGGGCCCCTCGCCGCCGCCCCCGAGCTCGCCCAGCGCGCGGACCGCGGCCGCGCGCGGCATGGAGCCGGCCTCGGGCGCCCGCGCGACCGCGGACAGCGCCGCCGCGTGCTTCCGGTCGTGCGTCAGCCCGAGGCCGATCGCCGCGATGGCCCGCACCTCCGGCGCCGGCGACGACAGGAGCCGCGCGAGCAGCGCCTCGGCCTTCGCCGCCGCGGGCCGGCCGCCGCCCGCCGCGAGCCGGGCCACGCCCCAGGTCGCCGCGACCGCGACCGCGTCGTTCGGCAGCACGCTCGCGGCCGCGTCCCTCGGCGCGAGCATCTGCTCGTAGCGCAGCAGCATCGCCGGGTCGCGCAGCGCGCCGCACGCGATCATCGCGCGGGCGCGCAGGCCCTTGTCCGCCTGCCCGATCGCGAAGTTGTAGAGCGCCGGCCCGGCGCTCTTGTTCTCGACGTAGGCCAGCACCTCGATCGCGATCTTCTGCTGCGACTCCTTCTCGTCGGCGAGCGCGTCGAGCAGCGGCTTCACCGCGCGCGCGCCGATCTTCGCGAGCTCGGCCCGCGCGGGCGCGCTCGTCGCGCGGTCGTCGGCGCGGACCTTCTGCATCAGGGGGAAGGTCATCGCCCCGTACAGCTCCACGAGCAGCCGCCGGTAGAGCGGCTTCTGCGGGTTGCCGACCGCGACCGGCAGGAGCTCGCGCTCGAGCACCTCGAGCGAGCTCCTGCCGAGGTTCACCTGCATCGACATCCGCGCCGCGCGCGCGACGAGCTCCTCGTCGTTCGACGCCCGCACCACCCGCCGGAAGAGGCGGTCGGCCTCGTCGGCCTGCCCCGCGGTGAGCAGCAGCTCGGCCAGGTCGAAGTAGACGGGGAACAGCCGGTCGTTCTTCGTGAGCGCCTGCCGGTACTCGGCGATGGCGCGCGGGAAATCCTGCCGCCTCCGGTACATGTCGCCGAGCTTCTGGTGGCCGCTCGCGTCCTCGGGCGACAGCTCGACGGCGCGCGCGGCGTACCGGATCGCGTCGTCGTCGCGGTAGAGCTCCGCGGCGTACTGCGCCATGCGCTGGTAGAACTCGCGGGCCCGCTTCGGGTTCACCTCGACGAGCTTGCCCAGCACGTCGATGGCGCCGAGGAGGTTCTGCTGGAGCACGAGCACGCGCTCCAGCGCGAGGAGCGAGTCCTCGTCGCCCGGCGCGGCCTGGACGAGCTTCCGGAGCGTGGCCTCGGCGTCGGGCAGCCGGTGCAGCTTGCGCTGCACCTCGGCGAGCAGCCGCCCCGCCTCCAGGTCGGGCGGGGTCGCGTTGAAGCGCGCGCCGAGCGGCCCGACGCGGCCCGGCAGCTCGTGGGTGAGCGACCAGAGGCTGACGATGTGGGCGCGCGCCTCGCGCGCGAGCAGCTTGTCGTTGCCCGCGCCGGCGAGCAGCTGCTCCCAGAGCTCGCGCGCCTCCCCGTAGCGCGGCGCGGCGTTGCCGAGCGAGCTCGCGGTGCGCTCCAGCGCGATCGCCAGCGCCTTCTTGTAGCGGGCGTTCGCGGGCTCGAGCTGCGCGGCCTCCCGGAGCGCGGCGAGCGCCTCGGCCGCCATGTCGTGGTCGAGGTACACCTCGCCGAGGGTGGCCGCGGCGCGCGCCCGGCCCGGCACGACCTGCTTGATGCGCGCCCAGGTCTCCAGCGCCTTCTTCTTGTCGCCCGCCTGGAAGTACCGATCGCCCAGGTCGACGAGGTGGCTCGGGTCGCCGCCCGCGGCCCCGGCGAGCCGCTGGAGCACCTTGAGGGCGCGGTCCTTCTCCTCGACCCGCTCGTAGAAGTCGGCGACGGCCGCGAGCGTCTCGGGCTCGTCCGCGACGCGCCCCTCGAGCTGGGTGAGCAGCGCGAGCGCCTTGGGCCGATCGCCCCGCTGGATGAGCGTCTCGCACAGCTCGAACACGAAGTCGGCGTTGTTCGGGGCCGCCTTGATCAGGAGCTCGTACTCGCGGATCGCGGTGTCGAGCTCGCCGGCGGTCTGGAGCAGGTGGACGAGCCGGAGCCGCGTGTCGATGTGCTTGCCGTCGAGCGCGAGCGCCCTCCTGTAGATCGCGATCGCCTTGTCGACGTCGCCGGTCTCCTCGTACAGCGCGCCCAGGGTCGAGAGCCGCTGGAAATCCTGCCCCTTCTCGGCCTCGAGGAGGGTGATGAGCTCCGCGAGCTTCCCCTCGGCGCGGAACGCGTCGGTCATGATGAGGAGGATCTCGGCCCGCACCCCCGCGGCGTTGCCGGCGATGGCGAGCGCCCGCCTCAGCACGGCGAGCGCCTCGTCCATCTTCTTCTGCCTGGCGAGCGCCTGCCCGAGGTCGCGCAGCGCCGGCGCGAGCGCCCGGTTGTCGCCGGTCGCGGCCTTCACGAGCTCGCGGAACTCGGCCTCGGCGCGCGCGTGGTGCCCGCGCGCGGAGAGCTCGCGCCCGAGCTCCGCCTTCACGAAGAGCGAGCCCTGCGCGTTCTTCACGAGCGCATCGTGCTGCGCCTTGGCCGCGTCGAAGTCCGAGAGGTCGAGGCAGAGCGCGAGCAGCGTGCGCCGGGTCTGCTCGACGTCGGCGGTGACCTTGAGCAGCGGCAGCGCCTTCTCGTAGTGCGCCCGCGCGCGGGCCTTGTCGCCGCGGTCCGCCTCGAGCTGGGCGAGCGCCATCATCGCCGCCGGGTCCGTCGGCCGGTCGGCGATGGCGGCCTCGTACGTCTTGATGGCGTCGTCGTAGCGCCCGTCCTGCTTGTAGATGCCGGCGAGCACCACCTTGGAGGCCCAGGCGCCTTCGCCGGGCTGCGCGGCGCGGCGCTCGAACTCCTCGACGAGCTTCTTCAGGTTCCCGTCGCGCTCGCGGTAGAGCTGGGCGAGGCGCTGGAGCGGGAACGGCGCGCTCGGCTGGCTCATGACGATGGCCGTGTAGCGAGCGATCAGCGCGTCGCTCGACGGCCCGCCCCGCTTCGCGTCGCCGCTCTCGTCTGCCGCGGGCTTCGTCTGCGGCCGCGGTGCGGGCTGCGGCCGCGGTCCGGGCTGCGGTTGCGCGGCGGGGCCCGGCTTGCCGCCGCCGGGCTTCGGGGCCTTGGGCCTGGGCCGCTTGCCGCGGCCGGAGGGATCGAAATCCGCGGCCGCGGCGTGCGGGACCGCGAGCGTCGCGGCTGCGGGGATCAGGACCGCGAGGCAGCCGGCCAGAACAAGGGATCGCACCGGGGTAGGGTAGACCGGCGGTGCGCGGCGGGCCACGCGGAGCGGCGGCAGCGGCTTCAGGAAGGGGCGCGGTCCGGGCGCCGCGGCGCGCCGGGCGGGTGAGCTCGGCAGGCGCCTCGCGCCGTCCCGGCGGAGCGCTTTACCCGCAGGGGGGCGGCGGAGACACTCCCCTGCGCGGAGCGGACGAGTACGACACGCCCCTCCAGTCCGGCGATCTGAACGACGCCTTCAATGAGGTGACGCGCTTGTTCCGGAACTTCTTATCTGCCGCCCTCGAGGGCAACCTCTTTACTGTCCGTCACGGTGATGGCCTATCAGGACCCCGCCGACCAGGAGCCGGAGAAGCCCTATCACGGCTTCATCCTCGGCCCTGCCGGCGCCGCGCCCGTGCACGACTGGGGCAGCCGTCGGCGAAAGCGCGCCTGGGTGAGGCCGGCCGATGAGGCCCTCTCGGGAGCCGAGGACGGACGCTCGCGGGAATGACCGCTCCGGACACGCGTTGTGGTACGGAGCACAATGTCCTGCACACCTTTTCATCGCCCCGCGACAAACCTTCCCCGGTACCTCGCAACGGTTGCCCTGCTTACAAGATAAATTGCTGCCTGGAAGCGGCACGGTTCTGGATATCCTCGCCCACTGCGATGGGTTCCGACGCACCGCACTGGCGAGCGCTGCGGCTCCGGAGCCGCCGCGGGGGTACCGCTGATGCGCGCAGGTGACGTCGTCGGCAACCGCTTCGAGATCGAGGGCCACGCGACCGCCGGCGGCATGGCGCAGGTCTTCCGCGCCCGCGACCGGCTCACCGGCTCGCCGGTCGCCGTGAAGATCCTCCAGCGCAAGGGCCCCCAGGAGATGCTCCGCTTCGTCCGGGAAGCCCAGGCGCTCGCCACGCTCCATCACCCCGGGATCGTCGGGTACGTCGCCCACGGCACGACCGAGGGCGGCGACCTCTTCCTTGCCATGCAGTGGCTCGCCGGCGAGACGCTCGCCGAGCGCTTCCTCCGCGAGCCGCTCACCGTGACCGAGAGCCTCGCGCTCGGCGCGCGCATCGCCGCCACGCTCGGCGCCCTCCACCGGCTCGGCATCGTCCACCGCGACCTCAAGCCGAGCAACCTCCTGCTCGTCGGCGGCTCCGTCGACGAGGTCACCCTGCTCGACTTCGGCGTCGCGCGCGTCGCGGAGGCGGGCCAGGAGCTCACCATGCCGGGCGTGATGCTCGGCACCCCCGGCTACATGGCCCCCGAGCAGGCGCGCGGCGAGCTCACCATCGACGCCCGCGCCGACGTCTTCGCCCTCGGCTGCGTCCTCTACCGCTGTCTCACCGGCCGGCCCCCGTTCGTCGGCAACGATGGCCTCTCCGTGCTCGTGAAGGTCCTCCTCGAGGATCCGCCGCGGCTCCGGGAGCTCCGCGGCGAGGTGCCCGCCGCGCTCGACGACCTCGTCACCCGCATGCTCGCCAAGGCCCCGCGCGACCGCCCTCGCGACGGCGCGGCCGTGGCCGCCGAGCTCGCGTCGCTCGGCGATGTCGCGCCCGGCTCGCGGCGCGGCCTCCCCTCGCCGATCGGCGGCCCCGCCCCCGAGCTCACGACCGGCGAGCGACGGATGATCTGCCTCCTCCTCGCCCGCGACGGCGCGCTCGACAGCGACGCGACCCGGTCCGAGGGCGAGGACGCGCTCCGGGTGCGCGCGCTCAGCGCCCTGGCCGAGCGCCACCAGGGCCGCCTCGAGATCATCGAGTCGCGCTCCCCCGTCGTCGTGCTGTCCGGCGCCGTCGCGCCGACCGATCTCGCCGCCCGGGGGGCGCGGTGCGCGCTCGCGATGCAGGTGCTGCTCGGCGGCGCGCCGGTCGCGCTGGTCTCGGGGCGCACCGAGCTCACCGCCCGCTCCCCCATCGGCAACCTCATCGATCAGGCCGCCGCGCTGCTCGCCGGCGACGCGGCGCGGCCCGGCGTCGTCCGCATCGACGAGGTCACGGCCGGCCTGCTCGGCGCGCGGTTCGATCTCGCATCGGATCACGCCGGCCACCTCCTGCGCGGCGAGCGCGACGACCTCGAGGTCGTGCCGCGCCTGCTCGGCAAGCCGACGCCGTGCGTGGGCCGCGACCGCGAGCTGTCCCTCCTGGAGGCGACCTTCGTCCAGTGCATCGAGGAGCAGACCCCGTCCGCGGTGCTGGTCACGGCCCCCGCCGGCCTGGGCAAATCGCGCCTGCGCACCGAGCTGCTCCGGCGCCTCCGGGCGCGGGGCGAGCCGATGGAGGTCTGGATCGCGCGCGGCGATCCGATGAGCGCCGGCGCCGCCTTCGGCCTCCTGGCGCAGGTGCTCCGGCGCGCGCTCGGCGTCGCCGACGGCGCGCCGGCCGCGGCGGTGCAGCGCAAGATCCGCGAGCGCGTCGGTGGCCATGGCGCGCACGGCGCCCGCCTCGCGCCGTTCCTCGGCGAGCTCGTGGGCGCGCCCTTCCCGGACGAGGAGAGCGAGGCGCTCCGGGTGGCGCGCCGGAGCTCCGTGCTCATGGGCGATCAGCTGCACCTCGCCTGGGAGGAGTTCCTGCGCGCCGAGTGCGCGGCGCAGCCGGTGCTGCTCGTGCTCGAGGACCTGCACTGGGGCGACCTGCCCACGGTGACCATGATCAACAGCGCCCTCCGCAACCTGCGCGACGCGCCGTTCATGGTGCTGGCGCTCGGCCGGCCCGAGGTGCGCGAGATGTTCCCGAAGCTATGGGCTGGCCGCGGCGTGCAGGAGGTCGAGCTCACGGGGCTCTCGCGCCGCGCCAGCGAGCGGCTCGTGCGCCAGGCGCTCGGCAACGTGGTCACCGACGAGGTCGTCGCCACGCTGGTCGAGCGCGCCGACGGCAACGCCTTCTTCCTGGAAGAGCAGATCCGCGCCGCGGCCGAGGGGCGAGGCGCCGCGCTGCCGGAGACGGTGCTGGCGATGGTGCAGGCGCGGCTCGAGGCGCTCGACCCCGAGGCGCGGCGAGTGCTCAGGGCGGCGAGCGTCTTCGGCCAGAGCTTCCGACCCGCCGGCGTGGCCGCGCTGCTCGGCGGCGCCGACGCCGAGGTGGCGGACCGGCTCGCCGAGCTCGTCGAGCGCGAGGTGATCGTCCCGAGGCGGCAGCCGGGTCGGGGCGGCGCGCGCGGCGAGGGCCTCTCCTCCGCCGGCTCGTCCTCCCCGCGCGCGGTGCTCGGCGACGGGCCCGAGCGCGACGCGTCGCCGGCGTGCGAGGCCGCGGCGCTCGATCTCGACGTGCCGGGCGAGGCGGGCACGACCGAGCCCGAGCACAGCTTCCGGCACGGCCTCGTGCGCGAGGCGGCGTACGGGGCGCTGACCGACTACGATCGGCAGCTCGGTCACCGGCTGGCGGGCGAGTGGCTGGAAGGGGAGGGGAAGGGCGACGCGGCGGAGCTCGCGGAGCACTTCGAGCGCGGCGCCGAGCCGGGGCGGGCGGCGGCGTGGTACCGGCGCGCCGCGGAGCAGGCCCTGCGCGGCAACGACCTCCTCGCCGCGATCCGCCACGCCGAGCGCGGCCGCGCGTGCGGCGCCGCCGGGGCGGAGGCGGGCGGGCTGCTCCTCGTCGAGTCGGAGGCCCGCGTGTGGCGCGGCGATTTCGCCTTGGCCGAGCAGCGCGCGCTCGAGGCGATCGCGCTGTTCGAGCCGGGCTCGCCGTCCTGGTACTCCGCCGTGACCGAGGTGGTGATGTCCGCTGGCAAGCAGGGGGCCCTCGATCGCGTCGAGTCCTGGGTGGTGACGGCGCGGGGCGCGTCGCCCCGCGAGGGCGCGCTGACCCGGAGGGACATCGCGCTCGTCGAGGGGGCCCTCTGGCTCGTCTTTGGCGGCCGTTACGCCGCCGCGGACGGGATCATCGCCGCGCTCGAGCGCAGCGAGGGGGAGGGCCGAGCGCTCGACGTCGAGGTGCTCGCCAGGCTCTACGAGGCGCGCGCCATCCGCGCGATGACCTCCGGCGACCCCGGGGCCTGCCTGGAGGGCATCGAGGCGGCGCTCGCGGTGTTCGAGCGGAGCGGCGACCGGCGCAACGCCTGCTCGCTGCGGGTGAACCTGGGCGCCATCACCATGGAGCTCGGCGACTACGAGGGGGCCGAGGCCGCGCTGCGCGCCGCGCTGCGCGCCGCGGAGCAGATGGAGCTCACGGATCTGGCCGCGTTCGCCCGCAGCAACCTCGGCAACGTGATGATCGCCCGCGGCGATCTCGACGAGGGGCGGCGGGTCGAGGCGGAGGCGATCGCGACGTTCCAGCGGCTGGGCGATCCGCGGGCCGAGGGGGTCGCCCGCGCCTACCTGGCGAAGGCGGCGCTGCTCGGCGGCGACCTCGCCGCCGCGGAGGCCGAGGCCCGCGCGGCCGCGGAGCTCCTGCAGAGCGCGCCGCCGCTGCGCGCCGCTGCGTGGGCCCTCTCCGCGCGCGTGCTGCTCCGGAGGGGCCGCGCCGACGAGGCGCTCGCGCTGTCCGGCGAGGCGCTCTCCCTCCTGGAGTCGCTCGGCGCGGTCGAGGAGGGCGAGTCGCTGATCCGGCTCGTCCGGGCCGAGGCCCTCTTCGCGAGCGGCAGGCACGATGAAGCGATCGCCGCGATCACGCGGGCGCGCCACAGCGTGCTCTCCCGCGCCGGGCAGATCTCGAGTCCTCGCTACCGGGCTCAGTTCCTCTCGTCGCTCGACAACGGCGAGACGCTCGCGCTCGCGGCGCGGTGGCTCGGCGACAGCGATGCTTCGTGACGTTGCGATCCGCCGTACGTAGGACTCCCTGCCAGCGGCTCTCCCGGGGTCCGCGCGCCGCCCACGAGCGCGCCTGATCGGCCGCTCTCTCGCTGTTTTCGCGAGCTCACCGCAGGCGCAGAATCTTAAGTTTCCTCCTGAAAATGCGTTGAGGAAATTCCTGATGCGTGTTTCATTTGTGTTGAGGGGGCTATGCGAAATCGTATCGTACTCGCGATCTCGTTCCTGGGCCTGGTGAGCGTCTGCTTGCCGGCCTGTATCCATGAAGCCGATCCTGTCGAGGAGGACAGCGAGACGGCGGCGCAAGCGGTGTTCACGCGGAACGCGTTCACGAACAACGCGCTCACGGCCAGCGCGCTCACGACGGACAGGCTCGCGACGGCGGCGCTCACGGGCAACCCGCTGACGAGCGCCGCGATCGCGAGCAGCAGCGATGTCATGAGCGCGCTGCGGGATCCCCTGGCCCGCGAGTTCCTGACGTACGTGGCGGGCTGCGCGCTCCCTGCGGGGCAGTCCGTGGAGGTCTCGCTGGACGGCGAGACTCACGTGTTCGAGGGGGACATCGGTCTTTCGCCCGCGTGGGGCAGGGCGCACGGGCACTGCAACGCACGATGTCAGGGCTGGGTGTCGGCCTGCATGCTGGCCAGGGTCAACCACCTCGGGGAGAGCCTCCCCATCTCGATGCGTGGCCAGAACAAGGCCCTTGACGCGGATCCCGTCGAGCGGGAGTCGTTCCCTCACCGGGAGGGGGCCTACTTCGGCGATCTCTTCGCGCCGGAGCAGCTCCGGTTCGCGTGCAGGTCGCCCGGGGCGACGCTCATCCGCCGCGTGTGCGGCGGGGCGGGCGTGGACACGCAGGACTGCGTCGTCGACGTCCTCGGCGGGTGCGACGCGCACTGCGGCTCACCGGCGGCGGACGGCAGCTTCCGGAACTGCGCCGGCGGCGGCCACAAGATGCCGACGACGGTGACGATCTACCGGCAGTAGCCGCGCGCGCCGGTCCCTGACCTCCTGAACGAGGACGAGGCTGGCCAGCGCGGCGCTCACGCCGTGATCCACGGGCATCGTCGTCTCTCTCCCGCCTCGGCCTGGCCCCTTCGCGGCGGGCGTCTCTCCCGCGACGGCTCCCCGCTTTCGTACTAGAGTCGCGCCGCCATGAACCGAAGGCCGCCCGCCCTGCTCGCCTGTGTGCTCGTCGCCGCCTGCGCCTCCCCGGAACCCCGGCCCAAGGAGCCCCTCGGTCAGATCCCCGAGGCGACGACCACGGCGAAGCCCGAGTGGCTCCCGTTCCGCATCCGCGCCGGCAAGAGCGTCGCCGCCGACCCGCGCGAGAAGCACCTCGCCGACCTCCGGCAGCTCACCTTCGGCGGCGAGAACGCCGAGGCCTACTGGTCGCCCGACAGCAGGAAGCTCATTTTCCAGTCGACCCGCGACGGCAACAAGTGCGATCAGCAGTACGTCATCGACCTGGAGAGCGGCGAGATCCGCCGGGTGTCGAACGGCCAGGGCAAGACGACCTGCGGCTATTTCCTCTTCCCGGCGCCCCCGGCCCCGGCGCAGCCGCGCGTCCTCTTCGCCTCCACGCACGCCGCCGGCGAGGCGTGCCCGCCGAAGCCCGACCACTCGCAGGGGTACGTGTGGCCGCTCGACGAGTTCGACATCTACGCCGCGAACGCCGACGGCTCGGATCTCCGCCCCCTCATCCAGGGCAAGGGCTACGACGCCGAGGCGACCGTCGCGTTCGACGGCTCGCGCCTCGTGTTCACGAGCACGCGCGACGGGGACATCGAGCTCTACACTGCGAAGCTCGACGGCTCCGACGTCCAGCGCATCACGAGCACGCCCGGCTACGACGGCGGCGCCTTCTTCTCGCCCGATTCGACCCAGCTTGTCTGGCGGGCGAGCCGCCCGACCGGCGCGGCGCTCGACGACTACCGCGCGCTGCTCGCCAAGGGGCTCGTGCGCCCCAGCGCGCTCGAGATCTTCGTCGCGAGCGCCGACGGGCAGAACCCGCGCGCGGTGACGCGGAACGGCCGCGCCAACTTCGCGCCCTACTTCCTGCCGGACTCGCGGCGGCTGCTCTTCGCCTCGGATTTCAGCACCCCGCAGGGCGCCCGGGGCATCCCGAACTTCGACCTCTACCTCGTCGACTCCGAGGCGCCTCCGGGGCCGGACGGCGTGCCGCCCGTCGAGCGCGTGACGTTCTACGATGGCTTCGACAGCTTCCCGATGTTCTCGCCGACCGGCGAGCACGTCGTCTTCGCCTCGAACCGGTACGGCGCGAAGCCCGGCGAGACCAACCTGTTCGTGGCTCGCTGGGTCGAATGACCGCGCCGCCGTCGCGGACTCGCGCGCCGATCGCCCTGGCGTCGGCGTGCGCGCTCGCGGGCTGCTCCAGCGCCCCCGCGCAGCCGGCCCGCCCCGCCGCGGCCGCGCTCCCCTCGGCGGACATCGCGGGCGCGGCCTACGCCTCGCCGGCGCGCTGGAGCTATCACCCGGCGCCGCCCGAGTCCGCGGTCGCGTGGGCGCCGTTCGCCGGGGCCGGCTGCGTCGTCGTGGCCCAGGGCGGCCAGCGCTGGACGGTGACGCCCGATCCCCGCGCGCCCGCGCCGCCGCCGGGCGCCGGCGCGCAGCCCGGCCGCTGCGCTGGGCAGGGCAGGACCAGCGCCTCGCCCGCGCCCGAGGAGCTCACCGCGATCGTGCGGCGCTCGCCGGCCTCCTGGGGGTTCGTCGGCGCGAGCGGGGCCATCTACGAGGCCTCCTCGCCGCTCGGCCAGTTCACGCGGGCGCTGTCCCCGCCGGTGCCGCTCGCGCAGCTCGCGGGCGCCGGCGGCTCGCTGATCGGGGTGACCCGGCGCGGCGGCGTGCTCCGGTGGCGCGAGGAGCTCGGGTGGCAGCCGGTCCTGCTCGACGGCGCCGCGGCGCAGACCGGGTCTCTGCCGCGCGCCTTCGACGTCGCCATGGCCGAGGGCGGCCGCGCGCTCGCGCTCGCGCTGCCCGAGGCGCTGTTCGCGAGCGAGGACGGCGGGGTCACCTGGGCGCGCGCGCCGCTCCCGACGATGGGCCTCGCGCGGGTCGGCGTCCTCGGCGGCGAGCTCCTCGCCGAGGGGCTCCTCGCGTCGGCGACCTGGGACCCGCGGCGTGCGCCGGCGTTCTCGCGCAGCGCGGCGACGCTCCCGCGCGCCGACGTCGAGCTCGCCATCGCGGCCCCGCGCGCCCCGTCCGCCGCCTCGATGGGGTTCGGGCGGGCGGCGATCACCGGCGACCGTTACGTCGAGGCGGTGCGCCCGGACGACGCCGGCGCGCCGTGGCGCCTCGCGAGCGGCCCCATCGACGGCCCGCTCAAGGAAGCGCCCCTGCCGGGCACGGGCGAGTGCGGGAGCATCAAGCTCGGCGCGAGCGGCCGGCGCATCGTCGCGGTGTGCTCCGAGCCGGACGGCGACCGCATCGTGGCGCGGGTGCTCCGCAGCGAGGACGGCGGCGGCGCGTGGTCGCCGGCCGCCACGCTGGAGACGCCCGACATCGACCAGGTCGGCGTCGCGGTGGCGCCCGAGGGCGCGGCGCTCCTGACCGGCGTCTGCAAGCCGAGCGACGGCGCGGACAGCTGCAAGCCGACCGCGCCGCTGCTCCTGACCCGCGAGGGCGAGAGCGACGAGCGCGACGCGGTGGCCCTCGCGGCGGCCCCCACGCTCGGCGCCTCCGCCGTGCTGCCCGCGTTCTCGGCGGACGGGCGCTCCGCCTACTTCCTTGGGTACCGCGGCAAGGACGAGCGCCTCGCGCTGTTCGTCTCGCACGACGGCGGCGAGACCTTCGCGCCGCGCTCGCTCGACACGACCGCCGCGGCGTCGCCGGCGCCCCGGGGAGACGGCGCCGAGGACGAGGAGGAGGACGCCGAGGGCGGGCCGGGCGACGGCGCGTCGCCCGAGGGGCTCGAGATCGTCGAGGAGAGCGCGCTGCGCCCCGCGGACGACGGCACCGTCGGCCTGCTGCTCTCGGAGCGCGGCTCGCTCACGTACCTGACCGCCGACGACGACGGCCGGGTGCTCACGGTGGCGACCACGCCGACGGACGCCGCGGCGCTCGCCGGCTTCGGGCGGCGCGTTGTCGCGCTGGCGGCGCGGTCGTCGCGCGCTGGCGGCGAGGACGTCGCGGCGCTCTGGGAGTCGCTCGACGGCGGCGTGACCTGGGCGGAGCTCCCGGAGATCCCGGCGCTCTCGCGCGAGCTCTCCCAGGCCCCGATCGCGTGCGGCGCGAGCGGCTGCCTCTTCGGCGACGTCGCGACCCGCGTCGGCTGGGGCGGCCAGGCCGAGGGCGCGCCGCCGCGCGCGCCTGAGCCTGCGCCGCGCGCCCAGCCTGCCGTGCGCGCGCCCATCGTCTGCGAGACGCTGCCGTCCTCGAAGTGGACGCGCATCGACCACGTCGACTCGAGCGGCCTCGGCCTGCCCGACGCCGACGAGCTCCTGCGCGGCCGGTCGGTCTGGTCGTTGCTCACGCGCGCCCCGAGCGGCGCCATCGACGTCGTCTCCGCGGTGCTCCCCGAGTCCGGCGCCGGCGAGGCGCGCGTCATCACGCGACCGCTGTTCCCCGCGGTGCCGGCGGGGGCCGGGAGAGCGCGGGTGGCGACCAACCTCACCCTGCAGATGGAGGGCTACGCCGCGGCGCGCGTGCGGATCCCCGGCGGCGCGGCGAAGCCCGGCGCGCCGATGCGCAACGTCGAGGTCGCCTGGGAGAACTGGATGGACGGCACCTCGGGCCGCGGCGTGATCCCCGACGCCGGCCCGTTCGAGCTCGGCGACGTGAAGGTCGCTCCGGACGCCGCGCGCCAGCCGCCGGCGGGCGCGCGCCCTCAGCCCGGCCCTCAAGGCGCGGCCCCGCGCCGCGCGCCGCCTCCCGAGGATTTCTTCGATCCCGCGCTCCTGTCGGTCTCGCTGGGCGGGCTCTTCGTCCGCCCGCACTCCGGCAGCGCGCACTCGGCGCTCACGTTCTTCTACGAGCCGTCCGGCAAGCTCCAGCGCTTCGACTTCCCGTCCTGGCCCGCGTCGGGCCTCCACGGCAGCCTCGACGTGCGTGCCGACGCCGTCTTCGCGGACGGCCGGCCCGTCGGCGTGGGGATGGTCCGGCAGGCGTCGAGCGGCCCGGTGACGGGGATGCTGCTCGCTCACCGCCCGGCCCCGGCGCCCTCTGCCGGCGCGTCCACCTCACCGGGCCCAGGCGCCGCGTGGACGATCGACGCCGTGACCGTCGCGCCTCCCGCGGGCCGCGATCGGGTCGTGCACACCGACTGGACCTACGCTGGCAAGTCGATCGGCGTCACGACGCTTGTCGCCGATCCAGGGCATGCGATCGCCTGGGCCGTCTTCCAGCCCTTCCGTGGAGACGGAACGCTCGGTCCTGCGCAGCCGTTGCCGACGCCGTTCGATCTCGGCGACGCGCCGCGCCCGTGCACTGCCGCCGATCGCGCGGCGACCGCGCGCCACGAGGCGCCGCTTTTCCTCGGCAGCGAGGCCCTGTTCCCGGGCACGCGCCACCCCGTCGTCGTCACCGACGCCGCCGGCCCCTCCGGCGCGCCCGAGGTGATGGTGCTCCTGACCGCCTCCACGGTGCTCCACGGCACGCCGGCCGCGCCGTGCGTCGCCGGCTGGGACGCGCGGGCGATCGGGCGGGCTCCCCTGTCCGCGATTCTCCCCGGCGATCTTGCGCAGTCGTGGCTGTTCCGGGCTGCAGCGAGCTCGTCGGGCGCGAGCGGCGCGGGCGGCACGGCCGTCGAGCTCCGCCCGATGGCCTGCCGCTTCGATCCGGGTGCGAAGGTCCCGGAGGCGGTATGGAGCGAGCCGGCCACGGCGCGCCCCGATGGCTGAGCGCTGAGCGACGGCCCAAAAAAGGATGAATGAAACGAAGCAGATGGTGCGATGAAACGATCCCGGATCCTGGCTTGCGGTAACCTTCCAGGGCCCCGCGTCTGCGCTTCGGCGCTTGCGTTGGTGGTCTCTGCGGCGATAGCCTGGCCTGCCTGAAAGGGAGGCGGCATGATCCGGAAGCGACGGCGGTTCGAGCTCAGGAAGACGCTGTTTCTGCTTCCGAACCTGATCACGCTCTCATCGATATTCTGCGGCTTCGACTCGATCCGGCGCTCTGCGACCGCGCAGTCGGAGGATGACTTTTACCGCGCCGCCCTGCTGATCGTCTTCGCGATGTTCTTCGACACCCTCGACGGGCGTGTCGCGCGGATGACGAAGACCCAGAGCGCCTTCGGCCTGCAGATCGACTCGCTGGCCGATATCGTTTCGTTCGGCGTGGCGCCGTCGATGCTCGTGTACCAGTGGACGCTGCACCGCTTCGATCTCGCGGGGCTGCTCGTCGCGTTCATCTTCACGGCGTGCGGCGCGGTCCGGCTGGCGCGCTTCAACGTCCTTTCCATGGGCGAGGCGGGCAAGCCCGCGAAGCCCTCGAAGTACATCGTCGGCCTGCCGATCCCGGGCGCGGCGGGGATCCTTGTCTCGATCGTGGTGGCGAACCACGCGGCCGCCGGCGAGATCGGCGGCGAGCGCTACGCCTCGGCGATCCTCGTGACAACGACGATCCTGTCGCTGCTGATGGTCTCGACGATCCGGTTCCGCTCGTTCAAGGATCTCCGGCTCAACGTCCGGACGGTGCTCTTCGTCGCGTTCGCGGTCGGGTCGAGCGCGGTGATCTCGACGCAGCTGCAGCCTGCGTTCGTGCTCGTGTGGCTGCTTGGCTTCTACGTGCTGCTCGGGATCTTCGAGTCGCTCTGGCACCTGCCGGCGCGCCTCCGCGGCCTGCCGCGGGACTCGGTGCCTCCGCCCAGGGTGCCCCCTCCGGCCTGACGCGTGCCTGGCCCGGGGCCATCCCTTGCCGACGGCGTCGCGGTCCAACCGCTCGGGCCTGTTTTTGAGTAGACTGCGCGCGATGAAGAACCGCGTGTTCTTTCCGCAGGCCGCGCTCGACGACTGGATCGCGAGCGACCGCGTCGATCTGAACAACGACGAGCTTCTGATCAAGACCGAGGGCCGCCGCTACAAGATCATCGAGGCGATCCGCGTCCTCCGCGAGGTGACGGGCTCGGCGGACATCCACGAGGTCCTCGGCAGGGTCAAGACGCGCGCGTTCCTGCGGGAGCTCGGCGCGGAGATCCTCGAGGGGTCCATGATCATCGGCGACAACGCGTACGACGTGATCCCGGGGTTCATCGGCGCGCCGGTGGGCACGTTCGCCGAGCACCGCAAGGCCGCGACGGCGTCGATCGCGACGAACAGCAGCCTGACGAGCGACGAAGAGCTCCTCGCCGCGTTCCTGACGAGCGAGATGTAGCGACACCGCTTCACGTCGCGTCGGCGCCTCGGTCGGGGGCGCATCGGTGTCCCTGATCGGGGCGCACCGGCGCCCCTGACGCAGCGGCGCGCCGGCGGTCGGGGGCTCCCGTCCGCGCATGAACCGGCTCTTCCGCGCCATCGGGTCGGCTCCGACGAGAGTACGCCTCCGCCTTCGAGGCCGGCGGGCCATCCCCGGTGAGGCACGCTATAACGGGGGCCATGCCCGAGGTCATCTCCGGGATCAGCTTTGCGCTCGCGCTGCTGTTCTACGGTGCCGCCAGCGCCCTGTTCTTCTTCGACGTCGCCCGGAGCCGCACGCGGCTCCCCTCCGCGGGCGACCTCGCGGGCCTCCTTGGCGGTCGGGTGCACGTCCACGACCCCACCGCGCGGCCGAGCTCTGCCGTCGTCGTCTCCGTTTCGCGGCACGCGCCCCTGCTGCTCGGCCTGGGCGCCCTCGGACACGCGACCTACGTCACGATCGCCAGCTTCGTCGCGCGCGTCTGCCCGGTCCACTCGGTTCACTTCATGCTTTCGGTCGCGTCGCTCCTCGCGATCGCCGTTTATCTCATCGCCCGCCGCCGCTTCCGCATCGACGCGCTCGGCCTCCTCATCGGGCCGCTCGGGCTCGCCTTCCTGCTCGGCACCTTCTTCCTTGGAAAGCCGCACCCCGAGCCGAAGCTCAGCCCGCTGTTCATCGCGGCCCACGTCATGGCGAACCTGCTCGGGATCGCCCTCTTCCTCCTCGCCGGCGCCTCCGCCGCGCTCTACCTCGTCCAGGAGAAGCGGCTCAAGCGGAAGCGGCACGTCGAGCGCATGGGCAGCCTCCCGCCGCTCGACACCCTCGATCGCGCCGTCCACCGCTTCCTGAGCGCCGGCTTCCCCTTGCTGACGCTCGGCATCGTCACGGGGACGTACTGGGCGCACCAGCTCGAGCTGGGCAACACCGACGAGGTGATGCGCGCCATCTTCGGCTACGCCACGTGGCTCCTCGTCGCGCTCGTGCTGCTCCTGCGCGCCGCCGCGGGCTGGCGCGGTCGCCGCGCGGCGTACGGCACCATCGCGGGGCTCGCCTGCGCCGCGGCGGTGCTCGTCATCTATCTCGTCCGCCCCGCCCCGGGGCTCGGAGGCTAGCGCCGGTGATCTTCGTCGGGCTCTCCCACAAGAGCGCGCCCATCGAGGTGCGCGAGCGGCTCGCGATCGGGCGGGACCAGCTCCCCGAGGTGCTCGCGCGCCTCACCGCGCACCCCGCCATCGGGGAGGCGCTCGTGCTCTCCACCTGCAATCGCGTCGAGGTCTACGCCTCACCGCGGCAGCAAGCGCCCGCGCTGCCCCGCCCCGGCAGCGCCTCGCCTCCGCCCGACGACGAGCTCCCGCTCGAGAACGAGGCGCTCCGCGCCGCCGTGGCGGTGCTCGTCGGCATCGGCGGCGATGGCGTCCGCGGCCACCTCGCCGGCCGCGTCGGCAGCGACGCCGTCCTCCACCTCTTCCGCGTCGCCGCCTCGCTCGACTCGATGGTCGTCGGCGAGCCGCAGATCCTCGGGCAGATGAAGGAGGCCATCGAGATCGCCCGCGGGGCGAGGACCCTCGGCGTCAAGCTCGGCCGCGCGGCCCACCGGGCGATCAAGGTCGGCAAGCGCGTGCGCACCGAGACGGCGATCGGCGCGGGCCAGGTCTCGGTCTCCAGCGTCGCGATCGACCTCGCCCGCCAGATCTTCGCGGAGCTCGCCGGCCACACGGCGCTGCTCATCGGTGCCGGCGAGATGGCCGAGGCCGCCTCGAAGCTCCTCGTCCGCGCCGGCGCCCGCCTCGTCGTGGTCAACCGGAGCCTGGATCGCGCGGCCGCGCTCGCGCGCGAGGTCGGCGGCGAGCCCCGCCCCTGGGCGGAGCTCGAGCGCTCCGTCATCGACGCCGACATCGTGATCTCGTCGACCTCGAGCCCGAGCTACGTGGTCTCGCCCGACCTCGTCCGCCGGGCCCGCAAGGCCAGGAGGGGCAGGAGCCTGTTCCTCATCGACATCGCGGTCCCGCGCGACATCGACCCTGCCGTCAACAAGCTCGACAGCGTCTATCTCTACGACGTCGACGACCTCTCGCAGATCGTGGCGCAGTCCGTCGAGGGGCGCGCCGCCGAGGCGACGCGGGCCGAGGCGATCGTCGCGGACGAGGCGCACGCCTTCGAGACGTGGACGCTCGAGCGCGCCCTGACGCCCGCGATCGTGGGCTTGCGGGCCCGCACCCGCTCCATCCTCGTGGCCGAGGTCGAGCGCAGCCTCGCCGGCAAGCTCCGTCACCTCGGCCCGGCCGAGCGCCAGGCCCTCGCGCTGATGGTCGACGCCGCCACGAACAAGCTGCTCCACGTGCCCACCACCCGCCTCCGCGCGATGGCCAGCGATCCCCGTGTAGCGGAGCACGTCGACTCGCTCCGCGAGCTCTTCGACATCGACGGCGCGCCGGCCGAGAGCGGCGCCGCGGCGCTCGCCGAGGGGGAGCTGCGCGGCGCCGCGGACGGCCCTCCCACGCCGCGGTCTGCCCGCGGGGCAGCGCCGCCCGCCTCCGGCGCTCGCAACGGCGCATCGCCCCGGCAGGCCGAGCCGTGCCCTCAGGCCGCGGAGGACAACGGCCTCTACGCCCGGCAGCCCGGCGCGCGCCCCCAGCCCGCCGAGGCCGGCGTCATGGCCGTGGCGAATCCAGCCGCGGCCGTGCGCGCAGCTGGGTTAAAGGGAGCGTGACCCCATGGAGCTCACCCTCGCCACGCGCCGCTCGGCGCTCGCCCTCGCCCAGTCCCGCGCCTTCGCTCGTTCCCTCGAGGCGGCGGTGCCCGATCTCACCCTCCGCGAGCTCGAGGTGGTGACCTCGGGCGACAAGACGCAGGATCGCTCGCTCCAGGACATCGGCGGCAAGGGGTTGTTCATCAAGGAGCTCGAGGAGGCGCTGCTCGACCGGCGCGCCGATTTCGCGGTCCACTCGATCAAGGACGTCCCCGCCGAGATCGCCCCGGCGCTCTGCCTCGCCTGCATCCCCGCGCGGGAGGACCCTCGCGACGTGCTCGTCACCCGGAGCGGCGCTCCGCTCGCGGAGCTGCCGGCGGGCGCCCGGGTCGGCACCTCGAGCCTCCGCCGGGCGGTCGCGCTGCGCGAGGCGCGCCCGGATCTCGTGATCGAGCCGGTCCGCGGCAACGTCGACACCCGCCTCCGCAAGGTGTTCGACGGGTCGTTCGACGCCGTGGTGCTGGCGCTCGCCGGCCTGAAGCGGCTCGGCATCGAGGGCCGCGCCACCGAGGTCCTGTCGCCCGAGGTGTCGCTGCCGGCGATCGGCCAGGGGGCGCTCGGCATCGAGTGCCGCGCGGAGGACGCCGACGTGCGCGACGTCCTGGCGGCGCTCGCGGATCGCGAGACCACCGTCTGTGTCACGGCGGAGCGAGCCGTGATGGCGGCCGTGGAAGGCAGCTGCCGGACGCCCGTGGCCGCCTACGCGATGCGTGACGGCGACGCGCTCTGGCTGCGGGCGTTCCTCGCCGAGCCCGACGGCTCCCGGCTGCGGCGGGCGGAGCGGCGCCTCGCGTGGCCCGGAGACGCGCGCGAAGCCGCGCGCCTGGGAGAGGATCTCGGGGTGGAGCTCAAGCAAGGCTGAGGCGCGTTCGCCCCGCGCTTCCCACGCCGGCGCGCCCGTGCGAGGCCGGACCTGCCGGCGGTCTCCCGCCGCCCAGCGCTCATGCCGGGCTACGTCGCCCTCGTCCTCCACGCCCACCTGCCGTACGTGCGCCACCCCGAGCACGCCCGCTCGCTGGAGGAGCGCTGGTTCTTCGAGGCGCTCTGGGAGTGTTACCTCCCCTTGCTCGGCGTCCTCGATCGCCTCGCTGCCGATCGCGTCGTCGCCCCGCTGACCCTCTCCGTCTCGCCGTCGCTCCTCGCGATGCTGCGCGACGAGCTCCTCCTTCGCCGGTTCGAGGATCACCTCCGCCGACTCGCCGCGCTCGCCGCCCGGGTCGAGGCCCGCTTCGCCGGGAGCGGCTTCGCGGCGGCCGCCGCGCTCTACCGCGCGCGGCTCGCTGACGCGGCGAGCGCCTGGGAGGCGCTGGACGGCGATCTCCCGGGCGCCCTCTTGCGCCACGCCGGGGCGGGCCGCGTCGAGCTCCTCACCACCGCCGCGACGCACGCCTACCTGCCCGGCCTGCTCCCCACGCCGGCGTCCATCCGGGCGCAGCTCCGGCTCGGCCGCCGCGCCTTCGCGGCCCTCGCCGGCGCGCCCGAGCCGCGCGGCTTCTGGCTGCCCGAGTGCGCTTACGCGCCCGGCATCGACGCCGATCTCGCGGCGGCCGGCGTCCGCTTCACCGTGCTCGACGCGCACGCCCTCACGCTCGCCGCGCCGCCTCCGTCCGCCGGCGCCTCGGTCCCCGTGCTTTCGCCGGCCGGCGTCGCGTGCTTCGCGCGCGATCGCGACAGCGCGCGTGAGGTCTGGTCGCGCGACGCCGGCTACCCGGGCCACCCGGCCTACCGCGAGTTCTACCGCGACGTCGGGCTCGACCTCCCCGAGCGCGAGCTCGACGGCGAGATCGGTCCCGGCGGCACCCGGCTCATGACCGGCCTCAAGCTCCATCGCGTGACAGGGCCTGGCCCCGACAAGGCGCCCTACGACCCGGCCCGCGCGTCCGCGCAGGCGCGCGCCCACGCCGCGGAGTTCGTGGCCCGCCGCGAGGCCGCGCTCGCGTCGAGCCGCGGCGCGCCGGCCCCGCCCATCCTCGTGGCCCCGTACGACGCCGAGCTCTTCGGCCACTGGTGGCTCGAAGGGCCCGAGTTCCTCGACCACGCCCTGCGCCGCCTCGCGGCCTCGGACCGCGCCGTCCCGATCGCGCTCGGCGCGTACCTCGAGCGCCACCCGCCCGTGGAGGTCGTCGCGCCCGCCGCCTCGACGTGGGGCGAAGGCGGGTTCGGCGCGTTCTGGACGGGCCCGAGCGCCGCGCCCCTGTGGCGGCACGCCCATCACGCCGAGCGCGCGGTGCTCGGGGCGCTCTCGCGCTGCCGCGGCGCAAGCGGACTACCCGGCCGCGCGCTGGACCAGGCGATCCGCGAGCTCCTCCTCCTCCAGTCGAGCGACTGGGCGTTCATGATGTCCGCCGGCGAGATGGTTCCCTATGCGGAGGCGCGCGCCCGCGCCCACGCGGCCCGTGCCCGCCGGCTCGCGAGCCTGGCCCAGCAACCCACGGCCGCTCCCGCCGACGTCGCCTGGCTCGACGCGCTCTGCAGGCTCGACCCTTTCCTCGCCGAGCTCACGGGCCCTGCGCTCCAGGACGCCTTCGACCCGTGGCCATGAGTCGCGTTCCCACCCTGTCGCCCCGTCTCCTGACATCTCCGGCGGCGAGGGACTGAACAGCTCGCGGAAACAGCGAATCTACTTGTACTGAAATATTCTGTGACGGAATTTGTCGTGGCAGCTGGCCGCTCGCCCCGTTGCGCAGCACCATTGCGCTCGCGCAGGTCGCTGAGGTCGAGGTCGCGGAATCGCGGCGCCACGGAGGGCGCATCCACGCGGCGGCTCGGCGCTCGGCGCCGTCTTTCTGGATGATGACCGGCGATTCACCGGGTCGTTTCATTGCCGAGCGTCGGCCGGCGCCGCCTTGACCACGGCGTGAAGCACGTTTTCCTCGGCCATGGCGGCATAAAGTGCGAGAGGGACGGAGACATTGCCCGGAGCACCCCCTTGATGACCGGCCGGTCAGCACCCTACTGTGGTGACCGCCAGCTTTGCTCCTGGACCGCACCGGCAGGCGCTGGCAAAGAACCGGGCGAACTCCCCATGACACATCCTCCTTGCGGACCCGAGCACCGTATCGCTCGAAGGGCCTTCGGCGCTCGTAGCGCCGCCTCGATCCACTCCCGCGCCGCCGTCATCGCGGCGCTGCTCGCGGCGCTCGCGCTGCCCACGCTGGCCGCTTGCCGCCGCGCGGACGCGGACGCGCAGCCGTCGGCGGCGCGCGACACCGCCGCGCCTCGCGAGAAGCCTGCCGTGCGCTTCGGGAAGGTGACCGCGCGCCCGCTCGCGCAGACGCTCGACGTCAGCGGCACCCTCGTCGCCGACGAGCGCAGCGAGGTGGCCACCCAGGTCGCCGGCTCGGTCGTGAGCGTCGCGGTCGACGTGGGCTCCCGGGTCAAGAAGGGCGATCCGCTCGTCGTGCTCGACTCGCGCAACGCCGCGCTCCAGTCGCAGGCGGCCTCCGCCGCCGTGGCGCAGGCCCGGGCCAAGCTCGCGCTGCAGGAGGGCGCGTCGCCGAAGGGGATCGATCCCGACCAGGTGCCGGAGGTCCGGGCCGCGAAGCAGAGCATGGAGCTCGCGAAGTCCGAGGCGGATCGCGTGAAGCAGCTCTTCGATCAGGGCGCCGTCGCCCAGTCGACCTGGGACTCGGCGCGCACGCAGGCCCAGAACGCGGCCGCGCAGTACGAGGCCGCGGTCAACGGCATCCGCGCGACCGTCGCTTCGCTCACGTCGGCGCAGGCGCAGGCGGGGCTCGCCTCGAAGTCGGTGTCCGACACGACGGTGCGGGCGCCGTTCGACGGCGCCGTCGCCGAGAAGCGGATCAGCGTCGGCGAGTTCGCGAGCCCGGGCCGCGTGGTGGCGGTCGTGGTCCGCGACAACCCGCTGCGGCTCCAGATCGACGTGCCCGAGGGGGACATCGCGGCCATCGAGATCGGCAAGCCCGTCAGGGTCTCGGTCGCCGCCTTCCCCGACCGCACGTTCCCGGGCGTCGTGAAGCGGATCGGCGCGAGCCTCAGGGCCTCCTCGCGCACGCTGCCCGTCGAGGCCGAGTTCGACAACAGCGAGGGGAAGCTCCGGCCCGGCCTCTTCGCGCAGGGGCAGCTGGCGCTGACCGGCGAGTCAAGAACGGCGCTCCTCGTGCCCGAGCCGGCGGTCGGCACCTCCGGGACGAGCGCGCGCGTGTTCGTGAGGACCGGCGATCGCGTGACGGAGCGGCTGGTCAAGACCGGCCGCAAGATCGACGGCCTCGTCGAGATCATCGGTCCGCTCGCCGAGGGGGATGAGGTCGCGATCGACAAGGTGAGCGAGCTGGCGGACGGCATCGAGGTCGCGGCGGCGCAGTGAGCCGAGCGCACGCGCATCTCATTACTTAGGAAAGGTAGCGACCATGCAATGGCTCGCGGCAATCTGCATCCGTAGGCCGGTGTTCGCCTCGGTGATCGTCCTGCTCCTGACCGTGCTCGGGGCGTTCTCCTACTTCGGCCTCGGCGTGGATCGGTTCCCCAAGGTCGAGTTCCCGTTCATCGTCGTGACGACGGTCCTCCCCGGCGCGGCGCCCGAGGAGGTGGAGACGGAGCTCTCGGACAAGATCGAGTCGGCGGTCAACACCATCAGCGGCATCGACGAGCTGCGCTCCGCGTCGGTCGAGGGGCTGAGCCAGGTCATGATCTCCTTCCAGCTCGAGAAGGACGTCGACGTGGCCGCGCAGGAGGTCCGCGACAAGGTCGAGGGCATCCTCGCGGAGCTCCCGGAGGGCATCGACCCGCCGATCGTGGGCAAGCTGGATCCGGACGCCGCCCCGATCCTCACGCTCGCCGTCTCGTCGCCGAAGGCGAGCGTCCGCGAGGTGACCGAGTTCGCCGACAAGACGCTGCGGCGCGAGCTGGAGTCGCTCGCCGGCGTCGGCCAGGTGCTGCTCATCGGCGGCCGGAGCCGCCAGATCAACATCTGGATCGATCCGGAGAAGCTCGAGAAGTACGCGCTGACCGGCGGCGTGGTGACCCAGGCGCTGGCGAGCCAGAACGTCGAGATCCCCGCCGGCCGGATCGAGCAGGGCGGCAGGGCGCTCACCCTGCGGACGCGCGGCCGCGTGCAGTCGGTCGAGCAGATGGCGGACATCGTGCTCGTGGACCGCGACGGCTACTCCGTCCGGCTCGGCGACGTCGCCGAGGTCCAGGACGGCATGGCGGAGCCGGAGTCCGCCGGCTTCCGCGGCCTCGATCCCGCCGTGCTCCTCAGCATCCGCAAGCAAAGCGGGACGAACACCGTCGAGGTCATCGACGGGCTGAAGGCGCGGATCAGCGAGGTCGAGAAGCGCCTGCCCCCGGGCTACCAGATCGTCATCGCGCGCGACCAGTCGGAGTTCATCAAGAACTCGGTCAACGCCGTCAAGGAGCACCTGGTGCTCGGCGCGGTGCTCGCCGCGATCATCGTCGCGCTCTTCCTCGCGAACGTCCGCAGCACGCTCATCTCCGCGATCGCCATCCCGACGAGCATCATCTCCACGTTCGCCCTGATGAAGGTGGCGGGCTTCACGCTCAACGGGATCACGCTCCTCGCGCTGACGCTGGCGGTCGGCATCGTGATCGACGACGCGATCGTCGTCCTCGAGAACTGCTACCGCTGGATCGAGGAGAAGGGCGCGAGCCCGTGGGAGGCGGCGCTCCAGGGCACGCGGGAGATCGGCCCCGCGGTGCTCGCGACGACGCTCTCGCTGGTCGCGGTGTTCGTCCCCGTCGCGTTCATGAGCGGCATCGTCGGCCGCTTCCTGAACTCGTTCGGCCTCACCATGGCGTTCTCGATCATTGTCTCGCTGATCGTGAGCTTCACGCTGACGCCGATGCTGTCGGCGCGGTGGCTGAGGAAGCCGGAGAAGCACGACGCCGGCAGCTCCAAGGAGTCGCGCTTCTACGGGCCGATCGAGCGCGGCTACATGGCGCTCCTCCGCTGGTCGATGGCGCACCGCTGGGTGATCGTGCTCGCCTCGGTCCTCGCGCTGCTCTCGATCCCGGTGCTGGGCGGCCTCGCGAAGTTCAACTTCCTCCCGATCGAGGACGAGTCGCAGTTCCAGGTCAGCATGCGCGCGCCCGAGGGCGTGAGCCTCGACGGGACGCGCGTCATCGCCGCGCGGCTCGCCTCGGACCTCGAGAAGCTCCCGGGCGTGCTCTACACGCTGACGACGATCGGCGACGATCCGCAGAAGACGCCGAACCTCGCCAACATCTACGTGAAGCTCAAGACCGCGGACGATCGCGAACTGTCGCAGCAGGACCTCATCGATCGCGCCCGGCGCGAGCTCCAGCCGAGGTTCGATGCGGAGAAGCTCCGGGCGAACATCGGCCCCGTGCCCGCCTTCTCCGGCGGCCAGAGCACTCAGATCGCGTACCAGGTGCAGGGCCCCGACCTCCAGCGGATCGGCCAGTACTCCGACACGCTGCTCCAGAAGCTCAAGGCGATGCCGGGCGTCGTCGATCCGGACACGTCGCTGCTCGTCGGCAAGCCGGAGATCCGCGTGCTCATCGACCGGAAGAAGGCCGCCGATCTGGGCGTCCAGGTCGGCGACGTGGCCACCACCCTGCGCCTCCTGGTCGGCGGGTACAAGGTGTCGACCTACAACGAGGGCGGGGAGCAGTACGAGGTGCGCGCGCGCGCGCTGCCGAGCTTCCGCTCCGACAAGGAGGGCCTCGCGAAGATCACGGTGCCGTCGACGAAGCTCGGCGCGGTCACGCTCGACAACGTGGTGACGTTCGCCGAGGGGACAGGGCCGTCGCGCATCGAGCGCTACAACCGCCAGCGGCAGGTCATGCTGACCGCCAACCTCGAGGCGGGCTATTCGCAGCAGACGGTCGTCCAGGAGCTCGACAAGGCCGCGTCGCAGCTGAACCTGGCGTCCGGCTACTCCGCCGGGCCCGTCGGCGCGTCGAAGGAGCTCGTCAAGATGATGAAGAGCTTCCTGGTCGCCCTGCTCCTGTCGCTGGTCTTCATGTACCTCGTGCTCGCCGCGCAGTTCGAGTCGTGGCTGCACCCGATCACGATCCTCCTGTCGCTGCCGCTGACGGTGCCGTTCGCGTTCATTGCGGTCATCATCTTCCGGCAGTCGCTCAACATCTTCTCGCTGCTCGGCATCGTCGTGCTGTTCGGCGTCGTGAAGAAGAACTCGATCCTCCAGATCGATCACACGATCAAGCTGCGCGAGCACGGCTTGCCGCGCGCGCAGGCCATCCTGGAGGCGAACCGCGACAGGCTCCGGCCCATCCTGATGACCACGCTCGCGTTCGTGGCCGGCATGATCCCGCTCGTGGCCTCGAGCGGCGCGGGCTCGGGCACGAACCGCGCGACCGGGTTCGTGATCATCGGCGGGCAGACGCTGGCGCTCCTCCTGACGCTGCTCGCGACCCCGGTCGCCTACTCGCTGTTCGACGACATGTCGTCGTGGTTGAAGCGGGTCCTGCCCTTCATGCGGGGCAGCGACGACCAGGGCGCGCCGCGCGGGGCGGGGGAGGGCGGCGTCGCTCCGGCGGGGGACGCGGGCGTCGCGGCGGGGCCTCACGGCGCCGCGGCGCGCGCCGCGATCGCGCACGAGGGGGGCCGTCCGGCGGGGGCCCACCTCGACTAGCCGCGCCGCCTGGCCGCGCTCCGGGGCCGCGGCGCGCCGCGCCCGGCCCCCGGAGCGATCGCGACGCGTCGCCGCTCAGCCCGCGTCGCCGTTCACCTTGCGCAGGATCACATCCAGCAGACCGTCGAACGCGTCGCGCATTGCCCAGGCCTGGGCGGCGTTGTCGTCGAGCCTGGCGGCCTTGCGGCGGCCCTCGGCGAGCGCCTGCTTCGGGCCCCTGCACGCGGGGCCGAGCCGGCGCTCCATGTCGAACGAGGCGCCCTCGTAGATGTGATAGCAGGACGCGAAATCCCCCTGGTTGTAGAGGGGCGAGCCGACCTGGATCGCGCCGTCCATCGTCCGCGCCAGCACGAGGAGGTCGCCCTCGGTGCAGCCGCGGAGGACCGCGAGCCGGTGGTGGGGCACCGCGCGCTTGACCGCCGGCAGCGCTTGCTCGTCGTCGGCCGTCTCGGCCGCGAACGTCGAGAGCGGGACGGGGTCGGGGTGCACGAGCAGCTTCTTCAGGTAGTCGGCGGGCACGCCGAAGTTGAGGTTCTGCCCCTGCGTCGCGACCGCGGCGGCGACGCCGATCACCTCGCCGCGCTCGTTGAACAGCGGTCCGCCCGAGGAGCCCGGCGCGATCGGCGCGGAGATCTGCAGCAGCGTCAGCGCGGGGTCGACCACGCGGACCGCGCTCACGAGGCCGTTCGACACGGTGTCCGCCAGGCCGAGCGGATGGCCGATCGCCACGACCGGGTCACCGGGGCGGACCGCGCGGCTGTCGCCCAGGGACAGCAGCGGGAGCCTCCGCGGCGCGTGGATCCGGACGATCGCGAGATCCCGGTCCTCGTCGAACGCGAGCACCTCGAGCACCGGGTGCTCGCTCTGATCCCAGAGGACCACCTTGAGATCCGAGATCCCGGCGATGACGTGGTAGTTCGTCGCGATCCAGCCGTCCTCGCGGACGAGGAAGCCCGCCCCCAGCGAGCCGTCGCCGCGGATCGTGACGACCGCCGGCGTGGCGCGCGCCGCGATCTGGGCCGGGGTCATCGCCGAGGGCTGCGACGCCGTGCTCGCCGGCTGGCCGCCTGAGCCGGCGCTGCAGCCGAGCGCCGCGAGCGCCGCCGCGGCGAGCAGCCCGGAGAGGCGCGGCCAGCGGGGCCGTCGCTGGGGCCGGGGATGGGGGGGAGGAGCGGCGCTGGAGCGCCCATCGTCGTCATGGAGCTCGCCTGGCAGGCTGCGGTGGTTCATGTCGCTCCCCGGGGCCGCCGCGTGAGCGGCCTCCCTCCAGCAAGCGTAACGAAGACCCGACGGATCGTCTCGCGTGCACGGAGAAAATCCCGGCGTGGCCGCCTATGCTGTCGCGGTGAGCCAAGACCACGACGCGCGCGATCCGATCTTTGCCCTCAGCAACGAGTTCGTCGACGCCTTCGCCGCACAATGTCCTGCCCATGCCACCCTGGCGGGCATCCCCTGCGATGACGGCGCCTGGAACGACTGGAGCCCGAGCGGCGCGGCGTCCTGGGCTTCGACGGTCGCGTCCTTCCAGGAGAGGCTCCGGTCGCTGCCGCCGCCTGGGCGCGGGGCGGAGGCGCGGTGGGGTCGCCTCGCACGCCGTGTGATGGCCGATCACCTGGACGAGCGGCTCGACGATTTCCGTCACGGCGAGCACCTGCGCGACCTCAACAACATCGAGTCGGCGTTCCAGCACCTCCGGATGGTCTTCGACCTCATGGACGTGCGCAGCGCCTCCGGCTGGGAGGCCATCGCGTCGCGCCTCGAAGGCCTCCCGCAGGCCTGCGACAGCTACCGGGCGTCGCTGGAGGAGGGGCGCCGGGCAGGCCAGGTCGTCGCGCGCCGCCAGGCGCGCGCCGTCATCGAGCAGGCCCGCTATCAGGTGGGCGAGGCGTCGTTCTTCCTCACGTTGCCCGCCGCCTACGAGGCCTCCGGCTGCGCCACGGACGCCGGCCGCGCGCGCCTCGCCGCCGGGGCCGAGCGGGCGCGCGCCGCCTTCGGGACGCTCGCCGGCTACCTGGAGCAGACGTACCTGCCGAGCGCGCGCGCCGCGGATGCGGTGGGCGAGGAGCGCTACCTGCGCCTGACGCGCCGCTTCCTCGGCGCGAGCATCGATCCGATCGAGACCTACGCCTGGGGGTGGTCCGAGGTGCACGACATCGAGGCCCGGATGGAGCGCCTCGCTGGCGAGATCCTCCCCGGCGCGTCGTTGCCCGAGGTGATCGAGCTGCTCAAGACCGATCCCGCCCGGTGCGCGCACAGCGCCGACGAATTTCTCCGGATCATGGCCGATCGCCAGCGGAAGGCGCTCGCCGAGCTCGACGGCGTCCATTTCGACATCCCCGCGCCCATCCGTCACATCGAGGTGAAGCTGGCCCCGCCGGGCGGCGCGCTCGGTGCGTACTACGTGCCCCCGAGCGACGGCTTCAAGCGGCCCGGCACCGTCTGGTACGCCCCTGGCGCGAGGCAGGAGTTCCCTCTCTACGAGGAGATCACCACGGCGTACCACGAGGGATTCCCCGGCCATCACCTGCAGTGCGCGCTTCAGGTGCACCTCGACGACCGGCTGAGCCGGCTCCACCGCTTCCTTGTGACGTACTCCGGTTACGCCGAGGGGTGGGCGCTCTATGCCGAGCAGCTGATGTACGAGCTCGGCTATTTCGAGCGCCCCGATTACGTGCTCGGGATGCTCTCGGGCAAGCTCACGCGCGCCTACCGCGTCGTCCTCGACATCGGCATGCACCTCGAGCTGCCGATCCCCCGGCACGCCCCGCTCCACGCCGGCGAGCCGTGGCGCTACGAGACCGCGGTCGAGTACCTTCACCGCCGGGCCTTCCTCGCGCCGGAGCACGCGCACAGCGAGGCGACGCGCTATCTCGGCTGGCCGGGGCAGGCGATCTCCTACAAGGTCGGCGAGCGGGTCGTCCTGGAGCTGCGCGAGGCGCTGCGGCGCCGGCAGGGCGAGGCCTTCGATCTGAAGGCGTTTCACGCCAAGGTGATCGGCTCCGGGTCCGTCGGGCTCGACCACCTGCGCGAGCTCGTCCTCGACGACGCGACCTGATCGCGCCTTGGGCGTGCCTCGCCCGCGTCGCGGCTCGACGCGCGGTCGCGAGCGTGCCAATCGAGGCGGGTGAGCTCTCCCCCCGTGAGCGAGACCCCCGAGGCGCGGCCGAGCGGCTCGGACCTGTGCACCGCGTGCGGCCTGTGCTGCACGGGGCTGCTCTTCGACGTCGCGCCGCTCGAGGAGCAGGAGCTCCCGCTCGCCGAGAAGCTGCGCCTGCCGCTCGCGTGCAACCAGTACCACGACGCCTTCAGGCTGCCGTGCCCCTGCCACCTCGACCGGCGGTGCACCGTGTACGAGACGCGCTTCTCCGTGTGCAGCAGCTACGAGTGCGGCCTGCTCCGGCGCTGCAAGGCCGGCGAGGTGCCGCTCGGCGAGGCGCTGTCCCGCATCGAGCGCGTGCTCCGCCTGACGGACGCCGTGCGCCGGCGCGTGCCCCCGCTGGATCCTCCGCGCCCGCTCTGGGACGAGGCGCGCGAGCACCTCCGCCGCCGTGACGCCGAGGACGTGTCTCCGGCGTGGCGGAGCGAGCGGGAGTCGCTCGTCGCCGGGCTCGCCGAGCTCAGGGTCGCTTGCAGGGAAGGGCTGGATCCGTAGCGCCGGCGGCGCTGGAGAGGTCGCCAGGACGCGGAGAGCGCGAAACGGTGTTTCCGGAGCTCGCTCGGGTTCGAGCCGCAGATCGTTCTACCGTGCTCCGGCGGATCTCACTTCGCCGCTCTCTCTCGAAGGCGGCGCCCCGACTCCCGTGCTTCGTTCTGGTCGAGCGCGATTCGTCCTCGACTTCGCGCGTCGCGCCGCGAGCCGGCGGGCTCGTCCGGGCCTCCCGGTGGCTGGCTCCGCGCCGTATATACAGCTGATGGAACCGAAGATCCGCCGGATGACCAACAAGTATTCTGCCATCACTGCAGTGACGAGCTTCGTCACGCAGCCCATTCCCGGCGCAGATGAGCTGATCGTGGTTCCCATTCATTACTACTTTTCCGTGTCGCTGACGCGGGCGCGGGGCGCGCCGCTCCTCGGGGCTCCGTGGCTTCAGGTGAGCAAGATCATCTGGGGCGGAGCTGCCGTGCGGCTCTTCGCCAACTTCACGCTCGGCCTCGTCCCGGTCGCCGGTCTCTTCTCCAACGCGATCACCGCCATCGCCTTGACCGAGCTCCTGGGTCGCTACCTCGACGGAGCGCTGAGCAGCTCGGCGCCTCCTCCCCCCGTCTCCATGAGGACCCTCCGGGACGCGGTTCAGGGGCAGCGCCAGGCGTCGAGAGCCCAGCCTATCTGACCCGCGATCCGCCGCGTCGCCCGGGAGATCTGTCCCCGGTCCGACCCCCGCTCGAGCCGGCGTGCATCGCGGCCTGCGTGCTGCGTGCGCTGCGTGCGCTGCGTCAACCCGCGGCCTCGCCACCGCGCCCCGGCGCGGGCTGCCGCGGTCCGCGCGCGCGGGGCGGTCTCTCCTGGCGATCGCCGCCGAGATCGAATAGATCCCCGGCCATGCTCTCCGAGACCCGCGAGAAAGTCCTGGACATTAAACGGCGCTTTGAGGCGCTAAGGGGGCATCTTTGACGTCCCTAAGCTCGAACGGATGCTCCAGGATCTGACCCAGACGACGCTGTCGCCCGGGTTCTGGAACGATCAGGAAAAGGCCCAAGCCGTCCTCCGCAAGCGCACCCAGGTCGAGTCGAAGCTCGAGCTGGCGCAGAAGCTCGGCCGCGAGATCGAGGATCTCGCGGAGTACCTGGAGCTCGGCGCGGCCGAGGGCGACGAAAGCGTCATCGCCGACGCCGACACGCAGGCCGACGCCATCGCGGCGCGCCTGCGCAAGGTCGAGCTCGATCGCATGCTGTCCGGCCCCGCCGACCGCGGCAACGCCATCGTCAGCATCCACCCGGGCGCCGGCGGCACCGACGCGAAGGACTGGGCGTCCATGCTCCTCCGCATGTACCTGCGCTTCTGCGAGCGCCGGGGCTACAAGACGGAGATCATCGACTACCAGGACGGCGACGAGGCCGGCATCGACGCCGTCACCTTCACGGTGACCGGCGACGCCGCCTACGGCTACCTGCGCTCCGAGGCCGGCGTCCACCGTCTGGTGCGGATGAGCCCGTTCAACGCCGATCACACGCGCCAGACCGCGTTCGCCGCCGTCGAGGTCACCCCGGACAGCGACGACGAGATCAACATCCAGGTCAACGAGAAGGACATCGAGATCACGACGATGCGCGCCGGCGGCAAGGGCGGGCAGAACGTGAACAAGGTGGAGACCGCCGTTCGCCTGCGCCACCTCCCGACCGGCCTCAACATCGTGTGCCGCGCCGAGCGCAGCCAGCACCAGAACCGCGCGATGGCGATGAAGGTCCTCAAGGCGAAGCTGTACGAGATGGAGCTCCAGAAGCGGGAGGCCGAGGTCCAGGCCTACAACGCCGGGAAGAGCGCCATCAACTTCGGCAGCCAGATCAGGAACTACGTCCTCGCGCCCTACAGGCTCGTCAAGGACGTCCGCACCTCCACCGACGCCACCGACGTGGACGCCGTCCTCGACGGCGATCTCGAAGGCTTCATCGAGGCTTATCTGCTCGCCGCGGCCGGCGGCTCGCTCAAGAAGGGCGGCTCGGTCGCGCAGGACGACGCTCTGTGAGCCAGCAAAAAGACAGACCGAACGACAGGAAGACCGAGCGGCTAGCGAAGGACGCCGCCGAGGCCGCGCGCGCCGAGGAGACGCTGATCGCCACCCGCAAGGCGAAGGCGGCGCGCCTCCGCGCCCGCGGCGAGAACCCGTTCGCCAACGACGTCACGGCGGGCGAGCCGCTCGTCGAGCTCGCGGCCGTCCGCGCCCGCTTCGACGGGGCGCGGGCCGCGGCCGAGCCCAGGCTGGAGGGCGCGGCGCCGGACCGGCCCGCCGCGGATCGCTACGACCCGGCGCGCGTCGAGCCGCTCCCGTTCCGCGTCGCGGGCCGGGTCCTCTTCGTGCGCTCGTTCGGCGGCGTCACGTTCGTGCGGCTGCGCGACCGGACCGGCGAGCTCCAGCTCATCTGCGAGCAGGGGAGCCTCGCCGATTTCGAGCGGCTGGAGGAGATCGATCTCGGCGACTTCGTCGAGGCCCACGGCGTCGCGATGGCCACGCAGAAGGGGGAGCTCTCGATCCGCGCAGGGCGCCTCCGGCTGCTCACGAAGGCCTACCGTCCGCTGCCGACCAAGACGAGCTTCAAGGACGTCGAGTCGCGCTACCGCATGCGGTACGTCGACCTCGTCGCCAACCCGCACGTCGCGGGGGTCTTCCGCGCCCGCAGCGCGATCGTCGCCGCGCTGCGCGAGTTCCTCGACGCGCGTGGCTTCCTCGAGGTCGAGACCCCGACGATGCACACGCTCGTCGGCGGCGCGGCCGCGAAGCCGTTCAAGACCCACCACAACGCGCTCGACCTCGAGCTCTTCATGCGCATCGCGCCGGAGCTCTTCCTGAAGCGGCTCGTGGTCGGCGGCTTCGAGCGCGTCTACGAGATCGCGCGCTGCTACCGGAACGAGGGGCTGTCGACGCGGCACAACCCCGAGTTCACGATGCTCGAGTACTACCAGGCGTACGCGACGTACGAGACCCTGATGGACGCGACCGAGGCGATGCTCCGCCACGTCGACGCCCGCCTCGCCGAGCGTCTCCCGGCCGAGCACGCCGCCTGGGCGGCCGGGCGCGCGTTCTCGCTCGATCGCTTCGCGCGCGTCCCCATGGCCGAGGGGATCGCCCGCGCCCTGGCGAAGGCGGGGCTCCCGGCCGACGTCCCGCAGCGCGTCGCCGCGGACGACGCCCCGATCAAGGAGTGGGCGAAGGCCGCGAAGGCGAGCGGGCGCGAGATCGACTGGACGAACTTCCGCTCGGGCGCGAAGAAGTGCGAGTCGCCCGGGGAGCTCGTCTTCTGCGCCTACGAGTACGTGGTCGAGCCGTTCCTCACGAAGGACTACCGCACCGAGGCGGGCGACAAGAGCGTCCCCGTCTTCATCATCGACTATCCCTTCGAGGTCTCCCCGCTCGCGCGCAAGAAGGACAGCGATCCTGCGCTTGTCGATCGCTTCGAGCTCTTCATCGAGGGCCGTGAGCTCTGCAACGCCTTCAGCGAGCTCAACGATCCGGAGGACCAGGACGCGCGCTTCCGCGCGCAGGTCGCCAAGAAGTCGCGGGGCGAGGAGGAGACGATGGATTACGACGCCGACTACGTCCGCGCCCTGGAGCACGGCCTCCCGCCGACGGCGGGCTTCGGCATGGGGATCGATCGCCTGGCGATGCTCCTCACCGGCGCGACGTCGATCCGCGACGTCATCCTGTTCCCCCTCCTCCGCCCCGAGACCGACGCGTGATCGAGCTCTCCAGACCCTTGCAGGTCGCGCTCCTCGCGGCCGTGGCGCTGGGTGTCCTCTTGCTCGTCTGGCGCGGCACCACCCGCTTCGACAAGAAGGGCGAGCTGGAGCCGCGGCGCCCCGTCGTCGCGCGCGTCGGGCTCGTTGTCGCGCTCGCGGGCGCCAGCCTGCTCGCGCTCACGCTCATCACGTCCAGCGGGCCCTCGAAGGGCCTCGCGCTCGTCGGCGCCTTTTTCTCCAGTAATTCCGAGGGGATCGCGAAGCTCGTCGCCGCGCTGGTCCTGGGGAGCGTCCTCCGGCTGTTCCGGGCCGGAACGGATACGGAGAGCGCCAGGTGGCTCTCCGGCAGGAGGGGGTTCAGGGTCCGCGCGGGGCTCAGGACGCTCGGCGCGATGTCATTCCTCGCCGCGCTCGCGATCGTTGTCCTCTGGGGCGCGGTCCTGCCCATCCAGCCGACCTCCAAGTGGATCCTCGGAGGCCTCCTGTCCGGCGTGGGCGTGGGCTATCTTGTCGCCGGGAGCCGCCCTGTCCGCAAGGGGCTGTATCGCGCGCTCATCTGGTGGTGGGGCGCGCTCGTGGGCGTGACGTTCGGGGTCACCGCGTCGCTCACGTCCAGGATGCCCACGGGGCGGCTCGCGTCGGTCAACGCCGCCGATCAGATCATCCGCTTCACCGCGCTCGTCTCGAGCGTCATCTTCCTGTTCTTCGTGCTGTCGGCGCTCCTGCCGATCATCCTCGACGCGCTCGAGCGCCGGAGCTTCGTGCCCTACGTGGGCGCGCGCCACGTGCGCGCCTCGAAGAGCGGCTTCCTCACGGTCATCTCGGTCCTGTCGATGGCCGGGGTCGGCGTCAGCTCGTGCGCCCTGTGCTCGGTGACGAGCATCATGGGCGGCTTCGGCGCCGACCTGAAGCGCAAGATCCTCGGCAACAACGCGCACATGGTCGTCGACGTCAGCCGCCCCGGCGGCTTCGGCGACTGGGACGACAAGCTCACCCAGGTGCGCGTCGCGCTCGCGCCCTATGGGGCCGCCGCGACGCCCGTCGTGGCCGGCGAGGCGATGGGCTCCAGCGCCTCGAACACCGCCGGCGCCCTCGTCCGCGGCATCGATCCGGACACCATCGGACAGGTCATCGACCTCGCCAAGAACATCGAGGTCGGCAGCTTCGACTACCTGCGTGATCCCGAGAAGCTGACGAGCCTGCCCCCCGAGGAGATCATCGGCCGGGGCCCGGGCGGGGAGCCGTACTTCAAGGGGCCGGACTTCCGCCAGCCGCCGGACGTCGACCCGTCGGTGCGCGACTACCTGAAGCAGCAGACGCGCATGTACCCGGGCGTCATCATCGGCCGGGAGCTCGCGAAGTCGCTCCACGTGCTCGTCGGGGACGAGGTGACCCTCCTGTCACCCATGGGCGAGCTCGGCCCCACCGGCGTGATGCCGCGCTCCCGCAGGTTCCGCGTCGCGGCCATCTTCTATAGCGGCATGTACGAGTACGACGTCACGCACGCGTACGTCTTGATGGAGGAGGCGCAGAAGTTCTTCAGCCTCGAGGACAAGATCACCCACATCGACATCCGGGTCCCGGATCCCGAGCGGGTGCAGGAGGTTCGGCCGGCCGTCGAGGCGGCGATCGCCGCGAGCGCTGCGCTGGACGAGGCGCCGCCGGAGGGCGGCAAGCCGCCCCCGAAGCTCCGCGTCCGCGACTGGATGGAGATGAACAAGAACCTCTTCAGCGCGCTCAAGCTGGAGAAGATCGCGACGTTCATCATCCTGTCCATCGCCATCGCGGTCGCGAGCTTCTGCATCGTCTGCACGCTGCTCCTCATGGTGACGGAGAAGGGCAAGGAGATCGCCGTCCTGAAGGCGCTCGGCGCCTCGGACAACGCGGTGATGCGCGTGTTCATGCTGGAGGGCGTCATCATCGGCGCCATCGGCACCGTCTACGGTGTCGGCACCGCGCTCGCCGCCTGCACGGGCCTGTCCTGGTTCGGCGTCCGGCTCGATCCGGACGTCTATTACATCGACCGGCTGCCCGTGAACGTGAACGGCTCCGACTATGCGATGGTCGCGGCGGCGGCGCTGCTCATCTGCACCATCGCCACCCTCTACCCGGCCCGCGCCGCCTCGAAGCTCTCTCCGGTCGACGGGCTCCGTTACGAGTAATCCCTCCATGTCCACTCCGCTCGTCGTCGTCGAAGATCTCCGCAAGACGTTCGTTCACATGGGGCGCGAGCTCCACGTGCTCTGCGGCATCGATATCGTCATCAACCAGGGCGAGGTCGTGGCGTTCGTGGGCCCCTCCGGGGCCGGCAAGAGCACGTTCCTCCACTGCATCGGCACGCTGGACCTCCCGACGAGCGGCCGCATCCGCCTCGGCAGCGACGACCTCACCGGCCTCCCGAGCTCGCGCCTCGCGGCGATCCGGAACCGGATGATCGGCTTCGTCTTCCAGTTCCACCACCTGCTCCCCGAGTTCAACGCGGTCGAGAACGTGATGATGCCGGGCCTCATCCAGGGGAAGACCCGCCGCGATATGGAGCCGCTCGCGCGCTCGTTGCTCGCCGAGGTCGGGCTCGCCGAGCGCGCGACGCACCGGCCCGGGGAGCTGTCGGGCGGCGAGCAGCAGCGGGTGGCCCTGGCGCGGGCGCTCGTCCTGTCGCCGAAGCTCCTCCTCGCCGACGAGCCGACCGGGAACCTCGACACCGCGACGAGCGACTCGATCCACCAGCTGTTCTTCGAGATGAACCGCAAGCACGGCACCACGATCGTCGTGGTGACGCACAACCTCAGCTTCGCCGAGTCGATGCCGCGCGTGGTGACCATGCGCGACGGGGCCATCGAGAGCGACCGCATCGGCAACGAGCGCGCCGCGGCCACCGGGTACCGCGGCGGCTCAGCCGGATAGGCGCTCGCTCAGGAGCTCGGCTGCGCGCAGCGACATGGCCATGATGGTCATCTGCGGGTTCACGCCGAGCGACGAGGGGATCGCGCTCCCGTCGCACACGTAAAGGCCGGCGACGTCGTGCGCCTGGTGGTCTGGCCCGAGGCACGACGACCGCGGATCGACCCCGATACGGCATGTCCCGAGCGGGTGGAACGCGGCCACGTCGAGGTCCCCTGCCTTGATCTGCCGCGCCTTGAGCCGCTCCAGGTCCGCGGGGCCGTTCACCTCGTCGCAGCCGGCGACGAGCGGCAGGACCCGCCGCGCCCCCGCGGCCAGGAACACCTCGCAGAGCGTCTCGATCCCGCGCTGCATCTTCGCCACGTCCTCCTGGTTCATCGTGTAGAGCACGAGCGGCGTACCGCCGAGCCCGGGCCTCACCTCGCCGCGGCTCGTGTCCTTGATCATGAACCCGAAGGTCGCGAGGTGCGGGTATCGCTCCATGAGCTCCGTGTAGCGATGCCCCGTCCAGGGCACGGCCAGCGCGGCGACGTCGAACGGCAGCGAGCCTCCCTCGAACATCAGCCCTTCATCGGCGAAGTGATCGATCTGGTAGCCCTGCGGGATGCCTCGCCACTGGTCGATCCGCTCATCGAAGAGCGCCATCACCTTCGACGCCGGGTGGATCGACAGGTTCTTCCCCAGCATGCCGCTCGAGAGGCATGCCCCGCTCCGGCGCAGCAGCAGCGGCGTCATCAGCGCGCCGCCCGCCACCACGACGGCCTCCGCCCTGACCACGAGCCGCGGCCTCCGCCGCCTGGCGCCGCTCGGCGCGCGACCGCCGGCCCTCGCGTCGCCGCCGAGCACAGCCGTCGCCCCACGCGCGCGGCCCGCCACGATGTCGATCGTCCTGACGCGCGCCGCCGTGATGAGCTGCGCGCCTCGCTTCAGCGCCTCGGGCACGTAGCTCACGTCGGTCGAGCGCTTGGCCCCGGTGGGGCAGCCGAAGCAGCAGATCCCCTGTCCATCGCACTCCGGCGCGTTGCGCTGGAGCGCCCCGTGGCGGAGGCCGAGCCGCTCCGCGCCGCGCCGGACGATCGGCCCGATCGCCCCGAGGTGCAGCGGATCGGCGGGGGCGACCTGGAGCATGCGCTCGACGCGCTCGTAGTAGGGGGCGAGCCCGTCGGACGAGAACTCCGCCGGCATCCCCATGCCGCCCCGCCACGAAGCGAAGGTGCTCTCCGGAGCCCTGTAGCAGGTGCCGGAGTTGATCACGGTGCTCCCTCCGACGGCGCGCCCCGCGAACACCGGGATGCCCACGTTGCCGATCGCCATGTCGAGCCCGTGGTCGCGGTACATCTCCCGGTACGCCCGCGCGGGCCGCCCGGTGAAGCTCGAGCGGCGGTGGTAGTCGCCCTCCTCGATCATGAGCACCGCGTGTCCCCGCGACGCGAGCTCGTAGGCGGCGGCCGCTCCGCCGGCCCCGGTGCCGATCACGAGCACCTCGCACTCGAGCTCCAGGTCCTCCTCGACCTCGCGCCCGTTCGTCACCTGCGAGAGCCACCGGGGCGCCTCGTCGCGCACCGTGGGCAGCTCGTAGCGGCAGCCGACGTGCTCGAACATCTCGGGCTGGTCGTAGTGGATGAACCTGAGCGGCGTGAGCACGGCGCGGAGCAGCGAGCGCAGCGCCAGCGCCCGGCTCTGCTCGAAGCTGCGGAGCACCTCCATCCGCTCCTGGAGCGGCAGCGCCGACAGCGGCCTGAGCCGCATCGGCACCGGGGCGAGCTCGATGGCCCACAGCGCTGCGCGCAGCCCCTGCGCGAGGTGCGGCGGGATCGAGGAGAGCCAGGCCGCGAGGCGGGTGGCGGTCGCCGCGCCAGCGCCCTCGAGGAAGCGGCCGGCCGGCATCGCCGCCTCGGCGAGCGCGGCGGCGATGCGCAGCTCCCGCTCCGAGAGCGCGGGCCCCTCACCCGCGCCGCCCCCTGTCCGCGGCGCGCTCTCGGCGCCGCCCTCCGCCTGCTGCGCCGTCCCGGCCCAGCGCCCTCTCCGCTCCAGCGCGGGCCAGCGCCTGAAATCGAGGTCCAATCCCAGGGTCATGGTCGTCCGAACCCCTTCGAAAACTTCTGTTAATTCTGTAGCAATAGAATCGTCAAAAATCAAGGTGGCCCGGCCCGCTCGGTCTTGCGCGTCCCGGACGAAGCGCGCAGGCGTCGCCGATCACGGCAGGGGCAGGGCCCAGATCGGCGCGCGGGGCTGGAGCGCGAGGTGGTCCCAGGCGTCCTCGGCGATCGCCAGGCCGCGCTCTCCCTCGTCGCGGAAGTGCGCGGCGACCGCGCGGAAATAGGGGGCGTCCGGGCGCTCGATCGCGACGATGCCCTTCGGGTCCGACGGGCTCGGCGCGAACGGGCGGCCTGCCTTCGCCCGGCGCGTGTCGCTCACGAGCGAGATCTCGTCCATGCGGGCGGTGAAGTGCGGCCCCCCGTCGAACGGGTCGACCCTGTGGGCGTAGCGGAAGCCGATGCGGCGCAGGAGCTTCTCCACCCCCCGGGTCTGCGACCCCACCTTTCCGATCACGCGCTGCGCGTCCTCGGGCAGCAGCGAAGCGTAGATGGTCCCTTCCGGGAAGAGCCCCTTGATGAACTCCTTGTTCTTCTTGGAGAGGAGGTCTGCTTCGGCATAGCTCATGTCGGTGAACTTGCGCCCGAGCGCTTCCCACAGGTGGCTTGTTCCATCCGGCTCGAGCGGGGGCATCAGCTCCGCGAGGATCTCCTCCTGGAACAGGTCGGGGCGCGCGGCCATGTAGAGGAAGCGAACATACGAGATCATCGTGCCGAGCCGCTCGGGCCCCTGCCGGTAGTCTGGCATGAGCACGAGTCCGCCGATCTCCGTGGGGCCGCTGTACGAGTAGCCGATGCGCAGCACGGTATGATGGAAGTGCTTGTCGATCGTGGCCGAGTACTTCTCTTCGTCGAACACGTCGAAGAAGATGTACGGGATGCCGCGCCGGCCGAGCTGCGCGATGATCATCGAGGTGCCGACGATCATGCCCTTGTCGCCCTTCGTCCGGTCGACGAGCACAAACACGTATTGGCGGAGACGGGGGTCCTGGATCGCCCCGCTGAAGCTCCTGTGGCTCTCGGCGACGATCTCGTGGATTGCGTCACGGTTGTTCGGCAGGTTGACCGAGTTCAGGTGGCGCGCGACATAGAGGAGCTGCTCCTCGTCGCCGGTCACGGCTGCGCGTATTTCAAACGAGATCATCGGGTGAAGCCTACGCGTGGCGCTCGCGCTTGGCCATTGCTCCGGCTGCGGCGATCGAGGCCTACGACAGCGGTCGTCGCGCGCCGCGCCGCCTGGCCGCGCCGGTGGGCCGGACAGCGGAGTCGGCCCGGTGGGCTGCGCGCGTCAGCCGAGCTGAGCGCGGAGCGCCTCGTCCATGACGTCGAGCGGCGGCTCCCGCCCCGTGTAGAGCCGGAACTGCTCTGCTGCCTGGTGGAGGAGCATCCTCCCGCCGTGAACGGCGGTGGCCCCGCGCCGCCGCGCTGCCTCCACGAGCTCCGTGATCATCGGCTTGTACACGATGTCCATCACAAGGAGACCCTCCCGCAACGCCTCTTCCGGGACAGGGCTCCGCGGGTCGACCTCGGCCATGCCGCGCGACGTCGCGTTGACGAGGACGTCGTGGTCGGGCGAGAGCGCCTCCCCGTCGAGCGGCGCGGCCGCGCCGCCGACCGCCGCCGCGAGCTGCCGCGCCTTCTCGAGATCGCGGTTCGCGACCGTGACGCGGGCGCCGCGCTCCGCGAGCCCGAACGCGACCGCGCGCGCCGCGCCGCCCGCGCCGAGGAGCAGCACCCGCGCGCCTCCGAGCGGCGTCACCTCCTCGAGCGCCCGCACCGCGCCGATCCAGTCGGTATTGTAGCCCCGGAGGCGCCCGTCGTCGTTGACGATGGTGTTCACCGCGCCGATCCGCGCGGCGACGGGGTCGATCTCGTCCAGCAATGGAATTACCGCCTGCTTGTAGGGCATCGACACACCCAGGCCGCGGATCCCGAGCGCCCGCATCCCGCGCGTCGCGCCCTCAACATCGGTCACCGCAAAAGGGATATAGGTAAATTCGAGCCCCAGCGCGCGGTAGCCGGCGAGGTGCATGGCGGCCCCTGTCGATACCGGATGACGCGACATTGATCCGCAGAGTGTGAGACGGCCTAGATCCTGGGAGAACGATGCAGTCGACGAAGTACACCCGTGCATGCAGCGAAGCTGGCCTGTCTCCAGCGCGGATGCTAGCCCCGCCAGCGATGAGCGAACCCAGCTCCCCCGGGCCGGCGGTGGAGGTTGCGACAGCGTGCCTCCAGCCCGTCAAGGCCGGCCTGTTCGTGCCCCGATCCGATCGCGCGTTCGCGCGGCGCGCCTACCGCACGGTCGCGCCGCTCGCCCGGAGCCTCCTCAAGGTCCTCGCGGCCCTCGTGATCCTCACGCTGGGTCGCTCGACCCTCGCGGACCAGTACCATGTGCCCACCGGCTCGATGTGGCCGACGATCGCCCCGGGCGATCGCATCCTTGTCGACAAGGTCGCCTACGGGGTCCGCGTCCCGCTCACGGATCGCTACCTGTTCGAGCGCAGCGGTCCGAGCGCCGGCGACGTGGTGCTCTTCGCGGATCCGCGCGGCGGCTCCACCCTCCTCGTCAAGCGCGTGATCGCGCTCCCTGGGCAGACGGTGATGCTCCGGCGAGGCTTGCTGTACGTCGACGGCGCGGCGCAGGCGATCGAGCAGCTCGGGGACGGCACGCGGGTGGAGCACCTCGGATCGGTCACGCACGCGGCGGGCGAGCCCGACCTCGCCGCGTTCGGGCCGGTCGTCGTGCCTCCGGACCACCTCTTCGTGATGGGCGACAACCGCGCCGCCTCGCTCGACAGCCGGGCGATGGGGGCGGTGCCGAGGGAGCTCGTCCGCGGCCGCGTGCTCAGCGTCGTCTATCACCACGACGGCGAGGGCTTCGACCTGTCCCGCGCCCTGCTGAGCGTCGACTGAGGTCGACCGAGCGCCCGCGGCCCTACACTTCGCCGCTCGTCATCATCGCCCTGATCTCGTCGCCGCTCAGGGTCTCGACCTCGTACAGCCTCGCGGCGATGCGCTCGAGCGTCGCGCGGCGCTCGTGGATCATCGCGCGCGCCCGCGCCTCCGCGTCCGCGAGGATCCGCGCGACCTCCGCGTCGATCTCGCGCGCGGTCGCGTCGCTGCACTCCCGCCCCGCGCCCGGTGAGGGCGCGCCCCGCGACTCGCCCAGGAACGACAGCGGCCGGCGCGGCTCCAGCGCCGAGAGCCCCACCCCCTGGCCCATCCCGAGCTCGCGCACCATGCGGCGCGCGAGCTCCGTCGCGTTGAGCAGGTCGTCCTGCGCGCCGGTCGACAGGTCCCCGACGGCCTCCGCCTCGGCGGCGCGCCCGCCGAGCAGCACGACGAGCCGGTCGAGGATCTCCTGCCGGCTCCACAGGTAACGGTCCTCGCGCGGCTGCTGCATCGTGTACCCGAGCGCCCCCGCCCCGCGCGGCACGATCGACACCTTGCGCACCGGGTCCTGCGTCGGCAGCAGCGTGGCGGTCAGCGCGTGCCCCACCTCGTGGTAGGCGACCACGAGCTTCTCGCGCGCTCCGAGCCGCCGGCCTCGCCGCTCGATCCCCGCGATCCCGCGCTCGATCGCGGCCTCCATGTCGCTCTGCCGCACCGCGGCCGCCCTGCGTCGCGCCGCGAGCAGCGCCGCCTCGTTGACGATGTTCGCGAGGTCGGCCCCGACGAGCCCCGCGGTCTGCGCGGCCACGGCGTCGAGGTCCACGTCCGCATCGAGCACCACCTTCCTCCCGTGCACCGCGAGGATCTCTCTCCGCTCGGCGAGGTCGGGCCTGTCGACGTGCACCCGGCGGTCGAACCGCCCCGCCCTGAGGAGCGCCGGATCGAGGATCTCGGGGCGGTTCGTCGCGGCGAGCACGATCATCGCCGTACGCGCGTCGAACCCGTCCATCTCGGTCAGGAGCTGGTTGAGCGTCTGCTCGCGCTCGTCATGGCCGCCGACGGAGCCGCCGATGCCACGGGCCTTGCCGACCGCGTCGAGCTCGTCGATGAACACGAGGCAGGTCCCCTTCTCGCGCGCCTGGGAGAAGAGGTCGCGCACGCGCGCGGCGCCGACGCCGACGAACATCTCCACGAACTCCGACCCGCACGCGCTGAAGAAGGGGACGCTCGCCTCTCCGGCGATCGCCCGCGCCAGCAGCGTCTTGCCCGTGCCGGGCGGCCCCACCAGGAGCACCCCCCTGGGCATCCGGCCGCCGAGCTTCTCGTAGCGCTCGGGCGCCTTGAGGAAGTCGACGATCTCGCCGAGCTCGGCCTTCGCCTCGGCGCTGCCCGCGACGTCGCGGAACGTCGCTGTCGCCCCCCGCTCCTCGTAGAGCCGTGCCTTGTTCTTGCCGAACGCGGTCGCGGCGCTCGACACGTTCCCTGCCGCCGTCGCCCGCCGCGACACGAGATGGACCATCGCGACCAGCGCGGCGAGCGGCAGCGCCAGCCAGAGGTACGGCAGCAGCCCCCGCTCGTCCGCGACGCGCGTGTACGGGATTCCGCGCCCGTCGAGGTCGGCGAGCAGATCCTTCTCGGTCGGCTCGATGCGCCCCGTGCGGTAGCTCCGCGGCGCGCTCGCGCTCAGGCCGGGCGCCGTTCGCCCGATGTACACGCCGTCCCGGATCTCGACCTCGGCGAGCTCTCCGCTCTCCGCGAGCGAGCGGAAGCGCGCGTACGGAATGCGGCTCTCGGACGCCACCACCACCTGAAGCAGCAGCGCCGAGCCGAGCACCAGGACGAGAACAATCCAGAGCGACCGCATGGCTCGCCTCCGCGCGGACAGGGGACGTCGCCCGCAGGCGCGGCCCGTCGCCCCGGTGCGCCCTGCACGGAGCCTGCCAAGGCGGCCAGTGCACCGTCGGGCGCAGGCCGTGGGAGGGCTCGACCCATGAGCCGCGCCGAGCGCGCCCGGCGCGGCATGGACGCACGGCGCGAACCGATCAACCCTGGTCGCATGGGGAGAGCTCTTTTCTTGATCACAGGTCCGTTGACGATGTTGCTGTTCGGGTGCGGCGGGGCTCCGCCACCTCCGGCCGAGCAGCCCGAGCCCGCGCGACCGGAGGAGCCCGCGCCGGGCGCCGAGCCCGCGCCGGAGGCCGCCCTGGGCGTCGAGGCGCCGGAGGCGGAGCCCGCTGCGACGCCGCCGTCCGCAGCGCCGGCGGCGCCGCGGCGCGAGGGCTCGGTGCCCGACGACTATGCGCTCATGCATGGCGACTGCGTGGATCTCGGCAAACAGCTCACGGCCCTCACGCGCACGGAGCAGGTCGCGGCGCTGAGCGCCAAGCTGACGCCGGAGCAGCGGGGCGAGACCGAGAAGAAGATCGACGCGGTCGCCGCCACCCTCGGAGAGCAGTATGCGCAGGCGTGCGAGCAGAACGTCGGCAAGCACGTGGAGCCGAGGTCGCTCAAGTGCGCGTTCGACGCGCGGAGCGTCAGGGCGTTCGAGGCCTGCCTCAACGCGCCGCCGCCGGCCAAGTGACGCCTCCGCGGCGCGCGCCGGATGACGGCGCGCTCGATGCAGATATAATGTGGCCCCGCATGGACGCTTCGCCCCTCGACGACCCCTGGATCGCCGCTCAGGTCGACGCCGCCGTGGCGCCTTACGTGGGTCGCCTGCCGGCGGAAGAGGTCGCGTGGATGCGCGAGCAGCTCGCCGAGGTCTTGCTGCACGACGAGGAGGCGATCCGCCTCCTCCGGCGCGCGCAACCGCGCGAGGTCGACGAGAGCGGCGAGCGGGCTTTCGGGGTGCTCGGCGCAGCGGGGCGCGCCAAGGCGGGTTAGCGGTGCGCACTGCGGAAGACCGGCTGGTCGCCGAGGGACTCGACCTGCTCCGGCTCGTCGCGAAGCGCATCGCGCGCCGTCTGGGCCGCCGCATCCCGGTCGAGGACCTCGTCGCGCTCGGGCACCCGGCGCTGCTCGATGTGGTGCGGACGCACGATCCGAGCCGATCCACGTTCGAGGCGTACGCCAAGCGGAAGATCCGCTGGGCGATCTTCGACGGCATCCGGCGGGAGACGCGCTGGCGATCCGCGGCCGCGCGGGCCAGCGCGCTCGCTGCGTCGGCGCGGTTCGCGGAGGGGCGCGGCGCGGACGATGACGCCGACGCGCCTGCCACGCAGGAGGCCTACGCCGCGCGGCTCGGCGGCCTGCTCGCCGGGCACGCGGCCGCGATGGCGCTCGGCCTGCTCTCGGCCCAGGGCGACGTCGCCGCGGTCCCGGACGCCGCCGACAGCCCCGAGGAGCGCGCCTCGCGCGCCGAGCTCGCGCAGGCCGTGCGGCACGCCGTGCGCGAGCTCCCCGAGCGCGAGCGCGCCCTCGTCGAGCGCCACTACTTCGACGACGAGCGCTTCGATCAGATCGCGCAGGATCTCGGGATCAGCAAGAGCTGGGCGAGCCGCCTGCACAGCCAGGCCATCGAGCGGCTGGGCGAGCTGCTCCGCGCCATGCGCTGACGCGCGCCGAGCGCGGGCGCGTCGCGCCCCTTCGACGGACCGCCGTCAGCGCTGCTGGCTCTTGACCGAGCGGAGATACGGGGCCCGCTCGTCGTCGCTGACCGGCTCGTTGCTGATCACGCGGTGGTCGCGCGGCATGAAGTTCACGAGCCGGACCATCAGGTGGTCCATCGCGACGGTCAGCTCCCCTTTGCGGCGGAGCTCCGCGGCCTCCTGGAAGGTCTGCACCTTGGGATCGTAGGCGATCATGTGCAGGTCTCGCCCGAACGGCGGGGGCAGGTCCTCCACCTCGACGATCTTGTAGATGCGGATCCCTCCGGCTTTCTCGGTGGCCGCGACCACGGCGCCGACGACCAGATCCTTGCCGGTCGGATCGGAGGTTTCGGGGACGGGGGGCGCGCGGTTACAGGCCGGTGCGAGCGTCAGGGTGCCTGCGCACACGGCGGCGGCGAGCGCGATCGACCTCATGGGCGCTGAATAACATCGATGCGACCCGGCGCAAGCGGCTACCGCGCGTGGCGCGGGAGGAGCGCGGCGCGCCGCGAGGTCGACCGCCGCCTCGTGGCAGCGCCATGGTAGACGCGCCTTCGAGACACCGGTCGGGAGCGATCCCTGGAGGAATGCGATCATGCGACTCGAGGACACGAGGTTTGTCGTCACAGGCGCCGCCCAGGGGCTGGGTCGTCACTATGCGCTGCGGCTCGCGGAGCTCGGGGGTCAGGTCGCCGCGGGCGACGTGAACGAGGAGGGGCTCGCGTCGCTTGTCGAGGCGAGCCAGGGGCTCCCCGGGAAGATCCACGCGCGGCCCTTCAACGTGGCGGTGGAGGCGGAGGTCGAGGCGTTCGTCCGCTTCGCGCACGGGGCGATGGGCGGCCTGAACGGCCTCGTGAACAACGCCGGCATCCTGCGGGACGGCCTCCTGGTCAAGAAGGACCGCCAGACGGGCGCGGTCGTCAAGCTGAGCGCGGCGCAGTGGCAGGCCGTCATCGACGTCAACCTGACCGGCGCCACGCTCATGGTCCGCGAGGTCGTCGCGAAGATGGTCGAGACCGAGCAGAAGGGCGTCATCGTCAACATCAGCTCCATCGCGCGCCACGGCAACCGCGGCCAGTCGAACTACACCGCCGCGAAGAGCGCGCTCGCGGCGAACACGAAGACGTGGGCGCTCGAGTTCGCGCCGTTCGGCATCCGCGTCGGCGCGGTCGCGCCCGGCATGATCGAGACCCCCATGACGCAGGGCATGCACCCGAAGGCGCGCGACGCCCTGGTCGCCATGATCCCGGTCGGCCGCATCGGCGTGCCCGAGGACATCTGGCAGGCCGTGCGCTTCGTGATCGAGTGCGAGTACTTCAACGGCCGCTGCATCGACGTCGACGGCGGCCTCACGATGTGACGCCGCCACCGCAGCGGCGTCCCTGCGTACCCCCCACCGCGTCCCCGCCGTCCTGCCGCGTCCCTGCGTTCTCGCCCCGCCCCGGACCACGAGCCACCCCGGCGATCCGCCCACGAAGCATTCTCGCTTGACACGTCGATATTGAAAGCTATGTTCAATATCAATCTACCCGTTAACGGAGCCGGGGGTTTGCATGTACGTCTGCCTCTGCATGGGCGTCTGTGATCGAGAGATTCGCGAAGCGATGAACGAGGGGGCTTGTTCCGTGGCCGAGGTGATGGAGTGCACGGGCGCCGGTACGCGGTGCGGCTCCTGCCAGCCGACGATCGCCAAGCTCATCGGCGATGACGAGGGCGCCTCCCCGCCCGTCGCCGCGCCGCGCCGCCTGACGATGGCGCCGGTCTCCAGCGCCGCCTGATTCTCGGGCTCGCCCCGCTGCGCTCCGATTTCCTGGAGCCGGCGGGGGCTGCCGCCCGTTTTCTTAGAAATTTCTTGCGCACTTCCGCTGACCTTGCGCATTTGACCTGGGCGCTGGCGCTCCAGCCGGCGCCCCCTTGCCGGCCGAGGCGGGGCGAGCACGACAGGCACGAGCGCGAGAGGGTCCGATGAAGGGTGCGAAAGATATCGTCGACGTGTTGAACGAGGTGCTCGCGGGAGAGCTCGTCGCGATCAACCAGTACTTCCTGCACGCGAAGATGTGCGCGCACTGGGGCTTCGTCACGCTCGCTGCGCACGGCCGCGCCGAGTCGATCGACGAGATGAAGCACGCCGACGCGATCATCGATCGCATCCTCTTCCTGGAGGGGCTGCCCAACCTGCAGCGCCTGGACACCCTTCGCATCGGGCAGACCGTGCCGGAGCAGCTCAAGAGCGACCTCGAGCTCGAGTACCAGGCGGTCAAGCGGCTCAACACGGCGATCGTCCTCTGCCGCGACAAGGGAGATCGCACCTCCGAGGAGCTCCTGGCCAAGATCCTCGAGTCCGAGGAGGAGCACATCGACTGGCTAGAGACGCAAATCGGTCTGATCGAGAAGCTTGGGGAGACCGCCTACCTGTCCCAGCAGATCCGCGAGTAGGGTAGGGTGGGGCTCGCCCCGCACCCCGCGCGCCTTCTGGCGGCGGAGGCCGCGCTTGACGTACGATACGCTGGACGCATGTCCAAGACGCCGCGGACGACCGCGCTCGAGCGGTTACGCGCCAGCGCGGCGCGTCGGTCGTGCTCGTCGCGCCGCGCCCGTCCCGCGAGGAGGATGAGCGCGGCGGGGGAAATCCATGTCGAAGATTCTTGTCGTCGATGACCAGCGGAACATGCGGACCACGCTCGCGATGATGCTGCGTGGCGCGGGGTACGAGGTCGATGAGGCGGCCGACGGCAGCCAGGGAGCCGACCTGGGCGCCAAGGGCGCGTACGACGCCGTGCTCACCGACCTGCGGATGGGCGGCTTCGACGGCATCGGCGTCCTGCGCGCGGTGAAGGAGTCGAACGCGAACACCGAGGTCATCGTGATGACCGCGTACGGCACCATCGAGAGCGCGGTCGAGGCGATGCGGCTCGGCGCCTTCGACTACATCCAGAAGCCGTTCTCGGAGCAGGAGCTGCTCGTGAAGGTGGAGCGCGCGATCCAGAACCGGAAGCTCACCGGGGAGGTGCAGCTGCTCGCCAGCGAGTTCAAGGAGCGCTACCGGTTCGAGAACATCGTGGGCCGCTCGCAGGCGGTCCGCGAGGTGCTGGGCCGGATCGTGAAGGTCGCGCCGACCGACGCGACGGTGCTCATCACCGGCGAGAGCGGCACCGGCAAGGAGCTGGTCGCCAAGGCCATCCACGCCAACAGCAAGCGCGCGGATCGCCCGTTCGTCCCGGTGAACTGCGCCGCCATCAGCGAGACGCTCCTCGAGAGCGAGCTGTTCGGCCACGCGCGCGGCTCGTTCACGGGCGCGATCTCGGCGAGGAAGGGGCTGTTCGAGGAGGCCGACGGGGGCACGTTCTTCTTCGACGAGATCGCCGAGACCCCGCTCACCTTCCAGGCGAAGCTGCTCCGCGCGATCCAGGAGAACGAGATCCGCCGGGTGGGCGAGAACAAGCCCATCAACGTCGACGTGCGCATCATCGCCGCGACGAACCAGGAGCTCCTGGCCGCGGTCTCGGAGAAGCGGTTCCGCCAGGACCTCTATTACCGGCTGAACGTCGCGCGCTTCGTGCTCCCGCCGCTGCGCTCGAGGCGCGAGGACATCCCGATCCTCTGGGAGTTCTTCCTGGAGAAGTACAACCGGAAGATGACCTGTCGCGCGCGCGCCGCGGACGGCGTCGTCGAGGCGCTGACGCAGTACGACTTCCCGGGCAACATTCGCGAGCTCGAGAACATGGTGGAGCAGGCGGTGGCGCTCTCGGGCGGCGGCATCATCAGCGTCGACGACGTACTGCCCGCCTCGTTGCTGCCGACGCGGGCGCCCGAAGGCGGCGGCAGGCTGCTCGCCGACGTTGTCGACTGCGCCGAGCGCCAGGCGATCGAGGCCGCGCTGCGGGAGTGCGACGGCAGCCGGGAGCGCGCCGCCGAGGTGCTCGGGATCAGCGCGACAACCCTGTGGCGCAAGATGACCCGCCTGGCGATCACGTACCCCCCGGGCTGAGCCAGCGCCTCCTCAGCCGGCCTCCGCCGTTCCTGACGACCCGGCTCGGCAGGGCGTTCCCTCGGGATACAGCCGGCGCCTGCAGACCCGGCCGAGCCTGCCTGTGCTCACCTGTGGAGCCCGCTGCTGCTCACCGGGCTCAGCCGTCCTGCGCCTGCGCGCGCCTGCCCACAGTTCGACCAGCACGTACGACCGGGCTGAGCAACACCCCTGACTCGGTAGTAAATCAGGGTAGCTAGCCCACGTTGGCTTGCATCTTTGCAATGTAAGTGGGTCGGGATTTGCCTTAGTGCAATGGGGCAGCTGATGTAGACTGTGCGCTTCTGTTTCACTTCGGCGTCGATAACAGCAACTCGATAATTCGTCAGCTTGGCCCGGTAATTGCTAGGTCCTAGACCGATAGGCGTAGTCATGGTTGGCGGCGCTCGCCGCAGGAGGACGCTTAATGGCCCGCATGCTGATCGTGGACGATGAGAATTCCCAGCGTCGCGCCCTTTCAGCTGGGCTAAGCGTCGAGGGGTTCGAGGTCGTGTTCGCCGCCTCGTTCCAGGATGCGAACCGCGTCCTCGGCTCTTCCCCGGTCGACGTGGCGATGATCGACCTGATGATGCCGGATCTGAACGGCCTGGAGCTCGCGCGTCACATCCGGCATGCGTTCCCGAGTGTGCGGGTCGTGCTTTCCAGCGCGTATCACCTCTCCGCGCGTCAGGTCGAGCGCGCCGACTGCGGCGCCGTGGCCTTTGTCCCGAAGCCGTACAAGGTGGGCGAGATCTGTCGCTTCCTCCGCGCCAAGACGAACGTGCTCACGCCCGCGTCGTGCTAGTAGCGCGGCGTGCGCTGCGAGCTGCTCGACTACGAACTCCCTGAAGCGCTCATCGCGTCGCGGCCCCCCGAGGAGCGGGACGGCGCCAGGCTCCTCCTGGTGGACCGCGGCCGCGGGGCCGGCGACGTCGAGCACGCCGCGATCCGCGATCTCGGCCGGTACGTCGAGCGCGGCGCGCTCGTCGTCGTCAATGACACGAAGGTCGTGCCCGCCCGGCTGTTCGGTAAGAAGCGTGGCACCGGCGGGCAGGTGGAGCTCTTCCTGCTGCACCGGCTGGACGAGGCGCCGGCCGGGGGGGAGGACCCCGCTGGCGGGTACCGCGAGCTCGCCGGCGGGCCCGGGGAGGGCGCGGCGAACCCCGAGCGCTGGCGAGCGATGGGGCGCGCGTCCAAGCCGATCCGCCCGGGCGCGGTGCTCGATCTCGAGCGCGACGGGGCGCTTGTCGCGGAGGTGCTGGAGCGCGCAGAGGACGGGGTGCTCACGGTGCAGCTCTCCTCGCCGGCAGGGCTGTCCGTCGCGGCTGCGATCGAGGCCTACGGGCACGTCCCGCTCCCTCCCTACCTCGGCCGGGGCGACGACGCGTCCGATCGCGAGCGGTACCAGACCATCTTCGCCCGCGTCCCGGGCGCGATCGCCGCGCCCACGGCGGGCCTCCACCTCTCGCCCGGCCTCGTCGAGCGGCTCCGCGCGAACGGGGTCGAGATCGCGAGCGTCACGCTGCACGTCGGCCTCGGCACGTTCCAGCCGGTCACGGTCGACGACCTCGACCTGCACCCGATGCACGCCGAGGTCTACTCGGTCCCCGAGGCGACCGCCGGCGCGGTCGCGGCCGCGCGCGAGCGCGGGGCGCCGGTGATCGCGATCGGCACCACCGTGGTGCGCGCGCTCGAGAGCGCGGCCGACCCGGCGCGCGCGGGCCTCGTGCGGGCGCAGTCCGGGGAGACGCGCCTCTTGATCCAGCCCGGCTACCGGTTCCAGGTCGTCGACGCCCTGCTGACGAACTTCCACCTGCCGCGCTCGACGCTGCTCGCGCTCGTGTTCGCCTTCGCCGGCCGCGAGCGCGCGCTGCTCGCGTACCGCGCGGCGATCGACGCCGGCTACCGCTTCTACTCGTACGGCGACGCCATGCTGATCTCCGGAGCGAGCGCGTCATGAGCCGGACGCCTGGCTTCGCCTTCTCCGAGCTCGCGCGGGACGGTCATGCCCGTACGGGCGTGCTCTCCACGCCGCATGGCGACGTGCTGACCCCGACGTTCATGCCGGTCGGCACCCAGGGCAGCGTGAAGACGCTGGCCCCCGGCGAGGTGGCCGCGACCGGCGCGAGGATCGTCCTCGGCAACACGTACCACCTGTGGCTCCGCCCGGGCCCCGAGCTCGTCGCGCAGCTCGGCGGCCTGCACGCGTTCACCCGCTGGCCGCACGCGATGCTCACGGACTCCGGCGGCTTCCAGGCCTTCTCGCTCGCCGAGCGGCGCACCCTCACGGAGGACGGCTTCGTGTTCCGCTCGCACCTCGACGGCGCCCGCAAGGCGCTCACGCCCGAGGTCGCGATGGAGGTGCAGGGGCTGCTCGGGGCCGACATCGCGATGCAGCTCGACGTGTGCCCGCCCGGCGGCGCGCCGCACGCGGAGGTCGAGGAGGCCTGCCGCCTGACGACGCGCTGGGGGAAGCGCTGCCTCGCCGCCAAGCGCCCCACCCAGGCGCTCTTCGGCATCGTGCAGGGCGGCACCTCGGCCGCCCTCCGCACGGCGCACGCGGACGAGCTCGGCGCGTTGCCGTTCGACGGGCTCGCCCTGGGCGGCTTCTCCGTGGGCGAGCCGATCCCGCTGATGCACGAGGTCGTCGCGCAGATCGCGCCGCACCTCGACCCTTCGCGCCCCCGCTATCTCATGGGCGTCGGGACGCCGCTCGACCTCCTTCACGCCGTCGGCGCCGGGGTCGACATGTTCGATTGCGTGCTCCCCACCCGGAACGCTCGCAACGGGCAGGCGCTCACGCAGCACGGCAAGATCGTCATCAAGCAGGCGCGCTACAAGGAAGACCGATCTCCGCTCGACCCGACCTGCGCCTGCCCGACCTGCGTCGGGGGGTACAGCCGCGCGTACCTGAGGCACCTCTACATGGCGGGCGAGATCCTCGTGCTGCGCCTGCTGACGGAGCACAACCTCCACCTGTATGGCCGCCTGATGCGCGAAGCGCGCGCGGCCATCGCCGAGGGGCGGTACGCGGCGTTCGCCCGCGCGTGGCTCGGCGCGCCCGATGTGACCGAGTGATCGAGTGGCCCTACATCGTCTCCATGGCCTCTCGATGCGGTCCGGACGCGGGCGCGGCGAGGATCGCGCGGCGGGCGCAACGTCCGCGCTGTCCGGAGGGTTCCGGAGTAACATGGGCGGATGGTGAGCTCTCGCCTCCGCCGCGCCGCGCGCTCGCATCCGCGTGCGCCGGGCGACGCCTCGGCCGCGCTCGACCAGGCCGTAGGTCCGAGCCGCCGGCGCACGAGCCCGAGCCGGTCGTGCCAGCCGAACGGCCGCCTTCGCGCGCGGGTCGCGTGCTTGCCCGCGCTTTCCTCGTCCATTAGCCTTCGGACTCGGCCCGCGGAATGACGCAAGACGCCAACAAGAAGCCGCTCGGACGCATCCTCCTCCAGCAAAGGGCGGTCACCCAGCCCCAGCTCGAACAAGCGCTCCTCGATGCGCGTGCGAAGGGGGTTCCCCTCGCCACGAACCTCATCGAGAGCGGCACGGTCTCCGAGGTCGCTGCGCTGAAGGCCCTCTCCGAGCAGAGCGGTGTTCCTGGCATCGATCTCAACCAGGTCTGCATCAAGCTGAGCGACCTCTCGATCCTGCCCCGCGAGATCGCCGCGAAGCACAAGCTCCTGCCCGTGCTCGTCCGCGAGGACCGCATCCTCGTGGCCATGGCCGCGCCCGCCGACAAGAAGGTGATCGACGAGCTCGAGTTCGTGACCGGCAAGCGCGTCTTCCCGTACATCGCGCTCGCAGGCCCCCTCGTGCGGACCATCGCGGCCGCCTACGACATGAAGGAGCAGGGCGAGCCGTTCTACGTCGGCGCCAAGTGCCCGCCCGAGGTGCTGAAGCGGGCCGGGCTCGGCGCCGCGGCGGCGTCCGCTCCCGAAGCGCCGCCCGCGCCCGCCCCTGCGCAGCCTGCGGCGCGCCGGTCTGCGTCCGCCGTGCCGCCGGCGATGGTGGCCCATCCCCCTCCTGCGCCCAGCGCCCCGCCGCCGGCGCGACCCGCGCCGGAGCGCTCGCGCGAAGAGGCGGAGATCTCGTTCGCCGATCTCACCGACGAACCGAGCCCGCGCGCAGCCGCTTCGCCGGGCCGCATGTCCTCGGCGGGGCCGCCGCTCGTCGTCGACGACGCCATGCGGAGGGCAGCGGCAGCCGACGAGCTCACGGACACGGATTTCGGCACCGCCGACCGCGACCTGTCCGTGGTCGAGTCGCTCCCGGGCGCGAGCAAGGCGCCGCAGGGCGATCAGACCACGATCCTGGTCGTCGACGACGAGCCCGAGATCCGGAAGCTGCTCCGCCGCATCTTCGAGGAGCGCGGGTACCGCGTCGAGGAGGCCGACCGCGGGCTCCTCGCCCTGCGCATGGTCAAGGAGCATCCGCCCGACGTGATGATCCTCGATGCCATGTTGCCCGAGGTGCACGGCTTCGACATCGCCCGCCGCATGAAGGGCACGCAGCGCTACGGCCACATCCCGATCATCATGATCTCGGCCGTCTACCGCGGGTGGCGCTTCGCCGAGGACCTGAAGTCGAGCTACGGCGTGGAGGCCTACATCGAGAAGCCGTTCCGCGTCGCCGACGTCGTCGCCGCCGTGGAGAACGCGCTCCAGGCGCGCTCGATCCGCGGGGACCAGGACCGGATTTCGGCAGAGGCGGAGCGCCTCCTCGCCGCGGGGATCGCGGCGTACCGCGCGGGCGATTTCGATAAAGCCGTGCGGCACCTGCGCGAGGGCACGGCGATCGATCCGCTCGCCTACCGGCTGCACTTTCACCTCGGCCTGCTCTACGGCAAGCAGGGCCAGCTCTACGACGCCATCCAGGAGCTGGAGACGGCGCTGCACATCAACGGCAAGCACTTCCCCGCGCTGAAGAACCTCGCCGTGCTCTACCAGAAGGCCGGGTTCCGCAACAAAGCCATCGAGACGTGGGAGCGCGCCCTGGGCGTCGCGCCCGATGACCCGACGCGGCAATCCATCAAGGAGCATCTGCTCGGGTTGCTCTGACCGCCTACCCCATGTCGTCCGGGGCCAAGCTGTCGTAGACTGCGCCGATTCCACCGGCAGGCGCGTCCTTGGATGAAATTCATCTGCGATAACTGCAAGGCCAAGTACCAGATCGGCGACGAGAAGGTCGCCGGCAAGATGGTGCGGATGCAGTGCCGGCGATGCGGGCACCTCATTCAGGTGAGCGCGAGCGTCACCGAGAGCTCCGTGGCGCGGGCTCTCCCGGTCGAGCCGCCGCGCGCAGCGGGCGACGACGCGCAGATCGCCCCTCCGAGCGACGAGGCGCCGGCCGGCACGCCGGCGGCGGACGCCGCCGGCGCGAGCGCCCCGAGGCCGCCGCCGGCTTCGGCCCTGGGCCACGGCGCCGCGCCGTCGCCGCCCCGACCGGCATCGCAGGCCCTCCCGCGCCCGGGGGGCGCGCCTCGACCTCCGGTCGCGCCGCGCGCCGCGCCCGGACCGGTGTCGAGCCCGCGCCCGGCGCCCGCGCCGCCGGCGCCCGCCGCGGCGCGGGCCGCCCAGCCGGCGCCCGCCGCGGCGCGGGCCGCCCAGCCGGCGCCGGCCGTAGCGCGGGCCGCCCAGCCGGCGCCCGCCGCGCGGGCGGAGCCCATGCCGCCGGCGGGGGCCGCCAGCGTGTTCACGCAATCGATGTCCAACGACCGGCCGCTCGGGAAGACGCCGGCCGCGCGCACGACGTCGAGCGAGGACTGGTACGTCGGGGTCGGCGGCGTCCCGCTCGGCCCGGTGCGGCTCGCCGTCATCCGCGAGAAGGCGCTGGCCGGCGCGGTGGACGGCGACTCGCTCGTCTGGCGCGAGGGCTTCGACGAGTGGCTGCCCCTCAAGAACTTCCCGGAGCTGCTCGAGATCGTCACCCAGGCCCAGTCCACCCGCGTGTCCGCGCCCGCGCGCCGCACCAGCAGCACGGGCTTCTCCGTCGGCCAACAGCAGGTCCCGCCCTCGACGAAGGCGCCCTCGTCGGCGAGGGTCCCTCCGCTCGCTGCGGCCGCGCCCGCGCGCTCGGCAACGCGCGATCCGGAGCCTCCCGGCCTGAGCGAGCGGTCGTCGGTGGGCGTCGGCTCGGTCGCTGCCTTCTCCGCGGCGGGGACGCCCGCTGCGAGCGCGCCGGCCGCGTGGCCCGACGCTTCTGGGGGCGCCGCGCGGGCCCACGCCGCGGGCGCGGCGCCGATCGCGGTGCTGGCCGATCCGTTTGCGGCCGGGCCGGCGGCCCCCGTCGTCTCCGCGCCGAGATCCGAGCTGGCGCCGCCCGTCTCGGCCGACATCGCTCGCGGCGCAGGCGGCCTTTCCCTCGGCGGCTCGCCCTCGTCAACGGCCCGCGCGGGTGGCGTGACGTCGGCGCCGGCCGGTGGCCTTTCCTCCGCGGAGCCCGCCCCCCTCGTGGCCAACCCGGGCAGCCTGGTGGAGACGGTCGCGCCGAGGCGGCGCTCGGGCATGAGCCCGCTCGCCTACGCCTTCATCGCCATGGCAGCGGCGTTCGGCGGCGTCTCCGCCTATGTCCTGCTGTCGCCCAAGCCGCAGCAGGCCCCCGTGCAGGTCGTGACCCCGCCGCCGAGCCACCCGGCCGACCTGCCCACGGCCGCCCCTCCGCCGCCGCCGAGCGTCGACCCGGAGACGCCTCCGACGGCCGAGACAGCGTCTGCCAGGCCGGAGCCCGCCTCGCCCGGCAAGCCGGGCGCCGTGGCGAGCCAGCGCCCCCAGCCGGAGAAGCCTGTCGCTTCCGCGACCGCCGCTCCGCTCGACCGATCCGGGTTCGGTGCCGCGGTCCCCGGCCCGACGTCAGGGCCGGGCAGCCAGGGCGCCGGCTCCGGCTTGAGCCAGCTCTCTCAAGGGGAGATCGCCGGCGTCGTCGAGGCGAACCGGCCCAGCGTCCGGCGCCACTGCTGGCAGCCCGCCCTCGACGCGCGCGACCGCAACGCATCCACCACCGCCCGCGTCTCGGCTTCCGTGGTCATCAGCGCCTCGGGCGCCGTCCAGTCCGTCTCGGCCGGCGGCTCGGAGAAGGACTACCCCGGCCTGGCGAGCTGTATCGGCTCGCGGATCAAGTCCTGGCGGTTTCCCCCGTCCTCGGGCTCCACGCCCGTGACCATTCCGTTCGTCTTCGCCGCCCAGTGAGCACACGCTCCCCGTGGAGGGGAGGCCCACGTCGCCGGGGCGCTGCGCTTTACGCCTGCCCGGGCAGGCGGTAATCGAACGCGATCATGGCAGAGCGCAAAGTCCGAATCCTCGTGGCGAAGCCCGGCCTGGACGGCCACGACCGCGGCGCCAAGGTCGTCGCCCGGGCGCTCCGCGATGCGGGCTTCGAGGTGATCTACACGGGCTTGCACCAGACCCCCGACATGATCGCCTCTGCCGCCGTGCAGGAGGACGTCGACGCCGTGGGGCTGTCGATCATGTCCGGAGCGCACAACACCCTCTTCCCCGCCGTCCTCGAGGCCCTCCGCAAGCACGGCGCCGAGGACATCGTTGTGTTCGGCGGGGGCATCATCCCGGACGAGGACATCGCGCGCCTCCAGGACGCCGGCGTGAAGGGCGTCTTCACCCCCGGGACCACCCTGAAGAGCATCGTGGAGTGGGTCCAGACCCACGTGACCCCCCACGGCTGACCGCCGCGCCGGCGCGCGTCCCCACTCTCCCCCACCGCGCGCGCCCCCACTCTCCTCCACCGCACGACTCCCCGCCGGACCTCCTCCCGGGCAACCGGCTCGCTGAGCCCGTCCGGTAATCCGGCGTAGACCCGCCTGTCAGGGCGCGACGTCATGCGCCCAGGGCGGCGATCCGCCTCGCTTCCTTTCCGCCTTGCCAGCGTCCGCCTGCGGCGGTCGCGCAACCCTCCGAGCGGCCCCCCACTTCCTCCCACGGACCTGGGTCTGCCAGCGGATCGCGAGAATTCTCGCTGTTTTGTGGGGTATTACCTTGGGGGTAGGTGTCCTACATAGGTGGTGGATGAGGTCCAGAAATCTCCCAAACTGTTGACACTCGGCACCTCCCTCCGTAGCGTGGCGGAGCTTCGTGGGAAGAAGTGGCAGAGAATGTCACGACGCGGCGTGCACCCGGTGGAGCAACGCGGCGCCAAGCCCTCGGCGGGACAGGCCAGCCGGAGCTGGGGTCGATGAGCACGATGTTTCGCGGTCACTTCGAGCACGCGATCGACGCGAAGGGGCGCACGAGCCTCCCTTCGCGCTTTCGCGATGTGCTCGCGGCCGCGAACGACCTGCGCATGGTCATCACCCCGGCCCTCTTCGACCCCTGTCTGCACGCGTATCCGATGAAGGCCTGGGAGGAGCTGGAGGCTAAAATTGCAGCGTTGCCGCAATTCGATTCCAACGTGGTCGCATTCCGGCGTCGCTACCTCTCCGCGGCTGTCGAGTGCGACCTCGACAAGCAGGGCCGGATCCTCATCCCGCCGTCGCTCCGCGAGCACGCGAGCCTCACGAAGGACGTGCTGTGGGCGGGGATGGGACAGACGATCGAGCTCTGGTCGACGGAGCGGTGGAAGGCCGCTCAGCAGATGAACGAGGTCGAGCTTCAGAGCTTCAAGACAGCAATCGCGGAGCAGTTCCGCCTATGAACGTCGTCAATGTAGTCCCCATGCACCTGCCCCCTCCGCCGCCGCGCCCGCGCGGCGAGCAGCACGTCTCCGTCCTCGGCCGCGAGGTGCTCGCCGCCCTCTCGCCGGTCAGCCAGGGCGTCTACGTCGACGCGACGCTCGGCGCCGGCGGCCACACCGCGACGATCCTCGAGACGCCCGGCACCCGGGTCATCGGGATCGATCGCGACGAGCGCGCCCTCGCCATCGCGCGCGCCCGGCTCGCCCGGATGGGGGAGCGGGTGACTTACGTTCACGGCGCGTTCTCCGAGATCGAGCGGCACCTCGCCGCCCTCGGCGTCCCGCAGGTGGACGGGCTCGTGGCCGACATCGGCCTGAGCTCCATGCAGCTCGACGACCCGGCCCGCGGCATGAGCTTCCGCGCCGAGGGGCCGCTCGACATGCGGATGGACCCGAGCCGCGGCGAGACGGCGCTCGAGCTCATCGAGCGGCTCAGCGACGAGGAGCTCGCGGACCTCATCTACCGCTACGGCGAGGAGCGCCGCAGCCGGCGGGTCGCCCGCTGTATCAAGCAGGCGGCCGAGAGCGGCGAGCTCGAGACGACGCTCGACCTGCGGCGGGCCGTGGTGCGCGCGGTCGGGCCGGCGCGCATCGGCGGCGTCGATCCGGCGACGCGCACGTTCCAGGCGCTGCGCATCGCCGTGAACGGAGAGCTCGACGAGCTGGAGGCGCTGCTCGAGGCGGCGCCCAGGATCATCGCGCCTGGCGGCGTGCTCGCCGTGATCTCGTTCCACTCGCTCGAGGACCGCATCGTCAAGCGCGCGCTGCGCGAGCCCGAGGTCTGGCAGCCGCTCACGAAGAAGCCGGTGACCGCGGGCGACGACGAGATCGCCGACAACCCGAGGGCCCGCAGCGCGAAGCTCCGCGCCGCGCAACGGGTCTGCGGCGAGGCGCTCGCGTGACGCAGCAGCGCCCGTTCCTCGTGCTCTGGACGCTCGCGGTGGCCGCGACGGTGGCGGCGTTCGTCGTGCACCTGGCCCTGCGGGGGCGCACGGTCGACCTCGGCTACCGGCTCGGTCGGGCGCGCGCCGAGCAGGCGCGGCTGCGCGAGGTCAAGCGGGTGCTCTCGCTCGAGGCGGCCAGCTACGAGACGCCGCAGCGCGTGGAGATGGTCGCCCGCTCGCTGCTCGGCATGACGCCGCCCCCGTCCGAGCGGATCATCCCGGTGCGGGGCTACACGGCGCCGCCCGAGCGCGATCCGACGAGCGGGGAGGCCGGCAGCGCGCCGCCGAGCGGGGGGCGCCGGGAATGAGGAACCTCGACCCCCGGCGCGCGCGGTGGATCCGCATCCGCATGGGGCTGCTCTGCGGCCTGATGGCGCTCGGCCTGGGCGGCGTCGTGAACGGCGCCTACCGCATCGAGGTCGAGGACGGCGACGCGTGGTACGACCTCGCGGAGCGGCAGCGCCAGCGGCGGCTCCACATCACGCCGAAGCGCGGCACCATCTACGACCGGAACGGCGCGCCGCTCGCGGAGAGCGTGGAGGTGCCCAGCGTCTCCGTCGACGCGGTCGAGATGCTCCGCGGCGTCGACGAGCAGTACATCCCGATGCGGATCCAGCAGTACGCCGAGCGCATCGCGCAGGCGCTCTCGCTGCCGGCCGAGGACGTCGTGGAGAAGCTCAGCCGGCGGCGCCGCTTCGCCTGGCTCAAGCGCCGCGTCTCGGAGCAGGAGGTCGAGCGCGTCCGCGCGCTCGGGGACCGGACGCAGCGCTACCCGGTGCGCGGGCTCGTGATCGAGGGCGAGGGGCGCCGCTTCTACCCGAACCGCGAGCTCGCCGGCCCGCTGCTCGGCTTCGTCGCCACCGACGGCGAGGGCAAGGAGGGGATCGAGCTCAGCCTGGAGCACGAGCTCCGCGGCAACGCATCGGAGGTGCGCGGGCTCCGGGATCGCTCGGGCCGGCTCATCTTCTCCGAGGGGATCGAGGACGAGCAGGCGCTCGCCGGGCACAACGTCCACCTCACGATCGACAAGGGCATCCAGTTCACCGCCGAGCGCGAGCTCGAGGCGGCGATGAAGACCTACGAGGCGATCGGCGGCTCGATCGTGGTCGTCAACCCCGAGAACGGCGAGGTCCTCGCCATGGCGAGCTCCCCGGGGTTCAACCCGAACGACTACTCGCAGAGCGATCCGGGGTCGCGGCGCAACCGCTGCGTCGTCGATCGCTTCGAGCCCGGCTCCACGGTGAAGATGTTCGCCATCGCGAGCGCGCTCGCGGCGAAGAGCGTCGCCCCCAGCGCGACCATCTACTGCGAGGAGGGGAACATGGCGATCGACAACGTCGTGATCCACGACACGCACGTGCACAAGTGGCTGACGCTGCCGCAGATCCTCAGCCAGTCGTCCAACATCGGCACGGCGAAGATCGCGCTCGGGCTCGGCGAGCAGCGGCTCTACGAGGGCCTCCGCCGGTTCGGCTTCGGGGACCTGACCGGCGTGCCGCTGCCGGGCGAGTCCGTGGGCGTGCTCCGGCCGCGCGGCCGCCCCTGGGTGCAGGTCGAGACGGCGTCGGCCGCGTTCGGCCAGGGGATCAGCGTGACCACGCTGCAGCTCGCCATGGCCGCGGCGGCGATCGCCAACCGCGGGCGGCTGCTCGAGCCCATCCTGATCAAGCGGATCACCGACGGCACAGGCGTCACGCTGTCGGAGCCGTCGCCGCGCGTGCGCCGCGACGCGGTCCCCTCGTCGATCGCGCGGATGGTGTCGGAGATGCTCGTCGCGGTGACGGAGGGCGACGGGACCGGCGTCGAGGCGGCCATCCCGGGCTTCCGCGTCGCGGGCAAGACGGGCACGGCGCAGAAGATCGATCCCGCGACGGGCAAGTACACGGACACCCACTACGTGGCGTCCTTCGTCGGGTTCGTCCCGGCCGAGCGGCCGCGGCTCGCCATCGCGGTGGTGCTGGACGAGCCCCTGGGCGGCACCTACGGCGGCGGCTCGGTCGCGGCGCCCGTCTTCCGGCGGATCGGCGAGATGGCGCTGCGCTACCTGGGCGTTACCCCGCGCGGGAGCGTGCCGATGAAGCTGTCGGAGGTCGCCGAGCAGTCGGGCGAGGACATCGCGGCGAACACCTACCAGGTGCTGAGCGAGGCGCGCGCCGCGGCGGCGCCGATCTCGACGGGGGTGGTCACGCCGTCGGCGCCGCTCAAGACGGGGGAGCTGCGCGTCCCCGATCTCACCGGCCTGCCGCAGCGCGAGGCGGTGAGGAGCGCCGCGACGCTCGGGCTCGACCCGAGCGTCGAGGGCACGGGGAGGCTCACGCGCCAGGAGCCCCCGCCCGGGACCGTGCTGCCCAAGGGATCGCCCCTGAAGCTGATCTTCGAGCCCCCCACATGACAGGGCGCGATCCCAGCGAGGCCGGCGTGGCCGAGGTCGAGCTCGCGCTTCGTCTCGGCGATGTGTTGCGCGAGATCCCGGGCGCCGCGCTCTCTCCCGCCGGCGCCGCGGACCTGCTCGTGACGGGCGTGCACCTCGACTCGCGCAAGGTGGGGCAGGGGGACATCTTCGTCGCGCGCGCGGGCGCGCGGGTGCACGGCGAGCACTTCATCCCCGAGGCCGTCGCGCGCGGCGCGCGGGCGGTCATCCTCGCGCGCGGGAGCACGGCCGACACGCTCGGCGCCGCCCGCGTCGAGGTGTCCGACGTGCCGCTCGCGCTCGCCCTGGCGGCCGCGGTGGCCTACGGGCACCCGGCCTTCACGCTCGAGGTCGTCGGCATCACCGGCACGAACGGCAAGACGACGACGGCCCACCTCGTGCAGACCTGCATCGATCGGTGCGGCGGTCGGGCCGGGATCGTCGGGACGCTCGGCTACCGCTTCGGCGATCTCGACGTCCACGCCTCGCACACGAGCCCCGAGGCCGACGAGCTCGCGCGCGTCGCCGCCGCGATGGTCGACCGCGGCGCGACGCACCTCGCGATGGAGGTCTCGTCGATCGCGCTCGCCGCGAAGCGCGTCGACGCGGTCCGCTTCCGGATCGCGGTCTTCACGAACCTCACCCAGGATCACCTCGATTACCACGGCACGATGGAGGCGTACGCGGAGGCGAAGGCGCGCCTGTTCGTGGATCTCGGCCCCGGCGCCGCGGTCATCAACGTCGACGATCCGTTCGGGAGGCAGCTCGTCCAGAGGATCGCCCCGGGCGGGCTCTCGCGTCCGGCGGCGGCGACGCTCGCGCGGTACTCGACGGAGGTGGGCGCCGGCCCGGACGCGGCGGAGATCGCCCCCGTCGAGCTCGCGCACGACGCGCGCGGCATCTTCCTCCGCGCCCGCACGCCCGCCGGCGAGGTCACCATCCGCTCCCACCTGCTCGGCGCGTACAACGTGTCGAACCTGCTGGCGGCCCTCGCCGTGGCCTACCTGCTCGGGTTCGACGTCGACGACGCCGCCGCGGCGCTCTCGTCGCCGATCCAGGTCGCGGGCCGCATGGAGCGCTGCGACACGCCGGGCGTCGACGAGGTGATCGTGCTCGTCGACTATGCCCACACGCCGGACGCGCTCGCCCGCGTGCTCGCGAGCGTCCGCGCCCTCGGCGGCGGGCGCATCTGCTGCGTCTTCGGGTGCGGCGGCGACCGCGATCCGCTGAAGCGGCCGCGGATGGGCGAGGCGGTCAGCCTCGCCGCCGACGTCGCCATCGTGACCAACGACAACCCGCGGAGCGAGGATCCGCGCGCGATCGCCGGCGCCATCCTGCCGGGCCTCTCCGCCGGGCGCGCGCGCGTCGTCGTCGAGCTCGATCGAGCGCGCGCGATTGAGCGCGCGGTGCTCGACGCCGAGCCCGGGGATCTGGTCCTCATCGCGGGCAAGGGCCACGAGCCGTACCAGATCATCGGCGATGTCACGCTGCCGTTCGACGACCGCGACGAGGCGCGCCGCGCGCTCGCCGCCCGCCGCGCTCGGGTCCAGGCCGAGCGGCAGCCGCACGGAGGTGCGGGATGATCTACGAGCTCTTCTACCCGCTCAAGTTCCACTACGGCTGGCTGAGCTGGCTCAACGTCCTGCGCTACATCCCGTTCCGCACGATCATGGCGACGATGACCGCCATGGTGCTGACGTTCGTGCTCGCGCCGTGGTTCATCCGCGAGCTCCGGCGCAAGCAGATCGGGCAGGTGGTCCGCGCCGAGGGGCCGGAGACGCACAAGATCAAGGCGGGCACGCCGACGATGGGCGGCGCGCTCATCCTGCTCTCGCTGCTGCTCCCCACCGTGCTGTGGGCCGACCTCAGGAACCCGTTCGTCCTCGCGACGACGGCGGTGACCGCCGGCTACGGCGTCATCGGCTACCTGGACGACTTCCTCAAGATCAAGCGGCGGAGCAGCGGCGGCCTGCCGGGCCGCTACAAGCTCATCGGCCAGGTGCTCATCGGCGGCGCGGCCGTGGCCTACACGTTCCTGCTCGCGTCCAAGCTCCCGCCGGACTGGGTGGAGATCAGGACGCGGCTCTCGATCCCGTTCGTCGCGTTCTCGAAGTTCCCGATCGAGCTGCCGCTCTGGGCCTACGTCCCGTTCGCCGTCTTCGTCGTGGTCGCGACGTCGAACGCCGTGAACCTCACCGACGGCCTCGACGGCCTCGCGATCGGCCCGGTGATCATCAACGCGGGGACGTACCTCATCCTCGCGTACATCGTCGGCGCCTCCATCGCGAACTTCTCGCTCGCGACTTACCTCGACATCCCGGCGATCGCGTCGGCCGGCGAGCTGTCGGTGTACTGCGGCTCGGTCATCGGCGCGGGGATCGGCTTCCTTTGGTACAACACGTACCCCGCGCAGGTCTTCATGGGGGACGTCGGGTCGCTCGCCCTCGGGGGCGGGCTCGGGATGCTCGCCGTCTTCACCAAGAACGAGCTCCTGTCGATCATCCTCGGCGGGATCTTCTTCATCGAGACGGTCAGCGTCATCACGCAGGTCCTCTCGTTCAAGCTCACCGGCAAGCGCGTCTTCTTGATGGCGCCGATCCACCACCACTACGAGAAGAAGGGGTGGGCGGAGCCCAAGATCATCGTCCGCTTCTGGATCATCTCCATCCTCCTGGCGCTGGTCTCCCTGGCGTCGATGAAGCTGCGCTGAGGGCATGATGGACGTCCGCGGGCGAACAGTGATCATCGTCGGGCTCGGCCGGAGCGGCGTCGCGGCTGCGCGCCTCCTGCTGGAGCGCGGCGCGCGCGTGATCGCGAACGACGGCGCGCCGCGCGAGCGGCTCTCCGCCGCGGCGGCGTCCCTCGAGGCGGAGGGCGCTGTCCTCGCGCCGGGCGGGCACGACCCGGCGCTGTTCGACGGCGCCGACCTCGTGGTCGTCTCGCCGGGCGTGCCGTCGTTCCCCGCGCTCGACGCGGTCGCGCGCTCCGGGCGCGAGGTCATCGGCGAGCTCGAGCTCGCGTCGCGCTTCGTGTCGGCGCCGATCGTGCTCGTCGGCGGGACCAACGGCAAGAGCACCACGACGGCGCTCACGGGCGCGATGCTCGAGCGGGCCGGCCTCCGCACCTTCGTCGGCGGCAACTTCGGGACCCCCCTCGCCGAGGTCGTCGGGGAGGCGTGGGATGTGCTCGTCCTCGAGATCTCGAGCTACCAGGCGGAGCGCGTCCCGACGCTGCGCGCTCGCGCCCATGCCCTGCTGAACATCACGGACGATCACCTCGATCGCTACCCGAGCTTCGCGGCGTACGCCGACGCGAAGGGCAACCCGTTCGAGCGCATGACGCCGGAGGATGTCGCGGTCGTGCCCTTCGGCGACGAGCTCACCGCCGGCCAGGCGGCGCGCGGGCGCGCCCGCGTCGTGACGTTCAGCGCGCGCGACGCCCGCGCCGACGTCAGCGCCCCGGGCGGCGCGATCGTCGACCGCGTCACCGGCGCGAGCTATCCGCTGGATCGCGTCCGGCTCACGGGCGCGCACAACCTCGGGAACGCCTGCGCCTCCGTCGCGCTGGCCGCCGCGCTCGGCGCCCCCGCGTCGGCGATCGCCGACGCGCTCGCGCGCTTCGAGGGGCTCCCGCACCGGACCGCGCTCGTCGCGGACGTCGAGGGCGTCCGCTACTACGACGACTCCAAGGGGACCAACGTCGGCGCCTCGGTCGCCGCGCTCACCGGCCTGCGCGAGGCGAAGGCCGTGCTGATCGCGGGCGGTCGCGACAAGCTCGGCGACTACGCGCCGCTCGTGGCCGCGCTGCGCGAGCGGGGGCGCGCCCTCGTCGTCCTCGGCGAGGCGGCGGACCGCATCGCCGCCGCGGCCGACGGCGTCCTGCCGATCGCGCGGGCCGGCTCGATGGATGCAGCGGTCCTCGCCGCGCGGGCGCTCGCCCGGCCGGGCGACGCGGTGCTGCTCAGCCCCGCGTGCTCCAGCTTCGACATGTTCCGCGACTACAAGGATCGCGGCGACGCCTTCGTCCGCGCGGTCGGCGAGCTCCAGCGAGCTGCCGGGGAGGTGGCGTCGTGATGTCGTGGAGCGACAGGCTCGGCGCGCGCGGCGACGCGCCCAAGAACCGGCACATCGGTCCCTCGGAGCAGGACAAGTCGGCGCAGGGCGCGGTCGCGGCGGTCGCCGAGGCGTTCTGGAAGGGGCGATCGAGCCCCTCGGGGCCCGTCGACGCCCTCCTCGCGGCGGTCGTCACGGCGCTCATCGGCTTCGGCGTGGTGATGGTCTACAGCGCGAGCGCGGTCGAGGCGACGGTGCGCTACAAGGACGCGCAGTTCTTCCTCAAGCGCCAGGCCATCTACGCGGTCCTCTCGATCGCCACGATGTGGATCACGAGCCGCATCGATCATCGCCGGCTCAAGGTCCTCACGTACCCGGTGCTCATCGTCGTGACCGGGATGCTCGTCGCCTGCGTGGCGGGGCTCGGCCACAAGGCGGGCAACGCCTACCGTTGGATCGCGCTCGGCCCGGTCCACGTGCAGCCGGCCGAGGTGGCGAAGCTCGGGATCGTCCTCTGGCTCGCCTACTCGCTCTCCAAGAAGGCCGACCGCATCAGGTCGTTCTCCGTCGGCTTCCTCCCGCACCTCCTCGTGGTCGGGATCCTGATGCTCCTCTGCCTCAAGCAGCCCGACTTCGGCAGCGCGGTCGTGCTGCTCTTCCTGACCTTCACGCTGCTGTTCGTGGCGGGCGCGCGCGTCCCGTACATCGCCGCGTTCTCCATGCTGCTGGCGCTCGCCGGCGCCGCGCTCGTGCGCTTCAGCGGCTACCGCTACGCGCGCTACCTCGCGTGGATCGACATGGACAACAACCGCGCCGACCTGGCGTACCAGCCGTTCCAGTCGGTCATGAGCTTCGGCTCCGGGGGGCTCTTCGGCCTCGGCCTCGGGCGGGGGCTGCAGGTGCTCTACCTGCCGGAGGCGCACACCGATTTCGTGTCGGCGATCGTCGGCGAGGAGCTCGGCTTCGTCGGCATCGTCGGCCTCTGCGCGGCGTACCTCGTCATCGTCTCGCGGGGCGTGAAGATCGCCCTCGAGGCCGACGACGACTACGGCAGCTTCATGGCGTTCGGCATCGCGACGCTCTTCGGCGTGCAGGCGATGACGAACCTCGCGGTGGCGATGGCGATCCTCCCCACGAAGGGGCTCACGCTGCCGTTCCTCAGCTACGGCGGCTCGTCGCTGCTCGTGAACGCCGCGGCCGCGGGCATCCTGCTCAGCATCAGCCGATCGCGGACCCCGGTGGCCTCCCAGCAGCGCGGCGCGGCGGGCGCGTCGCCCGTCCCGAACGCGCCGAGCGCCTCGGCCGTGGTCGTCGCGTCGGCCGAGGAGGGCGGCGCATGGTGACCGTCCTGATCGCCGGAGGCGGCACCGGCGGCCACGTCTTCCCGATGGTCGCCGTGGGCGACGCCGTCCGCGCCGCGGCGCGCGACGATGCCGCGCGCGTCGTCTACGTCGGCACCGCGCGCGGCATCGAGGCGCGCGTCATGCGCGAGCGCGGCGACACCCTCGAGCTGCTCCACGTCCTGCCGCTCCGCGGGGGCGGCCTCTCCGGCTTCGTGCGCGGCGCGGTCCGCGCGGGCCGCGTGCTCCCGGAGGCGAGGCGGCTCGTCGAGCGGCTCGACGCCCGCGTGGTGCTCTCGCTCGGCGGGTACGCGGGCGGCCCGGTCTCCCTCGCGGCGCGCTCGCTCGGCGTGCCGGTCGCGATCCTGGAGCCGAACAGCGTCCTCGGGCTCTCGAACCGGCTCCTCTCGCCCATCGTCGATCGCGCGTACGTCGCCTTCCCCGAGACGGCGCGCGCGCTGCGTCCGAGCACGGTGCGTCTCTTCGGCGTCCCGCTCCGTCGCGCCTTCGCCCGCGCGCCGTACGCGCCGCGCGAGGGCAAGCTCCGCCTGCTCGTGCTCGGCGGCAGTCAGGGCGCGCTCGCACTGAACGACATTGTCCCGCGCGCGATCGCGCAGGGCCGCGAGCGCGGCGTCGACCTCGACGTGGTGCACCAGACGGGCAGGGACCGAGAGGCCGCCGTCCGGTCGCTCTACGCCGAGCTCGGCCTCTCCGGGCGCGCGCGCGTCGTCCCGTTCATCGACGACGTGGCGGAGGCGCTCGCCGCGGCCGACGTCGTGATCGCCCGCGCGGGCGCGTCGACGCTCGCCGAGCTCTGCGCCGTCGGGCGCCCCTCGATCCTGATCCCCTACCCGTTCGCGGCCGACGATCACCAGCTGAAGAACGCGCAGTCCCTCGAGCGGGCCTCCGCCGCGGTGGCCATCGCCCAGGCTGACGCCACCGAGGCGCGCCTCGCCGGCGAGATCGCCCGCCTCGCGGCGGCCCCGGCGCTCCGCGCCCGCATGGCGGACGCCGCGGCGGCCTTCGCCACGCCGGACGCCGCGGCGCGCGTCGCCGCCGATCTGCTCGATCTCGCGCGAGCTCCGCGCCACCGCGCGCTGCGCCTCCCCGTCCTCGGCGGTCGCGCGGAGCGCGCGGGGGAGGCGCCGCGCCGCGCCGCGATGAACGAGGCCGCGCCGCTCGGTGCTGCCCTCGGTCGGGAGGAGGCAGGCTGATGTTCCGCGGTCGCGTTCGCCACGTTCACTTCGTCGGCATCGGGGGCGTCGGGATGAGCGGCCTCGCCGAGATCCTGCGCTCGCTCGAGTTCGAGGTCTCCGGCTCGGACCTCAAGGAGAGCTCGACGACGCGGCGGCTCACGTCGCTCGGCGTCCGGATCGACATCGGCCACCGCGCCGAGAACGTCTGCGGCGTCGACGTCGTCGTCTACTCGAGCGCCGTCCGGCCCGACAACCCCGAGCTCACCGAGGCGCGCGCGCTCGGGATCCCGGCGATCGGGCGGGCGGAGATGCTCGCCGAGCTGATGCGCGTGAAGTACGGCGTCGCGATCGCGGGCTCGCACGGCAAGACCACCACGACCTCCCTCGTCGCCACCGTCCTGCGCGCCGCCGGCCTCGATCCCACCGTCGTCGTCGGCGGCAAGATGGCGGCGCTCGGCTCGAACGCGCGGCTCGGCGCCGGCGACCTGCTCGTCGCCGAGGCCGACGAGAGCGACGGCTCGTTCCTGCGGCTCACCCCGACGATCGCGGTCGTCACCAATATCGACGCCGAGCACCTCGATCACTACGGCACGCACGAGCGCATCAAGGACGCCTTCGTCGAGTTCGCCGCGCGCGTGCCGTTCTACGGGCTCGCCGTGCTCTGCCTCGACCACCCGCACGTCCAGGATCTGCTCCCGCGCATCCCGCGCCGCCACGTGACGTACGGCGTCTCGCCGCAGTCGGACTACTCCGCGCGCGGCATCCAGTTCCGCGGCCTCGAGACGAGCTTCAACGCGTACCGCCGGGGGGAGCCGCTCGGCGGCTTCACGGTGAAGATGCCGGGCGCGCACAACGTCCTGAACTGCCTCGCCACGATCGCGGTCGCGGACGAGCTCGAGGTGCCGCTCGACGTCACCAAGCAGTCGCTCGCCACGTTCGGCGGCGTCGCGCGCCGCTTCTCCGTCGTCGGCTCCATCGGCGGCGTCACGCTGGTCGACGACTACGGCCACCACCCGGCCGAGATCCGCGCCACCGTCGACGCGGCCCGGCGCGCGTTCCCCGGCGAGGACCACCGCGTCGTCGTGGCCTTCCAGCCGCACCGGCACACCCGCACGCGCGATCTCTACGACGAGTTCACGCGCGCCTTCAACCAGGCCGACGTGCTGCTCGTGACGGACATCTACCCCGCCGGCGAGGCGCCGATCCCCGGCGTCACCGCCGAGCGCCTCGTCCAGTCGATCCGGGAGCACGGCCACCACGACGCGCGCTTCGTCGCGGACAAGGCCGACCTCCCGGAGGCCCTCGAGCGGATCGTCCGGCCGGGCGACGTGGTCATCGCGCTCGGCGCGGGCGACGTGAACGCCTGCGTGCGGGAGCTGAAGGCGCGGCTCGAGGCGAAGAGCCCGCCGCAGGAGGGCAGCTCATGACCGAGCGCCCGAGCGCCCCGCCGCCGAACCGTCGTCGCGCGTCGACGCCGGCGCCCGCGGCGCCGCCTGGTCGGGCGGCGGCCGCGCGCGGCTCGAAGCCGGAGCCTGTGGCCCCGGTGCGAGCGCCGAAGAACGCGCGCGTGCGCGCGGCGACCCCGTCGTCGCACGAGTCGCCGGCCCCGCCCGCGACCAGCGTCTCCGTGCGCCCGCCGCGCCCGCCGGTGAAGGGCGGCTCGCCCGGAGAGGCGCGCCCTGCGCGGCCGATGTCGCGCCACTTCCGCGCGCTCCAGCTCCTCGCGGGCGCCGCCGTCGTGCTCATCGCCTCGACCGCGGTCGCGTGGGGCGCGCGGCGCTACATCGTGTCGAGCCCGCGCTTCGCCGTGCGCACCGTGCTCGTCGACGGCGTCCAGCGCCGCACCGCCGAGCAGGTGGCGAGCTCCGGCGGCATCGAGGTCGGCAAGAACATCTTCACGCTCGACCTCGAGCTCGCCAGCGCCTCGATCTCCACCGATCCCTGGATCGAGAGGGCGACGGTCATCCGCAAGCTCCCCTCGACGATCCACGTCAGCGTCGTCGAGCGGGAGGCGCAGGCCCTGGTCGCGATCGGCGGCGATCTCTACCTCGCGACGCGCGACGGCGAGCTCTTCAAGGAGCTCGCCGAGGACGATCCGGTCGATCTCCCGATCGTCACGGGGATCACCGGCGAGCAGGTGGCGCGGGATCGCGCCGGCGTCGTCATCGCGGTGCGGCGCCTGCTCGACGTGGTCGAGGACATGGAGCGCGCCGGCCTTGCTCGCCGCTATCCGATCCAGGAGCTCCACGTCGAGCGGGACGGGTCGGTCGTCATCACCATCGGCAAGGAGGGGATCGCGCTCCACCTCGGCCAGCCGCCTTACCGCGACAAGGTCGGCCAGGCGGCGCGGGTGCTCACCGAGCTCGCCCAGCGGAAGGCGAGCGCGTCGGTGATCTTCCTGGACAACGACGCGCACCCCGAGCGCGTCGTGGTGAGGATGAAATGACCGCCGTCGCGCCCGCTCTCTGCGTCGGCGATCGCCGAGCAAAATTTGGCCGGTTCTGCTGGCTCATGGCAGCGTCGTGCCCGCCTGACACGCGCATGGGGCTCGTCCCCGCATGAGGTGGTGCACGCAATGAAGAGCCGGATGGAGACTACTGAGATCGTCGTCGGCCTGGACATCGGGACGACCAAGGTTTCGGCGGTCGTGGGCGAGATCGACGCGGATGGGATCACCATCCTCGGGGTGGGCAACGTCCCGTGCCGCGGCCTGCGAAAGGGCGTCGTGAGCAACATCGACTGGACGGTCCGTTCGATCGCCGAGGCGATCGAGGCCGCGCAGACGATGGCGGGTGTCGAGATCCGCACCGTCTATGCCGGCGTCGCGGGCAGCCACATCCGCTGCCAGCAGTCCGACGGCGTCGCTGCGATCTCCGGCGGCGAGGTCACCCGGCTCGACGTCGAGCGGGTCCTCGAGGGCGCGCGGGCCATCCCGGTCGACGCCGATCGCCAGATCATGCACGTCTTGCCGCGCGAGTTCATGGTCGACAACCAGGACGGCATCCGCGATCCGGTCGGCATGAGCGGCGTCCGGCTCGGGGTCAAGGTGAACCTCATCACCGCCGCGACCTCGTGCGTGCAGAACGTCGTCCGCTGCGCGGAGCGCTGCGGCCTCACCGTGGCCGACGTCGTGCTGGAGCCGCTGGCCAGCGCCGAGGCGGTGCTCTCCGAGGACGAGAAGGAGATCGGCGTCGCCATCATCGACATCGGCGGCGGCACGACCGACCTGCTCCTCTACGTGGACGGCGGCATCGCGCACGCCAGCGTGATCCCGGCGGGCGGCAACAACGTGACCGCGGACATCGCCGCCGGGCTTCGCACGCCGATGGGCGAGGCCGAGCGCCTGAAGCGCAACGCCGGCTGCGCCCTCGGCCGCATGGTCGGCGACGAGGAGGAGATCGAGGTCCCCGGCGTCGGCGGGCACCTGCCGCGCAAGGCGTCGCGCCGCGTCCTGTCGGACATCATCGAGCCGCGCGTCGAGGAGATCTTCGCCGTCATCCGCAAGCGGATCGAGGACACCGGGATGCTGGAGCAGCTCTCGGCCGGCGCGGTGCTCACCGGCGGCGGCGTCCTGATGGAAGGCATGACGGAGTTCGCCGAGGAGATCCTCGGGATGCCGGTGCGCCTCGGCGTGCCGGTCGGCGTGCGGGGTATCACGCAGCTCGTGGCCGGCCCGCAGTACGCGACCGGCGTGGGCCTCGTCCAGTACGGCGCCAACGCGCTCGCGCAGGCGCGCGCGCTCGCGCCGGTGAAGCTCGAGGTCGGCCACGCCGGCCGCGCGGAGAGCCGCCGCGAGAAGCTCCGAGAGCGCGAGTCGCGCCGTGAAGTCATCGAAGAAATGTCGATTGAAAAGAGGTCGAGCGGAAGGTTCTGGAACTGGCTCCGAGCAGCATTCTAGGCATGACGTAGCAAGAGAAAGTTGTTAGAGAATTGGGTTTGAGAGGGTCGGAGAACGCACCGGCGTTCCCTCTTGAAATCTAAGTCAAGAGGGTTTGAGAAAACGGTGTTCGAAGGGGAAGAGGCGCCCCTCGGAACGCCGTCCGGAGCGAGGACGTCCTCGCGCATTAGGGTTCCGTGCCGCTCGACCACCGCGAGGGTCGGCGCCGGGCCGAGCGGCTAGCTGTACATCCCCGGGAGGAGTTCATGAGTTTCTCCATCGAGTTTGCCGACGAACACACCGGGTACGACGCCCGGATCAAGGTCATCGGTTGTGGCGGTTCTGGCGGCAATGCAGTCAACACGATGATCAACTTCGGCCTCGAGGGCGTGGAGTTCATCGTCGTCAACACGGACGCACAGGCGCTTGGCGCGAGCCTGGCTCCGACCAAGCTCCACATCGGGGCGAGCGTCACGCGGGGGCTCGGCGCGGGCGCCGATCCCGAGAAGGGGCGCAAGGCGGCGCTCGAGGACGTGACCCGCGTCAAGGAGTGCATCCAGGGCGCAGACATGGTGTTCGTCACCGCGGGGATGGGCGGCGGTACCGGCACGGGCGCCGCGCCGGTCATCGCGCAGCTCGCGCGCGAGGAGGGCTGCCTCACCGTCGGCGTCGTGACGAAGCCGTTCTTCTTCGAGGGCAAGCAGCGCTCGCGCCGCGCCGAGCTCGGCCTCGCGATGCTCACGGAGCACGTCGACACGCTGATCACGATCCCGAACCAGAAGCTCCTCTCGCTGGGCGACGAGGACCTCTCGTTCGTCGAGGCGTTCCGCAAGGCGGATGAGGTCCTCTACCAGGCGATCAAGGGCATCAGCGATCTCATCACGCAGAACGGGATCGTGAACGTCGACTTCGCGGACGTGAAGACGGTCATGTCCAACATGGGCCGCGCGCTCATGGGCACCGGCTGCGCGAAGGGTCAGGGCCGCGCACGGCTCGCCGCCGAGATGGCGGTCAGCTCGCCGCTGCTCGACGACATCTCGGTCGAGGGCGCGACGGGCGTGCTCATCAACATCGTCGGCGGCCCCGACATGCGGATGCGCGAGATCGAGGAGGCCGCGACGCTCGTGCAGGAGCAGGCGCACGAGGACGCGAACATCATCTTCGGCGCGACGATCGACGAGAACATGGGCGAGATGATCAAGGTCACGGTCATCGCGACCGGCTTCGATCACCTCGTCGCCGAGGTCCCCCAGCAGTACGCGAGCGCCGCGCAGCCCCGCTCCACCGCGCACTCCATCGGCGCGTCGCTCGCCGCGGCGGCCGGGCCGATGTCGGCCCGCTCCGCCCCGAGCGCTCCTCCCATGACGCAGCGCCAGCCGCACCGTCATGAAGAGGTCGCGTACCCGACCACCCGCCGGCCCGCGCCGCAGGTGCAGTCGGCGGGCGGCGGCGGCGGCCCGCGCGACCGCGCGAGCTTCGTCCCGCCGCTCGACTCCGACTGGGACACGCCCGCGTTCCAGCGCCGCGGCCAGTAGCAGCGCCGCGGTCTGCACGGAGGACCTCGCGACGCACAGCCCATCAGGGCGTTCACGCTGTATTACGCGTTGACAGGCGCAGGCGAGGACTTATGGTCTGCCGGCGCCTATGCCCCCTGTCGGGCAGGATCGACGCGGCGGTCCACGATTCATGAGTGAAAAGCGCGACTTCTACGAAGTTCTTGGCCTCGCGCGAGACGCGACGCCTGACGACATTCGCAAGGCCTATCGTCAGGCTGCGTTGAAGTATCACCCGGACCGAAATCCCGGCGATGCATCGGCGGAGTCTCGGTTCAAAGAGGCCACCGAGGCGTACCAGGTCCTCTCCGACGAGGAGAAGCGCGGGCGGTACGACCAGTTCGGGCACGCCGGCCTCGAGGGGATGGGCGGCGGGGCCGACAGCGACATCTTCTCCCACTTCCAGGACATCTTCTCGGAGTTCTTCGGCGGCTTCGGCGGCGGGCAGCGCCGGCGGCGCGGGCCGGCGCGCGGCCAGGACATCCGGGTTCAGCAGCGGCTCTCGCTGCGCGACGCCCTGCTCGGCTGCAAGCGGGAGGTCGTCCTTCGCACGCCGGTGGCGTGCGAGGAGTGCTCCGGCTCGGGCGCGAAGCCGGGGACCAAGCGCAAGCCGTGCGGTACGTGCGGCGGCGCCGGTCAGGTCTCGACCTCGCGCGGCTTCGTGATGTTCACCCAGACCTGCCCCGAGTGCTCGGGCGAGGGGTCGGTCATCAAGACGCCGTGCGCCATCTGCAAGGGGTTCGGTGCCGTCGAGAAGACGCGGAAGGTCGTGGTGAACTTCCCGGCCGGCATCGACGGCGGCCAGCGGCTGCGGGTGCCCGGTCAGGGCATGCCGGGCGCCCAGGGCGCGCCGCCCGGCGATCTGTACGTCGACGTCGATCTCGCCGCGGACGAGCGCTTCGAGCGTGACGGCCTCGACCTCATCACGCGGGTGCCCATCCCCTTCGTCGACGCGGCGCTCGGCAGCACGGTCAAGATCGACCTGCCGGACGACACCGCGGTCGACGTCGAGATCCCGGCGGGCGTCCAGCCCGGCGAGGTGATCTCGGTCAAGGGCAAGGGAGCGCCCCGGATCGACGGCCGCGGCCGCGGCACGCTCCAGGTGCTCATCCAGGTCGAGGTGCCGCGGAACCTCTCGCCCGCGGCGCAGGAGCTGCTCCGCAGGTTCCAGGACGAGGTAGCGAAGAACCAGCCGGCGGCGAAGGCGGCGACCGCGTAGCGCAGGTCGCGCGAGGACCGGTCCGCGCCAGGCGGACCGCCGGGGGCGGGGGAGAGCGCCAGGGGAGACGCGGTCAGGGCCGCGCGCATCTTGCCGCAATGCGGCGGCCCGGCGTCTTGCAGGAGCTCGGGCGCGCGGCGCGAGAGCGCACCGGGCTCAGCGCGTCGTGCCGATCCAGGCGCCCGCGCAGGCGAGGCTGAAGGCGATGGGGGCGACCGCGGTCGCGAACACGACGGCGACGGGCGCTGCGAGGCCGAGCAGCACCAGGGTGCCCAGGATGGCGAGCGCCGCGGAGGCGGCCGGCTCGAGGAGGCTGCTCGTCGACGAGGCCCGGGCGACGAGGTAGCCGGCGAAGGGGAAGGCCGCGATCGCCCCCGCGACGAGCAGCAGGAGCGGCGCTGCCGCGGCGGTCGTGGCGTCGCCCCGATCCACCGCCGCGAAATCGACGCCGAAGCGGTGGCCGAGCGCGATCGCGAGGGCGAGCGTGGTCGTCATGACCCCGACCGTGACGAGCGCGCCGAAGGCGATCCAGGTGAGCGTCACCGGTCGCTCCGTGCGCCTCAGCGCCTCGCGCATCGTTCCGAGCGACGGCGGCGCGATGTGCGGAAGGAAGCGGCGCTCCCTGCGCTGCGAGCTGTGGGGCAACGCGCTCCGGCGGAGCAGGTCGCGCGCGGCGAGGAAGGTCACGGAGCCGATGCCGAGGAGCATCGGCGCCGCGAGGAAGAGCGCGACCGGGCGGCACGCGAAGACGATGTAGTCGTAGGCGCCGTTGAGCAGCATCGCGCCGAGCCACGCGGCGTTGAAGCGACGCCCGCCCAGCGGCCGCTTGCGCTCGCGACCCAGCGCGTAGCCCCAGAGCGAGGCGAAGGAGAGGTGCGCCGGCACGGCGAGCAGGGCCCGCACGATGTCGATCGACGAGAGGGGCCGGCCCCACAGGTACACGGCGTTGTGGGCCGACACGAACCCGAGCGCCGCGGCAGCCGCGTAGACGAGCCCATCGAAGGGCTCGTCCACGGCGCGCAGCCGCGCGATCGGCGCGACAGCCGCCACCTTCAGCCCCTGCTCCAGCGGCGCCGCGACCACGAAGAGGTAGACGAGCGTCACGGCATCGAGCGTGCTGGCGTTCTTGTCGAGGCCTTGCCAGCGCTGGAGGAAGCTCTCGATCAGCAGCGCCGGAACGAACGCGAGCGCGCCGAGCAGCGCGGTCCCCACCACGAACCGGCGCCTGCCATAGAGGCGCCGTGACCCGAGGAGGAGCGCGGCGAGCCCTCCGACCGGCGCGGCGACGGTGGCGAGCCAGAGGAGCACGGAGACGGCGTTCATGGCGCGGGGGGCGAGGCGGCGGAGCCGGCTTCGCGGCGGCTAGAAGTGGAGCCCGGCGACGGCGGTCAGGGCGAGCGCCGAGCCCACGCTGGAGCCCTCGGCCGCCAGCAGATCGGCCTTGGCCTGCTGCGGAGTCGTGGCGGCCTCGCCCTTGATCCGGTCGATCTCCGCCGACGAGAGGCCCGGCCTGGTCAGCGCCAGGAGCTCCCAGCTCGCGCTCGCGCCGATCGAGAAGACCGGCGACAGGTAGAGGTCGAGCCCACCGGAGATCCTCCCGTAGAAGCCGCGGATCGCGATGGCGTCGGCCGCGCCGCTCACCGCGCTCTTGAAGCTGCCCAGGCCGGCGTAGCCGAAGCCCAGATCGACGTGCGGGTCGAGCCGGCCGAGCGGGAGGTGCATGCCGATCTCGCCGCCGGCGCTGAAGAGCTGCCAGTCGCTGAAGAACCCGACCCGCCCGCGCGCGCCCAGCGTGAAGTACAGGAGCCGGACGCCGACACCGGCGCCGAGGACGCCGCCGTTCGCCGAGCTCGAGATGAACCCGGCCGTGAGCTCGTCCTCGTCGATGTTGAACGTCTGGAGGCCGACGTTCTCGTAGCCTCCCTCGACGTTCAACCAGACGATCTCGAGACCTCGTCCTGAGTCCTCCCTCTTTGCCTCGTCGAGGCGCCGCTCCGTGCCGCCGTCGGGCGACACGGGCTCCGGCTCGGGCATCGTCATCGGAGGGGGCGGCGCAAGGCCTCCGGCCTGCATCGACGGATCGTACGGGTTCGGCTGCGCGGGGGCGGCACCGGCGGGCGAGGCGGCGCTGGCACCGCTCGGCGACGTCCCCGGCGCCGGCTGGCCCTGCTGCGCCGCGGCGGTGGACGCGGCGGCGGCTGACGTGAGCACCGTGAGCAGGCAAAGCGCGCGGCGAGCGATCATTCGTCCTCTTCCTGGATATTGCCGTCGAGCCCGCCTGTCCGTCCCATCGACTCCAGCGCCTCGGCATCTTCTGTCGAGGAAACGGGTGGGCCCGGCACCCGGTAGCCGCCGTCGAGCCAGCGGCCGAGGTCCACCAGCTTGCACTGGGCCGAGCAGAACGGAAAGGCCGGGTTCTCGGGCCTGGGCCCCGCCGGCTTGCGGCAAATCGGGCACATCGCGCCTGCCGAAGCTCCCATGCGGCGTACCGTAGCAGCGTCCAGCGCGGGCATGTAGCCCGCCTCGGCGCGGCGGACCGACCTCGCCGGAGCGGCGCTCGCTCAGCGCGCCGGGACAGCGAGGTACCGGGTCGCTCCGTTGCGCCGCACCCGGAGCAGCAGATCCTGGCGCCTGACCGCGCGCAGGCGCGCGGTCAGATCGGTCCCGTCCCGCACCGGCGCGCCGTTCAGGTCGAGCACCACGTCGCCGACCTCGAGGTGGCCGGCCGCCGGGCTTTGCGGCGCGATCGACTCGATGCGCGCTCCTTCGAGCGCGTCGCCCGCCAGCACGCCGAGCGGCGGCTCCTCGGCGTCCCCGTGGGCGCGGTCGTCCGGCACGCGCCGGCTCGGCCACGCATCGTGCCGGGCCGACCGCTCGAGCTTCACCGTGGCGCGCCGGTCCGCGCCGTCGCGCTTGTAGGTGAGCTTCACCTCGTCTCCGGGCTTGGTGCGCCGGAGCGCGCGCGCGAGCTCGCGGGCGTGATCGACGCGGCGCCCCTCGACCGACGTGATCACGTCGCCGGGCTTGAAGCCCAGGCGCGACCCGGGGCTCTCCGGCTCGACCTCGGTGATCAGCGCGCCCATCCGGACGGGCAGCCGGAGCACCCGCGCGAGCTGCGAGGACACCTCCTGGAAGCTGATCCCGATTCGCCCGCGGTCCACGCGGCCGGTCTCCCGCAGCTCGGGGAGGATCTCCAGGACCTCGTCGATCGGCACGGCGAAGCTGATGCCGCGGCCGCCTTCGTGGATCGCCGTCGCGATGCCGATCACCTGTCCCGCCGCGTTGAAGAGCGGCCCGCCGCTGTTGCCGGGGTTGATGGCGGCGTCGGTCTGAAGGAAGCCGTCGAGGCTCCCCGCGCCCATCGGCCTCGACGTCGCGCTGATGATGCCCCGGGTCACCGTCGGTCCGAGCCCGAACGGGTTGCCGATCACGATGACGTCGTCGCCAAGCCGGATCGGCGCGCTCGATCCGAGGGACGCGACGCGCAGCGACCCCGCCCCGCGCAGCTTCAGCAGCGCCACGTCGAGCATCGGATCGCGCCCGACCACCGTCGCCTCGAAGGCGCGCTCGTCCGAGAGCTGCACCTCGATGCCGAACGCGTCGCCGACCACGTGATCGCTCGTCAGCACGAGCCCCTCCGTGGCGATCACGAACCCCGATCCGATCGCCCGCTCCACCCGCGGCACGCCGCCGCCGAAGGGGTAGATGGGCGTCGCGCGCCCGCCCGGCAGCGAGGTCGCTCGCAGGGTGGCGACGGTCACCACCACGGGCCGCGCGCGCTCGATCAGCGCAGGCAGGGTCATCGTGGCGCCGGCCGCCGGCGGCGCGGGCGGCGCCTCCTCGCGCGGGATCGAGCACGGCGCGCTCGCCTCCTCGCGCGGCGCAGCCGGGGGTACGAGCGCGGCCGCCCGGTTGTCGCAGGCAGCGAGCGGCGCCGCGCCGAGCCACCCGACACAACACGCCCATGCGGCAGCGCGGAGCCGTCCCACGCGCCGCACGTAGAGCTTCGACGGCGGACCGCAAGGAGCGCCAGGACCACGCGCTGAAGGGCGCCCCGCGCGCAGGCGGGCGCCCCGCGCGCAGGCGGGCGCCCCGCGCGCAGGCGGGCGCCCCGCGCGCAGGCGGGCGCCCCGCGCGCAGGCGGGCGACGCGGCGACCTGGCCTGGACAGGGCGGCGCGGCGCGCTCAGCCGGGAGGCGCGCCTCGCGCGGCCTCCGTGCGCACCACCTGGACGACGACCTCCACAAGGCGGCCGCCGGGCTGAGCGAACGACGCCTTGCCGCGGCCGTCTTCGAAGCGCCACGCCAGATCGGCCGGCGCGCCTGTCTCGCCGTGATCCGCGCCGGCGCGGATCACGGCGCTGACCTCCAGCGTCTGCTTCCCGGCCGTCACGGCGCCGCGGCCCACGGCGAACGTCCCGCGGCCGAGCAGCGCGACCGTCCGCTTCGCCAGGTTGCCGAGGTGCCGCGCGGGCGGCTCTTCCCCCTCTGGACGCCACGACGCGATGTGCCCGGTCTCGTCGATGTCGATCACGAAGCGCGCCTTGCCGGCGCTCCCCAGCGGCAGCGTTGCCCAGATCGGGTCCGCCTGGCACGCAGGGGGAATGGCCCGCGTGAAAGCGCGCCCGAGGTTGCGCACCGCGCTGGCGCCGGCCGCCCCGAAGTCGCCCTGGCCGGCCTCGCCCGCGCCGTCGCTCGTCCGCGGGGTGGCGGAGCGCGCCGTGTCGCCGGCGGTCTCGTTCGCCGCCGGCTCCCGGCGCTCGTCTGCGGGCCGAGGCGCTGCCCTGGGTCGAGGCCCCGTCTTCGGCCGAGGCGCCGCCTGGACGCGCGGCGCGGCCGTCGCGGGCGGCGGCGCCGGCTCGCCGCCCGCTGCGTGGCGCTCCGCGGGCGCTGGAGCCCGCGTGGCGTCTGCGGGAGCGTGCGCCGCCGGGGCGCTCTCCGGTCCGGTGCGAGCGTCGACCGGGGGCGTCGAACCCCCGCTGCCTGGCAGCGCAGCGGTGGTCCCGGTCCAGAGATCGATGGGCTCGCGCTCCGCCGTGGGCACGGCGGAATCGCTCTCTGGCGTCTCCGGCGACGGCCGCGCGGACCCCCACGCGCCCAGGTGGACGAGCGCCGATACGAGGAGCGCCGGCAGCATCGCTCGTTGATCGCGCATCGGCTCGCACTCCGCGCCTGGGCCCGGTCGAAGGGCCGCGACTCCCAGCACCTCGCTGAAGCTCGTTGCCCGTGGCCCGTGGTTCTGCCAGACAGCATCGCGTCTGCAACGTTCCCGAGCGCGCCTTGAAGCTCCTCGCCCTCTCGACATCGACCCCGCGCGGCAGCGTCGCGCTCCTGGATGCAGCGGACCTGGACGGTTCCGCCGAGGCGGCCGCGCCTCGAGGCGGCGCCCTCTCCGGCGGTGAGCGCGCGGCGGCGTCGGGCGCAGGCGCACGCCTGCTCGCCGCGGCGACGTACGCTGACCTGCACGGGCACGCGGAGCGCATCTTCGGCGCCATCGACGAGGTGCTCGCCGCGGCAGGCATCCCGGCCTCCGCGATCGAGGCGCTCGGCTGCGACGTGGGGCCCGGCTCGTTCACCGGGGTCCGTGTGGCGGTGGCGGCGGCCAAGGGCGTCGCGCTGGCGCTCGATGTCCCGGTCGCTGGCGTCACGTCGCTCGAGGCGATGGCCGCCGCCGCCTTCGCCGGAGGCGCGGCGGCCCCCGGCGACCTGCTGGTCCCGCTGATCGACGCCAAGAAGGGGGAGGTCTTCCTCGCCGCCTTCGACCGGCCCGCAGGCGCGCCGGAGATGTCGCCGCGACACCTGCCGCGCGACGCGGCCTTCGACGCGGTGGCATCGCTCGCCGCGGGGCGCCGGATCGTCGTCGTCGGCGCGGTCGCTGCGGAGATCGAGGCGCTCCGGCCGCTCGCCGCCCGGGGCGAGGCGCTCGATTTCCCCGACGCCGCATTCATCGGGCGCCTTGCGATCGACCGGCTTCGGGCCGCCGCTGCGGGCGGAGAGCGCGGGCGAGCGGCCGCCGAGCACGACCCGGCGCTCCTCGAGCCGCTCTATGTGCGTGCGCCGGACGCGAAGCCAGCCGAGCTGGGATACACTGCGCCCCGATGACCAGCTCGTCTGAAGGGGACGGCGTCGCACCCGACGCGGAGGGCGAGGCCTCGGGCCCCGGCGACGCGGAGCGCGCGCCGCTGCCCGCCGCCGCGGCGCCTGCGCGTCCTCGCTCCAGCCCTTCTGCAGCGCTCGATGCGCCCGACGAGCTCGCCGCCCACGGGGAGCCGGTGGGCTCGGGGCCTGATCTCGAGCGGCTCCGCGCTCGGTTCGGCCGCCCGTTCGAGGCGGGCGACGTCATCTTCCGCGAGGGCGAGCCCGGGACCGAGGCGTATCTCCTGGAGGAGGGGCGGATCCGGCTCATCAAGAAGGTCCGCGGCGCCGAGCGCAGCCTGATGGTCCTGAAGCCCGGCGACCTGTTCGGCGAGTCCGCGCTCCTCGGCGGCGCGGCGCGCTGGTCGACGGCGATCGCGCTGTCCCGCGGCGTCGCGCTCGCGCTCGATCACGGCACGCTGCAGAACCTCGTCGAGCGCAACCCGGCCGTCGCCCTGCGCATCATCAAGCAGCTCGTGGGTCGGCTCCGCGACGCGGAGGACCAGATCGAGATCATGATGCTCAACGACACGCAATCGAAGGTGGTGAACGCGCTGCTCAAGCTCGCGCAGCAGTCGCGCGCCGCGAGCGGCACCTCCTCGAACGGCGCCTCGTTCGCGATCTCGCCGATGGAGCTGTCGACCCGCGTCGGTCTCGACGTGGATACCGTGAAGCGCGCGGTGCAGCAGCTCCGCGAGGGCCAGTACCTGCGCGTCGCCGACGAGCGCCTCGAGATCCCCGACATCGATGCGCTGCGGCGACTGTTCAGCCTACTCGGCGTCAAGGACGAGATCCGTGGCGAACAGTGACGGCCAGGAATGGCCTGCTCCGTCATCCTAAGTCGACCTGACATCTGCTGGAAGCGGAATCGCGATCACGAGGACGCGCCGCGTCTTCAGGGCAGATTCGCGGGTTGACGTGACCAGCGGCCTGGTTTACTCAGGGGTCCCCGCAGGGCAGTCGACCTCCCGCCCTGACGTGTTGCCGCGCTGCGGCGTTGCTCAGCAGCGGATTCAAGATCGCACATGACATCGCAGCGACACATGACAGCAGCGACCCGCGCGGGGTGCATCCGCGGCGCGGCTGTCATCTCGTCGCTCTGCTCTCTGTTGTCGGTTGCGCCGGTTGCGCCGGTTGCGTCGTTCACGCTTGCGGCGTGCGGCGGTGCGCAGCCTGCGGCGCAGGCGGACGAGACGCGGTCGATCGCGGAGTATGATCTCGCGCGCGATGCGTTCCAGCACGGCCGCCTGCGCGAGGCGCTCGCGCACATCGAGCAGGCGCTCGCGCTCGACGAGGACAACGCGGAGGCGGCCTATCTGGGCGCCCTGCTCCTGCTCGGCTTCTGCGCGGGCGACGCTCAGTCGAGCGACTGCCGCTTCGACAGCGCCGAGAAGATGGCGCGGCGGGCCCTCGAGGCGAACCCCGAGATGCGGGACGCGAAGAACGCGCTGGGGGTCATCCTCGTGCACCAGCGGCGCTACGACGAGGCGATCACGGTGCTCAAGCCGCTCACCGAGGACATCCTGTACGCCTCGCCGGAGAAATCGTGGGGCAACCTGGGCTGGGCGTACCTGCTCAAGGGCAGCAATGACGAGGCGATCGACGCGCTACGCCGCGCCGTCGCGGCGCAGCCGCTCTTCTGCGTTGGGCAGTACCGGCTCGGCCTCGCCTATGAGAAGCGGGGCGAGCTCGATCTGGCGCGCGAAGCGTTCACCAGGGCGGTCGAGACCGACCAGCCGGAGTGCCGGCGGCTGCAGGACGCGTTTGACGCGCGCGCCCGTATCGCTGAGAAGAGGGGGCTTGTGGACGACGCGCGCGCCGATCTCGAGCGGTGCCGCGAGATCGATGAGAGGACGGCGGTAGGGCAGCGCTGCGCTGCACAGTTACAGACGTTGCAATAGGCCCTCGGCGCCGCTCTCTCCGAGAAGGATGTCGGGGCGCGATGAGGGGTTGAGCAACGGTTCTCGGGGTGAGTAGAGTGACGACCGAATGACGATGGGTGGAATGGGATGGAGTCGATCGGACGCTACCTGAGACGCACGCGTGAGGCCCGAGCCATGAGCGTGGAGGAGGTCGCCCGCGCCACGCGCATCCCCGTGATCTCCATCGAACGGATCGAGGCAGATCACTTCGATGACCTGCCTGGCGAGGTGTTCGTTCGCGGGTTCCTGAAGGCGTATGCCCGCGCCGTCTCGCTCCCGATGGAGGAGGTGCTGGCCCGGTACACGGCGAGCCGCCGGATCGCGCTTGTGACGCCGCTGCCGATCGCAGCGCCCGCGCGCCGCACCCAGAGCAGGCGGTTCGGGGTCGCGATCGCGTTCGTGTTGCTGCTCATCCTGTTCACGCTGGCGCTCAGCATCGTGCTTCGACCCCGCGGCCATGACATGCCGCCGGAGCTGTCGGAGGGCACCCTCTCGCGGGCTCGTAACGCCCTCTCGACCTGAGGGCCAAATTTTCGCCGCGCGCTCGCCGCGGCTCGCGCTGCAACCCGCTGTCCCCGTCCATCACCTGCCATGCCCCGATCCGTTCGCCCGCGGACGGAGCGGCTCCGTACCGAGGCGCTCCTGGTCCGGCGTGTCCCCTTCGGTGAAGCCGATCTCCTGGTCGGGCTCTTCACCGAGCAGGGCGGGCTCCTCTCTGCCACCGCGCGCGGCGCGCGCCGCTCGACGAAGCGCTTCCCGGCGCTCGAGCCGATGCACCTGCTCCGCGTGACCCTGGAGATCCGCCCCGGCGCCGAGCTGGCGCAGCTCACCGAGGCCGGGATCGAGCGCCCGCGCCTGCGGCTCGCGGGGGATCTCGGGCGCCTCGAGGTGGCCGGGCGGGCGCTGCGCTGGGTGCGCGAGATCGCGCCGCCGCACACCGCCGAGCGCGCGGCGTGGCACGAGCTGAACCAGCTCCTCGACCGCCTCGACGAGGTGTCCCCGGCGCCTCCGCAGGCGCTGCTGGCGGAGACCGGCCTGCGCCTGCTGACCGCCTTCGGCTGGGGTCTCGAGCTCGCGCAGTGCGTCCGGTGCGGGCGCGCTTGCGACGCGACGCAGTCCGCCCGGGTCGACCCGGCGCGCGGCGGCCTCGTGTGCCGGGCGTGCGGCGGCGGCCCTCTCTTGCTGCGCCCGGAGCCGCGGGAGCGCCTGCTCGCGGCGATGCTCGGCGGTACCCCGATCCCGGACGAGGACGTCCCGATCGCGCTCGATCTGGTGGAGGGCGCGCTCACCGCGCACGCGAGCGGCGGCTAGGGCCTCAGGCCACGGCTTTCCAGAAGCGGCTCACCGCGCGCGGCGCGTCCGGAGGCCCCTCGATCTCGACGTACGGCCTGCCGGGCGCGGTGCGCGGGAACGAGAAGCTGCCGGTGTTCGCGTACCCGTCGCCGAGCGCTTCGCGGTGCGTGTGACCGAAGACGACAAGCTTCGCGCCGGTCGTCCTCGCCACGTGGCCGGCGCTCTCGGCCAGCCGCTCCGCGACCGTGCCGGCGTAGCGGTTGTGTCCGTTCGCCCAGCTCACGCCCATCAGCAGCGCGCCCAGCCCGAGCGCCGCGGCGCCGGTCTCCCGCGCGCGCAGCCCGAGCGCCGCGAGCCCGGCGCCCATCGACAGCGTCGCGATCACGCGATCGAAGTACAGCCGCGTGAACGTGCTCGCCGCGCTCTCGAGCGTCGGCGTCGCCGCGAGCCCGAGGAGCTCGTCGGCCATCGCGCGCGGCACCCCGAGCTCGTGCGCGAAGCGCTCGACGACCGCGGCCCCCACCGTCGCTTCGCCTCGCGCGCGGTAGAGCGGCCCGCTCTTCAACATCGCGCCGATCGCCGCGTGGAAGTAGCGGTAGATGACGTGGGGCGCGCGGGGGCCGTACCAGGTGAACGCCGAGACGAACAGGCTGAGCGGCGTCTGGTCGTTCGCCTGCAGGTAGCGGTGCGCTCCGGTCGGCGCGATGAACTCCTCGACGAAGTGAACGCCGAGGCTGCGCTCGCCGACCACGAGCGGGTGAGCCGGGGCGTTATCCGGATCGTACAGGTGCCCGTGCTCGATATGGATCGCCCCCTCGCGAAAGAACCAGGGCGTCGTCCGGATCCGCGACCGGGCCTCGCCGGTCGCCTCGAGCGCCTCCGCCAGCGCCTGCGGAAAGTCGGGCGCTCCGACCTCGGCGTCGTGGTTGCCGCCCGCGAGCCAGAGCTCGCCGCCCCGGTCGAGGTGCTCGGCGAGCGCCGCCCGCGCGGTCGGGTGCGCGAAGAGCGCCTCGCGCAGCGCGCGCGGCCGCGGCATCCAGGGCGACTCGGAGGAGAGATCGAACAGATCGCCCGCGATCACGATGCGGGCTCCCGGATGGGCCGCCACGAACCGGGCGAGATCGGCGGTCACGTCGCCCGGCGTCTGGCGCACGAGATGGAGATCTGCGAGCACGACCGTGCGGCGCTGCGTCATGATCCTTCCTATTCACCACGTCCGTCCGGACGCTGCAACTGGCCGCCCGTCGCGCGATCTCGCCAGGACGGAGGACCGCAACCCGACGAGCTCGGCCCTCCACGCCGCCGTCGCGGGCACGGCCCTCGTGGGCTCGACGCCCCCACCGCCGCGTCCCATGCAAGCAGGCATGGAAGGTTCGGCGCGGACGCGACCTTGGGCCCAGCGGGGGAGCGATGGACTGCTCGCGGAGATCACCCGCGCGCTGAAGGGCCAGGACATCGAGGCCCTCTCCAAGCTCTACGCCGAGGGCGCGGTGATCGAGGAGGTGAGCAGCCGACATCCCCCGGCCCACCCCAACGTCACTACCGGGAGGCAGGCGATCCTGGAGCGGCTCAAGAACGAGCTCTTCCGCGATCCTGTTTCGGGCTGGGAGCGCCAGCTCGACGCGACGGAGATCCTGGACGGCATCGAGACCGACGACGGGCTGGCGTTCATGGAGGTGCGGGTCTACGCCGCGGGCGATCGGGTCTTCGCGCAGCACCTCGCCCGCAAGGAGAACGGGCTCATCGGCCACGATCGCGTCGTCGTCGTCTGGGACGCGGAGTGAGCCGCTGCCAGGGACCGGCGACGTCGCCGCCGCGCGCCGACGACGTTGGCGTTGCTCGCTCGGAGGCGATGTAGAGTGCCGCCGTGACCACCGCCGTCCTCCTCAGCTGCCACGGCACCGTCGAGCGGCTCGACGATCTGCCCGCGTTCCTCTCCAACATCCGCCGCGGCCGGCCGGCCCCGCCGGAGCTTACCGCGGAGGTGCGGCGCCGCTTCGAGACGATCGGCGGCTCGCCGCTGCTGCGCATCACGCAGGCCCAGGCGGACGCGCTCGCCGCGCGGCTCGGTCTCCCGGTGGTGATCGCGGGGCGTCTCTGGCACCCGTATCCCGAGGAGGTGCTCGGATCGCTCCACGGAAGCGGCGTGCGGCGCGTCATCTCGCTGCCGCTCGCGCCGCAGTCCGTCGACGTCTACCACGCCGTGGTCCGCGACGCGGCCGCCAGGCTCGGCGGCATGGAGGTCCGGTGCGTGCCCGCGTGGGGGCTCGATCCGGCGCTGATCGACGCCTTCGTCGAGGTGATCGACGAGGCGCTCGCGCGCTTCCCCGAGGAGAGCCGGGCGAAGGTGGCGGTGATCCTCTCGGCCCACAGCCTGCCGCAGCGGATCCTCGACGCGGGCGATCCGTACGAGCGCCAGTTCCGCGCGATGGCCGCCGAGGTGGAGCGCCGCGTCGCCTCCCGGGGCAACCCGGTGCTCGTCGCCTTCCAGAGCCAGGGCATGACCGGCGACGCCTGGCTCGGCCCGGATCTCCGGTCGACGTTCGAGGCGCTCGCCGCGCGCGGCGCGCGCGAGGCGCTCATCGCGCCGATCGGCTTCGTCGCGGATCACGTCGAGACCCTCTACGATCTCGACGTGGAGGCGCACGTCGTCGCGCGGGACGCAGGCCTCGCTCGCCTGGAGCGGGCGCCGGCCGTGAACGCGCGGCCGCGCTTCATCGACGCCCTGGAGGCGCTCGTCCGGCGCGAGCTCGGGACGGCCGCGCCGTAGGCGGGCCTGCGCCGGCTCAGCGGCCTGCGCCTCTGCTCCTGCGCGGGAGCCTCGCGATGGCCGCGTTGAGCAGCCCGGGGGCGTGCCTCGCGAGGGACACCCCGAGCTTCGCGTGGCCGGTGACGATCGCCTCGGCGCGGCGCGCGACGATGGCGTCCATGATCTGCCGTGCCGCCGCCTCCGTCGGCATGACGAGCCAGCGCGGCACCGGCTCCGGGGCGCCGTCGCGGAGCTTGCCCGCGTTGTCGATACGACGGATCTCGCTCTCGACGAACCCCGGCGCGATGTGCGTGACCGCCACGCCCTCGGCGTGGAGCTCGCCGCGCAGCGTCTCGGCGAGGGCGCGCACCGCGAACTTGCTCATGGTGTAGGCGCCCATCGTGGGGAACGCGACGTAGCCGCTCGCGCTGCCGATGAGCGCGACGCCGCCGCGCGATCGCTTGAGCTCCGGCAGCGCGGCCTTCACGGTGCGCAGCGCGCCGAAGACGTTCGTCTCGAGCTGCCGCCGGAAGTCGTCGAGCGAGAGATCCTCGACGCGGCCCGTCACGCCGAACCCGGCGTTCGCGATGGCGATGTCGAGGCGCCCGAACGCCACGCGCGCCTGCTCGACGGCGCGCTCCACGTCGCCGTCGCGCGTGACGTCGCACTGGGCCGCGATCGCCTCGCCGCCGGACGCCCGGACCTCGCTCGCGAGCGCCTCGAGCCGCTCGGTCCGCCGCGCCGCGAGGACGACCCGGCCGCCGCGCCGGACGACCTCCCGCGCGAGCGCCTCGCCGATGCCCGACGACGCGCCCGTGATCAGAACGACCTGCCCTGCGAGCCTGCTTGCCATGGTTCCCCGCATACCACGATCGCGCGGGAGCGAGCCCTGGCGCGCCTCCGGCCGCTCGCTCATGCTCGGCCCTCCTCCTCTCGGCTAGGATGGCCTTGCCCGGCTCGACCGGGCGCCGCCTCTCCAGCAGCCAGCTCCGAGTGGACCCGCGCGGTGACGTGCGGGTTCCTACGACTGCGAACGATGGCGCACGGTTGTGCACGGGGTCCCATGCGAAGCCACTCGATCCGCCGCTCTCTCGCCGCTCTCCTCGTCGCCGCCGCCTGCGCGGCCCAGGCTCCTGTGTCCGCCGAGCCGCCTCCCTCGCTCGCGCGCGCGGAGGCGCTCCTCGCGCAAGGCGACCACGCGGGCGCCGAGAAGGTCGTCCTCGCTCTCCAGGGCGGGACGGAGCGCGCCGGGGCGCTGCTCACGAAGGCGCGGATCGAGCTGCTCACCGGCCGTTACGACGACGCGGCGAAGACGGCGAAGGCGGCCGCCGCGCTCGGCAAGGAGGCGAAGATCGCCGCCGCGCCGCTCCGGGTCGAGGCGCTCGCGCGCCGCGGGAAGATGGCCGAGGCGATCGCGGCGGCGCGCGAGGTCGAGCGGGAGGACGAGGCCCGCCGCGCGCGGCTCCTGCTCGGCGAGCTCCTGATCCGATCGGGCAAGCGCGGCGAGGCGCGCGCGCCGCTGATGACGATCATCGACGACTACAACGACGACAAGATCACCGCGGACGACGCGGAGGGGCTGTCGCTGGTCGGGCGCGCGGCGCACCTGCTCCGGAGCGCGCGCGACGCGAACGACGCGTTCAACGCGGCCGAGAAGGTCGGGGGCAAGCAGCGGGTCGAGACGTTGCTCTGGCGGGCCGAGCTGTTCCTCGACAAGTACGACCCTGGCCACGCCGGGCAGGTGCTGAAGGAGGCGCTCAAGCTCGCCCCGAAGGACCCGGTGGCCCGCGTCGCGATGGCGCGGGTCAAGCTCGACAGCGCGCTGGACTTCGGCGGCGCCGACAGCGAGATCGCGCAGGCGCTCTCGGTGAACCCGAACCTCGCGCAGGCCTATTTCGTGCGCGCCGGGCTCGCGCTTCGCGACATGGACATCGGCGCCGCGGACGCCGCCGCGGACCGCGGGCTCAAGGTGAACCCGAGCGACCTGGAGCTGCTCTCGATCAAGGCGGCGGGCCGCTTCCTCGCCGACGACGCGGCTGGCTTCGAGGCCCTCAAGGCGAAGGTGCTCGGCCTGAACCCGGAGTTCTCGCGGTTCTTCCAGATCGTCGGCGAGTTCGCGGAGTGGGAGCACCGCTACGACGACATCGTCAAGATGATGGGGGAGGCCGCGCAGGTCGATCCGAACGACGCGAAGGCGTACGCCACGCTCGGGCTGAACCTGATCCGCGCCGGCGACGAGAAGGGCGGCCTCCAGGCGCTCCAGAAGGCGTGGGACAAGGACCGCTTCAACGTGCGGGTCTTCAACACGCTGAACCTCTTCGAGAAGGACATCGCCACCCAGTACGTGACCGTGGAGGGACAGACGTTCCGCGTCCGCTACCACAAGCAAGAGCGGGCGATCCTGGAGCGGTACGTGCCGCGGATGCTCGAGGAGGCCTGGGGCTCGATGGTGAAGCGCTACGGCTTCACGCCGAAGGTGCCGGTCTCGATCGAGCTCTACGCGTCGACGGAGAACTTCAGCGTCAGGACGAGCGGCCTGCCCAACGTGGGCATCCAGGGCGTCTGCTTCGGCCAGACGCTCGCCGCGCTGAGCCCGGCGGCGGCGGAGTTCAACTGGGGGAACGTGCTGTGGCACGAGCTCGGGCACGTCTTCGCGATCCAGCTCTCGAAGAACCACGTCCCGCGCTGGTTCACCGAGGGGCTCAGCGAGTACGAGACGATCGTGCGGCGGCCGGAGTGGCACCGCGAGGAGGATCCGGCGCTGTTCGCCGCCCTGAAGGGCGGGAGGATCCCGGGGGTCGAGGGGTTCAACCGGGCCTTCACGCACGTCGACGACATCGAGGACGTGACGATGGCCTACTTCGCGGCGAGCCAGATCGTGGTCTTCATGGTCGAGGAGTTCGGCTTCCCGAAGGTCGTGTCGATGCTGCCCCGGTGGGCCGCGGGCAAGCGGACGCCGGACGTCGTGAAGGAGTCGCTCGGCATCGGCGCCGAGGAGCTGGATCGGCGCTTCCGCGCGTGGCTGGAGCCCCGCCTCGGGCGCTACGAGAAGCAGTACGTCCCCGACCTGCAGGCGCCGCCGCTCGACGAGGCGCGCAAGGCAGCGGCGCGCGCGCCGAAGGACGCGAAGCGGCTCGTCGAGCTCGCGCTGGCGCTGGAGAAGGACGGGCAGCGACAGGAGGCGGAGGCGGTGCTCGCCGAGGCGCTCCGGGTGGACCCGAAGCAGCCCGACGCGAGCTACCTCAAGGTGCGCGCGGCGTTCGGCGAGAAGAAGCCCGACGAGGCGGCGAGGCTGCTGAGCAAGATGATCGCCGACGGCCACGACGGCTACGTCGTGCGGATGAAGCTGGCCGATCTCGCCGAGCTGAGGAAGGACGCGGCGAGGATGAAGGCGAACCTCGAGGCGGCGTCGCGCCTGGATCCCACGCAGGCCGAGCCGCTCCAGGGCCTCTGCGATCTCGCGCGCCGGCAGAAGGACGCGGCGGGCGAGCTCTCGGCGCTGCGCCGGCTCGCGCTCCTCGATCAGCACGATCGCCGGGTCTGGCGTCGGCTCCTCCGGCTGCTCGTGGAGCGCGGCGCGTGGGAGGAGGCGCGCAAGGTCGGCGAGAGCGCGATCTACGTCGACGTGGCGAACCCGGAGATCCACCGGCTCTATGCGCGGGCGCTGGCGCGCACGGGGCGGCATGTCTCGGCGGTCTACGAGCTGAACAGCGCGCTCCTGTCCGGGCCGAAGGCCGGCGACGCGGCCGAGATCTACGGGGAGCTCGCCAAGGCGTACGCGAAGATGAAGCGGGACGACTACGCGAAGCAGGCGCTGGAGTATCAGAAGGCGATGAGGGGCGCGTCGCCGCCCGCGCCGCGGGCGATGCCGGATTGAGGTGATCGACAGCGCGGCCGTCGCGCTGCTGAGACCTGGGGGGCAGCTGGGAGCCCTCGGCGGACCGGAAACGGTCTCGTCTGCCGTGTAGCCGCCCCGCCTACTCGTCCTCGGCCTCTCCCTTGTCCCCGCGCAACCCGAGCGCCTTGCACTTCTTGTAGAGGTGGCTCCGCTCGAGCCCGAGCCCCCGCGCCGTCGCGGCCATCTGCCCTCCGTGATGGACGAGCGCCTCCTCCAGGATGGTCCGCTCCGCCTCCTCCGCGAGCACCCGGAACGGCACCCCCGGCCGGAAGATCCCGCCCTTCATCGCGGCCTGCTGCCCGCCGAGGCAGACCTTCACGTCGCCCTCGTCGATCGTCTCATCGGGCGTCAGGATCACCAGCCGCTCGATGATGTTGCGCAGCTCCCGCACGTTCCCCGGGAAGCTGTAGGCGACGAGCATCCTCATCCCGCCCTCCGTGAACGCCATCCCGGGCCGATCGTTCGCCTGCGTCGCGATCGCGAGGAAATGCCGCGCGAGCTGCGGCACGTCCTCGCGCCGCGCCCGGAGCGGCGGCAGCGACAGCGGCAGCACGTTCAGCCGGTCGTGGAGGTCCGGCCGGAACTGCCCCTCGCGGCACGCGGCCTCGATGTCGCGGTTCGTCGCCGCCACCACGCGCACGTCGACCTTGAGCGTCTCGTTCCCGCCCACGCGCTCGATCTCGCGCTCCTGCAGCACCCTGAGCAGCTTCGCCTGCATCGCGAGCGGCATGTCCCCGACCTCGTCCAGGAACAGCGTTCCGCCGCTCGCGCGCTCGAACTTCCCTCGTCGCTGCTTCGTCGCGCCCGTGAACGCCCCCGCCTCGTGGCCGAACATCTCGCTCTCGATGAGCTCGCTCGGGACCGCGGCGCAGTTCATCTTCTCCAGCGGCCCGCGCGCCCGCTTCGACGCGCCGTGGATCGCGCGCGCGACGAGCTCCTTCCCGGTGCCGCGCTCGCCCGTCACGAACACCGTCGCGGTCGCCTTCGCCGCGCGCGCGATCTGCTCGCGCAGATCGAGCATCGCCCGGCTCTCCCCGATGAGCTCGCCCACCTGGCCGGTCTGCGTCCGGAGCGCCTTCGCCTCGGCCTCGGCGCGGATGAGGCGCAGGGTGTTCTCGAGCACGAGCAGCAGCCGATCGGTCGACAGCGGCTTCTCCAGGAAATCGATCGCGCCGAGCCGCGTCGCGCGGACGGCGGCGTCGACGGTCGCGTGCCCGCTCATCATCACGACGGGCAGCTCCGACCCTGCAGCGCGTATCCGCTTGAGCAGCTCCACGCCGTCGCCGTCGGGCAGCGAGACGTCGAAGAGCGCGATGTCATAGCTCCGCTTCGCGAGCTTCTCCTCGGCCACCCCGACGCCGCCGGCGACGTCGACCGTGTAGCCCTCGAGCGACAGGGCCTTCTGGAGTGTCGTCAGGATCGCCCGCTCGTCGTCGAGCACCAGCACATGTCCGCGCGGCATGCTTGCCACCGTAGCGCGGAACCGCCGTGGCCGACGCCCGCCGCGCCTCCGCCGTCCGGCGTGGAGAAAGGGGCTCCGGCGCGCGTGCGCTATGGTACCTTGGCGTGGAATGTCTGCCGACAGTCCCGTGACGGCGGAAGGAGATCTGGAGCGGACGCCGTTCGCTCACCTCTTCGTCTATGCCGTCGATCATCGGCTGACCGGCGCGCTCATCCTCCTGGAACCCACGGGCGCCGAGCACACCCTGCGGATCGTCCGGGGGTCCCCGGTCAAGCTCCGTCCGAGCGACGACTACGCCCGGCTCGGAGAGATCCTGCTCGAGGAGGGGGTGATCTCCGCGGAGATCCTGAGGGACGCGCTCGCGACCAGGGGCCTCCTGGGCGACGTGCTGCTGCTGTCGGGGTGCCTCGACGTCCCGACCATCGACTCGCTCGCCCAGGTCCAGTTCGTGCGGCGGATGGTGCGCCTCTTCGACCTGCCTCCGGAGACGAAGTACCGCTACTTCGACGGCCTCGACGTGCTCGCCGACTGGGGGGGCGATCCGGCGAAGGTCGATCCGCTCGCGCTCCTCTGGGCAGGGGTGCGCGACCACGGCGAGCGCTCGACGCGGCTGGAGCGGACCCTGGAGCGGATCGGGTCGGTGCCCCTCCGCCTGCACCCCGCCCTCGAGCCGGGTCGCTTCGGTTTCGGCGAGAGCGAGCTCGCCGTGCTCGACGTGCTCCAGAGCAGCGCCACGCCCTCGCTCGCGGCGCTCGTCCGGTCCGGGATCGCGCCGGAGCCGACCGTGCGCAAGCTCATCTACGCCCTGGCCATCACCCGTTATCTCGATTTCGGGAAGGGCATCCCGGTGAGCGCGGAGCCCTCGTCGAGCGTGCCGCCCGCCAGCGCGGCGAGCCTGTCGCTCGGGCGCATGCAGCTCCGCGCCACCGTGCATCGCGTGGGGGCCGCCGCGCCGGATCCGGCCGGCGACGGCGAGCGTGCGCCGGTGCTCGGTCGAGATCGCCGCCGCGATCGCTTGTCGTCGGAGCCGTCGCCCGTGTCCGTCGTCGCGGGAGCGTCTCCGCTCAGCGGAGGCTCGCTCTCCGCCGCGGTGGCAGCCGAGCTCGCCAGCGCCGCCGGAATCGACGGCGGCCGCGCGGCGCGCGAGCCCACCGGCGCCGACAGGGGTCCCGGCGCCGACAGGGCGCGCGAAGCGTGGGGCTCTCCCGCTCCGACCGACGAGGGCGCCCCCGGCGGCTCGCCGGTGACCGAGGACCCCTGACGACAGCTGCCCGCGGCGGAGCACCAGGCCGGACGAGGCCGCGCCGTGCTGGAAGGCGCGCTCGCGTTTCTTTATAGGCCGCCGAGCGATGCCGAGGTCCGCGCAACACCAGCTCCCCGCTCAGGTTCACCTCCCTTCCGGCACTGTGGCGCGCCTGTCGGACGCGGCCGTGCGCGCCCAGGCCGAGACCGTCTTCGGCGCTCCCGGCGGACGCGGCGGCGACGAGCGTTCCTCCGTCGGCAGGTGCGCGCGCGACGTGCAGGTCCTCGCGGGCCCGTCGGTCCTGACCGACGCGCGCGGCGCGCCGCTGGATCCGCTCGACCTCCCGCTCGCCGACGCCCATGTCCTGCGCGCGCTCCTCGCGTCGGCCGGCGTCGTCCCCGAGGAGCCGGGCGCGTACACCTGCGAGAACTGCGGCGCCCCGTTCGAGGTCGCCCCGTCGAGCCTGCTCGAGATCGGGCCCTTCACCGACGGGGAGCTTGACGATCCTGAGCTCGATCGCCCGTTCGGTTTCGACGTGGTGCACCCGATCCCGGCGCTGCGCGTGGGTCGCGCCGTCTGCCGCGGCGTGCGGTTCGCCGAGCGGACCGTCGAGGAGGCGATGCCGCTGCTGCGCCTGTCCGGCGAGGGCGCGCTCCGCATCACGCCGTCGCTGGTCGTGGCCATGGGGATCGCGGCGCTCGGCCGCGAGCGCCGCGCCCCGGTGATCGCCGACGCGCTCGTCAGGGCTCCGGACGAGGCGTGGGCGGCGATCGTCGACCTCTACCACGAGGCGCGTTACCCCGCGCGGCTCGTCGCGGTCCACCGCTGCCAGGGCTGCGGCGCCCGCAACGATCTCGATGTGCCTCTCGAGCGCGAGCTCGCGCGCGCGCCGCTCCGCGCTCCCGACGCAGGCGCGGACGATGCCGCGGAGCCCGGCGCCGCGGCGGGGAGCGCGGGCGCCTTCCCGGATCTCGACGCCTTCGAGGCGCGCGTTCGCGCGGCGGCCGAGCGCATCTACGAGGCCCGCGGCGTGCGGAACATCGATCTCTTCATCGACGCGGGGGTGCCGGCCTGCGACGACGGAGGCGAGCCGCTGCTCGGCTGCTACACGCCCGGGACGCCCGCGGACGAGCTCGGGATCGCCCGCCCTCCGGAGATCCGGATCTTCTACCGGACGTTTCGATCGGAAGCCCGCGAGGACCCCGGGTTCGACGTCAACGCCGAGATCACCGAGACGATCGATCACGAGGTGATCCACCACCTGCACCACCTGGCCGGCAGCGATCCGGTCGACGACGAGGAGCATGCGCAGATCGAGCGCGAGCAGCTGCGCCGGATCGGCCACGCCGAGGCCGCGCGGCGCGCGCGGCGCGGCGTCCTGTCGGACCTCGCCGGCTTCGCGCGCGCGACGTGGCCGGCCTGGTTGATCGCGGCCGTTGGAACGGCCATCGCGTGGTGTGAGGGCGGAGGCTGACGCTCCCGCTCCGGGCGGCGCGCGCGCGGCCGTGCGCTCGCCGCTTTCTTCGAAGCGGAGGGATGAGCTGCTTATACTGCGGGGGCAGCACGAAGATGTGCCGGGGACTACCGGCTCCTCGCGCGCCGCTGTGCTCCTGCCGAGGACCGTGAAGACGAAGAGCTCGCCGGCCGTCAGGGCCGGGTCCACCAAAGCGCCCCGTCCAGCCAAGCGGGATGGCGATGCGCAGAACCGCCGGGGAAGCCCCGATGCGGTCGAGAAGCGCCGGGCGGCGCGCCGGTTCAACGAGCTGCTCCTGGGCGGCGGCGGACGCGCCGGGGACGGCCGCACCGAGCGCCGGCGTCGGCGCCTGCTCGCGGAGCTGGCCGAGGGCGTCGCGCGGCGCGGCAAGCGGGCGCTCAAGCCGATCGACGTGCTGTCGCGGGTCGAGGAGCTCCTCGAGCTGGGCGAGCCGCTCGCCTCGATCCGCAAGGCATACCCGCCGCCGCCCCCGGTCGAGGTGACCGCCGAGCTCGTCGAGGGCCTGCGGCACCTCCACCGCGCCTACGGCTTCTCCGCGGACGTGTACCGGTTCGTCGGGCTCGACGCGCACGCCCTGCGGAAGGCAGGGGTGCTGCGGAGCGGCGAGCGCGGCGTGTCCGCCGAGACAGCGCGCCGCGGCGCGGCTTGACCCTGCCCGCCGGCGCGGGGATAACCCGCTCCGATGCGCGCGAGAACGGTGAAGCTCTCCCTCGCCGCGGCCGCCGTGGCGGCCGTGTGCGCGGCGTCGACCGGCCTGTCGCTCCGCGCGCAGGCCCAGCCAGCGGCCGGCGCCGCGGTCGACGCGGTGGTGGCGCGCGTCGGCGACAGGGTGATCACGGCGCCGGAGGTCGAGCGCAGGATCGCGCAGATCCCGCCGTTTCAGCTCCAGAGCCTCGGGCGTACCCCGGAAGAGATCCGGAAGAACTTCGTGAGCCAGGTCCTCGCGCGGGAGCTGCTCCTTGTCCAGGGGGCCGCCGCGCAGAAGCTCACCGAGCGCGCCGACGTGCAGGATCGCATCCGCGGCGTCCTGCGCGCCGCGCTGCTGCAGCGGATCCAGGCGGAGGCGGCCTCGAGCTCCCCGGTGACGGACGAGGAGCTCCGCGCCTACTACGAGGCCCACCGCGACAGGTTCAGCTCCCCGGCGATGGTGGCGCTCTGGCGCATCCTCGTCGCGACGCGCGAGGAGGCCGAGGCGATCCTGGCCGAGCTCAAGAAGGACCCGTCGCCCCAGCGATTCAAGGACATCGCGCGCGAGAAGTCGCTCGACAAGGCGACCAGCATGCGCGGCGGCGACCTCGGCTTCGTGACGTCGGACGGCACCACGACCGAGCCGGGGCTCAAGGTCGCCCCGGAGCTCCTGGAGGCTATCGCCCGGGTGAAGGACGCGGAGCTCGTGCCCGAGCCGGTGCCGGAGGGCGATCGCTTCGCCGTGCTATGGCGGCGGCAGAGCAGGAGGCCCGTGAGCCGCTCGCTGGAGCAGGAAGCGCCGTCAATCCGCCAGATCCTCGCGCACGGCAAGGCAGAGGCGCAGCTGAAGCAGCTCCTCGAGCGCCTGCGGGCGCAGGACGTTTCGGGTCACGCGCCCGAGCTCGTCGACCTCCTCGACGTCACCTCGACGGGCGATCTGCAGCCGCTGAAGCGCCCGGGCACCCTCGCGAGCAGCCGCCGCCCGGGCGCGCCCCCGCCTTCGCCCGTGCCGCGCAACGACATGCGCTGAGGACCGCTACCTCGCATGGAGGGCGGAGCCGCCGCCCCGGATCACCGCCGTCGATCGTCGGGTGAGCGTCAGTTCAAGGCGACGGCGAGCGCGATGGCGGCGAAGCCGGAGGCGATGGTGAGCGCGAGCGCGGCGAGGCTTCCGGCGCGCCGAGCGCGCTCTGCGGCGCCGGGGTGGAGCGCATAGACGCCGAGGAGCAGCGCTGTGGAGGCCTTGCCCGGCACCCGGAGCGAGGCCGACAGGGCCTGCTCGGCGCCCTTGACGCCGCCGGTGACGAGCATGACCAGCGCGCCGAGCGGGCCGGCCATGAGGTCCCAGCCGCATGCGTAGAGCCCGAAGCGGAGCGCGCGCCGTCGCTCTGGCCGCGCGCCTTGGCGGCGCGCGCCGAGGTCGAGCGCGGCTCCGTGCAAGGCGTGCGCGAGCACCATCCACACGGTGAGGCCCGGGACGCCGAGCGCGAGCCACTGGAGGGCGCTCGCGCGCGCGGCCGGGTTCCGGGCGAGCTCCAGCGTCAGGCCCGGCAGCGCCAGCGCGGCGATGGGCAGGAGCGCGACGATCATCGAGAGGATCGCGAGCGTCTCCGCCAGCAGGGCGAACCGCATGGCCGCCGAGATCGTGCCGTCGGGGATCGCCGCGAAGAACGTCTCGGCCCCCAGCGTGGTCGCCTTCGAGGTGGCCCAGAGCCGCGACCAGACCCCGTCGATCGGGCGCTCCCAGGGGATGATCGCGACGACCCCCGAGCCCTCGTCGCTTGCAGCGGAGCACCCGGCGCAATCGGGCTGGCCGCAGCACGCGCAGAGCACCGCTGCGGGGACGTCGAACACCTCGTCGTCCCGCGCGAGCTCACGGCGTACGCTGGCAGATCTCTTGGCCATTGCGCACCTTCGAGGAGCGGACAGAGGCTACTCCCACCAAGGTTACGTCGCACGAGCGGGCCTGTCGACCCGAGATGCCCCTGAGCACGCTCTTCCTGCCTGGCCGCGCGCCGTGATCCTCGCGGATCGGGATCGGGGTCGCGCTCGGAGCGGAGAGGGTCGCGACGCCGGAGGTCGGCCATGGTTCACATGCGCTGCGCGCTCTGCGAGCTCAGTGCAGCACCTCGTCGCCCCGCCGCCGCCTTCCCGTGGGGAGGTCGTCGCTCCTTCCTCCGAAGAGCGCTGCGGTCACCAGCGCGAGGAGCGCGATCGCCCCGGTCGCGTAGAGCCCGTAGCCCCACGTGAAGCGGACTGGACGGAGCAGCGTGCTGGCCGGCGTGAACAGCAGGCGCATCGCGACGGTGGTGAGGGCGACCGCGGCGAGGAACGCGACGGCCACGCGGGCGCCGCGCATCTTGTGGATCGACCGCCGCGTCAGCACGAGCGGGATCATCACGAAGAACGCGACCGCGGGGGCCCACATCCACCCGAGCCTGCGCGCGAGCCCGAAGCCGCTGAGGTCGCGGAGCTCCGGGGCCGTCTCGTGGATCCACGGCGAGAAGAACGCCGCGAGGCCGAGGACGGCGAGCGCGAGCAGGACCCCCCTGCCGCGCCCGGCGTAGCTCCACGGGAGCGGCTCCATGTGCGGCGGGAGCGGCTCGTCGGGCTCGTCGTGGAGCGCGTCGTAGGAGGGGGGGAGCTTCGAGAGCGCCTCCAGCCGGAGGCCGCAGGCGGGGCAGGTGGGGGCCTCTTTTGCCTCGAACATCTCCCGGCAGAAGGGGCAGGCGTAAAGCCCGGTCATCGCGGCGGGAGGTATAGCGCACCGCGGCCGAGCGCGCGTCGAGCGGCGCGCGCGGGGCTGGGGTCCGCATTCCGGGGTTCCACCGGGGCGGGGCTTAGCTCATAGTTGCGCCTCATGGGCAAGCGTGATCGGCTCTCGGGCGATGAGATCGCCGGGTTCGTCGCTGCTCACCCGGGCTGGGCGCAGGCGGGCGAGCGGATTGAGCGGAGTTACTCGTTTCCGGATTACGGGGCCAGCGTGGGCTTCGTGATGCGGGTCGCCCTCCTGGCCGAGCGGCGTGACCATCACCCCGACATCGAGCTGTCGTGGGGCAAGGTGCGGGTCGCGTGGTCCACGCATGACGCTGGCGGTCTGACGGCGCTCGACCTAGAGCTGGCCGAGCTGACCGACCGTCTGAGCGCGGGCTGACTCCGCGCGTGGGCAAGGTGCTGGGGATGCTCCCGAGCGAGCTGCTGCAACGTCTGGATCTGGGGCTGGAGGGGGATCTGCCGCACCTCGAGGAGGCGCTGACGCACCCGAGCTTCTCGAACGAGCAGCGAGGCGGCCGGCGCGTGGACAACCAGCGCCTCGAGTTCCTGGGGGACGCCGTGCTCGGGCTCTGCGTGACGGAGCTCTTGATGGAGCGATTTCCAGGCGCGCGGGAGGGGGAGCTCTCGATGATGCGCTCGGCGCTCGTCAACACGGACGCGCTCGCGGCGTGGGCGCGAGGGATCGAGCTCGGCGCGGCGCTCCGGGTCGGACGCGGCGCTGAGGTCGCCGGGGAGCGCGACCAGACGAACGTGCTCGCCGACGCCGCCGAGGCGCTCGTCGCGGCCCTGTACCTCGATCGCGGCTTCGAGAGCGCGCGCGCGCTGAGCCGGAAGATCGTCGCGAGCCCGCTCGCCCAGCTCGCGAGCGGCAGCATGCTCGGGCGCGACGCGAAGAGCGAGCTGCAGGAGCGCGTGCAGGCGCGCGGCGCGGCGTCGCCGCGCTACCGGCTGATGGGCACGGAGGGGCCGGACCATGACCGCGCGTTCCTCGTCGCCGTGGAGGTCGATGGCAGGGTCATCGGCACCGGCCGGGGCCGGTCGAAGAAGCTCGCGGAGCAGGCGGCCGCGCGCGCCGCGCTCGTGGCGTGCGCCGCGCCGGAGCCTGCGACCGCATCCGATGAACGGGCGCCCGCCGAGGCGCTGCATGGCACGCCCGAGGGCAGGGGTGCTCCGCCTGCCGGCGGGGTATCCTCCGAGCAATCCGTGAACGACCGAGGACCCAGTCGATGATCCGTCACCTGTTTCTTGCCTTCACCTTCGCGCTCTGCTCGCTCTTCGTCGCGCTGCCGGCCTGGGCCGGGAGCTACCTGGACAGGGCGAGCCTGCTCCTCGCCGAGGCGCGCAGGGAAGGCGACATGCTGTTGCCGCGCACCCATGACAAGGAGCTCATCATGGTGGTGCACGCGCTCGCCGACGCGCGCGCCCGGGTGGCGAGCAAGATGGAGTGCCCTGCCTCCGTCTCCAGGGCGCACCCGCATCTCCTGCTCGTGCTCGAGAACAGCGAGCGCGCGGCCGACGCGGCCGCTCAGGGCAACTTCAAGAAGTTCATGGAACACCTGACCGTGGCGCGGAACGAGGACCGAGCGTTCCGGGCGCTCCTCGCCGAGCTCGGCTATGCGCTGCCCGATCTGAGCTCGAAGCGCTGAGGCGGTGGAGCTCCGCCCGCGGGCCCTCGGCCCGCGCCGGTCGAGGCGGGCCTGCGCCGGGAAGCGGCGCCGCGCCGGAAGCGCCTGCCAGGCGTCCCGGCGGTGCGCGCCTCAGAACACGGCGCCGAGATCGAGCGCCAGGGTCCACTGCGACGCGAGCCCGGCGAACTTGTTCTCGCCGTTGATCTCGTGGGTCGAACCCTGGTTCGCGTCCTCGGGGCTCATGACGTCGGTGATGAAGTGGGCGCCGAGCTTGACCATCTGGAACCGCAGCTGCGCGCCGAAATGGAGCCGGTGGCGCGTCATGCGCACGGCGTCGAACACGACGGTGTTGTTGAAGTCGGCCTGGGAGCCGCCGTTGCAAACCGGCTGGCCGTCGTGGGGGAGCGTTTCGCCGTCCTGTCCCTGCACGGGGTTCGCGGGCGAGTTCAGCCCGCCGAAGTTGCAGTAGTTCACGGCGTCGGTGTTCGGGGTGAGATCGATCAGCCCCGAGTCGCCGAAGATGTGGATCCACTGGTAGCCCGCGTACGGGGTGACGACGACCGTGCCGCCGATCGGCAGAGGCTTCGAGATCTGCGCGTCGAAGCCGGCGACCGTCAGCTGGAACTCCTCGGTCCCGGTGACCGTCCGGACGCTGCCGCCGACGGCGAACTCCGGGAAGATCGCGGGGATCCCTCGGCGGAACCCCTCGAACAGCGCCCAGCGCACGTCGGCGCCCCCGCTCACGATGCTTGTGTTGGCCAGGAATCCGACCGCGCCGGTCAGCTCGAGCCCGAACGGAAAGCCCTTGCGCACCTTGAGGGAGTAGTGCTGCAGGAAGGAGTCGGGGCTCCGGTTCTCGATCGAGAAGTTCCCGCTCGACGGATCCTGCGGTCCCTGCGTGCCGCGCTTCCAGTAGTCCGCGTCGCTGTCAATCTTTGTGTAGTCGGCCTCGACGCCGATCTCGAAGCCGCCGTAGCCCGTGGTCCGCGCCGAGTGCATCGCCGACGGCGCCACCGCGAAGCCGTACTGCGCGATGAGCTTCGCGAACGCCGCGTCGTCGGTCTGGCAGCGCTGATAGCGCGACGCCGGGTTGTAGTAGACGCCATGGTCCGGCCCCACGAGGCGGCAGGGGACGGCCGCGGCGGCGCCCTGAGCCGGGTCGCGCACGAGCCGCGCGAGCGCCGGGTCCATGGAGTCTGCGGCGGCCAGCGAGGACGACGCGACCCCTGCGAGGGTAATAGCCGAGGCGATCCAGCACGATGCGCGCATTCCGTGTCTCCGAGGCGGGAGGCTACGTGTCCGCTCCTACAGCCGTCAAGCGAACAGAGGCACCTCGGCCGGTTCCGATCGCGTTTTGCGCGCTGCCGCGTGGGCCGGCACCCGATCGGGCGGTGGTGGCGAGCCAGGTCGCAGGCGCGATCCCCCGCTCGGGGGTTGCGGCGCGCGGGCGCGTCGCGGAAAGAGAGGACGTGCTCAATGATGGTCGCCCCAGGCTCCGCGCGGCGCCGCTCGATCCGCCGTTCCGGATCGTGCTGGTCGAGCCGGAGATCCCGCAGAACACAGGCAACATCGCGCGGCTCGCGGCTGCGACGCAGAGCCCCTTGCACCTGCTCGGGAGGCTGGGGTTCCGCATCGACGAGCGGAGCGTCCGCCGCGCGGGGCTCGATTACTGGCATCTGGTGACGCTCGAGCAGCACCTTGACATCGCCCACTTCCGCCACCGGCACCCGAACGCGCGGCTGCGCCTGTTCAGCGCGGTGGCGCGACGGAGCTACCTCGACGCGGACTTCCGACCGGGCGACGCCCTCGTCTTCGGCAAGGAGAGCGTGGGCCTCGACCCCGACCTCCTCGCCCGCATGCCCGACGACGTGTTCGGCATCCCCACGCTGGGCCCCGTGCGCTCTCTCAACCTGGCCAACTCGGTGGCCATCGTCCTCTACGAGGCGCTCCGTCAGGTGGGCGCGCTCGCGGGCGCCGCGCCGGGGTGAGCGCGTGATCCGCGACGAGGTCGCGCCGGAGGTGACGCCCGCGCGCGGTGGATCCCGGCGCCCGCGCGCGGTGGACGGCGGCCGGGCGTCGTTCTAAGGGACGGGGACATGAACATGCACCGGCAGCGCGCGCGGCACGACGGCGGACGGGCTGCCGCGCGCTTCGGCCGGGCTGCCGCGCGCTTCGGACGGGTCGGCGTGGCCGTCGCGCTCTCGGTCGCGGCGCTCGCCTCTGCCGGATGCACCAGGCGGCCTCCGAACGGCACGCCCGACGGCGCCGTCCGGGAGCTCGTCGCGCGCCTGCGGCAGCTGCATGGCGACCCGGCGGACGCCAAGGCCGCCTTCGAGCTCCTGTCCCGGCGCGCTCGGGACAACCTGGCCGCGCGCGCACAGCGCTACAGCGCGGCGACCGGCAAGGCGATCGCGCCCGAGGCGATGATCACGCCGTCCCGCTTCGTCCTGCGCTTCGAGCCGCAGCGGTACGTCGCCCAGATCGCCGGCGCCCATGCCCTGGTGGACGTCGCCGGCCTGCTCCCAGGCGAGCGCGTCCAGGTGCCTTGCGTCTACGAGGACGCAGGGTGGCGCGTCGATCTTGCGCTGCCATCGCTCCCTCCCGTCCAGAAGCGGCCAGGCAGCGATCTCTGAGCGCGCCCGCTCCGCCACCGGCGGTGCGGACCGAGGCGCGACGTTCCGAGCCCTCTGGATGGGATCTCGGGCCCACAAAAGCCCGGAGGCCGGCAGTGCCGGCCTCCATCGGCAGCGGCCGCAGGGCCGCTAGCCATGAGGTAACGCCTCAGTTGGCGAGAAAGATCGCCTCGATCTCGGTCTTCACCTGCTCTTCCGTCTGGCCCCGGGCGATCGCGATCTCCTTGACGATCAGCGTCCGGGCGGTGTCGAGCATGCGGCGCTCACCGAACGAGAGTTGCTTGTCCGTCTTCAGGCGGTAGAGGTCGCGGAGCACCTCCGCGACGTCGTAAATCGAGCCCGTCTTGATCTTGTCCATGAAACCGCGGTAGCGGCGGTTCCAGGTCTGGTTGTCGAACGCGATGGTGCGCTCGCGGAGGATGTCGAAGATTTCCCGGATTTCCTGTTCAGAAATGACCTGGCGAAGGCCGACCGCGCTCGCGTTGCTGACCGGAACCATGATCTTTCGATCCGTGTCCAGGATGCGGAGAACGTAGAATCGCTGGCGATTCCCAGCGATGTCCTTCTCCTCGATGTTGACCACCTCGGCAACGCCTTGGGCCGGGTAGACGGCTTTGTCGCCCACCTTGAACTGGATCTCCGAACGAGCCTGCATATCGTCTCCTTTGCCTTCCACCCCGCCGTCTCTTTATTTTCTCGTCTGCTTCCCGAAATCCTCTTCGGGACGCGTACGTTGAACATGCGGTTGAACCTGGACCCGCAGAACCGACACACACCGTCGCGCATTCCTAGAAAAGAGCCATGAGCCGTCTCTCGAGACCGCTGTGCGAGAAACTGAAGCGAGAGCACCACCGCCATGACCCGCGAGGGGCCGGTGCTCCGGCGTGCACAGTGGAATCTTGAGCGGCGGCGGTAGAAGCGGACGGTTCCGGGCGGAAGGGATTGAGGTTGGGGGAACGGCCCTCTTGAGAAAGGGCCGGTTTGCGCCAGGCGCGCGCACTCTAGTGAGCCGGCCCAGATACGTCAACGAAAATCCCCGTGGCGGGTCCATCGTGGCGTGATCGCTCTGGTTTTTCTTTGGGGATCGGACGGGGCCACAGTGTGTACCGATGGGGCATCCGCGTGGATGCACGCTGGCTGACGCCGCCTAGCTTAGGGCAGAGCGGGCCTCTCCGGGAGAGGCGGCGGACCTGACCTGGGTGGGATGGGTCGAAAATGTGGCGGACACAACGGCGCGTGGCGTCATATCCGTCCGGACTTCAAGCGAGCCAGAGGGACTCAGGCGGTGCAGAGCCGCTCGGCCAATCCCCAGCGGACGCCGCGATCCGAGGCGATGAGCTCGACGGGCGCTCCGGCGAGCCGCGAGGCCCACGCGAGGATCTCCTCGATGAGCACGCTGCCCGCCACGATGACGTCGGCGCGCGCCGGATCCAGGGCGGGCAGCTGCCTGCGCTCGGCGAGCGGCAGCGAGGCGAGGCGGGACGTGATGGCCACGACCTCCGCCCCGGATACCCGCGCGCCGTGCACGCGAGCGCCGTCGTAGGGGACGACGTCGCGCACGAGCGCAGCGAGGGTCGTCACCGTCCCCGCCACGCCGACCAGGGTGGGCGCGGCGAGCAGGGTCACGGCGGGGACCGTCGCCAGGGCGGCCCGGGCGTCCGCGCGGACGGCCTCGAGTTCCTCGCCGGCCGGCGGATCCGCCCGGATGTGACGCTCGGTCAGCCGGACGCTCCCGATGTCGAGGCTCACCGCCCCCTCCACCGCCCCGCCGGCGCTGCCGACGATGATCTCGGTGCTGCCGCCGCCCACGTCGAACACGATCCTGGGACCCTGGGCCGGCAGGTCGAGCCCCGTCAGCGCGCCGGCGTACGTGAGCTCCGCCTCCTCCGGCCCGGAGATGACGCGCGGCGCGACGCCGATGAGCCCGCGGGCGCGGGCGATGAACTCCTCCCCGCCGGCGGCGTCGCGCATCGCGCTGGTCCCGACGGCGTCCACGCGCTCGACCCCCAGCGACCTCAGCTCCTCGCCGTACCGGGCGAGGCAAGCGAGCGTCCGCTCCACGGCCTCGGGCGCGAGCGCGCGCGCCGCGTCGACCCCCTGGCCGAGCCGGGTGATTGTCGCGCGCTCGACGAGCGCGACGAGCTCACCCCCGCGGCGCTCGGCGATGAGCAGGAGGACCGAGTTGGTCCCGATGTCGATGGCCGCGACGCTCATCCGCGAGGCCTCACTGGGTGAGCGTCTTCAGGTCGAGCATCTCCTCGACGTTCGGCAGCACCACGAGCTCGCAGCGCCGGTTGGCCTGCTTGTTCTCCGGGGTGTCGTTGGCCTTCACCGGGTCGGTGTCGCCGTAGCCCGAGGCGCTCCACCGCTCGGGCTTGAGCCCGCCGCCGCCCTTGTCCTGGGGCTGGAGCAGGAACGCCAGCACCTCGCGGGCGCGCATGACGCTGAGCCCCCAGTTGTCCTTGAAGCGGCCGCCGGCGAGCGGCGCGTTGTCCGTGTGCCCGGCGACCTGGAACGAGCGCGTCGACAGCCCGGCGTCGTTGCGGATGACCTCGGCCACCTTGAGCAGGATGTCGTGGCCCTCCTTCTTCAGCGTCTCCCGGCCCGAGTCGAAGAGGACGTCGCCGGGCAGCTGGATGACCATCCGGTTGTTGCGGACGGTCACGTTGAGCCCGAGCTTCGTGAGGGCCTGGAGCTTGTCCCGCAGGACCTCGAAGCGCTTCTTGATGTCCTCGAGCTGCTGGGCGCGGCGGCGGAAGTCCTCGAGCGCCCGGGCCTGCTGCTCGAGGTTCGCGTTCAGGTTGGAGATGTCGACGCCCGCGGCCTTGAGCTGGGACTTGAGCTGCTCGATCCGGGCCGCCGCCTCGTCGATCTCGCTCTTGGCTTTCTTGTTCTGCGCCTGCTCGGCGCTCAGCTGGGTCTTCAGGCCCTCGATCTCACGGACCTTCGCCTGCATCTCCTCCTCCGAGTAGCCGCATCCGAGCGCCCCCGAGCCGGCGAGGAGCGTTGCGCCCAGGAGCACCCACGACGTCGAGCGACGAACCAACATACCTTTCCTCCTAGAGCCGCGCGGCGCTCGGCCATGAGGGGCGCCGCGCAGGCGGCGCGACGGTAGCGAGGCGAATGGCGCCGCACAAGGCTCTCTAGAGCCTGCGCAACGCTGGTGCTCCGTGCGACCATGAGCGCTCCGGCGCCGCTCGCCGCGCCGTGCGGGCGCGCGATCGCCGGGAAGGAGCGCGGAGGGACAAGACAGACGTTTTATAGATTGTCAACGAAAATCTGTTGTCCAGTGCGGTCTGGTTGTTTTCACCACGGCCTGATCCGGCGTTTACCCTCGCAACGCTTGCGGACCAGTTTGCCTGGAACACACGGGATACATCGGTTTAGGCCCTGCAAGATTTTCCTTGACCATCACCATGCGTGGCAATATACGTCGTGCAACATCTGTTGCCTCGGTGAGTAAATTGTAGCGGCGACGACGTTGGGCGATGTCCGCCGTGCCGGGGCGAATGCAGGAGGATTTCCAATGGCTGCTAAGAAGACCGCGAAGAAGCCTGCGAAGAAGGTGACGAAGTCGGCCAAGAAGCCGGCCGCCGCGAAGGCCGGGAAGGTCGCGAAGAAGCCGGCGCGGAAGGCAGCGAAGAAGGCCGCCCCGAAGCGCGCCGCCGCCAAGAAGACCCCGAAGCGCGCGGCTGCCAAGAAGCCCGCCGCGAAGAAGGCCGCTCCGAAGCGCAAGGCGAAGGCCGCCGGCAAGCGCGCGGCTGCTCCGAAGAAGGCGGCCGCGCCCCGAGGCGGACGCGCCGCTGCCAAGCGAGCGCCGGCCAAGGGCGCGAGCACCCGTGGCACGCGCAAGAGCACGCCGGCGCCGGCTCCCGCGAGCGCCGGGCCGTCCGACGAGTCGGAATAAGGCGCAGAAGGCGCGCCTCGCGTTTCTCAACAGCTCGAGGCGCCGCGCGCGGGCCCACCGGCCGCGACGAGACAATCCGTCTTATAAAATGTTCGGGGGGTGAGGACGCCGTGGATCCGGCGTCCGAGCCAGGCTGTCGGGCGCGTGGTGGGGACGATGTCCTCGCGATGCACCGCCGCCCGTGATCGCGGCGACCGGCATCGGCGCGGCGAGCGCAGCTCGCTGCCCACCGCTCGGCGCGGAGCTGGACCGGCGTGCAACGCGCGCGTGGTCCCGCCCGGCGCGGATCGCGGCGAGGCCTTCATGTGCCGCGGGCGGCGGTCGAGCTCCCGGTGATCGAGCGGCGGCGCGGCGCCGCCAGATGCGCTCGGCGCGCGCTCAGGTGCGCTCGCCGAGGTAGAGCCGGAGCGCGCGCGTGGCGCCCTTGCGATCGAACGGGACGCCGGCGAGATCCTCGCGCTTCGAGATCTGCTCGAAGAGCTTCATCAGGAACTCGAAGAACGCCTCGCACTCGCGGATGGCGGCGTCGAGCCGCTGGGGATCGAGCAGGTCGCTCTCCTCGAGCGCCGTCATCGCCGAGATGAACGCGTCGACGCGGGGATAGTCGCCCACCCTGAGCAGCGGGTAGCCCATCGCCCGGAAGTACGAGAGAAACTCGCGGACGAACGCGAAGCTCGCGATGCCCGTCCATCGATCGGGCGCCGGGCCGGTGGTGCGCGCCTTGCTCGCGAACGCGCGCGCGATCTGGGCGAACATCCACACGTCGCGCCGGAGGCGATCGCTCGTCGACCGCCGCGCCGCCTGATCGTCGAAGACGCGGCCCTCCTCGAGCTTCGCGCCGAGCGACCTGCCGATGAACAGGATCGCGTTCTGCAGCGCGGGGCGGAGGCCGTGCGCGACGGCGCGGAGGCGAACGCGGTACTCGGACTCGCTCACCAGCGCGTCGGCGGGCGGCAGGTCGTGCTCGAAGGCGCGGCGCATCTCGAGCCGCAGGTTCGCGGCGAGCCCGGTCAGGGCGGCCTTCGTGGAGAGCAGGCGGTGGCCCTCGGCGGCCAGCTCGTCGTGGCGCGCGACGATGTCGCTCGCGGGCACGCGCAGGAGATCGCGCTCGTAGCTGTCCGCGAGCAGCGCGCCCGCGCGGCGCCGGAGGTAGTTCGAGAGCGCGCGGGCGTCGCTGCGCAAGACCGCGAGCACGAGGTACCCGCGACCGGCGACGCGGTGATCCGAGTGATCGAGCGCGATGGCGTCGAGCAGCCGGAGGTACCGGAGCATCCTGAACAGCGCGAGAAACGTGAGCGCCACGAGGCGGTGGGCCTGCTCGCCGGGCACGCGATGGATCAGCTCGAGCACCTGCGTCGACGCGATGCGATCGAACTCCGGGCGAAACTCGAGCGCGTGGAGCGGGTTGAAGAACGTGCTCTGGGCGATCTCGCGCATCGCGGTCGCGAGGTGGGCGTAGAAGAGCCTGAAGCTGACCCGCGGCAGCCGGAGCAGCCCGCCCGCGACCTCGATGAGGTTCGTGAACCCGTGCCGCAGCACGAAGAGGCTGGACTCGGGCGACTCCTGCGCCATCGTCGCGTGCAGGAGCCGCGTGCGCGCGGTGTCCTCCGGCATCACCGTCTCCAGGTAGCGCTGGAAGACGAAGGCGCGGTCGCGATCGCCGAGCATGGCGCGCGTCAGCTGGACCACGCGCGCCATGCCGTCGCGCGCGTGCTGGAGGTGCTCGTGGAAGTCGTGGCTGACGATCGTCTGGCGCTGCCCGGCGCCGGGGTGGTTCCGCGGGTTCGCGAAGCAGGCGACGCCCTTCAGGAGGATCTCGAGCTCGAAGAGCGTCTCGTCCTTCTTGTCGGCCGCGAGGCGCGCGAACCACGCCTCGCGGGCTTGCTGCTGCTCCCGCCGCAGGCCGCGCGTGTCGCGGAGCAGCTCGGCGTAGGCGTTGCGGCCGGGGTAGCCCGAGCCGCGCAGGATCCCCGAAGCGTCGCTCGACACAGACGTGCTCCTCGGCGGCGGCGCGCTGCTAGTAGTTGCGTCGCTTGAAATCGAAAGGGTAGGTCAGCACGGTCTCCTTGCCGCTCGGCGAGCGCGCCCAGGTGGTCGACTTCGCGAGCTCCGCCATGCAGGACTCGACCTGCGGCGCGGTCACGTCGCTCTTGTCGCGCACGATGGTCGCCTCCTCGAAGGTGCCGTCGGGCTTCAGCTTGAGCTGCCACGTGATCCTGCCCTGCGCGCCCGGGTGCTTGCGGGCATAGAGATCGAAGCAGCAGCGGAAGCCGTCGCGCCTCGCCTTGATCGCGTCCACGAGCGGCTGCAGGCGATCGCTCGAGCCCGCGTCGGCGGAGGTCATCGCGTTGTTCATCACGACGCCGCCCTCCGGCGGCTCGTTCGTGATCTCGGAGGCGATCACCTTGCAGTCCTCGACCGTCTCTGGCGCCTTCTTGCGAGCCGCTGGCTTGTCCGGCTGCGCCGGCGCGGCAGCGCCCGGGTCGGTGGCGCCCGGGGCAGCGGCGCCCGGGGCAGCGGCGCCCGGGTCTGCGGCGGTGGCCGGCTGCGATGCCGGCGTAGGCGATGCGCCGAGCGATGCGCTGTCCGGCGGCGAGGGCGGCGCGGTGCCGCTCGAGCAGGCGCCGGACAGCGACAGCGTCGCGGCGAGGAGGACTCCGGTGAACACGGCGCTGGCAGTGGCGCAGGGACGCATGGCGCGCATACTAAACGGTTCGGAGGAGCGGAGGCGAGGCGCCTTGTGTTTTTCTCCCCCGCGCGCCGGCAATCCGAGGTCTCCTCACGGCCGCCTTGAAGATTCCGCTGTCATTCATCGCCGGCGCCGCCATCGCCGCCGCTGCACCGGCAGGCTGCGATCCCATCGCCGAGCCGCAGCTGTGCGGGGAGATCCCCCAGGGAGGGTGCCCGATCGGCCGAGGGGGGAGCTGCGACGACGCGGCTTGCCGCGCCCTCCACGATTGCCTCGATGGCGCCTGGACGGAGGTCGCCCGCTGCGATCGACCGGGCGTTCCTGCGCTGGGCGCGGGCGGCGGAGGCGCGGGCGGCGGAACGGACGGCGCGTGCGAGAGCGTGACGCTCGACCGCACCGGCGAGGCGCGGGGCTGCAAGCCCGCGCTGCAGCAGCCGGATTGCCCGGTGGAAGCCGCCGAGACATGCGCGGATGCCGCGTGCTGGACCGGCTGCATCGATTTCTTCCTCTGCACCGAAGACGGGTGGAGAGGGGTCGCCACCTGCGATGAGCAGGGGCGACTCACCGTGATCCCGTGACGGATCGCCTCGTCGGCGCCAGCCTCCGTCGGCCGTCGCGGCGAGGCCCGCGCGGGGGCGGTCAGCCGGCCTTGAGGAAGGGGTTCCACTCGTCAAACGAGTGCGGCAAGCCGAGCAGGATCTGCATGGTCGCCGACCACCGCGGCGGCAGCGGCTGACGGATGAGCCGCATGCTGGCCTCGTCGGGCGTGCGCCAGCCCTTGCGGAGGTTGCACGTGCGGCAGGCGGTCACGAGGTTCTCCCAGGAATCCCCACCGCCGCGCGACCGAGGGAGCACGTGGTCGATGTTGAGATCACGGACGGGCGGGCGGCGCGCGCAGTACTGGCACTGGTGCGCGTCGCGCAGCATCACGTTCTTTCGCGTGAGCCGGATCGTCGGGCGCCGCATGCGCTCGTAGCGGCGGAGGTGCAGGACGCGCGGCACGCGGAGCGAGCCGCCGACCACAGGGAGGCCGTCGTCCTTGTCCCGCACCGGCAAGCTTCGCCAGGCCGAGAAATCGTGGAGCTCGCCGAGCTCATCGATGGCGAGAGCGGCGCCGCCGAAGAGCAGCAGGAAAGCACGACGCGCCGTCGTGATCTGCACAGGCTGGAAGAAGCGGTTCACCACAAGGACGGGAAGATCGAGCGGCTCGGTCCTGCGCTCGCGGTGAAACCCTGAAGACCCGTCGCCGAGATCGAGCTCCTCGTGAGGAGAGCCCCCCGGGACTGTAGCTACCCCGTCCGGCACGCTGGGGAGTGTAGCAACGAAAGCTCCCTTGAACATCCGGTGCTGCACCGCGGAAATTCTGCTGGAACTCCGCCGCCACGCGACGCGCCTCGGGCCTCGCCCCGAACACTGCGCCCGCTCCGTCGACGCTCGGGCGCCGCCTCCATGCTCCGGCGGCCCGCGCGGGGCCAGGAGCCCGGCGCCCGTGCCTCGCGGGCCGGGGGGCGTCTCGCGCCGCGGACCGCTTTCGGTCGGGCGCCGGTTTCGCTAAGACGCGTCCATGTCGAGGGACGGTCGTCTCCGGGGTCGAGCCGCCGAGGTGGGGAAGCAGGTCGGATGACGGAGCAGCGCGAAGGTGCGGGGCCGGAGCGGGCGACCGGCGCAGAGCCGCCCGCTGGCTCGCCCTGGGACGATCCGATCGAGCGCGCGCCGCTCGTGTTCCTCGATCTCGAGATGACGGGCCTCCGCCCCCAGAGCGACCGCGTGATCGAGGTCTGCGCCGAGCGGATGCGGGGGGACACGTGCGAGGACGCGATCACGTCGCTCGTGCGGCCCGAGCCGGGCGTGTTCGGCAACGCGCACGTGCACGGCATCGATCCGCAGCACCTCGCGGGCGCGCCCACGTTCGCCGAGCTCTGCGATCGTATCGATCAGGTGACAGAGGGCGCGGTGCTCGTCGCCCACGCGGCCGCGTGGGACGTCGCGTTCCTGGAGGCGGAGCTCGCACGGGCGGGGAAGGCGAAGCGCGTCCCGCACTACCTCGACACGCTCGTCCTCTCCCGCCGGGCCTTCGCCCTGCCGAGCCACAGCCTCGCCTCCCTTTGCCGGGAGCTCGGCGTGCACCGCGAGCGCGCCCACCGCGCCGAGGACGACGTGCACGCCCTGCGCGCCGTGTTCCGCAAGGTCGTGGAGGTCCTCGCCCCGCGCACGCCGCGCGACCTGTGGCACGTCCGGATCGGCGAGCGCCACGCTCGCCCGGAGCTGGTCGCAGCGGCGGTGCACGCGGCCGAGCATGCCGCCACCGTGCGGGTGCGATACCGGCCGGCGCGCCGTGGGCAGGAGGAGCTCGTGGTACGGATAACGGGGGTGCGAACGGACCTCGACCCACCCCGGGTTCTCGGCTATCTGCTCCCGTCGCGCAGCCGCCGGGAGCTACGGGCCGATCGCATCCTGGCGATCGAGCCGATTTCGCCGGGAGAAATCGGTCCGGACGGCACGCCGCAAAGGGCCTGAGATCCACGTGCGAATCCAATCGAATCGAAACGCGCCGACGAGGAGCTCCCTCGCTGTTCGCCTCGGCGGCTTGCTGACCGCGACCCTCCTCGCGTCGTGCTCGACGATGATCGGCCCGGAGTCCGCCCGCCCGCCGGCGGCGGAGAAGTGGCTCGCCCGCGCTCGACAGGAGTTTCAGTCCGCCGACGTCGACAACGCGCGTGATGCGGTCGCGAAGGCGCTGACGATCGCCCCGGCCGACACCGAGACACGCCTGCTCGCGGGGCGCATCGCGCTGGCCCGGCTCGACTACGCCGAAGCGCTGCGCCTCCTCAAGGGCGTCGCCGGCTCCGAGGCCGCCGGGCTCCGCGGGCGCGCGCTCTGGTACAAGGGTGACCTCGACGCCGCCGCCGACGAGCTCGAGGCGATGCTCGACGATCCGGAGGTGGTCGATGACTGGGCGAAGTCGATCGCGAAGCTGGCGCGGCGCGGGGCGGGGCGCGTGCCGTTCACCCTCTCGGGCGGGCTCCTGGCGGCGATCGAGATGCCCCACGTCAACCCCGCGGCCCCGTTCTTCGTCGTCCCGGTCGAGATCGACGGCGAGTCGGCGCTCGCGATGATCTCGACCGGCACCGGCGAGGTGGTCCTCGACAGCAGCACGCGCAAGGAGCCGAGCTGGGTCTCCCTCCGCTTCGACAGGAAGATCGAGGTCAACGACGTCCCGGCGCTCACGCAGGACCTCTCGGGCATCTCGAAGCAGATCGGCGCGCCGATCAAGGCGCTGCTCGGGGTGAACCTGATCCGGCACCTCAACGCGACCATCGACTACGGCGGCCGGCAGTTCGTCGTGCGCAGCTTCTCCCCGCCGGCGCCGCCCGACGCGACGCGCGTCGACGTGGCCTTCATCAAGGGCGGCGGCATGGTGCTGCGCAGCAGCCTCGGGCCCGACAAGACGGTGCAGGGGCCGATGCTCATCGACACGTCGATGACGTTCCCGGTCGCGCTCGACAAGGAGGGCTGGAAGAAGGCCGGCTTCGAGGCCGACGGGCTGAAGCGGGTCGAGCAGGATCCGGAGCAGAAGCTGAAGCAGGGCGTCGTGCCGATGCTGCGGCTCGGCGCGCTGGAGATCCCCAAGGTCCCGGGCGTGTACGGGGCGCCGCTCCAGGCGGTCGAGAAGCAGCTCCAGCTCGATCTGGACGGCGTGATCGGCGCGGGGCTGCTCGCCTATTTCCGCGTCACCTTCGGCGACGGGGGTCGGCTCATGTGGATCGAGGACGACACCGCCATGAACAAGGTGCTCCAGGGCAGCGAGCCGGCGCCCTCGAACGAGGGGCAGGCCCCTGCCGCCCCTGCAGATGGGGCCGGCCCCGCTGGCGCGATCGGCTCGCCTGCGCCCCAGGCGCCGCCGTCCCCCGCGCCGGCCTCGCCCGCGGCCGCGCCGAAGTCGCCCCCGCCTGCGGCTGCTCCCAAGCGGACGCCGGACCAGTGAGCGCCATGCCCAAGGAACTGCTGGCGGTTTATGCGGGGAGCTTCGATCCGATCACGTTCGGTCACCTCGACCTGATCGAGCGAGCGTCGAAGCTGTTCGATCAGGTGATCGTCGCGGTCGGCCGGCATCCGACGAAGCACCCGCTCTTCACCTACTCGGAGCGGCTGGAGCTGCTGCGCCAGACCACGAGCGAGGTGACGAACGCGCGGATCGACTCGTTCGAGGGGCTGCTCATCCAGTACTGCCAGCGGGTCGGCGCGCGGGTGATCGTCCGCGGCCTGCGCGCGGCGACCGACTTCGAGTACGAGCTGCAGATCGCCCACGCGAACGCGGACATGCTCCCCGGCGTCGACACCGTGTTCCTGCCGACGCGCACCCACTACGGCTTCGTCTCGGCGTCGCTCGTGCGCGAGATCGCGAGCCACGGGGGCGACGTCAGCCACTACGCGCCCGCCGTCGTCTGCGACGCGCTGCGGGCGAAGTTCGGCGCCGCGAAGCCCTGAGCGCCGGCGCGCTCAGTAGGTCCCGAACGGGGTCGGCATCAGCAGCAGAACGAAGAGGAGCAGCGTCACCACCGCGATCGCCTTGCGCGCCGGCGACAGCTCGCCAGGCTCCGTGGGAGGGTGCTCCCGCCCGCCCATCCGCAGCATCAGGTAGACCACGCCGAACCACGTGAGCCACGGCATCCCGTTGGCGACCCCGGCGCGGAGCGCGTCGGAGAGCCCGTCGGCGATGAAGTGCCGCGTGAAGTAGACGACGTTGCCGACGAAGAGCGCGAGCATCAGGAAATGCGCGGCGCGGCTGTAGCGGTCCTGCTGTTTGCCGAACAGCGCGTAGGCGACGTGCCCGCCGTCGAGCTGGCCGACCGGGAAGAGGTTGAACGCCGTGATGAGCAGCCCGGCCCACCCGGCCATCGCCGCGGGGCCGAGGAAGACGTCGTGGCTCTCCGGGATCGGGCCGACAGCGAGCCGCCTCAGCAAAAGGTAGAGCAGGCTCCGCCCCTCCTGCAGCGCGGGTCCCGACGTGGCGTGCACCTCCGACTGCATCAGACCCACGACGAGGACCGGGAGCGCCACCACCAGGCCGGCCAGCGGTCCGGAGGCGCCGATGTCGAGCAGCGCGTTCCGCGATTTGATCCTGCCCTTCATCGAGATCACCGCGCCCATCGTGCCGAGCGGGCTGACGATCGGCAGCGGGATGAAGTAGGGGAGCGACGCCTCGACCCCGTGCGCGCGCGCCGCGAAGTAGTGCCCGAACTCGTGCGCCAGGAGGATCGACAGGAAAGGCACCGCGAACGGCCACGTCTGCGGCAGCGCCTTCACGAGGGCGAGCACGCTGTCGTCCTCCGGACTGATCGGAGCCCAGAGGGTGCCGGCGACGAACACCGAGACGACCGTCAGGCAAAAGAGCGCGAGGTTCTTCTTCCAGCGAAGCGGAGGCGGACGCGAGGTGGATGCAGCGCTCGGTCCTGGGGAGCTCGCCGTCGCAGGAGCCTGCTCGGCCTCCACATCGAGCGGGCTCGGGGAGGAGAATCGACGATCGTCGGTCATGCGCCGCTAAGCGTGGCCGTCTCCTCGTCGCCGCTCAAGCGATCCGCGCGCTCCTGCGTCCGGACAGGCAGCTCGCCGCGTGCCGCGTTGCCTGAGCGCACGCCGCGCGCCGCCTCGTTCGCGCGCGACCCGTCCCCCGCGGCGCTCGATGGCGGTCCCAGCAGGCTCGGCCAGGCTCGTGCGCGGCACGGATGACTTTGCGCGTCATCCCCCTGCGTCCTCGTCGTCCGGCGGAGCCAGCCCGGTCGGCGGGAGCGAGCGCGCCGGCCCAAGCTCCTCGCAAGCGGTCGCGCGCGGCCGCCGGTCGGTGCGGGCGCGAACCTCCTGCTGCGTCGGGCCGGACCGCGCTCTCTTCTGCGCTGCCTCTGCGCGCCTTTGCCCTTCGGCGGGCGCGACTGCGCTACGCTCGATCCCATGCCTCCTGCTCGCGTCGCCGCCGAAGCGCTCGTGGGCGGGCTCCTCTGCAACACGTACCGCGTCGTGCAGCTGCTCGGCAGCGGCGGGGTCGGGCACGTCTACCTCGCCGATCGCGTCGGCAGGCCCCAGGAGGCCGCGCCGTCGCGCGTCGCGGTCAAGGTCCTCCGGGCGGAGCTCCGCGACGATCCGCTGGTCGTCGCGCGGTTCGAGCGAGAGGCCGGCGCCGCGTCGCGCGTCCGCCACCCCAACGTCCTCGGCGTCGAGGCGCTCGCGCGCGCCGGCGATACGCCGTGCTTCGCGATGGAGCTGCTCGTCGGCCTCGATCTCGCCGACACGCTGAGCTTCACGCGCTGGCTCGTCCCCGCGCGCGCGGTTCGGATCGCCGCCGACCTCGCCGCGGGCCTCGAGGCCGCGCACCGCGCCGGCGTGATCCACCGCGACGTGAAGCCGGAGAACGTGTTCCTCGTGCACGTTGCCGACGGGCGCGAGCTCGTCAAGCTGCTCGACTTCGGGTTCTCGTTCATCGAGGGCCAGGGCGAAGGCGCGCGGCTCCCCCGGGTCGTCGGGACGCCGGAGTACATGGCGCCCGAGCAGGCGCAGGGCGCTCCGGCGGCGCCCGCCGCCGACGTCTACTCCCTGGGCATCGTGCTCTACGAGATGCTCGCGGGCCGTGTGCCGTTCCAGGGCCCGTACCCGGCGATCGCGGAGAAGCACGGGCGCGAGCCTCCGCCGCCGCTGCACCGGCTGCACCCAGGGCTCCTCATCTCGCGCGAGCTCGACGCCGTTGTGCGCAAGGCGCTCGTGAAGGATCCGCGCGGCCGGTTTCCCTCGATGGCGGAGCTGCGGCAGGCGCTGCTCGCGACGCCGGAGGCCAGCGCCGGGGCGCCGCTCGCCGCCCAGCCGGACGCAGCCCCGCCGCCGGTCCCCGGGATCGGGCACTGGGGTACCAAGCCGTGAAGCCCGCTCGCTCCGGAGACTTCCGTCGGTCCCCCTGCGCCTCCGGCTTTGCTCTCACGGCGAAGCCCTGCTAGACGGCCGTTAGCATCTCTTGTTCCGGGCGACAGCCGGATCCGCTCGTCAGGCCGATGCAGGCAGAGGCGAGCGAGCCGGCACGGTTCGGAGGTCCGCGGGCGCGGGCCTCATCTGCGCGGGTCGGCTCTCCAGGGAGTCCTGGAATCCCACCATCGCGCGCCAGTCGCCCTCCACTCCCTCCAGGCGCTGCCTGGTGCTTTCTCGGTTGCTCACTATGGGTCGCGCGACCCCATCTCCCGATAACGGAACAGCGGCGATTCAAGAGGCCGAACTCCCGATGTATGAGAGCCGCAGCGCCCCCGGGCTACGCGCGGGGCCCGAAGGCGAGCCTATGCCGACGGACACAGGCGTCCTCGACGCCGATCCGTTCCGCGTCGAGTTCGTCGACGAAGACATCCCCACCCCGCGTCGCTACCAGGTCATTTTCGACGAGGCGCGGATCGATCCAGACGTCCAGAAAGTCGTGCGTCGTCTCGTCCGCCATGGCTATCAGGCCTACTTGGTAGGCGGCTGTGTGCGAGATCTGCTGCTCGATCGCCGCCCGAAGGACTTCGACGTCGCCACAAGCGCCCGGCCGGAGGAGGTCCGCGAGCTGTTCCGCAACTCGCGCATCATCGGCCGGCGGTTTCGCCTTGTGCACGTCCTCTTTCAGGGCGGGAAGGTCATCGAGGTGGCGACCTTCCGCCGCAACCCGAAGGAGGACTCCGAGGACGGGAGCGAGCTGCTCATCCGGAGCGACAACGCGTTCGGCGTCGCGCACGAGGACGCCGTCCGCCGCGACTTCCGGATCAACGCGCTCTTCTACGACGTGGAGGCGCGGCAGATCCTCGACTGGGTCGGCGGCATGGATGACGTGCGCCGCCAGGTGGTCCACACGATCGGCGACCCGGAGACGCGCTTCCGCGAGGATCCGATCCGCATCCTGCGCGCCCTCAAGTTCGCCGGCCGGCTGGGCTTCGCGATCACCCCGGACGTCTACGATGCGGTCGTCTACTGCCGCGACGCGCTCGCGCTCGCGGCGCGCCCGCGCCTCTCGGAGGAGATCCTGCGCCTGCTGCGCGGCGGCCAGGCGCGCCGCACCATCTACCTCGCGTGGGAGACGGGGGTGCTCGACGTCCTTTTGCCGGAGGTCTCGGCGTTGCTCTACGACGATCGCGGCGACGACGGCCCAGGCCAGCGCGTCTGGCGCGTGCTCGACTACGTCGACCGGCGCACCGCCGCGGACCGGCCGCTCGACGATACGGTGCTCTGGACGCTCCTGCTCCTCGAGCCGATGAAGGAAGCCTGCGACGGGGTCCGCGACCGCGCCGCGGCGGTCGCCGACTTCCTCGAGCCGCTCATCGACCGGCTGGCCATCTCCCGCCGCTACGCCGACGGCATGCGCCGCATCGTCGCCGTCCTGCCGAGGCTGGCCGGCGGCCGCGCCGGCCGCTTCGCGCGGACGGACATCTTTCAGCCCGCCCTCGACGTGCTGGCCGCCGAGCTGACCGCGCGCGGGGAATCCACCGAGGCGATCGACCGGCTCCGCTCCGCCCCGCAGCCGCGGCGCCACCACGCCGATGCCGCGCAGCACCGGCGCTGATCGGCGTCTGACCGTGGCCGGCGCTGGCCGACGGTGAAAGCCGGTGACGAGGGCGCGGACGGACCGGTCGGCGTGGAACATCGCCGGGGTTTCTGGTTTCATAACAGCCCCTGATGTCCTCTCCGGCCGCGCGCCTGCGCCCTGCTCGTCCGCCCGCCGTCTCCGCGTCCCGGCGCCGGCTCGGCGGCTGGGCGCGCAGCCTGCTCGTGCTCGCGCTCGCCTGCGCCGTGTCGCCGCTCGCGGACGCGCAGGTGTCGCTCCTGCACGAGTTCATCGCGCCGGACCCGGCGGAGGACGTCTCGCTCGCCACGACGACGCTCGACGGAGGGCTCCCGGCGGCGATCCAGACGCCGAGCGGCCTGGCCACGGCGCCCGATCCGCAGCGCCCGCCGTCGAACCAGCAGCAGGTCTACAGCAACGTCGGGTCCGACGCCGGTCCCGAGGCGTCCTACGAGCCGGATCGAGACACCCGCCGGCCGAACGTCGAGCGCTACGACGATCCGTTCTCCCCGGCGACCGCGCCGTTCAAGCGGCTGCAAGCCTACGACGCGGTGAGGGCGGACTACTCGCTCGTCGTCCGCGATCGAGGCCTGAAGACCCTCAAGGCCGACGGCTCGGTCGCGGCGGGTGACGAGGCATTTTACGGGGACATTTCGGTCGATCTCGTGCCGAACGAGCCGGTCCGGATCCCGACGGTCGGGCCGGACACGCGGCTCGTGCGCATGCACGTGAACCCCGACACGCCGGTGGTCGTGCTGCGCGACGGCGCCGACAACTGGTTCGTGCGCGGCACGAAGAGCGCGCGCGTCCGGCTGGTCGTGCAGCTCGCGATCGCGCGCGCGACCTTCGGCAGCGATTTCGCCGACGTCGACTGGGGCAAGCTCGCGCCGTACCGCACGCCGCAGGAGGCGTCGCACGAGGCGGCGTTCCGGCAGGTCGCCCAGGCGATCGGCATCTCGCCCACGATGCGGCCGCGCGACGTCGTGCAGAAGATGGTCGAGTACTTCCGGTCGTTCACCCCGTCGGACGACCCGCCCAAGGGGAACGGCGACATCTACCTCGACCTCGCGCTGTCGCGAAAAGGCGTGTGCCGCCACCGCGCCTTCGCGTTCCTCGTCACGGCCCTGCACATCGGGATCCCCGCGCGGATGGTCGTCAACGAGGCGCACGCCTGGGTCGAGGTCTTCGACGGCTCGCTCTGGCACCGCATCGATCTCGGGGGCGCCGCCCTCAACATGGACCAAGAGGTCGATCCGAGCCGCCCGCCCTACGTGCCGCCGCCGGACCCCTACAGCTGGCCGGAGCAGCGCGACTCGGGCCAGGATCTCGCCGAGCGGACGCGCGCCGAGCAGATGCAGCAGGGGCCGCCCGGCCCGGGCGCTGCCGGTAGCAGCACCGCCGCGCCGCCGCCTCCACCGCCGGCGCCCACGGCCACGAGCGACGCGACCGGGCGCGCGGAGCGCACCGACGTGGTCGTGACCGCGCTGGACAAGGACATCCGCCGCGGCTTTCCCCTCCACCTGCAGGGGCAGGTCAGCAGCGACGGGGCGCCGTGCGGGCACGTCCGCGTCGACGTGATCCTGACGGGGAACGCAGCGCCGCACGGCGTGGCGATCGGCTCGCTGTCGACCGATGAGCGCGGCCGCTACGACGGGGCCGTGATCATCCCCGGCGACTTTGCGCTCGGCGACTACGAGCTCGCGGTCGCGACGCCGGGCGACGTCCGCTGCAAGGCCGGCCGCACCGAGACGGCCGCCCCGTGAGGGATGCGCCGGCGCGCGCCCCGGAGCCCCCGCGCGTGGCGGTCGGCGCCGTCGTGTTCGAGCGCCGCCCGGACGCGTCCGGTGCGCCCCGCGTGCTCCTCGTCCGTCGCGCTCACCCCCCGCTCGATGGCGCATGGTCGCTCCCCGGCGGTCGCGTGGAGCCAGGAGAGCGGCTCGCAGACGCCGTCGCCCGCGAGATCCGCGAGGAGACGGGCCTCGAGATCCGCGTCGGCCCGCTCGTGGAGGTCGTGGAGGTCGTGGAGATTCCGTATCACTACGTGATCCTCGATTACCTGTGCGAGTCGACCGGAGGTGTCCTCGCTCCAGGCGACGACGCCTCCGAGGTGGCCCTCGTGCCAGTCCCCGAGCTGCCGGCCTATGGTCTCGCCGACGACGCGCTCCGCGTGATCCATCGGGCCCTGGCGATGGCGACCGCGGGCTGAGAGCTCGCGATGCGGGGAGAGCCCGACGGGCCGCAGCCCGCGGAGGCGGGATGTCGCCCGAGGCGCGACTCTCCACGTTGAGAGTCCAAGGTCGTGTGGTGACAGCGCTATTTTGCCGCCCTGCTGCCCACGACATGCGCCGGCGACAGCGCTAGGTTTCACGTGGGTGTCGGGATGAGCGCTGGTTCAGCGATCGTGAAGGGTATGGTGGTTGTCGCGGCGGCGACCCTGCTCTTTTCTCCTCTCTGCTTCGCGCGGCCCGAGGCCGACGGCGCTGGCCTCTTCGCGCTGCCCGCGCCGCGCGCATTGCGCGCCGCCGCGCCGCCCGCCGCGCGGGGCGCGCCCGGCAGCTCAGGCGAGTTCGCGGCGCGGATCGCGCGAACGCTCTCAAGGACCGTCGAGCGGGTGGCGCGCTCGGGTATCGCCCCGATGTTCCTCGGCCTGCACGGGCTCGGTGTGACCGTATCCGGTGAAATGTGATGAGCGCGGCTACCCTGCCATGAGCAATGGCTGAATGAGCGCGCGTCGGACGCTCGTGGCGCTTCCGTCAACTCGAATTCGCGCGGGTGTCGACCACGGCGTCTGCATTGCGGCGCTTCTGGAGACAGCGTAAACCGGTAAGCCTATGAGCTCGACGCGAAGAGCGAGGAAGGAGGAACAGAAGGAGGAGCGACGGCGGCTCATCATCGACGCAGCCTGGCAGCTGTTCCAGGAGACCCCGTTTATCGAGGTCACCATGGCTCAGGTCGCCGAGCGCACCAGGCTCGCAAAGGGCACCCTCTACCTCTATTTCACCACCAAAGAGGAGCTCTTCCTCGCGGTCGTGGATCAAGAGCTCGCGAAGTGGTTCCATGAGGTGGAGTTCCGCCTGACGCATTTCGGCGCGTCCCAGGGCGAGGCGACCGCGGCGCGCCCCCGACCCTCGCGAGCGCGCCGCGGCGCGCCCGCGGCGTCCGCCCCGGATGCCGCGGCCGGCATCGCCTCGATCCTGTCGACGACCCTCGTGGCGCGCGACGCGATGACGCGCTTGCTCTCCATCCTCCACAGCGTCCTCGAGCAGAACGTCAGCTACGAGGCCGCCCTCCGCTTCAAGCTTTCGCTCCTCGCTCACGTCGAGCGCACCGGGGCGCTGATCGAGCGGTGCCTGCCGTCGCTCACGCCCGGGCAGGGCGGCCCGATCCTCGTCCGCATGTATGCGCTGCTCATCGGCATGCGCCAGGTCTGCGACCCCAGCGACGTGATCCGCGATATCCGCAGCCGGCCTGAGATGGGCCTTTTCCGGATCAACTTTGGCGAGGAGATCCGGGCCTCGTTTGCCATCCTCCTGAGCGGAGCGATCGCGCCGCCGCTCGGGTCCGAGCGGCTCGTCGCCCCGGTCCTCCGCGGGATGACCTCAGTGGAGCGGCGCCGCCCGGAGGGGTGAGGAGCGCGCGCTCACCACGGATCCCGCGCCGACATCGGCGGCAGGTGATCGGCGAACGGCTGGTTGAGGATGCGGGCGATGACGGACTTCCACGTGGTCGCGTCGTTCTCGAAGTCCTCGTGCCGTCGCGCCTCCGAGCCGTGCGGAGGGGGCCTCGTGTTGGGCCCCTTGATCCACTCCGCCCGCGGAAACACGGTGGGCCGATCCTCCCTGTTCTCCGTGAGGAGCGCGAGGACGTCGGCGTTCTCCGGGTCGAGGAGCCCCGCCTCCATGCCGAGCAGCGAGACGCCGCTCGTGCCGGGCACCCGCGGGCGCCGCTCGAGCGCGTTCGAGACCAGGTAGAGGAGCGACCTGCCGTACACCTCGCAGTGGTCCTGGAGCTCCGCCTCGTCCGTGAGCGTGAACAGGGCGAACCGGCGGACCATGCCGCTCTTGATCGACGGCATGTACGTGTCGCGGAACGCGTCGATGGCGCTCGCCGGAGCGAGCAGGGAGAGCGAATCGATCGGGAGCCCGAGCCCGAGCTGACCCCGCATCGGACCGCCCTCGATCTTCCTGCCCTTCTCCGAGGTGACCAGCTGGACCAGCGGCGCGAGCAGGAACGTGCCGCTGGAGTGGGCGACCAGGTGGAGCTCGATCCTCGGATCCCTGTCCATCAGCGACGCGAGGCGGCCGATCATCTCGCGGAGGCCGCCGTGATCGGCGTCCATCGTCGCGTCGCCCGCGGCGAGCTTCATGCGATCCCACTCGGCCTTGCCGCCCATGCGCCGGACGAGCGGCTCCAGGGCGTCGTCGCGCCGATCGATCATGAACCCGAACGCCCTGGGATCATAGCCGTCGTGGCGGCGGCCCTCCGTGGCGCGGTGGAGGATCTCGAGGAGGCGCGGGTAGTGGTCGGTGTCCCAGAGGAGCTCCAGGGGATAGATCTCGTGGCCGAGCAGCTTCGGCCGGAGGCGCGACATCCGGTTGATGGCGTCGATCTGCCGGCGGAGCCCGCCGCCCGCGACGAGCAGGAGCCGGCGGCGCCTCCAGCCCTCGGTCGCGCTCAGGAAGTCTTCTTCCATGATGATGCGGACGTCCTCCGAGGACGTGCCGTAGGCCCCGCGCTGCTGGAGCTGACCGTGCATGTCGACGCTGATGAGGTGCGGTCGCAGGCTGGCGAACGTGCGGCTCGCGGACGTGAGCGGGCGCAGCGAGCGCGGCTGGCTCAGGCGGATGGGGACGCCGAGCCGCCCGACCCACGCGTCGAAGCCGTACTGGAGCCAGTCGTCGTAACAGAGCCGCCCGAAGCCGCTCTTGCCCCAGCCGGGGCCCCAGGAGTTCTGGAGCCAGAAGCCCTCCGCGTCATACCCCACGATCGTGAAGGCATGGCCGCCCCAGGGCGCGATGAACGGGTTCGTCTTGTCGACCGGCGGGATGATGCCGCTCTTCTGCGTCCCGTAATACCAGCCGTTGAACGGGATGAGCGCCGAGGCCGCGATGATCCCGACCTCCGCGAGGGCGTTGTGCATCGCCGGGAGGTCCTTGTGGTTCACCCTTTGATACAGGCCGAGCGGCCGGAGCATCGCGTCCGCGGCGCGCTCCGGCGTGAGCGTGCCGTGGAGATCGTTCGGGTCCCACGGCCACTGCTCACAAGAGCAAATACCGTGTTTGTGCCAGCCCTTCATGGCGCCCCTCAGGCTGGAGCCCCTCGCGTCGTCCTCGCCCGGGTACTCGTCGTATCGGCGCGCCATCGTGTACACCATGTTCTGGCTCACGAGGCCGTACTCCGGGGAGACCTTGCGCTTGCGCAGCAGGAAGTGGGCCACGGTGGCCACCGTGAAGCCGGTACAGCCGTTGTTCCTGCCCTGGTCGAGCACGGGCACGCCGTAGTCCATGAAGCGCTCCGGTGGCATGACCGGAGGCACCTCGATCATCGTCGGACGATAGAGGGTGTCGCGGAAATCGAGGACGTCAGCGCGGGCGTCGGTCGTGATGTCCCCGTGACGCTCGGCGAAACGCTCGGAGTCGATCATGGTTTCCGATCTCGTGAAGTCGCCGAGTGTCGCACGGGCGGCGCTCCTGGCAAAGTCGGCTGCGCCCGCCCCTGGGACGAGTCTGCTCGTGCTAGCGTCGCCCGAGGCGGCGCCGCCGCGCCCCGGCCAGAGGTGGGATGAGCGAGGACAGCCGCGCAGGGGGAGGAGGCGAGAGCGCGCAGGGCGACGTCGGCGACGTCGCGCCGCGGCTCGAGGCCGAGGTGCTGAGGCGACTCACGTCGTTCCGAGGCCGGCTCGGGGGCGAGCTCGGCGCGCTGTTCGATGCGCTCGCCGCGCGCCTCAGGCTCCTCGAGGGCGAGCCGGGCGAGGGCTACTTCTCCCACCCGACGGCGCTTCCGGTGCTCGAGCTGCCGCTCTGGGTCGCGACGCGGCCCGGCGGGCCGGCGCCCGAGCCGGACGCCGGATCGCGGGCGCTTCCGCCGCTCGCTGTCGATCTCGCCGAGGCGGCGGCGGTCGGATACCTGCACGTCCGCATCGAAGACGACCTGCTGGACGAAGGGGTCGGCGAGCCCGGCGCGGCGGTGCTCCTGTCCGGGGCGTTGTTCGCTCGCCACCAGGCGTTGCTCGCTCGCTCGCTGCCCGGCGGGAGCCCGTTCTGGGGCCTCTTCGAGGAGGTCTGGCTGGGATACGGCGAGGCGATGCTCCTCGAGCGGCGGCTGCACCGGGGCGCAGGTCCGCGCGACGCCGCCACGTTCCGGCGGGTGCTCGCCCGCTCGCGCCCGCTCGTGCTCCCCGCGGCCGCGGCCCTGTTCGCGCTGTCGCAGGCGGAGCACCTCGCGGTCCTCGAGGAGTTCGTCTCGGCGCTCGCCGCAGCGCACCAGCTGTTCGCGGACCTGCTGCACGCCGAGAAGGATCGCGCGCTCGGGAACGCGACGTACGTGCTCGCTCGGCTCGGAGCGCAGGCCGAAGCGAGGGATGGAGGACAGCCTCAGCCGAGCGGCGCCGCCCTCGCCGGAGGCGAGCCGCGTCACGATCCCGCGGGGCGCGGCGCGACGGCCCTGCGCGCGCAGCTGTTCGCGCGTGGCGGCTTCGACGCCATCCTGGAGGAGGCGCGTTGTGAGCTCGCTCGCGCCGAGGTCGCCGCCAGGGCGCTCGGGCTGCCCGACGCCGCGCGCTTTTGCAAGAAGCGCGGGCAGTACATGACCGAGATCCAGCGGCGCGTATTCCTCGCGTTCTTCGGCGCGCTCACCGGCGAGCCCGTCGCGAACGGCGGCGCGCCGCGCTGAACCGGCGCGCGGACGCGGTGCGCCGCGGACGCGAGCACCCGCGGAGGCGCCTGCTTGTACTTGCTAGCCGTTTGGAGGTCTCCTAGCCTCCCGAGCGAGAAAGCGAGGAGTCGTGATGTCGAAGAAAACAGAGGCAGAGCTCATCGGTCGTGCCGTTGTGGATTCGAGCTTCCGCCAGCAGCTCCTTGCCGCTCCCGAGAGCACCATCGAGGCGGAGGGGTACGAGGTCGGACCGGAGACGCTCCAGCGCATCCGCGACGCCGCGACCTCGACGCCCGAAGCGGTCGATGCGGCCATCGCGACCGCGGCGCGTGACGGCGGAGTCGGTATGTGACGCTGTCCCCTGCCTCAGGGGCGACCGCCGTCTGGCCCTGGATCGAGCCGGAGGACAGGGGGGCGTGCGAGCGCTCCTGGTCGGCGCTGCTGTCCGCGGGGGCGCTCCGGCGCGGTGACACGGCATGGGGGGCGCTCGCGCTCGCGCGCGGCGTGGGCGCTCCGCCGGGTCACGGCATCCCGTGGGCCAGCTGGGCGCTCCGGCTTTGCGGCCGCGTGTCTTCGCCCGCCGCGGCTGGCGACGTCGCCGTGGCGATCGCCGCGGTGGCTGCCGGCGGCGTCGAGGGCGCTCCGGACGCGCTCGCGCGGGGCGCGCTCGCGGCGCGTCTCCTCGCGCGTCACGCGGACGAGGCGCGCGCGCGCCGCTGGCTCGTCGACCTGGCCGAGCTCGAGGAGGCTTCGTGGCGCCGCAACCCGGTGGTCGTGGGCGCCGGGCCGGACGCCGCGGCGGGGTGCGCCGACGCCGCCGGCTCGCGCGAGGTCGTCGCCCTGTGGACGGCGATCTCGCTCGTTGCAGGCGACGATCTCGCGCCGGCGCGCCGCTTCGCAGAGGCCGTGGCCGAGCCGCTCGCGCTGCTCGACGGGCTCGTGCGCCTGTGGCTCGATCCGGCCGCGCCGGACCTGGCGGCGCCGACGCTCACGCCGCTCCTCGCGCTCTGGTTGCGCGGCGCGGATCTCGCTCCTCCGCTGCTCCGCGCGCTCTCGGGCGAGCGCGCGTCCCCCGTGCGCCGCCGCGAGATCCATGGCCTGCTCGCGACCCGCCCCTACCGGGCCGCGCTCGCCGCGCGCATGCGCGGCACGCTCGCGTCGGCCCGCGAGGCGGCGGTCAGCTCGCCTCGATCGCGCCCGACCGAGCGCGGCCTCGTCGAGGCCCAGCGCGAGCTTGTCGACGCCCTCGGCGAGCGCCTCCGCTTCTTCGAGGGGCTGATGTCGTTCCGCGATCTCCTCGACGCCGGCGCGGCGCTCGGGCCATCGCGGCCGCAGGGCGACCGGGCGCCGCGCGAGGACGCGAGCGCCGATCTGCAGGCGGCGGTCGCGTTTCTCGTGGAGGCGGCGCCGTGGTCGGAGTCCTGGGAGGTGCAGCGCTTCGGCGTGCTCGGGTCGCGCGAGAAGCCGGTCGGGCACTGGTTCGTGCGGGCGACGATCCTGAAGGCGCTGATCGAGATCGGGGAGGTCGGGCGCGACGTCCGCGCCGACGCCGCGGCGCTGCTCGACGAGATCCCGGCCGGAGAGCTCCGCTACTTCGGCGCGTTCCGCGAGCTCCCGCCGGACGCCGACGACCTCTCGATCATGCTCGAGCTGGTCGCCGAGACGGGCGCCGCCCGGGACCGCGCCGAGACGTGGGTCGAGGTCATGCTGACCAACGTGGGCGAGGATGGCGTCGTGCCGACCTGGTTCTACCGCGGGCCTGCGGGGCCAACCACGCCGGGCGCGGCGTGGGCCGGCGACGACTGCGCGGCGGTCCGGTTGAACCTGCTCGCGGGCCTGCTGTCGTTCGACGCGGAGCGGTTCGCGCGGCTCATCGACGCCAACGTGCGGCGCGTGCTCGACGGCGCCACGGAGGGCGGCATCGAGGGCGCCTGCTTCTACGACGCGTCGTACACGGACCTCGCGTTCCTCCGCTTCGCGCGCCTCTACCGGGAGAGGGCAGGGGAGGCGCGGTGGGCCACCGAGGTCGCCGCGGTCGAGGCCGCGACCCTGTCGCGGATGCTCGGAGCGCAGCGGCTCGACGGCGGCTTCGGGACGCCGCTCCGCACGGCCGCGTGCCTCGAGGGGGCGGCGATGACGTCGTCGCCGGACCCGCTGATGGTGGAGCGGGGGCTGCGTTACCTCGGCGAGCACCAGCTCGTGGACGGCTCCTGGTCGGCCGAGCCGCTCTACCGGGCGCCGATGAAGCACGGCCGCGAGGGGCACCACCAGGGCAGGGCGCTGACGACCGCGCTGTGCGCGCGCGGGTTCGCCGCGGCGTGGTCGCGGCGGTGGCGCGGAGGAGAGCGGCGCGCATGAGCATCGAGAAATCGACGGAGATCGTGCGGATCCTCCAGGCGCAGGAGATGCGCGGAGAGCAGATCGTGAACCACGTCCGGTTCGTGTTCGCGCTGCTCTCCGCCTACACGTTCACGCACGTGTGGACCGTCAACACGCCGGCCGCGAACCAGGTCTTCGCGATCCAGATCGGCGGGTACCTCGCCTTCTCGCTCCTGCTCTACGCGTTCTTCCGGCTGCGCCCCGGCGCCTACGCGGGCTGGCTCAAGTACGTGAGCATCTTCGTCGACCTCGCGCTCCTGACGCTCACAGCGCTGGCGACGGCGAGGAACCACTCGGGGATGATCGAGTACTTCTCGAGCTACCTCGCGACCGTCTACGTGCTCTGGAACCTGATGTCGGGCTTCCGCTACAGCCTCGCGGCGTGCCTGTACTCGGCGGGGCTGTCGGCCCTCTTCAACTCGGTCGTGCTCGCGATCACGGTCCACTCCGGCGCGATCCCGATCAGCCCGGTGTCCGTCTACGGACAGAACGCCATCAACATCGCGGACCAGTGCCAGCAGGTCCTCTTCATCGCGCTCCCGGGCGTCGTCGCCGGCATCATCGCGCGGATGTCGCGCAACCTGGTCCTCCGCGCCGAGATCGAGTCCCTGGGCCGTCTCCGGCTCGAGCGCGAGAAGCAGGAGCTCGGCCGGTATCTCTCGAAGGACCTCGTCGACTTCGTCCTGTCCGACCCGGGGCGGCTCAAGCTGGGCGGCACGCGCCGGCACGTCTCGGTGATGTTCACCGACATCCGCAACTTCACGCCGCTCACCGAGTCGGTCGAGCCGGAGGTCGTGGTCTCGTTCCTGAACGAGTACTTCACGGCGATGGTCGACATCGTGTTCCGCTACGGGGGCACCCTCGACAAGTACATCGGCGACGGCTTGATGGCGGTGTTTGGCGCGCCGCTCTCGGTCGAGGACGCGCCGAAGCGCGCCGTGATCGCGGCGATCGAGATGGTGCAGGCCCTCGAGCGCATGAACCAGCGGCAGCTCCTCGGCGGCGGCGAGATCAAGATGGGCGTCGGGATCGCGACCGGCACCGTCATCTCCGGCAACATCGGGTCGCTCCAGCGAATGGAATACACCTGCATCGGAGATACAGTAAACACGGCCTCGCGCCTCGAGCAGTTCAACAAGGAGCTCGGCTCCAAGATCATCATCTGCCAGTCGACGTACGCGAACCTCGACGACTGCGTCCCGACGCAGCCGACCGGCGCCCTGAGCATCCGGGGCAAGAGCCGCCAGGTCCACCCCTACATCGTGGACCACCAGGAGCTCCCGCCGGCGCTCCTGGAGGCGCTCCGGCAGCAGCTCCTCTCGGCGCCCCGCCCCATCGCATCGATACCGCCTCGGGCCGACGCGGCGCTGGCGCCCGCCGCCTGGCAGAGCACGGATCGCGAAGGAGCGCAGTAGCGTCGCGGCGTCAGGAGGGCGTCGCGCGGAAGCGCCGCACCCGCGCCGAGCCGGGGCCGCCGTCCTGCGTCGACAGGCCGAGCGCCGTGCGCGCCGGCGCGTGGAGGCGCTGGAGGACGCGATCGAGCAGGCGGAGCGCGCCGTCGCTCATCTTCACGCCGCGCGGCGAGCGGTAGCCGAACGCGACGCCGTCCACCACCTTGTAGGCGTTCTCCGTGGGCGAGGCGGGGCGCATCTCGACGACCAGCGCGCCGTCGCGCGTCTTCATGATGACGACGATCTCGCCCGGGCGCGCGGAGGCCTCCACGAAGGTCCACCCGCCGGAGGTGGCCTCCTTGATCCCGAGCTCGAGCACGCGCTGCAGATCCTGCCCCGCCGGCGCGAGCGTCGTCGCGCCCTCGACCCGGATCTCCCCGCCCGGCGGGACCACGCCGCTGCCGAGCGGCATCGCCGGCCGCCGCATCTCGCGCGGCCCGGGGAACGACCACATGTCCGGCGTGATCTCCCCGCCCTCGCGGTACGCCATCTCGATGAGGCGGCTGCGCTCGCGGGAGAGCGCGTCCTCGGACCAGCCGAGGCACGAGCGCATCATCAGCGTGAACGGGTCGAAGCGGAGCTCGAACGACGCGGGCGCGCGGGTCATGAGGTCGTCCGGAAGGACGAGGCTGTGGAAGATGCGGACCTTGCACGGCAGCTCGCGCGCGCGCTCGAGCGTGCGCCGGAACGTGACGGGGCCGTCGCCTGGCAGACCGAGGAGGATGTCCACCTCGATGTCCGTGAAGGTCGAGAGCTCCTCGATCACCTTCGCGAACTTCGACTCCCGGAAGGGGCGCTGCGTGCCGTCGCCGGTGTCCTTGTTGAGCGGCGGCAGCCGCGCCTCGAGGGACACGCGCGCGGCGCCGCGGAGGAACTCGAGGTGCTCGTCGTGCACGTGCTCCGGATCGATCGACGCCATCAGCGTCGCCTGCTTGAAGAAGCCGACCTGCTTCTCCGCGGCCACGAGGTTCCGGAACGCCTCAGCGTTCAGGTTGAGCGGGGCGTCCACGACCTGCGCGCCCGGGGCGCCGGCGTCGCGGAGCGCGCTCAGCTCCTCGACGAGGTAGGCCTCCGAGAAGACGCCGGCGCCGGCGTCGCCCGTCGAGACGCCGCACGCCGGGCAGCTCACGACGCCGCCGCGGCAGATCTCGATCGGGACGATGCGATCGGTCGGGAGCAGCTTCATCCGGATCGGCGAGGGGAGCTCGTCGGGCGTCACGTGAGGCGCTTCGCCCGTGGAGACCCAGCCGTCGGCCGTGAAGACGTGCAGCCCGGGCACGGTGCGCAGCGCCTCGGAGGAGCGCTCGCTCAGGCGGACGATGTTCCGGAACGTGAGCTCGTTGCCGTACACGAGGGCGTCGATGCTGGCGGCGGCGTCGCGCCAGGGCGCGAGCGCGAACATCGCGGGGCGCGCGAGGGGACCGCAGAGGACGATCGTGCGCCCCGGCCGGTTGCGCTGGAGGTGGCGCGCGACCTCGATGAACGTGGGAAAGGACCAGACGTGCGCGGCGAGGCCGACCACGTCCGCGTCCACGGTCTCGACCTCCGCGATCCACGCGTCGAGATCCCTCGTCTGCGCGTCGATCCCATGGATCGGCACGCCGGCGAGCTCCGGATCGGCGAGCAAAGAAGCTTCGACACGACGGATTCCATGGCTGAACGGCGCTCCCCCACCGTCCGGCATGGTTGACTCCATCGCGAGTAGCGCGACGCGGCGTTCGCCAGGCATCCATGGGAGTCTACCAGGGTGTCTCGCCCGTCGGGGAGTCCGTTCGCGCTCTCTGTTGGCTCCCGCTCCCGTCCGCTCCGAGGGCGTGCGGGGTTACGCCCAGGCTTACGTCCGGCGCTCGCGTCCGGAGTTGCATCCGGAGCGCGTCCGGGCTTTCATAGTGCCCGGGGCGAAAGAGGGGGAAAGGAACGTACCGGATCGCCGGAGTGCGGCGGTCTGTCGGGTTGCGCGCTTCGTGGCGTGGACGTGGCGCGCCGCGGTGAGCGCTCTGGACTGCGCAGATCGTTCGCCCGGGTGATTCGTCACGCCGGGTCGGTCATCGTCATCGAGCGGGCCTGCGCTGCGCCGGTTGCTGGCCAGTGGGGGCTCGCGTCGCGTCGAGCGTCGCTCCTCCGTGCGTGGGGGAAAGAGGGCGCGCCGCCCCGCGGAGCGGCCCCCGTTTCCGAGGAAAGCCGAGGGGAGCCATGTGTGGCAAGCACGTGATCCTGGTTGCAGAGGACGACGTTGACACTGCGGCAATGCTGCAGGAGCTCCTGACGCTGGAAGGGTACGAGGTCGAGCTGACCGCGACCGCGCGCGCGGTGCTCGACGCGCTCGCGGAGCGACGCTTCCACGCCGTCCTCCTCGATCTGACGATGCCGGGAATGACGACGGACCGGTTCGTCTCCGAGATCGCGCGGCTCGGCACGCCCTCTCCCCTCATGATCTTCTCGGCCCGCCTGCCCCACGAGATGCAGGCGATCGCCGAGCGGCTGCACGCGGCCGCGCTCATCCCGAAGCCGGTGGACATCGATGTGCTGCTGAGCACCCTTGCGAAGGTGGTGCTCGGCTCCGCGGGCCAGGAAGGTTGACGCTGCCCGTTCGATCCGCGCGGCGCGGCGGTGTCGCGCGCCGCTGTTCCGGTGGGCCGCCCTGCTGCGCACCCCCGCGCCGGTGGTACGATCGCAGGCTCATGACGTGGTGGAGCGCGACCGAGCCGCGCGATGCTCACCCTGGCAGGCCGCAGATCGGACAGAGAGCGGCTTCGCCGGAGCGCGACCGTGCTGTAACATCGGGCTCGACCGCCGACGATCGAGCACGATGCGCACGCCCGAACCCCTCCTGCCCGATGACCTGTCCGGCTTGAGGACCGTTGACTCCGCGCGGGTCCACGGCGTGAGGGGCGTCGATCGAGCGGGCTCCGCTCCGAGATGCCCCCCGCGGCGCCCATTGCCGCAGAGAGACCTTCATGCGCCCCCTTCCTCGCAGAACAGGCCTGATCAAGCGGACCCCGAGCAGGGATTCAGGGCTTTCCCTGTTTCGCCGTGACGTCAGGCTTTCGCATAGTGGTTGATGCACCGTGCCTGCCACTCCCTTGAAGAGGATCCTCGTTGTCGATGATGATCCGGATATTCGAGAGACCCTCGCCGAGCTCCTGCAAGAGGAGGGCTACGCCGTCGCGTCGGCGGCGCACGGCGGCGAGGCGCTCAGCGCGCTTCGAACGGATCCCAGGCCTGGCCTCATCCTGCTCGATCTGATGATGCCCATCATGGATGGCTGGCAGTTCAGGGCAGAGCAGAAGAAGGACCCGGAGCTCGCGTCGATCCCGGTGGTGATCATCTCGGCGACAGGCCGCGACGAGTTCGTGTCCTCGCTCGGCGCCGCGCAGTTCCTCAAGAAGCCGATCAACCTCGAGCAGCTGCTCGCCGCGGTCGAACAGCACTGCCGGTGACGGCGTCGTGCCCCTGTTCGTCTACGGCACGCTGATGCGGGGCGAGCGCTCGCACGGGCTGCTCGGGCGCGCGCGCTACCTCGGGGGCGCGCGCACCGCTCGGTCGTTCGAGCTCGTTGACCTCGGCGCCTACCCGGCGCTCGTGCGCGGGGGCTCGAACGCGGTCCTCGGGGAGCTCTACGAGCCGGATCGGGAGACGCTCGCCTCGCTCGACGTCTACGAGGGCTGCCCCGATCTCTTCCGGCGCGAGCCGATCCAGCTCGACGGGGGCGCGCCCTGCGAGGCGTACCTGATGCCTGCGGGCCAGGCGCTGGGGTGTCCCCGCATCGACTCGGGGGACTGGCGGGCGCGGCGGCGATGAGCGCGTCAGTCGGGGCCGGCGCGGCGCGCTGGCCGTAGCCCCGGCGGAGGGGGCTCGTCCTTCTCGGGCCCCGTCCTGTCCTCGACGACGAGCAGCAGCGCCGGGAGCTCGCCCTCGTCGGCCTGGAGCCGGAAGGCGGAGAACGACAGCGTCCGCCGCCCGGCGTGCGCGAGCACGGCCTCGAGGCGGAAGTCGACAAGCGCGGCGCTGCGGCGGAGGACGTCCCGGAGCCGCTGCTCGAGCTGCGGGGTGTTCCACCCGGCGTCGAGGGCGGAGAGGGGCCGCCCCTCGATGTCCCCGAGCGGGACCATGAACAGCTCGCAGTACCGCCGGGTGGCCGCGCGGATCCGGAGCTCGCCGTCGAGCAGGAGGAACGGGTGGCGCAGCACCTCGAAGACGGCGGAGATGCGATCGCGCGCGCCCGCGAGCTCGCGCCCGGCGCGCCTCGGCGCGTCGCTCTCCAGCCAGCAGATCACCGCGCCGTCCACCTCGTTCCCGGTGGTCCGGAAGGGGCGCGCTCGCATGAGATAGAGGCGCCCCTCGCGATCCTCGACCTGCCGCTCGACGGTGCTCCTCGTGTCGAGCACCTCGGCGACGACGGGCGCGATGTCGACCGCGCTCCTCGGCTTCACCTCGAGGATCGACCTGCCCACGTCGCTCGCGACGAGGCCGAGCAGCTTGTCGGCCGCGCCGGCGACGCGGCGGATCCGGAGGTCCGCGTCGACCATCAGGACCGGGATGTTCATGCTGCCGAGGAGGTTGCGCAGATCGTCGTTGGCGAGTCCGAGCGCGACATTGCTGCTGCAGAGCTCCTCGTTGATGGCCGTCAGCTCCTGGTTCGTCGACCGGAGCTCTTCGTGGGCGGACTCGAGCGCGTCGTTCATCCGGTGCAGCTCGTCGTTGCTCGCGAGGAGCTCCTCGTTCGTGCAGAGGAGCTCCTCGTTCGTTGCCTCCAGCTCATCGATGAGCGACTGGAGGTACTCCCTCGTGGTCACGAGCTCCCTGCGGAGCTGGGCGATCTCCAGATCCTTCCGGGGATCGCTCTGGGCCGGATCGTCGCCTGGCCGATCCAGCCAGGGCCCGCCCGACTCGGAGAAGATGACGAGGAAACAGCGCCCCTGCGGGAGCCGCACCTTGAGCGGCCACACCTCGACGTCAACGTCCCGGCGCCTGTCTCCCTGCCGGACCTTGATCTGCTCCTTGCGGGCCATCGCGCCCGAGTTCATCGATGCGTCGAGGGCAGCCCGGAGGCTGAGCAGGAGCCCCTCCCGGGCCATCTTGAAGAGGTGCAGGCTGGCGTCGCCCGGCGCCGGCTCGAGGTAGGGCCCTGTCTTGCCCCGGAACTGGACGATCTGCATCTCCTCGTCGACCACCACGCCGGCCGGGGCGTAGCGCGCCATGACGATGGCGTCGGCCTCCTTGCGCACCGCGTCCATGATGAGCCCCTCGGCGCTCCGTGGCTTCTCCTTCTCCAGCGCGGGCGCGGGCTCCAGCGCGGGCGCGGGCTCCAGCGCGGGCGCGGGCTCCAGCGCGGGCGCGGGCTCCAGCGCGGGCGCGGGCTCCAGCGCGGGCGCGGGCTCCAGCGCGGGCGCGAGCGCGGCGGGGAGGCCGGGCGAGCAGGTCCCCTCGGAGGCGGCGCGCTTGCAGAAGATCCTGTGGGTCCTGTCCACGACCCCGAACAGGTCGGACATCGTGCTGATGCTCTCGGAGGAGCCGAGGAGCAAGAAGCCCGTGGGCTTGAGCGCCTGGTGGAAGGTGTGCAGCAGCCGGCGCTGCAGGCTCGGCTCCAGGTAGATCATCAGGTTGCGACAACTGATGAGATCGAGCTTCGCGAGGGGCGGGTCGGCCGCGGCGTTGTGGCGCGAGAAGATGCACAGGTCGCGGACCGCTTTGTTGACCTGGAAGCCGCCGTGCACCCTGACGAAGAAGCGTCGCAGCCGGCTGGGCGAGACGTCGAACGAGATGCTATCGACGTAGATCCCGGCGCGCGCCTGCTGGATGGCGGTCTCGCTCAGGTCGGTGCCGAAGATCTGGACCGCGTTGTCGCTCGCGTCGGCTTCGAGGAACTCGAGCAGCGAGATCGCGAGAGAGTAGACCTCCTCGCCCGTCGAGCAGCCCGGCACCCAGAGGCGAACAGGGGAGTCCTGCGGCCTCTTGTGCATGAGCACCGGGAACACGTGGGTCTTCAGCGCGGCGAAGGCGCCCGGATCGCGGAAGAACGTGGTCACCTTGATGAGGAGCTCCTGGTAGAGATGCTCGAGCTCGTCCGGGTCCGCTCTCAGTTGATCGAGGTACTCCTGCAGGGCAGCGAGCTTGTGGAGCGTCATTCGACGCTGGATGCGGCGCTTCAGCGTGCTCTTTTTATAGTGGCTGAAGTCCACGCCCACCGCGGCGTGAAGCAGCCGGAAGAGCTTGCCGAGATCCGGGTCCACCCCCACGGATGTGCCCTGCGCGAGGCCCGGGGTGAGCCCGCGACCGGGGCGGCCCATCCGCACGAGCTCCGCCGCGATCGCCTCGACGCCGAGGGAGAAGTCGACGCCTCCGGCCGCGATGGCGTTGCGCGGGAGCGCCGGCCACTCGGCGGTGCGCGGGTCCTCCGCGAACGTGACACCGCCCTCCGCCTTCACATCCTTGAGCCCGAGGGCACCTTCGCTCCCGACGCCGGAGAGCACGACGCCCACCGCGCTCGACCCCAGCTCGATCGCGAGCGAGCGCAGGAAAGTATCGGCAGGGCTCGGGCCGCCCTCGCCGCGCGGCGCGAGCTCGACGCGAACACCGTCGAGCGTCGCACGCGTGTCCGGGGGCAGGACCTGGACGTGACCTGGCATGAGCCTCGCCCCTGGCCGAAGCTCGGTCACGGGGAGCGGGCTGCTCTGCGCCGCGAGCTCGAGGACCGGGATCTCCCCAGGATCTGCGCTGTAGCTCAGGACGAGGGAGAGGCTCGTGTCCCTGCTCGGCATCCGCCGGAGGAGCTCCGCGATCGCGCCGCGTCCACCGGCCGACGCGACGACGCAGACGACCGGAAAGCGCCGCTCGTTCCCGGAGTGCGGCTCGCCCGCCGCGGCCTCCTCCCCGGCGTCCTGAAGCGGGTCCGGCGCGCGCCTCGGCGCAGCCGCCCTGCCGGAATGGGGCGCGGCGTCGCTGTGGCCAGGTGCCCTGAATTGCGTCCGGCGTGACTTCTTCTGTTCCGGCATTGTTGGCTTGAACGGTGAAGCGTTCTCTCTGGCGTCTCGCTGCCGCGGGATCTGACAGGGGCGAAGCTAGGGTTGCTGCGAACGATCGGTCAACGTGCCTGTCCTTGCCGGCGCGGAGCGCCGGACACGGCGCCAGGCGGCCACCCCACGCTTGCTCAGCGCGCCCCTTCCAGGCGCTTCAGGAGTTGTTCGAGCTGCTCGATGACGTGCGCCGATCGGTCGGACGCCATGCGGGCGGAGTCGTTGAGCCTCACCAGCGTCCTTTCATCCATCTTCCCGCTGGGCTGGAGCCTGGTCATGGCTTCCAGCGCGGCGTCGTGGCGCGCCCGGGCGACCTGGGCTGCCGCCATCGCGCGGCGCAGACGTGTGCGCGGGGGTTCCGGGCTCTCGACCCTCGGCAACCTCCTCTCCGGCGGCTCGCGCCGCGCCTTGTCCTCGGCCCGCGCCTCGTGCTCGGCGGGCGCCGCGCGCGGCGCGGGGGCCTCGTGCGCCTCCTGCTGCGCTCGATCCGCCTGGTTCCCCGCCTCGTGCGCGCGCTCCCCGCGCTGGTCATCGGCGCCTATGCGGAGGCTGACGCCGAGCTCCCGGTCCGCGCTGGGCTCCCGGCCGTCCTCCCACCCCCGCTCGTCGACAACCTGCTTCGTCGCGTCGTTGACGAGGAACACCTGATCCGCGTCGTGGAACCGCTCGGCCCGCAGGGCCCGCAACGAGGCGCGCGCCGTCTCGAGCGAGCGGATGTGCTTCATGAGCGCGAGCCGCCTGCCCCGGAAGCGAACGTAGATGCTGTAGGTGGTCTGGGGCGCCATCTGCATCGCCTCGTGGGCCTGGCCGCGTCATGCGGTGCTCCTCGCTCTTCTCGACAGCAGCTTCCAGGGGTCAGCTCGTCGTGGCGCCGGGTCGAGGATGCGAGTACGCCGCTGTGTCACGTTCCCGCCGGTCTGCCGCCGTGAGCCCTCTGCGCGAGCTCTGGGGGCGCGTCCTGCTCTCCGCCTCACGCCTCAGGTACCGTCGTGAGCAGCACCAGCCTTCCGGCGGTCCGCTCGGCCGTTCTGCAGGCGGTGCGCACGAGCTGCCACTCTGACTTCACGAGCTCCGCCATGAGCGACCTGTCCTGAAAGAGGGCTTTGCACAGGGACTCCTCGGCGTCATCGCCGAAGGAGAGCACGCGTATCGCGATGGCGAGCGCGAAGTCCGGGGTCAGCCGGACGCGCAGGTCGACGTCGGGGGTGGAGACGTGGAGCGCGTGCTCGGCGAGGGCGACCTCGATCCTGTCCGCGATCGACGTCTCCGTGTCGGCGCGCCACTGGAGCGAACGGCACGTCTGCCGGATCAGCTCCTGGATCAACCGTCTGTCGCAACCCGATCGTGTGCTCATACAGCCCCCCTCGACAGCCCCGTTCCCCTGCGGAGAACCGCCCGGAGAGCGCCTGTTATCGGACAGAGCGCGCGATGGTCACCATGGCGCGGTTGAACGATCAGGACCGCTCCCCCATGGCTGCGCTCCTCCGGGTCGCCCGGGCGATTCCCCTCCGACTCCCCGCTCCTCCCCCCTCACTGTCCCGAGGCCGAAGTCCCGGTTGACTGTTAGCTCTACCTCAGCTGCAGCTCGACCGACCGCTAGGGCAATGAGGAATCACTCGTCAGGGATTTCCTGTACATTTGCCGTGTTTGGACAGGGGATCCGCGTGCTGGCTCAGGTAATTCCCTACTTCCGGCGCCCTGGCGCTCGACGGCGGGCTCGGCTCACCGTCGCCGGTTGACGACGGGCCGCGGTCGGCGTGCACCGCAGCCGTCGCCGAGGGCCGCGGGCAGGTGGCGCGCGCCTCAGGTCGTCTTGGCCTTCGAGCGCCGGCGCTCGCGGCTCGGGCCTGAGGCAGGAGCCGAGCCGGCGGTCTGCCGCGCGCTGCGCGGCGGCGCTTCCGTGACCGACAGGTCAGCGACGGCGCGCGCCTCCGGGGTGAGCAGGCCGTGCATGAAGAGCTGGAGCACCTGCGCACACCAGTCGGCGATATCTGGCCTGGAGGGCGCGTCGATGAGCTTGCGGACCAGGCGATCGAAGGCGCCCGAGATGAGCGCCGCGATGACGCTCGGATCGAGGTCGCGCCGGTAGAGGCCGATGTCGATCGCGTACCGGACGCGGCTCTCCACGAGGCACGCGACGCGCTGGGCGAACTCGTCGATCAGGTAGGCGTAGGGGGCCCCGCCGCCGCCTGCTTGCATCATCTTGAGGAGCGCCCGGTTCTGCCAGCAGAACTCGAGCACCTCGATGTCGTGGGCGAGGAGCCGCTTGAAGAACTCGCTCACCGGGGCTCGATCGACGCCCTCGATGGCGATGAGCGGCAGCTGCACGCACCCCGCGAGCCGCGCGATGAAGGTCTCGACGATCTGCTTGAAGCAGTCGTCCTTGCTGTGGAAGTGCAGGTAGAAGGCGCCCTTCGAGACGCCGGCCCGCTCGGTGATGTCCTCGACCCGCGCCGCGGCCAGGCCGCGCTCGGTGAAGGCCGCCTCGGCGGCGCGGAGCAACTCGATCCTGGCGCGGCGATCGGCGAGGCGGGGCATGCTGACTGGTGGGTCAATTCGAGGGACCTTGGCACTATGGGAAGGCCACCCGGAGCCGTCAAGACGGCTCGGCCGCGCTTCCTCGCGACGCGGCGCGTTCGAGCGCGGCGCCGCGTCGCGAGGAAGCGCCGCCGCGCGGGTGGCACGCGCGATGCTTCAGGGGAATCCATGGCGACCGTGGCGAGACGAAATGCAGCAGGGCGCGACGCCGGTGCCGGCGAGGCGACGGCGGCGGCCCTGGTCCCCAGCGATCCTTCGTTGCCGCGCCTGCGCGAAGCCGCCGCGGGCTGCCGGGCGTGCCCGCTCTGGGAGCGGGGGACGCAGACGGTGTTCGGCGAGGGCGCGGCGCGCTCGGACGTGCTCCTCGTCGGCGAGCAACCGGGCGACAGGGAGGATCTGGCCGGCAAGCCGTTCGTTGGCCCGGCGGGGCAGCTGCTCGATCGCGCGCTCGAGGCGGCGGGGATCGATCGGCGCCGGGCGTATGTGACCAACGTGGTCAAGCACTTCAAGTGGGAGCCGCGCGGCAAGCGCCGCATCCACAAGAAGCCGGACGCGCGCGAGATCCGCGCGTGCCTTCCCTGGCTCGCCGCGGAGATCGCGGCGGTGCAGCCGGCGATCGTGGTGTGCCTCGGCGCGACGGCGGCGCAGGCGCTGCTCGGCAGCTCGTTCCGGGTCACGCGCGATCGCGGCCAGATCGTCGCCTCGCCGCTCGCGCCGCGCACGCTGGCGACCGTGCACCCCGCGTCGATCCTGCGCATGCCGGACGAGGTCTCCAGGCAAGCCGAGCTCTCCCGCTTCATCGACGATCTCACCGCGGCGGCGCGCGCGCTCGGCTGAGACGGCGCGCCCCGCCTCCTCGCGGGGGGCGCTCGCGATGGAGTAGGATTCGCGCCCCATGACGATAAGCCCACAACCGGCCCCGGGCGCAGAGCGCCCCGCGGCGTCTGCGTCGGCCGAGGGCGCTCACGGATCGAGCCCGAAGAAGACGTGGCCGCTGATGCTCGCGGCGCTCGGGGTCGTCTACGGCGACATCGGGACGAGCCCCCTCTACGCGATGAAGGAGTGCTTCAGCCCGATCAGCCCGCATCACGTCGATCCGACGCCGCAGAACGTGCTCGGCGTGCTCTCGCTGATGTTCTGGGCGCTGATGATGGTGGTGACCGTCAAATACGTGACGTTCATCACGCGGGCTGACAACGAGGGGGCGGGCGGCATCCTCGCGCTGCTCGCGCTCGTCCCGAACAGCGAGCGCAAGGGCGAGGGTCGCGGCCTCCTCGTGCTCCTCGTCCTCTGCGGCGCCGCGCTCCTTTACGGCGACGGCGTGATCACGCCGGCGATCTCGGTGCTCTCGGCGGTGGAGGGCCTCGAGGTCGCGACGTCGACGCTGAAGCCCGCCGTCGTGCCGATCACGTGCGCCGTGCTGCTCGCCGTGTTCCTCGTGCAGAAGCGCGGCACGGCCGGCGTCGGGACGATCTTCGGGCCGGTGACGCTCGTGTGGTTCGTGGCGCTCACGCTGCTCGGGGCCAAGGAGATCCTCCACAGCCCCGGCGTGCTCCGGGCCGTCTCACCGACCTACGCGGTGAGCTTCTTCGTCGAGAACAACGTGCACGGCTTCCTGATCCTCGGCGCGGTCGTCCTCTGCATCACGGGCGGCGAGGCGCTGTACGCCGACATGGGTCATTTCGGCCGCAGGCCGATCAAGTACACCTGGTACACAATCGTCTGGCCGGGGCTGCTCATCAACTACTTCGGCCAGGGCGCCAAGCTGCTCGAGGACCCGGCCGCCGCGGCGAACCCGTTCTACGCGCTGGTCCCGTCGTGGGCGCTCTACCCCACGGTGGCGATCGCGACCGCGGCGACGGTCGTGGCATCCCAGGCGCTCATCTCCGGGGCCTTCTCGCTGACGCAGCAGGCGGTGCAGCTCGGGTACTTCCCGCGCGTCACGGTGGTCCACACCTCGAAGGACGAGGCGGGGCAGATCTACATCCCCGAGGTGAACAGCGGGCTCCTGATCTCGTGCCTCGTGCTGGTGCTCGCCTTCAAGAGCTCGAGCGCGCTCGCGGCCGCGTACGGCATCGCCGTCACGGGCACGATGGGGATCACGACGGTGGTCTATTACGTGGTCACGCGGAAGACGTGGGGCTGGCCGGTCTGGAAGTCGCTCCCGCTGGCCGGGCTCTTCCTGGTGATCGATCTCGCGTTCTTCGCGGCGAACAGCGCCAAGTTCTTCCACGGGGGCTGGGTGCCCATCGTGATGGGGGCGGCGATCTTCACGGTGATGACGACGTGGAAGACGGGGCGCAAGCACCTCGCCGCGGCGATCAAGTCGGTGATCTTGCCGCTCGACACGTTCCTCGAGGACGTGAAGCGCGTGAAGCCGCACCGGGTGCGCGGGACGGCGGTCTTCATGGCGTCGAGCCCGGAGGGCACGCCGCCGATCCTGCTGCACCACGTGAAGCACAACCAGGTGCTTCACGAGCAGGTGGTGCTCCTCTCGATCCAGGCGCTGAACGTGCCGGAGGTGCCGGAGGTGCGGCGCATGACGGTGATCCCTCGGGGCGAGGGCATCTATCAGGTGACGGCGTGCTACGGCTTCATGCAGACGCCGAACGCCCCGTCGGTGCTGGAGGGGTGCAAGCGGCACGGGCTCCACATCGATCTCGGGCGGACGAGCTACTATCTCGGCCGGGAGACGCTGCTGACGACGGGGAGCTCGAAGATGTCCCGGTGGCGGAAGTGGCTGTTCGCGTTCATCTCGCGGAACGCGCGGCCGGCCACGGCGTACTTCGGTCTGCCGCCCAACCGGGTGGTCGAGCTCGGCATGCAGGTCGATTTTTAGAGCGCGGGCGCGCGGCGATCAGGGCCCGGTGTACCGGGCGCGGGGCCGCAGCATGTACCCGGCCTCCCGCTGCTCGAACGCGTGGGCGATCCACCCCGCGGCGCGCCCCACCGCGAAGAGCGCCGCCGCGGAGCCGGCCGGCAGGCCGAGCGCTGCAGCGATCGCGACGAGGCCGACGTCGAGCGACGGCGGGTCGTGGCCGGCGTCGCGCAGAGCGTCGACGAGCGCGAGCACCGTGCGCAGCGCCGCGCTCTGCGGCGCGAGCGCCCGGGCCGTGTCGAGCAGCGCCCGGGCGCGGGGGTCGCCCTCGGGGTAGAGCCGGTGCCCGAAGCCGGCGATGGGCTCGCCGCGGCGCAGCCGCTCGTGGACCGCGGCGGCGGCGCGCTCGGGCCGGCCTGCTTCGGCGACCAGGGCCTCCACCCGGTCGCTGGCGCCGCCGTGCCTCGGGCCGGAGAGCGCCGCGAGCCCGGCGCTGACGCAGGCGTAGAGGTCGGCCCCGGTGGAGGCGGCCACCCGGACCGCGAACGTCGAGGCGTTCAGCTCGTGATCGGCCGAGACCAGCAGCGCCCGGTTCACGGCGCGCTCCGCCTTCTTCGTGGGGTTCGCGCCGAGGGCGACGAGCAGGCGCCGCGCCGTCCCCTCGGCCTCGAGGGCGGCGGTCGCCCTGCCCGCCTCCCGCCCGAGGCCGACGAGCGCCGCGAGCGATCGCACGAGCGCCCGCGCCCGCGCGCGCTCCGCGTCGCTCGTGGGGATGCGCCCGTCGCCCGAGGGCGCGCCCACGTGGCGGGTCGCGTCGTGCGCGCCGAGCGCGGGCACCACGAGCGCGAGCGCGGTGAACGGCGGCGCGCCCTCCGGCAGGAGCGCCGCGAGCTTCGCCGGGCGGACGCCCAGCCGACCGGGTCGCGCCGCCGGCGCGCCCTCCGCCGGCAGCTCGCCGGTCCACAGGAGCTCGGCGACCGCCTCGAACGGCACGTCCTCGAGCGCCAGCGCGACCGCCTCCTTGCCCCGGTAGAGGGGCCCGCGCGGGCCGATCGCGGTGAGCGCCGACTCGAGCACCGGCTCGCCCCACCGGAGCGCCTCGGCGGCGACCGGGCCGTGGCCGGCGCGCGCGTCATGCCGCGCCCTGAGCCGCTCGATGTCCGCCCTCAGGTAGAGCCGCGCGCGCCCTCGCCCGCCGGGCACGCCCCGGAGCACGCCGCGGCTCGCGTACGCATAGAGCGTCTCCCGCTTCACGCCGAGCAGCTCCGCCGCCTCGGCGCCGGTCACGTACGCCGAGGGCCGCTGCTCCGATTCAGGTAGATCAACCATGATGGCCCATCAACGTCAGCTCCAGATCCTGTCCACCGGTGCGTGAGGCGCGGCCCGCGGATCGCCGGGCGCCTGTGTCCCTCCTAGCACCGGCTTCCCCGGTCCTCGCCGGGATTCTTCGCGCAGGCGCGGGCCGCGCGTCGCCTGGCCGCCGCCCGCGAGCGCCCACCGTGCGCCGCGCCCGAGCCGGGGAGGCGCGGGCTGGGCGACCCGCGCCCGGCGGCATCCTCGACGCGCTTCGATAGCGTGCATGGTTGATTGTACAATCAAGGTTGATCAACTTCATGCGATGCCCAACATGTCCTCGGTGGAGGTGATCGGAATGAGGGACATGGCGGCGCCGCTCGCGAGCGGCCTGGAGGGTGTTGTGGTGGCGGAGACGCGGCTCTCGGAGGTGGACGGGGAGCGGGGGAGGCTCACCCTCGCCGGCCACGACGTCGAGGCGCTCGCCGGCGACGGCGGGGTGACCTTCGAGGACGCGTGCGGGCTGCTCTGGGGCGGCGCGTTGCCGTCGACGTCGGAGCGCGAGTCGCTCCGGGGAGCGATCGCCGAGGGGCGGACGCGGGCCTTCGCGCTGCTCGGGCGGCTCGGGGACGCGCTCGACGCGGGCGACGGCATGGACGCGCTCCGCGCCGCGGTCGCGCACCACCGGGGCGACGCCCTGCCCGCGGCGATCGCCGGGGCGGTCGCGACGTTCGCGGCGGCCTGGTCGCGGCGCTGCGCGGGCGAGGAGCCGGTCGCGCCCGATCCGGCGCTCCGGCTCTCGGCCGACTACCTGCGCATGGTGCGCGGCGCGGCGGCGAGCGAGGCCGAGGCGCGCGAGCTCGATACGTACCTCGTGACGGTCTCGGATCACGGCATGAACGCGTCCACCTTCGCCGCGCGCGTGATCACCTCGACGGGGTCGGACGCGATCTCGGCGGTGGTCGCGGCGATCGGCGCGCTGAAGGGGCCGCTCCACGGCGGCGCGCCGGGGCCGGTGCTCGACATGCTCGACGCCATCGGGGCGGCGGGCGAGGGCGGCGCGCCGTCCCCGGGCAGCGCCGAGCGCTGGGTCCAGGCGGAGCTCGCGGCGCGACGGCGGATCATGGGCATGGGGCACCGGATTTACCGGGTGAGGGATCCGCGGGCGGCGGTGCTCGAGCGGGCGATCGAGCGGCTCGGGCGGACGGCCGGCAGGGCGCAAGGCGCCCGGCTCGCGCTGGCGCGCGCGGTCGAGCGGGCGGCGGAGGCGGCCCTCCGCGCGCGGCACCCGGAGCGCCCGCTGCGCGCGAACGTCGAGTTCTACACGGCGGTGCTGCTCGACGCGCTCGGGCTGCCGCGCGCGCTCTTCTCGCCGACCTTCGCGGTGGGGAGGGTCGCCGGCTGGTGCGCCCACATCGACGAGCAGCGGCGCGCGGGGCGGCTCATCCGACCGAGCTCCCGTTACATCGGGGACGTGCCCGAGCCGGCCGCTGTCCCCGGAGCGACCGCTCCGCCGCATTGACGTCGAAGCGGCAGATGCTCCGCCAGCGCGCCAACAGGAGCGCCGTGCCAGCCCTCGGCGGTCTCCAGGTCGACAGGCCGCAGGCCGAACTTATTGAAGAACCCAGGACGGGCATTCCCCTCATCCCCGCCGTCCTGTCACCCTGCCGATCACAGATCGCCGACGAGGGCATTCCGCCGTCCTGAAGGGCGAAAGGGGAACGCGACGGGCACAGGTAGGACTTTGTTCGTCCAGCAAAGTTGGCAGCTTCGCGAGGGCACTGGTACCATGTTCAGTATGTCGCCCGCCGCTCTTGCCGCCCCTCTCGCCCGGGACCTCCTGCGCCACACCCTTCCCGAGTTCGAAGCGCGCGCCAAGACGCTGCCGCTCAGTATACAGGAAATGAACGACGCGCTCCCGGAAGGGGGTCTTCCGCGCGGGGCGGTCGTGGAGCTCGCCGCGCCGCGGGGGCTGGGGCGCTCCACCTCGCTCGCCCTCTCTGCGTGCGCGTCGGCGCAGGTGGAGGCGCGGCTGCGCGGGACGAGCGCGACGGCGGGCGCGTGGTGCGCGTGGATCGACCCGAGCGGCTCGCTCTTCGCGCCGGCGGTCGCGCGTGCGGGGGTCGACCTGAGCCGGCTGCTCGTGGCGCGGCCCCCCGTGGAGATGCTCGCCAAGGTCGCGGTCCGGATGGCGATGAGCCGGGCATTCGCGGTGCTCGTGATCGACGTGGCCGGGGTCCCGGGGGCCTTCGGTCAGGGCGCGGGGAAAGGGGAGCGGGGCGCGCCCGCGGCGGGGCGCCGCGAGGAGGACCTCGCGCGGTGGGTCAATGTGGTGCGCAAGCTCGCCCTGGCGACCGAGGGGAGCGACGGGACGATCCTGCTCCTCACCGATCGCCAGGCGGCGCGGCCGATGCCGCTGCCGGTCGCGATGCGGCTGGAGCTCGAGCAGGTCGCCGAGGGGCGGTTGATGGTCCGCGTCGCCAAGGATCGCCGCGGGCGCGTGACCTCGCCGACACCGGTGGTGCTCGGGGAGCGATCGAGGGAGAAGGCGGAGCGGGCGGCGGGAAGCGAGACGCGGCCCGCGCTGTCGCGGGCGTGAAGGAGGAGAGGCGATGGCGGCGAGGCGCATTGTGGCGATCGTGCTCCCGCAGCTCGCGTGCGAGCTGGTGAAGCAGCGTGGACCGGTCTCACCGAGCGGGAAGGCGCCGCTCGCGGTGATCATCGGGGGCGAGGAGGAGCGCCGGGCGGCGCTCGGCGCGCGGTCAGAGCGCGAGCCGGCGGCGCCGGTGGCGGTGCTCGACGTCGTCGACGACGAGGCGAGGCGATACGGGGTGAGGCCGGGGCAGAAGGTCGTCGAGGCGGCGGCGCTTGTCGCGCACCTCGCGATCCACCGGGTGACGTTCACCGAGATGGACGCGGCGCTCGGCCGGGTCGCCGAGGTGGCGCTCGGGCTCGGGGCGACGGCGGCGATCCAGCTCGGCGAGCAGGGCGCTGCGGCGCGCGCGGGGGCGCCGCGGGCGGGCCGCGCTGGTGAGCGCGCTGCGAGCGCGGCGCGGAGCCCCTGGGGCGACGGCCCGTACGACACGGTGTGGCTCGACATCACCGGGGCGTCGCACCTCGTCGGCGGCGAGGAGGCGCTGCTCGGCGATCTCGGCGAGCGCGTGGCGGCGCTCGGCCACCGGGCGCGGCTCGCGATCGCCGACGGGCCGCGGCTCGCGCAGGCGCTGGCGCGCTTCGGCGCGCACGCGGACGGCGGGGCAGGGGCGGAGGCGCCGATCGCGCCGCCGGGCAAGGGGGCGCAGGCGATCGGGCCCCTGCCGGTGCAGGCGCTCCCGGTCGAGCGCGAGGTGGCGAGCTTCCTCGTCCGGCTCGGCGTGCTCCGCGTCGAGGATCTCGCGCGCCTGCCGCGGGCGCAGGCGGCGGCGCGGCTGGGCCCGCGGACGGCCGAGGTGATGGAGCTCCTCGCCGGCCGCGATCCCGTGCCGCTCCTGCCGTACGAGGTGCCCCGGTTGATCGAGGAGGAGGTGCTCTTCGACGAGCCGGTCGAGAGCGCCGAGTCGCTCCTGTTCGTGCTGCGCGGCATGACGTCGCGGATCGCGTCGCGGCTCGCCGCGCGCGGCGAGGCCTGCGGTCGGCTCAACGTGGCGATCGCCTACGATCGCTCGATCGCGCGGCTCCGCCTCGGCGATCGCGAGGACGACGTCGCCGCGCTCCTGGAAGACGAGGAGCGCGGCCCTTCGCTGCGCTTCCACGTCGATATGCCGGTGCCCCTCTCGGACGCGGGCGACCTGCTCCGCCCGCTCAGGACGAAGCTCGACCGGATCGAGCTCGCGGCGCCCGCGGTGGGGGTCCACCTCATCGCCTCCCGCATCGCGCGCGCCCGCCGGGTGCAGCTCGATCTGTCGCGCGACCGATCGGTCGATCCGGACAGCCTGCCGGCGCTCCTGGCCGAGCTCTCGGCCGAGATCGGCGCGGAGCGGGTGGGCGTCCTGGAGATCGCCGATGCGCACCGCCCCGAGGCGCGCTCGCGGCTCGTGCCGGTCGCGGACGAGGCGGCCACGGCGCGCGCGTCCGCCGCTGCCCGCGCGCGCGTCGCGGCGGATCGAGCCGCGGCGGAGCAAGGGGCGGCCGCGGGCGAGCGCGTGGAGGGGGCCGACGCGTCGGCGCCGGAGCCCGCGCGGCTCCTCGCGCAGCCGATCCCGCTCGGCCGCGTGGGGCGCGGGGCGATCGTGGCGGTCGACCGGCACCTCTACGCGATCGAGCGGCTCTCCTTCGTGATGCGGATCGACGCGGTGGAGTGGTGGACGCCCACGCCGGCCTCGCGCGATTACGCGCGCGCCTGGCTGGTCTCGGGCTCTCCGTCCGGCAGGGCCGCCCCGGCGCGCCTCGGCGAGCTGCGCCCTCCCCGCGACGGCGCGAGCGCGAGCTCCTGCGGTGAGGCGTGGATCTACGTCGACCGCGCGACGGGCGAGGCCTTCCTGCAGGGGTGGTGCGAGTGAGCGCCGGCGCCTCGGTGCCGTTCGCGGAGCTGTGCGGCCGCTCCTGCTTCTCGTTCCTCGAGGGCGCCTCGCACCCCGAGGAGCTCGTGCACCGCGCCAAGGAGCTCGGCCTCGATGGGCTCGCGCTCTGCGATCGCGACGGGATCTACGGCAGCGTCCGCGCGCACACGGCGGCGAAGAAGATCGATCAGCGGGTGATCGTCGGGGCCGAGCTGACGATCGGGGCGCCGCGCTCGGCGGTCGAGCGCGTCGCGCCACGCGCCGAGCGCGCGCCGGAGGTCCAGCCCTCGGTGGTCCTCCTGGTCGAGGACAGCGAGGGTTACGCGAACCTCTGCCGGCTGCTCACGATCGCGCACGCCGATTGCGAGAAGGGTACGGCGAGCCTCTCGGCGGAGGCGATCGCGGCGGCGCCGCGGGGCCTCTCCGCGATCGTGCCGCTCGATCCGCTCGTGCCCGCGGCCGTCTCCGGCGCGCTCATCGGCGCGCTGCGCGACGCGTTCGGCGAGCGCGCGCTCGTCGCGACCTGGAAGCACCTCGATCGCCGCGACGGCGAGCGCGTCGCGGCGGCCCTCGCGGCGGAGCGGCGCTACGGCCCCTGCGTGGTGCCGACCGCGCGCCCGCTCTACCATCACCCGTCGCGCAAGCCGCTCGCCGACGTGCTCACGTGCATCCGGACCAAGACCACGCTCGATCAAGCCGGGACGCGGATCGCGCCCAACGCGGAGGCGTACGTGCGGTCCGGCGCGCAGATGGCGGCGCTGTTCCGCGATCATCCGGCCTGGGTCGCGCGCACGGTGGAGGTCGCGTCCCGCTGCCGCTTCTCGCTGGCCGAGCTCCGCTACAGCTTCCCGAGCGACGCCCTCTGCATGCCGGGGGAGACGTCGGATCAGGCGCTGCGCCGCCTCACCGAGGAGGGCTGCCGCGACCGCTACCCGGAGGGGACGCCGCCGCAGGTGCGCGCGCAGATCGAGAAGGAGCTCGCCCTGATCGCGAAGCTCGGCGTGGCCCCCTACTTCCTCAGCGTGCAGCAGGTCGTGAAGATCGCCCGCGCGCGGCAGATCCTCTGCCAGGGCCGAGGGAGCGCGGCGAACAGCGCGGTGTGTTTCGTGCTTGGCGTGACGGCGGTGGATCCGGCCCGGTCCAACCTGCTCTTCGAGCGCTTCCTGTCGGAGGAGCGCAACGAGCCGCCGGACATCGACGTCGATTTCGAGCACGAGCGCCGGGAGGAGGTGATCCAGGCGATCTACGAGATGTACGGCCGCGATCGGGCGGCGATGGTCTCGGAGGTGATCGCCTACCGCGGCAAGAGCGCGCTGCGCGAGGTGGGCAAGGCGTTCGGTTTCTCGGCGGATCAGGTCGACAGGCTGAGCGGCCTCGTGCTCCACCACGAGGCGGACATCACCGAGCAGCGGGTGAGCGAGGCGGGCCTCGATCCGGACGACGTGCGCGTCCGGCAAACCGTCCTGATGGCGAGCGCGCTGGAGGGCTTCCCGCGTCACCTCTCGATCCACGTCGGCGGCTTCGTGCTGTCGTCGGAGCCGCTGCACAAGGTGGCCCCGGTCGAGCCTGCGCGGATGGAGGGCCGCACGGTGATCCCGTGGGACAAGGACGACCTCGACGATCTCGGCTTCTTCAAGATCGACGTCCTGGCCCTCGGCATGCTGACGGCGATCCGCAAGGCGCTCGCGTTGATCCACGCGGACCGGTACGCCGAGCTCGCGGGTCTCTCGGCTCATGCGGCTCGTGACCCTGCATCCGCGGCTCTCTCGGTCCGTGCAAGCCGAGGCGCCGCGTTCGATCCGATCGCGGCGCTCGCGCAGATCCCGCCGGAGGATCCGGCCGTCTACGAGGCGATCGGCCGGGCCGACACGGTGGGGGTGTTCCAGATAGAGAGCCGCGCCCAGATGGCGATGCTCCCGCGGCTGAAGCCGAGCAAGTTCTACGATCTGGTGATCGAGGTGGCGATCGTGCGTCCCGGGCCCATCCAGGGCGGGATGGTGCACCCCTACCTGCGCCGGCGGACGGGGCAGGAGCCGCCGGTGTCTCCGCACCCGTGCCTGGACCCCATCCTGGAGCGCACGCTCGGCGTGCCGCTCTTCCAGGAGCAGGTGATGCAGATCGCGATGGTCGGCGCGGGCTACACGCCGGGCGAGGCCGATCAGCTGCGCCGCGACATGGCGGCGTGGAAGAAGCACGGGCGCCTGGAGCGGCACCGCGGGCGGCTCATCCAGGGCTTCGCCGAGCGGGGGATCTCGGCGAGGTTCGGGGAGATGCTCTACCAGCAGATCCAGGGCTTCGGCGAGTACGGCTTCCCTGAGTCGCACGCGGCGAGCTTCGCGCTGCTCGTGTACGCGTCGGCCTGGCTCAAGGTGCACCACCCGGTGGCGTTCACCTGCGCGCTGCTCAACGCGCAGCCGATGGGGTTCTACAGCCCGTCGGCGCTTGTGCAGGACGCGCAGCGGCACGGCGTCGACGTGCGGCCGGTGTGCGTGGTGCAGAGCGCGTGGGACGCGACCCTCGAGCCCGGCGCCGAGCCCTCGGCGGGGCCGGCGCTGCGGCTCGGCATGCGCCTCGTGAAGGGGCTCGGGGAGGCGGCCGGGGCCGCGATCGTGGCCGCGCGAGAGGTGGCGCCGTTCACGAGCCTCCCGGATCTCGTGACGCGCACAGAGCTGAAGAAGAACGAGGTGGAAGCGCTCGCCGAAGCGGGCGCGCTCGCCGCGCTGGTGCCCGCCCGGAGAGAGGCGCTCTGGCGGGCGCGCGCGCCCCGCGTGGAGGGGTTGTTCGAGGGCGTGCCGATCGAGCGGGACAAGGACGTCGGGCTTCCGCCGCTCAGGCCGCTGGAGCAGCTGGCGCTGGATTACGGGCGCGTGGGCCTGTCGCTGCACGACCACCCGATGCGGCACCTGCGGCCGGCGCTCAAGCGGCGGCGCGGGGCCGGGCGCGTGCGGACCGCCGAGGAGATCAAGGCGGCGCGCAACGGGGAGAGCGTGCGGGTCGCCGGGATGGTGGTCGGCCGCCAGCGGCCGGCGACCGCGAGCGGCGTGACGTTCGTGACGCTCGAGGACGAGACCGGCGTGATCAACGTCATCGTCCAGAAGCAGGTCTTCGCAGATCACTACCAGGTGGCGCGGCACGCCGCGCTCTTGCTCGTCGCCGGGCGGGTCGAGCGGCAGGGGGAGGTGATCCATGTGGTCGCGCGCGAGCTGGAGCGGCTGGAGCTGCCGAGCGGCGAGGAGGTCACGCTCCGATCGCGCGACTATCACTGAGGGCTCGAGGAGGTGCGCTCCCCGGAGGGCGCAGGACGAGCGGTCGGCGGCGCGTGAGGAGCCCAGCGCGCGTCAGGGCGCGGCGACGACCTCGTCGACCAGCGAGAGCAGCGTCGCCGCGTCGAACGGCTTCAGGAGCAGCCGGGCGTTGACCTGCTGCAGGAACGCCTTGCTGCGCTCCGTGAAGGCGCCGCCGGTCAGGAACACGACCCGGCGCTGCTGCTCGGGTGCGTGCTCGGCGAGCGACGCGTAGAAATCCATCCCCGTCATATCGGGCATCATGAGGTCGCACAGGATGGCGTCGTAGCGCTCCCCGGAGCGGATCCGGGTGAGCGCGTCGCGCGCGCTCGCGGTGGCGGTCGTCTCGTGCCGCGGCTCGAGCGTCCCCGCGATCGCGCGCGTGAGCATCGGCTCATCGTCGATGATGAGGACCCGCTGTCGCGGCGCCACCTCCGGCGCGGCCGCGGCGGGCCTGCCGTTCTCGCGCCGCCCGCTCGACGCGCCGGAGCCGGCGGCCGCCGGGGCGCGCGCCTCGCTGCCCGTGGCGGCGGGGAGGATGACGCGGAACGTGCTCCCCTCGCCATGGCGGCTCTCCACCTCGATCCGACCCCCCAGCGCCGCGACGATGGCGTGGCAGATCGCGAGCCCGAGGCCGAGCCCTTCGCCCGCTTCCTTGCTCGTGTAGAACGGCTCGAAGAGCCGCCCGAGCGATCCGGGCGCGATCCCGGCGCCGGTGTCCCGCACCTCGACGACGACCCACCCCGCGGCATCGCAGCGCGTCGAGAGCTCGATCACGTTCTGCTCGGCGAGCCCTTCGGGGATGGCCTGCGCGGCGTTCACGATGAGGTTCAGGAAGACCTGCGCGAGCCGCGGCTCGTTCGCCTCGACGGGCGGCACGTCCTGGAAGCTCCGGACGACGCGGGCGCGGTGCCGGATCTCGTTCATCGCCATGTGAACGCAGGAGTCGAGCACCCGCCGGGGGTCGACCGGCCCGCGGTGGTCCTCTTCGGCGCGCGAGAAGCTGTGGAGATCGCGCACGATGAGCCGCACCCGCTCTGCGCCTTCGCGGGCGTCCTCCAGGAGGCTCAGCACCTCGGAGAGCTCGCTCGAGGTCCCGCGGCCGTCGGCGTGAGGGCGAGCCCACAGTCCGCTGCGCGGAGCGCTGCTCCGCCGCTCCATCGAGCCGATGCGCCGGAGGGTCGCGTCGACGTTCGCGATGACGAACGCGAGGGGGTTGTTGATCTCGTGGGCGACCCCGGCGGCGAGCGTGCCGACGCTCGCCATGCGGCCGGCGAGGACGAGGCGGGCCTGCGTCTGCGCGAGCGCGTGGCGCGCGGCGGCGTCGCGCGCGGCGCGCTCGCGGGCGACGGCGAGCCGCGCCCGAGCGCCCCCGCCCTCGTTGCCCACGAGCAGGAAATCGCTCGCGCCCGCCGCGAGGATCCCATCGAGGTCGGCGTCGCGCTCGGTCATCGCGAGGAGGAACACCGCCTCGCCGCCGGGCTGCGCCCGCACGCGGCCGCAGAGCGCCGCGGCGCCGGCCGGGTCGCTCCAGTCGACGGCGAGCACCGGCGGCGGCTCGCCCAGGCACCGCCCCAGCGCGCGCTCGGGATCGAAGACGACGGCGACGTCCGGCACATGGCGTCGGATCAGCGCTTCGAATCGCTCGCTCGCCGCGGCGCGCCCGCGGAGAAGCAGGAAGGCGACCGACTCCGCGCAGCCCATCGACGTCCTCTCCGTGTCCTTCGTGGACCCTTTACCGCATCTCCATCCCGGCGTGCAGGCATGGTGATCCCTCCCCCGGCGCCTGCCGCGCACCTTGCCGCGTCGCTGGCCGCTTCCGCGCCGTTCGCCCGGCGATCGGCTGGCCCCCGTCGCGGCCCCTGCGGTCGGCTCGCCGGTCGCGCGGCGCTAGCGAGGGCTCGCCGTCGCGTCGTCGTCCGGATCGCCGTCGTCGGCGACCCTCGACGCGCCGTCCGTGAGGGGCGGGTACAGGCTCTCGACGAGCTCCCCGGAGAGCCGCTCCGCGAGGCGCGCGTCCATCCGCGCCATCGCCTCGCGGAGCCGATCGATCTCCGCCGAGAGCTCCGCCCTGAGCGGCCGGCGCTGCGTCTCCTCGATCGCGGCGAGCTCCGCCAGCGCCTCCTCGAGGCGGGCGCGCGCCGCCTCGTCCGCGCCGCCCGCGCCGGATCCCCGGACCAGGTGCTCCGCCACGCGCACGCGCCCGCGGTAGCGCACCCGCGTCCGCTCGAGGAAATCCCGGTACGGCTTCACGGCCCCGCTGAGGGCCTGCACCGCCGCCGCGAGCGCGCGCGCCTCGCCCCGCAGCGCCTCGCGATCGGCGTCGTCGAGCGCCGGGTTGTGCTCGACGTGGGCCTCGAGCGTGGCCAGCACCTCGCGGGCCCAGCGGAGGTGCCGGAGCCCCGAGGCGCCGCGCGACAGGCGCCGCCCGGCCGCCCCGCCCGAGCCAGGCCCCGCGCTCACGCCACCGCCGCCGCCGGCGCCGCCTCGCGCTCCGGGCGCTTCGCCGTCTCGTTGATCCGCACGCTGACGAGCTTCGACACGCCGGGCTCCTGCATCGTCACGCCGTAGAGCACGTCGACCGACTGCATCGTGCGCTTGATGTGCGTGATGAGGATGAACTGCGAGTGGCTCGTCATGCTCCGGATCGCCTCGTTGTAGCGGGTCACGTTCGCCTCATCGAGCGGCGCGTCGACCTCGTCGAGGATGCAGAAGGGCGACGGCTTGAACTGGAAGATCGCGAAGATGAGCGACACGGCGGTGAGCGCCTTCTCGCCGCCGCTCATGAGCTCGATGTTCCCGAGCTTCTTCCCCGGCGGCTGCGCCAGGATCTCGATCCCTGTCTCCAGCATGTCGTCGGGGTTCGTCAGCCTGAGCTCCGCCTGCCCGCCGCGGAACATCTTGGGGAAGAGCGCCTTGAAGCGCGCGTTGATGCCGTCGTACGTCGTCTTGAAGAGCCGCTTCGACTCGCGGTTCATCTGGGCGATCGCCTTCTCGAGGTCGTCGATCGCCTTCTCGAGGTCGGCCTTCTGGGTCGAGTAGTACGTGTACCGCTCCTCGGCCTCGGCGTGCTCGCGCACGGCGTCCAGGTTGACGGGGCCCATGCGGTCGAGCAGCTCCGTCAGCTCCTGGATGCGCGAGCGGTGCGAGGCGTCGACCGGCGGCCGCTTGTGGTAGTCGCCGACGACGCGGGCGAGCTCCAGCCCGCGGAAGCGCTCGCGCACCCCCTCGATGAGGTGGGTGTGCTCGACGCGCAGCCGCTCCAGCGCGAGCTCGTGCTTGCGGAGCTGCTCCGACACCGCGGCGAGCTCCTGGCGCAGCCCGCGCAGGTCGGCCTCGCGCCCCGCGTGCGCCTGCCGCGCCTCGTCCAGCGCGCGCCGCGCCTCGGTCAGCGTGGCCTGCGCCGCGTGCGCGTCGGCGACGGCGCAGACCAGGGCCTCGCGCGCCATGACGATCGTCGCCGCGGCCTTCCCGGCGGAGATCGCGCTCTCCGTCCGCTCCTGGTCGAGCCGGGCGATCCGGCCCCGGAGCTCGGTGCACGACCGCGTGAGCCGCTCGACCGTGCCCCGCGCCGCCGCGGCGCGCTCGCGCACGCGCGCGAGCTTCACCTTCCGCTCGGTCACGACCGACTGCTGCCCGAGCACGCGCTCGCGCCACTCGGCCGCCACCTGCTCGGCGTGATCGAGGCCGGCCGCCGCCGCCTCGCGCGCCGCGCGCCCGGCCGCGAGCTTGTCGCGGGCCGCCTGCTGCTCGCTCCCGCCGGCGTCGAGGTTGTCCGCGAGGTCCTCGAGCTCGGATCGCACCACGCCCTCGCGCTTCTGCGCCGCGGCGAGCTGCTCCTCCGCGCGGCGGAGGTCCTTCTCGGCCGTCACGAGCGCGAGCTCTCCTTCGTGCGCCTCGCTCCGCGCCCGCTCCAGCGCCGTCCCCACCTCGGTGATCCGCAGGCGGAGCTTCTGCTGCGCGTCGAGCAGCGCCGTCACCTCGTCCGACTTGGTCGCGACGAACTCGTGCAGCGCGCGCATCTCCCGCTTCTGCTCGATCATCCCGGCCGCGACCGCGTCGCCCGAGCCGCCGCTCACCACGCCGTCCTCGCGGAGGACCGTGCCGTCGAGCGTCACGAGCGTGCACCCCGCGCCCTCGGCCGCGAGCCGCGCCGCCACCTCGGCGGACGCGACGACCACCGCGTCCCCCACGAGCGCGCGCGCCAGCGCCTCGTCCTCGGGCGCGAAGACGAGCCGGTCCACGAGCGGCCCGAGCACCCCCTCGCCGCTGGGCGGCCGCCGCGCGGCGCCGGCCACGAACGAAGGCCGCGCCGCGATCACGCTGGCCCGCCCGCGGTTGTTCTTCGACAGATCGGCGAGCAGCGCGATCCCGCGCTCGACGTCGCTCACGACCGCGCACTGCAGCCGGTCGCCGAGCAGCCCCGCGAAGGCCGCGGTCAGCTCGGCCGGCGCCTCGATCCGGTCGGCCACGAGCCCGAGCAGCGCCGGATCCTTGGTCTTGAGGAGGTTCTTCACCCCGGCGCCGACGCCCTCCAGCCGCGCGTGCAGCTCCTCGAGCGCGCGGAGCCGGTTGCGCCGCTGCCCGAGCTCGTTCTTCGCGTGCTCCACGGTGCGGTCGCTCGCGACCGCCTGCTCCCGCAGCGTCTTCATCTCCACGTCGAGGCGCGACCGCTCCTCCGCGGAGATCCGCTTCCCGTCGGCGAGCTCGGCCACGTTCCGCGTCAGCGACGAGCGCCGCCGCTCGAGCTCCTCCGACTCGTACATCAGCCGGCCGATCTCGTCCTCGAGCTTCGCGCGCCGCTGGCTCATCTCCGTCATGCGCCGGTCGAACCCGGTGAGCGACGCCTCGGCGGCCGCGACCGCCGCGGCGGCCTCGGCGGCCCGCCGGCGCAGCGCGGCGACCTCGTGCTCGGCGGTGCGCTCGCCGTGCCGCAGCTCCTCGAGACGCTCGTGCTGCTCGAGCGCGAGCTCGCTCTCGCGCGCCTCCTCTTCGTCGACGCCGGCGAGCTGCGCCTCGAGCTGCTCCTTCTCGGCCGTCAGCTCCGCGACCGTCTTCTCGAGCTCTCCCTGCTCCTTGGCCGCGGTGACCAGCCGCTCTTCCAGGTGCCGCATCCGGTCGCGCGCCCGCGCGATCTCGGCCTCGTGGGTGCGCACCTGGTTGTCGGCCGTGAACGCCTCGTTCTGCGCCCGCTCGGCCCGCTCCTCGCACGAGAGGGCCTCGAGCCGGGTGACCTCGATCTCGGCCTCGCGCGCGGCGAGCGCGGTCCGGGCCGCCTGCCCGCGCTCGGCGTGCTCGGCCCTGCCGAACGACTCGTGCTGCGTGAGCACCGTGATCTCGAGGAGCTTGTGCGACGCCTCGTGGAGCACGAGGTCCTCCAGCTCCTTGCGGTAGTTCACGTACCGCTCGGCCTTCGCGGCCTGGCGCTTCAGGGACGCGAGGTTGCGCTGGATCTCGGAGACGATGTCCCCCACGCGGAGCAGGTTCTGCCGCGTCTGGTCCATCTTCTGCTCGGCCTGCTTCTTCCTGGCCTTGTACTTCGTGATGCCGGCGGCCTCCTCGATGAGCATCCGCCGGTCCTCCGGGCGCGCCGAGACGATGAGCCCGATCTTGCCCTGCTCGATGATGGAGTAGGCCTTCGTCCCGACGCCGGTGCCGAGGAAGAGGTCCGTCACGTCCTTGAGCCGGACCTGGGTCTTGTTGATGAGGTACTCGCTCGTCCCGTCGCGGAAGAGCCGGCGCGTCACCGCGATCTCGGCGTAGTCCCGGTACTCCAGCGGGAGCTGCGACGCCCCCGTCGGCTCGCTGTTGTCGAAGGTGAGCGTCACCTCGGCCATCCCGTGCTGCGCGCGGGTCTCGGAGCCGTTGAAGATGACGTCCGACATCGACTTACCGCGCAGGTGCTTCGCGCTCTGCTCGCCGATGGCCCACCGGATCGCGTCGACGATGTTGGACTTGCCACAGCCGTTCGGACCGACGATGCCCACCACGTCCGTGTCGAAATGGACAACCGTCCGGTCGACGAACGATTTGAACCCGCTGATCTCGAGCTTCCGAATGCGCATGACGTCCCCGGGACCGGCCAGGCGAGCTTAACGTATCGTCACAGCACGCCACGTACCGTCACATCTGGCTTTCCCCGGGGTCTACGTGGACTGGCGCCGCGCGGCAAGACCGGATCCCGCCTCCTCACGCGCACATGGAGGACCAGGTCTTGCCCAGCTCAGGGCGTGACGGCGGGGCGGCGCGTGTGCGGTTCGATGACTGTGTCGGAAACGCAACGGCCGCTCTTGGCAGTCGCCTTGACAGGTTGCTAACATGGCCATATCCCTCGCGTTGTTCCGAGGAGTAGAAACGCCATGCCCACTTACGAGTACGCCTGCACATCTTGCGCGCATGAATGGGAGGCCGAGCAGTCCATCAAGGAGGCGGCGCTCTCCGATTGCCCGTCGTGCCACAACGCGACCGCCCGGCGGCAGATTTCGCGCGGCACGGGCTTCATTCTCAAGGGCAGCGGCTGGTACTCCGACCTCTATGCCTCGGGCTCGAACAAGCCGCCCGCGAAGTCGGAGAGCGACACGGGCAGCTCCTCGGGATCTGCGGGGACGGGCTCCGACGCCGGCTCGGGCAGCTCCTCGGCGACGAGCGACAGCACCAAGTCGGCGACGAGCGACAGCACCAAGAGCGACACCGGCGCCTCGTCCGGCTCCAGTTCCGGTTCCGGCTCCGGTTCCGCCACCGCGGCGGCCTGACGCCACCCCGGCGATCCGCGGCGAGGTGTGGCCAGCCGTGCGCGGCGTGGTGCCGTGGAGCTGCGCCCGGAGCGCTGCGTGTCCACGTGCGCCGGGGGCGGTGCTAGGGTGGCCAGGATGGATGAGAGAAAGCGACTTGAGGAGCTCCGCCGGCAGCTCACAGAGCTGGATCAAGAAATCCTACGAAGCGTCGAGCGCCGGGCGCGCATCGCGCACGAGCTTGCCAAGCTGAGGACGGGCACGGCCCGGTTCGCCCCCACGGCCGACGCCGCCCACATCCAGGCGCTCGAGCGCGCCGTGACGCCGCCGTTCCCGCAGCGCGCGGTGCGGCGGATCTTCGTCGCCATCGACGCGGCCTCGCGCGCCTTCGAGGTCGCGCCCCGGGTCGCGTACCTGGGCGCCGAGGGCGACTATGGCTGGACCGCGGCGCACGATCACTTCGGGGTCAGCGGCGAGTTCGTCCGCGCGGACAGCCCCATCGCCTCCATCGAGGAGGTCGCGCGCTCGCGCGCGGACTTCGCCGTGGTCCCGTACGAGTCGTTCAAGGAGGGGCCCATCTTCCCGACCATCCAGGCGATCGGCGGCGCCGATCTCAAGGTGGTCGGCGAGCGCCAGCTGGTGCAGGCGCTCGACCTGGTGAACCGGACTGGCAACCTCGCCGACGTCGAGCGGGTGTACGCCTCGCCGCAGGACCACGTGGCCTGCGTGAACTACCTCGAGCTCCAGCACCCGCGCGCGCTGGTGCTCGACGTCCGGTGCCCGGAGGCCGCCTGGGATCTCGCGGCCGAGGCCGAGGGCAGCGCCGCCATCGTCCCCCGCGGCTTCTCCGGCGCGCAGGAGCTCCGGGTCGCCCGCGAGAACGTCGGCGACGAGGGGGAGCTCCGGATCCGCTACGCGGTGCTGTCGCGGCTCCCCGCGCCGCGCTCGGGCCACGACGCCACGGCGCTCCTCTTCAGCGTCCACGACCGCCCCGGCGGGCTCCACGACATCCTCCAGCACTTCAAGGAGCGGAGCTGCAACCTCCGCCGGGTCCACTCCCGCCCCGTCCCCGGCGAGGGCTGGGACTACGTCTTCTACGTCGAGGTCAGCGGCCACACGACCGATCGCGCGCTCGTCGCGGCGCTCGAGGGCGTGAAGCGCGAGACCAAGATGCTGAAGATCATCGGCTCCTTCCCGCTGGAGCGCCCCGACCCGCCGCACGAGCGACCTTGATGACGAACACGAGGGTGCGGACGCTGCTGCATTCCCTGGGCGCCGCCGCTCTGCGCCGCGCCGCGGTCGTTCTCGCGATCGCCGCGTCCGCCGTCCCGGCGCTCGCCGGGTGCGGGGGCGCGGACGACAGCCTCGCGCTGGTCGGCGGAGAGAAGATCGACGCGACGGCGATCGATCGGGATCCCCTGGCCGTCCTGCCGAGCGGCGTGGTGATGCTCGGCTACCTCGACGCGGCGGCGATGTTCACCTCCGGCCTGGGGGGCGAGGTCAACCAGCTCATCACGAGCCTGCTCCCGCTGGGCCCGGAGTCGAACTTCGTCCCGGCGCGCGACATCGTGAAGATCTACGGCGGCCTCTACGCGATGCAGGGCGCGGACTTCTGCGCCGTCATGCAGGGGAACTTCGACGTCGACGCGATCCGCCGCTCCGCTGACGCCAGGACGGTCACCGTCATCGGCGCGCCGCTCGTGAAGACGCGCTACGCGGACAACGATCTCTTCACGGCCGGCAACGTCGGGTTCGTCGTGCTCACGCCGCACACGATCCTCACCGGCAACGAGACCGGGTTGCGGCGGGCCCTCGACCGGCTCCGCTTCAGCAAGCTGCAGCGCTCCGTGCCCTCGTGGATGGTCGAGCTGCTCGGCACGAAGAGCGCGTCGTTCGCCTTGGCCGGCGACCTCTCCAGCCAGCCTGCGGTCGCGTCGGCGGCAGGCCAGCTCCCGTTCCTCGCGGGCCTCCAGTACGTGCGCGTCATCGGCAACTTCCAGCCGCCCGGGGTCAACTTCGCCGGCGCCCTCACGTACACGGACCCGCAGAGCGCGGCGAACGGCGCCGTCGCGCTCCGCAACCTCGAGCAGATCGCCAGGATCGCGAGCCTGCTCTCGTCGTGGGGCTTCGGCTACGGCTCGGTCCCCCCGATGCAGGTCGCGCAGCGCGAGAGCGACGTCGGGTTCACGCTGCCCCTCGGCGAGGGGATCGTGCGCATGCTCCTCCGCACGGCCGCCGAGACGGCGAGGACCGCGGCGCTCGTGCGCTGATTCACGCCTGATTCACGCCTGATTCACGTCTTGCGGTGCGGCGCGCGCGACGGCGGCGCGGCGTGCGCCGGGTCGTCCGGCCACGCGTGCTTCGGGTAGCGGCGGCGGAGCTCCTTGGCGATGGCCGGGTAATGGCGCGCCCAGAACCCCGAGAGATCGGTCGTGACCTGCACGGGGCGCTGGTTCGGCGCGCAGAGGTGCAGCACAACGGGCACCCGTCCGCCGGCGACGCGCGGCCCCTCCGCCATGCCGAAGAAGTCCTGTAGCCGCGACGCGAGCGACGGCGGCGCGCCCGCCACGTACTCGAGGCGCGCCCGCCGGCCGCCGGGCAGGACGATCGACTCGGGGGCGAGCTCGGCGAGCGCCCGCGCCTTCGCGGGGCTCAGCGAGGCGTGCACGGCGCCTGCGAGGTCCGCGTCGCGGAGCTCTGCGAAGCTCCTGCGCCCTTCGCAGAGCGCCTCGAGCGCGGCGAGCACCGCCTCCTCGCCCACGTCGGGCAGCCCGGCGTCCGGGCAGTGCGCGCGCACGAACGCGACCCGCAGGAGCCAGCCCGCGAGCGCGTCGCCCTTCACGAACGCTCGCCACCCCTTCGCCCTCGCCTGCGCGGCGAGCTCCCGCGCCGCCGCCTCCGAGAGCGGGCCGCCCGCGCCCGCGGCCGGCCGCGCCTCGTCGAGCACGAGGCCGTCGTACGAGAGCCGGCGCACGACCTCGACGCGCTCCGCGGCCGCGTTCCACGTCGCCTCCGTCGTGTCCCGGATCGCGTCGGTGAAGAGGTCGAGCAGCCAGTCGGCCTCGATCGCGCTCGCCGCCCGGACGACCGCGCGCGCCGAGCGCCCCTCGCTGCGCTCCTCGATGTCGACCGCGACGACAAGGTCGACATCGTCGATCACGCTCGCCTCGGAGAGCGCGGCCGTCCCGCCGGCGGCGAGCACGACCTCGCGCCCGCTCCGCCCCGAAGCGTTGGCCGGGCGGCGGAGGCGCCCCACCCGGTCGGGGTAGCCGGAGAGGATCGCGATGCGCTGCGCGATCTCGCGCGCCTCCAGCGTCTCCGGGGGCGCCGCGCTCCGGTGGTCGGCGAGCCGCGAGAGCTGCTTGCGCGTCCGCTCGACCGCCAGCGTGCGCGCCGGATCGACGCCCAGCCACCGCAGGCGGTCGGCGGCGAAGCGCGCGCGGTCCGCCTCCTCGAAGGTCTGGAGCGCGGCGAGCAGATCGGAGCTGTGCCGCGCGTCGCTCCTCCGCGCGCGGCCCTCGCGTGGGCCTGCGGGCGCGCCGAGGTCGCGCTCCGCGACGAGCGCCGCGAGGGTGCACCCGTCGTCGGCGACGCCGCGCCGCTCGGCCTCGACGATCATCCGCGCCTGCCGCGGGTGCGCCGGGAAGCGCAGCATTCGCCGGCCGGTCGGGGTCATGCGCCGCCCCTCGTCGAGCGCGCCGAGCCGCACGAGCAGCGCCTCGGCCGCGGCGAGCCCGGCAGCAGGCGGCGCCTCCAGCCACCCGAACCCCTCGAGATCCGTGACGCCCGCGGCGCAGAGATCGAGCACCGTCTCCGCGAGATCGAGCCGGCGGATCTCGGGCGCCTCGTGCTCCGGCCGCGCGGCGAGGTCTCCGCGCGTGTAGAGCCGGAGGCAGCGGCCGGGCCGCGTCCGACCGGCGCGCCCCGCTCGTTGCGCCGCGGAGGCGCGGGCGATGGGCGCGACGCGGAGCGTCGGCAGCCCCGACCAGGGCGCGTACGCGGCCACGCGCGCGAGGCCGCTGTCGACGACCGCCACGACGCCATCGATGGTCACGGAGGTCTCGGCCACGTTGGTCGAGAGGATGATCTTGCGCCGGTCCGCGGGGCGCACCGCGCGGTCCTGCTCCGCCGGCGACAGCGAGCCGTGCAGCGGCAGGAGCAGCAGATCCTCGCTCTTCGCGAGGGGCGCGCACGCCTCCATCGACCGGCGGATCTCCGCGGAGCCTGGCAGGAACACCAGCACGTCGCCGTCGAGCCCCTCCTCGATGAGCTGACGCACCGACGAGGCGACCAGGCTCTCGAGCGTCCTGTCGCCCCAGTGGGCCGGAGCGCGGCGGTCGCCCGCGGCGTGGGCCGACGTGCTCGCGCGGGCGACCGGCAGGTGCTCGATCGCGACGTCGAACATCCGCCCCTCGGCGCGCAGGGTCGCGCAGCGGGGGGCCTCGGCCGGCGGCGCGCCGTGGGCGTCGCCGGCCCCGGCCGCCGGGGCCTCGGGCGCGCCGAGGAACGCCGCGATCGGCCCGGCGTCGAGCGTCGCGGACATCACGATGAGGCGGAGATCGGGCCGCGCGCCGCGCTGCAGCCGCCGGAGCAGCGCCAGCGCGACGTCGCCCGCGAGGTGCCGCTCGTGGAACTCGTCGAGCACCACGGCGCTGACGCCCCGGAGCTCGCGATCGACCAGGAGCCGCCGCGTCAGCACGCCCTCGGTCACGAAGCGGATCCGCGTCGCCGGGCCGGCGGCCTCTTCGAAGCGCATCGTGTAGCCCACGGTCTCGCCCACGCGCTCGCCGAGCTCTTCGGCCACGCGCCGCGCCGAGAGGCGCGCGGCCAGCCGCCGCGGTTCGAGCACCAGGATCTCGCCGCGCTCCGCGAAGCCGGCGTCGAGCAGCGCGCGCGGCACGCGCGTCGTCTTGCCTGCGCCGGGCGGCGCCTCGAGCACCACGCTCGGGCGCGCGCGCAGGGTGGAGCAGAGATCGGGGAGGATCGGATCGATCGGCAGCGGTTGCATGGCTCCGGCGCTTCCCCCGCGAACGGCGCGGGGCCCCGGAGCCTAGCAACCCTTCGAGCGCGCGGACCTGTGATACTCGTCGATTCACCGTGAGCGCGACCGATCCGACCCGCCTCTCCGCGACCGCGCTCTCCTCGCTCCTGGCCGCGCGCGAGGTCAGCTCCGAGGAGGTCACGCGGGCGCACCTCTCGCGCATCGAGGCGCTCGAGCCGCGGCTCCGCGCGTTCACTCAGGTGCTCCACGACGAGGCGCTCGCGGCCGCGCGCGGGCTCGACGGCGAGCGCCGTCGCGGGGAGAACCGCGGCCCGCTCCACGGGCTCCCGATCACCGTGAAGGAGTCGCTCGACATGGCCGGCATGGCCTCCACGCTCGGCGTCGCGTCCCGCAGGGGCCACCGGGCCGCCGGCGACGCGGGCGTCACCGCGCTGCTCCGCCGCGCGGGGGCCGTGATCCTCGGGCGCACGAACGTCTCGCAGCTGCTCCTGTACAACGAGACGCGCAACCCGCTCTTCGGCCAGACGGCGAACCCGTGGAGCCTCGATCACAGCCCGGGCGGCTCGTCCGGCGGCGAGGCCACCGCCGTCGCAGCGGGGATGTCGCCGCTCGGCATCGGCACGGACATCGGCGGCAGCATCCGCGTCCCCGCGCATTGCTGCGGGATCGTCGGCATGAAGCCCACGCTCGACCGCTGGACCAACCTGGGGAGCAACTCGGCGCTGCTCGGGCAGGAGGCGATCCGCTCGCAGGTCGGGCCGATGGCGAGGAGCGCGCGCGACATCGCGCTCGTCATGTCCGAGCTCGACCCCGCGACCATGGCCGAGCTGGACGTGCGCGTGCCGCCCTTCCCGTTCACCGAGCCGGCGAGCGTCGAGGTGGCGCGGCTGCGCGTCGGGTTCTACTGCGATGACGGGCTCGTCCCCTCCTCGTCCGCCGTCGCCCGCGCCGTCGTGAAGGCCGCGTCGGCCCTGCGCGCGCGGGGCGCCACGGTGGTGCCGTTCACGCCGCCCGGCATCCCCGACGCGGTCTACGGGTACTTCGCCGCGCTCTCGGCGGACGGCGGCGCGACGGCGCTGTCGCTCCTCCAGGGCGGCGAGCTGGGCGGCGACGCGGGCGACATCGACGTCTCGCTCCGCTCGCTCCGCACGATGGCGTCGCTCCCGCCGTTCGCGCGTCGCGCCGCCGCGCGCGTCGCCGGGCTCGCGGGCGAGCGGCGGCTCCAGCGTCTCCTCGAGGTCACGGGGCCGAAGTCCGTCGCCGAGCTCTGGCGCGCCACGCACGCGCTTCGCGAGGCGCGCGCCGCGATCGCGTCGGCGATGCGCGCCGAGTCGCTCGATCTGTTGCTCTGCCCGCCGTACGCCACGCCGGCGCTGCCGCACGCCGCGTCGCGCGACTTCGTCCTCGCGGGCAGCTCCGCGATGCTCTGGAACCTCACGCAGTTCCCGGCCGGCGTCGTCCCGGTGACCCGCGTGCGCGGAGGCGAGGCGCGCCGCGCGCGGCCGCGCGACCGGCTGGAGAAGCGGGCCGCCGAGGTCGATGCGAAGAGCGAGGGGCTGCCCGTCGGGGTGCAGGTGGTCGGCTTCCCCTTCAGCGACCACGTGGTGCTGGCGGCCATGATCAGCATCGAGGACGAGCTCGCCGGCGAGCCGGATCGGCCCGTCACGCCCGTCTCACCGCCTCCGCTCGCCTGACGATGCGTGAGCCCCCGGGTGCCGGGCGACGTGAGCGATCCCGGGACGCGATGACGGGGCCATGCCGCCGCTGCCCGGCGCTCCACGGTCGACAAGCAATTGAGCCCTACAAAGCCGAAAGGTCCGCCGGAGAATTTTCTCCGCCGGACCAGTCGGGGCGAGTGGATTCGAACCACCGACCCCTTGACCCCCAGTCAAGTGCGCTAACCAGGCTGCGCTACGCCCCGAGCCACTCCGTCGCCACGTTTCGGTGCGGAGCGAGGCGGACCCTAATCGAAGCCTTGAGAATTGCAAGGGCATCGCGTCGTGGATCGCAGACCCGCTCCGGACGGGGCGTCCGGCGCTGGCCGGAGCCGGGGGCGCGCCGCGGCTTGCTCGGCGAGGAGGCCGCTGCTTTCAGCGCGAACGCGCGGGCGCGCGATCCGAGCGGCGCGGTGGGATGGCGCGGAGCGCGGCTGCGAGGCTCTCTGCCGTGCCTTCCGCCACGAGGATTCCGTCGTCGTCCCTGGCCCACGCGACCACGTCGCCCGCGTCGCACGCGATGACGGGCACGCCGAGCGCGCGCGCCTCGCGGATCACCGTGGGGGCGGCCTCGTGCGATGACGGGTGCAGCAGCACGTCCGCCGCGCCGATCCACGCGAGCGCCTCGCTTCGCGGGAGCGTGCCCGTGAAGCGCACCGCCGCGCTGCCTGCGCTGCCTGCGCTGCCCGCGCTGCCCGCGCTGCCCGCGCTGCCCGCGCTGCCCGCGCTGCCCGCGCTGCCCGCGCTGCCCGCGGCGCTGTCCACGCTGCCGGCGCCGCACGAGCGCGCCGCGGCGGGGGCGCCGCTGCGCGCGATGCGCTCAAGCGCGGCGCGCTCCGGACCGTCGCCGACGATGACGAGCCGCAACCCGGCGTCCGCCGCGCGCGCCGCCTCGATCGCGAGCTCGACCCGCTTCGTCGGGATCAGCCGGCACGCCACGACGGCGAGGCGCTCGCCGGGGCGCCGCACGAGCTCGCTCCGGAGGGCGTCTGCGCGCTCGGCGACGAGCGGCAGATCGATCGCGGGCGGCGCGACGCGCGAGGCGAGGGCGAGCGCGCGCGCCTGCTCCGGAGCGAGCGCGCCCGCGAGCGCGTCGCGCAGCGCGCGCGCGGCGAAGACGAAGCGCGCGTCGCGGCGGAGGAGCGCGCCCACCACCGCCGCGCGCGCGGCGCGCGGCGCGCGGAGCAGGAGCCGCACGTCGGCGCCGTGCGCGTGCACCTCGAGCGGCGCGCGCGGCAGGGCGAGAAGGAGCGGCCACGCGCACGGGACAATCCAGTGCGCTACCGCGCGGTCGACCGGCCCGAGCTGACGGAGTCGAGCGAGCACGGCGGCCGCGAACGGAGCCGCGGAGAGCAGCCGGATCGGCGACTCGCGCGCGCGTGCCACGGCGCCCGGCCACGCGAACAGCGCGCCCCCGCCTGCCCGATGGACCACGAGGGCGCCGTCCCACGAGGGCGGGTCGAGGACCGAGCCCCCGGCGGCGATCACGTGAACCTCGGCGCCGCTGCGCGCGAGCGCCTGCGCCGACGACCGCACGAAGTGGCCCGAAGGATCCTCGTCGCTGATCGGATAGGACGTCGTGACCACGACGGCGCGCATCGAGACCTCAGGGAGCCGGGGCGCGCCACGCGCGTTGCCTCCGCGTCGGCGCCGCATGGACGCGCGCAGCCCGTGTCACATCACGTCGTCGAGGCGGTCGCTGGACAAAATGACAAGACGCAGAGCACGCCGCGGAGGCTTGATTCAAGCGTCCGCGCGCGTCTTCTGCGTCTTGGCCGGTTGCCCTTGCGCGAGGGACGGTCGCGCTAGGCGACCATGTCCATCTTCGACCGCTTCCGGCGGCGGCGAGCGGCCTCGGAGGCCTTCTTCCGCCGCTTCACGGACGGCTTCATGTAGTGCCGGCGCCGCTTCAGCTCGCGGAGGATCCCCTCGGCGGCCATCTTCCTCTTGAGGTGTTTGATGGCGCGCTCGATGCCCTTGTCGCCCACGGCGACCTCGAGCGGTTTGCACTGAATGGCGTCGGTCGGCATGTCTCGAAGCGTCCTCTTTAGCTGGGAAAAAACTTGGCCCAGTTGGCGGGCGAAATGCAAGCCGGCGGGGGCCCGGCAGCGCGGGGCGCGCACTATGGCAGAGGCTTTCTGGCCTCGCAAGAGCCATCCCCCAGGCACGGAGCGCGACGCGGCGGCGCGTCGTCCGCGGTCGAAGCGACAGATCTGCCTGATTCGACCTGGATTTACCAGGCTCATCTGCCGGTGATTGTTAAAACTTGCAACTGATAAACTTTCTAAGTATCACTCTCGCCGTGGCCACCCCGCGAACACCTGCCGTCAAGGGGTCTGCGCCCCGCGAGGGTCGGTGGCGCGCGGGCAGCCTCGAGCGCGAGGGGATCGAGGAGGATGCCCGGGTCGCGTCCATGCTGGCGTGCGTGCGATCCTCGGGGCTCAAGCTGACGCCGCAGCGCCTGGCGATCGTGCGCGAGCTCGCGGCCGATCCGACGCACCCGACCGCGCAGGAGCTGTTCGAGCGGCTCCGGCCGGCGCTGCCGACGATGAGCTTCGCCACCGTCTACAACACGCTGGATGCGCTGGCGTCGGCGGGGCTGTGCGTCGCGCTGTCGCTGTCGCCCGGCGCCTCGCGCTTCGATCCGAACATGGACGCGCACCATCACGCCGTCTGCGACCGCTGCGGGCTCGTCCGTGACGTGCCATGCGAGCCGAGCGAGCTGTTGGCCGAGCGCTCGGACGAGATCGTCCCCGGGCCGCTCACGGCCGCGCCCGGCTTCGAGGTCCGCGCGGTTGAGCGGATCTACCGGGGGCTCTGCGCTGCCTGCGCGAAGGGCAGGCAGGACGAGAGCGCGCACGCAGCGGCGCGCCATGCCGGGCGCAGCGAGGAAAATAATCGACTTCGTCCCGCAGGGGCTCGACGGGCGCGGCGCCCTGAACATGGCTAGCGGAGCCTCCGCGCCGCCGAGCTGACCTGCGGGCACCAGGGATCCATTGTCCCAGCCGTTCAACCAAGGAGAGCGAACACCATGACCACCAAGCAGCTTACGGGCACGAAGACGCACCAGAACCTGAAGGACGCGTTCGCCGGGGAGTCGCAGGCCAACCGCCGCTACCTGTACTTCGCAAAGGTCGCCGACGTCGAAGGTCGCCCCGATGTCGCGGGCCTCTTCAAGGACACGGCGGACGGCGAGACGGGCCACGCGCACGGCCACCTCGACTACCTCCGGCAGGCCGGCGACCCGGCGACCGGTCTGCCGATCGGCAACACGGAGAAGAACCTGAAGGCCGCCGTCGCCGGCGAGACCCACGAGTACGAGACGATGTACCCGGGCTTCGCCAAGGAGGCCCGCACCGAGGGCTTCGACGACATCGCCGAGTGGTTCGAGACGCTCGCCAAGGCCGAGAAGTCTCACGCCGGGCGCTTCCAGAAGGCGCTGCAGTCGCTCGACTTCTGAGCTCGACCCATGAGAGAGCGCGAGCGCCCCGGATCGCGCCGAGCCGTCGGCGGCTCGACCCGGGGCGCATGCGCCGTCGCCGTCCGGTGCCGCGCCACGCGGCGAGCGGCCCCATCGTCTCGTATTTCCAGAGGATGTTGAGAGGAACCGACCCGTGAGCGTCATTCGGCGTGCACCAGACCGTCCACCGGCGACATCGCCGAACGACGAGCGATACCTCGATCCCCGCGACCTCGAGGCAGAGCTGCGGCGGACCTTCCAGATCTGTCACGAGTGCCGCATGTGCGTCGGGTACTGCGGCTCGTTCCCCGAGCTCTTCGCCCGCGTCGACAGGGACATCGACTCCGGCGTCGCCGAGGGCGCCGAGGCACTCGCCTACGACGACTTCAAGGCCATCGGCGACGAGTGCTGGCAGTGCAAGCTCTGCTACATCAAGTGCCCGTACACCGCTGACGAGCACGCCTACGAGCTCCTGGATTTCCCGCGCGTGCTCGCGCGCGAGCGCGCGGTGCGCGCCCAGCGGGAGGGCATCCCGCTGGTGGACCGGATCCTCGGCGAGCCGCAGCTGATCGGCGCGCTGGGCTCCGGCCCGGCGGCGCCGCTGGCGAACCTCGTGCAGGCGAGCCGCCTGCTGCGCAAGGTGCAGGAGAAGGTGACCGGGATCTCGTCGGAGTTCCCGCTCCCGGAGATGGCACGCAAGCCGTTCTCGTCGTGGTTCGTGGAGCACAGCGCCGCGCCGGACGCCGGCAAGCAAGGCGCCGTGGTGCTCTTCGCGACCTGCTACGGCGAGTACAACACGCCCGGTGTCCCCGAGGCAGCGGTCCGCGTCCTCGAGCACAACGGCTACGCGGTGCACGTGCCCGGCTGCACCTCCGCGGACGATCCCCAGGACGCCCCGGCGGGCGCGCTGACGTGCTGCGGGATGCCGAACCTCGACGGCGGCGATCTCGAGGCCTTCACCGCGAAGGTGAAGCAGAACGTCGAGCTCCTGCTCCCGCACGTCCGCATGGGCAGGAAGATCGTCGTGGTCGGCCCGACGTGCGGCTACACGATGAAGAAGGAGTGGCCGGAGTACCTGCAGACGGCAGAGGCGCGCGAGGTCGCGGCCGCGACGCTCGACATGATGGAGTTCCTGGTCCAGCTCGGGCGCGAGAAGAAGCTCAACCGCGAGTTCAAGAAGGGGCTCGGCACGATCGCGTACCACGCCGCGTGCCACCTGCGCGCCCAGAAGATCGGCTTCCCGGGCGCCAGGGTGCTCGGCGTCGTGCCCGACACCGAGGTGCGCGTCATCGAGCAGTGCTCGGCCGTGGACGGCACGTGGGGGATGAAGGCGGCCCACTACGAGACCGGCCGCAAGTACGCATCGAAGCTCGTGCGCGGCGTCGCGGACGCGGACGTCATCGTCAGCGACTGCACCCTCGCCGGTCTCAGGATGGTCAAGGAGAACGGCGCGCAGGTGCTGCACCCGGTCGAGGCGCTCGCCCACGCGTACGGGCTCGGACCGACGCCGTATCTCGGTCCGAAGTCGTGAAGGAGACGTACGGGAGACGTACGGGAGACGTGAACGAGACGTCGAAGAGAGGAGCCGTCATGCGTCCCATCGATCGCAACGAGGTGCTCGGGATCGGCGAATACGAGGCGATCCGGGAGCGATTCCGCAGCCGCATCATCGAGGAGAAGCGGCCCCGCCGCGTGCGGATCGGAGATCACATGACCGCGGTGTTCGAGAACCGCGACTCCGTGCTCTTCCAGATCCAGGAGATGCTCCGCACCGAGCGCATCACGAGCGAGAGCGGCATCCTCCACGAGATCGCGACGTACAACGATCTCATCCCGGGGGAGGGGCAGCTCAGCCTGACGCTCTTCGTCGAGATCCCGGACCGGGCGCTGCGCGATCAGATGCTCGTCGATCTGGTCGGGCTAGAGGACACGGTGTCGCTCGAGGTCGACGGCATCGCCGCGCGGGCGCGCGGCAAGCGCGAGGAGGCCATCCTGGAGGACCGCACGACGGCGGTGCACTACCTCAAGGTGGATCTCCCGGCCGAGGCGCAGGCCGGGATCAAGGCAAAGAAGGCGACGGTGTCGCTCGCGATCGCGCACCCGCGCTACGCGGTGAAGGCGCCGCTCGGGAGAGCGACCCTGGAGAAGCTCGCCGAGGATCTCTCCTAGCCGCGATGGTCTCGCTCGAGCGCCCGATCAAGTTCGAGGACGTCGACGCCGCGAACATCGTCTTCTTCGCGCGCTTCCTCAACTACGCGCACGAGGCGATGGAGCGCTTCTTCGCGCCGCTCGAGGGAGGCTACGCCGGGCTCATCCTCCAGCGGCGGATCGGGCTGCCGGCGGTGCGGGTCGAGGCCGACTACGCGGCGCCGGTGCGTTACGGCGAGACGCTCCGCATCGAGACGTCGGTCGTCCGCATCGGCAGGCGGAGCGCCACGCTCCGGTACCGCATGGTCCGCACCCACGACGGTGTTCTTGCGGCCGAGCTCCGGCACACGGTGGTCACCACCGACCTGGTACAGCTGGCGTCGGTCCCGATGCCGGAGGACGTCCGGGCCCTGCTCAGCGCCCACCTCGAGATCGAGCAGGCGCCTGCCGGCGCCGGTCAACGGGTGTGAGCGCGCGGCCGGCGCGCCCGCGCGCCCGCGCGCGCACCGGAGAGGTGACGCCGCGGACCCAGCTCAAGCGGCGGGTCGAGCTGACGCTCCTCCGCGACAGGGCGCACTACGACGCGCTCGTGATGGGCGCCGTCGCGAACGCCCGCGTCTCGGTGTGGATCGCGACGGCCAACGTGAAGGAGCTGCGCGTCGAGGCGCCCATCGGATCGAGGGCGCGGGCGCGCGGCCGGTACATGTCCTTCCTCGACCTGCTCGACGCGCTCGCCGCCCGCGGGGTCGAGCTGCGCCTGCTGCACGCCGGCGTCCCGTCGCGCGCCTTCCGCGCCGAGCTCCGCCGCCGGCCCCGGTCGCCGATCGCGATGCGGCGCTGCCCGCGCGTCCACCTGAAGATGATCGCCGTCGACGGCGCGCTCCTGTACCTCGGCTCCGCGAACCTCACCGGCGCAGGGCTCGGGGCGAAGGGCGAGGGGCGGAGGAACTTCGAGGCGGGCGTGCTCACGGACGACGACCTCCTGCTCGACGAGATGCAGGCGACGTTCGAGGCGATCTGGACGGGCGCCGAGTGCAAAGGCTGTCGGCTCCGGCCCCTCTGCCCGGGGCCGCTCGACGAGCTCGACAAAATCCCGTTGCGCTGACGGCCTTGATGACCGATGAGCAGCCCATGAGCACCGCGGGACCGGACCCCTCCGACCTCGATCGAATCGCCGTCGCCGCGCTCGCGCGCGTGGACAGCGGGATGCTGCTCGGGCTCGGCACCGGGCGCGCGGCCGAGGCCTTCCTCCGCCGCCTCGGCGAGCGCGTCCGCGGCGGCCTCCAGATCCGGGGTGTCGCCACGTCGGAGCGCTCGGCGGCGCTCGCCCGCCGCGAGAACATCCCGATGGTGCCGTTCGACGAGGTCGAGCGCCTCGACGTCGCCGTGGACGGCGCCGACGAGGTGGCGCCCGATCTCGGGCTCATCAAGGGCCTCGGCGGCGCGCTCCTCCGCGAGCGCGTGGTGGCCTACGAGGCCGCGGAGTTCATCATCCTCGTGACCCCCGAGAAGCTCGTCGAGAAGCTCGGCTCACGCGTGCCCATCCCGGTCGAGGTCGTGCCCTTCGCCAGCACGTCGGCCGCGCGGCACCTGACCGCGCTCGGGGGCAAGCCGGCGATCCGCAAGAACGCGGACGGGTACCCCTTGCAGACCGACAACCACAACTGGATCCTCGACACCGCGTTCGGCCCGATGGACGCGCCCGCTGCGGTCGACGCCCGCATCCGCAAGATCCCCGGTGTCGTCGACACCGGGCTCTTCCTCGACATGGCCACCCTCGTCTTGGTGGCAGACACAGGCGCGGTCCGCGAGCTCCGCAAGCGCCGCTAAAGCGACCGCCTAGCGCGCCTGCCGCTCCAGCCTGCGGGCCAGGTCGTCGAGCGCGAGGTTGCCTGGGGCGCCGAGCGACACGCGCGCGCGGAGACTCGCCGCGGCGTCGCCGGCGGGGAGCGACGCGATCTCGGCCGCGACACTCCGGTAGGCCTCGCGGAACGGGATGCCCTGCACGGCGAGCTCGACGGCTCGATCTGTCGCGAAGCACTCGGGCGTGATCGCGCGGGCCATGCGCTCGCGGTCGAACGCGAGCCCCTCGACGAGCCGCGGCAAGAGGCGCGAGGTCGCGAGCGCCTCGTCGAGGCCGCGCATCGTGGGGCCCTTCGTGAGCTGCAGATCGCGGTGGTAGCCGGACGGGAGCGCCACGAGGGACTGCACCTCGGCGAGCGCCCCCTGCACGACGGAGCAGGCCGCGCGCATGAGCTCGACGACGTCCGGGTTGCGCTTCTGCGGCATGATCGAGGAGCCGGTGGTGAACGCCTCCGGGAGCCGGATGAACGCGAGCTCGCTCATCGCGAACAGGCTGAGATCCCACGCGAGCCGGCGGATCACGGCGACGACCTGCCACGCGGCCGCGAGGATCTGCGCCTCGATGATGCCGCGCGACGTCTGGGAGGCCAGCGGGTTCAATGCCACGCCGGCGAACCCGAGCTCGCGCGCGACGCCGGCGCGATCGAGCGGCAGGTTCACGCCGAAGCCGGCGGCGCCGCCGAGCGGGCAGCGGTCGACGAGCGCCCGCGTCGCGCGGATGACATCGACCGCGTCGGTGAGCCCCTCGACGAAGGAAGCGGCCCAGTAGCCGACGGACGACGGCACCGCCCGCTGCAGGTGCGTGTAGCCGGGCATCGGCGTCTCCGCCTCGCGCCGGGCGAGATCGAGCAGCGCGCGGGCGCCGGCCGTCGCTTGCTCGGCGAGCTCGTCCAGGGCGTCACGCTCGTAGAGGCGCATCGCGACGAGCACCTGGTCGTTGCGGCTCCGGCCGGTGTGCACCTTCTTGCCCGCGTCGCCGATGCGGGCGACCAGCGCGGCCTCGATCGCGCTGTGACCGTCCTCGTCGTCCTCGGTGAGCCGCAGCTCGCCGGCCTCGTTCTGCGCTGCGAGCACCTCGAGCTCGCGGACGAGCGCGTCCCGCTCCGTCTCGCTGAGCACGCCGATCCGCGCGAGCCCGCGGACGTGCGCGATCGTGGCCCGCAGGTCGTAGGCGAGCAGGCGCTGATCGAGCTGCCAGTCGTCGCGCGAGGTGTAACGCAGCATTTGGGCGTCGGTCGCGCCCCCTTTGTCCCAGAGTCGTACGCTCATTCAGCTCCCCAGGCTCTCGTCCACGAGAGCACGGATCTCCGCAAGCTTCTTGGCCTTGCCCTCATCCAGCGATCGCGTCTTCGCCGCGCCGGCCGCGAGCTCTCGCTCGAGCTCGCGCAGGTCGTCGTCCGCCGTCGGCGCCGGCCGGCGCTTGCCGAAGCCGAGCGCGCGGGCCAGCCAGCTCCTCGACTCGCCGATCGCGTAGTCGTCCGCGGCGATACGATCCGGGGCGGAGCGCAGCATGCGGACGAGCGCGATGTTGGAGCTGGCCCAGACCGCCGACTCGTCGAAGTGGGCGCGCGGCGTCACGTCGAGGTGCCGCGCGGCGGTCCGGTCGGGCACGTCGTGCAGCCGGCAGTGAATGGCGAGCGCGAGCGCGAGCTCGTCGACCGGCATCTTGGTCGCCGAGTGCACCTGCACGCCGCCGCAGCCCTTCGCGTACAGGTACGAGCCGTTCGTCGCGAGCACGCCGAAGCCGAGCAGCACGGCGGCGAGATCGACGGCGGGCTCGCGGTCCGGCGGCACGAGCGCGTCGAACGTGCCGGCCTCGCTCAGGAACATGAACGACACCGCGCGCACGAACGCCGTCGTGAGCACCGTCGGGTTGCGGAGCTCGCCCGCGGAGACGGCGACCCGGTAGCCGCCGTCATCGCGCCGGGCCACCCGCTCGAGCTTCGTCTCCAGCGCCATCCCGCCGCAGGCACCGCTCGAGCAGCTCACGGTGCTGGCCTGCCCCTCCGGGCTGACCACCGCGAGCTCCACCGGGAGATCCTGGAGCCCGGCGTGCTCCTGCACCCGCAGCATCAGGGCGGCCACCGTCTTGGGGGAGCCGTCGTACGGATCGGGGAAGAACTCGGCCGTCGGTTGCACCAGCCCCCGCACCGGCTCTGCGCCGTGCTGGAGGAGCGTGGAGGTCGTGCGAAGGATCCAGCGGATCTGGGATTCGTCCGGGAGGTCCATGTGGCTAGTTTATGCCACGGCCGCCCGCCGGTCGCGCGGTAGGTGAAAGGGGAGGGGGGGCGGACGCCGGCGCGGGCCTCGGGGCGCGATTTTTGGCGATTTTTTGTCCATGCCACTTCCTTTTCGACGGCGGTCAGCGACCGCGTAAAGTTGTGCCCCCATGACGGAAGAGGCGAACGACATCTCCGAGAGGAAAGCCGACCACATCGAGCTCTGCGCGACGGGTGATGTCGGATTCCGGGCCAAGACCACGCTTCTGGAACAGGTCGAGCTGATCCACGACGCGCTGCCGGAGCTCTCCCTCGACGCGATCGACACCTCGGTGCTGCTGCTCGGCAAGCGGCTCCGCGCTCCGCTCCTGATCGCGGCCATGACCGGCGGGACGGAGCGCGCGCAGGCGATCAACCGGGAGCTGTCGCAGATCGCGGAGGAGCGCGGGTACGGCTTTGGCCTCGGGAGTCAGCGGGCGATGCTGAACGGCGACGCCTCCGCCTCGTACGAGGTCCGCGAGCACGCCCCGACGACGCTCGTCCTCGGGAACATCGGCGCCGTGCAGGCGCGGTCGCTGTCGACGGAGGCGGTCGCCGAGCTCGTGGCCCAGGTCGGCGCCGACGCGCTCTGCGTCCACATGAACCCCGCGATGGAGCTGGTCCAGCCGGGCGGCGACCGCGATTTCACCGGCGCGCTGGAGGCGATGAGCCGGCTGGCGAATGGACTCAGCGTGCCGGTCGTCGCGAAGGAGACCGGCTGCGGGATCGGCCCCGGAACCGCGTACCGCCTGGTCAAGGCGGGCGTCCGCAACCTGGACGTCTCCGGCGCCGGAGGAACATCGTGGGTCGCGGTCGAGACGGCGCGCGCCAGCGGCGCAGCCCGCTCCCTCGGCGAGGCGCTGCGCGAGTGGGGCGTCCCGACGGCCGCGTCGGTGCTCATCGCCCGCACCATCCGTCCTCGCTTCAAGACGATCATCGCGACCGGGGGCATCACGAGCGGCCTTGACATCGCTCGGGCGCTCGCGCTCGGCGCGCATGCGGCCGGGATCGCTCGTCCGGTGCTCCAGGCCTTCGTCTCGGGAGGACGGGACGCCGCGGTGCGGTACCTCGAGGGCATCGAGGCGGAGCTCCGGGCGGTCATGCTGCTCGTCGGGGCGCGCGACGTCGCGTCGCTCCGGAAGACTCCTGCGCTGCTCGGGCGGGAGCTGCGCCAGTGGACCAAGTTGCTGAAGCAGATGGAGAAGGCGTAGTCGTGGAGGCGGGGGTGGCCGGGCCGGGAAGGCGGGGGTCCGGTCCCCGAGGTAGGGCGAGCGCGCCCGAGTCGACATCGTTGACCGCGGCCGGGGCCGCGAGGCGCCGGGCGCTCGCCCCCTCGGCGGCGGGTCCGGGCGGCGCCGGCGGCCCGCGCTCGACGCTTCCGTCCGGTCAGCCCCGCATGATACGGTCCGAAGCTCTGGAGAACCCCGGGATAAAATGACGGAGAAAAAAGGGCGTCCGAGCGATCGTCCCCCCGAGGACCTGAAGAAGGAGCGTGATGCCTTCATTCAGCAGTTCTTCCGCAAGGGGGCGCAGCTGACCGAGGAGCTCCTCCGCGAGAACGAGCGCCTTCGTGACAAGATCACCGAGCTCGAATCGGAGAACGGCAAGCTGCGCGCGCACCTCGCGAGCGACTCGGCCATCCGTGACCTGCTCCGCAAGATCGAGGAGCTCGAGCAGGAGAAGCGCGACCTCGTGACGCAGTCGGTGCGGATGGTGGCGGCCTCGGACCGCTTCAACAGCCGCTACTCGGAGGCGGAGGGGGAGCTCGCGAACCTCGCGAACCTGTACGTCGCCCTCTCGCAGCTGCACGCGGCGCGCAACGTGCGCCATGTCCTCCGCAACCTGAAGGAGCTCCTGGCGCAGTTCCTCGGGGCGGGCGCCTTCTCCGTGTACCTGGCGTCTCCTGATGGTAAGGAGCTCGTCTCGATCGCGAGCGAAGGTGTGGCCGTCGAGGAGATTGTGCGCATGCCGGTGACCGAAGGCATCGCAGGCCAGGCATTCTCGAAGGGGGAAATCTTCTTCGACGAGGCCAAGGACGTCTCCAAGGGGAGCATCGAGGAGCCGGCGGCAGTGATCCCGCTCGACTTCAACGGGCGCACCGTGGGTGTCATCGCGATCTTCAGCACGCTCCCGCAAAAGACGGAGTTCGTGAACGTGGACACCGAGCTCTTCAAGCTCCTCGGGGCCCAGGCCGCCCCCGCCCTCATCAACGCGCGGCTCTTCACCGACGCCGGCCGGAAGGTGCCCGGCGTCCAGGCATTCCTGGACCTGGAGGACTGATCATGGCCGAGTACTCGTGTCTGATCGTTGAAGACTCGCCCATGATGCGGCAGCTCTTGGTCTTCGCGCTGGCGCGCGTGAAGAACCTCCGCGTCACCGAGGCGGACGATGGCGTCGACGGTCTCCGCAAGCTCGCCTCGACCAAGTACGACGTGATCATCACCGACATCAACATGCCGATCATGGACGGGCTCAAGCTCGTCAAGCGCGTGCGCACCGATCCGGTCCACAAGGACACCCCGATCATCATCATCACCACCGAGGGGTCTCAGGAGGATCGCCAGCGCGCGCTGCAGCTCGGCGCGAACGCGTACATCACGAAGCCCATCCAGGCGCCGCAGGTCATCGCCAAGGTCAAGGAGCTCCTCAAGATCGATTGAGGCCCGCGCCGGCCCTGCGCCGCCAGCCGGGGCCACGGCGCTCTCGCGGCCGGTCAGGCGGCCCGGGCAGCGCGGCGCGGCCTCGACGGCCGGCGTCGCCGCGAGCCCCGCGCCAGGCTCAGGGCTTCGGGCCGAACTTCAGGAGCACGCGGTTGCGGCCGGTGCGCTTCGCCTCGTAGAGCGCCTCGTCAGCCGCGGCGATGAGCTCCGCGCCGCTCTGCACCGGGACCACGGGGTGCGCCGCGACGCCGACGCTGATCGTCGTCGGCACGCGGACGCCCTCGTGCTCGAAGAGCGACCCCTCGATGAGGAGGCGCAGCCGCTCGCCGAGGATGCCCGCGTTCTCCAGCGTCACGCCGCGGCACAGGATGCCGAACTCCTCACCGCCGTAGCGCGCGAACACGTCCTCGGTCCGCACCGTGTTGCTCGCGATCTTGGCGATCCTCGCAAGGACGTAGTCGCCGGCGAGGTGCCCGAAGGTGTCGTTGATCCTCTTGAAATGATCGACGTCGAACATGAGCAGCGACAGGTGCGCGCTGTGCCGCCGCGCATACGAGACCTCGCTCTCCAGCCGGTCCAGGAAGTACTTCTTGTTGAACGCCTTCGTGAGCGCGTCGCGCAGCGCGGCGTCGTACATCTGCTGCTGAAACGACTCGTCCAGGTGGTCGTGGTAGGTGAACTTGAGGATCGTCGTCGAGCCCAGGCGGATCTTGTCGCCGTCGTGCAGGGCGAGGCGCGTCACGTGCTCGCCGTTCACCAGCGTCCCGTTGGAGCTGTTGAGGTCCTCGATGAGCACCTGGCTGTCCATCTGGAGGAGGCGGGCGTGGCGCCGCGAGATGCCGTCGTCGTTCAGCCGGATCGTCGTCCCCGCGGCCCGGCCGATCACGATCTCGGCGCCCTCGACCCGGTACATCTCGCCGACGTTCGAGCCGGCGAGCACGATGAGGTAGGCGCGATCCTTCGGCGAGCGCGCCGGGAGCTCCTTCTGGAGTTCCCCAACGTTGGCCACCCGCGTGGCCTCGAAGTCATCGTCGGGGGAGTAGTTGCCCATGCTCCCTGAGGATGATCCTAAATCCTTGATATAGGTTCAAGCGGGAGGGCATGGCACAGACGATGTTCCTTGCCTGGTAGGATGCGCGACGAGCTCCGCCCGCGTTTCCAGCGTCTCGCGCGCGGCGCTCCCGCTCACCGGAGCGCTCAGGCAGCCCTGCCGAGCGGCACCACGAGCTGCTCGACCCAGAGCTCGCCCGCCCGGAGCTCGACGAACGTCGCATCGGCGTGCCCGGCCCCGTAGGAGACGGCCCCGCTGCGCACAAGCTCGCCGGCAGGACGCGCTCCGCCGCGCATCCGGTCGACGTCGCTCCGCACCGAGCACGGCGCCTCACCCACCGAGCCGACGTTGATGATGCGCACGCCGCCCACCATCCGGTCGAACGGGACGTGGGAGCCACCACAAATCACGACATCCGCCGGGTCGTCGCCGAGGAGGGAGAGCACCTCCTCGTCCGTCATGTCGTGCGAGATCGGCTCCAGCGGATCCGCAGGGGAGCCGTGGACAAGGACGAGCTCGCCGCCGTCCTCGAGCGGCAGGCGGTGCGTCGGGGCGAGCCGCGCCAGCCGCGCAAGGATCAGCTCGCCCAGCTCGGTGCGCGTCTGGGCCAGACGATCGAGCCGCGCCCGCTCGTGCTCGCTTCGCGGCCTGACCTTGTCGATGTCCAGCGTCGCCAGGGCGCGATCCGATACGCCCTGTACGCAAACCGCCTTGGCCTGCGTCAGCCGGCGCCACGTCTCGAGCGGCTTCGGACCGGGAAAGCAGAGATCTCCGGCGACCAGGAGCTGGGTGTAACCTCGGCGCTCGGCGGTGGCCAGGACCGCCGCGAGCGCGTCGGCGTGGCCGTGGATATCCGAAACGCAGAGCAATCGCACCCGGCGAGCATAGGATCTGAGAGCGACGCCGCCAAGGCGCGAGGCGACGCTTGGCGGCGATAAACTGGCGGTCGGGCGCTGCGGAACCGGCGTTCGCGCCCCCACGGTCTTGCTAGCCTCCCGCCATGCAACAGGTCTCGAGGCTCCTGGAGATCGCGAACGCGATCGATGAGCAACGCGTGAAGGACCGCGCGGCGCGGCTGGCGCCCCGCCTGCACCCCGGGACGATGGCCTTCGCCATCGCGGCGCTCCTCACGGCCGCCTACCCCGCGATCGGCGCGATCATCGAGGCAAATCCGGAGTTCGCGGAGCGGCTCGCGGCGGAGGGGCACCAGACGGCCCGCGACCGCGCCACCTACCTGGCGCGGATCCGTGGCCGCATCGGCGACGTCTCGGACGCCGCTCGCGTCCGGCGGGAGCTCCGGCGCATCGCGCGCGAGGAGCGGATCCGCATCGCGCTGCGCGAGATGCTCCCGCCGTCGGCGGGGGGCGCGGACATCGACGTCACCGCGCGTGAGCTCACCGCGCTCGCCGAGGCCACCATCGAGGTCGCGCTCGCGGAGGCCGTCTCGGCCGTGACCGCGCGGTTCGGAGAGCCGCGCACCGCGACCGGCGCGCGATCCAAGTTCGTCGTCCTCGGCATGGGGAAGCTCGGCGGCGACGAGCTCAACGCGGGCTCCGACGTGGACCTGATCTACCTCTACGACACCGACGAAGGGCACGTGGGCCCCTCCGACGACCGCGCCGTCTCGGTCACCCTGCACGACTTCTGGGCCCGCGTCGCGCGCCGCCTCACGGCGACGCTCGAGGAGGTCACGGAGGACGGGTTCGTCTGGCGCGTGGATCTCCGGCTTCGCCCCGAGGGGCGGAGCGGCCCGCTCGTCAACTCGCTGGCCGCCGCCGAGCGCTACTACGAGTCGTTCGGCCGCCTCTGGGAGCGCGCCGCGCTGCTCCGCGCCCGCGAGATCGCCGGCGATCTCGACTTCGGCGCCGAGGCGCTCGGGGTGCTCGGCCCGTTCGTGTGGCGGCGCCAGGTCGATCCGCAGCTCGCCGTCGACATGATCGAGCTCGTCGACCGCGCCCGCGCGGAGCTCTCGCACGACGCGTCGCGCGACCTGAAGCTCGGCCCCGGCGGGATCCGCGAGGCGGAGTTCTTCGTGCAAATCCTGCAGCTCATCTGGGGAGGGCGGGTGCCCCGGGCGCGCGCGCAGGGCATGCTCGATGGCCTCAGGCGCCTGCGCGCGCTCGGGTACGTGACCGACCGGGAAGGGCGGGAGCTCGTGGAGGGCTACCTCGCGCTCCGGCGCGCGGAGCACGCGGTCCAGTCCGCTACCGGGCTGCAGACGCACCAGCTCCCCGACAGCGAGGCGGAGATCGAGCGCCTCGCCCGGACGCTGCGCTTCAAGGACGCCGCGGCGTTCCTCGCCGACACAGCGCAGCGCCGGAGCCGGATCAAGGCCCGGCTCCTGTCGCTCCTGCCGAAGGGGAGCTCCCGGCCGTCGCGGTGGATCGAGGCGATGGCCGCGCTCGATCACGGCGATCGCGACGCCTTCGCCGAGGCGCTCGCGAAGCACGCCGTGCTCGTCCTCGGCGGCGCGGGGGGAGAGCCGGAGGCCGCCGCCGCCGACGTCGCGGCGGCCGACCTCGACGCGCAGCCCGCCGGCGCGCCGCCCGAGCCGGGCGCGAACACCTCGCTGACCGCGCGGTTCCGCGACGTCGCCGACGATCTGTTCGAGCTCTCGCGCCACCCGGATGGCCTGCTGGGCGCCCGCAGCCGCGAGGCGTCCTCGTCGCTCGCGGAGACGCTGCTCGCCGCGGTCGTCGACGCCGCCGATCCGGAGCAGGCCGCGCGCTTCCTCCGGCTGTGCTTCTCCCGCATCAGGCACTCCGCCGTCTATGCGCGCATGCTCGGCGACGATCCGCGCGCGCTCCGCCGGCTCGTCGAGGCGCTCGGGTCGAGCGCGTTCATCGGCGACGCCATGGTCAGGTACCCCGAGCTCGTCGACGTCGTCCTGTTCGCGCGCGGCGCGCCGAGCGCCGACGTCATCAGGCACACGATCGAGGAGAGCCTCAGCGAGGCCGCGCCGGACGACGATCCGGAGGAGGCGCTCATCGCCGCGCTCCGGCGCGCGAAGGCGCGCGTCACCATCGAGGTCGGCCTCGCGGACCTGAGCGGCGAGGTCGGCACGCGCGAGGCGACGCTCGCGCTCTCGGATCTGGCCGACGCGTCGCTCGAGGCCGCGACGCGCTTCGCGCTGGGGACGCCGCCCGGGGAGCCGGTGCGGGGGCTCGCCGTGATCGCGATGGGCAAGCTCGGGGGGCGCGAGATCGGCTACGGCTCGGACCTGGACGTCTTCTTCCTGTTCGATCCGACGTGCGCCCCGTCCGGCGATCAGGGTCCCGGCTCGGATCCAGGCACCTACTACGCGCGGCGCGCGCGGCAGATCATCCGGCTCATCTCGATGTCGCACGCGGCGGGCCCCGGCTACGAGCTCGACACGCGCCTGCGCCCGTCGGGCAGCCAGGGGCTGCTCGTCACGTCCATCGACTCGTTCGCTCGCTATCACGGCATCCGCCCCGCGGACGGGGCGGACCCGGCGGAGCCGGAGCCGTCGCCCGCGCGGCACATCCGCGCGGCGATCTGGGAGCGCCTCGCGCTGATCCGGGCGCGCGCGTCGGCCGGCGATTCCGGGCTCGGGGCGGAGGCGATGGCGATCGCGCACGAGGCCGCGTACCTCCAGGCGGACGACTTCGAGCGGATCGCCGAGGAGATCCACCGCCTCCGGCTGCGCATGGAGCGCGAGCTCTCGCACGAGCGCCGCGGTCGCCGCGACTTCAAGCTCGGGCGGGGCGGCCTCGCGGACATCGAGTTCGCGGTGCAGCTCCTGCAGATCCGCCACGGCGCCGACCCGCGCGTCAGGACCACCGAGACGCTCGGGGCGATCGACGCGCTCGCCTCGGCCGGGCACCTCTCGGCCGCGCACGCCGAGATCTTCCGGGAGGGCCACGCGTTCCTGCGCAAGCTGGAGCAGCGGATCCGCATCGTGCACGCCGACGCCTCGCAGCTGCTCGAGGAGAACGCGCCCGGGGTCCCGCTCCTCGCGCGGCGGACGGGCATCCGGGGCCGCACCGCGGCCGAGGCCGCGAGGGAGCTGCTCGCGCGCTACGGCGCGATCACCGAGCGCGTCCGCCGTGCGTACGAGGCCATCGTCGCGCCCGGCGCGGCGCCGAGCGCGGGGTCCGGGGGGGAGGCGAGCGCGCCGGGCGACGCGCGCTGATGGTTGCCGTTGACCCTCGACCGGGCGCGGTGGAATGTCAGGCGATCCGATGAACACTCAGAGCGAGAAGAACGCAGGCGCGGCGAACGGGCGCCATCGCTTCACCCAGGTGACCTCCCTCGACAGCCTCATCGGCGCGCACCCGGATGCGTTGAGGCAGATCTACGGCACAGGGACGCCGGCGGATCCGGCGGAGCTCGGCGACGCGCCGCGAGGGCGCCTGCTCGCCCTGCAGCCGACGGCCGGGGTTCACCTGGCGACCCGCCCGCTGATCAGGGCGCTCGCGTCGAGCTGGATGCCCTGGAAAGGGAATGAGTTCGACCATGGAGGCAACTCCGGCACGAACGTGGTCCTCGGGAGCAAGGTGTGCCGCTTCAAGGCGCAGCTCGTGCCCTCGGAGCTCGACGGAGAGCCGACGCTCGCGCTGACCTACGGCGAGAAGGCGTTCGGCAATCCCTGGCCCGTGAGCGCGTTCAAGGACGAGCTGCGGACCGTGTCGACCGGGGTCGCGATCGGGCCGGTGCTGTTGAAATGGCACGAGCGGTGGCACGTCGTGCTCTGGTTCGGGCTGACGCGGGTCGATCCGCACTGACCGGCGGTCCGGATCGAACAGCCCCGGACAGCCGTCGCCGCGCGCGGCCAGCTCCGGCAGCACCCGCGGCGTCGCTCGCCTCGCTCGCGGCGCGATTGCGCGCAGCCGCTGGAGCGGCGTGCTCCATCACAATCACCCACGCGTCGATCCTTCGTGTGATCGTGTCGCGCACATGTCGCAGGCGCGGAGATCCGCTGTTCGATCCGTCCGACGCCGAGATGCGCGCGTCCTGCGCGGAGGCAGTGGTCAGGAGTATCAGGGCTCACCCTGATCTACTATCGCTTCATCCCTGCTCTTTGCTGGACATACTTCCCGATTTCTACGCTCTGGCCTACGATAGAGACTGGGCGGCAGCAGGGTACCTTTGCTCGCATCGCCCGGGAGGCTCGAAATGTTGACTTGGTCGGGCAAGGCGGGAGTCTTGATGGCTGCGATCGCTGTAGCGCCGGGCGTCATCGCTGGCTGCTCCTGCGGCGATACGGGAGGCACGGCGATCCCGGCATCCGGCGGCGCGGGGCCTGGTGGCGGAGGCGGAGACGGAGACGGAGGCGGCTTCGGCAGCGGCTTCGGCGGCTTCCTGGCGAATGTCGGCGGGGGCGGCCTGGGGGGTAACGGCTCGTGCGAGGGCCTCGAATGCCAGCAGGTCCAATGCGAGAACGGGGCGAAGACCACGGTGAGCGGCACCGTCTACGACCCCTCGGGCAAACTGCCCCTCTACAACGTGATTGTCTACGTTCCGAATGCGCCGCTCGATCCGCTCACCGACGGCGCGACGTGCGATCAATGCAGCGCGACGCTCTCGGGCTCGCCCCTCGTGACGGCGCTGACCGACACGAAAGGAAGCTTCGTCCTGGAGGACGTGCCGGTTGGCGAGAGCATCCCGCTCGTCGTCCAGGTGGGCAAGTGGCGGCGCGAGATCACGCTCCCGGTGGTCGAGAGATGCAAGGACACCGCGACGGATGCGGGGGTCGTCCGGCTGCCGCGCAACCAGGCGGAGGGGCACATCCCCAAGATCGCCCTCACGACGGGCGGCGCCGATCCCCTCGAGTGCTTGCTGCGCAAGCTCGGGATCGACGAGAGCGAGTTCACTCCGGAGACCGGGACGGGGCGGATCAACCTGTTCGCTGGCCGTGGTGACGCGGGGCACCCCGTGACGACGCGGTATGCGGAAGGCCTCAATCAAGGTGTGGAGCTCACGCCGGCCACGAGCCTCTGGGGGACCGTCGACAGCCTGCGCCAGTACGACATGGTGATCCTCGCCTGCGAGGCCGATCCGCACGTCGAAGACAAGCCGGAGACGGCGCGCCAGGCCATGCTCGATTACACCTCGATGGGCGGGCGCGTGTTCGCGTCCCACTGGCACAACGTCTGGCTGAAGCGGGGGCCGGCGCCGTTCCCGAGCACGGCGGTCTGGGACAACTTCAACGAGGACCCGGTGAGCCCCCTCACGGCGCTCGTGGACACCACGCTTCCGAAGGGGCAAGCCCTGGCGGACTGGCTCGTCAACGTCGGCGCGTCGACCGCGCCCGGCGAGATCGTGATCAACGGGGCGCAGCACACGGTGAACGACGTGGTCGAGGGCACCTCGACCCGGTGGATCTATTACAACGAGCCTGAGCCGGCCGGGGTCCAGTACTTCACATTCAACACGCCCATCGGCGTCGACGAAGATCAGCAGTGCGGGCGCCTCGTGTTCACGGACATCCATGTCTCCGCGGGCGACGTCACCGGCCCGCCCTTCCCGGAGGGGTGCTCCGAGGAGGAGCTGACGCCTCAGGAGAAGGCGCTGCTCTTCATGCTGTTCGACCTGTCGTCCTGCATCGTGCCCGACGACGAGGTGCCGCAGGTTCCCATTCCGCAGTGACGCCCCCCGTCTGACTCCGCCCGCCCGCTCTGCGCCGTGGGCCGGCCCCGGAGCCCTCTGCCAGGGCTGCATGACGGAACTCAGCGTTCTCCCGACAGACGTCGTCCCCCTCCCGAGCTGCCGTAAACGATGCTTGGCCACGCGCGGGAACGCGGGAAATGGGCGCCCCGCGCCCCTGGACGAGCGTCGCTCGTCATCGGGCCACGCCTGAGCGTTTCTCCGGAACACCCTGCTTCAATCCGCTGCGCCTGACGCGCGAGGCCGTGAGCCCTGGACCGTCGGTTCTCACATTGCGCGCGATCGGCCGGAGGCTCACGCTGCCAGCCATTCCGCCGCTCTTCCTCGCCGCGTTGCGACAGCGATTGAGCAGAGCAAGACGGCAAGGAGGACGACAGCAGAGACAAGAGGCTGTCGCGGTGGGAAGCACCACGCACATACGGAATGTCATCCATGCATGGCCCGGGGATCCTGCTAGCATGAATCTCAACCGCAGTGCGGTGCCACTCCCGAGCCTGGGTCGCTGGTTTTCGGCTCGCCCGAAGGAGCATTCCTACGATGGTCCAGCATCGCCCTACGCCAGCGGCTGCATGTGGGACCATCGAGCGCGGGCCTCGCGAAGGCGGCCTCGCGCCGCGGTCTCCCGGGACATTGCAGGGTACCGGGCGCACGGAGGCGCTTCCGCCGCAGAGCGGGATGGGGGGGGTGTGCGGAGCGATGGAGGGCGATGAAATTCAGGTCTGTCCTGCGTCCCTGCCGCCGTCCTCGCGCCGGTACCTCGCTGGCCGGCGCGGTGACGCGGGCTGCCCGCTCTGCGCGAGGCGCGCGCGCGGGGGGGCGACGCTGTCGGGGCTCGGCGGGACGGCGTACCACTTCCTGACCGCCACCTGGGTGGTCCTCATGGTCGGCGAGCCGTCGCCGTCGCAGCCCTGACCGGGCACCGCTGAGATCTGCTGTTGTAGGAAAAATGCAGGCGGGCGCTCCGCGACGCGCGGCGCGCCCGACGCTGCGGCTCAGCTGGCCGACCGCCTTCCGGCGGTCGCGCGCTTCTGGCCGGCCCTCTGCGCGCCCGGCTGCGCTGACCTCGTCCGCCGCGCTCCACCGCGCCCGCCGGCAGGCGGCTGCCTCGCCGCGCCGGCGCGCTGCGGTGTCGCCCGCTTGGTGCTCGCCGCCTTGCGCGCCGTCTTCCGCCCGCCGGCCGCCGCCGGCCCGGCCGTGCCCCGGGCGCGCCCCGCCGCCGCTCCTCCGGCGGCGGCCCGCTTCCTCGTAGCAGCCGCCTTCTTGGCCGCGGCGCTCCGCGGCCCGCTCGTCTGGCCGGCGGCCGCCTTCCTCGCCGCGCTGCCCGTCCTTGGCTTCGCCCCCGCCTTTGCCCCCGCTGTGGTGCGCGCCGTGCCCGGTCGCGCGGCGGCGCCTGCTCCTGCCTTGCGCGCCCCCTTCCCGGCCTGGGTCGCGCGCCGGGTCGGGCTCGCGGTCTTCCTCGCGCCGCTGGCCGCGGCCTTGGTCCGCCTGCCCGGCGCCGTCCGGCCGGCCTCGCCCTGGGACGTCGCGGGCGAAGCCTGTTCGCGCTCGCCGCTCCCGACCCGCTTCCGCTGCTTGGACGTATCCTTTGCTGTCTCGCCTCTCGGCATTGAGCCCTCCCCCCGAGCTCTCTCGACATGAGCTCGCTCGTGGACTCATGGTGCCACAGCCTTTCCTCTTTCCCGGTCGGAAAATCGGCGGGAAGTACCGGAATCGAAATCAGGAATCGCTGTAGCCCACCCCGGCGAAAGCGCCTATTGCGCGTCAGGCACGCGGCAGATCGGCGCCGGAGACCCGCTCGGAAGCGCTCAGAAATCCCAGTCGAAGCCGACGCGGACGCCGCCCTTGAGGTTCCACTGGGCGGGGCGCCGGTGGGTCTCGAGCACGTGCTCGACCGCGATGCCGAGACCGGCCCACGGCATGACGCCCCGCATCCGCAGGGACGAGACGCCGACCAGCGCGCCGGCGCGCAGCCCCGGGCTCAAGCGGAGGTCGTCCTGGGTGAAGTACGCGAGCGAGGCGAGCTCGCCTTCGTAGTGCCAGGTGCGGGCGTGGTAGCGCAGCACCATCGGCAACGCGGCGACGAAGCTGATGGGGAAGCGGGTCTTGGTCTCCGTCTGCTCGAGCTGCGCCGTGCCGCCGAACTCGCCGCCGGCCAGGAACGTCCAGCGCTCGTCGAGCCCGCTGCCGAGCAGCATCCGCGCCGAGCCGCCGGCGCCGGGGAGGACCCGGCCGGCCGCGCCCTCGAGGACCACGATGCCGCCCCCCTCCACGTTGAGCGTGGTCCGGTAGGCGTCGGTCTCGCGCCCCCGGAAGGCCGGGGAAGGGCGGAGCCAGAACGGGCACTCGGCCGGCGCATCGCCGGCGCCGCGCGCGCGGCGCATCGCCTCGGCGAGGAGCGCGCGCACCCGCGTCGCGAACAGGAGCTCCGCGACCTCGTCGAGATCGCCCCCGCCGCGCCGGAACGCCTCCTCGACGGGCCCGCCGAGCTCGAGGATCTGCCGGTCGAGCGCGGCGAGCGCGGTGGCGCGCGTCTCCGCGGTCGCCGAGCACACGCTCATCAGCGCCGGCGACATGATCTCGTCGATCTCGTACCGATCGATCGTCCAGCCGAGCGACTGCTGCACCTCGACCATCTTCTCGAGATCGACGAGCAGGCCGACCACCGCGAGATCGCGCGGCGCGGCCTCCTCCGGCGGCGCCCGCGGCGGCGCGGCCTCCGCGAGGGGCGCCGCCGACGCCGCGAGCAACGCGGCGAGCACCGGACCCCACGCCAGCGCGGACACCTTTCCCATTGCGCCTCGCACGATCGCTCCTCGCATTGTCCCTCAGAAGCAGGTGCCGCCGCCGCAGCTCCTGCCCACGCAGCGCAGCAGCTGGAACGTCTCGGGGCTGTTCATGCACTCGAACCCGCAGACCGCGGGGCCGTTCCCCTCGTCGAGGCAGCCGAAGAAGCACGCCACGTCCTCGGCGCAGGCGAGGCTGATGAGGCACTGGTTGAGCTGCGCGCAGCAGCTCTCGGCCACGCAGCCCCCGCACGCGGTCCCGTCGGACGGGCAGGCGGGGCCGCCGCAGAGGCCGTTCTGGCAGTCGTCGTCGCAGCACTCGTCCGAGCCCGCGCACGGCCGGCCGTCGGGCCTGCACTCGGTCACGCACCCGGAGACCGGATCGCACGCGCCGCTGCAGCACGCCGCGTCGGACGCGCAGGCGCTGCCGTCTCCGGCGCACGCGCCGCAGGTCAGCCCGCAGAGCCCCGTGGCCTCGCCGACGCAGATCTCGTCCCAGCTGGAGCTGCAGCAGAACGGGTCGAACCGGCAGATCTCCGCCTCGCAGCCGCCGCAGTCCGCCGTGAGCGGCGCGCCGATCGCGCACGGCTCGTGCGAGCAGGCCACGCCCCCGCAGACGCCCTCGTCACAGACGCCGGAGCAGCACGCGTCGGCCGAGCCGCACGCCTCCCCGTCGGGGCTGCACCCGCCGCAGACACCCGCGTTGCAGCGCCCGGAACAGCAGTCCGCGCCCGCGTCGCAGCCGGAGCCATCGGGCGAGCACGCCTCGACGCAGCCGCCATCGCGGCAGGCGCCGCTGCAGCACGCTCCCGTGCAGCAGTCGCCCGGGGCGTCGCACGGCGCGCCGTCCTGCGCGCAGCTGCCGCCGCCACAGATCCCCCGCGCGCACGCGGCGCTGCAGCAGTCGGCCGCGCCCCGGCAGGGGAGCCCGTCCTCCCGGCACACCGTCGCGTCCGGACGTGCGTCGGGGGCGCCCCCTGCGTCCGCGAGCTCGGACAGCCCGACGAGCTGCTCGCGTGAGCCGCAGCCCAGGGCCGGCGCCGCGAGGGCGAGGAGGACCACCAGGAGCAGGGCGGGCGCTCGGGAAAGCACGGGCTCGAGGCTATCACGGGCGCAGTCCATGACGGGCGGGCGTGACGGTGGGGAAAGCGGCGTGAAGCGGCGTGAAGCGTGGCGGGACGGAGCGGTAGGGGACGGCGGTAGGGGGAGCGCGAGACGGCGGTGCGGGAGACCTCGGCGGCCCGCCGAACGTTCGGACCCGGGGCCGCTTCCGATGCTACACTCGCCAGCGTGTCGTTGAAGATCGACCAGGATCACGGGCGCTTCCGTCAGATCGTTCGCGGCCGCATCCGCGAGAACCTGCGCAAGTACATCTCGCAGGGCGAGCTCATCGGGCGAAAGGGAAAGGACCTCGTCTCGATTCCCATTCCGCAGATCGACATCCCGCGCTTCCGCTTCGGCGACAAGCAGCGCGGTGGCGTGGGGCAGGGCGAGGGCAACCCCGGCGATCCTGTGGGAGGCTCGGACGACAAGCAGCCCGGGCAGGGGCAGGCGGGCAGCGGCGAGGGCGACCACCTCCTCGAGGTCGACGTCACGCTCGAGGAGCTCGCCGGCATCCTCGGCGAGGAGCTCGAGCTGCCCGACATCATGGACAAGGGCAAGAGCAAGATCTCGAACGCCCACGACCGCTACTCGGGCATCCGCCGGGTCGGCCCGGAGTCGCTGCGTCACTTCAAGCGGACGTACCGCGAGGCGCTGAAGCGGATGATCTCGAGCGGGACGTTCCGCCCGACGGCGCCTGTGGTCGTCCCCATCCCCGACGACAAGCGGTACCGCTCGTGGAAGACGATCACCGAGCCCGTCGCGAACGCGGTCATCATCTACATGATGGATGTCTCCGGCTCGATGGGCGACGAGCAGAAGGAGATCGTGCGTATCGAGTCGTTCTGGATCGATGCGTGGCTGACGCGCCAGTACAAGGGCCTCGAGTCGCGCTTCATCATCCACGACGCGATCGCCCGCGAGGTCGACCGGGACACGTTCTTCCACACGCGCGAGTCCGGCGGCACGATGATCTCGAGCGCCTACAAGCTCTGCTCTCAGATCATCGACAACGACTACCCGCCGCACGAGTGGAACATCTACCCGTTCCACTTCTCCGACGGCGACAACTGGTCGATGGACGACACGCTCTCCTGCGTGGACGTGCTCAAGAACCAGCTCCTGCCGCGGGTCAACATGTTCGCCTACGGGCAGGTCGAGAGCCCGTACGGCTCTGGCCAGTTCATCAAGGATCTGAAGGAGCACTTCTCGCATGACGACCGGGTCGTGGTGAGCGAGATCAGGGACAAGGACGCCATCGTGGGCAGCATCAAGGATTTCCTGGGGAAGGGGAAGTAGAGCGGTATGAGCAAGTTCGCGTTGAACACCGCGCTCCCCCGGTACCTGCGCACCGAGAAGGAGCGCATCGAGAAGATCGCCCGGGACTTCGGGCTCGACTTCTTCCCGGTCATCTTCGAGATGCTGACGTACGACCAGATGAACGAGATCGCCGCGTACGGCGGCTTCCCGAGCCGCTATCCGCACTGGCGGTTCGGCATGGAGTACGAGCAGCTGTCGAAGAGCTACGAGTATGGCCTCTCGAAGATCTACGAGATGGTCATCAACAACAACCCTTCGTACGCCTACCTGCTCGAGGGCAACTCGCTCACCGACCAGAAGCTCGTGATGGCGCACGTGTACGCGCACGTCGACTTCTTCAAGAACAACTTCTGCTTCCGGTCCACCGATCTCGACTATCGCGGCCCGCTCGTCGACCCCGTGCGCAAGAGCGAGTCCTATGATCCGGACCGCAAGTGGATCGACAAGATGGCGAACCACGGCGCCCGCGTGTCGCGCCACATCGAGCGCCACGGCATCAACAAGGTCGAGGCGTTCGTCGACCACTGCCTCTCGCTCGAGAACCTGATCGACCCGTGGGCCCCGTTCACCGGCCGCCCGGCGCCCAGGGAGGAAGAGGAGCCCACGGAGGAGCCGATGGACACCTACAAGCTCCGCGCCAAGGAGTACATGGACTCCTTCATCAACCCGGAGGAGATCCTCGCGGCGCAGAAGAAGAAGCGGCAGGACCAGAAGAAGCCGGATCGCAGGGTCCCGGAGCGCCCGGAGCGCGACGTGCTCAAGTTCCTGCTCGACCACGCGCCGCTCGATCGGTGGGAGCGCGACGTGCTCGAGATCATCCGCGAGGAGGCCTACTACTTCGTGCCCCAGCGCCAGACGAAGATCATGAACGAGGGGTGGGCCTCGTACTGGCACTCGAGGATGATGACCGAGAAGGTCCTCGATGCGTCGGAGATCATCGACTACGCCGAGAACAACGCCGGTGTCATGGCGACGGCGCCGGGGCGGTTCAACCCCTACAAGGTCGGCGTGGAGCTCTATCGCTACATCGAGGAGCGGTGGAACAAGGGCCGCTTCGGCCGCGAATGGGAGGAGTGCACCGACCTCGACGCGAAGCGCACCTGGGACATGCGGCTCGGCCTCGGCCGCGAGAAGATCTTCCAGGTGCGCGCGCTCTACAACGACGTGACCTTCATCGACGAGTTCCTGACACCGGAGTTCATCATCGATCAGAAGATGTACACGTTCGGCTTCTCGGGGCGGAACGACAGGTTCGAGATCGAGAGCCGCGAGTTCAAGGAGGTGAAGGAGAAGCTCCTCTTCCAGCTCACGAACTTCGGCGACCCCTACATCCGCGTCGTCGACGCCAACTACGGCAACCGCGGCGAGCTCCTGCTCGAGCACGTGCACGGCGGCTTCGACCTGCGCGCCGACTACGCGCGCGAGACGCTCATGGCGCTCGTCCGGTGCTGGAAGCGGCCGGTCGGCGTGGCGACGAAGATGGACAACAAGCCTGTGCTGCTCCGGTACGACGGCAAGGAGCACGCGATGACCCCGTACAAGCTGTGAGCTCCTGCGGATCGATCCGCCGGCTCGCGGTCCTGCTCGCGCTCGCCGGCTGCGCCGGCGCGCCGGCGGCGCGGCAGCCGGCGGAGGCGCCCGCGCGATCGGCCTCGCTCGACCCGCCCGCGCCGCCGCCGGCCCCTGCCGCGCCGCCGGCGGGGAGCGCGTCCGCCGCGAGCGCGGCGGGAGCGCCGGCGCTCGGCTCGGGCGTCCCGCTCGACGCGCCGTCCACCAGCGAGGCCGCGGCGGCGAGCCCTCCTCCGCGCGTCGCGCGCGGCACCGGCACGCCGGCGGACAGGAAGCTCGAGGAGGGCGACGCCGCCTACGCGGGAGGTGATTTCGCCGCCGCGGAGAAGGCCTATCGCGCGGCCGCGCTGCTCGACAGGAGAGACCCCGCGGCGATCGTGGGGACCCAGCGCGCGGCGATCGCCAGGGCGGGGGTGTCCTCCGATTACAACGGAGCGCCGGGCGACAGGACGCTGCTCGCCGCGGTTCCGGAGCTGAAGCGCGCGGTGAAGCTCGATCCCGGCCACGCGCCGGCGCACCTCGAGCTCGGCCGCGCCCTCCTCGTCCTCGGCCGCGCCGAGGCGGCGCTCTCCGAGCTCGCGCGGGCCGCGGAGCTCGCACCGAGCGACGCCGAGGCCCGCTCCGCGCTCGGCGTCGCGCACCTCGCGCTCGGCAACCTGCAGGACGCCGTCCGCGAGCTCACGCGGTCCGCCGAGCTCGCCCCCGGCGACGCCGAGCGGCAGGCGAACCTCGGGACGGCGCTGCTCGCCGCGGGGAAGACGGCGGACGCGATCCGCGCCTACGAGCGCGCCGCGAAGCTCGCGCCGGCCGACGCGCGCCTGCAAAACGATCTCGGGACGGCGCTCCTCGCCGCGAACGATCCGGCGCGCGCCGTCCCGTACCTCGAGGCGGCCGTGGCCCGCGACCCGACGCGCGCAACGTACCGCTCGAACCTCGGGTATGCGCACCACCTCCGCGGCGACCTGCCCAGGGCGACCGCGCTCTACCGCGAGGCGCTGCGGCTCGACGACAGGCTCGGCAGCGCCTGGATCAACCTGGGCAACGCGCTGGCGCAGTCGGGCCAGCTGAAGGACGCGCGCGCAGCGTACGAGAAGGCGCGCGCGGTGGATCCCACCGATCCGCGCGTGAAGGCCGTGATGGACGAGCTCGACGCGATCGAGCGGCGCGGCGCCGCGCCGCGGTGACAGCCGCCTATTCGCGGCTGCCGCGCGGGCGCGTGTCAAGCGCAATCGTCGTCGAGCGCGCGCCTGGCCCCCAGCGCTCGCCGCGGTCGGCGGAGAGAGCGAGTTGGCGGGCCAAGCGAGCTCACGGAACGCGCGTCGCCGGCGGCCGCGCGCGCTCTCGCGAGGCCGGACCGCGGGGGGTGCGCGCCCGGATCCGTACGTCGCTGTGAAACCACCCGCCGGAGAGGGCCATTCGCCTCCGCGCTCCTCGCCCGCCTGCACTGGGTAGGTCGCCCCACCGAGATCCGCACACTTCCGTAGCGACTCGCGACCACACGCCTTGAGTCATCTCCGCAGTGCCGGGCGATGGCATGAAAGTGTTGACAGGACCGACGCGCTTTCGATTACCTCCCTTGACGGTGTTCTCGAGGGCTTCGACGGTAGCAGGCGCCGCCTGCCAGGATCTGTGGCCGGTGCGCGCAGCGGCGAATTCTACGTCGCCGCTGCACGGCGCGCGCGCGTCGACTTGTGGACAAATGGGCCGACGAGCACCCGCGCCGCGGTCTTCCCACAAGGCGCTGAGCCCGGGCAACTGCGCAGGTAGCGGTCCGGACCCCCAGAGGCGCAGCGGACGGGTACCTTTCTCTACCTGTACAAATATTCAGCAACGATCGAGTGTGATTTATATCACATTATTGTCTCGATCCTGTAGCAATCCGGGCATCTTCAAGGCAGTCCTCGTTAGCGCTGTGCTCGTCCGAGTTCACCATGGCGACCTCGAACGGGAGCGCGATGCACTCGACGCGGCACCCAGACTCCAGGTACTCTGCGTCCTGCCTCCTCTCGCAAACCAACCCCGAGGCCTTGATGTCCGTTTCGAAGCCGACCGATGTAGCCCCGACGCTGCGACCACCGCCGGTCATGGCGCCGAGCGGCATGATCATCTCAGCCAACTTCTCGGTCACTGGCTTCAGCAAGCGCTGGAGCCACTGCCATCAGATGGCGAACTTCCTCGCGCGGTACGCGAGCGCAAACGAGGACGACCCGGAGCGCTATGCGACGCTGCTGTCGACCTTCTTCAACGAGCTGCTTGAAGCCATCTATCGCAATCACGAGCCGTCGGGCGACATCATCATCACCTTCCAGAGGAACCACGGTCGCATCATCGTGACGGCTGAGGTGCCCGCCAGCAGCGAGAATCTGGCGTTCTACAAGCACGCCGTCCAGCTGCTCAATCAGCCGGATCCGATGGCCTGGTACCGAGAGCAGCTCGAGCACGACGTGCCCGACAACGATGTTACGACTCTAGGTCTGCTGGAGCTCGCGGTGGTGTACGGTTCGACGCTAAGCCTTACTGAACCCAAGAACGGGACCTCGCTGACACTGAACATCGAGCTGCCGTTTACTGAGGTAGATGAAAATGAGTGCTTCAATCTACCCTGAGAACGCTGTCCCGCCGTCGTCTTCATCGGGGAGCCTGCCATCCTGGCGCTCGTCGGTGACCTTCAACATGCGGGTCGACCAGGACGACCAGGAGGTCGCCCTCGCCGGCATGCTCCGGCCGTTCGTGGGCGACCAGATGCGGGCGATCCGGGGGACGCTGGAGACCGCCGCGAAGAACGCGACAGGCGAGCTGACCCTCGACTTCAAGCGCCTCAAGTACATGAACAACGTCGCGTTCCTCGAGATCAACCGGTTCGTCCGGTGGGCCGTGGAAGAGCGACCGAACCTCAAGATCCGCCTCATCATCTCGAGCGTCATCCCCTGGGCGATGCGCAAGTTCCAGGTGATGGAGGAGCTCTATCCCAACGTCTCTGTGGAGGTGTACGACAAGGCCCTCTATCCGATCCAGAGCGTCATCGAGGATGAGGACTTCGTCCGGGTGCTGCGGACCCAGGAGAAGATCGTGTACAACCACGAGCGCAAGCTTCTCCACCGGCACGGCCTGCGTCCGGGCATGAAGGTCGCCGACATCGGCTGCGGGCTCGGGGACTTCGCGGTCCGGCTCAACGCGGAGTACAAGCCGGAGTACGTCACCGCCGTCGACCACTCCAGGGCATTCCTGAAGCACGCCCAGGCGCACGCGCGGAGCCTCGGGATCGAGAACATCGAGTATCAGTACGGCGACGCCGCCGCGCTCCTGATCCCCGACGACGCCTTCGACTTCGTGTCCTGCCGGCTCGCCATCCAGGTCTTCCACATGCCGGACCAGCTGATGAAGGAGCTCTGCCGGATCTGCAAGCCCGGCGGCCGCGTCTACATCACGAACGAGATGCTCGCGTGCGTCACCGGCTTTCCGGATCAGGACCTCATCCGCATGGGGTACCGGCGGTACCTCGAGCTGAGCCGGATGGTCGGGATGGACTTCGACATCGGCGTGAGGACCCGCGAGCTGCTCGCGACCGCGGGCCTCGAGGACATCCGCAGCGATCTCATCGACATCAACAACATGAACACCGACCCGAACCACTTCGCGAAGGTCGTGGAGAGCTGGATCAAATTCTGCGGCGACGTCGCGGCGTCGGCGAGCGCTGATCCGGTGATCTTCGAGGAGATTGGCATCGGGCTCCGGGCCCATGTCTCTGCGATCCTGAGCGACAAGGGGTACGCGAACTGGCCGATCCTCGCCGGCTCCGGGCGTAAGCCAGAACGGCTGATGCGATAGATCGAGTGAACTGGAGGAGCCGATGAGGCGCCGCGAGCCGACATATGGAAGCTAAGGAGCGCAAGAAATTTTCGATCGTTCAATGGATCGTCGAGCGGTCCTCCGGGCGCTTCCGCACGAAGTTCATGCTCGTGGCCTCGCTCGGCGTTCTCATCGCTCTGGCTTCGAGCGCGGGGACGGCCCTGTACAACGTTACACGACTGGAGCAGGAGGCCAGCGCCGAGGTCTACGGCGGTATGGCCCGCGCGAACGACGAGTACCTCGAGAACTACATCGAGACGACGGCGCTCCGGCTCGACCTCCTGTTCGAGCAGACGTTCTCCGAGCTCCGGATGACGGCGTCGATCTTCCAGACGCTGATCGACAACCCGGACGCCGCGGAGGCGATAGGCAACCTCCCCGACCAATCGCCCTTCTTCAGGGACGATTTCCAGGTCGATCCCAACGGGAAGTGGACCCAGAACAAGCCGGGCGAGCAGTCCGTGATGAGCGTGTGGCACTACATGCTCCAGCCGGACGGCTCGATCAAGCCGGAGATCCTGAAGGACGTCAAGAAGAACGCCATCTTCGATCTGTTCGGCCCCGCCATCTGGAAGAACGGGAGCGAGAAGCTCCAGGTGTACTACGTGGGGTCGAAAGAGCGACCCATCATGCGTCTGACGCCCTGGCTCGAGATGGCGCAGACGTTCGATAGGCTCTATCCGGGGCACACGGACAAGAACTTCTGGGACTCCTTCTTCCCCGGCATCTACGAGGGATGGCAGAGGTGGTTGACGGATCCCAGCAGCAAGCCGGTCGCGAAGACCGACGTGACCGGCTATCCTCCTTACATCGACGCGGCGACCGGCGGCAATATCGTCACGTTCTTCAATCCTCTCTGGACGAAGGACCGGGCGGACTGCGCAGGGGCGGTCGCGATCGACGTCACGCTGGATCAGGCGGTGGCCCTCATCCGGCACGTGCACATCAAGTCATCGGGCTTCGCGTTCATGTCGATGTCCGACTCGAACGTGCTCGCGATCAACAGCGAGGGGGAGAAGGTCCTCGGGATCGGCACGCGCGACGGGCAGAACGAGGGCGTGAAGGAGGTCAAGCGGCTCCTCAGCCAGAGCCAGTACCCCGAGGTCGCGAAGATCGCGATGCCGTCGAGCGAGAAGCCGGTCTTCCACCGGGTCTCGATCCAGCGGGCGCCCAACGAGCCGGCCACGCCCTACGTCATCGTCCTGCGGCGCCTGCCCGGGATGAACTTCTACCGGGGTGAGAAGCCCATCGGCATGGAGTACTGGGTGCTCGGGTTCGTGGTGCCCGAGTCCGAGCTCTTCTCCACGGTGCACACGGCCCAGCGCGCCATCCAGTCGACGGCGAAGAACATCCTGGGCCAGCAGATCATCGTCGTCGTGCTGAGCCTGTTCGCCGTGCTGGTGGGCATCGCCTGGGTCGCGCGGAGGATCACGGCCAACCTCGTCGATCTCTCCGAGGCGGCGCACCGGCTGATGAACAAGGACTACTCGATGAGGGTCAACATCGACAGCCAGGATGAGATCGGGCGGCTCGGCATGACCTTCAACGCGATGGCGTCCGACATCGAGCGGTACACGGCGAACCTGGAGGAGCTCGTCAGCGAGCGGACGATGGCCCTCGAGAAGGCGAACGAGGAGATCAGCGAGCTGAACTCGAAGCTCGCGCAGGAGAACATCCGCCTCGGCGCCGAGCTGAACGTCGCTCGCCAGCTCCAGCTGATGGTGCTGCCGGCGCCGAGCGAGCTCCAGGAGATCCCGGGCCTCGACATCGCCGGCTACATGGCCCCGGCCGACGAGGTCGGCGGCGACTACTACGATGTGCTCCAGAGCGGCGGGCTCGTGAAGATGGGCATCGGCGACGTCACCGGCCACGGCCTGGAGAGCGGCGTCTTGATGCTGATGGTGCAGACGGCCGTCCGGACGCTGCTCGCCGCCGACGAGCGGGACCCGAAGAAGTTCCTGAGCATCGTCAACAAGGTCATCTACCAGAACATCCAGCGGATCCGCTCGGACAAGAACCTGTCGCTGACCCTGCTCGACTACAGCGACGGGCAGCTCCAGTTCACCGGTCAGCACGAGGACCTGATCATCGTCCGGAAGGACGGCACCCTCGATCGCATCGAGACCATGGGGCTCGGCTTGCCGATCGGCATCGATCTGGATATCAGCGACTTCATCAGCAGCATCGAGGTGACGCTCGAGCCCGGGGACGTCGTGACGCTCTTCAGCGACGGTATCACCGAGGCGGAGGACTCTTCAGAGGAGCAATACGGCATCGACCGCCTGTGTCACGTGATCTCGCGGAACCACGAAAGAACCTCGAGAGAGATCAAGGACGCTATCATCGAGGATGTCTTGGCGCACGTTGGCTACAACAAAATCCATGATGACATTACGGTACTTGTCATTAAGAGGGTATGAGCAAGGGGGAGACTGGGCATTACCATGAGCGAAATCATCGGCGTCTACTCTTTAGACGATTCGTTCAGCGAACACATGTCGCTGACGTTGTACCCCGACTCGTTCGCGGTGAGATGGAGCCTGTGTAACCTGACGGCGAATTTCATGGCCGAGTACTTCGGAGAGCTCTTCCCGGAGATCGACGGCGAGGACAGGCTCATCAGCCGAGACGAAGTCTCAGGCGCCATCGGTTACGTTCTGAACGAGCTTGTTGAGAACGCCGTCAAGTTCAACCAGCACGGTGACATCACCGTGACCGTCGGCATCGGGCGCGAGGACCTGGTTTGCCTCGTCAGCAACCAGATCACGAACGCCGCTGTCCCTTCGCTGCGCGAGAAGCTGCTGGAGCTCACGCAGGAGGACCCAGGAGAGCTCCTGCGGAGGCAGGCGGAGGCGAACGCCGAGGACGCAGAGAACGCCGGGTCGGGGCTCGGCTATCTGATCATCATGAACGACTACGGTGTCAGTCTTGGGTGGAAGCTGGACCCGATCTCGGTCAACAGCTTCAGCATCAAGACGATGGCCAGGATTCCTATTTTGAACGAAAGGTCGAGAATGGAAATCAAAGGTGGTAACTACCGGGTTTGGTACGATCCCTCCGAGGTGGTGGTGTACCTGGAAGGCATCCTTCGTCTTGGCGGCACCACCGAGTACGCCCCCATCGAGGAGCTGCTCGACAAGGTCCTGGCCACGAACCCACCCACCATCACGCTCGACGTCAGGGCGCTGAACTTCCTGAACAGCTCGGGGATCAACGTCCTCTACAAGTTCGCGATCGCCACCCGCAAGAAGGGTGAGCTCCAGCTCATCGTCCGCGGGTCGAAGTCCATCCCGTGGCAGGGGAAGTCGCTGCCCAACCTCAAGAAGTTCAACCAGAACTTCGAGATGATACTCTGTGATTGAGATCGGATGGGATCGTCCGTCCAACCCGAATCGCGTCCAGGTCGAGCCATGACTGCACCTAAGGACCTCAGCTCGATGCACTCCAGAGGCTTCATACAGAAGCAGAGTAATCTGGATGCCATCAGGGCGATCGTGAAGGAGCGGCAGGCGTGGAACACACTGCTGCGCGAGGAGGGTAACTTCAACGACTTCATGGAGCGCTGCAGCGCACTCTTGGAGTACGTCGATAAGCTGAAGCTAGACTTCGACGACCTCTCCCTGGTGCACGAGGCCATCCTGGAGCACGCGACCAGCATCGAGAACGAGCTCGAAGGGTACAACCGGGCCATCGACGACGATCTCGCGGTGGCGCGGCAGGTTCAGCGCGCCCTGCTGCCGGAGGCGAGCGGGACCATCGCCTCCTCGTTCGACATGGCCATCTTCCACAAGCAGCTCGCGCAGGTGGGAGGGGACTATTACGACTTCTTCTATCTCCCCGGCGAGCGCCACGCGATCGGTGTCTACGATATCTCGGGTCACGGCGTATCGTCGGCGCTCATCATGGCGTTTCTGAAGGCCCAGTTCGCCCACGCCACCAAGCGGCTCGACAGCCCAGGGGCCATCGTGGATTGGGTGAACCGGAGCGCCTACTCGTTCCTCCGGGAAGTTCGCCGGTACGCGACGGTGAACTTCGTCATGTTTACGGACCGATTCCTCCGCTACGTCTCGGGCGGAGGGTACGGGCTCCTGGTCCGTCGCGGTACGCCGCGCTCGTTCAATCGGGTGAGCAACTTCATCGGTCTGCGCATCAAGCCGTTTCACGAGTTCGAGCTGCCGTTCGAGGAGGATGACGTCCTCGCCTTGTACACAGACGGGATGTTCGAGGCGCAGGACGCGAGCGGGGAGATATATTCCGTGCAACGTCTCAACGAAATCGTGGTCAAGCACAGCGAGGAGCCGGTGCAGGTGATCCTCGACCGGTGCATCGAGGACTACACGCGGTTCCGAGTGGCGGACGCGGACGACATCACACTGATCATCCTGCGAAGGTGCGCCTGATGAAGCCCGAGAAGAATCATTCGCAGACGTCGGTCGGTGCATCGATATATATATCTCCGGTCGATCACATCACGGGCGACGTGGCCGGCCTGCTTGCGAACTTTCTGGACGCGCTGCTGGTGAGGTTCTACCCCAGACGGATCTGCCAGAAGGTCAACGTGGTCGTCACCGAGCTGGTCACCAACGTGATCCAGCACGGGACCGAGCGTGACAGCGAGGTACGACTCGATCTGAGCATCGACCCAGACCGGCTACTCATCAAGGTTTCCAACCGCGTTACGCCGGAAGAGTACCGAACCGTCAAGGCGGTATTCGACGAGATCTTCGCCGCGGAGGACCCGAGGGAGCTCTTTGCCAGGACGGTGCGCGAGCGGCGCAACGACCGACGCAGGGGCGGGCTCGGCCTCATTCGGCTGACCGCAGAGAACAAATTCCATCTCTCGACGCAGTACGTCGATGGAATTCTCGTCGTCCAGGCTACTTTCCCTTGAAAAGGCTGCGTATGTTTTCCACGAAAGGTCGCGTATGAAGGCTCTCAGCTATGGAGAAATCACGGATGGCGGGCTGAGCGTCTTTCAGTCGGTCGCCCGGCTCGATGACGACAACCGCCTCGTCTTGACCTTCGAGGGCGCTATCCGGATCGACAACCCGTACCGGTACCTGTCCAGCTACCTCGACGAGCTGGCGCGAGTCCTCCCGCAGCATCCGATCACGTCCACGGTGATGGACTTCGTGAAGATGCGGTTCTGCAACTCGAACGGCTTCTACGTCATCATGGATATCGTGGACGCCGTGTACAACCTGGTGCCCGGGCGGGTGACCGTGCGTCGGATCCTCGACGACGACTGGCAGCACGAGACCCTGCCGATCCTGCTCAACCTGAACGAGGAGCACGTGGCCGCGCGGACGACGTTCGAGGACGTCAAAGAGCCGTAGCCGTGGGGTGTGGGCTGGCTAAGGCGATCGGTGATGCACGCACCTGCGAACGAAGCGGACGTGGAGAGGTTCTTCGCTGTCTGTCCCGATCCGCTCTGTGTTCTGCGGGTCGACGGGGCGTTCCTGCGCGTGAGCGGGGCCTGGGAGCGTACGCTTGGCCTGAGGGCCGAGGAGCTCGTCGGCCGGAACCTCCTCGATCTCATACACCAGGACGACCTCCCCGCGACCCGGGAGCAGTTGGATCGGCTCCGGGAGGAGCCCGTCACGCTCGGGATGGAGAACCGGTGCAGGAGCAGGAGCGGCCTCTACGTCTGGCTGTCCTGGTCGATGCTCTCGGTGCCCAGCGAGGGGCTCATCTACGCCTGGGCGCGCAACGTGGGCAAGCAGAAGCGCGTCGAGCGGGCGCTGATGCAGCGGATCGAGACCAAGATGCTGGTCGCGTCGATCTCGGCCCATTTCATCAATGTGAAGCTCGCGGACATCGACCGCGGCTTTCAGTCAGCGCTCGCGGAGCTCGGCAAGACGCTGCGCGCCGACCGGACGAGCCTGTTCCTGCTCTCGGAGGACGGGCGGCGGTTCCTGAGCACGCATGAGTGGTGCGCCGAAGGGGTCCCGTCGCTGCTCGCGGAGCGGTCCGTCGTCTCCAGGGATGAGTATCCGTGGCTCGTCGAGAGGCTGTGCCGCCTCGAGGTGTGCGACGTGCCGCGCGTGGCCGACCTGCCGGATGAGGCCGCGAGCGAGCGGAGAGCCTTCACTGAGCTCGGGATCGCTTCGCTCGTCCGGATGCCCGCGGCGTACGCGGGGCGGCTCGTGGGGGTCGTGGGGATCGACGCGGTGCGCTCGATCCGCGCGTGGGACAAGAGCGTGCGGGCGCTGCTCCAGGTCGTCGGCGAGATGTTCGCGATCACGCTGGAACGCATGCGCGCCGAGGAGTCGCTCCGCGCGGTGGTCGAGCAGCAGGAGTCGCTGCGGGCGGTGATCGAGCGGCAGGAGTCCGCGATCGAGACGCTGTCGACGCCGATCATCCAGGTCTGGAACAGCGTGCTCGTGCTGCCGCTCGTGGGGAGCATCGATCGACACCGAGCGTCCGAGATCACGGAGAAGCTGCTGCACACGATCGTCGAGACGAAGTCGCGGTACGCGATCGTCGAGGTGACAGGGGTCGAGCAGGTCGACTCGACGACGGCGCAGCACCTCCTCAGCATGCTGCAGACGATCGAGCTGCTCGGCGCTCAGGGCGTCGTGGCCGGCGTCCAGCCCCAGGTGGCGCAGACGGCGTCGTCGCTCGGGATCGAGCTCTCGTCGGTCCAGGTGCACCGGGACCTCCAGGAGGCGCTGCGGTGGTGCATCCGGGAGATCCAGGCGGACGGGCGTCGAGGGAAGCGGCGGCAGAGGGTGAAGCGGTAGAGGGCGAAGCGGTAGAGAGAGGGGAGCGGGAGGGGGAGGGACGGGAAGCGATGCGTCCGCTCGGTAGGCGCGGGGCGCGGGCGCTCGCGCCTTGACGCGCCCTGCGGGAGCGAATATTTCGTACACGAAGCATCGTGACCGCGACCCTGCCGCAGCCAGAGAGGCCGGAGATCGACGCCATCGTGGAGATGATCCTCTATCTCTACACGGAGTCGCGCCGGCTCACGAAGGGCATGGCGAGCGGGTTCGGCCTCACCGGACCCCAGCTCACCATCCTCAAGCTGCTCGAGTCATTTCAGGATCTGTCGCTGTCCACGCTGTCGGAGCGCATCCGGGCACAGAACAGCACGGTGACGGGGATCGTCGATCGGATGGAACGAGAAGGGCTTGTCCGGCGCGAGCGCTCGAAAGCCGACCGGCGGGTCGTGCACCTCCGGCTCAGCGAGAAGGGGGCGCGGCTCGCCCGCGAGATCCAGGTGGAGCCGATGGAGATCTTCCGGAGCGCGCTGCTGAGCCTGAGCTCGACCGATCTGCGCGATCTGCTCCGGATCTTGACGAAGCTACAGCGGCAGGTGGTCGCGCGGGTCGCCCAGGACGGGCAGAAGAAGAGCGACGGCGGCGACAGGACGTGAAAGGGAGGCAGGGGGCATGAGAGAGAAGCCGACGTTCACCGGGGAACCGAGGAAGCCAGACGAGCGAGATCCCGATATCTGCGTGGTGACCTGCGCGCTGTCAGGCGTGCTCGCCAGCCGCAAGCAGTGCCCCGCGATCCCGTACACACCGGTCGAGATCGCCGAGGAGGCGAAGCGGGCCCACGACGCAGGGGCGGCGGCGGTGCACATCCACGCGCGCAACGACGACGGGTCGCCGACGTTCTCGCCAGCCGTGTTCGCGAAGATCAAGGAAGAGGTGCGGCGGCGCTGCCCGGTGATCCTGAACTTCTCGTCGGGCACCCTCCTCGAGGACGTCAGCGAGCAGTGCACCTATATCCGCGAGAGCCGCCCGGAGATCGCCGCCCTCAATATGGGCACCATGAACTACTCGAAGTACTCGCGCGCACGGAAGAGCTTCGACTTCGATATGGTGTTTCCGAACACGTACGCGAAGATCGGCAAGCTGCTCGCCGTCATGAACGAGGCGGGGACGAAGCCCGAGCTCGAGTGCTTCGATACAGGGCACACCCAGGGCGTGTGGCCGCTCATCGACATGGGCCTGCTCAAGCCCCCGCTGCAGTTCTCGTTCATCGTCAACGTGCTGGGCGGCATCCCGGCGCACGTGGAGTCGCTCCAGCTCCAGACCAAGATCATGCCGCCCGGCTCGGAGTGGGAGGTGATCGGGATCAGCCACGGGCAGTGGAGGATGCTGGCGGCGGCGCTCGTGCTCGGCGGCAACGTGCGGTGCGGGCTCGAGGACCACTTCTATCTGCCGAGCGGCGAGATGGCGCGCAGCAACGGCGAGCTCTGCGAGGTGGCCGTGCGCATGGTGCGCGACGTCGGGCGCAGGCCGGCGACCGTCGAGGAAGCCCGGCAGATCCTGGGGCTGCGAGGGGACGACGCGGTGGGCCCAGCGGAGGGGGCGGCGTCGTGACGGCGGGCGCGTACACGGTCATCCAGGCCGCCTCCGCGGGGGGCGTCCTCCGGCTCACGCTGAACAACCCGTGGCGCAAGAACGCGATCGGGCCGGCGATGGTGAGCGAGCTCCTCCACGCGCTGGAGGCCGGCATGGCCGACGAGGCGGTGCGCTGCGTGGTGCTGACCGGCGCGGGCGACGCGTTCTGCGCCGGGGGCGACTTCGCGCAGCTCTCGGGGGCGGAGGGGGCGCCGCAGCCCGAGGTGAAGGGCGATTACGCGGATCTGCTGCTCGCCATGGCGAACGCGGGCAAGCCGATCGTGGCGCGGGTGAACGGGCACGCGCTGGGCGGCGGGCTCGGGCTCGTCGCGGCGTCGCACGTCGCGATCGGCGCCCGCGGCGCGAAGCTCGGGACGCCGGAGATCAACGTCGGCCTGTTCCCGATGATGATCATGGCGGTGCTCCAGCGGCACGTGAGCCGCCGCAAGCTGCTGGAGATGATGCTCCTCGGGCAACGCCTCGACGCCGACGAGGCCGCGCAGTGCGGCCTCCTCAACAAGGCGGTGGAGCCGGGGGCGCTCGACGCCGCGGTCGACGAGGTGACGTCCACCCTCGCCGCGAAGAGCCCGATCGCGGTGCGGCTCGGTCTGGAGGCGTTCGCGGCGCAGGACGACCTCGATCTCGAGTCGGCGCTGCCGCTCCTGCGCGAGCGGCTCGCCGGCTGCCTCGCGACGGACGACGCGCGCGAGGGGCTCATGGCCTTCCTGGAGAAGCGGCAGCCCCGCTGGTCGGGCAGGTAGGCGCGCCGGGCGCGTGAGAGCTTTGCGGGGGACGGGAGGGCGTCGCAGTCCGCGGCGCTCGCCGGCTCTCGGTTGAGGCGGCCCCGCTCTCCGGCGCGCGCCACGAAGGCGAGGCGCGCGCCGGAGAGCGGGGCCGCAGGATGAGGTGGCCTGTGAACATGCGTGAGCTCGTGAAGGACCTCGAGGCCCGCCGGGAGCAGGTGCGGCGGATGGGCGGCGAGGAGCGGGTGGCGAAGCAGCACGCCCGCGGGAAGCTGACGGCGCGGGAGCGGCTCGCCGCGTTCTTCGACGACGGCGTGCACTTCGAGGTCGGGATGCACGGCACGCAGATGGGGATCGCGGCCGGAGCGGACGGGAAGGACCGGCCGCCGGCCGACGCGGTGGTGTGCGGGTTCGGCAAGGTCGACGGGCGGATGGTGTGCGCGGCGGCGTACGACTTCACCGTGAAGGGCGGCAGCATCGGGCACACGGGCGAGGAGAAGGTGACCCGGCTGCGGCAGATGGCGCTCCGCGGCCGCTGGCCGATGGTGTGGTTCATCGACTCGGGCGGGGCGCGCATCGATCCCGGCTCGATGCACCCGGACAGCATCTCGCTGTTCGCCGGCACGGGGCACCTGTTCCGCGAGCAGGTGCACATGAGCGGCGTGGTGCCGCAGGTGGCCGCCATGGTGGGGCCAGGCGCCGCGGGCACCGCGTACATCCCGGGGCTCGCGGACTTCGTGCCGATGGTCAAGGACATCGGCTCGATGGCGCTCGGCGGCCCGGCGCTCGTGCGCGCGATGACCGGCGAGGACATCTCCGAGCAGGAGCTCGGCGGCAGCAAGGTGCACGCGACGAAGAGCGGCGTGGGCGACGCGGAGGTCGCGAGCGACGCCGAGTGCGTCGCCGCGGTGAAGCGGTACCTCTCGTTCTTCCCGTCGAGCTGCGACGAGGAGCCGCCGCGCCTGCCGGTCACCGATCCGATCGAGCGGCGGGAGGAGTCGCTGCTCGACCTGTTGCCCGAGAGCCCGCGGCGCGCTTACGACATGCTGAAGCTGATCGACGCGATCGTCGATCACGGCGATCGGCTCGACCTGAAGCCGCGGTGGGCGCGCTCGATCATCACCTGCCTCTCGCGCATCGGCGGCCAGCCGGTCGGCATCGTGGCGAACCAGCCGACCCAGATGGGCGGCATCCTCGACGTGGACGCCGCCGACAAGGCCGCGCGCTTCATGCAGATCTGCGACGCGTTCAACCTCCCGCTCGTGTTCCTGCAGGACGTGCCGGGCTTCATGATCGGCTCGAAGGTCGAGCACGAGGGGATCATCCGCCACGGGGCGAAGATGCTGCACGTCATGGCCGCGGCCACCGTGCCGAAGATCACGGTGGTCGTGCGCAAGGCGTACGGCGCCGGCTATTACGTGATGTGCGGGCGCGCGTACGAGCCGGACCTCATCGTCGGCTGGCCGACCGCGGAGATCAGCGTGATGGGGCCGGAGGGGATGCTCGGGATCGCGGCGAAGAAGATGTTCGGGGACACGCCGCCGTCCGCCGAGGTGAAGCAGGGGATGGTCGAGGCGATCCAGAAGAACATCGATGTGATGAAGGTCGCCGGGTGGGGGCTCATCGACGACGTGATCGATCCGCGGGACACGCGCAGGGCGATCGCGTGGGGGCTCGAGCTCGCGCGGAAGAAGCGGGTGGAGCGGCCGGAGAAGAAGCGGGGGATCCTCCCGGTCTAGCGCGGGGTGCGGCCGCGGCGGGGGCGGCGGCTCGGAGGAGAACGAAGACCGTCAGGACACCGAGAGGAGAGGGAAACCTTCTAGGTTGGCGCCGCGCCGACGCGTGGGCCAGCCTGTTCAGGGATCACTCGTCCTTCGCATCGTCATCCTTTTCGTTGTCCCGTTCCGGCGCCTGGCCCTCATCGGCCTCCGGCGGCTTCGGCGTCGGCACGGGCCGCGGCGCGGCCGCGTAGAACGGCTCCGGCGCGCTCTTCACGCGGAGGAGCGTCGAGTTCGTGGCGGGGACGATGGCGGTGTACGCGTCCAGGCCGAGCTGGGTGCCCGGCTCGTTCGCGTGCAGCGTGGCCGTGACCCGGTAGAGGCCCTCGCGGGCGAACGTGTTGCCGGGGCAGACCTCGCGCAGGAGGAGCGAGAGGTCGACCGACGCGCCGGGCTTCAGCGTTCTGTACAGGTCGCGCGGGATCGCCCCCATCGGCGGGGACGCCTCGCACACGGTCGTGCCGTTCGGACCGGCGACGTAGAACTCGAGCATCCGCGGCCGGATGGCCACGGTCATGGGGCGCTTGCCGGCGTTCCTCGCGCTGACCCGGACGACGATCGAGCGAGGGCTCGCCGCGTCGGACCAGGGCTCGCTCGTGAGCTCCAGGCGAGGCGCGTTGGCGTCCACGATCAGCCCGCCCGGCGAGCCGGAGGCGTCGGCCGACGGCTGCGCCTGCTCGCCTGCCGGAGAGGGCGGCTCGGCGCCGTCCGGATCGTCCGCGGCGGCCTCCTTGCGGGGCAGGCCGTAGCTCAGCACGACGGTGGGCGCGGCGAGCCCGGGCGCCGGGGCGAACGCCGGCGGATCGTCCGTCGACTCCACGGCGAACGGCGGTGAGGGCGCCTTTCTCGACCACTTGGGCGGCGGGCCCCAGCCGTACCACGCCCTCACCACCGAGCCGCCGGCGAGCGCAGCTGCGTCCTTGCCGAAGCAGAGCAGGCGCGGATCGAAATGCTCCATGTACGACTGGCCGGGCGCGAGCAGGAGCGCGCGCCGCTCCGGAAAGCCGCTCGGCTTGAGCCCCGCAGGGGCGGCGCAGCGGACCGTCTTCTTCGTGCGCTTGTTCAGCGTGTCGATCTCGAAGCGCAGCAGCCGCACGTCCGCCGGGATGCGCATGGGGCGCTCCCCGTCGTTGTCGATCCGCAGCGTCCACGGCCCCCGGAAAGACGGCGCGATGAGCCAGACGCGCGCCGGCGCCGGCGGCAGGGGCGGGGGCTCGGACGCCTTCTTCTTCGCGCCCGCCCTGGGCGCGGCGGCCTTGGCCCTGCCAGCCGGCGCGGCGGCGTCGGCCTTCGGGCTCCCTGCCGGCACGGCGGAGCTCGGCTTCTCTCCCGGCTGCGCGGGACCCGACTTCTCTTCCGCGAGCGCAGGGCTCGACGCGAGCCCCAGAACGGCCATGGCGGCCGACATGGCCGACGCGGCAGATACGAACAGACAGGCGATCCGGGCGAGACGTGTGCGCATGGAGGATCCGTTCGGGAGCGAACGCTTCCGCTTTCTTTCCGGGGGCGTCAACCTTAGCGTGGCCAGCGCGCCCGGCCTCCCTCGGAGGACCTGGCCGCTCTCCTCATCGCTCGAAGCGTGGTCATGCGCGGTCTGTACGCCATCGTCGACACCGACTCGCTCGCGCGTCGCGGGCTCGATCCGGCGGCGTTCGCCGAGGCCGTCCTCGACGCGCGCCCCGCGGCCCTCCAGCTCCGCGACAAGCGGGGCGGGACGGCAGGCACGCTCTCGCTCCTCCGCGCGATCCAGCCGCTCGCGGCGCGCGCGGGCGTGCCGCTGTTCGCGAACGACCGGGCGGATCTCGCGGTGCTGGCGCGCTGCGACGGGGTGCACGTCGGCCAGGACGATCTCGCGGTGCCCGCGGTGCACACGCTCGCGCGGCGCGCCGGCGTCACGCTGCGCGTCGGGCTCTCCACGCACACGCGCGCGCAGCTCGAGGCCGCGCTGCAGGGGCCGCCCGAGCACCTCGATTACGTCGCGATCGGACCCATCTTCACGACCTCGAGCAAGGAGCGCCCGGACGCCGAGGTCGGTCTCGAGGGGCTCGCGTCGCTGCGCGCGATGGTCGAGCGGGCGCGGCCCGGGCTGCCGGTCGTGGCGATCGGCGGGATCTCGCTGGAGAGGGCGCGCGACGTGGGCCCGCTCTGCTCCGCCGCGGCGATCATCGCCGCGCTGCTGCCGGAGCAGGGCGCGCCGACGTCGCGCGCCCTCGACGAGGTGAGCGCGCGGGCGCGGGCGCTCCAGGAGGCCCTCGCGCCGGCGGCCGCGGCGCCGGCCGGAGGGGGCGCGCGATGAGCCTGGCGCTGCTCGCGGCGGTCGCCGCGGCGGTGGCCGCGACCATCGGCTACATGGCGGCGCGCCGCGAGCGGGAGGCGGCGGGAGAGGACGGCGGCGAGGACGAGCGCGCCGCGCCGGCGGCGTCCCCCGAGGACGCGCCGTGGGACGAGCTGCCGTTCGCGCTCGGCGACGTGGTCCTGGCCGGGATCGAGGAGCGCTGGCTCTCGGGCGCGATCGTGGCGCGCGAGCGGGGCGAGGTCGTCGCCGCGGTGTTCCTCGCGCCCGAGGGCGCGGCGCAGGGGGCGGTGGCGGCCTTCCCCGCGCCGCGGCGCGAGATCCTGTGGCTCGCGCCCGCGGCCGTCGACTCGCCGGAGGAGCCGCCGGCGACGCTCGAGATCGCGGGCATGACCCTGCGGCGGCGGTCGCGGCTGCCGGCGGCGCTGGAGCGCCTGGGGCAGGGCGCGCCCTCGCTGGGCCACGCGGGGATCATCGCCCTGTACGAGGGCGGCGGGCACGACGCGGCCGTGGTGATCGCGAGCGAGGGGCGCATCCACGCCTGGGCCGGACGGCGCATCGAGGACGGCGGATACGAGCGGCTGGGCGGCGGCGGCGAGGGCTGACGCGGGCCTGCCCTGCGGGGATCGCTGCGTCCCTCAGCCGATGACGCTGCGCAGCTCCGCGATCAGCGAGGCCATCGCCAGGCTCGGCGAGGCGTTGCGCTCGAGCTGCGTCACGGCGCGGGAGACCGCCGCGTAGCGCCTGGCCGAGACGACGGCGCGGCGCGGATCGGCCTCGACCGTGGCGCGGGCCTCGCGGGCGAGCGCCGCGTTGAGCGCGCGGAGGTCGTCCTTGAGGGCGCCCTTGTCGCGATCCACCGACTCCGCGAACGCGACGGCGGGACCGAGGTCCCGGGCGGCCGCGGCCGCGAGGGCGCTCTTCACGAAGGCGTCGCGCGAGGCGGTCTGCTCCTCGTCCGCGAGCTCGAGCGCCGCGGAGGCGCTGCCCGCGGCGAGCTCCACGGCGAGGTCGTGGCGCGCCTCGGGCACGCCGTGATCGCGGAGGATGCCGCGGATGATCGGCTCGGAGAGCGGGGCGAAGCGCACGGGCAGGGTGCGCGAGCGGATCGTGTTGAGCAGGCGATCGCCGCGCGAGGTCAGCAGGACGAAGTGGGTGCCGGGCCGCGGCTCCTCGAGCGTCTTGAGGAACGCGTTCGCGGCGCCGACGCTGAGGTCCTCGGCGTCGCGGACGATGAACACCCGCGCGCGCCCCTCGTGCGGCGTGTAGGCGGCGTGCGCGAGCACGATGGCGCGGACCTGGTCGACCGAGATCTCGGTCAGCTCGTCGCGGCTCCGGCCGATGACGGCGGCGGGGTAGAAGTTCTTCGCCACGATCTGCACGTCGGGGTGCAGCGGCGAGGCGGGGCGCCCCGCGGCGCGCCCGGCCGCGCGCCGGCACGCGTCGCAGCGGCCGCAGCCGAGCGGGTCGCCCCCGGTGCAGACGAGCGCCTGCGAGAGCGCGACGGCCGCGAGCTCCTTGCCGACGCCGGGCGGGCCCTCGAAGCGGTAAGCGTGGTGCACGCGACCCGCCTCGAGCGCGCGCACGAGCGTGCCGACCGCGGTGTCCTGGCCAAGGATGTGGGAGAACGGCACGGCCCGTTATCTAGCACGACCGGGGCGCGGCCTGATCCCGGCTCGCGCGAGAGGCCGCCCGGCGTCCGCCCGCGCCGCGAGCGTGCCGCTCCTCATGAGCGATCCTTGCGAGCGGCGGTGATAGGTTGCCGCGCATGCGCGTCCTCGTGCTCGGCGGCACTCGATTCATGGGTCATTTCCTGGTCTATCGCCTGCTCGCGGCGGGCCACCAGGTCACCCTCCTGAACCGCGGCGCGACGCCCGACCTGTTCGGCGATCGCGTCGCGCGGGTCCGCTGCGACCGCGCGGCCGACGATCTCGCGCAGGCGCTCGGAGGCCGCGAGTTCGACGCCGCGGTGGACTTCACCACGTACACGGCCGCGGACGGCCGCGCGGCGGCCCTGGCGCTCGGCGGCGGGCGCGTCGGCCACTACGTGATGATCAGCACCGGCTCGGTGTACCTCGTCCGCGAGGGGTGCCCGCGGCCGTCGCGCGAGCGCGACTACGACGGCCCGCTGCTCCCGGAGCCCGCGGGCGAGGAAGATCGCGCGGCGTGGGCCTACGGCATGGACAAGCGCGGCGCCGAGGCGGTGCTCGCGGCCGCCTGGCGGGACGATGGCTTCCCCGCGACCGTGCTGCGCCTCCCGATGGTGAACGGGGAGCGCGACCCCCACCGCCGCCTCGAGCGCTACATCGCGCGCGTGCTCGACGCCGGCCCGCTGCTCGTCCCGGACGGCGGCAGGCACCGCGTGCGGCACGTGTACAGCGGCGACGTCGTGAGGGCGATCGCGAAGCTGCTCCTCGCGCCGTCGACCTTCGGCGAGGCGTACAACCTCTGCATGGAGGAGGCGCCGACGCTCTCGGAGCTGCTCGCGCTCGTCGCCGAGCTGCTCGGCGCACCGGCGCGCCTCGCGCCGATCTCCTCGGCCGCGCTCCGGGCCCGCGGCATCGACCCGGTCGCGATGTCGCCGTTCAGCGACCGCTGGATGTCGGAGCTGGATCCCGCGAAGGCCAGGGCGGAGCTCGGCTTCCAGCACACGCCGCTCCGGCGCTGGCTGGAGACGGTGATCACGTCGCTGCTCGCGAACCCGCCGTCCGAGCCGCCGCCGGGCTACGAGCGGCGCGCCGAGGAGGTGTCGCTCGCCGCCGGGGCGGGGGCGGGGAACGCCGGCGCAACGTGAGACAAGAGGTAAGCTGAGCCCGCGGAAGGCGGGAGGGCCGGGAGGTCGTGCGCCGCCCGCGCGCCTCGCCGTGAAACGTCCGAAGGAGTGGAGATCTCGCGATGCAGGATGTGCAACCCAGGCGGGTCTTGGCGGCCATCGACGCCTTCCTGAGCACGCCGCTCGACGCGGCGCTGTCGCGGCATCGCGAGGTCGATCCGGCGGCCGGCGCGCTCTCGCTGTTCCACGAGGTCGCCGCGACCGTCCCGGCGTATCGCCGCTTCCTCGACGAGCACGGCGTGGATCCGGCGGCTGTCCGGACCCCCGCGGACTTCGCGGCGCTCCCGGTGATCACGAAGCAGAACTACGTGCTCCGGCATCCGATCGCGGACCTGTGCCGTGGCGGGCGCGTCGAGTCCTGCGACATGGTCGCCGTCTCGTCGGGCTCGACGGGCAAGCCGACGTTCTGGCCGCGCTTCGTCACGGACGAGCTCCCGGTCGCCCGGCGCTTCGAGCAGGTGTTTCACGACAGCTTCCGGGCCGACGCGCGCCGCACGCTCGCGGTCGTGTGCTTCGCGCTCGGCTCGTGGGTCGGCGGGATGTACACCGCCGCGTGCTGCCGTCACCTGGCGGCGAAGGGGTATCCGATCACGGTCGTCACGCCGGGCAACAACCCGGACGAGATCTTCCGTGTCGTCCTGGATCTGGGGCCGGCGTTCGAGCAGGTGGTCCTGCTCGGATATCCGCCCTTCCTGAAGGACGTGATCGACACGGGGCGGGCGCGCGGGATCGACTGGGCGCCTCTCCGGATCAAGCTCGTGATGGCCGGCGAGGTGTTCAGCGAGGAGTGGCGGAGCCTTGTCGGCGAGCGCGTCGGGTCGACGTCGCCCTGCTACGATTCGGCGTCGCTGTACGGGACGGCGGACGCGGGCGTGCTGGGCAACGAGACGCCGCTCAGCATCGCGATCCGCAGGTTCCTCGCCGGGAGGCCGGACGCCGCGCGCGCCCTCTTCGGGCAGGACCGGCTCCCCACGCTCGTGCAGTACGACCCGGCGGTGCGGTTCTTCGAGCAGCGCGAGGGGATGCTCCTCTTCTCGGGCGAGAACGGCGTTCCGCTCGTCCGTTATGCGATCCTCGACAGCGGGGGCGTCTACGCGCACGCGGACCTGATGGCGGCGCTCGCCGGCTTCGGCTTCGATCCGCGGCGGGAGCTCGACGGGGAGCGCGGGGCCCGCGAGCTGCCGTTCGTCTACGTGTTCGGGCGCTCGGATTTCACGGTGTCGTACTTCGGGGCGAACATCTATCCGGAGAACGTGGTCGTGGGCATCGAGCAGCCCGGCGTGAAGGAGTGGGTGACCGGGAAGTTCGTGCTGGAGGTCCGCGAGGGCGCGGACAGGGACGCGTTCCTCTCGGTGGTGGTCGAGCTCGCGCCGGGGGAGGGCGAGAGCGACGCGCGGCGCGAGTCCGCGGCGCTGTCGATCGAGGAGCACCTCGTCCGGCTGAACAGCGAGTTCAGGAGCTATGTGCCGGCGGGGAAGCGCGCGCCGCGGGTGACGCTGAAGGCGGCGGGAGATCCGGAGTACTTCCCGCGCGGGGTGAAGCACCGGTACACGAGAAAGCCGGGGGGGTGATCCCCGCCGCCCTCTGCTGGCCGCGCGCTCTTCAGCCCTCTCGCCCCGGCCCGCCCTCACCGTCGTCTGCGGCGCCGCGCAGCGCCTCGCAGAACGCCGCCACATCCGGATAACGCTCCGACGCCTCGAACTCGATCGCCCGCTCCAGCACCTTCCGCACGGCATCGCTGCACGGCAGCCGCTCGAGCACCCGCCCCGGATACCGCATCATGATCGGCGGCAGCTCCCCCCCGTGCAGGCAGAACACGGCCGTCATACCGAGCCCGTACACGTCCGCGCGCGCGTCCGCGTCCTGCGGGCGGTGCATCATCTCCGGCGCCGCGTAGAGGAAGGTCCCCAGCGCGCCGCTCCTCGTGCCCCCGGTCGTGTCGCGCGCCCATACGAGATCGAAATCCGTGATCCGCGGCACTCCCTCCGCATCGAGCAGGATGTTCGCCGGCTTCACGTCCCGGTGCACCAGCCCCCACCCATGGGCGAACGAGAGCGCCTCTCCGGCGCGGAGGAGCATCGGAATCGCCCGCTCCGCCGGCAGCCGCTTCCCGATGACCGCGCTGTGCACGTCCTCGCCGTGGACGAGCTCCATCACGAAGTAGTGCCAGCCGCCGTCCTCGCCCTTCGGCTCCAGGATGCGCACCACGCCGGGGTGGTCGAGCTCCGCCATCGCGCGCGCCCCCCGGAAGAACCGCTCGCGCCGCCCCTCGTCGCCCGCGAGGTTCGGGTGCAGCACCTTGATCGCCACCGGCTGATCACCCCGCCCCGCGTCGAGCGCGCGCCACACGGTCGCGAACCCGCCGCGGCCGATCCGCTCGAGCAGCAAGTACCGGCCCTCGCTGAGCTCCTCGCCGACGTGGAGCTGGCCGCCTTCCCGGCGCTTGCGCCGGAGGTCGACGATCTCTTGTTCCACCTCCGCGGTGCTCGCGCTGGCGGCCTTGAGTCTCACCCGCCGCTTCTGCGCCGCGGCGATCTGCTTGTCGATCGCGCGGATCGCCTCCTCGGCCTCGCGCAGGGTCGCCGCGAGCGCGCTCGTTGGCGCTGCCCTGACGGGTCCCGCCTCCGGCCGCGCGCTCACGGCGGCTTCCTCCAGCGCCGCGCGGATGTCCTGGACCACGTCCCTCCAGGCTTCATCCGGGTTGGCCCAGCTCGTCACCGCCCCGCCGTCCCGCGGCAGCGCCTGGAGCTCCGCCAGCGCGGTGCCCTCCCAGTCGCACGCGCGCACCAGGATAGGCACCACGCGCGCCGCCCCCCGGCGATGCCGCTCGAGCGCGCTGCCGAGCTCCCGCTCGTAGCAGCTGTCCGAGGCGAGGAACGCCTCGCTCACCAGCAGCAGCACCACCTCGGCGGCGGAGAGCTCCGCCGCGCTCGACTCCTCGCGCGCCGCGCCGGCCCCGATCCGGCCGCGGTGCCACGTGCTCACCAGGCCTTGCCGCTTGAGGGCGGCGAGGTGCGCCTCGAGCGCTTCGAGGTGCGACCGATCCGCGGGGGCGTAGGAGATGAAAACGTTGACCGCCATGCGCTGAAAAGCGTCGCTGCGGCGGCGAGCACGCTGTGTCTCGGCCGCCCGCTCTGCGCCGACCAGGCTACCAGAGGCGGCGCTGGCCCTCGACCATCCGTGGGATCCCCTCTCTTTGCTGGTAGAAGGGTCGCCAGACCATGCTCGATCCCTCTCCCCCGCTCCTCGTCCTCGGCTGCGGCTTCACCGGCGCGGTGGTCGCCGGCCTGCGGCGGGCGTCTGGCGGCCGCGTCGTCGCGACGACGCGCTCCTCCGAGCGCGCCGCCGAGCTCGCGCAGGCGGGCATCGAGGTGAGCGTCCTGCCGGCGCTCACCGCCGAGGCCGTCGACCGGCTCGTGGCGGAAGGCGCGGACGTGCTCGTCGCCTTCCCGCCCGACGGCGCGACCGACGCCGCGATCGCGCCGTCGCTCCGCCGCGCTCACGCGATCGCGTACGTGTCGTCGACCGCCGTGTACGGCGACGCTTCGGGGCGCATCGACGAGGCGACGCCCACGTCGGCCGACGGCCCGCGCGCCGCGGCGCGCCTCGCTGCCGAGGCGGTGTACCGCGAGCGCGGCGCCGTGGTGCTGCGCGCCGCGGGCATCTACGGCCCCGGCCGCGGCCTGCACCAGCGGCTACTGCGCGGCGACTTCCGCATGACCGGCGAGGGCGATCAGCAGGGCAGGAACGTCGTCTCGCGCATCCACGTCGAGGACCTCGCGCGCCTCGCGCTCGCGGCCCTCGCGCGCGGCGCCCCCGGCGAGGCCTTCCTGGTCGCGGACGACGCGCCCGTGCCGCAGATCGAGGTCGTCCGCTGGCTCTGCGCGCGGCTCGGCCTGGAGCTGCCGGCCGGCGCGCCGCGGGAGGATCTTCACGAGACGCTCCGCCACGACCGCGCCGTGGACAACGCGAATATCAAGCGCGCCCTCGGCATGACGCTGCTCTACCCGAGCTACCGCGAGGGGTTCGAGGCGTGCCTGGCCGTCGAGGCCGCGGCGCCGGCCCTCGCCGCGGCCGCGAGCGCGCCTCGGCATCGCGGGTGAGCCGCGAGCTCCGGGCCAGCGCACGTGCGAACATCAGGTGTCGAGCGGCGCGAGGGGCACGACGGCCCTCGCCGCCGGTGAAGGAGCATTGCATGAAGCTTGGGTATTGGACTTTGCTTGTACTGGCGGCTGCCGCGGCGGGCGCGGGCTGCGGGGACGATGAGGGCGGGAGCGGCGGCGCTGGGCCGGGAGGCTCGGGCGGAGCGGGCACCGGCGGGGCCGGCGCCGGCGGAGCGGGCACCGGCGGGGGAGGCTCGGGCGGGGCGGGCACCGGCGGGGCCGGCGGCACGAGCGACGGCGGGGCCGGCGGGCAGACCCCGACGCCGCCTTGCGAGCCGTCCGACCCCACGCTGGCCGACCGCGACGCGGACGAGCTGTACGCGGGGGACGAGGTCCCGCGCTTCGACTTCCGCCTTCCGGACGAGCGCTGGGCCGAGCTCAAGAAGAACGCCCGCGACGAGGAGTACGTGGAGGCCGAGGCTTGCTACAAGGGCAAGAGCCTGGGCGTCGTCGGCCTGCGCTTCAAGGGCGGTTATGGCACCCTGGAGATGTGCTTCGACGCGGAGGGAAACCTCACCTGCCCGAAGCTCAGCATGAAGGTGAAATTCGACGAGTACGTCGACGGCCAGCGCTTCTACGCGCAGAAGCGCCTGAACTTCCATTCGATGATCCGGGACCCCACCCAGCTCCACGAGCGGATCGCTTACGGCCTGTACCGGGAGATGGGCGTCGCGGCCTCGAGGAGCGCGTGGGCCACGCTGCACGTGAACGGCGAGTCGCAGGGGCTCTTCTCGATGGTCGAAGACGTGGACGGCCGCTTCCTGGAGAGCCACTTTCGCGAGGGGCCGGACGGTGATCTCTACAAGCAAGCGTGGCCGGTCACGGGCGACGCCAGCTACTACGCGGAGCGGCTCGAGACGAACGAGGACGAGGCCACGCACGAGCGCGTGGTCGCGTTCTCGACCGCCCTCGCGTCCGCCGAGGGCGACGAGCGCCTCGCCGCGCTGTCGCAGTGGACGGACATCGAGCAACTGCAGCGCTACATGGCCGTCGACGAGGCGATCGTGAACTGGGACGGGGTCACGACCTTCTACGTCGACAGCGCGGGTGGCGCCCACAACCACAATTTCTACCTCTACGACGAGCCCTCCTCGGGCAAGTTCCACCTGATTCCGTGGGATCTCGACCTGACCCTCAACGCCAGCACCTACTTTGGCCACGTGCCCCGCTGGACCGAGACGCCGGCGACCTGCCCCACCGTGCTCCCGGTGTTCATGGGCGCCGAGCGGGTGCGCGTGCCGGGCTGCGACGCGCTGCTCGGCGCCTTGAGCCAGGACGCAGCGGGCTATCAGGCCGCGCTCCAGGCGCTGCTCGACGGGCCGTTCAGCGAGGGGCGGCTCGAAGAGCAGGTGGAGAAGCACGCGGCGCTGATCCGCGCTGCCGTCGAGGAGGACCCGTTCGGACCCGGCCTCGCCGCGTGGGAGCTGGCGGTCGAGCGCCTCGAGGACGAGGTGCCGATCCTGCGCGAGCGCCTGAGCCGGTTCGCCAGCAACACGCCTCTCGTGCCGTTCTCGTTCACCGCGACGGGGATCAACGACTTCGAGGCCGCGGACACGATCGAGCTGTACGTCGGCACGGTGCTCGCCACCAACAGCGCGTCCGGCGCCGTGCAGGGCCTCACGCAGGACGCGCCGCTGAACGGCGCGCAGAGCCTGCTCCTGAGCTTCGATTTCCGCGACGAGGCGTCCGCCTGGGGGCAGTATGTGTACTTCACGGCGCCCGTCGCCGAGGGCTCGGTCGACGTGACGCCGCTCGAGGGGGTCCGCTTCTGGGCGCGCGCCGACGCGGCGCGCTGGATGCGCGTCGACGTCGAGAGCCCCGCGCAGAGCAACGGAGTCGCCGGCGTCCGCCACGGCTGGGACGTGCGGCTCGGCGCCGAGCCGGCGCTCATCGAGCTCAGGTTCGCCGACATCGCGCTCCCCGGCTGGGCCATCGACCAGGGGCTCGACCCCGGCGACGACGTGAACGACGTGCTCGCGTCGATCATCGGCCTCGCCTTCAGCCCGGAGATGAACGGCGTCGGCGCGAACGGCTTCCTCGGCCGGGGCAAGGTCGACTCGGGCGCCCTCGTGATCGACGACGTCGAGATCTTCGGCGCGACGTCCGGCGCCCCGTGAGCGCCTGACGCCGCGGCCCGCCCGATCTCTCCGCGCGCTCTCCGGCGCGCGCCCTTGTGGTTCTTCAGCTCATCTCATCACCGCCGCCGGCCGCGGGGCGCTGCCCGCGGGCCGGCCGGCGGCGTACCCCGCGGCGGAACCCGAGGCTCACGGCGAGGAGCAACGCGGCGACCCCGCCCGCAGAGGGCGTCTCGGCGCCGAGGCGGCAGCCGCAGCCCGACGACTCGCCGCTCCCGGAAGCGCCGTCGCCCGAGCCGGTGGACGGCGCCCCGCCCGAGCCGGAACCGGAAGCGGAGGCCCCGCCCGAGCCCGACGCGGCGTCGCCCGCGCCGGACGACGAGACGGGGTCGAGCCCCGCGCCGACCGACGTGGTGGCGGTGGGCGGCGGCGGCTCGTGGACGCACGTGCCCGCCTCGCACCGCTCGCCCGCGGGGCACACGACCCCGTCGCAGACGTCGACGCACGCGCCCTCCCGGCAATAGGTGCCGGCCTCGCACGCGACGTCGGCGCACGCCGCCTCGACGCATCGCCCGCCCTCCAGGTCGCAGCGCTCGTTCGTCGGGCACCCGCGGCAGTTGCACTGGAGCACGCACACGCCCCCTTCGCACACCTGGCCGGAGTTGCACACGACGTCCTGGCACGGGTCGATGCAGCGCCCGGCGCGACAGACCTGGTCGTGCGGGCACACCACACCGTCACACGGAGCGCGGCACTCGCCGCCGTGACACACCTCGCCCACCTCGCACGTCACGTCGACGCAGGCCGCCTCGACGCACAGGTCCTCGTGGCACACGAGCCCATTCCCGCACGGGAACTCCGAAGACCCGCAGCTGTCCACGCAGCGGCCGCGGTTGCACACCTGGTTCTCCGGACAGGGCGCCTCCTCGTCGATGACATCATCGCAATCGTTGTCGACGCCGTCGCACTGCTCGGTCTGGCTGCCGGGCAGGACGAAGGGAGTGCAGATCACCTGTCCCTGCGCGTCGCAGTCGGAGATCCCGAGGCGGCACGCGCCTATGTTCTCGTCGACCTCGCACGGCTGGCCGGCCTCGGGGCACGTGATGCCGGAGAAGCGGAACAGGAAGTCCTCGTAGTCGAGATCGTTGCCGTTCACCCCTGCCGCGCCGGCCGCGTTCAGGAAGTCGAGATCCTCGAAGGCGAGGTAAAACGTGTTGATGAGCTCGTTCGACCTGTAGATGAGATCCGAGTACCACGGGCCCGGGGTCGCGCACGCCGTACACTCCACGTTGAACCGGTGCTCGGTGTAATGGTATTGCGTGGCGTTCCCGCTGCCGGTGCCGTTCGGGTTGGGGATCAGCACGAACCCGATGGTGCCGCCGGCGTACGCGGGGTTCTCCCGGATCGAGACCGCCGTCAGCTCGCGCATCGCGGCGGGCGGCAGGGCGGTCGAGAAGGGAAAGAGGATCTGGATATCGCTGTCCGGCGCCGGCGTGTTGAGGCTGCCTGCGGTGTCCACAGGAACGTACAGCGGCGGGTCGCCGCTCGCGCGGCTGTCGTCGACGTTGTACCAGCCGACGGCGAAGTTGGCGCCGCCTCCCTTGGCGATGTACTTGCCGCTGAACTCGCAGAGCGGCGAGAACACCTGCGGCTCCACCGCGGCGTCGGCCACGACGTCGATCATCTCGTCGATGCCGTCGTTGTTCGCCGACCCGTTGATCAGGTCGCTCAGTCGTCCAGGGACCGCAGGAACGACGGTGCCGTTCGGTTGCACGACGTCGGCGCGCGCCGTCCCGCCGGCGCCGAGCGCCGCCAAGAGGGCCACACACCACGCAAGAGCAGACGGTTTGCTGAAGGTCGACCAGCGCATCGGGCTTCCTCTCGTGAAAGGACGCGTGAGTCCGAAACGACAAGTGGACTCCAACTTCGCTCGCCTGTCCAGGCGGGGCGCGCTCGCGCGGATTCACGACCGATGTGAACGGTGAGCCCACGTGAGGACACCGTGTGATCTGCGCGGAGAGGACACCCCCGCTGAGGCGATCACGCCTCGCGCTTGCGCACGAAGGGCGTGAGCTCGTTGATGAGCTCGGTTACGCCCTCGCCTGTCGCGGCGCTGACGAGGTGGAGCTTCACCTTCGCCTTCGCGAACCGCGCCTTGAGCTTCGGGTACGCCTCGCGCACCTCGGTCAGGTCGGCCTTGGTCAGGGCGACGATCTCGGGGCGCTCCGCGATCGCCGGGCTGAACTTCTTGAGCTCCTTGCGGAGCGCCCGGTAGTCGGCGAGCGGCTCGCGCCCCTCGCCGGGATCGAGCGTCACGAGGTGGAGGAGCGCCCGCGTCCGCTCGACGTGCTTCAGGAACTGGATGCCGAGCCCGACGCCCTCGCTCGCGCCGGGGATCAGCCCCGGGATGTCCGCGATGACGAAGCTCGACCCGCCCGCCCGCCCGCCGCCGCCGATCTCGACCATGCCGAGCGTCGGGGTGAGCGTCGTGAAGGGATAGTCGCCGATCTTCGGCCGGGCCGCCGAGACGGCCGCGACGAAGGTGCTCTTGCCGGCGTTGGGGAAGCCGAGCAGGCCGACGTCGGCGAGCACCTTCAGCTCCAGGCGGAGCTCGCGGACCTCGCCCGGCTCCCCGGGCTCGGCGCGCCGGGGGGCCCGGTCGTGCGACGACTTGAAGTGCAGGTTGCCGCGGCCCCCCTTGCCCCCGCGGGCGACGACGATCCGCTGGCCGTGCTCGGTCATGTCGGCGATCAGCTCGCCGCTCTCCGCGTCGAAGATCTGCGTCCCCACCGCGAGCTTCTCGACCCGGTCGGCGCCGGCGTGCCCGTGGCAGTCGCTCCCCATCCCGTGCTCGCCCCGGTCGGCCTCGAGCGTGCGCGCGTAGGTGAAGTCGAGTAGCGTGGACAGGCCTTCGTCACCCACGAAGACGACGTCCCCGCCGCGGCCGCCGTCGCCGCCCGCTGGGCCGCCGAAGGGGATGTACTTCTCGCGCCGAAATGCGACCGCTCCATTGCCGCCATCCCCCGCGATGACCTTCAGACGGCACCGATCAACGAAACGCATGGTGGCGGCTCACAGAACGCATGGTGGCGGCTCATAGCATAGAACTGAGGAAAGACCCCAAAGCGGAAGGCCGCCCCGTGCATCGGGCCGCCCGCCCGACCGGTCTGCCAGGAGATCCCAGGTGCGCGCTCGAATCCTGATCGTCGACGACAACACGAGCCTCGCCGGAAATCTTCGCGAGGTCCTGGAGGGCGCGCGCGAGCTCGACGTGGAGGTCGCCCTCGCGCCGGACGGCAAGCGGGGGCTCGCCGCCGCCCGCCGCGACGGCTTCGACGTCGCGGTCGTCGACGTCAAGCTCCCGGACGCGAGCGGCCTCGAGCTCATCGCCCCGCTCCGCGCCGCCGCCCCCCACGGCGAGATCGTCCTCGTGACCGGCTTCGCGACCGTGGACGCCGCGATGGCCGCGCTCCGGGCCGGCGCCTTCGCCTTCATCCTCAAGTCGTTCCGCCCCGAGGAGCTCATCTCCACGGTGGCCCAGGCGATCGAGAAGATCTCGCTGAAGCGGGAGCGGGAGGAGCTCGAGCGGCGGTACCGGGCGATCGTCGACGCGGCGGACGTGCTCATCCTCGGGCTGAACGCCGAGGGTCGCGTCGCCCTCTTCAACCCGCGCCTGTCCGCGCTGACCGGGGTGGGCGGCGACGCCGCGCTCAGCATGCCGTTCTGCGAGACGCTCGTCGACGAGACCGAGCAGCGCCGGTTCAACCAGTCGTTCCAGGGGGTCGTCGAGGGCGACGCCGCCGCCGAGGTCGAGGTCGGCGTCCGGGACGCGGTCGGCGCGATCCGCCGGGTGCGCTGGCACCTCTCCGGCGTCCGCAGCGGCGCGCGCGGCGGCCGGACCGACCTCGTCTATGGCATCGGCATCGACGTGACCGAGCGGCGCGCCCTCGAGCGGCGCGCCGCCGACGCCGAGGCCCTGAACGCCATGGCCCCGCTCGCCCTCGGGCTCGCGCACGAGATCCGGAACCCCTTGAACGCCGCGGTCCTGGAGCTCCACCTGCTCAGCCGCGGCATCGACCGTCTCTCCGACGAGGCGATCCGCGAGCCCATGAAGCGGCGGGTCGGCATCGTCGAGGCGGAGATCGGCCGCCTGGGCCGGCTCCTCGGCGAGTTCCTGGAGCTCGCCCGCCCGCGCGCGCCCCACCGCGAGCCCGTCGACCTGGCCCGGGTCGTCCGCGACGTGCTCGACCTCGAGGAGGAGGCGCTGGCGAGCCACCGGGTCGAGGTCGTCCGCGACCTGGCCGACGACTGCTTCGCGCTCGGCGACGTGGAGAAGCTCAAGCAGGTGGTCCTGAACCTCGTCGTCAACGCCCTCGACGTCATGCCCGACGGCGGGGTCTTGCGCGCGTGTGCCTCGGGGGACGCGCACGAGGTCTGGCTGTCGATCGCGGACACCGGTCCCGGGATCGACCCGACGATCCTCGCGGAGATCTTCGATCCGTTCTTCACCACCAAGGCGGCGGGCACCGGCCTCGGCCTCGCGATCGTCCGGAAGATCGTCGATCAGCACACGGGTCGTGTGGAGGTCAACACGCGCGCCGCCGACGGCGCGACGGTCCGCGTGCGCCTCCCCCGCTTCACCCCCGATCCCGTCTCCCGCCCTCCCACCGGCTCCACCCCGCCCCGCGGCGCCGGCATCTAGTCTGATGCTCTGGCCCCACCGAGCGGCGTTCACCCGCACAGGAGACGGGCCCAGATCGGCGTTTTCGGCGCGCAGGCGTACTCCAGTACGCCGAGCACCGAAAACGTCGAGGTGGGCCCGTATCCGCAGCGGGTGAGCGCCGCTCAGCCGACGATGCGCATGGGGGGCTTGAGGGGGAGGGGGGGCTTCGAGCCGGGAGCGGAGGGGATCGCGGAGGGGGCCGGCTTGGGGACCGCGTCGCCCTCGAGGGCGGCGAGCGCGACGAACAGCCGGTCCATGCCGTAGTCGAGGGCCACCTCGCGCTGGAAGACGTGGGCGACCTTGATGAGGCGCAGCGACGTCTGCTTGCCGAGGTCGATCTCGCGCTCGAGGAACGCCTCGAACGAGCCGTAGCCCTTCGCCTGATACAGCTCCTGCTGCTGGATCTCGGCGAGCACCACCCCGATATCGAAGAACCCCTTGTCGAGCCGCTTGCGGAGCGTCCGGATCTTCTGGGTCTGGTTGTGGAGCTCGGCGATCTTCGCCTTGATCTCCTCCGCGCCGCTGGGCACGCGGATCGTCGCGCGGGCGCTGCCGGGAGGCGCCGGCTCGGCGGCCCGGGCCCGCGCCTCGGCGGCGTGCTTCGCGGCGTGCCGGGCAGCCCAGGGCGCAGCGCCGCGGAGGCCGAGCTTACGCTTCGAAGCGCTTGACGAAGATTTCGAGTCTTCCTTGATTACCGGATTCACGGGCTTCGCAAGCTGACTTTCAGCGCCCCCCTTGGCGCTCGAAGAGGCCTTCTTCTTCGTGCCCGTCTTCTCGGAGCTGCCCTGCTTTGTGATCTTCGGCATGTCGCTGCGTCCCCCGCTGGGTACGAGATCGTCGCGGCCCTTCGCCCCAAGCGCGCGCCGCCCGCGCGGGGGTAAAGACCCGCACGGCTGTCAAGCCCAATTGGTTCGACAGGTCGTCGCCTTACCAAAAAATCGACCTCCCCGTCCACTAAGTTTCGGGGAGGCTCTCGCTTTACCGAGGGTCAGCATGACCCAAGATCGGCCCGAGAGCCAAAACCCATGAGCATCGCATGCTTGGGCGTCTCTCGAAAAGCGGGAGGTCGCCCCGCGAGCGGTGTTCTGGTCACGTTGGACTACAGCAAGGTCCCGGCGGGCTCGACGCTTCGATCCACCGGCCGGCGTCGGCTTCTGCGGCTTCTGCGCGTCGCCTTCGCCTTCGGCTTCGGCGCGCCCGCGCGATCTGCAAGCGCGGCGGTCGGTCGTGGTAGATCGCGGTCCATGACCTCTCCGCCCGCCGGTCGCGGCCCCGATGACGTCTCCCAGGCCGTGGCCGCTGATGCGCCGCGTCGTCCGAGCGACGTGCCGCGGGGCGCGGCGAGCCATCGGATTGCCGTGGTGGTGAACGGCAACGCCAAGAGCGTGACGGCGGAGGTGATCGAGACGCTCGATCAAATCCTTGACACCGGGGATCTATTCGTGTCGCGGCGGGTGGAGGAGAGCGAGGGCATCGCGCGGATCCTCGTCGACCGGGGCTACGGCACGATCCTCACGGGCGGGGGCGATGGGACGTTCACCGTGGTGGTGACGGCGGTGGTGAACGAGGCGAAGCGGCGCGGGCTGCCGCTGCCGCGGTTCGGGCTGCTCCGCCTGGGGACGGGCAACTCGCTGGCGTGGGTGCTCGGCGCGTCCGGGGGCGCGGGCGCGAAGCCTGGGCTCGCGGTGGACCTCCAGCGGCTGCGCGCCGAGGCCGGGAGCCGGAACCTGCGGCTGGTCGAGGCCGAGGACATCCTGTCGCCGTTCTGCGGCTTCGGGATCGATGCGGTGATGCTGCGCGACTACAACGCGGTGAAGTCGGCGCTCGCGCGCGGCCCGCTGAAGCGGCTCGCGCCGGGGCCGGTGGCGTACGCCGTCGCCGCGACGACGCGGACGATCCCGAGCTACCTTGTGCGGCGCACGCCGCACTGCCGCATCATCAACGAGGGCAACGACGCGATCCGCGTCGGCGAGAAGGGGACGATCCTCGGGGCGCCCATCAAGAAGGGCGGCATCATCTACGAGGGGCCGGCGAAGATCGCGGCGCTGTCGACGATCCCCTATTACGGATTCGGCTTCCGGATGTTCCCGTACGCGGACGATCGCCAGGACCGGATGCAGCTGCGCGTGTCGATGATCTCGCCGTTCACGTTCGTGCGGAACTTCTCGAGCATCTGGAGCGGGGAGTTCGACGACCTGGAGACGGTGTTCGACTACTTCGTCGACGAGGTCACGATCGAGATGGACCCGGCGACGAGCTTCCAGATCGGCGGCGACGTCCGCGGTGAGCGCTCGCGCGTGCGGGTGCGGCTGACCGAGCCGATCCGGATCGTGGACTTCTACGCGCCGCCGCGAGGGTAGCGCGCGAGGACGCGCGAGGATGCGCGAGGACGCCGGCTGAGCGCCGCTGACCTGTGACTCCGCCTTCATGGGGTTCACTCCGGGGCAGATTGGGCCGCCGCCCCGCGCGAGGCCCCCACGGACTCCGGAAAGGGCGGCTGTGGGGGCTTCACATGAAAGGAGGTTGCACCGAAGATGGCGCCGCGCGGGTGGAGTAGCCACGCCGCGTCATCGACGAGCGAGTTTGCCCTTTCCCCGGAGCGATCGAATGAATCCACGATGGACGACGTGCCTTCTCATGCTGGGGCTGACGGCGGGCGCCGCGGCATGCGGGGACGATGGCGGCGGCGCGGGCACGGGAACGGGGGGCGACGGCGGCGCCGGCGCGACGGGGGGTGGCGGCCAGGGCGGTGACGGCGGCTCCGGCGGCGGTACTGGCGGCTCGGGCGGCTCCGGCGGCGGCACTGGCGGCTCGGGCGGCTCCGGCGGCGGTATTGGCGGCTCGGGCGGTTCGGGCGGTATTGGCGGCTCGGGCAGTTCGGGCGGCGGTATTGGCGGCTCGGGCGGCTCGGGCGGTTCGGGCGGCGGTATTGGCGGCGCGGGCGGCTCGGGCGGCGGTATTGGCGGCTCGGGCGGCTCCGGCGGCGGTATTGGCGGCTCCGGCGGTTCGGGCGGCAGTATTGGCGGCGCGGGCGGTGCTGGTGGCACGGGCGGCGGTACTGGCGGCACGGGCGGCGGTATTGGCGGCGCGGGCGGTGCCGGCGGCTCGGGCGGCAGTATTGGCGGCACCGGCGGCTCGGGAGGTGACGCTGGCTCGGGTGGCGTCGGTGGCTCAGGCGGAAGTCTCAACCTGCCCGACGGCGCCGCCTGCGCCGAGGACGCGACGTGCGCAGGGAGCTTCTGCAGCCGGGAGGACTTCAACGGATGGCCCGCTGGCTACTGCATCAGCTCGTGCGAGCACACCGGCGGCACCTGTCCCGGCCATGGCGTCTGCATCGAATCCGGCACCAACGGGCACCTCTGCTACGGGGCGTGCACCACCTCGAGCGATTGCCGACCCGGCTATGCCTGCGCACCCGCCGCCGACGGGACGCTGAGCTGCCGACCGGCGTGCACGGAGGACGCGCACTGCCCGACGCGCGGCAGGTGCAACGTGAGCACCGGCCTCTGCAGGATCTACGAGGCGAGCTGCGCCGACGGCGAGGACAACGACCGCGACGCAGCCGTCGACTGCGACGACGACGATTGCGACGAACCGTGCGCCGCGCTCGTCGCGGAGGCCTGCGCGGCCGCGCCGCCCGCGCTGCCGGAGGTCTCGGGCGACACCTCGCTCGGCACGAACGCGTTCGATGCCTCCTGCACGGGCGCCGGCCGCGAGGACGTGTACCTGTTCGTGGCGCCCGAGGAACAGTCGGGCACGCTCTCGGTCGTGCTCGAGTCGGACACCCACCATGGGCTTTACTTCCGCGGCGTGTGCGAGGACCCAGACACCGAGCTTGATTGCGCCGACGGCGCCCACGGCGGGATCGCCGAGTCGCTCGAGATCGTCGTGAGCGCCGGCGAGTCGGTGAGCCTCGTCGTCGACGCGGAGGCGCCGGGCGACGAGGGCCCGTACGCCCTGCGCTCCACGTTCACGCCGGCGGTCTGCGGGGACGGCACCCTGACGCGGCCCGAGCAGTGCGACGACGCCGAGGGCTTCGGCGCCTGCGCCGACGACTGCTCCTCGGCCTGCGAGCGCGCGAGGGAGGCCGTCCTCGGGGTGAACACCGGCGACACGCAGACGGGCACGATCGCCTTCACGAGCCATTGCACCCTGCCGAACACGCGCGAGGACGTGTACTGGTTCACGCCTCCGGGGGACGGCACGCTCACGCTCGTGCTGTCGTCCGACACCGATCAGGCCCTGTTCGTGAGGTCGAGCTGCCTGTGGGCGAGCTCCGAGCTCGCGTGCGAGGACAGGGAAGGGGGAGGCGAGGACGAGACGCTCGTGCTCGACGTGACCGGCGGCGTTCCGCTGTTCCTCTTCGTCGACGGCTTCTGGTCTCAGGACGACGCCGGGCCGTACACGCTCGACGTCTCCTTCGCGCCCTGAACACCGTCGTCGCCGGGCATCCCACCCCGGCCAGCGCTCCGGCGCGGCTTCGATCACCCGCGGATGACCCCCGATGGAGGGCGGCGCCTCCAGCCTGAGGGAGCGCGCCCTCAGCGCGCCGGACCCGGCGCGGCCCGCCCGCGCCCCGGAGCGCGCCGAGGCGCGCAAACGCCGGCGTTCGCGGGGTCGAGCACCGGAAGCGGGGAGTGGCACGTTTCCTGTTTAAGGGAGTTGCATGACGCTTGGCGCGGTCCAAGCGGCGAGCGGGACGACCCGGGTGACGATGGACTCGACTCCATCGCCTGCGCGGCGGCCTGCCCGCATGTCAGTTCATGTGGTGTCCAATGAAATACCCGAAAGAGAGCTCAATCATGAAGCGTGCAATGAACCTCCTCGTCGCGTCCCTCGTGTCCTCGTTTGCGCTCATGGGCTGCGTCGCCGACGCGACCGACCTCGACGCGGAGCTGGCCGGCCTGGAGGAGGTCGAGGAGGCCGCGCAGGCGCTGTGCGTCGATCGCGCTGCGCTGCCGGCGTTCGACCAGACGGCCGTCCAGTCGAACTCGGGCGACGTCGGCAGCTTCACCGTCCGCGAGTCGCCCGACAACAGCTATTACAGCAGCAAGGTCAATTACGTCGTCGAGGTCACGAACGTGAAGAACTCGTTCGCGTCGAGCCAGACGGCGATGGCGTACAGCGTCAACGCTGCCCAGTCGAAGAGCCTCTGCGAGAACACGACGACGACCGCGACGCTTTACGGCTTCGACGAGGTCGAGGGCTGCTGGGTGCAGATCGGCGCGACGAGGAGCAAGACGGGCGTGTACTCCCCGGGCGGCGGCTTCATCCCGCCGAGCTGCAGCGACGGGGTGAGCTGGGCTATTCCCAAGACGGTGACCAAGGTCCGCATCAAGGGCAAGTCGGTGCTGCAGACGATGTTCGGGCCGGCCGGGCAGAAGATCGCGGAAGGCACGAGCTGGATCCACTGAGCCAGCGCGCGGAGCGGGGAGCGCGCGATCGCCAGCGCGCGCTCCCCGCTCGCCGGGACCGCCGGGCACGCCGCGCGCGCCTGCGCTGCCCGCGATCAGTCGTAGTACTCGTTGCCCAGGTGGGTGATGAGGTCCTCCCCCATGAGCCAGCGCATCGTGTTCTTGAGCTTCATCGACTGGATGAAGAGGTCGTGCTCCGGGTACAGGGCCGGCGCGGTCATCGGGCTCTTCCAGTAGAAGCTCAGCCACTCCTGCGTGCCGCGCAGCCCGGCGCGCTGCGCGAGATCCAGGAGGAGCGAGAGGTCGAGCACGAGCGGCGCGGCGAGGATCGAGTCGCGGCAGAGGAAGTTGATCTTCATCTGCATCGGGTAGCCGAGCCAGCCGACGAGATCGATGTTGTCCCAGCCCTCCTTGGCGTCGCCACGAGGAGGGTAGTACTCGATCCGCACCTTGTGGAAGAGCTTGCCGTAGAGCTCGCCATGGACGTGCGGCTGGAGGATGTGCTCGAGCACCCCGAGCTTCGAGACCTCCTTCGATCGGAACGACTCCGGGTCGTCGAGCACCTCGCCGTCGCGGTTGCCGAGGATGTTCGTCGAGAACCACCCCGCGACGCCGAGCATCCTCGCCTTGAGCCCCGGGGCGATCACCGTCTTCATCAGGGTCTGGCCGGTCTTGAAGTCCTTGCCGGCGATGGGGACCTCCTGCTTCCGCGCGAGCTCCCACGCGGCCGGGAAGTCGACGGTCAGGTTCGGGGCGCCGTTCGCGAACGGGATGCGCTCCTTCAGGCAGGCCCAGGCGTAGAGCTGGGAGCTCGAGATCGCCGGGTGGTCCTCGGCGAGCCCTGCCTCGAAGCGCGCGATCGACTGGTGGACCTCCGCAGGTGCGATGTGGACCTCGGTCGAGCCGCACCAGACGGCGACGGCGCGCGCCGCGCCGCTGTCGCGCAGGAAGGCGCGGAGATCTTCCCGGAGCTGCTCCACCATCTCGGCCTTGCTCGCGGCCTTCTTCACATGGGTGCCGTGGAGGCGCCGCACGTACTGCGGGTAGAACGCGGCGGGCATCGGCCGGATGCGCTCGAGCTCCTCGCGGACGGCGTCGAGGTGGCGGCGCTCCAGCACGTCCGCGTGGCGCGCCGCCTCGTAGGCGTTGTCGGGGAAGATGTCCCATGCGCCGAACACGAGCTGATCGAGCGTCGCGAGCGGCAGGAAATCCTTGATCCTGGGCGCGCGGTGGTCGGTGCGCCGGCCGAGCCGGATCGTGCCCATCTGCGTGAGCGACCCGATCGGCGCCGCGAGCCCGCGCCGCGCGAGCAGCGTGCCGGCGATGGTCGTCGTGGAGACGGCGCCCAGCCCCGGCAGCAGGACCCCGAGCTTGCCCTCTGCCTTCTTGATCTCTTTCGGCTGCTTCACGTGACGTGTTCCCCCCGGTCGTGGTCGTGGGCGCTCCTCGGGCAGGGGCGGGGCATCCGCCGGTGCCGTGCGCGCGGCGAGCGCGGCGTCGGCCGAGGCCGCGGGGCGCTGCGACCGCCGGGAGCATGAAGCCCGGCGGCCGCGATCACCACGGCCCGGCGCGCGGGCGAGGGCGTTTCCGGCGCGCCCCCTTCAGCGGCTTCCGGCGCGCCCCTCGGGCCGGCGCCTCGGACGGCGCCGGCCGGGCGGCCGGGAGACGGCTGGCGACCGCGCGCGGCAGGGGCTCCGCAGGGGTCAGGCTGGACGCTCGTCCGTGTTCGTCAGGCGTCGTCGTCGCCGTCGAGCAGGCCATGCACCGAGAACTCGACGGCCTCGAAGGGCTCGGCGTGGATGCGCTCCTCACCCTGAGCGTCCAGGACCAGGAGATAGCCGTCCTCCGTCCAGCGATAGACGATGAGCGTCTCGGCGACCGGATCGATGAGCCAGGTATGGGGTACGCCCGAGCGCCTGTAAGCGCGCATCTTCTTCACGACGTCGTTGCGTTCGTTCGAGGGCGAGAGGATCTCGCAGACCCAGTCCGGTCGCACCAGGATGGGACTTTCCCTGGGGAGCTCGGGCAGCCGCTCCCGGCGCCAACCGGCGATATCCGGGCGGTAGACCTCGCGGATCTCGAGCTGCACCTCGGTCTCTGTCAGGAAGCGCCATCCGCCGGGCCACGGTCCGCCGGGGCGGCGATCGTACGGGCCGCCGAGCCGGATGGTGAGGCGCGCCTGCGAGCTGCCGTGACGCGGGCTGGGCATCGCCTTGCGCACGAGGTCGCCATCGATGATCTCGTGGAAGCGCTCGGGCTCCGGGATGGCGAGGAGGTCGGCGACCGTGGCGGGCGCCTTCTTCAGAGCGGCGGGCGGCATGGCGGGAGGATAGGGCTTCCGGTTGCGGACAGCCACCCGGGGCCGGCGCCGACCCTTGCCGCTCTCGGCCTGTCAGGGCGCGGCGGGCGGGTAGCCGGCGGCGGGGGTCATCGCCTCGATCCAGGCGCGGACCGCTGCGACGGCCTCCTCGTCGACGCGGCGGGTCGCGAGCGGCGGCATCTGCTCGGGCGTTGCGCCGGGCGCGTCGCGCCGGGACATGGCGCGGAGCAGCGTGCTGCGATCCGGATCGCGGGGCCTCAGCCGGTAATAGCGGGCTTCCGGCGGCGCCCCGGACGGGCGGAGCTTCGCTGGCTGGTTGATCGCCGTCTTGTAGACGCGCGTGCCGCGCACATCGCCCACCTGGCCGGCAGCATCGATGTCGAGGCGCATCTCGAAGTGCGTGGCGACGCCGGACGGATGGTGGCACGAGACACCGCAGTTCGCGTGGAGCAGACCGAGCGCGCGCCGCTCCGTCTCGGTCCCGGGCACCTCGAGCGCGGCCGCGCTGGGCAGCGGGCCGCCGGACGTCGTCGAGAGCAGGCCGCGCTGGAGCAGCTCGGCGTACGTCAGCCCGCCTGCTCCCCGCGCGGCGAGCTGGATGGCCTCGAAGCCGAGCGGGTTATCGGTCTTGCCCGCGTGGCAGCGGATGCAGTCGACCTGCGCCGGGATCGCATAGCCGTCCGCGCCGGGCACGCGGGGAACACCGGCCTTCACCTGCAGCGCGCTCGCGCCGTCCTCCGACCAGACATAGGTGGCGCGCGTCCAGCGATCCTCCGCGGTCTTCCAGAGGAGCCTCGTCTCGATGCGGCGGTTCGCGCCGGAGGCGGGGTCCCGGAACTCCTTCCACAGCCTGGTGCCGACAGGGAAAATCCAGTCGTTCATCCTGGAGACATCGAGGGTCGAGCCCGGAGGGAGGTAGATCCAGCGCGTCTTCTCGGCGCCGTCGCTCCAGAGCTCGAACGCCGGCCTGAACTCGCGGACCCCCTCCGCGAGCGAGCGCGCGCCGAAGTCGCTGTAGAGGCCGGTGCAGCGGAGATCGTGAGGATCCTCGTCCCCGTCCTTGCAGGGCGGCGGATCCCGGGGCGCGGCGGGCGCGCTCGCGGCTGGGCGCTCGTCCGCTCGGGCGCCGCGCGCGGCTGTGTCGGCGCCGCGCGTGGCCGTTCCGGCGTGTGCGCCGAGCCGGTCGGGCGCGGGGAGGCGATCGGCCCGGGGCGTCTCCTGCGCGCTGCAACCGCCGCAGCTCGCGAGCAGCAGCGACGCGACCACGGCTTGCCATGGATGGCCGGTCATGGTGAAGGTGGAGACGGAGGTGTCCGCTTGTCCGAGAGACCGATCCACCGCCGCGCCGCGGGGCGCGCTGCCTGTGTGACGAGAGCGTGCGCGTTCCATCGGGCCGCCTTGTGCCTCCTGCTCGCGGGCAGTGTAGCCGCCTGCGACAGGCGTGTGCAGGTCGCGGGGCCGCCCGAAGGGCCTCGCGAGGGCGGCGCCGCCGGCCAGGCCGCGGCAGAGAACGCGGCCCCGCCGCCGGCGCAGGCGGGCGCGGCGCCCCCCGGTCCGGCGCCCGCCGGGGCGGAGGCGGCCGCCACGAAGGGCGCGCCCGCCGCGGAAGGCGCGCCTGCGCCGCCGCCGGCGAACGCGGCGGAGCTCGCTCGTCCGGCAAAGTGCGGCGGCGTCCCGCCGCTGAAGCTCACGCTGGTGGCGAGCGGGTTCGACCAGCCGACGTATGTCGCCGCGCCGCCCGGCGATCCGGCGCGCCTCGTGGTGCTCGAGAAGCCGGGGATCCTCCGGCTCGTCAAGGACGGCGCGGTCCAGCCGGCGCCTTTCCTCGACGTGCGATCGCGCGTGTTCTTTCCGGCGCCGAACGCGGAGGGCGGCCTGCTCGGGCTCGCCTTCCACCCGGACTACGCGAGGAACGGGCGCTTCTGGCTTCATTACTCGTCGGCCCCGCGCGGCAACGTGGTGATCGAGGAGTGGAAGCGCGGGGCGCAGGGCGAAGGCGCCGCCCATCCCGAGCCGGTCCGGTCGCTCGTCGACGTGAAGCACGGCGCCTGGAACCATGTCGGCGGCATGCTGGCCTTCGGCAAGGACGGCCACCTCTACGCCGCCATCGGCGACTCCGCGCGATCGCCGAGCCCGGCGGCCGATCTCACCTCGAAGCTCGGCAAGATCCTCCGGATCGACGTCGATCAGCCGGGGAAAGCGCCGGCGGGCAACATGACCAGCGGCGATCCGATGATCTGGGATTACGGGCTCCGGAACCCGTGGCGGTTCAGCTTCGACCGGCTCACGGGGGATCTGTACATCGGCGATGTCGGTCAGAAGAGCTGGGAGGAGATCCTTGTGGAGCGCCCTGGCCAGGGCAGGAACGATTACGGCTGGGAAGCGATGGAGGGCGCCCATTGCTATCCACCGGGCGCGGCGTGCAAGCCGCGCGGGGTCCCGCCCGCGGTCGAGCACCCCCGCAGCGAGGCGGGCTCGATCGTCGGCGGCTACGTCTATCGCGGGGCGAAGATCCCGTGCCTGCGCGGCCGCTATCTGTATGCCGATTACGTGACAGGGCGCTTCTTCTCCTTCGTGTGGGACGGCAAGGCCGCGACCGATCGCGCCGAGCTCACCACCGCGTTGAGCCCGAACGGTCTCCCGGCCTCGTTCGGCGAGGATGCCGCCGGGGAGATCTATGTGGTGATGTTCAACACGGGGCGTATCTATCGGATCGACCCGGGGTGAGGCGTCCGCGAGGCCCTTTCGAGGCGTCGAATGCTTCTCCGGCGGCGAGGTCCGACGCCTTCCTGCATGGCTATCGGGATCGGCGGCGGCCTCAGCGGCGCCTTGGATCGCAGTGCCGCGCGCTCGTCGGCGGGGTGATGCTGGCGGGGGCCATCGAGCGCTCCTCGCTCGTACGCGGCGAGAGCCGGCGATCGAGCTCCACGGCTCTACTCAGCGAGGACCGGCGCGATCTGCCTGGCGCTTGCTGTCCGCCCTCGCCGCAGCGCCGCCGTGGAGGTAGAGTAGGCCATGAGCTCTGCATCGCGCGGGAGGGTTCGTTGCGATTTCGCCGTCTATGATGGCCAGGCGCGTCTCTCGGTGCTGCTGGAGGCCAAGCGACGGTTCGGGACGGATCCGTCTTGGGCCCGTGCGTGGCATGCGATGGTCGTGGAACGCATGGCTCAACCGATCGACGCAACCGTCGTGCTGGTCGTTCCGGACCGCATCTACGCCTGGCGACCTGGGGCCGGCGCGTCCGCGGATCCGGACCTGATGCTCGATGCGGAGCCGTGGCTCAGGCCGTACTTTGACAGGTTGAAGATTCCCGTTGTGGAGGTCGACCCGCAGGTGTTCGAGACGATTGTCGGGCTCTGGCTCGATGATGTCGTGCAAGGCAAGCTCCCTGCGGGTAACGATACTCCGAACGCTCGGGATTTTCTGGACATCCTTCGAGGAGGCGAGGTCGTTCGGCAGGACGCGGCATGAGAGTGTACGCCGAGAGCAACTTCGTCCTCGAAATCGTCCTCGAGCAAGAGCAACACCTGGCCTGCGATGGCCTCATCGGTTTGGCCGTCGATAGATCGATCGAGCTGGTACTTCCTGCCTACGCATTGCTCGAGCCTCATGAGACGCTCGCGCGGCGCATCATCGAATGGAAGCGACTCCGCTCGGGCCTCGATATCCAGCACAAACAGCTCCAGCGCTCCGCCTCCATGTCTGTCGAAGCGTCGCAGCTTGGCGATGCCTCGTATCTCCTGATTCGTGCGGAACAGAATGCGAAAGAGCGCTTCTTTGCCGTTCGCGAGAGACTGCTCGGCGTCGCGCAGATCCTCCCCATCGACGGCCCGGCACTTCTGGCGGCGGGGAACCTCGTGAAGGGTTTTGCGCTCAATCTACCGGATGCGCTCATGCTCGCATCCGTGCTTGCGGATGCGGAGGCTCGACCCGCGCCGAGCGTGTTCCTCAACCGCAACACGAACGACTTCGACGACCCGGAGATCGTGGCATGCCTCCGTCGGCTCCGTTGTGATTTCATCGGGAGCTTCGGTGGTGGCCTTGCACGCGTGAAGAAGATGCTCGCGGCACCACCGGCACCAGATTCCTGAGGCGGTGGCACCGTCCCGGAAGCCCGGCGGACTTCGCCGGAGGTGGTGGAGCACCGCGCTGGACGCCCGGCGGACTTCGCCGGAGGTGGTGGAGCACCGCGCTGGACGCCCGGCGGACTTCGCCGGAGGTGGTGGAGCACCTTCCCGGAAGCCCGGCGGACTTCGCCGGAGGTGGTCGAGCACCGTCCGGAGAACGTGTCGGACTGCGTACGTTGCACGCGAACGCGGCGCCGAGCCCAGCACGAGCCCGCGCGGCCGGCGAGGGGCTTCACCCGGCCCGGGCGAGCTCGTCGCGCGCCTGCGCGGTGAGCTCGAGCGAGCGCACGCGCGCCGCATGGTCGAAGATCGGTGAGCTCACCATGAGCTCGTCGGCGCCGGTGCGGGCGATGAAGGCGCCGAGCCCCCGCCGCACGGCCTCGGGCGAGCCCGCGATCGTGCAGGCCAGCATCTGATCGAGGCCGGCGCGGTCCAGCGGGCTCAGCTGGCGCTCGAAGTCGTCGACCGGCGGCGGCAGGGGCCCCGGGCGGCCGCGGCGCAGGTTGACGAAGGCCTGCTGAAGCGAGGTCCCCAGCCGTCGGCCCTCCTCGTCGGTGTCGGCGGCGAACACGTTGACCCCCAGCATGACAACCGGCTGCGCGAGCTGATCCGAGGGGCGGAACTCCCGGCGGTACAGCGCGATCGCCTGCGCCATCTGGCCCGGCGCGAAGTGGGAGGCGAAGGCGTAAGGGAGGCCCAGCGCCGCAGCGAGCTGCGCGCCGAAGAGGCTGGAGCCGAGGATCCAGATCGGCACGTTCAGGCCCGCGCCTGGCACGGCCTGAACCAGCTGGCCAGGCTCCGCCGGGCGGAAGTAGCCCATCAGCTCCAGGACGTCCTGAGGGAAGCTGTCGGCGTCTCCGGACAGGTTACGCCTTAGCGCGCGGGCGGTCGCCGGGTCGGACCCGGGAGCCCGCCCGAGGCCCAGATCGATGCGCCCTGGAAAGAGCGACGCCAGCGTGCCGAACTGCTCGGCGATCATGAGCGGCGCATGGTTCGGCAGCATGATCCCGCCCGCGCCGACGCGGATCGTCGAGGTACCGCCGGCCACGTGCGCGATCACGACCGAGGTCGCGGCGCTGGCCACGCCGCCCATGTTGTGGTGCTCGGCCAGCCAGTAGCGGTGATAGCCGAGCCGCTCGGCGTGGCGGGCGAGGTCGAGCGTGTTGCGGAAGGCCAGGGCGGCATCTCCGCCTTGAACGATCGGAGCCAGGTCGAGAACGGAAAAGGGGGTCATTGGGGCACCTCGGTGGACTGTTGCACGGCGAGGACGGTTCCGGGAGCACTCCCGGGGAGGGGGGCGCTCCCTGGGGCGCGGAAACGCCCTCCCTCCAGCGCACCCGCGCCCTCCCTCCAGCGCACCCGTCCGCCCGGCGCCTCGCCCTCGGCGCTCGAGCCGCCTGGAACGGCCATGACGCGGCCGCGCTCGCTGTATTACGCTCGGGTCGTGCGCCGTACCGTCTCTCCGCTGCGTCGGCTCCCGCAGGTCCTGCTCGTCGTCGCCGCCTCGGCCGCCGCGCTCGCGCCGGGGGAGGCCGCCGCGTTCCTCTGGCCCAACGTGCCGGAGCAGATCGCGCGCGCGCTCACGTCGGGCGACGTCTCGGAGCGGCGCCTCGCCGCCACCCGCATCGGCGAGCTCGCCCCGGAGACGGCGATCGGGCTGATCCAGAAGGGCATGAGCGATCCGGACGTCGAGGTGCGGCTGGCCCTCGCCGGGGCGGCCGTGCGCTTCCGGATGCCGCGCGCAGGAGACCTCGTGATCGAGTGGCTCGGCGAGGGCGACGCGCGCCTGCGGCTCGCCGCCTGCGACGTCATCCGCGCGGCGCCCACCGATCGATCCGTCGTCGCCCTCGGCCGGGTGCTCGGCGATCCCGACCCGCACGTCCGCCTCGCCGCCGCGGCCGCCATGGGCGCGGCGGGGCTCCCGGACGCCGTCTCGCCGCTGCTCGGCCACCTCGATGACACCGCGCCGGAGGTGCGCGCGGAGGTCGTGCGCGCGCTCGGCCGGATCGGCGACACGCGCGCCGTCGTGCCGCTCATCGGCAAGGTGCAGGACTCGGTCCCGGAGGTCCGCCGGGCCACGGCGCGGGCGCTCGGAGAGCTCGGCGATGCGCGGGCCGTCAGCGCGCTCATCCTCGCGCTCCAGGACGCATCCCAGGACGTCCGCGTCGAGGCGGTGAGCGCCCTCGGCCGGCTGCGCTCGGACGAGGCGACGTCCGCGATCGCCGATCTCGTCGAGGCGTCGCCGGCAGGCACGAGCGCGTTCCTCGGAGCGCGCCCGACCGACAGCGGCACCTCGAGCAACGACGTGCGGGAGGCGGCGCTCCGGGCGCTCGGCCGCATCGGCTCCGACGCGGCGGTGAAGGTGCTGCTCGCGGCGCTCGCGAAGGACGACCCCGCGGCGCCGCGGTCCGCGGTCCGTGACGCCCTCGTCAGCGCCGGGAAGCCGGCGGTGACGCCCGCGCCGGCAGCGGCCCCCGCGCCGGCAGCGGCCCCCGCGCCGGCAGCGGTCCCCGCGCCGGCTGCGGCCCTCGCGCCGGCAGCGGCCCTCGAGCCGGCTGCGGCCCCCGCGCCGGCGGCCCCGCCCGGCGGCGCGGCGAGCGCTCCGAAGGGCACCGCCCTCCCCGCGCTCGTCGCCGCGCTCGCGGCCGCGCCGTCGGCCAACACCGCCGCGGGCGCCGCCCTCGTGCTCGGTGAGCTCAAGGCCAGGGAAGGGCTGCCCGCGATCGTCCGGGGGATGCAGCGGGGCGTCGTCCCGCTCCGGCACGGGCTCCGCGCCCTCGGGGCGCTCGGCGACCCCGCGGCGCTGCCCAGCGTGCTCGAGCTGCTCGGCGACGTCGACCCCTCGGTCCGCCGCGAGGCGATCCGCGCCGCGACCGCGCTGCTCGATCCCGCGCGGCCCGACGGGCGCGCCGTCGACCCCGCGCGCGCCCTGCTCGTCGACCCGGCGACCCCGCCCGACGAGAAGCTCGCCCTCGTCCAGCTCCTCGGGCGCACCGGCTCGCCGCGCGCGCAGGAGGTGCTGCTGCCGCTCGCGAAGGCCCGCTCCGCGCCGCTCCGCCTCGCCGTGATCGAGGCGCTCGGCGCGGCGCGCGCCGCCGGGAAGCTCGGCGCCGCCGTGGACGCCGCGCTGCTCGAGGCGCTCGACGACGAGTCGGCCGACGTGCGCCTCCGGGCAGCGGTCGCGCTCTCCCGCGTCGCCGGCCCCACGATCGCGCGCGCGCTGCTCGAGCGCCTCACCGTCGCCGCCGAGCAGGACCGAGGCGCCCTCGGCATCGCCCTCTCGGGCGCGCTGTCGCGCGTGGCGGACGACCCGAAGGACGGCAGCGGCGAGGGCCTCGCCCACGACGTCGCGGCGGCGATCGCGAGCGCCCCGGACGCCGCGCGCGACGCGCTGCTGGAAGGGCTCGGCCGCATGCCCGGGCAGGCCGCGGGCGCCGCGCTCGCGCGGATGGCCTCGGCGGCGCCCATCGACGACCGCCGCAAGATCGCCGAGGCGCTCGCCGGGCACCCGGAGGCCGCCGCCGCGCTCCGCAAGCTCGCGGGCGATCCGGATCCGGGCGTCCGCGCCAACGCCGTCTGGTCGCTCGGCGCGGTGGGGGACGACAGCGCCGCGCTGCCGCTGCTCCAGCCGCTCCTCAAGGACCCCGACGCCGCCGTGGCGGGCAACGCGGCGGGCGCGATCGGGCGCATCGCGGGCCGCGCCGGCCAGCCCGCCCGCGCGGCCGCGGCGCTCTGCGGGGCGCTCGCCGACGCGCGCCCCTACGTGCGCGCCAACGCGCTCGCCGGCCTCACGGTCGCCCGGGCGCGCTGCGACGGCGCCGCGGCCCGGGACCTGCTCGCGCGCGACCCCGCCGAGGCGGTCCGCCTCGCCGCCGCCGACCACCTCGCGCAGGGCGGCGCCGACGCCGATCGCCGCGCGCTCGCCCGCTGCGCCGGCGAGGACAGGAACGCCTCGGTCGCGGTGCGCTGCGCCCACGCCGCCCCGCCCCGCGCGCCCCCCTCGGGCGCCGAGGACGTCGCGGTCTTCGTCGTCCCGTTCGACGCGGGCCGAGGCGGCTCGGCCCGCGACGCGCCGGTCCCGCGCGCCCCCTTCGCGCTCGTGCGCGCGGACGGCCTCATGCGCCTCGGCGTCGCCGACCGGCGCGGCGAGGTCTTCGAGCGCGGCGCTCCCCGAGGGCCGCTCCGCCTCGCCGTCCCGGCGCCGCTCGTGAAGTGAGCCCGCGCCCGCCGCGCTGAGCCGCTCTCCATGCGCAGCCGACCCGACGTCGAGCTCCGGATGTCCAGGACCGTCCACCCGGGCGACGTCGTCCAGGTCGAGCTCGTGCTCCGCAGCCGCGGGAGGACGCCGGTCGACTCGATCGAGCTCCACCTGGAGGGCATGCAGGTCGCCCGCGTCGAGGAGCGCGTCCTCGTGCCGCCCCACTTCCTCTCGCTCGTCGCCCGCCTCGCGGGGGAGACGACGCTCCCGGAGGGCGAGCAACGCTACCGCGCGAGCTTCCCGCTCCCGGCCGACGCGCCCTGCTCGTACCTCGGCACGCGCGCCGAGATCCGCTACGGCATCACGCTCTCCATCGCGATCCCGTGGTGGCTCGACGTCCAGGAGTCGTACGAGGTGCTCGTCACGCCGTGCCCCGTCACGCGCCCGGCCCGGTCGCCGGTCGCCGGCACCACGGCGCGCGGCGACAGCCCCTTCATCGAGGTCTCGCTCGACGATCAGGTCTTCGCGCCGGGCGACGAGATCTCGGGGGCGGTGGCCCTCGGCAACGTGCAGGGCCGCAGCGTGCGCGGGATCGAGATCTCGCTTGTCGGCGTCGAGCGGCTCCTCAGCGTCGACCCCGCCGCGTCGAACCGCGCGACCGAGGCGCACCGCTTCACCGCCTTCCGCCGCGCGGACAGCCGCGACGAGGGGCGGGAGCTGCCCTTCCGGTTCCGGATCCCCCGGTCCGTCGCGCCGTCGTTCGACGCCGGGTGGGTCGCCCTCCTCTGGGGGCTCGAGGTGCGCGTCGAGCTCGCGCGCTCGGACGGCATCGTCCACACGACGCCGCTCGTGCTCGGCGTCTTCGATCGGCCGCCCGGCCTCGGCGCGATGCGCCGGCAGATCGGCTCGGGGCGGTGGCGCGGGGTCTGGGGCACGGTCGGCGCGCGCCACGGCCTGTCGCTCGACCCGCTGGAGCTGCGCCTCTCGGGCGTGCTCGCCGGCTGCGCGGCGTCCGTGTGGATCGACGCGGGCGCCTCGTCGAGCGGCGCGATCGTCGGCGAGCTGCGCTGGCCGTCGTGGGGGCTCGACCTGGAGGTCGGCGTGAAGCGCTTCCTGCTCGCGCTCGCGTCCGAGGACGACGAGGGCTTCGGCCGCCGCTACCGCGTGCGCGGGCGCGACCCCGGCCAGGTCCGCGCCGTCGTCGCGGGGCCGCTGCGCCGGGCGCTGCTCGCCTTCGACGATGTCCGGCTCGACGACGAGCACGTGTCGGTCCGGTCCCGCACGCCCGGCCACGACCAGCCCTGGCTCGGCGCGTTCCTGGAGCACCTCGCCGCGCTGGCGGTCGAGATCCGCGCCGCGTCCGCGCGCATCCCGCCGCCCACGCCCATGGCGGCGATGCGCCCGGCCTGGGAGCAGTTCGCGGCCGAGGTCCACGGCCGCTTCGAGGTGGGCCGCATGCGCATCCGCGACGCGCAGCTCGACGGCGTCACGTTCCACATCGACACGTGCTTCGAGCGAGGCCCGCACCCCGAGCGCTCCGAGGTCACGCTGGTGCTCGATCCGCCCCTGGATGCGGCGCTCGATCCCGACGACCCCGAGCAGCTGCGCGCGGCCTCGCCCCGGGCGCGCGAGGCGGTGAGGCGCCTGCGGGCCCGCACGCACGCGCTGCGCATCGCCCCGCACGCCATCGTGATCACGGTGCCGGCCCCGCTCGAGGACCCCGCCACCCTGCGCGACCTGCTCGACGCGCAGCTGCACCTCTCGGCGCTCCTGCGCGGCCCGCGCGTCGCTCGCCCGTACCGCTGAGCCGCGACCAGCGGGCGGGCCGCCGGAGCCGCCGAGCCGCGGAGCCGCTGAGCCGCGGCGGGGATCCCCTTACGGCGGGCCGTGCGCCGATTTCCACACAGAACGCCGGCTGATCCGGGCTAGAGTCTTCGCCCATGCTCGACAAGCTCACTCGGCAAGAACGCCTCCAGCTGATGCGGTTCATCTGTTCGTTCGCCTGGGCCGACCTCCAGGTGCGCGAGCAGGAGCGCGAGTTCGTGCGCAAGATGATCCTGCGGCTCCAGCTCGACGAGGAGGAGGCCAAGGAGGTGCGCAGCTGGCTCGATGTGCCGCCCGTGGCCGACGACGTCGATCCGATGCAGATCCCCCGCGCGCACCGGCAGCTCTTCCTGGCGGCCGCGCGCGAGATGATCTCGTCCGACGGCGAGATCGGCGAGGAGGAGCGCGAGAGCCTGAGCCTGCTGGAGCAGCTCACGCGCTGACCGGGGCGCCGCGTCTCGGTGGGTGGATGGATGGTATCGATGAGTCGGCGATCGGTGGAACGATGAGCACGATGGCGCAGCGAGGGGCCGGCGAGGGCCGGGCCCCGACGGACATGGGAGCGAGCTCGACCGAGGGGCCCTGGGTCGGCGTGATCATGGGGGGCAAGAGCGACTACGAGCACCTCGCCGTGACGAGCGAGCTGCTCACGCAGCTCGGCATCCCGCACGAGGTGCGCGTCGTCTCGGCGCACCGCACGCCGGACCGGATGTTCGAGTACGCGAGCACGGCGGAAGCGCGCGGGATCGAGGTGATCATCGCCGCCGCGGGCGGCGCCGCCCACCTGCCCGGGATGGTCGCCGCGAAGACGGTGCTCCCGGTCATCGGCGTGCCCATCCCCGCCACGGCGCTGAACGGCATGGACGCGCTGCTCTCGATCGTCCAGATGCCGAAGGGGGTCCCCGTCGCCACGATGGCGATCGGCAAGCCCGGCGCCGCCAACGCCGCCCTGTTCGCGGCGGCGGTCCTGTCGGGCAAGCACCCCGAGCTCCGCGAGCGCCTCGCCGCGTTCCGCAGCGCCCAGGAGGCGGCGGTCCTCCGCGACGCGGTCATCGTCTAACCTCCTCCTCCACCCGCTCCGCCTCGTCCCAGGTCCTCGGAAATGCCCATCGCTCCCGGCTCTACGCTCGGTATTCTCGGCGGCGGCCAGCTCGGCCGCATGACGGCGCTCGCCGCCCGCACGCTCGGGTACAAGGTCCACGCCCTCGACCCGGACCCGGACTGCCCGGCCCGCTCGGTGCTCGATCGCTGCCTCGTCGCCGCGTTCGACGACGCGGCGCAGGCGGCCGAGCTCGCGTCGCAGTGCGACGTCGTGACGCTCGAGATCGAGAAGATCTCCACGGAGGCGCTCGCGGCCGCCGCCCGGCTCGCGCCGGTGCGCCCGTCGGCCGACGTGCTGGCCATGGTGCAGGACCGCGGCGTCCAGAAGAGCTGGCTGTCGAGCAACGGCTTCCCGGTGGGCCCCTTCCGCGAGGTCGCGACGAGCGCGCAGCTCCTCGAGGCGACGCGCGCCATGGGCGGGGCGTGCTTCGTGAAGTCGTGCGTCGGCGGGTACGACGGCAAGGGGCAGCTGCGGCTCTCGGGGGGCGCGTCGTCGGGCGACGGTGACGCCGGGAGCGAGGCGGCGGCGCTCTTCGGGTCGCTGGGCGGCCAGCGTTGCGTTGTCGAGCAGGCGCTCGATCTCGAGGCCGAGCTGTCGGTGCTCGTCGCGCGGAGCCCGAGCGGCAAGCTGGCGGTCTACCCGCCCGCCCTGAACCACCACCGCGACCAGATCCTCGACTGGTCGCTGCTGCCCGGCCCGCTCTCGGCCTCGGTGACCGGGCAGGCGGTGCAGATCGCGCTCGATCTCGCGGTCGGCCTGCGCGTCGAGGGCCTGCTCGTCGTCGAGCTCTTTCTGCTCCGGGACGGCCGCTTGCTCATCAACGAGCTCGCCCCGCGGCCCCACAACAGCTACCACGCGTCCGAGGTCGCCTGCGCGACGAGCCAGTTCGAGCAGGCGGTCCGCGCCGTCTGCGATCTGCCGCTCGGCTCGACCGAGGTCGTCCGCCCCGCCGCGATCGTCAACCTGCTCGGCGACGTCTGGGTGGACGGCGCGTCGCCGGCCTTCGAGGCCGCGCTGGAGATCCCGGGCGTCCGGCTCCACCTCTACGGCAAGCGGATCGCCCGCCCCGGCCGCAAGATGGGCCACCTCTCGGCCACGGGCCGCACGCCGGAGGAGGCGCTCGTCGCCGCGAAGCTCGCGATGGCCCGGCTCTCGTCGCACGCCGGGCTGCCGCTCCCCGGCCGCTGAAGGGCCTCCCGGCAGCGCGCGGCGCAGGCCGCTGACAGGCGCATGTCGAGCCCCCGCGCGGCCCGGTCGCCCGGTCGCCCGCTCGCGTCGATTCCTGAGCCGCCGGCGCGCCGCGGCGCAACTATAGACCTCGGCTGACGCGATCGCGTAACTGTTCCTGTGTCGATGCAGATCACCCTTTCGGGAGCCAGGCTGCAAACAGCGCTGTTCGCCTTGCTGGCGGCCGTCGCGGGCGCCGGGCTCGCCGTCGAGGTGCTCAGGCCGATCCTCCGATTGAAGAGCCGCAGTGGTGTCGTCCCGCTGCTCTCGCTGAGCTACGAGCAGAATGTGCCCACGTGGTACACATCGTGTCTTCTGTTCGCCTGCTCTCTCACCCTCGCGGCGATCGCTGTCGGCGCCCGCCGCGCGGGAAAATTCGTGAGGCACTGGTGGGGGCTCGCCGCGGCGTTCCTGTACATCTCGCTCGACGAGGTCGTGGAGATTCATGAAGCGGCGAGCTCCTGGCTCGATCTGGGCGGGGTGCTGTACTTCAGCTGGGTGATCCCGGCGGCCGTCGTCGTGGCGGCGTTCGGGCTCGCGTACCTCCGGTTCCTCGCGCACCTCCCGCGCGGCACCCGGAGCCGGTTCTTGCTCGCGGGAAGCCTCTATGTCACCGGCGCCCTCGCCCTGGAGCTGCCGCTCGGGTACTGGACCGAGCAGGCCGGCAGCGACAACCTCGTCTACGCGCTCATCGACTTCGTGGAAGAGTCGCTGGAGATGCTGGGGGTGAATCTCTTCCTTGTGTCCCTCGTCGACTATCTCGGCGTGCAAGGGTGGACGATCGGCTTCTCGCAGGCAGCTCCGGAGCCGCGGCCCGCCCCGGTCGAGCGTCCCGCATGAGCGCCCGGGCCGAGCCCGCGTCTCCGGCGCTCCTCGCCGCGGGCAGGGCGGTTTACATCGTCGGTCCCTGGTACGACTGGGCCTTCTTCCTGCTCCCGCCGCTCGTCGCGCTCGGCGCCGGCGCGCTGATCGCCGGGACGCCGTTCACCGACGCGCGGTTCCGGCTTCACGGGGAGAAGGTCACGTGGGCGGGGCTCTTCATCGGGACGCTCATTCACGGCCACCTCGCCGCGGTGCTCCTCCGGAGCCACGGCAACGCGGACATCTTCCGGCAGTACCGGCTCCGCTTCCTCGTGGCGCCGGTCGCCCTGTTCGCCGCGATGATGCTGTCCCTGTGGGCCGTCGCCTGCGTCTCGGTCCTCGTCGTGCTCTGGGACGTCTACCACTCGGCGCTCCAGACGTTCGGCCTCGGGCGCATCTATGACACGCGCGCCGGGAACGCGCCGGCGCTCGGCCGCCGGCTGGATCTCTGGCTCAACCTGCTCCTCTACGTCGGCCCCATCCTGGCCGGCGCGACGATGCTCCTTCACGTCCAGAGCTTCGACGCCTTCGAGGACGTGGGCGCCGCCTTCTTCACCGCTGTCCCGGCGCTGATGGACTCGCACCACCGCGCCATCAGCCAGGCCGTCATCGCCGCAGGCACCTTGTTCCTTGTCTATTACGCGCTCGCTTACCGCTCCCTGTACAGGCGGGGCTACCGGGTGTCGTTCCCCAAGGTGTGGCTGCTCGCGAGCACCGGGCTCTGCTCCATCTACGCGTGGGGGTTCAACCCCTGGGGACAGGCCTTCTTCATCATGAACCTGTTCCACGCGGTGCAGTACCTCGCGCTCGTCTGGTGGTCGGAGGGCGGCCGCCTCCGCCGGCGGCTGCGCCTCGACGCGCTCCGGGCCGGCAAGGCGATCGCGGTCGCCGCCTTCCTCGGCGGCGTCCTCGCGTACGGGGTCTGGGCCGAGCTCGCGCCGGCGGACGACCGCGCGCTCTGGTCGCTCACGCAGACCGTCGCCCTGATGCACTTCTGGTACGACGGCTTCATCTGGTCCGTGACCCGCAAGCAGGTGTGAAGTCGTCGTTGAAGCGCTCGATCAAGGCTTTGCCAGAGAGGGATGTATGAGAATCCAGGGTTGTCTCCGCTCCGTGCTCTTCTCGCTCGCGGTCGCCTCCACGGCGCTCGTCTCGCCCGCCTGCAGCAAGTCGCCGCAGATCACGGCGGAGAGCCTCGAGGACAACTGGGCGCTCGTGGAGCAGCACGAGCCCGGCTCCGTGGTCATGACCGTGGCCCAGGACGGCAAGGTCACGGTGCTCGTGAAGGACCGCGAGGGGAAGCCGATCGAGGAGGGCGTGTCGGGCAACCTCACGGTCAAGGTGCCTGGCAAGGACGGCGCCCCCGTGACGGCGCAGCTCGTGCCGGAGCCCAGATCGGGCGGTGTCCTGGTCACCAAGATCCCGCCGCTCGAGGACGACCTGACCGAGGTGAGCTACGAGTTCAAGGTCAAGGGCGAGCCGTTCACGGGGGTGCTGCACGTGCCGCGCGGCGGGACCCGGGAGCTCCAGGAGAGCGCCAAGGAGAGCCAGGCGACAAAGATCGACGGCATGAAGGGCCCGAACGGGGGGGTGCTCCAGCCCGTCGGGGACGACATCGTGGAGATCGTCGCCGACAAGGCGACGGGCGACGTGCGCGTCTACGTGCTCGATCTCAACCTCAAGCCGGTCGCGATCGGCGAGCGCGAGATCAAGCTGGCCATCCACACGGCGTCGGGCCCCGACGTCCTCGTGCTCGCGCCCGGGCCCGATCGGCTTTACTTCACGGGCAAGCTGAACGCGAAGGTCAACCCGACAAAGATCACGGTGGTGCTCAAGGAGGGCGGGCACACGGACGTGGTCCTCTGCGGCTACCGTCCGGGCTCGGTGATCGTGGTCGGCCCGAGCGCGCCGGTGATCGCCATCCTGGTGGCCACCGCGTGGGCTGTGAAGGTCAACGTCAAGCCCACGGTGATCGTGCACGACGACGATGACGACGACGGCCGCCGGGTCATCGTCGTCCACAAGGGCAAGGGGAAGGGAAAGGGCCGGGGCAAGTGGCGCTGGAAGTGAGGGGGAAGTGATGGTGGAGGTGCGCGCCGCGGCCACCCGCGGCGCCCGGGCGCGGTAAGGTAGGGGCGGCGCGCGCACGCGCCTCACCCGACCGAAAGCCCTTCTCCATGACCGAAGCGCCCGATCTCCCCGACCTCTCCCCCGACGACTGCCACCCCCGCGCGGCCGCCGCGCTCGCCGACCCGTTCTTCTGGTCGCTCACCGACGTGACCGCCCCCTTCGGCAACGAGACGGCGCACGACACGCTCACCGCGTTCCGCGACTTCCGCGACGAGCACCCGAAGGCGAGCCCCATCGAGCTCCTCGACGCGCTCCTCGCCCGCTGGGAGGTCGACAACGCCCACTGGAACGCCGTGGACGCGGCCGAGGTCCAGGCCCTCGGCGAGGAGGACGAGTACAGCCTGCTCATGCGCGACGAGGCGATCCTCGCCCTCGCCTTCAGCCAGATCGTCACCGAGGGCAGGCTCGAGCCCGAGGTCCGCCGCCGCGCGCTGCTGGCGCTGGCCCGGCAGGCGTTGCCCGCCCTCCTCAGCGCCTTCGAGGGCCGCGCCCTCGAGCGCGCGCTCAGGATCGACCGGATGCGGGCCGTCCTCTCGGAGCGATGGGACTAGCGCCGGGCGACGAACAGGGGCTCCTCGAGCCTACCGCTTTCCCGTGCGAACGTAGGGGCGGCGGGTGTTCGAGCTGGCTCGGTAGGACTCGCAGCAAAAGACCTTGGCGCGCGCCACACAGCTGTCGCCCGCCGCCGCCGGATCGCAGGACGCAACACGCTGCGATTTGTACATGGACGGCTTGAAGACCAAGAGCCCTTTGTGTCGCCGGTGTTCTTGCATTTCATGCCGTCGAGGCTCGCGGGCGTCAGGACGTACGCGAGCGAGGAATTCTCCGCCGCGGTGGTGCTGGTGCCCTGCGATACCGCGCGACGGTTGCGCTCATAAATCGTCGAGCTCATCGGTACAGGAGATGAAGCGCGTGAAGCGCGTGAGGCGCGTGAGGCGCGTGAAGCGCGTGAAGCGCGTGAAGACCCCCCTCTTCCGTCTGCGCAAAGGCCCGGCAGGAGCGCTCGTCCGCCCCGCTCTTGGCCGATCCCCTGGAGCCAGCGGTGCGCGCATGATACGATCATCGTTCCGGCGATCGGTGTCGCATGGGACCTTGCAACGAATGGGTAGGGCATGGCGCCCCAAAAAAGAAGGAGTGAGGAATGGAGCTCAGGGCATGGTGCGCGGCGCTCTGCGCAGGGACGATGGGTCTCGTGGGGTGCGGCGGGGGCGCGGGCACAAACCAGGACAGCGGTTCGCCGGGCGCCGGTGGCCCGGGCGCCGGAGGTCAAGGGCAGGGGAGTGGCGTCTTCGGGCAGGGGGGTGGCGTCTTCGGGCAGGGGGGTGGCCCCATCGGCAACGGGGCCAACGGCGCGAGCGGTGGGACAGGGGGCAACGGCCCGAACGGCTCGGGGTGCCAGCACGTCGATGTCGTGTTCGCGGTCGACAACTCCTCGAGCATGGGTGAGGAAAAGCAATCGATGCGCGAGGTCGTGTTCCCGGCCTTCGCGCAGGCGCTGCTCGATATCAGCGGCATCCAGGACTTCCGCGCGGCCGTGCTGGACGCCTGCCCGCAGCCCGCAAATTTCCACACGCGCGGCGTCGCGGGCGAGTGCTCGTTCCAGAGCGGAAAGGCGTGGATGGAGAGCTCGAGCACCGACCTCCTCGCCGAGTTCGAGTGCGCCGCAGATGTTTACTCGGACGATGTCCAGTGCAGCAGCAACAACGATGACGAGCAGCCCGCGTCCTCGGTCGCCGCCTCGCTGGAGCCGCCGTTCTCGAACGAGGAGAACGCGGGCTTCCTCCGCGACGATGCGCTGCTCGTGGTGGTGGCGATCACCGATGAGGACGAGCAGCCCGTCCCGCGCCAGCAGCCGCAAGCGATCCACGATCGGCTCGTCGCCGTGAAGGGCGAAGCAAAGAACGTCGTGTTCCTCGGCATCGGCGGGAGGACCGATTGCGAGGGGGCCTATGGGAGCGCGAACGAGGCCGAGGACATGCAGCGGCTCGTGGACACCTTCGCCGCCGACAACCGTGGCTTCTTCTGGGATCTTTGCGAGGGGCACCTCGAGGACGGCCTCACGAACGCCCTGACGGCGATCGAAGAGGCGTGCGAGGAGTTCGTGCCCGTCGTGAATTGACGCGCGCCGGGTGTCAGGGAACGCCCTGAAAGCACCTGGCCCTGGGGCGGCGGAGCGTTCGACCTTGCCCTGATCACGCCTCGCGGCGGTAGCATCGCCGTCATGGACATCGCTTCCTTCCTGGCCGAGGTCGAGCCGCTTGCCCACGACGACCGCGTCCGCCGCGTCGTGGCGCTGGGCGGCGCCGCCGCGCGCGGCGACGACGCCGGCGCCGCGGCGCTCCTCGGCGCGCTCTCGGGCAGCGATCAGGCCTACGAGCGCCTCCTCGCGCTCATGGCCGTGTACGGCTCGGGAGACGGCGCGCGCGTCGTCGCGGCCGTGTCGGACCCGTCCCGGCTCGTCCGGCGGCGCGCGGGCCGCATGGTGGCCCGCTTCTGCGACGACGCGCAGGCGCTCGCGGCGCTCGGCGCCCTCGTCGAGCGGCGCGCCCTCCGGCGCACGGTGGCCCAGCTCGCCCGCCGCAAGCGCCAGGGGGTCGTGGACGCCTTCCTCGGCGCGCGCCTCCAGCAGGGGCGCGATCCGGCGATCGTGGATCTGCTCCCGTTCGGCTCCGAGCCGCTCGTCTCGGCGCACCGGCACGCCCTCGACGAGGCGGGCGGTCCGCATTGCCTCGCGCGGCTGGCCGTCAGGCACCCCGCGGCCGCGGCGCGCTGGTTCGGGGAGGCGATCGCGCGCTCCCGAACGCTCGACGTCCGGCTGCGCTACCGCCTCGCGCCGCTGCTCGTCCCGCTCGCCCGGCGCGCGCCCGACGCGGCGCTCCCGCTGATCGGGGCCCTCTTCGACCTCGGCGAGGAGCCCTCGTTCCTCGCGGGCCCCCTCGGCGTGCTGGCCCGCGCGCGCCCGGCCGCCACGTTCGACCTCCTCAAGGCGCGCCACGAGAGCGGCCGCCCCGCGCGGCCGCCCGGCGCCTTCGCGGTCGTGAGCTTCGACAAGGGCGCGCCGGCCCTCGGCGCCGAGCGCCTCGACTACCTCATCCGCAACGCCTGGGGCGCCCTGAGCGACGGGAAGCGGGGCCCGCGGTGGTTCCTGCGGCTGCGCCCCGACGACCAGAGGGCGGTCCTCCGGGCCTTCCTCCTCGGCGGGCGGGGGGGCTTCGGCGCCTTCCTGTTCCGCTACGTGACGGCCGAGTCCGCCGAGGAGCAGGCGATCCGGGAGCGAGCCTTCGAGCGCTGGTCGCGCGCCGCGCAGGCCGCCGACGGCTCGATCGCGCCCGAGGTGCTCGACGCCCTGCCCGCCGACCTGCGCGAGCGCGAGGCGCGGCGGCACCTCGTCGACTGCCCCGCGCTCGTCGCCAGGCCGGACCGGCGGATGAGCTACGCGCGCCTCCTGCCGTTCGCCGAGGCCAAAACGGTCCTTGCGCCGCTCCTCGGGCACCCCGAGGGCGACGAGCGCGCGAAGGCGCAGGCGCTGCTCCTCGCGAGCGTCCTGCACGATCGGGGCGCGCTCGCGGACGCCCTCGCGAGCGTGCGGGCCCGCAAGTTCGAGCAGGATCCGGTGCGGCGCGCGATGATCGGCGCCCTCGCCGCGCTCCCGCTCGCCCGCTTCGGGCCGGAGCACCTCGAGGCGGTGGGCGCCGTGGCGCAGGACGCGCTCGACGCCGCGGATCTGTCCCAGGCCACGGCCTCGGCCGTGGAGCGGCTCGTGGTGCGGCTGTTCCGCGTCGACGGCGCGTGGGGCGCCCGCTGGATCGCGCGGATCCTCGCCGTGCGCGGCTCGGTCTCGACGGCGGGGCTCGGCGAGGGGCTGACGGGGGCCGAGGCCGAGCGGCTCACCCCCGCGCTCGCGCAGCTCGCGGGCGCGTGGTGCACCCGCGAGCGGGCGGGGGCGGTGCTCTCGCTCGCCCACAGCCTCGGCATCCGCCTCGGGGTGGTCGTGCCGCTGCTCGAGGCGCTCGAGCGGCTGTCCCGCGAGCTCCCGTTCGCCGGCGTCGCGGCCGGCGCGCTGGCGCTCCTCCGCGCCCACGATCGGCCGCGGTTCGCGCGGCTCGTGCCCGCGCTCCTGCGCGACGACGCGAGCTTCGTCCTGATCGGCGACGTCGCCCGGCACGTGAGCTGGAAGCGCCAGGATCTCCTCGACCCGCTGCTGGACGGCCGGCCCATGACGGGCAGGTTCGCGACGGGCCGGACGCGCTGGGTGCTCGATTTCGGCGGGGGCCACGGCCGCTGGACGGCGCGGCAGCAGGAGCGGTACGCGGTCGGCCTGCGCGCGCTGCTCGCGGACGAGGGGTGCGACGTCCCCACGCTGCGGTTCGCCGTCTCCGCGCTGGTCCGGCTCGCGTACGTCGACGCCTCGGCGATCACGCCGTTCGCCGCGGATCCGAGGCCGCCGCTGCGCGAGATGGCCATCCGGGGCCTGCCGTGGCTCGACGCCGGCCAGGGCGTGCCCGTCCTTGTCGAGTGCCTTGGCGACGACCGCGCGCGGTGGGCCATCTACGCGCTCCGGAAGGCGTTCGCCGAGATGCCGCGGGATCGGGTGCTCGCCGAGCTCCGGGCGGTGCCGACCACGAAGGTGACCGTGGCCAAGGAGGTCGTGCGCCTGCTCGGCGAGCTGGGCGGCGACGACGCTTACCGGGACCTGCTCCGGCTGGACGGCCCGAAGACCCACCGCGACGTGCGGATCGCGCTGCTCCGGGCGCTCTGGGACCACCTCGACAAGCCCGGGACCTGGGACATCTTCGACCGCGCCGTCGGGGATCCCGACTGGATCGTGGCCTCGAAGCTCGCGGACCTCCCGCTCGGCAGGCTCTCGACCGAGGCCGAGCCGCGCGTCGTGGGCCTGCTCGCCGCGATCCTCGGGCGGGCGGAGCCGGAGGCGCGGCTCGACCTGCTCCGGCGCGCCGCGCAGCTGCCGCTCCGGGACGAGCAGCGCGCGCTCTTCCTCCGGCTGCTCGCGCACCTGGACGTGCCGACGCCCGAGGAGGCGGCCGAGGCGCTGGCGGCCGTGCTCGCCCGGATGCAGCCGGCCGAGGTCGCGGCGGTCGTGGCGCGGCTCCGGGAGCTCTCGTCGAGGCGCCGCCACCTCGTGGCGTTCCTGCCCGTGCTCTCGGCGCGGCTCGGCGCCTATGCCGCGCGGCACCACCTGGCGGTCGGCGAGGGGCTCCTCGCCGTGCTGAAGGCGGACGCCCTGGCCGTGCCCCAGTACCTCGGGCTCGCGGCGCGCCTGCTGCAGTGGCGGGAGCTCGGGCAGGCGCTCTCCGAGCTCGGCCGGCGGGATCTGCTGCACCACGACGCGATGGTCGCGGCGATGGCGGCGGTGCAGGGCTGCGTGTACCCGTCGCCCCTCGAGGAAGCGCTGCGGGGGAGCGACGATCCGCGGCTGCGCCGGCTCGCGCTGGAGGCGCTCGTGCAGGCGGCGTCGCCGAAGAACGGGTGGACGGAGGAGCGGCGCGCGCTGCTCGAGCGCTACCGGGGCGACAGGTCCCCCGCCGTGGCGGGGCCGGCGGGGTTCATCGCGCCGCCGTGAGGGCGGGGCGCGGGGCGCGGGCTGTCTTGGGTTGAGGGATTTCCTGGGCGATTCGCGGCGCTGTTCGCGCGCAGCGAGCCGCGCGAGCGGGCGATCGAGTCCGTGCGCTCGCGGATGGGGACGGCGGCGCGGCGGAACGGTGGCAGCGACCCATCTTTTTTTGGAGGCACGAATTTGCGGTGGCGAACCGTCGCGATCCGTCACTACACCCGGGAATTGGGGGGCACCAGACCACCGATCGCACTCGTTCGGAAGGCATCGACCCAACCCGGCCCAACGAATAGGCGTTTGCGGAACTGCGCCTGAGCAGCAGCGGCGGCGAGGTCCCGGCGCAGTCCCGCAAACGTCGGGTTGGACCGGGCCGGTTCGCGGCCGGGCGGGGCGGTCGCGAGGGCTATGGAGATCCTGCCCGAGAAGGCAGGAGGGGGCGGTCTCGGCGGGGCTCGCACGCGTGGTGCATCCCGCCGCCACGACGTTGGGCGCAGACGTGCCGAGACCGAGCGCGGCGCCGACGGAGGCCCAGTAGCAGGCACACCGCCGACGTGGACGGCGCAGAAGGCGGATCGATGCCTGACCGCCGCGTAACGGAGGTGGTGTTGTTGCTCCTGCCCAGGCCAGCGATGCTCATGACGTGTCCGGAGGAGCAGCGGAAGAGGCGACGACGCACGACGGCAGCGGGCGGCGAGCCATCGCGGCCTGACCGCAGCGAGGACAGATGGACAGGTCGATTCCCGTGAGCGCGGTGAGCAGCGTGCACCAGTCGACCTTGACGACGTGGCGCGGAGAGGGCTCGTGCTCGTGAGAGCTGCCTTCCCGGTGCTCATCTCCCCCGACAGCGCGCTGCCCTGCGTCTCGCGCCGCCAGGATCCTCGTGCGTGCCACCTCGAGCGTGGTGGTGGCGTGACACGCAGCCATCAAGCCGAAGTGTCGGATCTTCACGAAGCGATGAGGCAGCACGTGCAGCAGGAAGCGACGCAAAAACTCCTCTGCGGAGAGCGTCACGGTCTTGTCTCCGCGGGTCCGGAAGCACACGCCGCGCTCATCCATCCACCGCAGCCGGTGATTGGACAGCCCGACACGGTGGGTATAGCGACCAAGGTAGGAAAAGACCTGCTCGGGCCCAGCGAAGGGCGGCTTGGCGTAGACCACCCAGGGCTTGCGGTAGAGCGCGTCGAGCAGCGCAGCGAAGGCAGCGGGGTTGGCCAGCGCGGCGGCCCCGCCGGTCAGGTCGAGCTCTCCGGCGTCATAGGCCTGCCGAAGCGCGGCGAGCAACTTGCCGCGGAAGAGCTTGCCGAGGACCTGCACAGGGAAAAGGTAGCCGCGCTGCCCCTCGATCCAGCGCGAGCCGTCGAGTGAGAGCCCGCCGCCGGTGACGATGCAGTGCAGGTGCGGATGGAAGCTGAGATCGCGGCTCCAGGTGTGCAGCACGGCGGTGACACCGATGTCGGCGCCGAGCCGCTTGGGGTCGCGGCCGAGCGTGAGCAGGGTCTGCGAGCCGCACTGGAAGAGCAGATCGAAGACCGTCTGCTGGTTGACGAGCGCCAGCGGGCGCAGCTCGGCCGGGAGCGTGAAGACGACGTGGAAGTAGTGCGTCGGCAGGATGCGCTGCTGCCGCTCGGCGATCCACCTGGCCTGGCTGAGGCTCTGGCACTTGGGACAGTGGCGGTTGCGGCAGGAGTTGTACGAGGGCTGCTCGTGGCCGCAGCTGGTGCACACGTCGACATGGCCGCCCAGCACCGCGGTCCTGCACGCAGCGATGTCGCGCAGGACCTTGCGCTGGGCGGCGGAGACGGCGTGGGCGCGCAGGTAGGCCTCGCCGTGGGCGCGGACGATATCCGCGACCTCGAGCCGAGGCCTACCCGTCGCCGCGGGCCGTGGCGTCGGGCGATGCGGGTGCACGCGACCTCAGCCGAGCTTCTTCTTGGCCTCCTGGGTGCCGAGCACCTCGACCGGGCTGCGGGTGCGACCCACGTGAGCCTGACTGACGCGGGCGTAGCGGACGGTGGTGCGGATGGAGCGGTGGCCGAGCAGGACCTGGATGACGCGGATGTCGGTGCCGAGCTCGAGCAGGTGGGTAGCGAAGCTGTGCCGCAGCACGTGCGGGGTGACACGCTTGTGCAGCTTGCAGCGCCTCGCCGCCTGGCGCAGCGCGCTGCGCACCGCCTCGTGCGAGATGACCGAGCCCTGCTTGCGACCCGGGAACAGCTCCGGTCCAGCGGGTCTGTCCGCCCGCCAGTAGATGCGCAGCGCGGTCAGCACGGGGGCGCTGAGCATCACGTACCGATCACGCCCGTGCTTGCCATTGCGGACGTGGATGAGGTTGCGCTTGCCGTCGATGTCCTCGACCCGCAGCGAGCAGACCTCATCGATCCGCAGACCGGCGCCGTACGCCGTCAGTACGATCGTGCGCTGCTTGACCGAGCCGATCGCGTTGAGCAGCGCCTCGACCTCGGTGCCGCTGAGGACCGGCGGCAGCTTCTGGGGCACCTTCGCCAGGGGATTGCGACGGCGACCTCCGGACGCCCGAGCGTGGTGGCGTAGAGGAACTTGATCGCCGCCACGTACTGGTGTTGCGTCGCCTCCGCGACCTTGCGCTGCTCGGCGAGGCAGAGCAAAAACGCGCGCACCTCGTCGAGACCCATCTGCTGCGGCGGCTTGCGGTGGTAAGCGACGAAGGCCCGTGCGCAGCGGAGGTAATTGTCGCATGTCGCCGGCTTGTATCGCCGCAGCTTCAGGTCTTCGGCCATTCGATCGCGGAGCTGTCCCATCGCTGCCCTCCTGGTGGACGCGGCGCCCGGGCAGGGGCGTCGCGAGCGGCAGGGTGGGCAGGGGATGAGGCGGCGGGCGGCCAGTCCTGCGCTGCGCCGGGCGCTTTTTTTCGCAGTGAACACCGGCAAAAGCCGCGCTGCGGCAGCAATGACTGCCGTGACAACCGCAGCGAAGACAAGGACCCGAGCCGCGGCAGGAAACCGCGGCTCGGTGTCCGGAATGCTTAACGAAGCAGGACCCGCAGCATCTTCTTGAGCCTCACACCGAGCTCCTGCACCGCGTCAGCATCGCGCTCGCTCGCGGCCCCGAGCGCCGCCGCCAGGTCCATGGCTCCCAGGGTCTCGTGGAGGCCTACGCGGGGCGCGAGGGAGGCGCCTTCATCGCGGTCGCCGTCGGAGCCGCGGTCGTCGTCGCGGTCGGCCTCAGCAGGGGCAGGAGCTGCCGCGAAGCGGCTTGGTCCAACCACCGAACTTCGGGCCCGGGGAGCTCGCGATGATGGAGCCGTCACCTCGGGCTGCGGGGCAGCCTCGCTCACCGCCCCCTGAGCCGCGCCGTCGCACTCGGGGTCTTGCTGGCAGCCCCGGTCGTTCACGAGGCGGTCAGTCAGCTACTCGGCTCGCCGTCAGCATCGTACGGGCGAGCAAGCGCGCGCCGTTGGTCGAGGCCAACGCCCGCACTGATCGTCCGATGAGTCCGGCGGCTCCTCAACGCCCGCCGGCCCGGCTGAACATGGGAGGGCCCGGTGAGCAAGCGGCGGAGGGGGGCCAAGCGCCCGCCCGCCGCGCCGACAAAGCCGCCGTCGGTCACGATCCCGCCGGAGGCAGTCCTCGCCGAGAGCGGCCTGCTGCGCGCCATGCTCGCCAGGTTCGGCGTGCCCGCCCGGGATCGCGACGACGTGCTCCAAGAGCGCCTCATCGGCGCCGTCGTGGCCGTCCGCGAGGGACGCTACCGGCCGGAGTCCGGCCTCCATCCGCGGCGCGTCCTCCAGCGCTGGCTGATCGGCATCGCCGTTCACCTGGCCAGGAAGAAGTTGACGACGAGGCGATAACCGGAACCGTGCAGCTCGCATCGCGATTTACCTATCCCACGCGAGAGCTGGCACTCGGGTTGCACTCCTCCTCGTCGTGTTACGGCAATGCGCCGCTGCCGATCACCGAACATCGGGAGGAAGTATGAACAAGTCGCTAATCAGCCGAATCCAGCTGGCCCTGGCCCTGGGCGCGGCGCTCGTCGCAGGATGCCTGGCCCTCGGCAGCCCGCCGGACGCCTCGGCAGATCCGCCGGCGGATTCACCGGCGGAGCAGCCCGACGAAGCGACTGCGGAGGTCGAGCTGTCGCTCGCCGCGAACTCCTGCACCTCTGTGCCTTGTGGCATTATCTCGAAGACGACCTGCGAAATTTCATGTATACCGCCTTTGAAGCCCGACTGCTATTGTCACTGCGAAACGCACATCGGCGGCGTATGCATCGAGGAGAACCCGAAATGTCGCTGCATTAGGCCATTTTGATGCACGAATGCGCAAGCACGGCGGCAGGGGTCGGGCTGGACCGGCGGTCGACTAGTATTGCTGCGTCACGCGGCGCGGCGGGCGCGCTCCTAGACGTGCAGGTTGTGCATCGAGACACGCGCCGTGTTGCATGTAGGGCACCGCGGGAGCCAACGCATCACCACGAGGGCGAAGAGCAGGCGCAAGGTCGTGATCGAGTCGGCTACGTGGCGTGAGGGGCGCCTTGAAGAGCGAATGAGGTATTCTGGTGAACGCGGCGAGTACAAGGCATCCCTTGGCAACATTTTCCTGACCACGTCCATCAAAATCACTTCTTGACCTGCGGCTCCGATGGTGATCCTATGGAGCTCTGGTCGATGTGTTGCGAGCTGTCAGTGCGACGAGACGCTGCTCCAGAGATTACCATCTCTCTTCGCCCTTCGCCATGGCTCGGCTCAGCTCAGGTTTCAGGGCGGCCGTCACGGGTTCATCAGCATGAGCATCTCCGATCAGTACAGCCTTGAAACTGGAAATGCCGAGAGCAGCCGAGCCAGCACCCGGCATGGCTTGGATTGGGCCGCTGGGTAGGATATCGGCCATGTTCAAGGGACGCTCGTAGAGTTCGAGAAGGAAGACATCGAGGCAACCCGTTCGTCGCGATCATGCTCTAAGGAACACCTCGCTTGTCCCCTTCGAAAGTGCGGGAGAGCCATTTTTACTGACGCTCTACAAACGCGCCCCGTAAGTCCACCGGACCGACCGCCAAATAGTACGCTATCGTCGCGGGGGTCACCGTCCCCTCCGCAGCGCTTCGAACGCTTCCACGAGGTCGCGCGTGCCGATCCCACATACCTGCATCTGCGTCCCATCCGCAAACGCGACTTTGAGCCGCAAAAGCTGCGTCTCTCGGCGCTCCGGGCGCACCACGACGGACATGAGCGGGGAAATATCCACCACCTTCGGGATTGCTGGCAACGCGCCCTCCTCCGCACGCTCACCTCCAGATACCCATCGATCGGCGGTGATCTTGCGGAGACCGAGCTCCGTGGCGATCTCGGTCGGCGTCGCCCCCGCCAGCGCTCTTGGGCGTACATCTCCGCCCGATTTCGCAGTTCGCTCGGATACTTCCCACGCCTCTGATGCTCTCGATGCGTCGACAGCGCTGCGGGCAGCTGCACCAGATCCCTGCTTCCTGGCATCGCTCGCTCCTGTACGCCGAGGAGGGCACTGCTCGCTTCCGGCACCGCGTAACCTGCCGCCGAAACTGGTTATGTCAACAACGCAGTCGGCGGAGCGGCTACGTTGCGCCGACCGTCGAGGTGAAGATCGGCTACACGACCGAGCCCCACGTAGGTCCGGTCTTTGCCAGGGATATGCGGACATCCGCGCCAGGAGGCTTGACCCGCCCGGTAACGCCCCCGGAGGATCCTGGATCGTCGTTTCCGCCTACGCGATCATCAGGCGCCGGCCGGGGCGACGCGGAAGACCCGGCCTGTGGCACCGTACGGTCCCGCGACCTCCGACGTGAGCACGTAGAGCTCGTTCTCCTCATCCTGGCCGAACCCGCGCACGTAGCGGCCCACGTTTCCGCTCGGCGTCCCCTGCAACTGGATGCGCCGGACCGCCCAGAGATCGGTGGACGGCGTCCCGGCGCTGGCCATGAACAGCGCGCCGTCGCGCTGGTCGCGCCTCCGGCTCCAGACGCCGAACACGTAGTGTCCCGAGAGCTCGGGGATCTTCGCGCCCCGGTAAACATAGCCTCCGATGATCGCCGCCGCGTATCCGCCTGGCTGGTGCGCATTGGGGATCTCGATCACCGGCCAGCGCAGGGGCTGCCCGCGGGTATCGGTCTGCTGGCAGGTGCGGAGGGCCGCGTAGAACGGGTCCGCCGCGAAGCAGTGGGTGCCCTCGAGAACGTTCCAGCCGTAGTTGCCGCCGCGCTCGACGAGGCTCACCTCTTCCCAGATGCACTGTCCGGCGTCTCCGACGAAGAGCTGATGAGCGCCGCCGGCGTCGAACGAGAACCGATATGGGTTCCGGAAGCCCCAGGCGTAGATCTCGGGCGCGCCTCCGCACGTGGCAAAGGGGTTGTCCGCCGGGATGGCGTATGGCGATCCGTGATCGACGTCGAGGCGCAGGATCTTGCCGAGCAGCGTGGTGACATCCTGGGCATTGCCTATCACGTTGGCGTGGCCGGGGCCGACATCGCCGCTACCGCCGCCGTCGCCCTCGGCGATGTAGAGGAAGCCGTCGTCGGGGCCGAAAGCGATCATGCCGGCGACGTGGTTCTTCTGCGGGTGATCGATCGCGAGCAGCACGCGCTCTGACGCCGGATCCGCGCTGTCGGCGTCGGTCGCGGACGCGTGGAGCTCGGAGACGTGAAGGGTGGTGTCGAACCCCTCGGGCGCCTCCGGCCGCCGTGGAGCGGTGTAGTGGATGAAAAAGCGCCCGTTCTGCGCATACCCTGGGTGGAACGCCAGGCCGAGCAGGCCGCGCTCGTCGTAGTCGGCGGCGAGCTTCACCATCCGGTTGCGGACGTCGAGGAACGGGCGGCCACGGAGCGTCCCGTCGGCCCCGAGGATACGAATGACGCCGATCTGATCGACGAGGAATCGCCGCCCCGATCCGTCCGGGGGTACGACCATAGCCACGGGAGCGGTGAGGCCGGAGGCGACCTCGCAGAGCCGTACCTGGGGCGCGGGTGCGACAGTGAGCGTCCCCCCCATCCCGAGCCCACGGTGATTGCCAATCGGAGAGTAATACGGGAAATCACCCGACGTGGTCGGGACGGTGAGCGTCATCGTGTCGGTGTCGTGCGGGTAGATGCTCCACCGGAACGCGCGCCGGTCGCCCTGGCCGAGATCGATCTCGAGGTTGTGCAGGCTCGTGCCCTCATTGCGCAGAGCGAGAGTCAGCGTCTCGCCAGGCTCGGCGTAGATCCGGCTCGGGTTGAGGTGGTATTCGGTGGCGATGACCTCGACCAGGCGCCCTCTCGGCACCTCGCCTGTGGGCTCGTTCGATCCGCCGCTGCCGCCCGGTCCTGGAGGCCTCTCTGAGCAGCAGCTGCCGAGGACGAACGGCGCCGCGCAGGCGGCGAAGAGTGTCAAGTCTCGGGAGAGAGCGTTGGACATGATGCGCTTCCTTCATCGTTCTTGGCGGTGGTTCTCAGCGGACGATCTTGAGCGCGTCGAGGTAGGACACGCGCTCGCGGGTCGCGAGCATGCCCGGAGGATCGGTGTCGTATATCTCCGACTCGACGAGGACGACGCGGTACTCCTCGCGGCCTTCCTGGCGTGGCAGCGGCACGCTGCCCGCCCAGGTGGCCTCGCCGGTGGTCTCGTCGTTCCAGGTGGCCGGGAGATCGACGGGGCCGCTGACCAGACGCCACGCGAGATCGCCGGCCTGGTCACCGCCGTCGCGACGCTCGATCCGCGCGCGGACGCGGTGAGCAGCGCCTGCATTGCTCGGGCCTTCCGGCGGACTGCCCAGCTGCTCCAGGCCGTTGCCGGCGGTGATCCCCCAGAGCTGCACGAGGACGGAGTCGGGGCTGACGACGAGGGTCGCGGCGCGGTCGGGCGCGATCTGGGCGAACTCCGCGAGCACGGTCTCCGATAGCTCGAGCGACAGCTCGGGCGTGGTGATCGCGTTGGGCTGGTAGCGCGCCAGCGCCAGACGGATGAACGGGAAGTAGCCTCGCTGCGGATCGAACTCGAGGTCGCAGTACCACAGCTGGCGCTCGGCGTGAAACGCTGGGACCACGCCAAGTACCCGTACTTCCTGCTGAACTTCTTCTGCCGTTCTCCCGGGCTCGTAGAGCCGGACCGCCTCCGCGACCACCAGGCGATCGACCTCGGGATCGCCGTCCAGCTCGGGAAACCAGTGCGTCTTCTCGCCCAGGCCGGCGACATGTTCCAGCGAGAGCGCGTCCGGCGCCGGCGCGCTCCAGATCGGATCGCGGCCCCAGAGCGAGATGAAGGGCTTCAAGCGCTCTAGGTACCTCCACGGATAGGGGGCGAGCAGGATGCCAAGCCGCTCTTCCCGGCCCGACGAGAACCACCCCCGGTCGAGATAGATCCGCAGGCCGCCGCCGCGCCGGGTGCGCTTACCGTTGGTCGCCGTCTCCCACGCGAACGTGGGCACGATGTAGAGCACTTGCGGTTTTTCCGGGCGCGTGCTCGCCCGGGCGGAGGCCACCCACGGCTCCTCACCGAGGCTCTCGAGGTTGGCCGGACTGGCGATCAGCTCGGCCGGGAAGTACTCCCGGTAACGAGTGGTGCCCACGGGTCGATAAGTGACGGAGTGGTGCTTGGTGTCGCCGAACTCGTGCAACCCGGACCGTGTCTGGGGCGTCGTCGTGACGTGCAGGTAGGGTATTCCGGCTGGCGAGATGCGGAGCGCTCGCTCCTGGACCGGCGCTGTCCGGGGCACCGCGACGCTGGTCTCGGCGTACGCGACGGGGACGCGAAACGCCTCGGCCGCATGCGTGACCATGCGGGGAGCCGGCTCGCTCGGCAGATCGATCGGATCAGCCCAGCTGGCCCGGATATCTATGTGGCTGGTGCTCCAGCCGTGACAGTCGATGTGCCCCTCGAAGCGCACGAAGGTCTCCCCCGGGTTACGGGCGAGCGTCGTCACCAACCGGGGCGGCGTCACCGGCCGCTGCACCGCGTGCACCAGCGTGAGCTCGCGGTACGGCGTGAGCATCCAGTGCTTGCCGGCGAGCACGAGGCGCTCGTGCACCATCTGGCTGGCCGGCCCCAGGAGGTTCCACACGGCCATCTCGGGCAGCCGCGCCTGGGGGATGAGCGAGCTGTAGCGCAGGGTGTGCTTGTGGCCCTGCGGCACCTCGAAGATCACCGTCCGTGGATCGCCGCCCGAGGCATCCCGGACGATCGCGTTGCCGGTGGTGCCGCGCAGGATCACGCGCAGCGACTGCTTCTCCGGCCAGTCGGCGAGCCCGGCCGGCCACGGCCCGGGCAGCACCGGATAGGTCCGCTGAACGACGGCCTCCGGCAGGGCCGGCTCGAAGAGCGCGAGGCCCGCGGCGAGCGGATCGGGCAGGTACGGGATACGCACCTCCTCGCCGCCGTGGGTCACGTACTGCCCGGGCAGCAACGGATCGCCGCGCCGCGCCGGCCACGCGAGGGGCTGATCGGTGTGCACGCCCGACGGGTTGTGGAGCCGGAGAGCTTTGACGGCGATCTTAGTGCCGGTGCGGATATCGATGATCTCGCGATCGAGCAGCGTGCCCTCTTCCTTGAGCGCGACGCGGTAATAGACCTGCGCCAGCGCCGTCGAGGTGAACGCTGGATCGAACATGCCGTGGGTTTCGGCCATCGCCTGCGAGGTCTTGGGCGGCAGCACGTGGCGCTCGTTGCGGCTCGGGTAGCGCGCGCCCCTCACCGGCCCGCTCGCCACGTACTCCTCGGGTGTCATCCCCGGCGTGCTGCGGATCACCATCAGCTCGAGCGACTCGCCCTCGGTGATCGGCGAGCGCAGCACCAGCACCGGGGACGCCACCGGCTCGTAGCGCTGGTAGAGGTGCTCCGACGTCGCGCTCTCCTCGGCCGGATCCGTGTGCGGCAGGCCGGAGCCGCTGAGATCGACCAGGCGCGCTCGCAGCCGGTAGCTCCGGCCGAAGCGCAGCTGCGGCAGCGATCGCCGCGTGGGGCGGTATTCGGTGCGCACGTCGATGTTCGGGCCCGGCGTGTTCCCGACCGTCCGGACCTCGTCGGGGTGCTCCGGATCGCCGGTGAAGACCAGCGCCTTGCCGGGGCGGCGCGCGGAGAGGCTGAAGCCGTCCCACCCCGCGATCGCTTCGTGCAAATATAGCTCGTTGGCGCGCTCGTTCGAGGCGGCCGAGGCCGCCTTGACGTACCCCTCTTCCTCCTGCGCCTCGGGGATAGGGAGCGGCGCCAGCTCGCCGACGCGGATCGCGCCCCAGCGCCGGCAGAGCGAGTACCACGCTCCGTTCGAGTGGACGTCGATCCGGTAGCCGCGGACGACATCTTCCGCCCACAGCTCGACGTTGTCGAGGTTGCCATTGAGCGTCGCGCCGCGGCCGATCTGCTGCTCGACCCACGCCGAGCGCTCGGCGTGCGTGATCGTGAAGCCGCCGGTCCGCAGCGCCGGCAGGCTGGTGTCCGCGATCGGTGGTTGCTGCGGATCGGTCAGGGCCTTGCGCACCGCGACCGCGAAATCGACGACCTTCAGCGCCGCGCCGTCGATGTCGAGCACCATCACCGGGAAGCGGTCGGCGCGATCGAGGCGCAGGTAGCCGCCGTCGCAGAACGTCGGATCGCGCGGCGCCGGCTGGAAGCTTCCGGACGAGGTGTCGTAATGCATGCGCGGGAACTTGTCGGCGGAGCTCGGGCCGCGCCACTCGGCATGCAGCTGCACCGTCCCCCGCGTCGGCAGCGCTGCCAGGCTCACGCCCGGCACGATCACCTCGAACGCCAGGCCGAGCTTGCGCAGGAGCGTCGGGTGATCGGCGAGCACCGAGACCATCCGGTGAAAATCGAGCTCGGGGATCGGTGGCGGTGGTGGCGGCGGGTCGTCGGCGCTGGGCAGCCGCAGCGGGCGTCGGGTGTAGAACCGCAGCGCGTCGTAATGAGGGCGCTGATACTCGGTCTCCGTCCGGTCGAGGATGCAGGCGTCCTCGTAGTCCTGGAACGCGAGTTCGTCGAGCAGATCGGGCAGCGTGCCGAGGCTGAAGGTGAAGCGATCGAGCTTACCGGGCGAAGCGGCGCCGGGATCGAGCCTCGGGTAGCTATGCGGTGAGCTCTGGGCGGTGTCGCGGTAGAGATCGAGGAGCCGCTCGTGGATATGCGCCGCGGGAAAGCTGCGCAGCTTGCGCCAGCGATCGTCCTGGAAGACATAGGGCGCGACCGGCGTGTCGCCCGGGAACAGCGCCTGCCACATCGCGGGATCGCGGGCCTCAACCGGGCGCGCCGGCGGCGCGAGCTGCGCCGGCAGCATCGGCCCTCCGTCGAACCTCACGCCGAGCGTCATCGCCGCGACTCGCGACGGCCACGGAACCGTGCCGATCTCGAACTGATCGAGGCGAAGGCCGCTGGCCATCCGCGCCTCGAGGCGCGGGGAGACCAGCACTGTCAGCCGCAGCCCGGCGGCGGACTCGGTGGGGTTCGGAATCGCGGTGAAGATCAGGGTCGAGGTGGTCATGGTGCTCCTGTCGACAATCCCGGGAGACGGCGCGTCTCAGGCCGCGGCGGCGAAGTCCTCGCAGTACTCGAGCCAGGGGAACCTCCCGCCGTCGGGACCCATGAGCTCGGCGAAGGTCGGATCGCCGTTGGCGCCGGCGAACTGGCGCTCGCACACGAGCGAGACCTTCACGCTGAAGAAGACGATCGTGATCTCGATCTCGAGGATGGCGCGGCCGATCACCTTGCCGGTGCGCTCGACCCACTCGAGCTCCATGCGCAGCTCGATCGACGCCGAGATCAGACCGAGCACGTCGACCTCGCCGCGGATGCGCAGGAAGCCCCGGAGGGTGGCTGTCGTCACCTTCTCGATGGTGGCCATTCCGAAGTAGATGCCCGCCGTGATCGAGACCGCGCCGCTGGCAACGCCGAAGTTGACGGAGAGGCGCGCGCCGAACTCGAGCTGGACCTCGAGGCTGGTGACGCCCTCCGGGGTCAGGGTGATGCCGAAAAAACCGCCGCCGCCGAGCATCGAGACGGTCAGCATGAACGGGTTCTCGCGGGTGGCGAAGTGGAACGAGAACGTCAGCGCGTCGCCGATGAAGGGCACGTTGAGCCGCGCCCCGAGCGAGATGTTCTCGAGGGAGAAGATGCCAACCGCGAGCTTGGGCAGCGACAGCGAGAAGCCGGCCACGATGCCGCTCGGGCTGATCTGGACCTCGGGCGGATCGCTGAAGCCGTCGAGAGGGATGATGTCCCTGAGCGTCTCGACGAACGAGAGCACGCCCGTGAACAGGATATCCTTGAACACCACGTCGATCTCGGGCTTCTTGCCCGAGCTCTGCCGGAACTGCAGGCGCTTGAATTCGAGCACGATGAACTCGGCTTTGCCGCTGCCCATGAGGTGCAGTGCGAAGTCCTCGAGGCTGCAGACGATGTCCGTGCCGGCCTTCTTGCCACCCCCGCTCTTCGCGCGGATGTCGGCAGACAGCACCAGGCCGTCGGTGCGATGGGGAACGAAGATGCCTTCGAACCCCTTCAGCGTCGGCCTCCACTCGATGGTGACGTGGAGGTCCTTGGTCATCTCGCGGCCGCGGAAGAAGGAGTTCAGCGCGGTCCGCACGGCGGCGAGCCGGGGGAGCTGGCCGAGCCGCCGCGACACCTCGCGCACGGTGATGTCGGCGCCGGGCAGGGCGAGCGTCACCTTGCCGGTGAGTGGGTTGTCGAGCGTGGCCTTGAGGTCGTCGAGCGCCGCTTGCAGAGTATCGGGGGTCGCGTCGTTAATCAGCGCCGGGAGCCTCTCCGGGCTCAGGCCGGCGGGCACCTGCTGGAGGCGATCGAGCGCGGTGGTGATCTGCGCGGCGACGGCGTGGAGCCGGCTCCGCAGCTCGGCGAGGTGAGCCTTGAGCGCGGCGTCGACCTGGCCGGCGAGGCGGCCGGGGAGATCCTGCACGTCGCGCTGGAGCCGTGCCATCGTGGCCATGAACTGCTGGGCCTCGTTCAGCGCCTCTGTAATGAAGCGCGGCACCATCTTCGCGAACGCATCCCCCGCGAGGATGGCCGTGAGCGGGATGCAGCCGAAGATCTTCGGCGTAAACAGCGACTTTGGATCGACGCCCCGGAACACGTCCGTCGGCTCGAGAGAAGCGCGCTCCGGATGGCTCACGTTGGACGCCGGCCCGGTCAGTCGGGACAGGCCATCGACGGACAGGTTGGGGGTGACGAAGCCGCCGGATCGATCCGCTTGCCCGGAGAAATTGACGGGGACGGGCCCGCTGGTGAGATCGAGGAAGAGCTCGCGCGGGTTGCCCGGGCCGAAGCCGCTGTCGAGATAGGCTTCGCTCCACTTCACGGTCGACACGGCTTTAATGCCGGCAACGTGGCGCAGCGCCTCGATCACGACCTCGGACGTCGCCATCACCGCGTAGAAGCCGAGCGGGTCCTGCGGCGCGGGCAGGCCGTCGAAGGTGATGCTCACGAGCTCGGACGTGGTGTCGTCGGTCCCCCGCTGCGGCGCCGGCGCGTGGCGTCGATTGTCCGTGACGGTGCGCGGATCGGCCGTGCTGTAAAGCGCTCTCAGCTTGTCCACGGTGTCCGAGCTGTAAGGAGGCTCGTGCGGGGGCCGGCTGGGAATCCAGACGATCGGCGGAGCCATGGGCACCTCGTTGCCGCCGCGGTCGAAGGTGACCATCGGGACCCGCCACGGCTTTCCGTTGACGATGGGGACGAAGGGCCGATCGAGAGCGGGGCAGAGATCGAGGGCAGGCGAGGTGGCCGTGGCTTCCACAACCCGGAGCCAGCTCAGGGGCATGCCGCGGACGAACCGGTCCGGCAGGCCGGGCCGCGGCTCGTAGGTCTGCAGGAGCTCTTGAATGTGCACGTAGCAGCGCTTGATCAGGTAGGCGGTGGAGCCGTGAAACTCGCGCGTGGTCACCGCGATCACCGAGGTACGCAGGCCGAAGGGGAACGCCCAGCCCCCGCGCACCACCTCGACGTGGTAATCGCGCCCCATCGAGGCCTGATGGGTCCATCGCTCGAGGTTGGTGGGCGCGTGGGGCGCGGCGCGGGTCTCGGAGTCGAGCCAGCCGCCGAGCGAGGAGAGCATGAGACGATTGACCCGGATCGGCTGCGGCCTCTCCCGCGGGTCCAGGGACGCGATCGAGCGGCTGAAATCCGCGGTCACGGTGACGATGTCGAGGCGGTCCTGGACTGTCAGAGAGCTGTCGTAGTCCGAGGAAAAAGGATCGGTGGGCACGTCACGGTCACGCGTCCAGAGGGCGCGGGCGGTGCGCAGCGCGCTGCTGCGCTCGTCGGTGCCAGTGGGGCTCCAGACGCCGAGGCGAGTGTGCCAGAGTTCGACGCGGCCGCGCGGCGACGTGAACGGTCCGGTGGCGTGGGCCCAGCGGCCATACACGTTGGGTGAGATGAGCAGGCGGAAGGGCAGCTCGATGGCCGTCTGGAGCGGATCGGGCGGGGCCGGGCTGCCCTGGATACCCCAGGCGAGGCCCGCGGCGGCACGGCTTTCCGGCAGCGCCACGCCCTCGGGCGGCGCCGCATTCGCGTGGACGCTCATCGCGTACTGGCGGCAGAGCTCGAGCAGGCCCGCGATGTCGAGCGGGAGTTGGGTCACGTCGTCCGGCACCAGGAAGACGATGCGGCTCTCCTCGCTGATGCGGCTGGGGATCGGCGGCGTTTGCAGGGGGCTGTTCGCCGGGAAGGCGGGCTCAAGGATGTGCTGGGGTGGGAAAGTGACGACGATCAGGGCCTGCCCGGAAGCGGACCGCACGAGTCGGCGCTGATTTCCGGTCGCCCGCACGAAGCGGACGAAGCCGAAGTTGAGGTTGAGCAGATCCTCAGCCCGCTGGACGGCGATCGAGAAGGTGATTTCCAGGTTCGACAGGTCGATTCCGCTGCTGCAGCCGAGCGGCAGCGTCACCGCGGTGAGCGTCGCGCCGCCGTAGACGAGGAATGAGCGGCGGGACATCACGGGGGCGCCGGGGCGCGCCGCGGGAGCCCGGCGCGAACGATCCTGGTCATCGGCCTTGCCGCCTGGGCGTCTGGAGTTGTGAGACATCGGCTTCTCCAAATGAACGTCGCCTGGAACCAAGAGATTATTAGGGCACCAAAATTAGCGAAGGCTCCGACTTTCCCAAAAGCTCTTCCTGAAGGCACGGCGCCAATGCCTGAGCGTCGGGGCTGCTGCGCGTCCGAAGGACATCCAGCAGCGACGCCGCGAGCAGGAAGTTTCCAATGTCCGACCAGATCGCTCTCGCATGCCTACACCGTTGCACGAACGGGGCCCATCCGCGCAGAGGAGACAACGAATTATGCGCAGGATGAGGTGTATTTAGCGCTCTGACAGTTGTGGGTCTTCGACCTCTCCGCGCGCGGCTGTCTCATCACCGCCATGCGGCGGAACAGAACGCTGCGGCGGGGTTGCCCAACTTCACCCGGCCTTCACCATCATTCTCTTGGATGTGTGAATCGCCGACTTGGACGTGCCGTGTAGGTTATTTTGACATCTTTGAACATATTCGTGGAGCAGAGCGACGCGATCGCGGCTCGTCTCCCGTGCGTAGGCTCGGCCAGCGTTTGCGGGCTATGTTAAAAGAATTGTGAAAACTCCAGTAGCGGTCTTGTCACTGCGCATTGGCTTCCTCCAGGCGGGGCGACGACGGGTTTAATCCTCTACGCGCGGACATGGAACAGTCCTTGCTCGACCTCCATGGGCGTGGAGAAAGATTGGACGCCACGCGAGGGGGGCTCATGAGACGCACCATTCAACGCATCATTTCCGTTCTGTTCTGCGGAGTCGCGATGGCTCTGGGCGGCATCTTGGACAGCCCGAAGACGGCGGACGCTGCCACGACGTCTTGTGACACCGGCCCGTGCGGCACTTTCACCACGGAGCGATGCGCAATCCTGGATGCCAAGGAGGCGAACTGCAGATGCGTCGGCGGCGTCGGCGGCATCGGCGCGCATCCGGAATGCCGAGGCAAGTGTGAAGAAGGCAACAGCCTGACTTGCACCTGTCCGAATACTTCTACGTGCAACCCTGATTTTCCCGGAAGCAACTGCCCCTGCACGTGCAGGTGCGTCCGCTTGTGAAGGCGGGCGCTGGGAGAGCCATTGCAGCCATCCGTCCGCCTCGGCGTTCGAGGTTAGTTCGTCCTTGATTTGCCGAGGCGCCCACTCTCCGACGGTTCCGCCGCCCACTCGGTACTCGCGCAGCTGTAAGCGACATGTGCGCTCGTAGTGCTACCTACGATGCCTCCAAAACGCTTTGGATTTTTTTCTGCCCGAATCGTCTTGAGCTTTCTTGCCCTCTGGGCGCATTTTATTAACCGGTGCGGCAGCTCAATAAATGACTTGGCGCTTCCGAGGTACTTGCATCCTGCTGGTTCTCATGCATCGGTCAGGTCATGTATTGACCGGCTGTATACCAGAGCCAGGTTAATGAGCGGGGGGCGCACTCGAGCGGCAAGATGAGCGGTGAGCGGCGCCAGACAGGAAGAACACTGCCAATCGGTACACGTGTCCGATGAACGGAAGATGCCACAGGGTATTCGATCTCATTTCGGAGCCGCAAGCAGGCGGGTCTACGCATTGAATTCTCCCCAGCGTGTTTGGGTGGAATGCCTGGAGATAGCCCCGTGAAAACAGGTCGATGCCGCTGGTTGACCACGACATCTGATGCTCTAGAGCGGGGAGCATGTCCAAGGTGCACGCGGCCACGTTGGCGGACGCGCGCGGCTGGTCCAACCACTGCGGATGCTGTACCCGTCGGACCTGCTCCCCGCTTTAGTGCGGTCAGAAATTTATCAATTTTGCATGGGCGGATGTTGTGCGCCTGGTGAGTATTGTAGCTCGACTGGCCGCGACACGATCCGATAGCCGATTGTTGCAGATCACCGTGAGCCCAGGAAAGAGAGGGGCCAATGCCGGATTTCTACGCCGATAATCGGGATTACTACACGCTTCAATCGTATGTGAAAGCATTCGGTCAGCGCGATGACTCTTGGGACCCTGCAGCCGGGTACAGCGCCAACCGCGATCGAATTCTCCGGCTTTACAAGTACTACCAGAGCACCTACCTGACCTCCCCGAACCGATTTCTCTGGGCAGGGCTCGGACGCATGGCTGGGGGAGCCGTGGTTAGCGGGTTGGATTTTCTAGTCAATCCACCGTTCCCGGTACCCTCTCATCCGGACCCGTCGTTGTTGACCAATACAATGGTCCAGATCGGCAAGAACATTTTTCTCGATCTGGCATGGCAGCACGAGGCGTTCCTCGCGGATGCGCAGAAGACAATCCTGCTTGCGGCAGAGCACGACCGCCGGCATCCGGGAAGCACGAGGTATGCAGATGCCTGGATCAAGATCGCCTCAGGTACTCCGGACCAAGTCGCCGAGGGGAATCGGATGCTCCTGCAGAACGAGCAATTTTCCATCATTCAACCACACTACGACATGTTAAGGAGCCACTTCGAGACGGCGGCTACGGTGAGGTTGACCCGCGCGTTCACGAGGAACATTCACCCGTATCACCGGGACTTCCTGACGGCGTTCCCCGTGGGCGACGTGCTTGCTGCCAACGATCGGTGGGCATGGATAACGGAACCAGGTGGCATGTGGGAGAAGTGGGGCGTGATGCCTTCGGAGGAGAGGACACGGCTCGTTTCTCTCTCGATGGATGACCTCATCTATCAAAGATGGGGACAGCTCCTCCAGTGGCTTCTCCCCCCTGGATCCCCGTAGCGTTCTCCAAGTGGCGCCGGAAATTGCGGGGGTGAGGGCGCCCAGACGGTGGTAACCACCCGGCCATTGCCATGGGCACGGCCTCTTGCAGCTCTCGCCAGGGTCGATGACGCTGAGCACGGAGCGGTGTCGGCCCACGACTCGGCGCGGGCACCGGCGGTTCTGCAAGGGGGCCCGACGAGGCGGCTTCGGACAGCGTCGCCGGCGGAGGTGTCAAGCGACAGTAACTTTTTACTGACGCTCTACACTACAGAACGGAGGCTTCTCCACCGCGGAGATGGGTGCGACCTATCTTTTTGTTGGAGGCACGTCCACCTGGAGATGGGTGCGACCCATCTTTTGTTGGAGGCACGTCCACCTGGAGATGGGTGCGACCCATCTTTTGTTGGAGGCGTGTCCACCGGGAGACGGGTGCGACCCATCTTTTCTTGGAGGCGCGTCCACCGGGAGATGGTGCGACCCATCTTTTCTTGGACGCGCCAGCCCACCGGGGCGGGTTCACGGCGTGCCGCCCGCCCAGGGCGAGGGCGCCGGGACGGCTTCGGGCTGCCTCGGGGGGCTCTTTCTCCTCCTCGCGCAGCGCACTCCTCGCGCAGCGCATGGTATGCGGCCAAGACAGCCACCGGCAGCTGGTACGCCGGGCTCCTGCGGCGCCCCGAAGCGTCGAGGAGCACCCCGAGTCGCTCCGGCGCGACCTTGTCTGGGCCATGGATGTCCCAGGCGCCGGTTGGGCTGCCCCATCCCATCCGGCTCGCCCCTGGTCGCGAGGGAAGTCTTGCCGAGCTGCCCGGCCCTCGGAAAGGGTGTTCGTCGCGCGGCACGCCCTTGCCCTCGCCCGGGTCCAGGAGATAGCTAGCGACGGGCATGGACTCGCTCACGCACGGGCTCTTCGGGCTGGCGGTCGGCGCGATGCGTCGCCCCGACGTCACGCCCGGCCAGGGGCGCCCGTCGCCGACCGACCGGACCGTGCTCCTCGCGTGCGTGATCGCCGCCGAGCTGCCGGATCTCGATTACCTCTGGCCGGCGGGGGACGCGGTGCTGCGCACGCTGCGCGCGCACCGGGGGCCGTCGCACGCGCTCCTCTTCGCGCCGGCGGTGGCGGCGGTGGCGGCCGGGATCGCCTGGCTCGTCCTCGGGCGGCGGGCGCGGATCGGCCCGGTCTACGCCTTCAGCGTGCTCGCGGTCGCTCTCGCGCACCTCTTGCCGGATCTCTGGACCGGGTGGGGGACGCGCCTGCTCCTCCCGCTCTCCGACGCGCGCCTGACGCTCGACTGGACCGGCGTGCTCGACCCGCTCGTCACGCTGCCGCTCGCTGTCGGCGCGCTCGTCGCGTGGCGCCGGCCGGCGCGCTGGCGGCGCGCGATCCTCGCCGGCGCCGCCGTCGCCGCCGTGTACGTCGGCGGCCGGATCGCGGCGCAGCAGATCCTCGTCGCCCGCGTCGCCGCCGCCCACCCCGAGGCGCAACGCGTCGCCGTGTTCCCCGCGATGCTCGGCGTGACGACATGGCGCTTCATCGCGACGCATGAGGACGCCTACGCCGCCGGCTCGGTCGCCCTGTTCGGCGGCGCGCCGATCGAGGAGCGCCGGCTCTCGCGCGCGCCCAGCGGCCCCGTCCCCGCCCACGTCATGGCCGTCCCCACCGTGCGCGAGGCGCTCGCCTGGGCTCGCTTCCCCGTGGTCCGCCACGCCCCCGCCGAGGGAGGCGGCACCACCGTGCGCGTCGCCGACCTCCGCTATCACCTCCGCGGCAACCCGACGCTCGAGTTCATCATCGACATCGCCCCCGGCGGCGCCGTGACGCGCGCCCGCCTCGAGCGCGGCGGCTCCGCCCGCGAGCTCCTCGAGCGCTGGCGGGAGTAGCTCGTCCATGCGCGCCGGCTCCCAGCCACGTAGGACCGGCAGCGACGGGACAGGGCGTGGGCGGGCGAGCGGCGCGCCCGTGACGTCGGAGCCGGCGCGCACCTCGAACCATTGGTAGTCTGGCGCATGAGCGCGGTGGCGCGATCCGTCATGGATTGCTACGGAGTGTGGCACGAGGACGAACGGTCATGAGCCCGGGGCGGCGTGTCGAGACGAGCGCCGGTCATTCACAAGTCCAGGCGCCCGCGCGCACGACCATGCCCGTGGCGCAAGCCCATCGCTCCGCCGTGATGGCCTCGATGACGCACGACGCCGCCCTCGCGTCGATGTCGTCAGGATTCTGTGTTCCGACGGCGCAGCCCATCTCATCGAACTTGACCGCGATCGCAGGGCCGCACGGAAAGCCACGAGCGATGACGCAATCATTGCCGATCTCCAGCAGGTGCTCCATCGCGGCGTCTTCGGAGGTGTCTCCAGCTTCGCAGAACACCGGGCGCTCTGCGCAGGGCGTGAGGCCCTCAAGCGGGATGGGATCGAACTTTTCCTCCGCATGCATGCCCGCACCGAAGCTCGGGTCCCGGGCGTCGCCCGAGCCTCCGGTGCCGCCCGAGCCTCCGGTGCCACTCGAGACGTCCCGAACATCCGTGCCGCCGGCGCTTGCCTCCGGGTCGCTCGCTTCACAGCCGAGATAGCTCACGACCGAAATTGCAAGCAGTCGCTGTGACCATCGCATGGACAGAGCATAGAGAGCTTCCATGCGGAGCGCAACGCGACGGATCGCTGTAGGCGGCACCGCGGAGACGCGCGGGGGCGGAGGTGGCGTCCGGGTACCCGAGGGCGGCGGGCTCTTGTCTCACGAGGCGTCGTCGTCATCGACTTCGAGCGCCGTGCTGCACACGATCTTGCAGGGAGTCGAGCACCCAACGGCGCACATCGTGATCCGCGACGTCACGGGCTTGGGCGGCCGGCGGGAGCGAGGCGCCGGCGGTGCAGGACGCCGTCCAGCCCCACTACGCGGCCGGGCGCAGCAAGCACTCTCGCTGTTGCCCGAGGCCAAAAACGAACGGCCGGCGATGACGTGGAGCGCCCACGTGACCGCGGGCACCCCGTGGATGAGCTGCGCGGGCCTCTCGGACACGAACGAGCACCACACCAGCTGAAATTGCGGCTCACATTGCGCATCGGCGCGCACGCGGGCGCCGCGCGAGGCGGTCATGCGCGCGAGGGGCCCGGGGCAGGTCCCTTCAGGGGAAACTCAAGGCATCGGGATCACGAAGGTGGTGATGGAAAAGGCCGGGACCGTGACCGCCAGGCGATAGTCCTCGATCGCCATGTCGGGAAGCCGCTCGAGGTCCTCCGTGCGCGAGGTGCGGTGCACCTCCGCCGCGCGGCCGACCGTGGGGAGCCGGGTGAGATCGAGCGTGTAGCCGCGGCTTGCGCTGCGATCGCCGTTGCGGACCACGAGCGTGAGAGAGCTGCCGTCGGCGCTGACCGCAGCCACCATGTCCTCGCTGTCGACGTCGACGATTGTCGCGCCGGGCCGGATGTAGCGACTGAAGCCGGCATGCATGTAAAAGCGCTTGATGGGGGTGTAGGACTGCTCGCTGTCGTTCAGCGTGAAGCTCGCCCAGCTGCGCGCCGGATCGCCCGACTGCCAATCCACCCAGGCCTCCGGCCTCAGCTCACGCAGATCCCGGATGATGCGCTCCGCCATGAACAGCGCCGCGTCCGTGTCGTCGTTCAGGCTCTGCCCGAGCGGCCCCGACTCCGATTGCCACAGCCGCTTGCCGAGCTCGGTCGCCAGCTGCCGGAGCTCCTCGCGCCGGCTGCCCGCGTAGGAGTGGACGTTGATCTGCTGGAGAGCGGCGAGCGTCCCCGAGCCGAACGCGCGGAGGTTCTGGACGGCATCATCCATGCTGTTTTCGTCCGATGCGCTGACCACCGTCTCGCCGAGGCCCTTGCTGGCGAGCTGCTTGGCGACCTCCTGGATGATCTTCTCCTGACTCGCCCGGTCGAAGTGGCAACCCTCCTGGGAGCCGTTCGATTTCCACCAGTTGGCGTAAGGCTCGTTCAGCGGCTCCAGCGTGCGAAAGGTGATCGCGTGCTCGTCCCTGTAGTGACGCACGACCTCCGTGAGGTAGTGGGCGAAGTCGTCGTAGTGGTCGGCCTTGAGGTTGTCTCCGCCGGTGCGACTGCCCGAGGCGCAGCCGCTGGTCGTCATCCAGTACGGAGGAGAATTGGAGAACGCCTCGAAGATCAGATCCTCTCCGCGCTCTGCGATGCGCAAGAGGACGGCGCGCTGGTTGGCATCGTTCTCCCACGTGAAGGTCCCGTCGGCGTCCTGGAACCCCGGCATCTCGCGATGCCGCTCCATGTGCTCGTGGGACGGATTCTCCCCTCCACCGATGTTGTAGCGGAAGATGTTGTAGCCGAGGCCACGCACCGGATCGACGACCGCTTCGACCACGGCATTGCGCTTGGCTTCCGCCCATCCGCCCACGTGATGGGCCCACCAGCACAAGCTCGTGCCCCAGCCCTCGAAAGATTGGTGAAGCACGTCCGTGTCGATCTTGACGAGCTCCGTGCCCGGATCGGCGGTCACCGTGGGGCGTGGCTCGGTCGGCGAGCCCCCGCCCTCGCCCTCGCCCCCGCTCCCGCCCAGCGCGCCGCCGCTCGACGTCGACGATCCGCCACCCGAGCCCGCGGTCGCGCCGCCTCCGCTCCCCCCCTGGCCACCGCTCCCCGCTGCCGTGGCGTCCACGGAAGGGCTCGGATCGCGCGGGGAGCACGACACGGCCACGGTGAGTGCGGCGAGCGACGCGACGAGCGCTTGAATTTTCAACCAGGTGCGTGCGGCTTCGGAGGGGGCTGTCTTGCGCATGACGACGTGATGCCACTTCAGGGAGGCGCGTGCGGGATCGCCGTGGCCTCAGGACTTTCTCATTAGCTGAGTCTCGTCGAACGGTCAGCGGCTTCTGCAGCCGAAAAGTGCCTTTGACAGAGAGCACATGGCGCTCGGGGCGCAAGATTGCAGCGGACCTTCACCGTTCGCCCGACCGACGAAATGGCCCGGAGAGGCTAGGATACCGAGGCGTCGGGGTTCACCACCACCTGGTACTGGCGTCCCGTGGACAGCACGCTCAAATCCATGCCCTCCTTGAGCGGTACGCGCGTCCGCGTGAGCTGGTGGCCGGGTAAGCAACATGCGAGGGTGAAGGCCGCGTCCCAGCGCAGCCGATCGAGCACCCTGTCCATGTGCACGTGGGCGTGGACGAACGTGACGAACACCGGCCTCGGGGGCAGGGCATTGAGCTGGTCCGCGACGTCGTCGATGCTGGCCTTGAGCCACGCCAGGCGCCGGACCCCGAAGCGATCGCGCCACGCCTCCACCAGGCCCACGTTGAGCAGCGGATCGACGCTGATGTTGTCCGCCTCGCTCTTCAGCGAAAAGAGGGCGCCGGTCCTCGCGTGGGCCCCGTCCCCGACGTGAATGACGCGACATGGGCGGCCTTTCGGCAGGAGGGGCCGAAGGTGGCAGAGGGCAGAGTAGCTCTCGGTCATTTCCTTGGCGGGCTTTGTCGCTTTTGCGAACAAGGGCCACAGCGCTTCGAAGGAGCTCCTTCGCATCAGCCGGTCCAGGTAGTCGCCGTTCGGGGGCTGCGCGTCGGTGCTGGCCATGGAGGCTGTCTATAGCAGAGCTGCCGCGATCCGCGCGGACCTCCCGTCGGAGGACCGAAGCCGCCGCGGGCCTTCCCGTGGCGAGCTGCAGCGAGCGGCCTCGGGGCCGTGCCTCCAGGAGCAGGCCGCTTGCCAGGCGGCCGTGCCGACGCAGAGGCCCAGGTCGGCGCCCCCCAGCGCCGCGCACCTCGGACGCGCTGCGATCCCTTCGCCCCCATGCCGGGAGCGTCGGTCAGGCGGGCTGGGAGAGCTGCTTCGTCACGTCCTCGTGCCAGTGGGCAGGGGCCGACGCGGACGCGAGCGCGATGGTGGGAAAGCCCGGAAACCTGGCGCCCGAGGACGCAGCCACCGCCGCTTTCACGTTGATGGATCGCATGATGCCGTTGAACGCGGTAGTAAAGTAGAGGTCCTGATGCGTGTGGTCGCGGACCAGCGACCACATCGTCCAGTCTCCAACGGCGAGCTGCGTGGACGGGCTCGCGGACGGCGCCAGCAGGGTCCCGTACGGCGTCGCCATGACCACCTGAACCAGCTGCATCGCGATGTTGACGACGGTCTGCACGGGATCGGAGCCGCCGGTGGCCCCGCCGGGAGCGGGCAGCCATCCCGAGCCGTCCGAGGGGAGGCGATGCATGCCCTTGACCCACGTCGCGGCGCGCACGAACCGCGAGGAGGACATGGGATCTCCCGGCATCCCCACGAGCCCGCTCCCCACCGGGGGGCCGCTGCTCACGACCGCGGTCTGCGCACCGACGGTGTCGAGGTGCGGGTAGAGCGCGAGGTTGGCGAGCTGCCAGGGATAGGGCGGCGCGTTCGTGAGGACGCCGTCGGAGCTGTCATAAACGTTCATGGCCCCGTCGACGAACTCGATGACGACGCTCGCGCCCGTCGCGTCCGTCACGATGTAATGGAGCGGCAGGTAGACGTCCTCGGCGGTCGGGCCGAGCGGAAGGCGGGGGCCGACGGGGAGAGGTCCGTCGGGGGTGGGGGGCCCCATCACGTTGATCCCGGCGGCCCCGGCCTGGAGCGTGGCCTTGAGATCCGACACCCGGGCGAAGCTCCCCACGATCCACGCCACGAAATCGGTGAACCACACGTTGTTGGACGGGCCCCCCGAGAGGGGATACGCCGTCCCCGGCAACCAGAGCGCCGCAGCAGACAGGCCCTCTTCGTTCAACCCGTCCAGGAAACAGGGGGCCTGAGCGAAGCCCTTCGGCTCCGGGCCGACGCCGACGAATCCGAACTTGTTGCTCCACTCGAGCGGATGTGGGACGGGAGGAGAGACCAGGGGGAAGCTCTGCCCGGGCGGGACCACGTAGATGTTCGTCCCCAGGGTGCCGGCGAGCTCCAGGCATCGAGCGCTCGCGTGCACCTTGCCCTGCGAGGCGTCACCAGGGACCTTGGGAACGGACAGCAAAAGATTCGTGCACATCTCGACCTCCTATGTGATGGTGAAACGACGGACGAGCCTTCTGGCTCACGGATCTGAGCGTCCTCACCTGCCTCGGTACCCGACAGACTGGAACGAGCTCGGCTTGCGATCTCCCGTCGGTGCTTCGTCGACCCGATCCTACCCGTTGTCGATCTCGATCTCGATCTCGATTTCGTTTACAAAATAAACGAGTCCTCGACCTGCAGATACCCCGGATCGAAGCGCTCGGATCGTGCGTTCCCGGACCCGCGCCGCCAGGACAAAAGGGCCACGCAGCGCGCAACGGCCTTCGCCGGGCCCGGCGAGGGGGAGGTCCGACGCCCTCGCGTCGCCTCCTCGCCGTGGTAAAGGAGCGCATGCACAAGAGCCGCCTGGCCGGGTTCATCATCGACTGCCGTACCGACGATCTCGACGGCGCCGCGAGCTTCTGGAGCGCGGCGCTCGGGATGCGATCGCGTGGCCGCGACGGCGAGGCCTACGTCCGCCTGGACGCCGCGGAGCGCGATCTCGTGGTCGAGGTGCAGGGCGTGAAGCACGGGAGCCGCGTGCACCTCGACATCGAGACCGACGACATCGAGGCCGAGGTGCGCCGCCTCGAGCGGCTCGGCGCCAAGCGGGTCACGCAGGCCGGGACGTGGTGGGTGCTCGACGCGCCGACCGGCCAGCGCTTCTGCGTGGTGAAGGCTCCTCGCCCGGACGCGCCCGGATTCTCCACATGGGACGACGAGGGGAACCCCCTGTAGAACGACCGCTACCTCGTTTCGAACGTCAACGGCAATCCGAACGACGGCGCCAAGGCGCAATGGCGCAAAGGCGCAGAACGACAGAGAGGGAGAGAATGAGCTGGCCAGGATCGCCGTCGACGCGGCGATCGAGGTGCATCGTGGCCTTGCCGCCTTGGCGTTGAATTCTGGTTTCGCGCTGCGGCAAGTCATTATGCTCTTGCTCGAACCATGCACCCACGGAGTCTGCAGAGGAGCCGGCGCCCGGGTCGTGCCCTCCTCTGGGCTGCCTGTTCCATGGTCCCGCTGGATGGCCCCGGTCCGGAAAAATCGATACCCTATCCGCATGCGCCAGCCTGCATCGTCCCTCGCCGCCCTCTCTCTCGTGCTCTCGCTCACCGCGCCGGCGCTCGCGGCGGAGACCGTCGCGGAAGGGCAGTGGGCGAAGTCCCATGGCTTCCGTCTCGGCATGGAGGCGGACGTGCTCACCCGCACCATCGAGGCGAACCTCCCCGGCCGGGAGACCGCGAGCGGCGACGGGACGAGCGGCGGCGTGGAGGGGAGCTCCTTCGTGGCGTCCTTCGCGGTGGTCGCCCAGATCCAGCTCGTCGCGGGGCTCCACCTCGACGCCGAGCTGCCTTTTGCGTACGGGAGCACCCAGGCGAGCGCGCCCGGCCCGGCGGAGCACGACGCGGCGACCGTCGCGCCGGAGCTCGCGGGGTTCTTCTTCGGCAATCCCTCGATAGGACTCCACTACTCCGCGAGCATTCTCCCCATGATGATGCTCATCGGCGGGCTCTCGGCCTCCATCCCCATCACGCAGGATCCGTCCGACGACACGAAGGCGGCCGCGGCGGCGGCGCTGGCCGTGCGGGGGTACTTCGACTCGCAGCGAGCGCTCCTGGAGCACGTCCCGCTGCGGGCCCGCGGCGGCATCGAGCTGCGCCCGATCGAGGCGTTCTATGTGCGGAGCGATCTCGTGACGATGCTGGCCATCCCGACGGACAGCGGCGACACGGAGCTCCTCATCGAGCAGAGCAACGAGGCGGAGCTGCGCAGCGTGGGCGGGTTCGGGGTCGGCGCGCGGCTCCAGGCCGCGTTCCCGCTCATGGAGACCGACAAGCTCCAGCTCGCGGCCGAGCCCTTCGTCGGGGTGGAGCCGCCCACGTCGGGCCTGTACTTCCGGGCCGGGCTGCTCGTGGCGCTGGACGAGCCGCTCGGGTTCGGTCTGGAGCAGGGCAAGCTCGCGACGGTCCGTGTCGCGCTGGGGGGCAGATTCTGAGTCTCCGCTGAGGCAGTCGTCGACGCGGCGATCGCCGCCGTCCGTCACTGGCAGGGGGCGTCGCCGACCGCCGCGGCGCACATGCTCGGATCCGCGAACGCGCGGCTGACATGGAGCAGCCGGCAGGCGAGCGTGTCGCCGTCGGCGCTCGCGACGGCGTAGCCGGAGTCGTGGCCCGCTCCCGACACCGCGCCGCACTCGCCCTCGCACACGGCCCGGTCCCCGCCGAACAGCTCGTAGAAGGCGTCATTGCAGGCCGCCTCGAGCAGCGTGCAGTACGACGCGCAGTTGCCCGTGGTCGTGGCGTCGCTGTCGGTCCCGCAATGGCCGTCGCCGCCCGGGCCAGCGTGCCCGCAGTGGGTGTCCGGAGCCAGCATGGCGCTGTAGGCGTGGTACTGGCGGCAGCCCACGGTGTTCTCGGTCCGGTGCTCCGTGCCGCCGGGCGGGAGCGCCGCACAGACGGCGAGGCACTGCTCGGTGGACTCGTAGACGGCCAGGTCGCCCTCGCACGAGATCATGACGACCTGGCAGTAGCCCTCGCAGGTCGGCTCCGTCCCTGCCGGCTCGGCGCACGGCTCCACCGGCATCAGGCTCGCATGAACGCAGTGCTCGTCGGGGTCGACCGTCGCGGAGCTCACGTGCACGAGGCGGCACTGCAGCGTGTCGCCCTCGTGGTTCGCGATGACGTCAAACCCCTCGGCGTCCGGGAGCCCCGCGCACTTGGCGATGCACGCCTCGTGCGTGTCGAGCTCGGGCGAGCACGCCGCCGCCTGCAGCGTGCAGTAGCTCTCGCAGTTGCTCCCGCAGACCCCGTTGCCGCCCGGGCCCGCCGCCGGACAGTGCGCCGCGGGCTCGCCGGTGAGCCCCGCCAGACCCGCCTGGCGGGCGCGGCAGGCGAGCGTGTTGTCCACCGGCTCCAGGGGATCGCCCGGCGGGAGCGCCGCGCACACGCCGTGGCAGGTGTCCAGCGTGGAGTAGGCCTGATGCTCGCCCGTGCAGTTCGCCATCACGTCGGCGCAGTACGACGCGCACGCCTCGCTCACGGGGGCAGGCTCCACCTGGTCCTCCGGTGGAACGTAGGTGCGGTCCTCGATGCCGGCGATGGCGTGGCAGCCGAGCCAGCCGAAGAGCGCCGGCGGGGTGAGCAGGACGAGCGACAGGACCCCGGTCGTGAAGGTGCGCCTCATTCGAAGGTCCCTCCGACGCGCAGCCCGACGTTGCGCGCGTCCACGATCGGCCCCACCTGAACGCGCGACGACCGCGTCGGCGCCACGACGAACGCCAGCACGGCGCCGCCGACGACCGCGGCCGCCCCGAGCCCGAACGCGATGTTCGAGACGGTGGCGGCGCCGCTGGCCTCCTCGGTCAGCGTGACGCCGCGCGGATCCTCGCACGTGCTGCCGCCCTTGCAGTAGTCCTCCGCGTCGCCGTTCTTCGAGATGGCCTTCACGCCGAAGAACGTCCCGACGCCGAGCCCGACGACGCCCGCGCCGCCCACGACGAGGCCGATCAGGCGCATCGTGTCGCCCGACGACCCCGCCGCCGGCGCCGGTGCCGCCGGCGCGCCGCGCGCGGGCGCCGGCGCAGGGCCACTCGCCTCGCTGGGCGGCGGCTCGATCGGGGTGGGCGGCGGTCCCTCGACCCGCTTGAGCGGCGGCACATCGACGTTCGCCGCGGCCTTGTTGCTCCCCAGCTTCACGGTCGTCGTCCAGGCCTCATGCCCCGGCGCGCTCGCCTCGATCGTGATCTCGCCCGGATCCACCGGGATCGCGATGCCGAAGACCGCCTGTTCGACGGGCTTTCCGGAGGAGCGCACCGAGAACCCCTGGATTGACGTGTTCTCCGGCGCGACGCTGATGCTCAGCTTGGACAGGCTCGGCTCCAGCCGGGCCGCCCTCGCCTGCGCCTTGCGGGCGCGATCGGCCTGCCCTGCGGCCTTCGACTCCGACGTGGCCTGGCGGAACGTGGCCCAGGCGCTCGCCGTGCGGCCTGTGTTCTCGTAGCACTCGGCCAGGTAGAGGAGCGTGCCGATCCCCGGGTCGATGCGGTGGCTCTGCTCCAGCCTCGGGCACGCCTCCGCGCTGCGGCCCTCCTTCATCAGATCGAGCGCCGCGTCGAAGAGCGCCTCCGCCGTCGCCTTCTCGGAGGCGCTCGGCTCCGCCCGCGCGGGGAGCGCCCCGGAGAACAACGCCGCGCACAGACCCAGGCAGGCGGGGAGTGCGATGCTTCGCTGATGCCATCTCATTCGTCCTGTACTCTCCTCCAAGCTGTCCGTGACAGGGCCCGAGGGCGGCTGTCCGGTGGACGCGGGCGCCGCGCTCAGCGCCGCCCGCCGAAGTCGCTGATCTCGTTGCTCCGACGCGGCTCCGGGCGCGCTCCCGGGTCTGGCTTCGGGCGCTCGGCGGGCCGGGTCACGGCGCTCGCCGGCGGGGCGGCGGCAGGCGCAGGCGCGCTGGAGGACGCCGCCGGCGGTGGCGCGGCCAGGCCGCCGCTGGCAGGCGCGGGCGGCTCCGGCGCGGGGGGGGCCGCCTCGGGCGCGGCGGCGGGAGCGGCTTCGCGCGCTGGCTCCGGCCCTTCGCGCGCTGGCTCCGGCCCTTCGCGCGCTGGCTCCGGCCCTTCGCGCGCTGGCTCCGGCGCTTCGCGTGCCTGCTCCGGCGCTGCGGTCTCCGGCGGCAGCGTCGCCGCGGGCGCGGAGGCCTGTCCGTCGCCGGCTGGACCCCCGGAGCGCAGGAAGAGCACCGCGCCGAGCGAGATCGCGGCGCCGGCGGCGAGGGCGGCGACGGACGCGAGGGCCAGGCCGACGAACGCGCTCTTGCGCCCTGCTTGCGGCGGCTGGCCCGCCTGGCTCCACGAGCTCACCGTGGGACCCATCTCCACGGACGCCGCGTGCGACGGCGCGCCGTGCGGCACCGACAGGCGCGCCCCGGGCTGCGCGCCTCCGGTCAGCGCGCCGGGCGGGCCGAACGGCGCGCCGGGCGGGCCGAACGTCACGCCGGGCTGGCTGAGCCGCGGCAGCCCGGTGTCCGAGAGCCCGAGCACGCGGCGCGCGCGCTCGACGTGCACGTGGCCCCCGGGTGGACCGAACCCGAGGAGCGCATACGCCAGATCACCGACGTTCCTCCACCGGTGCTCGGGTTCCTTGGCAAGGCAGTGCATCACCACCGTATCCAGCTCGCGCGGGATGTCGGGGCGGAGCTGGGCCATCGTGGGGGGCACCTCGTGGAGCAGGGACGCGAAGAGCTGCGGCACGGAGTCGCCGTTGTAGGGAGTCCGCCCGGTCAGCATCTCGTACACGATGACGCCGAGAGCCCAGATGTCGGTGCGCGCGTCCACGTCCTTGGCACAGCGCACCTGCTCCGGGGACATGTAGAGCGGGGACCCGAGGAGGGACGCTGTCTTGGTCAGGGCCAGCTCGTCGCGCGAGCCGCCGAGCAGCGACTTGGAGATACCGAAGTCGAGGACCTTGAGGATCCGCCCGCCGTCGGGCCGGCGCGCGAGGAACAGGTTGGCCGGCTTGAGATCGCGGTGCACGATGCCCGCGGCGTGCGCCTCGGCCATGACCTCGATCGCCTGGAGGATGTACGCGACCGCCTCCACCACGGGCAGCGGACCTCGCCCGCGGATCTCCTCGGAGAGGTTGTTCCCGTCCAGGAACTCCATCACCATGTAGGGCATTCCGTCCTGCAGCGAGCCGACATCCAGGACGCGCGCCACGTGCTCGCTCTTGATCTTGGCCAGCGCGCGCGCCTCGCGCCGGAACCGCTCCGCCGGGTCGCCGCCCTCGACGCCGGGCGCGTGCAGGAACTTCATCGCGACGCGCTGATCGAGCTCCATGTGCCACGCGGCGACGATCGTGCCCATCGCGCCTGCTCCGACGACCTGCTCCACGCGGTATTTGCCCGCCAGCACATCACCTATCGCCACGGGAGCCGCCGCCATGGGCCCCAGGCTAGCCGAGATCCGGGGGAGCACATACTTCGGAGAGCCGCATCGGGCGCGCAGGACGTAAAATCCCTGTGAATTATTCCATCCAGGTGCGACTGTGTGCCCGGACACGCCGTGGGCGGCCGATGCTCGGTGTCCGGGCCGGCGAGGCGCTCACGGGCGCTCCAGCGCCCATCGCCGACTCCCTTGCGCTGCCGGGCCTCCGGGGGGCAAGCCGGGGGTGTCGGGGTCAGATAGGATGAAGAGACGCAGATGCGGTCGTGCTCGGCGAGCGCCTCGCCGAGCACGACGCGTACGTCACGCCCGCGCCGCGAGGTGCCGCTCGATGTGGCCGATCGCCGTCGCCACGCCGTCCTCGCCGCGGATCTTGCGGCCGAGCTCCTCGGCGCGCTGCTGCATGCCGGGGTCGGTCGCGGCGGCGTGGATCGCGGTCGCGAGCGACTCGGCGGTGAGGCGCGGCCGCGGGATGGCGCGCGGGCCGACGCCGAGCTCCTCGACGCGCCGCCCCCAGAAGAGCTGGTCCCCGAGGTGCGGGACGACCACCGAGGGCCGCCCGGCGCGCAGGCACGCGGCCACGGTGCCGGCGCCCCCGTGGATCACCGCGGCGGCCACGCGCGGATAGAGCCAGTCGTGCGGCACGGCGTCGATCCGCAGCATCGAGTCGGGCAGCGCTGTGTCGCCGAGCCCGGCCCAGCCCGAGAGCAGGACCGCGCGCCGGCCGCTCCGCACGACCGCGTCGACGAGGAGCCGGGTCGTGGCGCCGGGATCGTGGGACGTCATGCTGCCGAAGCCGAGGGCGACCGGCGGCTCGCCCGCCGCGAGGAACCGCTCGAGCGCCTCGGGCGGCCGGTACCCTCCGCCCTCGTCGAGGAACCAGTAGCCCGTCGTGTGGAAGCTCGGCGGCCAGTCCGGCGGGTGCGGGACGACGTGGGCGCTGTAGCCGTGGACGACAAGCATGCGGCGCAGCGCGGCCAGGTACCCCCGCCGGTCCTGCGGCGGCAGGCCGAGCTGCTTGCGCACGCGGTTTGTGACGCCGCCGTACCAGCGCCACACCGTCGGCTCGATCAGGAGCTTGCCGACGAGGAGGTTGAGCAGGCTGTCGCGGCGCGGGACGGGGGCGACGACCGCGGTCGGCCCGTGGCGCGTGGCCAGGATCGAGGGCTGGAGCGGCATGCTGATCTGCACCGCGCCGGACGCCTCGGCGATCGACGCCGCGTACGAGTCCGAGGTGAAGCTGCTCAGGATGAGCTCGGCGCCCTCGCAGGCGCGCAGGGCGTCCTCGGCCATCGCCGCGCCGAAGCGATCGATGATCTGCTGCAGGATCCGCGGCTGGGCCAGGGGATCGGTGCCGCGCGACACCCACGCCTTGCCGAGGTCGCTCTCCATGATGTCGATCGTGTCGACGCTGGCCGAGATCGCCTTGAGCCCGTGCGCCTCGATCCAGCCGTGGAAGCTCTTGCCGGCGAGGACGCGGACGGCGTGGCCGCGGGCGGAGAGCGCCTTGCCGAGCGCGATGGCGGGCTGGACGTCGCCCCGGGTCCCCACGGCGAGAACGGTGGTCTTCATCAGGAGCCCGCTCGCCTCAGAGCGCCTTCCAGGACGCCTCGCTCGACGGCAGCCGAGGCGGCTCGATCGACAGGATGTAGTCGACGCGGCGGTTGCGCGGCTCGTCCGTCTGGTCCGCTGTCTTCACGAGCGGCGCCGACTCGCCGAGCCCCTCGAAGGCCACCGGGACCTTCAGGCCGCGGCCCTTGAACCAGGCGGCGATCGCGCGGGCGCGCCGCCGCGACAGGGCGAGGTTGTGCTCCACGCTGCCCACCGTGTCCGTGTGGCCGGCGATGAACAGGGTGATCTTGCCGAGCTCGCTCGTCTTCGCGACGATCTCCGAGATCTTCTGGAGGCTCGCCTCCAGCTTGGGCACCTCGGGCGCCCGGAGGACGTCGGAGTTGGTCTCGAACTGCACCTCTTCGTGGGGGATGCTCACGTTCCATGGGATGATCGCGACCCCTGCCCAGTAGCCCTGGGTGTCGTGGCCGTACACCTCGATGCGCGCGACGGTCTCGTCGCTCGAGGGCGTCCAGGTCACGGCGAGCGGCGTGCCGGCGGCGGCCCCGCCGAACGGCTTCTCCTCCTCGGCGAGGACGGCGCCCGACTGGCCGACGACCTTGATGCGCACCTTGGCGGCGGCGCGCGACAGCTTGACCTCGATCTGGCGTCCCTTGAGGTCCACCTTGGACCGGTCGATCGTCACCTCCAGCGCCGGCGGCCTGGCCTGCGCGCCCTGTGCTGGCGAGGGCGCGGGGGCCGGGCCGTCGCCCCGCGCGGCGGCGGGGGCGAGCAGGGAGGCGGCGAGGAGCAGGGCCGGGACATGGCGCATGGGGGTCCCATCTCGGAGGGTGAGGGAAGTGAGGGAAGACGGGCCGAGTATACCACCGGGACGGGGGCGCCACGCCGGCGGGTGTCGGGCGCGCCGGGCGTTTTCTCCCGGAGCTCCTCGGGCGCGCCGGCCTGCGCCCGCTCGCCGTCGCTGAGTTCCGTGTGCTGCCCTGCGCCGCGCTGGCGCGACAGTGGCGGTGACCGTCGCCATCCCGTAGTGTCCGCGGGCGTCGACAGGCCCTCCGGCGAGGGCTCTCCGGCGTTCCAGCATCCATGGCAGTCACCATTTTCGACCTCTTCAAGATCGGCATCGGGCCGAGCAGCTCGCACACGGTCGGGCCGATGCGCGCGGCGCGCATGTTCGCGGTGGATCTCGATGCGTCGGGGCTGCTCGCCCGCACCGCGGCGGTCCGGGTGGAGCTGTTCGGCTCGCTCGGCGCCACGGGCCGCGGCCACGGCAGCGACAAGGCCGTGATCCTCGGGCTCATGGGCGAGACGCCGGACGGCGTGGATGTCGAGCGCGCGGGCGAGATCGTCGAGGGCGTGCGGCAGAGCGGCCGGCTGTCGCTGCTCGCCCGGCACGAGATCGGCTTCGAGGTGAAGGGGCATCTGGCCTTCCTGCACCGCAGCTTGCCATTTCATCCGAACGGCATGCGCTTCACGGCGCTGGACCCGGGCGGCGAACCGCTGCGCGCGCGCGTGTATTACTCGGTGGGCGGCGGCTTCGTGGTGAACGAGGCCGCGGCGAAGGGGGAGAGTCCGATCGAGCAGGACGCGACGCCGCTCCCGTATCCGTTTCACAGCGCCGCGGAGCTGCTCGCGGCGTGCGCGGCGGGCGGCCTGTCGATCAGCCAGATCATGCTGGAGAACGAGAAGGTCTTCCGTCCCGAGGCGGAGATCCGGGCGGGGCTCCTGCGGATCTGGGGGGTGATGCAGGAGTGCGTGCGGCGCGGCTTCCGGACAGAGGGCGTGTTGCCGGGCGGCCTCAAGGTGACGCGCCGCGCGCCGGCCCTGTATCGCAAGCTCATCGAGAGCCCCGAGGCGGGCCTGCGGGATCCGCTGACGGCGATGGACTGGGTGAGCCTCTACGCCCTCGCGGTGAGCGAGGAGAACGCCGCCGGGGGCCGCGTCGTGACGGCGCCGACCAACGGCGCGGCGGGGATCATCCCGGCGGTCCTGCACTATTACCGGCGCTTCGTGCCGACGTCGACGGACGAGGGGGTCGTCCGGTTCCTGCTGACGGCGGGCGCGATTGGCCTTCTCTACAAGGAGAACGCGTCGATCAGCGGCGCGGAGGTGGGGTGTCAGGGCGAGGTGGGCTCCGCGTGCTCGATGGCCGCGGGCGCGCTGGCCGAGGGGCTGGGCGGCACGCCGGCGCAGGCGGAGAACGCGGCCGAGATCGCGATGGAGCACAACCTCGGGCTCACGTGCGATCCGGTGGGCGGGCTCGTCCAGGTGCCGTGCATCGAGCGCAACGCGATGGCCGCGATCAAGGCGATCAGCGCCGCGCGCCTGGCGCTGCACGGCGACGGCGCGCACTTCGTGAGCCTCGACAAGGTGATCAAGACGATGCGCGACACGGGCGCGGACATGGAGTCGAAGTACAAGGAGACGTCGCGCGGCGGCCTCGCGGTGAACGTGGTCGAGGTCCCGCTGGAGGTCGGGGTCCACCTGCCGGAGTGCTAGCTCCGCGCGTCAGAAACCCCGCCAGGATTTCTGCGGCAGCGAGAAGGGACCGGGAGAAAGCTCAGCGAATTCGATAGCTTCCGTCTGATTTTCCGCCGAGCGGGGCTCGGGCGTGGCCGTGCGCCGGCTCGCGGCGTCCGCCGGCGAGGGACCCGCGGCGCCCGCCGGGATAGACATCGGCCTGCAGCGGCAAAGGGACGGCAGCCGGGCGCGCGGGCTCCGGATCAGAGAGCGCGCGGTACGGCGGGTTGCACGTCGAGCTCGATCGACGGGTGGGAGAACCCCTTATCGTCCTTCGCGCGCACGATGATCTTCTTTCCTGGAGTCGTCGGTAGCCCATTCAGTTTGAACTTGTAAGTACCACTGAGGTTCAGGACCCACTGGCCGTCTTTCTTGGACACACCTCCCTGCGGCGCCTCGATCTCCTTCTCGATCGACGCGATCTCGATCTCGATCTGAGCGCGGCGTGCACGGGCGCGCGACCCTTGAGCTGGGACGAGCCTCCACGTGTGCCCGGCGTCTCGCCGTGCGAGCAGGCTGCGGGTGCCGCGTTGGGCCGGAGCGTAGGGAACGCGACAGCTTTCTGCGTGTCAATAGATCGGCGCTCGGCCCGGCGCGATGGCGCGTGGGAGCGGCTCTTGGTATGGCCGACGAGCTCGCGCAAGACCCGCGCGCCCTCCGGCTGAGTGGTTCGGCTTTTCTAGCCCTACTTTCGCAAGGCGCGTCCCACGACGCTCAGGAAGGCGCTTGCTTTGCAGATGCTGCACTTTCTCGTCGTCTACGGGCCTCGCCAGGCACGACGATCGAGCGCCGATGGGCCTGTGGTACGCTACGGTCAGGCCCTTGTGTCGAAGCGCAGCGTACAACCGGAGGCCCGCGGCACCCGCGTGATCGAGGTGGCAGGCGGTCCGCGGCTCGTCGTCCCCCGCGGCCGCCTCACGGCCGTGGACGGGCCGAGCGCGGGCCACACGATCGCCGTCGAGGCTGCGCCGGTGGTCGTCGGCGCGGGCGATGACGTCGATCTCACGCTCGCGGATCCTGCGGTGAGCGCGCGCCACCTCGAGATCGCTGCCACGCCCCTCGGCTTCCGCTTGCGCGATCTCGGGAGCACGAACGGGACGTTCGTCGACGGCCGGCGCACCGGCGAAGTCTGGCTCGGCGAGGCCACGGAGATCCGCGCCGGAGAGACGCGCCTCTCCTTCACCCTCGAGGAGGGGGCGCGGGAGCTCCCGCTCTCGCGTGCCATGAACTTCGGCGATCTCCTCGGCCACAGCCCGCCGATGCGCGCCGCCTTCGCGATCCTCGAGGGCGCGGCCCGCAGCGACGCGACGGTGCTCGTGCTCGGCGATTCGGGCACGGGCAAGGAGCTCGCCGCGCGCGCCATCCACGAGCGTTCTCCGCGGCGCGATGGGCCGTTCGTGATCCTCGACTGCGGCGCGGCCAGCCCGACGCTGCTGGAGGCGCAGCTCTTCGGCCACGCGCGCGGGGCGTTCACCGGCGCCACCGAGGCCCGTGAGGGCCTCTTCGAGGCGGCGCACGGCGGCACGCTCGTCCTCGACGAGATCGGCGAGCTCCCGCTCGAGCTCCAGCCGAAGCTGCTCCGCGCGCTCGAGGCGCGCACCGTCTGCCGCCTCGGCGAGCCGAGGCCGCGGCACATCGACGTCCGGTACATCGCCTGCACGCACCGGCTCCTCGAGGCCGAGGTCCGCGCCGGGCGCTTCCGGCAAGATCTCTATTTCCGGCTCTCTGTCGTGACGGTCCGCCTCCCGCCGCTTCGAGAGCGAAAGGAAGAGATCCCGCGGCTCGTCAGCCACTTCCTCGGCAAGCTCGCGCCGGGCGCCCCGATCGATCTGCCCAGGTCCATGCTCGAGCTGCTCGCGAGCCACACATGGCCGGGCAACGTGCGCGAGCTGCGCAACGTCGTCGAGCGGTTCCTGACGCTCCCAGGGGTCCCGGCGGCGTCGTTGCTCGGCACCTCGAGCGGGGCTCCGGGCGGCGCCGAGCTCGGCGGCCTGCCGATCCCCGTCGGCGAGCCGTTCCACGAGGCGAAGCGCACATGGACCGAGCGCTTCGAGCAAGCTTACCTCGAGCACCTCCTCGCGCGGGCGCAGGGCAATATCTCCGAGGCCGCGCGGCTCGCCGGGCTCTCCCGCCAGTCGTGCTATCGGCTGATGCAGAAGCATGGCCTCCGGGTCGAGTGAGCCGGCCGCCGAGGGCGACCTCCATGTCCCCGCCGCCCCCGGCTGGCTCATCGTGCGCCGCATCGCCGTGGGCGGGATGGCCGAGGTGTTCCTCGTGCGCGGCGAGCGGGCCTCCCGCGCGGTGCTGAAGCGGATGCTGCCTCAGCACCGGGGCGATCCCGAGCTCGTCCGCGCCTTCGTGCACGAGGCAGAGCTCGGGCGCGCGCTCGCGACGCCGGTCCATCCGGCCCTCGTCCGTACGCTGGAGTACGGCGAGGACGCGGCGGGTGGATGGATCGTCCTCGAGCACGTCGAAGGGGCAACGCTCGCCGAGATCCTCGCCGCCGCCCGCCGCGCCGGGGAGGCCGTGCCGCTCGGCGTCGCGCTGCATGTCACCGCGACGCTCCTCGACGTGCTCGCGTTCGTGCACGGCGCCACGGACGCGGCGGGCCGCCCGCTCGGGATCGTGCACCGCGACGTCACGCCGGAGAACCTCCTCGTCTCGCGCGATGGGGCCGTCAAGCTCGGCGACTTCGGCATCGCGCGCTCGCGCCTCCGGGACGCGCGCACGCGGACCGGTGTCATCAAGGGCAAGCTCGCGTATCTCGCGCCCGAGCAGGTGACCGGATCGAGCGTGGACGCGCGCGCGGATCTGTATGCCGCTGGGATCCTCCTCTGGGAGCTCGTGACCGGCCGGCCTTGGCTCGACGCAGCCGACGAGCTCTCGCTGCTGCGCGCAGCGGAAAATCCGCCGCGCCGGTCGCCCTCGTCGCTCGGCGGCGACCCGCGCCTCGACCCTGTGCTCGCCCGCGCGCTGGCGCGCTTCCCCGAGGAACGATTCCCGACCGCCGCCGCCTTCCGCGGCGCGCTCGCCCCGCTGCTCGAGACCGAGCTCCGGGGCGACGAGCGGGCCTGGCTGGCCCGCGGCGCGCAGGCCCTTGCCCTGCCCGGACCGGCGCCCTGCGCGCCCGACCCTGCCCCGGCGCCGCCGCCGGAGCCGCCGCGCGCCGCGCCCTCCTCCGAGACGGGACAGCTCCGCGCCGGGAGCCCGCAGCCCGCCCGCGCGGCGTGGCCCGCCATCGCCGCGCTCGCCGCGACGCTGCTCGCCGGCGCGCTGGCCGGAGAGCGCATGCTGCGCGCAGGCGGAGCGGCGTCGCGTGCGATCCCGATGCGGGTCGCGCCGGTCGCGACGGCGGCGAGCGGAGGCACGGCCGCCGAGGTTCCGTCCGCGCCCGCGGCTGGGACCGCTCCGGTCGCCACGGCGGCGAGCGAAGGCAGCGTTGCCGGGGTCCCGTCGGCGCCCGCGGCCGGGGATGTCGGGGCGAAAGCGTCCTTTCCGAGCGCGTCATGGCCCCTCGGCGGCGTCCCACCGGCGGCCCGAGGGGCAGCAGCCGCCTCCGCGCCTTCCGGGGGCGCCTCCGCGCCGTCTGCCGCCGACGGTGGCTTGCCCGCCCGCGCTGAAGCCGGCGAAGCCCTCGCTGCGCCACCGGCCAGGCCGGAGGGCGCCCCGGTCGACGAGCGCGCGGCCGCGCTGCGCGCTCGGCTCGACGCCGCCCGCGCCTCGCTCGCGAAGCGCGGGATCGAGGCCGCGGACCTCCCGCCCGGCCTGCGCGCCTCCGCGGCGCGCGCCGAGGCTGCCCTCGCCGAGGGGGACGTCGCCGCGGCGGCCTCCGAGGTCGACACGTTCGTCGCGACCACCGCCGGGCTGCGGCTCGATCAGGAGATCCTGCGCCGAAAGCTCGATCGGGTGGGGGCCCTGCTCCGCGCCGCGCGCGCGCGCGGCGCCGACACGCGCGCCGCCGAGGGCCGCGCCGCGGCGGCGCTGCAGTCGTTCCTCGACAGGCGCTACGAGGCGACGAACGCCGAGCTCGACGCCCTCCTCGCGGAGCTCGCGCGATGAGGGTGCGCCGTCAGCGGCAGAGCCCGCTCGTGGCGTCGCAGCGGTGCTCCGGAGCGCACGGCGAGAAGAGCGCGTCGGCGCGACAGTCGTCGACGCACAGGGCGCGCAGCCGATCGCACACGCGCCCTCCCGGGCACGGCGCGGGGCAGTCTCTGGGGAGGCAGACCCCGCCGACGCACGCGGCGCCCAGGGGACACGCGTAGTCCGGCGCGCACAGGGGCTCGGTCGGCTCCGTCGGGGGCGGCTCGCAGGACAGGGAGAAGTCGCCGAGATACCCCTGCGCGCCCGCTTCTGCCGCGACCTGATCGAGCGGCTGCCCTGTCGGATCGCGTACCGCGCTGGCGATGGTGACGCGATACGCGAGCCTGTCGACCCCCACGAGCCTCGGCGTGGCGATGTTTGCGACGAGCCCTGACGGATCCATGGCCACCGAGATCGGCCCTGGATCTGGCGTGATCGTGACGGCGCCCGGCGCGCGCAGGCTCGCCTCGTCGATGGGGCGCGAGAAGGAGATGACGAGCGAAGGCACGGCACATCCGAGCGCGGCGCCTCCATCGTCGGGCAAGACGCGCTCGACGCGAGGCGGCCTCACCTCCGGCCGCAGGTTGAAGGGCACCGTCATCATCGGCGGCGGCGCCGCGAAGCGCGCCCCCATCAGCTCGCCGCGCGCGACGAAGCTGCCAGGCGCCGGGCTCGCCTGCAGGCCGAGCACCCGGATATTGAGCGAGACGTCGGGTAGACTGCCCTGCTCGATGCGGATGATCGGGAGCCGCTCCCGCTCGATCGAGAGGGTGAATACGAGCTCGAGCGCCGCATCCACGTCGGCGTTCTTCACCTGCACGCCGCCCCGCGACCGCTCCTCGCCCGGGGCGTAAAGGCCCTCCTCGGCGTCGACGACGAGCACGGCCTGCTGGACGTGCGCGAGGAGCTGCTCGGTCGTGTTCACGTTCGGATCGGGCACGAGCATCAGGTCGAGCGCGGGCGGCTCCGCGCACCCTGCCGCGCCGAGCGCGAGCCCGGCGGCGCCGAGCGCGAGCGTGCGCCGGAGGGCGGGAGAGGCTCCCCTCGCGGCGTCCTGCCCAGGCTCGCGCGCCGGAGGATCGCGCCGGCGCCGGCTCATGGCGGGGTGAGCACCACGTCGGGGTCGCCCTCGCCGCTGCTCAGCGCGACGCCGATCCCGGCCGCGGCGCCGGCCGTCGCCGCGGCGGCTACGCCGACCCAGAGCCACGGCTCCGCGTACCAGGCGCGGCGCGGCCCCGGCGGGAGGGGCGCCCAGGGCTTCGCGAGCCGCTCGCCCAGCCGCTCGAGCGCGGCGCGGAGCCGCGCCGGATCCGCGTCGTGCACGACCTCCTGCATGAGCTGCTCCCTCATCTGTGTCTCCACGTCGACGATCGCGCCGCGCACGAGCACGGTCGCGCCGAGCCCCGCGAGCTCGGTCCGGACGATCTTCGAGGCGCCGAGCGCGTGGGCCGTCTCCCGCACGCACGCGGCGTCGTCGGCGCAGCCGGGGCTGCGCGACAGCCGCGCCGAGAGCAGCGAGACCCGCGCGCCCCCGCGCCGCGCGAGCGCAGACGCCATCGCGCTGTCGCCGTCGACGCCCTCGACGCTCGCCTCGGTGGCCCATGCGGTGGGCATGAGCGCGACGTGGACGCCGGGCCGCGGCGTGCGGGGCGCCTCACCGGTCGCCCCGGCGCACCCCGCGACGAGCGCTGGAGCGCCGGCGAGCAGCGCGATCAGCGCGAGCTCACGTCCGGAGGGCACGCCGGGAAAACCCAGCCGCAGGAGTCCCCGTCCGTCGGCGTGCATGCAGGGTAGATGCGGGTTCCGTCCGGGCATGTCCAGTATTCCGCGGGCGGCGGCTCACCACACGCGTCGACGTCGCAGACGCCGCTCCCGTCCGGAGGGCACGCCGGGAAAACCCAGACCCAGCCGCAGGAGTCCCCGTCCGTCGGCGTGCATGCAGGGTAGATGTGGGTTCCGTCCGGGCATGTCCAGTATTCCTGGGGCGGCGGCTCACCACACGTGTCGACGTCGCAGACGCCGCTCCCGTCCGGAGTGCACGCCGGGAAAACCCAGCCGCAGGAGTCCCCGTCCGTCGGCGTGCATGCAGGGTAGATGCGGATTCCGTCCGGGCATGTCCAGTATTCCGCGGGCGGCGGCTCACCACACGCGTCGACATCGCACGTGAGGGCGCCGTCCGCGCACCTGACGAACGCGGTGTCCGAGCCCGCGCGGTAGAGCGGAGCGCAGTCTTCGCGCAGGAGACAGGCGGCTTCGTCGAGCCCATCGCACGCGATCGGCGATGGGCCTGTGCCTGTCGCGGAGCCGCCGCTGACAGAGGTGCAGTTCACCATCGCAGCGAGCGCGGTGAGCGCGAGGAAGGTGGTGGCGAGTCGATTTCTCATGATCGTGTTCTCCTGGTACTTTCAGGGTTGCCGGTCCCTGTACTCTGTACTCTGTACTCTGTACCCTGTAGCAATGGCCATTCCACCCCTTCCCGCGCGCATTCCTCGGGCGATCGCGCCGCTGGATCCGGCGCCGATCGTCACGCGTGGTTGACACCTGTCCACCGCCCGTGACAGGGGCCCGTTGCGGCGTGCGCGAACAGGGGCTCCCGGACGGGCCATGTCTACTTCTCCACCATGGATGGCAACTGCACTTGTGTCGGGATCGGGCTCGACCCCGGTCAAGTCACGGTCTCGGAGGCCACGCTCTCTCCTGGAGAGCGAACGAAGCCGCCTTCGGCGGCAGCTTCCTTCGCCCGCGTAGACCGGGTAGGCTGCCGTAGCTGGCCGCGCGTAGGCGGCGATGCCCAGCCGACCCTCTTCCCATGCCGGCGGGGAGGGGGCGCTGGACGAGCCACGTGGTGGGTCCTTGGGTGTCGACGGCTTCCGCAAACCAAGCAGGGGCTGGTGCTCGACGCGCGCGACCCCGAGGCGTTCGCGTCGGGCCACCTGCCCGGCTCGCCTCGATGAGCACTTCGAGAAGATCCAGCCCGCGCTGCCGCGTCATGGCCGCATCGAGCTCGTCTGTAGCGTCGGGCACCGCGCTGGCCTCGCGACGAGCATTCTCCGTCGCCGCGGCTTCAGCGATGTCGTCAACGTCCTCGGCGGAATGACGGCGTGGGAGAAGCTCGACTTGCCAAAGAAGAAGGGCCCCGAACGCACGGTGACCACCGTGGACATCGAAGGAGCGCGACGATGAGCACGCAGGGAGGCACGCGCTGGGCACCGGAGATTGCCGGGATCGGAGCGCTGGAGACGTTCGCGATGGGAACCGCGAAGCGGCCGCTCGGCGTGACGTCCGCGTTCGAGACGGTGGCGACCGGCCTGGCGCGCGGGTTCGCGCCGCTCTTCGTGCGGAGCGGTCGCGGGCTCGCGCTGGCGGGCCGCGGCGAACGGCTGCGCGCGTCGCTGAAGCCGCACCTCGGCGCCCTGATCGAGGCCGCGCTGGCGCCCGCGACCTTCGAGCCGAAGACGTGCGAGCGCACCCTCCGCCTCGGGCTCTCGGACACGGCCGAGGTGTGGCTGCTCCCGCCGCTCTTGCGCGTGCTCGAGCGCGAGGCGCCACGCACGCGCGTCGTCGCCGTGCCCGTGCAGCTCCGCACCGTGGGCGCGGCGCTCGCGGGCGGCGTCGACGCGGCGATCACGGTCGCCGACGATCTACCTTCGAACGTCTGCCGGCTGCGGCTCTTGAAGGCCGGCTACACCTGCCTGTACGATCCGCGACACGCGCGCCTTCGCAAGCTGACGGAGGCCCAGTACTTCGCGCACGATCACGTCATCGTCTCGTACAACGGGGACCTGCGCGGCTTCGTGGAGGATCTGTTCGGCAAGACGCGGAGGATCCGGTGCTCCGTCGCGACCTTCTCCAGCCTGGGCGCGCTGATCGACGGCACCGCGATGCTGGCGACCGTGCCCGAGATCGTCGCCGCCGACATCCGCGCCGTCAAGCCGCACCTTCGGACCAAGCCCCTGCCGTTCGAGGTCCAGCCCGGGTACATGGAGCTGCTCTGGCCCGCCGCCACGGACGACGACGAGGCGTACAGGTCTGCGCGGGAGAAGATCGTCCAGGTCGCGCGGCCGCTGAGCAAGGGATGACCGGCCTGCCAGCCGTTGCCGCCGGCAGACTGGCTCGTGTAGTATTTGACAATGCGAGCGGTGCTCTCGAACTGCCTCTTGGTTGTCTTTGTGGTGCTCTCCAGCACCGGCTGCAAGCGGCTCAAGACAGGCGCCCGCGAAGACTTCGCGGAGAGGTATAGTTGCCCGGAGGAAAGGGTCGAGGTGCGCGAGCGTACCGACGTCAAGTGGAGCACGGTCGTGCTCGGCGGGGGGGCGCAGGAGACCCCGCCGGCCGAGGTGAAGGACGACCCGGCACGGCTCACCAAGTGGAACGCAGACCGCGCCGAGAAGGACGCGGAGACGAGGAAGTCGCTCGACAATCTCGACGTGTTCCAGGTGAGCGGGTGCGGGCACGACGAGCTCGTCGCCTGCGCCCACCCGAGGGACGGCGAAGGCGTGGCGACCGACAGGGTGGTGTGCTTCCAGGGGCCGAAGCGAGCCAACCCCTGACCGGACCGGCCGTGCTCGCGCGCGCCAGGCAGCCGGCGTCGAGCCGAGGTCGGCCATGAGCGCGCCGAGAGGCGCGGTGCGGAGCCGCGCCAGTTCGCGCGGAGACTGGTGAAGGGCCCGCGGTATCACCGATCGGGGTCGGCGCCCTGGCCTGGCGGCGCAGCGCTGAAGGATTCTCCTTCGCTCGCCGCCCTGTTGCCGAGCCCTTCGATGCGCTGCCGCCTGTTTCGGGATTGTGCCTGCGTCCCCGCACTCGGCCGGCCCAACGTTGACACTCAGCCGCGGCCGGAGGCTAAAATGGCGGGTTAATCCACAAAGATCTTACGGATCGGCTCTGCGCCGCAAGGCCCAAATGCTGTCCAGCGCCATAGTATAGATCCGTCGAATTCCGGCGGCAGTCGCCGCTTTTCCGTGGGTCGGGGGCGCCTGGAGGGGGCGCGGCGGACGCGCTGCCGGAGGCGTCGCTCCGATTGCCAGGGCCCGCCGTCCACGCAACGATTGCTGCGCGTAGGCAAATCAAGCCGGATCGCAGCGCGAGGAAGTGTAGCGCGGCAGAGCGAAAGGGTGGGCAGCGTTGCAGGAGGAGAGCATCCGGGTGCAGCAGAGCCGGCTAGCGGAGCTGTCCACGCCGATGATCCCGATTACCGAGCAGGTGTGCTACCGAACTGGCTAGATGATGGTCCTGGGCCCTTTTTCGCTCGCGCTGGTTGATGGCCATCCGGTGCCCGGAGCCCCCGCCGGAGGCTCCGTTCGCCCATCGCCCGCACGGGACGGTCGCCGGAGCGCGGAGGGCGGGTCAAGGGCGGCGTAGCCGCCGCGCCCCGGCGCGGCCACCCTTGACGCGCCTGAGCCCTCCGGCAGCCACGGCCGCGAGATGGGCCGACCATCCCCAGCGCGCGTCGCGCGAGCGCCTTCGGTGTTCGTGGTGCCCCTACGGCGCGTGTACGACCCAGGGGCGAGCCTCGCACCCCTGCGAGGTCATTCAACGCCCTCTTCTTCCTCGGCGAATCTCGTAGGCGCCCATGTCGGGAGCGGCCCCCGCGACGCGCCGATTGCCATCCAGGTCCGTCGGCGGCAGGGAGCTGGTGAAGAGCCCGGCATCCCGGGCGGGCGAGCAGACCTGGAGGTGCAGGTCGCCGGCAGCAGGGTCGATGAAGAGCGGGTCTTGGTCGATGTTGCCCGTGCCGGGGTAGCCGCCCATCACGTCGCTGTAGGTGATCGAGGCGGTGCCGGGGCCCGCGATCTCATTGGGCGAATCTCCCCAGAGGATGGAGTTGAGCACCGTCGTGCTCCCGGAGAAAAGGTAGATCCCGCCGCCATCGTCGGGGGGAACGTAGCCCTCGGCCCTGTTGCCATAGAACGTGCAGTGCGTCACGCTCACGTCGCCGTCTGCATAGATCGCGCCGCCCAGCGCCTCGATCTCGCCGAGGCCGCCCACGCCGTCCGCCGTGTTGGCGAGGAAGACACTGTTGGTCACGCGCGCAGTACCCGTGGCGTTGATCGCTCCACCCGTCTTTGAGGTGTTGTTCGCGAACGAGCAGTCGCGCACCGTGAGGTCGCCGAGGGACGCGATTCCGCCACCCAGGTTGCCGGTGACGCTCGACCGGAGCATCGCCAGCCTCCCGCTGACGTTGATCGCGTGCTCACGGCGCTCCGAGCTATTACTGTCGATCGTCGAATCGGCCACCTCGACGCTGCTGTTGCCGGCGCCGATCGCGGCCCCGCCGAAGTCGATGCCGTGGTTGAAGAAGACGGAGCCGGACACCCTGAGTTCGCTGTCGGCGGACCAGATCCCGCCTCCGCTCCTGCCGAAATTTGCCTCGAAACGGGACTCGATCACCCACGCGCTGCTGCCGTCAAGGACGGCGAGCCCGCCTCCTGAGGGGTTGGTGAAGTTGCCGGAAAAGAGGGCTCGCACCAATCTCACCCGGCTCCCGCCGGTGATGCCCAGCCCACCGCCCTGTCCGCCGCCGGCGAGGGCCGCCTCGTTGGCCAGGAAGCTGGCGTCGTGCACGGTCACGTCGCCCCCGTCGATCCACACGCCACCTCCGTTCCCGAACGCGGAATTGTTGCGGAAGATGACCCTCTTCACCTGCAGACTGCCCCCCTGCATCAGCATCCCGCCGCCGTCCGGACTTGTCGCGTCGGTCATGCCGTTCTGGCAGGTGAAGCCTTCCACCCGGCTGCCATGGGAGACGTCGACCAGCGTCAGACACCGGCCGCCTGGATCGGGGCTCGGATCCAGGATCGATGCGTCCGGCCCGGCGCCGATTAGCGCGATGGCCTTGCCGGTCCACACGATGGATTCGTGGTACGTGCCCGGGGCGACGCGGATCCTGTCACCGTTCCCGGCCGCGTCGACGGCGGCCTGGATCGTCGGGTAGTCCTCCGGCACGTCGATGATGTGTGCGCGCGCAGCGCGCGATCCTGCGACCACGACAGCCAGCGCGACGAATGCTGACACGGCTCTTCGTACCATGCTCATCCTCGGCCCCCTCTGTGAGAAAGGAATGCAGCGCGCGCAGAGGCGTCTTGGACGTGGATCCGTTCAACATCGCACGCAGCCCTTCCGCGGATTTCGAGTTTGTCAGCTCGCGGTACGAGCACCATGCGCATTTTCCTGGTTTTAAGGACGCTCCCACCTGACAGCACCCAGCGTTTCGTCAAGTCCTCTCTGCCGTGTAGCTCGTTCACAGGAGCGAGAGCGGATCCATGTCCACCGCGACAGTCCCGTCAGCGAAGGCGCGCTTGAGCGAGAGCCGCACCAGGCCGTCCTGCTGCGGCTCGACGCGCTCCTTTGCGATCGGGGGTCGCAGCACGTAACGCAGCAGCGCCTCCCTCGCCGCGGCATGGTGCGCACCGGTGCGCGTCGCTGCGTGCAAGGTGAAGCCATCGAGCGCAGCGCACAGCGGCTTGTCGTACGTGAGCGCGCTCGGAGAGGACGGCGAGAGCCCGCGGAGCCATTGCGGGGCGACGACGTGTGGCGCGGCTCTCGTCCTGAGACGGCGGAGGCGCAGAGCGCTGCCTCGGGCTCGTCGTCCTCCTCGACGTCGTGCTCGATCTCGAGATGCCCGTGCCGCCGGAGGGTTCGGAGCATCCGCCCGACGGCGTGCTCTACGACCTGACCGACCTCGCCCGTTCGCAGGTGACCGAGTTCGTTCCACACGAGCCGCTCCCCCTGGAAAAGTGACGCTGTATCAACAGCTTATCCATGCATCGACGATGAGGCAGCCTTCACTCCGCAGCCTGCGGGAGTATTAATTTGACGCCCCACTGCGCCGGGACGATGCTCCGGTGCTGGCATGAAGCATTGGAACCGGTACGCCCAATGGCTGCTGCTCGCAGCCCTGACCATCCCTGTTCCCGCCTGCGGGGACGACGCCACAGATCCCCCGGCTGACCCAACGGGGGCGGGCGGGTCGGGCGGCGGCGCCACGACCGCGACCGGCGGCGGGGGCGGCTCCGGCGCGGGCACGACCACCGGCGGCGGCGGCGGCGGCTCCGGCGCGGGTACGACCACGGGCACCGGCGGCGGCGGCGGCGAGGGCGGCTCGGGCGCGGGCACGACCACGGGCACCGCCGGCACCGGCGGCGGGGGCGGCTCCGGCGCGGGCACGACCACCGGCACCGGCGGTGGCGGCGGCGCGGGCGGCGAGACCGCGTCGGTCGAATGGCCGATGGCGACGAGCGAGATCCCGCTCGACCCCGAGATCGAGGACGCCGTCACCGAGCTGCTCGCGCAGATGAGCGTGGCGCAGAAGGTCGGCCAGATGGTCCAGCCCGAGATCCTGGCGATCACGCCGGCCCAGGTCTGGGAGTACCACATCGGCTCGGTGCTGAACGGCGGCGGCTCCTGGCCGGGCGGCTCCAAGCACGCGGCCGTGGCCGACTGGGTCGCCCTCGCGGACGCCTATTACACGGCCTCCACCGACACGAGCGGCGCGCCCGGCGAGCACCTCGGCATCCCCGTCATCTGGGGCGTGGACGCGGTGCACGGCCACAACAACGTGATCGGCGCGACGCTGTTCCCGCAGAACATCGGGCTCGGCGCCATGAACGATCCCGATCTCATCGAGGAGATCGGCTCCATCACCGCCACCGAGGTCGCCGTCACCGGGCTCGACTGGGCCTTCGCCCCCACGCTCGCCGTGGTGCGGGACGACCGGTGGGGCCGCGCCTACGAGGGCTACTCCGAGGATCCGGAGATCGTGAAGAGCTACGCGGGCCGGATGGTCCGGGGCCTGCAGGGCCGGCCGGCGGACACCGCGGACCTGTTCGGCGGCACGCGCGTGGTCGCGACCGCCAAGCACTTCATGGGCGACGGCGGGACCGAGCAGGGCAAGGACCAGGGCAACACCGTCTGCTCCGAGGAGGATCTGCGCGACATCCACGCCCAGGGCTACCTCTCCGCGCTCGAGGCGGGCGCGCAGACCGTGATGGCGTCGTTCAGCAGCTGGAACGGCGACAAGATGCACGGCCATCAGTACCTGCTCACCGACATCCTCAAGGGCCAGCTCGGCTTCACCGGCTTCGTCGTCGGCGACTGGAACGGGCACGGCCAGCTCCCGGGTTGTAACAACGCGCAGTGCGCCGCGGCGATCAACGCCGGGGTGGACATGATCATGGTGCCCAACGACTGGATGGCGTTCATCGAGAACACCCTCGCCCAGGTGCAGAGCGGCGAGATCCCGATGGCCCGCATCGACGACGCGGTGACCCGGATCCTGCGCGTGAAGATGCGGGCCGGCCTCTTCGGCCCCAGGGCGAACAAGGGCGCCCCCTCGACCCGGTCGGTCGCCGGCGACGCCACGCTCCTCGCCGCGCCGGAGCACCGGGCCGTGGCGCGCGAGGCCGTGCGCAAGTCGCTCGTCCTGCTCAAGAACAAGGGCGACGTCCTGCCGCTCAGCAAGTCGATGAACGTCCTCGTGGCCGGCAAGACCGCGGACAACATCCAGAACCAGTCCGGCGGCTGGACGCTGACCTGGCAGGGCACCGGCAACACAAACGCCGATTTCCCGAACGCGCAGTCCATCTACACCGGCGTCAACGAGACGATCACGGGCGCCGGGATGAACGGCACCGCGACCCTGAGCCCCGACGGCACCGCCGCGGCCGACACCTTCGACGCCGCGATCGTGGTCATCGGCGAGACGCCCTACGCCGAGGGCCAGGGCGACATCGGCAAGTTCGAGACGCTCGAGCACGCCAACGTCCACCCCGAGGACCTCGCCGTCATCGACACCATCCGCGCCCAGGCGCCGAATGTGCCCATCGTGACGGTGTTCGTGTCGGGCCGCCCGCTCCACACCAACAAGGAGATCAACCGGTCGGACGCGTTCGTGGCGGCCTGGCTGCCGGGCAGCGAGGGCGGCGGCGTCGCCGACGTGCTCTTCGGCGATCACGAGTTCCAGGGCAAGCTGTCGTTCTCGTGGCCCTCGGCCGACTGCCAGACGCCCATCAACAAGGGAGACGGCGAGCAGCCGCTCTTCCCGTATGGCTATGGCCTCATGACCGCCGACGCCGACGTGCTCGGCGACGATCTGCCCGAGGTCTCCACGGGCCACGGCTGCGCGGCCCCGGACCCGGGGATGGCCGGCACCACGAACGAGCCGCTCGAGATCTTCGTCGATGGCGAGGAGAAGGGCGATTACGTGTTGCGCATCGGCGGCCCCTCGAACTGGGGCGGCATTGACGTGGGCATGGGGGCCACCCTGCCCGACGGCGAGGTCAGCGTGAGCACGGTCGACGGCGAGATCCAGGGCAGCGCCAAGCAGGTGACCTGGAGCGCGACGGGCCAGATTTACGCGCAGGTCTCGGCGGGCGTGCCCGGGGTCGATCTGTCGCCTTACTACAACTCGGAGGCATCGATCGTCTTCCGGGCGCGCGTCGATGCTCCGCCCGAGGGCACGCTGGTCACGCTGTCGGCCCACTGCGAGTACCCCTGCTTCGGCGACATCAACATCGCCGACACGCTGACCTCCATCGCGGACGGGCAGTGGCACGAGGTCTCCGTCCCGCTGAAGTGCCTGACGGACAACGGGCTCGACATCACCAACGTCAACACGCCCTTCCTCATCTACTCGGATTCGCCGATGGACATGGCGATCGAGGACGTCCGCTGGGAGCCCTTCACCGCCGGCCCCACGCCGACCTGCACGTTCTGAGCCCCTCTCACCGGGACCGGTGGGCGCACTCGGGGGTGCAGATGAGAAGCGGTTTCCGGAGCGATCGATCGCTCGAAGGGAGTGTGGACGTGAAAATCGGCGTCGTTGGCACAGGACACGTGGGACGTACGTTCGGCCTGCTCTGGGCGTCCAGAAGCGGGATGCTCCCGCGCCACGAAGCGCGATGGCTCACTTGTCCTCACCGCTCCAGTTTCTGACTTCTTGGTCGAAGTTCTTGTTCACCTCTCGGGCATATTGCAATAGATGCTCTCTGTTGAATTCAGCCATGTAATTTATGTAATCCCACGAGGTCATGCCGTCGGTTCTTTGAACGAACACGTTGAGCGGCAGCTTCAACTGCGCCGCGATCGCCTTGTAGATGCGCACCGCGCCCCTCTCGAGCAGCTCCATGTTGACCGCGTGCTGTAGGCCATCCGGGCGCCCCTCGTGCTGCGGGGGGTGCTCTCGCAGAGCTCTGAACTTCGCGCGATTCGCCATGTTCCAGAGCTCCTGGACGATGTCGTAGAGGATATCGGTAGGTGAGCCGTCGGCGACGCAAATGTTGATGTTCGTTCCGAGTGTCTGCGTGGGCCTGTCGGAGAAATTGATGCCATATCCACCATAGGGACACGCGCTATCGGCCTCTTTATGGAGGTCCTTTCCCTTCTCGGTGCGCAGCATCGATTCGTACAGCGCGTGGCCTCTCTGAGGACCTGAGTCTTCCATGGGCTGGACTGTCCCCGACGTGCGGAGCGTGCGCCCCGGCACCCTCGCCGGATGCAGCGCCTTTGGCTGCACCACCGTCGCGGGGTGCGGCGGCAAGGCCTTCGGCTGCATCGCCGTCGCGGGGTGCGGCGGCAAAGCCATCGGCTGCGCCAGCGTCGCGGGGTGCGGCGGCCGCGATGGCGAGCCGTCGTGGTTCAGCCGATCCCAGGGTGAGGGTTTCATCGTCCCGGCCGCATGCTCGCGCCGCCGGGACGACGTGGCCTAGTTTCGTGAGGCTGATTCGTAGCCGAGCGAATCTCCGGCTTGGCCCAACGCGCCGCCTGTAGCCGTCGCGTCGCCTGCTGCAGGCTGGCCGGCGTCGTCATCAACCGCGCCGGGCGCTCGGTCGTGCGGCGCGCGGGCGAGGGACGCGTCATCGCTCGGCGACCGCAAGCCTGTCTCCAGTCCCGCGGACACGGGAGGTCGGGTTCGAGATCTGGGAGGGCCCGATCACGAACCTGAAGAGCGTCGACTTCTACGTTGACGTGAACTGAGCGCGCGCTTCGCGCCTCGAGTCAGGGCGCGCCGACGCACGATCCGGCCGGCAGAGCGGGGTTTCCGCTGGAGCACGGGCCCAGCGCTCTGGCCTAGACACCATAGAGGGGGAGGGTGAGCGCCGTCGATGCCTTCCGGCCCTTGCGACCGGGGAGGCCCGTGCGCGCCAGCCATGGTGCCACCCGGAGCGCTCGATTCCGGAGCCACAGCGCTCGCGATGTGGCGGGGATGATACTGGCGCCGCCGTCGCTGGCGAGCGACTGGTTCACCTCGACGAACGGCCTGACGATGCGCTCGTAGGAGGCGAAGGCGGCGCCGGGGTCGGAATGGGTAGCCAGCTCCCCGGCCAGGACATAGGCGCCGACCATGGCGATGCTCGTGCCTTGGCCCGACAAGAACGACGGAGCGTGGGCCGCATCTCCCACCAGGGCGACCCTCCCCTTCGACCATCGAGGCATGTGGATCTGGCTGACGACGTCGAAGTAGACATCGGTGGCCTCCTGCAGAGCGGCGAGCATCCGCGGGACTTCCCAGCGGGCGCCGGCGAAGACACTGGCGGTCAACCTTCGCTGCGCCTCGATGTCGGCGAACTCCGAGAAGGGAGGCTGGGGACGGGCGAAGGTCAGGAAGGCGTGCAGGCGATCGCTGTCGCCGGCCGCGAACAGCACGGCGGCCTTCCCGGGCGTGTTGCTGACGAACCCCTCGTGAGAGAGCCCGAGGGTGTTGGGGACGGTGAAACCTGCAAAGCAGTAGCCGAGATAACGGTGGTACTGCGCCTCGGGCCCGAAGGTGAGCCGGCGTGTGTTCGAATGCAATCCGTCAGCGCCGATGACCCGATCGAAGGGGCGTTGCAGGCCGCTCTGGAAGTGCACATCGACGCCGCCGCCGTGCTCGTTCAAGGCGGCGATGGAGTCGTTGAAGCGGAACTCGACGTCATCTCGGACGGCGTCGTAAAGCACCGTCGTGAGGTCTCCGCGAGGCACCTCCAGATCCCGGCCTTCCTTGCCGCCGGTGAGCGCCTCGGGCCGGATCGACCCGACGAGCGCGCCGTCGCCATCGACGAACGTCAGTTTGCGTGTATCGATGTGCGCGGCTGCGATGCGCGATAGCACGCCCATGCGCTTCACGACGTCGACCGCGGTGCCCCGGATGTCGATGGGGTAGCCGCCGCTGCGCACAGCGGAAGCCTTCTCCACCACCGTGACCTGAAAGCCGTACCTGTGAAGCCAGTACGCGAGTACGGGGCCGGCGATGCTCGCGCCGGAGATCAGGATCTTCTTGTTCCGCGAAGTCGTCATGCGTCCGCCTTCCTTCGGTGTGAGCCCGCACCGGCGGAGGACCTGTCCTCGAGAGATCGGCACGACCCGCCCGCTGCCATGAGGCAGGCCAAGCAGCGGGCGACCGCGGTCCACTCGGCCCCAGGGGAGCTCCGACGTCAACTACACTACACCGTGTAGTGTAGAAAAGCCAGGGGAAAATAGAGGTCGAACTCGGCTATGCTTGGAGGTGCATGTCCTCCACCGGCACACAGAAGGCTCTCCGTGAAGGGTCTGCGCAAAAGCGATCCGCCATTCTCGTGGCGGCCCGGGAGCTGTTCCTGGCCGACGGGTTCGACCGCTCGAGCGTCGACGCTGTCGCCGCTCGCGCCGGTGTCTCCAAGAGGACGGTGTATGACTACTTCGGCGACAAGCAGGCTCTCTTGCTGGCCGTCGTCGAGTCCGCAGGTGAGCTGCTCATGGCGGCGATCCGACGGGCCATCGAGGACAGCTTGACGCACGTCGCGGACCTGCAGGACGCCCTGATCACCTTCTCGGTGCGGATGGTGACCGAGATGCTCGGCTCGGTGGACTACCTTGCCTTCATCCGACTGGTAACGATGGAGTCCGTTCATCTGCCCCAGCTGCGTGGTCGCGACCACTGGATGATGAACGCTCCGGAAGAGGCGATCGCGGAGCGGTTCGTCGAATTTGCGCGTGCAGGGCTGCTCGACGCGCCGAACCCCCGGCTGGCGGCCGATCATTTCATCGCGCTGACGTTGTTGCTCGCCGCCAACGCGTTCGGACCCGCGATCGCCACGGATGACTCCCGCGTCCGGGAGGTCGTCGTCGAGGGGGTGCGCGCATTTCTTCGAGCCTACGCACCCGGCCACCCGGCGGCGCGCGACGTCACGGTCGGAGCGTGACATGTCACGCCCTCGGCCGTGACATGTCACGCCCTCGACCGTGACATGTCACGGTGGCTCGCCCGGCGCAGAGGTCGAGCCCTCGGCCCGACGTGCGCCGCGGCTCGCCCGCTTCGGCCGGGGTTGCCGCGTCGGCGCGCTTCGTCGGCGTCAAGGGATGTCACGCCGGCGAGGGGCGCCGGGCGGCATGTGCCTTGCTGATGGCCCGCTGGCTCGCAACACACACGGGCGGGCGGGGTGGCCGCGCCATCGCCCCGGGGAACGAAGCATCATGATGTCTGCGCCGGTGCCGATCACGATCCTCGACCTCCTCACGAGGTCCATCTCTGCCGAGGAGCGGCTCGACGAGGCGGTCCTCTGCGCCAACGTGCCGAGCCCGCTGTCCGCGGTCGCGTTTCATCAGGACGTCGAGTGTATCCGGAGGTTCTTCGCCGCGGGATTCCCGGTTCACCTGGCGGTCCACCGCGTGGACAGCGCCGAGCCGGCGCGCCGGGACTACACCGTGCTGCACACCCACGACGGCCCGGAGATCAACCTGATCCTCCCCGACCCCACGGGCCTCGAATACCGCATCGAGCTCGGCTCCAGCGTCCACCACGTCACGACCAGCACCAGCATCTGGATCCCGCCGGGCGTCCCGCACTCCGCGAACGTGGTCCGGGGCTCCGGCTACCTCGTCGCCGTGCGCTTCGATCACGGGGCTGCGACATGAGATGTGACCTTCCTCGGGACCTCGACGGTGACGCCGACGCAAGGACGAAAGCCATGACCAGCTCCCGTGTCGCGCAGGCTTACCGGAGAGGGAGCCTCTGGCAGAAGGGGCGCGGCGAGCGCCTCATCGAGCTCGCCGGCGTGCGGCGGGGCGAGCTCGTGCTCGACCTCGGCTGCGGCACAGGCGCCCTCACGCAGCGGCTCGCCGAGCTCGTGGGCCCCGACGGGCGCGTCGTCGGGGTCGATCCGGACGAGGCGCGGATCGCGCTCGCCCGCCACACCGCCGGCGCGCCCAACCTGGAGTTCCACGTGGGGGCGGCCGAGACCCTCGGCGGGGTCGCCCTGGACCGCCCCTTCGATCTCGTCTTCTCGAACTTCGTGTTCCACTGGATCCGCGACAAGCGGGCGGTCCTCGGCCTGATGCGCGGCCTGATCCACCCCGCGGGGCGCATCCTCGTCCAGTGGGTCTCGTCGCTCCCCGTGCTCATCGGGGAGCTCTCGCGGCTCGCGGACCCTTCGGGGGAGAAGATCCTCCGGGACTTCGCCTTCGAGGACGCCGCGGCGATCGCGCACCACGTCGAGGGCGCCGGCCTGCAGCTGAGCCGCCTGGAGGAGCAGCAGGGGACACACGTGTATCCGACGCTCGACGCGCTGCTCACGTGGTGGAAGGCGACGACGCACGACCGGTTCGACCCGCGGGCCATCGAGCCCGCGGCGCTCTCGCGGTTCGCCGAGCAGCACGGCGACGGCGGCGCGTTCCACGTGCGCGAGACGTTCTGCTGGTTCGAGGCGCGGCGCGCCCCGGCGCACGCGTGGGGACGCGGCGGCTGACCGGGCGCCCCCCTCCGGGCGTCGCCGGCGGCGCCCGCGCGGCGCGTTCAGCGCGTCACGCCTCGCGCCCCCACAGCTCCTCGGTGGCGAGCCGCGCGCCCTGCGCGAGGGACTCGAACTTCGCCCACATCACGGACGGGTGAACGCGCTGGATGGGGTCGGCCTGGGCGAACCCGCAGTCCGACCCGGCGATGACGTTCTCCCGGCCAACGAGGTTCGCGAACCGCACGATGCGATCGGCGACCCCCTGCGGATGCTCGACCGTCATGATGTGATGAGTGATCACGCCGGTGGCTAACCGCTGCTTCGGGTCGCGGGCGCGGAGGCGGTCGATGGACGCGCCAGGCCAGAGCGAGTAGGAGGTGCGACCCCGTCGCGTCGATCGAGCAGCAGGCCAGATGGAAAAGAACGAGATCGAGATCGGTTCGCTCATCGATTCGGCGAAGTACATCGGGCTGCCGCTCGCGATTACCGTGCTCACCGTCATCATCATGCTGGTCGACGGCTTCGACCTGCAGGCGATGGCGTTCGTGGCGCCCGAGGTCCTGAAGGAGTGGGGGATCGCCCGTGCGGCGCTGACGCCGGCCCTGACCGGCAGCCTGGTGGGCATGGCCATCGGCTCGGTGGTGCTCGGCTGGGCCGGTGATCGCATCGGGCGCAGGAGCTCCTACATCGCCTGCATGGCGTTCCTGGCCCTCGGGTCCTTCTTCTGCGCCCATGCCGGCTCGCTCACCAGCCTCACGGTCTGGCGCGTGGTGACGGGCATCGGCCTCGGCGGGGTGACGCCGCTCGCGGCCGCGATGATCTCCGAATGGACCCCGAAGCACGCCCGCAGCGTCGCCGTGGCGTGCGCCATGGTGGCCGTGCCGCTGGGCGGCATGCTCGGGGCGGCGGTCGCTCAGCGGGTCATCCCGCTGTACGGCTGGCGCAGCGTGTTCTGGATCGGCGCGACGCTGCCGTTCGTGCTCTTCGTCGTGGCGATGTTCCTGCTGCCCGAGTCGCCCAAGTACCTCGCGCAGCGCCCCCACCTGCATGGCCGCCTCGCGAGGCTGCTGAACCGCCTGTTCCGCGAGCGGCGCTTCACCGGCGACGAGCGCTTCGTGGTGGCCGAGCTGCCGGCGCCGCCCGGCAACTGGCTCGCCACGCTGCTCGACCCCACCTATCGCTCCACCACGCTGCTGCTCTGGGCCGCGTTCGCGTTCAACACGCTCGCGCTGTATTCCTACGTGAACCTGCTGCCCACGGTGCTGTCCTCCACGGGCATGGGCACCGCCGAGTCGCTGCAGGGCTCGAAGCTCTTCAACTTCGGCGGCTTCTTCGGCGCGGTGGGCGGCGCCGTGCTGATCGGCTGGTGGGGCTCGCGCCGCGTGGGTGGGGCGCTCTCGACGGTCGGCGCCGTCGCCACGTTCCTCATCGGCGTGACCCTCCTGGAGAATGTGGGCAGCCTCGACGGCCGGTCGCTCGTGCTGCTCACGCTCGCGGGCATGGCGATGAATGGCATGCAGAGCTTCCTCTACACGGTGGGCGCGCACTCCTACCCCACGTATATCCGCGCAACAGGCGTGGGCTGCGCGCAGACGGTGTCTCGCGCCGGCGGCTTCCTCGGCACGGTGGCCGGCGGCTCGTTCTTCGCGCTCGAGCCGCAGCCGCCCGTGAGCTACTTCTTCTACGCGGTGGCCATCGCCGTCGCGCTGGTGGTCGTGAGCTTCACCTCGCTCCGCACGCACATCCCGGGCCGGAGCAGGAGCGCTTCGCTGCAGGCGCAAGGGGTTGAGGAGGGCAGGGGGCAGTAACCCCGCCGTCCATCGCACCTGACGCGCTCGACATCGACGACAGCGGCGATCGCCTCGCCTTCGGGTCCACCACAGGCTCGCCCTGGATCACCGAGGATCGAGGCGAGTCCTGGCAGGCCATCTCCAGCCATCTCCCGCCGACCCACTGCGTCCGGTTCATGGACTGACACCACGTGGTGTTGACGTGCAATCAACGCGGCCAACGCGGCCAACGCGGCCAACGCGGCCAACGCGGCCAACGCGGGTGAACGCTGGCAAGCGCCGGTGTCGGAGATTTGCTTACGTTTTTTTGTAAATAGCGTTTACATGCTTGCCGCGGCCGCCCGCTCATGTGCAGCTTGCTCGGTGGCGCGCCGGTCATGGTCGTCAATCCCGACGACTTCGGCGGTCGCGTCGGGTTGCTTTCTTTCAGCCGTGGCGGCGCTGTGTCCGGGGGACAGCCTCGTGCTCGCGCGCCCTGCAGTGGAGATCAAGAGTCATGACCGACAAGAAGCAAGGAGCACATCCGTCCAGCTCGGACCGTACCCGTCGCCAGGTGTTGAAGCAAGCCGTGGGCCTCGGCGCGGGCCTGGCCGTCGCGCACCTGCTCGGTGGAGAGGCGTCCGCCGCGCCGCGCATCCGCGCCAGGACCTTCACGACCGAGGACGGGGTCGCGCTCAACTACCTGGAGGCGGGCAGAGGCGAGCCGCTGCTCCTGCTGCCGGGGTGGTCCCAGTCGGCGGCGCTGTACAGGGAGCAGATCCTCGCCTTCGCGCGGCATTACCACGTCTTCGTGCTCGACTGGCGCGGCCACGGCGAGTCGGAGAAGGTCGACCACGGCTACCGGATGGCGCGCTTCAGCAGGGATCTGTACGAGTTCATCCGCGGGATGAGGCTCAAGCACGTCACCGCCCTCGGGCACTCGATGGGGTGCGGCGTGCTTTACAGCTACTGGGACAACTACGGGGGACAGTCCCTGGACCGCCTGATCCTTGTCGACGTGGGGCCGGCGCTGACGGCCTGGCCCGACGCGTCCGCGGAAGAGGCGGCCGAGGCAGGGGCCGTGTTCACCCCGCAATCGCTCTACGACACGGCCGCCGGGCTGCGCGGCCCGCACGGGATCCCCACGACCCAGGGCCTCCTGGCCAGCATGTTCAGCCCCGGCTATCCGGCGGATCAGCTCGCCCTCGTTGTCGAGGAGAACCTGAAGCTCCCGCGCGAGTATGCCGCCAAGCTGCTCGTGGAACAGGCCGCGCAGGACTGGAGGGACGTGATCCCGCGGATCGACGTGCCCACCCTCGTCGTCGGAGGCGAGGTGAGCATCTTCAACCCCATTTCCCAGCAGTGGGTCGCCGACCAGATCCCCGGCGCCGAGCTCATCATCTTCAGCGCCGAGGAGGGGGGCAGCCACTTCATGTGGCTCGAGAACCCCGAAAAGTTCAACGAGGACGTCCTCAACTTCCTCTGCTGAGCCACGCCGCCCCTGAGCAGCCGTCGCGCGGGCCCGCGCGGCGGCGTTGCCAGCGCTCTCCTCGTCGCCGGGTCGGCCTGGAGCGGCCTGCACGCTTCGAGCAAAGGGCGCCCCATGGTTCACCGAGAGCTGCTGCCGCCGTGATCCGCGAAGAGAAATGGAGACGCAGACAATGAGACCTCGGTCGAGAACATACGGTAGGCGATTGTGCGCTGGAGCATGCTTCACGCTGCTGGCAGTGACCGTGGGGTGTGGAGGGGCCGCAACTGTAGAGGACGACACTGGTTCAGTAGCGCACTCTGTCGGGGCCGGCGGGGGCTCAGCAGCACCCTCTGTCGGGGCCGGCGGGGGCTCAACAGCACCCTCTGTCGGGGCCGGCGGGGGCTCAACAGCACCCTCTGTCGGGGCCGGCGGGGGCTCAACAGCACCCTCTGTCGGGGCCGGCGGGGGCTCAATCGCATCCCCTGATGCAGGTACGTGGCCAAAAACGGTTACCTTGACGGCGCGGGAGGCCGGGGGCGGCGAGTATGTGCGCCTTTCAGATGGGACCGTGTCTGATGCAGGAGACCTTGGTATCCGATGGGCGATGGTGATTTCTCTTCGGTCTACTGCGGCCGAGTCAATCTGTGAGAGGGGGACGTCCTTCGCGGCGCTGGCGGAGATCCCGACCGACGTGGATGGCTGCTCGAGCTGGACCGCGTTCGCATCCCTGAGCGGGACATCGATCCATGAGAGTGACGAGTCGTACCGCATCGGACTCGGGTTGCTGGTGTGGGACGCGGAGCATGCCGCGCTCTACCGGCTCCGAGTGCTGGGTGATTCGTATGACGTGACCGTCGGTTCAACAGCCACATTCGAGTACGAGCCGGTGCGTTGACCGTCGCGGTCGGATCCAGGGAACCAGCGTGGCCCGTGGTGTTCTGAATTCGCTGCCCAAGAGTAGGTTGGGTGCAGGATGACGAAAGACGCCATCCGTGCGCTGTGCGCCGTCGCTCTTGAGTCCTTCAAGGACGTGCTCCCCCCAAGACTCTTTCGCGATGCGCACGACTGGGTTCACCGGTATGGGGAGTGGGGGCTCGCCATGGAGCACGTCATTGACTGGATCGGCGACCTCGATCTTCCTGTCGACCAGGCGCAATTTGACGCCATCGAGCGGGCCATGGCCGCGATGGGCTGGGCTGAGAGCTCAAGGATGAGGTGGCTCCGTGAGTATTTCGCGGCTCAAAACCCTCGGCCGAAAGCGAGATGACCACGTACCTCAGCGCCGCTCCGCCATGGCGCCGCCACCCCTGAATTGGCTCTCGCCTCGCGTTCTCCCGTCGTTTGATGTCGGCATGGGGTGTGCTCGAGGCCGAGCGTCATGCCGACGCTCGAGCACAACGCCCTCGTCGAGATGTTCCGTGAGCACCCGGAGCTCGCGCCCCGCTTGCTCGCGACGCTCTTCCACCTCGAGGTGCCGCCGCACGCCTCGGTCGCGGTTGTCGAGTCGTCGCTCGACCAGCTCCTCCCGGTGGAGTTCCGCGCTGACCTGGTGCTCGAGCTTCGAGACGCGAGCGGCACGCTCGTGCTGGCGATCGTCATCGAGGTCCAGCGCGACGTGGACCCGGACAAGAGGTTCTCGTGGCCGACATACGTCACGGGCGTGCGCGCCAGGAAGCGCTGCGGCACGGTCGTCCTCGTGGTCGCGCCGGACGCCGGCGTGGCTGCCTGGGCGACGGAAACCATCGACCTCGGCCTGGGCCTCGGCAGCGTCGAGCCGCTGGTGCTCGGTCCGGCCGTCGTACCCGAGATCACCGACCCGGCCGACGCGGAGAAGGAGACTGAGCTCGCCGTGCTCTCGGCGGTGGCGCACGGCAACGGGCCGAACGGGCTCACCGTGGTCCAGGCGGCGCTCGTTGCCCTCGGCCGGCTCGACCAGGAGCACGCGACGGTCTACTTTCAGGTCATCTGGAACGGGTTGCGTGAGCCGATGCGGCAGGCTCTGGAGGCGTTGGTCATGGAACGGCAGATCGAAGGCGAGGCGACATTTCCCCCGTTCGTGCAGAAGCTCATCGACCGCGGCAAGCTCGAGGGCCTACGTGAGGGCAAGCTCGAGGGCCTACGTGAGGGCAAGCTCGAGGGCAAGAGGGGCACGCTGCTGCGGCTGCTTGCCCGTACAGGGATCGTGCTCACAGAGAGCGAGAGCGCGCGCATCCAGGCATGCACGGACATCGCTACCCTCGACCGCTGGATCGATAACGTCCTTGGGGCGAAGACCGCCACGGAAGTGCTTTCCTGACGGTTGATCGCTGCGACTCAACAAGGCGATTCACCCGACGGCGCAGCATCCCGAGCGCCGTCGCCCTCCCGCTCGCGACCGCGATCGAGGGCGCATGGCGCCTCCTCGGCGTCCGCCGGACGCCGCCGATGACCGGCCTCGCCGTCTCCAGGGTGTCGCGCTCCGTGACCGTGAAGACCGACCGCGCCCGCGCCGAGCTCGGGTATGCGCCCGTCGTCGGCGTGGAAGAAGGACTGGAGCAGCTCTCGGCGGCGCGCTGACAGGGAATGCGCCGCGGGCGGTGAACCGCGGGGATCCCGCGGGCGGCGATCGTCCGAGAGCTCGCGGGCGGGCAAGGTCAGGCGGCGGACACGCGATGTACGCTGGAGCGCGGCTGCCCGCTCCGGCGCGCGAGGCCCGCAGGAGCCGGCTTGGCAGTACCTCGACGCGCCCGGGTCTCGTAAGATGGTGAGCTCATGCCGCGACCGCCGGCACGACCCGACCCCATCCCCCGTCGCTGCACGAGCGCCCGGGCGACCCTGACAGACGCGGAGCCGAGGAGACCCACGTGAGCGCTCGAATCCCCCTTCAGCCGTTCCCGACAGGCTGGTTTCAGGTCGCGTCTTCGGAGGAGCTGTCGACGGGCGGCCCCCTCCCGCTCCGCTGCTTCGGGCAGGATCTTGTGCTGTTCCGGACGCAGGAGGGCGAGGCCCGTGTCCTCGACGCCCACTGCCCCCATATGGGCGCCCACCTCGGGGTGGGAGGCCGCGTCGAGCAGGGCGGGATCCGGTGCCCGTTCCACGGATGGGTGATCTCCGGCCAGGGAGTGTGCGTGCGTATCCCCTACGCCGACACGATCCCCCCGAAGGCGAGGATCCGCTGCTGGGAGGTGCGGGAGCTCGACGGCGTGATCCTTGTCCATCACGCCCTCGGCGGAGAGCCTCCCGCGTTCGAGATCCCGCCGCTCCCGGAGGCGCGGTCGACCGAGTGGTCCCCGGGCATGAGCAAGCGCTGGAGGATCCGGACGCACGTCCAGGAGACGCTCGAGAACATCGTGGATCCAGCCCACTTCGTCGTTGTGCACAGCATGCCGGCGCCGCCCCGGACCGAGGTCGAGTTCGAGGGCCACATCATCCGATCCCGCTCGGCGGTGAAGCAGAAGGGCCCGGGCGGCCAGGTGGTCGACGGCACGATCACCTGGGAAGGCCACGGCATGGGGTACGGGACGATCCGCTTCACCGGGATCGTCGAGCTCCTCTTCGTGAACACGGTCACCCCGATCGACGACGAGCTCATCGACGTCCGCGTCGCCTTCTGGCTGCGCAACGACGGCGCGCTACGCCTGGCTCAGGCCCTCGCCGCCGAGGTGTGCCGGCAGATCGAGGAGGACATCCCGATCTGGGAGAACAAGATCTATCGCCCCCAGCCCGTCCTGTGCGCCGGGGAAAAGGGCATCATGACGTTCCGCAAGTGGAGCAGCCAGTTCCTCTGAGCGCCTCTCCGCCGCGGAGCACGCCGGCCATCGGCGCCCTCAGGGGGGTGAGGGCGCTGTGGCCAGCTGATTCAGGGGACGGAGCGCCTTGCCGTCGAGGAATGCGCGGATGTTCTCGGCCGCCTGGCCGTAGAGCAGGCGATAGCCCTCCTCGGTGACATAGCCGAGGTGCGGTGTGATCACCGTGTTGTCGAGGGCGAGCAGCGGATGATCCTCGGGCAGCGGCTCGGGCTCGAAGACGTCGAGCCCCGCGCCGGCGATGCGCCGCTCGCGCAGGGCGGCGAGGAGCGCCGCCTCGTCCACGATGGGGCCGCGCGAGGTGTCTTGCCCTTCAGGCCGAGGCCGAGCGTCGTCTGCCAGCGGCCCTCGCGTGCGACGCGGTCCTCGCGCGGGATGTGCCGGACGAGGGCGAGGATCAGCCCCCAGGTCAGCTCCGCCGTCGGGTAGGGCAGCATGTCGGTGCCCGAGACCTGGACCCCGCGCGCGGTCGCCGCCGCGAGATCGATCGACGCGTTGCGCATGCCGGCCGTGACCAGCAGCCGCAAGCGCGGCAGCCTCTCGAGCAGCGCGCGCGGAAACGGCGTGCGCTCGCGCAGGAGCACCGCGCCGTCGAAGGGGCCCAGCCGCTCGGCCAGGGCGTCGAGATCGTCGAGGTGGTCGGCGAAGGCCTGCACCTCCGCCGCCGGATGGAGGCTTTGCCAGTCGGCCATCCGGAGCGCCACGCCCTGGTAGTCGTCGAGGATCGCCACGCGCATCGTTGCTGACTCCTGCATCGGGTGCTCTCCCCTCCTAGCCGATTCCGCGCTGTCGCGAACCCCTCCGCCAGGGCAAACTGCGCGGGGTCCTCGAGTGCTCGAACGCTCCCCCAGCTCGCCCCTCACCGCCGCTGGCGCCGCCGGCGCCGCCTGCGCCGTCGGCATCGGATTCCGCCCCGAGATCGCCGCCGATCTGCTCGCCGCGCCTGCGGCCGTGGACTTCGTCGAGGTCGTGGCCGAGGCCTGCTTCTCCAGCCCGGCCGCGCGGCGCGAGGCCTCGGCCATCGCGCGCATCTGGCCTGTCGTGCCCCACGGCGTGAAGCTCTCGCTCGGCAGCGCCGCGGGCGTCGACCTCGATCGCGCCCGCCGCCTCGGGGCGCTCTGCCGGGAGCTCGCGGCCCCCGTCGTGAGCGAGCACGTCGCCTTCGTGCGCGGCGGCGGCCGCGAGATCGGGCACCTCACCGCCCTGCCGTACACGCTCGAGGCGGCCCGCGTCGTCGCGCGGAACGTCGCCGCCGCCCGGCGGGCGCTCCCGGACATCCCCCTCCTGCTCGAGAACGCCGCGCGCACGCTCCGCTTCCCCGACGACGCCCTCGAGGAAGGGAGCTTCTACGCCGAGGTCGCCGCCCGCACCGGCTGCGACCTCCTCCTCGACGTCGGCAACGTCTACGCGAACGCCGTCAACGCCGGCGTCGATCCCGGAGCGCTCGTCCGCTCGTATCCGCTCGATCGCGTGGCGATGATCCACATCGCCGGCGGCGCCCGCGAGCACGGCTTCTACTTCGACACGCACGCCCACCCCGTCCCCGCGCCCGTCTTCGCCCTGCTCGCCGCGGTCCTCGCGCGCACCGGGCCGGTCCCGATCCTCCTCGAGCGCGACGGCGACTTCCCGCCCTTCGCTGCCCTCGCCGACGAGCTCGCGACCGTCCGGGAGCTCGCCCGGGCCGCGCCGCCCCGTCCAGCGCCGCCCGCCTCGCGCGCAGCTTCGTTGCAAATTTCCACCGGCGAGCCGCCCGCCGAGGCCCCGGCGCTCGCCGCGGTCCAGGCGCGCGTGGCCGAGCTGCTCATCGCCCCGATCGAGCCGTCGCCGGCCGACGTGCGGCCGTTTGCGGCCGAGGAGGTCGCGCGATCGCGCGCGATCCTCCAGCGCAAGCGCGTCGACGACGCGCTCCCGCTGCTGCCGCGCCTCGCGTCGCACCGCGAGGCGGCCGCGCGCCTCGGGGCCCGGTGCGTCGAGGCGTCGCCGCGGGCCCCGCGCCTGACCGCGGTCGCCGACGCGCTCCGGATCGCCGCCGCGGCGGAGGCCGACGCTCGCCTCGCGCCCGAGGCGATCGTCGATCGCCTGCTCCTCCGCGCCCGCTTCGTCGGGCCCGCGGGCGACGGGAGCGTGCGGCCCAGGCTCCTGCCGTTCATTCGGCGGGAACGGCTGCCGGGAGGTCGGGTAATCTGGGCGATCAAGGGGATGGGCTCGAGCGCCGACGTCCGGCTGGTCGAGCCGCGAAGATAGCCTATGAAAGAAGGATCGATCGCCACGGGGAGCGCCGTGTCCGGGTTGCCGGCGCCGGTGCAGGCGCGGCTCGTCGAGCTCCAGGAGAGCCTGGAGCGGGTGCTCGGCGACGCGCTGGAATGCCTGCTCGTCTACGGCAGCGCGGCGCGGGGCGGCTACCGCGACGGCCAGAGCGACGTGGACCTCATGGTGGTGCTCAAGGAAGCGTCCCGGGAGAGCCTCGACGCGATCGCCAACGCGCTCCGGCTCGCGCGCTACGCGGCCCGCGTCGAGGCGATGATCCTCACCGCGGCCGAGATCCCGCGGGCCGCGGACGTGTTCCCGCTGCTCTACGACGACATCCGCCGGTGCCACGTGCTCCTCGCCGGCCGCGACCCGTTCTCGGCGCTGGTGATCGACGGGAAGAACCGCCGCCTGCGCGTCGAGCAGGAGCTCCGCGAGGCGCAGATCCGGCTCCGGCGCGCGGTGGTGGACGGGATGGGCTCGGACGACGCCCTGCGGGGCGCTGTCTTCCGCAAGGTGAAGCAGATCCGCGCCCCGCTGCACGCGCTGCTCGGCCTGCGCGGGATCGACGTGGACGACGGTCTCGGCGCGGTGCTCGCCGGCGCGGGCGAGCTGCTCGGCGCCGACGTCGCCCCGCTGGAGCGGATCCACGAGGCGCCGGGCGCGGCGTACGAGGCGCTGGCGGCGCTGCTCGCGCGCGCGGTCGATGACGTCGATCGGCTCGAGCACGAGGAGGCGGCGTGATGATCCACGAGATCTTCGACTTCTTCCCGTTCAACATGGAGTCGGGGCCGGAGTTCTTGCTCTTCTATTTCGTGCTCTCGGCGGCCGGCCTCTTCTTCGCCGTGCTGGTGCGAAAGGCGATCGGCGCGTCGCTCGATCGCTCGGGGCCGCCGGGCGGCGCGCCGGCGGCCGCGGCGGCCGGGGCGGGCACGCCCTACCGCTTCCACGCGCAGCCGCCGCCTCGGCAGCGGCTCTCGGTGGGCTGGATCCCGCAGCCGGACGAGTACTGGGCGATCGCGTACCTCCGGGACGAGAACAAGGGCGTCGCGGCCACGCTGATCGCCGTCGCGATGGCCGCGGGGTGGCTCGTCCCCGCCGGCGGCGCGACGGGCGAGCCGGAGTCGTTCCAGGTGCTGGGCGGCGCCCCGCCGCGCGACCGGGTGCTCTCGGCGTTCTTCAGCGCGCTCTCCTCGAGGGGCGCCGCGGGCGGGACGCTCTCGGTGTCGCAGGTGCGCGCCTCCGCCGACCAGATCGCGGAGCGGTTCAAGCAGGAGATCCGCGAGGAGCTCGCCGCCGCCGGGATGATCCGCCCGCCGGGGACCGTGGTGATCCTCTCGGCCGTGGTCTGGGCGGTGGGCATCGGCCTGCTCGGCGTGGGGTTGATCCGGGTCCTTCGCGCGGAGGAGCTCAACCGGCCTCACACGTTCCTGGTGATGGAGATGCTCGCGCTCCTGTTCGCGACGTGGATCGTGGCGAGGAGCACGAGCGCGTACTCGGCCTCGAAGGCGGCTTATCTCGAGTGGATCGAGGACTCGACCGTCTCGCTCCGCGCCGACGTCTCCGGCGGCCGCCGCCGGGAGGCGGTGGACATCGGCTTGACGGTGGCCGCGACCGGCACGGCGGCGCTCGCGCTGTCGCCGCTCTTCGGGCCGATGGTCTACGCGATCACGCCGCCCGTCGTTGTCTCGACGGGGGGCGGCTCGTCCGGCGGCTCGGGCTGCAGCTCGTCGAGCTGCAGCGGCGGCGGCGGCTGCGGTGGCGGCGGCGGCTGCGGCGGTGGCGGTGGCTGCGGCGGGTGACGCGTGCTTCGAGGTGCTCGACGCCCTCGGCCTGTGCCGGCTCACCCGGCGCACCGGCGACCTCGACGGCGCGGTGCCGCTCCGGGTGGCCAAGGCGTGCGTGCCGCTCCTCGAGGGCAACGCGTTCGGGCATCAGATCACGCTGGCGTGGCCGATCGAGGTGCAGCGGCGCCTCGGGTCGCTCCGCGCCGAGCCGGCGGGCGAGCACCGCGAGGCGCTGCTCCGCGCCCACCGCGCCGCGCTGCCCCGGCTCGTGTCGCAGGGCTTCCTGGCGCCGGAGGGGGCGTGGCACCGGGCGCTGCGCGGCGGTCTCGCCTGGACGTGCCGGACGGGTCTGGGGCGGCCCCGCCTGCGGCTGTGGACCGGGCTGCTGGTGCGCCCGGACCCTGGCCTCTGGCTGCGGGTCGCGGGCGCGGCCAACCGCCGCAACGTGCTGATCGAGGTGAGCGAGGCGTACCTCGCCGACGACAGCGCCTTCGTCCCGCTGGTGGTCGAGCTGCGCGTCCGCGACGAGGCGCCTCGGAGCCTGCGGCTCGAGGGCGAGATCGGCTGCATCGCGCCGGTGCGCCCCGACGTGCAGATCGAGGCCTGCGCGCTGGCGGACGATCCCGAGGTGGGGCGGGCGCACGCGGCGTTCTATGACGCGAGGTACTTCGCGGCGAAGAAGGGCGAGGTGACCCGCAAGTACCGGCGCCTCGTGGGAGGCAAGGCGGGCGAGCGGAAGGGGACTGCGGGCGAGGGGAGCGCGGGCGAGGGGAGCGCGGGCGAGGGGAGCGGGGGCGAGGGAAGCGGGGGACCGGCGCGCGTGCGGCTGGTGGTCGCCGGGCCGGCGGCGCCCGAGATCGCCGAGGTGACCGAGGTCACGACCGCGGCCGGGCCGGATCCGGTCCCGTGGCGCGGGGGGGCTCGGCGGCTCGCGTCCCTCGTGGTGAGGAACGCCGTCCCGTTCCGCGCGACGTTCGACGGGCACACGCTCGCCGTCGCGCCGGAGGCGCCACGCCTGGCCGAGGGGGCGGCCGCGGTGGAGCGCACCTTCGCCCGGGTCTTCGGCGAGGACTTCATCGCCGCGAACCGCGGGGCGCTCTGGTACCTGACGAAGTACTTCACGCCCCATCCGCCGGGCGAGCCGCACTTCTTCGTCAAGCCGTGGGCCTTCCTCCGGACGCCGCCGGGCTGGTCGAGCCTGCTCGATGGCATCCACGGCGAGGGCTACGACGTGATGCGCGGCGTGGTCGCGACCGACGTCTTCTTCGCGACCCCGGCGGTGTTCCACGTGCGCCGGATCGGGGCGCCGATCGAGGTGCCCGAGGGCGCGCCGCTGCTCCGGGTCGTGCCCGTCCCGCGCGATCTGCTCCGGGCCGGGTTCCGCGAGGCCCGCTTCCTCGATGCGTGAGCCCGGGGCTGAGCGCGGTCCGGCGCGGCTCCTCGACGAGCTCGCGGCGCGCGGCTTCTCGGTCCTCCGCGGCGACGCCGCGCTGGCCCCCGAGGAGGCCGCGCGGGCGCCGTGGAGCTTCGCCGAGCGGCTCCTCGGGGCGAGGCCGCGCCTTGTCGAGCGGCAGCCGATCAAGGCCGTGCCGGGGGGGAGGTCGTTCGCCGCGAGCTCCGCGGCGGCGCCGCTCCACACCGACAGCCAGTGCTTTGCGGGCGCGCCGCCGGCCGTGCAGATCATGGCCTGCGTCCGGCCCGCGGAGCGCGGCGGCGGCTGCCTTCTGCTCGACGGCTGGCCGCTGCTCTCGACGATCGAGCGCGCCGATCCCGAGCTCTTCCGCGCGCTCTTCACGGTGTACCGGCGCATCCCGTTCGTCTTCGGTGATTTCTTCGGGCCCACGGTGTCGCTCCGCGACGGCGCCCTCGCGCTGACGCACGCGCCGGTCGTGCCGCCGGGGGACGCCATCGCCGCGCGCCTCGCGCCGTTTATCGAGGCGTCGCGGCGCGAGGTGATCGAGCTCGCGCTCGGCCCGGCGGACCTCCTGGTCGTCGACAACCGGCGCATGCTCCACGGCCGCCGGGCGTTCGAGGGCGGCGCGCGCGAGTTCGTGCGGCTGCTCGTCTGGATGGAGGCGCGGCTCCCGTCGCCCCCCGCGTTCCACGCGCTGGCCGCCCAGGTCGCCGACGCGGCCTCGCGCCGCCTCGCCGCCGCGCCGGAGGCCGCGCGGCGGCGGCTCGGCCTCGGCGCGCCGCCGTCGCCCGAGGCCCGCCGCCGCCTCGGGCTGGTCCTGGAGATGCTGCGCGGCGTCCCGCCGGGCGTCCTCGCCGCGCGCGAGCGCATCCCGGAGCCGGCGCTCTACCGCCTCCGCGACGCGGCGCTCGCGGCTGCCGAGTCGGCGCTCTCGGGCGATGCGGAGGGCGCGGAGGGCGCGGACGACGGCGCGCTGGGCGAGGCGATCGCGCGGATGAGCCGGGGGTGAGCGACGCGTGCGCCGGCCGGCAGCCGGGTTCCGCGCGTCAGAAATCCCGCCAGAAACACCGCTCGATGACGACCGGCCGCCGGAAAATAAGCGGCCCGTCCGATGGGCGTACGTCTTGCCGCCCACGATCGCGAGGGGCGGGAACGACTCTTTCGCTACGGCGCTCGGCCACCCTTCGCGATCGAGCGCTTCTCGGAACTGGCGGACGGGCATCTCCGTTGGCCGAAACACCCCGGTGAGCCGGCGGCGGACCGAGTCCCGTGGGACATCTCCCGGGCGGTACTTTCCAGAGAGGAGGCCCATCGCTAGAGGCATGAACCCGACTGGAGTGACTCCGAGCTCCCGACACGCGTCAAGCGCGCCATCGAACTCCGGGCGACGGTACCAGAGCGAGCTCTGTGCTGCCGAAGAGGTTTGATGTACTTGTTCTTCCACCACGCGGCGGTGCCTACGCGGAGGCGCGAGACGAGGACGTTCGTCTTGCCCAGACGCACCTTCTCCGTCTCGTCCAGGGCAGCCGCAGTTCTCGATGGGACATTGGTTGAGTTGGACATCGGGTCACCCGTAGCTGTTACGGGGGCGGTTGAAGCTGCTCGGCCAAGGGGCGGAAAGGCGCCTCCCTCGACTTGAGGTCTCGCCACCACGGCGTTGGGGCATCGAGCTGCGAGGGCTCGACGACCTGGCCGAGGCTCGGCGTGACAACCCGTAGGCCCTGTTCGGCCGCGAGTCGCACGAGCGTCTCCGCAGGCTCATCCCACGCGTGGAGCGCAAGATCGAAGGTACCCCAGTGCACCGGCAGCAAGGTCCCGCCGCCCAGCATCTGCAACACGTCGAGCGCGTTCTCGGGCCCCAGGTGAATGGCCTCAAAGCCTGGGTGGAACGCGCCGATCTCGAGCATGACGAGGTCGAACGGCCCGTACATCTGGCCCGTCTCGCGGAACTGTTCGGTCAGCCCCGTGTCGCCCGAGAAGAAGACCTTGTGCCGATCTGACTGGATGACCCATGACGACCAGAGGGTCGCGTCCCGGTCGCTCAGGCTGCGACCTGAGTAGTGCTGGCTTGGGGTCGCGATGAAGCGTAACCCGCGAACGTCGCATGATTCACCCCAGTCGAGCTCGTGAATGCGCTCTGGCGCAATTCCCAGCCGCTCGAGGTGCGACCCCACCCCAAGCGACGTGACGATCGGGATCTCCGGCATGCGAGCGAGACCGGCGATCGTGGTCGCACACAGGTGGTCGTAGTGGTCATGGGAGAGCACCACGGCATCGAGCGGAGGTAGCTCTCCGAGCCCTGCCGGCACGGGGTGAAAGCGCTTCGGGCCCGCGAAGGAGACCGGGGATGCCCGCTCGCCGAAGACGGGATCGGTCAGGACTCGATGGCCGTCGATCTCGATGAGCACGGTGCTGTGGCCGAGCCACGTCGTGCGGAGCCCGGAGCTGACCGGACGCCCCCATGCTTCGTGGGGGCGCGTCGTCGGCAAGGGAGCTTTCGGTCTACGTCGAGCCCCCCCGAAGAGGAGCTCGGGGAGCATCGGAAGGACTCCGGTCGTCGACGCCCTCCACGGACCCAGCGGGTTACGAAAGACGTCGCCGTCGAACTGCCTCGACGAACGAACTCGTTCCAGACGAAGACCATGAAACCTCATGCGTTGCCTCTCGCCGCCCGAGCCGCCGCCTCGGCGCCGAGCTTCTCGCTCGACGTCCACAGGTCGGCCGCGAGCTTCGGATCCATCGCCTGCTTCTGCGGGGTCACCGGCCGTCGCTTCGAGATGTACTCGCCCTTGAGCGACGCCGCCTCCGGCGAGGTCGGCGTCTTCGCGAGGTCGAGTTTTCCGCGCGCCTGCATGGAGCTTGAGGTCGACACGACGCGCGCGCCGGGGGTCTTGCGGATGAGGGCAAGCAGCGACGTCGTGAACAGGAAGCTCGAACCCGTCGGGCCCTATCGTCGGCTTCTTGAAGGTGGCGCCCGCGTTGTTCACGAGGACGTCGAGCCGATCGTGCTTGGCCTTGAACTCCTCGGCGGCGCGCTTCACATCGGCCATCCGCGACAGGTCGCAGAGAAGGATGTCGAGGTTCGGGTGCTCACTTGCTCTCCTTGGGAAAGTGGGGACGCAGAGCAGCGGCAAAGAGGAGGTCGAGTATCCGGTCGGGCAGGATGCGCACCAAGGTGAGGAGTGCGGCCTCGCGGCCGACGGTGTAGCGAGTGCGCGGCTTGCGCGCCGTCACTGCCTTGGCGATCACCTTGGCCGCAGCGTCAGCGGGCAGGCCCGACTTGGTGTGGTAGGCGGTCTGCGCGATGATGGCTTGCACCAGCCCGCCGTAGCGCTGGCTTTGCTCGGGCGTCATGGTCGACGCCACCTCATGGGCGCTGGCGATCGCCCGGCCGGGCATTTCCGTTCGCACGGCGCCCGGTTCGACCACGACCACCTGGACGCCCAGCGGGGCCATTTCGCGTCGCAAGGAGTCACTGACCGCTTCGAGCGCGAACTTCGTGCCTGCGTACGGACCATAGGTGGCCATGGCGACCTTGCCGCCCACGGAGCTGATGTTGACCACGCGACCCTTGCTGCGGATCAGGGCCGGCAGGAGTGTCTGGGTAACGGCGATGTGGCCGAAGAGGTTGACCTCGAACAGGCGTCGCCACTCGTCGATCGCGAAGACCTCGACCGGTGCGTTGACCGCCATGGCGGCGTTGTTTACCAGGGCCCGCACTGCCCGGCCCTGCGGGTCCCCGTGCACCCGAGTCGCCAGCGCCCGGATGTGGTCCGGGTTGGTGATGTCGAGGATCAGCGGCTCTATACCTGGCCCCCGGATTGCGTCGGCGTCCCGGTCGCGCCGGACACCCGCGAGGACGTGGAACCCCCGCCGAGCCAGCTCGCGTGCCGTGGCCGCGCCGATGCCGGTAGACGCACCGGTTATAATGACGATCTCTTGGATTTCAGGTGACGCTGTCATGGCCGCGCTCCTTTCTTCGACGAACGAGGAGCGAAGCGCGCTGCGAGGAGCTGCGTCCGCTGCTCCAGCACCTCCATCGACGGTCGGTCCGAGAGCAACCCGTCGAGCGAGAGGAGGAAGACCTCGGCGCTCGCCTCATCGCCCAAGATGGCGCCCACGCACTCGAGCGTGATCTTGCGATAAAGTGCCTCGCTCTCGGGATCGATGCGCTCGCACGCCTCGATGAAATCGCTCCCCATCGGCGCCCCGACCATCTCAGCCCAGGGCTCGAGCGCCAGCAGACGGCAGACGCTGAGCAAGCGCTCATAGGCGCTCCCCGGGCCGTTCGCCGCCTCCTTCGCGGCGGGGTGCCGAGAGACCAGCCAGTCCACGAATACGGCCCGGTAGATGTCTTCTTTGTCCTTGAAGATCCGGTAGAGCAGCGTGCGCGAGAGGCCGGCGCGCTTGGCGATGTCCTCGAAGGCCGTCTTCGCGAAGCCGAAGTTGAGGAAGCACCAGCGCGCGGCGGTCAGGATCCTCGCGCGGCGGGCGGCCGCCTCGTCGTCTGTCGTCGTCGCTTGCATGAAGACAGTGTGACAATTTGTGCATCAACTGTCAACACGTTCCCGATGGTTTCAAGACTGGGCAGTCGGGGAGGTCTGTCTGCCGGCTGCCGGCCTTGCGGATGTCCCCCTCGCCGTCGCCGCGCGGCTTTGTCCACCCCGGAGGCGAGGCGCGCGGTCCAGCTGCTCGGTGCCCAGGTGGCGTTGGTCTGGCCCGGGAGGCGCGTCGCGAGACGCTATGCGGCGTCACCGGGCGCCTTGCGGCGCAGAACGGTGCTCTTCCAGTACGGCGGCCGCCGCGTGGACGCTGGGAGAGCGAGCTGGGACGTCGGTCGGCTCGCCGAGCGCGGAGAGGAAGCGGGCGATGTTCCTTGGCTCGGTCACCATGGCAACGAGCTTCATCCGCCCCTTGCAAGTTGGGCACTCGAGGACGTCGATCGCAAATGTGCGGCGCAAGAGCTCGGCGCGGTTTGTCGACCGCCCGGACGGCGCTCGTAGACGACGCCCGTGGTGCGAGCCGCGCTGGCCACACGGCGCCGACACCGTACGCCGCACGCCACGCGGTGAGGGCGCGTTTTCGCCGCGAATTTCGACAACCCGCTGGGCTATCGCCCATGGCGGCGCCATGGCGGAGCGGCGGGACGGGGGGCGGCGGGCCGCGACGCTCGCTGCCGCGGCGGCGGAGGAGGCGCTCGCCGAGCCCCCGGCTCGCGCTCGATATGTCGGAGCGCGAGAACGCAGAGCGCGAGCGCGCAGCGTTGCAGGAGGAGATCATCCGGGTGCAGCAGAGCCGGCTAGCGGAGCTGTCCACGCCGATGATCCCGATCACCGAGCAGGTGATGGTCATGCCTCTCATCGGGACCATGAATGAGCAGCGTGCCGGGCACGTGCTTGAATCTGCGCTCTCTGGCGCCGAGGCGCATGGTGCGCGTGCCGCCTCCGTGCCAGCATGCAGGAGCCTCTTCGCCACTCGTTTTCCCATTGCTCCCCGCGACGTCGGCAGTTCCGCCATGGCGGCACCATGCAGCATCGCGGCGAGAGGGTCGTCGCCTGCGCACGCCGCCGCGCTTGTCTCCCGGCACAGGCCTGGTGCTTGCCGGCATCATTATCCGGATGCCTCCGGGGCGCTGCGGCACGCAACCGCCGCGCGCGGGCGATCCGAGTAGAGCCTGCGGGCACTGGCGAGCGACAGGGCTCCGGCAGCGAGTCGACGCGAGCGGCGGGCTCGACGTTCGGCCCAAGCTTGGGAGCGCCCTCTGCCGCCGCGTCGCCCGCGGTGAAGGGCCCGCGGCGTCACCGATCGGGGTCGGCGCCTGGCCCGGCGGCAGAGCGCCGAACGAGTCTCTCAACTTTGGCGAGGTGAGATTGAAGCAGGGTATCCATCGCGTGGTCGACGGATTGCAGGAATACCCTTCCCTCGCTTCCTTGCCCTTTTGCACCTGCTTCGACAGCTCACGGGCGGGGCGGGGCGACGCGGCGGCTCGGGCGGGCGCGTCTGCCGCTGCTCGATCCGCCGCGTCGGCGGGGCGCGAGGTCAGAATTGCGTGAAGAAGTTCCAGATGGCCGAGCTCGCGAAGCTCGGCGTCTGGTGGTCACCGGCAAACTCGCAGCGGTGCACCGGGTATCCCTCCCGGCACCCTTGATAGGCGACGCACGAGCTGGGGCCCACGGGGCTCGTCTCGGTGCTGCAGCCGTTCTTGCGCACGAAGACGTCGAGCGCCGCCCTTCCGGCCGAGACGGGGACGACGCTGTCGGACAGGCCGTGCGACATCCAGACGGCGACGGGCTGGGTGTTGGACTGGTTGCAGCCGCTGTAGAGGGCGCCGGACATCGGCGCGATGGCTCGGAAGACGTCGGGCATATCACAGCCGATCGCGTTCGACATCATCCCCCCGAAGCTCCACCCGGTCGAGAAGACGCGGCTCGTGTCGACGCACAGGTTGGCTTCGAGGGAGTCGACCATGGCGCGGGCGAAGGCGATGTCGCGCCCGCCCGTGTTGGCCCATCCGTTGTCGATGCCGTTCGGCGAGACGAAGATCGCGCTGCCGTTCGCCAGCGCCTTGAGCCCATAGTACCCGTTGTTCACGACGTCGTTGGCCGATCCGCCGCGCCAGTGCCAGCCGAACACCAGCCGATGCGCCCTGTTCGGGTCGTAGTTCGCCGGAATGTCGAGCACGTACTGGCGCGTGGTGCCGTTGACGTTGATGGTGCGGCTACCGCTGGTGAGGGAGGTGGGAATGCCGCAGCCGGCGCTGCGCGCGCCGCCGGAGCTGCCGCCACCACCGGAGCCGCCGGAGCCGCTGGTGCTGCCCCCGCCGCCGGAGCCGCTGGTGCTGCCCCCGCCGCCGGAGCCGCTGGTGCTGCCCCCGCCGCCGGTGCCGCTGGTGCTGCCCCCGCCGCCGGAGCCGCTGGTGCTGCCCCCGCCGCCGGTGCCGCCGGTCCCCGAGCCCACGGGCGTGAGTCGGAATTGCTGATTGGTGCCGCCGTTCGACGCCCATTGAATCACGGCGGTGCCGTCCGCGGTGCCGCGGCCGTAGACGTCCAGGGACTTGCCGCTGTGGCGCGCGGTGAGGCGCACGACGCCGCCGGCGACGTCCGTGAACGACCACTGCTGGTTTTGCCCGGTCCAGCAGGAGTATTGCTGGATGGCGGCGCCGTCGCTGGTGGAGGCGCCCGCGACGTCCATGCAACGGTTGCTGTTGACGTTGCGGATGCGATAGTAGGCGCCGCCTGCCGATTCCATGCGGAACTGTTGCCGCGTCGAGCCGTTGCAGCTGGCGATCTGCATGGCCGCTGCATCAGCGGTGCTGCCTCCAGCCACCTGCACGCATTTTCCACTCTGGGCGCCGACGATCGTGTAGACCGCGCTCGTATCGATCGTGATGGCGCCCTCGAGCGAGCCTGCCTCCTCGATCTCGGCGTCGTACGCCCCCTCGGGGCCGACGACGCACGACACGGCGAGGATGCCCGTCGCCGCCGCAAGCAAGCTCTGCTTGGTTCCGAATCTCATCTTGTTCTCCTCGTCCTGTTAAGTAAGTGAAACTGGAATCTTCTTACTGCTCAACGCTGCTCTTGCGTAGGTCGGGGTCGCTCGCCGCGCGCTCAAGGCTCCCGCGCTGGACATTGCCGCTGCGGACGAACGTCGAGATGCGCGCAAAGTGAATAAATTTGCTCAGCGTGCGCCGGGCAACACGATAATCGTGCTTATTGTTCCGGGCTGGCATGTCCGTCAAGCCGATTGTGCATCGCGAGCGGGCCTGATCCTCATGAAGGTGCGATAAGCAGTAGCCACCACATCATCGAGCACTGGTGTTGCCGTACAGCACAACCAGACGTTCACGGTGCAGCCCCCCGGAGAGGCCTGCTGCTGGGCGGGATACGTCGGGTCGCTTCCGGGGTTCCCGCCGCTGCCGGCTCCACCGGGGTCCCACCGCCGCTGGGACCGTTGCTGCAACCAGGGTCGCCGCTGGCCAGGACCGCGATCCCAGCCGCGAGCAGCATGACCGATCGCTACTTCATGACTGTCTCCTGGATGCGCATGACGGCCCATCCGGAGCGAAGCAAAAGCGCAACGACCGGTCGCCAGTGTGAGCGTTCACATGATCGATGTCAACTTGGATCGACAAGCCCTCCGCGCGACTGGCGAGGTACGCGCTGCTGTGAGCATCCACAATTCCACTCAGCCAGCGCGCTCGCGTGCCCGCCGCTCGCGGTTCCTCGCCGCCCGCGCCGTCCGGCTCGCCAGGATCTCCGGCGACGGCGTGCGCCCTGGTGCGGCACCAGCTCCGCGCGGTGCTCGCCCGCGGTGAAGGGTTCGTGGCATCAGCGGTCCCACCCTACGGCCACGCTGCGCGCGCTGGTTCACATAGAGAACCTTACATGACCGCCTCAGTCGGCGGGATCGCACCGGCGCAGCACGGACGGACCTGCGCGGCCGAGGCGCGGGCCAAGGGCAGCTTGGCCACGGCGGGATCCAGCCCCGTAGAATCAACCGTTCGCTGGCCAACCAACGTCCCGGCGCCCCGCTGCACGGCGCCGTTGCGCTCCACGAGCCCGCTCGGTACTCTCGGGGGAAAAATGACGTCCACCGCGCCGCAGGGCTGCTGCGAGAGGAGCCATGTCCACCGTTCGGCTCCCCTCTGACCAGAGCCCTGCCTCCGCCGCCGCTCCCTCCGGTCCGATGAACAAACGGCGCGGCGCCCCGTCCCCTCTCCCCCCTCCAAGGCATGTTGCACACGGCGGCGCACGCCGACACGCGAATCAAACACCACGCCAGGGCCGAACGCCGTGGCTCCGCAGACCGATGAAAGGAGTTCTGACGACATGAAGACGTTTTTGGCTCTCTCTGCCGCCTTGGGCTGCTCCCTCGCCACTTCGCTCGTGCTCGCGGGTCCTCTCCCTGTGACCGGCCAGTGGCGGACGATTGATGAGCAGGGGGTCGAGCAGTCGGTGATAGAGATTTACGAGAAGGGCGGGAAGATCTTCGGCAAGATCGTGAGCCTGAAGCAGCCGCTCGACGCGAAGGGGAAGCCGAAGATCTGCACCGCCTGTGAGGGGGCCGACAAGAACAAGCCCCTTGTGGGGCTCGTCATCATCAAGAACATGGTCCGCGATGACGACGAGTACGATGACGGTACGATCCTGGATCCGAACAACGGCGAGACCTATAGCTGCAAGCTCGAGGCGATCGAGGGCGGGAAGAAGCTCAAGGTGCGCGGCTTCCTGGGCATCTCCCTCCTCGGCAGGACCCAGACCTGGTTGAAGAAGTAAAATCTTCTCCACCACCCGTCGTGGTGCACCTTGGATGAGAATGGGGTCGTTTGAACCGCCAAGAGCGCCAGGAAAGATACAGAAATCTCGGCGTCATAGGGCGACTTGACGGCGCGGCGCCCGAGTCGGGATGAGGTCAGCTTCATGAAAGTATACGTTTTCAAATCGTTGCCGCCGTTTCTTTGGGGTTACACGCGCGACCTCCGTGCGATGTGGGCGCTGGAAGAGTGTGGAATCGCCTACGAGGCCGTCGGGCTCGATTGCGGGCCGAAGGGTCTTCAGGATGAAGTCGAGTTCGGAGTTGTATCGCCGTTCAGACAGGTTCCGGCGATCGATGATGACGGGTATGTTTTGACGGAGTCGGGCGCGATTCTGCTTTATCTCGCGGAGAAATCCGGGAAATTGATCCCTTCTGATCTGAAGGGGCGCGCGCAGGTCTATCGCTGGACGATCACGTCATTGAACAACATCGAGCCCTTTTCGCTGCCGATTCTGTTTGCCGATCTCCAAGGCGACTCAAATCCCCATTTGCAGGCCTTGCGCCCTTGGCATGTCGAGATACTCGATCGCTTCTTGCCGACGATCGACCAGATGCTGCAGGCTCAGCCGTTCATCACGGGGGCTGACTTCACGGTCGCCGACATCATTCTCACGTGCGTGCTGCGCGAACTTCGTAAGACGGAGATCCTCGCCAGGTATCCGAACGTCGAAGACCACCGCCGTCGCTGCGAAGAGCGGCCCGCGTTCGTGAAGGTCCTGAACGCCTACGAAGACCGCCTCGGCATTCCCCGCGGAAGCGCGCGATAGGCGACCCGCCGACGCCAAAGCTCTCCGCGCGCGCGATCCGCCGGCACCGCCCCGCGCCTCGTACCGGAGAACCCGCCGCTCGTCGGGCAAAACCCCCGCCTGGTCATCCGTCGCTCGATCTCGCCACCTCGTCTGGCAACATGGGTGCCCTATGACATCCCGTACGAGACGAGATCCTCTGTCGATGGTAGTTGCCCTCACTGCGCTGGTTGCTCTGAACCCCGCATGCGGGTCGAGCTCCGGTACGCCGGACGCGCCTGACGACCTCCGCGACGAGCTGGAGCGCCGCCTCGATGCCGCGGCGATGGCCGGGTTCTCCGGATCGGTGCGGGTCACGGTGGACGGGGGCACGGTGCTGGCGCGCGGCTACGGCCTCGCGGACCGCGACGACGGCGTGCCCAACGCCGCCGACACAGCGTACGATTTCGGCTCCGTCATGAAGGACCTCACGGCGGCGGCCATCTTCAAGCTCGAAGGCGAGGGCAATTTCAGCGTGTCGGACTCCCTCGCGACCCTCTTCGACGACGTGCCGGCCGACAAAGCCGAGATCACCGTCCTGCAAGTCGTCCAGCACAGCGCCGGGTTCGACGAGTACCACGACACCGAGGGAGACTTCGAGCCCATGGCGCGCCTCGAAGCCCGCCAGCGGATCTTCGCGCAGGAGCTGCGGTTCGAGCCGGGAAGCGAGGTCGACTACTCGAATTCGGGCTATACGTTGCTGGCCGACGTCGTCGAGACCGTTTCGGGGCGAGGGTTCACCGATTACGTGCGCGACGAGCTCCTGACGCCGGCCGGGATGCAACACAGCGGCTTCTTCGGGGACCCGGTGTGGGAACGGGTCGACACCGCATTCGGGTACGGCGACTCGACGTTCGGGAGCAACGACCCGGCCGCGTGGCCGTACACGTGGTCGCTGGTCGGCAACGGCGGGCTGGTCACGACGGTCTCCGATCTGGAGCGGTGGCTGGTCGCCGTCTGGGGCGGGGACGTGCTGGACCCGGCCGCGCTCAACGCCTACCGGACGCTGTACCTTTCCGGCGGAACCTTCGAGGGCAAGACGGTTTACGGCTACGCCGGGGGCAGCGACTACGGCTTCGGGGGATACGCGGCGGACTGCCCGGAGGCGAACAGCCGCGTGATCCTCGGGACGAACGCGTCCGACGCGTTCGATATCGAGCAGTTCGGGGGCGAGCTCGCCAAATTCGTTCTCTCGGCGAGATAGGACGAGCTCAGCCTGGCTGACGAATGCCCACGGTGTTCTCCAGCAATTGCTGCCGGACCTCCCGCGCCCGATCGCGCGACACGGGGACGCGGAGCGTGGGGCCGACCTCGACGATCAGCTCTCCCGCGAGCCGGCTCAGCCCCTGCGCGTGCGCGGGGGCGATGAGCCAGTTGCGGTGCACGCGTAGAACGCGGCTGCCCAGGGCCGCCCCGAGCGCGTTGAGGGAGAGGTCCATCGAGAATACACCATCGACGTGGTGGACGTAGGTGAGGCGATCGACTGTCTGAAACGCCAACATGCCATCGAGGTCCAGGAAGACCAGGCTGTTGCTCTTCCGGGCGACCAGGCGCCGCCGCGCGGCGCCCTGGGGCGGCGGCCGGCGCCGCTCGAGCAGCCGTGCCGCGCACGTGGTGATGCGATCGAGCGTGAACGGCTTCAGGAGATAGTCGACGACGCCCAGCTCGAACCCGTCGAGCGCATACTGCGCCGAGGCGGTGGCGAGCACCACCGCCGGGGGGCTCGCCAGGTCGGCGAGCGACCGGGCGAAGTCGAGCCCCGAGCGATCCCCCGGCCGATCGACGAGGCGGACGTCGATGAACGCGACCTCGATGCCGAGCTCAGGGCGCTCGATCACCTCTCGGGCGTCCTCGACGCTCGTCACCGCGGCGATGTCCCCGAAGCTTCCAGTGTCGCGCAGCAGCTCTACAAGGTAGTTGCGAGCCGGCCATTCGTCTTCGATGATCAGAGCGGACAGGGGCTTCATGCGGTCCTCTTTGGCAACACGATCTCGACGCGTGTCCGGCCGGGCTTCGCGTCGACCTGCAGCGAAGCGTGGGCGGATTCGAGGGCGATGCGGCGCCGCACCAGGTCCAGCCCCCGGCCCCCGGGGCGGGCGGAGCCCGGGTCGAAGCCTGGCCCGTCATCCTCGACGATGCAGCGCAAGCGGTCCGCGTCGTGGGCGATCCGCAGGGCGACACGGCCGCGGCCCGCCCGACGGAGCGCGCCGTGATGAACCGCGTTCTCCAGCAGCGGCTGCAGCAGCAATGCCGGAAGGACGCATTCCTCCGCCGAGCGGTCCACGTCCCACTCGAACGCGAGCCGCCCGACGTGCCGGGACTCCAGGATCCGAGCGAAGCCCCGGAGCCAGCTCACTTCCTCGCGCACCGTGTGACGGTGGCGTCGCGGCTCCTGCATGGCGTCTCGCAGCAGGTCCCCGAGCGTCGCGATGAGGTTGCGGGCTTCGCGCGGCTCTTCGGTCACGAGGCCTGCGATCGTGTTGAGGGTGTTCAGCACGAAATGAGGTTCGAGCGCGGCGCGGATGCGCGCGAGCTCGGCCTCCTGGCGGAGCGCGTGTCGCTCCTGCTCCAGCCTTCGCTCGGCGCCGATCCGGCGCGGCAGCTCGACGAGCAGGGCCCAGAAGCCGAACAGCGCGTCACCGTCGAAGAAGCCGACGACGGCGGTGGCCCCAAACGTCTGCCGCGAGCCTTCGGCGAAGGACTCGGGCAGCGCCATGACGAGCAGGAGGAGGGCGAGGCGGGTCAGCGAACTGGCGATCCCGGCCGTGAGCGCGAGGGCAAGCAGCTGCCGCCAGACCGGCGTGCGCTGCGTGTCGAGTCTGTGCGCCACCACCGTGAGCGCGCCGAGGACCGCCGACACCCACGCCGCGATCCCGAGGGCTTCCCGGGCGTCGAACCTGCTGGTGCTGACCCAGTCGAGCAGCCAGAGCACGGCCGTCGTGATCAGCACGGCCTTGCCCAGGTGGGCCTTCCCGTGGCGGGTGGGTTCGTGCGCCGCCGCCGCGACGCTACCTGTCTGGTCTAGCATCGTCCAGGTTCGGCCATGGGTTCTTGGGGAAAAGGCATCACGGGAACGCGGCGTCCGCAACGTCATCGCCGCGCGCCGACCCGGCGGACGGCCACCGCGACGAGCACCCGCCGAGGTTGGCGCCGGCGAGCGCGGCGAGGACGAGGGCGAGGCGGAGGCGACGAACGCGCACGATGCCAGGGTACACCGCATCGCGCGGCCGAGCGGGACGCTGGCGCCCGCCCGCATCCATGAGCCCGGGGGCATTCCGGGGGCCCATGCCCACATCGCCCCCTTGCGAAGACGCCGGCGTAGCCCACGTGAGCACGACGCTTGGCGGACGCGAAAACTTTATGTTGTAAGCGTAGTAAAGAAGCATGAAGCGCGTGTGTTCCGTCTGGCATCGATCCGAGCTGCCCGTATACTCACTTCATGCGTTATCATATTATACCATTGCTTGCCGTCGTCGCTGCTTCCAGCGCGTGCTTGGCCCCCACGGAGACCGCGTCGGAAGGCGCCTGCGAGGGGGAGGAGTGCGGGGGATCGCTCGACAGGGCTGCTGAGTCGGCGCCGGACGGCGACTCGGCGGTCGAGAGCGGCGACGGTGACACCGGCGTCGCGGCGGCGGACTCCGGCGGCGCTCCGGCCTTCCGGCATCCCGGCGTCCTCGTGTCGCGCGGTCAGCTCGACTTCGTGAAGGCCAAGATCGCTGCTGGACAGCAGCCGTGGAAGGGCGACTTCGACAAGGCCAAGGCCACCAGGTACGGGCGGCTCCCGTACACGCCGCGGCCGGTCGAGGTGATGAAGTGCGGCAACGGATCGAACCCGCTCGATCAGGGCTGCACCGCGTCGCGAGACGACGCCGTCGCGGCGTACACGCACACCCTGATCTGGTATTACACCGGGAACCAGGCGTACGCCGACAGCGCCATCTCCATCCTGAACGCCTGGTCGTCGAGCTTGAGGGAGCTCGTCTTCGATCCGGCCAAGGTGCGCACCGATCCCGGTCAGAACAACGGCCCGCTGCAGGCCGCCTGGCTCGCGGAGCTGTTCCCGCGCTCGGCCGAGCTCCTCCGCCACGCCGGCGCTGGATGGTCGGAGAGCGAGGCCGCGCGGTTCGGGCGGATGCTCAACGACGTCCTCGTCCCCAGGATCCGCGATGGATGGGGCTACCAGGCGAACTGGAACCTGTCGATGGCGGACGGGATGATCAACATCGGTATTTACAATGATGACCGCGCGCTGTTCGATCGCGGCGTCGCCATGTGGCGCGATCGCGTGCCCTACAACGTTTACCTGGCGAGCGACGGCCGGCTGCCGAAGCGCCCGCCGGGGTACAGCACCGACGCCAAGCTGCGCGAGCTCTGGTACGGCCAGTCCGACTTCACGGGGCGATCCGGCCACACGCAGGAGACGTGCCGCGATCTGCCACACACGCAGATGGGGCTCGCCTCGACCGCCTACGCGGCGGAGACGGCGGGGCTCCAGGGCATCGATCTCTACGGAGAGCAAGAGGAGCGGATCAAGGCGTCCTTCGAGTACGTGGCGAAGCTCCTGAACCGGTCTCCGTCGGCGACCGACATCAAGCTGGAGGTAGAGGCCTCGTTGTGCGGTGGCGAGTTGAAGGTCAAGGACATCCCGGTCTGGGAGCTCGTCTACAATCACTACGCTCGACGCGAGGGCCAGGCGATGCCCGAGAGCCGCAAGGTGCGCGACCGCATCCGGGGGCAGTCCGGCAATAGCAGGGACGTGACCAACGTGCAGATCACCTGGGAGGCGCTGACCCACGGCGACACCGGCAGCGCGGGGTACCCGTAGCGCACGAGGACCGCGGCCGCCGCGGAGCCCCGGTCCCCCTGGGCTCGCGCGGCCGCCCGGCCTCCGCGCGCGGCTGGTCCTGATTCCGGCGGCCGCTCGACGGGGTGCGGGGACCAGGGGATCGAGACATCCTGGCCGACAAACGAGACAAACATCGACGAAATCTAGAGAATATTCTCAGATTTCCAGGTGAATGCAGGCTCGATCCAGAGTTTCGTCGCTCGCAACGAGACAATTCAGAGCTAGATCCAGAGAATCGACTCAAATAACCAGAGCAACGCACCCTGGATCCAGAGAAAACGCTCAGGAATCGCGTCGACTACGAGTGCGTGCGTCGGGGAACGGCCAACCTCTTCGACATCGCGGAGCACGTCGGCGATACCGCTCTCCTCGGTCCGTGCTGGCTCTCCGGCGGCGAGCGCCGCGGGCCCGCCTGCGGGGCTTCAGCGCCTGCCCCTCGCTCTGCGCCGGCGGCCGAGGGCGTAGGCCACCCCGGCCTCGAGCGTCCCGCGCGTGGCCACGCCGCTCAGGTCGGCCCCGATCTCCACGAGGGCGCGCGCGACCTCGGGCGAGATCCCGGTGAGGATGACCTCCGTGCCGAGCAGGCGCGCCGCGCCGGCGGTCCTGAGGAGGGAGCTCGCGACCTGCTCATCCATGCTCCGCACGCCCGTGGTGTCGAGGATGGCCACCGCCGCCTTGTGCGCCGTGATGCCCTGGAGGAGTGTCTCCAGGATCTGCTCGGACCGGACGCTGTCGATGGTGCCCACGAGCGGCATCACGACCAGCCGCTCGGCGAGCGGGATGAGCGGCGTGGAGAGCTCGCGGATCGCCCGCTGTTGCGCCGCGATGAGATCCTCCTGGAGCCGTTGCCGCTCCTGCTCCGCGCGCCGCTGCTCGGTGAGATCGCGGACGATGGCGCCCTCGGCGTCGATCTGCCCGCCCTCGTCGCGGATGCGGAACGTGGAGACCTCGCCCGGGAAGGTGCTCCCGTCGTGGCGGCGGCAGGTGACGATGGCCCGGGCTGCGCCTGGGGACGCGCCCTCCTGCAGGTGCGCGTCGAGGAGCGCCCGACCCTCGGCCTCGACCAGGTCGAGCAGGGGAGTCCCCACGACCTCGGCGCCGTACCCGTACATGCGGAAGAACGCCGGATTCGCGTACGTGATCTGGCCGCGCTCGGTGACCACGATGCTGTCCGGCGCGTTCTCGGCCAGGGCGAGGAAGGTGCGCAGCCTGCTGTTCAGCGACTGCACCTCGCGCTGCGCTCGCATCTGCGCGGTGACGTCCAGGCCGTGGAAGACGATCCCGAAGATCTCGCCGCTGTCCTGGCGCAGGGCGGAGTAATGAAACGTGATGAAGGACGTCTCTTCGGCGCCCGGCCACGTGAAAGGCACGTTCGCGGCGATCAGGGGCTCACCGGTCGCGAAGACGGGATCGAGCATCGCGGCGATACGCGCGCCGAGGGGCGCCGGGAAGGCGTCGATCAAGGGCTTGCCGATCGGCTCGAGAGAGGGATTCAAGCCGCGCCACGCGTCGTTCACGATCTTGAACACGTGATCTGGACCGATCATCAGCCCGACCGCAGCCGGGATTCCCAGGATCGCCTTGCGCAGCTCGTCCCGCTCGCGGCGCAGCTCGTCCCGCTCGCGGGTGAGCGCCGCGTTCTCCTCGCGCAGGTGGGCGAGCTCTGCCATGAGGGTATCGACATCGACGGACGTCATGGGCCACCTCATATCACAGCGCCGCAGGGCACAGGCCCAGAAGCGGCGTGTGCGGCTCCCCACGGCGACGCGGCGCTGCGCGCCTCTCGGCAGGACCTGCGTGACCGCCGCTGTGCGAGCCCGGAGCCCGCACCGGCTGCTGGCACGGGACGCGGCCGAGCGTCGGTCGAGTAGAAGTCCGGGTGGACGCAGACGTCGACGTCGTTGTTCGCGAAGCCGAAGTGGCTGCCGCGTTCTCGCCGCACCACCATCATGTGGCATGCGGCGATCAGCGGGCGGGCGGGGCAGGCCGCAACAAACTAATTTGAAGGATCGATCCCGTGACGGCATCAAGAGCACAGAACAGAAGCTCTCGCCGCCAGGCAGCCGATGTCGGTCGCATCGCGTCGTTGCTCCTCGTCGCCCTATGTCCGTAGGGCTCCTCGGCGCGCCCGGCGCTGCACCCAACGTCGGCCGCCTGGCTCGGTCCGGTTTTGCTCAGCGATACAATCCGACGGAGTTCAATATGAAACTTTACACTATTCTTGCTTCGTCAGTTCTCCTTTCGGCGTGCATGGGAGAGGTGGACGACGTCTCCACCGATCGGACGGACGGCAATTCCGCCGCCACCATCGGAGGCACTGTCGATGGCGCGCCGCTTTCGGGGGAGCGCCCGCCGACGCGCGAGGAGGCGGAGGCGATCCTCGAGCGCGTGGTCGCGCTCTACCAGGACCACGCCGCGGCCGCGAATCCGGCAGGTACCCACAAGATCTCGTGGAGAATCGACTGGGACAGCGATGCGGTCAGCGCCCACGTGCTGCTCAAGCCCGGGGAGGACTGGACAGTTGAGGTGAGCAAGGGATATCTCACGGTCTCGAGCATGACGACGGAGGTGTTCGCGCTCACGATGTGCCACGAGATGGGGCACTTCATCGGCGGGTTCCCGTTCAAGACCTCCCGCGGCGGGAACAGCACCGGCGCGCTGGGCACGTCGGTCTCCGCCGAGGAACAGGCCGACTACTTTGCCACCAAGGATTGCTTGCCGCGGCTGTGGGCGAATGAGACCGAGGCCAACGCCGCGGCGTTGGCCGGGCTCGACCCTTCCGCGCGCGAGCGTTGCACGACGGCCTACAGCGACATGGCGAGCCAGCAGCTCTGCGGCCGGATCCTGCTCGCCAGCCTGCAGACGGGGCGGTTCTACGAGGAGCAGGCCGTGCTGCAGGCTCCCAGGGAGCTCGTCTACCCGCAATTCGACACACCGGACACGACCGAGGCCGCGGTGACGAAGGAGGGCCATGCTGCGTCCCAGTGCCGCCTCGACACGCTGGTGGCGGGAGCCGTGTGCAGCGTGAAGGCGACGGGGACCGGGATCCCGGGGTTCGTGCCGCCGTACGGCGAGTATAGCGATGCGAGCGAGGAAGCCGCGCGCCCGTTCGCGTGCCAGGACGGCCCCGGGGCTCGACCGAGGTGCTGGTTCCAGCCGGACACTGTGGCCACCGACTGCTCCGAGCTCGGTGAGCACGCGTGCGTCGTCGAGGATGGGGTGCATGGGGTCCGGTACTGCGACACGACGTCCGGTGTGTCCTATTACTGGTGCTTCCTGGACGAGGTGTGCAAGACGAGCAGAGACGGTTTCGCGGACTGTTATGCTCCCGATGTCGATCCCGATGAGGGATCTCCCTGAGCGCGATCGACCGATCTCGAGGCAGGTCGACGAGGTGCTCGGCGGCCGCCGGCCGAACTTCGAGGATCTCGCCCGGCTCACGTACACGAAGCGGGTGCTCGAGGAGGAAATGCGCCTGTACCCGCCGAGCCGGATCATGCCCCGGATCGTCAACACCGACGACGTGATCGGCGGCTACGCCGTCAAGGCCGGCTCCGTCCTCCTCCTGAGCCCGTTCGTGACCCACCGCGAACCGTCGCTCTGGGAGCAGCCGGCGATCTTCGATCCCGACCGGTTCACCCCGGAGCGCTCCGCGGTGCGCCCGCGCTACGCCTACATGCCCTTGTGCTGCGCATGACGATGTTGCCCCAGTGGATATCGAGCCCGACGAGCGTAGTAGGCGGTGGCCTCGTTCAACTCGACCTCGATGGCCGGCGTTGACCGGCGTGGCCGCGGGTCGGCTTCGGGTCGCCGCTCGGGTGGTTATGGGCGAGGACGAAGCTCTGGGCGGCCATGTCCAGCGCGGTGCGCTTGAGATCGTCAGCGCTTCGGCGATCGAGGATTCATCAAGGCGGCAGCTCATCCCGTTCCCCAGCCAGGGACAGGATTCTCTGGCGGATCTCGCCAGACAGCCACATGCCCGCATCTGCGAGCTTGTCGACCCACGGCCCGACGCTTTGCGTGATCCCTCGAGATTTTGCCTCCAGCAAGATCTTGAGCGTTCCCCAGACGACCAGCCCTGCCGCTTGAGCCGTGCGCCTTGCCAGCGCATCGTCGAGAAGAATCACACGGGATGGATTTTCCAGAGCCAGGGCCATGGCTGCAAGCTCTCCTGCTCCCAGGTCGAGCGCGAGCCATTCCGATGGCATGGATTGAGGATCCACGATCTTCAGCCATCCATAGTTGCTCAGCGTGGGGACTTCGTACCCCTTCCGTCGCCCCTCCTTCAACTCAAGATCCACAGCGCTGGGGACCCAGACGTCTTTGAAAATCTCGGCGAGCCAGTCCATGGCGCCGATGCGGTGAAGGTAGAGCAGGGGCGAGGTGTTGCTGATCGCCTCAGCCAACGGCGGCCTCGAGCGAGCGGAGCTCGGCGTCGAGAGGGAAAACCTTGTAGCGGCCCAGATTCAACAGGAATTCGACCCGCGCCATGCCGGCGAGCTCCGCAGCGCGGCCGGACGAGAGCCGCCCCAGCTCGTACAGCTTGACCGCGGCGAGGGTGCGGAGCTCTCGTGCGAACTCAGCTTCGTCCATCTTCTCCGCAAGGAGCACCTTCTCGGGCACATCAACCACAATCTGTCGAGTTGCCATGTTTCGTCCTTGGTTGCTCGGAGGGTCGGGGAAGTCTCTTTTAGCACGAAACAGGATCCGCGTGCGATCGCGTGAAGACGCATGGTTCTGGTAAGGCATGCCGGATGCTCCGGAACGCCGTGTCGCGCGTGTCGGAGACCCTGTCGGACGCTCCCGCGCGCATGTGGGACGCTCCGGAGGGCCACGAAGGTCTCGAGCAGCCCCCACCGCCGCCCTCGAGTCGGTACACCTCCACCGTCCGCGGCAAAGGGCTGAGCAGCCCCACGTGCCCCATGCCGTCGCGCCGGTAGACCCGCATCTTCTTCCCCAGGTCGACGCGCTCGGCGTGCGGTCGCCTGAGGCGGGGCGTGGGTGCGGGTCGACCGCGGCGCGGTGCCCTGGGTCGGACGCGCTGTGGCGCCACGTGCTTCAGAGCTCGTGCCGCGCCGGAGGCATGCGGAGCTCTCGGCCGGGGCGGTGCGCTGGGGGCAGGATGCGCAGACCGCAGGGGCGCTGCGCCCGCGATGGGCTACTCGTGGACGGCGGCGTAGCGGCCGCTGGGGGTGACGATGACGTGGGCCGTGAGCGGGACGTGCAGCTCGGCGGAGAGGTGGCGCAGCTCCAGGGTCATCGCTTCGTCCTCGCGGGTTGGCGTCGGGTCGCCGCTGGGGTGGTTATGGGCCAGGACGAAGCTGACGGCGGCCATGTCCAGCGCCGTGCGCAGGACGGTGGAGCGGCCGACGTAGAGGGCGTCGTCGGTACCGCGGGCGAGCAGGCGTGTCTCGCGGAGGCGGCCGTGGCTGTCGAGCGCCGCGATCCAGAGCTCCTCGTGCACGAGGGACGCGAGCCTCGGGCCGAAGTACCGCGCCACGCGGGCGGCGTCGGTGAGGAGCGCGCCCCGGCGGGCGCGGGCGGCGTGGTAGCGGCGGCCGAGCTCGAAGGCGGCGGCGAGCCGGGTCGCGTCGAAGAGCGCGATCTGGGTGCGCTCGGCGAGGGCCGCGGGAGAGAGGCGACCGAGGGAGGGGAGGGCGGCCGTGCCGAGGAGGCGCGGGCCGACGCCGGGCAGGCCGAATCCACCTCAGACGCGGTGACGCGCGGACCCGCCGCGGGCGACCCCACGCGGGGCCTATCAGGGGTTCCGGCGCGTGCTCGAACGCCGATCATTGGTGCTCACCGAGATGACGACACGGCGGCGTGGCCGCGACGCCGCATCAGGCTCCCCTTGCTGCGGCGGCCCTTGCGGCGCCTCGTGGTGCTGCGGCCTTTGCGGCGCCTCGTGGTGCTGCGGCCTTTGCGGCGCCTCGTGGTGCTGCGGCCTTTGCGACGCCTCGTGATGCTGCGGCCTGTGCGGCGCCTCGTGGTGCTGCGGCCTTTGCGGCGCCTCGTGGTGCTGCGGCCTGTGCGGCGCCTCGTGATGCTGCGGCCTGTGCGTCGCCTCGTGGTGCTGCGGCCTATGCGACGCCTCGTGGTGCTGCGGCCTGTGCGACGCCTCGTGGTGCTGCGGCCTGTGCGACGCCTCGTGGTGCTGCGGCCTTTGCGACGCCTCGTGGTGCTGCGGCCTGTGCGGCGCCTCGTGGTGCTGCGGCCTTTGCGCGGTCTGGTGCTGCGCGGGCCGTTGCGCCGTCGCATGCTGGGCCGGCCTTTGGTCTGGCCCATGCTGCTGGGGTCGCTGCCTCGCCTCGTACTGCACCGGCGGTTGTCCTGATGGGTGCTGCGGTGGCCTCTGGGCAGGCGCGTTGCCCGCGTACTGCTGCCTCCGGTCAGGCCCGGCGTTTTGCGGCCTTTGCCCTGGTCCGTGTTGCTGCGGCCTTGGCCCGCCCCCGTTCCCGGCATGCGCAGCCGGCCTCTCCGCCTGTCGCGGTCGGTCCCGCGGATCGGTCGTTCGCCCCTCGGTCGTGGGCGCCTCGGCGGCGGGCGCGGGCGATTGGGCGGCCTTCGGCGCTCCCCGCATGCTGATGCCCTGACGCTCGCGGCGCTTGCGCTCGTCGTAGTTCGCGTCGCCGATGAGGTCGAGCACGGCGCGGGTGTCCACCCTCCGCTCGGAGACCCGATGGCGGCCGGTCAATCGGGTCTCAGGGGTGAGCGCGCTGCTGGCGTAGAGCTCCCACATCTCCTCGCCATAGGCGGCTCGCCGTTGCTCGGGCACGAAGCGCGTGACGAAGCGATGGAGATTGTCGACGTCACGGAGCAGGAGCTTCCTGGCGTTCTGGTTACTCGCGGCGTCCACCGATTGGGGGAAGTCGATGATCACCGGACCGTCGGCGCTCATGAGCACGTTGAAGTCCGACAGATCGCCGTGCACGACGCCGGCGCACAACATCCGCACGACCTCGCCGATCAGGCGATGGTAGACCCACATGGCCTGATCTCGGTCGAGGCTCGTCTCGGCGAGGCGAGGCGCGGGGCTGCCGTCGGCGTCGGCGACCAGCTCCATCACGAACACGCCGTCGATCGCCTGGTACGGCGTCGGCACGCGGACGCCTGCGCTGCGCAGGCGGTAGATCATGTCGACCTCGGTCGAGCGCCAGGCGGCTTCGTCCTGAGCCCGGCCGTGGCGCGAGCGTTTGTCCATCGCGCGCTGGTCGCGGCTGTTGCGCACCTTGCGGCCCTCGGTGTACGCCGCGCGGTTCTTGAAGCTGCGGTTCTGCGCTTCCTTGTAGACCTTCGCGACGCGCAGCTCGCCGCCCGACCGGACGAGGAAGACCACCGCTTCCTTTCCGCTCATCAGCGGCCGCACAACCTCGTCGATGAGCCCTTCGTCGACCAGCGACGTGAGGCTGCTCGGAATTTGCATGATCTCGTGTGTCTTCGTTTCGTCGGAGGAAAGATTTCCCGGCGTCGTCTTGCCGCAAAATATGGTGCGCTGCAACCGTATCGGAGGCTTCGGCGGCTGCGTCGCGCTCTGGCCGCCGCGGCGCGTCGAGCGTCCGCGGTCCGCACGCCGATCTCGCCGCGTCGTCGCGCGGGCCGGGCGGCCAGTCCGGGTCCGGCAGCCCACGAACGAGCACGCCGCTCGCGGGCCCGACCCTCCTCGATCCAGCACGGCGAGAACACGTACAGGCAGAGCGGCAGGCCGATGTGGCGCCAGCCCACGGGCGGGAGCGTCCCACGAGGGACAGGCGCGTCGAGCACCGCCGCGGCGACGAGCGCCACGCCGGATGCCACGATGCCGACGGTTCTCAGGACCTTGCCGATGGCTCAGAGGAAGCCGCAGAAGACGCCCAGGGTGCCGAGGGCGGCGCCCGAGTCGTCCGCGCCGCGTCACGCGTCCCGCGGGTCCCTCGCCCCGTGGCAGGGCTCGGAGGTCGCGACCCTCGTCGCCCCGAGCAGGCGCTGCCGAAGTTCGGGGTTGCGGATCCAGCCGGTGATCCCGAGCAAGACGAGCACGATGATCAGCGGCAGGTATTCCGGAAGCGTGAAGCCGCGGGTCATGTTCGTGGCCAGAGCGCCGGAGAAGTAGCCGACCATGAGCACGAGGGCGATCGCGGAAGAGCGCGGGATGAGGAAGAGGATCGCGAGGCAGATCTTCGTGATGCCGAGCGGCACGGCGATGTCCGTGATGCCCAGCCGTTCGATGAACGCCGCGCCTTCCTTGTTCGAGGGAGGCATGAGCTGGAGGATGCCGCTCGCCAAGGTGGCGAGGGACATGAGGACGGTCAAGATCCACGAGACGATCTTTCCGGCCTTGCCCGGGTCCGGGACGGACCTCGGATCCCGCGCGCGGGCGAGGAGCTCCGGCGTGCGGAAGTACGCGCCGATCGTCATCACGAGGATGAGGACGAACGGGAACCACGGCCAGTTGCCTTCGACGTCATGCGTGAGGCCTGTGGCCGTCGCGCCGCCGAGCACGCCGACCATCATCACGAAGCCGAGCGTGGCGGTGCGGGGAACAAGAAGGAGAACGGCGGCGATGATCTCGAGCGCGCCGATCAGGTAGCGATGGTCCCAGGCGCCGAGCGCTTTCAGGAAGTCGGCGGTGGGGGTGCCATCCTGGATGAAGAATTTCGCCAGACCGGAGCCGAAGATCATGAAAAGGGCCAGCAGGACGGTGGGCGTCCAGCCGAGGATTGTCCGGGAGCGGGTCGTCATATCGCCCCGACGATAGCAAATGAAGTCATTGAGTTGTCCAGCTCGGGGACCTGCACTCGCAACAAATGTCCCTGTATCCGCGGCTGCTCGGTCCGCCGTCCTCACCGGGCCAGCTGCGCCGCCGCCGCTGCGCTCTACTGGAACGCTCTCCCGTAGCGCTCCAGCCACGCATCGAACGTCCGCGCCTTGCGCCCGAGGAGCTGCTCGACTGTCGGGATGGGCCGCTCGCCGTGCCCGGCCTTGACCAGCGCCTGGATCTCGACGATGGCGCGGATGAACACCTCGGGGAGGCCCGCCTTCTCCATTCCCTCGCGCAAGGCCTCCTCGGTCACGTCGACGAACCTGAGCGGCCTCCCGATCGCTGCGCTGATCTTCGCCACCTGCTCCGCCGTGCTCAGCGCCTCCGGCCCGGTGAGCACGTACGACTCGCCCTCGTGCCCCGGCGACGTCAGCGCCTTCACGGCGACCGCCGCGATGTCGCGCTGGTCGATCGGCGCCGACTTGCCGTCGCCCGTGGCCGTGTACACGGCGCCCTGCGCCTTGATCGAGCCGACCCACATGAGCGCGTTCGTCGCGAAGGCCCCCGGCTGCAGCATCGTCCAGGCGAGCCCGGACGCCTTGACCTTCGCCTCGGCCTCGCGGTGCCAGCGGGCGATCGCGTAGTCGTGCTCGTCCACGGCGCTCGCCGACGACAGCAGCACGATGTGCCGGACGCCCGCCCTCTTCGCCGCGGCGGCCGCGTTGCCGGCGAGCGCCGGGAGGTCGCCGACCGCGCAGACCACGAACGCCCTGTCCACGCCCGCGAACGCGGCGTCGAGCGTCTCGGGCTTCGCGAGATCGCCCTTCACGACCTCGACAAGGCTGCCGCGCTCGCCCAGCCTGGCCGGGTCGCGCACGAGCGCGCGGACCTTCTGGCCCGCCTCGACGAGCTGCTCGAGCACCGCGCCGCCAACGTTCCCTGTCGCTCCGGTCACGAGGATCATCTGCCGCTCCCTTTCGTGGCTCATGGGGACTCGCCTTCGCCGCGCCGTCGAAGGCGTGGGAAGAGCACCCTACACGAGCGCGCGATCGGCTTCTGGATCGAATTCCAACAGCTTGGAGTGATTCTCGTCGTTGGTTGCGGGCGTGCCGGCCATCGCCTTCGGGGCCTGAGGGCTGGCCATGGGGGCGGGCGCTCGAGCTCGACGCCGCCTTCGCGGGAGCGCGTGGGTCACAGCTTCGAGGCGGCGTGGTCCCAGTTCACCAGGTTCCACCAGGCCTCGACGTACTTCGCCCGGGCATTGCGGTAGTCGATGTAATACGCGTGCTCCCACACGTCGCACGTGAGCAGCGGCGTCTTGCCCTCCGTGAGCGGGCACCCGGCGTTGCCCGTCTGCACGATTTCCAGCTTGCCGGAGCTATTCTTCACAAGCCATGCCCAGCCCGAGCCGAACTGACCGACGGCCGCGGTGCTGAACTTCTCCTTGAACGACGACACGCTTCCGAACGCCTCCTCGATCGCCGCACGGAGCGCGGCGGGAGGCTCACCGCCGCCCTGCGGCTTCATGCTGTGCCAGTAGAACGTGTGATTCCACACCTGCGCTGCCTGGTTGAAGACCGCGCCGGACGTCGTGCGGACGAGATCCTCGAGGCTCTTGCCCGCGAGCGCCGCGTCCGCCGCCACGAGCTCGTTCAGCTTCGTGACGTATGCGTTGTGGTGCTTGCCGTGGTGGAAATCGAGCGTTTCGGCCGAGATGTGGGGAACCAGTGCGTCTCTGGAGTAGGGGAGCTCGGGAAGAGTGAAGGTCATGGTTCTGTTCCTCGTGTTGCGTGTCGACGGCTACGCGCTCGTCGCAGCCCGTTGTGAGTGGCTCGGCGAAGACCTTCGGGGGGCGCTCCAGCCACGGATCGAACGTCCGCGCTTCGCGGCCGAACAGCCGGTCCATGTCGCCGGGTCCGGCGGCACCGTAGCAACCCCGGTGGGGGCGCGTGGCGCCTTGCCAATGAGTTGGAAGTTTTCCATCCGTTTGGAGAGGCGGCCTCCCGGCCAGCGGTTCAGTGGTTCCGCTGACCTGCCAGAGCCGACCATGGCCTCCGGCGTATGGGCGCGCAAGCCAGTCGTACGTTCGGCGTATCGACGCCTCCTCAGGGGGTGTCCGCGCGCGCCTCCCACTTCATCGAGCCGGCGACCTGCCTCGTGGTGACGTTGACGCGATTGAAGCAGTTGACCAGCGCGATGTGCAGGATCAGCGCCGCGAGCGCCGGCTCGTCGTAATGCCTCGCGGCCTCCTCCCAGACGTCGTCGGGCACCGGATCCGCGCGATCGCTGAGCCTCGTCGCGGCCTCGGCGAGCGCCAGCGCGGCGCGCTCCGCGTCGGTGAAATAGGGCGCCTCGCGCCAGGCCGCCACGGCGAACATGCGCTCGTCGGTCTCGCCCGCCTTCTTGAGCTCGCGCGCGCCCATGTCGACGCAGGGGCTGCACCCGTTGATCTGGCTCGTCCGCAGGTGGACGAGCTCGAGCGTCCGCGCCGGCACGCCGCTCTTCTTCACCGCGCCGACCAGGGCGTGGATGGGCTGCATGACGTCGGGGATGAGCATCGCGGGGTTCTTCATCCGTGCTTTCAGCATGATCGTGATCCTCTCGAGGGGTTCGGGTGTGCTCGCCGACCGCGACGGGGCGCTGAACGTCCGTTCGCGTCGTCACATCGGCTAGGGTTCGCGCGTCACAGCCATGACGAAGCGCGACGAGGGAGTGTGACCGATGGATGAAAATCGTTGGCTGGCGGAGCGGTTCGAGGCCCACCGGGCCCACCTGCGGGCGGTGGCGTACCGGATGCTCGGCTCCCTCGGCGAGGCGGAGGACGCGGTGCAGGAGTCCTGGCTCCACCTGAGCCGCGCCGACACGAGCGGCGTCGAGAACCTGGGCGGGTGGCTGACGACGGTCGTGGCGCGGGTGTGCCTCGACATGCTGCGCGCGCGCAAGGCGCGGCGCGAGGAGCCGATGGCCGCGTCCGACCCCGCCGCGGACCGCGAGGCCGGGACCGACCCCGAGCGGGAGGCGGAGCTGGCCGACTCCGTCGGCGTCGCGCTGCTCGTGGTGCTCGAGACGCTGACCCCCGCCGAGCGGCTCGCGTTCGTGCTGCACGACCTGTTCGCGGTACCCTTCGAGGAGATCGCCTCCATCGTGGGCCGCTCCCCGGCCGCGGCGAGGCAGCTCGCGAGCCGCGCCCGCCGCCGCGTGCAGGGAGCGCCCCCGTCTCCGGACGCCGACGTCGGCCGCCAGCGCGAGGTCGTCGACGCCTTCCTCGCGGCCATGCGCGGCGGCGACTTCGACGCGCTCGTGGCGATCCTCGATCCGGACGTCGTGATCCGCGCCGACGCCACGGCCGCGCCCCCGGCCGGGAACGAGGTCCGCGGCGCGCGCGCCTGGGCCAAGCAGGCGATCTCCGGCGCGCGCGGCGCCAAGTTGGCCCGCCCTGCCCTCGTGGACGGCACGGTGGGCGTCGTCGTGGCCCCGCACGGGCGGCTCTTCCGGGTGCTCCGCTTCACGCTCGCGCAGGGGAAGATCGCCCGGATCGACGTCGTGGGCGACCCCGAGCAGCTCCGCGATCTCGACCTGTCGGTCCTCGACGACGGACCGCAACCGGATCCCTGATTTCGGCCAACGATTGCCGGTCTGCCGCGGCGCGCAGGGCCGCCGGCAGCAGCGGCTCGTTGGGCTGGAGACAGAGAAAGAGAGAATGTACAGGGAGGCGGGGAGGCGGGGAGGCGAGAGGGTACAGACAAGGGGAGGTGAGAGACGGGGACCATCCATCTCCCACGGCGAGCCCGCGCCGCGTCACCCGCGCGCGCTTTTCCGCGTTGGTGCGCCGCGGGCGCCGGGATACGCTCTCGAGGCATGGCGTCACGTCTTCTCGGTGCGGCCTCGCTGTGCGGGCTCGCCCTCGGCTGCGCGGCGTGCAAGCCGGCGGCAGCGCCGCTGCCGGCCCATGTTCGCATCTCCATCGACGGCGCCGTCATCAGCCCGGCCAAGGCGGACGGGCGCCAGTGGGACGGCATGGTCGCGGTCCCGGCGGGGGCCCTCACCGCCATCGGTGACCTGCTCAGCACGGCGCACCCGGCCGCGGCGGCCGCCGGCGTGGCCGGGGTCGCCGCGGAGGCGGCGGGGGCGGGCACCGAGCCGCCGGAGCCCTTCGGCTCGGCGGAGCTGTTCGTGGGCGGCCGGTCGCTCGGGCGGCGCGCGCTCGATCGCCCGGGGCAGCGCGACACCTGCACGCCCGGCTGGACAGGCCCGCCGACCTGGCGCCGCGTGCCGCTCGCGCCGGATGTCCACGTGAGCGGTGAGCTCATCGACAGGGACCTGATCAACGACGACTTCATCGGGAGGTTCGCCATCCATCACGCTCACCTCGTCGAGGCGCTCCGGGCGCGCACCGTCTATCCGGTGGCCGTCCGCGATCAGGCCGCCGGACAGGTGCTGTTCGTCTGGATCGAGGTCTGGCCGGAGTAGGCCGGCGTGGACCCGCGCCGGCGACGCCGGAGCCCCCACGCCTTCGCCTGGACCTGTGCGATGCGGCGGCGCAGCGCCCGCACCGCGGCGCCGCCGCCGCCGCCGCCGCGCCCGGCGCTGCCCAGCGCGCCGGTGAAGCCAACCTGCTCAACCCGTTCCCCGATGCGCCCCTCCCGGGGTATCGTGCGCTCGCCGCCCGTGGGACTCCGGGGCGATTTCCGAGCCCAGTCTGGTAACTGTTGTAGGTTGATCGCCCCACCATTCCCCGGGCGGCGCTTCGTATGCCTCCCGCGTCTCCCGCGCCCCCTGCACGCTTCCATACCGAGCGCGTCGAGCGCGAGGACCTTGTCATGTTCATCAACGCGTGCTTCGCGTGCACCGGGCAGGCCGAGTTCTACGGCTCCTCGGGCGGGCAGGTCGTCTCCGTCGAGTTCCTCCACGAGTACATCCTCGGCAACTACCGCCGCCTCTACGCGCGCACGCTCGCCGCCGGCATCAACCACTTCAACCAGGCGCGCATCGCCGTGAACCTCCTCGCGACCGGCGCCGAGACGCCCGCCGCCGATCGGCGCGAGGAGGGGCTGCTCATCGCGGCGGCGCTCCGGGAGCTCCCGCCGCAGCGCGCGCTCCGGGCGCTCCGCGAGCTCCGGGAGCGGCGCGTGAACAACCGCCGCGCGCGCGCCGTCATCCGCGACTACCTCGCCGGCCGGCCCGAGCCGGCCTTCGACGCCGTCAAGTACCGCGCCCACGTCCGCGCGCTCGCGACGCACGCCCACCTCCGGCTCCCCGGCGAGATCGGGCCCTTCCTGTTCGAGCCCGGAAGGCGCGCGCCGTTCGAGACGCCGCTCCTCGAGCGCGCGCGGCAGGCCCGTTACGCGAAGGAGGCCATCTTCGACCTGCCGCTGACCGTCGCCGAGGGGCTCGCCGCCGCCCGCGGCGTCTCGCGCGACGAGCTCCTGCGCCGCGCCGCGCCGCGCATGACCGAGGGCGAGCGCCTGCGGCTGCAGCGCACCGCCGGGCGCGAGGACGTCGACCTCGCCATCGACCTCGGCCGCGCCCCGCTCACCCGCCTCGCCCTCTATGCGCTCTCCCTGCCCGAGAAGGCGCGGCGCGACCGCCGCGACGAGCTCCACGCCGCGCTCGACCGCGCCGCCGCCCGCGCGCTCCGCCGGAGCCCCGCCGCGCTCGGGCGCGTCGCCGCCGTGCTCGACCGGAGCTACTCGGCGTCCGGATCGAGCGAGAAGCGCCGCCGCCCGCTCGCCGTCGCGCTCGGCGTGAGCTACCTGCTCCGCGCCGCCGCCCGCGAGTACCGCGCCTTCTGGACCGCGCCCACGCCCGACGAGATCCTCGTCGACGCGCGCGGCCAGACCGATCTCGCGACGCCGCTGCTCGACGCGCTCGCCTTCCGCCCCGACGTCGTGCTCCTCGTCTCGGACGGCTTCGAGAACGACCCGCCCGGCGCCGCCGCCGAGGTCGCGCGGTGCTTCCGGGCGCGGCTCGACCCGGGGCAGCGCACGTCGATCGTCCACATCAACCCCGTGTTCGACAGCGAGCGCTACGCGCCCCGCGCGCTCGGCCCGTCGATCCCGACGGTCGGCCTGCGCGACGCCGAGGACCTGCCGACGGTCCTCGGCTTCGCCCGGTTCGCCGAGGGGACGGCGCCGCTCGCGGAGCTCGAGCGCTACCTCGCGCAGCGCGCGGCGGACCTGCTCTCGCGCCACGCCCGGCCCGCCGCGGCGCCGGTGGAGGCGCCCGCCGCGGCGCCCGAGGCGCCCTGATGGCCAAGGCGCCGGCCCTGATCCAGTCGCTCGCGCTCCGGGGCCTCTCGGCCACGCACGCCCAGGTCTTCGCGGGCGTGCGCCTCGTCCCGCTCCTCCGGGCCGCGCCGCGCGACGACCTGCGCATCGCCCGCCACGGGTACGACGACACCCTGGCGATCGTCGATCTCAGCGACGGCGCGATCTATGGCTCGACCTACGTGCCGCACGCGCTCGTCGTCGGGTGGACCGACGACGGCTCGCCCGTCGCGTCCTACGGCGCTGCGCTCGGGGCGCCGACCGACAGCATCCCGCTCGCCAAGCGGTGGCGCGGCGTCAACCTGCTCCACCGCATGGCCCGGCGCGAGACGCGCGGCGAGGACCCGGCCGAGCGGAACCGACTGCGCTTCTTGCCGCAGCACCTCGCGATGGAGGGATTCCTCGCCCTGCACTTCAACGCGCCCGAGATCGCCTGGTCCGAGTACTCGCGGCGGGCGATCTCCCACGGCGTCGACCCGCGCGTGGAGATGTCGCTCTCCGGCCGGGCGATCCCGAGCCTGGAGGACGCGCTGCGCGTCTTCGAGATCCACGAGGGCCAGTGCGGCCTCCTGCTCTTCGTCGGCGAGCTGCTCGCGTCGGTGTTCGTCGTGTCGCACCCCGACGACTACCGCGCGCTGCACCGCACGCTGATCGAGGACTCGTACGAGCAGACGCTGCTCTACGCGGCCCGCCACAACGGCGACAGCCAGGCCTTCACGCACAGCTTCGACGCGGCGCAGGTAGGCTCGCTCGACGATCTGCGGACCGCGCTCGGCCGGGCGCGGGCCGAGTCCGGCGCGCTGCACGTGGACACGGCCGCGGGCCTCCTCGGCCGGCCGATCGCGGCGGAGCGCGTGTACAGGGCGGGGCCGTTCTCGCTGCAGCGGTTCATGACCGAGCTCGATCCGGCGCTCGACAACCACATCGGCGAGGCGATCGTGCGCGACGACGGCACGCTGGAGTACGCGAAGACCTACCGGCTCTCGGCGGGGCAGGTGCGGCGCGCGCGGCTCCTCCAGCAGCTCGCCGCGCACGGCTGGAACCTCGACGCCACCGCGGCGGCGCTCAAGATCGCCCGCGACCAGCTGCTCCGGCGGATCGACGGGGAGGGGTTCGGCTACCTCATCGCGGAGCACGTCCTCAAGGCGGCGTTGAAGCGGACGCGCGAGCGCGGTCGCTGAGGCGATCCCGGCGCCTCGCGCGGAACCTGTGCCGTCTCGGCCTCCATGTGTGCCAAGTGAGGGGGGTCCGGCACTGGCACAAACGCAATGCATTGCGACACACCGGGGTCCGGACCCCTCGAGAACGTTCTACGGAGCGTCCGCGAGGGCTATTTTGTGCCAAAAAGCGCTTCGGAACCGGCATTTTTGTGCCATCTACCCCCTGGAAACACCCCATGTTGTGCCACAAGGGGGGTCCGGAGCCCTCCGGACCGAAAAAGAGAGCGCTCGCCGGGGTGCGGGACCCCTCCTGGTCGCAGGCCGTCCGCCATCCGCCATGGCGGCGCCACGGAGGCACCCCTCTGCGACTCCTGAAACCACGGTGGGTCCGAAGGTCGTTCCAGTGCGCGGGCGGCGGGCACTGCCATCGAAGCATGCGCCGCTCTCGCCCTGCGTGGTGGCACGTTTGCCAAGCTCGACCGGAAGGGAGCGGCCCTGGAAACGGACGACGCCGGAGAGGCGCGTTGGTCATGGTGCCATCGCGCACTTGATGCCAGGCGTGGAACATCGTGTCGGTGAGCAACTCCAGCGCTGCTCGACCCGCCGTTCGAGCGCAGCGATCGTCCGCTTTTCCGCAAGAGTCGAGATTTCGCAAGAGCCGAGAAAAGTTCACCTGAGCGGTGCGCGCAGCGCGCGGACACAACGAAATAGAACAAAATCGACTTGAAGACGACCGGCAAAGTGGGGAATAACCTCGTCGGCACTCACGAGGTCGAGCCATCGTCCGCCGTCCCATCGCCCGACCCTGGCGGGATCCTGCTTCACGACCCCCTCACGAGGAGCGCTCAACATGCGTCTACGCACTGCACGTCCCACGATCTCTCTGGCCTTGTTCGCGGCGCTGCCCTGGGCGCTCGCCGCCTGTGCCACCGGAGAAGGCGGACCGGATCCTAGCGGTTCAGGAGGAAGCGCTGCAGTCGGCACGGGGGGCGCCGGCGGCAGCGGCACCGGAGGGGCGCCGACGGTCACCGGTGGAGCGCCCTCTTCGAGCAGTGCCCAGACCGGGACGGGCGGCGACGTGGCGACGGGCGAAGCCAGCTCCGGTGGTGGGGGCCCGGTCGGAACGGGCGGAGCGCCGGGAACCGGTGGTACCGACGGCAGTGGCGGCAGTGGCGGCGGCGACAACCCCGTGAGCGGCGGGTGGGGCCAGGTGGAGAACCCGGGAGCCGGGTGCACCGTCGGACCGATGCCGAGCGTCGCTTCGCTCACGGCGAACGCGAAGCTGCCGGACCCCTTCAAGAAGATGGACGGCACCCGCATCGCCGACAAGAGCGCGTGGGCCTGCCGGCGCGAAGAGATCCTCCAGCAAGCCTACAAGTTCATCTACGGCGACAAGCCCGTCCCGGCAGAGGGAGCCGTGTCGGGTACCGTGAGCGACAGCAGGATCACGGTCCAGGTCAACGATGGCGGCAGCGCCTCGTTCAACCTCACCGTGAACATGAACGGGGCGACGGCGCCGGCCCCGGCCATCATCGGCTACGGCGGCCTGAGCGGCATGCCAGTTCCGAGAGGCGTCGCGACGATCACCTTCACAGCGGTCGAGTCGACGGGCGGCAGCGGCGCGAAGAACGGGCCGTTCTACAGCGTGTACGGTTCGAACCATCCCGCGGGTTACCTCACGGCACAGGCCTGGCAGATCAGTCGCGTCCTCGACGTCCTGGAGCAGAACCCCGGCGTCATCGATCCGTACCGGGTGGGTGTGACGGGTTGCTCACGCTGGGGCAAGGGCGCCTTCGTCGCCGGCGCGCTCGACAACCGCATCGCCTTGACCATCCCGGTGGAGTCGGGTCTCGGGGGCACGGTCGGCCTGCGCCTCGTCGAGGTGCTCGACAGCTACAGCGGCTCCGAATGGCCCTATCATAGCATCAGCTACGTCCGCTGGCTTTCGGAGGTGGGGCTCGGTCAGTTCACCACGGGCAATAGCGCTGGCGCCGACAACACGAGCAAGCTTCCCGTCGACATGCACGAGATGATGGGCCTCATCGCTCCACGCGGCCTCTACATCGTGGACAACCCGAGCACCACGTACAACGGGCTCGATCGGAACTCGGCGTGGGTCACCGCCAACGTCGGCAAGATGATCTTCGAGGCGCTCGGCGTCGGAGACCACATGGCCTACACGGGCGCAGGTGGGAGCCACTGCAGCTGGCGCGAGCAGTACACTCCATCCCTCAACGCCATGGTTGACAAGTTCCTGATGGGCAAAGCCGCCACGGCGACGGGCAATTTCGCCACGGACCTGCCCAACCGGGCCAACCACCTGGACCACATCGACTGGACACCGCCGACGCTCACCGGCGAGCTTTGATCCAGCGCAGAGGTAGCACATGAATCATAGCTCGTTCCTCTCTCTCGGGGTCGCCCTGGCCCTGACGCTGGGCGCTTGCGGCCCTGGCCAAGACGGTGACGCCACGGACGGCGCCGGAGGTGGTGGCGCCTCGGGCGGCGCGGTGGGCTCGGGCGGCCAGAGCCCCACGGGAGGCGCCGGCGGCACGCCGCAAGAGACCGGCAGCGCCTCATCGGGCGGCGGCAGCGGCGGGGCGGGGCCGAGCGGCGGCACCTCCAGCGGCGGTGGACCCGGAGCGGGCACCGGCGGAGCGCCGGGGTCGGGCGGCGGTCCGGGTGGCGACTGCACGCGCGAGCTCCTGGATGGCCTCCTGGACGACTACTTCGCCGCCCTCGCCGTCGGGGATCCTTCCAGCCTACCCCTGGCAGAAGGCGTGAAGTTCACCGAGAACGCCATGCAGGCGGAGATCGGCACGACGGACTTCTGGATGGACGCTGGCGAGGTGAAGCATTCGCAGCGTGCCCTGGATACCGAGGCGTGCAGCGCCGGCGCTCAGGCGGTGATTCCGGAAGGCGGGGTGGATCTTCCCGTCGCCCTCCGCATCAAGGTGGAAGGTTCGGAGATGACGGAGATCGAGACGATCGTCGTCCGCCCGGGCGACTACACGGCATCCTTCGCGGTCGCGTCAAATCCCGCCGCGATCATCGCCATCTCGGACGACATCGGTTGGCACGACGAGGTCCCGGAGGCCGAGCGGGCCACCCGGGAAGAGCTGACGAGCTGGGTCGACAAGTACTTCCGCGCGTTCCCCTCCGGCGTCTGCGACGTCACGGGAGCCTGCAAGCGCCTGGAGAACGGGGGCGGCAACTTCTCTTGCAGCGCCGGAGCCTCCTGCAGCGCCGGCGATCCTGGGTCGGGCGGCACCTTCATCCCGCGCGTCCTCCTGGCCGACGAGGTGCGCGGCATCGCCATGGGTTTCACCATGTTCGACTTCATGACGGACGGGCATCTGGACATGCATATGATCAAGATGTCCGGCGGTGAGGTGCACGCCGTCCACGCCATCCTGCGCGACACGAACGGCGTCTCCGGCTGGGAGTGATGGCGACCTCCCTCGCCGCTCGCGTCGAACCGCCGCCCGGTTGACGCTCAGCAGGGTGAGGCGCTCGAGGCGATCGAGCCGCTCCTCCGGCTGCGCGAGGCGGAGCAAGGGGCCAAGGTGGAGCCCTACCGCGAGGCGCTGAGCCCGCGAGGTCGGCTCGGCGTGTCACATCGGCTCTTGGAGATCCTTGTAGCTCGGCAGCGCGCCGAAGTTGAACCCGATGCCGAAGTTGTAGACGAGCCCCGGCCCCTCGAGGCTCTTCATCATCGTGATCTCGGGGTGGATCGCGAACCTGTCCGACGTCCGGAACTGGAAGCCGAGGCTGCCGCGCAGGAGGAGGCCGTCCGCGCTCGCCGCGGCCTCATCGTCGTCCGAGAGATCGCCCGAGGCGAGGCCGTAGGTGACGCCTGGGCTCACCACGATCGAGAACCAGTCCGCGGGGTTCACGGCGAGCATGAGCGGCGCGTGCAGGTAGACGATGTGCACGGAGGCCTCGTTCGCCGACAGGTAGAAGTACTGGAGCCCGGGAGCGACCGCGAGGTCGAAGACGCCGCGGAGCGGGTTCACCTTGAGATCGACGCCGAACGAGCTGAGGTTATGGACGTGGGCGCCGATATCGAGCATGTCCGTCAAGCCGGCCCGGAGCTGGTACGAGGGCAGCGTCGGGAGGAATCCGCTGGTCGTCCTCTTCGCCGTCTCGATCTCGGCGGTGCTCGGGTCGTCGGCGACCTCCTCGATCTCGCCGATGTACCCGAAGCTCTCGAGCGACACCGAGTGCGAGACCTTGCCGGGCTCCACGGTCCGCGGCGTTCCGTAGGAGTTCGGGTTGGGGCACCCGCAGAGCAGGGAGCCAAAGAGGAGGACCGCCGGGAGCGCCAGGAAACGAGCAGATGGCTTTTGCATAGCCGACGATCCTACCCATTCCGCACTTCGGATGTCCAGGCACCTCACGGAGGGAGCAGCTTTACAGCAGGGGCTCGTTGCGTGGTCTGGTAACGCATCGTCCAAGGTGAGGCCTGGTTCCGCAGGAGGTCTCGCCGAGACGCGCGGCCCCCTCCCCGGGGGCCTATCGTGGGTACGCGACCACGGACCCGCCTCTTCTCGAACAGGAGCTGAGCCCGCGAGGTCGGTTCAGCGCGTCACATCGGCTCTTGAAGATCCTTGTAGCTCGGCAACGCGCCGGAGTTGAGCCCGATGCCGAAGTCGTAGACGAGCCCCGGTCCCTCGACGCTCGTCCGTCCTCCGGGAGCGTTCAGTCGCGCGAAATTGTCAGAGCTCCGACATCCGGGAGGCGGCCGGCGCGGCTTCCCCCTCGGGCGGGTTGACGGCTGAGTCAGGTCGCCTGTAACATGGAGCGGATACCAAGACTTGGGTGTGCGATGCTTGCGGCGTCCCTCGGGTCATGACCCACCTGGGCGTTGCAGGCGTGTAGATGCAAGCGCTTGGATCGAGGGAGCCTGTGGTCCCTCATCGATACAGCTCGAACATACCCGCTCCGCGACAGCTGAGAGTAGAGGTGCATCATGAAAAAGATGTTGGGAAGACTGGCGATTGTTGGTCTGCTGACAGGCGTGTGCTTTCTCGACGCGCAACGAGATGGCGCCGGGATAGCTCATGCGGGGGAGGCTACGGCGTCCGAGCGCAGGGACGGCCGTTTTCAGGGTAGCTACGGCTGGGACGCCGCCGGCTCGCTCGTCGGGCTCGGCAACTTCGTGGCGAACGGGGTCATCGTATTCCACCGCAATGGGACTCTGACCGCCACGGAGTCGGGTAGCCTCGATGGTACGTACTTCACCGACACCTTCACGGGCACATGGACGCTCGATGAGGACGGCACGGGTACCTTCACCACGGTCGACTCGGCCGGCGGAATCAGCATCTTTGACTGGGTGCTGACGGCGAACGGGCAGCGGGGGACAGCGGTCAGCAGGGACACGGGGGACGTCTCGCTGCTCAGGATGGAGCGACAGTAGCCCTCTCGCTGCTCCAGGGCAGGGCAGCTCGGCGGTCTGCACGCCGATGAGCATGAGGAGAAATCAGAGCTCCGCTCGCGCTGCACTCGCCTCCTCGCGCCCGCGACCCCACCCGCTATGCCAGCCCCGCGGCCGCGGCACATCCACAGCATGAAGGAGCAAGGTAGAGATGGGCGCCACGCGCTGACCCCGGGCGAGCTGCCGCCAGCGTGGAGATCTTCGCAGGCTGCCTGCCTTGGCTACCGCCCGGATTCTCCACCGGCCGGCGCAGGCTGATTCCGCTCTAGCGCCTCGATGCGCCCGAGGAACGCGCGCCCCCTGACCGGATCCGTCATGTACACGAACGCCGCGAGCCCCTTGAGCTGCGCGAGCGTCTCGCCCTTTCCGGGCCTCCCGAGCTCCCGGTTGCGGATCGCCGCGCGCAGCGCGCGCACCCGCTCGCGCGGGACGCGCGCCGCAGGGACCGCCTCGCCCGCGCCGTTGACGACGAGGCCCGTCACCTTCTGCCGGCTGCCCTTGCGCATCACCACGGTCTTGCTCGGGTGCAGCCGGAAGCCCTCCGAGCTCAGGATCTCCCGGAGCCCCCGGAGCAGCGCGCCGACCGGCGCGCGCGGCCGCGCGGCGCCGGCGAGGCCGGACGCATCGGACGCATCGGGCGCGCGGAAGGAGAGCGTGAGATCGTCCGCGTACCGCGTGTAGCGAAACCCCAGCTTGCGCGCGAGGCCGGAGACGCGCCGATCGAGGCGCAGGCAGATGGCGTTGGTGATCGCGGGGGAGGTGGGCGCGCCCTGCGGGAGCACGCGCGGGCCGGTGGCCACGTGGAGCGTCTGCCCGCGGAACTGCACGACCTCGCGCGGCGCCTCCGTGGAGAGGAGCGCGACGAGCGTCGCCGGACCCTCGGCCATGCCCGCCTTGCGGAGCAGACCGCGCACGCGACGCCACGTGATCGTCGGGAAGAAGTCCTTGATATCCACCTTGACGATCGTGTCGGCGCCGGCATGCGCGGTGGCGTTCGTGACGATGGAGCGGTTCGCCAGGAAGCCGTGCGCGGCGGCGTGGACCGGGAGCTTCTCGAACAGATTGCGGAGCGCCCAGCGCTGCGCGCGCATGAGATCCCGCTTCGGAGACGAGATGGTGCGCGCGCTGCCGTCGCGCTTCGGGATGTGCCAGCGCCGGTAATGCGTGCCCGTGTCGACCTCACGGTGGTACGCGAGCCAGCGGAGCCGAGGGATCGTCAGCCCGAGCGCGGTCGCGAGCTCGCCCGCGCCCGGCAGGTCGGGGAGGCCGCGCGACCGCGCGCGCTCGCTCAGGCCCGGGACATCGAAGCTGTCCGGCCCGGCGCGATCCCGGAAGTGCACGCCCGCGCCGAGGTGGTTGATGTGCGTGGCGAGGTACGCCTCCCACGCGAGGCGGCGCAGCGAGCGGCGCTCCCTGGCCTCGACCTTCTTGCGCTCCTTCCACTGGGCGCGCTCGCGGTCCGACATCGCCTTGGGATCGCCGAGCGCCACGGCGCCGCGGGCGGTCAGCTCCGCGCTCACCCACGCGTCGATCCCGCCCGCCTCGGCGATCGCCTTCCAGCGGGCGACGCGCTCCTCGTGGGCGAGCCGGCGCTCCTCGACGCCGCCGCTGCCGGCGCGGGCGCCCGCGACGGCGGCGGGCGGCGTCGCGAGGGGGAGAACGACGGGGGCTCGGGCTTGGACGTTCGCGTCGATCTTCGCGGTCATGTCTCGATGGAAGCGTGCCTGTGAATCACGATGGAAGCGGCCGGCGGTAAGTCCCCGCGCGCGGCAGGATCGCGCTTCGCCGATCGCGGGTTCATGTCGCCAAGAGAGGCCCCGAGCGCATCACCTTCTGCTCATGGGGCACGGTAGCCTCACCGGTTCTCCGGCTAGACCAGCGCTACGGCGCCGGGAGAAACGGCGGTTTCGAGGTTGTCTCAGCTCTCCCGGCGCCGTAGCGCTGGTCTAGCCGAAGAGAACCAAGAACAGGCTACCTTGCGGAGAGTGACTGGCGGTTCCTCCAGAGCGGCGCGACGCCGCTCCTGCGCTCGAGGCGCGGAGGCTGGTGCGTTCAGAACCTCTCCTGGCAACACGACGAGTATCTGACTCTTGACCTCCTTCCCCCTCTTCACGCAGACGACGCGTCGGCGTCGACGAACCCGGACGATGTTAACGCATCCAGGCGCTTGAAATACGCGTCGCGCGCTTCGCCGTCCGTGTCAAACCAAATGCGCTGGTGGCGAGGCGCCGCGGCGCGCGCGCCCCACGCGAGGTGGACGACACGGTCGTCCAGCGAGACACGGTAAACCACCTCGGCGCCCGAGGCCTCGCGGCGCACGTAGGTGCGCGTCTCGGCGCGGATGAGCGACCGCCCCTCGGCCGTCTGGCGCTGGGCGTCCCGCTCGGCGCGCTCGCGGGCGTAGGCGACGCGGAGCGCGATCATGTGCTCGCACGGGCCCTCCCGGAGGCCGCTCCGGCGGAACGCGGGGCAGCTGCACCACGCGTCCGATACGCGGCCTTCGAGGTCCATCGTGAACCGGGGGGAGAAGTCGCGGTGCGCCTCCCGGTCCGCGACCTCGCCGTGGATCTCGGTGCCCTCGCCGGCGATCTCGTGCACCTTGGTCGGCCGCACCGCGCCGGGCGCGCCGAGCAGGCGGTGGGCCGCGGCCTCGCGGGGCGAGCTGTAGCGGATCTCGCGCTCGTCGACCGGCTCGGCGAAGAGCTCGCGCGGGCGGTAGACGCGGCGCGCGACGTCGTAGAGCACCCGGCCGCGCAGGCACTCGAGCTGGAGCGCCGCGCGGGCGTCCCCGGCGCCGGCGCCGGCCGCGAGCGCCGCGAGCGGGAGCGGCCCGCGCTCGCGGAGCAGGGCGAGCTGCCTCCCCGCGAGCGCGTCGAGCGCGGCGCGCGCGCCGCCGCCGCGCTGCTCGTCCGAGGGCATGAGGGCGTCGAACGAGGCGGCGCTGGCCCAGCTGCTGTCGGTCCAGCCCGTGAGCGCGACGGTCAGCGTGGCGCGGCCCAGATCGAGCACCCAGAAGACGGGCAGCCCGGGGCCCCGGAGCTCGGCGCGGGCGCTGCGCACGTGCGGCAGGAGGCGCGAGAGCGCGAGCAGCCGCTGCCGGCCGAAGGTCCGGACGACGCGCGGCGGGCCCTCGTACGGGGGGCCGTGGGCCTCGAGGAGGATCTCCCAGGGCTCCAGGAGGAGGCGCGGCGGCTTGCCGGGGACGAGCTCGAAGCGCAGGCCGCGAGGCGGCTTCTTCGCCTTGCGGGTGCGGAGCACGAAGAGGGCGTTGTAGAGGTCGATCGGGGCGAGCTCGCAGGACACCGCGGGGAGCGTCGCCGCCGACTGCACCTGCAGGAAGCCGCGCAGCCACGTGGCCGGGACCTCGAGCGAGCGCTCGAACGGCATGGAGTCGCGCGTGGCGCGGGACGCGCCGGCGTCGAGCTCCACCTTCGTGTAGACGCGCAGGCGATCGATCTGCTCGACGATGCGCGGCGAGAGATCGACGAAGGCGGTGCCGTGGGCCGCCTCGCGGCCCTCGAAGAGATCGCTGGAGAAGGCGAGCCGGGCGTAGGCGCTCTCGTCGCGCGAGAAGACCTCGATCGAGACCTCGTCCGGGTGCACGGTGAGCACCGGATCGAGCGCGCCGGAGACCTTCCGCTGCGCGGAGGAGCCGTCGCCCTGGCCCGCGGCGGCGTCGCCCAGGGCGCCCTCCAGGAACGCCTTCTGCGCCTCCCAGATCGCCGCCGTCGCCTTCTTGCCCTGCTTCATCAGGTAGGCGAGGTACGCGGTGCGGTCCCGGCCCTTGTACCGGAGGTCGCTCTCCTGGAGCGCTGCCAGCGTGGCCATCGCGTCGCGGAAGAGCGCGGCGTCGCGGAGCGTGCCGCGCACGCCGACCGGGCCGCGGGCGCTGTCGAGGGAGAGGCGCACGCTCGAGTGGAGCGGGGCGGCGGCGAGCTCGCTCGGCGCGGCGTACCGGAGGTGGATCGGACGTGCGAGGGCTGCGGTCATGCGTTGACTCCGTCGGGGGGCCCGGGCTCGGCGGGCGCGCGCGGGAGGGTCGCCCGCCTCGCGCGCTCGTTCGCCGCGCGGCGCTTCGCGCGGCGGTACGCCCGGTACGCGGCCTTGCGGACGGCGACGTCGGGCGCCGTGGACCTGGACTTGTCGAAGGCGAGCGCGGCCAGCACCTCGAGCGCGCGCTCGCCGCCGGCGCGGCCGAGCGCCGCGATCGCGTCGAGGCGCGCCGCGGCGTCGCCGCCCTCGCCCTGCGCGAGCGAGAGCAGCGGGGCGAGCGCGGCGATGTCGTTGCGCGCGAGCATCGCCGGCAGCGCGAGGCGCCTGCCCGGCTCGCTCGCGACGAGCGCCGAGAGCGCCTCGGGCGAGGCGGCGCGCGCCGTCGGGCCGAAGGCCGTGGGGTCGAACGGCCGCACCGCCGCGGCGCGCGCGGCCGAGCCGTCCGGCGCGAGCGCGGCGAGCGCGGCCGCCGCCGAGGCGCGGACGCCGGCGTCCATGTCCACGAGGGCGGCCGTGAGCGCCTCGACGGCGCCCGCGGGCCGCGCGCCGCCCGCGGCAAGATCGAGGGCGCCGAGGGCGCGCGCGGCCTCGCGGCGGACGTCGCCCGGGGCGCCGCCGTCCGAGAGGAGGGCGCGCAGCGCGGGCGCCATCGCGGTCGCGCCGGCGCGCGCCGCGGCCCAGAGGAGCTCGCGCCACGCCGCGGCCTCGGCGTCGCGCGCGTCGCCGTGCGCGGCCGACCAGCGCTCCGCCGTGCGCTGCGCCGCGGCGGCGACCGCCCCGGCGAGCGCCCCGCGATCGCCGTCCACGGTGCCGGCGGCGATGAGCCGCGCGGCCTCCTGCCGCGCCGGGGCGCGGTCGTCCTCGAGCATGCGCAGGAGCGCGGCGGCCGGCAGCGACCCGCGGCGGAGCAGGCCCATGGCGAGGCGCTGCCGGAGCTCCTCGTCCTTGAGCGCCGCGAGCCGCGGCAGGAGCTCGGCCGGGTCGGCCTCCGCGGCGAGGTAGCTCGCCGCCGGGCTCGCGATGTCGTCGTGCTCGCTCGCGACAGCGAGGAGCTCGACGCGCGTCCGCTCGCCCGGGAAGAGCTTCTCCAGCGCCTTGCGCGCGCCCTTGCGGACCTCGGCGCTCCGCGCGTCGAGCGCGCGCGCGAGGGCGAGCTCGGCCGCGCGATCGCCGAGCTCGCCGAGCTCGCTCACCGCGACGAGGCGGAGCCGATCCGGCGTGTCGCCGGCGCGCACGAGCTCCTCCAGCAGCACGCGGGAGCGCTCGCCGCCGATCCAGCGCGCGCCCCTCGCCGCCGACTCGCGGAGGTCGATGGCGTCCGCGTGGAGCGCCTGCTCGACGCGCTCCGAGGCGCGCCGGCGGAGCTCGGCGCTCTCGAGCTTCGGGGCGATGCGGCCGAGCGCCTCGGTGGCGGCGGCCTGCATGCTCGTCTCGACCGGCGCCTCCTTGGTGCCGCCGGCGGCCACCGCCTCGAGCTCGTCCAGCGCGCGGGCGTCGCCGAGCGTGCCGAGCGCGAGCAAGGCCCGCTCCCGCTCCCCGGGCTCGCCGGCGCGCACGACGAGCAGGAGCGGCAGGAGCGCCGACGCGAGGCCCCTCGCCGCCACGCCCTCCGCGGCCGGCAGCACGAGCTCGCGCGCGCCGGCGCGCAGCACGGCCTCGAGCGGCCCCGAGGGCGCTGGGTCCTTTCGATCGCCCTTCACGCGCTTCGCGTACGACGTGACGGCCGCGACGCGCGTGGCGAGGTCGCGGTCCGAGAAGAGCGGGACGAGCAGGTCGTTCTGCGCGGGATCGTCGCCGAGATCGAGCTCACGCGCCGCGGCGAGGCGGAGCGCGGGGTCCTTCGCGCGCGAGGCGGCGGCCAGGAACGCGACCGCGCCCGCCGTGTCGCGCTTCTCGCGCTCGCGCCCCCGGTCGACGATCTCGAGGCACGCCTTGAACGCGGCGCTCCGGACCTCGGCGGCCTCGTCGTCGAAGCGCGCCGCGAGGGGGCCCGTGGCCTCCGGGTTCCGCGTGCTCCCGAGGGCGCGCGCCAGCGCGGCGCGGTCCGCCGGCGCGGCGGCCTCGTCCATGCGCGCCGCGAGCGCCCGCACCGCGGCGCCGCTCGCGAGCGCGACGAGCGCCTCGCGGGCGCGCGCGGTCGTCGGCGCCGACGGCGGGGCGGCGCCCTCGCGCAGGAACGCCGCGAGCACGTCGACGGCGCGATCGTCGCGGCGGCGGGCGAGGAGCTCCGCCGCGCGCAGGCGGAGGTCGTCGTGATCGCTCTCCATCGCGCGGCACAGGGCCGGCACGATGCGCGGATCGCTCGACGACGCCAGGCGCTCGAGCACGCCGAGGCGCAGGTCGGCGTGCTCGCTGCCGAGCGCCGCGAGCAGCGGATCGAGGCTGCCCTTCGGGCAGAGCCGCTCGAGGAGCTCGAAGGCGTAGCGGCGCACGTCGGGCAGCGGTGAGCTCAGCGCGCGCACGATCTCGGGGCGGGCGCCGTCGCCGCGCGCCGCGATCTCGTCGAGCGCGGTCCGCGCGACGTCGGCCGACGCCGACGCGAGCCCGAGCGCGAGCGGCTCGCTCGCGCCCTCCGGGAAGAGCGCCTTGAGCCCCGCGAAGGCCGCCCTGCGGACGAGGTGGTGCGGGTCGTCGAGCGCGCGGACGAGCGGCGGGATCGCCGCCGTGCTGCTGACGTGCCCCCTGGCGCAGACGTCGACGATGCGGTCGATGGCGTCGCGGCGGGTCCGGTGCGCCTCGTCGTCGCCCGGCGAGACCTGCCTGAGGAGGCCCATGTACGCGCCGAACGCGAGCCAGCGCAGCCGCCGCTGCTCGCTCTCCGGGACCGCGTCGTCGCCCGGCTTGGCGCCCTGCTTCTGCCCGGGCTGCGCGAAGAGGCGGCGGAGCCACCCCTTCGCCGGCTTCGTGTCGGTCTCCTCCGCGGCGCGCGGGGTCGTGTCCGCCACGACGGGCGCGCCCGCGGGGCGCAGCGCGGCCACCCGCTTCGCCTCGCGAAAGTAGTCGACCGGCTTGCGGCGGATGCGGAGCACCTGCGCGGCGGCGTACCGCTGCTCGGGGTTGTCGCCGGCGAGCGCCTCGGCGAGCCCGACGAGGACGCGGCCGCGCGCGACCTCGGGCGGCCACTCCTTCATGCCGGCGGGCTTGTCGCCCTCGCCCGCGCCGTCGCGATCCCGGTCCGGCTGCGCCGCGGCGTCGGGGCGCGGGGGCATCAGCGCCTCGATGAGGTGGGCGAGGTACGCCTCCGGATCGGTGCGGAGCTCCAGCGCGCGCGCCGCGGCGAAGCGCACGTCGGAGCGCTGCGACGAGAGCGCGCTCGTCAGGAGATCCGGCGGATCGCCGCGGCGGAAGGCCCGGAGGTCGCGCGCGAGCACGATCGCGAAGACGATCTCCTGGACCTCGCGCGAGCTGTCCTCGAGGCCCTGCAGCATGCCCCCGTAGCCCTCGGGCCCGAGCGCCGCGAACGACATGATCGTCGCGACGCGGATGGGCGGGTGCTCGTGGCGCAGCGTGCCCGTGAGCACCGGCAGCGCCCGCACGTCGCCGAGCCGCGCGAGCCCGTCGGCGGCCCACGACCGCACGGCGACGTCGGCGTGGCCCATGGCGTCGAGCAGGTAGCCCTCCTCGCCGCGGCGGGCGGCCATCGCGAGCCCGCGCGCGGCCTGCTCGCGCACGTCGGGGTAGTCGTCCTTGAGGAGCTCGGTGGCGAAGTATTTGACGAGCCGCGGCGAGCCGAGCGTCGCGAGCGCGCTCGCGGCGCGGGCGCGGAGCGGGCCGAGGAGCTGGATCGGGAGCTCCGTGGAGGGGACCGCGAACGCGGATCCCCGACCCGCGTTGAAGAGGGATTTGTCGGCGAGGAGCGCCCGCATTGGGTTGATGAGCTGCTCGTCGCGCCGCGCGGCGCAGAGCTCGGCCGCGCGCACCCGGAGGTCGAGGTAGCTCGACTGGAGGCCGATGTGGAGCGGCCCCGCCTCGCCGGGCAGGAGCTTGTCGAGCGCCTCGATCGCGGCGGTGCGCGGCCCCGGGTGGTCGTCCTCGAGCAGGCGGCTCAGGGCGCTGCGCGCGGCGTCGCCCGCCGGCGCGCGCGCGGCCCCGCGCGCGCCGCTCTCCCGGACCGAAGGGTGGCTCGACGCCATCGCGGCGAGGTGCGGCTCCACGGCGTCCTTGCCGCGCAGCTTGACGACCGCCTCGTACGCGGCCTGGGCCACGCCGTCGTCGCGATCGCCGATCGCCGCGTGCAGCCGCTCCAGCGCCCACGGCTGCTCGCCGTGCGCCTTGAGCTCCTCGACGGCGCGCAGGCGCAGGTCGGGGAAGCGCGCGAGCTGGGCGCGGTCGAGCGCCTTCTGCGGATCCGAGGCGTGCCACGACCAGAGCGTCCGGAACGCCTCGCGGCGGACCTTGGGCGACTCGTCCTCGATCGCGTCGGCGAGCAGCGCCTCGGCCTCGGGGGGCCTCGGTCCCTTGCCCTCGCCGGCGAGCGCGACAAGCCGGTCGAGCCCGCGGACGCGGATGTCCTCCTGCGACGAGCGGAGCGACGCCTCGGCCACGGCGAGCGGGGTCGACGGCTCGAGCCGCGCGTAGGCCTCGAGCGCGGCGGCGCGCACCGCCCCGTCCGCGTCGTCGAGCATCCAGATGAGCCGCTTCTCGGCGCGGGTGTCCCGGAGCTCGGCGAGCGCGGTCGCCGCCTTCTGGCGCAGCGACGGGTCCTGCTCGCGCGTGAGCTGCAGCAGCGCGCCGAGGGCGCGCGTGTCGCCGAGCTGCGCGAGCCCGCGCGCGCCCCGCACCGCCGTGTCCGGCGTGCGGCACGCCATCGCGGTGAGCAGCGGCTCGAGGTCGGCCTCGGCGGGCTCGGCGCCCGGGCTCCCCACGCCGGGGATCCGGGCGCGCGCGGCCTGGAGGAGCGCCTCGTCGGGCGCCTTCGCCTTGGCCTTCGCGTCCTGCGCCGGCGGCTCCTCGCCGCCCTCGCGGGCGCGTCGCAGCACCTCGGCCGCGCGCCGCGCGATGTCGAGCGCGGCGCGGCCGAGGTCCTCGTCGCGCGCCTCGAGCGCGTGGGCGAGCGCCCGCCGCTCGATCACCTTCGCCGCGAACGCGATGCGGCGCACCTCGGCGTCCTCGTCGTCGAGCGCGCGCGCCGCGATCGGCGCGAACGTCGGCGACGAGAGCCACCCGGCGAGCGCGGCGCGGATGAGCGCCTCGACCCGGAGGTCGGCCGGGCCGCGCTCGAACGCGGCGCGCAGCGGCTCCGGGCCGTCCGGGTGGAGCTTCTGGAGCTGGTCGAGCGCCGTGAGCCGCACCGACGCGTCGCGGCCGGCGAGCTTGTCGGCGATGAGGCCCGGGATGAGCGGCGAGCTGCCGTGGAGCTTCCCGAGCTCGACGAGCGCCCGGCGCTGGACGTCCGCGGCGCGGGCCTCGAGCCCTGCCCGGAGCGGGGTGAGCGGCGCGTCGCGGTCGATCGCGCGGAGCGCCTCCAGCGCGGCCAGGCGGACGGTCGCGTGCTCGTCGTCGAGCGCCTCGCGGAGCTTCGCGCGCGCGCCGCGGCGCCCGTGCGCCCCGAGCTCGCGGGCGGCGAGCGCGCGCACCTCGGCGTCGCGGTCCGACCGGAGCGCGCGCGCCGCGGCCTCGAGCGCCTCGGGCTCGTCGAGCGCCGCGAGCGTCTTGACGGCGGCCTCGCGGGCCGGCCGCGCCCCGGAGAGCGCCTGGGCGAGGACATCGAAGCCGTGCGCGAGCTCGGTGGCGCCGTCCGCGGGCGCGCCTGCCGGGTCGATCGGGAAGCGCCACACGGTGCGCCCGTCTCCGGCGGCGAAGAGGGCGCCGAGCCCGTCCTTCGCGTCCTTCGCGTCCGTTGCGCCGCGGCCCGCGGCTGCGCGCGACCCTTTGCGCGCGGAGGCGCTCGCGGCGGGCGGCGCGAACGCGAGCGCGTGGAGCGGCAGCGCGCTCGTCTCCAGCGTGCGCGGCTTGCGCCGGTCCTCGAGCCGGAGGATGCGGATCGCGCCGTCCGCGCCCGCGGACAGCAGGCGGTCGCCGGCCTCCTTGCCGTCCTCCTGCGGCGGCGGGGTGGGCAGGCACAGCAGCGCGCGGACGCCGCCCGCGTGCCCGCTCCCGTCCGCGCCGCGCACCTCGCACTCGACGTCGCCGACGAGGTACCAGAGCCGCACGGTGCCGTCGTCGCCGCCCGACGCGAGCCGCCCGTCGCGCGGCGTGAACGCGAGCGCCGCGACCGGCCCGTCGTGGCCGGGCATGTCGCGGCGGGCGCCGGTCGACAGCGTGATCACGCGGACGACGCCGTCGTCGCCCGCGGCCGCGACCCTCTCGCCGGCAGGGTCGAACGCGACGGCGCGGAGCGGCGCCGTCGAGAGCGCGAACGACGCGGTCTCGGCCGCCGGGGCAGGGGACCCGGCGCCCTCGCCGACGCGCCAGATGCGCAGCGCGCCGTCGGCGCCGACGGTCGCGAGGCGCGCGCCGCCCGGCGCCGCCGCGACCGCCGTGACGCCGCCCGGGTGCGCGTCGAGCGCCTGCGCCTCCGTGGCGCCGCCCGCGACGAGGCGCAGCGCGCCGTCGGAGCACGCCGCGGCGAGCAGGTCGCCCGCGAACGCGAGGCAGAGCACGTGCGCCGGCACCTGGATCGAGCGCACCGGCTTGTTCGCCGCGTGATCGAACAGCGTCACCTGGCTCGCGCCGGCGGGCGACGGCGCGGTCGGCGTACCGCGCGTCCCGCCCGGCGCCGGCGCGCGCACCCCGCCGACCGCGAGGAGCCGCGGGCCGACGGCGAGGGCGCGGACCTTCTCGTAGTGACCGATCGCGTGGCTCATGTGCGCTCCTGTCCGGCGCCCAACGGGGCGAGGCCCTCGATCGCGAGCCCCGGGTGCGCGCGCCGGAGCCGCATGAGCGCGGCCAGGCAGGCCTGCCACTCGCCCTTCGCGATCGACCCGGTGAACTCGGCGATGACCGGGGCGACGAGCGCCGCGAACGCCGCGTCCTCGACCGCGAGATCCCGCACGATCTCGATCACGTGCCGCTTGGCCTCGCTCGCGGAGAGGCGCCTCCGCGGGCCCGCGTCGTCGCCCGGCTCCGGCGACCTCCCGGCCGGGATGCCGGCGAGCACGTACCGCAGGAAGGTCCGGAGCGCCTCGACGTCCGCGAACCGCCCTGCGTCCTCGGGCGCCTCGGCCTCCGGGCGCGGCTGCTCCTTCCCGCGCGCGGCGCGCGGCTGCCAGCCCGGCGGCAGATCGCGCGGCCGGTGCTTCTCCCAGAGCATCCGCACCGCGAAGAGGCGCACCTCGCGGTCGGCGCTCTGCATCAGCCAGCCGAGGCGCTCCGGGCCCCCGATGCGCGCGTAGTGCTTGAGGATGAGCGACAGGCCGAGCTCGCGCGCGCTCTTCTTCAGGCTCTCGGTGAGCGCGAAGACCTGCGCCGGATCGAGCTCCTCGATCGTGAGCGTCATCGCCGGATCGGCCGACGGATCGCCGGCCTTGCGGAGCGCGTCGAAGGCGATGTTGCGCACCTCCTTCGCGTCGCTGTGGGCGAGCTCGTAGACGCGGGTCTGGTAGCCCCACGCCCGCAGCTCCGCGCGCGTGATCAGCGCGGCGAAGCGCCGGACGTCGTCCCGCTTGTCGAGGAGCGCGGGCCAGATCCGCTCGGCGGTGAACGCCGCGCGCTTCAGCGCCGGCTTCAGGTCGAGCTCCTTGGCCTCGCCCTGCTCGGGCCCGAGCGCCGGGTGGTGGCAGCGCAGGTAGGTCTGCGCGAACGCGCGCATCGGCTCGGGCTCCTTCTCGCCGAGCGCGAGCGCGAACAGCCTCGCGGTGCCCGCCTCGCGGTCGCCGCGGCCGCTCGGGTCGTGCCCCGCGTCGAAGTCCTGCGGCTTCATGTGCGCGAGGAGGTACCGTCGGGCGAAGCCGTTCAGCGTGGGGTCCGCGCGCCGCGCGAGCGCGAGCAGCCAGGGCAGGGTGAGCTGCCGCGGGGTCACGATCTTCGGGTTGCCGAGCACCTCCAGCGCGACCCCGCGCGTCTCGGCGCTGAAGACGAGGCCCTTCAGGCGCTCCACGCCCTCGGCGGTCAGGTCGGGCAGGGCGTCGGCCTTCTGGAGCCAGGTCGCGACGGTGGGCCCGATGCGCTTGCGTGTGAGCGCGCCGAGCAGCCACGGCGTCCCGATCGTCGCGACCGGGTGCTTGCCGAGCGCGTCGAGCGCCATCGCCGTCGCGCGGTCGTCGTCCTCGTGGCGCGGGTCGTCGAGCACGCGGATCCAGAAGGCTGCCCCGAGCTCGCCGGGCCTGTACTTCGCCTTGAAGTAGGCGGCGGCCCACCGCTTCTGCGCGCCCTCGCCGTAGATCATGTCGACGAGGAAGGGCTCGGGCAGCTCCGCGCGGTCGAAGCTCTCGCTCAGCGCCTTGGCGGCCCAGGCCTCGGTCTCGCCGCGCTCGAGCAGCCGCCCGAGGAGCGCGTGGCCGAGCGCGCGCGGGCTCCTGCCCTGCAGCGCCGACGCCGCGAACGCGCGTGTGTCCTTGTGCTCGGAGGCGAGCAGCGCGTCGAGGCGCTCCGGGTCGAGGTCCGTCGCGTGCGCGCGGGCGTACTCGATCGCGAACACGCGCGCCTTCGCGCTCGGGGAGTCGAGCAGCGCGAGCGCGGCGTCGTGCAGCCCGAGGCTCCGCAGCTTGCTCTGGTGGAGCTCCGGCGAGCCGAGCAGCGTCTCGATGAGGAAGTCGTGCGCGCTCGCGAGCGGCCGGGTCGCGAGGCGCGCGAGCCACGCGGGCGTGACGCTCCGCAGCGCCTCGGCGAAGTCCTTCCTGAGCCCCTGGATCGCGAACCTGGCCGGAGGATCGGCCTGGCACGTGGAGAGGAGGAGCATCAGCGGATCGGGCGATCGCTTCCACGCCTCGCCGAAGGCGCGGTGCTTCACCATGTCGCTCGGCGGGACGCCGCCGTGGAACGAGCGCCCGTCGTACTTGCCCGTGCCGTGCGCCCAGATGTGATTCGCGACCCAGAGGTTGCGGAACGTCGTGTCCGGCGGGTAGTGGCGGAGGACCTCGACCGCGAACTGCGGGTAGAGCTGCGGCATGCTCCGGCCGAGCTCGCGCAGGAAGCGCCACGCGCGGCGGCGCATGTAGATCAGCGTCCCGCGCGAGACCTCGCGCCGCCCGCCGCGCGAGAGCTCGGCGTCGAAGCGGTAGGCGAGCGCGCCGAAGAGCTCCGCGTCGAGGCGCGCCTCGGCCAGCTTGTAGATGCGCTTGAGCCCGCCCCACGCGCCGAAGACCAGCGGCGCGCTCCTGGCGGCGTCGCACAGCGCGCTGCGCCCGGCGTCGGTGCCTTCCTCGTAGATGCGGACGAGCAGGTCGGCGAGCTCGAGCCGCGGCGGCGGCGCGGCGTCGACCTGCGCGAGGAAGCGCTTCCACGCGTCGGTCGCCTGCTCGCGCCGCTGCGCGGGGGTGCCCATGCCCTGCGCGATCGAGAGCAGCCGCAGGAACGCCGCGAAGGTGAGCGCGCCCTCGCGGGGCGGCGCCTCCGGCGTGGGATCCGGCTGATCGAGGTAATCCTCGAGGATCTCGGCCAGGGCGGGCGAGCCGCTCGCGGCGAGCTGCTTGACGTTCGCGATGTCGATCGGGTTCGGTGAGCTCGCCAAGTCGCCCTCGCGCTGCGGGATGGGCTGAGAGAATCGCGATCCCTGCGGATCAGGTCAAGGACGAGTCGATCCGGCGATGACGGATGCGCCGCCGCCTCGGTGCGGCGACCCTCGGTGTGGCGTATCTGCCTACGTCTGCGCCGCGCGCCGCGCGCACCGGATCGAGGCGGCGCTCACGGGGCGCGGGCGGCGAGCCGGACGCGCGCGCAGCTCACGCCGCGCGCATCCGGGCGATGCGCTGCGCGACGTGCGGGTCGCTGCCTGCGTCGAGGCTCGCGAGGTGCTCCTCGAGCGACCGCCCGTTGCGGGCGAGGTGCGCCTCGAGGTAGGGCGAGAGCGCTTTCCATCGCAGCGCCCACCCGGCCTCGGCGCTCATCGAGCCGTGGTGCGGCCGATCGACGAGCAGCGCGCCGAGCCGGAGGCCGAGCTCCGGGTCGCCGAGCTCCTCGAGCTGCCGCTTCAGGAGCGCGAGCGCGCCGGCGGCCGGCGAGGCCGCGGGTGGGGCCTTCCAGGTGTCGCGCACCGCGCGCGCGAACGCGGCGGCGTCGAGCTCCGAGAGCAGCTCGAGCGCGCGCACGAGCGGCAGCCGATCGGCCGCGCTCGGCGCGACGACGCGGGCCATGAGCGCGTCCAGCGCGGCCGACAGCGCCGCGTCGGTCGCTGGATCGAGCCCGCCGAGCGGCTCGAGCGCGCGGCGGGCGCGGCGGACGGCGCGGCCGAGGGCCCAGCTCCGCCGGCCGCGCGCGGCGGCGAGCGCGGAGAGCGCGTGGACGGCGGCCTTCCGCTGCGCCTCGGTGGCGTCGCCGGGCCGCACGCGGGGAGGCAGCTCGAGCTTCGCCGGTGGCGGGGCGGCGCTCGGCGCGGGCGCGGCGGCGGCGGGCGCGCCGACTTCCTGGTACCCCTCCCGGAGCTTCTCCGCGATCTTCTTCTCGCATTCCCGCGCCGCGGCCTCCGCGGTGGGGAACGCCTTCTCCTTGCGCTGCCCGGCGGTGCCCAGCCGGCCGTAGACGACGACGAACGTCCTGTCGTCCACGTCGGCCATCCAGAACTTGGCGCTCGTCCCCTGCACGAACTCGAACCGGCGCATGCGGGCGAGGATACCACGGCGCGACAGCGGCGCGCCTCGGGCCGCGGCGTCCGAGCGCCGGAGGGCCCGTGGGCTCGCGCGTGGGACGAGGATGCGGCAACAAGGCCCCTCGCCTCGACGCGGGTCGCGCGGTCGCGCGGTCGCCCCGACGCGGGCCCGCCTTACGCGCCTCAGGAGGGCAGCGGCGGGGCCGGCCGGCGCACAAGCACGAACGGCGCGACCACGAGGGACACGAAGCGCAGATCGCGCTGGAGCGGCCAGCGCGTGAGGTCTTCGGCCGTCGGCTTGGTCAGCTTGCCGGCCGCGATCCAGGCCTGGACCGCGGCGGCGTCGTTCGAGGCGACGGCCTCGCCGACGTCCAGGAGGTCGAGGTCGGCCGCGACGAGGATGATCCCATCGCGGGCCGCGTGGGCGCGGAGATCGGTCCAGAAGACCTCCCCGAGCGTCTTGGCGAGCCGTTCGCGCATGGGGGCAGCATAGAGCCCGGGCAGCGGCCGCCAAGCCGGCCAGGCGCCGCAGGTGGCGGTGCACCTCGCGAGCGCCGAGCCGCTCCTGGCAGCGTCTCGCGGGAAGGGGGGCGGGGGTGATGCGGGGAGGGGGATGAGGGGGTGACGCGCCGCGCAGCGCCGGCAGCGCGCGACCGGCTGGCGTCTCCTCTCGAGCGCTACCAGCCCATGTTGTGGTGAATCCAGCAGTCGATCTGCTGCCAGCCGACCGGCGTGCCGCGATGGCCATTGAGGATATGGCCCGTGCGCGGGACGATCGCGGTCGTGACGCGCTCGGCGCCGGTGTAGAGCGCCGCGTCGGAGTCCACATAGGACGCCGGCTGCAGCTCGTCCGTCTCCCCGAACTGGATGAGCACCGGGCTCGTCACGCCCTGGATGCCGGAGAGCGAGGGGTCCCCGGAGACGGCGAGGAGGCCCAGGAACTGCCCGCGCGTGTAGGTGTCGGCGATGGTGGCATTGTCGAAGTCGATCAGCGCGGGGTCCGCGTTCGCCGCGTCGTAGAAGATGTCGGTGCGTATCTCCGGCGGGATCGCGATATAGGGCGTCTGCAGCAGCGCCGAGATCGCCTCCGGGGAGACCGGAATCGGGTGCGGCGTGAAGGCAAAGCCCGTGTTGACGAGGACGTCCGCGTCGTTGTAGAGGCTCTGAACGAGCGTGCTGACGATGGCGCCGTTCGAGTGGCCGACCAGCGCGATGCGGCTGAAAGGCGTCTTGAAGACCCCACCGCTGGTGCGCATCTCGGTGATGACCTGGTGCACGCTCTCGGCCGTCTGGGCCAGGTCGAGGAAGTCGCCGTCCGGGCGGCTGCTCTCCCCGGCCCCGAGCAGGTCGAGCGCCAGGACGGCGTAGCCCTCCTTGGCCATGTGCTGGGCGTAGGAATAGTCGCGTCCGCCCATCGACGGGATGTCCCAGTACGCGTGCGTGTAGGTGAGCCCGTGGACGAGCACCTGAAGGGGGCGATACTTGGTGTGGCCGCGATAGTAGAGGTAGCCGACCACCTCGTACGTGTTGCCGTCGGAGAGGGTCACCGGGAACACCAGACGCTCGACCTTTGTATGCTGCCTCGACGACGACGCCTCGGCCTGGCTCGCAGGCAGAGAGGTGGCCGCGAGCGTCGCCGAGAAGAGAACCGTGCTGAGTGTGCGGGAATACAAATTCATCAGTTGACCCTCATGGTTGCGGTAGGTGACTGGAGGTGAGGCAACGTCTATCGCGGTGCGATATCTCGTGGTCTCTCAGCTCCAGCACCACCTCGCAATGCTCGCAAACACTGGACCAGAAAGCGTCTGAACAACCAAGGTAGCGCACGAACGCCGCCCGTGCCGCCGTTTAACGGTATTTATCAATGCTCTTGGTCCTGGTGGCGTTCTCCGTGCATTGTCCGTGTGAGCCGTGTGAGCCGCGCATCCCGTCGTGCGGCGTGGACGCTGCGCGAATCGTTGCGTTATGCCGCAATGATTTGCGCCGCTGGAGGGCGCGGAGGCGTGATTCCGTGCAGATGCCGGAGCCAGTGTCCTCGTTTCGATCGCTGTGCTGGCAATAATTTTATTGCCATGCTTCACGGATCCTCGCTGTCCGTCATGGCCAGGAGGCGCCGTCTACGCGCCGTCCCGGGGCAATGCATCGGCATGAGATTTTCGCAGCCATGCTGCATTCGTCGCCCGCGGATGAGCTCGCCAGAGCCGGCGAGGACGCGGATCCTCGACCACGGCGCGGGCGCTTCCTCAGGTCCCCCGGCGAGCGCCGCGCGCGCTGGGTCCATCGCGTCCGCCGCGGCCGCCTCCACCTCCACCTCCACCGAGGCAAGGTCAATGCCGCTCAGAAGCTCGCTTCGCCGCCGAGGCTCGGGATGACGATGGGCCCGAGCTCCTCCGGCTCGCAGCCGCGCAGGAGCGAGCACTCGTATTGCAGCGTCTCTTTGCCGGCCGTCGCGTTGAGCACCTCGACCGTGAGCGAGACGGTCCGTCCCTCCCTGAGCACCCACCGCTTCTCGAGCCGCAGGTCCAGCCGGAAGAACGCCGGAAGCCGCTCCGGCAGGCTCAGCCCTCGTACGTACCGGGCGATCTGCTCGCGCAGCTGCTCGCGACGCCGGAGGTCTTCCTCGGTGTCCGGGCGGTCCTCGTCGTCGTTATCGGGTCGCTGCCCGTTCAGGCCGTCGTTCCCCCAGAGGTCGTAATCGAGGGTCATCGGAATGCCGCTGTAGAACACCGTCCTGCCGCCGAGCTTCCAGCCGCGGCCCAGGTCGACCGCGGCGGCGGCGTTGAGCACGTGGCGGCGGTCGAAGGCCGAGTCGAAGGTCTCGCGGCCGACATGGCGCACCGAGCGCGAGAGGGTGTAGGACACGAACCCTCCGACCCGCTTCGATAGGCTGCGATGCGCGTGGATCTCCAGCCCATGGGTGCTGCCGGTGCCGCGCAGCTCCGCCCGCTGCGCGAGGCCGATGTCGGTGCCGGGCAGCCGGTTGCCGAGCGCGTCGCTGAGGTCGAAGAACCCGCTCCGGAACGCGGAGATCGTCGCCTTGATCCCCTCGGGGAGCCGGAGCTCGACGCCGGCGCTCGCGAGCAGCCCTGTCTGCACGCCGCCGCGCAGGCCGCCGATCTGGAGGCCGGGCACGGCGCCGAGGAAGCTCGGCGGCTGGTGGGTCACGCCGAAGGCGCTCAGCAGGGCGACGTTGCGCGTCGCCTGCAGCCGCGTCGCGAGCCGCGGATCCACCGTCCACGCGGTCTCGCCGCCCGACGAGAAGAAGTCGCCGCGCACGCCCGGCACGACCTCGAGCTCGGGCGCGGGGCGCAGGACGACGTCGGCCCAGAGCCCGGCGGCGAGGTCCTCCCGGCTCGTGAACAGGCGAGCGAGCGCCCGGTCGTTCCGGCTCGGGAAGTCCCCGTCGTTCTCGCGGATGTCGATGTCGAACCGCTCCAGCTGCCCGTCGGCGCCGGCGCGCACGGTCAGCTGCTCCGAGACGGGCGCCGACAGCTCCACGCGCGTGCCGAGGAGGCGTGTGCTCCCGGCCCGCTCCCCGTCCTGGTTCGAGCTCTGCTCATACCCGAGCGTGACGGCGTGCCGCAGGCGGCCGCCCCGGCCGAAGAACCTGTCGTAGCGCAGGTCGAGCCGGTGGAAATCGCCGGCGAGCACCACGTCGGTCTCCCCGTCGTCCTCGATCTGGGCGAGGTAGTCGTGCGACCCGAAGGCGAAGAGCCCGACCCTGTCGTACGGCGAGAAATCGTAGGTGGCGCGCGCCTGGTAGTCCCAGTACCCGAGCTCCACGCCGGGCGAGAAGAGCGAGAGGAGCGCGCCCGGGTACGCGTAGCGGCCGCCGACGAGCGCGGTGCCGCGGCCGTCAGCCCAGGGCGCCTCCACCATGGCGCCCGCGTCGAACAGCCGGACGTTGGCCTCGCCGTGGAACAGGCGCGACGGCTCCCTCGTCTCGCCGGCGATGACGCCGCCGGTGTAGCGCCCGAAGCGCGCCGGGAAGCCGCCCGGGTAGAGATCGACCCGCTCGACGAGCGCCGGGTGGATCACGCTGGGGCCGAGCGCCACGTGGTAGAGCAGCGGGACGCGCACGCCGTCGACGAAGTAGCCGACGTTGCCCGGCGGCGCGCCGCGCACGAAGAAGTACGGCACGCCGGAGGCGATGGGCGTCACGCCGGGCATCGCCTCGACCGCGCGGAACGGGTCGCCGAACGCGCCGGGCATCTGGCGCACCTCCTCGCGCGTCATCGAGGTCGTCATCGGCGCCGCGCGCTCGCCCACCACCACGACGTCGATGGGCTTCGGCAGGGGCGGCGCCGGCGCGGCGCTCTCCAGGGGCGGCGCAGGCCCGGCGGGCGCCGGCGGAGGCGCGGCGGGCGGGGCGGGCACGGCGTGGCGGGGGTCGCGGAACGTCACGCGGAACAGGATGCGCGCGCCGATGGGCCGCCCGTCGCGGCGGGCGGGCTCGAACCGCCACGACGCCGCCGCGCGCGCCGCTGCGCTCGCGAAGGGCTCCTCGCCCTCCACCTCGACCGCGCCCACCGTCCCGTCGGCGTGCACCGTGAGGCGGAGCACCACGGTCGCCTCGCCGGCGCCGCCGGGCGGGTAGGGCGGGTCGGTGGGGCCGATGGGCGATGGCATCGTGACCTGAGCGGCCTGCGCCCCCGCGGCGGGGGCCTGCGCCGCCGCCGCGGGGGCTTGCCGCTGAGCGGGCTCCGCCCTGGCGTCGCCGTCGGCCAGGGCGAGGAGCGCGCCGGCCGCCGCGGACGCCGCGATCGCCCGGCACCGGCCGCGCATCGAGCTGGACGCTGGTGCCATTGCTACCGTAGATAGCCGGAAGCGCTCACGTGGGCTCGAAGAGGCGACAACGAAAGTCCTGGGGTTCGCGCGCGCTCGTCGCGCTCGTCGTGGCCGGGCTCAGCGCGGCGGGGGTCAAGTGCGGCCTGGAGCGCGGGCTCGAGGGGCTCGGGCTGGACTTCGGCCAGGACCGCCCCTCCTCCAGGCCATCCCCCTCGCCGGGCCGATCCACCGGCCCCTCGCCGCCGAAGGGCGCTCCGCCGAAGGGCGCGCCCTCGCCGCGGCCGCCGGCGCAGAGCGCCCATCTTGAGCTCGGCGTGCCGGCCCGCACGGGGGCGCGGGCCGCCCGGGCCGAGGCGCCGGCGGCCGACGATCACCTGATGATCAAGCCCCAGTATGCCCTCTCGTACAACCGCTCCAGGAACGTGGCGAACTGGGTCAGCTGGCGGCTCGACGCCGCCTCGTTCGGCGACACGCCCCGCCACCGGGGCAAGTTCCTCGCCGACGCGGCGCTGCCGGACGGGTGGTACCGCGTGCAGCACGACGACTACACCGGCTCCGGCTTCGATCGCGGCCACATGGTCCGCTCCGAGGAGCGGACGCGAACCCCCGACGACAACAAGGCGACGTTCCTCCTCACGAACATCCTGCCGCAGCGGCACGAGCTCAACGCCGGTCCGTGGCTCCGGCTCGAGGAGGCGTGCCAGGAGCTCGCGCAGAAGGAGCGGCGCGTGCTGTTCGTGATCGCCGGCGGCCTCTTCGACGAGCGCGGGCGCGCGGCCACCCTCGGCAAGGGCGTCACCGTGCCGGAGGCGTTCTTCAAGGTCGCGGTGGTCCTCGAGCCGGGCCAGGGGCCGGACGACATCGGGCCGGCGACGCGGGTCATCGCGGCGGTGATGCCAAACGAGACGGGGATCCTGGAGCAGGGCTGGGGTCAGTACCGCACGACGGTCGACGAGATCGAGCGGCGCGCGGGCTACGACATGCTGACCGCCCTCCCCGAGGCGCTGCAGCGCACGCTCGAGGCGCGCACCGACGACGGGCCCGCAGGCGGCCGCTGAGCGGCGCGCCCGCCGTCGATCACGTCTCGACGACCTTCGTCTTGAGCCCGAGCCACGCGCCCGACGGGTGGCGGCCGAGGACGTAGACGTCGATCGCGACGCGCCCCACGCGGTAGACGCGAAGGTCGGTCAGGTGGCGCTCCAGGAGCTCCGCGAGCCGCCGGTAGCGCCCGGCCTCGGCCAGCGCCGCCTCGCCCGCGTCCTCGGGCGGCTCGATCACGGGCGCGAAGAAGTCGCCCGCGGTCGTGACCTCGACCGGCGTCTCCGCGGCGAGGCCCTCGGCCGCGAGCAGCGCGTCCGGCGACGACGCGTCCCCGCGCGATCGGAACGGCTCCAGCGGGTGATCGGACTCGCTGGGGAACAGCAGCTCCTGTGCGGCCTCGGCGAGGGAGGCGAGGAGCTCTTCGGGCGACGCGGGTTGGGCCTGCATGCGGATCTCCGGAGGGGCGGCGCGGCGAGCGGAATCTTACCGTGAGATGGTTATTCTACCGTGAAACCGAAGACGTACGGCGCCTGCATCGACACGCTGTCCAGGTCGAGGGCGCTCTTCACGTCGGCCACCACCACCTCGTAGGCGCCCGGCGCGAGCGGCGCTGCGGGCGTGAAGATCAGGAGGCCCGGCGCGGTCTCGGCCACGGCGCCCGCGACCGGCTCGCCGTCGCGCGCCACCTGCACCGAGCCGTCGTAGCCGCTCGCGCCCTGCGGATCGACGTCGCGCGAGAAGCCGACCTCGATCGCGGGCGTCGCCGTGACCACGGCGCCGTCCGCGGGCGCCGTGCCGGACACGAGCGGATCCCGCCAGAAGCGCACCCCCTTCTCGATGTCGGCGACCGCGCCGTCGTCCCACGCCGTGGAGGTGTTGTCGACGGTCCGGGCGCCGCCGCCGAGCGGGATCGCGACGGCGCGGTTCCTGACCCCGGTGATGCTCCCCCACCACTCCACGCGCTCCCAGGCGCCGCGCGCATACTTGTACTGGAGCTCGGTCCCCTCGGGGATCGCGACCGTGGTCTCCCAGATCCCGCCGCCCACGCGCGTCATCGGCACGAGCCCCGGGTCCCACGGGCCGAGCGCGTCGATGCTGCCGGGCACGTAGATCGCGTCCAGGGACGGCGTCTCCGGCGGAGCCCAGACGCGGAACGTGACAGGCACCCGCCGGGGCGTCGCCGCCTGCGCGATCTCGTTCGACGCCGGCGACTCGGTGCCGTCCGCGTGGACGGCGCGGACGATGTAGAAATAGGTCTGGTTGGCGGTCAGCCCGGCGTCCGCGAACGTCGTGAGCGCGCCGTCCACCTCGGCGTGCGGGGTCCCGCCGTAGAGCCCGCCGGGGAGGTGCCGGTAGATGCGGTACGCGACCGCCCCCGGCACCGACGCCCAGGCCAGGTCGATCGACGCGGCGCTCGTGTCCGTGACGCGCAAGTCGGCCGGCGGCGGGGGCGCCTCGTCCCGCGGGATGACCGTCACGGTCACGGGCGCGGCGTCGCCCACGGCCACGCTGGCCGTCCCGCGCGCGGAGAGCCGGATCTCGAAGGCGACCGTCGCCGTCTCGTCGGCGTTGATCCGGAGGAAGCGCGCGTCGACCGGGGCGCCGTCCACGGTGAGGGCGACCGTGTCGCCGCCGACGAGGTTGCCCAGGTTGGTCACCTCGGCGGTCACCGCGACGAAGTCGCCTTCGACGACCCCCGCCGGCAGCGCCACGTCCTCGACCACGTAGCTCGGCTCCCGGTAGACCTCGAGGCTCGCCGTGTCCTCGGGGGTCGCCGGGCGGAGGCGGACCGCCTGGCCGCCGCCCGCCTCCATGGCCGCGACAAGCGTGTCGGCGGGCGTGACAAGGAACCGGCTCCGGGCGACCAGGGTCGGGCGCGTGTCGTAGTCGGCCTCGGCGTCGTCCGTGTACGTCTCGGCGACGAACGCCCCCTCGCCGAGGAAATCGAGCGGGATCCGGAGCGCGCGCGCGGTGCTGTCGGTGCCGCTCCCGAGATACCAGGCGTCCCCGCTCCGGCGCGCGACGGTCGTGTGCTCGCCGATCGCGGCGTTCAGCACGCGGGTCTCGTCCCAGGTCACCGGGACCTGCTCGATGAAGGCGAGCTCGGGCTGCCCCTCGTAGTGCTCGGGGATGTCGGTCACCATCTGCAGCCCGCTGAGCAGGATGACGTAGAGGGCGAGCTGGTGCGCGCGCGTCGTGTGCACCCGGGCGGGCGGGTTCCCGGCGAAGGGGCTCTCGGGGATCTTCTCCGGCGCCCACAGGATCTCGAAGATCCCGGGGTTGTAGTCGACCGGGCCCCCGAGCATGCGGGTGAAGGGGATCGTCAGCGTGTGCGAGGCGGGGTTGCCGTCGCTCCATGCCTCGTACTCCATGCCGCGCACCCCCTCGCGGCTCATGAAGTTGGGATACGTGCGCTCCTCCCCGGTCGGCTTGATGGGCTCGTGCGCGTTGACCATGATCCCGTGGTCCGCGGCCCGCCTCGCCACCTCGGCGTAATGGCTCACCATGCGCTGGCTGTAGTGGTGATGGCCCGGGATGTCGCCGACGTATCCTGTCTTGATGGCGTGAATGCCGAGCGACTCGTAGAGCGCGAACGCCTCGTCCAGCTGGTCCTCGAAGCCGTCGACGTTGGCGCCGGTCTCCATGTGCGCGACGAAGCCGACCCCGCGCGCCGCCCCGTACGCGACGACCTCCTCGAGGTCGAAGCGGTCGTTCGACGCGGTGTAATCCATGTCGGTCCAGCCGCCGTCCCAGCCCTGGTTCCAGCCCTCGGCGAGGACGTACGGGATGCCGTGCTGGCCCGCGAAGTCCATGAGGCGCTGCGTGTTCTCGGTCGTGGCGCCGACGTGCTCGCCCGGCTCCCAGGTCGACAGGCCCTTGTGGATCTCCCACCAGACGCCCATGTACTTGCCCGGCCGCAGCCAGGACAGGTCGCCATCGCAGATGGCGCACGGGTCGTTGAGGTTGAGGATCAGGTGCGACTCCATGAGGCGCCCCGCGCCGGTGCCGACGGTCAGGGTGCGCCACGGCGTCTCGAAGGGCAGCGTGATCCGCGCCTTGACGGCGGTGCTCTCCGGGCCGCGCTGCGCCGGCACGAGCGCGCTCCGGAAGCCGTGGGGCGCGTCCGGCAGCGCCTCCAGGGTCATGGCGGCGTAATCGTCGAGATCGGCCTCGTGCAGGGCCACGTAGAGGTCGTCCGCGAGCCGGACGGTCATGGGCGTATTGGCATTCTGGACCGCGCTGAGCGCGCCGCGGTTGTACAGCGACTCGTCGCCCTCGAAGTCCGCGCGCGTCCACCAGGCGGTGCCGTCCGATGCGAAGCGAAACTCGGTGTCCTCGGAGGTGATGGCGAGCTCGCCGAGGCCTTCTTGCTCGGGGATGACGTAACGGAGGCCCAGCCCGTCGTCGAAGACGCGGAAGACGATGTCGAGGCGCCTCGCCGGAGCGCTCGACTCCAGATGAACCGTGAGCTCGTTGTAATGCTCACGGATCTCGGAGGCGGCGCCCCACACCGGGTTCCAGGTCGAATCCACGGCCCGCCGAGCCGCGCCGGCGACGCGCACGTTGCGGCCGAGCGACCCGAGATCGCCGAGACCGAGGCCGAGCGCGGAGTCGGCGAGGATGGCCCTCCCTGCGCGCTCGACCGAATAGGAGGGGACTCCGCCCTGAACATCGAACGTCACGACGAGCTCGCCGCCGGGAGACGAGACACGATGCTCGGCGCCCGGCTCGCCACCGCCGCCGCCCAGGCCGCCTTCGCCGAGACCGCCGCTGCCTCCGAGACCGCCGCTGCCCCCCAGGCCGCCGCCAAAACCCCCCTCGCCGCCGAGACCGCCGCTGCCGCCGAGGCCGCCGCCAGAACCCCCCTCGCCGCCGAGACCGCCGCCACCGGCGCTCTGCCCGCCCCCGGTGCCGCCGGATGGGCTGTGCTCGTCATCACCACAACCGGCGACCCCGGGGACGAGCGACGCAACCAGGCCGAGCCAGGCGGCCCGAGTGCGAATCCTTTTCGCGATCGTCGCGCATTCGATGGTCATAGGGCGTGCGTCCGCCATGGCCCACCTCCCCGGCGGCGTCAATCGTGAGCCGACCCCTGGGTCAGCGCTAACATATTGAAACTGAACGATTTTTTGCGATCGTGGCGCGGGGGGCATCCAGGCGTGCTGGTTGCGCTTGACATCTCAGGGAGGTTTTCGGAGCCGCTTCGTCCCGCGCCGGTCACCGGCGGTGACGCGATGCTTCAAGTCTGCAGCTGCGGCACCGGAGAAACCGCTTGCTCCCGGAGCTTTGGCGATGGTACCCGGACGCGCCCGCCCTGGGGATCCGATCCACCCTTCCGCTTTCCGTTGCCGCGGTGCATGCTCAGCGCAACCCGAGCAAGGAACAAGGATTCAAGGTGCCATGTCCAAGTTGAAGCTCAAGCCCGGCGTGATCACTGGTTCCGCTCTTCAGGAACTGTTCGAGTACATGAAGAGCGTGGAGTGCGCGCTGCCGGCCGTGAACGTGATCGGCTCGCACAGCACGGTCGCCGCCCTCCAGGCGGCCCGAGAGGCCAAGTGCCCCATCATCGTCCAGTTCTCGAACGGCGGCGCCCACTTCTTCGCCGGCAAGTTCCTGGACAACAAGGGCGAGAAGGCCGCCGTCGCGGGCGCGATCGCGGGCGCCCACTACGTGCGGAACCTGGCCGAGGCCTACGGCGTGCCGGTCATCCTGCACACGGACCACGCCGCGAAGAAGCTCTTGCCGTGGATCGACGGCTTGCTCGAGGCCGGCAAGAAGTTCTTCGAGAAGAACGGAGAGCCCCTGTTCTCGTCGCACATGCTCGACCTGTCCGAGGAGCCGCTCCATGAGAACCTCGAGATCTGCCAGAAGTACCTGCGGCAGATGGCGGCCCTCAAGATGACGCTCGAGATCGAGCTCGGCGTCACGGGCGGCGAGGAAGACGGCGTCGACAACAGCGGCATCGACAACTCCAAGCTGTACACCCAGCCGGCCGAGGTCCTCGCGGCCTACGACGCGCTCAAGCCGATCGGCAACTTCACGGTCGCCGCGTCGTTCGGCAACACGCACGGCGTCTACAAGCCGGGCAACGTGCAGCTCCGGCCGCCCATCCTGAAGAACTCCCAGGACGCGATCCAGAAGGAGCGCAAGACGGGCGCGAAGCCGGTCGACTTCGTGTTCCACGGCGGCTCCGGCTCGTCGCGCGAGGAGATCCGCGAGGCGGTGTCCTACGGCGTCATCAAGATGAACATCGACACGGACACGCAGTGGGCCTTCACGCAGCCCATCAAGAAGTTCATGGACGACAAGGGCGCCTACCTGAAGTCGCAGCTCGGCAACCCCGAGGGCGAGGACAAGCCCAACAAGAAGTACATCGACCCGCGCGGCTGGCTGCACCTCGGCGAGAAGGGCGTGGCCGCGCGCCTCGTCGACGCGTGCAAGGACCTGAACTCGTTCGACAAGTTCGAGTTCTGATCCGCCGCGGCCGCGAGGGCCCTGCCCGCCCAGGCGGGGCCCTCGTTCGCCGCGCGGACGCCGGCGAGGCGCCGCGCGTCCTCCGATGTCGGGGCTGGCTCACGAGGGCGACGGGGGCGCCTCGCGCAGCGAGCAGACGGGACGGGCCGCGGCAGGGCGGCGGCGCGGCAGTCGGGAGAGCGGCAGGCCGAAGAGGCCCAGTGCGGTGAGCTCGATCCCGACCACGGGGAGGAAAGACGACCCCGCGAGCTCGCTGGCGAGGACCTGCACGAGGACGAGCGGGGCCGCGATCGACAGGAGCGCTGTCCGGTAGGGGATGCCGTGCAGCAGCGCGAGCAGCACGCCGACGATCCCGGCGGTCAGGCAGCCTTCGGCGCCGGGGAGCAGCACCAGCGCGTCCGAGTCGCGCAGCGCGGCGCGGATCCACAAGAGGCCGCCGCTCCCCACGAGGAGAAGCGCGATCGGCAGATTGCCAGAGGAGCGTGTCGAGATCGTCTGGGTCTGGGAAGCCATGATCCCGGGTCGAGAGCACGCCATGTTCCATGGTGGGTCCCCGGCGGCGACGGCCGCGCGGCGCGCTGCGCGCTGCGGGAATTGCGCGGCGGCGCATGCCTTGCGCGTCAGGGCGCGTCAGGGCGCGGGAGGGTGCGTCAGGGCGCGTCAGGGCCGGGCGGCACGCCGGCGCCGGCGTCGCGAGCGCCGGCGTGCTCGCCGCGGCGTGCTGGATCGACGGGCGCGAGCCGGATGCCGAGGTTCAGGAGCTTCACGCAGTCCTGCTCGCACGTGGGCACCCCGCCCGGGGCCAGCGAGCACCGCCTGATCTCGACGAGCTCCCCCGAGCGCCCGTCGGCGACCAGCCGGCACCGCGCCGGGGTACCGGTCCGTGGGCACACCAGGGTGACCTCCGAGGCGCGGTAGTGCCGCCGGGCGAGCAGGCGTCTCGTACAGACGACCAGCGATCCAACGCCGCCGGCAGTCGCCAGCAGCACGACGAGCCAGTCTGCCATGGTGTTCCCCTCCGAAGAGCCGCAGTGCACATCACAGCAAACGGTGCGCCATCCGGCTCGCCGGCGTGAAGGCCCAGAGTGCGCGGCAGATGGCGCTCCTCGCGGGTGCACGCCGTGCGCCCTCCCGCGCAGGGCGTGCGTCACGGCAGGTCGACCCGCCGCTCGGCCCGCCGGATGCGCACCGGCAGGTCGGAAGAGGGGGCCGGAGGGACGCGGGATCCTCGGCAGACAATGCGACCGGGAGTTGGCCCGGACGGCTCGCCTCGCCCGTGTCGCGGTGCACCCTCGCGCGGCTCGGTGATTGCAAAAGACCCTTCATCGGCCGATGGCCGCGGGAGGAGGGCGTGATGAACTGTCGTCTGGATGCACCGGAGAAGCTGGCGTGGCTCGAGATCGAAGGTGGCGGCGCGGAGCCACGGCAGGTGAGCTGTCCGCGTCGAGGGAAGGCGACGGACGTGCGGGAGTGCGTCGCGTGCGAGCGCTACACGACGCTCGCGATCCATCCGAGCGGGAAGAAGATCTATGTCGTGTGCGAGCCGTTCGACGACGCGCCCGCCGAAGAAGCGTAGCGGCGCGAGGGGCGCCAGCGCCGATGTCGCTGCATGCAGCGGCCGCCGATGGCTCAGAGGGGCCATCGGGAGTGTGCCACTTCGATCTTGCGGGCCAGCGCACGCTCGGGAAGCGCTACGGTGAGGAGAGGATCGAGGCCCTCGGCGACTGAGCCTGGCCGGACGAACGCGACGTCTCAGAGGGGCTCTCGCGCCTGCGAGAGCCTCTCGCGACCTCCCGTCCTCGACGCAGGCCCCGCGCGGCGCGGGCGCCTCAGATCGCGCATCTTCTCCAGCTCGAAGAACCCCGCGAACGCGATGCCGAGCAGCGGGTAGGGGAACAGGATCGCCATCGTCAGCAGCACGCCGAGGTGGAAGAGCCAGGCGGCGCCGCAGAAGACGACGGCGATGCGCCGGCTGAACAGCGCGAGCGGCGCGCCGAGCTCCATGGCCAGGCTGCAGAGCGCGAGCGGCGGGAACAGGAACCGGTAGCGGACAAGCGCGCCGCCGAGCGGAGAATGGGTGTCGCCGAGCGCGATCTTCCGCACGTTGTCGTAAGCGACGTAGTTGCGGAGGATGTCGCTCAGCGCCCAGTCGAGCCCGCTGTTCCGGAGCTTGGTGACCCCCGCGATGAAATACGAAGTCACCGTGATCGCGCAGAACAGCCGGATCGGCCAGCCGTAGCGGCCGTCCGGCTCCGGCGGGGCGACGCCCGCGCGGCGCGCGGCCCGCGCGTCGAGCGAGAGCGCGTCGGCCGCCGCGGCGAGGCTCAGCGCGATGACGTGGAGCACGAGGAGGTTCTCGGTGTGGAACACCATGCCCCAGGAGTTCCTGTAGGTCAGCACCCAGAGCAGCAGCGCGCTGAAGAGCGGCCCCGTGACGCGGAACCGGTAGCCGGCCACGAAGGCCGCCCCGGCCGCGATCGCCCCGCCGATCAAGGCGCGCACCGCCCAGAGAGGGAGCGGCGTGGACAGCACCGAGACGACGCCGATCGGCCTGAAGCTCCCCGGAGGCAGGTGGCCCACCCGCTGGAGGTGCACCGCGCGGACGCAGAGGTACACGAGGGCGAAGCCGCCGACGAGGAGCCGCAAGATCGCGAGCCGCTCGGCGGGCGCCTCGGCGAAGAAGGCGCGGTCGAATCGGTCGAGGAGCCGCCTCATCATCGCGCGCCCACCTTGCAGGTCGCGTGGAGCTTCGAGTCGACCGGTGCCTCCTGCCCGTCAAAGAACGCCACGGCGTCGAAGGTGTCGGTCCGGATCTCGATCTTGACGACGTCCGCGTAGCGGTCCTGCTCGGCGACGCGCGCCGCGATGCCGCGGCAGAGCGCGCGCGCCGCGCGGGCGCCCTGGCGGATGCTCTGCGCCAGCGTGGCCTTGGCCTGCAGCACCTCCTCGCTGCCCACGAGGCGCGGCGGGATCGGCCGCCGCTCGCCCCGGGAGTCCACGCCGATGGCGCGCTCCACCGCGGTGCGCGCGTCGTGGCGACCCCACGAGAACATCGGGTAGGTCGACAGCGGGAAGCTGTCGGCGGGAGGGCGGCGGAACAGCGGGGCGAGCATGAGGAGCACGAGCCCCGCGGTCACGCCGTACGCGTAGACCTTGCGCTCGCCCCATCGAGCGCCCTCGCCCAGGGGCGCTCCGGCGGCCGCGGCCGCGCTCGCCGCCGCCCCGCCCGCGGCCGCGCTCGCCGCCGCCCCGCCCGCGGCCGCGCTCGCCGCCGCCCCGCCGCCCGCGGCCGCGTTCCCGGCCGTCTCTCCGCCTCCGCCCGCGCTCACAGCGGACCCGCCGCCGGCGCGCTCCGCCCGGGCACGAGCCCCAGCATCCTGCCCCCGTGGCCGAGCGCGGCCCAGGCGTGCTGCACGTAATCGATGCGGATCCGGGGGGACGCCATGCTCTCGCTGAAGCCGCCCTCGATGATCACGTCGCGGCTGCAGGCGAAGCAGGTCGCCGGCGACCACTGCTGCCGCACGAGGAAGCCGAGCACCCGCTGCATCAGCGCCCGGTCCGGCGCGAGATCCTCGCCGCGCCCCTCCTTCACCGCCATCGCCGCGGCCAGCGCCTCGCCGAAACCCGCCGTCGACGTGTTGTGCGGCGGCAGCACGTTGCCAAACCCGTATCCGCCCACGAGATCGGGCGCCACCTCGCTGTCCTCGTCGAGCACGAGCCGCGACTTGAACGCCACGTAGTCGAGGCAGAACCGCTCGTAGTCGTCCCGGCGGTGGTGGCCGAGCGCCGCGCGCGCCGCGAGGCAGTGCCAGTTCTCTTCCATGTACACGAAATCATTCGCGAAATGGTCCCAGTAGCGGTTCGCGTAGTGGTCCATGGCCCGGTCGACGGCGGCGCGCACCGCGGCGGGGGGCGGGAGCTCGGGCCTCGGCTCGCGGGCGGCGAGCGCCTCGAGCAGCGTGAGCGCGAGCACCGCCTGGCCGCCCTCGTAGAGCTGCGTCGGGCCGAGGATCGGCGCGACGCGCGCGAGGTCGAGCTGCGGCGCGAAGCCGCCGTCGTCCCGCTGCGTCGCGAGCACCATGCGGGCGAGCCGCCCGATGAGCGCGTCGTGCGCGTCGCGCGATTCGCTGACGACGTCGCGGCACGAGAGGAACGCGACAAGGCTCAGCGCCGTGGGGTTGAGGTTCGCGACGTTCCCGGGGCTGTCCGGGGGGTAGAAGAGCGCGCCGACGGCGCCGCCCTCGCCGGCCTTGCGCTCCAGCTTCGCGAGCAGCCGGAGCGAGCGCTGCACCGCCTTGCCGAGCGCCGGCGGCGCCGGCGCGCCGCCCTCGCCGCTCCCGAGCTCGCACAGGGCGAGCGTGGTGCCGGCCTGCCGCGCGATCGAGAACCCGTCGAACGAGGCGCGCCCGGTGAACGGGTCGACGATGTAGCGGAACATGCCGTCCTTCCGCTGCGCGCCGAGGATGTAGCGCTGGGCCGCGGCCGCCGCCCGCTGGGCGGTCGCCTCGGTGAGCGGCACCGACGGCTCGCCGATCCGGGACAGGAGGTGGAGCTCGCCCGCGGCGTCGACCGCGTAGCTGAGCGTCTCGATCCGCGCGAGGCCGCTCCTCAGCGCGGCGTCGTCGGGGCCGGCGGGGCCGTGGCCGCCGGGCGGCTCGGGCTCGCCGAGGGCGCGGCGCAGGACCGCGAGGTCCACGCCGAAGCGGAAGTCGGGGACGCCGGCGAGCGGCGCGTTCGTGTTGAAGGCGTCGAGCGCGATGAGCTGCCACGGCAGGAGGCACCGCTCCGCGAGGCAGACGCCGTCGAGCCCGGGGCGCAGCGACAGCCCCGCGAGGCCCGGGCCGGGGGAGTCGAGCGGCTGCACGGCCGAGACGACGTCGATCTTGAGGGGGCCGCGCAGCGCCTCGGCGAGCGCGCCGCGCAGCGCCGCCGCAGGGTCCTCGCCGGGCGCGGGCTGGAGGCAGCGGGTGGCGGCGGCGGCGCGCTCGGGGTCCTTCGCGCGGGCGAGGTGGGTGACGACGAGGGTGGGGCGGCCGGGCTCCGGGGGCGCGGCGCACGCGGCCGGCGCCGTGGTCATGAGCGACGGCGCCTTGGCCGGCGGGGCGGGGAGCGCGTCGAAGGACGAGAGCGCCTCGCGCAGCGCCGCCCCCGTGCGCGACGGGGCGCCGCCGGGCACGGGCAGGACGTCGGCCTTGGCGACGCGGTGACGGAAGAGCAGCGAGAGGGCGGCCAGGAGCGCCAGCGCGGCGAGCGCGGCGAGCGCGGGCGAGGGCCGGCGGTTCGGGCGGAGCAGGCGGAGGCCGCCGGTCGAGGCGACACCCCAGCAGGCGAACGGCAGCGTGAGGAGCGCGACGACCGCCCAGACCGCGAGCAGCGCCGCGGCGATGCCGGTGCCGAGGCCGCGGTTGAGCGAGGCGACGTAGACGGCGGAGGAGAGGAGCCCGAAGCTCAGGAAGGCGAGGTAGCCGAGCGAGACGAAGGATGTCGCGCGGAAGGCGCGCGGCGCGAGGGGGTGGGGGAGGAGCGAGAGCGCGGCGGTCGCGGCGTGGAGCAGGGCGAGCGCGGCGGTGGCCACGGCGAAGAGCGTCCACGGGCGGAAGGGGAGGGAGAGCGCGGCCCAGGCGAAGACGGGGGCGTGGAGGGCGCTGAGCAGCCCGACGGCCCAGCGGCGGGGCGGCGGGGGCGGGGAGGCGGCGGCGCCGCGGCCGGGGCGCGCGGGGGCTTCCGCGGTCGGGGGGGCCGGGGGGGCGCCATCCTGGGGCGGAGCCGGGGGCGCGGGGGGGTCGGTGTCGGGCGCCTGCATGGTGCGGCGACGCTTATCACGATGGCGGTCGAGGACCCCCGGGGTTCGAGGCGATCGGGGCTCCAAGCCGGGGGGGCACCGGGGGTCTGTGGCGCCTGGGGCAGCGCGGAAGCGGAGAAGGGCAGCGCGGAAGCGGAGAAGGGCAGCGCGGAAGCGGAGAAGGGCAGCGCGGAAGCGGAGAAGGGCAGCGCGGAAGCGGAGAAGGGCAGCGCGGAAGCGGAGAAGGGCAGCGCGGAAGCGGAGAAGGGCAGCGCGGAAGCGGAGAAGGGCAGCGCTGGAGCGGAGAAGGGCAGCGCTGAAGCGGAGAAGGGCAGCGCTGGAGCGGAGGCTACCGCGGCGCAGGGACGCGATCGGGCAGAGGGCAGCACCGTGGAGGCCTCATGATGAGGAAGCGGACGCTTGCTTTACCCGTCGCACGCACCGGGCATGCTCCTCTTGGCTGACCTGCTCGCTCGTCCCCAGGAAGCGCTGCCGCTCGGCAATTGGCAGGCAGTAAGTGGTCGCGGTCCACAGCCTCGGATCATACCGTTTGACGGGTCGGAGATCGCGCCATACGCGCACGCTCTTATCGCCATGGCTGGAAGCGATGCGGGTGCCGTCCGGGCTCCACGACACCGACCAAACCGCGCCGGCGAGGCCCTGGAGGACGACGGGCTCACCCGAGCCATCGGCGTTCCATATCCGTACCGTCCCGTCGTGCGAGCTAGAGGCAATGCGGGCGCCGTCCGGGCTCCACGCCACCCCCAGGACCTGGTCGGAGTGACCCCGGAGGACGAGCGGAGCACCGGAGCCGTCAGCGTTCCACACCCGCACGGTCTTGTCGTTCGAGGCCGAGGCGATGCGGGTGCCGTCCGGGCTCCACGCCACCCACAATACGTGGTCGGAGTGGCCCTGGAGGACGAGGGGCGCACCCGAGCCGTCGGCACTCCGCACCCACGCGGTGTTCTCCCAGGAGGGGTAGGCGATGCGGGTGCCGTCCGGGCTCCACGCCACCGAATTGACTTGGGGCGGGCTCGAATCGTCACCAGGGGGCCTATTGACGAGTTCGGAGTACCCTTGGAGTAGGAGGGGCGCACCCGACCCCTCCCCGGAGCCACCCAGATTCCATACCCGTACGGTCCTGTCCTTCGCGACCGACGCGATGCGGGCGCCGTCCGGGCTCCACGCCACCCCTTGGACCCACCTGGAGTGGCCCTCGAGGACGAGGGGCTTACCCGAGCCGTCGGCATTCCAAACCCGCACGGTCTTGTCCTGCGCGCCCGAGGCGATGCGGGTGCTGTCGGGGCTCCACGCCGCCGACCGGATGCAGTCGGAGTGGCCGCGGAGGACAAGGGGAGGGCCGGAGCCGTCAGCGCTCCATACCCGTACTGTCTTGTCGTAAGAGGCCGAGACGACGCGGGTGCCATCGGGGCTCCATTCCACCGTCCAGGGGTTATCGGAGTGGCCTGACATGACGAGGGGGGCGCTGTGGCGATCGGCATTCCAAACCCGCGCGGTGCCGTCATATGAGCTCGAGGCGATGCGCGTGCCATCGGGGCTCCACGCCACCGACCAGACCGCGCCGGCGTGACCCCGGAGGACGAACGGAGACCCGGAGCCGTCGGCATTCCACACCCGCAGGGTGTGGTCCCACGAGCTCGAGACGATGCGGGTGCCGTCGGGGCTGAACTTCGCCGACGTGACCCAGTCGGAGTGGCCCGTCAAGACCTGGGGGGCGCCGGAGCCATCCGCGTTCCACACCCGCATGGTCTTGTCGTACGAGCCCGAGACGATGCGGGTGCTGTCCGGGCTCCACGCCACCGAGTAGACGTTGGCGGTATGGCCCTGGAGGAGGAGCGGAGGACCGGAGCCATCGGCGTTCCACACCCGCACGATCTTGTCCCACGAGCCCGAGACGATGCGCGTGCCGTCCGGGCTCCACGCCACGGAAGCGACCAAGGCGGAATGGCCCGGCAAGACGAGAGGTACGCCGGAGCCATCCGCGTTCCACACCCGCACGGTCCCATCCGTGGACCCCGAGACGATACGCGTGCCATCGGGGCTGCACGCCACCGCCCAGACCTGGTCGGTGTGGCCTCGGAGGACGCGCGGAGCACCGGATCCGTCAGCGTTCCACACCCGCACGGTCTTGTCGTGGGAGCTCGAGACGATGCGGGTGCCGTCCGGGCTCCACGCCACCGAATCGACCCCGTCGGTGTGGCCCCGGAGGACGAGGGGCTCACCCGAGCCATCGGCGTTCCACACCCGCACGGTGTTGTCCCATGAGGCCGAGGCGATGCGCGTGCCCTCCGGGCTCCACGCCACTTGCAATACGGCATCGGAGTGGCCGAGCAGCACGGTGGGGGCGACTCCGGCATCGAGGACATGCTTGGCCAGCTCGGACCACCCTCGCGGCGGGTCAGGGCTCTCGATCTCGCGCAACAAGGCCACCGCGGTGGTCGGGTCGTCCTGATTCGCGCGCGCCGCGGCCAGCCGGGTCATGTCGCGCGCCAGGACGGCCTCCATCTGCGCCCGGGTGGCCTCGACTCGCATCTGCCATGCCAGATACGACATGCTCGCGGCGACAAGCACGAGGAGCCCCATACTGCCGGCCACGATCCGGCGCCGCTGCTGCCGCGAGCGCTCGGCCAGGCCGAGCACGGCCTGGAGATAGCGTTGCTCGGCCGGCGAAAACCCACCGCTGTACCTCGCCTGCCACCGCCTGGCCTCGTCGGCCGTCTGCCCGCGCCAGAGCAGCCCCTCCGCGCGGCCGTTGGCCTCCCACTCCTTGGCTGCGTGGCGCAGCCGCGCGAGGAACGCCGCATCGTCCTGGTGGTCCGTCAGCCACTGCGCCAGCGTGGGCCAGCTGGTGATGAGCGACTCGTGCACCAGCTCCACCGTCGCATCGATCTCGCCGCTCGACTCGGCCGTGAGCAGCCGCGCCTCGATGAGGCGCCCCAGCACGCGATCGATGTCCGCGCTCGTGTCTGCCGGGCCCGCGCCGAGCTCGCGCAGCTCGCCGACGCTGGCCAGCGCGCGGGTGCGCTCCGGGGTCACCAGGCGCAGCAGCACCGTCCGCACCAGCTTGCGCTCACTCGGTGACATCGCGCCCAGCACCGTATCGGCATGACTGGCCAGGGCGCCCGCCACGCCGCCCATCTGCCGATAGCTCACGTCGGTGAGCAGGTGCCGCGCGCGATCCCGGCGCTCCCAGAGCCGGGCCGACGTGAACTGCAAGAGCGGCAGCGCACCCGCGGTGTGCTCCAGCGTATCGAGCATGTCCTCGACCAGACCGGGAGACTCGAAGCGATACTCCAAGGCGCCCAGCGGCCGCATCAGCGCCTCACGCAGGCCCTCGCGGTCCATGGGCGGCAGCAGCATGAGCCCGCGGCCAAACTCGGCCATGGCCGCGTGGGCCTCGGTCATCCGGTCCAGGAAGTCCGAGCGGAGCGCGATCACCACCCGAAGGGGCGAGGCCATGTCGTCGGCCACACCGGCCAGGCTGGCGAGGAACGCCCCGCGCTCGTCGGCCGCAGCCAGGGTGTAGAGCTCCTCGCCCTGGTCGATGAAGAGCAGGATGCGCGCGCGCTTGCGGCGGGCGCGCGCGCGGAGCTGCGCGCCAAGGAGCCCGGGCGCGGCGCGCAGACGCGCCAGAAGCTCGGCGCGGTCGCTGCTCTCCGCTCTCTGCGCGAGCCGAGGGTCGGCGCTCTCCGTCGAGGTCTGCCACCCATGGGCCAGCAAGAGCTCGGCCACCGTGGTCAGCGGGTGGGTCCCGGGCCGGAGAATCAACGCCATCCAGGCATCCCCGGTCTGCTTGAGCGCGGGGATGAGCCCGGCGCGCACGAACGAGGATTTGCCCGCGCCCGAGGGCCCCACGACGACCAGCAGCGGCTGCTCGCGAAGGCGCGTCACCGCCTGGCCGAGCACCCGGGCGCGGCCGAAGAAGCGCGTCGCGTCGCTCTCTTGAAACGCCGAAAGCCCCAGGTAGGGGGGAGCTTGCTCCTCGGCCTGCACGGGGGCGCGGCGACGGCCGATGGCGAGCGATTCCAGCTCCTCGAGGAGCTCGCGGGCCGTGCCGATCCGGTCTTCTTTACACTTGAGCAGGCATCGATCGATGATCGAGCTCAGCTTGCCGAGCTCCGGGCGCATCTCGAGCATGCTGGGCATCGCGATATCCAGGTCACCGACCGCGCGCAGGCTATCCACGAACAGCGGCGCCAGCAGATGGTGGCCCAGCACCAGCTCGGCCAGGATGAGGCCCACGGCCCAGATATCGGCGCGATGATCCACGCTGCCCGCGTTCCACTGCTCGGGCGACATATAGGGCATGCTGCCGACGCGGCGGTTGGAGGTGCTCTGCGTCTGCGAGGCTTCGAGCTCCACGAGCGTGTCCCTGGGCTCACGGCCCGCCTCGGGGAAGTCCAGGAGCGTGGCGATACCGAAGTCGAGCACCTTGATGAGGCCGGTGTCGGTCAGCATGATGTTCGAGGGCTTGAGATCGCGATGGACTATCCCCAGCGCGTGCGCGCTCACCATGGCCCGCACCACCGGGATCATCAGCTCGGCGGCCCGGCCTGGTGGCAGTCCGGGGGCGTCGGTGCCCGACGGCCCGGCTCCTGCGTCCCGGGAGCGCTCGGCGCGTTCATCGACCCACTGGCGCAGCGTCATGCCCTTGAGATATTCGAGCACCATGTACGGATAGCCATTGTGCTGGCCGATCTCGTAGATGGTGACGATGTTCTCGTGGCTGAACTGGGCCGTCACGCGCGCCTCCGAGAGGAAGCGCTGCTCGCTGGGGCAGGTGAGCAGTTTGATGGCCACGAGGCGACCGAGACGTGTGTCCCGGGCGAGGAGCACCTCGCCCATCCCCCCTCGGCCCAGCGGGCGGATGATCTCGTAGCACCCGATGACCGACCCTACCGCGGAGCTCATCTGGCTCTCATCTAGCGGGTCGCTGGCGCATTTCGCCTCTCGTGCTTGTCCGTGCATGGCTGTTTGCGGTTGTGGACGGACGACTCGCACTCCAGACGGGTGCAGCGGATGTCTTCAGCCTATTTCGCTCGACCTCGCTCGGTCGCGTCCGCGGGCACGCCCCAGCTCGAAGACGGCGAGCAATCGGTTCGTTTCTACGGGCTTCACCAGATGATCATCGAACCCCGCTGCCAGGCTGCGCTCCCGGTCGTGCTCCTGGCCATAGCCGGAGATGGCCACGATCAGGAGCTCGTCGGCTGTGATGCGCTCGCGCATCCGCCTGGCGAGATCGTAGCCGTTCATGACCGGCAATCCTATATCGAGGAGCGCCGTATCGGGCTGAGCGCTGTTCAGCAGCGCGAGCGCATCGGGGCCATTGTGTGCAACAACGACGTGGTGGCCGAGGTGTCGCAGGAGACCACCCAGCGTCGCGGCCGCGTCGGCGTTATCGTCCACGATGAGCACGCGCCGCGGCGCGGCCGCGGGCACGGCAGCGGCCTTCGTCGCGAAAGCCGGACGGACCTGCCCATCGGCGCTGTCGGCCTCGGCCATGGGTAACCGGACCACGAACTCGCTGCCCTTTCCCTGGCCCGCGCTCGAAGCGAGGACCGTACCGCCATGAAGCCCCACCAGGCGTCGCACCAGAGACAGGCCGATGCCCAGCCCGCCCTCGGAGCGATCGAGAGCGCGGTCGCCCTGCACGAAGGGCTCGAACACCGAGCCGAGTATGGCCTGTGACATGCCCATGCCGTTATCGATCATACGCACGACGATCTCGTTGCCTTCGCGATAGCCGTGCAGCGTGAGTTGACCATGCGGCGGCGTGTACTTGGCTGCGTTGGTGAGCAGGTTTTGGAACACCTGGACCAGGCGCACCGGATCGCCTTGCACGAGCAGGCCTTGCCCGGGCACGTCCACGGCGAGCCTCTGCGCCCGCTTCTCCAATAGCGAGCTAGTCATCTCGATGGCCTTGGTCACCACCGTGCCGAGCTCGAGCAGCTCACTGGCGATCTCGATCTTGCCACGGACGAGACGCGAGATGTCGAGGAGATCGTCGACCAGGCGCGAGAGGTGCTTGACCTGGCGCTCGATGACCTCCCGCTCCTTGTTCAGGTCGACGACGCCCTTGAGCCTCATGAGCTCCACGGCGGTGGCGATGGGGGCGAGCGGGTTGCGCAGCTCGTGGCCGAGCATGGCCAAGAACTCGTCCTTGCGGCGATCCGCGGCCTTGGCTATCGCGTAGGCGGCGGCGAGCTCGGTCTCGCGCGCGACCACCGCGCGGTAGAGGCGGGCGTTCTCCAGGGCGACCGAGGACTGCGTGGCGATGCCTCTCACGATGCGCTCATGCCGGGCTGTGAAGCGCGCGGGCTCAGAATGCCCGAACAGCAGGATGCCGATGACATCTCCGGAACGGTTGGTGATGGATACGATCAGAAAGCTGACCACGGAGGGATGGCCCGCGTGCTCGGGGCCCAGGGCGCCATATCGCTGATCCTCACGCGTGTCGTCACAACGGCTCACGCCGGAGCCATGGAGCATATGGGCAAGGAGCTGTGTGATCTGCTGCGCGGGAAGGCTGGCCAAGGCGTTCGGCTCCGCTCCCGAGAACGTATGGGAGCGGAAGCGGTGGAGAGCTTCATCGTCCACGACGAAGAAGGCGCCACACGTGGCATCGACGACGGCCGTGGCCTCATCGACGATGAGCTGGGCCAGCTTGGGTTCGTCGAGCTCCCGGGCGAACGAGGCACCCAGCCGGTAGAGAGTCTCGTTGATACGGCTCTCGTCGTGCGCCCGCTCCTCGGCGAGCTTGAGGTCGGTGATATCGACCAAGACGCCGGTCATGAGCGGGCCTTTGCTGGTCTCGTCGGCGAGCACCTTGCCGCGGTAGCGCCCCCAGCGGCTCGCGCCATCGGCCCGGACGAAGCGGAGCTCCATGTCGAACACGGCCCCGACCAGCGTCTGCCCCACGGCTCGGACCAGGCGCTCGCGGTCATCGGGGTGTACCCGGGCCAGGAAATCGTGCCGAGCCTGGGTGGACGGTACCGCACGAAGGCCGAGGATGCGGTTCAGGTTGGCGCCTCGGTGCTCGATGTCGGTGGCGACCTCCACGCGCCAGGTGCCCATGTCCGCGGCCGTCAGAGCCACGGTAAGATGCTCCTCGCTCGCGCGAAGGGCCTTCTCGATGAGCTTCTGGTCATGGATATCGGTGCATGTCCCGATCCAGCGGACCACCCGGCCTTCGGCGTCGCGAAGCGCCCGGGCGCGGGTGAGGAACCAGCGGTTCGAGCTGTCGCAGCCGCGGCGCAGGCGGCAGACCGCTTCGAAGAGATCGCCGGTGGTCAGAGCGTGGTGCCACGCGGCGCGCGTGCGGTGCGCATCGCGCGGCGAAATCGCCTCGCACCACCCGCGGCCTGGGCCCTTGGCCGGATCCACGCCGGTGTACTCCACCCAGTTGTCATTACAGTGCTCTATGGAGCCATCCGGCCGCCCGATCCACACCAAGTGCGGTATCAGGTTGAACAGGAGATGATGGTCCTGCCCGCTTGCCTTGTTCATGACCATGGCTGCTCTGTTTGCCGAGTCGCACTGGCTCGACAATGCTGATAGCATCGCGCGTGGGCGTTTGTCGAGAACGCAAATGCTGTCCGGGCGCCGGCAGATGGCCAGTCTGAACAGGAATTTGGAAAGGCGCGAAGGTGGGAAGAAGATGCCGATGATCTTCTTGTCTTCCCGTCTTCCCGTGACCTGTTGGGGCGAACCAGCCCAGCGCCGGGCGCCGAGGAAATAGCGAATTCGGTAAAAGGAGAACCGTGCGTTCAGGCAAAGCTGGTCCGAGAGGAGCGAGATAGCTCCGCTCTCCGCCGGCTCAAGCCGGTCGCTTCGGTTTGCGACTGAAAGTCGCGGTCCCGGCTGAAGCCGGCCGAGGTGTCCGGATCTACATGGCTCAAGAGCCTTGATGCATTGCCGCTGCCGCGACGCGTGGGGGCGCCGGGCATCATACGCTGCATGGAGTTGCGGCCCATGAAGACGAGGCCCGGCGCCCGCCGCTCGATCGCGGCGCTGCTCCTCGCGGCGCCGCTCCTCTGGATGAGCTGCGGCCGGCCGCCCGCTCGGGTGCCCGCCGCGCGCCGGGTGGAGCCGCGCGTGCGGGCCGTCCTGGAGGCGCACGTCGCCGCTGGGCGCCCGGCGCCGCCGGCCGAGGGATCGGTCCCGCTGCTGCTCGTCGCCGACGCCACCTCAAGCGCGCCGGCGCCCGCGAAGCGCCCGCCGGAGGCGCCGCCGCTGCCGGAGGTCGTCGTGTCGGTGGCCGTGCCGTTCGCGCCGGGCGCGCTGCGCGACGTGCGGCTCGTCCGCCTGCGCGATGGGCGCGGCGCGGCGGTCCCGCTCCGCGCGAGGCCGCTCGCGGTCTGGCCCCGGGGCCGCTCGATTCGCAGCGCGCTCCTCGTCTTCCGCGCCGCGCTCGCGCCCGGAGAGCGCGCGATCTACACGCTGGACTTCGGCGCTCCTCAGCCCGGCTCACCCTCTCAGCGCGCCGACCCGCCGGCCCCCCAGGCCGCGCAGACCCCCCAGGCCGCCCGGCCCTCGCAACCCTCCCAGGCCCCTCGGCCGACCGCGCTCGACGAGGCGCTCCTGCCGAACCCGGACGGCCCGATCGCCGCGGTGCTGCCGCCCTCGTGGTACGCGGCGAGCCGGGTGTGCGGGCCGCAGCTCCCCGCCATCGACGATCGCCGCTTCCCCGGGTTCGAGAGCGGCATCGAGCGCGCGCTCGCCCGCATGACGCCCGCCTACGACACGTACGGCGTCAGCTGCTCGGGCGCGCACCGCACGTACTACGACGGCCCGCACGCGCTCTATCAGCGCTTCCTCCGGCACGGCGACGCCGCCCGGTACCGGCGCGCGCGCGCCGAGGCCGTCTGGTACCGGCAGCACGAGCTCCGGTTCTCGCCCGACCGCCGGCTCGCGGTCCACGTGTGCGAGAAAGCGGACTGGACCCCGGCCGCGCCCCTCTCCTGGCAGGTCCTCCGGCGCATGCTCGGCCAGGGGATGCTCGACGATTACCTGCTCACCGGCGACCCGGCGGCCAAGGAGGCGGTCCTCGCGATGGGCGAGGCGCTCCGGCTGAACCTGGCCGCGCTCACCGGCGGAAAGAAGGAGGACGTGCTGCGCACGACCGAGCGCAACATGGCCTGGGCGATGATGACGCTGTCGAGCTATTACGCCATCGACCCGCGGCCGGAGCTCCTCTCGGCGCTGCGCGGGCTCGCCGATGGCACCGTGGCGTGGCAGCAGCAGGGCGCGTCGGGCGCGTTCGAGCACGACCTCCATCGCGCCGACCCGTCGGAGTGCGAGCGCGGCCCGCGCGGCGCTTCGCCGTTCATGACCGCGCTCCTCGTCGACGCGCTCATGGACTACCACGCGCTCACCGGCGACCCGCGGATCCGCGACGTCGTGGCGCGCGCGGCGCGCTGGCTCGCCGAGCGCGCGATCACGTCGGACCGGCGCGCGTTCCGGTACCTGTGGGGCTGCGAGACCGACGCGTACGACGACAGCGGGACCGCCGACCTCAACCTGCTGATCGTGCCCGCGTTCGGCGCCGCCTACGCGCTGACGGGCGATCCGCGGTGGATCGACGTGGGGGACGCGCTGGCCGACGTCGGCGTGAAGGAGATGCGGGCGAAGCAGCCCAAGCACTGGAACCAGGCGATGCGCGCGTTCGGGCGCTACCTCGGGTACCGCGCGGCGCTCGCCGGCCCGGCGATGGCAGGGCCGCTGTCCGCCGGCCGCTGAGCGAGGGCTGCGCCCCGGCGCGCAGCCCCGCCTGCGCCCGACCGCGGGGCGCTCAATGCCCGTTCTTGCGCAGGGCAGCGACGCCGTTGCGGGCGCCCTCGCCGTCGGCTCGCAGGCCCGCCGCGCCGCCGCCGGCCTGCTTCAACGCGTAGCCGATGCCGCTCTTGAGCGTCCCCTTGGTCACGACAGCGCTCAGATCGACGCCCAGGTCGATGAGCGTTTGCGCCAGCTCGGCGCGGATGCCGGTGATCACCGTCTTTGCCCCGAGCAGCCGCAGCGCCGCCGCCGTGCTCATGAGCGTGCACGCGACCGCCGAGTCGAGCACCGTCACCCCGGTGACATCGAGGATGACGACCTGCGCCCGGTTCGCCTGGACCCCGTTCAGCGCCGCCTCGAGCGCCTGCTGCGCCCGCGCGGCGTCGATCGTCCCGATGAGCGGCATCACCATGATGTGATCGGTGATCGGGATGAGCGGCGTGGAGAGCTCCGCGAGCCGGGCGTGCTGCGCCTGGATGACCTCCTCCTGGAGCGCGGCGCGCGCCCCCTCGGCCCGCGCGCGCTCGGTGAGCTCCAGCTGCAGGCGCTCGTTCGTCCGGCGGAGCTCCTCCGTCTGGTGCGCGACCTCGGTCTCCAGGCCCTCGTTCGACTCGCGGAGCGCGGACGCCATCTCCGCCAGGTTCGCGTAGAGCAGGGCGTTCTTCACGGCCACCGCCGCCTGCGAGGCCAGGAGCCCGAGCGTCTCCAGCTGCGCCGCGAACAGCGGCTCTCGGCTCGCATCGCCCTCGATGTAGAGGACGCCGATCAGCTCGCCCTGGTACATCATGGCCAGGCAGAGGACCGACCTCGGCTCTTTCCCCTCGAGGTACCGCGCGTCGGCGAGGCGAGCCTCGCGGCGCGTGTCCCAGAGGAAGACGGACTCCCGGGTCCTCGCGACCTCTTCCACGAGCGACACGGCGAGATCGGCGTCCGCCTGGAGCGGCGTCGAGAGCCCGAGCCGGACCGTGTCCGGATCCCTCGTGATCAGCGCCTCGATGACCAGCCCGGGCTCGCGCGAGAGGACGAGGACGCACTTCCGCGCGTCGGCGTGCTCCAGGGTGAGGCGCATCAGCTGGTCGAGCAGGTCATCGAGGACGATCTCGCCCGAGACCGCCTGAGCCGCGCGGATGACCGTCGCCATCTGGGCCTGCGCCTGCGTGAGCCCCGCGAGCGCCCGCTCCAGCTCGACGGTGCGCTCGCCGACGCGCCTCTCCAGCTCCTGCGTGAGCCGCTGCAACGCCGACTCCGCCGCGAGGCGCTCGTCCACCTGCGCCGCGAGGCTCTTCGTCAGCTTCCTGAGCTTCGTGTGCACCCGGACGCGCGCGAGCAGCTCCTCGTCCAGAAACGGCTTGGCGAGGTAGTCGACGGCCCCGAGGTTCAGGCCCTTCAACCTGTCGGCGGACAGGTCCGTGCTCGCCGTCATGAAGATGACAGGGATCGCGCTCGTGGCCGGGTCGCTCTTCAGCCGGCGGCAGGTCTCGAATCCATCGATCCCTTCCATCTTCACGTCGAGCAGGATGAGATCCGGGAGCCCTTCCTTCGCGAGCCGGAGTGCACGCACGCCGTCCACCGCCACCGCGACCTCGAAGCCTGAGTCCGTCAGGGTATCGGACAAGAGGCCCAGGTTCCTCGGATTGTCGTCAACGATGAGTATCGTCCCGGCTTCACTCGCATCCATCATCCTCTCCTCCAGGACGCCCTCGCTCCCATCTCCACGGCCAGAGCGCGAGCCTTCCAGCGTCGTCAATTGCGTACGTGCTCCTTGATGAACTCTTCCACCGCGTCCATCCTGAAGTCCCTCATCAGGTGGCGCAGGTGGCTGGAAAACGGCGCGAGCTTCGGATCGGTCCGTTCGAGCTTGTCGAGGTGCTTCTGGACCTGATTGAAGAGCCCTTTGTGCGCGAGCTCGAGCAGGAGCCGAAGATCCTCGGCGGAGGGGAGGACCTGAGGCGCTCCCTCGCCGGCGGCTTCAGGTGAGCTCGATCCCGGCGGCGCGCCGAAGGCACCCTCGCCCGTCGCGCCCGGGTCGCCCTGCTGCTCGTAGACCCACTCCAGCGCGAGGTGCTGCCGGATCTTTTCGAGGAGCTCCTCCAGCTGCAGCGGCTTCGGCAGGAAATCATCCGCGCCGGCCGCAAGGCTCTTGTGCTGATCGGACAGGTAGACGCTCGCGGACGACGCGAAGATCTTGAGGCCTGCCCGATCCGGCACCTGCCGGAGGAGGCGCATCATTTCCCAGCCGTCGAGCTCCGGCATCGCCAGATCCGTGATGACCAGGTCGAGCTCGCGCTCCGACGCCGCCGCGAGGCCCTCCTTGCCGTCCGTGGCCTCCGACGTCTCGAACCCGACGGACTCCAGCATCTCCACGAGCACCGCGCGGTTCTCCGGCTTGTCGTCGACCACGAGGACCTTCCGCCGCCTGCCCTCGTAGTTGACGATCGTCGCCTTCGACCCGGACGCCGAGGCCTGCGGTCGCCGGGGCGACTCGGTGAGCGTCACGTCCATCCAGAAGACGCTGCCCTTGCCGGGCTCGCTCTTCACCTCGATGGAGCTGCCGAGCAGCTTCACAATCCGCTGGCTGATCGCGAGCCCGAGCCCCGTCCCCTCGACGCGGCGCTTGCCGTCGCTCGCCTGCTTGAACGGCAGGAAGATCTGGTCGAGCTGCTCCGGGCTGATACCGGTCCCGGTGTCCTCGATCTCGAAGCGCACCGTGTGAGCCCTGCGCGGCGCGTCGCGGCCCGCGCCGGCGTCCGGCGAGGCGCCTTGCGACGGACGCTGTCCCTCGCCCAGCCACTTGATCGTGAACGTGACGCTGCCCTTCTCGGTGAACTTCACGGCGTTGCCGAGCAGGTTGATCAGCACCTGCCGCAGCCGCCGCTCGTCGGCGTGCACGTCGGCGGGCAGCTCCGGATCGGGCCTGTAGACGAACGCGATGCCCCTCTGCTCGGCGCGTACGCGGCAGATCTCGGCCGTCGATCGCAGGAGCGAGGGGAGATGGAAATCGTTCGAATGGACCTCCATCGTCTGCGCCTCGATCTTCGCCAGATCGAGGACGTCGTTGATCAACGTGAGCAGGTGAGAGCCGGATTGATAGATGATGTTGAGCCCGCGCAGCTCCTGCTCGCGCATCCCCTGCGAGCGCCGGAGGATCTGCGCGTAGCCCAGGATCCCGTTGAGCGGCGTCCTGAGCTCGTGGCTCATGTTGGCCAGGAACTCGCTCTTCGCCTTGTTGGCGGCGTCCGCGGCGACCTTCGCCTCCTTGAGCTCGGCCGTGCGCTGCTCGACCCGCTCCTCGAGCGCCTCGAACGACCCCCGGATCTGGCGCGCCATCTGGTTGAAGGACTCCGCCAGCGTGCCCATCTCGTCGTGCGATCGCACCTCGACCACGGTGTCCAGCTTGCCGCTGGCCAGCTGGGACGCCGCCTGCGCGAGGCGGGTGATGGGGCTCGTCAAGAGCTGCGCCATCACGATGGCGACCGCCGTCACGATCCCGGCGATCAGCGAGCCGAGGAGCAGCGCGTCGCGCGTCGTCCTGGCCTCGATCGGCTCGAGGAACGACCTCTCGGGCCGCGCGAACGCCACGGTCCAGGGCGGCCTCTTCATGCCCTCGAAGGCGCTCACGCGCGCGAGGGCCACCGCGCTCATGTCGTCGTCCGTCTCGGCCACGCGGGCCCGCAGGAAGCGATGCGCCGTCGACGTCGGGTCCTTCTCGAGCTCGAAGCGGCGCAGGCCCTCGTCGAAAGTCTGCACGTTCGTCGACAGCTCCGCGATGGGCCTGTCCGGCAGCCGCCGCTCCGCCTTGAGCCGATCGACGAGGTCCGGCGGGAGGGGCACAAGCGACTTGAACACCCGCTCCGGAGAGCGGCCGTGCGCCAGGCGGATGTGGTGCTCGTCGAGGAGGATCGCGAACGCGTCCGACGCCTCCAGGAGGCGCGTCTGGCTCAGGATGATCCGCTGGACGGCGGACAGATTGTAGACGCACCGGAGCACGCCGATGATCTTCTTCTTGTTCGCCGCGTCGCGCACGACGCTGCTGAAGACGAGCTGGGGCACCTCGCCGGCGAACACGATCGACGAGGCGTACGGCAGGCCCGTATCCATCGCGCGGACGAAGTAATCCCGCCTGGACTCGTCCTTGTCGATGGGCGTCTGTACCGTGTCGAGGACGTTCTGCCCGCGGTGGTCGAGCAGCGCATAGGAGAGAATGTTGATCGTGTCCTTCCGGATGAGCCCTTGCAGCGTCCTCGACGCGAGCGCGTGCTCCTCGGTCCCGCTCCCCCGGGCCGCGTCGCCCAGGATCAAGTAGCTGGTCAGGCCGGGCAGGCGCGCCTCGACCCGGACCGCGTCCAGGTTGCTCTCGATGAAGTCGTCGACGCTCGTCGCGGCCTGCGACGCGGCGGCGGCGAGCGCCTGGTTGGCGTTCTCGGTCAGGATCGTCTCGTTGGTCTGCTTGTTCAGGAGCGTGAGGATCGAGAGCGGCGTGAGCGCGACCGTCAAGAGCGCCACGATCAGCTTCATGCGAAGGGTGATCAGAGGGGTTTTCTGCTGCATTTCGCGGCTCATTGCGGTCGTCGAATCTCCATGGGTCTGCGCTCCGGGGGCTCGGCGCGCTCTCGGGCGCGTGCGCGCTTTCCGCGTCGCGCACGCGCCCGAAGGCGTGTCGCAGCGCTCACTCGCGCGTCGTGGCAGGAGGCAGGAAGGACGAGTCGAAGATCTGGTGGATGTCCGGGCGGCGTCCCAGCTGCCCGTCTTGCACGAGAAACTCGACGTGCTTGTTGACGAGCGGCGCCAGCGACGTGGGATCGTTGCCCGGAGCGAACTTGCGCCGGACCTCTTCCAGCGAGAAGAATTCGTATCCGTCCGTGCTGATGTCGCCGGCGGGGATCTTCAGGGCTCTCGCGATGATCTCGTTGCCCTCCTGCGGGTGGGCCTGCCAGTACTCCACGGCCTGGAACCAGGCCCGGATGAACGCGCGGACGTCGTCCGGCCGATCGCGCAGCACCGCGCCGCGAAAAATCGTGAAGTCGGCGAACAGCCCGGGCGTCTCCTTGCTCGAGAAGATCGCCCTGGCGCCGGCTTTCGCCGCCTGCGTCGCGTAGGGCTCCCAGGTGTGCGCGGCCTGGATCGTGCCGTTCTGCAGGAACGGGATGACGTCGGTCTCGCTCGCGTTGACCAGCGTCACGTCGTCGATGGCGAGGCCATTTCTCTCGAGCATCTCGCCGACAAGCATCTCGCCCAGAGCGCCGGTCTTGGCCGCGACCTTCTTCCCCTTCAGGTCGGAGATCTTCTCGATCTCGGGCCGCGCCATGATGACGTCGGCGCCCGCCGTCTGGCCGAGGTAGAGGACGACCCGCGCGTCCGGCTCCTTCGCGAGGACGCGCACGACGACCTCCATGGTCCACGGCAGGCCGTCGACCTTTCCCGCGGTGAAATCGGAGATCATGCCGTAGAGATCCGGGTTGAACAGGAGCTCGACGTCGACGCCCTGCTGGTCGAAGAAGCCCTTCTCCTCGGCGATCGACAGCGGGAAGAACCCGAGCCAGTAGCCGTGGCTGAAGCGGAGCGGCGTGCGCGTCTCCTCGCCGCGGTCGCTGCGCGACGGCTCGGGCTGGCACGCCGAGACCAGGACAAATGACGCCGCGAAGGTGAGCCAGCCGATGGCGCGTCGCATAGCCGATGTCTTCATGGTCTCTCAGGGATCCTTGTGGCGGCCGTGAGGAGAGCCTGCCGGACGGGCGGCGCTCGGCCGGCCCGTGAGGCGTCGGCAGCAGCATGCGCACGGCTGCGCTTCCTGCGCGCCCACCCTCCATGCGGCAGACCGTACCATGAACCTCGTCGGCGCCGCGACGCTGCTGTACGACCGAACACCGCGCGCCTCGGACGTACAGACGTTCGGGGAGTGGTCGAAATTGAACATGAAGGCGGGGAGGCGGGGAGGAATGATCAATGATCTTCCCGTCTTCCCGCCATCATGTGAATTCTTTCTGGGCCAGTGTGACCCCTGCCGGGGCGCCCGCGGCGACGCTACGGTAGGTATGTCGGCGCAGGTGTGCTGAACCTGGCGATTGTTGGCGCGGCCGCGGCGCGATATTGCAATTCGTGTGGACCGTGAATAGCCTCGATCCTTCCCACCTTTCATTTTATTTTTATCTTAATCATCCCGAGGAAACCCTCATTCCCGGAGGTGGCTCATGGCCTCGCCATCCGTTCTACGCAAACTCCTCTCCCGTCTCGCAACGGCTTCCACCCTGCTCGCGTGCCTCGCTGCCGGCAGATCGGCCCAGGCGGCGTCGCCTTATACGCTGTTCGAGAGCGGCCACGTGCGCCCGCTCGCGCTCTCGCCTGACGGAAAGCTGCTCTTCGCCGTCAACACCCCTGACAATCATCTCGAAGTGTATCGCGTCAAGAACCATGGTATCGAGCATCGCGCCTCCATCCCCGTCGGCCTCGAGCCGGTGGCCGTGGCGGCGCGCAGCGATACCGAGGTCTGGGTCGTCAACCATCTGTCCGACAGCGTGAGCGTCGTGGAGCTCACGCAGGGCGCGCATGCCGGCCGGGTCGTGCGGACGCTGCTCGTGGGCGACGAGCCGCGCGACATCGTCTTCGCCGGTCCCGGGAAGGACCGCGCCTTCATCACGGCGGCCCACCGGGGCCAGAACGTGCCGTTCGACCCCCAGCTCACCACCCCAGGCGTGGGCCGGGCGGACGTCTGGGTCTTCAACGCCGGCAACCTCGGCGCGACGCTCACGGGCACGCCGCTCACGATCATCACGCTGTTCAGCGACACCCCGCGGGCGCTGGCGGTGACCCCGGACGGCAGCAAGGTCTACGCGGCGGCCTTCCACTCGGGGAACCGCACAACCGCGATCCACGAGGGCCTGATCCCGAACGGCGGGGAGGCGGCGGGGGGCGTGCCCGGGCCGGCGACCAACGTCGAGGGCATTCCGCACCCGGAGACAGGGCTCATCGTCAAGTGGAACGGCGCCCACTGGGTCGACGAGCTGAACCGGCCCTTCGACGACCTGGTCCGGCTCTCGCTGCCCGACAAGGACGTGTTCGTGATCAACGCGAACGCGAACCCACCCGCGCAGCTGCCCGGCGCCGCGGGGGTCTACACCGGCGTCGGCACCATCCTCTACAACATGGCGGTCAACCCGGTGAGCGGGAAGGTGTACGTATCGAACACCGAGGCGGGGAACGAGAAGCGCTTCGAGGGGCCGGGGATCTTCGCCGGCCAGACCGTCCGAGGTCACCTGCACGAGAGCCGGATCACCGTCCTCGGCCCGGCCGGCAGCGTCACGCCGAGGCACCTCAACAAGCACATCGACTACGAGGCGTGCTGCGCGCCGATCCCGAACGCCGAGAACCAGAAGAGCCTCGCCCTGCCGCAGCAGATGGCCGTGACGAGCGACGGCAGCACGCTGTACGTGGCGACGATCGGATCGTCCAAGATCGGGGTCTTCAGCACCGCCGCCCTCGAGAGCAACACCTTCACGCCGAGCACCGCCAGCCAGATCCAGGTGCCCGGCGGCGGCCCGACCGGGCTCCTGCTCGACGAGGCCAAGCGGCGTCTTTATACGATCACGCGCTTCGATAACGCGATCTCGGTCATCAGCACGGTGACGAGGTCCGAGGTCGCGCACGTGCCCATGCATCACCCCGAGCCGCCGAGCGTGGTCGCCGGTCGCCGGTTCCTTTACGACGCGTCGTCCTCGTCCAGCCACGGGGACTCGTCGTGCGCGAGCTGCCACGTCTACGGCGATTTCGACAGCCTGGCCTGGGATCTCGGGAACCCGGACGAGGTGGTCGTCGACATCCCCGGGCCGTTCGAGTCACACCCGCTGGACTTCGGGATCCCCGACACCCACCACCCGATGAAAGGGCCGATGACGACGCAGAGCCTCCGCGGGATGGCGAACCACGGGCCCATGCACTGGCGCGGCGATCGCACCGCGGGCGCCGAGGAGCCGAGCGCGCACCCGGACAGCGGGACGTTCGACGAGGTGGCGGCGTTCAAGAAGTTCCAGGCTGCGTTCCCGGACCTCCTGGGGAGGAGCGAGTTCATCCCGGACGCCGACATGCAGGCGTTCGCCGACTTCATCCTGCAGGTCACTTACCCGCCCAACCCGATCCGGGCGCTGGAGAACTCGCTCACCCCGGTGCAGCAGGCCGGGCGCGATTTCTTCTTCAACAACGTGTCCGACTTCAGCGAGGAGGGGACCTGCGTCTCCTGCCACGTGCTCGACCCCCACGCGAACGAGGAGCTCGGCGTCGCTGCGCCCGGCTTCTTCGGCGGGGATGGCCGGTATACCTTCGACCTGGAGACGGAGGCCTTCAAGTCGCCGCATTTCCGCAATCTGTACCAGAAGGTCGGCATGTTCGGGATGGCGGACAACGAGCTCTTCCCTGGCAGCGACGATTTCATGGGCGATCAGGTCCGCGGCTTCGGCTTCAACAATGAAGGCGGCGTGCCCACGCTCTTCCGCTTCGTGAGCTCGGCGACCCCCGACATGGGGTTCAACCAGTCTCCGCTCACGCCGGGCGGGTTCCCGCCGGGGCCGGAGGGCGACGTGATGAAGCGCGAGCTGGAGCAGTTCCTGCTCGCGTTCGACAGCAATCTGGCGCCGATCGTGGGACAGCAGGTGACGCTCACAAAGCACAACGCAGCTGTGGCGGGGCCGCGGATCGAGCTCCTGCGCGCGCGGGCCGACGCGGGCGAGTGCGATCTCGTGGTGAAGGGTCTGCACGGCGATGAAGTGGAGGGCTTCCTCTACGTCGGCTCAGGCCTGTTCGTCGGCAACCGGCTCTGCGACCCGCCGATCGGCGGGGCCGCGCTGCGGCATCGGGCTTCGCGCAAGCGCGGCGAGCTGACCTATACGTGCGCCCCGCCGGGCTCCGGCGAGCGCATCGGCCTCGATCGCGACGGCGACGGCTTCCGCGACGGCGACGAGGCGGACGAGGGCAGCGACCCGGCAGACCCGTCGAGCACGCCCTGACGGCCCGAGGCGCGTCGCGCGCGGAGCGCGGCGCGCCTGCGCTACCCTGCGGGCCGGAGCCGGAAGGCGCCGCACTCCGGGTGCTCGATGCGCCCGGCGAAGAGCGAGCCGTCGAGCGCGAGGTCGCCCTTCATGCTCACGGTGACGTAGTTGGGAGGGCGCTCGAGCCAGGCGCCGGGCGAGAACGCCGCGGTCCGCGTCTCGGGGTCGTAGCGGCCGATCATGAGGTACTTTCCCGATGTGCCGGATTCGGCATGATGGAAGTCGAACACGGCCTTGATCCGGTCGTCTTTGACCTGGAGGATCCGGAACGTCATTCCGGTCGTGCCCTGCGGGCAGTCGTAATCGCCGATCCAGGTGCGCGTCCGCTCGAACGGGCTCTCGCCGCGGGGCTCGTCCGGCACCCAGCCGTCGACGGCCACGGCTGCCGCCGGGGGCGGATCGTGGATGACGATGTAGACCGTCTCGGCGGGGGGCGGCGGCTCCGGCGCGCGCGGGTCGCCCAGGGTAGGGGCGGGGCCGCAGGCGGCGAGCAGGAGGGCAGCTCCGGGGGCGCGGCGCAGGGCAGAGCGCCGTCGAGGGGCGGAGGCGTTCGCGGTACCCATGGGCGGGAGGGTACCACAGAGACGCGCGGGGCTCGCGCGGAGACTGGACGAAAAGCAGGCGTCCGGTGCTCCTCTGGGCCGGGCCGGCGCCTTGTAGATGCATCTCGCCTGCACGCGAGACCTTGCCTCCGTACAGCATGGCGCCGGGAATGCTGATAGGATCCGCGGACATGGGCACGCAGCTCTCCCTCGTCTTCGACAATGGCCACGCGCGAAAAGCGCGAGGTGCCTTCTTCACGCCCTCTGAGTTGGCCACTTTTCTTGCGAATTGGGCAGTGCGGACGCCGAAGGACCGTATCCTGGAGCCATCGTGTGGGGAGGCATCGCTTCTCCTGGCTGCTGGCCGGCAGCTGGTGGCACGTGGCGGACGGACAACGCTCGTTGGGCTCGATGTTCACGAACCATCAATCGAAGCGGCGAAGCAGCTTCTTCGCGATGAGGAGTTAAGAGCGGACCTGCGGGTCGCAGACTTCTTTGATGAGGCGCCAGAGCGGCGGTTCGATGTCGTCCTCGGCAACCCACCTTACATCCGATACCAGTCCTTCTCGGGGAAGGACAGAGCAAAGGCCCAGCGCGCGGCGCTGGCGCAAGGCGTACGCCTGAGCGGGCTCGCCAACGCATGGGCCGCGTTCGTGGTTCATGCGGCCAGCTTCCTGCGCAGAGGCGGTCGACTCGCTCTGGTGCTACCAGCATCGCTCCTTTCGGTGAACTACGCAGCTCCGGTCCGCCGCTTCCTGCTGGACAGGTTCAAGGCGGTCAAGCTCGTGATGTTTGAAGAACGCGTGTTTCCCGACGTCCTGGAAGAGGTTGTGCTGTTGCTGGCCGAGGGCGAAGGCCCGACATCACGATTCGACCTGCACCAGGTGCGCGATCTCGAAGGGCTCGACGGCATACAAGGACCGTCCGGCGCCTCGCCGCGTCCCTGGACACCGATTGACGCAGATGACAAATGGACAGAGGCCCTGCTTCCATCGGGCGCGGCGGGCATTTATTCAGAGTTAGCCTCCGGGGTTGGCTTCAAGACACTCAGGCATTGGGGCGATACAGACCTCGGTATGGTGACTGGCAACAACCAGTTTTTTGCGCTCACGGCGACCCAGGTAGCCGAGCTCGGGCTGCGCGAGAACGAAACCGTGCGCATCTCGCCGCCTGGATCACGTCATCTTCGCGGCCTGGCGTTCTCCGATCGAACTTTTGACGAGATGGCCAGGGAAGGAAGCCGCGTCTACCTGTTCTATCCGGACAAGAACAAGCCATCCAAGGCAGCGAAGCGGTACATCGAGCTCGGCGAGAGCCAAGGTGTCCACAAGGCGTATAAGTGCGCCGTGCGGTCGCCCTGGTGGCGCGTGCCGACGGTGCGGGTAGCGGACTTGTTCCTCACCTACATGAACCACGATGTTCCGAGGCTCGTACACAACAAGGCCAAGGTCGCGCACCTGAACTCGATTCACGGTGTCACGCTGAGTCGCGGCGACCGCGGATTGGGAGCGGATCTCCTTCCGATCGCCATGCTGAACAGTCTGACCATGCTTGGAGCCGAGTTGGTCGGGCGCTCCTACGGCGGCGGGATCCTGAAGATCGAACCGAAGGAGGCCGACGTACTCCCGATGCCCTCGCCGGAGATACTCGAGATTGTCGGACCTGCTCTGCGCAGCCTGCGCCCACAGCTCTCCAAACTGCTCCGGAACAGCCAGCTCGCGGAGGTGGTTCGGTCTGTCGACGAGGCGCTCCTCGTTGGTGGCCTGAAGCAGAGTCGTGAAGACGTCATGGCGCTGTCCGAGGCGCGCAACATGATGGCGGCCAGGCGGTCGTCCCGCGCGGGGAAGACGCCGCGATGAGCCGCGCCAACAATCTCCTTGTGACAGCTCTCCGTAAACTTGGATCGAAGCCCGGAGCGTCCGCTTCTCAAGCAGCCAAAAAGCGATTCTCGGAGCAGCTCTCGGAGTACGTAGCTCAGGCGCTTGCGACGGAGCTACGGTATCGGGGCCTCCGAGGTACGAAGCCGGATCTCCCCGGAGGAGCTAGCACCAGAAAATCTACGTTTCTGAACGCGCACGAGTCCTTTCGGCTGTTCACCAACCGCAACGATCCGGCCGGTCGCGACGAGCAGTTCGAGCGCTTCTACATCGTGCGGCATGGCCCGGGAGCCGAAGAGCCAGCGGTCCAGTCCTTCGCAGCCGGTGACCTTCCCGTCTCCTCAGCCGATCAGCTCGTCGCCACCACCACGCCCGAAACGATCTTGGTAACCCTGGGGGTGACGAACGACTCACCCAGCGCTCGGGCTGTCCGGAATTCCGCGGTTTGCAGCGAGCGCCAACACGCACCGCGCCACCCCGCTCCGGCTCGACGCCTCGCCCGCCGCCGCCCTCGACCCCGTGCCCCGTGCCGCGCTCCTCGACCCCGGCGAGCGCGCCGCCGCGAACCCGCACCCGTTCCCAGCGCGCCGCCGCCACCACGGGCGCCGAGCTCGCCGCGGGGTCGTCGGTGGGTGGCGAGCCCGTCGAGCCGCCACCGCGCGCTCGCAGAGCCCGATGACGCCGGCATCCCCTTCTGACGCACGAGCTACCCGCTGGACGCTGCGCGTCCCTCCATCTCCGTGCGCGGAGGTCCCTCAATTCTCGCGGTTATGCTCAAGCACGCGGTCTACCTGGCCGAGGACGCGACCGACCTAGCGGTCTACGTCCAGCCGGCGGCGCGCCTCGACGCGATCAAGGCGGACGGGTGGGAGATCGAGGAGGAGGCGGCGGCGCTCCGGGCTTGGCTACGGGACAGGATCGATCGCCATGGACGCCCGGGCTCGGTGGAGCGAGACTGACCATCGCAGGAGACGGCTGCGCGTACAGCCGTTTGAGTAGTAATGGGATTCCAACGTTAAGCTCGACGAGTTCGGAGAAGGTCCGTTTTCGAAGCGAGGCGATGATCCAGCTCAGGGTGGTGCGATACGGGCCCGTTCGAGCAGCGCCACATACCAATCCCGGCGTGGGTCTCGCTTCGGCGGCTCGAAGTTCCCACGCCACCGAAGATTGGAGGAGACCTCCACCAACTCGCCCGCGCTCCACTGTAACGAAGACGCCGCATCGTGTACGAGATCGAGCGTTGATATGAGCTCGATACCCGGGAAAATGTCGGCCGCGACGTTTCGCTCTTTGCGATCGTCCGTGACAAGCGGGACCTTCATGACGCCCGCGAGCGCGATGCATGAGGCGTCCGTATCCTTGATGCGAAGGGCGCAGGTCACGAAAGCATCGACGAGCGCTTCCGTGTCCAGCGCATGAGTTTCCAGGCAACCCGCTGAGCGGAGGGCACCGGTGGACGCTGGCTCCTTACGCCGCACGCCGTCCTCGTCGGGCGCCGTCGTGAGGAACAGCGGCTCGCGGCTGACCTGAGGCGTCTCGAGTAAGAGCAATCCAAGTGACTCAACGATCTCTAGCTCCCGCGCGGTGGCGAGCAGGTTAAGCGTGCAGCATGCATCGATGACGACCCGCTTCTTGTCCATCGCCGTCCTCAAGCCGTACGAAGATCGGCGCCAGAAAAGTCCACCGGCAGCTGCGTACCGTCCTCAAGCCGAATACGCCCCCTGTCCTGGTAAATCGCACGCGCTGTGACCAGGTCCGTGGCGAGGAACTCGGCAAACTCGCTCTCGCTGAGAAGCTCCTGGTCGTAAGCGGCCACCGCGAGATCGACATAGCGTTTTGGCAAGCCCAGCTCTCTCGAAGCCTGAACTTTGACCGCTCCGGAACGATCTCGCAGTTCTCGGGGGCGCAGCCGGCTCTGTAGAATCCTCTCGTAGCTTCCTCGCGGCAGGAGACGCAACTCTTCGAGCCTCAACGCCATGGCCTGGAAGGAGACGCCGAATGCCTGCGCCATGTCGCTTAAGTCGACCGGCGTAAACTTACCTGCACGGCAGCGTTCCGCAAAGCGTTTTTGAACGCCAGTCGCGGGCAGCAGGAATTCCCTAGCGAAGGCCTCCGGGAAGATCTCGTCAGGCTGCTTGAGCGGATCGTCCTCTTCTAACACATCTCCCGCTTCACGGTCCCGCAGGAAGTGACCAACTTCATGCACGAGCGACCATCGCTGGCGCTCGATGGGATGCGCACGATTGATTGCAACGCATGCGCCGATGTCGTCGCTCCAGATGAGAAATGCGGAGAGCTTGGGAGGAAGACGATCGAGATAGAAGATACGAAGTCCTGCCTCGACCTCGAAGCGGTCGTCGAGCGCCATCGCTGCATCATCCCCTAATCCCAGCATCCCCCGCACGGCCCGCGCAGCGTCTTCTCCCTCAAGTCGAGGGTCGAGCCCGAACCCTCCGGCAGCGTCAACACGGTACGTCTGAAGCGTTTCGAGCGGAGCTCGAGTACGACGCAGTTCATGCAGCCGTTCGAGCTCGACATAACGAGACCCGAAGAATCTAAGCCGCTCGACGGATTCGACTATCATGGCCGCATTCCGATCAACTGAGCTTACTCGGAAACGCGGCGATAGCTCGGTCCGAACATACCCCTCGCGCAGCAGGTCGTGGACGGAAACCGCGAGCATCTCGCTCAGCCTCATGAGCTCGGTATTCGAAGGGCGCCGCTCACCTTTCTCGATAGCCACCAGCGTAGTGCGCGCTAAGCCGAGGCGCTCTGCGACCTGCGCCTGCGTCAACTTCGCCCGCTTCCGGGCATCGGTAAGCCGCTCACCCAGTTGCTGCGAAGAGATCACTTTCTTTCTCCTTTCGAGGGCGCTTCAGTCGCGGTTGAATTACGGGGCACGCGCGGGCCAAGAACTCGGATAGCTCTTGATGGTACGTTGCGTACATGGCGAGAACTCTGCACTGTGCCTCGTTGGTTGTCAAACTGTCTTCCGTCGGTGGACACGCAGCGAATCTGGCATCGGGGTCTAGTTCGACGAGGTCGCCGAAGATCAGACATTTCGCAAGCTGATCAGCATGATACTGAAATGCACGGATCTCGTAGAGCCCATGGCGACGAGTTGGAATATCACGATAGGACGTTGGGTCGTTGGCTAAACCCGCCGCGAACAGTGCGACACGACGGAAGATGCAGGACGTACATAGTCCGCAGTGAGCCATCGCGTCAGGCTTGTGACCTTCGCCCTCATCGCAGGACATCGCTACTCTCGCCAGCTGAGGCAAGGCTGCACCGGTTTCGCGACAGAGTGTACCCTTCGTATGAAAGAAGAACGGCGCAACGACCCGCACGCTACGGTCGAGCACGAGGGAGAAGAGCTTGCTTGCCGATGCAAGCGTGAATGGATGCATAGCACGCGTCCCTTGGCTCGCGACTTGAGCCGATGAGGTCGGCAGGTTGATGCATCCGACTCCCGTCTCGTAGACATTGACCGTCCCTAGTCCGAGGCTCGACGCACAGGCGGCACCCATCGCAAGGAAAAGCAAGCCGCGGCTCCGTTGTGATACCTCCATTTCTCTCCGGGTTCGATGAGTTCCGCGAAGTTGGTGGACGAGTTTAACCCATCTTAATTTTACTCCAAGTTCGCGAAGACATGCGAGCCCATCGGCCTGCGCTTTGCCGCGCACTTCGTTTCCGCACGCAGATACTGCGACATAGGTTCCGTTGTTCGCGATGCTTCGCGCATACAACCCCGCCACGGAGTCGAGGCCGCCACTGAAGAGCGCCACTTCCGTCGGAGGTTCTCCGTCAGCTGGAAAGAGCACCTGCTGCTTTGCCGCCGGCAGCGCTCCTTCGAAAGAGAGCTCCCAAGTATCATCGGTCATAAACGACAGCAGTCTTTGCAATGTCTCAACCGCCAAACACCATCGTGCCGGATCCTCCACGGCGATCTGGACGCGGATCTCACGTTGCCAGGCGAGATCGCGTGCGATACCGCGCATTTCCGGCGGTCGGCGAGGTGATAGTCGATCCGCGTCTAGCAGTGCAGCGGCGACGCGGAGCAGATCCCGTTCCCGGCCTCCGAAGGGACCGAACCATGTCGCGGTTCTCTGAACACCGTCCAGCATAACGGCGCCGGCCGATCGCCAAGAGCCATCCCCGGCGAGAGTGCGGATACGGCCGGCAGCGTCAACATGGTAGCTGTACTCTGGGTTCCTCATTGGAAGCCTCCCAAGAGATCGGTTTCAGGCGTGATTCGAGGGTGTCGACGAGCGAGTCCGAGGCGCTTCGCGTCAGGCCTGCTCTGCATGACTTCCGCTGCGGAGGCAGCGATTGGCCGGAGCAGCTTCTGAACCTCACGCACGCGCTCGCTGCCGTGCTGCTCGCGAAAGCCATCTCGGCCGCTGATGATGGCTCGGTCGAGTAGTTGCTCGCAAAAACGGGTTAGTATGACCCGTTCGTCAAACACGCCGCGAAGTACACATTTCTGGATCTCGTTCTTTAGAATCAGGTCAAGAACTCCGCCCTTGACGTCGGCGACAGCCGCTACGATGCGTTGGCTGGAATGCTCACCGAGCATCCGGGCGAACAGAGGAGAGGCGCTGATGTTCCGAACCTCGCGGAGTACGAGCGGTAGGGAGGGCACACCGTCCGCAGCGGCGACTAAGATATCGAGGCAGCGTTCAGCCGGATACGGGTCCCACCCGCAGCCGTCGAGCGCACGCAACGCCGCTTCACCCGCGTCGCGACCAATTTTACTCACCCGGCCGAAGACATCGCCGTCCACACACTGAGCATACGTCTGGCGTTGACAAAGTCAAGTCTGATTTTCGTGGAGACGCTCTCGGTTTGACATTGTCGCCGCCCCCCCCGAGCGCGCTCCGCATCCGCCGCGCCATGAAGAGTCCGCACCGCGCCACCCCGCTCTGGCTCGACGCCTCGCCCGCCGCCGCCCTCGACCCCGCACCCCGTGCCGCGCTCCTCGACCCCGGCGAGCGCGCCGCCGCGAACCCGCACCCGTTCCCAGCGCGCCGCCGCCCCCCACGGGCGCCGAGCTCGCCGCGGGGTCGTAGGTGGGTGGCTCGAGGCCTCGACTGCCATCGTTTCCTGGAGGAGGCCGCGATCTGTTGCGAAGGAGAGGGTTCGGTGATGGAGTGCCCCCATGGACCACGACTCCGTACTTGCGCTGTTTGATCAGCAGATCAGACAGGGGTGCTCGGGTGAGCTGGCGACTGGACGATCCGGCTTCGCCCGCCACGCCGTACGGGCGGATGGCTCGGACGGGAGCTGGGCGACCATCGTCTGGTCCGACCTCGACGAGTCGACCGTGGACCTCGCGATCGCCGAGCAGCTCGCACGCTTCGCACCGCTCGGGCGTGCCTTCGAGTGGAAGCTTTACACCCACGATCGGCCGGCAGACCTGGGGCAGCGGCTGGCCGCTGCCGGTTTCCATCCGGAGCCGGAGGAGGCGCTGCTCGTCGCCGATACCGCCGAGCTCCCCACCGAGGTCGTGTTGCCCGAAGGCGTGCGGCTGCTCCCCGTGACCGATGCCGAGGGCGTGCGCCTGGTCGTCCGGGCGCACGAGGCCGCCTTCGGTACGGATCACTCTTCGCTGGAGCGCAGGCTTGTGACCCAGCTGGCAGAGGAGCCCGAGGCGATGGCCGCCGTCGTCGCGATGGCCGGCGACGTCCCCATCTGCGCTGGCAGGGTCGAATTCCACCGAGGGACGCAATTCGCCAGCCTCTGGGGCGGCGGGACCGCGCCTGCGTGGCGTGGCCGCGGCGTTTACAGGGCGCTTGTCGCGTACAGGACCCGTCTCGCGGCCGAGCGCGGTTATCGTTACCTCCAGGTCGATGCTCGGCCCGACAGTCAGCCGATCCTGTCGCGGCTCGGGTTTGTCCGACTCGGCACGACCGTCCCGTACATTTACGAGCGGTAGGCGGCGGGCAGCGAGGCATGGCTGTTCGAAGCATCGGCGGAGCGCTGCGGGATGTGCGGAGCGCCGAGCCATGTCGGAGGATCGGCCCAGGGCTGACCTCGCATGAGCCATCAGTACACAAGCACAGGCTCGCAGAGCGCTTCGCACTCTCCCCCTCTCCGCCCAGCGCCGCCCTCACCCCCCGGAGATCAGCGCCCGCAGCGCCTCCGCTTCCCGCTTCGCCCGCGCCACGATCGGCATCAGCCCCACGAGGCACCCCACCGGCACCTCCCTCGCCAGGATCACCCCATTCTGGCTCCGGAACACGCGCACCCCGCGCGCCCTCAGCCGCGCGGGGCTGATCTCGAGCATCACGGCGACGTTCGCGCGCTTGCCCACCGTGCTTTCCGGCGCGTCAGTGCAGTGGACGTGCGTGCGCGCCGCCGGTCGGATCCCCTCGCGCGCGATGCTCCGGACCGCGTCCACGCTTGTGCCGTGCCAGATCGACGCGTCGCCGTGGACCTCCTCCCATGACGCCTCCAGGCCGGCGAGCGTCACCGGCATCCCCTCGCGCGAGTGCCCTTGCGAGGCGCGCACCCGGTCGCCCCGGATCTCCAGGCGGTTCTTCGTGTTGTTCTCCACCGCCTCGTCGAGCTGCGAGCGCCCTATCCCGAGCGCCCTCAGCGCGTCGTCCACGGCCACCCAGCCCGCCTCGTCCATGGCGACGCCCAGCGAGGGCGCCCCGTGGCGGAGCAGCCAGGAGAGCTTCTTGCTCGTGTCGGTCAATCGATCGCGGCCCATCGTCAAGCTCCATCCTTTGCAGTGCGGCCGGAGCCGCGACCCGCGCACTGCGCGCGAGCCGCTCGACCCGCGCGGGCGGGCTCCGGGAGAGATCCTGATCGGTCCAGGAATCGGAACATCGGACGGAAGGAAGAATAGACTCCCCGCTATCCTCCGGAAGCAGTATTTCTGGATGCGCTATCGCGTTTCGCGATAGCGTCCCGGCATGCTCAACCTCGACTGGCTCGGCGCCTTCGTGGTCTTCACCGAGCACCTCAACTTCACCCGCGCGGCGCGGGCGCTCCACCTCTCGCAGCCGGCGCTCCACGCCCAGATCGGCAAGCTCGGCGAGGCGCTCGGCGTCACGCTCTACCAGCGGCGCGGGCAGCGGCTGGAGCTCACGGCCGACGGCAAGCGCGTCGCCGCCTTCGGGCGCGAGGTGGGCGAGCGGACGCGCTCGTTCCTCGGCGTCCTTCGCGACGGCGAGAGCCGGGAGCCGGTGGTGCTCTGCGCCGGCGAGGGCTCGTATCTGTACCTGCTCGGCGAGGGGATCCGCGCCTTCACCGGGCGCGCCGTCGCCCCGCTCCGCCTGCTCACGCGCGACCGCGAGGCCACGCTCGACGCCGTCGTGACGGGCGAGGCGCACCTCGGCGTCGCGCCGCTCGAGGGCGCGCCGGACGGGCTCGCCGCCGACCGCCTCACCGAGGTCGAGCTGGTCCTTGTCGTCCCAGGGGCGCACCCGCTCGCCCGGAAGCGCCGCGTCCTGCTGCGCGATCTCGAGGGGGCGCGGCTCGTCGTCCCCGGGCCCTCGCGGCCTCACCGGGCATTGCTCGCGCAGGCGCTGCTCTCGGCGGGCGTCCGCTGGGAGCCGGCGGTCGAGGCGAACGGCTGGGAGCTGATGCTCCACTTCGTCCGGCTCGGCGTCGGCATCGCCGTGGTCAATGCCTGCTGCCGCCTCCCGCGCGGCCTCGTCGCGCGCCCGTTGCCCGAGCTGCCGCGCAAGGTCTTCTATGTCGTCCGCCGGCGCGGGGTCGAGCTCCAGGGCGCGCCGGCGGAGCTCCGTGATGCGCTGCTCGCGCACGGGTCGGCGTGGCAGCGCAAACACGCGCTCGGCGCGCTCGGCAGGACGTCGAGCACGCCGGCGCGCCGGCGCTGAGCGTTCTGTACCCGACCTCCGGGGCTCAGGCCGCCTTCCTGGACTTCGACTTGCCCTGCTTCGCCTTCTTGCCGCCCATCTCGTCCGGGCGCCTCACCAGCTTGGAGAAGTTGCTCGGCTCCCCGTCCGCCGTCTCCTCCTGGTACACGAAGGCGAGGTTCGACTCCTCGAACTTGGCGAAGAAGTCCTCCCACGAGATCTCCTCGAGGGAGCCCTCCCCGCTGTAGCCGGGGAAATCGATACGGAGGATGCCAGGCTCCCCGTCCTTCTCGGTGCTCTTCACCGTCGCCGGGCGGCCTCCGCGCGATTCGGCCCACTGGCGGATCTCGTCGTGATCGATGGTCATCTTCGATGAACTGGCCGACATGATCGTCCCTCCCGTGCTCGTACGTTGATTCTCGCGAGGAATCGCAATCTACGTGCCAGAGGGTCAAGCGAGGATCCGGACAGGCGATGATGAGCTCGGCCGTGAGCGCGTCTGACGGCGGACGAGCGGGCAGGGCGATGGCTCGACCGGCCGGAGGGCGGCGCCGCGCCGCGCCGCCTGGAGATACCGCGTCACGCTCTCTGGATGGCGCGTCGCTCTCTCTGGAGGCGGGCGTCGTCCCGTGTCCGCCGTCCAACCTCCTCCTCTTCCGTCAAACCTGCCGTGGAACCGCCAAACCCGTTGACGTCACGGGCTCCACCCCTAGCTTCCGCGAAGACGTACCGCTCGGCGACGACAGCGTGGAGGAGGAGGGGCCCACGAAGACCAGAATCATTCATGAAGTCCGGGAGCGGCTCGCACAAGGGGGCTGGCGATCCGTCTCCGTCCGAACGTTGGTTCTCATCGGTGGATGGTGGGCGCTGACCGAGGGGGATCGAGCCGGGCTTGCCTTTGGCGTGCCAGTGGTTCTTCTCGCCCTCTTCACGAGCGTGTGTTTGCCGTCGCCCCGCGGGCCTCGGTGGAGCCCGCTCGGCCTGCTGCGGTTCATGGGGTTCTTCCTCACCGGCTCGCTTCGTGGCGGCCTCGATGTCGCCCACCGCGCGCTCGCGCCGCGGCTCCCCATCTCGCCGGTGATCATCCGGGTTGTGCCTCGCCTGCCCGCGGGTCCGGCCCGGCACCTCTTCATCGGAGCGATGAACGTGATGCCCGGGACGTTGAGCGTGGATATCGCGGGCGATCATCTCGATATTCATGTCCTTGTCGACAGCGGCGATGAGCTTGTCCGGCAGCTGCGAGCGCTGGAAGAGCACATCGCCCGCGCGCTGGGCGAGCGCCTGGAGTGTCCCAGTGCATGACGTGAGGACCGGCGTCGCCGTCTTTCTCTTGCTGAACGTCCTCGCTGGCCTCGTGAGGATCGCACGGGGCCCCACGCTCGCCGATCGCATCCTTGTCGCGCAGCTCTTCGGCACGACCGGCGTGACCGTGCTCCTGCTCGGCGCCGCGGATCAGGGGATGTCGGCGCTGCGAAACGTGGCCCTGATCTTCGCCCTCCTCGCGCCGATCACGGTCGTGGCGTTCGTCAATCACGCCTTCGGGCGGTGGACAGGGGGCGACTCGTGAGGAGCGTGGAGGTCGCTTCCGGTGCGCTCTTCGTGGTGGGCGCGTTCTTCTTCTTCGCGGGGACCGTGGGGCTCCTGCGGTTTCCGGATGTCTACACGAGGCTGCACGCGCTGACGAAAGCGGACAACCTCGGCCTGGGCTTCATCGCGGCGGGCCTCGCGCTGGAGGCCGGCGAGCTCTCGGTGGCGCTCAAGCTCGGGATCATCTGGGCGCTCGTGCTGCTCTCCAGCGGCATCTCCTGTCCAATGATCGCGCGGGCCGCGTTGCGTGGCGGACTCCGACCCTGGAGGAGACCATGAGCGGGGTCGACTGGGCGATGGACGGAGTCCTCGCGTGCGCCCTCCCCGTCCTTGCGTGGCGCGTCCTTGTGACCGATGACCCGCCGGAGGCCGTGGTGCTCTTCATCGCCTTCGGCCTCCTCTCCGCGGTGGGCTGGGCTCGCCTCGGCGCCCCGGACGTCGCCCTCGTCGAAGCGGCGGTCGGCACGGGCCTCACAGGCGCCCTGCTCATGAGCGCGCTCGGGTGGCTCGACCCGGCGCGGCGGGCTCCACCGCCGCCTCCCCGGTACCAGCGCGCCTCGCTCTCGCTGCTGCTCGCCGGGCTCGCCCTCCTCCTCGGTGCGGTCGTGTTCTCCTTGCCAGACCCGAGCCGCGGCCTGAGCGACGAAGTGCTCGCCCACCTCGCGCCGACCGGGGTGTCCTATCCCGTCACCGCGGTCCTCCTCAGCTTCCGTGGTTATGACACGCTCCTGGAGATCATCGTCCTGCTCACGGCGGCGATCGGGGTGCAGTCGCAGCTTCGGCCGGAGGACGCGCTCGGCGACGTGACCCGGGCAGGGCCCTTGCTCCCCGTGCTGCTCCGCATGCTCATCCCGGGCATCGTCCTTGTCGCCGGCTACCTGCTCTGGAGCGGTGCGCGCGCGCCTGGCGGGGCGTTTCAGGCGGGGGCGATCCTCGGCGGGGGGGCGATCCTCCTGCTGCTCGCGGGGACCGGTCCACCACTCCGCATGTCCTCGACCGTCGTGCGCGCCGCCTTGCTCGTCGGCCCGGCCGTCTTCCTCGCGGCCGCCGGGGCGCCGCTCTTCGCCGGTCGGCATGTGCTGGAGTACCCGCCCGAATGGGCCGGGGCGCTGATTCTTTGCATCGAATCGGCCCTGACGATCTCGATCGCCATGGTCCTCGCGATGTTCTTCCCGCCGACGAGGCGCCCGGATCGAGCGGGGGTGCGGGCCCACGAGGAGGACAGGGCGTGAGCCAGTGGACCCTCTATGCCCTCTCGGGCGTCGTCGTGCTGGCCGTGGCGCTGTACGGGCTCTTCTCCTCCGAAGACCTCGTCAGGAAGGTCATCGCCGCCAACCTCGTCGGGAGCGGCGTGTTCCTGTTCCTCGTGGCGCTGGCGCGGCGGGCCTCCGGCGGCATCCCCGATCCCGTGCCCCACGCGCTCGTCCTGACCGGGATCGTTGTGTCCGTGAGCGCGACGGCCCTGGCGCTGGCCCTGGCGAGGCGCCTCGGCGGCGCGGCGGACGACACACGGCCCTCCGGCTCCATCGAGAGAGAAACGGATGCGCCATGAGCGCCGCGCTCCCCTGGGCGATCCTCGTCCCCCTGATCGGCGCTGTGCTGTGCTTGCTCTCGGGTCCGCGCGGCGAGCGATGGATAGCCGGCGCTGCGATCCTGGGAACCCTGGGCCCCGTCTGCGCGGTCGCAGGGGCCGTCAGCACGAGCGGGACGCTTCGCCACGCTGCAGGCGGCTGGGGCGCGTCGCTCGGCATCGACCTGCGTGCCGACGGCCTGGCGGCGGTGATGCTGCTCGCCGTCGGCGTCGTCGGCGCTCTGACCTGCGCGCAGGCCATCCGGGATCCGCGGGCCAGCCCTCGCCCGGGAGGTGGGTTCTTTTCACTCTGGCTCTCCGCGTGGGCGGCCCTCAACGCCCTCGTTGTGTCGGCCGACCTCTTCAACCTGTATGTCACGCTCGAGCTGACGACGCTGGCGGCGGTCGGGCTCATCACCATCCGCGGCGACCGCGAGGCCCTCCAGGCGGGGTTACGTTACCTCCTGTTCGCGCTCCCGGGCTCGCTCGTTTACCTGCTCGGCGTCGCGATCCTTTACGGGATGTACGGCACGCTCGACCTGACCGCCCTCGGCGCGCGACTCGCCCCGGACCGGACGACGTGGACCGCGCTCGCGCTGATGATGGTCGGGCTATGCCTCAAGACCGCGCTCTTCCCGCTTCACGCGTGGCTCCCACCGGCCTACGTGAGCGCGGGGTCGACCGTCAGCGCGTTCCTCGCCGGGCTCGTCGGAAAGGGCTCGTTCTACGTCCTCTTGAGGATCTGGCTTGAGGTCGTTCCAGCGGAGGCTGCGCCCCGGGCCGGACAGGTCCTCGGGATGCTCGGCGCCGCGGGCGTCCTCTGGGGTTCGCTCCTCTCGTTGAGGCAGCGACGACTGAAGGCGCTCACCGCCTATTCGAGCGTGGCGCAGATCGGCTATCTCTTCATGGTCTTTCCGCTCGGCGTCCCGAGCGCCTGGGCGGGCGCCGTGTACCTCGCGATCTCGCACGCCGCCGCCAAGGCATCCATGTTCCTGGCAGCCGGCGCGATCCATCGCACGCTCGGCCACGACGAGCTCGATGGACTGCGAGGCCTGGCCCACCGCCTCCCGGTCACCTTCGTCTCCCTGGCGCTCGCGGGCATCAGCCTGATGGGTATGCCGCCCAGCGGGGGGTTCGTCGGGAAGTGGCTGCTCCTTCGTGCGGCCATCGATCGCGGCCAGTGGGGGTTGGCCGTCGTGATCCTGGCAGGCGGGCTGCTCGCCGCCGGCTACGTGTTCCGGGTCCTGCGCAGCGCGTTCCTGCCGCTGCCGCGCGAGGCGCGCCTCCGCCCGCTGCCGCGCGGGGCCGAGCTCGCGGCCCTCGCGCTCGCCCTGCTGGCGCTCCTGCTCGGCGTCGCGCCGAGGGGCCCGCTCGAGCTCCTGGGCGTGGGCCTGCCGTCATGAGCCTTCACGACTCCATTCCCCTCCTGGTCGTCCTGAGCTCTCTCGTGCCCGGGATCGTCATCTTCCTGCTGGCCGAGGAGCAGCGTACCACCCGGACGACCCTGAACCTGGCCTCGGCGTTCGTGAAGCTCGCGCTCACGGGCATCCTGGTCTGGGGTGTCGGGCAGGGCCAACGCTACGAGACGCGCCTGCCGTTCCTCCCCGGCGCGGACCTGCTCCTTCGCGCCAGCCCTTTCAGCATGCTCTTCGTCACGCTCTCGGCGGTCCTGTGGCTCGTCACGACCGTGTACGCGGTGGGCTACCTCGAGGGGTCGCCGAACCGTAGCCGCTTCTTCGGTTTCTTTTCGCTGAGCGTCGCCTCGACGATGGGCGTCGCGCTCGCCGGGAACCTCCTGACGTTCCTCGTCTTCTACGAGATGCTCACCCTCTCCACGTACCCGCTCGTCGTTCACCGCGGGACCCGGGAGGCGCTCCGCGCAGGCGATCTCTACCTTCGCTACACGTTCTTCGGCGGGGCGTTGCTCCTCGCGGGCGTGGCGTCCCTGTACGCGCTCGTGGGATCCCTGGAGTTCACCGAGGGGGGAGCGCTCCCGCAGCTCGTCGCGGAGCAACACAGGTCCACGCTCATCGTCGTGTTCGTGCTCCTGATAGGAGGCCTGGGCGTGAAGGCCGCCCTCTTCCCGCTGCATGCCTGGCTGCCCGTGGCCATGGTCGCTCCTGCCCCGGTGAGCGCCCTTCTCCACGCGGTCGCCGTCGTCAAGGCCGGAGCGTTCGGGATCACGCGCGTCGTGTACGACGTGTACGGGGTCCGCCTCGCTCATGAGCTCGGCGTCACCGGACCTCTCGCGGTCCTCGCCGCGACGACGATCCTCTACGGCTCTCTCAAGGCCCTCGCGCAGGATGACCTCAAGTCGCGGCTGGCCTATTCGACCGTCAGTCAGGTCTCCTACATCACGCTCGGCGTGGCGGCGGTCGGCACGCTGTCCACCATCGGGGGTATCGTTCATCTCGTCCATCAGGGGCTGATGAAGATCACGCTGTTCTTCTGCGCCGGGAACCTGGCCGAGGAGCTCGGGCTCCACAGGGTGAGCGAGCTGCGCGGCGTGGGCCGACGAATGCCCTTGACGATGGGCGCGTTCACCCTGGCGGCGCTGGGGATGATCGGCGTGCCGCCGCTCGCCGGGTTCGTGACGAAGTGGTATCTCGGGGTGGGCGCGATCGAGGCGAACCAGCCGTGGGTCCTCGGCGTCCTGATCGTCAGCAGCCTGCTGAACGCCGCCTACTTCTTGCCGATCCTCTACGATGCATGGTTCGGGGAGCCGACGGCGACCTGGCCGGCGGCCTCGGGCCGCGCGGAGACGGGGCTGTTCCTGCTGTTGCCCCCGCTGGTCACGGCGGCGCTCTGCCTCGCGGTCGGGGTCTTCGCCGCCACGCCGCTGAGCCCCCTGGCATGGGCGAAGTTGATCGCCGCCCGGGAATTCCTGCCGTGACCCTCGTCGACCTCGCTGCCTGGGCGACGATCGCGGCGTTCGCGTTCCCCCTGCTCCTCGCGGCGGGGATGCCGATACGCCCCGTGCGGCCCCTCGTGGTGGCGCTCGCCCCCTGGGCCGCCTTGCCGGCGCTGATCCTCGCCGTGGGCCTGCACGGTCGCGCGACCCTCGACTGGAGCGCTGCGGTCCTCGGGATGCGCTTCGGGTCTCAAGGCACGGTGACGCGGGGCTTTCTGCTCTTCACGGCGTGCCTGTGGCTCGTGTCCAGCCTCTTTGCGCGCGCCTCCCTGGCGGACGATCCGCGTCGCGCTCGTTTCTGGGTCTTCTTCCTCGCGACGTTGAGCGGGAACCTCGGGCTCGTGCTCGCCCAGGACGTGGCGAGCTTCTATCTCTTCTACGCGCTCATGACCTTCGCCGCGTACGGGCTCATCGTGCACGATGGAACCGACGCGGCGCGCCGCGCCGGCCGGGTCTACGTCGTGATGGCCCTCATCGGCGAGATGTCGCTCCTGACGGCGTTTCTCCTCATCGTCGGCGCCGACATCAACGTTGGCCTGCAGGACGTCCCTCGCGTGGTCGCCGCCTCGGCGCGCCGGGAGCTCGTGGCCGCCCTGCTCCTCGTCGGGTTCGGGGTCAAGGCTGGAGCGCTTCTCCTGCACATGTGGCTGCCGCTCGCGCATCCGGCGGCGCCGGTCCCGGCGAGCGCGGTCCTGAGCGGGGCGATGATCAAGGCCGGCGTCCTCGGCTGGCTGCGGTTCCTGCCCCTCGGCGTCGTGGCGCTGCCCGTCCACGGATCCGTGTGCCTTGTCGCCGGGGTCGCGGCGGCTTTCTTCGGGGTCGCGGTCGGGCTGACACAGCGGGAATCGAAGACGATCTTGGCCTACTCCAGCGTGAGCCAGATGGGCTTCGTGACGGCCACGCTCGGCATCGGCCTCTCGAATCCAGGCGCCGCTGCCGCGGTGGGCGCGGCGATCGTCTTCTACGCGATGCACCACGCGCTGGCGAAGGGAGCGCTCTTCCTCGGCACCGGCGTCGCCAGGGCGACGGGCTCCGGCTGGCCGGGGCGCCTCGTGGCCCTGGGCCTGTTGTGGCCGGCCCTCGACCTCGCGGGGGCGCCGCTCTCCAGCGGGGCCCTCGCGAAGATCTCGCTCAAGAATGTTGTGGCACAGGCACCCTGGGGAGCCACGTCACTGCCCTGGTTCCTCTCCTTCGCGGCCGTCGCCAGCACGCTTCTGATGGTTCACTTCCTGCGTCGCACGATCCCTCGCTCGGCGGAGCGCCTCGTTCCCGGGGCGGGGCTGTGGGTCCCCTGGGCGTCGCTGATCCTGCTCGACCTCGTCCTGCTCGTGAGGCCACCCGTTGCGCCGGCGGATCTCGGGGTCTTCGTTGCCCCGGCCGAGCTCTGGTCGGCGGCCTGGCCGGTGCTCGTGGGGGTCGTGATCGCCGCTGTTGCCGGGCGGCTGCAAGGCCGAGTCCCACACGTCTGCGCGGAGCTCCCCTCTGGAGATCTGCTCTACTTTGTCGATGCCGTCCTGATGAAGCTTCAGCGGGTCCTTCTTGCGGCCCGGGACGCGTGGGCCAGCCTGGCGCTCCGGCCATGGCGCGCGCGGGTCGTTCTCATCGAGCGGTCCTCGGAGCGCCTCCTGCTGGGAGCGGAGAGGGCCGAAGTGGCCCTCTCGGCGTTCGGGGCGATCGGTTTGTTGTTCCTCTTCCTCATGCTCCTCGTCATCGCCGCGCAGCTTTTCTAGAGCGGGGGCTCGGTCGCGTCGGGTACGGCGACCCGCATCAGGAGGCCAAGCGGCTCCTCCTCTGCTACCTAGAGTCGAGCGGCGCATCGCGCGCCGTCGAGGGCCGAGGAAGTGACCGCTTACCACCTGCTCCTCCGGGTCGCCGCGCTCGTCGCGGCCACGACCACCGCCTCGGGCGCGGTCGCGCGCCCGCCCGTGCAGGAGCACGTCCTGCCGGCGGCGCCCGTGCAGGAGCACGTCCTGCCGGCGGCGCCCGCGCCCGAGCCCGCGGCCTGGCGCGCCCTCGTCGTGGGCGGCGGCCCGCGGCCCCCGATGAACCAGGTGGCCATCGAGGGCCACATCCGCTACTTCCAGTCGCTGCTCCCGGCCACGGTGGAGCGGCGCGTCCTCTTCGCCGACGGGCGCCGGGGCACGCGGAGCGTGCAGTTCCTCGACGGCCACCGCATGCGCTACCGCGCGCCCAGGCTGCCGCGCATCGACGGGGCGACGACCCGCCCCGGGTTCGACGCGATCTGGCGCCGGTTCGCCCGAGCGCGCCCGGCCGACCCGCTGCTCCTGTACTTCGCCGGCCACGGGAGCCCGGATCCGCGGCGCGATCTCGACAACAACGTGTTCGACCTCTGGGGCGGCGGGGCGCTGTCGGTGCGCGACCTCGCCGCCCGCATGGCGGAGCTGCCCGGCGGCACGCCCGTCGTCCTCGTGATGGCCCAGTGCTTCTCCGGCGCCTTCGCGAACCTCCTCTTCGAGGGCGGCAGGCCCGACGGCGAGCTCGTCGAGCGCGACGTCGTGGGGTTCTTCGCGGCGACCCGGGACCGCCCTGCGTCGGGCTGCACGCCCGAGATCAACGAGGCGGATTACACCGACTTCAGCAGCTACTTCTTCGCCGCCCTCTCGGGCGTCGATCGCCTCGGGAAGCGCGTCCGCGGCGCCGATTTCGACCAGAACCGGTTCGTGGGGATGAACGAGGCGTTCGCGTACGCCCTCCTCCACCAGGCGACGGGCGATGTGCCGGTCGCGACGTCCGATGTGTTCCTGCGTCGCTTCGTGAACAAGCCCGATCACGAGACCATGGCGACGCCCTATTCCCGGGTCCTCTCGTGGTCGAGCCCGGCGGAGCGGGCCGCCCTCGAGGGCCTCTCGGACGCGCTCGGCCTCCGCGGCGAGCACCGGCTGCGGGCGGCGTACGACCGCGAGTTCGGGCCCGGCGCGGGCAGGAGGGACGTGGAGGACGTGACGTCGGCGCACCGGCTGCGGTTCATCCGGCTCGCCAAGAGCGTGGTGCTGGCGAGGACGCTGCGGCAGAGCGCCGACCGCGCCCTGATCGCGCGCTTCGAGCGGCTGCGCGCCGCCGAGGCGCGCAACCCGCTCGCCGAGGCGAAGGCGGCGGGTCAGGTGCGACAGGGCACGAGGCGGCGCGCCGCGCGGTGACCCGGGGGCGGCCTCGCCCGCCTGCCACGGGGGCTCCTGTCAGGGCGCGAAGGGCTCGTCCCACAGCATCACGATCAGATCGGTCACACCGGGGTCGATTCCCATCTGCGTGAGCAGGGTGGTCACCTGGCCGCGGTGATGGGTCTGATGATTGAAGAAATGGCCCACGGCCCACCAGAGCGGATGGGCGTGGACCGCCTCGCCCCGCGTGTAGGTCAGGTCGCCCGAGAGGGCGCGCTCGTCGATCTGGCGCACCCAGGCGAGGATGTCTGCGTCCGTCCTGGCGCGCTCGCGGGAGAGAGCGTCGAAGTCCGCATAGAGCTCCTGCGACATCGCGGTGATCTCGATGGCCTTGCCGCTCGCATCGCGCGAGGTGAACCGCTCGACGTCGCCGGTGAAGCGCGCCATCCACCTGCGGTCGGCGAGCAGGAGATGGTTCAACGTGCCGTGGATCGACCTGAAGAACGCCCCGCGATCGCGCTTGCGCTCGACGTCATCGAGCTTGCCGACCAGCGCAAAGAGCCTGTCGTTCATCCACAGGTTGTAGCGGGCCAACGCGCGGTACTGGTCGATCCAGGTCATGAGCGAATCCTTGTTCGAGGGGGGTGGCCGGATTTGAACATGAAGGCGGGAAGGCGGGAAGAAAAGATCAAGATAGCGCTTGCTCGGTCCGCTATGGCGGACTATTGTCCTCGATAACAGACACGTGGCGCTCGGGGGAGATCTCCTTCTCGGAGCCGCATTTCCCGATCTCCACCTCTTCACAAGGAGCCACGATGGTCAGCCTTGCGCTCGATTCAGCTGTCCTGGCCGAGACGTACGATCGCGTCAGCGATCGGCAGTTCAACCACGGGAAGCTGCTCATCGAAGATCTCCAGATATCCACGGGCGAGAGCGTCCTTGACGTCGGGTGCGGGACGGGTCGGCTCGGGGCACATGTCGCCGAGCTTGTCGGCCCCTCCGGTGAGGTGTCCGGGGTCGATCCGCTGCCGCTCCGCGTCGCGCTGGCGAACGGGAAGCGCAGGCCGAACTTCAGCGCCAGCGTCGGCCAGGCCGAGGATCTCTCGCAGTTTGCCGCCGGGAGCTTCGATGTCGTCTTCCTGAACAGCGTGCTCCACTGGCTGCCCGAGAAGCTCGGCCCGCTGCGCGAGGCGCGCCGCGTGCTCAAGCGGGGAGGGCGCCTCGGCATCAGCTCGGCCGCCAGGGAGCGCCCGCACGACTTCGAACGGGTGCTCGCGGACGTGCTGTCCTCTCTCGGCGTGACCGGCACCGCGGAGGCGCTCGGCAGCACGCCCCACAAGGTGACCTCCGACGATCTGAGGAGCACCTTGCTGCTTGCCGGCTTCGAGGACCCGGAGCTCCAGATCCGCTCCTTCACCGACCACTTCACGGACACGGACGACGTGATCGCGTTCTACCTCGCCAGCTCGTTTGGCAACTTCCTGTCCAACCTTGCTCCGGCGGACGCCGCGCGGGTGAAGCCGGCGCTCGCGGCCGAGCTCGAGCGCCGTCGCGCGCCGGAGGGGATCCGGCTGCAACGTCACCTGATCTTCACCGTCGCGCGCGCGGGCGGCTGAGGCCGAGGAGCAGCGCGCGCTCACCGATCCGCACCGGCCGTCCCCGGTGCTCTATCGCGCGATCGGCGAGCCGTCCCCGAGGTCGCGCGCGCCGGTTGCGTGGCCGCTCGCCTCTGCGAGGATACGGCCCCGAGAGGGGCCGGGAGCTCGGCGGAGCGCCGTCGGGCGGCGCTGGTCGAGGAGAGCCGGCCTCCCGGAGGGCAGGTGAGCGAACGACTCGACGTTGAGGTGCTGGACCGCCGCGAGGCGCTCGAGGCGCTGCGGGAGCCGTGGAGCGCGCTGTGGGAGCGCTGTCCGGCGGCGACGGCATTCCAGCGGCCGGAGTGGCTGATCCCGTGGTGTCGCGAGCTCGGGCCCGAAGAGGTGCTGGCCCTTGTCTTCCGGTCGGAGCAGGGGCTCGTCGGCATGGCGCCCCTCGCGATCCACCGCACCGGCGAGGAGCGGGTCGTCGCGCTGCTCGGCGCCGGGATCACCGACTACAACGACGTCCTGGCCGCGCCCGGGTACGAGCGCGCCGTCGCGGAGGCGGTGTTCGCCTGCCTCGACGAGCGCGCGGACGCCTGGGACGTCGCGGATCTCCACGACCTGCGCGGATCGTCGCCCCTGTTCGCGGCCGAGGCGCCCTCCGGCTGGTCGGACGAGGTCGAGAAGCTCGAGGCGTGTCCGAGGGTGACGATCCCGGAGGGCGCCGGGCCGGACGACCTGTTCTCGCCGGGGATGCGCGCGCGCGTCAGCCGCGCTCGGAAGCGGCTCGCGCGGGCCGGGGCCTTGCGCGTCGACGTGGCCGACGCGGCGAGCGTGGACGAGCTGCTCGACGCGCTGTTCGCGAACCACCGGGCGCGCTGGATCTCGCGCGGCGAGGGCGGCGTGCTGGACGAGGCGCTCCGGCCGTTCCACCGCGCCGTCGCGCGGGGGCTGTGCGCGCGGGGCGCGCTGCGGCTGTTCGGCCTGCGGCTCGACGGGCGGATCATCGCGTCGCTTTACGGGCTGTCCGAGCGGGGCGGGCTCGCGTCCTACATCACCGGCTTCGATCCGGAGCTCGCGTGGTACAGCCCGGGGCTCGTGATGCTCGCCAGCGCGATCGAGCACGCGGCGCGCGAGGGCGCGCGGACCGTGGACTTCCTCCGCGGGCGCGAGCCGTACAAGTACGAGTGGGGCGCCGTCGATCGCTGGACGTACCGCCGGCGGCTGCGGCACCGGGGCGCGCGCGAGGCCGGGCGGCCGGGCGGCCCGGAGGCCGGGCAGGGCGAGCTCGAGGGCGCGGTGAGGGCCGTGATGTCCGGCGAGGTGTCTTCGGAGGTCGGCCTGGTGCGGCTGCTCGGCGTCGCCGGGGACCTCGCGGCCGTGGCGCGGGCGATCGAGGCCGCGCGGCCGGCGGCGGGGGAGGGGGAGCCCGCGGCGCGCCTCGAGGCGCTGCGCCGCTGCCTGGACGAGCGGCGCGCCGCGTGCGCGACCGTGGCGGAGATGCTGGGCGCGCACCGGGACGCGGGCGTCGCCGGGGCGGACGCGCCGGCGCGCGCCGCGCGGCTGTTCGACGAGCTCTGCGCCCGCTCGGAGGAGGCGAGCGTCGCGGCGTACTCGCTCGGCGATCCGGAGATCCTCGAGCGGGCGACGCGGGAGGTGGTCGAGCTCCTCGAGCGGTGGGGCGCGATCGGGGAGGGCCGCGCGATCCTCCAGATCGGCTGCGGGATCGGCCGCTTCGAGGCGGCGCTCGCGCCGCGGGTGCGCGAGGCGTGGGGGCTCGACGTCGCACCGCGGATGATCGAGGCCGCGCGGCGGCGCTGCGCGGGGCTGCCGAACGTCGTGCTGGCGGTCTCGTCGGGCGTCGACCTCGGCGACGTGCCGTCTGCCCGCTTCGATCTCGTGTACGCGGTCGACTCGTTCCCGTACCTCGTGGCGGCGGGCGCGGCGGTCGTGGATCGGCACGTCGCGGAGGCGCGTCGGGTGCTGCTGCCGGGCGGGGAGCTCGTCGTCCTGAGCTACTCGTACCGGGGCGACCCCGCCCGCGACGCGGCCGACGTCGCGCGGCTCGCGGCCCGCCACGGGTTCGACGTCCTGGTGAGCGGCGAGCGCGCGTTCTCGCTGTGGGACGGGCGGGCCTACCGGCTGCGGAGGCTCGAGCACCGCTGACGACCTCTCGACGCCGACGCCATGCTTTCTCTGGAAGGGCGCGCTCGATCGGCAGGCCTGGTACCGCCTGATCCGACAGCAACGCGGCGCGCCGGGCCTCATCCAACGTCGACGAAGCGCAGGTGGAGCGTCGTCTCGGCGGCAACGCCGGTCGACGCGCGGTCCGCCTGAACCGTCGAGGTGGCTCGTCGGCCGGGCGCGGCCGCTGCCGCGCTTCGATCCGCGCGGAGGCAGCCGGCCACAGGAGAGATGAAGATGGAGGTGTCGTTGTCCAAGCGTACGACCGCGGAATTCCTCGGGACGTTCTGGCTCGTGCTCGGCGGTTGCGGCAGCGCCGTGCTGTCGGCCGCGGTTCCCGGGCTGGGGATCGGCTTCCTGGGCGTGGCGCTCGCGTTCGGGCTCGCCATGTTGACGATGGGGTACGCGGTGGGTCACATCTCGGGCGCTCACTTCAACCCCGCCGTCACCCTCGGTCTGATGGTCGGCGGACGCTTCCCCGCGAGGGATCTCCTGCCGTACATCCTCGCCCAGGTCGCCGGCGCCATCGTCGCCGCCGGGACCCTCTACGCCATCGCCAGCGGCGCCGCCGGGTTCTCCGTGAGCGCCGGCTTCGCCGCGAACGGCTACGGCGCGCACTCGCCCGGCGGATACTCGCTCATGGCGAGCCTCGTGGCCGAGATCGTGCTCACCTTCGGCTTCGTGATGGTGGTCCTCGGCGCGACCGATCTCCGCGCCCCGATCGGGTTCTGGCCGATCGCCATCGGCCTCGCGCTCACGCTCGTTCACCTGATCGGGATCCCGGTCACGAACGTCTCGGTGAACCCGGCGCGCTCGACCGGTCCTGCCCTGTTCGTCGGCGGGTGGGCGCTGGCGCAGCTCTGGCTGTTCTGGCTGGCCCCGCTCGCCGGCGGCGCGCTCGCGGGGGCGCTCTATCCGTTGCTCGTGGGCGCGAGGCCGGCCCGCGCCGCCGTCGCGCCGCGCCCGACGATCTGAGCAGGGGATGTCGGGGAGGCCGGGCGGGAGAGCTCGGTCGGCGGGCCGAACCGGTCCCAGCCGAGCTTGGCCGTGAGCACGAGCCCGAGCACGACAACGAACCACCGCACCTTCCTCGGCTCGATGCGCCGCGCGACCGAGGCGCCGGCCAGCGAGCCGACCACCGCCGCCGCCATCATGATCGGCGTGGCGACCCGGTCGACCGCGCCCGCGAACAGGAACGCGATCGCGGCCACCCCGTTGATCAGGGTCGCGAGCACGGTCTTGATCGCGTTCATCCGGTGGATGTCCACGTTGCCCGCGAACGACGAGAGCAGCGCCAGCATCATGATGCCGATGCCCGCGCCGAAGTAGCCGCCGTAGACGCTCACGAGGAACTGGAGCAGGAACACGAGCCACGGCCGCGAGGGCAGGGCGAAGTCTTCCCCCGCGCCCGCGCCGCCGTCCTTCGCCGAGGGCCTCGCCGGGCGCAGGTTCTGCCAGAGCAGGAGCAGCGTCGCGACGAGCACGAGCCCGGGCACCGCGGCGTCGAACACGCGCTGCGGCGTCACGAGCAGGAGCGCCGAGCCCACGATGCCGCCGAGCAGCGACGGCAGGAAGAGGACGCCGAGGACCCGGTAATCCCGGGTGAGCTCGCGGCGGTACGCCCACGCCGACGCGAGCGACGCGGGCGTGAGCGCCACGGCGTTCGTCGCGTTCGCGGAGAGCGGCGAGAGCCCCGCCGCGATCGCCGCGGGGAACGACACGAGCGTGCCGCCCCCGGCCACCGCGTTGATGACGCCGGCCACGGCGGCGCCGCCGGCGAGGAGCGCGGCTCTCGTCAGATCCACGTCGCGACATGGCTCGAGCCCGGCCGCGCTGTCAACCTCGGCCCCGAGCTCCTAGGATGGCGCTGCCGCCGATCACGGCGGTCGTTTGTCCTTGGAAATCCGAGGAAATCCGAGCGCCATGACGCGATCCCTTTCGTTCCTCCACGTTGCTTTGCTCTCCGCGCTGTCGCATGTCGCCCTGCCTCCGGGCGCCGCCGCCGCCGGCGAGGGGCCGCCGGAGCGCGCGCTCGTCTGGGTGGCCGATGACGGCACGCGCGTCCGTCGCGAGGACGTCGGTCTGCCGCTCTCGCGCGGCGAAGGAAACGCGCTCTTCCGGCCCGGCGAGCCGGTCCGGCTCGGCGCGCTCCGCGCCGAGGTCGTCGCCTTCCAGGTGATCGTCGAGGCGGGCGCCGAGCCCGTGCGCGGCGTCACGGTCGAGCTCTCCGGGCTCGCCCCCGCGGCCGGCGCGGGCGCGCCCTCCAAGGCGCCGGCGGCGCCTGCGCAGGCGATCTCGATCGATCGCTTCGTCGAGCACTACGTCGAGATCAAGCACCGCTCGCGCAACGACCAGAGACCCATGGAGTCGCTCGGGTGGAGCCCGGCGGCGCGGCCGCCGGACGACAGGCACCTCGGGTTCCTCCCCGACGCCCTCATCCCCATCGAGCTCGCGCCGCCCTGGGCGCCGTACCCGCTCGAGGTGGCCGCTCGCGAGACCCGGGCCGTCTGGATCGACCTCCACGTCCCCGAGGGCGCCGTCCCCGGCCTTCACGACGGCAAGGTGGTGGTGAGCTCGGCCTCGCACGGCGAGCTCGCGTCGCTCGATCTGAGGCTCGATGTCGCGTCGGCGACGCTGCCGTACGGCCCGGTCGACTTCATCGCGTTCTACGAGCCCGGCCGCGTCGCCGAGCGGGTCGGCGACGGGCCTGCCGTCGAGCAGCAGCTCTGGCAGCTGCTCCACGAGCACCACGTCGACGGCTTCGCGTCGGTCCGGAGCCCCGCCGAGGTGGAGCGCCTGCGCGCGGCCATCGACGGCTCGCTCTACACCAGGGAGCGCGGCTACCGGGGGCCGGGCCAGGGCGTCCCGCCCGCCGCGGTGGCGCTCGGCGCCTACGGCGGCTTCGGTGACCCGACCGAAGAGGCGCTCCGCCGCGTCGAGGCCGTCGCGGAGCTCCTCCCGCCGGCGGTCGACGACGTGATGCTGTACGCGGTCGACGAGCAGTGCGAGAGCCCCCGCGGGCCCGGGTGGCGCCGGCTCGTCCGCGGCTCGCGCCTGTCGTCGCGCATCCTCGTGGGGCACTCGTGCGGCAACGTTCACCCGGTGGAGCAGGACGTCGACCTCGTGCTCACGCCAGCCAACCGCTTCGACTCCGCGTGGGCGCGGGCCGCGCACGAGACCGGCAAGCGGCTCTGGGTCTACAACGGCGCGCTGCCGCGGGCCGGCTCCTTCATGATCGACGCGCCGCTCACCGGGCTCATGGCCGACGGCTGGATCGCGGCGACGCACGAGGTCGGCCGCTGGTTCCTGTGGGAGACGGCGTTCTGGCACGACGGCAACCGCGGCGGGAAGGGCCCTGTCGACCCGTTCACGGTCGCCGAGAACTTCCACAACCGGGACGGCGACGCCTGCCTCGGCGACGGCATGCTGCTCTATCCCGGCACGCAGCGGGGGAGGTTCGCCTCCCGCTCCGCCGGCTTCGCCGGCGTATTCCCCTCGATGCGCCTGAAGACCCTTCGCCGCGGGATCCAGGACGCCGGCTACATCGCGCTGGCCAGGTCGGCGTCGCCCGGCGCGGCGGACGCGATCGTGAAGGAGGTGATCCCGGCCGCGCTCGACGAGACGCTCGACACCTCGCCCACCGCGTGGAGCAGCGAGGGCGCCCCGTTCTTCGAGGCCCGCGCCGCGCTGCGCGCCCTGATCCCGGCGGACGCCTCGCTCGACGCCGCCGGCGTCCGCCGCGCGCTCGCCGATGCGGCCGCGGCGCGGCGCGCGCTCGTCCCGCGCGCGGGGTCACAGGGCGCGGGCGACGAGCCGCCGGCGGGGGGCCCGGGGCAGACCGCCCCGGGGCCGCTGCGCCGCTTTCGCGCGACGGGCCTGCTCCTCGCCGCCCTCGCCCTCGGCGCCGCGGCGCTCGCGCTGGCCATCGCGCTCTACCGCCGGGGGAGGCCGGGGCGCGGGGCCGGGCGGCGTTGACCCGCGGGACGGCCGCCTCCGCGCCGCCTGCTACGCTCGCGCCCCCCATGCAGATCCCACGCAGCGGCGCCCGCCCCGGCCGAGCGCACCTCCGACGTCTCCTCCGCCTTGCCCGCCCCGAGCTCGGCAGGCTCGCGCTCGGCACCCTGTTCCTTGGCGTCGGCAGCGGCATCAGCCTCCTGCTCCCCCAGGCGATCCGGAAGATCATCGACGACGCGCTCGGCCCCGGCTCCGGCGTCGAGGTGATCGACGACGCGGCGCTCTGGCTCGCGCTCCTCATCGTCGTCCAGGCCGCCGCCGTCGCGCTGCGGTACGTCCTCTTCTCGACCGCCGGCGAGCGCGTCGTGGCCCGGCTGCGCGCGCAGCTCTTCGAGCACCTCCTCCGGCAGGAGGTGGCGTTCTTCGACGACCACAGGACAGGCGAGCTGACGAACCGCCTCGCGTCGGACACCACGGTCCTCCAGAGCGCCGTCAGCGTGAACGTGTCGATGGCCCTGCGCTTCGCCGCCTCCGTGATCGGCGGCGTCGGGTTCCTCTTCTACACATCCCCCCGGCTCACCCTCCTGATGCTCGCCGTGGTGCCCCTCGTGGCGCTGGGCTCGGTGGCCTACGGCCGCCGCGTCCGCCGGCTCTCCCGCAGCGTCCAGGACGCGCTCGCCCGCGCCAGCGAGGTCGCCGAGGAGGCGCTCTCGGGCATCCGCACCGTCCGGGCCTTCGCCGCCGAGAAGCACGAGGCGGAGCGCTACTCCGGCCGGGTCGCCGAGTCGTTCGACCTCGCCCGGCGGCGCATCCGCGCTTCGGGGAGCTTCATGGGCGTGGTCACGTTCGCCGGCTACAGCGCCATCGCCCTCGTGCTCTGGTACGGCGGCCACCTCGTCGTCGCCGGGCGCATGACGCTCGGCGGGCTCACCTCGTTCCTCGTCTACACGATCGTCGTCGCCTTCGCGCTCGGCGGCCTCAGCGAGCTCTGGGCCGACTTCATGAAGGCCACCGGCGCCGCCGAGCGCATCTTCGACCTCCTCGACCGCGAGCCGGCGATGGCGGACGCCGGCGGCGCCCAGCCCGGCGCCGTGGAGGGGCGCCTCGAGCTCCAGCGCGTGCGGTTCAGCTACCCGACGCGGAAGGATGTCCCGGTGCTCAAGGGCATCGACATCTCCGTTCGTCCCGGAGAGGCCATTGCCCTGGTCGGGCCGTCCGGGGCGGGCAAATCCACGATCGCCTCGCTGCTCCTGCGGCTCTACGACCCTGACGAGGGCCGTATTCTCCTCGACGGGCGCGACCTCCGCGAGCTCTCGCCGACCTGGCTCCGCCGGCAGATTGGCATTGTCGCGCAGGAGCCTCTGCTCTTCGCAGCGAGCGTGGCCGACAACATCCGTTATGGACGGGAGGGCGCCTCGGACGCGGAGGTCGAGGCGGCGGCGCGCGCGGCGAACGCGCACGATTTCATCCTGCGGTTCCCGGCGGGGTATCGCACGCTCGTCGGCGAGCGCGGGGTGCAGCTGTCCGGCGGGCAGAAGCAGCGCGTGGCGATCGCCCGCGCGATGCTCAAGGACCCTCGGCTGCTCGTGCTCGACGAGGCGACGAGCGCGCTCGACGCCGAGAGCGAGCACCTCGTGAAGGGGGCGCTCGACGCGCTGATGAAGGGGCGAACGACGTTGATCATCGCTCACCGGCTCTCGACGGTGATGGGCGCCGACCGCGTGCTCGTGATGGATGGGGGTACGATCGTGCAGAGCGGGGCGCACGCGGCGCTCATCGCCCAGGACGGTCTCTATCGCCGGCTTGTCGAGCGGCAGTTCGTGAGCGCTCAGCTCACGACGACTGCATGATGAGCTGCTGCGTCGCCCGGCGCTCGCCCACGATGGAGACGGCCGTCTCCGAGGCGAGCCCCGCCGCGCTCTGCGACGTGCGGCGGAGCGTGCCGAGCAGCGCGTGCCAGCCATGCTGGCTGTTCGTGAGGGCGCGCGCGCTGATGCCGTCCATGCGGACGAGCGTCTTGCGCGCGATCCGGAACATGCCGCTGTGGATGCCCTCCATCAGGTCGAGCGTGGCGCCGAGCCGCTCCTGGGTCTCGACGCGCACGTCATCGAGGAGGCCGAACCCCGCGCGCACGACCTCTTCGGCGACGCCGAGGCTGCCGTCAACCCACGTGTAGATCAGGCCCTCTCGCGGGTTGCTGAGCTGCGCGCGATCAGAACCGTGGCTGCCGGCGGCGATCTTGCCGGAGATGCTCTCGTCCATATCGAGCCCCCTTCCTTAAAACGGTAGTTGGCAGGCTGCTCGCCTGCGTGCGAACTCACTATCAACAACCGATGTCTCGGATGGGTTATCACAGGGCAACAAAGGTGTGAACTCTTTCTTTTGTCATCGCCTCCCTTTCGACGGCGCCGCGCGGAGATGAGCCCTGGGCGGGCCCTCCCAGACGTCCTGATGAGTCCCGCGATACTTCAATGAAAACGTGCGATAAGCGGCCATCGCGTCGGTGGCGTAAGCTAGCGGCCACGGGAAGATCCTTAGTCCTTGGCAGGCGCGTCCCGGCTAGCTAGGGTCTCGCGGTGCCCACGAGGCCCACGAATACCGGGCGATTCATGAGGGGAACCACCTTGTCAACGCTTCTTGCCGCCTCCTGCGTCTCCGGCGCGCCGCACGGCGAGGCGCCCTCGGCGCCGCCGGCTCCTGAGCTCCTGGCCTTCGAGCTGCACGAGGACCGGATTCGCAACCACTTCTTCCGTCGTGGCCATATCGCCGCTCATGTCCTGGCGACCTCGGGCGTGTCGCCCCGGCTCATCGTCGCCTTTCCGGCGGGGAACATGGGAATCGCTGTGTGGTTCGACGCGCTGCCGGCGCCTGTCGAGCTCTCGGTGGAGGGGGCGCTCTCGGGCGTGGAGCGGCCCGGCGGGATGCGCGGCGTCTCGGCGCTCCTCGCGAGCGCGGCCCCGGCGCTTCGCGTCCATCGGCTGGTCCTCGGGAGCGTCCGCACCGTGCGCGAGGTGGGCCGTGACGCCGAGCTTCCGGCCTGGCTGCGCAGCGACGTCCAGGCCGGCGCCTCGGCGGGCGGCGGGTCGATCGCCGTGCGGCGCACCACGCGGGACGGCGAGCACCACCTCGAGCTCCTCCTCGAGCCGGAGGGCGGCACGACGGCCACGCTGGAGCCGGACGGGCGGATCGCCCTCGCGGCGGGGCCGGGTGGCGTCCGGGTCCGGGTGACGGCGCTCTCGGACGAGCCGCCGCTCACGCCGGTGCCCCTCGACGAGCTCGTCACGGAGCGCGCCGCCGACGACCCGCGCCAGCGGCAGGCGCTCGCCTTCCTTGCGTACCGGGAGAAGCTGCTGGCCGGGTCCTGGCGCTTCCTCACGTACTTTGGCCGCGACACCTTGCTCGCGGTGCGGATGCTCCTGCCGGTCCTCGAGCCGGCCGTGGTCGAGGCGGGCATCGGCTCGGTCCTGGATCGGCTGAGCGCGGCCGGGGAGGTCGCGCACGAGGAGGCGATCGGCGAGTACGCGGCGCTCCTGCACCTCGCGGCGGGCCGCGCCGGGTCGCTGCGCGAGCCCGTCTACGACTACAAGATGATCGACGACGACTTCCTCCTCGCGCCGCTGGCCGCCGAGTATCTCCTCGGCAGCGCGCCGGGCCGGGAGCGCGCGGCGGCGTTCCTGTCGCGCCGGACGCCGGGCGGCGACACGTATGCGCAGGCGCTCGCGCGGAACGTGTCGCTCGTGCTCCGCCTCGCCGCCCCGTTCGCCGAGACGGGGGATCCGAGGGCGTTGATCGCGCTCAAGCAGGGAGCGCCGGTCGGCGAGTGGCGCGACAGCGCGGAGGGCCTCGCGTTCGGCCGCATCCCGTACAACGTGAACGCCGCGCTCGTGCCGGCCGCGCTCCGCGCCTCGGCGCGGCTCCTCGCGAGCCCGCTGCTCGGCGCGGACGGGGAGGGCGCCGGCCGGGCGGAGCGGCTCGCGCGCGCGTGGAAGGACGCGGGCGTGTTCTTCCGGGTGGAGCTGCCGGAGCGCGAGGCGAGGCGGCGCGTCTCGGCCTATGCGGCGTCGCTGGGCCTGGACGCCGCGCCGGCGCTCGCGTCGCTCTCGGGGACGCTCTCGTTTCCGGCCGTCGCGCTGGACGGGGAGGGCCGGCCCCTTCCCATCATGCACTCCGACGACAGCTTCGTCCTCCTGTTCACGGAGCCGCCGCCCGTCGCCCTCGAGGAGATCGCGGGCCGCCTGCTCCGCCCTTTCCCGGCCGGCCTGCGCACGCCGGTGGGCATCCTCGTCGCGAACCCCGCGTTCGCGCCGGATCCGGCGCTCTGGGGGCTGTTCACGTCCAGCCACTACCACGGCACGGTCACGTGGTCGTGGCAGCAGGCGATGCTCGCCGCGGGCCTCGATCGGCAGCTCGGTCGCGGCGACCTGCCGCCCCGCGCGCGCGACGCGCTGGGGCGCGCGCGACGTGCGCTCTGGGAGGTGATCCAGGCCTCGAGCGAGGCGAGGACGCGGGAGCTCTGGAGCTGGGCAGTCGAGGGAGGGCGTTACCGGCTTGTGCCGTTCGGCGCCGAGAGGACGCACCAGGACGAGTCGAACGCGGTGCAGCTCTGGAGCACGGTGTACCTCGCCGTGCGCCCGTGAGCGGCGCACGGCGGGATGGCGTTCCGTCCGCTCGGGCAGGCCTTCCAACGGAAAGCGAGCCCACGACGTCGCCTCACGGCAGCAGGTCGGCGATCGCCGCGTACCACACGTCCGCCATGCGCGCGTAGCCGGGCTCGTTCGGGTGGATCCTGTCCGGGAGATCCGACGTCGGAAACCCGGTGTGCATATCCACAAGCACCACGTGCTGCCCTGCGGACGCCCTGGCTTCCACGATCCCCACCAGCGCCTGATTGTAGGTGACCACCGCGGGATCGGCGAAGGTGACCGGAATGAGCTGCGCCGCGACCACGAGCGCGTTGGGCGCCGCGGCGAAGATCTTGTCCAGGAGCGCTCCCAGGCGCTACGGCGCCGAGGAAAGGTTATCGTTCTGGCTCACATCGTTGGTCCCTGCCATGAGCAGCACGATGTGCGGGCTATCCGCGAGCGCGGGCGTCGGCACGGCGCGGCCCACGTCGAACGGCGCGACCTGCGGCGCTCCGCATCGCTCCGTTCGTGCGAGCCACACCGAGAACGATGTGTTTGAGCCAAGTTCATCGCGATCGAGAGGGTCATCTGGAGTCTCCGAGAAGGCGCGCAGCGCCGTGACGCGATGAAGCGGACATCTTTTCGATCCTCCGTATCCGGGAGAACGCCGATGTCCACGAGATGCCATGCCGGACGAGCGTGCTCCGCTCGATGGACACAGCCCTGCTTCGTCTCGCCGTGTCCTGGTCAGGGCGAAGTCGCCTGGCTCGCCTGTTACGGCCTGGTTACCTCGAAGGAGGCGACGTTCACCGAGCCGCCTAGAGACTGCGTGGCGTAGTTGAAGATGCCGAAACGGTACCCGAGGAAATACTGCCAGTCCTTGTTCATGTTGAGCGTGTTGCCCAGGCTGGTGAATCGGTTGCCGTCCGTGCTGTAGGAGAAGCGCGCTTGCGCGCCGCCGGCATCCGTGCGGACGTTGGCCTCCACGCGCAGCCAGATCTTGTCGCCGGACACGTCGGCGCCCGCCACCTCGGTGCCCGTGCTCGTCGTGGTCCAGGAGGTGTTCATGTTGACACCATTGGTCATCACGACGCGCGTTGCCCCGTTGGCTTTCTTGACCCCGATCCACGCCGACGCGTCACGCAGGGCAGCGAGGCCGGCGACATCGCCGTTTTGCATCTTGCCATGGTCGAGCTCGATCGTCGCGATCGAGACCGGTCCCTCGATACGGCGCGTCAGCGTGTTTCGAGCGGCATAGAGATCGTCGGTCACCGTCGCTGTTTGCAGGGTCAGCCCGGCCCCGGACGACCACTTCGTGTTGTCGGGGTTGTGGTTCCACTCCCACTCGTGGCCCAGGGTCTCCTCGGCGAAGGCCTCCTTCTTTGCAGGTGGCTTCACTCGATTCGATCCGCAAGGCAGATCCGGGAAGGGGTACGTACCGCCCCATTTGCCGTCCACCAGGGTGACCGAGGGCCAGCCGTCGGCCCAGGTCATCGGGGCCATGACCGGCAGGCGTCCCCCCGGGAACGAGTCATTGAATGCCATGTAGTACCAGTCCCCGTTTTGCGTCTGGACGATGCCGCCTTGATGCGGGCTCCCGCCGGAGCCCGCAGCGCCGGCGTAGGGCAGCTTGACCGCGAAGGGCCGCAGCTCGTAGGGACCAAAGGGGCCGTTCGTCGATCGCAGCACATACTCACCATTCGCGTATTGCGTGACGAAGATGTAGTAGTCCCCATCGATCTTGTAGAAGCGAGAGCCCTCCAGCGGTCCGGAGATGTTATCCGGTGTCTTGAATACGGCCTGATTATTGACCTGGCTGAAGCCATCTGCGCTCAGCTGGGCCACGCTGATCGTGCCGTTTCCGTAAGCTACGTACATGGTGTCGTCGTCGTCGACCAACAGCCCCATGTCGTAATAGCAGCCACCTTTGTGTTTTTCCCACGGACCTTCGGGGGACTTGGCGGTGAAGACCCAGCCGCCGCCCACGTTGTGCATGCAGCCCATCCAGTAGAAGGTCTCGTTGCTCTTCCGATACTGGAGCGTGGACGCCCAGATGCCGTTGACATAGGATCTGCCCCGGCTCAGGTCGTACGACGCGTCGAAGTCCAGCCGGGGAACGGAGTGCGAGAGGTACTCCCAGTGGACAAGATCGTAGGAGCGGAGCAGGGGCGCTCCAGGCGAATGGTGGAACGTGGACGCCGTATAGTAGTAGGTGTCGTCGACGCGCATGACCTCTACATCGGGGAGGTCTTCCCAGATGAGAGGATTGGAGTAGGTCTCGGGGCAGACGGCAGGGGCGCTACCCCCCGAGCCACCGTCACCGCCGTCGCCCGCGCCGCCGCTGCCCGCGCCGCCGCCGCTGCCGGTCGTGCCGCCGCTGGTCGCCCCACCGCTGGTCGCCCCACCGCTGGTCGTTCCGTTGCTGCCAGTGCTCCCCGCTCCTGCCCCGGAAGAGGTGCTCCCCGTTCCAGGGGAGGGCTCTGTCTCCGACGAGCCGCACCCGATCAGGCTCAATCCAGTGAGAACGACGATCTGTGCTGCATATGAACGCACGGCAGCCTCCGCGAGGTTGGTTGTGGTCGGGCGAGGTGAGAGTGACCCCGATACGCGTGCGGGTCCCAGGTGAGAACCTCGCGCCCGGCGCGGTACGGCGCGAGCGCGGCCCCAGCGACCTCGCCGCTGCTCGCATCTTCAACGAGCGAGCGAACGGAGGTGGGATCGGTCCCGATCCCGAGGACGAAGGGCCCGGCGCACACGACGGCCTATCCCGGGCAAAGCGAAAGAAACCCCGGAGAGGCGATTGTGAACGTTCACATGAGCTGCGTCAACCAAAATGGACCGGCCGCGAGCTCGCGGCCACCGGGGCACCTGCCGCTCGCCGTCACCGTCGGCCTGTTCGCCCTCGTGTCCGGGGCCGGACGGGGTACAGCGGAAAGAACAAGAGAGGTTCCGCGCCCTCTGCGCTCATGGATCCTCTCTCCGCCCCATCACGCCACCAGGCACGGAGCTCCGGCGACGACTCCCCTCAGCCTCGCGCGCGAGATCGCTCTGCCGAGGCGCGCCGCAGCTCCGCGCCATCCCTGGTGAAGAACTGCACAAGCGACGGCTGCGCCCCCTCGGGCGCAACCGCCTCGTCCTCCCCGAGGTCGACGTCCGGCCGCACGCCCGTCCCGTGGATCGCCTCTCCGCCCGGCAGGACCATCATCGCCGCCGGCGCGAACACCGGCGCGCGCCTCTCCTGATCCTCCACCACCTTCAGCGCCGTCCCCTTGCCGTACGTCCGCTCCCCCGCGATGACCGCCCGCCCGTGCCACTGCAGGCAGCCGGCGAAGAGCTCCGCCGCCGACGCCGTCCCGCGGTCCACAAGGATCCACAGCGGCGCGCGGCACGGGTTCCGGTGGCTCGACCGGTACACGATCTCGTCGCCGTCCGCGTCGATCGCCCGCGCGAGGACGCTCCCCGGTTCCAGGAAGTCGCCTGCGAGCTCGAGGAACGCCGTGAGCTCCCCTCCGGGGTTGTCGCGCAGATCGAGCACGAGCGTCTCCAGACCTTCCGCCTCGAGCGCGCTCACCGCCGTGTGGACCCGGGCGGGCACGTCCAGCGAGAAGCGGCGAATCCGCAGATAGCCGAGCCCCGGCCCGATCCAGGCGCTCTCGACGGGCGACGCGCTCCCGCAGGGATGGATCGAAGCGACAAGCGCATCAAGCGCATCGAGCTCCGCCAGCACCGGGGCGCCGGCGGGACGGGCGCCGCCCGCGCTCTCCGCGTTGTAGGCGTAGAACACGTTGGTCCGGCTCGGCAACACCTGCAGGCCGAGGAAGCAGTTGAAGTTGTTACCGATCCTCACGGACAGGAGCATCGTCCCCGGAAGGAAGTTGATGAGGATCCCGAAATAACCGAGTATGTGTCGCGCTGGCCCCATGAACGTCGGGTGCAGCGTGCCCGCCTGATCGCCCGTCGTGAGAGGGCTTGTCGACGCCTGGTTCACGGCGGGCGCCATCGATAACCACACGTTGAACGAGAACGGGAACAACATCCCGTTCGGGTTGATGTTGGGGAAGGGGAACGGGCCGAGCACCGGCGACAGGCACACGTCCGGAAAACCGGCGCTCAGGCCGACGGCCTTGTTGTTCGCAGTGAGCATCGCGCGGCCTCCTAACCCAGCAGGATCTGCTTGCCGTTCACCGTGACCGTCTCCTCGGTCAGGATCGTGGCGTTCTTCGCCTTCGTGAACGAGGTCTTCTCCACCACCGTGTGCGACTCGCTGGCCTGGACGCTCAGGAGCGCGCTCACCCGCTGGTAGACCGACGTGAACTTCTGGACCATGGCGTCGGCCACCATCCGGATCTTGCCGGCCTGCACATCGAGCTCCGGCCCCCGGATCTCGACGCCCTTGTCGCCGCACAGCGAGAGCGCGCCCTCCCGCGCGTGCACCGCCACGTCGCCCTGGAGCGACAGGACCGACCGCCCCCGCCCGTGGAGCACGCCGATGGCGTAGTAGCCCTCGTCCCTGCCGATGACGAGCAGCGTGTCGTCCAGGGCAGGCTCGTACGGCAGCGCGAGCGCCATCTGGACCGCGACCGGCTGGCCGCCCGGCAGTTCCACCGCGATCGCGCCCGCCTCCGCCGAGGTGACCCGCGCCGGCCCCAGGTACTCCCGCGGCAGCGCCGCGGCCCTGCCCGGGCCCGCCTCGTCCGCAGCCGGAACGCCGGCCCTCGCCAGGCCGATCCTGGGCACCTCCGCGCCGCGCGCGTGCTCCTCGCCCCTCGGCCCATCCACCCGCACGGCCGCCGCGCGATCGCTCTCCTTCATGGCTCCCATCGACATGGCTCCTCCTCTACGAGCGCCGCTCGGGCGGCATCCAGGCCTCGGCCTCAAGCCGGTCCACGTCCGTGCGCCTCGCCGTGGCGAGGTTCGCGTCGAGATAGCGTGTCTTCTCGTCGCGGACATGGTGCAGGTTCGCCCAGGTCAGGTCCGCGCCGGTGAAGTCGGCGCCGGAGATGTCCGCGTGCGAGAGGTCGGCGTAATGCGCCTTGACCCCCACGAACAGCGCCCCGGCCGCGCGGGCCTCGGTGAACACCGTCTCGCGGACATCGGACCCCGCGAGGTTCGCCCCCGTGAGATCGGCCTTCACGAAGATCGCGTTGCGCAGCATCGCCTGCGTCATCACGGCGCCGGCGAGGACGCTCTCGCCGAAGAAGGCGGCCTTGGCCATCGCGCCCGACAGGGTGGCGTGCCGCAGGTTCGCCTCCTTGAAGTTCGCGTTGGCCAGGATGGCGCCCTCGAGGCGGGTGCGCTCCAGGTTGCACTGCGTGAAATCGCAGTTCGACAGGTTGCACCCCGAGAGGTCCATCCCCGAGAGGTTGCCGAGCGCGAAGAAGCACCGCGAGATGGTCAGTCCCGAGAGCGACGTGCGGGTCAGGTCCACCCCCGAGAAGTCCACGCAATCGAAGATCGCCTTCTCGAAGACGATGCCCTCCACGCGCGCGGACCGCAGCGACGTCTGCGAGACGAGCGCGCGGGTCAGGTCCGCGCCCGTGAGGTTCGCCCCCTCCAGGACGCAGCGCACGAGCCGCGACCCGGACAGGTTCGCGCCGGAGAGGTCGGCCTCGGTGAAGACGACCATCTCGAGGTCCTTGCCCGACAGGTCCGCGCCCGGCAGCTGCGCCCTGTACAGCATGCACGACCTCAGCGTCGCGCCCCGGAAGTCCGCGCCGGTGAGGTCGCAGTTCGCGAGCGTCGTCTGGTCGAGCGTCGCGCCCCGGAAGCTCGCGCCCCGGAGGTTCGTGCCCTGGAGCGACGACAGCGTGAGGTTCGCGTTCTCGAAGCTCACCCCGGCGAAGTCCATCTCCTCCAGCGCCGCGCCCGCGAGGTCCGTCCCGGAGAGGTCCAGCTGGCCGAGGCGCGCGCCGTCGAACACCGTCTTCGTGAGCTTCTTCGGGAGCACGGCCTCGCGGAGATCGGCCTTCAGGAACACCACCGTGTCGAGCTCGGCGCCCGAGAAATCGGCCCGCGCCAGGTTGGCCTCGGCGAACGACGAGCCCTCGATGCGCGCCTGCGACAGCGAGGCGCCCGAGAGGTCCGCCCTCGTGAACGAGCTGTGCGAGACGGTCGCGCCGTCGAGCGCCGCGCCCGACAGGTCGGCGAGGTCGAGCCGCGCGTTCGACAGGGTCGCCCTCGATAGCTCCGCCCCCGCGAGCCTCGACTCGGCCAGGTTCGCCCCCTGGAGCCGCGCGCCGCTCAGGTTCGCCCCGCCGAGCTGGCCCCGCACCAGGCTGACCCCCGTGAGGTTCGCGCCGGACAGGTTCGCGCCCGAGAGATCGCTCTGGGCGATGGCCGCCCCCTCCAGATCGGCGCCCGACAGGTCCGCGCCGCCGAGCGCGCACCAGGCGATCCTGGCGCCGCGGAGGTCGGCGCCCGAGAGGTCCGCGCCCCCGAGCTGCAGCCAGCCGAGCTTCGCGCCGCGCAGCCGGGCCTTGCGGAGGTCGGCGCCCCGCAGATCCATCTGGCCGAGCGTCCTGCCGTCGAGCGGCTCGCCCGCCTGGACCAGCGCCTTCAGCTCGTCCGGCGTCATCGATCCCGCTCCAGGGTCGACTTCTTCAGGTTCGCCCCCCTGAAATCGCAGCCGGAGCCCGCGGTCCGGTAGAATTTTGCATCGTAGAGGTTCGCATCGACGAACTTCGCCTCCGGGACCCTCGCCTTGAGCAGGTCGGCATCGAAGAGGTTTGCTCGTGTGAAGTCGGCGCGCGTGAGGTTGGCCCGGTCGAACCGGGAGCCTCGCACGTTGGCGCCGAAGAAGTTCGCCCCTTCGGCGGTGGCCTCCGAGAAGTGGGCGCTCGTCAGCACGGCGAGGCTGAGATCCGCGCCGGTGAGGTTCGCACCCAACCACACGCTCCCTTCGCCCCGCGCGCCCGTGAAGACCGCCCGGGTCAGGTCCGAGCCGGAGAAGCTCGTGCCGGTGAGGGTGGCGCCCGCGAACGTGGCGGAGGCCGCCTTGACCTTCGACACGAACGATCGCGTGAGCGAGGCCTGGGACAGGTCCGCGCGCTCGAGCACGGTGCCCTCCAGGAACGCCACGGCCCACGTCGCCCCTCTCGCGGTGGCCCCGGTCATGTCCGCCCGCGAGAGGATGAGCTGCGTCCCCCGCGTGCCCGACAGATCGGCCTCCATGAGCCGCGCGCTGTCGAACGAGGTGCCCTCCAGCGTGGCGCCGCGGAAGACGGCGCGCTCGGCCCAGGCGCTCTGCAGGGTCGCGCCGCTCAGGTCCGCCTCGGTGAAGTCCGCCTCCCTCACGTCGGCTTCGAACAGCACGGCGTGCTTCAGCGTCGCGCGCACGAGCCTGGCGCCCCGGAGGTTGGCCCCCGTGAGGATGGCGCCGGAGAGGTTCGCGCCGGTCAGGTCGTGGCCGCTCAGGTCCTTGTCGCTCAGGTCCTGGTCCGAGAGGTCGCTCCCCGGCCCGATCTCCCCCGGCGCGCGCGGCGGGGCCGTCGAGAGGCCCATCGACGCGAGCTTCGGGTCGCCGACGAGCTTGTCCCACGCCGCGAGCGCCGGGACCGGCGCTCCGCGCGCGGCCGCCAGCGACTTCGCCTCTTCCACGGCCCGCGCGACCCTCCGGAAGGCCGTCCGGAGCGCCGCGTCCGTCACCATGGGCGCCGCGTCGGCGAGCGGCGGCGGGAGCGCCTGGGAAGCCTTCGGCAGGTGGCGCAGCGCCTCCGCGATGACGCCGCCGAGGACCTTCCCCCCCGGCACCGCGACGCCCGCGAGCGCGGCCATCGCCCGGCGAATCTTGTCCTGCTGCGGCTTGGCCACGTCGCCGAGCCGCGCCTTGAGCATCGCCGACAGCGGGTCGAGCCCCGACGCGTCCGGCGGCGGCGCCGCCTCGTCGCCCTTCCGTTGCAGCGCTTGCAGCGCCTTCCACTCCTCCTTGAGCTCCGGCGAGATCTGCGCCTCGATCTCGAGCGGATCGGCCTCGAACCGCGCGAGGATCTCCCGGTAGTGCGCCTCGGGCAGCGGCGGCGCGTCGAGCGGCTCGGAGGCGACGAGCGTCGTCACGGGCGACAGGTCGTCGTCGGCCACCTCGGTGAGGCCTCGCCAGGTGAGGAACAGGGCCTCTTTGTCCAGGTCGGCGAGGAGCGTGTCGAGGTGCATCGGCACCTCGCGGAACCCGCGCTCCGCGTCGTTCGCGAAGGCGCGGATCCGGAGCCCCGGCAGGCGCGACCGGAACACCTCCGCGTCCGGGTGGAGGTTCTGGAACAGGAGCTCCTCGTCGCCGCGCAGGTAGGGGAGCTGCTGGTCTGGCCGGGCTGCGTTGAAGTAGGTCCAGTCGAGGTCGTCGGCGTAGTACGGCGCGCGCTTCTCGCGGTACGCCTTGCCGTAGTTCTTCCCGACCTTCGCGCGCCGGTCGGGGCGGTTCGGGGACAGGGGCCCGAAGCCAGCGGGCGCCGGCCGATCCGAGCGCGACAGCAGGAGGTCGTCCGCGCCCTCGACGTTGGGGAGCTCGCGCGTCCCGTGGCCCTTGCCCACCGGGTTCAGCGGGTGTTCGGGCCCCCCGAAGCTGTGCCGATCGCCGAGCGGCATCCGGTCGAACGGCACCGGATCGCTCATGGCCGGCCCGAGCAGGCCATCCATCCACACGCGCTCGCCGACCACGCGCAGGATCTTCGACCAGGACCCGACGCCGAACCGCACGGGACACTCGGTCACGCGCGCCTTGCCCGGCGTGTGGCACGTGCCGAGCAAGAGCACGTCGGCGTGAGGCTTGTAGTCCGCGAGATCGCTCGGATAGAGGCACTCGCCGGTCTGGTCGTGATCGTCGTCGTCGAACACGTTGCCCCGCAGCGTCTCCTGCGCGAGCACCGGGTGGCCCTCGGGCAGGGAGAGCGGCGCTCCGGGCCTGAGCGTGAATTTCGCCCGGACGATCAGGGTCATCTCCGGCTGGGGCGGCCTCCGCGAGGTGACCTTGCTGCCGAAGAGGAAGGGGGTGAGGTTCTTGTTCGCCATCGGTGGGCTCGCCGCTCCTCGGGCGTCACACGAAGAGGTGGATCGCCGAGATATTCGTGCGGACGGGCGCGGCCTTGCTCCGGTCCAGGGAGACCTTCTCCTTCGCCGGCCCCATCGAGAGCCTGGGGCCGACGCTGGCCTCGAGGGTCGCGGTCACGCTGACGGACGCCTTCCGCCCGAGCGTCGCGTCGACCGTGGCCCCGATCGACACCGTGGCCTCCCCGCCGAGCGTCGCCTCGATCATCGCCCCGAGGACGACCTCGTTCACCACGCCGAGGTTGATCGTGGTCTCGATCCCGTCGACGACCGTCTTGCTGTTGCCCTGCGTGTACGAGTCGGCGTCGCCGTACTTCTCGTCCTCGGTGTCGGCGCGCGTCTCCGAGATGATCTTGTCCGCCGTGGTCTTGTTCCTGATGGTCCCGGCCCTGGTGGTATCCGAGAGGGTCTGTTCGACCGTGGTGGAGGACGTGATCGACCCGGCCTTCATGGCCTCTTTCGACGGTCCCTTGACGGTCGTCTCGTCGGTCATCGTCTTGACGTGGGTCTTCGACTCCATCGTCTCGGCCCAGGTCTCTTCCTTGATCGAGGGCACGGGCAGCCTCGCCGAGCCGGTATAGGACGAGATGCTCTTCGCCCACGTCCTGGCGATCATCGTGGGGTTCTCCGTCATCACCGACGGGTAATCCTCGATCGGGGTCGGCGTGTCCTCGTGGCCGGTGCGGCTCACCAGCTTGGGGCCGTAATGGTACTCGAAGGAGTCGCCGTGGTAGGTCGAGTGCACCTCGCCCTTCACGGTCGTCTCGCGGATCTTCCTCTGTCCGCGGGCGCCCTTCACGAACTCGATATCGCTCCGCCCCTGGAAGGTGATGCCGCCCTCCTTGATCCGCCCCTCCTCCACCTCCGTGGTGGCCTTGAAGGCCCGGCGGCCGAGGACCTTCATCGTGTAGGTGCCCCCGATGACCTCGATCTTGTCCCCCCGGGTGGTCGTGATCCGGTTGCCGTCGGTCTCGTCCCGCCAGGTGTTGTCGTCGTCCGGGGTCGCGCCGACGCGGAGATACGACGACATGCCGTCGCCGAAATCGGGGACATGGAGGATACCATACTTGCCATCGCCGGCCATGGGAGCTCCGTCATCCGGTGGGCGCGTGGAGCGTCGTGCTCGCCGCTCGCGCCCTCAGAAAAAGAGGTTGAACGGCGAGAGGACCTTGTTCATGAGCGAGACCTCCGTCTTGATGCTGTGGAGCTCCACCCCGGCGGTCCCCAGCTCGAGCTTGGGACCGACCGAGAAGTCGACGCTCGCGGTCATGCTGAGCTCCACCTTGGCGCCGACGGTCACGTCGAGGGAGCCCCCGGCCGTGAACGTCACTTCGCCGCCGAGCGTCGTCTCGATCATCGCCCCGAGGACGACCTCGTTCACCACGCCGAGGTTGATCGTCGTCTCGATCCCGTCGACGACCGTCTTGCTGTTGCCCTGCGTGTACGAGTCGGCGTTCCCGTACATGTCATCCTCGGTGTCGGCGCGGGTCTCGGAGATGATCTTGTCCGCCGTTGTCTTGTTCCTGATCGTCTTCGCCTTTGTCGTGTCCTCCATGGTCCCGTCGACCGTGGTGGAGGACGTGATCGACTCGGCCTTCATGGTGGAGACCGACGCTTCCTTGACGGTCGTCTCGTCGGTCATCGACGTGGCGTTCGTCGTCGAGACCATCACCTCCGCCCAGGTCTCGTTCGTGATCGTGGGCACCGGCAGCTTCTCCGAGCCGGTATAGGACGAGATGCTCTTCGCCCACGTCTTGTCGATGATCTCGGGGTTCTCGGTGGGGATCGCCTGGGGCGAGGGCGGGTTCGTGTCGTCGAGGTAGTCGTCGGTGACCTGCAGCGTGGGGAACGTGTCCGTGCCGGTCTGGCTCTGCTTGATCTTGCCGTAATACGTGTCGTAGACATCGCCGTGGTAGGTGGTGTGCACCTCGCCCTTGATGGTCGTCTCGACCACCTTCCACGTCCCGCCGTAGTTCTGCACCCACTCGATGGTGGTGCCGCCGCCGAAGGTCTCGCTCACCTCGGTGAGGTGCCCTCCCGAGATGTCCCAGCCGGCCTGGGTCTTCCCGCCGCCGTGGCCGAGGATGAGCAGGCGGTAATTCCCCCCGATCACCTCGACCTTGTCGCCCGCGGTCGTCGAGATCCGGTTGCCGTCCGAGTGGTCGCGCCAGCCGCCCTTCGTGTGCAGCTTCGCCGTCTCGGCCTGGCGCTCGCCTTCGGGCACGAAGTCGGGCGAGCCGTCGCGCTTTCGCGTGTCGTCGGTGAAGGTCTGAATCCGCTCTGCGAGGTCGTCGCCCGCGCTCTCGCCGAGCGGCGCGGCCGCCCCGAGGCGCAGGTACGACGGCTGTCCGCCATTCAGATCCGGTACTTCGAGGAGAGCGAACTTGCCTCCGGGCACTGGAGCCTCCGTGTCGAGCGTGATGAACGGCGCATGGCGTCGCCCCGTCGCGAGCGCCCTATCCTAGGTCACGGTGAGCCGGCCGTCCATGCCGAACCGCTCGCCGCGTTCTTCCGCGCGGCGCGCGGTCCGTTGCCATGCGCCACGCGCGGGCGGCATGCGCGGGCGGCTCAGGAGGCCGCGGCGGGGCGCTCGGCGATCGACTCGGCTGCTTGGTGCACGACGGCCCACGCGAACTCGGGGAGGAGCGCGAGCGAGTGCGGGTCCTGCGTGACGCCGATCAGGCCGCTGATGAACTCCATGCGGTGCGCGCGGCGGCCCCGGTCGACGAGGCGCAGCTGGGCGCTCGTCAGGCCGGGCGGCAGCTCGGAGAGCCCGGGCCCCTGCGGGTTGCCCAGCCCTCCGAGCGCGTCGCTGCGGGCCTCCGCCTTCAGCCATCGCTCGTGCCAGGCCTCGATATAGGGGTTCGGGGCGAAGTAGTCGTTGGGCCAGGCGCGCAGGTAGGGAAACAGCACGTGGATCCACCCGGTGATCTCGTCCGCCGGGGGCTCGTACCTGAAGAAGGCGCGCCAGAACGCCCTGTCGGCGCGCCCCTCGGACGAGGCGGCGATCTGGTCGAGCACGGGCAGGAGGGTGCGCGTCCAGCGCTCCTGCCCGACGGCGCCGAGCATCGCCACGCGCTGGCGCACCCAGCGCCAGTCATCGGAGGTGCCGAGCAGGTACACGCGCGGGATGCCGCGCTGCGGGCGCGCGAGATCGCCCGGAGACGGCGGCTCCCAGTCGAAGTGCGGCGCGAGCGGGGTCGCCACCGTGAGCTCCGACGACACCCGCTCGACAGGACCCGTGGTGGAGAAATTGCCTGCCACGAGATCCCGCAGCGGGCCGACCCGCGCCGAAACCTGCCTGGAAAAGTCCGGAAACAATGCGGGCCACGGGTTCACCTCGCCGAGGGTGAAGTCCGGCCGCTCGATGACGAGCTCGAAGGGGTGATCTTCGGCGAGGAAGCGGCGCCGTTGCTCGTTGTTCGCGGCGAGGTGGAGCGTGAAGCCGCGCGCCAGGCAGAACCAGATCACGTCGGGTGAGATCACGAGGGGATAGCGCCGAGTGAAGGCGGTATAGGCCGCCTGGACGAGCGGGTGCAGGTCCGTGCGTCCCACGAGCGGCAGCCGGTGCCGGTAGGTGGCCTCGAGCGGCGAGACCAGCAGGCTTTGCACGGCAGCTTCGCTGTCGAACCCCGGCAAGGGCGCCGTCGCTGGCTCGACCTCCGCGACGGCGATCGTCGTAACGTTCATGACCCCTCGTCCTCCTGGCCCGGCGCGACGCCGTCGTGATCTGGCGCAGTCCTCTGTACCTTCCGTACACGAGCGTGCTGCGCGCGACAACCGGACGGGTCGAGCGGCCCACGCCGTCGGCGCCGCATGAAACCAAGGCGAAGCGTCCTCGGAGGCGCGTGATGCGAAGGCCGCGCGATGGCCGGTGGCCTCGCGGACCCGACGCCCCGCCGGGGCGCCCCTCGTGCGAGGTCCTCCTCGGGCCGGCGGCGCGTCGTTCACGCCCCGCCGCCGCCGCTCGCGTCGCGCGCGGTGCGCGCGCGGTGCCTGAGGGTGTGTGATTTTTCGTGGATGGCGGACATTTTGGGGGCCTCGCTGCGGCGGTGTTGCACGTCCGTGGCGAATGGTGCACGACTAGATGATCGCGCAGCCGCGGCGATCACGTTGAAGGAGGAGCGCAGCAGATGAGTTCACGCCAGGCGGGGTCGTACGTGGCGGGGGCACCGGCCAACCCGAAAGCGGCGCTGCGGATCAACTTCCTCAAGAAGGTGTATGGGCTCTTCACGGCGAGCCTTGTCGTGTCCTCCCTGGGCGCGATGTGTGCGCTGTACATCGGGGCGCCGGACGCGGACGAGGTGGCCCAGGGACGCGCGATGCCGCCGGTGGTCGAGCTCTTCGCGGATCACCCGATCCTCTCGATGGGCGTCGTGTTCGGCGTGATGTTCGGCGCCCGCGCCGTGCGCCGCATCCCCGGCGTCAACGTCCTCGCGCTCTTCGGGATGGCGGCTCTCCTCGGCGTCACCACGGCGCCTGCGCTCTACATGGCCCAGGTCGCCGCGGGCCTCGGCGGCACCCTGTCGTCGGCCCCGGTGCGGGACACCTTCATCCTGACGGTCCTCACGTTCGGCAGCCTCACGCTCGGTGTCTTCCTCTCGAAGGAGGACCTGTCGTTCCTGGCCAGCGGGCTGGTGATGGGCGCCATGGTCGTCCTCGGCGCCATGCTGCTCAACGTCCTGCTCGGGAGCACGCTCCTCGGACTGGCGATCTCCAGCGTGTCGGTCCTCGTGTTCGGGGGATACGTCCTCTACAACACGTCGCGCCTGCTCCGCTCGGACGACGAGGACCCTGTCGGCGGCGCGCTCGACCTCTACCTCAACTTCATCGCTCTCTTCTCGTCGATTCTGCAGATCCTCTCGGGCCGCCACGTCTGACCGGCCGTCGCCGCGACGCGCCCGCCTGCGCCTTTTCGTGCGTGCCCGGGGCCCGGGGCGCGGGCCGCGCGCGCGCGCCCCGGGCGGACGCCGGGGAGGGCGGCTTGACGTCCCTTTTCGGCTGGGTAAGAACGCGCGGACCATGGGTCGTCCGCTCCTCCTCGCCGCGCTTGCCCTCTCCCTGTCGCCGCTCGCCGGCGTCGCTTGCAGCAAGCCCGTCGAGGAGACGAAGGTGGTGGCGGCCGCCGAGCTCGCCGCGCCGGCGAACGTCAAGCGCGTCGACATCGCCGTCAACGACAGCGGCTTCTCCCCGTCGACCATCGAGCTGAAGAAGGGGGAGCCGGTGGTGCTGCGCTTCACCCGGACGACGAAGAGCGAGTGTCTGAAGGCGATCGCGATTCCGGATCTGAAGATCGAGAAGGACCTGCCGCTGAACACGCAGGTCGAGGTGGCCGTCACCCCCGAGAAGGAAGGGAAGATGGTGCTTCAGTGCTGGATGGCGATGGTCAAGGCGACCATCCACGTGGTCGGCTCGTGACGCGGCCTCGTCCGGGGCGCGGCGCCGCGCCGAACCGTCAGAGGATGAGCCAGAGCTCGGCGTCGTAGCGCCTCGCGCCGCCGCCCGCGTCCCGCGCGGCGCGGCGCGTCCCGGAGGCAGGCGCCTCGGCGCGGCCCGGCTCGCCGGGGGAGCCGGCCTCGCGCGCCGCCGGCGCGCCGGTGTGGGCCAGGTCGATGCCCGAGGCGGCGCAGCGGGCCACGGCGAAGCGGAGCATCTCGCGCACGTCGCTCGCGGCGAGCATGCCGCTCGTCCGGTGGCGGGCGAACGCGGCCGCGCGCTCCACGCACGCGACGCAGGGCGCCGACTCCGACCTGAACCTGAAGAGCAGCGTCCCCTCGGGCCATCCGAGCCATGTCGCCTCGAGGCTCACCACGACGAACTCGCCGTCACGGACCACCTGCGTGCCGGCCACGCCCGCGCCGTCCTCGCCGGCGCCGGGCCCGCCGCCTCTCAGCAGAAACCAGTAACGTTCCATGAGGCGCTCGACGTCGCGCGGCTCACCGTGAGCGATGATGTCTGTCATCCATGACCTCCGACGTCGAAATTTGAGGCCTGCTTCCCGGTTCGGCGATGCCGCGGAGAGTCAGGAAATGTCCGCCGAGACGGACAATGTCCGGGAGGCGTCTGTTGTGACAAAATTCACAATCGACGCAGGTGTGTGATTTGGGTCACGTCAGAAGCGCAAACTTTCGCTTCCCTTTGGGTTTGCCGTGGGTAAGCTCTGCGCCCCCCAACGCACCCGGCGGGCGACCGCCCCGGTTCTTCGCTCCGAACCGGCTCGTACAGAGGCGTGCCGAGGGGATCACGCTCGCGGCGCGCTGCGCGCGCGGAGCCAGTCCGAGCCACCCCAGACGGAGCGAAGAGGCAATCGCATCATGAATCAGCATCCCGGCATCATCGGCAAGAAGATCGGCATGACGCAGATCTTCAGCGAGACGGGCGAGGTCCTGCGTTGCACGGTCGTGCAGGCGGGCTGCGTCGTCATCGGCAAGCGCACGCTCGAGAAGGACGGCTACAGCGCCCTCATCCTCGGCCTCGGCGAGCGGGCGGAGCGGCACACGACGAAGCCGCTCGCCGGCGCCTTCAAGAAGACGGGGCAGACGCCGAAGCGCATCGTGCGCGAGCTGCGCTGCAGCCCCGAGCACGCGGCGAAGTACGAGCTCGGGCAGACGCTCAAGGTCGACGAGATCTTCGAGGTCGGCCAGCGCGTGGACGCGCAGGGCCGCTCGCGCGGCCGCGGCTTCAGCGGCGTCATTCGCCGGTGGAGCTTCGCCGGCGCGGTCAGCTCGCACGGTACCCACGAGTACTTCCGCCACGGCGGCTCGATCGGTACGAACATGACCCCCGGCCGCACGCTGCCCGGCCTGAAGATGCCCGGCCACTACGGCGACGAGACGGTGAGCGCGCTCAACCTCAAGATCGCGAAGCTCCTCCCCGAGGACGACCTCATCCTCATCGAGGGCCCCGTCCCCGGCCCGAAGAACCAGCTTGTCACGATCCGCGGCGCCGTGAAGAAGCGCGGCGGCAAGGGTCTCCCCAAGCCGGTGCAGCCGACCGGCAAGAAGAAGGCCGGCTGAGCCCCGGCCGCTCGGTGGAGCGCGCGCGCCGCTGAGCGAGCGCGCGCGTCCCGCCGGCGGAGCCCTCCGGTCCTCCCGTGCCGCCGAAGTCCAGGAACCCGTACCAGCGCCCCGACGCCTTCACGAAGGCGGCGAAGGCGCAGGGCTACCCTGCGCGCAGCGTCTTCAAGCTCGAGGAGATCGATCGCCGGGTGCGGCTGCTCCGCCCCGGCCAGCGCGTGCTCGACCTGGGCGCGGCGCCCGGCTCGTGGTCGATGTACGCGGCGCAGCGGATCGGCGCGGCGGGCAAGCTGCTCGCGGTCGATCTCTCGCCGATCACCGCGGCGCTCGGCCCGCAGGCGACGGTGGTGCAGGGGGACGCGCTGTCGCTGACGAACGAGGCGCTGGCGCAGTTCGCGCCGTACGACGTGGTGCTGTCGGACATGGCGCCCGCGACGAGCGGCAGCAAGATCGCCGACCAGGCCCGGAGCTACGAGCTGTTCATGCGCGCCGTGGCCGTGGCCGAGGCGCTGCTCGCGCCGGGCGGCGCGTTCGTCGGCAAGATCTTCATGAGCGAGGACTTCGTGAAGGCCCGGGACGCGCTGCGGAACCTGTGCGAGGAGGTCCGGAGCATCCGGCCCGAGGGGACGCGGTCGAACAGCGTGGAGCTCTTCCTTGTGGGGCAGCGGCGGAAGGCGCCGGGGAAGACGGGATAGACGCGCGGGGCTACCCCCTCAGAACGCGTTGTGCCCCGTGATCGCGTTCCCGAGGATCAGGCAGTGCACCTCGTCGGTGCCCTCGTACGTGTACACGCTCTCCAGGTTGAGCATGTGCCGGACGACCGGGTAATCGAGCAGGATCCCGTTGGCGCCGAGCACGCTCCGCGCGGTCCTCGCGATCTTGAGCGCCCAGGCCACGTTGTTCCGCTTGCACAGCGAGACCTGCACCGGGCTGATCCCGCCGGCGTCCTTCTGCCGCGCGAAGTGCAGCGCCATGATCTGCCCCTTCGCGATCTCGGTCGCCATCTCCACGAGCTCCGCCTGGATGAGCTGCCGCGACGCGATCGGCTGGCCGAACTGGACGCGCTCGCGCGCATAGGAGACGGCGGTCTCGTAGCAGGCGCGCGCGGCGCCGAGCGCGCCCCACGCGATCCCGAAGCGCGCCTGCGTCAGGCAGCCGAGCGGGCCCTTCAGGCCGACCACCCCCGGCAGCACGTTCTCCTCCGGGACGCGCACCTCGTTCAGGACGATCTCGCCGGTCGGGCTCGCGCGCAGGCTCATCTTGCCGTGGATGAGCGGCGTCTCCAGCCCCTTCATCCCTCGCTCCACCACGAAGCCGCGGATCGACTCGGCCCCTCCGTCATCCACCTTGGCCCACACCACGCAGAGGTGCGCGATCGGCGCGCTCGTGATCCACATCTTCGTGCCCGTGAGCACATAAGCGCTCCCGTCCTTCCGGGCGCGCGTCTTCATCGAGCTCGGATCCGAGCCGCTGTCGGGCTCGGTCAGGCCGAAGCAGCCGATCAGCTCGGCGGCGGCCATCCCCGGCAGCCAGCGCTGCTTCTGCTCCTCGGAGCCGTATTTCCAGATCGGATACATCGCCAGCGAGCCCTGGACGCTGACGAAGCTGCGCAGGCCGCTGTCACCGTACTCGAGCTCCTGCAGCGCGAGGCCGTAAGCGACCGAGTTCATGCCGGCGCAGCCGTAGCCGGTCAGCGAGCCGCCGAGCAGGCCGAGCGCGGCGATCTCGGGGATGAGGTCGGTCGCGAACTCCTCCCGGGCGAACAGGCCCGCGGCGCGCGGCAGGTACCGCTCGCGCACGAAGCGACGGACGGCGTCGCGGATCATGCGCTCCTCGTCGGAGAGCAGCGGATCGATCGCCATGAGCTGATCGAGCGAGAGGGGCTCCTGCGTGGCCATGGGGCCAGCGTGTAGCGTGCCTTCGAACGGCGCGAAAGACGGAAGGGGCCCAGCGCCGGCGCCGCGGCTCACGGGCGGACGGGCCGGCTCACGGGCGGATGGGCCGGCTCACGGGCGGATGGAGACGAGCGTGCCCTTCCGCAGCGAGAGCGCGCCGTGCCAGTCGGCCGGCACCTCGGGGGTCGTCCACTCGAACAGCCAGGCGGCGTCGAGCGGAGAGAGGTTCACGCAGCCATGGCTGCGCGCGGTGCCGAAATCGTCGTGCCAGTAGGCGGCGTGGAACGCGAAGCCCCCGGTGAAGTACTGGACGAACGGCACGTCGCGGAAGTCGAACGGATCCTCCTCCTCCTCGTCGCCATCCATCGTGACCGTGACGTGCTTCGTGTGGATGCGGAACAGGCCCTGGATCGTCGAGCGCGTCGTCTCGGGGTCGCCGAGGCCGTCCGCCCCGGTCGAGACAAGGGTCACGTAGACAGGGCGGGTGCCCTCGTACGCGACGAGGCTCTGCTGGTGGATGGAGACGTCGATCCACTTGCGCCCGCGCACCGCCCACGCGGGCGTCCTGGGGAGCGGGTCGACGCGCACGAGATCGTCGGCGCGGACGAGCGAGCCGTCCCGCGCCTCGAGGTAATCGATGCCGCCGACGCGCCGGGAGGCGCCGGACAGCGGGAGCGCCTCGCGGAAGCGGAGCGGGGCGCGGGTGAGGCCGCCGCGCTCGCCCGGGACGAGGCGCACGGCGTGGCGGCGCCGGGAGAAGGCGACGGGCAGGGGGACGTCCTCCGGGAGCAGGAGCCCGGAGAAGGCGCTCGGCCGGATGACGCGGGTGCGGTCGAGCGGCAGGGCGGCGAGGTCGGTGGTCAGGCCGAAGCGGCGCCCGTCGTGATCGAAGGTCGAGAGCAGCGCGAAGCCGGAGCGCGTCCGGGCGCGACCCAGGACGAGCGCGTCGGGCGCACGGCGGTCGCCGGCGAGCCCGGGCGCCGGCCGGCCGTAAAGCAGGACCGAGGGGGTCGCGTCGAGGGGCGGCGGCGCGACGAAGTCCGGCGCGCGCGCGGCGGTCGCGGCGCGGAGCAGGTGCGCGGCGAGATCGGGCTCGGCGCCGCGCTGCTCATCCTCGCTCGGCAGGCGCGCATAGAGCGGCGGGGTAGGGGAGCGCGACATCACGTACGTGTAGGGCAGCCCGCCGAGCAGGGCCGTGATGTCGCGCGCTTCCGGCGCGGTATCGCCCGCCTGCATGGCGCCTGGCGCGGTATCAGCCGTCTGGATAGCGGCCGGCGCGGTATCAGCCGTCTGGATAGCGGCCGGCGCGGTATCGCCCGCCTGCATGGCGCCTGGCGCGGTGTCGCCCGTCTGGAGAGCGGCCGGCGCGGTATCGCCGCCCTGCATCGCAGCCGGCGCGACCTCGCCGCCGACGTCCGGTAAGGCGGACGAAGCGAACCGGCGGACCGGACGGCGCGACGAGGCCTCGACCGCGAGGTCGTGAATGTTGAGCGTCGCGCTGGCGCCGATGCAGACGTAGCCGTTCGGCTCGATGCGGTACCAGCCCCCGGCGCACGACTCTCTGCCGGACGGGTCCGGCCGGCGCGCGACCACGGCGCCGGCGCGCAGGTAGCCGATGCGCCGGCCGGTCCAGCGCGGCTCGGCGAAGATCCACGTCTCCCGGGCGATGCTCGCGAGCTCGTGGACCTCCTCGGCCACCGTCGGCGAGGTGACCGGGGGCGGATCCAGCTCGGGCAGCTTGTCGGAGCCGTCATCGACGAGCTCCGGCGGCAGCGCCGGCAAGGCGAGCGGGTCGCCGCCCGGCGCCGCGGCGTCCGCGGGCGGCGGCGTCACCACGGCGCCCGCGCCGGTCAGCGCGGCGTCCTCCGCGGCGGCGGAGGGCGCCGGGGCAGCGACGGCGGGCACCGCCACGGCGAGCGGCGCGGTGACAGCGGACGCCGGCGCAGGCGCCTGGGAGGCCGCTGTCGGCTCGGAGGCAGGGCGCGGGCAGCTCGCGCTCAGCGTCGAGAGCGCAATCGCCGGCAGCAGGAGAAAGCCTCTCACGCGCATGGAGCGCGCGTATCAGGAGGCGCGGGCGAGGGCCAAGTTCAAGAGGGGAGCCACGAGCGCGCGCGGGGCCGCGAGCGAGCGCCTATCGGCGGAGGCGCTCGCCTGGCGCTCCAGGACGGCCGGCGGCGGGGATACGGGCGATGGCGGGGGTGAGGGCGCGGCGGACCCGCGCCCGGAGGGCCTCAGCTCACAGATCGCGCGCGCACATGGCCGTGACGTAGTAGCGGCGCGAGTTGCTCGCGTAGGAGACCTGGTAGTCCGTCGTCTGCTTGAACCCGGCGGCCAGGAAGCTGCCGCCATGCATGAAGCGCGCGACGGAGTTGTTGTCGAGCCGCGAGCAGTCGTTGCAGGGCGTGAGCAGCTGATAGATATCCGAACCGTCGCGGGTGGCCTTGTACGCATTGCCGGCCAGGTCCAGGTGGCCCCACCGCCCGGCGCCGTTCGGGAACTTGCCGACGTCGGTGAGGTCCGTGTGGCTGCAAGGGTAGAGCGAGGGATACGACATCTTGCAGGAGCCAGCGACGCTCCCGTCGCCCTGGCAGCACCACGAGGCGTCGTCGATCTCGATGTCCTCGACGTTCGCGCCGCCCCAGGGATAGATGCGCTGCTCGTCGCCGCCGGCAGAGGCGTAGTTGATCTCGGCCTGGGTCGGCATCCGGCCGCCGTCCCACGCGCAGAACCCGAACAGCTCGTACCACGTCGCGCAGACGATCGGCTTGTGCTCCTTGGATCCCGGGGTGTCGCTCCAGGACGGCCAGCCGTACGGATCGCAGATGAGCGCCGACTTGAGACCGCTCGTGTCGGCCGCGAGCCGCGAGTTCCACGACGGGTCCCAGCCGCTGTTCGGGATCTTCGGGTGGGCGCCCGCTCCGACGGCCGGCGGGTTGGCCTGCGTCGGGCCGCCGGTCCGCTCCAGGTACTGCCGGAAGCGCCCCACCGTGATCGTGTACTTGTCGAGATAGAAGTCGCTGACCGTGGCCGGCAAGCCCGCGTTGTTGAGCCGGTTGAACGTGCCCCCGGGGACCGGGAGCGTCGAGCAGCAGTCATCGCTCCCGTTCACGCCGCAGTTCTCGCCGGCGCCCGGCGTGTTGCTGGCGCAGCTGATCGGCAGGCCAGGCACGCCGCCGCCTCCGCCGCCAGCGCCACCCGAGCCGCCGGTGCCACCCCCCGAGCCGCCGGCGCCGCCCGAGCCCGAGGTGGAGATGGCGCTCGTCGTGCTGCTGCTCGTCGTTGCGCTCGTGGTGGAGCTGGCGCTCGTCGTTGCGCTCGTGGTGGAGCTGGCGCTCGTCGTGCTGCTGCTCGTCGTTGCGCTCGTGGTGGAGCTGGCGCTCGTGGTGGTCGTCGAGCCGCTGCCGGTCCCGTTGTCGTAGCAGACGTAGAGATCCGGTCGCTTCTCCGGCACCGTCATCTCGCTCGTCCTGATGTGGGTGCGGTTCGCGGATTGCTCGAACAGCATGCCGTGGTTCGGGGTGCCGTTCACCCAGCTCTGCACGAGCCCGGTGACGCTGAACGTGCGATATACACTGTAGGCGATGGTCTGGCTCCCAGCCGTGCCCGGGGTGAAAGTGGCCTCGACGCTGGGATTCATCGCCGCAGCCAGCGGGCCGTACGCCGAAGCGCTATCCATCTCCACCCAGGGCGCCGTGATGCGGTGTACTCGGATGGGGTCAGGCCCGCCGGAGCCGATGAAGAGGGTGACGTCCGCCGAGACGATGGTCGCGCCGGCCGGGATCGCTGAGAGGTCGAACTGCAACGCCCCGTATTGGTGCTGCTCAGGGGTCGTGCCCGTGGCGGCGTAGGTGGTGGCGTACATGTCGGTGCCGTTGTGTGCATAGCCGGTCGCCTCATTGACGAAGATGTCTTTGACGACGCTGGTCCCCTCGCCGCGCTTGATATGCACGCAGACCGTCGCCGCCTGCTGCGCCTCTCCGATCAGATCCTCGCCGGCGTCGTGCGCACCGATGCATCCGGCGAGCGCCGCGCCCGAGGCGGCGGCCATAGATGCCAGGAGAAGATGCCGAGACCCTCCCACGATCATGCGATTCCTCATGATACTCTCCGATCCGCATCGCCGGGCGATGCCCGCCAGCGAGGTCAACTGTGATGCCGTTGTGCAGGAACGCCAGATGCACCCCTGCCAAAACCATCGTCTGCCTGCGCGCCCTGAAGCATCACCTTCATCAGGTCAGCCGTCGGATCGTTCTGGCGTCGAACAGCGCGCGAGGAAAACGATACCTTTTTACGTCTTTGATCTGAAGCCGTCAATTGTGAATCGATGTTTGCTACCAAAAACCTGTTGAGACGAATCGTGGTGTCGGGACAAAACTAAACAGTATCGCCCGAACCCCTCGCGGTTGTCGAGCGCCGCGGAGGCGCCTTCGGCGATGTCGCTCACGTTCTCCTCAACCTCCTCCACCGCCTCGGCTTCTGCTCAGCTCGCCGGTGCCACGTGGGTGGCATGCGTGGGTTGATCGCGGATTTTGCCGCTTCAGAGCGACCGGAAGCGGGCGGCGTAGGAGCAGAGAGGCCGGGCTCCACCTACCTGACTGCCTGTTGGCCTACCTGCGTGCTCAGGCTGCTCACGGCTCACGGCTAAGATTGCCTGTCGGCCGGTCTGTTGCCTGATCTGTCGCGCCCTATCTACCGGTTGCCTTGTGCGGGCGCGGGATCGTGGCCGGCGGCCGTGGACAGGCCCTCTTCGACCTCCGTGACGATCATCGTCGCGAGCAGATCGAGCAGCGCGCGGCCCTCGTCCTCGGAGGCCTCGCGCGGAGCGCCGGTGTAGGCGGCGTCCATACCCAGCTCGCGGAAGCTCTTCACCCCTGCCTTGATGCCTTCTGCCAGGCTCAACTCGAGATCCGGCAGGTCCCGGGCGATGTCGTCCCGGACGAGCGCGGGGGCCGCGGCGAGGACGAGCGATGTCTCGTAACGGCCAGCGTGGCAGGCGCCGCTCCGGAACTCGGCGGAGAGCGTCCTCGCCCAGCGGCGCGCGAGCGGGCAGGCCACCGACGCGCGGCCCGGGGGCAGGCCGCTCGCGGCGGCGCGCACCGCGCGGTCGTGCTCCGGCTCGAGGTGGTTGTTGATGAAGCAGACGTGCGCCAGGCCGGCCGACAGGTAGGCCTCCGCGACCGCGCGCAGGAAGCCGGTGAGCGCAGGCGCCGGGATCGAGATCGCTCCCGCGAAGCCCGCCGCGAAGTCGGTCACGCCATAGCCGACCGGCGGCGCGAGGAGCGCGGCGACGCCCCGCTCCCACAGCCGGCGGCCCGCGCGCTCGGCCGCGGCCTCGCCGATGATCGTGTCCGTCGCGAGCGGCAGGTGCGGGCCGTGCGGCTCCACCGACCCGACCGGCACGAGCGCGACGCACGGGGCGCCGGCCGACAGGAGCGCGGCGAGCTCCGCCGTCGTCAGCTCGGCGAGGCGCGGCGCGGCCTGCATGCGCTACCGGCCCGCCGGGCTCTCGCCGGCGGCCTCGCGCTGCCGGAGGGCCTTGCGATCGACCTTTCCGCGGTCGTTCCTGGGGACGTCATCGACGAAGACGACCCATCGCGGGTACTTGTGCTTGCTCAGCCGGTCCTTCACGAACGCCTTGAGCTCCGCGGCGAGCTCGGCCCGCCCCGCCTCGGTGGCGACGCGGCCGCGCGCGTCGTCGCGGACCACGATGAACGCCTTCGGCTTCACGAGGCCCGCCTCCTCGGCGCCGATCACCGCGGCGAGGCTGACGGCGGGGTGCTCGGTCAGGCACTCCTCCACCTCGACCGGCGCGACCCAGACGCCGCCCACCTTGAGCAGCTCGTCGGCGCGCCCGCTGAACCAGAGGTAGCCCTCGGCATCCATGCGGAAGAGATCCCCGGTGCGGCACCAGTGGCCGTGGAAGGTGCTCCAGCTCTTCTCGCGATCCTGGAAGTAGCCGAGCGCGACCGAGTCGCCCTTCACCCACATCACGCCGGTCTCGCCCGGCGCGAGCTCCGGCGCGCCCGGACCGACAGCGTCCGACGAGAGGATCTGGATCGTGTACCCCTCCACGACGCGGCCGAGCGACCCAGGGCGCACGTCGCCGGGGCGGTTCGTGCAGTAGATATGGAACATCTCGGCGGAGCCGATGCCGTCGTAAACGTCGGCGTGGAACCGCGCCCGGAAGCGCTCGAGGAGCGCGGACGGCAGCGCCTCGCCCGCGGAGAGGTGGAAGCGGACGCTGGAGAGGTCGAGGCGCGGCTCACCGCGCGCCGCGCGGGCGTCGTCGTGCTCGAGCAGCTTGCCCATCATCGTCGGGACGTTCGTGACGACGGTGGGGCGGTAGCGCTCGATGTACCGCGCGAGCGACTCGGGCGTCGGCCGCTCGACGAAGAGGCCGGCGGTCGCGCCGACGGCGAACGGGAACATGAGGTTGGTGCCCGTGGCGTAGCCGAAGAAGAGGCGCGGCACCGAGACGGTGATGTCCTCCTTGCGGTAGCCCACGGTCGCCTTGGCGTAACACTCGGTGTTGAAGGCGAAATCGCGGTGCGTGTGGACCGCCGCCTTGCTCCTGCCGGTCGAGCCGGACGTGAACAGCCAGAGGGCGATGTCGTCGCGCCGCGTGGGGCGGGGGCCGATCGGGGCGCTCCGCGGCACGAGCGCGGTGCGCCCTTGCGCGAGGGCGTTGCGGAGCGAGATGCACCTCAACCGATCGAGGGCCGGCGAGGCGGGGAGGTCGGCCTCGAGGTCGCCGCCGGTCAGGACCTCCGGTACAAGCACGAGCGTCCGGAGGTCCGCGGCCGCGAGCGCGTCCTGGATCGACTCGGCCACGCGCGGGATCGTGACGACCGCCGCGGCCCGCGTGTACTCGACGAGGTACGCGAGATCGGCGGCGGGCGCCTCGGGGTTGCCCAGCGCCACGACGGCGCCGTGGTGCAGCGCCGCGAAGAACGCCCAGACGAACGCCGGCGAGTCGTGCAGGACGATGAGCACCCGCTGCTCGGGCGCGACGTCCTCGACCGCGAGGTGCGCGCGGAGCCGGCGGACCTGCCCGGCGACGTCGGCGTAGGTGTGCCGCTGATCGCCGAAGAGCAGGGCGACCTTGTCGCCGAGCCCCTCGCGCAGCCGATCGAACAGGTAGTAGTCGGCGAGGTTGAACTCTTCAGGAAATGTCGGTGCGTTCATGGTCACGCCTCCTCGCGCCTCCACGGCGGCGCCGTGAGCCGCCGCTTTCCCCCGTCCGTCGTCGCGACACCCGGCTCGTCGAGCCCCTCGCGATCCCAGAGCTGGCACGTCACGGGCCGGTGCCGCTGATCGAGCGCCTCGCAGTAGTTGGAGTAGATGCAGCGGCGCACCTCGCCGCCGCGGCCGAGGCGCGCCTTGAGGAACCAGTCCGGATCGGCCAGCGTCTGCCGGGCGGCCCCGATGAGGTCGGCCTCGCCGCGCGCGAGGATCGCCTCCGCCTGCGCGAACGTGCAGATCCCGCCCGCCACAACGACGGGCGTGTCGAGGCCGGCCTCGCGCACGGCCCGCCGGATCTGCGCCTGCTTCGGGACCTGCCGCCCGAACGGCCCGGCCGCGTCCGAGAGCGCCGTCGGCATGCACTCGTACCCGCTCGGGCCGGTGTAGGGGTACGCGGCCTCGCCGACCTTGGGCTGCTTCGCGTCCTCGAACTTGCCGCCGGTCGAGAGCGAGAGGAAGTCCATGCCGGCGCGCGCGAAGGCGAGCGCGAAGAACGCCGCGTCGTCGACCCGGTTGCCGCCGGCGATGACGTCGTCGCAGACGAAGCGGCAGCCCACCGTGAAGCGGGAGGACACGGCGTCGCGCACGGCCGCGTAGACCTCGAGCGGGAGGCGCGCGCGGCGATCGCGCTCGCCGCCGTAGCCGTCCGCCCGGGTGTTCAGCGCAGAGAGAAACGAGGCCATCGTGTAGGCGTGGGCGTAGTGGAGCTCGACCCCGTCGAAGCCCGCCTCCCGCGCCCTCGCCGCGGCCGCGGCGAAGAGGCCGGGCAGCGAGCGCGGCAGGTCGCGGATGTGGGCGAGCGCGACGTCGGTGACGCGCTCGCGCTCGCCGAAGCGCAGCGCCTCGAGCTCGCGCGGCGCGAGCACGGCCTCGAGCCGCGCGTCGTCGAGCGCGAGCAGCCGCGCGCGCACCTCGAGCTCCGGGGCGTCCAGGAGCGGCGGCTCCCCGAGCACCGCGGCGAGGGCGCGCCGGTGCGCGCCGGTGATCTCCAGGAACTGCCGCAGGAACCGCTCCTTCAGCGGGCGCCTGCGGATGCGGAGGAAGTCGATGAGCTGGAGGAACAGGCGCGTCCGGCCCGCGCTCCGGGCGCGGACCGTCCGGACGAGCTCCCGGAGCCCCGGGACGAACCGATCGTGGCCGGCGCGGAGCAGCGGCCCGCTCGGCACGTCGCGGATGCCGGTCGCCTCGACAACGAGGGCGCCGGGCTGGCCGTCGGCGAAGCGGCCGTACCAGTCGAGCACGTCCTGCGTGACGACCCCCTCCTCCGTCGCCCGCCAGGGGACCATCGCCGGCACCCACGAGCGCTCGGCGAGCTCGAGGCCCGAGGCGAGGCGGAGCGGCGAGAAGAGGCGCGCGCCCGCCGCCTCGCCCGCGGTCGGGGGCTCCTCGCGGGGCGGGGCGTGGCGGATCCTCTCCGGCGGCTTCCACATCGCTACCGCGCCTCTTCTCCGCCGCGTTCGCCGCGTTCGCCGCGCGCGCGGTCGTCCTCCGCGCGCTCCGCGGCGGCGCGCTCGAGGATCCCCTTCGCGATGATGAGCTTCTGGATCTCCGTCGTCCCCTCGTAGATGCGCAGCGGCCGGATCTCGCGGTACAGCCGCTCCACCTCGGTCCCCTCGATGACCCCGAGGCCCCCGTGGAGCTGGACCGCGCGGTCGATGATCCGCTGCGCCGCCTCGGTGGCGAACATCTTCGCCATGGCCGCCTCGGTCGAGACGCGCGCGGCCGCGCCGCCCGCGTCGCGCTTGTGGGCCGCGCGGGCCACGAGGAGGCGGGCCGCGTCGAGCTCGGTCGCCATCTCGGCGAGGTAGGCGCGCACCATCTGCTGCTCGGACAGCGGCGCGCCGAACTGCCTGCGGCGCGTGACGTGCGCTATCGCCTCGCGGAGCGCGCGCGCCGCCATGCCGTTCGCCGCCGCGCCGACCGAGATCCGGAAGGCGTCGAGCGTCCGCATCGCGAGCTTGAAGCCGCCGCCCACCTCGCCGAGGCGCGCGCTGTCCGGCACGCGGCAGCCCGCGAAGCGGAGCCGACCGATCGGGTGCGGGACCGACATCGGGAGCGGCTCCGAGGCGACGCCGGGCGCGCCGCTGTCGACGAGGAACGCCGTGATCTCGGCGCGCCCGCCGGCCGCGCCGCCGCCGCCGTTGTCGCCCGGCGGAGCGCCCGTGCGCGCGAAGACGACGAGGTGGTGCGCGAGCGGGACGTTCGAGATCAGCACCTTCTCGCCGTCGAGGACCCACCCGTCGCCCTCGCGGCGGGCCTCCGTCCGGAGCGAGGCGACGTCGCTGCCCGCCTCGGGCTCGGTCAGCGCGAAGGCCCCGATGCGGCGCCCCGACAGCACGTCGGGCAGGATCGCGCGGCGCTGCGCGTCGCTGCCGGCCAGCACGATCGGGTACGAGCCGAGCCCTTGCACCGCGAAGATCGCGTCGGCGAGCGGAGAGACCTGGCCGAGCGCCTCGCGGATGAGGACCAGCGACCGCACGTCGATGGCCGTCGGGTCCGCGGGGAGGCCGGCGCCCCCGGGCGCGCCGCCGAGCGCCGCGGGGACGAGGTGCGCGTAGAGCCCGAGCGGCTCGCCGAGGCAGCGCGCCACGGCGGCGGGGTCGCGCGCGCCCGCGAGCGGCGCGAGCGCCTCGGGGGTGAGCCGCGCGGCGAGCGCCGCGTGGCGCTCCTCGAAGAAGACCGGCAGATCGGCCGAGGAGAGCGCGAGCCGGTTCATGTGCGGGGCGTCGCCGGGCCGGTGGACCTCGGGGTGGGGGCCGCGTCCGCGTCTTCGGACGCTGCCGCGGCGTCGCCCTCGAAGCGCGGCGGGCGCTTCGCCTTGTTCGCCTCGTAGGCCTCGCGGAAGTCGGGGTGCGACATGCAGAGCGCCTGCGCCTGCGCCTCGGCCTCGATCGCGGCGGCGAGGGGCATCGTGCGCTCGCTCTCCAGCATCTGCTTGGTGATCGCGTGCGCGAACGCCGGCCCGCGCGCGAGGCGCTCGGCCCACGCGCGCGCCGACGGGAGCGCGTCGCCGTCGGGGACCACGCGGTTCACGAGGCCGATGCGGAGCGCCTCGTCGGCGCCGACGAGATCGCCGAAGAAGAGCAGCTCGGCGGCGCGCCCGTGGCCGACGATGCGCGGCAGGAGGTAGGAGGCGCCCATGTCGGCGCCGGACAGGCCCACCTTGGGGAAGATGAACCCGAAGCGGGCGCTCGCCGCGGCGATGCGCAGGTCGCAGGCGGCGGCGATCACCGCGCCCGCGCCGACGGCGACCCCGTTGACCGCGGCGATGACCGGGCGCCGGAGCTCGCAGATGCTCTGGATCAGCGCGCCGGTGACGCGGGTGAACTCGAGCAGCCCCCGCGCGTCGCGCGCGAACAGCTCGGCGATGATCCCCTCGACGTCGCCGCCCGAGCAGAAGCCGCGCCCCTCTCCGGTGAGCACGACCGCGCGCGCGGCCGAGCGCTCGAGCGAGCGGAACGTGGCCGTGAGCTCGCCGTAGATCTCGAAGGTGAGGGCGTTCAGCCGGTCGGGGCGGCTCAGCGTGATCTCCGCGACGCCGCGGCGGACCTCGAGCTGGAAGGAGCGGGGAGTGAGGGTCATCGGGGGCTCTCTGTTCGATGCGCTGCTCTGGGACGGGTCTTGCGCGGTCGCGCTGCTCTGAGACGGGTCCGCGCGGTCAGGGCTTGGTTCGCGTGCGTCGCGGGGGGCTCCGCGCGCTGCGCTCCGCGTGAGCGCGGCTGCTGCCGGGGCGGGACGGGACGGGCATGTCCGGCGCGCGGAGCGTGGTGCGCAGCTTGTCGAGCAGCCGCGTCAGGGTGGAGATCTCGGCCTGGCTCAGCCCGGAGAACACCTTGGCGACGCGCGCGGCGTGGCGCCGCTCGGCGTCGCGGAACGCGCGCTGCCCCTTGGCGGTCACGTGCACGCGCCACGCGCGGCGGTCGCTCGGGTCGGCCCGCCGCTCGACCATGCCGTCGCGCGCCGCGCGGTCGACGAGCCCGGTGAGGTTGCCCGCCGTGACCAGCATGCTGCGGGAGAGCGACGCGAGCGTCTGCCCGTCGCTGCGCACGAGGTTCGCGAGGAGGTCGAAGCGCGGGAGGGTCATCTCGTGCTCCAGGTCCTCGCGGATGGCCGCGAGCGCGCGCTTGTGGACCGCGAGGATGCGGACCCAGGCGCGCACGGCCGCCTGATCGCCGCGCGCGCTCTCGGGCGGGGGGGCGGCGAGCGGTCGCCTCGCCGGCGCCCCGCGCCTCACAGGCCGCCCTCGTCGTCCACGCCGCGCGCGCCGGACGCCGCGGCCACGCCGCGCGCGCCGGGCGCCGCGACGGCCTCGATCTCGACGAGCGCGCGCGGCTCGACGAGCCCCGCGACGCCGACGAGGGCCATCGCCGGGAAGTGCTTGCCGAACCGCGCTCGCCACGCGGCGCCGATCGCGGCGCGCGAGCTCCTGTACGCCTCGAGGTCGGTCACGTAGACGGTCATCCGCGCGACGTCGCCCGGCTCGCCGCCGGCGGCGGCGACGACCGCGAGCACGTTGTCGAGCGCCTGCGCGAACTGCTCGGCCAGATCGTCGCTCCGGATCTGCCCCGACGCGGCGTCCCACCCGATCTGCCCCGCGACGTGCAGCGTCGTGCCGCGCGTCACGACGCCGTTGGCGTAGCCTCGCGGCGCCGGCCACCCGGCCGGCTGCACGATCTCGAGGCCGCCCTTCACCGCATCACCTGTCCGCCGTCGACCGGGATCGCCTGGCCGTGGATGCTGCGCGCCTCGTCGCTGCAGAGCATCGACACGACGAGCGCGACCTCCTCGGGCTCGACCATCCGGCCCTGGGGCGACATCGCCTCGAGCGTCCGCCGCGCCGCTTCCTCGCCGCGCCCGGTCTTCTCGGCGATGCGGGCGATCGCCTCGTCTGCCATCCTCGTGTTCGCCCACCCGGGGCAGACGCAGTTGATGGTCACCGGCGTCCGGGCGATCTCCAGCGCGATGGCGCGGGTCATCCCGATCATGGCGTGCTTCGACGCGCAGTACGCGGTCGAGTAGGCGCACCCGGCGAGCCCCGCGGTGGAGGCGATGTTGACGACGCGCCCGAACCCGCGCGCGATCATCTTCGGGAGCAGGGCGCGGCACAGCACGAAGGCGCCGGTCACGTTGACCGCGAGCATGCGGTCCCAGAGCGCGTCGGTGGTCCTGTCGAACGGCGCGCTCTCGGCTGCGCCCGCGTTGTTGACGAGCACGTCGACGCGCCCGACCTGGCCTTCGAGCGCGGCGAGCGCCGCGAGCGCGCCCTCGCGATCCCCGACGTCGAGCCGGACGGCGACGCCGCCGACGGCCGCCGCCGTCTCCTCGATCTCGGCCTGCGTGCGGCCTGCGACGGCGACGCGCGCGCCGTCCTGCGCGAGCCGCTCGGCGATCGCGCGGCCGATGCCGCGACCCCCACCCGTGACGAGCGCGACCTTGCCTTCCAGGGACATGTGGAGCACCTAAATCATATATATATGAAGCACAGGCCGAAGTCACCCTCGACGCGGCTCGCTGCGGCGCCCGCTCGCCGGGGCGCCGCGGCGAGCCGTCCCGCGCGCATTGTTGCTCGGTCCATCCTGCCTGCTCTGCCTGCTCTGCCTGCTCTGCCTGCTCTGCTTGCTCTGCTTGCTCTGCTTGCTCTGCTTACTCTGCTTGCTCTGCCTACCGTGATAGCGCGCATTCTTTGATAGCGCGCCTTGCCCTGATTGCCTGTCGCGTAGCGGACGGAACGTGGCTGTGCGGAGGACCTGAAACGCGAACGGAGCGGGCGCTCCGTGCGCTCTGCCACGTTCGCGTCCGCGACATAGACGAGCGCGTCGCGAGGAGGCGAGCGCGTCCGCGACAACGCGCCTTCGCAAAACGCATCAGGCTGCGCCTGTCTGACCGCTTCGTTCGCGCGCTCGGCCTGTCGATCTCGACGGGTGCGTGCGCCAGTATCTCGTCATGCGTCCCTCCTTCGCGGCGGTGGTGGCCGCGGCATCGTCGCTCGTCGCAGCGCTCGGCTGCGGCGACGCGCGCCCGGGCGTCTCGTCGATCTGGGTCTCACCGGCGCAGCACCGCGACCTCCGCGGAGAGCGCTTCTTCGACGCGCCGTGGCCGAGCGATCTGCGCCGCGAGGGCGGCGCGGTGCGGCTCGACGGCTACCCCAACCCGCGGCGGCTCAGGATTCTCGACGAGTACGTCCGCGAGATGGATTCGGTCCTCGACGGCTTCTCTCCGGCGGCGGCGGGGTTCATGCGCTTCGCCGGGCCGATCGACGTCTCCTCGCTCCCCGCGACGCCCGCGTTCGCCATGAGCCCCGTCGCCGCCGTGCAGCTCATCGACGTCGATCCGGGCTCGCCGGCGCGCGGAGAGCGGCGGCAGATCTCGGTCCATTTCCGGCGCGAGGCCGGCGTCTACTGGCCCGAGAACACCCTCGCCTTCATGCCCGTGATGGGCTTCCCGCTGCGGCCGCGGACCCGGTATGCGCTCGTCGTCACGGACGCGCTGCGCGGCGAGGGCGGCGGCCCCGCCGAGGCGAGCCCGGAGCTGCGCCAGGCGCTCGGGATCGATCCGGCGAGCGCCGATGTCGAGGCCGCGCGGGACGCGCTCGCTCCGGCGGTGGACGAGATCGAGGCGGCCGGCGTCGGCCGCGGGCGCATCGCCCACCTCGCGGTCTTCACCACCTCCGACCCGACCGCGGAGCTCTTCGCGCTGCGCGATCACCTGCTCGCGAGCGTCCCGCCGCCGGAGGCGCGGCCCGCGCTCTGGCGGCTCGTGGAGCACGCGCCGTCGTGGGACGAGTACGCCGGCGTCTACGGGCCGTCCCCGAGCTACCAGGGCGGCCGGGCCCCGTACGCGAGCCACGCGGACGGCGGCGGCTTCGCGAGCAAGGCCGGCGAGCCGGTGATCTCCGGCTACTTCGACCTGCGCTTCTCGATCACGGTCCCCGCCGCGGGCCGCTGCCCCATGCCGGAGGCCGGCTACCCCATCGTGCTCTACGCCCACGGCACGGGCGGCGACTACCGCTCCTACGTCCGCAGCCACACCGGCCTTTCGCTCGCGCAGCGGTGCCTCGCGGTCATGGGCGTCGACCAGATCTTCCACGGCGCGCGCCCGGAGGCGCCACAGGACGCGAGGCAGGCCGGGTTCCTGTTCTTCAACGTGCAGAACGTGGCCGCGGCGCGCACGAACGCGCGCCAGTCGGCGCTCGACGAGGTGCAGCGGGCGCGCCTCTTCACCGAGTCGCGCATGACCGTGCCCGCCGGCGTCTCCAGCGCGGGGGCGGAGATCCGGTTCGACCCGTCGAAGATCCTGTTCTTCGGGCACTCCCAGGGCGGGCTGAACGGCCCGCTCTACCTCGCGGCGGACGACTCGGCGCGGGGCGGGGTGCTCTCCGGCGCCTCGGCGGTCATGTCGGTGACCCTGCTCGAGAAGACGAACCCGCCGCCGAGCATCGCGGCGCTCGTCAAGTCGGTCTTCCTCGGGCTCATGGACGAGGAGACGGCCGAGGTGAACGAGTTCCACCCCGCGATCTCGCTCGCGCAGTCGATCATCGACGTCGTCGACCCGATCCACTACGCTGCGCGGCTGTTCGTCGCGCCCCGCGACGGCTTTGCGCCGAAGAGCATCTACATGACCGAGGGCATCAACCCGGACGGCAGCGGCGACACGTACGCGCCGCCGCGCGGCATCGAGATGCACGCGCTGGCGATGGGCTTGCCGCTGCAATCGCCCGCGCAGCGTCTGATCCGCGAGTACGGCTTCGGCGGCCCCGCGCCGGTCGAGGTGCCGCCCGGCGGCCTCGCCGAGAACCTCGCCGGCGGCCGCGCCTCGGGGGTGCTCGCGCAGTGGCCGGTCGCCGAGGGGAGCGACGGTCACTTCGTGATCTTTGACGTGCCCGCGGCGGCCGCCCAGGCCCACGGCTTCCTCCAGAACCTCGCGGCCGCGCCCCGCGGGCGGGTGCCGGCGCCGTGAGCGCGGCCGGCGACCTCGCGTCGCGCGTCGCCGCGCTGCTCGCGCACCCCGGCGTGGAGGCGCGGCCCGCGCCTGCGGACGCGGGCGCGTGGCCCCACGGGCTGGCCGAGCCGCCGGACGTCGCGGCGCTCTACGCGGCGACGGACGGCCTCGCGCTCCCGGACGGCACGCGGATCCTGCCGCGCGGCGAGCTCGCGCGGGCGACGGCGTGGCTCACGGAGGAGCGCTCGCTCGACTGGGCGCGCGACCTCCTGGTCATCGGCGAGCGCGAGGATCTCGTGATCGTGCTCGACCTCGACGCCGCGGGGGCGCGCGCCGGGGGCGGCGTGCTGGAGGCGCCGACCGACGGGCTCGCCTCGTTCCAGCGCGTCGCCCGCTCGGCGGTGGGCTACCTGGAGCGGCGCCTCGGCGTCGCGGGGGCCGAGCCCGCGGCGCCCGAGGTGCGGGCGCGCGAGGCGGCGGCGCGCCGCGACGTCCCGGCGCTCGTCGAGGTGCTCGCGGAGGCGATGTATCCGGGCGCGGAGCGGCAGATCGCGCACGCGGCGCTCACGCTGGGCGCGCTCCTGTCGGAGCGCGGGGACGAGGCGGCGCTGGACGCCTTCGCGCGCTCGGTCGAGGCGCGGATCGCGGCCGCGCCCCGCGGCGCGGGGGCGCCGGAGCGGCTCGCGGCGTGGCGCGCGTGCGAGATCGCGGCGCGGGAGGCCGGGGCGGAGGCGATCGCGGCCGCGTGCGCGGCGCGGGGCAGGGGCGGGGCGTAGGGAGCTGGCCCCGAGCGACCGAGGTTCCGAGGCTCAGCGGAGCCCGGGGGAGCGCCCTCGCAGGGCGCTCCAGACAGCGAGGACCGTCACGCCGTCGGAGCGGATGACGTAATACAGGTAGTACCGGGTCCTCTGGAGAACGATGCGCCGCACGTCGCGCAGCTGTCGATGGGGATACGGCGCGCCGGCCATCGGTGCCGTCCGGAGCAGCGCGAGCGCTTCGGCGAGCTCCTCACGGAGCAGCCGCGGTGCGCTGGGCCGATTGTTCTTCCACCACGTCTGAGCAGCCTGAAGCTGTGCGAGCGCCTGCGGCGAAAAGTGAATCGCCACCTTCATCCGTCGGCGTCGAGGATACGCAGCACATCCTCCGCCGCGATCGTCTCGCCCCGCGCGACGCTTCGGGCGGCGTCCTCGATCGCGTCATCCAGCGCTTGCCGCTCCTCGTCGTCGAGCTCGTCGCCTTGATCGACGATGTAGAGTTGGATCACCGTGCCGTCGGGCAGATCCGTCGACTCGTCGAGCTGGATGCGACCGTGCTGTACCCTGGCGACCACGGCAGTCATAGGCAGCAAGCCTAGTGGAGGCGTAACGCGCTGGCCAGCCCAGCGGGGCGCGTGCTCCTGCGGCCGTGCTGTCCAGCGCGCCACTCGTACCGACCGCCGATCTCGGTCTCGAGACCCCTCGGCGGTGCGCGAGAGCGCGATCCCGCGTTCGAGACGACGCCCCGCCGCTCAGCGGACCGAGCTCACCTCGGGCCCCGCTCCCGGAGCCTCGCTCGCCACGCGCGCACCACCGTCGTCTGGTCCCCCTGGCGCAGCATGAGCTCCGTCAGCTCCCCGACGTCGAGCCCCGGCAAGAACCGGCTTTGCCCTGCCTCGGCGTAACCCTCCGCGCCGAGGAGGTGAATGGAGAGCTTCCCCTTCTTCAGGAACCAGACCTCGGGCACGCCGAGCCCCGCATAGACGGAGAGCTTGTCGATCGTCCCGCTCTTCTCGATCACCTCGATCGCGAGCTCCGGGATCTCCCCATCCTCCGCTGTTCCGAGCACGTAACACTCATCCGGCTCCACCCCCCGCGCCGCGAGCCGCTTGCGGAGGGTCATGCTGCCGTACCCGCTGAGCGGCAGCTCCGCCTCCTCCGCGTAGGCCTCGACGAGGCGGGCCAGGATCGTCTTTCGCCCCTCGTGCGGTCCGCCCGGGCTCATCAGCTCCAGCACTCCCTCGCAGTACGTCACCCGCACGCCCGCGCGGTCGCCGAGGACCGCCAGGAGGGCCTCGTACTCCTCCCACGAGACGTCGTGGACGACGAAGAGCTGGTCTTCCGAGCCGTCCGCGACCGCGAGCGGGCGTTCGGCAGGGGGGGCGAGGAGGGGTGCAGCGGCGGCCATGACAGCGTGCTCCTCCGGGAGTATCACCGCCATGCCGCGCGCTGGCAACCCCGGCTCGAGCGCCCGCGCGGCGCTGCCCCGCTGGACGGTCCCGACGCGCGCCATGCTCTTGCCGAGCGCCCCTCGGGGCGATCCCGGGGGGGCTCCCCTCAGAACACGCGTCCCAGCCCGTCGAGCGCCGCCACCCGGTAGGCCTCGGCCATGGTGGGGTAGTTGAACGTCGTGTTCACGAAATACCGGATCGTGTTGTTCGGCGCCGGCTGCGACATGATCGCCTGTCCGATGTGGATGATCTCCGCGGCGTTCTCGCCGAAGCAGTGGATCCCGAGCAGCGCGAGCGTCTCGCGGTGGAAGACGAGCTTCAGCATCCCGACCTGCTGGCCCGTGATCTGCGCGCGGGCGAGCGTCTTGAACGTCGACTTCCCCACCTCGTAAGGCACCTTCTCCGCCGTGAGCTCCCGCTCGGTCTTGCCGAGCGACGAGATCTCCGGCGTCGTGTAGATGCCCGTGGGGATGTCCCGGACCAGCTTCTCGTCGGCCTGGCCGCAGAGGTGGCTGGCCGCGAACCGGCCCTGGTCGTAGCTCGCGCTCGCGAGCGCCGGGAAGCCGACGACGTCGCCGACCGCGTAGACGTGCGGCTGGCTCGTCTGGAAGGTGTCGTTGACCTCGATCTGGCCGCGCTTGTTCGCCGTGATGCCGAGGCTCTCCAGGCCGAGATCGGCCGTGTTGCCCGACCTCCCGTTCGCCCACAGGAACGCCTCGCTCCGGAGCTTCTTCCCGCTCTTCAGCGAGAGCACGACGCCCTCCTTCGTGGCCTCGACCTTCTCGTGCTCCTCGCCGTTCAGCACGCGGATCCCGGTGTCGCAGAAGTGGTAGCCGAGCGCGTCGGTGATCTCGTCGTCGAGGAACTCCAGCAGGTGGGCGCGCGTGTTGATCAGGTTCACGGCGATCTGCATGTTGCGCAGCATCGACGCGTACTCGCAGCCGATGACCCCCGCCCCGAAGATCGTGATGCTGCGGGGGGTGTGGTCCATGCGCAGCAGCGTGTCGCTGTCGAAGATGCGCGGGTGGCTGAAGTCGATGTCGTCCGGCCGGTACGGGCGCGAGCCGGTCGCGATGACGAAGCTGTCGGCCGTGAAGCGCCGGCGCTGGCCCCCGTCGCTCTCCACCTCGATCGCGTGCGGATCGACGAACCGGGCCTGCCCCGGGATGAGCCGGACGCGGTTCCTGTCGTAGAAGCTCTCGCGCAGATCGACCTGATCGTCGATCACGCGGTTCGCGTTCGCGAGGAGCTCGGCGAACGGGTACTCCGGAACCACATCCATCCGCTTGTAGATGGGGCTCTGGTTGATCAGGTTCATGTGGTAAATCGCGCGGCGCAGCGCCTTGCTCGGGATCGTCCCCCAGTGGGTGCAGCCCCCGCCGACCCGCGTGTAGCGCTCGATCGCCGCGACCGATTTGCCGTGCTTCGCGGCCGTCATGGCGGCGCCTTCGCCGCCCGGCCCCGTTCCGAGGATGATGAGATCGAAGTGCGGGGTGGTCGCCATCGCGTTCCTTGCCTCCGGGGCGCGCCGCGCGCGCAGGGGAGAGGCTACTCGAACTGGAGCGGCTCGTCGTCGCCCCCGACGCCGAGCATCTCCAGGATCTGGCGCACCTCCATCGCCGCCTCGACCTCGGGGCCCGCTTCCAGGAAGCCCTGGAGGTGCTTGCGGGCGAGCGCGCGGTTCCCGTGGGCCGCGTAGGCGAGCCCCATCGCGTGCATCGCGTCGCCGTCCTTCGGGAACCGCCGGAGCGCCTCCTTCGCCTGCGCGACCGCGCCGTCGGCGTCGCCGAGGCGCCGGAGCGCGTGCGACAGGGCCACCCGCGCCCCGAGGAAGCTCGGCGCGAGCCGCACGGCGGCGCGGTAGGCGTCGCGCGCCGGCTCGACCTGGCCGAGCTCGTAGAGCGCCTGCCCGAGCAGGTTGTACGCGTACGGGTTCGACGGGGAGGCCTTGATCACGTCGCGCAGCGCGACGAGCGCCTCCTGGATCTGCTCCGTCTGCAGGAGCTCGGCCGCCTCCTCGACCGCCTCCCAGTGGGCGGCGTCCACCGATTCGTCCACCACAGCTCTCAGCACCATGGCCGCAGTTTAACCAGAATCGTCGCGCCGTCCCGGCCCCTTCGTGGTACCCGGCCGGGCCGTGTGGCGCGCGTCCCGGGTCCGGCTGCTCCTGTGGCACGCGAGCGCCGCGATCCCGGTCCTCGGCGCGGCCGCGGCGTTCTACGCGCCCGCGCTCGCCAGGACGCGCGGCGTCTGGCCGGCGCCGCTCGACGACGTCTACATCCACTTCGGCTTCGCCCGCGCCGCGGCCCTGGGCCACCCGCTCTCGTGGATCCCCGGCAACGGCTACTCCTCGGGCGGGACCAGCCTGACGTACCCCCTCGCCCTCGCGCCCGGGTACCTGCTCGGCTTCCGCGGCCCCTGGCTCGGCCTCTTCGCCGCGCTCCTCGCCTGCGCCGCGCTGCTCGACCTGTGCCGCTCGCTCCGGCGGCTCCTCGAGCCGCGCGCCGGGCCCGGCGCCGCCTCTTCCCGCTGGGTCGCCTGGGTCGCGCCGCTCTTCGTCGTGGCCGTGCCGCTGCTCGACTGGAGCTGGTTCTCCGGGATGGAGGTCGCGCTGCTCGGCGCCGTGCTCGGCCGGGCGCTCGTCGCGGTGCGGCGCGTGGAGCTCGCCCCGCCGGCGCGGCGCCCGGCCGAGCAGCTCCGGGTCGGGCTCCTCGCCGCGTTGCTCGTCGCGACGCGGCCCGAGGCCGTCGCGCTGGCGGCGCCGCTCGCCGTCGCCGCCGCCCACGCGGCGGGCTCGCTCGGCGCGGTCGCGTCGCTCGCGCGCGCGTCGCTGCCCACCGCGCTGCTCCTCGGCGCGCACGCCGCCGCGAACCGCGCGTTCACGGGGGAGTGGGGCGCCGCCGGGGCCGTGCGCAAGCTCATCCTGGCGAACCCGTACCCCACGCCGATCGAGAAGGCGGTGGAGGTGATCAAGAACCTCGCCGCGCTCCGGGTGCAGGCGCTGGAGAGCGCGCTCGGCGGCCCCTCCTGGGCGCTCTTCTTGCCGCTGCTCGGCGCGATCGCGGCGCTCGACCGGCGCTCGCGGCGCCTCGCCGTGCCGCTCTTGATCGGCGCTTACGGCTCGCTGCTCCTCGTCGCGCTCAACGCGACGGCGCGCTACCAGAACCTCCGCTACGCCGCCCCGTCGCTCGCGATGCTGCTCGTCGCCGCGGCGCTCGGGGTCGAGGCGCTCGCGCGGCGGGGCCGGCTCGCCGCGGGGGTCGCGGCGGCGCTCGCCTTCGCGGCGCTCGCCGCGCCCTCCCGGGGGTTCGCGCGGCAGATCGACCACTTCGCCCGCGCCTCGGCGAACATCGCCGGGCAGCACGTCGAGGTCGCGCGGCGGCTCGGCGCGCGCGCGCCGCGGCCGCGGCGGGTGCTCCTCGGCGACGCGGGCGCGATCCCGTACCTGTCGGGGATCCCCGCCATCGACGGGCTCGGCCTCGGCGGGTACCGGGGGATGCCGTTCGCGCGGGCCTCGGTGCACGGGGTGCCGGCCGTCGTCGAGCTCATCGAGCGGCTCGACGCCGCCGAGCGGCCGGACGTCTTCGCCCTGTACCCGTCCTGGTGGGGCGGGCTCGCGGACGTCTTCGGCAGGCGCGTCGACGCGGTGAAGATCGAGGACAACGTGATGTGCGCCGCCGACGAGAAGGTGATCTACGAGGCGGACTGGTCGGCGCTCGCCCCGCCGGGGGAGCGCCGCGACGGGGTCGTCGACGAGGTGGACATCGCCGATCTCGTCGACGAGCGGGCGCATCGCTACGCCTTCCCGTCGCCGCGCGGCGGCTGGGTCATCGGCGCGCTGCTGCCGGGCGGCGGCGGCGGCGACGGCGCCGACAGCGCGCCGCGGTTCGACGCGGGCAGGCTCATCCCCGAGGGGCGCGAGCAGTCGTTCGCGATCGGCTCGGTCGCCGCGATCCCGCGGGGACCCGCCGTGCTCGTGCTGCGCACCGACGGGGGCGGCCCGATCGCGCTCGGCGTCGCGGTCGCCGCCGGCGGCGAGGTGCGCGTCGAGGTGGCCGAGCGCCCGGCGGACCGCTGGTCCGAGATCCGGGTGCCGCTGCGCGACGTCGCGCCGGGCGATCGGATCCGGATCCGGTCGCTCCTCGGGACGTTCCGCAGCTTCCATGTCTGGCTGATGCGGCCGTGATCGGCCGGGACGCAGCGCGTCGGGCGGGCGCGGGGGCGTCGCGCGACGGATCCATGGTAAAAGCCACCCTGTGGTGAGGTGGTTCCGTGCGTCGGCCTTTGCGGCGAGCGCTGGCCGGGAGGTGGCCTCGTTTGCGCGGCAGGCGGTCCTCCTGCCGTACGACACCCTCGCGCCGGTGATCCCCGCCGGCACGTCCGACGGCGACGACGTGGTGATCATCCTGCACGGGCTGTTCGCGTCTGCCGGCGTCCTCCGGCCGTTGCGAACGGCGATCGAGCGCCACGCTGCCACGTCGCGCGCGCCTGGCCGGCGGGGCCCGGCGCGCGCGGGGCCTCCGGCGGGGTCGGTCCACACGGCGACGATGTCGTACGCGCCGGGGCCTGGCGTCGAGGAGCTCTCGGCGCGCCTCGCGGGCCTTGTCTCGGCGTTGCCGGCCGGGGCGCGCTTGCACCTCGTCGGCCACAGCATGGGCGGCATCGTGTGTCGCTTCTTCGCGCAGGAGGTCGTCGATCCTCGGATCGTGCAGACCATCTCCATGGCGAGCCCGTTCGGCGGCATCCCGCGCGCCGGGCTGCTCGGCTTCGGGGGCGCGCGGGATCTCGACGCCTCGAGCCCGCTCCTCCGGCGTGTCCTCCTCGGGACGGCGCGGTCGAGCGTCCCGCACCTGTCGATCATCGCGGGCGCCGACACGCTTGTCCGCTCGCCCATCGCGCACGCGCTGCCGGGCGGCGAGGTGCGGGTGATGGAGGCGCGGGGGCACAACACGCTCCTCTTCGACCCCGAGGTGGCGGCGCTCGTCGCGCGGCGGATCGTCGAGCGGCGGGGCGGCGCGCGCTGACCTATCGCCGCTCGGCGCTTCGTGGTAGCTCGCTCGCGTGCGTTCGCCGATCGCCTGTCTCCTCGCCCTCGGGGCTCTGCTCGCCCCGCTTGCCTGGTCATCGTCCTCGCGCGCGGACGCCTCCGCGTGGACCTTCGTCGGCGCCGGCGCGGTCGGCTGGAAGCAGGGGGACGGCGATCTCGTCCTCGACAGCGCGCTGTCGCTCGACGTCGGCGTCGGCACCACGCCCGACGCGCCCGTCATCGTCGGCGGCCTGATGCGCGCGACCCCCCTCCTCGACAGCGGCATCGATCTCGCGTTGCTCGCCCGCGTCGCGACGCGCGGCTTCCAGGCCGGCCAGCTCGGCTTTGCCCTCGACGCGGGCGGCTACCGCCGCTTCTGGGGTGCGGGCTCCACCGGCGTGGCCGGCGCGCTCACGCTCGGGGCGCCGCTCGGCATCAGCCTCTCGCTCCAGGGGAGCTACGGGACGGACGACGCCGTGGCGTTCGGCGCCATCGCGGGCATCGACCTGCTGCGGCTCACCGTGTACCGAAAGGCGCTCCTGCCGGTGTGGCCGAACCCGTTCCCCGCGCAGGAGCGCGGCCGGGACGTCGCCTCGCGCTGAGGGGCGCGCGAGAGGCTCTCCGGGCAGGACGACGGAGAGCCATCGAGCCGGGAAGCGGGCAGTCGAGGACCGGGCGCGCGGTGCGCATTGGGCACGGCAGGAGCCGTTTGACCGGCGAATCCGCGCCTGGCTAGGGTGCGGCCAGGGGTCGTCGTGGGAGTTGTCTCCGCGCTCGCCGTTCTTCTCTCGGCGTTCGTCCACGTTGCCGTCCGCGTGATCGGGCGTCACGCGCGGAGGGGTGTTCGTAAGAGAGATGATGAGGCGCGGGGGACGGGCGCTCGCCGCCGCCTACCGCTGCCGGCGTGGAGGGGTGAGCCGGCGCCGCCTTCCGTTCGCGCCGTATTCTTCACCCGCCTCTCTCTGGGACAGAGGCTCCTTTCAGACCTCCTCGCGGCGTCGTGTGGCCTGCGGAACGAGATGGCCATGTACCGTCAAAGCCGCACCCTCCTCGCTGCCTTTGCACTGGCCCTGGTCGGGTGTAACGCCGATCGGGAATGGTCCCTGTATCGAACTCGTGACAATACCAGGTGCTACTACCACGAGGAGTGTTTCTCGATGGGCTGTCCACCGCCCAATGGGGTCTTATGCGTCTGGCACGAAAAAATACGGGAAGGAGTCTGCGTGTGTCAACAGAACGGGCTGGGATTGAAGCCGTCGGATCTGGCAGACGCAGGCCCGCCCTGAGCTTGGTCCTCATTCCAATCTCGATCCTGCCAGCGTGAGACATGGTCCCACAGTGCGTCGGTGGCCAGACCAGATGGGAATGTACGATCCAGGCGACCGCGTGTCATATGACCTATGTCAATCACGTGTGCGCCGTCGATATGCAGTCCGCGATTGCCGAAGCGAACAGGGATGCAATATTCCAGCTAAAATTACAAGACCAGAACATCGTCGGCACGATGTGCAAGAACACCGGCAACACGAGGGCTCCCTTGGTCTTCAAGCCGCCCAGGTACAGACCGCAGGGCGTCACGTCCTGCGATCGGACGGAGGCGGACGATAGCTGTATCGCGTGCGCCAAGGTCTTCTGCTGCGAGCCGTACCAAGCCTGCTCCCAGATTAGAACTGCTCCTGCCTCGTCGGCTGTCTCTACCAGGGGAACTCGGTCGAGACCTGCATCAGCCCCGCGCACTGCGACGCGGCGTCGTTCACCTCGATCACGACGGCGGACTGCCTCAACCTCGCGTGCGGCGACTGCTCGGGCGCCGCCGGCCTCGGCGAAGCCCTCTGCCCCGAGGCGCCGCCCGAGCCCTCGTGTACGGGCACTTCCCTGGGCGGCGAGGCGTGCTCGCGGGACAGCGAGTGCATCACTTGTTTCTGCGACCCGGTCACCCGGACCTGCGATTGACCGCAGCCCGGCGGGGCTGGCGATCCCCCGCGGATCGGCCCGATGATGCGGCTCCGGCCCCGCCGAGCAGGGCCACCGTCGCCCTCCAGAAGCCCTGTCGGGTGGTCCGGAAAGCCACCTCCTGCGCTCCGGAGGCCAACTCGGCGGGCCTCGAAGGCATGAATGGATCAGTTTATTTCACAAATTCGGCTCCAAGCAGGCTGGATAGAGAGTTTAAATTCACGCAGTGGGCTTCGGACATCCTGGATGGAGAATTTAAATTCACGCAGTGGGCTTCGGACATCCTGGATGGAGAATTTAACTTCACGATCGTGACAATTTCCTTCGCCCCATGTGAGAAAATTCGCACAAATTGGTCCACTTCCCGGCGAAACCCGGCCTCGATCCTGTCAAGATTCATGGTAGCTTGCCGTTTTTCCAGGCTATGCTCTGTCCGAGGAGGCAGCCCATGCCGAGGAACGACGGGTACACCATCGGGGAGATCGCCGAGGAAGCCGGGGTGAGCGAACGCACCATTCGCTACTGGTACACGCGGGACCTCTTCGTGCCGCCGCCGTTCGCCGGACCGGGGACGCGGTACTTGCGCGAGCATCGGCTCCAGATCCTGTCGATCCAGAAGCTCCGCGAGCAGGGGCTCAAGCTGCCCGAGATCAAGCGGAAGCTCGCGACGATGTCCCCCGCCGACATGGAAGCGCTGCTCGTGCCGCCGCCCCCGGCGGTCCGGCCGCCGCCGCCCGAGCCGACCTACGCGGCGGAGCGCTGGGAGCGCGTCGTGCTGGTGCCCGGCCTGGAGCTCCTCGTGAGCAGCGCGGGCGGGCCGATCCTGCGGCAGATGGCGCAGCAGATCGTGAATCACTTCGGCGGCGCGGCCCCCGGACCGCACCCGCTCTAGAACACCGAACAGGCCGGTGCTCCCCCCCGCCGCGCCGTGTGCCTCTCTATCAGCCCGGGAACCCCGCGAGCGCCTGCACGAGCCGGTCGAGGTCCACCCGGCTGTGCCGCTCGGTCACGGCGACGAGGAGCTCGTCCCGCCTCCGGGCGTCGATCCGGCCGAGATCCAGCCCCGCGATGACGCCCTGCTCGGCCAGCGCCCGCGTGAGCTTGCCGGCGTCGCCGCCGCGGACCTTCACGACGAACTCGTGGAACGTCGGCGCCGGCAGCGGCAACGCGTACCCGTCGAGCCGCGCGATCTCCCGCTTGAGGTGCTCCGCCTTCGCGAGGCACTGCCGCGCCGCCTCGACGAAGCCGCGCTTGCCGAGCATGCACATCCGCATCGTGACCGCCGTCGCGCACAGACCGCTGTTCGTGCAGATGTTGCTCGTCGCCCGCTCCCGGCGAATGTGCTGCTCGCGCGTGGCGAGCGTCAGCACGTACCCCCGGGTCCCGTGCTTGTCGACCGTCTCGCCGACCAGCCTGCCGGGCACCTGCTGGAGGTACTTGCGGTCGTTCCTGCACGCGAACAGCCCGACGTTCGGGCCGCCGTACTGCGGCGGCAGCCCGAGGGGCTGGCCCTCCGCCACCGCGATGTCGGCGCCGAGCGCGCCCGGCGACTCGAGCAGCGCGAGCGCGTACGGGTCCAGCGTGACCGTGACAAGCAGCGCGCCCTTCTGGTGGCACGCCTCGGCCACCCTCCGGATGTCGCCCACGGCGCCGAAGAAATTCGGATAGCCGACCACCACGCACGCGGTCGTGTCGTCGATCGCCCGCGTCAGCGCGTCGACGTCCGCCGCGCCGTCGCGGCCGACGCCGACGCGGACCAGCGACGCCTTGCCGGTCCCGATGCCGTGCACGTACGTCTCGACCGTGCCGACATAGTCGGGGTGCACGCCCTCGGACAGGACCGTGCGCTCGCGCCCCGTGAGCCGGCGCGCCATCAGCACGGCCTCCGCGACCGCGCTCGCGCCGTCGTACATCGACGCGTTGGCGACCGGCAGCCCGAGGATCTCGCTCACGATCGTCTGGAACTCGAAGATCACCTGGAGCGTGCCCTGCGAGACCTCGGGCTGGTACGGCGTGTAGGCGGTGTAGAACTCGCTGCGGAGCAGCAGCTGATCGGCGGCCGGCGGGAAGTGGTGCTCGTAGGCGCCGGCGCCCAGGAACGAGAGCATGCGCCCGGCGCGGTTCTTCTGCGCGAGCTCCTCGAGGTGCCTCATGAGCGAGGCCTCATCGAGGGCGGGATCCATCGAGAGCGGGCGCGTCAGGCGCGCCTCCTTCGGGATCGCGCTGTAGAGCTCCTCGAGCGACGACAGGCCGACGGCCTGCAGCATCTCGGTGATTTCCTCGGGCGTGTGGGGCAGGTAACGCATGGTGTTGTGCAGCGGGAAGGGTGATGCGGGAGGGGGCTCGGCGCTCAGTGCGCCGCGGTCTTCAGGAGCTCGGCGTAGGCGGCGGGGTCCATGAGCGCGCCGAGCTCGCCCGGGTCCGAGGGCGCAACCTCGATCATCCACGCCTTGCCGTAGCAGTCCTCGTTCACGAGCTCGGGGCGGCTCTCGAGGTCGCCGTTCACGCGCGTGACCTTGCCGCTCACGGGCGCGAACAGGTCGCTCAGCGTCTTGACGCTCTCGATCGTGCCGAAGGCCGTGCCCGCGGTGATCGTGTCGCCCGGCTTCACGTCGAGGTTGACCAGCGTGATGTCGCCGAGCTGATCGACCGCGAAGGCGGTGATCCCGACGACGACGTGGTCGTTCTCCTGCTTTGTCCACTCGTGGTCCTTCGAGTACCGCCGGTCCGTTCGCACATCATCGCTCGCCATGTGACTTCTTCTCCCTTTGCCTTGCCAACCTGGATCTCTGGTCGTCTCGGCGCGGCCACGCGCCCGCGCAGCCGCGCGTCAGGCCCGCTTGTAGAACGGAGTCTTGACCACGACCGCCTCGACCGTGCGCCCGCGGCAGTCGACCTGGAACGCGGTCCCGACCTTGGCCATCGACACCGGCAGGTAGCCGAGCCCGATGCTCTTGCCGACGGTCGGCCCCGGGCTACCGCTCGTGCAGACGCCGACCTTCGCGCCGCCGGCGTCGAGCAGCGGATAGCCGTGGCGCGCGATGCCGCGCCCCACCATCTCGAAGCCGATCAGCTTGCGCGCGGGCCCCTCCTCCTTGATGCGCTGGAGCGCGGCGCGCCCGACGAAGTCGCCCTTGTCGAGCTTCACCACCCAGCCGAGGGCCGCCTCGATCGGGTTCGTCGTCTCGTCGATGTCGTTGCCGTACAGCGACAGGCGCGCCTCCAGGCGGAGCGTGTCGCGCGCGCCGAGGCCCGTCGCCTCGAGGCCGAGCGGGCCGCCGAGCTCGACAAGCGCGCGCCAGAGCCGCTGCGCGTCGGACGGGGAGCAGAAGATCTCGATGCCGTCCTCGCCGGTGTAGCCGGTGCGGGCCACGGTGCAGCGGACGTTGGCGAGCGTCGCGTCGCGGAAGTGGAACGGCGGCAGCTCGCGCAGCGCCGGGCCGTCGCCGCCCGCGAGCGCGACGATGTCGAGCGCCTTCGGCCCCTGGAGCGCCATCATCGCCGTGCGGTCCGACGCGTCCTCGAAGCTGCAGTGGCCCTGCGCCGCGCTCCGGAAGTGGGCCGCGATCTTGTCGCGGTTCGACGCGTTGCAGACGATGAGCCACTGCCGCGCGTCGATCCGGTAAACGATGAGATCGTCGAGGATCGTGCCGGCCTCGTTGCACACGCACGTGTAGAGCGCCTGGCCGTCCTCCAGCTTCTTGACGTCGTTCGTGACGAGGTAGTCGACGACCTGCCCGGCGTGCTCGCCGCTCAGGATCACCTCGCCCATGTGCGAGACGTCGAAGAGCCCGGCGGCGGTGCGCACCGCCCGGTGCTCCTCGGTCACGCCCTTGTACTGGACCGGCATCTCCCAGCCGGCGAACGGGACCATGCGGCCGCCGAGCTTGATGTGCTCGTCGTAGAGCGGGGTCCTGCGGAGCGGAGCGGTGGGGAGCGGCTTGGTCGACACGGGCGCGATCTACTTCGAAAGGTCGGGGATGTCGACCGGCGCGGCGGCCCCCCGCGGCGCGCCATGCCGAGGCCGCCGCGGCCGACGCCGCGCCGGTGCCGCGCTCACTCGAGGCGGGTGGGATCGAGCACCTTGCCGTCCGGCGTGAGCCCGTTGCGACGCCAGCGCTCCTCGACGGACAGCCCCCGCTCCGCAGGCGGTCGGGTCTCGTCGCGGACGACGAGCTCCGAGACGTGCGCGCGCGAGACGACCTCGATGCGGATCCTCCGGTGCGGCGCGCTCTTCACCGTCGCGCGCGAGAAGATCGTCTTCGCCGGCCCGGTCTCGACGTTGCCGGCGAGCACGCGCGTGCGCACGTAATTGGCCACCCGCTCGGCCGGGATTTCCCCGACCGCGAAGACGGCGTCGGAGAAGCGCGCGCGCACCTTCATGCGCCGCGGGATGGGCAGGCCGAACGCCTGCTCGACGCCCTCGGCGAGCTCGCCCGGCAGCGCCTGATCGACCGGCGGCCTCGGCGCCGCGGCCTCGCTCGGCGGCGGCGGCGGCGGCGCCGGCGCGCCCGCGTCGCTGCGGCAGCCGAGCGCGGCCGACGCGCACGCGAACGCCGCGGCGAGCGCCACGGCGGCGCGCGACAGGACGCCGCGCTTCATTCGACGAGGGTCGCCCACGAGTCGATCTTAACGACCTTGCGCGGCGGCTGCAGCGTCTTCGTGCTCGTGCGCGTCTCGCCCCCCTGGGCGTCCTGCTGGCCCGCGGCGCCGGTGTGGAACACGAGCTGGAACTCGGGCGGGCTGGACTGCGTGCTGATCGTCTGCACGCCGAAGTACGGATCGTTGTACTCCTCCGTGTCCACGCAGGTCGGCTTCTGGGTCACGGCGACGCCGAAGACGACCGTGCCCGGATCCTGAAGCTCTTCGTGTTCGAGGGGCGCGAGCGGATCGACGACGAGGCAGGGGTTCGGGGTTCCCTCCTCCTCGGTGTCGAGCAGGTAGTCGACGCCCCAGATCGAGCCGCGCCCGTCGGCGCACGCGTAGGTCCCGGGCGCCGCGGGCGTGAACGTCGCGAAGTACGCGCAGCCGTTGAAGAGGGAGATGGGCCCGGTCACGCGCTTGCCGTTCGTGAAGGGCACGACCCAGTTCTCGGTGAAGCGCAGGGTCGTGTTGTGCGGCTTCTCGGTGATCGACCAGACCCGCGTCTCGATGCCGCCGCCCGCCGTGAACGCCTCCTGATCGCCGGTGGAGAACAGGATGACCGTGTTGCCGAGCGGATCGGTGGTCACGACCGGCGTCGTCTCGATCGGCTGGCTGCTCGCCGCGGTGTCGCCCGCGATCGAGTACGCGTCCCAGGCGAGGGACACGTTCCAGTCGTGCGGGTTCGTGCTCGACAGGCTGACGCGCCAGAGCGTCCCGTCGGCGTCCCCGACGTAGATGCGCTCGGCGACCTCGCCGACCCCCGCAGGGAACGGCACCGGGATGCCGGTGATCGGCGAGTCGAAGTCGACAACCTGGAGCCGCGACGAGTTCAAGGTCGGCGCCTCGTCGGTGTGGCCCCGGAACGTGCGGATCACCTCGCCGGTGTCGAGCCGGACGATCGTGAGCGAGCGCGCCGGGCCAACGGGGTTGCCGCTGCCCGCGCCGCCCCAGCACCGGACCGAGTCGCGGACCGTCAGGTCGCCGGTCGGATAGAAGAGCGGGTACGTCGTGCTCTGCCGGGGGCACGCGGGCTGGCTCGTGTCGAGCGGGGCGGAGCCGCCGGGCAGGATGGCGACCGCGATCTCCCGGATCACGCCGTCGGATTCCATCTCGACCATGCCGATGGCCGGCGTCGGGGTCGTCTCGCCGAACAGCGCGTTGCCGGCGCGGTCGGTGGAGAGCTGCCAGAGGAACCGCGGCTGGTGGGGGTTCGTCACGTCGAGCGCGTAGTAGAAGCCGCCGCCGAGGCCGCCGCCGGCGAGCAGCACCGTGTTCCACGTCGCGCTGGCGCCGCTGATCTGCGCCGGCGTGCGCTCGAAGACGACGTTCTTCACGACGGGCGCGCCGTCGAGCAGGATCGATTGCTGGTTGAACGTCTGGAGGAGCCGGGGCAGGACGTAGGGCGGCAGGAAGGACCAGAGCTCGTTGTTCTGGACCCGGTCCACCTTGAGCGTGTCGGTCGCGGTCGCCGCCGTCACCTGGAAGGCGTGCAGCTGCCCGTCGGTCGTGGCGGTGTAGAGCACGAGCGGCCGGTTCGCCTGGGCGGGCTGCTCCGCGAAGAGCCTGTACGAATCATCGGGGATGTAGTCGCGCGGCGGCCCCACGACGACGGGGGTGGAGTGGTAGATGCTGCCGAGCTCGTTGCCATCGCGGGAGGCGACGTTCGCGGGCATCGGCTCGCCGATCTCCCACTCGATGAGGCGCTCGGCGCAGCTATCGGCGGTGTTCTCCAGCAGCCCGCCCGAGCACTGCGGGGGGACGGCGGCGCTGGGATCGAGGTTGAGCGCGCGCGGCGCGTTGCGGAGCTCGCTCGCGAACGTCGCTGCGGTCGCCGGTGCGCCGCCGTCGGTCACCGTGCCCGTGTAGTCGCTGAGCCCGTCCTCGTTGGCGGGCGCGGCCGCGGGGCGGATGCTCCGCTGCGACCAGATTTCCTGCGTCGCGGCGTCGAGGTCGCCGATCACGCTGAAGAACCTCCGCGGCCGATCGTTCGAGCTGACGTTGGCCGCGAAGTCGTCGCCCTTGCTGGGGTCGAAGTCCTCCAGCTTCGTCGTCATCACGCCGAGCACCGACTCGCAGACGAAGCGCTTGCGCTCGAGGTTGCCGCTCCAGAGCGAGCCGTCCGGCGGCGGGCTGAACGAGGCGCCGAACTGGTAGGCGACCCCCGCGTCGCTGTCGTTGTCCGAGGTCCTGGCCGCCGTGGCGAAGACGGGGAGGGTGCGGCTCGTCGAGTTCGCGGCGATGCGCGCGAAGATCTGCGACATCACGGCGGACAGCTCGTTGGCGTCGTCCGGGAAGTAGCCGCGATCGGTCCCGCCCTCGATGGCGATGCGCGAGAGCGTGCAGCACGCCTTGAGCGCGCCGGTCGCGCTGTCGCAGAGCCCGCCGGTCAGAAAATCGGACGAGGAGATCGCCGAGCAGTCGGTGCCCGCCTCCGTGGAGAGGCCGAACCCGACGGTATAGGTCGGCACGCGCCGGTTCTGGTTCACGTGGGTGTTGAGCGCGTGCGCGATGACGTGCGGCTCCTCGTAGGGGCAGCCCGTCCCTTCCGGGCCGGGGCCCGGGCCCGAAGCGCAGGTCGGGCGCAGATCGAGGTTCGGCTCGCCGTCGGAGATGAGCACGACCGAGGTCTTGCGGCAGCCGCCGCTGATGTACGGATCGTCGCGCGGCCCGAGCGGCTGGCCTTCCCAGATCGAGGTCTCGTTGAGGACGTAGTCGCGCGCGTCGGACAGCATCCCCGCGAGCGGCGTGGCGCCGTACGGGCGCGTGGCGATGAGCGCGTTCTGGATGCGATCGTTCCGCGTGCGCACCTCGGTGATGTCGGCGGTATAGGTCGGGAAGGGGATGAGCGGCCCCTCCCAGAGCGGCGCGGCCGGGTTCCTGGCGCCGACCTCCACGTCCTCGACGGCGCAGTCGGGCGGGTTGCCCCGCGCCGGGTAGCCTGCGCCGCTCTCGAACCCGAGGAAGTAGCTCCACATCCCCCGCATGCCGGTCGCGGCGTTGGGCACGCTGCCGGCGAGCCCGGTGCCCGCGTTGGGGAGCGTGTCGAACGTCATGAGCGAGAACCGGATCCGGTCCCGGTAAACGTCCAGCAGGCCGGGCCCCTGCGCGGGCCACGCGCAGGCCTGGGCCGCATCGTCGTACCTGTGCCATCCCACGCTGCCGTAGGTCGACCCGGGCCCAGGCGTGCAGCCGTTGGAGAGCAGGCGATGGAAGGGGATATAGTAGTTCGCGTCGTACGGCGGCTCCGAGTCGATGCTGAACTCGTCGATGAACTCGGACTGGGTGCGGGGCTGCGCGTAGCACGAGAAGTCCTGGATCGGGCCGGTGAGCGACTCGACGAGCTTCGTCCAGCGGCTCTTCAGGTCCTCCGAGGCGGGGGGCGTGAGCGGGTTGCAGTCCGGCTCTCCGCCCGCCACCGTCTTCTCCATCGAGCCCGACGTGTCGACGAGCAAGAGGACGTTCGGCAGCGGTGGCTCGACATCGACGGCCTGCGCGCGCGCGCGTGCGGCGAGGAGGCCGACCGCCGCCGCGGAGCCCATCGTGACAAGGACCTTCGTCAGGTTTCGCATCGTGCGCTCCGGTTCGTCACTTCGAGCAGAGGACATCGGCAACGACGGACATGGATTCCTGGCTGCCCTCGGCGGCCAGGGCCAGGGCCGGGTCGCCGGGCCAGGCGATGAGCCGCGCGCTCATGGTGACCGTGCAGTAATCGGCGTTCACAGCGTTCGGACCACCCTGGTCGCTGCCGGCGCGATTTCCTATCGCGGGCTTGATCTTGTCGGTGATCTCCACCTTGGCGATCCACTGGACGGCGGCGCGACCGAGGCTCCCCGGTGAATCGGGCGCGGGCGGCTCCACGAGGTCTTCCGCCGCGTTGAAGGTGTGCGGCAGGAGCGACCAGCATTCGTCGGTGATGACCGAGCAGGTGGCCGAGCTGGGCATCCCGTCCAGGCCGCCCTGTCGCTCGATCTCGGCGATCGCGAGCAGCATCGCATATTCGGTGAGGTAATGCGTCTGCGTCATCCGGCGCTCATGGCCGCTGGCGATGGTCGACAGCGTGGCGGCGTGGGCCGCGAACAGTCCGATGGCGGTGAGCATCGTGATGACCAGCACGACGATGAACACGGCGGCGCCCCGCTCGCGGGAGCGCCTGCGGGACCGGGCGATGCTTGCGCTTACCATGGGACGTAGGCCTGGTTCGGGAGCGCGATGTCGGCGTAGAGCGTGCGCATCCGGGCGAACACCGGCGGGGCTCCAGCAGGCACCGGGCTCGACAGATTTTCGACGCCGGCGACGATGCCAGGGATCAGGAATCTGCGCCTGCGGCCGTCGGGGCCCCCGGGGAGGTCGACGTCGCGATCGGGCGCCCGGGTGCGGGTCGAGAGCCGGACCTGGACCGACCGCACGCGCTGCGGCAAGGCCCCTAACTGGCTGTTCTCGGCGGCGATGCCGTACACGGTCGCGTTGTCGGTCGCGGTGATCGGAAACCGCTGGATGGCAGGATTTGTCACGCCCGGAACACCACCCTCTACCGCGGTGGAGATCCCGAACTTGAGATCGACGGCGTACTCGGCGATGAGCTCGAGCGTCTCCAGGATCGGCTCATCTTCATCGTCGAGCTCGACCCGTACGAGCTCGGTGCGGCCGTTGTCGCCGGTCTGCTCCGGCGCGATGGGCGTCACGAGAGGGGCGTATGGCGTCGCCTGGCCGACGAGGCTCCGGATCTCGTAGCGCACGCGGTTGACGACGTTCACCCATCCACCGTCGCCGGTGTTGCCGCCGGGGGTCACGCCGCACCGAGCGAGCCCCTCCAGCCTCGGCAGGCCGGGATCCAACTTGAGGGTGATGGCGATGAGGGTGGGCGGATTGCCCTGCACGTTGGCGCTCTCGATCACTCCATACTGGAACTGGGTCTGACCTCGGACCATGACGCGCAGGATGCGGTTGGGGGCAAAGATCTGGAGCAGACCCTGCCCGCTGCCGTTCGCTCGCGCGAGCGTGCGTTGCACGGCGGCGCTGTTCGGATTGAGCTCGACGATCAGGTTGCCCGTGGCGTCGCTGATATTCCTGAACTCGAAGAGCTCGGTGCTGCTCAAGCTGCCGCCGATGATGATGGAGTCCGGCCACATGTCGTTGGCCACGCTCTGGCCGAGATCCGTCGGGTTGAGGACCGTCGACCCTTGACGAAGGATCGAGATGCCCGCGAGGCGCGTCAGGCCGAGCGGCGTGGCCGGGACCCTGCAGACCTCCGGATCGACGCGGATGTTGGGCGTCGAGAGGTACGCGGCGCGCTGCAGGTCCGCGGCGAGCCGGTTCAGCCCGATCGTCGCCGCGAGGTGCGACGCGGAGGCCCTCGTCTCGTTCTGGAAGAAGCGCGTCGCGTTCTTCGAGAGCAGGAAGGCCGCCAGCGACACGACAAGGCCGGCGGCCATCGCCACGATCAGCTCCACGAGCGTGAAGCCTCGCTGTCCTGAAGCGCGCGCCCGCGCGGGGGAGAGGCGGCGGCTCGTCGTCATCGTCGGTCCTCGCTCGTGTTCCGGAGAACGCCGGTCGTCAGGTAGACCGCGCCGAAGCGCCCCGGATCCTGATCGACGTCGATCGAGGGGACCGTGCAGTCGATCGGGTTTCCATTGCGCTCCCAGATGACGCGGATCTCGGCGCGGATGAGGCTCTCCCAGATCCGCGTACTCGTCGCGAAGTCGTTGAACTGGCGGAGGCGGACGTGCGTGCAGAACGCGGGCTGCGACGTGGTGTCGCCCGCCAAGATGTCGGTCCCGAACACGTCGGCGGTCGGCGCCGTCCCGAGCGCGATGTCCGGCGTGGGCGTCACCTTCGCCGGGAACGGCGAGGCGTTGGTCAGCCGGAGCCAGTCGGTATCGCCGTCAAGGTCGGGGACCCGCATGGGATCGTTCCACTGGAGCGCGTCCACCCGCAACCGCTCCGCCCAGGTCATGGCGATGTTGTTGGCGATCACGAGGTTGCGCGCGTTCGTGTTGCTGATGAGCGTCGCCTTCTGCAGCGCGAGCACCCCGGTGGCGCCGATCGCGAGCACGCCGAGCGCCGCCATGACCTCGATGAGCGTGTAGCCGCCGCTCGCCGCCCGCCTCGCGTGCGCCGCGCTCACAGGCCGAGCCTCGCGACGCCGTTCGGCGGGACGAAGACCGAGCGCAGGAGGCCGGTCCCGCTGTTGGTCACGTTCACCCGGAGCGCGCCGAGCAGCGGCACGAACTGCGCGCCGAAGTTGTAGCGGACGTACGTCCGCCCCCGCGGCGTGAAGCAGACGTCGGCCTCCGCTTGCACGGCGCCGGCGGGGGCGGTGGGATCGCGGAGCTCCACCGCGGCCAGCTCGATGCCCGTGGTGCCGAACGTCGTGACGGGGGTGGTCGTCGTCGGATCCATCCAGTTGGCGACGCTGCCGCAGCTCTGCGAGATCAGCGAGCCGGCGACGGTGCCCTGGACCTGCGCCTGCCGCACCTGGAAGTCCCCGGTGGAGGCCGTCCACCGCACGAGCACCGCCGTCCCGCGCCCGATCGCCTGGTAGCGGGCGAGCCGGTAGATGCCGCTGATCTCCATCGCGGTGCGGTTCACGCGGCGATCGCGCATGCCGTTCACGAAGCTCGGCGACGCGGCGGCCGCCAGGATGCCGATGAGGACGACCACCGCGAGCAGCTCCGGGAGGGTGAAGCCACGCGCATCGCGGCGGCGCCGCGCGCGCGCTCGGGGCGACGAAGCCCGCGGTCGATCGGGATCACGAAGGGGAGGTCGCGAATAGGAGAAAGGACGCACCAGACGTGCGGGAAAGGCAAGCCGCATGCCTTTCGCGGTGCGCGCTAAACCATTGAATTGCATGGCGAATCTCTCAAAGCGGTCCGGGACGGGCGCTAACGATTGCGGCGCTATGAAAAAAGGTGCAAGGCGAACGGGCCATGCGATTCCCGCCGGAAAGGTGTTCATCGAGCGTCCCGTCCACCCACAGCGCGCCTGTCGCGTGCCGCGCCAGGCCCCGGCGCTTCCGCGCGGGGAGGTGCGCGCTGCTCGCGGGCGCGCTCGCCGCGGCGCTGTCTGCCGGCTGCAGCAAGAAGGAGGAGCCCATGGGCGCACCGCCGCCTCCGCCGCCCGCCGCCAAGCCGGCGGCGTGCGCCGGGGGAGGCGGGACGATCGGTGACGCGGCGAGCGCGCCGTTCTTCCCGCGCATGACGGGCGGATTCTGCCTCGATCCGAACGGCGCCGAGAAGACGTTCGGCGAATCGGCGCCCCTGCCGCTCGACAGCATCTGCGACATGTTCGACGGGGAGTGCGAGATCTACAAGGGATTCGGCGTGCGGCGGGTGGTCGAGGCGCGGTACGTGAGCGGCGCCGGGGGCACGGCGACCGTCGATGTGCACCTCTCGAAGTTCGGGTCCACCGAGGGCGCCTACGGGATGTTCACGAAGCGCATCGTGGGCGACGGTGACCCCGCCGACGAGGCGACGCCGCGCCAGATCGACGGCGGCGGCGCGGCCGCGATGGGGGTCGGGAACGCGTACCTCTGGCGCGGGCAGTACCTCGCCGAGATCACGTACAACGACGAGGCGCTGGCCGAGGCGGCGCTCAAGTCGTCGAGCGAGAAGGTCCTGCCCGGGCTCGTGAAGGAGATGGGCTCGAAGCTGCCCGGCGAGCCGTCGCTGCCGCCGGCGGCGGCGGCGCTCCCCAAGGACAACATGATCCCGCTCGGGATCCGCTACGAGACAAAGGACGTGCTCGGGATCGGCGGCGCGGGGCCCGGCGCGTTCGGCTACTACAAGGAGGTCGACAAGCGCTACCGGGTGGTCGCGATCGTGCGCGACGACGTCGATCAGGCCAAGGACGTGCTGTCGACGCTGGCGAAGCTGCCGGGCGCCGCCAGGGAGAAGGGCATCGGCGACGGCTCGGTGCGCCTCATGCACAAGGAAGGCGAGGGCCCCGCCACCGAGTGGATCTTCGCCCGCGCCGACAAGACCGTCTACGGGGTGGGCGACGAGGCCCGCGTGCTCCGCAGCGGCATGACGGCCGACGAGCACGCCAAGCTGACGCTGCCCAAGGAAGAGAAGTCGGCGAGGCTGAAGAAGTTCGTCACCGCGCCGGCGCGCTGAGCGCCGCGGCGCGGTTGGAGAACGGCGCGCCCCGGGGGCCTGCGGCGCTCTCGGCGCCGCGAGCCGGGGCGCCGCGCGCTCACTGCGTGCGGAGGATGACGTGGAAGCCGAACGGCGTCTCGACGAGCTCGCTCACCTGGCCGACCTTGATCTTCTCGAGGCCCACCTGGAACTCCGGGACCATCGCGCCCTTCGGGAACTTGCCGAGGTCGCCGCCGCGCCTGTCGGCGCCCGGCTCGTCCGAGTACTCCTTCACGATGTCCGTGAACTTGCTCGGGTCGGCCTTGGCCTTCGTCATGGCCTCGGTCGCGCGGGCCTTCGCCTCGTCCTTCGTGCGCGTGACGGTCGGGGGCGCACGGCGGCTCCCCGTGTACATCACGAGCAGGTGCTTCGCGCCGAACATCTCCCGGGGCGCCTGCGCCGACTGCGCCGGGCGGGGCTGCGCCTGCGCGGGCGCGGGCGAGGGAGACGCGGCGACCGCGTGCGCGTGATCGTCCGGCTCCGGGGCGACAGGGGCCGCGAGGCGAGAGAGCGGCGTCTTGTTGAACATGCCGAAGAAGCCGAGGAGCCCGATCAGCACGAGCGCGCTGAGCACCGCGTGCGGCGCCCACCAGGACGGATCTTCCGCGACGACGCCGTCGTCCTCCGCGTCGTCGTCGTCGTCGTGAGCGTGGCCGTGACCGCGGACCGCGGTGGCCTTCGTTTCTTCCTCCTCCCCGTCGTCGTTGCTTTCGTCGGTCGACTCGTCCTCGTCGAGGTCCTCGTCGTCCTTGGCCCTGTCCTTCTCGGTCTTCTTGCTCATATCGCTTCCCTGATCCGGGCCTCGGCACTTAGCACGCGGCCGCGCCGGCCGTCAGCCGATCTCCGCCCACGCGCTCGTGAGCACGGGATCAGGGCGATCCTTGACGGCGGTGACCACCGCGACCTTGCCGCCGTCGAGCGCGTAGCCCCGCGTGATGAGGGTGTCGCCGGGCCACACCGGCTTGCGGAACTGCGCGCCGTAGGCCCGCAGCCGGCTCGCGTCGCCGCCCGCCGCCTTCTGGATGATCGCGCGCGCCGCGAAGCCGTACGTGCAGAGGCCGTGCAGGATGGGGCCCTGCGTGAAGCCCGCCTTGGCCGCGACCTCCGGGTCGGCGTGGAGCGGGTTCTCGTCGCCCGAGAGCCGGTACAGCAGCGCCTGTTCGGGCGCGGTCGCCTGCTCGACCACCCAGTCGGGCTCGCGGTCCTTCGGCACCGGGGCTTCCGACTCGCTGTGCGGCGGGCGCGGCCCGCCGAAGCCGCCGACGCCGCGCGCGATGATCGACCACACGGTGTCGAAGAGCGGCTCGTCGTCGAGCGTCGTCTTCGTCGCGACGATCAGCTGCGCGAACTTCTTGAGATCGTAGATGGCCGTCAGGGTGGCGGTCGTGAGCAGCGTCCCGCTGGTCGGGAGCGGCCGGTGCACGCGGAGCGTCTGACCGCCGTGGACGATGAGCGGCAGCTCGGCCCCGGCCACCTCGAGCGCCTCGAACACGGCGTTCTGCGTGGGGATGACGCCGAACGTGGGGTAGACCTTCATGCCTCCCGGCGCGCCCTCGTAGAGGTACTCGAGCTCCTCGCGCCGGGCGCCGATGCCGAGCGCATAGGTGGCCAGGGTCTTCCAGTTGACGGTGAAGGCGCTGGGCTGGGTCGTGTGGCCGACCTTCGAGAGATTCAGCGGCATCGGGGGCTCCTCGCTGGATGAGAACGGCCGAGGAGGCGTACAGACCTGGCGATGTCGCGTCAACTGCCGGCCGCCGGGCGATCGCGGGCATGGCCGCCGGGGGATCGCGGCGGGCAGCGGGATCAGAGCGCCACGCGGTACGCGATGAGGACTCCGATGTTGAACATGTCGACGCGCTCGGAGAGCGAGGCGCGATCGCCGGTCGGCGAGACCTTGCGCTGCTCCGGGAGGAACCAGCTCGAGTAGCGGAGGTGGCTCCCGACGCTCCAGTTCTCGGCGAAGGCCCAGTCGCCGCCGATCGCGAGCCCCGCGGCGACCCCTTCGGTGCCGATCGTCGCCGCCCTCGGGCCGACGTAGGCCGTGTCCGAGTAGGGGTTGCGATCGGCCTCGACCGACCAGGAGTCGTTGACGACGACGCCGCCGAGCGTCGCGCCGACCCACCACTCCGACTTGAGCGTGCGGAGGGCGTAGTAGCGGAACACCCCATCGAGCATGAAGTAGCGGCGCGAGTGATCGCGCTCGAGGCTGCGCGCGCCGCGCGCGGCGTCGGTGCTCAGCGTCGCCGCCCAGAAGATGCCCGCGCCGAAGCCGATGTCGCCCCAGCGGAAGAGATTGTGGATGCCGAAGGAGATGCTCGTCTCGCCCTGCTCGCACGTGTCGGGGAACAGCGAGACGGGGCAGACGTCGGCGCCCGGGAGCGTCATCACGCCGCCGCTCACCTCCACCATGGTGTAGGGGCGATCGCGCTCGCGCGCGGCGGCGGCGCGGCGGGCGGCCCTGCTCTCGTCGGCGCGCCCCGGGGCCGCGAGCAGGAGCACGGCGAGCGCGGCGCCGCACGCTGCGCCCGCGGCGCCGCGCTTCGGTCGGGCGCTCTCACGGCGCGGCGGTGCCGCTCGGTCGCCCTCCCCAGCGCGGACGTGGGTGGGCGCTCGCGATCTCGGGTACCAACCGCCTGGATTCACCTTCATTGAATTATAGCCAAGGACCTGTGGACGAGGGGAGCGGCGACGTGGCGTCGGTGGGCAGCGGCGGCGGCGAGGGGGGCAAGACCGGCGCGGGCGTGTCGCTGGCCGGCGGCGAGGCGGCGCCTGTTGTGGCGGGCGCGGCTGAGCCCTTCGGCGCCGGCGGCGAGGCCGTCGCGCCCCGGGGACCCGGCGCCGGCGGCTGGCCCGGGGGCGCGCCGCGGCCCTCGGCCGGCGGGGGCCGGCGCGGCGGCGGCCTGCGGTCAGGGCCTGCGGTCGGGCGCCCGGCGCTCTGCGGGGCGATCTGGGGGGGCGGCTCTGGGGCGGCGGCCGGCGGGCGGTCCGTGAGCTCGGCGACGAGGTGCTGGGCCGTGGTGAGCTCCGGGTGCAGCTCGATCGCGAGCCTGGCCAGGCGGATGGCGCCGGCCCTGTCCCCGGCGTACTTCCGCCCGAGGGCGTCGGCGACGATGCGCTCGGACGACTCGCGCCGGAGCTCGACGAGCCGCGCGTCCCTGGGCCACCGCGCGAGCGCCTGCGAGACGATGTCCCTCACGTTCTCGCCGGGCGGGGTGTCCCACGCGTGCCTGCCCATGCAGTCGCGTGCGCGCTCGATGTGTCCTTCCAGGGAGTCGCTCGCAGCCGGCCCCCCGAAGGCGCCGAGGTGCCGCCCGCCGAGGAACGCGACGAACCCCACCGCGCCGGCGCACGCGAGGAGGGCGGTGGCGCGGGCGATCATCGCGCGGCGGGGGAGCGGCGGCGCCGCGGACGCGACGCCCTGCATGGTCGACGGGGCGGGCGCGGAGTCGCGCAGGGGGTCGATGCCGAGGCCGACCGGCGTCCGCGCGGGCTCGTCCGCCGCGCTGCTGAAGTCCGCCGCGCTGCCGAAGGAGGAGCGCGCGACGCCGCTCGATCGGGGCGACGAGGCGCGGTCCGCGTCGCTCACGGAGGAGCGCGCGACGCCGCTCGATCGGGGCGACGAGGCGCGGTCCGCGTCGCTCACGGAGGACCGATCCTCCTCGTGGCGAGGCGACGGAGGGTCTCCGTAGAGCGCTGCCGCGCTCCCCGGGAGGAGCGGATCGAGGTCGCCGACGTGGGCGCTCTCCAGCGTGGGCGCGGGGATGCCTCCGATCTGGGCGGCGAGGGCGGGGGAGAGGTCGAGCGACTTGGTGCGCGACTTCGAGGCCAGCTTCATGACCGCGCTGGCGCGCAGGAGCCCCGGCTGGGCGGCGATCTCGTCGGGGTCGAGGCCGCTCGCGCGCACGGCGAGGGCGAGGTCGCGGCCCAGGGCGCGCGCGTCGGGGGCGCGCTCCGAGGGCTTCTTGGCGAGGTTCTGCATCACGAGCTGCGCGATGGGCGCGGGCACGTAGCTCGAGCGCGCGATGCTGCGCAGATCCGCCGGCGGGGCGTGCGTGTGCTGGACGAGCAGCGCGACGGGGGAGTCGCCCTCGAACGGGGCGCGCCCGGCGAGGCACTGGTAGAGCATCGTCGCGATGGAGTAGACGTCCGCCGGCGGGCCGACCCGCTGCCCCTCGGCGCCTTCGGGCGAGATGTACTTGGCGGTGCCGAAGATGAGCCCGGCCTGGGTGGTCATCGCCTTGTCGGCCCAGTCGAGGCGGGCGATGCCGAAGTCGAGCACCTTCACGTAATCCGGGTCCTCGCCGCGGCGGACGAGCATGATGTTCTCGGGCTTGAGATCCCGGTGGACGATGCCCTGCGCGTGCGCCTCGCCGACCGCGTCGCAGACCTGGAGGAGGATGTGGAGCGCCCTCGGCAGCGGGAGCGCCTCGCTCTCGCCCGCGGTCCCGGCGGCGGCGAGCGCGGAGAGCAGCGAGAGGCCGTCGAGGTGCTCCATGACGAGGTAGAGCTCGCCGCCGATCCGGGCGTCGGTCGTGGCGGGGATGCTCCCGGTCATGAGCACCTGGACGACGTTCGGGTGGACGAGCCGGCTCGCGATCTTGGCCTCGCAGTGGAAGCGGCTCACGAGCTCGGCGTTGCTGCTGAGCTCGCGGTGGAGGACCTTCACGGCCACGTCGCGCTCGATCCCTGCCTGGAAGGCGCGGTAGACGCGGCCCATCGAGCCGATGCCGATGAGGTGGCGGATCTGGATCTGCCCGCCGAGCGTGAGGCTCACGTAGGGGTCGCGCTCGGCGGCGCTGAACGAGGCGCTCTTGCGCGAGCTCGCGAGCGGGGTGCCGTCGAGCGGGCAATAGAGCACGCCCGCGTCGTAGCGTTCTCCGCACGAGGGGCAGCTCTTCGCGGGGGACGGCTTCATCGACCGCGCTGATCCTAGCACCGCTCCCGCCATAAATTCTCGCACGGAGCCGCGTTTTGGCGCGTCGCGCCGCCCGGGGGCGCTCGGGCGTGGACCGACCGGCGCCTTGCGATTACGGTCGCGGCGTGAGCGGTTCCAAGGCGGGCGCAGCCAGGGCGCGCAGCGGCAAAGGGCGCGGCAACGCGGGCGCCACCCCTGCGCCCGCCGCCCGCCAGGGAGCCGCCTCGGCCCGCGACGCCGCCTCGCAGGCCGCCGACGCCGCCTCGCAGGCCCGCGAGGCGGCGGCCGACGCGGGGCCGCGGGAGGGCGAGTACGTCGTCACGCTTCCCTCGTTCGAGGGGCCGCTCGACCTGCTGCTGCACCTCATCCAGCAGCACGAGCTCGACATCCTCGACATCCCCGTGAGCTTCGTCACGGAAAAGTACCTCGAGTACCTGAAGGTCATGGGCTCGCTGTCGATCGACCTTTCGAGCGAGTATCTCGTGATGGCGGCGACGCTTGTGCACATCAAGTCGAAGATGCTGCTGCCGAGCGTGCCTGCGGGGCAGGACGACGACGGGATGCCGGGCGAGGAGGAGGATCCGCGGGCGGAGCTCGTCCGCCGGCTGCTGGAGTACCAGAAGTACAAGGTCGCCGCGTCCGAGCTGAGCGAGCGCGGCACGCTGGGGCGCGACGTGTTCACGCGTGGCATGAGCGAGAGCGAGGTGCCCCAGGGCCCGGCTCCATTCACGTCGACGCCGATCTTCAGCCTGCTGGACGCCTTCGAGCGGGTGCTGAAGCGGACGAACGTCCAGATCGATCACGAGGTCGTCTTCGATCGCATCAGCATCACGGATCGCATGGTGGAGCTCACGGAGAAGCTCTCGGCGCGGCGGTCGATGCGCTTCGAGGATCTGCTGCTCGACAGCGTGTCGAAGGGGGGAGTCATCCCGCGCTTCGAGCTGGTCATCACGTTCCTGGCCGTGCTCGAGATGTGCAAGCTGAGGCTCATCCGGGTCCACCAGACGGACCCGCTGGCGCCGATCCACATCCAGCTCTCGGCGGCAGACGGCGCGCCTGCGGTAGATTTCGAGATCGAGGACGGGGCGCCGGCGGTGGAGCGGATCGAGGCGGCCGGGGGGGAAGAGGCAGGAGCGCCGCCTGCTGCCGGCGAGGGCGGCGTGGCGGAGCCCGCGGAGGTGGAGGGCGGCGAGCCGGCATGGCCGGAGGGGGTCGAGCCGATCGAGCCGAGGAGCGGGGAACCGGCGGGAACGGAGCCGGCGGAGGCTGTGGAGGCACCGAGCGGCGAACCGGGGTGGCCGGAGGTGGCCGAGCCAGCCGAGGAGTCGAGCGGCGAACCGGCAGGGGCGGAGCTCGCCGGGCCGGCGGAGGAGGCGAGTCGTGCACACGACATCGCAGGGGGCGAGCCTGCGACGGAAGCAGAAGCCAGCCCCGCGCTGGAAGCAGAAGCCAGCCCCGCGCTGGAAGCAGAAGCCAGCCCCGCGCTGGAGCAGACGGAGCGCGATGCGCTCGCGGACCCGAGCGACCTGCCGGCCTCGGAGGACACCGCAGCGCCGCCGACCGAGGTAGATGAGGTGGACGCAGGGAGTGGCCGTGACGGTGGCTGATGCCGTGGCGAAGCGGCGGCGTGTGGCGAAGACGACAGGACAGAGCGCGCCGGCGCAGCTGAGGGCGGCGGCGCACGCGTGGCTCGGCGGAACGAAGCGGTCGCGGGGCGCGAAAAGGGAGCCGCGGGCGCCGAAGACGGCCGGCCAGGGCGCGTCGGCGAGAGGCGGCGCGCAGGGCACGCCGGCGGGGCTGAGGGCGGCGGCGCACGCATGGCTCGGCGGAACGAAGCGGCCGAGGGGCGCGAAAAAGGAGCCGCGGGCGCCGAAGACGGCCGGGCAGGGCGCGCCGGCGCGGCTGAGGGCGGCGGCGCACGCGTGGCTCGGCGGAACGAAGCGGCCGAGGGGCGCGAAAAAGGAGCCGCGGGCGCCGAAGACGGCCGGGCAGGGCGCGCCGGGGAGAGCGGGCGCGCAGGGCACGCCGGCACGGCTGAGGGCGGCGGCGCACGCGTGGCTCGGCGGAACGAAGCGGCCGAGGGGCGCGAAAAAGGAGCCGCGAGCGCCGAGGGGGGTGCGACAGGATCCGGCCGCTCGCCTCCGCGCCGGCGCCTGGGCCCAGCTCGGCCATCCGGCGCGCCGCACCGATGTTCCTGCCCGGAGCGTGACCTCGGCGCCTGCGCCCGGTCTCTCTGCGGTCGCGCGCAAGCACCTGAAGGGAGTGCTGGAGGCGCTCATCTTCGTGGCGGAGCGACCGGTGCCGGCCCGCGAGCTCGCGCGCTCGGCGAACGCAGAGCACCGCGTCGTGCGCGAGCTGCTGGCCGAGCTCGTCGCGGAGTACGACGGGCGGGGGTTCCGCCTGGACGAGATCGCCGGAGGGTACGTCTTCCGGACGAGCCCTGCATTTGCGCCCTTCGTTCGCGAGGTGACCGATCAGAAGCCGGTCAAGATGTCTCGCGCCCAGACCGAGGCGCTCGCGATCGTGGCTTACCGGCAGCCGATCACGCGGCCCGAGATCGATGAGATCCGCGGCGTCGATTCCGGTGCGGCGCTCAAGTCGCTCCTGGAGCGTGAGCTCGTGAGGATCCTCGGCAAGAAGGACGAGCCCGGTCGCCCGATGCTGTACGGCACGACGGCGCAGTTCCTCGAGTTCTTCGGCCTCAAGGCGCTCGGCGAGCTGCCGACGCTACGCGAGTTCACCGAGCTGACGGACGAGTCGCGCCGCACCTACGAGCGCGAGCTCGGGGAGGAGCCGCCGGAGGTGGCGGTGGCGACAGCGGGACAGGAGAGCTTCGCCGGCGCGGAGGGATCGATCCGGACGACCGTCACCAGCGCGGGGGAGGAGCTACCGGAGGACGTCGGCGTGTCGCCTACTGCGCCGCGGGAGGGAGATGTCGCGATGGAAGCGATGGAAAACGACGTGCGTGAGGAGCGCTCGGTCGCTGGGGCGGATGCCGGGGCTGGCGAGAAGGACGCTGTCCGGCACGACAACGATGTCGAGGAGGATGCGTCGCGCGACGAAGAGGGCGACGACGACGAGGGCGACGACGACGAGGGCGACGACGAAGAGGGCGACGACGAGGACGACGACGAGGACGAGGACGACGACGAGGACGAGGACGAGGACGAGGACGAGGACGAGGACGAGGACGAGGACGAGGACGCCGAAGACAAGGACGAAGAGGGCGAGGACGCCGAAGACAAGGACGAAGAGGGCGAGGACGCCGAAGACAAGGACGAAGAGGGCGAGGACGCCGAGGACGACGACGAGGACGAAGAGGACGACGACGAAGACGACGACGACGAGGACGACGAGGACGACTGAATCGTCATCTCTTGCTGGTCCTCAGGCGCATCGGCCCGTCGCTCACGACGGTGGAGCGTCCGTCGGGTCCGGATAGGCTTCGGCCAGCTTTATCGCGGCGCTCCTCAGCTCGGGGTGGGAGAGGAGCTTGCGGAAGAGCCGCCAGAGCTCGGGGTCGGAGAGCAGCTGGAGCGGCGAGGCGGGCGCCTGCTTCCTCTTCTTGCGGGGGATCGCCTCCGGACCTTTGCTCCGCAGCTCCTCCATCCTCCCGACGAAGCGCTTCGTTGGAAAGAGGTCGCCGTGCTCCCAGGCGAGCACCGTCTCCTGCTCGATGCCCAGCGCTCCGGCGAGCTCGCGGGCCGTGCAGCCAAGCTCCTGCCGGAGCTTCTTGATGTCCTCGGGGGCCATGCGAGGCGAGGGTAGCGGCCTCGAAAAAAAAAGCGATGCCGAGCAACCGGCGGCGAGCTCCCGCCGAACTCCGCGTCATGACCCAGCACCCCCCGACGCGCCCCTCGTGCACTCCCCGCGCTCTCCGCGCCCTGCCCCTCGCGCTCGCGCCGCTTGTGGCCTCGCCCCTGTCCTGCGCGCCGGAGCTCGCGGCTCCCCCTCGCTTCCATGAGGAAGCGGAACCCGAGACCGCCGACCCCGCAGACGCAGCCACCGAGCTCCAGATCGAGCCCGAAGCGCCGCTGCATGCAGCGCCTCCGGTGCTGCGGCTGCGGGTGCGCCTCCCGGGCGCCTCTCTCGAGGGAGTCGATCCCGCGCGTGCTCTGGTCCTCCGCGGCAAGATCGGCGCGGCGCACCTCCGGCAGATAGAGCAAGGCGAGCTGTCAAAGGCGCTCTCGGAGCGCGTCGTCCCGTCGATCGCCTGGCTGAACGGGACGCCCCCGGGTGAGCTCTCGCTGACCGTCGCCCCGCTCGCCCCGCTCGCGCCCGGCGAGACCTACGCCGTCGCGAGCGGCAGCCCCGTCTTCTCGCACACCATCGAGATCGCCACGGAAGGCTCACCGCCGGTGCTGTCGCGGCTCTGGCCGCCGCCCGGCGTCGGGGCGAGCCTTGGCCTCGGCGTGTGGTGCGGCGATACGCCCCTCCCGGAGACGGTCGCCGCGGTGACCCTCGAGCCGAGCGGGACGGCGGGCGAGCTGCGCCGCGGCGCCGTCGACGAGATCGGCGCGCGCTGCCTGCGCTTCGAGGGGGAGCCGCTCCCCACGGCGCCAGGCGAAGCAGACGAGCTGCGTCTCGTGGGGCCGCCCGTCGCATTCCCGGGCGAGCCGGCGGCCGTGAGCCTCGACCCCCGTCCGTTTGCGCTGGAATCGGAGCCCCTCCCCGCCGTGGCGGCGGCGTGCGCGCTGGACGAAGTGCCTCTGGGGCCGGGTTGCGCTCAGATCGCCGATGATCGAATCCGCGTCCGTTCGCCGGACGTGCCGCTGCTCTGGGCGATCGCGGGCGAGGGGCTGGACGAAGTCCTCGCCCTGGCGCCGGGCGAGCCGTTCGTCCTCGCCCGCTTGCCGCCCCTCACGCCCGTGGAGCTCGCCATTGCCACCGTCGATAACGCCGGGCGCGTGGAGCGACGGGCGTTCTCAGCCATGACGCTCGCGCCCATGCCCCACGTGATCATCAACGAGGTGCTGGCAAATCCCGTCGGGCCGGAGCCGGGACAGGAGTGGGTCGAGCTCTACAATGACGGTGGGGTCCCAGCTGAGCTTACAGGGTATGTCCTTGCCGATGTGGGCGGAGTAACCGAATTGCCCTCTATTTCGCTGGAGCCCGGCGCGTACGCGCTGGTCGTCAACGAGGGATTCGTCTCCGATGATGAGCTCGATCCTCCGGCTCCTCCCGACACGCTCCTGCTCCGTGTGCCAAGACTTGGTAGCCATGGGCTGTCCAACTCGGGAGAACCGCTCAAATTGATGGATGGAGGAGGTGCAGTCTTGTCCAGGTCGCCCGCCACGCCCGAGCCGAAAGCGGGGATGAGCCTGGCTCGCGTCGGGCCCCGCGCTCCCGACGGTTCGGCTGGCTCTTTCATGACCAGCTGGCCGACACCCGGTCGCGTGAACATAATGAACCAGGAGATCCCCTGAAGGATGGGGAGTTTGCCTCCGTACAGGGCGATCTCTCCGAGGGGCCGAGAAAATTCGAGCAAAGCGGGTGACGGACCCGTCTATGAGAGCTAGGTTTCAATCGAGTAGACAGACGGGTGGGGGGGGCCGCCACCTGAGGAGACGCTGCCGCGCTGTGAACGCGAGCTGTGCGGCAGGTGCCTTTCGCGTGGAGTTCGGCGATGGCTGGTGTTCGTGAAAAGCTGTTAACGGCATCGGACCTCGCAGCCTTGTGCGAGGTCGACTTGAAGACAATCCATAACTGGGTAGATCGAGGGAGGATTGCCCATTTTCGTACGCCAGGGAGACACTTGCGCTTCAAGGCGGCAGATGTGGCTGAGTTCCTCCGTGCCTGGGGCTATTCGGTGCCCCGGGAGCTCGCCAAGGCGAGCTCCAAGTCGATGATGGCCATCGGGACCAAGGACACGATGGCCCACGTGGCGCGATCCCTGGGGGAAGGCGTGCCCATCCGGCACGCGAGCCACCCGTACGACGCGCTGATCTTCGCGGGGGCGGACCCCGCGGACGTGTACATCGTCGACGTTCGGGCGGTGTCCAGCGACGTGGACGTCACCTCTCTCTTCGAGGCGCTCCACCGAGCGAACTCCCAGGGGACGTTCGTCGCCTTGTCGGACGAGCCGATCAACCTGCCCTCGTTCGTGGGCAGGATCGGCCGCAACGACGCGCAGCAGCTGAAGGCGTTCCTGATGCCCGAAGCGGCCGCGCAGCCTGGAGCGCCGCTCCAGGCGGCCGCCGGCGGGGCCTCGGAAGAGCCGCCGCGGAGCCTGGCCGCAGGCGGGTCCTCGCGCTGAGCGAGGGCCCCGGCCGTCCTACGCCAGCAGGAGAGGCTCGGCGAGGACGGCCGCGGCGGCGGACAGGTGACCCGCCAAAGGACGGACGCAGCACTGCAGAGCGACCCGCTGAGGACAGAATCCCCCCTCCCGCAGCACAACCCGGGGCCGGTTGAGGGGTCGCTCGCAACCCTGCTGTCGAGTCCGCTCCTGCGCTTTCTGGATGAGCTGGAAACGAAGAGATCGATGAGCGCGGCTCCTCGAACGGAAGCGGCTCAGCTTCCGGCGATGGTCATGGCCGAGACCCGGAAGGTCGGAGAGGACGTTGCCGTCCGGAGATCCAGGTCGCTTCCGACGGCGTCGATCCGCTGCAAGAGCTCGTCGAGGTTCAGCGAGATCGTGACCTCGCTAACTGGGTAAGATATTTCACCATTTTCGATCCAGAAGCCGGAGGCGCCCCGGGAGAAGTCGCCGGTCACGGCGTTGAAGCCGAAGCCCATCATCTCGGTGACGTACAGCCCGCGCGGCGTGGAGCGCACGATCTCGTCCGCCGGCGTGGAGGTGGGCTGCAGGATGAAGTTCGAGGTGGAGGGGCCCACGCCGCCGCCGCCGCCACGCGAGGCGCTGCCGGTCGAGGTGCGCTTGAGCTTCCGGGCGCTGTAGCTGTCGCAGAGATAGGTCTTCAGGATGCCTTGCTCGACCACGACGTTGCGCCTGGCCAGGAGGCCCTCGCCGTCGAACGGACGCGAGCCGGGCGCGCGCGGGATCAGGGGATCGTCGACGACCGTGATGAGATCGCTGGCGACGCGCGTCCCCTCGCGGCCGGCGAGGTAGCTCGACTTGCGCCAGACCGAGCTGCCCATGATGCAGCTGCCGAGCAGCCCGAGCATCGAGCGGGCGACGTCCGGGTCGAAGACGACGGGCGCCTCGCAGGTCGCCACCTTGCGGGCGCCGAGCTTGCGCAGCGTCCGGCGGGCTGCCTCGCGGCCGACGGCGTCCGGGGCGTCCAGGTCCGCGAGGTGGCGCCGGCCGGTGAAGTAGAAGCCGCGGCGCTTCTTGTCGCCGCTGTCGTCGGCGATCGGAGAGACGACGAGCTGCGCGTACGAGCCGGCGATGCCGCCGCGGAACCCGCCGGACAGGACGAGGGCGTAGGCGCCCGCGCTCCGCGAGAACGTCGCGCCCTCGCTGTTCGTGATGCGGGGGTCGGCGTCGCGCGCGGCCTGCTCGCCCCGGCGCGCGATGTCGATGGCCTGCGCGGCCGTGACGTCTCCGCCCGAGGGATCATAGAGATCGAGCGCGGGGAAGTTCCCCTTGGCGATGAGCTCCGGATCGGCGGGGCCGGCGAACTCGTCCTCCTGCGAGATGTCGGCGAGCTCCAGCGCGTCCGCGACGAACCGATCGAGGCCGCGGGGCGTGAGGTCGGAGGTCGAGGTCAGCGCGACGCGCTGCTTCTTGATGATCCGCATGCCGAGGCCCTTGTGGACGGCCTCCTCGACGAGCTCGGGCTCGCCGAGGCGCACCTTGGTGGTGAGCTCGGAGCCGGAGCGGGCGATCGCCTCCGCGACGTCGGCGCCGCCTTTCCTGGCGCGGGTCACCACCTGCTCGGCCAGCTCCGTCAGTTCTGCGATCTGCTGATCCATGCGGGCTCGTTCGGACATGGGGCGACAGGGTGGTGGAGCGCGGTGGCTCCGTCAACGCGGTGACGCGGCCGGTCGCTTCACCGCGGTGGCTCCGTCGACGCGGTGACGCGGCCGGCCGCGCCCGCGGGATGCGTCTCAGCCCGGCCGGTTGGAGCGGCCGCCCTTGCCGAGGCCGAGCCGGCGCTGCGGGCGCGTCGAGGCAGGCCGGGGCGGATCGACCGTGGGCGCCGGCTCGCTCCGGACGGCGCGGGGGCTCGGGCCGAGGGCGGGCCCGGCCTTCTGCCCGCCGCCCGGCGGCTCGCGCCGGAGGAGGGCGCTCACGGTGACCGCGAATCCGGCGGCGAGCATGGTGTGCATCCAGAGGAGCGCGTAGCCGAGCGGACCGCCGGCGACCGGGTGGACGCCGAAGTCGCCCTCGACCTGCCGGTAGGTGCCGTCGATCCCGAGGCGCCGGGACAGGGCGACAACGGCGATCAGGGCGATCGCGAGCGGCGCGCCGGCGAAGATGGCCAGCGCACGGACCGATCGTTGCGCGGTCGGCCTGCCGCCGGCGCTCGCGGCGAAGCGCTGCGCGGCGGCGAACCCGGCGGGCACCGAGACGACGTCGAGGAGGAGCAGCACGAGGTCGACGGCGGACGGGATCCGGCGGGTGTCGACGAGGTACGCGAAGCTCCAGTCGGGCGCGAAGACGAGGAAGTAGGCGCAGACCGGGGCGAAGACGAGGACGGCGAACAGGAAGACGAGGGCGAGCGGCCGATCGCGCGGGCCGGGCGCGAGCCGAGCCTCCGCCGCGCGCAGCGCGCCTGGGCGGTGAGGGGCTGCAGCGCTGAACCAGGCGAGCAGCGCGCCGAGAGCAAAGCCGACAAGGGGAGCGACGAAGGCGGGCACGCGGCGCGGAAAATAGTCCTGTCGCCCCCTCTTGCGCAAAGAGACTGGAAGATTTTAGTGAGGCCCGCATCCGGAGGAGCACGCGCGCGCCGAGCTTCCGGAGGCGTACAGGCGCTCGCCCGGCCAGCCAGGGGGGACGGGCGGACGGGGCGGAACGTTTGCCCTGGCCGCGCCGCCGCGCTAAGCGGCTGCGCACATGGAGCCGCGCCTCGTCCGGGAAATGCTTGAGCGCGTTCGAACCGGCGAGCTCGCCGTCGAGGAGGCGCTGGAGGCGCTCCGAGGCCTGCCTTTCCGGGACCTGGGCGTCGCGACCGTCGATCACCACCGCGCGCTCCGGCAGGGCGTGCCCGAGGTGATCTTCGGCGAAGGGAAGACGCCGGAGCAGATCGTTCTGATCGCCCAGGAGATCGCGGGGGTCGGGCAGAACGTGCTGGTGACCCGGGTCGACGCCGCGAAGGGCGCGGCGGTGGCGTCGCTCTTGCCGGCGTTTCGCTATGTTCCCCTGGCGCGGACCGGCAGCATCGAGGTCGCGCCCACGCCGAAGCGCGCCGCCGGGCCGGTCGCGGTCGTGACCGCGGGCACGAGCGATCTCCCGGTCGCCGAGGAGGCCATCGAGACGCTGCGCGCCGTGGGGCTCGAAGCGAAACGGCTGTACGACGTCGGGGTCGCGGGGCTGCATCGCTTCCTCCATCGCCTCGAGGAGCTGCGCAAGGCGTCCGCCGTGATCGTGGTCGCGGGCATGGAGGGCGCGCTGCCGAGCGTGGTCGGCGGGCTCGTGGCCGCCCCGGTCGTCGCGGTCCCGACCTCGGTCGGCTACGGCGCGGCGCTGGGCGGCTTCACCGCGCTCTTCTCCATGCTCACGTCGTGCGCCTCCGGCGTCGCCGTGGTCAACATCGACAGCGGCTTCGGCGCGGCGATGGTGGTGCATCGCATGTTGCCGAAGGAGTGAGCGCGGAACGAGCGCGACCGCGGGATCGCCGCGGAGCGCAGGCGCCCGGCGAACGGAGCAGGCGAGATATGGGACACGGGCACGATCACGGGCACGACCACGCGCACGGGCACGATCACGCGCACGACGCTGCGCACGACCACGCGCACGCCCACGACCCTGCGCACGAGCATGATCACGCGCACGGACACGGCCATGCGCACGAGCACGAGCACGATCCTGCGCACGAGCACGGGCATGATCACCCGCGCACGCCGCTCCTCGAGGAAGGCGCGGGCGCCGGCAAGATCCTGTTCTTTGACGCGTTCAGCGGGATCGCGGGCGACATGACCATCGCCGCGCTGCTCGATCTCGGGGTGCCGCTCCTCGTCATCGAGCGCGCCGTCGCGGCGCTGCCCATCGAGGGATTCCACCTGCACCGTGGGCATGCCCACCGGAGCGGCATCGTGGCGACCTCGTTCGACGTGCACGTCGAGACGCCGCAGCCGGAGCGCACCTACGGTTCCATCGACGCCATGCTCGCCGCAGCGCCGCTCGATCCCCCCGTCGCCGCGCTGGCGCGCCGGATCTTCCGGCGCCTCGGTGAGGCGGAGGCCGCCGTGCACCGGATCCGCCTGGAAGACGTGCACTTCCATGAGGTCGGCGCCGTCGATGCGATCGTCGACATCGTGGGCGCCGCCGCGGCCATCGCGCACATCGGGGCGGAGGTCGTCGGATCGCCGCTGCCCATGGGGCGCGGGTTCGTCAAGGCGCGACACGGGATCCTCCCGCTGCCTCCGCCTGCCGCGGTCGCTTGCCTCCGCGGCGTCCCGACCTACGGCGTGGAGCTCGACGCCGAGCTGGTCACGCCCACCGGTGCGGCCATCATCGCCGCGCTGGCGACCCGGTTCGAGCGCTGGCCGACGTTCGCGCCCGACCGGATCGGCTTCGGCGCCGGCCAGCGAGAGCTGCCGGACCGCCCCAATCTGCTGCGGGTCGTCCTGGGAACGCGCTCTGGCGGGGAAGAGAGCCTCGGCAGCGCATCGCACGTGATCATCGAGGCGAACGTCGACGACCTCACGGGCGAGGTGGCAGGGCACGCGATCGAGGCGCTGTTCGTGGCAGGCGCGCTCGACGCGTGGGCGGCGCCGATCACGATGAAGAAAGGACGGCCCGCGCTGACGATCGCGGCGCTCGCCGCCGCCCCCCAGGCCGATGCGGTCGCGACGGCGCTGCTCCGCGAGACGACAAGCATCGGGCTCCGGAAGATCCCGGTCGCCCGCACGGAACGGCCGCGGCGGATCACGACCGTGAAGACCGCGTACGGCGCCATCCGGGTGAAGATCAGCGAGGGGCCGTTCGGCCCGCCGCAGATCAAGCCGGAGTTCGACGACTGCGCCGCGGCGGCGAGGACGCACGGCGTGCCGGTGCGCGAGGTCCTCTCGGCGGCGCTCGCGGCCGCCAAGGGGTGACGCCGCCGGCCGCCGAGCGGCGACGCCGCGGCCAGGCGGCAGACGCCGCGGCCAGGCGGCAGACGCCGCCGGCCGCCGAGCGGTGACGCCCCGCTGCAGCGCCGCGCGCTTGCCTCCGTGACGCGCCGCGCTCGCCGGGCTGGGCGCGCGCAGGAGCGCTCAGTCCGGGCGCTCGATCGGCAACGCCTCGGCTTCCCACAAGAGGAAGCCGCCCTCGAGGAACGCGACGGGGACGCCCTCCTGGGCGAGCTTCGTGGCCACATCCTTCGACTTGTCGCCGGAGCGACAGTAGAGAACCGGCGCGCCGGCCAGCATGTGGAGCTCGGCGAGCCGGCCCTCGATCTCGTCCATCGGGATGTGCACGGCGCCGGGGATGTGGGCGCGGCCGTACGCGGGGCCCTCGCGCGTGTCGACGGCGACCACCTGACCCTCGCGGATCAGCTGCGCCAGCTCGACCGCCCGGATGGCGCCCTCGGCGCGCGGGAGGAACGGATCGAGGAGCTCACGGAGCTGCTTGCGGTTGAGGACGCCCTGCTCGGCGGCCACCGGGCGGCCCCGGTGGAAGACCATGAACGTCGGGACGGACTGGATGCGCAGCGTGGTGGCGATGCGCTTCGACCGGTCGATGTCGACCTTGACCACCTTGGCCTTGCCTTCGAGCTCGCGCGCGATGGCGTCGACCTCCGGCGCGACCGTTTTGCACGGTCCGCACCAGGTGGCGGTGAAATCGATGAGCACGGGCAACTCGCTGCGGAGCACCTCGCGCTCGAACTCCTGCTCGCTGATCTCGGGAACAGCCATGGCGGGCGAATTCATAGCGGGCCTTCCCATCGAGATCGAGTGGCGCGAGGCCCTCGCCGCCGAGATCGCAGAGATGAGGCCGATTTCGGCGAAATCTCGGCGCTACCTCGGCGCCATCTCGGCGCAGGGCGCCCCCGGACGGCGGCGCCGCGGCCGCGGGCGCTCCGTCCAGCTGCCCGCGCCCTCAGCGCGGCATCCGCGCGCGCACGGTGCGCGCGTCGACGGCGTCGCGCAGCGCGTCGGCGATGAGGTAGGAGCCGCCGACCGTCGCCAGGAGCAGCAGCCCGGGGAAGACGAGCAGCCGGATCTCGCTCGGGTGCCGCGCCGCCTGGCCCAGCGTCTCCCCCCACGACGCCACGCGGGTGGGCGCGCCCATCCCGAGGAACGAGATCGCCGCCTCGAGCAGGACCACGGACGCCACGCCGAGCACCGAGCTCACGATCGTGGGGCCGAGCGCGTTCGGGAGGATGTGGCGGTAGAAGACGCGCAGCCGGGTGCTGCCGAGCGCGCGCGCGGCCATCACGTACTCCTCGCTCGACGCCCGCAGCACCTCGGCGCGCACGAGGCGCGCGATCTCCGCCCAGCGGACGAAGGCGACCGCGAGCACCAGCGACAGCGCGGAGGGCTCGCGCTCGATGGCGCGCACGATCGCCACGACGAGGATCGCCGGGAAGGTGTCGACCGTCTCGACGAGGCGGACGAGGCCGTCGTTCCAGGCGCCGCGCAGCGTGCCGGCGAGCCCGCCGAGCACGACGCCGAGGAACATGCCCACGAGCACCGCGCTGAGCGACAGGCCGAGCGCGGTGCGCGCGCCGTAGATGAGCCGCGCGGCGAGATCGCGGCTCTCGAAGTCCGTGCCGAGCGGGTGGTCGAGCGAGGGCGACGCGTTCGGGCCGGCGTCGGTGCGCTGCTCCGGGCCGTAACGGATGGGCGGCCAGATCGCGACGCCCACCTCGAAGCGCACCCGGAGCTCGGCCTCGGTGAGCGACTCGAGCTCCGCGGCCTCGGTGACCGCGGGCAGGATCTCGGTGCCGTCCGATCCGAACCGGGCGATCGGCGCAGGGGCGGCGAGGAGCTCGGCGAAGATAGCGAGCAGCGCGAGCACGCCGAGCAGGACGGTGCCCGCGGCGACCCGCTTGCTGCCGACCATCCGGCGGAGGAACGCCGCGGCGTGCGTCACGCCCCGCTCCTCCGCGAGAGCACCGCCGGGCCGAGCCGCGGATCGACGAGCACGTAGGCGAGATCGGTCGCGATCACGCCGAGCGCGGCGATGCCGGCAGCGCCGATGGAGATGGCCATGAGCCAGCTCACGTCGCGCGCCTGCACGGCGAGCAGGGTGAGCTCGCCGAGCCCGTGGAGCTCGAAGACGCGCTCCACGACGAAGGCGCCGCCGAGCGCCATCGGCGGCTCCAGCACGGCGAGCGTCACGACCGGGAGCACGGCGTTGCGCAGGCCGTGGACGGTGATGGCGCGCGCGGTGCCGGCGCCGCGCGCCCGCGCGGCCCGGATGAAGTCCTGCGTGAGGACGGCGACGAGCGCGGCGCGCTGCTGCCGCGTCGGCGCGGCGATGAGCGAGAGCGCGATGAGGCACGTCGGCAGGAGCAGCGACCGCGCGCCGCCCGAGAGCAGCGCGGCGGCCACGGCCACGACGGCGGTCGGGAGGACGGCGAGGGTGAGCACGGCGGCCGCGAGGGCGGAGTCGCTCCGCCGGCCGCGCGAGGCCGCGCTCAGCGCGCCGAGCGGGACGGCCACGGCGTAGGCAAGGGCGATCGCCCCGAACACGAGCGTGAGCGTGACCGGCGCGCGGCGCGCGAGCTCGTCGAGCACCGGCTCGCCGGTCGCCGCGACGCCGAGGCGGTGGGTGACCGCGCCGAGCGCCCACTTGCCGTACCGGGTCTCGAGCACCGTCGCCGCGAGCCGCGCCGGGCCGGAGAACACCTCGAAGTCGCTGCGGTACACGTTCCAGAAGGACCTCCACCGCGTGACGCACGCGCGGGCCTCCGCGAGGTCGTCGCCCGGGGCGATGCGGTCGTCGATCTCCGCGATGTGGGCCGCGACCTCGACGAGGGCGCGCGCCTGATCGAGCGTCGCCGCGTCGCGCGGCGGCTGGAGCGCGGCGATCACCGGCTGCAGGGCGAACGTGTCGAGCTCGAGCAGCTCGGAGGCGCGCGACGCGGAGCCGTAGCGGACCAGGCGCCGCACCGCGCTGCGGACCGACGCGCTCCGGAACTCGATGCCCCGGTCGTCCCAGAAGCGCGTCCAGAAGGCGACGGCGTGCGCCGGGTCGGCGGCCTCTTCGGCGCGCGGCAAGCCCATCCGCGCCGCGACCGGCGCGAGCGCGAGGGCGACGCGGGTGCGCGGCTCGGGCGCGAGCGCGTCGAGCGGCAGGATGTGCGGCAGCGCGGCGCCGCCGAGGCGCCGCAGCTCTTCGGCCGCGGCGGCCGCGCCGTCGCCGCCGGCCGCGATGGCCTGCGCGGCCGCGAGGGCGCGCAGGCGCACGTCACGCGGCTCCAGGTTGATGAAGCGCGGGAGATCGAGGAAGCGCTCCCGGCGGAGCCGCGCGAGCTCCGCGCCGGAGAGCGAGCTGGCGAGGAGCGGATCGTCCGTGGGATCCGGGACGAAGGAGAGCACGAAGAAGGTCAGCAGCGAGACGCCCACGAGGGTGGGGAGCGTCCAGAGGAGCCGGCGGAGCGCGTGGCGGAGCATGTCTCTCGCGCGGGGGTCAGCGCAGGATGGCGTCGAGCAGGTCGATGCGCATCCCGAACTTGTAGGGGGAGGCCTTGACCACCTCCGTCTTCTGGCCCGAGATCGTCTCGTCGTTGCCCTCCAGGTACCCGCCGGCGTTGATGCCGATGACCTTGCCCTGGCCGTTGAAGATGGGGCTCCCGCTCATGCCGCTCGTGCTGCGGGCGTCGTGCTGGATCAGCCAGGCGTCGGCCGCGGCCACGGGCCGCCCGTTCGCGCCGGTGATCCGGCCGATGTTGGCGGCCAGGAAGGTGGCGACGGGGTTCGCGGCGTCCGTGAGGCGCTCGGGGAAGCCGATCAGGTACACGTCGTCGCCCGCGCCGGCCGCGGCGAGCTCCTCCCGGGCGGCGAGCTCCAGGACGGCGGCGGCGCGCCCGGCGATGGACACGATACCGATGTCCGGGGTGAGCTGGTCCGCGATCTCGCGGTGCAGGGGGTGTGGCCGCATGCTGGTCACGGCGAAGCTTACCTGGCCCCGGCCCTCGTTCTCGAGCGCCACGATCGCGCCGCCGCGGCGCTTGGCCGCGGAGATGCAGTGCGCGTTCGTCACGAGGACGGAGGGCCGCACCGCGAACGCCGTGCAGAACCCCTCGCGCCCCGAGGCGAGCATGAAGATCCCCTTTCTGACGCGGTCGTGGAGGTTGCGCCCGAAGTTCGCGTTCGAGGGGTGAAGCGTGCCGAGGCGCCGCTCGATCTCCTTGCGCCGCGGGTCCTCCGGCGGGAGGCGCGCGAGCTCGGCGCGGAGCTGGCTGATCTCGTCGTGGGAGGAGCGGTTATAGACGATGAGCCCGGCGAGGCTCGCGAGCGCGACCACGAGGAGGAGGGCGAGGACGTACGTCGTGCGGCGCTGGCCGGCGGTCGCGGCGCGCACCTCCTTGTGGAGCATGGCGTTGATCTCGACGGTGCCGCGGGGCTTCGCGCGCCCCGTGGCGGCCGAGACGGCCGAGGAGATCATCATGGCGATCGTCCGCTCGCCGACCCGCCGGACGCCGGCCGGCGGCGCGGCGGCGACGTTCCCGGAGTGGGCCGCGGTGGGCGCGGGGTAAGCAGCGGCGGGCGCGGGATAGCCCGCAGCGGGCGCGGGATAGCCGGTGGGCGCGGAGTACGCGGCGGGCGCGGGATAGCCGGCGGGCGCGGGATAGCCGGCAGGCGCGGGGTACGCGGCGGGCGCAGGGTAGGGCGGCGGCGCGTGTGCATGCGGCGATCCCGGCGCGTGTCGCTCGACGAGCTCGAGCCGCACCCGCGGGCCCTTCGTGCCGAAGGTGAGCTCATCGCCCGAGGCGATCGGGTGCCGCTTGATCCGTTGCCCGCCAGCGTAGGTCCCGTTGCGGCTGTCGAGGTCGTAGAGCACCCAGCCCGCAGCCTCGAGGCGCGCCTCGGCGTGGTGGCTGCTCGCGTCGCGATCGTGGTTCGGGTCGAACACGACGTCGTTGTCCGGCGCGCGACCGAAGCGCACGACGCGCCTGTCATGGAGCTCCACGGACCCGGCGTTGCGCCCGAACGTGTGCACGACGCGCAGCATCACGGCGCGGGGACCCCCTTCAGCAGATCGATGCGCATCCCGATCCGGAACGGCGAGCTCTGCGTCACCGTCGTCTTGCGCCCGTCGATCGTCACGTCGTTCTCGTCGTCGATGTGCGCCGCGTGGATGCCGATCACGTGCCCGTACTGGTTGAAGATGGGGCTCCCGCTGTTGCCCCCGCGCGTGACCGCATCGTGCTGGATGAGGACGGCGCGGTCCGGCGTCGTCGCCTCCTCGTCGATGCCGGTCACCCGCCCGATGCGGCCCTCCAGGAACGTCGCCGAGGGGCTCAGCGGGTCCATCAGGCGACCGGGGAAGCCGAGGACGTAAGCGTCGTCGCCCGGCCCGATGGCCCGCAGCTCGGCGTCGTTCGCGAGCTTCACCGTGTGCGACGCCCTGCCGTCGATGCGGAGCAGGGCGACGTCCGGCGAGCCGGCCCCCGCCTGCCCGGGCTTGTACGCAGGGTGGGCCGACATCGCGACGATGCGGAGGCGGGTCTTCCCCATCGAGTCGTTCTGCGTGGCGATCGAGGTGCCGCCGCGCGCGCGGCAGTCGCGGACGCAGTGCGCGTTCGTGGCGAGCAGATCGGGCGCGATGGCGAAGGCCGAGCAGCAACCGCCGATGCGGTTGTCCACCTTGTAGCCCATCACGTAGAGCGCCAGCCGGTTCTGCTCGAAGATCGCGCGGCCCGAGAGCACCTGCTCCGGGATCGCGCCCGACGGCCGCGCCGCGGGCGCGACCCCGAGCCCGACCTCGCGCGCGAGCGCGTCGGCCGCCCGGCGCGACCGGTACGCGACCACGCCCGCCACCCCCACGGCGACGAGCGCCGCGGCGACGCCGAGCCCGAGGAGCACGTTGTGGCGCGCCACCCGGCGCTGCGCCTCGCCCGCCTTGGCGCGCACGAGCGCGAGCGCCTTCTCCTCGCGCTGCATCGCCTGCACGACGGCATCCTTGATGATGCGCTGCGCGGTCTCCACGTCGACGCGGCCGTCCGCGTCCGATCGTCGCGGGGCGGACCCTTCCTGGGGGGCGGCCGGAGTCTGCCGGCCACGCTTGTCGTTGCTGCGCAGCATCGCGGTGGGGGGCGCGCGCACGTGCGCTGCGCGCGCCCTAACGGAGCAGGTAGTAGCCGGCGATGGTAACGCACGCGACGGCGCTCACGATCATCAAGATCACGAGCCACTGCGGCGCGCCGTCGGTCGGGATCATGATCGGCTCGTCGCCCTGGACGGGCGCGCGGGCCTTGCGCTCCTCCAGCGCTTCGTCCGGGGGAAGCGCCGCGATGACGGGGTCGTAGTCGTCGCCGTCGTCGCCCAGATCGCCGTCTGCGCCGGTCAGCCACGACTTCGGTGAGGGGGGGCGCTGCGAGATCTTCTTCTCATCGAGCTCTTTCACCTTGCGCGCCGGCTCGGACGCGACGGCGTTCTGGGCCAGGAGGTGATCGGGCAGCGAGTACTTCTGGTAACGGAGCTCCTCGATGTCCACGAGGTCCGCCTCGGCGAGCCCGTCGCCGTCGAACTTCGCGACGACCACCGTGATGTTGTCGTGGCCGCCGGCCTGGTTGGCCCGATCCGTCAGCACCTTGCAGGCCTCGATCGGATCGTCGACGGTCCGCAGCACCTCGCGGATCTCCTCGTTCCGCACCATGCCCGAGAGCCCGTCGGAGCAGAGCATCAGCGTGTCGCCCCGCTTGAGCTCGACGAAGGTGAGGTCGACCTGCACCGAGTCCGCCGTGCCGAGCGCCTGGAGGATGATGTTGTTGTGCTCGAAGGTCTCGGCCTCCTCCTCCGTGAGCTGGCCGGCCTCGATGAGCTGGTTCACGAGCGACTGATCGCGCGTCACCTGCACGAGCCGATCGCCGCGCAGGACGTACGCGCGGCTGTCGCCGACCTGGCCGAGGAACAGGTGATCGTCCATGAGCGCGGCGATGGTCGAGGTGGTCCCCATCCCCCGCCGGGTCCGATCGAGCTTCGCCTCGCTGAAGATCCTGAGGCCCGCGGCCTCGATCGACTGCACGAGCCGCGCGGCGAGCTCGTCGTGATCCTGCGGGGGGCCGCCGGCGCTCATCCGCTGGTAGATGATGTCGACCGCGAGCTGGCTCGCGACCTCGCCGGCCGCGGCGCCTCCCATGCCGTCGCACACGCCGAGCAGCGCGCCGCGCTCGCCGACCACCTGGTAGCGGTCCATCTCCATCAGGCCGCGGCTCGCCTTGGTGAGATCCGCGACGATGAAGTTGTCCTCGTTGTGCTCGCGGACCTGACCCACGTCGGTCCGGCCGAACAGCCGCAGCACGACCTCGGGTCGATGCGGCTCGGCCGGCGTTGCTGCCTCGCTGTCCATGTCGTCGGGGCGCTGCGCGCCCTCGGCCGGCTCGCCGCTCGCCGCCGCCTCGCCCGCAAGGGGGCGCCCGGTCGAGCCGTCGCCGACGGCGGCCTCCACGGCGGGGGTCTCGTCGAGCGCGCCGTCGTTGCGCGACGCGGCGATCGCCGGGGCCGCGCGGGCGGCCTGCGCCTGAACGGCGGCCGGCGGCGCGTCGGGGGTGGCCGCGTCCGCGAGGTCGTCCGACCTCGTCGCGCTTCCATCCGCGTCGTCGTCGCGCAGCCCGCCGGCGGTGAGCCGCACCCGCGGCGGTGGAGGGAGCTTCCTCCCGACCTTGTCGGGGCTCGGGGCGCTGGGCGCTTTCATGGGTTTCACGGCGATGCCAGCCTTCTGCTCGCGCGCGGCGTTCACGGCCGAGCGCATCTTGGGCGGCGTGGGTGGCTTCCAGTTCACGGGCTTGCCTGCTTCCAGAGACCCCGCCTTGCCGGACTCGAGCGACGCGGCGCCGTGCGGGGAGTCACCAAGGGCCTTGCCCGCGTTGCTGCTCGAGTCGGTCCCTACCGACGCCGCGCTCGGAAGCCCCTCGACTTCCAGCGCCTCGGTCGGCGTTTCGCGGACGGTCTGGTCGCTCATCGGGAGAGATCCACGCGGAACAGGTGCTGCCCGATGCGCACGAAATCGCGATCCAGGAGGCTGACGTCCTCGCGTATGGCGACGTACGTCCCGTTCGACGACTCCAGGTCGGTGAGCGCGTACTCCCCCGTGGCCGGGTTCCTCCGGATGGCGGCGTGGCGTCGCGAGAGGAACGGGTCGGCCGTGAACACGATGTCTCCCGTCTCCCGTCCGATCACCGTCTCATCCCGGTAGAGGTGGTACACGTCCCGCGTCACGCCCTCCACCGTCCGCTGGCAAAGTCTCGCCCGCCGGTGGATGGCGGGCGAGCCAAACAGCAACGTTCCATGCTGGATGGCATGGCCGAGGCCTCGCTCCCCGTCGTTCACGGTCTGAAACTGTAACACCTCGAGGCCCAGGAGGAGCAAGTCGCCATCTCGAAGGGGGTGCGTCTTCCGGATGCGCAGGTAGATGCGGTTGACGCTGCCGAGGTCACGGAGAACCCAGGACCCGCTCTGCGGAATGAGCCGGGCGTGCCGCGGCGAGACGTACAGGTCGTCCTCGAGGACGATATCCCCCTCGCTGCGGCCGATGTCGATCTGCGGGCCGGTGAGGGAAAAACTTTTTCCCTCGGTCCCGTCTTCGACGATCACGATGAGCTTGCCCTCGGGCGCCCGGGTAGGCCGCGTGTCGGCCGGGACCCACGCCGGCGGGCGCACCGAATAGGACGCCCGCAGCGGAGCGAGCGGCGCCTGGGAGGGCGGCGGCGTGCTGCCCGTCTCGATCGGGCTCGGCCCGGCGGCGTCGCCCTGCGGCGGCCGAGGCGGGTCGCGCCCGACCTCGGGGACGGGCGCAGGCTGCGGGCGGTCGGCGGCGGCCCGGGACGGGCGGTCGGAGACCGGCCGATCGCCGTCGAGCGGCGCCCCGCAGTACTTGCAGAACCGCGTGCCCGAAAGGCACTGGCCGTGGCAGCGCGCACACGCGATCGGCGGGGCCGGCGTCTGGCGCGACGACGCGATGTCGAGCACCGGCGAGCCGACGATCTTGTCGGGGGTGCTCCCGCTGGCCGCGGGAAGGGGCAGCCGCGGGGGCGGCAGGGCGACGGGGGGCAGCGGAGGAGGCACCGCTCGGCCCGGCGGCGAGGCGCCGGGGCCCTGCCGCTGCGTGTCCCCGCCGCCGGGGCGCTCGTCGCGCGGCCCGGGCGGCGGCGCGGCCTCGGGCGGCGGCGCGGCCTCGGGCGGCGGCGCGTGCCGGAGCGCGGCGTCCTGGACCCCCCGCGCCGTCGTCCCTGTCTCCTCGAGTGGCGGGTGCGCCACGTACGGCGCGGCAGGGGAGAGCGCGGCGTCCGGCTCGCCGCCCCTCGCCCTCCTCGACGCGACGCTCGCCGGCTGCGGTGCGCCCGCCAGCGCGGCGCCGTCCTTCCGGTGAAGCGGCGCGCCGCACGTCACGCAGAAGCGGTAGCCCGGCGGGTTGTCGACGCCGCAGCTCGGGCAGGAGAGCCCCAGCAGCGCATCGGTGATCGAGGGCGTCGCGAACGCCGCGGGCGGCACCGGCGCGTCGCCCCGGTCCGTGATCCTCGGCCCTTGCAGCGCCGGCGCCATCTGGATGGCGCTGTCCAGCGCGCCCGCGGCCGGCGTCGCGGCGCCCTCGCGCGCCGGACGGGCGGTGATCTCCGCGCGGCCGTGCATCGCCGGCATCGCGGGCTCCGTCCTCGCCGAGCCGATCGGGCTGAACGAGAACACCGGCGCCTCCGGGCGAAGGCGCCCCGGGACGCCGCGAGCGCCCGGCGCCCGGGCGCTCGCGCGGGCGTCGTTCGCCGGCGGCGCGTCGCCCTGCGCGGGCGCCGACACGGCCGGGAGCGACACCTGCGGCAGGCCGCTCGGCGGCGTCGGCGGGGCGACGCGCGCCTCGCGCACCTTGAGCCGTCGGCCGCAATCCTGACAGAACGTCAGATCGCCCGCGTTGTCGCGACCGCACACATCGCAGATCACGCTGCCGAGGGGACCGCGGAGCGACGGTCGAGTCAAGTAGGCGGTGCGTTCTCTCGATCGGCAGGGGCGCCGCTCAGCGCCGACCGAGCTCGGTCCGCACCTCGAGCAGGAGCTCGAAGCCCACGAATTGCGCGATGGCGGTGGCCCGCTCGTAGTTGGCCGTGTCCTTCCAGCCCGAGATCAGCACCGGCCGGTAGACGCAGCTGACGCCGAGGACGGCGCGGCGCGACACCTCCAGCTCGACGCCGACGCCGCTGAAGATGAGCGCGCCGCCCGTCTCGACGCCCCACTCGTTGCCGTAGACGATGCCGCCGATGCCGGCGGAAAAATACGGGGCCGCTCGGTAGCCGATGTCGGGCAGGTACCTCATCTCGGCGCGCAGCTGCTGGAAGATGCCAAGCCGGTAGAGGTTGCTCGAGTCCATCTTGGTGAACTGGTACGCGCCGCCGAAGTACCAGGGGCCCGGCGAGCGGTACCCGCCGCGGATCGCGAGCCCGCCGCCGCTGCCCAGGATGCACGAGTACAGGGGCCCCGACCGCGGGCAGACGGCGCCGGGGTCGAGGCTGATCTCCGCCACGAGGGCGACGCCGTACTGCACGTACTCGACGTGCAGCGGCGGCGGCCGGGCGGCGAGCTCGACGCCCGGCTTGACGGGAGGCGGCAGCGGCTGCGCGGGGGTGGCCTCGTTCCCCTGCGCGGCGCCCTCGGTGGGCGTGGCGAGGCCGGCGTCGATCCTCTCGCCCGCGGCCTCGCCTGTCCTGGCGCCGGCGGGTACGTCCGGCGCGGCGCGGGGGAGGTCGCTCTCGGTCTCGCGATCCGGCGGAGCGGCCGGCGCTGTCAAGGACAGCAGGGCTCCTGCCGCGAGGGTCGCAGCCGGGAGCGCGCCGGGCGGAGGTCGTAAACGCACGAGCTGCTTGAGATACGCGAGAGATCTGCCGCCGGCAACGCCCCTCCGCGGCGCGGGCGACGGGGCCCGTGGGCGGCCGTCCGGCCCCGGGCCTCTCGGCGCGCCGGCGGCACGCCCCAGGAAAAGAGGGGACGGGAAGGGGAGGCGAGCGGTCTCTTGGAGCTCAACGCCATACGCCGCTTGACGGCGGCTGCGAGGGTCGCCTAAACGAAGCCACCTTCATGGAGATTCACCTCGACAAGCGTGCCGTAAAGCAGATCCGCCTCTCTGCGGCGGATGCCGTTGAGGAAGGCGACACCGAAGCGCTGCGCGAGGACGTCCTCGAAGCGTTCTCGGAAGAGCAGGTCGAAGAGATCGAGCGTCGTCTGGACAGCGGTGATTTTTTTGAGTTCTTGACCGACGTGCTCGACGAGTGGGGGGGCGACGACGTGGACGAGCTCTTCGAGCTCCTCGAGACGCAGCTCGGCGACATCGGCATCGATCTGAAGTCCGAGCCGCGCGAGGACGACGATGACGTCGACGAGGCCGAGGACGACGACCTCGCCGACGATGACGACGAGGAGGACGACGACGCCGAGCTCGAGCCCGCGGACGACGAGGACGACTGAGCGCGGGCGGGCCGCCGCCACGGCGACGCGCCGGGCGGCGCCCCCGCGTCAAGGGGCTTTTTCACCGTCGAGCTCGCGGACGATGTAGTCCGCGCACGGGCGCTGCGCCGCCGGGAGCGACGGGCAAATCGCGTGCGCGCAACGCGCGTAGCGCGAGTCGGGGAGCTCCCGGGTGATCAACGCCGCGGTGGCGCACGCTTCCCTGGTCCGGCCCTCCTCGCGCCACAGCTTCGCCTCGGCCCAGAGCGCGTCGTCGCGCAGGATGGACGCGGGGTGGTTCGTGTAGAGCTTGCGCAGCTCGCGGCGCGCGGCCGCGCGATCGCCGAGCGCGTCGCGGTAGAGGCGCGCGATCTCCAGCTGCGCGTCGTCGAACTTCTCGCGGTCGTAGCTGCCCGTCACGGCGGACTCGCGCGGCGCGAGCATCTCCCTCAGGTAGCCGATGGCCTCCTCGGGGCGCCCGAGGGAGGCGGCGATCTCCGCCGCGTGGAACAGCGCGTTGTCCGTCAGGTTGCCGGCGGGGTACGGGTGCGCGCGCGCGGTCGCGACGAACGCGCGCAGCGCGCCCTCGCGATCGCCGCTGCGCTCGAGGAGCAAGCCCGCGTGGTAGGCGACGTCCTGGTCGAGCGCTGTCCCGCGGAACGACGGGCCTTGTCGCCGCAGCCACGCGAGCGCGCCGCCCGCGCCGGCGCGCTCCTCCTCGCGCTGGATGAGCCGCTTCAGCGCGTTGCGCGCGAGCCCGTGCGACGGGTGTCGACGCGTCGCCGCGAGGAGCCTCGCGAAGCCCGCGTCGGTGTCGCCGTGCTCGATCGCGAGATCGGCGAGCTCGAACTCCGCGCGCACCGAGCGCGGCCCATGCGGCGAGTCGGCGAGCAGCCGCTCGTACGACGCGCGCGCCTCGCCCCAGGCCTCCGCGCGCTCGAAGGCGCGCGCTTGCATGAGCCGCGCCTCGTCGCGGTCCTTCACGCGCAGCGCGCGCGAGGCGGCGCCGTCGAACGAGCGGGCCGCCTCGCGGTAGCGCCCCGCGTGGTAGGCGCGCTCACCGGCGCCCATCGCGGCGAGGTAGGCGTCGCCGCGCGCCGGCGCGCACGCGGGGCCGAGCAGCGCGGCGATCGCGAGGGCGAGCGCCGCGGCGGAGGCGTTCGCGGCGATGCGACGGCTCATGCGCGCACGCCCGCGGCGCCGCGATCGCGCGGCGAAGACAGCACCTCGGCGAGCGCCTCGGCGAGGGCGCTCGCCGCGGGCACGACCTGCTCGGGCGCGACGTCGAGGTGGGTCACGGCGCGGACGGTGCACCTGCCCGTCGCCCCGACGAGCACGCCGCGCCGCCGCGCAGCGTCGACGAGCCGCTCGGCCGGGATCCCCGGCGCGTCGACGTAGAGGATGTTCGTCTCGGGCTCGTCGATCGTCGCGGGCGGCGCCTCTGCTCCGGCCGAGCGGGCGGCGCGGTGCGCCGCGTCGCGCATCGCCCGCGCGATGGCGCGCGCGGCCTCGTGGTCCTCGGCGATGCGGCCCTGGTGGTGCGCGAGCGCGTACAGGGCGGCGGCGGCGAGCACGCCGGCCTGCCGCATGCCGCCGCCGAGCATCTTCCGGAAGCGCAGCGCGGCGCGCGCCACGTCGGCGCCGCCGCACAGCGCGGAGCCGACCGGGGCGCCGAGCCCCTTCGAGAAGCACACGCTCACCGTGTCGAACGGCCGCGCGAGCTCGGCGACCGTCCGGCCGGAGGCGACCGCCGCGTTCCAGAGGCGCGCCCCGTCGAGGTGGAGCGCGAGCCCGTGCGCGCGCGCGACGGACGCGATGGCGACGACGTCATCTTGCGGGAAGACCCGCCCGCCGGCGCGGTTGTGGGTGTTCTCGATCGCGACGACGCGCGTGCGCGGCAGGTAGTACTGCGGCGGCTTGATCGCGTCCTCGACGTCCGCCGCCTTGAACAGGCCGCCGCGCCCGGCGAAGACGAACTGCACGCCGCTCCAGGCGGGGGCGGCGCCGCTCTCGTAGAACGCGCAGTGCGCGCCCTCGCCCGCGATCACCTCGTCGCCGCGCTGCGTGTGGCAGAGCAGCGCGATCTGGTTGCCCATCGTCCCGCTCGGCACGAACAGCGCGGCCTCCTTGCCCGTCAGCTCCGCGACGCGCTCCTCGAGCCTGCGCACGGTAGGGTCCTCCCGGTACACGTCGTCGCCGACCTCGGCCGCCGCCATGGCCGCGCGCATGGCCGCGGTCGGTCGGGTCACCGTGTCGGAGCGGAGATCGATCATCGCTTGCCTCCTGAAACCTCGGCTGTCGGCCCGCGCCGACATGCTAGCACCGCGCCCTGCGCCCCTACGCGGGGCTCTCCGCCGCGAGCCGCGGGAAGCGCTCGGCCATCCGCCACGCGATGCGCGTCGCCATCGCCATGATCGGCACCTGCGAGTTCACGCCGATGCTCGTGGGGAGGATGGAGCCGTCGGCCACGAAGAGCCCCGGCAGCTCGAAGCACTCGCCGTCCTGGTCAACGATCCCGCGCCGGGGATCGTTCGCCACCCGCGCGCTCCCGAGCGGGTGGAACGCCATGCACTCGATGCGGCGCGCGTCGATGGACGCGCGCTCGGCCGCGAGCGCGGCGTCCATCGACGTGATCGGCGGCTCGCCGATCATCGCGGTGTAGACCTCGCGCGCGCCGGCGGCGATCGCCATCTCGCTGAGGAGGGTGATCGAGCGGCGCAGCCGCGCGAGATCCCGCGGCGCCATCGCGTACGAGACGAGCGGCTCGCGGCCGGGGCCGGGGCGGACGCGGCCGCCGCCCTCGTCGTGGATCATGGCGCCGAAGACGGCGCAGCGCGGCAGCGCGCGGACCCGCCGCCGCAGCGCGGGCCCGACGCCGGGGAGGCCCGCTGCGAGCACGTTCACCGCCGAGTAGACGCCGACGAGCTTGATCCCCTCGGCGTCGAAGTGGTCGGAGTAGACGCTCTGGAGCGCGCCGTCCCAGCCGTTCAGCGCGTCGTCGAACCGCGCGACAACGCGCACCGCGGGGTGCAGCGTCACGTCGTTGCCGAGCGCGCCGCTCGCCTTGAAGGCGCCCGCCGTGCGGAGGAGCAGCGGCGTGTGCAGCGTGCCGCACGCCGCGACCACGGCCTTCGCGCGCACGCGGAACCGGCGCGGCGGAGCCCCCGGCTCGCCGCCGAGCAGCCTCCCCTCGACGCCGGCGGCGCGCCCGCGCTTCACGTCGATCCGCTCGACCAGCGCGTCGGCGACGACGCGCGCGCCGTGCGCGGTGGCTGACGGCAGGTAGGCGACGTCGACCGAGCGCTTCGCCCCGGCGGGGCAGGTGAAGTTGCACCGGCCGTTCCCCTCGCACGCGTCGCCGGTGTTGCGGCGGAGCGGGCGCATCGGGATGCCGAGCCGCCTCGCCCCCTCGACGAACCGCGCCGTCGACGCGGAGCGCATCGCCTCGGGGACCTCGCGGACGTCGAGCCGCTGCTCGACGCTCTCGTACGCCGCCTCGAGCGCGCGCTCCGACAGCTCGTCGAGGCCGAGGTCGCGCACCCACCGCGCGTGGACGCCGCCCGGGATGCGGAAGCAGACCCCGCCGGTCACCACCGACGAGCCGCCGACGGCGCGCCCCTGCGTGAGCGAGATGATCGGCGTCTGGCCCACGCCGAACGCCGTGACCATGCCGCCCTCGCGGAACAGCCGCCGCAGCGACTCGCTGGGCTTCCAGCGCTGGTAGTCGTCGGGGCGGTAGTAGGGGCCCTCCTCCAGCACGATGACGCGGCGCCCCGCCTCGGCGAGCAGCGCCGCGACGACCGCGCCGCCGGCGCCGGAGCCGACCACGACGACGTCGCACGGCTCGTCGAACCCGGCCGGCAGGTCGCGCCCGCGGACGATCGGCTCGCTCGACGCGATGGCGCCGGTCACGCGCCACCGCCTGCGCCGGACGTGGCGGCGGGCTGCGCGCGCGGGCCCTCGTCCGCCTCCCCGCGCGGCGCGGCCGGAGCGACCGCGGCCGGGCGGAGCCCGGGCAACCTGCGCCGCGCCGCGGTGCTCTCGCGGTCGAGGCCCGTCAGCGCGAGCTCCGCGCCCTCCTCGAAGGCGGAGATGCACATGGGCACCTTGAAGGCGACGAGCAGCATCGCGAGGAGCCCGGAGCGGCTCGACTCCAGCGCCTCGAGGTAGGCGAGCCGCCGGCCGAGCGAGAGCCGGCTCATCCGGCCGAAGGCGCCGATCACGAAGAGCGGCAGCAGCTCGAGGCACGCGGCCAGCAGCGCGAAGCCGCGCCGCGTCTCGGGGCTGGCCTGCCCGAGGGAGAGATCCAGCGCCGCGACCGCGCGCTCGCACACCTCGGCGCCCGGCGGGGCGAGCTCGCCGCGCTCGTCCTCGTCGCAGAGCATCGCCTCGGCGGCGGACCACGCGACGCGGCGCGCCCAGGGCGAGAGCCCGCGCCCGGGGCGGTCCAGCCGATCGAACCCTCGCGCGGCGCGTTCGCGCGCGCCCTCTCCCGCGTCCTCCTGCATGGCCGCGAGAGCCTAGCCCGGATCGACCCGGCGCCGAGATCCAAGGCGGCGCGCGTCGCGGCCGGGTGGTCTCGGGCGCTGGCCTCGGCCACGCAGAGGGGGCGCCCTTGAAGATCGGCCGCTGCTCGCCGCTGCGTTCGCGCGTCGTTGCAGAACGACATCCTGGCGGTCCGCGGGAGATGCGCGCCGCGCGCTCGCGTCGAGGCCCGGGTCGCGCCGGGCCGGAGCGCGCTCGGCCGTCGCGCGCGCGGGCTGGCCGTCGCGGATCCGGTTCTGATATTCAGCTGAACGGCCGGGGGAACACGGAGGAACGATGGCGGAGCGATCGCTGCAGCACCGGGATTCCGAGAGCAAGGACGACGAGACGCTGAGGAGAGAGGCGCGCGTACACCTCGCGAGCGAGCCGGCGCTGCAGCTCGTGGCCGAGCTGATCGCGCGGCTGCGCGAGCTCGATCTGCCGTGGTGGACGCCGGTCAAGCTGCGCGAGCGCTTCGGCGCGGTCGAGCGGATGGACTGGTTCCGCGAGCGGAGCGACGTTCGCCAGCAGATCACGACCTCCCTCACCGGCCTCTCGCCGCGGGCTGCCCGCCGCAAGACGCCGGACTTCCAGGGCGCGCTCATCGACTCCGTCATCGACGAGGGCGACATCACCCCGCGCGCGTTCGAGGCCGCGTTCGATCCGCGCGATCTCTCCGTGTACGGCCCGGCCGGGGGCTACTGGCAGTTCTTCCGCGAGTCGATGCCGTGGGATCAGGACACGCCGCAGCACCAGGAGATCGTCGCCTGGCTGCTCAAGGCGCTGCTCGCGGACCGGAGCCCGTTCGAGGGCATCGGCAGGACGCCGATCCTGACGCCGTGGGACGTGCGCACGGCGATCGACGGCCGGCTCTGGCAGACCCGGATCCCGCTCGAGGTCCGCGTCGCCATCGACAACGCGCGGCTCAACCAGGAGCGCGAGCGCCCGGGCGTGCCGTTCCACGCCGACGGCGAGCTCGCGATCGCCGGGCCGGACGTGATCGCAGCGAACATCCCGCCGCGCGAGATCCTCCCCGTGGTGCAGCTCGCGCAGAAGGCGATGCGCTTCGACACGCTGCGCGCCGCCACGCCGAGGGCGGCGCCGGCGGAGCTGTCGTCAGGCCGCAACGGCGCGCCGGGCAGCGCGCCCGCGCCGGCAGCGTCGGCGGCGGGCGCTCCGGCGGCGTCGGTGTCGTCCGGCGGTGCGCCCGTGTCCAGACCGGCGGCGTCGGCGCCCGTCTCGCCGGGCGGTGCGCCCCTGCCAGCGTTTGCGGCGCCGGCCCCCGCCTCGTCCGGCGGCGCGTCGGCGCCGGTGGCGCCTGCCTCCGTCTTGTCCGGCGTCGCGCCTGATCTGGGCCAGGCCGCCAAGCCCGCCGTGGGCGCCGCTCCGGGCGGGGCCTCCTCCGGGGCGGCGAGCTCGCCGTCGGGAGGTCTCCCGCCCTCGGTGAGCAGCCCGCCGATCGGCTCTCCCGCGGGCCCGAGGCCGGCAGGGAGCATCACGTCCCCGAGCGCGATCGTGGCGAAGCCGTCGGCTTCGGCGGGCCCCGCAGCGGCGTTCGTCTCGTCGCAGGTGGCCGAGCCGCCGCGCGGCAGGCTCCCCAGCGACCCGGGCACCTCGTCGGCGCGCCCGTCGACGCCGCCCGCGCCCCCGGCGCGCCCGTCGACGCCGCCCGCGCCGCCCGCGCCCCGTGCGTCGACGCCGCCTGCGCCCCCGGCGCCCCGCGCGTCGACGCCGCCCGGGCCGAGCTCCTCGCCGGCCGGGGTCGAGTCGCTCGACGACCTCGAAGAAGAGGAGGACGGCGACGGAGCCGACGGTGCTGCGCCCGACAGCGAGCGCACGAATCCGTGGGCGGTCTCGGGCGACGAGAAGGCCAAGGACGACCTGGACGACATCGGCGAGGTGGAGCCGGCGAAGTAAAGCTGTCCGAGGGCGCGAAGCCGCCCGCGCGACACGACGCACCGCTCCGCCGCAGCACGGCGCGGCCGCAGCACGGCGCGCCGCGCCGCGCCGCCCAGCGCCGAGCGGCTGTCTTCATCTTTCTTCACGCGCCTTCCTGCACATCCTTCACACGCCCTGCGCAGCTTCGTCGTGGCTCGGGGCCGCGCGTCTGCGGCTCCGGTCACCTGCGGCCGGGGCCGCGCTCGCGTCCGGACGAACCGGGGCCGCGCGGACATGCCCCGTGCACGTATTGACAGCGGAGACGCTCACGGAGGGTACTCATCATGTTGGGATTCGTCGTTGGAACGGCCTGTCTGATCGGCCTGATCATGACCCTGAGGCGCGGCGGCCGGTACGATTGCGGCGGGCACTGGGGCGCGGGGCCGGGCTCCTTCGGTCGGCGCGGCTTCGGCGGCTTCGGCTTCCGCCGTCGCTTCTTCCTGTCGTTCCTCTTCGACCGGCTCGGCACCACGCCGTCGCAGGAGAAGGTCATCGTCTCGGCCGTCGACGAGCTCCGCGCCGCCGCGGACGCGCACCGCAGCGAGCTCCGCAGCACGCGCGCGGACGTCGCGGCCGCGATGCGGAGCCCGAGCCTCGACGAGACGCGCCTCGGCGAGCTCTTCGCGCGGCACGACACCGCCATCGAGTCGCTGCGCAAGGCCGCGGTCGGCGCGCTCGGCAAGGTCCACGCCGTGCTCGAGGATCGCCAGCGCGAGCAGCTCGCGGATCTCATCGAGATCGGGCCGGCCGCCTTCCGCGACCTGTGGTCGTCCGGCAGGGCCGGTGGGCGCGGCCACCGCGCCGATCCCTACAGGACCCACGGCGACTGGGCGTGAAGGAGGAGACCATGATGCGACGCCAGATCACGATCACGCTGCTCGTCCTCGGCACCGTCTTCGGTTACGCCTCCGGCTTCTCCTCGCTGCGCTGCCGCGCAGAGGCCCGCCGCGACGCCTTCCAGCGCCACGTCGCGTCCCTGTGCGTGGACGCCGCGCGGGGGGCCGAGCGCTCCTCGTGGCGGAGCGCCGCGCCCGCGCGCCCCGGAGCGCCGGAGCCCGACACCGGCGCGGGCCGCTGAGCTATACACAAGGGAGGCGGCAGCCGCGCGCTGCCGCCCCTGCTCCCCGGGGTCCTCCATGGCGCTGCGGCTGCTGCTCATCGACGACGACACGAGGCTCCACGCCTTGCTCGCGAGCTACCTCGAGCAGAACGGGTTCACGGTGACCGTCGCGAGCGACGGCGCGCGAGGCCTCGCGGCGCTCGCCGCGGGCACCTTCGACGCCGTCCTCCTCGACGTGATGATGCCCGGCATGGACGGCATCGAGGTCGTGCGCCGCATCCGGCAGAAGAGCTCGATGCCGATCCTCATGCTCACCGCCCGCGGCGACGAGGCCGATCGCGTGGTCGGCCTCGAGATCGGCGCCGACGACTACATCGCGAAGCCGTTCAGCCCGCGCGAGCTGCTCGCGCGCCTCCGGGCCGTGCTCCGGCGCGCCACGCCCGACGCCGCCGGCGAGCGGATCGTGGCCGGCGACATCGCCATCGACGTGCCCGGCCGCGTGGTCAGCGTGGCGGGCAAGCCGACGGAGCTCACCGGCATCGAGTTCGATATCCTCGTGGCCCTCGCGCGGCGCGCCGGCCGCGTCGTCGCCCGCGACGCGCTCCTCGAGGAGGCCGGCCGCGGCGACGTCAACGTCGGCGGGCGGACCGTCGACGTGCACATCTCGCACTTGCGCCAGAAGCTCGCCGACGATCCCAGGTCGCCGAAGCTCATCAAGACCGTGCGCGGGGTCGGCTATGTGCTCGCCAAGGACCGCGCGTGATCCGCTACCGGTCCTGGCTGTACGAGAACGGGCGGAAGGTCTCGATCGGCCGCTTCCTCAGCGCGCGGCTGCATCGCCGGATCTTCATGTGGTTCGGCGCGACCATCCTCATCACCGCGTTCGCCGCGTTCGCGACGGTCGGGGCCATCGATCGCGTCGGCAACTCCGGCTGGCGGCACGAGCACGCCCGCGCCCGGTCCTTCGTGAGCCACCAGTTCCAGCGGGTCTGGGCCGATCCCGTGGCCCGCGACGCCCTCGCCCGCGTGATCGCCGAGGATTTCGACACCGATCTCGAGCTCCGCGACGCGACGGGGCGGAGGCTCGCGCGGTACGGCCAGCCCTGCCGGGTGCACACCCTTGTCGCATCGGTCCGCGGCGAGGGCGGTCCGCTCGGCACGGTGCTCCTCTGCCCCGGGCGCGGCCGGTCCGGCGCGCCGCTCCGCCTCGCCCTGCCGCTGCTCGCCGTGGGCGTCGTCCTGTGGGGGGCCTCGGGCCTCATCTCGCGCCGCCTCGCCCGCCCGCTCGTCGATCTGGCCCACGTCGCCCACGAGATCGGCGCCGGCAAGCTGTCGAGCCGGGTCCGGCTCGACTGCCACGGCCAGGGCGAGGTCGGCGTGGTCGCCGAGGCGGTCAACGACATGGCGGGCCGCATCGAGCGCCAGATCGCCGACCAGCGAGAGCTCCTCGCCGCCGTGTCGCACGAGCTCCGCACGCCGCTCGCCCGGATCCGCCTGCTCACCGAGCTGGCCCGCGGGAACGGCGGGCCGAGCGTGTCCGTGCTCGACGACCTCGATCGCGAGGTCATGGAGATCGACGCGCTCGTCGGCGATCTCCTGGCGAGCTCGCGCATCGATTTCGCGGCCCTCACCGTGTCGCGCCTCAGCCCGGCCGAGACCGCGATCCGCGCGCTCGAGCGCGCGGGGCTGGACCCGACGCTGCTGGAGGTCGCCGAGGGGACGCCGGCGTTCGCGGCGGACGCGACGCTGCTGGCGCGCGCGCTCGCCAACCTGCTGGAGAACGCGCGCGCGCACGCGGGCGGGGCCGAGCGGTTGCGGGTCCGTCCCGGCGGTCCGAGCCGTGTGGTCTTCGAGGTCGAGGACCGCGGCCCCGGGTTCACGGACGGGGAGGAGACGCGCATCTTCGAGCCGTTCTTCCGGCGCGAGCGGGTGCAGGGAAGCGAGAGCGGCGCCGAGCGCGGCTCGCTCGGCCTGGGCCTGGCGCTGTGCAAGCGCATCGCCGAGGCGCACGGGGGCCGCGCGTTCGCCGAGAGCCGCGAGGGCGGCGGGGCGCGCGTGGGCATCGAGCTCGCGCTGCGTCCGCCCGCCAGCGCCGCGCGGCTCGCGCGGCTCGCCGACCGCCCTCGCCGCGCCTAGCCCGATCGCGAGCGGACCGGGCCGGCGGGGGCGTTCCCGCTTGACCGCGCGATGGCGCGGGTGCGACGCTCCGTGAGCTCGCGACCATGCGTATCCTTCTCTGTGAAGATCAGGACGCGATCCGGCGCATGATCGAGGCGCTGGTCGGCGCGAGCGGCCATGAGGTCATCGGCGTCGGCACCGGCCGCGAGGCGATGGAGCGCGCCTTGACCGAGCCCTTCGACGTGATCCTGCTCGATCTGATGCTCCCCGGGAGCATGGACGGCTTCGAGGTCTGCGCGCGCCTCCGCGCGGACCCGGCCACCGCCAGCCTGCCGATCATCGTGATCAGCGCCCTCGACGACCGCGAGTCGCGCGCCCGCGCCGAGGAGCTCGGTGCGACCGCGTACTACGCGAAGCCGTTCCGGCCTCTCGAGCTCCTGGAGTACATCGGCGGGCTCAAGGCCGCGCGGCGGCGCTGAGCGGCTCCCCGCCGCGACGGCGGCTCCCCGGCCGGCGCAAGAGCGTGCTGGAACGCGGCGCGGGTTTTGGCTACACCCGCGGTCATGCACACTCGGTGGCGCGGGGTTATGGCTTCGATGCTTGCGGCGGTCGCCCTGGCGGGGCTCGCGGGCTGCGAGGGGGACAAGGGCAAGGCGCAGGTCGCCGTCGATGCGGGCGCGCTCGACGCCGGCCCGGCGCTGCCGGTCGTCGGCGGCAAGCTCGGCGCAGCGCTCGCCGAGGCGGCGGCGCCGGGCGGCCCCGAGAAGCGGTCGCCGCCGGGCAGCGCGGCGGACGGCCCGCCGGAGAACGGCGTGTTCTCGCCGCAAGCAGCGCTCGCCGCGCTCCCGAAGGACGTGCCCTACAAGCTCGAGGTCATCGACGACGGCAGCGAGCCGCGGGCCAGGCTCGCCCCGAAGATCGACCCGAAATCCGAGCAAAAGCTCACCATCACGCTCGGGCTGCGCATGGGCGGGCCGCAGGGAATGCCGAACCTCGATTTCGGCGTGAGCCTCAAGGCGGAGAAGCCGGCGGACCCGCCCAAGGACGGCGCGGCCGCACCCGCGGCAGGCGCGGCGCCGACGAAGGTGACCGCGAAGGTCACGTCGGCGACGCTCGCGTCGATGTCCGTCGGCGGGCCGCCGAAGGAGCTCGCCGACGCGCTGGCGAAGCTGAAGGGCAGCTCGCTGCGCTACGATCTCTCGCCGGCGAACGTGGCCAGCAATTACAGGCCCGAGCTGGCCAAGGACGCCGATCCCGGGCTCCAGCCGGTGCTCGCCGCCCTCGGGGAGGCCATCGCGCTCCTCACGCCGCCGCTGCCGGACAAGCCCGTCGGCGCGGGGGCCTACTGGATGGTCGCCGACCGCGTCGTGGTGTCGGGCGCGCAGCTGCCGGTGCTGCGGTACCGGGTCTTCAAGATCGAGAAGGTGGAGGGGGATCTCGTCTCGTTCAGCGTGGATACGCGCCAGTACGCGGAGGGGGCCGATCTCAAGCTGCCGGGCCCGAACGGCGAGGTCACGCTGACCATCGACCGGGTCGACTCCTCCGGAAAGGGCACGTTCACCTGGTCGCCGTCGAGCTACGCGCCGGGCACCGCCGACGCCTCGCAGCGGCTCCAGGCGCTCCTCGTGCCCCCCGGCGCCAGCGCCCAGCAGGCCGCCCAGCGCAGCGTGGCCCAGGTCGAGCTCACGGCGAAGTTCGCGACGCCGGCGGCAGCGCAGTAGCCGCCGGCCCGCCGCGCAGGGGCGAGGGCGGCGTGCGTCCCGGTCGCCGCCCGTGGACCGTGGAGAGCCTGGCGACCGCGCCCTGCCCTGGAGCGGCGCGGCGGTGCCCGGGGGCGTTGGCTAATCCCGTGCATGAGCGCCCATGCGGGGAGGCGTGGCGGCTGTCCGACCCGGCTGGCAGAGGCGGGCGGGCAGGCGGCGCCACGGCGCAGGCGGCATGACCTACGGGTGCGGGCGGAACATGCACGGGTGCAGTCTCGAGGCCTACCTCGAGGAGCCGGGCCTCACCGAGGGACAGCGGAGGCGGCTGCGGCTGTTCCGCACGGTGGAGGACGCCGCGAGCGATCGCGTGGAGCAGCTGTGCACGTGCAGCGGGCTCGACGTGACCGACGCGGCGATCCTCGTCGTGTCTCCGGCGGCGCGCCGGCTGTTCTTCCGCAGCGCCGCGCCCGGCTGCGCGGAGCCGCCGGGCGCGAGCGTCATCGTCGGCCATCGCGCGCGGCTCCACGCGTTCCTGCACGCCGCGCTGCCGCCCGTGGACGAGGCGCCGTTCGACCCCTACGCCGACCTGCTCGCTCCATCCCCGCCCCAGTGCGTCCGAGTGCTCATCGTGGACGAGGACTCGCTCACGATCCTGAACTACGGCGCGTTCATGGTGGTGAGCCTCGACCGCAGCGAGATGCCGACGGCGTAGCGACCGGCCCTCCGCGGGCAGGTCAGAAGCGCACGGTGAGGCGGAGCGGGCCGAGGGCCGCGCGCGGCGAGGCCTGCCTGCGCGGGGCGCCGGCGGGGTCGCCATCGAGGACCAGCACGAGCACGCCGGCGCCCGCCGCGATGAGGCCGGCGCCCGCGACGATGTCGCCCGCGAGCGCCTGGGCGCGCGCGGCGTCGGCGGCGTCCCCGTCCCGCGTCGGCGCGTCCGACGCGCTCGCGACGCCGAGGAGGCCGATCGCCACGCCGGCCGCGACGGTGGCCAGGCCGCCGGCGAGCAGCGCGATCGGCACGACGCGGACCGTCGCGGCGTCGGGCGTGGAGCGGAGCGCCGCGCCACGCGGCCGCGCGCTCGCCGAGGGCGCTCGCGGCCCGGCGGACGCGTCCAGCGTGGCGTCGCGCTCCAGGCTCATCACGACGACGAGACGGCTCCCCGGCGTCGCGGCGACGGTCCGCTGCGCCTCGCGGTAGCCCGGCGCGCGCGCGATCACCGTGTGGTCCCCCGGGTTGAGCGGCCGCGGCCGATCGAGCGCCGCCACGGGCACGTCGACCCCATCGATCTTCACCGCGAGGCCGGCGACGTCGGCCGGGGAGAACCTCAGATCGAGCGCTGCGATCTGGCGCTCGAGCTCCTGCACCGCCTGGCGCGCGAGCTTCTCGTACGCCTTCGTCGCCGGCGCGGACGGCTCGACAAGGAACGCGCGGAAGCTCTCCAGCGCCTCGACGAGCTGGCCGGTCTGCTGCTGAGCCACCCCGAGGCTGTAGAGCGTGATCGGCGCGCGCTTGATCGCGAGCGAGCGCTCGTACTGCTTCCGCGCCTCCTCCCAGCGGCCCTGCTCGGCGAACTCGGAGCCCTCGATGAAGATCTCGCGCGCGACCGCGACGTCGGCCGCGCTCTGCGCCGCGGCGGGCGCCGGCGCGGCGAGGAGCCCCGCCGCCGCGACGAGCAGCGCGAGGGGGCCCGCGAGCGCTCGCGTCCGCCGCGGCGTCACGGCCTGAACCGCTCCCCGTCGGCCACGAGCGAGAACCCGTCGAGCCCGGACCACAGGATGAGCTCGGTCCCCGTCCAGACCCCCACGCCGTAGCTGTGCTGCTTGGCCGCGGGCGACATGCTCGCGCCCCACCCTGCCATGGGATCGTACAGCTTCCCGTCCTTTCTGAATGCCGTGTCGTTCCGCCCGCCTGCGATGAGCGCGCGCGCGCCGGTCCACCCGGTCCAGCCGGTGCGCCGCTCGCTGCGGCTGCGCCGCGAGGGAGCGTCCTTCTTGTCGACGGCGAGCCAGGTGCCCGCCGCCGCGTCGTAGCTCGCGCCGTCGTCGAGGAGGTCGTCGTTCTTGTCCTGGCCGCCCCAGACGAGCAGCCGGTTGCCCATCCAGACCGCGAACGCATCGGCCCGCGGGCCCGGCGCGCCCGCGGTGGGCAGCGCTCGCCACACGTCCGTCGTGGGGTTGTAGGCGTACCCCTCGTTCGTTGTCGCCTCGCCGGCGCGCCCGCCGAACAGGTAGAGCTCCGTGCCCGACCAGGCCCACGCGACGCCGTCGCGCGCGGGGGCCGCGCCGGCGCTGGAGACCGGCGCCCACGCGTCGGCGACGGGGTCATAGAGCCCGCCGCCGGCGGCGGGGGCGCCGCCCGCGGTGCCGCCCCAGATCAGGAGGCGCGTGCCGGTCCACACGGCGAACGGCGACCGCCGCGCCGTGGGGGCGTTCGTGGTGCTCATCGCGCGCCAGGTCTGCGCCACCGGGTCGTACGCGCCGCCGGTGGACAGGCCCGACGTGCTCGCGAACGTGCCGCCGCCCCACACGAGCACCCGGGAGCCCGTCCACGCCGCGCCGGCGACCACGCGGGCCGAGGGAGCGCCCTCGCCGCCCACCGGCGACCACGCGTCGCGCGCCGGATCGTAGAGCGCCCCGTCGTCCACGTCCCCGCTCGCCGTGCGGCCGCCCCACACGAAGAGCGCGTTTCCGATCCAGGTCGCCGCGGCCAGCTGCCGCGGCGCGGGCGCGCCGATCCTCGTCATGAGGACCCACGCGGGCGTGCACGCGCCGTCGCGGCACTCGCGCCCGCTCAGGCAGGCGTTTCCGCACGCGCCGCAGTGCTCGACCGAGCCCAGGCTGACGCACGCCCCGTCGCACGCCGCGAGGCCGCTGCCGCAGGGCGGGATGCAGGCGCCGCCCGAGCAGATCTCGTCGCCGCTGCAGTCGGCGCTCGTGCAGCACTGGCGGCACGCGACGAGGCTGCAGCACTGCTGCCCTTCGGCGCAGGCCGTGCTCCGGCACACCGTGCCGCCGTCGGCGCACACGTCCGCGGTGCAGCCGTCGCCATCGGAGCAGTCCGCGTCCGAACAGCAGGCGCGGCAGTCTGCGCCGCAGTCGTGCGGCGTGAACCCCCCGCACGCGCACGCGCCGGCGGCGCACGCGGCGCCCGGCTTGCAGACGGTGCCGCACGCGCCGCAGTGCTGCGGATCCCTGGCGAGGTCGGACTCGCAGCCCGGGACGGCCGGATCGCAGTCGGCGAAGCCCGCGTCGCACGCCAGCGCGCCCGCATCGCAGTGCTGGTGCGGCCCCGCGGCCACGTCGCACGCGCCGCAGTGCCTGGGGCTCGTCTGCATGTCGACGCACGAGAAGCCGCACGCGGTGAGGCCCGCGGCGCAGGTGGCCATGCACGCCGTGCCGTCGCAGAACGGCGTCTCCGGCGCGCACTGCGCGCCGCAGGCGCCGCAGGTCGCCGGATCGGCCGCGGGCGACTCGCAGCCGGGCAGGCCGTCGCAGTCGAGGAGCCCGTTCGCGCAGGCGCAGCCGCCGCCCGGGTCGCAGATCATGCCGTCCGCGCAGGTGTCGCCGCAGGCCCTGCAGCGCTCGCTCGTGCCGAGCGTCGACTCGCAGCCGTCATCGGGCGAACCGTTGCAGTCGTCGTACCCCGGCTGGCACCCGCACACGCCCGCCTGGCACTCCATGTTCGGCCCGCAGGTGACGCCGCACCCGCCGCAGTTCGCCGGGTTCGACGAGCCGTCGGTCTCGCACCCCGTGTCGTCGCGCTCGTCGCAGTCGAGGAGCGGCGGCGCGCAGGCGCACTGCCCCTCGTCGCAGATCGCGCCCGAAGGGCAGCGGAAGGAGCAACCGCCGCAGCGCTCGGGATCGCTGGTGAGGTCGACCTCGCAGCCGTTGGTGACGATGTTCCCGTCGCAGTTGTCGAAGCCGAAGACGCACTCGGACGAGCAGTGGCCGCCCACGCACAGCGTGTGCAGGCACGGCGCGCCGCACGCGCCGCAGTTCGTCGGATCGTTCAGCACGCTGGTGCACGACCCGCCGCAGCACGACTCCCCGGCGCCGCAGGCGTTGCCGCAGGCGCCGCAGTGCGCTCCGTCCTGGCTCAGGTCGACGCACGCGCCGCCGCAGCAGGCGTCCGCCGCGCAGCCCGGCGCGCATGCGCCGCCGTTCGGGGTCTCGGTGCCGTCCTCGGACGGCTTGTCGGAGAGGGCGCTCTCCGCGAGCAGCGAGCAGGCGCCGGTGAGCACGGCCAGCGCGAGCAGCAGCGGCCAGCGCGCGCCGAGCGTGGGCTCGCGATGTCGCGTCTCGCGCGCGGGTCTCACCTCCGGCGGCATCGCGGCTTCAGAAGTTCGGCCGAGCCGGGACCGGCAGGGCAGCGCCAGGGGTCTTCGAGCTCGTCCGCGGGACCGCGCTCCGTCGCGCGCCCGGGTTCCGGGGAGCCGCCGCGGGCTCCCGCTCGGCGGCGCCGCTATCCGCGGGCCCGCGGCGCGGCTCGCCGGTTGCGGGCGGCGCTTTGGTCGAGCGCTCCGGCCCGGCGTGGCCCTGGCTCCCGGCGCCCTGTCCGGGCAGCGGCGCGGTCGCGGCGGGCGCGGACGGGTCGCGCGGCGCGGCGGGCGGCGCCGCCGGGGGCGGCGCGGCGCCGGCGTCCCGCGCGGTCTCGGTGCGCAGGGAGAACAGCGCGAGGCCGATCGTCACGAGCGCCGCGACCGCCGCGACCGCCGCCAGCGCGAGGACGGCGGCGCGCCGCCGGCCGCCGCCCGCGCGCGCGCTCTCCTCGCGCACGGCCGTCTCCACGTCCGCGCCGCTCGCCGACGCGCGCGCGGGCGGCCGCTCGGACAGGCGCCGCTGGCCGCCGTCGCTCAGCCAGTGGACGGCGATCGACGTCCCGGCCACGTCCTCCTCGACCCCGTGTTCGGTCGCCCACCGCGCGAGCGCCACGCCCATGTCGCGCATGGTCCGCCATCGCTCCCGGCGCTCCTTCGCGAGCCCGCGCTCGATGATGCCCCACAGCGTCGCGTCGCCGACCCCGAGCTCGGTGATCGGCGCCGGATCCTTGACGAGGATCGCCGCCACGAGCTCGTGGTAGTTGCCGCCGAGGAACGGCCTCTGGCCCGTGATCGTCTCGTAGAGCACCACGGAGAAGGCCCAGATGTCGGTCTGCCCGTCGACGTCGGTGATGCCGCGCGCCTGCTCGGGCGACATGTAGTCGGGGCTGCCGAGCACCGTACCCGCCTTGGTCACGTCGCCGCCCGCGGTCTCGCTCCACACCTTGGCGATGCCGAAGTCGACGATCTTGGGGGTGACGTCCCCGCGATCGTTCTTCACGAGGAAGATGTTCTCTGGCTTGAGATCGCGGTGGACGATCCTGCGGTCGTGCGCCGCGGCGAGGGCGCTCGCGATCGGCAGCAGGATGCGGAGCGCGACCGCGGGCGAGAAGCGCTTCCTGCGCTCGATCGCCTCGACCAGCTGCTCGCCGCGGAGGACCTCCATCACGATGTACGGATCGAGGTGATCGGACTCCCCGAAGTCGAGCACCCGGACGATCGAGGGGTGATCGATCCGCGCCGCGGCGCGCGCCTCCTGCTGGAGGCGGAGCGTCGCCTCGGTCGAGGTGACCTCGCGCCGGATGAACTTGAGCGCGACGTCGATGTTCAGCACGTCGTTGTGGGCCAGCCACACCATCCCCATGCCGCCCTCGCCGAGGACGTAGCGCAGCCGGTACTTGCCGCCGATCACGTCGCCCTCGCGGTAGGTGCGCCGCGTCGACCGCCCCGCGCCGGGCGACGGCGCGCTGGCTTGCCGGAGCGACGACAGGAGCGCCAGATCGAGCGACTCCGGGTCCTCCGAGTCGGGAGCGCTGCCGCGCGGGAAGGCCGCAGAGGAAGGGGAGGAGCGGCTCGCGCCCTCAGCCCGCAGCGTCGAGCCCGTCGATGGTGCGGGCGCGGAGGTTGAGCGCGGCGACATGGAGCGAGGGTATTCTAACTTTGCTGGCCTCCCACAGCCATGGTCTCGCGCTGACCGCGCGCGCAGAGCAGCGCGCGGTCAGCGCAGGGGAGCGCGGTCAGCGCCGGCGCGCGCCCCCCCGCCGGGAGCCCACACGTCGTGCAACGTGCGACGAGCTGAGACAGGGCGATGGCCGGATTTATGCTCCACGAGGATCTTTACCCGCGGGCCGATGCGCACCGTGAGCGGGCCCACGTGCTCGTGCACGTCGCCGTCGCACACATAGCGGACCACACCGGAGCGGGCCTCGAGCACCGCGCGCCGGGCGATCTTCTCGAACGTGTGCGCCTCGCCCATCGGCTGTGCTCGCCAGATGTCGCGCAGCTTCCTGACGAAGCCGAGCGCGGAGGTGTGGATGCCCAGCATGTGGAAGCTCTCGGGGCGCTCGTCGTAGCGGTGGAACGGGCGGAACCCGAGGCCGATCTGGTCGACGGTGCCGGCGGCGACGGCGAGGTAATCGCGGTCCGGGAAGGCCGTGCCGTCCTCGAAGTGGACGCGGCCCTCCCAGCGCGCGGCGACCTGGGTGTCGGTCTTGAGGAGCACGGCGGCGCTCGCGCGGGCGAGGACCTTCGCGGCCCAGAGCGCGCTCCGCTCCTCGCTGCGGTTGTACTCGGCGATGAACCCGTGGACGCAGCCGGTGCCGAAGATGAAGCCGTAGTGGGCGCCGATGTGCATCACGTGGCGCTCGATCCAGCGCAACGGGTCCCGGCCGCGGTCGGTGTAGCGGGCGATGAGCCCGGCGAGCAGGCCGTCGGGGCGCCCGCGGGGGACGCCGACGGCGTTGGCCACGGTGTTCATCGTCCCGCCGCGCAGGAAGGCGATCGGCGGCAGCGGCTCGTCCTCGTAGACGTCGAGGAAGCCGGTGATGGTGACGTGGTTCGTGCCGTCGCCCCCCGAGATGCCGAGCACGTCGATGGAGAGCTTCCTGAAGTCCTCCGCGATCCGGGCGAGGTCCTCGCGGGTGCGCGCGGTGCGGACCACGCCGTGGTCGCCGAGCGTGCGCGCGAGCCGGACGGCCGCGCGGGGATCGCCCTGGTTCTGGCGCGAGCGGGGGTTGATGATGACGCCGATGCCGCCCATCTAGCGCCGGCCTCGCGGCGTCTTCCACCGCGGGTTGAGGTGGACCCGCATGACGTCCGCCATCAGGCCGAGGTGGGCGCAGTGGTCGGGCTTGTCGTCGCCGGTGTACCCGCGGAGGTGGAAGTCGCCGCGGTCGTAGCGCCGGGTCATGTCGAGGCCGAGCACGTCGCGGCGGGAGGAGCCCCTCGGCTTGCCCCGCAGCTGCTGCACGACGAAGCTCGCCGTCTCCTCGGTCGACGCGTAGCCGGGCGGCAGGATGGAGGAGTGGCTCATGAACATGAACGCCTCGCCCGCCGCGGCGCGCCGGGCGAACGCGATGAACGGCTCGAGCTGCGCGACCTTGAGCTTGCGCTGCTGCTCGTCGGCGTACCCCGCGTGCAGCGAGTCGAGCAGCACGAGCGCGTCGACCCGCTTGCCGGCCTTCTGGCGCAGGATCTGCTCGATGGCGCCGTAGCCCGCGCTCCACGCCGAGAGGCCGAGCTTCCGGATGTAGACCTTCTTCTTGCCGGTCTTCTTCGCCACCGCGCGCTCGATGCTGTCGAGCAGGTGCTCGAAGACGTAGGGCGCCGAGAACGTGCTCGAGTACGCGCCCGAGCCGATCCCCAGATCGATGCCGACGAGGACGGCGCCGTCGGCCGTCTTCACGAACTCCTTGCGGAGCGCCTCGTGGCCGTGGAAGTGGATGAGGACGTCGAAGCCGCCGCGCTTCGTGACCCCGCCCCGGTGCGGCATGATCATCTGCCCGATCGAGGGCGCGCGGGACCACCGGTCGTAGACGCCCCAGCCCGGATCGGGCGTCATGCACGGGTTGATGTCGCCGCGGCGCTTCTTCGAGGGGGCGGAGAGGCTGCTCGTCGCCCCCGGCCTGTCGCGCCGCGCCGGGCTGCGCTCGACGCGCTGGCCTGCGCCGCCCGCGCTGGAGGGTGGGGTGCCTGCGCCGGCTCCGTCCGCCGCCGGCGCCCCGTCGGCGTGCAGCGGCGGCGCGCCGTCGGCCGGCGGGGGGCTGTCGGTCGGCGCCGGGCTGTCGGCCTGCGTTGCGCTGTCGGCCTGCGGGGCGGCGGCCTGCGGGGCGGCCTGCGGGGCGGCCTGCGCGGCGGGCGGGGGCTCCGGCGGCGCGCCGGGCTGCCCGGCGGCCGGGTCCTGCGCCGCTGCAGGGGGCGCGGCGAGCCACCAGGTGGCGGCGAGCAGCGAGAGGAGCGCCCATCGCCCGGGGGGCCTGCGGGCCTGCAGAGGATGTCTCATGTCGGGACGGCCTCCATTCCATGAAACGGCGTGCGGATCGAGCGCTCGGTGCACCGGCGCTGTCCTCCGCGACGGCGCGCGGGCGTTCAGCGACGGGGCAGGGGGCAGGCGGGGCGCCCTGCTCGAGGGGGCGTCACCCCGGCGGCGGCTTCCCCTGGAGGAAGGCGGCGCCCGCGTCGGCGGCGGCGAGGATGCGCTCCTCGGCCTGCGAGGCGAGCTTCTCGACCGCCGCGGCGGCGTCGGTGGGGGGCAGCGAGCGGAGGAACTGGATGAACTCCGGCTCGAGGCCGGGCTTCACGCCGCTCAGGACGAGCACGATCGGGATGGCCGGCTTCTCGACCTCGGCGAGCTCGGTGGAGCGGGCGCGCCAGCGGCTCGCCCCGATGGCGAGGCGGAAGGCCCACTGCGCGCCGAGGCCGATGAGGAGGCCGGCCATGACGCCCGCGACGAAGAGATCGGCGTCCTTCGGGGCGAGGAGCGCGGCGGAGAGCCCGCCGATGGCCGCGCCGATCACGATGCCGGGCTCGCCGCTGTTGTACGCGGCCGCGGTCTTCAGGATCTCGGCGGCCTGCATGCCCGGGCGCCCGCTGCGCACGGCGTCGCGCAGCGGCAGCAGCGTCGCGAGGCGGCGCATCGAGGCGGCGCGCACGCCCAGGTAGCTGATGAGCAGGGCGCAGACGGTCAGCCCGACGCCGACGCTCACCGCCACGCGCCGGGAGAAGACGCCCTGGGGGAGCGGCTCGCGGACCACCGCGGTGGTCGCGCGCTCCCGGTCGCGCTCGGCGGCCGCCTTGTAGGCGGCCTCGGCGTCCTTCGTGGCCTGCGCGACCTTGTCGGCGGGGATGTCGGCGAGGAGCGAGAGCAGCTGCTTCGCCGCCTCGAACTGCTCGGCCTCCTCGGCGGCCGGCGGCGTGATAGCGGCCGCCTTGACGATGGCGTCCCAGGCGGGGATCGCGCTCACCCGCGCCCCGAGGAGCGCCTCGGTCGCCTCGCGGCAGCCCGCCAGCGTCTTGACCTGCCTGTGGAGCGGCTGGGCGGAGGCCCACGCGCCCTGCTTGTCCGGCTCCTTGGGCTTGGGCGGCGGCGGGGTGTTGCGCTGCGCGCGCGTCCTCGTGACCGGCGGCGGCGCCGGGGGCACCTCGCCCGGGGCGGGCATGCGCGCGGATTTCGCGGCCTTCTTGAACAGGTCGATCTCGACGATGAGCTTCTCGCCGGCGAGGGCGCACGCGCGCGCGGGGGCGAGGCGGGCCTCGGATTCCTCTGCCTGCCGCCGCGCGCCCGGGTCCAGGACGAGCCTGCCGTCCACGGTCACGAGCCGGAGGACCGCCACGGCGATGCACAGGACGAGGATGGCCGAGGCGATGAAGGTGGCGCGGACCTCCTCGCGCCGGGTGTACTCGTTCACGCTCGCTCCCTCGGAAAGACCGGAGATGGGCAGGTCGGCGCGAGGGCGTCGCGCGCGGGGGCGACCGCGCGGCCGGCCCGCCACGGAGCGCCGCGATCGGCGTCGCGGCCGTCACGGCAGGGGGACACCGAAGGAGCGCAGGCCCGTCGCATGCTGATCACCGTTAAACCAGATGCCGGACCGATACCACAGCGTCGCTCGCAATGGAGTCCGCGGCTTCCCCTCGCGTCGGCGTCCGCGCGGCCCGGCGCGGTGGTCTGCGTTCCCGAGCGCCCTGGAACTTGCTCAGCCCGGGGGCGCCTCGTGTAAGGGTGCGCAGAAGGCGCGGAGAAGGCGCGGAAAACGCGCGGAGAAGGCGTGGAGGCTGCCGTCACATCCCACAAGTCCGTCGAGCCCGCTGTCGTCGCGCTGCCCGAGCAGGGAGCGGAGGCCGCGAGGCGCGGCGCCCCCGCGGGGGCGACCGGTGCGGCGGGGGAGCCCGGCGTGGCGGTGGCGTCCGGAGCCCCGGCCGCGCGGGGAGCGAGCCGGGGCGTGTGGATCTCGTCGACCTACTTCGCCGAGGGCCTGCCCTACGCGATCGCGCACAAGGTGGCGGGGGAGTTCTTCACGGCGGCGGGGGCGAGCCTTCCGATCATCGGCCTCGTGTCGCTCTACGGGCTCCCGTGGAACCTCAAGTTCCTCTGGAGCCCGCTTGTCGACCTCCACGGCAGCCCGCGGCGCTGGCTCCTGGGGGCCGAGATCGCGCTCGCGGTGATCCTCCTCGGGCTCGCCGCGACGGCGGACAGCGGCGCGCTCTGGCTCGTCGCCGCGCTGTTCGGGCTGGTCGCCGTCGCCGCGGCGACGCACGACATCGCGGTCGACGGCTTCTATCTGCAGGCGCTCGACAAGGACGCGCAGGCTGGCTTCTCCGGGTTGCGGGTCGGAGCGTACCGGCTCGCGCTGCTCGCGGGCGCGCTGCTTGTCGCGTTCGCGGGCTGGGCGTCCTTCGGCGCGTCGTTCGCCGTCGCGGCGGCCGGGCTCGTGCTGCTCGCGGGCGCCCACGCCGTGGGGTTGCCGCGCCCGGCGGCTGCGCCTGCGCCCGGAGCTGCGGCGGCGCCTGGAGCTGCGGCGGCGTCCGGAGCAGCGGCGACGCCCGGTGCCGCCGGGCTGCGGCGGTATGTCGAGCCGTTCCGGGTGTTCCTGCGGCAGCCCCGGATCGCGTCGAGCCTGGCGTTCATCCTCTGCTACCGGGCGGGGGACGCGCTCATGTTCGCGATGTCGTCGCCGCTGCTGAAGAGCCTCGGCCTCGACACGGCGGCGCGCGGCAACGTGGGCGGGATCGGGACGGTCGCCTCGATCGCCGGCGCGACCCTCGGCGGTGTGCTCATCAAGCGGTGGGGGCTCGCGCGCACCATCTTCCCCATCGCGCTCGTGCAGAGCCTCGCGATCCTGCTCTACGTCGCGCTCTCGTGGTCGCGGCCGACGCTCCCGTGGATCATCGCGCTCGTCACGCTCGAGCAGCTCGCCGCCGGCGTCGGTACGGCGGTGCTCGTCGTGTTCCTGATGCGGCGCTGCGTGGACGGGTACAAGTCGTCGCACTTCGCGATCGGCTCGGCGCTCATGTCGGTCTCCGCGACCTTCGCCGGCAGCGTGAGCGGCTACCTCGCCGCCGGCGTGGGGTTCACGGCGTTCTTCGCGATCGCCTTCGCGGCGTCGATCCCGGGGGTCGTCCTGTCGCGCTGGGTGCCGCGGGACTAGCTGCTCGCGCTGCCGTCGAAGCCGCCCGCGGGCAAGTCGCTCGGGGCCAGGCCGGTCGTCCCGGGGTGCTTCCAGGCGATGGCGTTCCTGCCGGCGCCTGGTGGCGATCCGTGGTTCTTCTTTCTGCGAGACGGCGCCGTGTATGTCAGCCGCACGAGGCGCGAGATGCCGGTGCCGCTCGCCGGGAACGACCCGGCCCTCCACATCACCCGCCTGCTCGCCTTTGACAAGCACGCTTCGCCCCTGGGGTTCCTCGTCGCCGCCAGGCCCGGCGACCTGCAGGAGGAGCAGCTCTGGCTACTCACGATCGGCGATCGCGCGATCTTGTCGACGAGGCTGGTCACGGAGGAGCGAGGTTTCGCCAGCCAGGAGGACTTCTTCGCACAGTACAACGCACCTCGCTGCCTGACAGGCGGCCGGAGCTGCCTCGTCCCGAGCTGGGACGGCGCCGCATCGTTCCTGGACATCGAGCCCGTCCGCGGGCAGCCGCCGGTGACGTTCCATCGGCGAGACGGTGGAGCCTGACCTCGATCTGGTCGAGGCGACGGTGCGTGTGGGGGTGCCTTAGCTCGAGGCGCTCGTGAGCGCGCGTTCCGCCAGCGGCAGTGCAAGGTGCGCGCCGGGGCACGCCCAAGCGCAGCGAGCGCCCTGCTCGCCCCACCCCGCATCCGACCGTCGCCACCACGCTTCCTGACACGCCAGGCGAAGCGGTTGACGTGTTATCCGACCAGCCGGCGCCCTCCGGTCGTCCGCGCTCCCGCGCGCGCCTACCTGCTTGCGGTGGCGAAGACGCCTGAGCGCACGCTCACTCCGCGTCTGGCCCCAGGAGCCAGGCCAGGAGCGCCTCGGTGTCCAGCTCGAACACGGCGGCAGCCGCCAGGGGATCGTCCAGGGTGCTGGCCCTGTTCGCCACGGCGGCTTGCTCCGCGGCGCTCAGCTCGCGACGCAGCCTGCGCGCGAGCACGCCCCGCAGCATCTCCTCGATGCCCCGCCTGCGGCCTCTTTCGATGCCCTTCTCAATGCCCTTCTCGATGCCCTGCTCGAACACCTCCCGCAGGGTCTCGCTCGCCAGGATCGATTGCTGATCCAGCTCCTGTACTCGCATCCTGATCTCCTTGTGCCAAGTGTGCCCCCATGGGGCCAGCTCCGCCAGCACCTGCATCACGGCATACAGCTCCGCGCGCTGCTCGTCGCGGGGCTCACGGCGGAGGATCTCCTCGACCACCTGCCGTATCGAGCCCTCCGTGGCGTCCACGGCGAGGGGCGTGAAGACGAGCCAGAACACGCCCGGTCGCGCCATCAGCTCGGCCACCTTGCGCTGGTAGACGGCCTCGATGCGGAAGCGCTGGCCGCAGAAGCGCTCGCTCTCGGGCCAGTTCGTCCGGAACTGGCCCTCGGGGGGCCACGGCGCCGCGCGCCCGCTGAGGAGGACGGCCACGCTCTCCACCGGGGGAATGGCGCCGGCGCCCCGGCCCGAGTCGACCGCGGCCCGGAGCGAGAGGACGAGCAGGACCGCGTACTCGAACATGCGGAGCGCAAGGTCGCTCTCCGGAGCGACGATGAACTCCAGCTGCACGAGGCGCCGCTGACCGCCGCCGCGGAGCTCGAGGACCCGGTCGATCCTGCGCTCCAGCGCGGTCAGCTGCGTCTCGACCCACGCGACCGAGTCTACTTCGAATGCCAACGTCAGACCGTGAGCGAGCTCGTCGCCGCAGCGCAGCGCGATGTGCCGCAAGGCGATGTCGTACTGACCCATTCAACCGCTCTCCACCCGGGCGCACGCGGCGAGAGAGGCCGCTGCGCCCGGCTGCCCCAGCGCTCCACCTCGACCCTCGACCGGCCCTGTGCCGTCCGAGGTGCTCTCGTTATGGATTCCGGGCAGCAGGCGCGGACGATTTGGAAATGCGACGAGGGGCCCGCCTCCCTCGCGTTCTCGCCTCCGGCGAGCCTGCGTGTTTCGCGCATCGTGAACGTGCGTCCCGCGCCATCGTCAACGCCCGCCGGTGGCCAGGGGCCGCGGCCAGGCACCGCTGCGCCCGGCCCGGCCATCTGGACACGCCGCCTGGCATCTGGACACGCCGCCTGGCATCTGGACACGCCGCCCGGCCATCTGGACACGTGCCCCCATCATCTGGACACGCCGCCCGGCCATCTGGACACGTGCCTCCATCATCTCCGGTCGAGAACCGGCCGGGGGTGGTGCCTACGCCCGCAGCGCCCGCCAGCCCGGCCGTCCCCCGCCCGGCCTGAGCCCGGCCGTCGCCCGCTCGAGCTTGAGCCCGGCCGTCCCCCCCGTTCGGGCCGCGCTTCCCTTCCGCGGTGCGTCCGCTTTCCGTGACAACTTGACAACGGCGCCCTCGTGGGCTGCATCTCGCCGTCGATGCTCCCGGCCGCTTGCGTCCCACCCGCGACCGGCACAACCCTCGAGCCCATGCAGACCCGCGCGCGTCACTCGCCGCTCCCGCGCTCCACCGGGCCGCTCCTGGCAGCCGTGGCTGCGGCCTTCTCTCTCTCCGGACCGAAGCCCGCACCGGCAGCGCCGCCCGAAGCTGCGCCCTCGCCGCCCGCCGCCTCGCCGCCGCCCAAGCTCGACGTCCCGTTCACCAAGTACGCCCTCAAGAACGGCCTCACCGTGATCCTGCACGAGGATCACGCGCTGCCGATGGTCGCCCTCAACCTCATGGTCAAGGTCGGCTCGCGCTTCGAGGAGCCGGGGCGCACCGGCTTCGCGCACCTGTTCGAGCACCTCATGTTCATGGGCACGCGCCGCGTCCCCACGAAGCAGTTCGACGCGTGGATGGAGGCCGAAGGCGGCTCGAACAACGCGTGGACCAGCGAGGACCGGACCGCGTACCACGAGGTGGCGCCGGCCCACGCGCTGCCCCTCCTGCTCTGGCTCGAAGCCGACAGGTTCGCGTCCCTCGCCGACAGCATGGACGCCCCCAAGCTCAACGCGCAGCGCGACGTCGTGAGGAACGAGCGCCGCCAGACCAGCGAGAACGAGCCCTACGGCAAGGTCGGGCTCCTCCTGCCCTCGCTGATGTACCCGAAAGGACACCCCTACCACCACCCGGTGATCGGCTCGCACGAGGACCTCCAGGCCGCGACGGTCGACGACGTGACGGCGTTCTTCCGGCGATGGTACGTGCCGAACAACGTCTCCCTTGTCGTGGCCGGCGACTTCGATCCGCAGAAGGCGCGCGACACCATCGAGCGGTACTTCGGCGGCATCCCGGGGCAGCCGGTCCCCGCGGCGCCCACGCCGCCGCCCGTGAAGCTGAGCGGCGTCGTGCGGCAGACGATCGAGGACAACGTGAACCTCCCCAAGGTGGTCATGGCCTGGCACAGCCCCGCGCGCTTCGCGCCGGGCGACGCCGAGCTCGACCTCCTCGCCACGGCGCTCGAGCAGGGCAAGGCGAGCCGCCTCTACAAGGCCCTCGTCTACGACAAGGCGCTCGCCCAGGAGGTGAGCGCCCTGCAGAGCTCCGGCGATCTCGGCTCGACGTTCACCGTCGAGGCGATCGCGCGGCCGGGCGTGCCGCTCGACAAGCTCGAGGCCGCCATCGACGCCGAGCTCGCCCGGGTGCGCGACGAAAGGCTGAGCCGCGAGGAGCTCGACCGCGCCAGGAACCAGTACGAGACCGCCTTCGTGACGGCGCTCGAGTCGGTCGCCGGCCGGGCCTCGATGCTCAACCGCTACGAGACGTGGACGGGCCAGCCCGGGTTCGTGGAGCAGGACCTGAAGCGCTACCGCGACGCGACCGCGGCGTCGCTGCAGGCGGTCGCGAAGAGCACGCTCGACCCGGACGCGCGGGTGATCCTGCGGGTCGTGCCGAAGGGCAGCGACGAGACGAAGAAGGCGGTGACGAAATGAGAGCGAGGAACGCAGGCGCGATGATCGCGCTGCTCGCCGCGGCGGCCGGCTGCGAGCCGAAGGCCCCGGCGCAGTCCCCGGCCCGGGCGGAGGCGCCGCGACCCAGCGCCCCGGCCACGGCCGCCCAGCCCGCGGACCCGATCGGGCCCAGGCCGGAGCTGCCCAGGCCGCAGCCGTTCACGCCGCCGGCGCCCGTGGTGCTCGACGGGCCGAACGGCGCGAAGGTGTGGCTGCTCGAGCGCCACACGCTGCCGATCGTGTCGGTGTCCGTCGCCGTCGCGTCGGGATCGGCGGACGATCCGAAGGGCGCGGCGGGCCTCGCCCACATCACGGCCAGCATGCTCGACGAGGGCGCAGGGCAGCGCAGCGCGGTCGAGCTCTCCAGCGCGATCAACGACCTCGGCGCGACGCTCTCGGTCGGGGCGCGCGCCGACGGGAGCCTCGCGACCCTCTCCGTGCTGAAGAAGAACTTCGGCAAGGCGTTCACGCTCCTCGCCGACGTCGTCGCGCGCCCGCGCTTCGAGGCGAAGGAGTGGAAGCGCGTCAGCGAGCTCTGGCAGAACGACCTGAGGAAGCGCGGCGACGACCCGACGCGGGTCTCGGCGCTCGTCTCGACGGCCGCGCTCTACGGGCCGGGCACGCCGTACGGACACCCCGTCGAGGGCCTGCTCGCGGACGCCAGGTCGATCGGGCTCCCGGCCGTCAAGGCGTTCTACAAGACGGCGTGGCGCCCCGATCGCGCGGTGATCACGGTGGTCGGCGACATCACCCGGGACGAGGTGATGCAGGCGATCTCGCGCGACCTCGGGACGTGGTCCGCCAAGGGCGCAGCGCCGGCCGCCAAGGGCGCGCCGGCCGGCGCCGCGCCGGCCGCCAAGGCCGCGCCGGCCGGCGCCGCGCAGGCCGCGCCGGCCTGGAAGCCGCCGCGCCTCGTGCTCGTCGACCGCCCGGGGGCGCCGCAGTCGGTGATCGGGGTCGTGCGGGAGGGGGTCGCCGCGAGCGATCCGCGGCGGCCGCTGCTCCAGCTGATCAACACAGCGCTCGGCGGCTCGTTCACGTCGCGCTTGAACCAGAACCTGCGCGAGGACCACGGCTGGTCCTACGGCGCCGCGTCGGCGTTCAGCGAGACGAAGCAGCAGGGCGTCTTCGTGGCCCGGGCGTCCGTTGTCACCGAGGCGACCGGACCCGCCCTGAAGGAGATGCTCGCCGAGCTCGCCAAGATGGCAGACTCCGGGCTGACCCGGGACGAGCTGGCGAAGGTGCAGGCGCACGACCGCGCGGATCTCGTCTCCGCCTACGAGACGGCGAACCGCACCGCCCAGCGCCTCGGGACGCTGGCGCGGCTCCAGCTGCCCGAGACGTTCGACGGCGCCGCGAGCGAGGCGCGGCAGAAGGCGACGCTCGCCGGCCTCGCGGAGCTGGCGAGGGCGGTGGATCCCAAGGAGGCGACCCTCGTGGTCGTGGGCCCACGGCAGGAGATCCTGCCGCAGCTCCAGGCGATCGGCCTCGGCGAGCCGGAGGCGTGGGACGTCGAGGGGCAGCCGATCCAGCCGAAGAAGGCGCCCTGAGCGGCGCGCGCTCCTCCCGCCGCGCGGGCAGCGGGAGGAGCGGCCGCCGTCGCCGCGCCCTCAGGGCGAGGTCGGCTCGAAGTCGAGCGGGTTGCTCGGCGCGCCCTCGTGCAGGATGCCGTCGCCGAACCAGTAGACGTAACGAGGCTCCTGGACGCCGTCGAGGTAGGCCTCCAGCCGGACGATGGCGCCCTCGGTCGTGGTGAACGTCATCGCGTCGATGTCCGAGCCGGTCTCGGCGTGGAGGTACGCGATGCCCTCGTCGACGAGGCGCGTCGCGTCCGTCTTCTCGAGGTCGGTCCCCACGATGTCGAACAGCTCGGACGACGTGTCCACCGAGGCGTAGAGGTCGAAGCTGCAGACGACCTTGGAGCTGTTTGTGTCGCAGGTCGTCCAGAGCTTCCACGTCCCGCCGGCCGCGTACTCGACGAAGATGCCGACGCCCTCGCCCGGCTCGCTGCTCAGGACGGCGTCCGTGTCGAGGGCGACGAGCCTCGGCTCGTCCGTGGGCGGCGGCGGGGCGTTGTCGTCCTCGTCGTCCTCGTCGTCCCAGTCGTCTTGCTGGTGGTGGTCGTCGTGGCGGCCGTCCTCGTCGACGACGATGCAGCCGGCCGACGCGAGGGGCGTGGCGACGAGAAGGAACGACCACAGCCCCAGTGAACGATGCTTCACGAAGTCAGCGAAAAACGTCATCGGATCTGCTCCTGCCCGTGGACATCGCAAGACGTGGACCAAGCGCTACCGCGACCGCGGGCGAGACGGCGCCGGCGCCGCCCTGCCCGGGGCCGGGCCCGACGGGATGTGGATCCTGGGGCGCGGGGACGACGGCGCGCTCGGGAAGGCGCGCGGCTTGGCGGCCGGCGCGCTCTGCTGCGGCGCCGGAATCACCTGCGGCCGTTGCGCCGGCGCCGACCGGTGCGGGACGGCGCGCGGCGTGGACGGCGTGGACGGCGTGGTGTCGACGCGCGGCGCGGGCGGCGCGGTGTGGACGCGCGGCGCGGGCGGCGCGGTGTGCAAGCGCGGCGTGGTGCGGACGCGCGGCGCTGGGACCCCCCGCGGCGCCGGAGCGGGGGCAGGCGACGGGGGCGCGACGGTCGCCGGCGACGCGCGGTGCGGCGCGCTCGCGCCGGCACGGGGCAGGGCGCCTCCATCGGAGAAGCCGCGCGGCCGAAAACCGGGCCTGGCGACGGGGGCCGGAGCGCCGCCGTCGTGCGCCCTCGGGGTGCGCAGCGAGGGCGCCGCGCGCCGGTCGCCGACCGGCGAAGAGGGCGCCAGGAGGGGGCGGCGCGACGGCGGGGGCGCGGGGCGCGCGCTCGGCGCCGCGCTCTTGCGTGCATAGGCGAGGGCGCGAGGATCCGCCTTGCCGCGGTGCCTCGGCGCGGACGACGAGGGGACGCCGGCCTCGGCGAGCGAGGGCGACGCGGGGCGATAGCTGCCAGGGCGGATCCCGTGGGGCGAGCCCGAGCGCCCCGCGCCTCGCCTGCCGTCCGGGCGGACGCCGTCGCGCCCGGTCCGGCTCACGGTCGGCCGCGCCGGCTTGTAGGTGTGCGAGTGCGCGGCGATGCGCCGGACGATCTCGCGATCGCGGACGACGTGCTGGTGGACGTGGTGGTGGAACACGTGCGTCGTCGGGCAGAAGACGTACGCCGCCGGGGGCACGGTCCACAGCGACAGCGCGACGCCGCTGCTCCAGTAATACGTGGGCGGCATCGGCGCCCAGCCGACGTAGCCGTAGTCGCCGACGCGCCAGACCACCCACGCCGGGGCGTAGACGCGCCCCGGGATCCACGACCAGCCGTGGGCGGAGATCCAGACCCAGCGGCCGTAGTGGAACGGGATGTGACCCCACGCGTAGTCGCTGACCCACATCCACTCGCCGTCGTCGGTCAGCTCCCAGCGACCCGCGGTCTGGTAGGGCGCGAAATCCGGGCCGACCACGACCGCGGAAGGCACCCAGATCCTGCCGTAGCTCGGGTCGTCGACCCAGGTGCCGTACGGGGCGAGCGGCTCCTGGAATTCGACAAGGACGCTCGGGTCGGTGTCCTCGTACGCGTCCACCGCGATCTCTGCGCTCACGCCGACCTCGGCCTGGACCGGCTGGGTCTCGACGGGATGTGAAGGCGCGGTCTCACCGGCGGCGGCGGGCTCGTCGGTCGTGTAGCCCTGCGGCAGGCCCTGGGCGGCGGCGCGGGGCGGCGCGGCGATCAACGCGACGAGCAGCGTGGCCAGCAGCGGCAGCGCGCCTCCGAGCCGGCGGAGCCGGGCCCTGAAGATGCCCGACGCCGCAGGCGCAGGGCGCGTAGGGGAAGCGGACGGGGGGAGAGGCATCGGGTGCATGATGGGTCCTTCTCGAAAGGGATGCCAGGCAGAGGTCGGGCCGGCCTCGGGCGTCCTCGGACCTCTTCAGACGTCCTCGCGCGCCGGAACAGTCACTGCGCCGTGCAAGCCTCGTTCCGGAGCTCGGCGCCGGCGTTCGTTCCACGCGGCGCGGCGCGGCGCGGCGCGGCGCGGCGCGGCGCGGCGCGCCGCCGGGGTCGCGCGCGGCGCGCCATCGCGTCCGCTGCCTCACTCGAGATCGCTGTCGTCGAGCGCCGGCGCCGCCTCGCCCGAGGGCGGAGGCTCTCGCGCGGGCAGCGCCTTCGGCAGGAGCGACAGCCGCGCGTGCGCGTCGGCCAGCTTGCGGTCGGCCTCGCGCAGGCGCCGGTTCAGCACCCGGATCACGGCGTCGGCGATCTCGGCCGTCTCCCGCACCGCCTCGTGGAAATCCTCGGCGGAGACCCGGAGCAGCTCCGCGTCCTCGGTGACCACGGCCGTCGAGCCCCGCGGCTCGCTGTCGAACAGCGACATCTCGCCGAAGACGTCGTTCGCGCCGAGGCGCGCGATCTCGCGGCTGTCCAGGGTGAGGCTCACCTCGCCCGAGATGATCGAGTAGAGCGCGCCGCCCGGCTCGCCCTGGCGGAAGATGACGTCGCCCCGGACCAGCGAGACAACGAGCGAGCCGCGCGCCAGCGCCACGAGATCGTCGCCGGCCACGCGGGAGAAGAGCGGGACACGCTGGAGGAAAAGGACCTTCTCGATGGTTGTGTACATCTCGTCCTGGGGCTCGATACCGGTGCCGCCGGTGACCGCCCAGTATCGTGCGTAACGGGCCACCGCGGGGTCGTCATCGGCCCGCAGCGCGACAAGGCGCTCGCGGGCGCCGGGCGGCGACGTGACGGCGATCGCGATGGCGGCGGCCTCGCGGACGAGCGGGTCGGGGTCGTGGGTCGCGGCGAGCGCGTCCCCGGCCGCGCCGGCGATGGCGTTCCGGGCGACGGCGTCGAGCGCGAGCGCGGCGCTGTAGGGCTCGCCGCGATCGAGCTCGCGGCGGACCCAGGCGACGGTGTCGGCCTCCGGCGGCATGGGCCTCCGGGGGAACGCGACCGAGAGCTCGAGCAGGCGCTCGACGAGGGAGACGAGGCGCTCGCGCAGCGGGCGGTCGAGGAGCGACTCCAGCACCTCGAAGGCGTTGGCCCGCAGCGCGGGATCGGGGCCGAAGACGTGGGTGCGCACCAGGGCGACGACCTCGCGCGGGTAGGCGAGCTCGCACAGCCGGAGCACGCGGATGAGCCCCTTCCGCAGCCGGCGGAGCAGGTGCTGATCGAGCAGCGGGCCCGCGACGCGGGGGCGCACCGCGATGTACGCCTCGCGCATGCGCACGTGCTCGACCGTCTCGTCGTCGATGCAGGCGCGGATGGTCCGGAGGGGCACCGGCGGCGCGCGCAGCGTGAGGCGCAGGCGTGAGGCCGACGCGAGCACCTTCTGGCGGAGGGCCTCGTTCGGGTGGTCGATCTGGGCGAGCAGGGCGTCGAGGGCGTCGTGGCTGGAGAGCCGCGCGAGCACCCGCGGGATCGCGAGCCGCGCGGCGCGCGGGGTGCCGTCGTCGCCGAGGCGCGCCGCGAGCTCGGGGATGGCGTCGTCGCCGAGCGCCTCGATGGCCCGGGCCGCGGCCGGCGCGAGGGCGCGCTCGGCGAGGGCGTCGGCGAGCAGGGGGAGCAGGCGCGGATCGGCGACGCTCGACGAGGACCGCACGGCCGCGCGGCGCACCGCGGGGTCGGGGTCGGCGATGAGCCGCGCGAGCGCGCGCTGGAGCGACGCGTGGCCGACGAGGCCGAGGATGCGGGCGGCGGCGAGGCGGTCGCGGGGGGCGGGGCTGTCGAGCAGGGCGCGCAGCCGCGGCGCGCCCTCGAGCATGCCGTCGAGGCCGCAGTAGCGCAGGAGCGCGGCGATCGCGGCGGCCCGGAGCTCCTCGTCGCCGTGCGCGCCCGCGGAGGCGCGCCGGGGCGCGTTGCTCTCCCGCGCGAGCGCGAGCAGCTCGTCGTGGGCGTCCTCCCGCAGCTGCGCGGCAAGCGCGTCGACGGCGGCGACGCGGACCGCGGTGTTCCTGTCGCGGATCGCCGCGCGCGCGATCTCGGCGCCCGCGTCGTGCGCGAGCTCGGCCCCGAGGCGCACCGCGAGCGCGCGCACCCTGGCCGAGCCGTGGCGCGCGAGCGCGGGCACGGCCTCGCGCACGACGGTGGGGTCGAGCTGCCGGAGCTGGTCGACGGCGAACAGCACCTGCGTCACGGCGCGGCTGTAGAGCGCCTCCTTGAGGACCGCGCGCGTCTGGGGCCCGTAGACGACGCTGTCCGGCGCGATCTGGCGGCGCATCAAGGTGCGGCGCATGGCGTCGAAGTAGCCGCGCCGCACGAGCGGGAGGAGGGCGATGATGGCGACGCAGAGCGGCAGGGAGTAGAGGCCGAGGCGCGCGGCCTCCTCGACGAGCGCGGGGCCCGGCGCGGCGGTGGGCGCGACGGCGAGCACGATCAGCGCGCCGACGCCGTAGCCGAGGGGCTTGGCGATCACGGAGACGAGCGTCCGCACCCGCTCCCGGAGCGCCGGCGGGAACGGGAAGAAGAGCAGCTGCATCGTCGCGTCGTAGATCGTGAGCTGGAGCGCGTTGTCGCTCAGCTTGAGGATGGAGCCGAAGGCGAGAGAGGGGCTCGCGATCAGCGCGACGGTGCTGGCGGTGAACGCGGCCGGCAGGGCGAGCAGCCCGCCGAGCACGCCGTGGCGCCGGAGGACGATGGGCGTCGCGCCGAGCTGCACGAGGAGGCCGAGCACGCCGATGCCGCCGTAGAGGAACCCCATGTAACGGGCGAGATCGTCGCGGTCGGGGTAGGCGGTGAGGGCGATCGCCTTGAACTGGTAGTCGCCGATCGTGAGGACGGTGAAGAGGAGGAGGGTGACGAGCGCGACGGTGAGGGCGTAGCGCGATCGCCACACGTCCATGCGGGGGAGGTGGGCCTGGATGAGCTCCTCGTCGACGGACGGGGGCCGCTCCAGGGGGTGCCGCCGCGCGAGCACCGTGGTGAGCGAGGCCATGCCGAGGAGCGCGGCGATGAGCACGAAGATCAGGTTCTCGGTGCCGATCCACGTGACGATGCCGCCGGTCGCGAAGCCGCAGACGACGGTGCCGACGACGCGCCCGCTGCCGATCAGGCCGAAGAGGCGCTTGGCGCTGCGCGGGTCGTGCAGGTCCTGGGCGACGGCCCAGACGAGGACGGCGGTGAAGTTCGCGATGATCTCGGACCAGATGTAGAAGACGAGGTAGGCGGCGCGCACCTCCTGGCCGATGAAGACGCGCAGCAGCGCGAACGTGGCCGCGCCGAACAGGGCGAAGGCGACGCACAGGCGGGCGCGCGGCAGGCGGCGGGCGATGCGGTCGTAGGCGAGCGCGGCGACCGCGGAGGCGGCGCCGTACACGATCCACATCGGCGCGATCCAGGTGACCGGGAACCTGGTGAGGAAGAGCGCGTCGCGCGCCGAGCGGCCGACCACGAAGATGAGGGCGGCGAGGAAGAGCAGGCAGAAGAGCAGCGCGGTCCGGTGCAGCTCGACGCGGGTGAGGGTGACGCCGAGGACGGCGGTGCTTGTGTCCGGCGCGGCGCCGGTCGGCTGCAGCCGGCTCGGCCGGTTCGAGGTCGGGCGCACCGACGGGGCGGATCCGGGCGCAGGGGCGCCGTCCGGGCGCGCGCTGAGCTGTCCGGTGCGCGTCATCTCCGGAGCGGCGGCGCGCTCTTTCGCGCTCGGCTCCGGGGGGGCGGTGTCGGTCGGATCCACGTGCCTCAAACTAGCCGAGCTCTCGCGAGGCGCGCGTGCTGCATGCCACGCTGCGCGTCCGGCGGCGCGGCGCGGCGCGGCGCGCCGGTCCGCTCGCCCCGGCGCGGCGCGGTGCGGCTGCCAACTTGTCAGGAACGGACAGCGAGGAGGGCCAGCTCGTCATTTCGCGCGTCTCCGACGTGGGCTCCGCGGGCGCCTGCGGTGCGGGCGTCTGCGGGCGCCCCCGGTGCTTCCGGGAGCGCCGGAGGCGGCCCTCGGACGCGGCTCCGACTGGGGCAGAGGCGCCGGCTTCGCGGCTGCTCCGGGGGCTGTGCGGGGCATTTGCGGCGTGGTACGAGCTGTGCTGAAAGGACGCGCCCATGGACTCGACAAGGTATCTCGTGCGGCCCCGGCCGCGAGGGCGGCGGCACCTCCCCCGGCTGTGTGCGGCGGCGCTCGCGGCGGCGGCGCTCGCCGGAGGCGCGCGCCGGGCCGATGCGACGGTGACCATCAGCACCGACGTGGATCGCACCCTGGACAGGCGCCCGGACGCGCAGAACCCGCTGTGGATCAGCCGCGAGGACTGCCTGACGGACAACGATCTGCAGTTCACGATCACGCTGAGCGGCTTCTCGAGGGGCCAGGAGCTCTCGGTCTGGGTCAGCGAGTCCCAGGACTGCAGGTTCTACTCGAACCGCGAAATGGAGACGCGGTGCCGGCAGGTCTTCGGAGAGCCCATCAGGGGTGACACGATGGGTGTCACGGTGCCGGCGAAGGCGATCGCGGAGGCCCTCGGCGCCCCGAGCTGCGAGGTCACCAGGGCCAGCACCGGCGCGATGAAGGTCGTCATGTACTTCATGCGGCTCGAGACCAACGACCAGGACGAGCCGGATTCCGACAAGTGGGAGACCACCCAGATGGACCTCCTGGGCCCGAACCCACCCGCGGACGTCGTGGCGCACCCCGGCGAGGGGCGCCTCCTCGTCGATTTCGATCAGAACGAGGACGAGGACGTCGAGGGTTACTACCTCTACTGCGACGGGGAGGGGCAGTCCTCTGCCGACGCGAGCGGGGCCGGCGGCGGCGCGGGGGCGACCGGCGGCGGGGCCGGTGGAGGCGACGGCGGCGCGGGGGCGACCGGCGGCGGGGCCGGTGGAGGCGACGGCGGCGCGGGGGCGACCGGCGGCGGAGGCGACGGCGGCGCGGGGGCGACCGGCGGCGGAGGCGGGGCCGGCGGAGGCGACGGCGGCGCGGGGGCGACCGGCGGCGGGGCCGGGGCCGGCGGAGGCGACGGCGGCGGCGGAGCGACCGGCGGCGGGGCCGGGGCCGGCAGAGGCGACGGCGGCGGAGCGCCCGGCGGCGGGGCCGGGGCCGGCGGAGGCGACGGCGGCGCGGGGGCGACCGGCGGTGGGGCCGGGGCCGGCGGAGGCGACGGCGGCGGCGGAGCGACCGGAGACGGCAGCTCCGGATGCCAGCCGACGGTGCTGGCGCCAGGGAAGATCCCGGACGTCTCGAAGCGGTGCGGCAAGGTGGGGAGGGCCAATCGTGGCGAGGCGGTGAATCTCGAGAACGGCAAGCGCTACGTCGTCGGCGTCGCGGCCTATGACCTCGTCGGCAATGCCGGACCGCTGTCGGCGCTGTCCTGTGCGACGCCGGTCGACGTCGACGGGTTCTTCGAGAAGTACCGGGAGGCCGGCGGGCAAGCGGGTGGGGGCTTCTGCAGCGTCGAGGGGCCGGTCGGGGCGGGCCAGTGGGTCTCGGTGCCGCTCGGCGCGGTCGTGGCCGGCGCGGCGCTCGGTTTGTGGCGCAGGAGCCGTCGGCGGCGCGCGCGTTCCATCACGCAGGAGAGCGAATGAACTGTCATCTCCGTCATCTGGCGGCTGCGTGCCTCGCCGGCAGCGCGGCGCTCCTCGTCGTCTCCGCGGCCGGCGCGCAGTCGACCCGGAGCGACTGGCGGCAGCAGGATCGGTCGAGGATCCAGCGGGAGGAGCGCTATGGCTCGCCGCAGAGCTTCGCGTTCGAGCTCCGCTTCGCCCCGTACTCTCCGGAGGTCGACGAGGAGCTCTCCGGCGCGGGCCCCTTCGAGAGGACCTTCGGCGACGGCTCGCAGTTCTATTTCGGGATGGAGCTCGACTGGCTGCCGCTGCGGATCCCGTACGTCGGTGTGATCGGCCCGGGGTTCGGCTGGGGGTACACGTCGACGTCGGCGAAGGCGTTCGAGGTGGGGACCGACACGAGGGCCGAGGCGGAGGAGACGTCGTTCACCATCATGCCGATGCACCTGTCCGCGGTTCTCCGCGCCGACGAGCTGATGCGCAGGACGGGCGTTCCGATCGTGCCCTACGCGAAGGCGGGCCTCGGCATGGGGCTCTGGTACACGTCGTCGGGCCCTGTCACGGCGGAGGTCGATGGCGTCCGGGGCGAGGGCATCAGCTGGGGCACGCACCTCGCGCTCGGCGCGATGCTCGCGCTCAACTGGATGGACCGCCGCTCGTCGTCCCAGCTCGATGTGACGACGGGCATCAACCACACCTACCTTTTCGGCGAGTGGATGTACGCGAACCTCGACGGGCTCGGCTCGAGCCCGCAGATGCACGTCGGCACCTCGACGTGGATCCTGGGGCTGGCTCTCGACATGTGAGACGCCGATCCCGGCGCCGGCGCGGGGGAACGCGGCGCCGGCGCGGGGGAACGCGGCGCCGGCGCGGGGGAGCGCGGCGCCGGCGCGGGGGAGCGCGGCGCCGGGCGCCCGCTCATGGTGGCTCGCTCACGGTGCGCCGTCTTCGAGCGGAGCGGCGCCGTCGTCCTCCTCGATGACCGTCGTTCCCCGCGGCCGACTCGTGGGCGGGCGGCGCGGGGGGCTGTCGCTCTCGAAGGTCTTGACGGTCTCCGGAGAAGGCGGCCCGAAGATGGGCACGACGAGCTCGCGCGCGGTGCCCTCGCGCTCGTACGCGATCTTGAGCTCGCTCGCGCTGGCCAGGGCGCGGTAGGCCGCGAACAGGTCGTCCGGGCGCTCCAGCGCCTTGCCGTTCACCTGGGTGACGACGTCGCCGGGCTTGAGCTCGACGTTGCTCCAGTCCGCGGGCAGCGCGAGGATCTTCCAGCCGATGAACGCGCCGGCCCGGACGACCTCCTCGACCGGAGCGCGCCGCAGGATCCAGGGCGGCCCCTGCAGCAGCACCCGGTCGACGTCGGCGCGGGCGAGCTGCCCGGCGGGCGCCGCCTGCTTGGCCGGGGCCGCGCCCGTCGTTCGCGGGGCCGGTTCCGCCGCCGGAGCGGCCGCCTGCTGCCCGCCGCACCCGGCGAGGACGGACAAGGAGAGACATGCGCCGAGCATGAGCCTTCCGCGCGTCGACATCGGCGGGACTATGCGCGGGGGACCCGGGGGGGCCAAGTAAGCTGCAGGCGCGGCGAGGGCGACGAGCGGCAGACCAGGGGAGCGGCCTGGCCGGGGCTCGTCGGGCTCGCGAGGGGGACGGAGATCGTCGGAGAGGGTCGGGGAGGCGGGATTTGAACCCGCGACAACGAGCACCCAAAGCTCGTGCACTACCGGACTGTGCGACTCCCCGGGCGGAGCGTCCGCGACCGGGACCATAGACGAGGTGTCCTGCCTGGGCAAGACGGCTCGCTGCGGCGGTCGGGCGCTCGTGGCCGGCGAGGCGCGGGACGCGCGGTTTTCGTGCGGTTTTTCAGGTGCGGCACCGCGCGAAAGGCGCTGGAATGAGGGCGCCGCATGAGCGAGATGCTGCCGTCGCTGTCGTCGCTGTTGTCGCTATCGGTCCATCACCTGGCCGTGGTCGTGCGCGATCTGGAGCGGGCCGAGGCGTTCTACGCGGGCGTCCTCGGGCTGCCGGTGGTGCGGCGCTGGACGGACGAGGCCGGAGCGCCGCGGTCGGTGTGGCTCGGGCTCGGGGGCGGCGCTTTTCTGGCCGTGGAGCGGGCCGCGGCCGCCGGGCCGACGCGCTCGGACGAGGCGCCGGGCTGGCACTGCGTCGCCCTGGGGATCGCCCCGTCCGAGCGGGAGGCGTGGCGCCACCGGCTGGCTGCGGGGGGCGTGGCCGTCGAGCGGGAGAGCGCCTACACGATGTACGCGCGCGATCCCGAGGGGAACCTTGTGGCGCTCAGCCACTACCCGCACCCGCAGGTGCCGCAGGTGGGAGCGGGCTGATGGCGTGCCGGTGCGGAGCGGAGAGGGAGGGCCGGCGCGCGGGGCCCGTGGGCGCATGCGGAGCGGGCGGCGGGCGCGCGGGCGCATGCGGAGCGGGCGGCGGGGCCTGTATGTGCAGTGCGCGTGGAGCGCCGTGATGGGAAGGTGGAAGATCGGGCGGCGAGCCAGGCTGCTGGAAGCTGCTCGAGGGCAAGCGCGTCGAAGGGGAACGATCGAGCCGGAGGTTTCAAGATGCCGCGTTCAACGTCCGATTTCGTGTCGCCTGATGCTCCTGTGTCGCTCGCGCTCCCCTTCGGGGCGATCGGGCTTGTGGGAGGCTGGCTCACGGCTGACAGGTTCCTTCTGCCGGACCGCTCGTTCCATTGGCTGCTCGCGGGCGTGACGCTGGTCGTCGCGGGGCTGCTGGGCCACTACCTGACGGGGCGGATCGGCGGCGTGGGGAGCGGCGGCGCGGTGGCATCGAGCGCCGGCGCGGCAGAGGCGGACGGCCCGGGTTGGGCGAATGGCCCGGGCTGGGCGGACGGCCCGGGTTGGGCGGACGGCCCGGGACGGTGGACCCGGCGGGGGCCGATCGTGGCGAGCCTGCTCGTGCTGTGGGCCATCGTGGTGGCCGGCGTCGTGAATGGCATGACCGTCGGGCTCGTGCTGGGGCCGGCAGGGATGATCCTCGGGGCGCCGTTCGGTGCGGTGTGCTCGCTGCCGTTCGTTCCGGCGCTCGCGGTGGTGCTGCTCGCAGCGAACCGCGTCGGGAGGGCGCGAGCAGGCTCGATCGTGGCGCGGGCCGATCGGCGCGCCGTGGGGTCCGCGACGGCGGCGGTGATCGCGGTGGGAGCGCTGATGACGCCGGTGCTCTTCGAGAGGCCGGCGGCGCCCGAGGTGGGGCGCTTCGTTGCGGCGCTGGGGATCGCCGTGGTGGCGGCGCTGTTCGTGGTCGACGCCGTGGCCCTGGCGAAGGTGCTGACGCTGCCGCGGCGGCAGACGGGGGCGGGGGAGGCGGGAGACGGAGGGGTGGACGAGGTCGAGGCGGCGGCGATGATGGAGGCGAGGGGGGAGAAGATCGACCTCGGCCTCGGGGACGAGGTGCAGGTCGAGGTGGTGCGGCCGACCCACGCCTACCGGGGGGCGCCGCAGATCGCCCGGGTGGTGCGGGGGAGCCGAGAGCGCGCCGCGGGGGCGCTGCGGGCAGGGCTGGCGCGGGGTGGGGTCGCGCTGGCGATCGGGGCGGCGCTCTGGGGCGCGCCGTGGACGTGATCGAGGAGCGGGGAGGGCGGCGGAGGGGGAAGGTGGGGAGGCGGAGCGGGAGAGCGGAGCGGGAGGAGTGGAGGCGGGAGAGCGGGCTGAACGAGACGTGGCCGGGGATCGGGCTTGATGCGTGAGGCGAGGTGTGCGAGGGTCCGGCCCCCGTAGCGGCTGTTGCCCCTGCCCCCGTAGCTCAGTGGATAGAGCAGCGGTTTCCTAAACCGAAGGTCGCAAGTTCAATTCTTGCCGGGGGTGCTAGGTAAAACTAGGTCATTCCGCAGGGTTAGCCCCCCTCGGCTACCGGACGGAACGCGACAGAACGGGACGCTACGACCCACCCGGCGTGGCAACAGTGAGGCAACGGGATCGGCGACCTGGGCCACGGTTAGCCCGACGAGCCTCCTCGGCGTGGACGAGCTTCTGGAGCCTCTTGCAGCAGTACGAGTGGAAGAAGACCCCCTCCTCCGCGGGGTCCGGCTCGGCCATCGTCGAGCCGCCATGGTCGGGGCACCGGATGTGCGCGTAGTGCTTCTCCAGGAGCTCCGCCTGGCCCTGTGGAGTAGCCATGTGATTCAACTTACGAATCAAATCGTCCAGGTCCATACAAAAGTCTACTGCACACGCGACTAGTGTCCAGGCCGCACGGCCGGATGGGTGCTACGTTCGCCAGGATGTCCGAGCCCCGTCCCAAGCAAGAGTCGAAGGGGAAAGCCTTCGAGCGGCTCGTCGCCGCCGTCCAGCAAGCGATCGGTCCTGACGCGCAGGTCGAATGGGACCGGAAACTTATGTCTGACTGCGGGGTTCGTCGCCAGATCGACGTGATCGTACGTGTCGGGAATGCATCGAAGACCGCTCTCATTGCTGTAGAGGCCAAGCACTGGCAGAAGAGCATCGACATCGATACTGTCGGTGCCTTTTATGTGACGGCCGCTACCGTCGGCGCGCAGAAGGGAATCGTCGTATCCAGCCATGGGTTCCAGCGTGGTGCTCTCAAGCAGGCCAAGCGACTCGGGATCGATACATACGTTCTGAGAGAAGCCACCGATAAGGACTGGGAGGGGCACGTACGAGGGTTACAGGTCGCAGTTCATAGCACCCCCATCCTATGCGAGGATGCTGAGATCAGGCTTGCGAATGGCGAAAGACACAAGATCCTTTCCGCGGCCAGCGTGAAGCTCCTCACGCAAGACGGACGAGAATTCTTCTTTGATCGTATTGTCAAGAAGTGGCTAGCCGACAATCCGCAGTATGAGGATCAACTGGTGGAGCTAAACCCCGACTCTCCACTCTTCTACAGCCACGGAATCGAATTAAAGCCAGTCGCAGCCATATATTGCAAGCCGACGCGCGTCGGTGGGATGGTATCCGAGGGGGTACTGGACCGTCCTGAGGACTGGGTGTTCTTCAAGTGCCTCCCCGATAAAACGATCGAGGAGAAGGTCTTCTTCGAATTTAGGGAGCTGCAACAGGGCGCCGATGGCTTCAAACGGCCCCCGAAAAAGTCACGCATCTCCACGAGAAAGCGGACAGATACTCCTTGAGCCTCAGCCTCAAGGCGGTCATCGCCTCCCCCGGGCCAACATCTCCACGAAGAGCTGCCGCCCTCTCCGCAGCCGGGAAGCCGCGGTCCCGACCGGCAGGCCGAGGATGCCGGCGATTTCGGTCGGCCCGGCACCGACGGCGGCCAAGCCGAGCACCTCACGCAGCGTAGGCGGCAGCCCGCAGATCGCGAGGATCGCATCGAAGGCGTCGATGCGGTCTCCCGGGTCGTGCTCGAGGACCGGCTCGGGGACCGCCATCCATGGGTCGGCCACGGCGATCTCCCGGCGTCTGAAGGCGCGCTCGTGGAAGTGCGCGACGTGACGCCAGAGGACGCCGAAGAGCCAGCTCGCAAGGGCTGTCTGCGGGTCCGCACCCGGCTGAGGTCGGTAGCGGCCCTTGCCGATCGAGGTCCAGGCGCCGAGCAGAACCTCCTGGAGGATGTCGGCCATGTCCTGCCGCGGGACGCCGTACCGGGCGAGCACGTGGCGCAGTTGCGGCCCGAGGGCCGCGAGTTCCTCGACGGTCGGGTACGTCGAGGGATAGCGGCGAGTTCCTCTCCTGTGAGAGGGAGGGGCAGATCGATGGACAGACGAATCCCGATCCTGCGCGCTGGGCGCAGGGTGTAAAAGGAGCATGTCGGACCTCGCGTGTAGGGGAACGACCACAAGGCCCGGGCGGGTTCGAGCCGCCGCGGGCCTCACTTACGTGTGGATGCGATTCCCGCGTGGGATGCAAGAAGTGGATGTTGGATGGATTTGCTAGATCTCTGTTGATCCACCCCGGGGTCCGGGATCGTCCGCCGGGATCAGGCCGATCTCGCGGGCCCGCTCGACGAGCTCCGGCGGGATGGCCCCGCCCTTCAAGACCGCCCTCAGCTTTCGGGGGGTCGATCCGAGAGCGCGGGCGGTGTCCGAGGCTCCGCACACGGCAATCGTTGACTCGATCTCTCGGATGAGCGCGTCATGGTCCATCCGTCCCCTCCTCACGTCGGTAGTTCCGGTCCGCGGCTCGATTTCTCCGTCGAAGAGATCGTGCCCCGGTGGCGATCAGCTCCTCTAGCCGATGGAGCGCCCATCGCCGGATCCGACCCTCAGCCGCCCATCGCCGAAGCGTCGAGACTGCGATCGACAGATGACGGCATGTCGATCTCGGTCCGTCGAGCCGCTTCACGAGCCGCGCAAGGGCCTCGGGGTCGATCTGGACCCACTGGCCACGCTCACGCGACGACAGAATGTCCTCCTGCCTGGCTCGTACGCGCGCGGGGAAGGCCGAACCCTCCTCCTCGGCTCGGATGGCTTCGAGGAGCGCCCGGGCCCGGGCCTGCTCGATCCTCGACGTCATGCGACGAACTCCTCCCACGTGAGCCTCGCGTTGTGGCGATCGATGGCCGCCTCGATCTCCCTTCGGGATCTCGCCGGGGCGAGCTGGAAAATCGCCGTCCGCGTCTTGCGGCGGGCGATCCATGTGGATCCGCGACGCTCGAGCGTGAACCCCGCGTAGCTCATGGCTCGACCTCCGTCGTCTGCCTCGCCGGGCGATCGTAGGACTCCAGGATCCTCGTGATCCCCTCGAGAATCCGATCCCAGCTACGGACGCTGATGGTGAGGACAGCGAGCAAAAGGTGATCGCGGCTCGGGTACGTCGTCCTCTGCCCGGTCTCGGTGTTGACCAGGTGGAAACCAACGCTGTCGATCTCGGTCCTGTACGCCATGGTCGGTGTCTCCTCGTTCGTCGAGCGGCGATTCTGTTTCACCGCTTTCGCCATGAGCGCTTTTATAAGTAGTTTATTGAGAGCGGGGGCGCCCCCGTTCTCGTTGGGTGTTCGGTCTTGGGGATCAGACGGATTCGAAGAGTTCGCTGGCAATCTCGACCGGAGTCCGAGTGTTGTCGACGGCCAAGTAGAGGCCGGGCTTCGCGCGGGACAGCGTGATCGTCTTCGCCGAATTGGACGCTTCGGTCCGCTGTCCCGTGGCGTATGAGATGGTGAGCCCGAGCGACTCGATGGCGCTCTTCCTTCGGTCGAGGGCGGCTCGAAGACCTCGGGGAGTCCTCGGCCACTCGGCGGGCGCCTTCGTCTTCGGGTGCTCGTTCTCCCAGGTTTCGAGGATCCTCCTGAGGATCCCTGCGCCCGTATCGGTCACGGACGACCCCCGCGGCACGATCTCCAGGAGCGCCTCGACGAACGTGTCCTCAGCGGCCATGTCGGTCGCGTGCTGGCGGGTGGCCATGTAGCACCGGGAGACGGCACCCTCCGCGAACCCGGCAGCCTGCTCAGATGCAGCGGCCCACTGAGCGGCCTCGAGCATGCGGATCGCGGGGTCCACGATCGTTTCCTCGGCACCAGCGAGGGAGATCGCCATGCAGTAGACGAGCGCGCCGAGGACCCTCGGGTAGATGCGCGACCACTCCCGTGCCAGCACGGAGTCGAGCTTCCGGACCTTCGGCCTCGTCTGGCGGATCAGGACCGAACGATCCAGCAGATCGTCCCTCGTGACGATATCCGTGATCCCGTTGATGATCACGGGGCGGCTCCCGCGGAAGACCGCAAGATCCCGGTCGCAGTAGAGGCTGCGCTTGACGTCGCCCGCTCCGGTGGCGATCCGGCAGAGGTGGTCGCTGTGCTCCGCGGACAGATGCGAGGCATTGTCGTACGCCAGGACCGCGACCTGCTCCGCGTGGATCGTCATGTCATCGATCTTTTCCTGGCGCGGCAGCTTCACCGAGGCGGGCTCCCTCCGATCGACGATCGTCCGGAGGATCTCCATGGCGGACGTCTTCCCGGCGCCCTGCTCTCCGGTCATCGCGCCGACGGGGTACCGCGTGAGCGTTCCTGTCTGAGGTTGGACCATCGGACGAGCCGCGGTCATCAGCCAGGCGAAGGACGCCACACGTTCTGTCTCGTCTTCTTTCTGTTGGTAACCCCAGAACTCCGCCCACTGCGCCTGGCACTCCTCGTCGGACGCGGGGATCACGGGGACGGGCATCGGAGCCGTCCCATCGGGGCGGTACCAGGCGATCGGGCACTCGCCCTTGGCGCACACCTTGGACCCATTGGGGGTCACGTGAACCGTGCGCCCTTGGGGGTCGGCGAGATCGATCCAGATAGTGAGATCCTTGGGGTCGTACGCGTACCGGATCGGCGCGTCCCCAAGGGGCAGTCTATTGCGGGGGCCCACAACCGCCGTGGTCGCGTTCTTGATCTTGTCCCTGGTGACGACGCTCTTGAGGGTGCGAAGGGCTGCGGCGGAGATCCACTCGATGTAGCGTTCAGAGTCGATGGGGACCGCCTCGCCCGAGATCAGCGTGAAGACGCGGCCGGTCAGGATTCGGAAGAAACGGAGCCGCCCGATGATGGAAGTGAGCCCGCCCTTCTTGCCGCCGGTGTCGTCCTCATCCCCGCTGTCATCATCGGCCTTGCTCCTCGTGCCCGACGGGCCAGAGAGGAGGGCGGCGATCTCCTCTTCCTCGCCAAGCTCCGAGACGCTGAACCCGGGGCCCTCGTCCCTGGTCTCGACGCGGGCGGGGCTGTCGTCCCCCAGATGGAAGCCTGCCTCGACAGTGCTCGCCCTGGAGGCGTCCTCGACCTTGCGGCGGAGGCGCTCCGGCCGACGGTGCTCGCAGTTGGCCCCGAGCCCCAGGGCCCACTCGGTGAGGAGCTCCAGGGCGTCGTCCTCGTCGAGCCCGAAGCCACGCAGGTGGACGGACACGTTCCATACCGCGGCGTCGCAGGAGCCAGTCCCGCACTGGGGATGCTCGATTTGGCTCACGTAGCGACGAGCGCGCTCGACGATGCGAGGACGGTCCGACGTGAGCGTCGGGCGAGGACGGTCCTCGACAGCACGGGGCGGACGAGGGGCAGGAGGAGCGCACGGATCAACCGGCTTCATGCGGGAGAGATCCATGTGCGTTGTCGGCCGGGTCTGCACGCCATCGCGAATGACGAACGGCAGTCGGAAGTACCTCGTCCAGTCCTTGCACTTGGGGTCGACCACCCAGGAGTCTCCGAGGACGCCCTGGAGCTGCGGGAGCCACAGGCCGATAGCGTGCTCGTAGTGCTCCGGGGAGATCGGCCGAGTAAGCGGCTGGAGGATCCGCAGACCTGCGCGGGAGGTGAACCAGCCGATCGTAGAGAGGCTGGCGAGCTTGGCCTTGGCGTCCTCGATATCTGCCGACGTGATGCGCCCACCCTTGTGCTGGGGTAGATCGACGTCGGAGACCAGGACGTAGTGCTGGACGTCGCACCCCCGCGCCCGGAGCTGAGCTAGGCTGGTGTCCGTCTTCTTGATCCGTGGCTGCCGGCCCGGAGTCACGGCCCCCGACACGATATACGTCACGAGATGCGCGTCGCTCGGGTACTCAGTCGTGAGCGCGACGGAGAGCTCCTCCACCAGGAACTCAGGGAGCGGGTCTCCCGGAGTTCGCTCCCATACCCTGCTAACATCCGCCCGGCCGTGACGATCGGGCGCCCACGCGATCAGCGGCTTGTTAACCTGGTTGACCGTCGTTGACGTGGTGCTACGATTCTTTTCGGACATCTCTCGACCCATCGAAGACCCGCCCCGCGCCGTCGCAAGCAGGGGGTGGGTCTTCGTCTGTTTGGCCCTCTACGTCGGGCCAACACGCCAGGGTCGCCGCGTGTCCTGGGGTCCCCTCCCATGCGCCGGGATGGCGGAGAGGCGGATCGGCGCGGAAGAAATGTCAGGTGCTGACGGGGGGCGTCTCCACCCTCCGTTCGTTGGCCCTGGCGTTCTCCTGCTCGATCCGAGCCTCCTCAGCATCGAGCAGGCGGGTGAGCAGGCCGTCGTTCGTCAGGCCATGCGATACCGCCAGGGCGCGGTATCGCCGATGTACATCGTCGGTGCAGCGGATCATCAGCATCTGCCCATCTCCTCGTATCCAGTCTAGCTACGAATGTTGCACCTGCAACATCCTTCGTACGTCCAGATACGATTTCTTTTGCGAGGCATCGAGTCGCCGGTCGCTTCGGAGCACGCCGACCGTTCGGCGTCAGCCAGGTGCTGGCGGTTCTGCTGCCTGTGCTGCCTGTTGCCTTATGGTACTTCTTACCATCGACAGCACGAAAATGGCTTCAAAGTGGCTCTTGCTGACCGTGCTGCCTGTGCTGCCTGTTGCTTCCTACTCTCGATCGAAAAAGAAAGAGGGGGTGGCCTACGGCCAGCCGGAGAACCCTGGGCGGGGAAGAGGCGGTTCGAACAGGCAGCACAGACAGCACAGGCAGCAAGCCTATGTTTCACGGCATCTCTGTGCTGTCGATGGTACGAAGTACACTAAGCGACCGTCAGCACGACCGTCAACGCACCTGGCCTCCGCCGCCCCTCCGCGCGCGCCTCCTCCGTCTGTGTCCTCCTCCCCGCCCGGGGAGGAACCGGCCGAGCTCACCCAGCTCCGAGCTTCGCTTGAGGCGAGGCATGTATGACGCGATGCGCAATCGACTGCGTCATGACCGAGAGGGCTGGATGCGGGCGCACGCGTGCGTATAGGTGGTGGACATGGGAATGTTCAACAGTGCGGGACTGATGTGGAGCTCGGAGCTGGTCGGATGGGGGTCTCCAGGGCGCAACCCTACATGTGAACTCCTCGGGTACTATGCTGGAAAACTCAGTGCGCAGCAGGGAAGAGGGGCGCTGTCGGAGCTTCAGCGCAAGCGTCAGACGCTCAACTTCTGGGACGTGCCTGGCGTATACGCTCTCTACAAGGGGGACACCACTGTCTACGTCGGCCAGGCGAACAGGATCGGCGACAGATTACTTGCTCACTACCGGACGGATCACTTGGTGGGGCGGTGGGACGCCTTCTCCTGGGTATCTCCAGTGGATATCGCTGAAAAGATAGACTCCACCAAGCCGCAGGATATCGAGCAGGTTCCGTTGCCCCAAGGATCGCCTGTCAGTGGATCCATGGATAAGTGGCTCGACGAGGTTGAAGCTCTGCTGATCCTCCTCGCCAAGCCACTCGACAATCGTCAGAATCCATCCTTCGGCGATCACACTTGGCTCTTCACTCAGATCCGCTCAGATCATGCTTCTGCTACGCAGGCCGAGATGATTGAGCAACTGTACAACACGCTCGTGCTCAAGCAGAAGGTGCCGTAACCACCACCGGTGGATGCCCGCCCCTCGTCTCCGCCTCGATCGTTAGCGAGCCGCCTGCCCGTCGGGAGCTCGACCGGGGAACGGCCGCGTCCTCCTTCCTGTAGACCGCTCACCCGGGCGCCCTGACCGAGCTCTCCGGCCCAGCCCGGCGGCCATCAGAACCATGACACACCTGACGCATTGCGCCGCGTTCGCCTTCCTGATGGGCGGGGCGTGGCCACTTCGCAGGCGAGAACGCGCAGGCACATTCAGGTCAAAAGTTCCGATACCGCATCCAAAGGTCCAAATACTGAGATGACGAAATCGTAGCAGCCGCGAGGATACGGCGTTCTCGTACTCGAACGCATTCGTCCGCGTCCGTTGGGTCGTATAGAGGGAGTGTGTCGCACGCGAGAAGAAATGCCTCGGCGACGCGTTGCAGCGAGGGCGGGGAGGCGCAATCATTCAGCACTTCGACGGCAGCACGCAACTCCGCCTCCAAGTGCCCAATCCGCGAGTTCCCGGGAGCTAGCCTCGCGGCCTTTCGGACTTGTTCTTCTATCTCTTTGAGTATGATGCCCAGCTCCGCGGTGCCGATATCTTGAGGCCAACGACCCGGACCCCTGCTCATATCGGAGCGGAAGTATCGCATTTTGAAGCGACCGATAATCGACATTGACTCTTGACTGGCGCCGCCCTCGATGCCACCAGATTTGATGGTTTTCAGCCCCACTCGCTCGTAGAAATCGGCGTTTCCAGAAAGCGAAGACTCTCCGATTCGTGCTCTTTGCGTGGCCCACAGCACAAAATCGCACACTTGAACCCCCAGGTCAGAACCGTTCACGACATCCATCGTTAAGCGGGGGAAGCGAGTGACAAATTCTGGACTGCTGCATATTGCAGTTAGGGTATCGTTGCGCCATGTGCGCTCCCAATGTTTTGCGTGCCGCTCCTCAAAGGTACCCTGGCGTCGAGCTACAAGCATGTGTATCGCGTCGTATTCCATTTGATGAACGCGTAGCGATTGAATCATAATCAGAAACGAATGCAAGAGGGCTCCGTCGAACTCGTGCGAATCGTCGCGATCGAAGTGCCATCGCTCGTCCACAAATAGCGCATTGAGCTTGGCGTTGCTAATGGCATCCGCGAAGGCGGCATGTGCGTTCTCCGAATCCTCTGAAGCGTGGAAATGGCCTCTGACGAGCGCCCTATCAGGCGAATACTGCCTCGTGTCGAGCCGAGCGAGACCATCCCTGATGATATCATCAGCGATGGGCGCCTCCACGAGAAGTGCCCCGATTCGAAACGGGCGCCCCATGGCCGTTCCTTTCATATTAGGGGCCTGCGATTCATCGATGTAGATCCAGGCTTCGGTTCCCATCCCTGGAGACTACCACAAGGTAAACGTCCAGGATCTCCAGCCCAGATCTGCGTCTGCGACCCGCCACCCCGGCGCCTTGCATACTGATGGGGCCGCTGTCCCACGTCCTGCTACAAACTTTTCGAAAATCGACCGGAATCGCGTGATCGGCGCGTCTCTCGACCTGTAGGAGGGGTATGTCGACCGATCCCATCGGCGCGCCTCCTACAAGTCGAACCCCGAGCCGATCAACTCGGTCCGCCGATTTCGTGGCAGTTCTGACCACAAGAGGAAATCGTCATGCCGACGGTCTTTCGTTTGGATCCTCGGGCTCGAATCCGAAGCCGTCGGTGTACAGAAGGATCGTGCCCGCCTTCGCCCCCTGGTTGCCCCCGCCCCTACGAGCCGACGTGGCTCGTGGGTGCAGATCACTCCATCCAGGAGGCCGCCATGGCGACCACCACGACTCAGAGCCTGGGCCGCTCGGTCCAAGACAGCGATAGCGAAGCGCAATCCCCTTCCTCCTCCTACCGGGACGCCTGCGCGCGTATCCGGCAACGGACCCACGAGCTGAACCAGCTCCTCACCCGCAACTACCTGGAGATCGCCGATCTCGTCGCAGCGGCCAAGGTCGCCTACGACGCCGAACACCGCACCGGCCGGGTGGGTCGCCGAAACCCGGAAGGGATTCCGGGTTTCATCAAGGCGTGCGCCCGCGACGCGGGGCTCTCAACGTCCACGATCGAGAAGTACCTGCGGATCTCACGGATGTCGTCGTTCCATCGCCAGGCGCTCCTTGAGCACCCTGAGGCGACGGCGAACGTCACGGGCCTCCTGGAGCTCGTTCGCGAGGCAGATCCGGAGAAGGTCATCGCGAGGATGACCGCCCCCAGGGCTGTCGCCGAGGCCGTCGAGACGAGCCCGCTGTTCGAACGGGCCGAGCGGGACCCCGCGCTCCAGGCCGTCCTCGAAAGCTTCCACGACGCCAAACGGCTTGGTGGCCTCGATGCCAAGCTTCCGACCCCGCCTGACCTGGTGGAGCGCATCCCCGAGCTGTCGGCTTACGCCACCGTGGGAGAAGTTCGCGATGCCATCGAACAGGAGAAGGTCCGGGCCAAGCGGTCGGCGCTTCGCAAGATGGATCCGCTCGAAAGCGGAGTTGGGCTTGTGCGGGTCTGCGGCAGGATCCATCCGGGCGAGTGGACCAAACTCGAGCTGATGCACGGCCGGAAGAGGTGCCGTCATCAGATCCGTGTCGTGAGCATCCGTGTACCGCGTGCTGCCCTGGAGGAAGCGCTCAAGTCCACGGAGGACAAGGGAGATGACCAGGGGGCGAACGTGCAGCTCCCGGTGCTCGACGGGATCGTTCACTTCGTGATGCAGTGACCCCGGTGTATCCCCGTCCCAGAGCGTAATCGGCGATCGAGACTCGCGGTCCAGCCCCCTCTCGGAATGGGTTCGGGAGGGGCCTTTCTTCTTCCATCTCCCTCGTTGGCGTGAAATCTTGACGCAGGCAAGCTGTAATTGCTTGTTTGTTCGATTCCGTACGTCATACTTCCAGACGTACGATGGCTTGTGCAGTTTGCAGACATGAGGCTCGCGCGGAGATCGAGCGGATCCTCCGCACGAACGAGCTCTCCCTCCGGCGTACTGCTCGGAAGTTCGGCATTTCCGACCACATGCTGGTGTGGAACCACAAGAAGCATTGCATGCCGGGTGCCCCCGTCGTCCCGATCAGCAGCTATCCGGGCGAGGAAGATGACGTCCCCGTCCAGCGGACGAGGCGCGCCCCCCTCACCACCAAGCAGATCGATCTCTCCGGCAAATCGGCCAAGGAACGCCTCGAAACCCTGCTCGAACTCACCGTGGGACTGGTCAACGCAGGGCCGGAATTCAGTCGCCTTGAGGCCCTGAAGCAGGCCAAGGCGCTGATCCTCGACATCGATTCGATCGAGAAGGTCGAGCAGCCTGCGACCCCCAAGGGGCCAGACGCCTCGGCCCTGACGGCTTCGATCCTCGACAAACTCGACAAGCTTAACGATTCGGCGTCCCAGACCGACGCCGAGTCCCCTTCGCTTCCTTCAGAGAACGCCGCCCCCGCGGTTCATTGAGGTCCTTGGCCTATGAGTGCGATGTACTACCCGACAGGAACGAGCAACCTGGTCGACAGCCAGGGGAAGCAGCAGGTGATGCCTGCCGTCGCGGCGGACCGGTCCCTTCGAGTCACGGTCCAGCAGCCGAGCGCATCTCCCAAGCCTGCTCGGATCGCGAGGGTCGTTCATCTGGCCTCGGCGGCCCTTCCTGCGGCCGGCGCCTGGACCAACCAGGCGGCGTACGCGATCCCCGACGGGGTCTCCGCCGTCAGCTTTATCACGACATACGCGAGGGGAGTTGCGAACGGGCAGCCGAAGTTCCGGATCCTCGTGGGGAACGGCACGGAGGAGGGCGACATCAGCGTCATCGACCCCGTGGTCGTAGCGTCACAGCCGTTCGGCCTCCAGAGCGCGTACGCACAGGTGATCCTCGGAGCCGTACCCCAGGACGCCAACCCGGTCAGCCGCGAGCTGATGGTCCTCGTACGCGGCGGCTGGACCACGATCCGGATGATCGCCGCGGAACACGGCGTGACGGCAACCCCAGGGACGATCGCCATCGCTCTGACGGCGGCGTACTGACCTATGATCCGCAGATCCATCGCACGATCGATTGCGGATCCCCTGGAGGGGTACCGGAGCGAGGGGTTCACTCCTGCGCTCCTCCCCGGCCTCGTCCACTGGTTCCGAGCCGATCGCGGCGTCACCCTGTCTGATGAGAAGGTCGCCCTCTGGAGGAGCTTCGGCGTCGGCGGCGGGGACGCGGTCCAGGCGTCGGGGTCAGCCCAGCCGACGTGGACCGCGACCGGACTCGGCGGTAAGCCAAGCCTCCTCTTCGACGGGAGCCTGACGTTCATGACCGCGTCGTCACCGTCGACGCTCACGACCCGCACGTACGGGTTCGCGTTCTCGGCAACGAAGGTTACGCAGAACCGCCTCTTCGACACGCAGACGACGACCTACCCGCTCCTCGGCCTCTGCTTCGACGGGACGCGCCCGCTACTCATGGCAGGTTCCTCGAACTATCGGTACTTCACAGGCTCCTCGAAGCAGTCCGACGGTCAGCTCCACGCATGTGTCACTACCGTCCCCGGCGTCGCCTTGAATGACATTACGAACGCGACCGTCGAGATCGACGGCCAGACGCTAGCCCCTAGTACGGCTGCAACGGCAACGGGCCCCGTCACGTCGCCCGGGGCGCTTGTACTCGGTGGGTCAAGCGGCGGCGCGACGCGGTTCGGCGGCCACCTGGGGGAGTTCGTCGTGTTCAATCGCGTCCTTTTGCCGGCGGAGACGGCGCAGCTCGTATCCTACCTTTTGGCGCGTTAGGAGGTGTCCGTGTTCGTAGTTTTTGATGATGAATCCGAGGCGATCAGTTTCATTGCGCAGGTCGATGCCCTCCTCGGGTACCCGGCTACCGGTGTCGTTAACGGTCAGATCGTTGTCCTCACGCAGACGTGGGCTGAGCCGATCAAGCACCATTCCCAGGACCTCTGGGCCGTCCCTTATGCTCCTGAGCTCGAGCCGGCACTGGGCGATCACGTGCCGGTGGAGATCGACGAGAGTTGGTGGCCTCCCGTGTGGATCCCGCCGGGCTGATCCTCAACCATCAAATGTAGATCGAATCACAGCTTCGTCCCCCCAGACCACGGCGAGGCTCCCACCGTGAAGAAGCGCTCGACACACCACGACGATCTCGAATGGCTCTTCTGGGACTGTGAGTCCCAGATGGGCTTCAAATCGAACTTCAACTCCCTGATCCTGGCCTCCAAGTACGGCACGAAGCGAACCCGCATCGAGGACGGCGAGCTCGTCAACGGCATACAAGAGGACCTCTTCAACGAGGACACCCTGATCGACGCCCTCGACACCCGTAGGGCCCTCGGCCGCATGGCTGCGGCCTCGAAGAACCGCCGTGTGATGGTCATCTACTGCGCCCTCCCGCCGCGGGCCAAGGCCGTCCTGGAGGCGTACTACGAGCCCCGGCGGTACCCGCCCGAGGTCCGGGAGGTCTTCGGCGGCCTGGCCGGCGTCCTCCACCTGACGCGGACGGCGCAGGGGATCAAGCGCTTCAGCCCGGCATGGGTCGCTTCGGCGATCGTGCGCAAGGACCCCATCGTCCGGCAGCTCCAGCAGGAGGCATCCTCCCTCTACCAAGGCGCCCTCGCTGCGTACGGCCGCCGGGCCAATCAGCTACGAGCTCGGGAGCAGGAGGCGGTCAGCGTATGAACCGCCTCCTCAGCGTCGACCAGGTAGCGCAGATCCTCAACATGGATCACCTCGAGCACCGCTTCGTCCAGCGGCGGCTCAGGGTGTACGCCGCGGAACGGCAAACGGAGTTCCAGTTCTTCCGGCTTGGGAAGTTCTACTACACGACCGAAGAGGATCTCCGCCGGCTCATCCCCGAGCTCTTCACGCATGAGGAGCGGGACGCCGACTCGATGCGCTCCAGGATCGAGGCCCTCGTCTCCGAGGTCAAAAACCTCAAGAAGAAGACAGAGGTGCTCGAGAACACCATCTTCCGCCTCCAGACGGAGGCCAAGAAGGTGGCATGAGGGCGCGGCTGTGGAACCCGGAGGGCGAGTCCCGGGCGTCCCAGCTCGCCTCGTTGCCCGCTCTTGAGCGGCAACGCTTCCTTGCGTCCTTGAGCCCAGAGGAGCTCGCAGCGCTTCCGCATTGCTGGGACTTCTGGGCCCGCCCGCGTCAGCTCCCACCGCATTCGGTGGACGTGACCATCCCTGCCTGCCATGAATGGCGCTACTGGGTGGTGTTAGCAGGTCGCCGATGGGGCAAGTCGAAGACTGCGGCCGAGTGGATCCGCCATCGAGTCGAAACGGGCAACGCTCGCCGAATTCTCTTGGCGGGCGCGAACTATCAGGACGTCCGTAAGATCCAGGTCGGCGGTCTACAGGCTGTGTTCCCGCCCGAACGCCGACCGAGGTACATCCAATCGAACCTTGAGCTTCGCTTCTGGCCCTACACGGATGACGCTCCTGTGGCCGATGTCCGCACGAGCGAGAAGCCCGACGGCTTCCGCGGCTTCGAGTGGGACACGGGATGGGTCGATGAGTTCGCCTCGTTCTACAGCATCGACGATTGCTGGTTGCTGATGAACCCGGCGCTGTCGGGGACGACCCCAAAGGGCGGCAACCCGCAGGCGATCTTCACGACGACGCCGCGCAACAAGAAGGTCCTTCACGACCTTCTGGACGATCCAAGGACTGTCCTTACGCAGGGATCATCGAGGGACAACATCAAGAACCTGCCCCCTGGAACGATCGAGGCGATCGAGTTCATCTACGGCGATAGTGACATGGCTGGCCAGGAGCTGCATGGTCAGCTCTTGGGTAACGAGCCCGGGGCGCTCTTCCGCCAGAAATGGTTCGACGGCAATCGGTCATCGAGACCCCTCAAATTCAAGCGCAAGATCGTCGCCGTCGATACGTCAGGATCCGGCAAGGAGACCGCAGCGGAATGTGGGATCATCCTCATGGGACTCTCCGAGGATGGGCAGACGGCGTACATGCTAGGAGACTTTAGCCTCCGAGCTTCGCCTGAGGAGTGGGCGAAGGAGATGTATAGGGTCTATCAGGAGCACGGGGCGAACGAGATCCTGTACGAATCAAATTATGGCGGAGAATTGATCCCCACGATGTTCCGGCAGATGAAGCTGAACGCCAAATTCAAGCCCGTTCCAGCAAAAGGAACCAAGAGCGAGCGCGCCCTGCCCGTTTCGGCTCTTACCCAGGGCGGGAAGATCAAGTTCGTCGGGACCTTCAAGGAATTCGAGATGCAGTGCTGCACTTGGACGCCGCGGGACAAGCGCTCCCCAGACCGCATGGATGCCTACGTGCACGCCGTGACAGAGCTGTTTCCCGCGATCCAGGTGGCGAGGGGTAAGCTCGAGATCCCCGGCTTCTGGTGATTCCCAGCCCGGTCGTGCGATTTCGCGCACGGTCCTACACGAAATGACGTGTGCGGCTCTCCACGATCTCCAAGCGGCACCCCTGCTGCGACCCGGAGGTGTTCCGCAGGTATGACGCCCTCTACAGGGGCGGCTCGGCCTTCCGGAAGGCCATCGGGGCGTTCCTCTTCCAGAACCCGCTGGAGCCCGCTGAGGCTTACGCGCTCCGGAAGCGAGAGGCGGCGTACCGCAGCTACGTCGGCCCGATCATCGACTTCTTCGCCGCGCAGCTCTTCTCCTCGCCCTTCCTGGTGAGGGCGACCCGAGACGGCGAGACCCAAGCCCCCGACCCGTTCTACGCGGAGCTGCGGGAGGACGTCGACCAGGTCGGGACCGACCTCACGAGCTTCATGAGGTCCAGGCTCGTCACGGCGCTCGTGAAGGGCTGCTCGTGGTGGCTGGCCGAGCTGCCCGACGACGGCGGGCTCCCCGCGGAGTCCCGGGTGGACTGGGAGGCCCGGGGGCTCGGCCGGGTTCGGCTCTGCCCGCTCGAGCCCGAGGACGTACTCGACTGGGAGTGCGACGACGACGGGCTCCTGTGGGTCATCACCCACAAGCGCGAGATGCGTCGGGACGATCCCCGAACGGAGCGGGCCGTCGTCACCGAGACCTGGCGGATCTTCGATCGCGAGACCGTCGAGACCTTCCAGGTCAAGTACGACCCCAAGAAGCGCAAGCTGAGCCCGGAGGACGAGATCCCCAGCCTGGGCGCCGTCCCCCACAGGTTCACCCGGGTGCCCGTCGTCTGCATGAGGCTGCCCGAGGGCCTCTGGCTGATGAACCGGGCGGCCGATGCTCAGATCGAGCACTTCAGGCTCAGCGCGGCCATGGGGTGGGCGATCAAACGCACCTGCTACCCGATGGCCGTGTTCAAGGCGAAGGACAAGGAGTCTCCTCCGGTCACCGGCGCCGGGTACTTGCAGATGATCGACGTCGGAGAGTCGTTCGAGTGGGTCTCCCCCTCAACTGCGTCCTTCGACATCCTCCAAAACGAGATCGCTGCGCAGAAGGACGAGATCTACAGGATCGCCCAGCAGATGGCCGCGTCCGTGAACAACTCGGCGGCGGCCATGACCCGCTCCGGTGAGAGCAAGCAGGCGGACATGGCGGCGACCGAGATCTGCCTCCATGCGTACGCCACCGAGGTCAAGGAGGCGATCGAGGAGACCTTCGAGCTCATCTCCGATGGCCGAGGGGACTTCGATGTGACGTTCAGCATCGAGGGCATGGACAAATTCAACCTCGACGCCGTGACGGTCACGCTCGCGAACATTCAGACGGCCAAGACCCTCGGCATTCCGAGCCCCACGCTCTACCGAGAGCTCGGGATGAAGGCGGCGGACCTCCTGCTGCCGAACGCCTCGCAAGAGGTGAAGGACCTTATCCGTGAGGAGATCGAGAACTCGGCTTCTCGCTCCACCACGGAAACGACCGAGGATTCCTCGGGCGACGCGAGCGAGGACGCGCAATCCTCGCAACCCCACGGTTCAGGCTCCGATCTGAACTGACATCCACTGTTCCCCTACGGCCGGGGAACAGGGCGGAGGAACTCACATGGCTGACGTGCAGACCGACGGACAGGTCACGACCGATCCGAAGGGCGGAGATGTATCCGCCATCGACGACCAGAGGCTCCTGAACCACGTGAATGCTGCGGTGGGATCGCAGCTCAAGCGAACCCTGCCAAAGTTTCTCGAAGAAGCTCTCGGACCTCACATTGTGTCGCTGAGGGAGCAGCTTCAGCCGAAGCCCGAGCCCAAGGCAGCACAGCCCAGCGGAGACCCCGAGGTGACCCGGCAACTTGAGGAGCTCCGAGCTCAGCTCAGGAAGTCCGAGGACTCCCGGGCCCGAGAGCGCCAGGCAGCTCGCGAGGAGAAGGCGTACGGCGAACTCCGTTCTGAGCTGACCGGCAAGGTTCGTCCTGAGGCTGTCGACGTTGTTGCAAAGCTTCTCTTCCACGCCGAGAAGCGGGTTACGGTCGACAATCACGGCCATGTCTCATTCAAGCATGGAGACACGGACTACGACCTCCGGCAGGGCGTAGCCGAGTACCTCCAGAGCACGGAGTCCGCACTGTTTCGACCGGCTCCCTCTCCGGGGGTGGCGAGGAAGGCCCCAGTGGTTCCGGCTCGACCCGTTTCGGCGTCTCAGCGCGGCGAACGCGAAGATCCACTTGCAAAGACTCTTCGGGACTTGGGCCTCGCCTGAACCCCGTTCTGACAACGTTCTTTCTTCAAGGACCTTACAATGGCTGATGTCCCGCTTACCCAAGCCCTGATCGTCATCGCGCAAAACTACGCTGGCGATATCGTTCGGCAGATCAATCGTACTTCTGTCTTCCTCAAGCTTCTCGCTCCGACGTTCCGTCCAATGGAAGGCAAGAACGCGGCATGGGTCGCTGAGGGCGACGGAGCAGTCGCGGAGTCGTTTGCGTCCGGTGCAGACCCGGCCAACTTCGGCTCTGACTCGCAGACCAGCGCAACCATCCCTCATGCCCGCTACTGGGCCCCCTTCCACGTCAACGGCGACGCGATGGCTGCTGCTGCCTCGTCTCGTACCCCTGCTGGCAACGTCCAGCTGTGGAAGCGACAGATGGAGAACGGTGCCGAGAAGCTGGCAAAGCTGCTCAACACCGACCTCTATGTGGGAGCGGGGGGCAACGATCTGGTCGGCCTCGATGCTGCGATCGGAACGACCAACAACACGTACGCGACCATCGACCGCACCGTTGGCGCCAACTCGTTCTGGATCCCGAACGTCTTCGCTCCAGTCTCTGCCACGGCGCTTACGTTCGATCTCGTTCGTAGCGATCTGTCGGCGATCAAGACGGCTAGCGGCTACAAGCCCGACTTCGCCATGGTGTCGAGCCTGACCCTCAATAAGCTCTCGGCCCTCTTCGATCCTCAGAAGCAATACGTATTTCAGACGAACGTCGACGTGGTGAACACGGCGTCTGGTCTCGTTACGCTCGACGGCGGCGTTGGTGCCCTCAAGTTCGATGGATGCACCTTCATCGAAGACTCGTTCACTCCGGCCAACTCGATTTACTACTGCAACAGCCGCTACATGCGGATTGAGTACCTGGACGCGGCCAACTCGGTCATCCCGTTCGGTGGTGGTGACACCATGATTGGTGGACTCTCCGATGGCTTCGACACCATCCCCCTCGGAACGATGCTCGAAGTTCTTGCGAAGACGGGGGACTCCCAGAAGGCATACCTGAAGGTCTACCCCCAGCTCGTCGTAGAGCGCCCCAACGCGTTCGGCAAGCGCAGCAACATCGCCTGAGCGAACTGAGGTCACGATATGGCAACCTCTATTCGGCGGCTCACGAGGCTCGAGGCGGAGCAGGCCATCGGTAAGCGCCCAGCCATCGCCATGGGCGCGGCCCCTTGCGGCTCTCACCGGGGTCGACGATGCTGGGCGCGGGGCGGCGCCTACCGTTGGTCCGGGCAGACGCGGGCGGACACGAGAGGGCCGGCGAGGTGCTCTCCCCCCGGACCCCCAGCGGCAAAGATTGAGGTTCGCGTCGTTCAGGACGTGTCGGTGTCGTCAGCGGCCGGAGCCGCGAGCGACGCTCGCGCCCACGCGTCGGGCAGCAGCTCGTCCAGCCGTTCGCGCGGCCAGCCCGCCTGCAGCTTGCCGATCACCTCCGTCGCCCAGGCGAGCGGGTTGACTCCGTGCATCCGGCACGAGCCAAATACGGTGTAGCCGACGGCGAGGCGTTCAGCTCCCTTGTCCGAGCCCGCGAATAAGTAGTTCTTCCTTCCGAGCGCCACACATCTTATTCGCCGTTCGACTTCACCGTTGTCGATCTCGAAGCGCCCATCCGTGAAGCAGCGCCGCCACGCTGCCTCCTGGTTGATGGCGTACAGCGTCGCGACGTATAGCGGCGTACTTGGCACGAGCCGCAGGTGCAGATCGTGAATCCACTTATAGAGCTCCTCGAGCACGGGGAGCGACAGCGCCTGCCGGCGCGTCAGGCGTGCCTCCGCGGACAGCGCCTCAGCTTTGCAGGCAGCTTCGATGCGGTAGATGGCCTTGAAGTACGCAAGCGCCACAGCGGCTCGCTCGTCGCCGCCCTTCGCCGCCTTCTCGAACTTCGCGCGGATGTGCATTCCACAGCCGAGCCGGCGCTCCTCGGGCACGATCACCTCGCCACCGTCGTCTCCGCGCAACATCGCGCCGTACCCTGCATAACCATCGCCCTGCAGGTAGCCGGTGAAGCCCTGCAGCTGGGCAGCCGGATGCTTCGCCCTCCAGTCCGGTGCGTACAGGAAGGCGACGAGCCCAGCCCCGACAAAGGCCCAGATGTGCCCTCGCTTCACCCCCGCTGGATGATCCTGATCCAGCACGCGCATCCCGGTGTCATCGGCGCGCAGGTAGCATGCGCCCAGCACGCGCTCCTGGATCCTCTTGGCCACCGAGGCGAGCACATCGAGTGCGAACGCCGACCACTCACCCAGCGTCGACGGCGACAGCGACACGCCGAAGCGGGCATACTGCTGCGCTTGCCGATACAGCGGCATCGCGTCCTCGAACTTCTCGACGATGATGCTCGCGAGCAGCCCCGGCCCCGGGCGACCCCGATCCATCACCTTCTCGCTGTCCGCCGTCGTCACCCCCTGCTCGGGACAGCGCGGACAGGCGAGCTTCTCCCTCTGCTCCTCGATGACCCGGAACTGTGCAGGGACGAACTCGAGAACTTCGCTCGTACGGTGACCGATGCACTTTTTGTCCGCGCCGCACTGCGGGCACTTCCGCTCGGCTTCGGCGACGGGCACAACGCGCGTCTCGCGCGGCAGGTGTGCGGGAAGCGGCGCGCGCCCACGCCGTCCTCGCGGCGGCTTCGGCGGCTCAGGAGGTTGCGGCACCAGCCCCTGCCCCGGCTGCTCAGGAGCCTCCGCGCCAGGGTCTGACGAGGGCGCGCAGTCACCGCCCCCCTGCGGCGTCTGGGCGCCGAGCTCGGCGAACAGCAGCATCAGCTGCTCGGTAGAGACCTTCTGGCTCTTGCGGCCGTACAGCTCACGCAGCGCGCTCGCGAGCCTCGCCGACAGCGCGGTGTTCTTGTCGCGCAGCTGGACCAGAAGCCCGAGTACCAGCTCGATGAGCGCCGCGACCTGCCCGTCGGCCGCGAGCTGCTCGAGCTTGCGTCGCACATCGGCCAGATCGGCGGGGAGCTGTGCTTGGGACGGAGGGGGACTGCTCACGTGGCGCGTTGGATATCTATCCCGCGCGCATCCATCAAGCGTTGCTTCGACGCGTCGAAATTTCTCACGCCGGGCCTCCAGCGCTTGCGCCGTACGGCCTGCGACAGGTCGATGCCTTCGAGCATCAGCGACAGCTCGGCCGCCTCGACCTCAATGTGGGTCGCTCCCTTGGGCAGGTCGCGGGCAAGGTGGAATCGGCCGCGGGCGAGTTTCTTCGCCACAATCACGTAGCCAGTGCGGTCCCAGAATAAGACTCGCACCTGGTCGCCTCGCCGATTCCTGAACACGAACAGATGGCCGCAGAGCGGATCGGCTCCGAAGCACTGAGCGACCAGTACCGACAGGCCATCAAAGCTCTTGCGCAGGTCGGTAGGCTCGGCCGCGACGTACACGCGCACCGACGGCGGCAGCGTCAGCACGGCACCTCCTCGGCAGCGAGCGCCAGCACGCGCTCGAGCGTGGCCGGGTCGAAGCCCGGCCGAACGCGGACCACCCGCCCGTTGGGCAGCGCGATCTCGATCGGCTCCGACGCGACCGGCGATGCGTCGGTCACCACGTGTACCGGCAGGAAGCGCGGCGTTTCCGCCAGCGACGACGGCGCCGGCTGCGCGGGCCCATCAGCCCGCAGCTTCCAGCGCCACCAGTACAGCTGCTTGGGCTTGTAGCCCTCGCGGCGCGCGAACTTCTCGGCACTCAGCCCGCTCCGCTCCCATCGACCCACCCGCTCGGCCCACTCCATTCTCGTCGCCATCGCTTCCTCCTTCGTCGCGATGGGAACAGGTAACCGACGCCACGCGGACGGTCACGATGCCCTTGGCCGGGCGCTTACGGCCATCGCGGTCCAGAACGCCCTCCGGCTCGATCTGCTCAAGCTCCGCGCTGGTGCGATCTTCCATGCCGACGCCACCACGGGCGTCTCGCTGGAGGATCTCACGGCTGGCTCCTCGACGGCAGACCAGGTCGCCTTCACGACTGCCTGCTCTGTCGCCTACGCGGCCCACATCGCTTCCGCGTGCAGTGCCACCACGGGGCAGGGGGCTCACCTTGCAGCGGACGCAACGAACGTCCTGACGACCCCCGACCCGACAGATCTCGCCTCGTGCAACGCGAGGATGAACGAGCTCAAGGCGGACTACAACCTGCACCGCGCTTCGACGACCTTCCACCCGGTGGCGGACTCGACGAACACGGTTGCTGCTTCGGATGCGACCAACGCGGCCACGCTGGCGACCCTCGGGAACCAGGTGAAGGTCCGGTTGAACTCGCATTTCACTGCTGCGTTCACTGCACAGGCAATCTTGCTCGTCTCGCCCTGAGCCATGGCATTCACCTCGATCGAAGCGACGAAGATCCGCCACTACTTGGGATACCCGTCGCTTTGGCGTTTTCAGAATCCTCGGCTCGAATCGGCGATCATGGTGGTGGGGGGAGACCCTGATGCGACCACGATCGTTCAGGGTCTCCTCACGCAGATCGAGGCCGTCCGCACTCAGATCCAAGGTACGGCCCTCGCTGGGGCCGGGCTGAAGGCGCTCGATAAGGGTGATGTGGAACTCTACCCGGATAACCAGCAGACGCAGGGGATGCGAAGCATCGGGCGCTCCTATGTGGCGGAGCTCTCCAGCATCTTCGGCGTCCCGATCAACACGGACATCTTTGGTACATTCGGGTATCAGGACGACAGATGGATGATGCGGAACGGTCGCTCCTCACTCACGGGGCTCGGCTGATCTGTGAGCATTCGCGACGTCTACCTCCCCATCCTCGACGAGTACCGGGGGATGCTCCATACGGTGTGGGATCTGCGTCGGTACGACGTCGTGGTGAGGATCAACACGTGGACCCCTGGAACCCTTCCAGGAGCCCAGGGGTCGACGAAGGGGCCCGTCGACACCCCGCTCTTGGTCAACGGAGCGCGCGTCAAGGTCGAGCAGCTCACGCAGCGTGACATCATCGCGTCCGGTGGGCTCTACCAGGATCAGGATCTCAAGATCGGTCCTCTGACGCCTCCGTACACGAACGCGCAGGGGCTACCAGCAGGCACGGACCCTACGGTGTTCGATCCGGTGATCTCCGGCGGCAACACCGAAGTGATGTTCAAGATCACCGGCCCCGGATACCCCGCCGGAGCTTGGTTCAAGAAGTTCGGGCAGGAAATCCCGAAGGCGAACTTCTCCTACTACCTCATCGTGAGGAAGACGGCCGGTCAGCATGTCTGACCCGTTCGAAGCACTCATCGGGGAGCTCGATCGGGCCGTTGAGGCTGGACTCGATAAAGCGGCCGAGAGAGGGGCTGGCTTCGCTGGGCTCGCCACCAAGGGCGAACTCGCCAAGTCTATACAGGCGAAACGGACTGGCCAGTTCGAGCGAGAAATCTCGACGGACAAGCACTACGCCGGGTTCGTTGAGAACGGGCGCCCCGGCTTCAAGATGAGGAACAAGGTCCTCCACTTCTTCGTCAACGGAGAGGAAGTGTTCGCGAAGAGCGTCGGCCCGGCGAAGGCCCGGCCGTTCATGGCTCCGGCGGCGAAGTTCCTCGAGGCGGAGGGCCCGGCCATCCTTGAGCAGGAGCTTCGGCAGGTGCTCCGGTGAGCTACGCTGGCTTCCGTATCGGTCAGTTCACGTCGCCCCTCACGAGCGCGACGACGAACAGCTTGCTCCAGGATGCGGACCCCGCGCTCCACACGGTGCTCGCCTACTACCAGGCAGTGCTCACGACCCACTTGGGAGCGAGGTTCGACGCGGAGGTCACCAGGGCGGAGCTCCCAGATCTCTCGGGCAGGATCTCGACGCTGGCCATCCCGTATGACCCGCTGCCGTTCCTGACCCAGGCGCAGCTCACGCCGCCGTTCCTGGCTCTCTTCGTCGTCTCGGAGCGACCCAGCGAGAAGACGAGCAACTGGTATCACCTGGAGGAGACCTGGAAGCTCCAGTGGGTCCTGCCGCCGCTTGGCCCGGCTCAGTACCTCCAGCTCTACCCGTTCCTTCGAGCGGTGGCCAAGGTCATCCTCGATCGCACGGAGCAGGGATACGACCCGACGTACCAGAGCGGCGCCCTTGTGTTCAACCTCGCCGGCATCGAGGAGATACAAATCTCCGAGGCTCGCTACGGCTCACTTCAGAGTTTGAACACGGAGCTCTTCTTCCCGACCGTCGAGATGGATCTGACCGTCTTCGAGCGGAGGATGGACGCGCCCGGCGTGGAGAACCTCACCGAGATCGGCGGGACGATCAGCGTTGCAGACGCCGAGGGGTCTGAGGACCTCATCGAGTTCCAAGAGGACGTTACATGAAGCTTAGAGTTCTGCTTGTCGGGGCCGCGATGGTCCCGGACTTCGAGGCCATGGAGGCCGGCATCCTCCGGTTCGTCGGACGCAAGCACGATCCGACCGTCGGAAAGAACGGCGGATGGGTTCCCTCCGAGGAGCCCGTCACCGTGCCCTTCCGCGCCGAGTACGTCCAAGAGGTTCAGGCCGGGAGCCTTGTGCCGGCTGACGAAGAGACGGCCCGGATCTGCGGCGTCCTCTTCAAGGCTTCGACTGAAGCGAAGAAGCTGCGCTCGAAGCCCGAGTGATCGGCTGACTCTCAACTTTCTTACGGGAACCCCAACATGACTTCGATCAGCCTCGTCGGCCTGTCCTCCAGCGACCCAATCCCCGGCGAGTTCGCCGAGATCAACTTCGCGCAGGGGGAAGCCTCCCTCGGAACCGGCGTCTACCCGGCGCTCCTCCTGGGCGGGAAGACCTCTGCGGGCTCCGCAACTGCGAACACGGTGATCTACGGGCCCGACACCCCGGTGTCGATGAGCACCGAGTCGGACGTGATCGCCCTCTTCGGAACCGGCTCCGAGCTTCACAGGATGTGGCGCAGGTTCACGGCCGTCAACACGACGACCCCCGTCTACGCCATCGCCATCCCGGAGGGGTCGAGCCCGGGAGCCGCCACCGGCACGATCACGTTCACGAACTCGGCAACCGGAGCTGCCACGGGCCGGATCTACGTCGGCGATGAGTTCTGCGAGTTCGGGATCGCGACCGGCGACTCGGTGACCACGATCGCGGTCGCCGCGAAGAACGCCATCAACGCGAAGACCCACTGGCCGGTGACCGCGGACAATTCATCCGGCGTCCTCACCATCACGGCCAAGCAGGCCGGCCTGCGGTCCAACTTCGTCCGCTACTTCGCGCAGATCCGGCCGGGCGGGGTCGGTACCACGGTCAGCCCGACGGCCTCGACGCTCACCTCGAGCGGGGCGGTGGGCGACAGCAACGCCACGGCCCTGGCTACGATCCTGGCCAAGAGGTTCTACTACATCGTCTCGGCCGCGGAGGATTCGACGCAGCTCACCGCCCTCCTCAGCCAGGTGAACACCCAGGCGCTCGCAGTCACCGGGATCCGGCAGCGGGTCTTCGCCGGCTCGGTGGACACGCTGAGCAACGCCATCACCATCAGCACGGCCCTCAACGGGGCCCGCGCCGAGTTGGTATGGCTTGCCCAGAGTGACGTGCCTCCCTGCGAGCTGGCCGCCAATATGGCCGCGGTCTACGCCCTGGAGGAGGCCCCGCTCGTCCCCCGGCTGAACTTCAGCTCGTACGGCGACGACGCGAAGACACAGACGAACTGGAAGGTGAAGGCGCCCCTCTCTGGGGCCGCCCCGACCAGGGCTCAGATCCTCAGCGCGTTGAACTCCGGCCTCACGCCGATCGGCGTCCGGACGAGCGGGGCAACCTACGTCGTGAAGCGCATCACGACGCGGTTCCTGAACGGGTCGAACGTCGACTACCGCATCCGGGACGCGCACAAGGTCACGATCTGCGACCGCTACACGGACGACCTGATCGCCAAGGCGGCTGCTTCGCTTCGCGGCAAGCAGATTGCCGACGACCCGAAGAAAAACGAGCCCGTCCCCGGTTCGACGGTGATCACGCCCCGAGTTCTGAAGGCGCTGATCAACCGACTCACGCGAGACTACGCGGAGAACGACCTGCTCCAGCGTGTGGGCGAGATCATCAACGGGACGCTCGCCATCCGGGAAGCGTCTCCCACCACCAGGCTCTCGGCGCAGATCCCGCTCCAGCCGATCGACATCCTGGATCAGGTCGCCCTTCAGGTGAACCAGGTGGCCTGATTTTCGGCGGCTTCGTTCCAATTTGAGCACTTCCTTACAGCAACAGGACTTGAGATATGGCTAACCTCGACCTTTACACGAAGGCGCAGGTCTACGTGAACAGCGCTCTTCTGGCAGAAGAAGCCTCTGTCTCCATCAAGCGGAGCACCGGTGCACAGCAGGTCAAGACGGTTGCGAAGGGGTTCGCTGGTCTCTCGCCGGGCTCGCCCATGTGTGAGATCTCGGTGAGCAACGCAGTCCCCTCGGCTGACTTCGAGCTCGACCCCGGGCAGTTCATGAAGGACCTCGAGGTGGTCGAGGTGACCATCTTTGCTGCCGGCCGAACCGCCACCTCGAAGGGCTTCATCACGGACGACAACTTCAGCCACGCGGTCGACACGGCCAGCAAGCTGGACTTCACGTTCGTCGGCCAGTTCCCCGAGTGGGACTGACTCATTGACGTAGCCGGGGACCAGACCCCCTCGGCCGCGTACATCACAACCTAATGCACTCGGGGTCGTCTACTCCGAGTGACTACCCTGCGGGAGCGACTGCTGGGGATGGCGTGGTCTGGACGCCCTCTTCACGGTCGCTCCCGCTTTTTTCGTTCTTGAGGTCAACCAGATATGAGCCAGATGCCTCCCCCCGAATCCGAGATCTCCGCGGCCGAGCTGTGGCTTCAGATCACATCGGTTCCTCGGCCGTACCGCCTCGTGCCCTTCCCGAGGAAGACCTCCGACGGAAAGCCCATCGGCGAGATCGCCATGGTGGTGCTCACGCAAGAGGAGTCGATGGCCGCCACGGCTTCGACGGAGCGCTTCGTTCGCAAGATGCTCAAAGATCAGGGAGCGCTCCCTCAGAACGGAGAGGTGTCGGCCGGCTACTCGACGCTCTTCGAGAACCGCTGCTCGTGTGAGGTGCTCTTCCGCTCGTGCAAGCGCAAGGAGGACATCTCGCGACCGTTCTTCCCGAGTATCGAGGCGGTCGCCCAGAAGCTCACGACCGATGAGATCGGCGTCCTGATGTTCAACTACACAAGGGTCCAAAGCGAGCTTGGACCCATCGTCAGCAAGATGAGCCAAGAGGAGATGGACGCCTGGATCGAGCGGCTGGCCGTAGGAGGCAGCTCGTTCCCTTTAGATTCCTTGTCATTGGCAGCACGGAGTCAGCTCATGCTGTATATGGCCTCTCAGTTGTACAGCTCACGGATGGCCAGCTCCTCGCCTGGTACGCAGCCAGAGACCGTTTCCTGAAGAAGCAACAGGCGGCGAAGTAGATGTCGACTCCCGTTTCGATCATCCTCCGGGCCGAAGGGGTTGCCGAGGTCCATTCGGCGATCCGCGGCATCCGGCAGGCGTGGGTCGAGATGGAGCAGGAGGCGACCGCCGCTGCGCTCCGGGAGTCCAAGAGGCGCATCGACCTCTACAAGGTCGAGCTCGAAGCTCACCGAACTTCCAGGCGGGATTCGAGGAGGAGACGAGACCACGATGATCTGGACCGAGCCTTCGGCCGCTCGGGTCCGTCTGCCCGGTCGGCGATCACAGGTACGAATACAGGATCCACGGTCCTCGACTCCTTCATGAAGGGAGAGGGGCTCGCCAGCATGGCGAAAGCCGCTGGGGTTGCCGGGCTTGCCATTGCATCGCTGAGCAAGGCTGTCGATCTCGCAGCGGCTGCCCTGAAGCAGTTCGCCAGCTTCGTCCTCAGTGACGTCATCAAGCCATCACTCGAGCTGGAGACGGCTGCCGTCCAGATGGCCAACAACTCGGGCGGGAAGCTCATGGCAAAGGAGATCGAGAACAGCGTCAGGGCCACCTCGATCCGAAGCAACATGGATCCGATGGCCATCCTGAAGGCTGCCGGAGACTTCCAGGACCTCACCGGAGATCCCAAGCTCAGCTTGGGCATCATGAATTCGGTAGCCACGATCGCGAAGGGACGTGGCTTCGAGCTTCCCGTCATGACCAACATGCTCGGTACCCTTTGGAAACCCGGCATGAAGCAGGGTGAGCTGGAAGACCTCATGCTCACGCTCATCGGGCAAGGTGAGAGGGAGGGGAGCAGCATCACCTTCGGGAAGCTCGCTGGTCTTGGTGGTCGATTTACCGCACCGACGCAGAGCTTCGCTGGAGACTACGGGACCCGGATTGCCATGGCCGGAGCGTTGCTACAGACGACCAAACCCAAGATGGGGTCTGAAGCGTACGCTGCGACCGGTCTCGCTCGGTTCACCTCCGAGAGCTTGCAGTTTGCGAAGGGGTTCGCGCCAGATTCGATCATGAAGGACGAGAGCGGGGTCGAGAAGATCGTCGACCCCGCCAAGCTGATCGCGGACATCTACCGGAAGACGTCCGGTAACGTCGGAGCCCTCAAGGATATCGGGTACAAGAACGTAATCTCGAGGAACTTCATCGGATCCTACAAGGAGACGTTTGACGCGGCGTTCGACAAATCCCGGGCGTCAGGCAAGAACGAGAAGGACTCGCGCGAAGAGGCAGCTCAGGCAGTCGAGCAGTTCATCAAGGGCTTCGTCACCGCGAACACCACGATGATGGAGGAGGAGAAGAAGCGGAATGCCGTCCTCCAGACCAGTGGTGAGAAGTGGGAAACCGCGATGAATCAGATCAAGGAGAAGCTCCTTGAGATCATGCCGACGGTTCAAGGCTTCATCGACGACTTCGCCAAGGCTGCTCCGGACATCGCGGACGCTGCTCTGACCCTCGCCAATGCCATGCTCTGGGTGGCGGATATCATTCGCACCATCCTGAAGCCCTTTGCCTCGACGGACGACGACGCTGTGGAGCCAGGCCGGCGCGGCAAGTACCAGATCAACCCGGAGAGCGGCCAGATCGAGTTCGTTGCTGCGTCGCAGCTTCGCAAGACCGACGATGTTCTGAACCCGCTCGGGCTCACGAAGGATGAGCAGCGGAAGATGGGGGAACGATTGGCTCTCCCGAAGCCGGAGCCCAGTCCAAGCGAGCCTCCTCCTCAGCCTCCTGATCTCGGGACAGTAGGCGGTCCGCTTCGGCTCAACCTCGAGAAGGTGGACGTCAACGCCGACAAGACGGCCGATAAGCTGGACCGGCTGAACAAATCGCTCGACGACTTCCATGCGCAGATCAACGCGATCAACCGTAGCGATCCCTTCACGAAGCGCTGATGGCCGCTGACGTTCTTTCTCAGCTGCTCGGAGCTTCGTGGCGCGGAATCTCTGTGCCCACCGTCCTCGTGACGACGAAGGGCGGGCACGGGGTCGTTGCCCACAAGCGGATGGACCGGGATGGGTGGCTCGTAGAGAATACCGGGCGGAACAGCGCGATCTTCAGCTTCAAGATCCCCTTCATCAACACGATCGCGCGGGGGCCGAACGAGACATGGAGCGAGCTGTACCCCAAGACGTGCAGAGAGTTCACCGCTGCCCTTGAGGATCGGCAGCCGGGCACCTTGGTTCATCCGGACTACGGCGAGCGGCTGTGCTCCACGGTCGATTGGGAGGTTGTTCTCGACCCCGACTTTCGCGGCGGACCCACTGTTCAGGTGACATGGATGGAGACGGCGGAAGAGGACAAGGCATTCGCCGGCCTGAGCTCCGACTTCGCTATTGCTGCTTCTTCGGCTGTCGACCTGGACAACGTCGTCGGGATCCTCCCCCCGGATCAGAAGCCGAACCTGGACGGTTTCGGGTCCTTCACCGAATTCGTCCGCAGCCTTCAAGCCGTCGGGGACCAGATCGACCTAGCGAGGTCGAGGGCGGTCGCGAAGATCGATCGCGTCGTCTCCCAGGTGCGCAAGCTAGAGGATACCTACGGACGGGTGAACGCGGGATTCCGGGACACGTCGAACCGTTTCATCTCGGCCATGCACTCGATGCAGCAGTCGCTGGCAACGAAGAGCACGGACAAGGGCTTCTACGTCGTCCCGAAGTCGACGACGGTCGCCTCGGTGGCTCTTCGGTTCAGGAACTCCGTACCCGAGATCCTGAGCCTCAACCCTCTGCTGGCGGGGTCGCCCGTTGTCTCCGGACACACGGCGATTCGCTACTACATCAAGTGAACCATGCCACTGCGTGACGGGCAGAGCGCGCTCGACCAGATCGTCCTACGGCTGCCGGACGAGGGGATCGAGATCAAGAATTGGACGAGCTACAGGTTCACCCAGAACTTTCAGATCCCAACAGCAGCGTGGTCATTTACCCTGCCGCCATCGGTAGCCGGGGGGAGCTACAGTAGCTTCGATGATCCCGAGCCCACGGGCGCGTCAGGCCCAGGGAAGGAGCTCCTCACAGGGATGCAGACCGGAGCACGGGTGGAGATCGCTCTCAACGATCGCGTTCAATGCACGGGGTACATCGAGAAGATCACGTCGGAGGTAACGCCGAATGGCGGGACCCTCTACACGGTCGAGGGCCGCGACATCCTCGGTCCCGTCGTTGATGCCTGCATCGACCCGGCCTACAAGTTCACATCGGGCTCCACGATCCTCGATTGCATCCTCGGTGTCCTCGCACCCTTCGGGATCGATACCGTGTACACTACCGACGACCTCAACGTGTCGGTCATCACAGGGTTGCCTAAGGGCGCTTCCGGGACGCGTCAGAGGGTCAAGGTGAAGATCCCGAAGCGGGTAGCCAGGGCGGACGGAACCATCGAGCTTCAGTACGACACGAAGGACAGTACGGTCGTGATTGATGCGCGCCGTCGTGACCTCAGACGGATCACCGTCAAGCAGATCAAGCCGAAGATGGGTGAAGGTGTCTTCGCCTTCCTTGACCGGATCCTACGCCGGTTCGGGTTGATGATCTGGGCAGCGGCAGATGGTAGCGGCGTTGTCGTGGACGTGCCGACGTTCGACACGTCGAGCACGATCCACGGGATCACACATCGCAATGGGTTAACCGACGAGAACAACGTCCTCACAGGTTCCGTCGTGCGCGATGTCATCGGCCAGCCAAGTCTCATCGTCGGCTTCGCCACGGGGGGTGGACAGACTGCGGACAAGACGAGGAACAAGGTCATCATGGTCAACGAGCTTGTAGCCTACGACTACGACGCAGACCTTAACCTCAAGCCGATCGATCTCGTGCAGGATATCAAGGCGCGATACAAGGGTGCCAAGGTGATTCCTCCGCGTGCAGAGGTGATCGGTCTTGAATTTCTCGGGAAACATCGTCCCGCCCCGATGTTTATCAAGGATGACGAGAGCTATGACATGGAGCAGCTGGAGTCGTTCGTCAAAAGGAAGATGGCCGAGCTGCAACAGAAGTCCCTGGTCGCGACGTACGAGGTGGCTGGCCACACCTACAGGAACTTCCCTTGGGCGGTGAACACGATGGTCGACGTGTTCGATGAGGTCCAGGATGTGATGGAGCCGATGTGGTGCGTTGAGAAGACGTTCAAGAAGTCGCGTGCGGGCGGGACTACCACCACGATCAAGCTCATTCGGCCCAAGACCTTCCAGATCAATTGATATGCCCGTAGATCTTCTGTCCGACATCTTCGAGAACGGTGCCGATGTTCTCGGGACGACCATCGATAGCCGAGGGGTCATCCTCGCACAGACGGGCGACGCGGTGAACTCGGAGGTCCTCTCGGACAATGCAGAGTGGTGGCAGCACGTAGGATTCGCCTCTCGTCCTGCGAAGGCCGAGCCGGGGAAGCGTGCGTGCCAAGGGATCACGCTGAACCAGGGATGCAACGATCTCTGCATCGCCTCTCGGGACACCCGCGGTACCAAGATCTATGGCAGCCTCAAAGAGGGGGAAGCCTGCGTATACGCTGGTGGTCCGAGCAACACGGGGACCGGCCGGATCTTGCTTAAGGATGACGGCACCACGTCGACGATCACTGCCCTGACACAGCAGGGGAACGAAGCGTCCGGAGAGCCCATCCTGCTCCAGCTCTCGAGCGAGGGGAAGGTCGTCATTACCGCGGGGGCGCGAGGGGCCGTCACAATCGACGCGAACGGCATCAAGCTGGCCTCCGCAGCTGATGTCCAGGTGGGCGCGTCCGGGAACGTGGCCATCATCGGTGCGGCCATGGCCTTGAATGCCGGAGCCATCTCCCTTGGGGCTTCTGCTTCCGATGGCGTGGTCCTCGGTCCGGGTCTTCAGGCGTACATCTCCAGCCTGACGACGCTGCTCGGGCAGCTCATCGCTGCCGTGAACGGCCTCGCTCCCGGGTCGGTTACGGCCATTCCTCCGGTCTTGGCCGCTACTGCCATCAGCACATCGGTGAAGTCGGCGAGGTAATGCCTGGGCGTCTGTGACTTCCCAACGTTCTCGTTTCCACCGATCGCCGTAGCGATCCCAAGCGTTCCGCCGCTCCCGACGGTCAGCCTGTCACTGAGCTTCGACGTCGGGGTCACTTTGCCTTTGCTCAACTTTTCGGTTCCGCCGATCACATTACCGAGCATCAGCCTGCCTCCGTTGCCGACCCTTTCGTTGAGCTTGAGCTTCGACATCGGGGTCACCTTGCCTTCGCTTAGCTTCTCGATGCCGCCGATCGTACTGCCGAGCGTCAGCCTTCCTCTGCTGCCCACGATCACGCCCCCACAACCCGTGTGTCCTCTATGAGCAGCAACTTGGGTATTGGTGCCTGCGCCTTGGGATCCTCCAGGTATGGGTTCGGTTCGCCTGCGCAGGTGAACTCTTCCACGGCCAAGCTTCTGAGAAGGCCGGACGGTACCTATGGCGACTGCGCGCTGATAGATACCCGTTCGGGCGATTTCGTGCTCGACGATGCAGGAAACAAGATCGGGTGGGATTCGCTGAATCAGATGGTCTACCTCGCCGTTCGGACGGCCGTTGGTTCTTCAGCGGTGCAGACGATGGGCATCGAGCTTCCGACGGGGGTCATCACGGACAATGCCGCGACCCGGACCCGGAACGCCGTCGAAGCCGCCCTCAAGTCCATGACGGGACGGAACCTCATCAGCATCCTTGATGTGACCATGACAAGGGTCGCTCAGTCAGGTGTTCAGGTCGCTGTGAAGTGGAAGGCGCTCTCGACGGGCAAGGTCGAGACGACGTTCGTCTGATGGCAACGACGGTCGAATCCCTGAGGATCAAGTCGCTGGAAGACATCCGGGACGACTTCCTGAGGACCTACCGCAACTCCCTCATCAAGAGGGGGATTGCAAACCCCAACGTCTCCGAGGGGACGGAGATCTTCCTGCGGGCTACGGCATTGGCCCAGCAGATCTACGTCGCCTCGAGCAACGTCCCGCTCGCGGCGAACGCTCAGATGGCGGACACGGCACAGGGCGATGATCTCGTTCGGGTCGCCCGCCTGTACAAGCTGGCCCTGCGTCCTGCCGGCCCATCCTCCGGCCCTGTGGTTCTCGACGCGACGGTCAGCACACCGATCGCCATCCCCACGGGGGCGCAGTTTCTGGACCCGGCTGGCCTGACCTACAAGGTCGAGGTCGGTGGCTCGTACTCCGACGGCGACGAGATCCCGATCGCGAGCGTGGACACCGGGGCGTCGACGAACCTGCCGGCCGGCACGGTCCTCCGGTGGACGGCGCCCCCGCCGTTCGTCCAGCCGATCGCGGTCGTCGGGACGGGAGGGCTCACCGGCGGCGTCGACGCCGAAGACTACGAGGGCCTTCGGGCGCGGCTCCTGGAGCGGCTCCAGTCGCCTCCCAACGGCACGAACTGGCCGAGCATCACCTTGGCGGCCGAGCAGGCATCGACGGCCGTTCAGAAGGCGTTCGCCTACTCCGCGTGCAACGGTCCGAGCACGGTCCACGTTGCCGTCGTCAGAGCGCCGACGAGCACGAACAAGCACCGGGACGTCGACGCCCTGGTGCTCTCCGGAACGATCGTCCCGGCCGTGCTCGCCGCGTTCCCCGAGTTCGTGGAGGTGGTCGTCACCACGGTGCAGAACCAGGAGGTCGACCTCTCGATGGGCCTCGCCCTGCCAGCCTCCCCGAAGGCAAGCCCAGCGGGGCCGGGCGGGGGATGGACCGACGCGAACCCGTTCCCCGTACGAGCATCGCCTGGCTACTCGGCTGTCCTGGCGGTGACGAACACGACGAGGTTCGTTGTTGCCTCGGATATCCCGCCCATCGTCGGGTCCCAGGTATGCTGGCTGAGCCGCGATGATTGGACGCTGCGGACCGCGAAGGTGACGTCCTTCATGGCTGCCCCGAACTACGACATCACGATCGAGACGCCCTTCGTCTCGACCAACGGCGTCTCCGTGGCGGTTGGAGACTACATTTTCCCGGCCGCGGAGAACATGCCGGCGTACGTGGCGGCTGTGCTCGATGGGTTCGGCAAGCTCGGGCCGTACGAGAAAACCAACAACGCGAGTCTGCTCCCCTGTGCTTACCGCCGCCCTCTGGCTAGTTCGAGCTGGCCGGCCGAGTTGAAGAAGTCGTTCCTGAGGAACCTCTCGGACGCAGGGGATGAAGTCTTCGATGCTCAGTACCTCTATCAGAGCTCGGTAACGCCACCTCTGCCGGCCGCCATCACGGACGGTCCCTACATCTTCGTTCCACGGCAGATCGGGTTCTACCCGGTCTGAGCATCGCCATGAGCTTGCCAGACAAGAACGACTTCGCTGCGCTCGGGGGAGAGTTGGTCGACTACTCGCCGGTGGAGGATCCCACGACGGATCTCTCGGCCGAGGCGTCGAACGAAGCCCGAGCGGACACGGCGGCCATGACCCGCATGATCGAGCGAGCCTTCGTCTCGTTCACCACAAATGGGTCTACGGCCACGGTCACCGACCATGACGCGGTCTGGGGTAACGCGCTGGAGTACAAGCCGACCATCTCAAGGACGGGAGCGGGCAACTACCTCGCGGCCTGGCCGACGACCGTGGCGGATGCTCGCGGTGTCACCCGAAGCCTGAACCTCCGGTTCGGGGTCGGGAACGTGGGGGAGAGCCTCTTCTTCGCATCGGTCGTTCGCGTCTCAGCCAACTCGATGCGCATCCGGATCACGCAGAACAACACCGCGACCGATCCGGATGCCTCGACCGTCATCACCATGATCGTCTGGTGAAGTAGATGGGGAACTTCAACCCGTCCCCCGACAAGTTCGGCGCCGAAGAAGGGCACATCGAGGAGCATCTCCTCAACTCCCTTCTCGAAGCGGATGGGTCCGCCCTCACCAAGGAGGTCGATTCCTTCGTCTGGGCCGAGCGGAACGCCGAAGCTCGTGCGCTCTCCTACCTCTGGCACCTGAACCGGAGGATGACGAATCAGTGGGACCCGCTCCGGATGACGGACTTTCTTCCGCGGTGGGAAAAGATCCTCGGCATTCGCCCTCTTCCCAATGAGACCGATGTGGCGCGACGGGCGAAGGTCCGGGCGAAGATGGAGGCTTACGGTGCACCTCCAACGCAGCAGGTGGTGAACGACCTCCTGACCGTCGTGCTCGGAAACATCTACGCCGGCCTCGTTCATACGCCTTCATCGCAGGCGATAGGCCGCGTCCCTGGAGGAGCCACCGTCCCTGGGGGTGTCACCCTGGCTGATGGCGATTGGTACTCGACCATCGCACACGTGGCGATCAAGGCGGTGCAACCGGCCGGTGTCGATGATGCAACATTCTACGATGCCGTCGCACAGATCGCGTTGTTCCTCGATGACTTGAAGCCCGCTTGGGTAACGTTCGACTGGTTCCTCGATGGTGCCCACGGAGCGGGATTCTACCTCGATGAGGAACGGAACCTCGACAATCAAGCTTTGACTGAGGCATAGCTTATGGCGCTTACGAGAATCAAGAATCCGGATTGGGGCGTCAACGAGAAGCTCACGAGCGGTCAGATCAATGCGCTCGACGCGAACGTCACGAACGCTCTCGACAAGCGGGCGGGGCAGACGGACACGCTTGCCTCGAATGTCGCGGTGACCGGCGTCATGGCGTTTAGCAACATTACCCGGCGCCGAGCTCCCGTCTTCTTGACGGATGCGACCCAGACGGTTGATGTCTCGCAGGGGAATGTCTTCATCCTGGCGGGCAATCCTGCCGCAACGCGCATCATCACCCTGAGGCAGACATCGGCTCCTTTGCCGACGAATGGCGATTGGATGCGTTTCTATCTGAAGCTCGGAGCATCGCCGTTTCACTATACGCTCAGGCGTGAAGGGTCGGGCAACGACCTTGCCTTCATTAACGGGTACGTCGAGCACGTGATCGACGTAGACGAGGGGGCCGGCACGAGCAACGTCACGGCTCGGATCTTCCAGCCTTGCTTCGCAGAGGTCCAGCTTGTCTCCGGCGTATGGAGACTGGTCGCTTCGTCGTCGGGCGTGGACTACTCGACAGACGCTTGAGGTGTTCGCGATGGCTTTGCCGACTTGCCTTGTAAATGGTTCGAGCACCCTGAACGGGGTGGATGTCACCGCGGGTTCGACGGTGACCATCTCCCTCGCGGATGCCGCGGGGGTCAAGAGCTGGGCCATCTCGTGCATCAATACGGATGAACTCCTCTCCGCGGTCACGGTCACGACCGGGCTGACCATCGACCATGTGGCGAAGACCGCCACGTTCACCGCCCCAGCAGCGGGCTCCGCTCTCATCTTCCAGTCGAAGGTGAACAACGGACTCGACGCGAACGGACGTCAGGATCCCAGCCTGGCGACGACGTTCGGCGTCTATGTACTGACCGCGACCGGATACCGGGTCGGGGCTTTCGACGAAAGCTTGGAAGGCTCCAGTCAGTTCGGCTGGATCTCGAAGTTCAACCAGCTGATCCGCGGCGTGGTGGTGAATCCAGCTTCGGCCGGGACCGGCATGAGCTTCGCCGCCGGAGCGTACAATGTGGGGCAAAATGCGGATGGATCGATCGTCGTCAACGCGGACGACATTCAGCTGAAGCCGGCCTACCAAAGCCTTCTGAACAACGCCACGTCCAGCGCCACGGCGAACACGGTGGCGATGAGGGATGGTTCCGGTGGATGCGCCTTTGTGTCGGTCACGACGCCAACGGTCAAGCCGGCCGACACGGGGGCGAGTGCGGGGACAAACCTCCTCGTCTCGGGGAGTAACGCGACGACGGGGAGCCCCGGCGGAATAACGATCAGGAGCGGCGTCGCCTCTACTCCGTCATCGGGTAAGGGATCCGGAAACGTTACGATCCAGTCGTTCGACAAGGACAGCGCGTTCGAGACCGGCGCAGTCCAGGTGTTCACGGGCAATAATTTTGTCGGCCCTAGCGGAGCTGTATTCCTTGAGACTGGCACGGCGGGAAACAGTTCGGGTTTTATTTATCTTCACTCGGGGGTGGCCTCGGGTGGTGGAAACAAATCCGGGGATATCTTCCTCGTACCTGGCTCCGCAGGCAGCGGGGCTACCCGTGGCAATATTGTCCTGATCGAGACTGCGACCCCCAGCCAAACGGTCGCGAACGGGCAGGGGGTCATCGGGATCGGGAACGTCACCTCGATCCCGACCTCGAACCCCGTCGGTGGTGGGTGCCTCTACGCGCAGACTGGCTCCCTTCGATGGAGAGGGTCGAGCGGCACGGTGACGACCCTCGCCCCTGCGGAACCTCACTGTGCCACGTGTGGCTCGGATTTCGCCTTGGAGTTCGAGAACGCGACCTGGGGTGACGAGCTCACAATCTGCCTGCCCTGCATGCTCCGCTCGCTCGAGCAGCTCGGCGTCGACATGGGGTTCGCCTCCCGGAGGAAGCACAACCCGGAGGTCACGCCCGAGCAGCGGATGCAGCCGGCCGAGAGGCCGCAGTGACCTCCCGCGCCCGGGCCGTCGAGATCGCCCGGTCCCTGGCCGGCCTCTCTGCCGACCCGAAGAGCCCGAAGGCCCGCCGAGAGTACCTCGACCTCGTCGCCTCCGAGGAGGAGCCCCACAGGGCTTCGGACATGGCCCGGATGAGCGGCTGCGGCCTCGTCGTGGCCGGCCTCTGGCGTCGCCTCGGGCTGGAGCACCCTCTCCTATGCGCGCCCTACAAGGTCGGGACGGCCATCTCCCGGCTCGTCGAGGTGGCCCGAGCTCGGGGCGCGTGGAGACCGTACCGCCAGGGAGCCATCCCGCTGCCGGGGGATGCCGTCCTCGTGGGCGACGGCAGCAAGAGCGAGGTCGAGCACTTCTACGTCGTGCTCGGCGTCGCGACCAATCACCGGGTGATGATCGCCTCCATGGACGGCGGCCAGCGGGTCGATGGCCATCAAGCCATCCTGCCCAAGAAGAGGGTGTGGGTAGGCGGCCGGGACGTCGTGATCGACGGGAAGGACCCCGGGGCCGAGCTCGTGGGTGGCCGCAAGATCGTCGGCTGGGTCGACGTCCAGAGCCTCATCGAGGCGGAAGTCTATGGTGGGTGAAATGTCTCCTCTTGAAGAGGTCCTCGTCGGGGCTCTATGCACCGGCCTCACGGGGCTGACGGGCTTGATCGTGTGGGTCGTGAAGTCGGTCGTCCCCAAGATCCTTTCAACTTTGGACGAACGAACGAAAGCTCTCGTCACCGCGGTCGAACGGATCCCCCAGGCTCTCGACAAGTTCGAGGAACGCTTGGCGGCGTCCGAAACCAAGATCCTCGCGAAGATCGAGGAGAGGCGCTTCGATGATCTCAAGGAAGAACTGCGTCGTCGCCTTCCCGCCGATGACACCATACCACCGATGAGCAACAAGCGGGGTGGGTGATGATGTGGAGATCGTGCCGACTGCGGTAACACTCGCGTGTGCCACGATCTCCGTCTGCCTCCTGATCCGAGTCATCGTCCGAACCGTCCGGCTCGGCCTCCATCTCGACGCCCTGGAGGAAGAGATCCTTCACGCTCAGGCGGACCTCATACGAGCACGAGAGCGGCTGCGTACGCGGTCCCGTTCGTGAACTACGTCGCCCACTGCCCCCAAAGGGGCGATGACGTGAGTTGGACGAGGAGGTCACCTATGCCCCGCTAGCGTCGAGAGCTCCACACGCAGTTTCCACCTCACGGAGCTTGTCGATGTCGCGTGAAAGCGCGGCTCCGGCTCCCCCACAGCCACACGTGTAGATATCAGCGGACAATGTGGGCGTGTACGGGTCCTACCTGTGCGTGCATGTGGGATATAGAGAGGCACGTGGGCGACGGGTCGAGTCGGTGTAATCGTCGACGTGACTCACAGAGACACAACGACCCGCTGGATCTCCCTCCAAGCGGCAGCCGATTTCCTCGGGCTGACTCCCTCCGCGCTCAGGAAGGCGTTCGAGCGCCGGGCCGTCCGGGCTCCAGACGGGGGCATCGAGGCCGATCTTGATGGCGTGCGTGCCCGGAAGCTGGGCCGGCTCTGGAGGGTTCGGCTTGGCGATAGATGGGTGGATGTTGTAGGGTCGACACCAACCCTGCGGGATGGCCGGAAGGGATGCCGGTCATGATCCGTAAAGTGCAGCGGCGGGGAGAGCTCCGCCTGTTCATTGACATCTCGTACAAGAAGCCCGACGGCACGAGAGCTCGGTTCCGCAAGGATGCCGAGGTCCAGACGATGACCGCGGCCCGAGCGGAGGAGCGCCGGCTCCTCGGCAACATGGCGCAGTATGGATCCCCGTACGAGCCGAAGGCCGAAGCTCAGGCGGAAGCGGCGTCGGTCATCACGTTCGGCGAGGCGGTGGCCCTCTTCAGAGAGGGGAAGGCGATCGTCAAGCTGAAGCCCAGCTCCAGAAGCACCTACGAGGACGTCCTTGAGGCGAAGCTTCTCCCCAGGTTCGGCAAGTTCCGATTGGACGAGATCATCTTCGAGGAGGTCCAGAAGCTCGATGCTGAGCTCGTTCAGGCGGGCCTCGGAGCGTCCTCCCGGAGAAACGTGGTCATCGTCCTCCGGTCGGTCCTCGGGGCCGCCCACGACCTCGGGAAGCTGAAGGAGCTCCCCAAGCTGCCGAAGCTTCCCAAGGTCGGCCGGACCATCCTTCGGGTCCTGCGACAAGAGGAGGTGGATCGGATCCTCGCGGTCTCGAAGCCCTCGGCCAAGCTCGCCTTCAGCCTCGCGGCTTATGCGGGGCTGAGGGCAGGGGAGGTGAGGGGCCTCAGGTGGACCGACGCCGACTTCAAGGCCGGCGAGATCGTCGTCAGGAGAGCCCGGTGCAAGGGGGAGGAGGCCGCCCCGAAGAGCGGGCACCAGCGGCGGATCCCGATCGCCGCTCCGCTTCGTCCCATCCTCGAGCTGGCCTCGAAGCAGAAGGCCAGCCCTTGGGGTGAGGTTGCTCTGACCGGGCAAGGGAAGCCCTGGGGGGAGTACGGCCTGCTTCAGGCGTTCAAGCGAGCCGCGAAGCGGGCCGGCCTGGAAGACGGCTGGAGGTTCCATGACCTCCGGCACTTCTTCGTGACCCGGCTCCTCGCCAGCGGCGCCCCGACGCTCGCCGTGAAGGAGCTGGCCGGCCACGAGGAGCTGGCGACGACCCAGCGGTACGCGCATGCGGTCCAGGAGGACCTCCGGGCAGCCATCGCCCGGTTGGGCAACGCTGGGGCAACGGGGTAGCGTGGTCGCCGTCGGGTGGGTCGAAAAGCGAAGGATTTCAGCTGATTACGAGAGCGTGAAAAGCTAGTTCCTAAACCGAAGGTCGCAAGTTCAATTCTTGCCGGGGGTGCTCGAAATCCCGAGGGATTTTGGCTCCGCACCAGATGGCCGAGCAGGCTGCGGGCAGATGGCTCCGCGGCCTCGATCGCCTGGTGCGTGTCGCGGACCGCAGCGAGCAGCGCCGCCTCGGCGAGGTGGCGGTCAGCGCGCGGTAGCCGGAGCTTCGTGGACTGCCGGAAGGACCACGAACGGACGCGCCAGCCGGCCGCGAGCGAGGATGCGCGCGGGGGTTGGAGATCCGTGCCTGCGCGGCTGGCGGGAACAGTGGCGCAGCTCGGGGACGGGGCTGGCCGCACCGGGACGTCGCTGCCGTGGTGTTGGAATAATTCAATTGAGCGGGTGTCGAGAGGCTCCGGTTTGAGTTTCAACTCTGGCCTGCGGCTCTCGAGAGGCTCCGGTTTGAGTTTCAACTCTGGCCTGCGGCTCTCGAGAGGCTCCGGTTTGAGTTTCAACTCTGGCCTGCGGCTCTCGAGAGGCTCCGGTTTGAGTTTCAACTCTGGCCGGTGATAGCGCGCGACCTCACCAGCTGATCCAGCGCGCTGCCATGCAGGCGGTCAGTACTTCCTGCCCGAGGAGGCGAACAGCAGGTCGGTCACCACGCCCCGTGGTGGCCGGCTCGGCGTCTGGAGTCGAACCGTCGCCAGGCCGTCCCTGTGCCGTCTGCTCGACCACGGCGAGCACCTGATAGCCCCGCGCCTGCAACTCGCGTGAGAGCACCTCCGCGTCGTTGTCGTCGGTGACCACCACGGCGAGATCAACCTCCCTCGTGAACCGCGGTTCCGCCCGTACGGACACCGCAAGGCCTCTCACGAGGGCGAGTCGCCTGTTGAGGTCCTCCAGGTCCGCGACTACGCGGCCGAGGGCGTCCTGAAGTGTGCTCACGGGGCGCGTCGCGGCCAGGGGACAGGCCGCCCCTCTGCATCGCCCAACTCGGCGCCGGGACGCTCCCTCAGCCAGTCGGCAAGGCGCTCGTCGATCTCTGTCTCGCTCGCCTCGGGCAGCCGGCGCCGGAGATTCTGCCGCATCAGTGCCACGCCGGCGTCGTGTAGCTCGAATGCCAGGCGCAGGTTCTCCGCCAATCGCGTCGGGTCTGCGGCAGCCACCCGTCAAGCCTACCGCGTCCCCGGGGCGCAGGCGAGCGAGCGACGTACGCCGTGCCGCACTCTGCGCCTCCAAGGGCCATGGGGCAGGGGCCATGGAGGGCTGGCTGGAAGGAAGAGTTCACGGACAATGTCGACCGGCCCCAGAGCGAGAGCTCGGACCGTAACGGGGTCGCAGGGTGGGTGACGGATGCGCTGCGCGGGAAAAGGCGCATTCCGGAAGGTGCTCGCGCTCTGTCAGCACGACCGGTGCGGCAGGGGGCGGCAGGTCGAGCACCTCGACGGCTTCCGACAGGGCGGCGTAGCCCGGCGCTGGGCTCAGCGTACGGTCCGCGAGGGCGATGCCTCGTCGAGCTCGTCCTCGGCGGCGCGCTCGAGCGCGGCGCGGAGCTCGTCATCAGCCGTGGACTCGGCGGCGACGCGGATGAGGCTCTGCGCCTCGGGGTATCCGGTGACCCGCAGGAGGAGGGCAGCGCCGATCCGGCGCTCCGGCGGGGCGCCGGCGTCGTCCAGGGTGTGGAGCACGTCCTCCGGCGTCAGGCCGGTCGCGCGGTAGTCGCCTGCGGTGAGCATCTTGCGGAGATCCTCGCGCCAGGCCGCGGGATCGCGGCCGCGCCGCTCCAGCGCCTCGGCGCCTGGCGGGGCCGCGCCCCCCGCGGCGCGCTCGTGCGCCTCGCGGATGCGCTGCGCGAGCGCCTCGGCCAGGTCGCGCCCCGCCCGGAGCTCGACCGGGAGATCGTCACCCTGGCGGAACAAGTAGAGGCGGTCGTCGCGCGTCTGGATCGCGGTGAGCTCGGTGTAAGGGAGCCAGTCGCGCGAGAAGTCGCGCTCGACGATCACGCCGTCGCTGCCCACAATGACCCGCGTGGGGCGAGCGGCTCGGCTGATGAGCCAGGCAGGCAGCAGAGAGACCACCAGCCATCTCGCCGCGAGCCAGGCGTAGTTGGGGGGCGAGATGCGGAGGCTGTCGGCCCTCAAGAACAGCCAGCGCCAGCAGAGCATGGAGACCAGCAGGAAGGCACAGCCGACCGCAAGCTCGCGGCTGGCGCTGCCAAGCGAGACCGCCACGCGCCGCGCCGCCGGGCCGAGGCCGAGGGCCGCGAGCAGCCGCGCGCCCTCCTCCTCGCTCTCGACCTGCACCTCGAGCTGCCGCCCGCCGCGGAGCTCCAGCACGACCCGGGGGCGCGGCTCGGGCACGACAAGGCCGGAGCGGATCGCGGCGCGCGGGATCCAGCGCGCCGCGGCGCCGCGGGTGAGGCGCAGGCCGGTCGCGCAGGCCGCCACGCGCACCGTGCCGCGCCGGGTGAGGGGAGCCGCGGTGATGGAAGCGCTCAGCAGCGCGAGGAAGATGCCGGCGAGCATGCCGGCTCCGCGCCAGGCCCCGACGTCGCGGGCCATCTGGCCGAACAGCGGTGAGGCGAGCTTCCGCCCGAGGACGGCGGCGAGCTCGCTGACGAGCATGGGGCCCGCGATCGAGAGCAGCGCGAGCGCCCCGACGACGCGTCCCACGCCAGGGTGGCGCTGCGCAACGCGGGAGCTCGTGAGCTCGAAGGAGGGGCTGGAGGTCGCCGGCATGCGGCGGAATTGTCTCTTCAGCAGACCCGGACCCGAACACAAATCGCGTCACCCGGCCGTGCCAGGCTCGCCGATCGCCGTGCATGCCCCGGATCTTCGACCCGAAAACGGCCAGCGCCCGCGACCAGGCCGGCCGCAACCGCTGCCAGGCGGCGACGCCGCGAGGCCTTCGCCCCCGTCTCCTCGACCCCACCATCTGCGCGGGGTCGACGGTAAGAAATGGAATCTGGGTGAGCTGCTCCGTGACAGGGTCCTTGTCTACATCTACCCCGCCACCGGCGTGCCGGGCACGGATCCGACACGCCCATCTCGTCCCGCTGCGTCCGTCAGAAGCCGCCCTCCAGGCCGAAGTTCGGGATCGTGACCGGCCCGAACTCGGTCGGCTCGCACGACGAGAACGCATCGCACATCCCCGGCATGGTCTCCTTCGACAGCGTGGAGTTGAGCACGTCGAGGACGAGCGACAGCCAGCCTGACTTCCCGATCGGCCAGCGCTTCTCCAGGCGGACATCGAGGCGGAAGAACGACGGCAGCCGCTCCCACCGCGTCTCTCCGCCGGCGAGGGGCCCGGATCCTCCAGGGACGCCGCCGATCGGCGAAAGCGTCGCGCCGCCGATCTTCTGCGGAAGCCCGGAGTAGAACACGAAGCGCCCGCCTGCCCTGTATCCGCGGCCGAGGTCGTAGGTCAGCGCGACGTTCGCCACGTGGGCCCGATCGAACGAGCTCACCTGCCGGGTGCGGCCGATGCTGCGCGTGGAGCGGGACAGCGTGTACGACGCGAATCCACCGACGCGCCGCGTGAGCTTCCGGTGGGCCGACAGCTCCACGCCGGTCGCGGCGCCGAGCGCGCGGAGCGTGAGGGCGTCCTCGACCGAATCCAGACCCAGAGAGCCGAGCGCGTCGGTCATGTTGAAGAACGCGTTGTGGAACACCGAGACCGTCGCGGTGATGTCCTCCGGCAGCGCGAGCTCGAGGCCGGCGCTCGACTGGAAGCTCCGCTGGAGGCCGCCGTCGAGGCCCGGGCGGACGCCGGGGATCGGGACGACGAAGCTCGGCAGCTGGGACGCGAGGCCGTGCGCCTGCACGAACGTCACGCCGCGCCCCAGGGAGAGCCGCGCCGACAACCGCGGATCGACGGCGAGCGCGACCGTATCGTCCGAATGGTAGAGATCGAGCCGGAGCCCCGGAGTGATGCGCAGGCGCGAGGTGACCGCGATGTCGGATTCGATGTAGCCGCCCACCGTGAGGTCGACACGGCTCGAGAGGAAGTCGTCGACGGGGACATCGTCGTCCGGCGCGACGTCGCCCGGGGGGCCGCCGGCGTCGGTGTCGAGATCGAGCTGGTTGACGTCGACCACAGCGTCGATGCCGGCGCGGATCGTCGTCTCGTCGGGGAGCCGATGAGCGAGCGTGAGGCGCGCGCCGAGGCTCCGCGTCAGCGCTTGCAGGTCTCCCCCGATCCCCGTCTCGTCGTGGCCGAGCGTCAGCGCGCCGCGCAGCGCGCTGCCCCGGCCATACGCATGGTCGTACCGGAGATCGATCCGGTGAAATGTCGTGTCGAAGAGGGTCGTCTTCTCGCCGTCTTCGTCAGTCGCCAGGAAGTCGTGGGCGCCGAACGCGAAGAGGCTCACCCGGCCCTCCGGGACGATCTCGTAGGACAGCCGGGCCTGGTAATCCCAGTAATCGAGCGCGACCTCGGGGGCGGCGAGCGAGAGGAGCAACGCCGTGTAGGAGTAGCGGCCGCCCACGAGCGCGACCCCGCGGCCGCCGGCGAAGGGGCCCTCGACGAGCCCGCCCACGTCGACGAGCCGGAGCATGCCCTCACCGCGCCAGTAGGGGAGCGGCGGCGTCGTCTCGCCGGAGACGATCCCGCCCGCGTACCGCCCGTGACGCGCGGGGTAGCCGCCAGGATAGAGGTCGACGCGATCGACGATCCCGGGATGGACAACGGAAGGCCCGAGCCCGAGGTGATAGAGGTAGGGGACGCGGACGCCATCGAGGAAGTAACCGACGTTGCCCGGCGGCGAGCCGCGGACGTAGAAGAACGGGAGCCCCGAGACGATCGGGGTCACCCCGGGGAGCATCTCGATGGCGCGGAAGGGGTCGCCGAACGCGCCGGGGACGATCCTGACCTCGCCGCGGCTCAAGCTGGAGACGCCGGGCGCCGGCAGCTCGCCGCGCACGGTGACCTCGAGCGACCGCGGCGCCTCCGGCGGCAGCCCGGGCGCCCTGGCCGCTGCCGGAGGCGCGGGCGCAGGTGCAGGCGCGGAGGCGTCGGGCGGCGCGGGCGGCGCGGCTTCGGTGAAGCGGACCTCGACGCGGATCCTGGCTGCGACCGGCGCGCCGTCCCGGGTGGCCGGCGCAAAGCGGAACGACGTCGCGGCGGCCACGGCGGCCGATGCGAACGGCTCCGGCCCCTCCTCGGCGACCGCGGAGCGGACGGTCCCGTCCGCGTTGACCGTGAGAACGAGGCGAACTGTCGCGTCGCCGTGCGCCCCGTCCGGGTAGTCGGCGCCGAGCGCCGTGAGCGGCGTCGGCGGGACCAGCGCGGCGGGCGGCGTATCGCGGGACGGCGCGGCGGGCGGCGTGTCGTGGGACGGCGCGGCGGGCGGCGTGTCGTGGGACGGCGCGGCGGGCGGCGTATCGCCGGACGGCTCCGCCGGCGGCTTGGCATGGGGCAGCGGCGTGTCGGGGGCGGCGGCGGCGGGGCACGGCGCGAGCGTGATTGCGAGCAGCGCTGCGGCGGTCGTGGATCTCCGGAGGAAGCGCATCGCCGCGCCGTGAAGAGGCGACCGAGCGAGGACCCGAGCGGAGCGCTGCGCCGTGGAGCTCGGTGGCCAAGGAAGCGAGATCATCGGGCTTTCTTGTGAGCGGCTCTCGCGCCGCTCCGCGAGCGCACTGCCGCCCGCGCGCCGCTCTCGTAGCACGCGCGCGGGCAGACCGTGAGGAAGGCGATGGACCGCGCGAAGGTCGCTGCCTACGGGGCGGAGACGTCGCACGTGAAGGACGAGAACGGGTCGAACGACGCGACGAGCACCGTGTAGACGCCGCTCTCCGGACACACGAACGACGCCTGCGGGCAGTAACCGCACGCGTCATCCACCGAGGCCAGGGCCTCGAGGGCGGCGCACCCGGACGCGCCGTCGCACACCCGGAGCATCGGGTCGCCCCCGCAGGTGCCGGCAGGGCAGCCGCAGCCCACGGTGATCGGCGCGCCAGGGGCGCACGCCACGCCCTCGTGGCCGGGCGCGATCGACCAGCCGCAGTCGCGCCCCTCGCCGCCCACCGGAGAGGAGCAGGCCGCGAGCGGATCCCCGGGGACCGCCGGGACATCCTCCGGGATGGTCACGGGGACCTCGATCGTGTTGTTGCCGTAATCGCTCTCCGGCAGCGTGCGATCGGCGTTGATCGTGATGCGGAGGTCATAGTCCCCCGGGACCACGCCGGTGATGTCGACCCACTGGCAGTCGAGGCCGGCGCCGTAGATGTCGCTCCAGCCGCGCTGGATGCCCTGGAAGCCGCAGTGATAGCGCGGCGTCGTCGGCGACCCCGGGATGCCCACGGGCGAGCTGTCGAGCAGGCAGAACGCCTGCTTGTGGCCGGTCGCGACGACCGCGCCGGTCCCGTCGAGGAGCTCGTACCGGGCGTACCCCTCGAAATGATAGTGGCCATGGCACGAGGAGAACTCGAAGCCCTCGACGAGCGTCGGATCGCCGAGGATCAGGTCCGCCCCGCCGACGTTCGGCGTCTCCGTCGAGAAGCGCATCAGGCGACGATCGCCCGCCCCGCCCACGCAGCCCTCCACGATCGCGCAGCTGTCCGCCGGGAAGGCCTCGTGGCCGATGCTCAGGCTGAGCTGCGCCTCGTCCGCGGAGACCGTCAGGTCGGGCAGCGGGCACGTCTCGCCCGGCCCGAGGCCCGTGCAGGTGCCCATGAAGCCCGCAAGGCAGCACGTCTCGCCCGCCCCGCACTCGCTGTCGTCCGTGCACAGCACCGACTCGGCGGGCCCCTGCTCCTCCTCGACCTCGATCACGATGTCGAACGAGCCCTGGTCGAGCACCACGTCGTCCGCCCCGACCCGGAAGCGCAGCGCGACGGTCGTGTTCTGGTTCGCGAACACGTCGAACCAGACGGGGTTCGGCGAGAGGAGCTGCGCCTCCACCGGCTCGATCGAGCTGTCCAGGTTCAGGCGCTCGAGCCGCCAACCCTCCTGCAGAAACGTGTAATAACCGCCGGGCGGGACGGCCGCGCTCAGGCGAAACCGGTTCGGGTCGTCCTCGGTATCGAAGAAGATCGTGTCCTGAGGGCCCTGGACCATCACGATCCCGTCGCGCAGGCGGTACGCGTTGCCAGAGGCCGCCGAGCCGATCAGGTTCAGCTCGATCTGCCCGGTCTGCTCCTCCTTTCCTTCCTCCTCCCCTACGCACCCGGCGAGAGCGATCATCCCAAAGAGCGCAAATTTCGTGAGCTTCATGTGAGCCGCGGTCCTCCTCATTCACTCCACCCCAGGACCCTTGATGCCGTCACGCACCAGGTCCTTCACAGGGAGATCGGGGTACGCCCGGAATTGTCAGATGCTCACAGGTTTCCGATGCTGTCCACCGACGCGCAGGACGCCGTCCGACGAAAAGCAGCTCTCTCGACGGGCTCTCTATCGAGGCGAGTGTCTACTTGACAGTTTTAGTGTCGCGATCCAGGATGCTCCCCGTGACGACGTACAAGCTCGACGAGCTCGCGGGCGAGGCGGCCGTGGCGCCGCGCACGGTGCGGTATTACGTGCAGCGCGGCCTCCTGCCGGCCCCCGAGTTCCGCGGGAAGGACACCGCCTACGGGCGAGAGCACCTCGCCCGGCTCCGCGCCATCAAGGTCCTCCAGCAGGCGCACCTGCCGCTCGAGGAGATCCAGGCGCGCCTCGCTGGCGCCGGCCTGGACGAGATCGAGCGGCTCGCCGCGGGGGGGCCGCCCGCCGCGCAGGCGGCTCGCTGCGCCGGTCCGGCGGCGGCGGCCGCGGCAGAGCCCCCCGCCGCCGGAGCGCCGCGCGGCGGGCGCTGGGAGCGGGTCGAGATCGCCGACGGGGTGGAGCTCCACGTGCGGAGCGACGCGCCCGAGCCCTCGCGACGCATCGCCCGCGACATCGAGTCTCGTTACGCAACCCCTGCCCCGAAAGGCTCGCGATGATTCCGTCCACCGATCCCTCGCGCCCGGCGACGACGCCGATGTCGTGTCTACGCTCCTCGGAGGGCCACCCGGTCCCGCTGCTCGGCGTCTCCCTCTCGGGGGAGGTGTTCGGCGGGGTGGCGCGGCTCGTGGTGCGACAACGCTACCGGAACGAGGAGCGCCGGCCGATCGAGGCGATCTACACCTTCCCGCTGCCCAGCGAGGCGAGCATCGCGGGCTTCGCCATGGAGTGCGCCGGCCGCAGGCTCGAGGGGGAGGTCAAGGAGCGGGAAGAGGCGTTCCAGGCCTACGATGAGGCCATCGCCACAGGCCACGGCGTGGCGCTGCTCGACGAGGAGCGGCGCAACGTGTTCACGGCCAGCGTCGGCAACCTCCTGCCCGGAGAGGAGACGGTCGTCGAGGTCGCGTTCGTGCAGCCGCTGAAGGCCGACGAGGGGGCGCTGCGGCTCATGATCCCGACCCTCGTCGCGCCCCGCTACATCCCCGGCGCGACCGGGGGCGAGCGGACCGCGCACGGCGTCCACGAGCCGACGGACGAGGTGCCCGACGCCGACCGCATCTCCCCCGAGATCGCGCGGGTCGACTACGGCATCACCGTGGACATCGTCTTCGATCTCGGGCGCGACGTCGCGATCGAGAGCCCCTCGCACGCGCTCGCCGTGCGCCGCGAGGAGGGGGGGCGACAGCGCGTGTCGCTCCGGAGCGACAAGGCCGCGCTCGATCGGGACATCGTGCTGATCGCCGCGGGCGCGCCGGGTGTGCAGGCGGGCCTGGTCTGCGACAGGGCCGCCGGCCGGGAGGGGACCTTCGCCCTCACCGTGGTGCCGGACCTGTTCGACGCGCAGCGGTCGTCCGCCCGGCGCGACGTCGTGTTCGTCGTCGATGTGTCGGGCTCGATGGAGGGCGAGTCGATCGACCAGGCGAAGCGCGCGCTCCGCCTGTGCCTCCGCCACCTCGCCGAGGGAGACCGGTTCGGGGTGATCGCTTTCTCCAACGATTTCCGGGCCATGCAGCCGTCGCTCGCCCCGTTCACGCAGCGGACCCTCGAGGCCGCCGACGCGTTCGTCGAGGGCCTCGTCGCGTCCGGCGGGACGGAGATGCTGAAGCCGCTGCTCGCCGCCGTGGGCCTGCTCGGCGACACGGATCGGGACCGCGTGGTCGTGCTGTTGACGGACGGTCAGGTGGGCAATGAAGCCGAGATCGTCGATCGGGTCGCCGCGCTGGGCAAGGGGGTGCGCGTCTACACGTTCGGGATCGGGACGAACGTGAGCGATCTGCTCGTGAACGACCTCGCGCGCCGGACGCAGGGCGCCGCGGAGCTCATCCACCCGGGCGAGCGCATCGACGAGAAGGTGACGGCGCAGTTCGCGCGGGCGACGGCGATCCGGGTCACCGGGCTCGAGGCGCGCTTCGAGGGCGTCGACGTCGGCGAGCTCGCGCCGGCCGAGCTCCCGGCGCTCGTCGACGGCGAGCCGTGGGTGCTCCACGGCCGCTACGGGCAGCCGGGGATGGGGCGCGTGGCGCTGCGCGGGAGCCTGCGCGGAGAGCGCTTCCACCTCGAGGTGCCGGTCGAGCTCGCGGCGGAGGCGTCGCGGCCCGGGCTCGAGGCGCTGTGGGCGGGCGCGCGGGTGCGGGAGCTCGAGGCGTCGGAGCGAGGGCTGTCCGGCAAGCGCGCCGAGGCGATGCGCAAGCGCATCGTGGACCTCGCGGTCCGGCACCGGGTCGCCTCGAAGCACGCGTCGTTCGTGGTGATCGAGCGGCGGACGGGCGACCGGCGAGCCCACGGGCAGCCCGAGGCGAGGCCGGTGCCGGTGAGCGCTCCGGCGGGGTGGGGGATGTCCAGCCGCCGCGGCCCGGCAGGTCCGGCCGCCGCGTTCGCCGCGATGCCGAGGAGCAGCGGCGGTCCGAGGTTGGGCGGTCCTGCCGTCATGAGGGCCAGGGCCGTCGCGCCCGCTCCGATGGCGGTCCACGACCGGCCGATCGACGCCATCGAGTCGGCGCCGGCCGCCCGCGGCGGCCTGCTGTCGCGCGCCAAGCAGCTCTTCCAGCCGAGCGCCGCGGCCGGATCGGCGGGCGCCGCGGCCCCCGCGGGCGCCGTCGCAGGGGGTCGACCCGGGGGACCGCAGCACGGGTCCGGGCCGGGAGCGCCCCCGGCGCCGGCGCCGAGCGCCGCCTCCGGAGGGGCCGAGCCGCAGGGAGCCGGCCCGGGGCGCGTCTTCGAGGAGCAGCTCGCGTCCGGGCTCTGGGAGCGCGGCGAGTCGACCGATCTCGGCCGGCTCACCAGCACGGCGCTGTGCCTCGCGGCGTGCCACGAGCAGGGCATCGACTCGGCGCACCCCATCTACGGCGCCCAGGTGGCCAAGGCGGTCGAGGCGCTCTGCGGGCTGGCCGGTTCGCTCCTCCAGCGCGGCGGCGCCGACAGGGAAGTGGCCGCGGCGCTCGCGGCCGCCTACCTGGTGGCGAGCGGCCGGCGGCTACGGGCGCGGATCCACGACACCGTGGCGGCCGCCGCGCCGGACGCGGTGCGCGCGGTGCTGGGCGAGCTCGGGGACGCAGCGGCGCTCAGGAGAAGGGTCGAGGCGCTGCGGGGCGCGTGACGGGCTCGCCGCGGACGACCGCCCGCGGCTCGCTTTCAGGGATACGTATCTTCCCCGCTCTTCACGCCGGCGGGGCGGGCCTCTCCGGCGGGGCGGGCCTCTCCGGCGGGGCGGGCCTCTCCGGCCGGACGAGCCTCTCCGGCCGGGCTCTCCGAGATCTGCGCCGTCCCCTCCACGACGATCTCCAGGCGCGCATCCTGCGGCTGCGCGGGGGCACCGCCGCCCGCGTCGGCCGGCGGAAGGTCGGCGAAGCTCGCCAGGCTCAAGCGCGCGACCGGCAGGCCGGCCTCCTTGGGCTGCGCGAGGAAGAGCAGCACGGCGCGCGCTTGCGCGACCGTCACATCCCAGCCGTTGCGCCACGCCACGCCCGGCGTGCCGCTCGCCGTGTGGCCGACGACCTGGTAGTCGAGGCCCTTGAGCGGCTCGTTGCTGCGGATGATCGCGGCGATGTCCCGCAGGATCTTCTCTCCCGCCGGGGAGAACGCGTCGCGGTTCCCCTTGAACAGGACCCGCGTCGGGATCGAGATGACCACGCGGCCGTCGCGCGGCGCGACCGTGACCTCCCCGGCGGCGACCGGGAGGAACGCCCTCAGGACACCGCTGTCGCGCTCGGACGGCGGGCGAGCCCCGGTCGGCTCTCCGCGCGGCGCGCCCGGCGCGGCGCCGAGCTCGAGGCCCTCCGCGCCCAGCGGATCTTCCGCCGACACCCCCGCAGCGCCCCCGCGCGCGGCGTCGTCTTCCAGCCGGCGAACGCGCTGCTGGGTGGTCTGCAGCTCGCGCTGAAGGCGCTCGGACCGGTCCAGCTGGGCCTGCATCTCGAACTCGGTGTAACCGCACCCGACGAGGAGCGCGGGCGCGAGCAGCGCGGCAAGCCGGCGCGCAACACGAGCGGTCCGGACGGGGAGGGAAGGGGAGACCCCGGCGCTTTCCTTCACGCTCACCTCTGCGACACCCAAAGCAGGCAATTGCACTTGGCAGGCTCCTTCTCGCCGGATCATCCGGATCCATCCTCCACGCGCCGGGGCGCTGAGCGGCGGGAGCCTATCCGAGCGGTCCTGGTCCCACAAGGCGCCCGCCGGGCCCCGCCGGAGCGCGCGGGCGCAGGACCGCGCCGACCGCGTGCCGGAAGAGCCCGGGCGCGAGCGCGAGCGCGGACAGGAGGCCGTCACGGAGGCGCGGGCGCCGCGCGATGAAGAGCACCGCGCGCGTCGCCACCGCGTAACGCAGGAAGGCCTGCCGGAACACGCGGGCATAGGCGGCGAGCGGGGCCGCGCCGCCGCCGCGCAGGGCCGCGTCGAGGGCGGTCGACAGCGCCGCCGCGCCGACGAGCGCGAGCGAGATCCCCTCGCCGGTGATGGCGTCGATGTAGCCCGCCGCGTCGCCGACAAGCACGAAGCGGTCGTCGTGGAGCCGCGAAGACGCCCGCTCGAGCGGGCCGCTGCCCCGCGCCGTCGAGTCGACAGGCGCGCCCGCGACCCGCTCGGCCAGCGCCGGGAAGCGGCGCACGAGGCGCTCGGTCGACGCGCGACCCTCGAGGCGAGCGCCGTCCCACAGGAACGCCACCCCGACGCGCTGCGGGCCCGCGGGCGTCACGTACGCCTCGACCCCGTCGCCGAGGTGCACCTCGACGAACGACGACCACGGCGCGCACCGGAAGTGCTGGCGCAGGCCGAGCCGGCGCGGCCCCGAGGGCGGCGCGTCCCAGCCGAGCGCGCGGCGCACGCGCGAGCCGAGCCCGTCGGCGCCGACGACGTACCGCGCCTCCACGACGCGCCGCCGCGTGGTGAGCCGCGCGCCGTCCGCCGTCCGCTCGACATCGAGCAGCGTCTCGCCCGCAGCGAGCCGCGCGCCGGCAGCGCGCGCCCGCGCCGAGAGCGCCGCGGACAGCGCCGTGCGGCGCACGCCGAGCCCCCCGGGCGCCGGCAGCGGCGCCTCGACGCGCAGGCCGTCCGCGCGCAGATACCGGATGCCCTCGATGGGCGCTCGCTCGGCCGGATCGAGCTCGGACAGGACGCCGAGCTCCGCGAGCGCGCGGCAGCCCTCCGGCATCACGCCCTCGCCGCACGCCTTGTCGATCGGCCACGTGGACTGCTCCAGGACGAGCACGTCATGGCCCCGCAGCGCGCAGCCGATCGCGACGGCGAGGCCCGCCGGCCCCCCGCCGACCACCGCGATGTCGCACCGCGCGATCACGGCGCCGAGGGGCGCTCCGGTGCAGGGCGGCGGCCCGGAACGAGCCGCGGCAGGCCGCCCATCCGCGCCGCGTACGAGGGCCCGAGCGCCTCCTCCTCGGCGCGGATGCGCACGTGGAGCACGGCCGCGTTGAGCGCGCTGAAGACGAGCGCGGTCAGCCACGCGCCGTGGATCATCGGGATCGCGACCATCTCGACGATCACGGCCGCGTAGTTCGGGTGGCGCAGATAACGGTACGGCCCGCCGGAGACCGGCGCCGCGCCGGGCACGACGATGATCCGCACGTTCCACTGCTCCCCGAGCGTGGCGATGACCCAGTACCGCATCGCCTGCGCGAGCAGCGCGGCGGCGAGCGCCGCGAGGCCGACGAGCCCAGGGAACGGCCGGTCGAGCGCGCCGACCTCGAGCGCGCACACCGCGAGGAAGGCGGTGTGCATCAGCGCCATGACCCGGAAGTGCCCCTGCCCGACCTCGACGCCGCCCTTCGCGAAGGCGCGCCGCGCGTTGCGGCGCGAGATGAAGAGCTCGGCCAGCCGCTCGAGCGACACGGCGCCCAGGAAGCCGAGGTAGAGGAGCTCCGAGGTCACCATCGCAGCAGCGCGATCTCCGAGCAGAAGCCCGGGCCGAACGCCATCATCACGCCGTAGTCGCCGGGCCGGGCGCTCGCCTCGTCGAGGACGTCGCGCAGCACGAACAGCACCGACGCGGAGGACACGTTGCCGAGCTCGCGCAGCGAGCGCCACGAGCGGGCGAGCGCGTCCTCGGGCAGCTCGAGCGTCTCGGTGATGGCCTCGAGCACCTTCGGCCCGCCCGTGTGGACGATCCAGTGGCGGATGTCGCCCCGCGACAGGCGGTGCCGCGCGAGGAACGCGTCGACGTCGCGCCGCACGTGCTCGCGCACGAGCGCCGGGACGCCGGCGGAGAGGACGACCCGGAAGCCGGTGTCGACGACGTCCCACCCCATGATGCGCTCTGTCTCGGGGTAGAAGACGGCCTGCGCGTCGAGCACCGCCGCCCCGGCCGGCCGGCCGGCCTCGCGGGCGGCCTGCGCGCCGCGCACCACGACGGCGGCGGCGCCGTCGGCGAAGAGCTGCGCGGCGATCACGTTCGCCGCCGAGGTGTCGTCGTGCTGCAGCGTGAGCGAGCAGAGCTCGACCGACAGCAGCAGGGACGTGTGCCCCGGGAAGGCGCGCAGCGTGTCGGTGACGCGCCCGACGCCGGCCACGCCGGCCACGCACCCGAGGCCGAAGATCGGCGTGCGCTTGATGTCGCGCCGGAAGCCGAGCCGGTTGACGAGCCGCGCGTCCAGGCTCGGCGCCGAGATGCCGGTGACCGAGACGAAGACGATGTGATCGATGTCCTCGGGCCCGAGCCCCGCCCGCTCGAGCGCGGCGCGACAGGCGCGCTCCCCGAGCTCCAGCGCGCACGCGTTCCAGCGGCGGTTCTGCTCGGCGAACGTCGAGGCCGCGTAGTAGGCCTCGAGCGGCAGCGCGAGGTGCCGCCCCCGCACCTCGATCGACCGCCGGACCCGCTCGACGAGCGCGAGCGCGTCGCCCTTGCCGGCCCAGAGCCGGCGCAGCCCCGCGCACGTCTCCTCCTGCGTCGCGTAGTGCGGCGGCAGCGCCGTCCCCACCGCGGCGATCGTCGGCGCAAACGACATCTCCACCCCCCCCTCGCAGCTCATGGCGCGCGGCAGTCTCGCACCGAGGCAGGCGGCCGGCCACGGCGATTTCACCTGGGCTCGCCGGCGAAGCTTCACCGAGCGTTGCGCGAGGCGCGAGGAAGGCGCGCGCTTCACGGTTGATCCATGCCGCCCGCTGCGCCAGAGGTCTCCCGGGAAGGACGAGCCCTCCGGGGCGCCGGCGCTCGTCGCACAGCAGACATGGCTCAAGGTTACCTCTTCCTCATCATCGCCCTCGTCTTCAACGCGACCGCGAACATCCTCATGAAGCTCGCCTCGCGGCGCGTCCCTCCGATGGAAGGGCTGACGCTCGTCGAGAAGGGGCTGGCGCTCGCGACGAACTACCACCTCGTGCTCGGGCTCGTGCTCTTCGCGTCGAACATCCTGTTTTACGTCCTGGCGCTCAAGCGCATCAACCTGTCGATCGCCTATCCGATCATGTCCTCGGGTGGCTTCCTGATCATCTCGGTCTTCTCCGTCTACTACCTGCGCGAGACCCTCACGACGCTGCAGATCGGCGGCATCGTCCTGATCGCGGCGGGCATCGCGATGGTCGCGTACAACATGAGCTAATCCGTCGCGGCGGCTGTGATAGCTTGCCGGTCGCACGTCGCACATCGCCGTGCGCCCGTGCGCCCGCGCCTCGGAGGAAACATCCATGCCCGACCGATCGATCCCGCGCGCCCTCCTCGCCGTGCTCCTCGCGACCGCCGGCTGCGGCAGCGCCGCGGCAGACGACAGCGCGCAGCCGGCGCCCGGGATGACCTGCGACGGCGGGGACCCGATGATCCGGACCGAGCTCTTCTTCGGTCTGGATCGGTTCGACGAGCCCCCCGTCACCCAGGAGGAGTGGCAGGCGTTCGTCGACACGGTCGTGACCCCGCGCTTCAGGGACGGGCTGACGCAGTTCGACGTCGACGGCCAGTACCTCGCGACGACAGATGAGCTGATCCGCGAGGACAGCCGGCTGATCATGCTCCTCCACGACGGCAGCCAGGCTGTCTCGGACAGCATCGAGGCCATCCGCGAGGAGTACAAGGCACGCTTCAACCAGGAGTCCGTGCTGCGGATCGACGAGCCCGTCTGCGTCGATTTCTGACGGGCGGGACATGGCTGTCTCGTCTCTCTGGCGTGAGCCGGTCGGCGAAGATTCTTGACCTGAAGGGATCGCGCGACAAAGCTCCTCGTCCGCTGGCCAGCCCTCGATCACCCACGATCGAGGGCGGCGCCGCGTGGCGCCCGCTCTTCGCTCGTCCGAGGATGGCGCTCGAACCCAAGGCGCTCGACGCGAGCGCCCCCTCGCGGGCTCCGATGAGGCCATGCCCGCAGTGAGGCCGATATGCGATCTCTCTCGCTCTCCGTGCCGAACGCCTTGCTCCTCGCCGGCGCGCTCGCCGCCGCCTCGTGCGGCCGCGGGAGCGATCCGGCGGCTGCCGGCGGTGATCCGGGTCCGCCGCTCCCGGCGCAGGGCGGCGCGGCGGCGGTGCGATCGGCCCGGGCGCTGGGCGTCGCGGTGCCGGACGAGGAGCTCGTGGATCAGGACGGCGCGCCGGTGCGTCTCCGCGAGCTCGCGAAGGATCGCGTGCTCGTGGTGAACTTCGTCTTCACGACCTGCACCACGATCTGCTCGCCGATGACGGCCATCTTCGGCCGGCTCCAGGCCGAGCTCGGCGACGCGCTGGAGCGGGAGGTGCGGCTCGTCTCCATCTCGCTGGACCCCGCGACGGACACGCCGGAGCGGCTGAAGGGCTATGCGGAGAAGTTCGGCCGGCGGCCGGGCTGGGTGTTCCTGACGGGCAGCGGCGAGCGCGTGGGCCGGGTGCTCGATGCGCTCGGCGGACGCGCGCCCATCAAGGAGCAGCACACCCCGATCACGCTCATCGGCCGCGCGGCGGAGGGGCGCTGGACGCGCATCGACGGCATCGCGCCGCCCGCGCGCCTGGCCGAGGAGGTCCGGGCCTTCCTCTCGCGATGGCCGGCGGCGCAGAGCGCGGGCGGGCGGCGGCTGGATGATCCATGGCGGAATTTCTGACGCGCGGGATCAGGCCCAGTCCCTTGTCGATCGAGTGCGCCCCTGGGCCCTGCTCCTCCGGTGCCGGCTCAGCGATGCCTACTCCAGGGTCGGAGTAGCCCACTCTCGCCACGCTGACAGGTCGCAAGTCGCCTGGAAGTCGCGTCCTGTCCGGCGTCGCTGGATTGTTGCGCGATCCGGCGCCTCGCCGGCCGAGCTGCTGTCCGCACGATGCGCAGCTGTACGATCGTTGCGCAAGATCTCGTGATCGGGCCGAGGCGTCGAAGGACCTTTGCGGCCACCGCCTCGGCGTTCTCTCGCGACCGGCAGCATGGCCGCCAGCTTGCAATGTCCTCGCGTCGAAGCTCCCGGCCCGCCGGGAACGCGACTTCAACGTGACGAGCCACACATCGAGGACAACGACTCATGAACCGATCGCGCCAGAACCGAACATCGCAAACGATGCATCGCCTCGCTCCGCCCGGCGTCCTGCTGCTCGCCGTCGGGCTCTCTCCCGCGTGCGCCGTGGAACCCAGCGCGGACGAGTCCGGCGCAGACGAGCTGCTGGGCGGGCTCGCCGCAGCGCCCGGGCCGTGCGGTGAGCGATCGAGCGGCAGGACCCTCACCGTCGCTCGCTCGGGCGGCGACCACAGGACGATCCAGGCCGGCCTCGATGCGGCGGCCGCAGGCGACACCGTGCTCGTGAAGGCGGGCACCTACAACGAGAACGTCTCCTTCAGGAGGAGCGGCACGGCCGCGGCCGGTTGCATCACCCTGAAGGGCGAGGCAGGCGCGATCCTCGACGGGAGCGGCAAGAGGGGGGTCGGAATCAACATCTCGAGCAAGAGCTACATCCGGGTCGCCGGCATGACGGTGCAGAACTTCAAGGGCGCCGACACGCCGATCGGGATCGGCGCGAGCGGCAGCTCGAGCTTCCTCGAGATCCGCGACAACGTCGTGCACCACATCGAGAGCTCCGAGGACGCCCACGGCATCGCCCTCTATGGCACGTCCTCGACGCCGATGACGGACATCCTCATCGACGGCAACGAGATCCGGGACTGCAAGCTCGGATCGAGCGAGTCGCTGGTCCTCAACGGCAACGTCACGAACTTCGTTGTCTCGCGCAACACGATCCACGACAACGACAACATCGGCATCGACTTCATCGGCTTCGAGGGGCACGGCCCGGCGGGCTCGGATCAGGCGCGGAACGGCGTCTGCGTGGACAACATCGTCTACAACATCACCTCGGCCCGGAACCCCGCTTACGACGGCGAGCGGGCCGCCGACGGCATCTACGTCGACGGCGGCAGAGACATCGTCATCGAACGGAACAAGGTCGATAACAGCGACATCGGGATCGAGGTCGCCAGCGAGCACCGGGGGAGGACCACCAGCAACATCACGGTGCGGAACAACTTCGTGTCGCGGAGCTACCAGGGCAACATCATGGTCGGCGGCTACGAGACCAGCGTGGGCAACGCGGCGAACATCTCGGTGCTCAACAACACCCTCTACCAGGCCGCCGGCGGCGAGATCATCCTCCAGAACAACTCGGACGGCGTGCTCATCCAGAACAACATCCTGTATGCCAGATCGGGGAACGACTACGTGAGCAGCGGCAGCAACAACAGGAACGTGCGCGTCGACAACAACATCTTCTTCGGCGCGAGCCGCAGCTCGGCAGGCGACTTCACCGACCCGCGCGCGAGGTTCGTCGACCCGCGGCTGGTCGGGCCCCCGTCCGACCTTCACCTGACCAGCGGCTCACCCGCCGTGGACGCAGGCATCGATCTGGGCGGTCAGAGCGGGACGTCCGACATCGACGGCGCCCCGCGGACGGGCGGCGCGCGCATCGACATCGGCGCCGACGAGCGCTGAGGCAGGAGCGACGCCCACAGCCGACTCAGGGCGGCGAGCTACCGGACGGCGCGCTACCGAACCCGGCTGGGCTGCTCGGGGCAACCGACGGAGGCTGCAACGGCTGCATTCCGCGCGGTAGCGCGAGCTGTCCGAGCAGCGCCCTGGCCAGATTCGAGCGCCTGGTTCCGATGGAGGCGACGTCGTTCAGCACCTGCAAGAAGGCATACTGCTTCACGGGCGCGAGCTTCTTGTACAGCGCGGTCACGTCGGCCTCGATGCTGGACGGGGTGATCACCGTACCGGTCGCGCTGGCGCGCTCGTGGTTGTTGCTGACGAAATCCAGCGTGTCGAAGAAGGCCGGCGTCGCCTGCCAGGTGCCGTCGATTTTCGTCGCGCTCAGATCCTTGCCGCCGGCGAGCTTCGTCAGCTTGGCCAGCGCGTCCTTGTATTGCGTCTTGCCGACGTTCTGCGTCTTCGATGGCATGGAGCGCATCGAGTCGGGATCGACGAAGCTGGTGATGAAGGTATCCGCGGTGCCCACGAACGGGTCACCGAACGGATCGAGGATCCCGTGCTTGGCGTCCAGCGTGTCCTGTGCGGCGACCGCGGCTTTGCTGGAGGCTTTGCGATGCTTGTACGGCACGCGCTTCACGGCCAGCCATGTGTGACCGAAGAGCTCGTGCGCCAGGGCGCTCGTGTCCGCCTTGCCGAGCAGCACCGTGTAGAAGATGCGGAACTTGCCGTCCGCGCTGACGATCATGTCCGCTAGCTTGGGAAAGATCGCGCGCTCTACGCTCTCGGGCACCAGGGTCAGCCCCGCAGCACCGGCGCGCCCCAGCGTGAGCTTCACCATCTTGTGCGTCTTGCCCTGGATGCTCAGCACCTCGAACGTGTCGGTGGCCACGTTCTTCTTGTCGATGACAATGTCCTCGCAGCTGTCGACGAGCTCCTTGAGCTTGCTCCAGCGGAATGGGTCGTGCGGCGCCTTGTACGCCAGCTTGTAGCCGAGCAGGAAGTCGCTGCCGTCCGGCAACCACCCAAGGGCGCCGGCGTCCGGGCCGTCGATGATGCCCCGATCGGCCATCAGGTCCGTCTTCGCCTCCTTGGTGAATCGGACCTTGCCGACGACCATCTTCATCTTCCTGCGCCCATTCCCGATGGTGACGGTGCGCGGGCAGCCCTCGCCCTCGCCTTGCTGGCGCTCGGGCTCGATCTCCAGGTGGGCCAGCTCGATCTCGAAACGGCTGCGCTCTCTCACGCGCGCAACGCTATCACTCTCCCTGACGCGCGCGAAGCGATTACTCGCCGCTCAGGACGCCTTGACGCGGAACGCTCCATGCTGTTCCATCATCGCGCTGCGGGGGCCGTTCGACAAGAACCCGCGCGCGGGAGGCCAGCGATGCGTGGAGGTGGCATGTCCGAGCTCGAGTTCGAGCTGGAGATGGAGAATGAGGATCCGTACGCGTCCGAGGCCGACGAGGAGCTGGAGGGCCTCGAGGGCGAGCTCGAGGGCGACGAGGAGCACGAGGGCGACGAGGGCGAGCTCGACAGCGAGCTGGAGCTCGACTCCGAGGCCGACGACGAGGTCGATCAGGAGCTCGTCGAGCCCGACGTGCGCGGCTTCGGCGAGCGCTTCTACGAGCTGTCGCTCCGTGACATGGAGTCCGAGAGCGATGTGCAGCAGGAGGTCGACCGCATCATCGGTGAAATGGAGCGGGAGTACTTCTTTGGCGGCCTCGGAAAGCTCGTCTCCAAGGCCGGCAAGAGCCTGGTGAAGAAGGGGCTCAACTACGCAAAGAAAAAGGTGCCCATCGGCTCTGTGATCAAGGGCGTGACCGCGCTGGCCCGCGGCAACCTCAAGGGCGCGCTCGGCAGCCTCGCCGGCGCGGCCATGGGCGCGCTCTCGTCGCACCCCGCATTCGCGGCAATCATGCCGGCGCTGCAGGCCATCGGCTTCGATCCCGCCAAGGCCGCCGAGGGTCCCGAGAACCGCGAGGCGTGGTCGAATTTCGCTCGCATGGGCAAGGACGCCTACCACGAGCTCGCCGCCGGGCTCACCGCCGACTCGGATCGGCCTGCCGAGGCGGCGCGCGTCGCCGGCCGCGCCTACGGAGTTGCCCTGCAGCGCGCCAACGTCCGGCGCAAGCACGGCGGCCGCGCGGCCCCGCTCGGTGGTCGTCGCCCGCGCGGTGAGGCGGGCGGTGACCGGCCCGCGGGCCGCACGCGCGTCGTCTACCTGCAGCGCGGCGAGCGATTGATCATCAAGGCGCGGTAGAGGCCCGGATGCCGGTCGTCCGAGGTCCGCGGGACGCAGCCCGTCGTATCCAGGGCTTGCTCTCCCGAGCTCGCGCGCTGCGTGGGCTTCGCAAGCTGGTGCCGCTGGCGCCGGAGGCGGACCTGTCCGCGCGGCAGTGGACGCTCATCGAGCTCGAGCTGGCGAACGCCGCGCAGCGCATCGTGCGACCGGTGCGCGTCGTCGCCGTCGACGACCTCGCCGACGCCGCGCGTCCCGAGGTGCGCCGCCGCATGGCGCGACGCCTGGGAAGCGCCGAGATCGAGCTGGCCCGCGCCTACAGCTTCTTTGACACCCTGATGGACGTGCTCACCCAGCGGCTGTCGCCCGAGCTCGGGCCGCTGCTCAAGGGCTGCGACGCGCTGGCGCTCGACGCGCTCTCCGGCCGGCACTCCGCGCTCGATGCCGTCGAGGCACCCGTGGTGAACTGCGACCGCGGCTTCGGCGCGTCGGTGCTCCGCGAGGGCGTCCCCACGCCCGCGGGCGGCGTGAACCCGCTGCCGCTCATCCAGATCCCGTACGCGCGCCTGCAGGAGAAGCACACTCTGACCTCGGTGCTCCACGAGGTCGGGCACGAGGTGCAGGTGCGCCTCAAGCTGCGCTTGCCGCTCGCGCGCGCCGTCGCCGATGCGCTGGCGCGCGCCGGCGCCCCGCGTCAGGTGCAGTCGCAGTTCGCTGGCTGGGTATCGGAGATCTTCCCCGACTTCTGGGCCTTCTGCGCGACGGGCATGGCGCACGCCGCCACGATGCGAGACATCCTGGCGCTGCCGCCCTCGCAGGTGACGCGCATCCAGCCCGGCGAGCCGCACCCGGTCCCCTTCGTGCGTGCGCTGCTCGGCTTCGACTGGTGCCGCCACGCCTTCGGCGCCGGGCCGTGGGACGAGTGGGAGCGCGACTGGCGCATCGCCTATCCGCTCGAGCGCCGCCGCTCGGCCTCGCGCGCGCTGCTTTCGGCGTGCGCCGACGCCATCCCGGTGGTGACGCGCGTCCTCTTCGTGCAGTCCTTCCCCAACCTCGGCGTGGGCAGCATCCCGCGCCTCTTCGACCTCGAGGCCGTCTCCCCCGCGCGCCTGGCCTCCGTGCTCCAGGGGCGCAGCACCTGCTCGCCCGAGTTCCTGCGGTTGCGCCCGTGCGTGCAGCTCGCCGCCTTCAGCCTGCTGCGCGAGCGCTCGCTGGTGCCCGACGCCGCGCTGGCGCGCGCCATGACCACCTGGCTCCGAGAGCTTCCCCGCCGCTCGAACTAACCAGCACCGATGAGAGAGGGTCCCCATGGACGTCACCGTCGCTCAACTGAAAGAGCTCTTCCAGAATCAGTACATCGCGGCGCAGATGCCCGATGGTGACCCGGCCATCGACCTGCTCGATCCGGCGGCGCAGACGCTGCTCTTGCCCTATTGGCTGGACCCGGCCATGCCCAAGCCGGCCCTGGCGCGGTTCCACGAGTACTTCCGCTACGGCCGCGAGAGCCGCCTGGCCGCGTCCGCATCCGGGCCGTGCGGGCCAATCCGCACCTGGCCGGTGCCCCCGGACTGCCCCCAGGTCCACGGCAACCGCGGCACCTTCAATCTCCTCTTCCAGCAGGTCTTCACCGGCGACCTGGTGTGGCTCTTCTACTTCGAGCGCATGGGCATCCACCGCATGGTCGGCGCCCTGCTTGACGACTTCGTGAGCCGCGGCAAGTTCCCGCTGCGGCCGGCGGGGCTGACCGGGCTGGTCCTCGAGGTGATGGTGCGCGAGCTCAAGGCGGGGCTCTCCTCCACGGTGCGCGAGCGCGACACCTCCTACCGGCGCTGCCTGGGCTGGACGTCCGAGGCCGGCGGTAAGCTCAGCAACGACGCGCCCGTCAACGCCACCTTCGACGAGCAGTTCCATCGGCTCGTCTACTTGGCGCTCGGCTACTACCAGGAGAAGCGCCTGGCCGTGGCCATCCAGAACACGACCAACGCCGGCAAGCCGTCGGTGGCCACGCTCACCTCGATCCGCGACACGGTGGTGCTGCTGCGCAAGGCCTTCGATCCGTTCAAGTATGGCCGCAACCACACGCACACCCTGAGCGGCATCGTCTGGACGCTCGCAGGCCTCGACCTGATCGCGCGCCTGCGCACGCAGCTCGGCGTCCCCGATCCGTACAACCGCGAGGACGAGCTCATCCCCGCGGCGTACGACCTGCTCATCAGCGGCGGCAAGCCGTCCGACAGGAACCGCTTCACGATGCACCGCGACTGTGCGGTCACCGGGCGCGACATCCTCCTCGACGTGCAGGGCATGGACTTCGAGGACGCCACCCCGGCCGTGCCCGCCGAGGGCGCAATCGAGACGTGGCTCGACGAGGTGGAGCCGAAGTTCGAGACCTACCGCACAGGCTACAAGGCGATGACCGGAGTCGACCTCGGCCAGTCCGGGGCGGTCATCGCCCAGCGCGCCTGATGCGTGGCAGCGGCGCGCCGGGCTCCGCATCCGGGGTCTGAGCGCGGCGTTTCGACCATGCACGGACGAGCTGCTGTCTGCCAACCCTGTGAACGATCAGCAGGTGTAGCGCCATGAAGGATCGCATCCGGTTCGAACGGGAGCTCGAGCTCCTCCTGGGCAGCGAATCAGAGCGCGAGCAGGAGCAGGGACAGGCCAGCTGGGAGCGGGCTCTGTTCAAGGCGCTCTGGGGCGGCGAGCGCCGCATCAACACCCTGCTCAAGATCGGGCGCGATGCCGGCGGTCGCGACCCCAAGACGCTGCGCAGCCGCGTGCTGAGCCTCTTGCGCGTTCCCTTCCCCAACCCCGCGCAGGCCGGCGGCGTCGATTGCGAGAAGAACGTGCGCGATCTCGCGACCGCGAGCCCCGACCGCCCCCCGATCCTCTTCACCGGCCGTTACGAGTCGAAGCGCGCCTCGGGCCACCGCTACTTCTGGGCCATCAACCAGGCTGGCAATACCATCATCGCCATCCGTACCGCGCGCGGCTACATGAAGAAGCCCGAGTACTGGGAGCTGCGCGGCGATGTCCAGGCCGATGGCACGGCGGTGCTGTTCCAGGTGGACAAGCCCGACAAGCTCTGGGGCTACCTGCAGCAGCAACCGGACCGCACGATGCGCTGGCACAGAGGCAGCTATCTCGGAGCCGACAAGAAGCGCGTGCTGGTCGACGGCGGTTCCGAGCACGACGAGGTCCTGCAGCTGTCCGCCGACAATCGACCGACCATGATGATGTCGCTCTACACGTCGGACGACAACTACTTGAGCGTCCTGCTGCAGCAGCGCGAGTGGTTTCCGCTCACGACGCCGGCAGCCGACTTCGTCCAGGAGGGCGCGCGCGCCGACGTGCTGCGCGACCTCTTGACGGACTACCTGAAGACACCCAAGGGCATCACCTACGCCGAGCAGCAGGCGAAGCAGACGGCGGCTGGAAGGCTGGTCAACTACGTCGAGCACCTCTTGTGGAACGGCGATGCCGCGCTACGGCCCGACGTCGTGCCGTCGCAACCGCTCAAGGCGCACGGGGAGAAGGCGCGCAAGGTGCTTCCGCAGGGCCACCACAACAACGCCGTGCTCGCGCAGCACGTGGCCAAGATGTGGCTCGCGCACGAGAAGCTGAACCATGCGGGCGAGAAGCGCAGCTTCCTTGACTGGCTGACGAAGCTGGCGCAGGAGCGGCAGGAGACCCGGCTGGCCAAGCTGCTCGACGTGCCGCTCACCCTCTCGCGCTCGGCCGGCAAGCATCAGTATCGGCTCAAGCTGGAGGTCGCGAGCTTTGGCGTGGTGCTGCAGTATGCGGAGGGCACGCTGGTGGTCGAGAAGCTGAGCGCGCCGAAGTGGCCGGGCCCGCGCGCCTATGACGTCACCTTTGTCGGCGGCACGCTCAAGCCCAAGCTCCCCGATCGCGACGTGCTGTTCGAGCTGGTCCTGGCTACCGACCAGGAATGGATGCCCGACGACTTCGAGGGCACCTTGTGGCTCGGTGAAGTGGGTGTGTCGGCGGGAAACAAGTGGGTCAAGGGCGGCGCGACCGGCTCGGGCGGCTACCTGCGCAGCAGGAACGGCCTCACGCTCGCGATCGACGAGGACCTCGACGTGTCGGTCGGGCCGGGGCGCGGCAAGTCGAAGAAGCCCAAGGTCAAGTTCGGCGCCGAGCTCTTGGTGGGGAGCGTGCGCCACAAGAAGAACAAGCTGATCGACCTGGCGACCTACTTCGCCGCCAGCAAGAACGTCACCGGGCATCTGACAGCCGCGCCGCACTTCTGCTTCGGCAGCTCACTGTTGACGCCGGCCGCGCGCCAGCTCTTGCGGGTCACGTGCGCGGATCAGCTCGCGGCCCTGGCGAACCCGGAGAGTCAGATCTTCATCCTCGGCCACACCGATCGGCGCGACACGATCGAGCGCAATCGGACCCTGTCCGAGCTGCGCGCGAAGAACGTGAAGACCGCGCTCGAGGACATCCTCGGCACCACCCTGCGGGTACCGCCTGGCCGCATCAGCGCGGTGGGCTTCGGCGAATGGATGGCGATCGCCAAGCTGCGGCCGGATCAGGTCAAGAACCGCGAAGACCGCCGGGTGGATCTGATGATCAACGGGGCGCTCGTGGCGACCTTCCACGACTGACGGTCGACGATCTCAATCCGGCGGGCCACGCAAGGCCGAGGACCTGCTCGCAATCGCTCACGGCGCGCGCACCGTACGCCGACCCCATCATCGGCACGTTCACTGGTCGGCGAGATCTTCACCGCGACCGGGTTCGCGAGCCCTGCGCAATAGGTGATGTGCGCGTGATCGGGGCGGTTGGTGCTAGCCGCCGGACCGGCCCCGGCGCCCCGGCCCCGGCGCGCGCGGCGGCTCGCCGGGCCGCGGGCCGCGCTGCTCGGCCTCCCCGCGCCGCCGCTCCTCCTCGGCGGCCCGCGCTTCGTTCAGCGCGAAGAGCCGGTCGATCACCTCGTCCTCGAAGGCGCTCGCCGCGCTCCGCTCGCCGGGCGTGACCGGCGTGGTGTACGGCGGAACCTCGATGTCGCCGAACCCGTACGCGGCGAGGACCGCGCGGTCCATCTCCTCGTGGAGCCGGCGGAGCTCGGCGACGCCCGGGCGCGCGCAGGCAGGGGCCTTGAGGAGATTGTACATCGCGGTCAGGCCCTCTCCCAGCTCGACCATCAGCGCTGCGCGCGCGGTGTAGAGGCGCTCGCCGGCGGCCTCGACGCGCCCGCCCGCGGCGAGGTGCTCCGGGGGAGGGAAGGGGAACGTCTCCACGCAATCCGACGGCGCGTACCGGAGGCCCTCTCCCATCGTCGAGGAGAGCAGGCGCGCCCACGACTCGTGCGCTCGCGACTGGAGGACCGCGAAGCGCGCGTAATCGTCGATGGCGAACACGCACAGCTGGTCCGAGAACGTCCGCCCCGCCGGCTGGAAGGCGAAGCACAGGTGCTTCGTCACCCGCGCCGCGACGAGGCAACGCCCGAGCGGCGCGATCGTGCGCCGGAGCTCCGGACGCGGGTTGGCGAACTGCCACCATCGCGCCCGGTGGCCCGCGTCGACCCCGGTGAGCCTCAGGCGATCCCGCGCCGGCTTGACCCGACTCCGCACGATCGACAGGAGCGCGGGCCAGCGCCCCGCGTCCTCCAGCCCGCGCTCGCCGAAATCGATGACGTGGCGGTGCGGGCTGTGCGAAGGCGACGAGTTGACCTCCTCGCCGCCCAGGAACGGGCGGAGCACCTCGCCGGCCGCCGGGTCGCCCGCGCAGAGCGCCCGCGCCTCGCCGTCGGTGAGGACGAAGCCGTCGCCGCGGAGGAAGCAGCCGATGAAGCAGAGATCCCGGCTGGACTCCAGCGGCCTCGGGTCGGGCCGCTCCGGCATCGCGCGCAGGTGGGAGTTGATGTGGCGGACAGGGAGCCCGTCGAGCCGGGGCGGCGGGACGCCGTCGGCCGGCGACATGCCCACGGCGAGGTGGACGACGGCGACGTGGACGGCGGCATCCCCGGGCCACGGGACGCTCCGCACCGCGTGGTAGATGACCGCCCGCCCCGCCTCGACGAGCGGCTTCAGGCCGGATCGCCGGGTGTCGCCCTGAGCTATCGTGTTCGTGGCGATGAGCCCCACCGTGCCGCGATCCCCGAGCAGCGCGGCCGCGCGGCGGAAGAAGTGGGCGGCAAGATCGGTGTTCTTCGTGGCGCCGTGCAGCTGCTCGAGCCACGCGGCGTAGGTGTCCCCGTGATCCGTCGAGATCCGCTTTCCCCCGAGGAAGGGCGGGTTCCCCACGAACGCGTCGAGCCGCGCCGGCCCCGGGGCGCGATCGCCGTCCGGACGGTCCGGGCGCGGCTCCTGGAACACCTCCGGGAACTCCAGCGCCCAGTGGAGCGGCGGCAGCGGCGGCGCCCCGCTCGGCGCGCCCTCCCCCGGCGCGCCCTCCCGGAGCGCCCGCTGCATGGCCAGGAGCTCTTCCGGAGGCGGCCCCCCGCCGCGGAGCCACGCGATCGCGAGCTGCGCCCGCCGGTCGCGCTCCTTCAGCCGGTCCCTGTCCTTCGCGTACGCGAAGAACGCCCCCACCACGAGGTCGCCGAGGAGCCGCGCCCGGCCGATCGCCTCCTCCGCCGCGCGCGCGAGCCGCTCCCGCTCGCGCGCCGCGCCGCCGTCCCCGAGCCCGGCGAGCTGCTGCCGCAGCGCGAGCGCCCGCTCGATGGCGGCGTCGATCGCCTCGCAGCCCGCCGGCAGCGGCGCGGCGGGCTTCCAGTGGAAGCCGCGCAGCTGGGCGAGGTCGAGCCCCACAAGCGAGTCGCCGTGCCGGAGGGCATGATCGACGAAGGTGAACGGCTCGTCCCGCGCGCGCGTCACGAGCCAGAGCGACAGCCTCGCCAGGCTCACGGCGAAGGGGTTCTTGTCGGCGCCGTACAGGCAGCGCCGCGCCACGAGCCGCCGCGCCTCGCCCACGACGTCCTCGCCCGACCGGGCGAGCCGCTCCGCCGCGGCCGCGTCGCCGCGCGCCGCCTCGCGGGTCCAGGCGGCCACCACCAGGTCGGCGAGGTACCGGCACGCCTCCATGAGGAACGCGCCGGACCCCATCGCCGGATCACAGATCGCGAGCCCGAGGAGCCGCGCCGACGGCGGCTCCTCGCCCATCTGCCGGAGCAGGGGAAGTAGCGGAAGGAGCGGAAGCGGCGGATCGAGCGGAAGCGGCGGATCGAGCGGAAGCGGCGGATCGAGCGGAAGCGGCGGAAGGAGCGGAAGCAGCGGATCGAGCGTCCGCGCGACGATGGGCGCGGACAGGCTGCGCGGGGTATAATGAGAGCTTGTCCGCCGCCGCTCGGCGCCCGGCTGCAGGAAGAGCCGCCCCGCCCCGAGCACCTCGGTGTCCCTCGCGCGCAGCGGACCGAGCGCCTCGAGGAGCTCGGCCTCGGTCCTCGCGCCGGGGAGCGCCTCGCCGAGCTTCTTCGCCTCGCGTCGCGAGAGCCCCGCCCGCTCGGCGAGCCACGCCGCCCGCCGCGCCGCCGGCTGCGCAAGCGCCTCGGCCGCGCTCACCCAGACCCGCTCGGGCCGGAGGCACACCGTCGGACCGGCGGCGCGCTCGACCCGGTAGCCCATGAGCGCCTCGTAGAGGCCGCCGAGCTGCTCGACGTCGAGCGCCCGGTACGACAGCGGCCGCCCGTCGAGCACGAGGAGCCGCTCGAGCACCGCGCACACCGTGGCGTCGTCCACCGACGGCGCTTGCCAGGGACCACCGCCCCCCGCGCGCTCCAGGAACGGGTAGCGCTCGGGGTCGAAGAGCTGCCCTCGCCGCGCCGGCAGGGTCAGCTCGGGGCGGGAGATCCCGTGAAACACGGCGCGGAACAGCGCGACGAGCCGCGCCCACGCCCCGAAGCGCCGCCGCATCGCGGCCGGGCGCGCGACGTGCTCCGCCTCGAGCTCCCCGAACAGCGGGAGCACGCCGAGGTGCGCCGCGTAGTGCGGGTGCTCGACCGGCAGGAGCCCGCGGGCCTCCGCGTGGAGCAGGAACACGAGCCGGAGGAGCGCGGTGAGCAGCCCGCCGTAGAGGTGCTCCGGACCGCGCGCGAGGGCGTCCTCGAGCGCGTCCGGCCCGTCGCGCTCGGCCGCGTCCTCGAAGCCGCGGAGCAGGACGCCGAGCGCGTCAAAGGCCCGATCCGCGAGCGCGCCCGCGACGTCTACCTGCTGCGCCCTGCTGTCCCCGGGGACGGGCTGATCCATGCCGAGCCCCGGAGTGTACGCGAGCGTCGCGCGATCTGCTGCAGGTTCTGCCTGACGAACGTCACGAGCGGCCGGACCGCCGGCCGAACTCGAATGGAGCTGTTTCAGTCTTCCTCGCGCGCGCTCCCCGGGCGCTTGACGGCCGTCGGGCGGAGCCCAATAGGGCATCTCCCAAGCTCATTCCTGGCGCCGTGATGGTGCATGCCTGTTGCAAATTTCTATTGAAGGCCCCGCCGACTCTCATGGTGGGGTGGTCCTGCTCCGGGGGAGACGCCCTGTAGGTAGGTTTGTAGGTAGGTGGAAGAGGGGGAGTCATGGTGGCCATGCGCGATGGCCGGATCTCATCCTCCTTGATGTCGTCATGCCGCACATGAACGGGTTCGACGCCTGTCGGCAGCTGCGCGCGGATGATGCGACGCGCAGCACGCCGATCCTGCTCGTCACCAGCCGGAGCGATGTCGCGCACATGGAAGAGGGATTCCGGTGCGGCTGCTCCGATTTCGTCACGAAGCCCATCGACACGATGGAGCTCCTGGAAAAGGTCAGGAACTGCCTTGGCGACTGACACGGCGGCGAGGGCATCCGAGGGCACACGTCTCGCCCCTTCCAGCGGCGACGATGGATCCGTACCCCTGCCCGACGATGTCGGCGGAGAGGAGAGGACCAGTCCGTCCGACCCAAGGGCGCCCTCCGCGTCGGTTGGACCGCCCAGCTGGCGCTCGCTGCCGGCGGAGGCCCAACACATCATGCCAGGCCAGCTGTTCGCCTCGCATGAGCCGACCATGGTGACCACCATCGTTGGGTCCTGTGTGGCGATCTGCCTCTGGGACGCTACCACCGGCGTCGGCGGGATGAACCATTACGCGCTTCCGGAATGTCCAGGCCAGAGGGTGGCTTCGGCCCGCTTCGCCGAGTTCGCATGCCAGCGCCTCCTCGAGCGCCTCGTGGAGCTCGGGGCCTCCAGCCGGGCGATGCAAGCGCGCGTCGTCGGGGGCGCCTGCCTCATCTCCGCGTTCCGGGAGCGCGGCACCCACCTCGGCGCCCAGAACGTGGATGCCGGGCTCGCGTTCCTGCGCGCGGAGCGGATATGGATCGCCCAGCTGGACACGGGCGGCGACCGGGGACGCAAGATCGTCTTCCGGACGAGCGACGGCGCCATCTCGATCCAGCCTCTGTGAGCCGCATGGACTGCGATCGCGACGAGCTGCTCCAGACGTTCATGCCAGAGGCGCACGAGATCCTCGACGAGATCGAGCGCGCTTTGCTGCAACTCGAGACTGGCCGCGACGCTCACGAGGTCCTCCAGCGCATCTTCCGCGCCACCCATACGCTCAAGGGGAGCGCCGGCTCGGTAGGCCTCGGCGGCTTGAGCGAGCTCGGGCACGCCGCCGAGGACGTCATCGAGGCGCTCTGCCGCGGCGAACTCCCGCTCTCGACGCCCGTGGTCTCGCTGCTGCTCGAGACGGTGGACGCTGCCCGCCGGCTCGTCGCCGAGGTCGAGCGGGGGCAGGCCGAGCGCAGCACCTCGTACAGAGAGGTCGTCGCGCGCCTGGAGGAAGCGCGGCGCGGAGGGCTGAAGGCGAAAGAGGACGCGGGGGCGGCGAGCGCGCGCCGCGCGACCGAGGAGGACGCGGAGGGAGCGACGAGCCTCAAGAGCATCCGTGTCGCCGTCGAGAAGCTGGATCGCATGGCGGATCTCATCGGAGAGCTCACCCTGGGCCGGAACAGGATCGCTCGGACGCTCCGCGCGGTGCGCGGCGATGCCGGCGCTGCGCTGCGCGACGAGATGGAGGAGCAAGATCGGCTCTGCAAGGAGCTGGAGGAGGCGGTGCGCGCCGCGCGCATGGTGCCGGTCGGCCCCTGGTTCCGGCACTACGAGCGCACGGTGCGCGATCTCGCCCACGCGCACGGCAGGCAGGCGCGCCTCTTCGTCGTGCACGGCGACGTCGAGGTGGACACGGCCGTGGTCGAGCGGTTCCGGGACGCCCTGACGCACCTCCTGCGCAACGCGATCTGTCACGGCATCGAGCCGCCCGAGGCGCGGCGAGCCGCGGGCAAGGACCCCTGCGGCATGATCACCCTGCACGCCGCGCACGAGCGGGGCGGCATCGCGCTCCGGATCTCCGACGACGGCGCCGGGATGAGCCGCGAGCGCATCGCCGCCCGCGTCTGCGCGCTGGGGAGGCACCCGGCGCCCGAGACGCTCCCCGATCATGAGCTCTTCGGCCTCGTGTTCGAGCCCGGGTTCTCCACGGCGGCGGAGTCGTCCCACCTGGCGGGGCGCGGCATGGGCATGGATGTCGTGCGGCGCAGCGTGGAGTCGATCCAGGGTACGATCCGGATCGAGAGCCGTGAAGAGCACGGCACGTCGCTGTCGATCCAGCTCCCGCTCACCCTGGCCACCATCGAGGGGCTCTCCGTCGGGATCGGCGGCGAGCGGTACGTGATCCCGCTCCGCGCGGTGCTCGCCTGCTGCGATCTGCCTCGCGGCACGCTCGCGCACGGCGGCGCCCAGGGGCTCATGATCCGGCGCGGACGCGCGCTGCCGTGCGTCCGCCTCCGGGCGCTCTTCGGGCTCGGCGGATCTCCCCCGCCGGATGAGCGCGTCGTCATCGTCGCGCACGACGGCGCCGAGGCCGGCCTCGTGGTCGACCTCCTCGACGGCGAGGGGCGCACGGTGGTCAAGCCGCTGGGCCAGCTGTTTCGCCGTGTCCGGGGCATCTCCGGCTCGACTATCCTCGGCGACGGCAGCGTGGCGATGATCCTCGACGTCGACGCGTTGCTCGGCGGCGTCCTCGGGGACCTCGGCCCGGTCGATGCCCCCGACGAGCGCAGGGCAGCGCCATCGGCCGCCGGAGGCAGCCCAGGATGAGCCGGCGTCCCGGCGCGCAGGGCGCCTGTTTACCATCTCTCCCAATGGAGGCGTCATGATCTCCGACGCGTCGAGCCCCGTAACGCAATACGTCTCCTTCATCATCGCGGGGGACGAGTACGCGGTGAACATCCTCCGGGCGCGGGAGATCGTCGAGCACAGCGTCACATCGCGGGTCCCGATGATGCCAGCGTGCATCGTCGGCGTCATGAACCTTCGGGGCCGCGTCGTGCCGGTCATCGATCTCGCGGTCAAGCTCGGGCTGCCGCCGACGAGGGTGAGCCGGTGGACGTGCGTCCTCATCGTCGAGACCGAGCTCGACGGCGAGAACACCCGCCTCGGCCTGCTCATCGACGGCGTGGGCGATGTGCTCACGCTCTCCGAGGACGAGATCGAGCGCGCGCCGGCCTTCGGCGCGCAGGTGCGCGTGGATCAGCTGCTCGGGATGGCGAAGGTGGGCCAGAAGCTCGTGCTGCTGCTCAACATCGACCGCATCCTCTCTCCGGCGGAGCTCTTGGCCCCGGCGACGCCCGGCCCCTCGGCCCCCGGGGCCCCGCCGGCGCTCCCAGGCAGCCACGGTGCGCCGGCCGGCGAAGGGGACAGGCCATGATCTCGCTCGCCGAGCTGGGCCCGCGCGTCCTCAGTGACGAGGAGTTCGCGCTGTTCCAGAGGCTCGTCAAGCGCGTCTCGGGCATCGCGCTCGGCCCGCAGAAGAAGCCGCTCCTGCTCTGCCGCCTCGGGCCCCGGCTCCGCGCGCTCGGGCTCCGCAGCTTCGGCGAGTACTACCGCCGCGTGACCGCGCCGGGCGGCGAGGGCGAGCTCGTGCACATGCTCGACTGCATCTGCACGAACGAGACCCACTTCTTCCGGGAGCGCGATCAGTTCGAGCTCCTCGAGCGCGAGATCCTCCCGGCGTGGCACGAGAGCGCGGGCCACGGAGCGTCCTTCGCGCGCGGCCGCCGCCCGCTGCGCGCCTGGAGCGCGGCCTGCTCGACCGGGGAAGAGCCCTACTCGATAGCGATGTCGTTGCTCGACAGCCTGCCCTCCCGGGATCGCAGCGACGCGGCGGGACAGGCGCCGCCATGGACCGGCGTCGCGTCGACCGGCGCTCCGGGGATCTGCATCCTCGCGACGGACCTGTCCGTCCGCGCGCTCGACCAGGCGCAACGCGCGGTGTGGCCGATCGAGCGGGCCTCGGAGATCCCGGAGGAGCGCCTGCGCACCTACATGCTCCGCGGGACGGGCGCGAGCGCGGGCCTGATGAAGGCCCGGCCGGAGCTGCGCAGGCTCATCACCTTCCGGCGCTTCAACCTGCTCGACGCGGCACCCAGGCGATTCGGCCTGTTCGATCTGATCTTCTGCCGGAACGTCCTCATCTACTTCGACGCCGCGACGAAGGCGTCGATCGTGGCGAGGCTCATCGCCAGCCTCGCGCCTTCAGGGTACCTGTTCCTCGGACACGCCGAGGGCCTCCACGGGACGGACCACCGCGTGCGGTGCGTCGCGCCATCCGTTTATCGGCTCCAGCCCCCGGCGGGGCTCGAAGGAAGCCGCAACACATCTAGCCCGGAGCATGCATCATGCTTGCGCATATCGGAGTAGGCCGGAAGCTCTACCTCGGCTTCGCCGCCATGGTCGTCATCGTCCTCGGACTGGCGGGCACGGCCTACAAGAGGTTCGCGGAGCTCGACGAGGCCCGCTCATGGGACCAGCACACGTACGAGGTGATGCTCACGACGAGCGAGATCATGGAGTCGCTGCTCGACATCGAGACAGGGGAGCGTGGCTTCGTCATCACCGGGGTGGAATCGTTCCTGGAGCCGTACCGCAGCGGGCGCGATCGGTTCGAGCAAAGCATGAGTCGTGCCCGGGAGCTCACCAGGGACAACCCGCGCCAGCAGGCGCGCCTCGAGAAGATCGACAAGCTCCAGGACGAGTGGCTCTCCTCCGTGCTGGAGCCGATCATCCAGCAACGCCGCAGCGCGGACGAGGTGAAGGCGCCGGCGGATCGCGCCGTCGAGGAGGTCAGGAAGGGGCGCGAGAAGAGCCTCATGGACCGGATGCGCGCGGCGCTCAAGGAGATCGACGACGAGGAGATCGCCCTCCTCGGCCAGCGGCAGGCGGCGACGAACGCGCTCGTCAAGACGATGTACGTGACGCTGCAGATAGGAGGTCTGCTCGCGATCGTCGTCGCCGCCGTGCTCGCCGTCGTCTTCAGCAGGATGATCCTCTTGCCGTTCACCCAGGCGGTGTCGATCCACCAGCGCATCGCCGAGGGCGACTTCACGGGCGACGTCAAGGTGAAGAGCTCCGACGAGTTCGGCCAGATGCTCGGCGCCGTGAAGGCCATGTCGGAGCGCCTGGCGGGCCTCATCGGCGAGGTCCGGAGCGGCGCGATCTCGGTCTCCTCGGTCTCGGTGCAGCTCTCGGCGACGGCGCAGAGCCTGTCGCAGGGCACCAGCGAGCAGGCGGCGTCCGTGGAGGAGACGATGGCCAGCCTGCAGCAGCTGAGCGGCACGATCGCGAAGAACGCCGCCAACTGCAAGCAGGTCGAGGAGACGGCGCACCGGAGGACGAGGGACGCGGAGCAGAGCGGTCAGGCGGTCCGGGAGACGGTCGAGGCGATGAAGGCGATCACCCAGCGGATCGTGATCATCGAGGAGATCGCGTACCAGACGAACCTGCTCGCCTTGAACGCCGCGATCGAGGCGGCTCGCGCGGGCGAGCACGGCAAGGGGTTCGCCGTGGTCGCCACGGAGGTGCGGCGGCTGGCCGAGCGAAGCCGGGATGCGGCGAAGGAGATCGGCTCGTTCGCCGCGTCGAGCATCGTCGTCGCGGAGCGCTCGGGACAGCTCATCGCGGAGCTCGTCCCGTCGATCCGGGAGACCGCGGAGCTGGTGCAGGGCGTCGCCGTGGCATCCAAGGAGCAGTCGAACGGCGTGGCCCAGATCAGCGGGGCGGTGGAGATGATAGAGCAGTCCACGCAGCGCAACGCGGCGATCTCCGAGGAGCTCGCCAGCACGGCGGCAGAGCTCTCGGCGCAGGCAGAGCAGCTCCAGAACGTGATGGCGTCGTTCCGCCTCGCGCAGGAGAGCGACGGCGACCCGGGCCACAGGCCCGCGGCGCCGGGGCGTCTACCGGACCGCCGCGGCGGCAGGGCGCTGTGGAGGCCGCCGCAGAAGGGCCCCCCGAGCGGCGGCGCATCGAGCAACGGGCGCGTGCCGCACGCCGCGGGCGATCAGGACTTCGTCCCGTTCTAGCTCCTGTCGGAGAGGGGGATCCGCGGCGCCGCCCGGCGGCGCTGCGCGGGTCAAAGATGGATGTTGAGCTCGTAATGGCCGGAGTCCGACGTGCCGGAGCCGTCGAACTGGCTCACGTTGAGCGCGTAGTCGCCCTCCTCGCCGCTCGTGTCGACGCTGATCAGGACCGCCTGGCCGGCGTCGAGCCGCACGAGCGCGCGCGAGCTCCTCCCGTCGCTGGCGCAGGCTATCTCGGGACCCCTGCACCCGCCCAGGCGCACGGACAGGACCGTCTCGATCGTGGAGCCCACGGTGTTGATGTCGTAATATCCCTCCGCGGGCGCGGTGAAGGCATAGGTCACCTCGCCGCCGGGGTCCCCGCCGCACTCGGGCGTCAGGACATCGAGAGAGCCTTCATTGTTGCCCGTGACCGTCTGAGGGACCGAATCGCCGAGATCGAAGAGCGGGCACGGCGGCACCTCCTGCTGGGTGACGTGGAGCGTGTACTCCCCGCTCGCTTCGTAGCTGTCCACGGCGACGATCACGGCCTGACCGGCGGAGAGGGGCAGGGTCAACCGCGAGTGGGTGACGGCCCCCTCGGGGTCGGCGTCGTCATTGCACTTGAGCGAGGGGCCGGCGCATGCGCCGTCCCGCACGTCCAGGAGCGTGTCGAACGTCGAGCCCTCGGTGTCGAAGGTATAGAGGGCGTAGGCCGGGGCGGTGAACAGGTAGGTCGCCTCGGGAGCCCCGAAGTAGCCGCAGACCGGCGCGAGGGCATCGGAGAGCCCCGCGGTCGTGCCTGTGACCGTCTGCGGCGCCGTCGAGCCGAGATCGATGAGGGGGCACGCCGCCTCGGTGACCTCGAGCGCGTAGTCGCCCGTCTCGCCGTAGCTGTCCAGCGCGATGACCGCGGTCTCGCCGGCCGCGAGCGGGAGCACGGCGCGCGCAGGCTGGGACGAGCCGTCGAGGCACGTGATGACCTCGCCCCGGCACCCTTCGCGGCGCACCTCCAGGAGGACGGGGAAGCTCGATTCCGTCGCATCGAACACGTACACGCCGTCGTGCCGCGCGGTGAAGCCGTAGGTGGCCTCGCCGCCGCTCGTGGGCGAGAAGCACGCCGAGAACACGTTCGGGAGGTCCTCGTTGTTCCCGGTCACCGTCTGCGGGACCCTCGAGCCGAGGTTCACCGCCGGGCACGTCGGGGCTTCGAAGATCTCCAGCGTGAACTCGGGCAGTGGGCCGCTCGGGCTCGCCACGGCGACGAGCGCCGTCTTCCCGGCCTCGAGCTCCGCGACCGCGCTCGTCTGGCTGGAGCCGTATGCGCACGCGAGCGACCTGCCGGTGCAGGTGCCGTCGTCGAGGACCTCGACGATCAGCTCACGGGAGGCGGCGCGCCCGCTGAAGACGTAGAGGCCGTCCTCGGGGGCCGTGAAGGTGTACGTGGCGTCCTGGCTCGAGGCGATGTCGCACTCGGCGTACACGGAGTCCTCGAGCCCGAGGGTCGAGCCCGTCACGGTCTGCGGGACGACGGCCTCCAGGGCGGTCGGCGCGCACACGATCGGCCCCGGCTCGGTCACGCGCAGCGTGAAGTCGCCCTCCGCGCCGCTCACCACCACCAGGACGGGCTCGCCCTCGGCGAGATCGACGGCGATCTGCGACTGGAGGCTCCCCGCATCGTCGTTGCAGGCCAGCTCGGCGCAGGTGTCCGCCCGCAGCGCCCCGAGCGCCGTGTCGTGGGAGGCCTCGAAGGTGTCGAACAGGTAGGTCCCCGCGTGGGGCGCGGTGAACAGGAACGTCTGATCGGCCGCGCCCGACCCCGCGCAGCTCAGCGAGCGGCCGTCGTCGGCGCCGGATGTCGTGCCGCCGACCCGCTGAGGGACGCCGGAGCCGATGTCCTGGGAAGGCTCGGCGCTGCACCCGCATCGGCCGTCCTCGCACGGCCGCCCGGGGTCGCAGGCGCGGTCGCACCGGCCGCAATGCTGCGGAGCGGCGGTGAGGTCGACGCAGGCGCCGGCGCAGTCGGTGAGGCCCTCCAGGCACGTCCGCTGGCACAGGGCGCCGGCGCACGCGCGGCCCGGCTCGCACGGCTCACCGCACTTGCCGCAATGGTTCGGGTCGGTGCGCGTGTCGACGCAGGCGCCGTCGCAGCGCTTCACGTGGCGGTCGTCGCCGCACGCCAGCGGGTCGCCGCCCACGCCGTCGGTGCCGCCGCCGCCGCCGCCACCTCCCCCCTTGCCCCCCTCCTCGCATGCGCCGTCGATGCACGCCTCCCCGGCCGGGCACGCCACGCCGCACGCGCCGCAGTTCGCGCGATCGGAGCGCAGCGCCACGCAGACCCCGTCACAGGCCGAATCGGGAGGAGCGCAGACCTCCGCCGAGCTGACGTCGCTGGAGCACGCGGAGGTCGCCGCGAGGACCGCGGCTGGGAGCCAGAGCACGGCCGCCGACAGCGCGTACCTGAAGCGAAGACCGTCTCTGTTCATCGGCATCCCTCTGCGGCATGCGCCATCGGGGCGCCTGGGCGGGCGGCGGATCGGTGCTCTAGCGGATCGTGCCCCACCTCGGGAAGCCAGGTCAAGGCGCCCGGGCGCGGCCGAGCCCGCCGGACGAGGCGCTTTCCCGCTTTCCAGGACGCCGCTCGTGTCAGGGCGACAACGGCGCCACCCCTTGCTAGAACCGCCCGCATGATGCGGCCCGCGCGCCCTGAAGTCCTCGCCCCGGCCGGTGATCGCGCCGCCCTCGAAGCCGCCGTGCGCGGCGGGGCCGATGCCGTCTACTTTGGCCTCCGGGGGGGCGCCGCCGGCGCCGGCGCGGCGGCGGCCTCGCCCTTCAACGCCCGCGCCCGGGCCGCGAACTTCGACGCAGCGGAGCTCGCGGAGACGATGCGCTTCCTCCACGCCCACGGCGTGAAGGGCTACGTCACCCTGAACACGCTCGTGTTCGACGACGAGCTCCCGGCGGTCCGCGGCGCGATCGAGGCGTGCGCCTCGGCCGGCGTCGATGCGGTCATCGTCCAGGACCTCGCGGTGATGCGCCTCGCGCGGGCGCTCGCGCCCGGGCTCCCGATCCACGCCTCCACGCAGATGACCTGCACCGACGCGGCCGGCGTCGAGCTCGCGCGGTCGCTCGGCGCCGCGCGGGTCATCCTCGCCAGGGAGCTCTCGGTCGACGACATCGCCGCCATCCGCCGGGCGACCGACGTCGAGCTGGAGGTCTTCGTCCACGGGGCGCTCTGCATCGCCTACTCGGGGCAGTGCCTCACGAGCGAGGCGATCGGCGGCCGCAGCGCCAACCGCGGCGCCTGCGCCCAGGCCTGCCGCCTGCCCTACCGCCTCGTCGTCGACGGCGCGCTCCGCGACCTCGGCGACGCGGCGTACCTCCTCTCGCCGGAGGACCTCGACGCCACCGACGTCATCCCCGACCTCGTCGCGCTCGGCGTCGCCTCGGTGAAGATCGAGGGGCGCCTCAAGGGCCCCGAGTACGTCGGCGCCACCGCGCGGCTTTACCGCGCCGCCATCGACGCGGCGCTCGGCGCCGGGGCCGGCCCCGGGGCGATGGACCGCGAGGCGGCGCTCCAGGCGTTCTCGCGCGGCTCGGGGCCCGGCTTCCTGCGCGGCGTCGACCACCAGCGCCTCGTCGACGGCCGCACCTGCGACCACCGCGGCATCGAGGTCGGCGAGGCGCGCGGCGTCGGGCGCCGGCGCGGCCACGAGGTCGTTGTCGTGCGCGCCGCCCGGCCGTTCGCGCGCGGCGAGGGGATCCTCGTGGAGGGCGGCTTCGCCGGCGAGGGCGAGATCGGCGGCCGCATCTGGGGCCTGTGGGCCGACGGCCGCGAGGTCGAGCGCGCGCCGGCGGGCGGCGACGTCGAGGTGTGGCTCGGCCCGGACCGGCCCCTGCCGGACGACGTGCTGCGCGGCGCGCGCGGGCTGCGCGGGCGCCGGGTCTTCCGCACGAGCGACCCCGCCGGCGCGCGCGCGGTCCGCGAGGCGCTCGATCGCGCCCCGCGCCGCGTGGCGATCGACGTCCGCCTGGAGGGCCGCCTCGGCGAGCGCCCGCGGCTCTCGGCGGCGACCGAGGACGGCGCGTCGGCCGCCGTCGAGGTCGACGCCGCGCTCGGCCGCGCCGACAGGTCGCCGCTCGACGAGGCCACGCTGCGCAAGCAGCTCGATCGGCTGGGCGACACGCCGTTCGTCCTGCGCGGCGTCGGGCTGTCGCTCGACGGGCCGGCGCTCGTGCCGCCGTCGGCGCTGAACCGCGCCCGCCGGGCGCTCGTCGCGGCGCTCCTCGAGGCGTCGCACCGCCCCCATGCGTGCGCTCCGCTGCCGGCCGAGGGGCTCGTCGCCGGGGCCGTCCCGCCGGCCATCGAGCCGCCGCCGCCCGGCCTCTTCGTGCTGTGCCGCAACGTGCGCCAGGCGCGCGCGGCGCTCGACGCCGGCGCGAGCGGCGTCTACCTCGATTTCCTGGAGATGGTCGGCCTCGGGGCCGCGGCGCGCGAGCTCATCGCGGCGGGGGCGTCCGTGGCGGTCGCGCCGCCGCGGATCCGCAAGCCGGGCGAGGAGAAGATCGACAGGTACCTCCTCTCGCTCGGGCCGGCGGCGATCCTGGTCCGCAGCTTCGGCGCGCTGCTCGACGCCTCGCCGGGCGTGCCCCGGATCGGCGATTTCTCGCTCAACGTCACGAACAAGCTGGCCGCGCGCGAGGTCCTCTCGCGGGGGCTCGCCGCGTTCACGCCGTCGTTCGACCTCGACGCCGCGCAGCTCGTGGCGCTGCTCGACTCGCCGTTCGCGCCGTTCGCCGAGGTGGTCGTGCACCACCCGATGCCGCTCTTCCACATGGAGCACTGCGTCATCGCGGCGACCCTCTCGGAGGGGAAGGATCATCGCACCTGCGGTCGTCCGTGCGACGAGCACGCGCTGTCGCTGCGGGACCGGGCGGGGATGGATCACCCGCTCGAGGCGGACGTGGGGTGTCGCAACACGGTGTTTCACGCGGCCCCGCAGAGCGCGGCGCACCTCGTGCCGAAGCTCGCGAAGAGCGGCGTGCGTCGGTTCCGGATCGAGCTCGTGCGCGAGGACGCCGAGGGGGCGCGGCGGGTGGTGGAGGCGTACCGCCGGCTGCTCGCCGGGGAGGCGGCGCCCGCGGAGGTCACGCGCGGTCTGCGGGCCGAGGGGAGCTATGGAGTGGTGAGGGGGTCGCTGCGGGTGCTGCAGGCGTGAGCGGGGGAGGGGGAGCGAGGTCGCGGGCCGGCTCACGCCTGCTCGGGCGCACCTCCCCGGACCGGTGGCGACGGCGGAGTGACGCCCGCGGACAGGGGCGAGATGCGCTTCGCGCCCTCGCTCCTACAAACGCTCGACGAGGAAGCTCCGGGCCTTGTCGTCGAAGTTGTGGGGGGCGAGGTTCGCGTCTGTCGTGAAGACGCGCGACTCGAGCGAGTACACCCAGAGCCCGTCGTAGAGCGTCACCTGGAAGCCGGGGGGGACGCGGACGGAGCTGACCGTCTGGTCCCATGGGGTGCTGTAAAAGTAGCCGGAGCCGACGCCGTACATCAACGATGCGCCCGAGTAGTTGGCGTGCTCGTAGAAGGTGACGACGTCCAGCTGCGGGTCCGAGGCGTTCGAGACGACGATGCTCGAGATGGCGTCGTTGAAGCCCGCGGCCACGAGGTCCGTGTCCGAGGTGAAGATGCGCACCTCGCCCCCGAAGTGGTGGTGGATGAAGGCCGTGACCCGGAGCCCGGCGGGGACCCGGATGGCGCTCGCGCGGTTGTCGCCGATGACCGTCAAGTTCGGGAGGTTGTGGTGGCCGAGCCCGAAGCCCTGCGAGATGCCGGAGAAGTTCGAGAGATCGTGGAGCACGACCTCGCCGGCGGGATGGACGGTGGGGCCGCCAGCGATCGTGGCGTCGATCCACGCGCGGTGGCGCGCCACGTCGACGCCGGTGACCGTCGCGTGCAGGTTCGTGCCGTCCTGTCCGTTCGAGGCCGAGAACACGGCGACCTGACGCCCGTCGACGAACCACGGGCCGCCCGAGTCGCCGCTCCAGCCCGCGCCCGTCACGCCCGTCGCCAGGAGCTCCTCGTCGTTGCGCCAGCCATCGATGTGGAGCGTCGCCTTCTTGAGCGACGGCGCCATCACCAGCGGCGTGCCCTCGCTCCCCCAGCCGTAGGCCGTCGCGCTGCTGCCGACCGCGTCCGACGTCGCCTCGGCCAGCTGGACGAACGGTCCATCGGCGTCCTCGGTCAGGTGGAGCAGCGCGATGTCGGCGACGGCCGAGGGCACCTCGACGGCGTCGACCGCGATGCGCTGGCCCTGGCCGTACGTGTTGCTGCCGACGCGCACCGCCGACGTCTCGCCCTCGTCCGCGATGCAGTGCTGCGCGGTGAGCACCCAGCGCGGCGCGACGAGGGTGCCGGTGCACTGGTAGAAGTCGCCGGTGCTCCCGCGCACGTCGAAGACCTGGACGGCCCAGGGGCTCGCCTCGGCGACCTCGCCGCCGACGATCGCGGACGAGTGCGACCCGAGCGGCTCGTCCGACGCATCGGCGCCAGTGCAGGCCGAGGAGAGGCCGAGCGCGGCGCCCGCGCAGACCACGAGACAAAGCTTGTTACCAAGTTCTTTCTTCTTCATTCTGTCTCCACATCATCATTCATGTTCGGAGGATCGTTCGCGCCGCGGGAGTCCGCCTCGGCCAGGCGGCTGCCAGCGCCATCGAGGTCAAGCCAGCGATTGTCAGCAAGCCGATGGATGGGGCCTGTGATGACGGCATGCCCGGCTCGGCGGCGCGCGTACGAAACCCGCGCGCGAACGCTCAAGAATCACATACGGAGTATGGTGCGTTACCCGGAGCGGCGCCAGGCGGCGATCTGGAACGGCCGCGTTCGAGGCGTGGAACAAGGGGCCATCCCGCTGTTCGCATCGAGCTGCATCTTTATGATGCGTGAGCTAGCGCTCCCGGACCTCCGCGGTGAGGGGAGCGCTGCGCCACACGCGGCCTGTCGGACGGCCGCGGCGGCGTGCTCCTGGGCTCGGCGTTGACCGCCGAGCTCACAGGCTCGTTCGACCCCTCGAGCGGCCCCGGGCGCCTGGCGCGGACGCGCTGGACGCGGGAGACTTGGCATCCGACCAGGCAAGGCAGACCGCGGTGGCTCTGCGCGCCTGGGTCGCCTGGAGCCGCCGATTGAAGTCCCTCTCCCCCGTCGTCCTGTTCTGGGTGGCCTCCGTCCTGGCCTGGCTCCTCGTCGTCGTGGCGGCGAGGCGCCGCCGCGGCCCGCTCTACGCGCGGTTCGTCGGCGTGCTGCTCGGCATCCATACCCTGATCGCGTGCGCCCTCTTCCGCCACGCCGGCCCGCTCGCGCCGGCGTTCGCGGTCCTCCAGGGCGCGGTGTACCTGCACTTTCTCCTGCTCTCGCGCCCGCGGATGCGCCCGCTCGCCTACCGGCTGCTCGTCAGCATCCCCGCGTCCTACTTCGTGGCGGCCATCCTCCTGTCGTTCCCGTGGGCCATCGCGAGTGGCCTCGGGGCGACGCCGTACGGCCTCTGGGTGCCCTTCGCCCTCGCCGGCATCGGCATCGTCCAGTCGCTCACCGCCCGCCGCGAGGAGGTCGAGCTCGTCGTCGACCGCGCTCCGGTCGAGGGGCTGCGCCGCCACCCGCTCCCGCGCGAGGAGCCGCTCGGCGCGCGCCGCCCCCTTCGCATCGTCCAGATCACCGATCCTCACATCGGTCCCTTCATGTCCGTCGCGCGGCTCCGCGGCATCTGTGAGCGCGCGGTCGAGCGCGATCCCGATCTCATCGTGCTCACCGGCGATTACCTGACCATGGAGTCGCAGGACACCGCGGAGCACCTCGCGGAGGCCCTGTCCCCGCTCCGCGCCCTCGAGGGCCGTGTGTTCGCGTGCCACGGCAACCACGATCACGAGTCGCCCCGCCACGTCGCGACCGCGCTCGCCCGGGTGGGGGCGCGCCTGCTCGTCGACGAGGCGGCGCTCGTCGAGACCGCCGCAGGGCCGGTCCAGGTCCTCGGGATGGACTTCCATTACCGCGATCGCGCGGAGCGCATGGCGGCGGTCTGCGCCCGGCACCCGCGCGTGAAGGGGGCGCTCCGGCTCATCCTGCTCCACGATCCAGGCGCGTTCCGCCTCCTCGGCGAGGGCGAGGGCGATCTCGTGCTCTCGGGCCACACCCACGGCGGGCAGCTCGGCCTCGTCAGCCTCGGCGGCTCCTGGACCATCCTCCGGCTCTTCGTGAACATGCCGGATCACGGCCTGTGGGCCCGCGGCCCCGACCGGCTCTACGTGCACCGCGGGACAGGACACTACGGCTTTCCCCTGCGGCTCGGCGTGCCCGCAGAGGAGAGCGTCCTCAAGGTGCACCTCGCCGGCGACGGCGCATGACGGGTCGGGCGCTGTCGCCCTGCCGGCCGGCGGTTGTGCAGCGGATATCGCGAGGGGTGAATTTAACGCAAAGACGCAAAGGCGCAAAGACGCAAAAAGAAAGGGATTGAGTGCGCCAGAGCGAGATGGCCGAGGTCGTCGTGGACGCGGCGACGCTCACGTGTCCAGCGGTCTGCGAGTGGGAATTCCCCACCCCATATCTTTTCCTTTTAGCGTCTTTGCGCCGTTGCGCCTTTGCGTTGAATTCTCGTCTCCTGCAAGCCGCGAGGAGTCACGCCTTCATGTGAACTCTCTCCGGGCAGATGCGACCACTACACCCGGGTGCGCGAGGGCCGCTCAGGCCTTCCCGAGGAACTTGCGCACCTCGGATTCAATGGTGCTGCCGGGGACGATGAACGGCTTGTCCGTGATGTCGACGGAGAAGCTCTGCGCGGCGACGGAATAGGTCCCCTTCACCGTCCCCGCAGGCGTGGGCACCGAGAAATCGCCCTTGCCCTCGTTGCCGCTGAACTTGCCGCCGGCCTTCTCGATCGCTGCCTTGGCCTTCGCGACGATGTCTTGAGAGGTACCGCTGAAGGGGACTGAGAAGCTGTGCTTTGCCATGTCGTCTCCTTGGAGTGCTCGGTCGCGATCCTGGTGCGACGCGATGCTCGGCGGAGCCTAGTGTGGCCGCGCCAGCGGTACCAGCGCGAATCGACCGGGGCCCGAGCACCACGCCCGAGCACCACGGATGCGCGCGCACCGGCTCCGCGGCCTCCGGGGCGCGCGCGCCGGCTCCGCGGCCTCCGGAGGCCGCGGGCTCGCAGGACGGCGCGCGCCCCCCGGGGGGATTCAACGCGCCGGCGAGGATTGGGCTTGACAAGATGGGCGAATTTGCCGCTTTTTGTGCGCTTCTTGCACCCAGCCGTGAATCGAGGACTTATGAACCACCCCATTCTCAAGCCGTGGATCCTCAGCCGAGCGGGGCGGGGGTCCGCGCTCGTGCTCGGCGCGCTCGGCGCGCTCGGACCGAGCGCTGGATGCGCGATCTCGCAGGGCACCGGACCGGAGGTCGCGCCCTCCGCCGGCGGTGACACGGGCGCCGCGGGGAGCCCCGGGGCCGCGCAGACCAACCTGCTCAAGGCCTCCGACTTCAACGACAACAAGAGCCTGCCCTGGACCACCTCGTTCACCGCGCCGGGCGCGGGCAGCGCCGAGGTGAAGAGTGGCGCCTATTGCGTGACGGTGACGAACAAGGGGTCGAACAACTGGGACGCCCAGTTTCGCCACCGGGAGATGGTGATCCAGAAGGGTCACAGCTACACGATTCAGTACAAGGCCTGGGCGTCCGCGCCCACGAAGGCGCGCCCGAAGGTCGGCATGTCGGGCCCGCCTTACGAGGAGTACTGGTCGGACACCGTGGAGCTCGGCACCGAGCCCAGGACCCTCTCCGGCAAGTTCTCGATGGCGAAGGCCGACGACCCCACGGCGGAGCTCGCGTTCCACATCGGCGGCGCGATGGCGTCGTCCAAGGAGCCGTTCGAGGTCTGCATCGACGACATTCGCCTGGACGACGCGGAGTTCAAGGCCAGCGCGGCCGCGACCGCCGTGGCGGCGCCGAAGGTCGCCGTGAATCAGATCGGGTATCTGCCGGGCGCGATCAAGGTCGCGAGCGTGAGCAACGCGGCGACCGCGCCGCTCGCGTGGGAGCTGCTCGACGGCGCCGGCAAGCCGGTCGTGCGCGGCCAGACCAAGGTCTTCGGGAAGGACGGCGCCTCCGGCGATCACGTCCACCTCGTCGATTTCACGATCGTCAAGGCGCCGGGCCAGGGCTACGTGCTCAAGGTGGGGGAGGACAAGAGCTTCCCGTTCGACATCGGCGCCGGCATCTACCAGAAGCTCAAGGTCGACGCGCTCGCGTATTTCTACCACAACCGGAGCGGCATCGAGATCAAGATGCCCTATGCCGGCAAGCCCGAGCTGGCGCGCCCGGCGGGGCACCTCCACGACAAGAGCACGCGCTGCCTGAAGGACAGCGGCTGCGACTATGCGCTCGACGCGTCCCGCGGCTGGTACGACGCCGGCGACCACGGCAAGTACGTGGTCAACGGCGGCATCTCGGTGTGGACGCTGCTCAACTGGTACGAGCGCACGAAGCACCTCGGCGCCTCGAGCGCCGACTTCGCGGACGGCAAGCTCAACATCCCCGAGGGCAAGAACGGCGTGCCCGACATCCTCGACGAGGCGCGCTGGGAGCTCGAGTTCCTGATGGGCATGCAGGTGCCGGAAGGCAAGCCGCTCGCCGGCATGGTCCACCACAAGATGCACGACGAGTCGTGGACGGGCCTCGGCCTCGCGCCGCACGAGGACAAGCTCGCGCGCTTCCTCCACAAGCCGAGCACCGCGGCGACGCTCAACGTCGTGGCCACGGGGGCGCAGTGCGCGCGCATCTGGAAGACGGTGGACGCGGCGTTCTCGGCGAAGTGCCTGAAGGCCGCCGAGCGCGCCTGGGCGGCGGCGAAGCAGAACCCGGCCCTCTACGCGCCGCCCGGCGGCGACAAGGGCGGCGGGCCCTACGACGACACGGACGCCAAGGACGAGTTCTACTGGGCCGCGGCGGAGCTCTTCGTCACGACGGGGAAGCCGGAGTACAAGCAGTTCCTGCAGGCCTCGCCGCTCAACGCGCGGTTCCCGACGGAGATCGAAGGGGGCGCGGCGTCGATGAACTGGCGGGTCACCGACGGGCTCGGCCAGATCTCGATGGCGATCGTGCCCGGCCACGTGGACGCGGCGTGGCAGAAGGAGATCCGCGGCCGCATCGCGAAGGCGGCCGACCAGTACCTCGCCATCGCCGACAAGGAAGGGTACCGGACGCTCGTCGCTCGGACGCCTGCAGGCAAGTACGACTGGGGCTCGAACTCGGGCGTGCTGAACAACATGCTCGTGGTGGCGCTCGCCCACGACTTCACCAAGCAGCCGAAGTACCTCGACGGGGTGGTGCTCGGCATGGACTACCTCCTCGGGCGCAACCCGCTCGGGCAGTCGTACGTGACGGGCTATGGCGACAAGCCGCTCGAGAACCCGCACCACCGGTTCTGGGCCCATCAGGCGAACAGCAAATACCCGAAGGCGCCGCCCGGCGCCGTGTCCGGCGGCCCGAACTCCTCGCTCCAGGACCCCCATGTCCAGAGCGCCGGCCTGAAGGGGTGCGTCGCGCAGCGGTGCTTCGTGGACCACATCGAGGCCTGGAGCGTCAACGAGATCACGATCAACTGGAACGCGCCGTTCGCGTGGGTGACCGGCTTCCTCGACGAGAAGGCACGGCAGTAGCCGGGTCGAGCGAGCGAGCGAGCGCGGCCGCCCTCTCGTGTCGGCTGCCCCTGGGGGCGCCCGCCCCTGCCGGGGCCGTCACAACGGTTGACATCCCTGTGTCAAGCCTCAAATAGAAACAGCCGTCGGTGCTGGCGCGCAGCAGCGCTGCCGTGCGGCGGCGCTGAGAACCTGAAGAGGCCGGTGAACAGAACAAGCCGGCATCTCTTCAGGTCGCTCGGTTTCTCCTCTCCCGCAGGTCTCCGGCAGGCTCGCAGGCTGGAACGAGCTGGCTGGAACGAGCTGGCTGGAACCGCCGGGTGGAACGAGCTGGAGCCGCGCGTGGCGCGGGAGCGTTGACAGTTTCGCGGCGTGGGTATAGGGTAGGTCCTGACGAATCGCCGAGGCCGTCGAACCGAGCTGGACTGCAGCTCCCGTTC
>NZ_CP150356.1:2855000-3315000 GCF_051521505.1 Sorangium sp. So ce1014
TTTGGCACCTCGATGTCGGCCCATCGCATCCTGGGGCTGGAGCAGGTCCCAAGGGTTCGGCTGTTCGCCGATTAAAGCGGTACGCGAGCTGGGTTTAAAACGTCGTGAGACAGTTTGGTCCCTATCTGCCGTGGGCGTAGGACACTTGAGAGGAGCTGCCCATAGTACGAGAGGACCTGGGTGGACGTACCTCTGGTGTTCCGGTTGTCCTGCCAAGGGCATAGCCGGGTAGCCATGTACGGAACGGATAACCGCTGAAAGCATCTAAGCGGGAAGCCGGCCTCAAGACTAGGTGTCCCGGACCGCAAGGTCCCTAAAGACCCCTCGTAGACCACGAGGTTGATAGGCCGGGTGTGGAAGCCGAGCAATCGGCGGAGCTAACCGGTACTAATAGGTCGTGCGGCTTGACCATACTCCATGGAACGTGACGAGCATCGCGCCCGGAGCTCGGGTGATGAGCAGCGCGGCGCAGCGAGCGAGAGACGCTTCAGAATGAAACGAGAACAGAGAGCCTGCATGGCGGACGTCATGCGGGCTTTTTTGCTTTTGTTCGCGCCTCGCGGAGCTGGGCCTCGCGGAGCCGCCCGGCCCGAAGGGGGGCTCGGACCTGCGGCGAAAGCGGGGCGACGCGGCGCTACTTGTCCTTGGGCACGTACATGCGCTCGGGGCGAACGCGGAGGCCGGTCACGGGCCAGAAGACCTTCTTGTCGGCGAAGACCTTGCCATTCTGACGGTACGTCAGGTCGATCTCCTTCTTGAAGAAGTCCATGTCCGAGAAGATCGCGCTGAACCGCTTGTCCGAGATCGCCTTCTGGATGTCGGCAAGGAGATCGGCGCCGGCCGGCCCGCCGCCGATGCCGACGATATCCGCGATCGCCATCTGGTGGGCGTAGGGGCGCTTGCCGGCCAGCGTTGCGAGGTGGCCATGGGCGGGGATGAAGACCTCGCCGTCCACCGCGCGGATCTTGTCGAGCAGGTGCTGTCCCGCCGCGGCGTCTCGAGACTTCGGGACGTAACGAGAAGGATCGTAGGCAAGGCAGGCGAACTGGAGGGCTGCCACGGCGAAGAGAAAGACCTCGATGCGGTGCCGCCGGGACGCCACGAGCCCGGCAGCGGCGTCGAGCGCGGCCTGGATGCCCAGGCCGAAATGGATCGCGAGGATCGCGAAGCCCGGCATGATGACGTTGGGCCAGCCGCCCATGTGCAGCCGCCCCGCCCAGGAGGCGCCGAGCATCCCCGCCGCCACGAAGAGATAGAAGTACCGGCCGTCCTGGAGCGTGATCGCAAAGGTGACGGCTTGAGCCGGCCGGGTGGGGACGGCGGCGTCGGGGTCAGAGGCCTGGGCGTCTACCGGCGCCGCGCCGCGATGCGCGTCGCCCGGCTCCGCCTGGCGCGCGTCGCTCGACGAGATGACCCGGCGATCGATCAACACGTAGAAGAGCGCGAAAAGGCAGCTCACCGAGAGCGGCCGCATCAGATCGTCGATCCAGAAGTCGACCCACATCCGCGATACCCAGGGGTGCTGGCGCGGGAGCCAGAAGACGAAGTACCAGAACCAGCCGTCGTGGATCCGGTCGAGCACAAAGACGCTGCCCACCATCATCGCAGCGCCCGACGCGGCGAAGACGAGGCCGCGCCTCCGCTCGGCGAGCACGAGGTACGCCGCGACAGGCAGGAAGATCACCGACGCCGACTGCTTCGTGAGCAGCGCCAGCGTGAAGAGGAACGCGGCCGCCACGGCAGATTTCACGGAGCGGCGAAAGCGCACGACGTGGAGCGCCGCGAGGAGCAGGAGCACGAAGAGCGAGTCGACCCGCGCAATGTCGTGGAAGCCGCTCGCGAGATGATACGTGGCCGCGAAGACGCCGGCCGCGAGGAGGGCGGCGAGCTTGCCGCCGGTCTCGCGGTGGACGAAGCGCGCGACGAGCGCGATGGCCGCGACCGAGGCGAGATACGAGACAAGCCGCGCCGAGAAGAAGCCCAGGCCGAGCACCTTCGAGAACGCGGCGGCAACATAGAAGTAGAGCGGCGCGTACAGGAAAGGGACGTACTCGACCGTCGGCTTCACATAGAGCTTTTGCCCGGCGAGCGCGCGGCGCACCTCGTCCAGCATGCCACCCTCCATCCACTCGAGCTCGAACGGGTAACGAAGATGGATGATCCCGAGCACGAGGTAGGCGCCGATCGCGCCCGCCGCGGCCAGCGCGACGACCACGCGCAGGAACACGACGGCGGCGCGCGGGAGGCGCTCGATCCACGGCAGGACGCGCGCCCGGAGAGCAGCGGCGCGCGCGCCCCACGGCGAGGGCACGGCCAGAGGCGGGGGCGCGCCGGCGGGCGGCCGCTCGTCAGGCGTAGGCTCGGGCACGACGTCGGGGGATGTCTGGGTCATCGAGGGGCCGACAGCTGCAACAGGGGAGGCGGAGAGTGCCGGCGAGGAGGCCAGGGCAGCCCGCGTGGCAGGGGATCGGGCGCGAGAAGACGCCAAACAGGAAGGGGTGTCAATGCTCTGCCCCGCGTCGTGGACCATGGACGATCCAGCGCGGACCAGGGTGGCACAGGATCGTTTGCAGGCAGGGAGGGGACTCCGATCCATCCAGCGCTCCGGTTCGCACCGGAAATTCCCGCAATCGCGAGAGGGCCTGCGCGGTCACCCGCCCTGGCGCCCCGGGCCCGCTGCGCCGGATGCGCGAAGTCCGAGGTGCGCGGCGAAGCACGTTCCCGACGCTCGTCGAGGGGCGTGAGGCACTCTGGAGCCGAGGCGTGGCGGCGCGCCCCACACCGCACGATGCGCCCCGCGCCGGGAGCACGATGCGCCCCGCTCGCCCGGTGGCATACCCGCTGCACCAGGCTCGCTCAGGAGAGCTGAAGCCATGGAAATTCCGGTGCGGCCGAATATGTTCACTCAGCCTGAAAATAGCGGCTGGGTGCGCACCCTCGCCAGGTTCGGGTTCGCGGCCAAGGGGCTCGTCTATGTGCTGATCGGTGCGCTCTCGCTCCAGGTGGCCTTCAGCGGCGGCGGGAGAGCCGCCGGTGAGCACGAGGCGGTCGGGGTCCTCGGCGAACAGCCGTTCGGGCAAGCGCTGCTGATCGTCGTGGGGATTGGGCTCCTCGGGTATGCGCTGTGGCGAGAGGTCCTCGCCCTCAAGGACCCGGGCCACGTCGGCCACGACGCGAAGGGTACGGCCGAGCGCGTGGGCTGGGCCGTGAGCGGTGTCATCTCGGCGGGCCTCGCGATCACGGCCTTCCAGCTCGCGCTCGGCCGCGGCAGCGGTGGGGGCGACGGGTCGCACACCTGGGTTGGTAAGGTGATGGAGCAGCCGTTCGGGGGCGTGCTGGTCGGCATCGCGGGGCTCGCGGTGATCGCCGTCGCCGTGCAGCAGCTCCGCAAGGCGATGAGGTCTCGTTTCGCGCGGGACCTCAGCACGCAGCGCATGAGCCCTCCCGAGCGCACGTGGGTGTTCCGCATGGCCCGGGTCGGGCTCGTCTCCCGCGGCGTCGTCCTGGGCATCATCGGCGCGGCGCTGATCCAGGCCGCGCTCGCCCACGATCCGGGGCAGTCGAAGGGCGTCGGCGAGGCCCTCTCGGCCGTGGCCGCGTCGCCCTTCGGGTCGGTGCTGCTCGTGCTCGTCGCCGCCGGCCTGTGCGCGTACGGCGTATACATGCTCTTTTGCACGAAGTACTCGAAGCTGGCACACCCCGCCGCATAGCGCCGCGGGAGCGCTGCGGCTCGCGCCGGACTGCCACACGTGACGCCGGCTCTTCACGCGATCCGGCCCGTCTGATAGCATCGATCCAGACCGCGGCGCCCGCCGCACTGGAGCGCGACTTGAACTGCCCGAAATGCACGGCCTCGATGGATGTCATCACCTTCGGCGGGGTCGATGTCGACCGATGTTCCGCGTGCGGCGGGATCTGGTTCGACAGCCGTGAGAAGGAGTCGCTCAGGGCCATGGAGGGCTCGCAGCAGATCGACACCGGCGATCCCGCGGTGGGGCGGAAGAACAACGAGATCCGGCGGGTGCCGTGCGCCCGCTGCTCGACGCCGATGGTGCGCATGGTCGACCCGCAGCAGCCGCACATCTGGTACGAGAGCTGCAGCGTCTGCGGCGGCGTCTACTTCGATGCCGGCGAGTTCCGCGATTACAAGGAACACACGCTGGGCGACTTCTTCCGGGGCCTGTTCGCGCGCCCGCGCAACTGACCGCGATCCGCCGTCCGGCGCCGCGGACCGAGGCCACCTCAGCCGTGCAGCTCAGCCGTGAGGAGCCTGCCCGGCGCCCCCCGGGAGCTCGCTCGACACCGGGCCGGAGGCCTCGGGGAACGACGCCAGGAGCTCGCCGGCGCGGAACACCCAGAGGGTGCCGGGCGTCGCCTTGCGCCAGAGCTCGTCGCGCGTGAGCGGCTCGGTGGCCACGACCGCCATGCGCGCGTCGGGGCCCAGGCCCTGGACGTCGTTGAAATTCACCTTGAGGTCGGCGTCGACGAGCGTGGCCTCGCCGAACGGGGCATGGCGGAGGATGCAGGACAGGTTGTCGCCGCAGCGGGCGAACAGGTGCTCTCCGTCCGCGAGCAGGAAGTTGAACACGCCGTCGCTGCCGAGCTCGTTTCCCAGCTCGTAGAGCGTTCTCCCGAGCTCCCGCGCGTCGCTCGGGTACTGCGAGCCGTAGGCGGTCCGGAGCGCCTCGAGGAGGACGCAGAAGGCATGCTCGCTGTCGGTGTCCCCGACCGGCGTCTCGACGTGGAGCTTTCGATCCCTGACCGTGGGCAGGGTGCCGTTGTGCGCGAACACGATGTGCCGCCGGTGGAGCACCCGCATGAAAGGGTGCGTGTTCTTCAGGGCCGCTTTCCCGCGCGTCATCTTGCGCACGTGCGCGATGGCGAGCGCCGTGTGGATCGGGTTCTCGCGGATGAACCGCGCGAGCGGGCTGGAGAACGCGGGGTGAGGCTCGAGGAACGTCCGCGCGAAGAGCCCATCATACAGGGATACGCCCCAGCCGTCCGCGTGCGGCCCCGTCTGCCCGCCGCGGAGCGCGAGCCCGGTGAACGAGAACACGATGTCCGTCGCCACGTTCGACACCATGCCAAGGAGCTCACACATGGCGCATATCCTCCCGTGGCGCGCGCGCATCGTCAACGATCACGAGCCCGGTGACGCTGCCGCCCGCAGAGACGTTGCTCACCGCCGAGGCCGATAGGCGCACCATGGCGCCCTCCATGCGACCGGCGAACACGAAGGGGCAAAGGTCGAAGTAAACCTCCTCCTCGACGACGCCGCCGCCCTGGAACGTCGGCATGCGCGCCGTGGGCGCGCGGCTGCGCTCCTGCACGATCGCGCGCTGATCCGCGGCGCCGCGGACAGCCTCCCTCCACGCGTCCGGAGGCGTCTGCCACCCGAGCAGCACGCCTTTGCCGCCGTACTCGTCGTTCGGCTTCAGCACGAAGGTCTCCTGCTCGCCGAGGATGAGCTCGACGAGATCCACCTCGCGGCCTCGCCACTCGGTCCGGCCCGCCCTCACCCGGCGCGTCCAGGGGATGTGCTCCGCGATGGCCGCGCGCTGCTCGGGCGAGAACAGGTCCGAGAACACGGGGGTGCTCAGGACGGCGAACGCCGCCTTCTTGTTGAGTGGCATGGTCCGGAACGAGTTCGCGACGTACGCCGCGCGATCCCGGTAGGCGCGGATCAGCGGGTGATCGAGGCCGCGCCGCTCGATGAGCTCCTGCGTGATGACGCGCCGGCAGACGAGATCGATCCGCTCCCCGCCGGCGGAGAGGCGGTCGCCGTCGATCTCGAGCTGGTCCGGTTCGAGGATCAGCGTCCGGTGCCCCTCGGCCGAGAACAGCTCGGAGAGCACCTTCAGCTCGGCCGATGTATCGACAGCGGCCCAGTCGACGATGGCTATCGTCGGCCTCGCCTCGCGCCCGCCCCACGCGGCGTACCCCTCGCGCAGAGCGCGCAGGAGCCCCCGGTGCGGCGCCGGCGTGCGCACGCCCGGTCCGCCCCGGAGCGGCGCCAGGTGGGGGAGCGCCATCAGCGTCTGCTCGACGAGGAGCTGGTCGGTGATGCCAGCGGGGGAGTCGGCGTTGTACTCGATGAAGGAAAAGCCGCCCTCGGTGACCAGCATGTCGAGCCGCCCGACCGTGAGGAACGGCCCCTCGCCGGGATCGAGGGCGGCGAGGGCGCGCTCGTCCGCGGAGAGCCCCAGCTCCTCGGCGAGCGCGGCGTCCTCGATCCCGCGCCGCGCGACGCGCTCGAGCGCGGCGGCGATCTGCTCGGCGGCGCGCGCGACCGCGGCGTGGTCCTGCGCCGCGATGAGGTAGGGCCGCAGGTGGCGGCACAGCGGGCGCGCGCCGTGCACCAGCCCGAGCCTCCGCTGGCCGTCGAGGAACGACGCGAACCGCGCCGCGTCCATCGCCCCGGGCGCGGCCAGCCGCGCGTCGAGCTGCTCCGCGAGCGATCGTGTGGCGTCCCAGATCATGGCGACCTCATGTCGCGCCGGCGCCCGGGATCGCCCAGGCGTGCACGGGGTCGCCGGAGTCGACCTCGGCCATGTACCGCTCGAGCATGCGCCGGAGCGCCTCCTCGCGCGACGCGGCCCGCGGCTCCAGCGCCTCCAGCGCGCGGAGCTGCCACGCGGCCCCGGTGACGCCCTTCTCGACGCGCGCCTCGAAGATCTGCAGAAAGCGCCGGGCCTCCGCGCCGTCGACCCTCGCGGTCGCGAGGCCCTCCTCGACCCGCGGCAGGAGCGAGAGGAGGAGATCGCGCGCGCGGATGCCCCGCGGCGCGGCCCCCGGCCCCTCCGGCCAGACCAGCTCGGCGTCGAGGCCGTACTGCGCCGCACGGTAGAAGTTCCGCGCGGCGAGGCCGAAGGGGAACGACGGGAGGAGCTCTCCGACGGAGGGCGCGAGGGCGAGGATGCCCCCGAGCAGGAAGCTCGCGTTCGCGAGCATGTCGTCGAGGGTGGGCCCGGACGGCAGGGCGCGCAGCTCGATCCGCAGGTGGCCGCCGCCGGCCGGATCGTACACCGGTCGATTCCACTTCCAGACGGTGCCGTGGTGCAGCCGGAGCTCGTGGAGCTCTGGCACGCCGCCGGCCCGCGCGCAGGCGATGACGTCCTCGTCGCTGCACACGGGGAGGATGGGCTCGTGCAGCGCGACGCTCTCCATGAAGAGCTCCGCCGCGCCGTCGCGCACCCAGCCGGTGCCGAAGCCGATGCGGGCCGGCTTCTTCCAGTCGGTGTCGCGCTCCGGCGGGCGGTCGTCGCCGGCCTGCTTGAACACCGCCACCCGCGTCTCGCGCCACAGCCGGTGTCCGAGGAAGGTGGGAGAGTTGCCCGAGGCCGCGAGCACGGGCGCGGTCATCATCATGGCCGCGTTGAACATCCGCGCGAACGCGTCGGGCGTCACCCGGAGGTGGACCTGAAAGGCGGTGTTCGCCGCCTCCATCGCGGGATCGTCCGACATCAGCTCGAGCGGCTCGGCCCCGTCGATCTGGATGTGGAACGGCGCCTTGCGCAGCCGGCAGAGCCCCGCGGCGAGCGCGCGATACCGGGGCAGGTTCGTGATCGTCGCAGGGCTGAAGTCCTGCCGCCGGAAGGTCGGCAGGATGCTGACCGGCACCACGCGCGCGCCCCGCGCGGCCGCGCGCTGGCGGATCGCCTCGACGGTCGCGCGCATCTGCTCGCGCAGGGCGGACAGCGGCCGGCCAGCGAGCGGCACCGCCTGCGTGCTGAGCTCGATGTCGAACGCGCCCATCTCCGGCGTGATCATCGGGCTCGCCGCGGCGCGCGCGATCTCCGGCCCGATGGGCACGGGGCGCGCCTCGCGGTCGACGAGGAACATCTCGAGCTCGGCGCCGATCGTCACGTCGCCCAGGCCGAACCCCGGCCGGCCGAGCACCATCTCCAGCGCGGTGAGGTGCTGCTGGAGGCGCGCTTTGAACAGCCCGTAATCGACGGTCTTGAACTGATCTTGCTGGATCTCGATGCCCAAGGGACCTCCCGCTGCGATCTCGGCGAGAGCTGATTCACTGTTCTTCACGGCGAGAGCCGCGGGTTGGAGGGTCGTCCGCCGCCGGGATCACGATGTTCCCGGCTCTGCGCAATGCAAACGCAGGGCCAGGACCGGCGGCCTCGGCGCGCAGGACGCCGGAGATGGCTGCCCGGCGGTGTTGAGCTCGATCGGTGTGGCGCAGGTGCGGCCTGGGGCGAAACGCACCGTGGTCAGCTGCTCGGCGGCGCCGTTCACCGGCCGGCCGCGCAACGGCAGGTCACTGCTCGACGTGCGGGACGCGCTCGACGACGCACTGCCCCGCCTTGCAGCGGGCGACCGAGTCCTCCTTGGGCGCCATGCACTTGGCGACCGGGCAGCTCTCGGCGGCGCAGCTCGCGGCGCGCCACTGCTGGAGCGCCGCGAGCGCGTCGCGGTGGAACGCCTGGTCGCACGGTGGGCACAGCTGGTCGCAGCACTGCCCGGCCCGCGCGCAGGACGCCACACAGTCGGCGTCCGCCTCGCATCGCGGCTCGGTCGCCGCGCCGCTGCCGTCGGCCGGCGCGCCGCTGCCGTCGGCCGGCGAGGCGCCGGTCGTGGCGGGGTCCTGCGTCCGGGGCATCGCGTCGACCGCCGGCGGGGCCTGCGCCGGGGCTTCCTTGTGACAGCCGGCGAGACCGGCGAGACCGACGAGCACGAGGGCGGGCGAGAGCGACAAAATCTTCATGCCGGCCATGATGGCACGGGAGGAGGTCGTCCTGGGGGGCGTGGGGCAGGGGACCGCTGCCCGCGCAGCCGGGCAGGGCTCCCGGACGGGCGTTCCTCGGCGCCGCTGCTCCCATCGACGCGGTCGACGCGAGCCACTCGATCGCTCCGGGGGCGCGCCGGCGGTCACGAGAACGAGAGCGGCTGCCCCGTGGCCTCCACGACGGCCATCCACAGGTCGTCCGTCGGCTCCACCTGCTTGCGCATGCGGACGGCGAGCGACATCGGCACGTGCACGAAGCGGCCGTGCCAGCGGCCGATGAGCATCTCGGTGTTGCCCGCCATGGCGGCATGAACCGCGTTCCTGGCCATGTTCCAGCAAAACACGCTGTCCGAGGGGGACGCGGGGACGCTGCGGATATGATAGCTCGGGTCCAGGTACTTGAGCGTCGCCTCGACGCCGCGCGCCCGGAAATGCGCGTTGATGCGATCGCGCAGCACGAGGCCGATGTCCTTCAGCCTGATGTTGCCGCTGAGATCGGTCGCCATCGGCTCGGCGCTCGAGGCGCAGTGCTCCTGCAGCGCCCCCTCGGCCACGACGATCACCGCGTTGCCGTGGCTCTCGAGCCGGCGCTCGAGGTGCGCGAGCAGCCCGCACGGGCCATCGAGCTCGGCGTGGACCTCGGGGATGAGCACCACGTCCACGTCCGCCGACGCGAGCGCCGCCGAGCACGCGATGAAGCCCGAGTGCCGGCCCATCAGCTTGACCAGGCCGATGCCGTTCTTCGCCCCCGAGGCCTCCACGTGCGCGCTGCGGATGACGTCCACGGCGGCGGCAAAGGCGCTCTCGAAGCCGAAGCTGCGGTCGATGAACTGGATGTCGTTGTCGATGGTCTTCGGCACGCCGACGACCCCGATGGGCAGGCGGCGCTCCTCGATGGCCCGGACGATCGACATGGCGCCGCGGAGGGTGCCGTCTCCGCCGACGACGAAGAGCGCGTTGATGCCGAGGGCCACGAGCGTGTCGACCATCTGGTGCGGGTCCTGGTTGCCGCGGGAGGTGCCGAGGACGGTGCCGCCCATGCGGTGGATCTCCTCGACATTGCGCGGTTCCAGGCGCATCGGGGCGTGCCCGAAGCGGGCCGCGAGCCCCTCGTAGCCGTAGCGGAAGCCGAAGATCTCCTGCACGCCGTAGCTGTGCGCCATCGTGAGCACGAGCCCGCGGATGACGTTGTTCACGCCGGGGCACAGCCCGCCGCACGTCACGATGCCGGCGCGCATCTCCCTCGGATCCCAGAAGACGCGGTTGCGCGGCCCGGCCAGCTCGAACGCCGGCGGCCGCGGGCCGGAGGCGCCCGCCAGGACGGCGGACAGGCGATCGTCGAACAGCACCTTGTCGGCCTCACCGACGTACACCGTGGCCTTCTCGCCGAGCTTCTCGGCGACGGGTGAGGGGTACCGGCAGGGGCCGAGATCCTTGATGGCCAGATCGGCAGAGGTCACCACGCGGAAGGCCTCCTGGGGAGGGGAACACCGCCCCCTCGGCGAACGCCGCCGCGGGGACGCCGGCATGATCGCCCGGCGCCTGTTTCGGCAGCGTTTCCGGGGTGATACGCTGTCGTAACGCCGCGCGGCCCCTCGCGCGGGGGTGTCCTGCTCTAGAGCGATCGCATCATGCGCTCTTCGTCGATGTACCGGTCGCCGTCCTTCATCGCGCGGGGGAGGAGGCCTGTCACCTTGAAGCCCGCGCGCGGCCTCGGTAGAGCTCGCGCGCGGCCTCCCGGAGCGGCACAGCGCGCCGCCTAGAATTCGACCATCAGCCCCACCGCAGGGTAGATGATGAAGCTGTCGAGATCCACCGCGACCTCCCGCTCCCCGAGCACGGAGAGCTCACCGCCTGTGAAGATCTCGGCGAGCGTGAGCTCGACGCCCAAGAACACGTGCTTGTAGCCGAACGCGACGCCGGCCTGGCCGCCCACGTAGAGCCCGGTGCCGGAGAACGAGGCGATCTCGAGCTCGCCCGGGTAGCCGGTGAAGGCGGGCAGGTCGACGGTGAGGCCGGCGTCGAACGTCGTGAACATGAGGCGAGGGCCGCCCCAGACCCGGTACCACGTGCCCGCCGTCCCGATCTGGATCGGCAGATCGATCTGCCATCGCGTGAAGTCCTCGAGCGCGACGATGCCAAGGACGCTCCCGACAGGAAACCCCACCACGTAGCGCCCGACGCCGACGCCGGCCGTCAGGTCGACGCCGTCCTTGTCGCGCTTCAGGAGCTGGTAGCGGGTGCCCAGGCGAAACGCGCTGCCGGTGTAGCGGAGGTTGAGCTCCCAGCGGTCGAGCGCGGTGTAGCCGATCCCGAGGTGCGGCGTGACCGACGGCGGGTTCAGCGCGAGCGCGCCGCCCGCCTCGAAGAGCGTCTGCCGCTCGCGCTCGGACAGCTCGCGGGACTCGGCGACATCCGCCAGCACGACGCCGGCGTCGATGAGCGAGACGATGGTGCCGGTCGGAATCGAGACGTCGACCCCGAGCTCGGCCTGGACATGGCCCTTATCGGCCACGTGGGCCGGCTGGAACGTGGAGAGGGCTGGAGCGCAGCCGCACATCCAGAGGCAGAGGAACGCGAGGGCGAGCAGGCGCATGGCGCCCCCAAACTACCACGCGCCGCCGGGCGGAATGGCGCGGGGGTGCCCTGCCGCAAGCCCCCGGCCGGCCCAGCGGCGCCCGCGATCGAGGCGCCTTCCTGGCGCCGCGCGGATCCGGTAGTCCTCGCCCTGCTCCGGTTCCCCGCATGCTCCCGTCGCCCACGCCTCTGTCCGTCGCCCAGCGCCTCGCGCGCGCCCTCGAGGTGCTGTTGCCGGCGCTCGACATCGTCGAGGCGCGCGTCGACGAGGGCGCGCCGCCGGCCTGGTGCGAGGCGCGGGGCTGGACGGGCTTCCTCCTCTCGCTCACGGACGGCGAGCTCGCCCGCTGTGAGGCCGACGGGCTCGCGGCGTGCATCGACGGCCTCGACGGCGCGCCCCCGGACCTCGTGGCCCTGGCGCGCGCCGCGGACGAGGCCGCGAGGCTGCCGCGGCCACCGGTCCAGCCGCTCCCGCCGGCGTCGCTGGACGAGCTCCGGGCGGTGCCGGCGCGCAAGCGGCTCCAGCTGGAGGCCCTGCTCGGCGCCGTGGCCCCCATGGCCGTCCGCGCCCGCCGCCTCGTCGACGTGGGCGCGGGGCACGGGCACTTCACCCGCCTGGCCGCCGCGCGCTTCGATCGCGACGCGATCGGCCTCGAGCGCGAGCCCGACCGCGTCGCGACGGCCTCCGCGCTGGCCGCCGGGGGCCGGGCGCGCTTCGTGGCGTTCGACGCCTTCCAGCAGGCGCTTGTGTTCGCGCCGGACGACCTGCCGGTCGGCCTGCACGCCTGCGGGGAGCTCGGGGATCGCATGGTGACGGCGGCGGCGGCGGCGCGCTGCGATCTCGCGCTCGTCTCGTGCTGCTTGCAGAAGATCGGCGCTCCGGCCCGCGCCCCGCTCTCGGCGGCGGCCAGGGCGGCGGGGCTCGTCCTCCGGCGCGAGGCGCTGGGCCTCACCAACCTCACGGCGCGCCGCGCGGGGGTCGAGGCCAGCCTGGACGAGGAGCTGGCGGCGCGCGAGCGGCGGCACGCGCTGCTCTCGCTGCTCCGCGGCCGCGGGCTCGACGTCGCCCTGGGCGAGGAGATGCGCGGGATCAACCGGCGGCGCGCGCACGGCGGCCTGCGCGAGCTCGCGGCGCGGGCCCTCGAGCTGCGGGGCCTCTCGCCGGCGACCGACGTCGAGCTCCGCGAGCGCGAGCGCGCGGCGCGCGCGGCGTTCGGCCGGATGCGCCGGCTCACGCTGCCGCGCTATCTCCTGGCCCGCCTCACGGAGGTCGCCGTCGCGCTCGACCGCGCGATGGCGCTCGGCGAGCAGGGTCACGAGGTCGAGGCGGCGATCGTCTTCGACCCCGAGGTGACGCCGAGGAACGTCGCGATCTTCGCGAGCGCGCGGCCGGGAGGGCTCGGCGGCTGAGGCTGAGCCGCCCCGGCCGCGCGCGCCCGGCCCGGGGCGGGCCGCGCAGGAGCACGCTCCGCCGCGCGCGGCTCCCCGCCTCGCCTTCACGGTGTCCCCCCGCCAGCATCGTTGCGGATCGAGTGCTCCCCTGGAAGCAACACGACGCGCCGGACCGCTGATTTCAGGGCTCCAGCGGGTGGCATGTCCGGTGCACATGGCCGCACCATGGATAGACGTCAGTTCTTGGGAGGCGCTGCGGCGGCGGTGTCCGGAGCGCTCCTGGCAGGCAGAGCCCGGGCCGCTGGGCCCAGTGTGATCCGCGTTGGCGTGCCGGGCGTTGGCGTGGGCAATCGCCCCGTCACCGGGGGCAGCTACTTCAGCCTCTTGCACCTCCAGGGGAGCCTGGCCGAGGAGTTCAAGAAGGACGGCATCGAGGTCAAGTGGAGCTTCTTCCGCGGCGCCGGTCCGGCCGTGAACGAGGCGGTCGCGAACAACCTGCTCGACCTCTGGACTCACGGTCACCTGCCCTCGGTGGTCGGCCGGGCCAGCGGCCTCAAGACGCGGCTCCTGGCCAGCGCCAGCCGGCGCGGCCACGCCTATCTGGTGGTGCCCGCCGACTCGCAGATCAACGGGGTCCGTGATCTGCGCGGCAAGAAGGTGGCCTACCAGAAGGGCACGGCCACGCAGCTGTCCGCGAACCGCGTCCTCGAGGGCCACGGCCTGACCGAGAAGGACATCCGATCCATCAGCATGGACACGGCGACGGCGACGGCGGCGCTGGCCACGAAGGACGTCGACGCGGTGTTCGGCGGCACGAGCTTCCTCTCCCTGCGCGATCAGGGGATCGCCAAGATCGTCTATTCGACGAAGGGCGATTCCCCGACCTACCCGAGCAATACAGGCGTCGTCGCGCGGGAGGACTTCATCAACGAGCACCCCGACATCGTGCAGCGCATCATCACCACCGCGGTGAGGTCCGCGGCGTGGGTCTCGGACGAGAAGAACCGCACGCAGGCCTTCCAGCTGTGGTCGAAGTCGGGCACGCCCTTCTCGAACTTCAAGGAAGCGCAGCAGGGCGAGGACATGAAGCAGAACGCCAGCCCGCTGCTCGACGAGTACATCCTCGCCCGGTACAGGTCGGCGGTCGCCGATTCGAAGAAGTTCGGCCTGATCAGGAGCACCTTCGACGTCGAGTCCTGGACCGATCGGCGCTTCCTCCACCGGGCGCTGAAGGACCTCGGCCACGAGCGCTTCTGGGTGGAGTGGGACGCGAACGGCAAGCCGAAGGGGTGACGGCGCGCGGCCCGCGCGCTGCGGCCCGCCCCCGCGCAGCTCCCGGGCGGGCACGTCGAGCCGCCGTCGCGAGAGGCCATCGAGCGCTCCCTCGAGCCTCGATGGCTCCTCGCAGCGGGAAAGCAGAATTCAACGCAAAGGCGCACAGAGGCAAGGAAGAGGGTGCATGGCGGTTTCGTCATCAGCGGTGCGTGTGCAGGCTGCCGTCGAGCAGCTCCGGTCCGGCGGCATGGTGATCCTCGTCGACGACGAGGCGCGCGAGGACGAGGGAGATCTCGTCGTCCTGGCGGAGCACGCGACGCCGGCCGCCATCAATTTCATGGCGACCCACGGCCGGGGGCTGATCTGCCTCGCGCTCACGGAAGAGCAGGTGGACCGCCTCGGGCTGCCGCTCATGGCGACCCGGGCCGGCACCCGCCGGACGACGGCGTTCACGGTGAGCATCGAGGCGCGCGCGGGCGTCACGACCGGCATCAGCGCCCGCGACCGGGCGCGCACCGTCGCGGCCGCCATCGCCCGGGACGCGGCGCCGCGCGACGTCGTGTCGCCGGGGCACGTCTTCCCGCTCCGGGCGCGCCGCGACGGGGTGCTCGAGCGCGAAGGGCACACCGAGGGCGCGGTCGACCTGGCGCGGCTCGCCGGGGCGAACCCGGCCGCCGTCATCTGCGAAATCATGAACGATGACGGGACGATGGCGCGCAGGCGGGACCTCTCGCGCTTCGCGGCGCGCCACGGGGTGCCGTCCGTCGCCATCGGGGACATCCTCCGCCACCGGGTGCAGCGCGAGGACGTCGCCACGCGCGTCCGGAGCACCCCGTTCCGGCCCGCGGGCCTGAGCGGCGAGTGGCGGGCGCACACGTACAGGCTGCCTCGCGAGCGGCAGCTGCTCCTCCTGACGCACGGCGCGCCGGCGCCCGCTGACACCCGCGCCATCGTGTACACCCACCGCGCGGCGCTCGTCTCGGACCTCCTCGGCGACGCCGACCTGTTCGGCGCCCTGCGGGACATCGAGGCCGCCGGCGCCGGCGCGGTGGTCTACATTCCCCCGTCGGCCGATCCGGACGCCGACGACTCCGCGGGCCTCGAGCTCGCCGTCGCCGCGCGCGAGCTGGGGGCGCTCGGGTACCGCCGGGTGACGCTGCTCGACTCGAGGGCGCCCCGGCCCCCCGGGCCAAGGCGCGAGATCGACCTCGAGACCGGCGATCCGCCGGGCGCGGGCTGGGTCGGCGCGCACGAGAGGCGCAGCGGCGAGAGCGAAAAAGTGGCTTTACATACCGTGTAGGTGGTGGATCATGCGGTGACATGAAGGTGTTCCGGTTTGCAGGTGGCGGCGGGCCGCGCCTCGGGCTCGAGGACGAGCGGGGAGCGCGCCACGACCTCACGGCGGCGTCCCCCGAGGCGTTCGCGTCCGTCGCCTCGTGGCTCGCCTTGCCCGATCCCCTCGGCGCCGTGCGCGACGCGCGCGCGCGCGCTGCAGCCCACCCCCTCCCGCCCGACGTCCCGCTGCTCGCCCCGATCGACGGGCAGGAGGTCTGGGCGGCGGGCGTCACCTACGAGCGCTCGCGCAACGCGCGCAAAGAGGAGAGCGCCGGCGGCGGCGACTTCTATGACCGCGTGTACGAGGCCGAGCGCCCGGAGCTGTTCTTCAAGGCGATGCCCCGCCTTGTCGCCGGCCCGGGCGCGCCGGTGCGCGTGCGGCGCGACTCGAGCTGGAACGTGCCCGAGCCGGAGCTCTCGCTCGTCGTGTCCGCGGCGGGCCGCATCGTCGGCTACACGGCCGGCAACGACGTCTCGTCGCGGTCCATCGAGGGCGACAACCCCCTCTACCTGCCGCAGGCGAAGGTCTACGACGGCTGCTGCGCGCTCGGCCCCGTCATCGCGCTCGCGGACGAGCCCGGGCTGGATCTGCGCGCGCTCTCCATCGAGCTCGCGATCCGGCGCGGGGGCGAGGCGGTGTTCACGGGGGAGACCTCGACCGCGAGGATGCGGCGCACGCCCGAGGAGCTCGTCGCCTACCTCACGCGCGAGCTGAGCTTCCCCGCGGGCGTCATCCTGATGACCGGGACCGGCATCGTGCCGCCCGACTCGTTCACCCTGGAGCCTGGCGACCTCGTGGAGATCACGATCCGCGGCGTCGGCACGCTGACGAATCCGATATCTCAGGGTTGACACGCTCGTGAGCTTCGCTTCCCGCTGAACCCATGGAATTCTTCGCCCACAACGCCGCCACCGGGGAAAAACTCGGCGCCTACCGCGACGCCACCGCCGCCGAGATCGACGCCGCCGCCGGCGCCGCCGTCGCGGCGGCGCCGGCCTTCGCCGGTCTCGCCCCGGAGATGCGCGCCCGGTTCCTGGAGACCGCCGCCGACGAGATCCTGGCGCTCGGCGAGCTCCTGATCCAGACGGCACACAGGGAAACCGGGCTGCCCGTCGCCCGCCTCGAAGGCGAACGCGGCCGCACCACCGGCCAGCTGCGCCTCTTCGCCGCCGTCGTGCGCGAGGGCTCCTGGGTCGATGCCCGGATCGATCCCGCGCTGCCGGACCGCAAGCCGCTCCCGCGCCCCGACGTGCGCCGCATGCTGCGGCCGATCGGTCCGGTCGCCGTCTTCGGCGCGAGCAATTTCCCCCTCGCGTTCTCCGTGGCCGGCGGCGACACCGCCTCCGCCTTCGCCGCGGGCAACCCGGTCGTGGTCAAGGCCCACCCGGCGCATCCCGGCACCTCCGACCTCGTGGCCTCGGCCCTGCGCTCCGCCGTTCAGAAGGCGGGCCTGCCCGCGGGCGTGTTCGGCATGGTGCACGGCGCCTCGCCCGAGGTCTCGCTCGCGCTTGTGCGCCACGAGGCCATCCAGGCGGTGGCCTTCACCGGGTCCACCGGCGCCGGCCGCGCCCTCTATGACGCCGCCGCCGCCCGCCCGCGACCCATCCCCGTCTTTGCCGAGATGAGCAGCATCAACCCGCTTGTCGTGCTGCCCGGCGCGCTGCGCGAGCGCCGCGACGCGATCGCCGAAGCGCTGGCCGGCTCGTGCACGCTCGGCGTCGGCCAGTTCTGCACCAAGCCGGGCCTTGTCCTGGGGTTGGCCTCCCCTGAATGGGATGCGTTTGCGCAGTCGGTCGCCGACCGAGCCCGCGCCATCACCCCCGGTGTGATGCTGCACGCCGGTATCCAGGAGTCGTTCGACCGCTCCGTGCGGGAGCTGAAAGGAGTGGAGTGGCTGACCGACGCCGGCGCGCGCGTCGCTCGCGTCTCCGCCGCCGACTTCGCGCGGCAGCCGCACCTCGCGCGCGAGATCTTCGGACCGTACACGCTGCTCGTCACCGCTTCGAACCGCGGAGAGTTACTTCAGCTCCTCGGCGCGCTCGAAGGCCAGCTGACCGCCACGCTTCACGGGACCGCCGACGATCTCGCCGCCGCCCAGGACCTTGTCGATGTCCTCAGCCGGGTCGCGGGCCGGCTTGTCTTCAACGGCTACCCGACGGGCGTGGAGGTGTCGCACGCCATGCACCACGGCGGGCCGTATCCCGCGAGCAGCGACGTGCGCTTCACCTCGGTCGGGACCGCGGCCATCCTCCGCTTCGCATCTCCCGTTTGCTACCAGTCGTGTCCACCCGCGCTGCTCCCGTGGGCGCTGCGCGACGAGAATCCGCTCGGGATATCACGTCTCGTCGATGGCCGGGCCACCCGCGACCCCATCGCGCCCCGCGCATGAGCCACGACCCGGTGTTCGAGTCCGGCAGCGAGGCGATCTACACCCTGCGCACCACCGCGCCCGGACCGTCGGGGCGCCTCCCGCTCGGGGCCGAGCAGCTGCGCGCCATGTCCAGCGGCGAGCTGTTCGGCTGGACTCAGAATGCCGGGATGGGGTGGGATCCTGCGCGCCTGAACGGGAAGCAGTTCCTCGTGCTCAGCACGCAGGGGGGGATCCGCGCGCCCGACGGCACGCCGATCGCGCTCGGGTATCACACGGGGCACTGGGAGGTGGGGCTCCTCATGGAGGAGGCCGCCCGCACGTTCACGGCCAGCGGAGCCATTCCGTTCGCCGCCTACGTCAGCGATCCGTGCGACGGGCGGACCAATGGCACCGTCGGCATGCTCGACAGCCTCGCTTACCGCAATGACGCTGCCATCGTATTCAGAAGACTGATACGCTCGCTGCCCACCCGCCGAGGCGTGCTCGGCGTCGCCACCTGCGACAAGGGCTTGCCGGCCATGTTGATGGCGCTCGCCGGCTCCCTCGACCTCCCCACGGTGCTCGTGCCGGGAGGCGTCACGCTCCTCGCGGAGGAGGCGGAGGATACCGCCAAGGTCCAGACCCTCGCGGCGCGCTATGCGCGCGGGGAGGTGAGCCTCGACCACGCCGCCGAGATGGGCTGCCGCGCCTGCGGCTCCCCCGGCGGCGGCTGCCAGTTCATGGGGACGGCCGCGACGAGCCAGGTGGTGGCGGAGGCGCTCGGCCTCGCCCTCCCGCACGGCGCGCTCAGCCCGTCGGGCGCCGAGATCTGGCGCGACCTCGCCCGCCGTTCCGCGCACGCGCTCATGGCCCTCGAGCGACGGGGCGTGACCACGCGGGACATCGTCACCGACGATTCCATCCACAACGCCATGGTGCTGCATGCCGCCGTCGGCGGGTCGACGAATCTTGTGCTCCATGTGCCGGCCATCGCCCATGCGGCCGGACTTCGACGCCCCACGGTGGACGACTGGGTGCGCATCAACGCCCTCGTTCCGCGGCTGGTGGACGTGTTGCCCAACGGGCCGCGACACTATGCCACGGTGCAGGTCTTCCTCGCGGGGGGCGTCCCGGAGGTCATGCTCCATCTGCGCGAGCTTGGCCTGCTGCGGCTCGGTGCGCGCACCGTCAGCGGCCTCACCCTGGGCGAGAACCTCGAGTGGTGGGAACGCAGCGAACGGCGCCGGCGCCTGCGCGACAAGCTACAGCAGCTGGACGGCATCAATCCGGACGACGTGATCATGTCCGCCGGGACGGCGCGCGAGCGCGGCCTCACCAGCACGGTGACCTTTTTGCGCGGCAACCTCGCGCCCGAGGGAGCGCTCGTCAAGAGCACCGCGATCGCTCCCCAGGGGATCGGACCGGACGGCGTTTATCTGCACGAAGGACCTGCGCGCGTGTTCGGCAGCGAGCACGCGGCGATCGAGGCGATCAAGACGGGCGCCGTGCAACCGGGTGACGTGATGGTGTTGATCGGCATCGGTCCCGGTATCGGAATGCCGGAGACGTACCAGATCACCTCCGCCCTCAAGCACGTGAAGGATGGGCACCGTATCGCCCTGGTCACGGACGGTCGTTTTTCGGGCGTCTCCACCGGGGCGTGCATCGGCCACGTCAGCCCGGAGGCGTGGGCGGGTGGACCCATCGGCCGCGTGCGCGACGGCGATCGCGTCAGGCTTCGCATCGACACGCGCAGGCTGGAGGGGACGGTGGACGTCGTGGGCGTCGAGGCCGGCGGTCTTGCCGCCCGTTTGCCCAATCCAGCCCTTCAACCCGACGGCCGAGTGAACGCGGATACGCGATTGTGGGCCGCGCTCCAGGATGCCAGCGGCGGCAGCTGGGGTGGGTGCGTCTATGATGCGGAGCGCATCATCGGGCTCCTCGGTCGCGCCATCGCGGCCGAGCGGAGCTCCTTTGGTGCATAAGTTGTTTATATCGCGTCATTTTTCCAGGAGGAAGGCGGATCGCGTAAGGTTTCATGGTTCAACCAGAGCGTGCAGCGTGGCTGTACGACGGGACGGCCACCACGACGTGGGATGGGCCGTAGAGGTCTCTATCCGACCACGTCTCTTTGCTCGAAAGGTAGCGGCACGATGTCGATTGGCCAGTTGAAGTCTCGTGGACCGGCGCGGCGCGCAGCGGCGGTGTTGAGCTGCGCGCTCGGGCTCTGGGGCCTCTCTGCCTGCAAAGGTAAGCCCGACAGCACTCAGGCCGCAGATGGCGCCGCCAGCGCCGCGGCCGAGCAGGCGCCGAGCGGGCAGGGGCCCAAGAGCGTGCCAGGGCCCGGCTTCAACCCCGAGTGCTTCGCGCCGTGGAAGAAGGACACAAAGTATTTGCAGTGGACGGCGCGAAAGCCGCCGTTCCGCCTCGCGCTCGTCAACGGCTACGTCGGTAACGGCTGGCGCATCCAGATGGTCAAGACGGCCAAGGCCTTCGCCAAGGACCCGGCCATCGCGCCGCTGCTCAAGGAGTTCAAGGTGGTGTCGACCGGCACCGACGTCGCGGCCCAGCTCGGTGCGATCGAGGACTTCATCAACCAGGGCTTCGACGGCATCGTCACGCTCGCCGTCAGCCCCGACGGCTTCGATCGCGTGATCCGTCTCGCTGACAAGAAGGACGTCATCCTGGTTCCGTTCGACAACGTGCTCGACACGGACAAGGTGCTGCAGGTCAACGAGGACCAGCTGGCGATGGGGCGCCAGTGGGGCGAGTTCCTCGACAAGCAGCTCGGTGGGAAGGGCAAGGTGCTCGAGGTCCGCGGCCTGCAGGGCAACTCCGTCGATCGCGACCGCCACGTCGGCTTCCGCCAGGTCATGGAAGCGCCGGGGAAGAGCTACACCATCGTGGAGGTGGTCGGCAGCTGGGACGACGGCAAGGCGCAGAAGGCGGTGGCCGACGCGCTGGCCGTGCACCGCCAGTTCGACGCGCTCTTCGCGCAAGGCGGCTCGACGGGCGCCGTCCGCGCGCTGCTCGACGCCGGCCACAAGCCGATCCCGGTCGCCACCGAGGCCGAGAACGGCGTGCGCAAGCTGATCGCGAAGCACCACGAACAGGGCATGAAGGGCCTGTCGCTCGGCCAGTCGCCGGGGCTCGCAGCCATCGCGATGAAGGCGGCGCTCGAGGGCCTGCAAGGCAAGGTGCTGCCGCAGATGATCTCCGTGCCGATCCCCGCCGCCGATCACACCACGCTGAAGGACGGCGAGAACTTCTTCTCCCAGCTCTCCGACAACTTCTTCACACCCAACGAGTTTCCGCCCTGCGGGGTCAACATTTCGGGCGTGAAGATCATGAACGAGTCGGAAGCCGACGTGAAGTAGACGTGAAGTAGATGTGAAGTAGACGTGAAGTAGACGTGAAGTAGCGCCCCGCGGGCGCCCCAGCATCATGACCGAACCGGTGAGCCCTCCGCTTCTCCAGCTCCGGGCCGTCTCCAAGCGCTACGGCGGCGTCACCGCCCTGAGCGGCGTCGACTTCGCCTGCGAGGCGGGGAAGGTGCATGCGATCCTCGGCGAGAACGGCGCGGGCAAGAGCACCCTGATCAAGATCATCGGCGGCGTGGTCGAGCCGAGCGCCGGGGAGCTCTTGCTCCACGGCGAGCGGGTCCGGTTCGACCACCCGATCGAGGCGAACGCCGCCGGCATCGTCTGCGTCTTTCAGGAGCTGTCCCTGATGCCGACGCTGACCGTGGCCGAGAACATCGGTATCACCATGCCGGTAAGCCGCCTGGGGCTCTTCGATCGCAAGGCGCAGGTCCGCAGGGCCGAGGAGCTCCTGGCGCGCGTCGGCTGCGAGGGCGTGAACCCGAACGCCTGGGTGAGCGACCTGCCGCTCTCGCGCCGCCAGATGGTCGAGATCGCGAAGGCGCTCGGCAAGAATCCGCGGCTGCTCATCCTGGACGAGGCCACCTCCGCGCTGACCAGCAGCGACGTCAAGAAGGTCTACGCGCTCCTGGCCGAGCTCAAGGCTCAGGGCGTCGGCATGCTCTACATCTCGCACCGCATGCACGAGATCAAGGAGCTCGCGGACGTGATGTCGGTCTTCCGCAACGGTCGGCACATCGAGACCTTCGCCAAGGGCCGGCACAGCGACGACCAGATCGTGGAGCTCATGATCGGCCGTGACATGGGTCACGTCTTCCCGCCGAAGCCGGCGGCGCGCAGCTTCCCGGCGACGCTCCTCGAGGTGCGCGACCTGAGCTGGGAGCGGCAGCTCGAGGACGTGTCGTTCAAGCTCGGCAAGGGCGAGATCCTCGGCGTCGGCGGGCTCGACGGCCAGGGTCAGCGCGAGCTGTTGCTCAGCTTGTTCGGTGTGCTCAAGGATCTGCGCGGCGAGATCAAGATCGATGGCAAGCCGGTCAAGCTGACGAGCCCGCGCCAGGCCAAGGACCGTGCGCACGGCATCGCCCTCGTGCCCGAGGACCGAAAGACCGAAGGCCTGGTGCTGCCGATGGCCATCGCCGCGAACCTGTCGCTGGCCTCGCTCGACAAGTTCACGAGCGGCGGGGTGCTCGACCGCCAGCGCGAGGCCGCGCGCATCGACGAGATGGTGCGCCGCATCCAGATCAAGATCGGCTCGCTCAACGACCCGGTGTCGTCGCTGTCCGGGGGCAACCAGCAGAAGGTCGTGCTGGCCAAGTGGCTGATGACGGAGCCGCGGTTGCTGATGCTCAACGACCCCACCCGCGGCATCGACGTCGGCACGAAGCAGGAGATCTACCAGCTGCTCCGCGACCTGGCGGACGCCGGCACGGCCATCCTCTTCTACACAACGGATTACGACGAGCTGATCGGCTGCTGTGACCGCGTGCTCGTCCTCTACCAGAACCGCGTGCAGGGCGAGCTCGTGGGGCCCGACATCACCGAAAAGAACATCCTGGACCTGGCCCTCGGTCTGCGCGGCGGGCCCGAGCGCGCGAAGCCCGAAGCCGAGCGCGCGCAATCAGAGGCACGATGAAGGACTGGAAGCTCCGCCTACGCCAGAACCAGGGCTTGCTCGTCGCCGTCTGTCTTTGCATCTTCTTCTACGGGCTCTACTCGCTGTCCCATCCCAAGGGCTTCAGCGCGTCGCTGCTGGGGCAGAACGCCAACGAATCGTTCGTGCTTGTGGCTGCGGCCATGGCCCAGACGATCCCCGTGCTGACCGGCGGCCTGGATCTGTCCGTGGGTGCGGTGATCACGCTCGTCAACTGCCTGGCCTCGCACGTCCTTGCCGGCGGCGCGCTCGAGAATTTCCTGGGCATCCTGCTGTGCCTGGCCGTGGGCATGGCGGCGGGCCTGCTCAACGGCTGCCTCGTCGTGTACGGCCGCCTGCAACCGATCATCGCCACCCTGGCCTCGGGCACGATCTTCATCGGCATCGCGCTGTTCCTGAGGCCGACGCCCGGCGGCCAGGTCGATGGCGATCTGGCGTTCGCGGTGACCTTCGATCTCAACGAGCTGCTGCAGGCCGCGGGCGCCGCCCCCCTCGACGGCGCGCTGGGCTTCGTCGGCAAGATCCCGTCGCCCGCGATCTGGATGGCGCTGCTCGCGCTGCTCTGGACTTACTACCGCCGCACCCGCTACGGCCTCGGCGCTTACGCCGTCGGCGCGTCGCAGGAGGCGGCGTACATGTCGGGCGTCCGCATCAAGCGCGTCAAGCTGGCCGCGTACACGCTGTCGGGGTTCTTCGCCAGCGTCGGCGGCCTCTACCTCGCGCTGCAGACGACGTCGGGCAACGCCGACATCCCACAAGCCGGCTCCTACACGTTGAACTCCATCGCCTGCGTCGTGATCGGGGGCTCCTCGCTGTACGGAGGTATCGGCGGCGCCATAGGATCGCTCTTCGGCGCGCTGGTGCTCCGCTCCGTCTCCTTCAACTTCCGCGTCCTCAACGAGGGCTCGGCGTTGGGCTTCCTCGCCAACCCCCTCTACCAGCCGCTGTTCGAGGGCCTCATCCTGCTCGCGGCCGTCTGCCTCGGCGCGCTCTGGGTCGTCCGCGTCAAGAACCGGCTGCACGTCTTCAGGTGAGCTCGATGCAACAGCTCCCCTCCCTCAAGAGACGTCTCGGCGAGATCGACAAGCCGACCTGGTACACGCTGCTGTCGATCGGCGTCGTCCTCGTGATCGGCTCGATCGGCACGCTGGTCACCCAGGGCACGCTGAGCTTCCTGAGCCCGTACTACCTCCTGCAACAGCTGCAGATCGCCGCCTTCCTGGGCGTGGCCGCCACGGGCATGATGATCGTGATCCTGCTCGGTCACATCGATCTCTCGCTGCCGTGGGTGCTCACCTCGAGCGCCATGCTGGCCGCAGGGCTCGGCGGCTGGGCCGCGTTGCCCTGCGGCCTGGCCATCGGCGCCGCCGCGGGTCTGGTGAACGGGCTCGGCGTCGCCTACCTTCGCGTGCCCTCGATGATCTTCACGCTGGGCACGAACACCGTGCTTCAGGGGCTGATGGTTGTCTACACAGGCGGCTTCGCTCCGCGCAGCGAGGCGCCAGAGTGGATGGAGGTCCTGGCCGTTGGCAAGACGCTCTCCATCCCGAACTCGCTGTTCGTCTGGATCTTTGTCGGCGGCATTGGGACCTTCATGCTGAAGAAAACCGCGCTCGGCCGCTACATCTATGCCGTGGGCAACCAGGAGCAGGCCGTCTATCTTTCGGGCGTCAGGACGCACCTTGTGCTGATCGGCGCCTTCGTGATGTGCGGCGTGTGCTCCGCCATCACCGGCATGCTGCTGGCGGGCTTCTCGCACAAGGCCTACCAGGCCATGGGCAACGACTACCTCATGCCGGCCATCGCCGCGGTGGTGATCGGCGGAACCAACATCATGGGCGGACGCGGGACGTACCTCGGCACCGTCCTCGGCACGATCCTGATCGTGCTGCTCCAGAGCATGCTCAGCGTGCTGCAGATGCCCGAGGCCGGCCGCCAGATCATCTACGGCGCCGTGATCATCGCCATGCTGCTGGTCTACGGCCGACAGCATCAGGAGGGACGATGACCCGCAGCTAGCGCCCGGCGCCGCGGGTGTTCAGGTAGACCGCGTACAGCGAGGTCGTGCCGCAGATGAACAGGCGGTTGCGCTTGGCGCCGCCGAAGCAGACGTTGGCCACCGTCTCGGGGATCAGCACCTTGCCGAGCAGCGCGCCGTCGCTCGCGTGGCAGTGCACGCCGTCGCCGGCCGACAGCCACAGGTTGCCGTGCACGTCGACGCGGAAGCCGTCGTACACGCCCGCCGGGCAGGTCGCGAACACCTCGCCGCCGGTCAGCGTGCCATTCGCGTCGACGCGGAACTTGCGCACGTGGTGCGGGCCGTCCGTCACGTGCGTCGCGCCGGTGTCGGCGATGTACAGCAGCGACTCGTCCGGCGAGAAGGCGAGGCCGTTGGGCTGCACGAAGTCGTTCGCGACGACCGTCAGCGCAAAGGAGACCGGGTCGACGCGGTAGACGCGCTGCGCGCCCTGCTCGCTCGGCGACGCGTCGCCCTCGTAGTCGCTGTCGATGCCGTAGCTCGGGTCGGTGAACCAGACGCTGCCGTCGGACTTCACGACAACGTCGTTCGGCGAGTTCAGCCGCTTGCCCTCGAAGTGCGAGGCGAGCACCGTGCGCGAGCCGTCGTGCTCGGTGCGCGAGACGCAGCGGCCGCGGTGCTCGCAGGAGACGAGGCGGCCCTGCAGGTCGACCGTGTGGCCGTTTGTGTTCATCGCGGGCTGGCGGAACACCGAGACCGAGCCGTCGGTCTCGTCCCAGCGCAGCATGCGGTCGTTCGGGAGGTCCGACCAGACGAGGTAGCGCCCCGCTGCGAACCACGCCGGCCCCTCCGCCCAGCGGCAGCCCGTGTACAGCTTCTCGACGTGCACGTGCGGGAGCGCGAGCTTGCGGAAGCGCGGGTCGATCACCTCGAAGCTCGGGGTCAGCTCGATGACCATCGGGTTCTCCTCCTTCCAGCGAAACGTGCTGGATCTCTGACGCGCCGAACTACGGATAACTGACGGTGAACTCGGCGAGGAACGTCCTGCCGTTCTGCCGGCTCGTGGACGAGAGGTAGGTCTCCGCGGCCGGGTAGTCGTACCGCGTGCCCATCGCGTTGTAGAGGCCGATCACATAGCGCGTGTGGAAGCGCTGGAGCTCCCCCGACACCGTGAGATCCGCGACGATGGCGGCCTCGGTCGCGCCGCCCGCGCTGCGCGAGATCCGACGCGGCGCCTCCAGGTTGATCCGCAGCGCGGCGGCGGCGAGCCGCTCCACCACCGGGACGACGCCGCGGAACGACGCGAGGTGCTCCGGGGCGTTGATCAGCCGCTCTCCGCCCTCGCGCTGGGCGCGCTGGTAGCCGTACATCGCCGCGAGCATCCAGCCTTGCCGCCACTCGCGGCGGAGCTCGACGTCGCCCCCCACGACGAACGCGTCGTGCTTGCTGTTCGCGTAGCGCAGCAGCCCGCCGCTCTCCTCGATGGAGATCCCCTCCGACAGCCTGCTCGCGTGGACGGCGCCGAGCGCGATCCAGGCGTCACCGACGCGCTGCGTGTACTCGATCTCGGCGGAATGGATGGACTCCGGCCGTAGCACGAGGCCTTGATCGGGGTCGACGGCAGGCACCTGCGTCTTGCCGTCCTCGTAGTACTGCTCGGAGACGCTCGGCGCGCGGAAGGCGGTCCCGCCCATGATCTTCAGCACGCCCCCGGGCGCGGGACGGAAGATGACCGCGGCGCGCGGCACGACGATGGGGTCGAACGTGCTGTAGACATCCAGGCGCGCGCCCGCCGAGAAGCGTACCCACGGCGCAGGCGAGCCGTCGACGATGAGGTACCCGGCGCCGAAGCCGAAGGGCTTGCGCTTCGTGCGGGTGCGCCCGTCCGCGAAGACGCCGCGCAGCGTCGCCTCGGGGTGCCCCTGCATCTCGCCGCCCCCGGTGACCCGGAGCTCGGGGAGCGGCGTCCACGCCGCCCTGATCTCGGAGCCCAGCCAGGTGCCGTGCTGTTGCTCGAAGATCGTCTCCTCGTCGAAGCTGTAGACCCCGTGCCAGACGAAGCGGTTCACGTGGACGCGCGCCATGAACTGCAGGTCGGGCGCGGGCCGCGGCTCGAAGCGCACCTCGGCCATCATGTGCGCGTCCTCGTAGCTCGTCCCGAGATCGTGGAGCCGCGTGCCCACGTAGCCGGTCGGGATCCGCTGCTCGCGCGTGTGGTACATCCACTGCGCCGTGAACGGCCCGTACCAGGCGCGCCCGGTGGTGCCGCCGGCCCGGAACATCTCGGCGCGCTCGGCGATCTGCACGCGCGGCCCGGCGCCGGGCGTCCTCAGCGCCACCGGGACGTCGAACCCGTCGGAGCGGGCCCCGGTGACGCTCGCCCGCACGCCCGCGTCCTTGCCGGCGTTGTAGTGGAACCCGGCGCGCGCGTGGCCCACGCCGTCGTAGTAGGTGCCGGCCGTCACGTGCGCGCCCGTGGGCTCGTCGCGGCCGCGCGGCACGAGGTTGACGATGCCGGAGAGGGCGCCCGTGCCGTAGAGCAGCGAGCCCGGCCCGCGGACGACCTCGATGTGGTCCACGTCGTGGAGGTCGTCCCGCGCGTCCGAGCCCACGAACGAGGCGTTCAGGATGTTGTCGTTCGTCGAGTGCCCGTCCGAGAGGACGAGGAGCCGGTTGCCGTAGTCGAGCGGCTCGCCGAGCCCGCGGATCCCGGCCGAGTAGACGACGTGGTCGTTCGACAGGTAGACGCCGCGCGTGCCGCGCAGCGCCTCCGCGATGGTCGGGTACCCGAAGGCGCGCAGCTCCTGCTGCTCGATGACGCTGATGGAGGCGGGCGCGTCCTCCACGCGCTCGAGGACGCGCGAGGCGGCCGAGACCTCCCGGAGCGGCTCCAGCGCGACGTCGCGCAGCTCCGCCTGCTGGCCGGCCGAGACCTCGATCGTCCGCTCGATCGGCGCGAAGCCCCGCAGGCTGACGCGGACCCGGCGCCGGCCCACGGCGACGCCCTGGATCACCGACGGCGTGAAGCCCATCGGCCGGCCGTCGATCTCGACGAGGGCGTCGGGCTCGCCGGCGCGCACGAGGATCGAGCCCGTGAGCGGGCTGAGCGCCGCCGTGATCGACATCGTCTCGTGGGCGGCGACGGTCAGCGGCTGCGGCGCCGCCTGGTAGCCGGCGCGCGAGAAATAGAGCACGTGGCGGCCCGGCGGCAGGTCGAGATCGCAGGGCGCGGTGCAGGCGGGCGGCGCGCCCTCGCTGTCGACGTGCACCGTGGCCTCGCTCGCGCCGCGCACGTCCACCCGGACCGAGCCCACGATGCGGCGGAGCACGATGAGCACGTCCTTTGTCTGCCCGAGCCTCACCGCGATGTCCTCGACCGCCAGGGGCTCGTAGCCGGCGAGCTCGACGAGGACCCGGTGGCGCCCCTCGGCCAGGGCGAGCCGGCGCGGCGCCGTGCCGCGCGCGCCGAGGTTCCTGCGATCGACGTAGATCGTGGCGCCCGGCGGCGACGTGACGATCTGCAGCACGGCCACGCGCGGCGCGATCCGCGCGAGCGCGGCCTGCACCTCGGCGACGATCTCCGCGTCGGTCTCGCCCTCGAGCGCGTCGTCGTAGTACCGGTGCGCGTCGGCGAAGCGGCCCAGCTCCTCGTAGGTGAGCGCGATGTTGAAGACCACGTTGCGGTTCGGCACGAGCCGGTTGGACGCGAGGAAATGCTCGAGGGCCGCGGGGAACTGCCCCTTCTTGTAGCTGTCGCGGCCCAGCTCGAAGTGGAGGTCGGCCTCGTCGGCCTGGCCCTCGCCGTCGGCGCGGGCGGAGGGGGCCTGGAGCAGCAGCGCGCCCGCGAGGAGGGGCAGGGCGGCGAGGCTCCACCGGCGAGCGCGCGTCCACCGGCGAGCGCGCGTGCTCGAGGGCGCTCGATGCATGCCGCTAGCGGTGCTCGCGCAGGCGCACCGGCCTCGTCGTCGTTCGCTCGGTGCCGGTCGCCGGCTCGGCGCCCGCCGGCGGCGGGAGCACGGCGCGCGGGCGCGCGGGCCTCGTCGAGCTCGACGGCGCGAGCGCGGCGCCGGCTGCGGCGAACCCGCTCGCCGCGGCGTCGACGGCCGCCGCGGGGGGCGTGAGGAGGGCGGACGGCGCGAGGGGCGAAGCGCCGGGCGCCTCGTCCGCGAGCGCCTCCTCCGGCTCGTCCTGCGCCGGTGCGGCCCGCGAGGCCGCGTCGCCGGCAGGCGGCGCGCCCGCGACCGGCGCGGCCCCGCGTCCCAGCCACGCGAGCGCCGCCGCACCCCCGAGCAGCACGACGAGCGCCGCCGCCACGGGCGCGACAGCGCTCCGCCGGCCACGGCGCCCGCGGGCGTCCCCAGCGGGGCTGCTCTCGCGCGGCTCGGACGGCGCCGCCACCGGCGCCAGCGGCTCGTCCGGGCGCGACGCCCTCGCGGCCGGCGTGGCTCCAGCGAAGGCCTGCGGGGGCGGCACGGAGGTCACGGTCGCCGCGGACCAAGGCGCGGCAGCGGGCGGCACGGAGGCCTGCGGGGGCCGCACGGAGGCCGCGGTCGCCGCGGGCCACGAGCCGGCGGCAGGCGGCACGGAGGCCGCGGTCGCCGCGGGCCACGAGCCGGCGGCAGGCGGCACGGAGGCCGCGGTCGCCGCGGGCCACGAGCCGGCGGCAGGCGGCACGGAGGCCGCGGTCGCCGCCGCGGACGGCTGCGCGGACGGCGCGGACGCCGCCCACCCCTGCGCCCTTCCGAGCGCGGTGATGCGCGGTCCAGTCAAGGTCTGGGCGTCCTCCTCGACCTCCCTCGGGCGGCCCGGCGCCGGCGGCGCGTCCACGGTCTCGTTCCCCATGGCCCTGCGCAGGATGCGCGCCGCCGTCAGGCGCGCGGGCTCCGACCCCAGCGGCTCGAGGAGCGACACAAGCTCGGCGACCGTCTGCGGGCGGCGCGCAGGGTTCTTCTCCAGGCACATCAGGAGGATGAACTCGAGCTCCACCGGGATCTCGGGCCGGTGCACGCGCGGCGGCACGGGTGGATCTGTAACAATACTTACAAATAGCGCCGAGATGGCCTCGTTCTCGAACGGCAGCCGGCCTGTCAGCAGCTGATACAGCGTCATGCCGAGCGCCCAGATGTCGCTGCGGGCGTCCACGGTCCGGGTGTTGCGGATGTGCTCCGGCGACATGTAGCGGGGCGAGCCGAGCACCACGGACGATGTGGTCAGCTTGGCGTTCGAGCCGAGCACGCTCGCCTCCGACGCCTTCGAGATGCCGAAGTCGAGCACCTTGATCAGGGACGAGCCGTCGGCGCGGCTCGCCAGGAAGAGGTTGCCCGGCTTGAGGTCGCGGTGGACGATCCCGAGCGTGTGCGCCTCGGCGAGCGCCTCGCAGGCCTCGATCACGTAGCTCACCGCCAGCTCGACCGGCAGCGGGCCTCGTGTCTCCACGAGCGCCTCCAGATCGATGCCATTCAGGTACTCCATCACGAAGTAGGGCAGCTCCTCGTCGGTCTGCCCCACATCGATGACGCGCGCGATGTGCTCGCTGGCGATCGCCGCCGCGGCCTGCGCCTCCCGGAGGAAGCGCTCGATGGCGCCCGGCGTGGTGTGCCCCTCGGGGAGCAGGAACTTCAGCGCGACGCGGTGGCGGAGCGAGATGTGGTGCGCCGAGACGACGAGCCCCATGCCGCCGCGCCCGAGCACCCGCTCCACGCGGTACTTCCCGCCGATGATGTCCCCGACCCGCGGAATCTTGCGCCACGAAGCCGGTTCCACCGCTTCCCAGCTTGCTTGGGCCATCGGCCGATCACTATACACCAGCGCTCCCCGGCCTCCGGCAGAATCTCGCCCCTGCCCACCTCCGCGCCAGCGTCGTGTGCGACACGCCCCGCTCCCGGCCCCACCTGCGCTGTCCGGAGGCGATCGGCGGCCCGGCCCGGCCCGGCGGTGATCCAGGCGGGTCGTCGCGCTGCGCGCTCACTGTAGCGCGGGCGCGGCGAGCCCGGCGTTGCCCGCCTGACCCCGGCCGTGCCCTGGAGGATCTGCGGCGCGCGTTGCTATGCTGTCGCCCGATCACCCCACGAGCACCCCACGAGGTCTCATCGTGCATGAATTCACCGTGACTGGCCCGCTCGTCGGCGGGGCCCTCATCGGCCTCAGCGCGTCCCTGCTCCTTCTTTTCAACGGGAGGGTCGCCGGCATCAGCGGCATCTTCGGCGGGCTCCTCTTCCGCGAGCCCGGCGAAACCGCCTGGCGCGCGGCGTTCGTCGCGGGCCTCCTCCTCGGCGGCCTCGCGCTCGCCGCGGCGCATCCCGGCGCCTTTCCGCCGGCGGGCGGCGGCTCGCTCGGCCTCGTGGTCGCCGCGGGGCTGCTCGTCGGCCTCGGCGCGCGGCTCGGCAACGGGTGTACGAGCGGCCATGGCGTCTGCGGCCTCAGCCGTCTCTCGGCCCGCTCGCTGGTCGCCACGATGACGTTCATGGCGACCGCGGCCATCACCGTTTACGTCAGCCATCATCTGCTCGGAGCGGCGCGATGAAGCAGAGCGCGCTCGCGCTCCTCACCGGCGCGCTGTTCGCCGTGGGGCTCGGCGTCTCCGGCATGACCGAGCCGTCCAGGGTCATCGGCTTCCTCGACATCGCCGGCGACTGGGACCCGAGCCTCGCGTTCGTGATGGTGGGCGCGATCTCGGTGCATTTCCTGGCCTACCGTGTCCTTCGCTGGCAGCAGCGCGCCGCCGCCGCCCGCGCGCCGCGCTTCCCCCTCCTGGCCGATCGCGTGTCCCTCCCGACCCGCACCGGCGTCGACGCGCGCCTCCTCGGCGGTGCCGCGCTGTTCGGCGCCGGCTGGGGGCTGGCCGGCTACTGCCCCGGGCCGGCGCTCGTCTCGCTCGCGACCGGCTCCGGCGTCGTCCTCGCCTTCGTCCTGGCGATGGCCGCCGGGATGGCGGTCGAGCACCTCGCCACCGTCACGACGAACCGGCGTCATCCACGTGACCCAGGCCGGGAAGGGCGGTAAGCTCGAGCGCATCGCGCCGATCGCCAACAAGGACGCTGACGGCGTGGAGCGGGCCGACCCGCGCGCGGTCCAGGTGCGCTTTCTCTGAGCGAGCCGGCCGCGCCCTCCACGGCGTGCTCCGCTCTTACCAGGCGGGGACGGCAGGTTGCGACGCTGCCCGTGACGGCGCCAGATGGCGCCCTGGAACGGCCGCGTTCGAGGAGTGGAGTATTGAGAGTGCTCGATGATCTTTCCGGTTTGTCGATGTTCGTGCGCATCGTCGAGGAGGGTTCGCTCAGCGCGGCCGGCAGGGCGCTCGGCCTGCCGAAGGCGACGATCAGCCGTAACCTCGCGTTGCTGGAGAAGCGGCTCGGCGCACCGCTGTTGATCCGCTCCACGCGCGCGCTCAGCCTGACGGACGCTGGAAGGCGCTTCTTCGACAGGGTAAAGCCCATTGTTCGGGACGCGCAGCAAGCGACCGCCGAGGTCAAGAGCCACAATGCGGCTCCCGCGGGGCTGCTGCGCATCGCCGCGTCCGTCGCCTATGGCCAGGCGGCGATCGCGCCCCGCCTGCTGGCGTTCATGAGGCGTTATCCTGCGGTTCGCATCGACCTGCATCTCCATGATCGGCGCGTCAACCTGGTCAGCGACGGCTACGACCTGGCCATCCGCATGGGCGCGATCGGAGACAGCGATCTGGTCAGCCACAAGCTGGCCGATATCCATATGGTCATCGTCGCTTCGCCCGGCTGGCTGGAGCAGCACGGCGCGCCCCGGAGGCCCGGCGACCTCGCCCGGCATGTCGCCATCGTCACGCGGCCCGACATCGTCCGCTGGCAAGTCGGCGGGGAGACCGTTCGTGTCCCCTGGCGCATGAGCACCGGCAACATGATCGTCACGCGGGACGCCGCGAGGGCCGGGCTCGGGATCGCACTCGTCCCCGAGTTCCTCGCGTCGCGTGACCTGGAAGGAGGCTCGCTCGTTCGCCTGCTCCCCGACCTGGAGCTGCCGGTCATTCAAGCGACCGCCCTGTATACCCGGGCCGCCAGGCAATCGGTGGCGCTGTGCGCCTTGCTGGACGACCTCCTGGCCAGCCGACCCATCGAGGTCGACGCCGCGCCGTGACTAGCCGGATCGCCGGAACAGGTTCATCAGCCGCCGGAGCAGCCCGGGCTTCTTGGCCGGCGCCTCCGCCGCGGCCTCCTTGTCGCGGCGTACCGAGCTGGGCGCGGCGTCGCGGGGCTTCGCTGCGCCGCCATCGCGGGGTTTTGCTGCGCCGCGCTCGCGGGGCTTCGCCGCGGCGGACGCCCTGAGCTCGTCGCGGGCGGCCTCCGTGGCCGGGGCCGTCGTGCGCTCCGCCGCCTGGCTCGGCGCGGGGTTCGCTGCCTTCTTGCCGGCGCGCGCTTGCATCCTGGCTTTCATCGCCTCCTTGGCGGTGAGCGCCGGCTTCTTCTTCCGCGGGAACGCGGGGCCGGGGGGAGGCACCCACGCGGCCTCCCGGCGCGGCTCGGAGGGCGCCGCCGTTTCCGGTGCCGGCGGCGGAACCGGGGCCGCCTTGTGGGTCGCGGCGGGCTGCGGCGGCCGGGCCGCATGGCGAGGCGCCTCGGGTTCCCTGCCGGCAGCGGCGCGCTTCGCCGCGGCGGGCGCATCCGCCCGCGCTGCGTCGCCCTGCGCAGGCTCCTCAGCGGCGGCCGCGCGGCGCTCTCGCGTGGCGGCGCCCGGCGCGGTTCGGGTCGGGGGAGCGCCGCCGGCGCGGTCGCCGCCCGCCCGTCCGCGGTGGGGCGCCCCATCTCGCGGCGCCCGGGTCCTGTCCGCCGGGCCGCGCTCGACCGCGCCGCCGTCGCGAGGGCCGCGCTCTGCCGGCCCGCGCTCGCGCGCTCCACGCTCGTCCGATCCACGTTCTCCTGGGCGTGCCGGGAGCCGCGGCGACGGCTCCTGCGCGGGCGCCGGCGTACGCGGCCGGCGCATGTCGATGACCCGCGGAGGCCGCGCGCGAGCGGGCGCTGCCGTGGCTGGCGCTGCGGCAACGGGCGCTGTGTCCGCCACGCCCGCTCCGGCGGCTGCACCTGTCGTCGCGGGTGCCGCCGCGTCGTCGGCGGACGTCGCCGCGCTGCCCTCCGCCGCCCCTCCGGCGGTCTCGGTCGCTCCCGGGTCCGGCGCGCGCTCCTCGACGGGCTCCGCGCGTTCCGGCTGCCCCGCCCCGTTTTCCGCTGTGCTTTGCTCGGCCATGGGGCTCCTCCATAGCGTTGTCCAGCGCTCCGCGAAACCGGATCTCACCGCCTCCCCCGCCGTCGGCGTGGGTGCGCAGCGCTTCCTCCGCCTGGACCGGGGCGATCTGTGCGGGCCGCTGAGGGTGAATCGGGAAGGGGGAGGACGCGGCCGCGGTGGATGACGGGGCTGCAGCGCCGCGACGCCGTCGCGGCGAGCCGGCCCGGCGGGCTCGCCCGGGCCGGCCGTCACGTTGCCCGGCTACTCGTCCAGGTAGGGGACGAGGTTGACGGTCTCGCGGTCGAGCTGGTGAATCCCGAAGCGGCCGGCGGCGAAGAGGACCTCCTCACCGCTGGTCACGAATTTCTCGGGCCAGCCCCAGGTCTGGAAGAACGCCTGCGCCTTCGGCGCCTCCGGCTGCTCCAGGGAGATCGCCAGCACGCCGCCGGGCACCTCGAAGAGCGCGCGCATGTCGGCGGTGTGGCGCAGCGACGCCCACGACGCGAGGCGGACCGTGGAGAGCTGGTTGAACTCGGGGGTCGTCGCGTTCTCGTTCTCCGGCGGCGGAGGCGGCGTCTCCCCCGCGGGCACCGGCGAGAGCGTGGTCAGCTTCTGGTTGGGATCCCAGCCGCTATACCACCCGTAACCCGGACGCCAGATCAGGCTGTGGCTCAGGACGGGCAGCCCGCGGCCGTCGATGGAGATCGCGTTGACCTGGCGGTTCGGGAACTGCTGGTACTCCTGGAGGTACGCGAGCCCCTGGTGCAGCTCGAGCCGGGCGATCGCCGTCTCGATGAACTGCTGGCCCCACACCCTGTCCCTCGCGTAGATCGAGTCGCCCTGGATCGCGAGGATCTCGCCGGGCACGTTGATCCCCGGGTCGAGCGCGGGCTGCGATGGGTCGGACAGGTCGAGGTGCGTGAGGAAGTACTGCGTGTGCGGGCGCGGGTCGTCCGGCGCGCCGACCGAGCGCTTGATGTTGAAGTAGAGCTCGCCGTTGTCATTGAGGACGTTCACGGTCTCGCTGTTGTCGGGCAGCGTCAGGGCAGGCCTGACGGTCGGGCTGTCCGGGTTGGACAGGTCGAGCACGTGGATCTCGATCTGAGCCCAGGTGCGGCGCGGGACGTACTCGTAGCAGTAGGTCGAGGTGACCCCCGGAATGTCGTTCCGGTCGACCTCGACCGGCGTGCAGGTCGTGTCGGCGCCGGCGTGGTCCGTGCACTCGGCGAACCCGCCGTTGCAGTACTCGTCGCTGCCGATCCTGCGGCACATCCGCTCTCCGGCCATGTACGTGCAGCCCTCCTGCCCGAAGCAGGTCACGTTCTGGATGGAGTTCGTCCGGCACGCCCAGCCGACCCCGAGATCCTCGGTGTGGCCGATGACGCGCAGGAACGCGAGCGCATCGCGCCCCGGGTGCACGGTCGGGAACGAGCTCGCCCCGCCGTAGTAGCTGCCGATCGAGGGCAGGTCGCTCGTATCGAGCGTGCCGGCCTGCCGCGGCGTGGTCGGATCGGACAGATCGATCACCTGGATATGGGCCACCTTGCCCACCCAGTTCTCGAAGGTGGTGGTCAGCGACACGAGCAGGTCGCCCACCTGGTAGAGCTGCGCGCCGAGCGGCAGATCGAAGGCGGCCACCGGCTGCTCGAGCTGGGTGAGCCCGGTGCTCGGGACGACCTCCGCCTTCATCTTCCGGTTCTCCTGGGGAGTCCAGTAGAGGTCGTACGGTAGCTTGATGCGCACGCGGTGGTCGCCGAACGCGAAGACCTTCGTGTAGTCCGGGGCGAGCTCGAGCTGGCCGAGCTTTGTCGTGACGTCGAGGTCGTCCTGAGCGTAGAGGGTGAGCTGCTCGTCGGACACGTTCGCCGTGGCGATCTCCTCGGCGCGGAACGTGCGGCGCACGGGCGTCCCGTGCTCCATCAGGCCGCGGCGGGTCAGCGTGGTGTCCGAGAAGGTGAAGATCTGCACGCCGGAGAACGGCCGCCGGTAGTTGTCCACGATCCTTGTCGCGGAGAACGGGAGCAGCACGAGGCCGGTCTCGGCCTCTCCGGTCGGCGCCACCGCCTCCACCGCGTCGTCGAGCACGGTGAACGCCCGGTGGTCCCAGTCGGCCTCCGACCAGCTCCAGCCATCGGCGGCGCTGTCGACCTCGGCGCGCGCCACGAGGGGGTTCGCGTTGGTCAGGTCGGTGATGTCGTAGAGGCTGGCGGCGAGCCGGCGGCCGTTCGTGTCGTTCACGCCGATGCCGATCAGGCGGGTCGCGCCGAGGACGGGGCGGAAGAAGTTGTTCCACCCGGACACGATGAACTCGCTCTCCTCGACGACGTTCCCGCTCGGATCGATGGAGAAGGCGTGGAACGGATCCTCGCGCCGGTAGGTGACCGCGAACGCCCTGTCGTCCATGAAGATGGCCCCGAAGAGCGACTGCTGGGCGCCGAAGTCCTCGCTGTCGATCGGCGCGATGTTGTCGCGATCGGCCGCGTCGAACGTCTCCAGGTGGCTGGGCGTCCCGTCGGCCCGCCTCGGACCGGAGAAGACGCGCAGCATGTCGTCGCGGAAGTCCATGTGGAACTGGGAGCGCACGTAGCCCGCCGTGTTGACGCTGCCGCGCAGGTCCATGGAGCCGTCGGTGTTCGAGATGTCGATGACCGAGATCTCGCTGATCTCCTCCGACCAGCTGAGGCTGTTGCGCGCCACGAGGAGCACGTCCGCCTCGGCGTGGATGGCGGTCACGGCGTCGCCGAGCTCGATCCCGGGGCGCTCGACGAGCGCGTCGGCGCCGACATCGAAGCTCCTGACCAGGGTCTTGTTGACCCACTGGAACTGGCCCGGGGCGATCTCGGCGAGCTCCGACCCGTTCGAGGCGATGTAGAGCGAGGTCGCGTTCGTGCCGCGCGCGAGGCGGCTCGTCATGATGGAGCCCGTGACCGGGTACTGCGACAGGAGCTTGGGCGCGGTGCGGTCGGCGATGTCGATGAACAGGACGGTGCCGCCGGCCCGCCGCTCGACGGTGAGGCCATCGGCCTTGAGCTGGTAGCCGGCCCAGTCGTTCAGGAGCACGACCGCGCGATCGCCGACGGCGTACATCTCGACCGGGGTGCCGGCGATCTGCAGCTGGCCGAGGAATTTCGGGCTCGACGGGTCCTGGATGTCGATGACCTGCAGGCCGCGGTAGGGGTTGAGGTTGAGGAGCTGTCCGCCGCCGAGGACGCGGTAGATGTCGCCTTCCTCGATCTCGCGGCCGGCCTCTTCCTCCTCCTCTTCTTCCTCCTCCTCTTCTTCTTCCTCCTCTTCCTCCTCGCCGAGGTACCCCTCGGTGAAGGGGTCGTCGGCCGACGTGAACTCGCTGGGCCCCTCCGGGGTCTCGGGCTCCTCCTCCTCGGGTTCTTCCTCCTCAGGAGGTTGGGGCTCGGGCTCCTCCTCCTCGGGCGGTGGGTTCTCGTTCTCTTCTTCTTCCGGAGGGGTTTGCTCCTGGGGCTGGGGTTGGTTCTCGTCGCCCCCGCATCCCTGTCCTAACACCAAGAGGAGCGCGGCCATCACGCTGGCCTGCGCCGATAGCACGCCTCTGAACAAAGCTCTGTTCGCCACTGCCTACTCCTCCTCAGCGCCTCGCGCGAGGTACTGAGCCTGCGCACATCGATGTGTCCTACACGGGTGAACCGCGCTCTGAACGTCCCGGTCGACGGGCGACGACGCCTCGAGTTCCCGGCGAGGGGTCGAGGGCGCGTCCGGCACGGCGCAGCCCGCGATCGCCCTGGTCCTCGTGGCCTCGCGCTACCCTGGACCGTGAAGTTGCATCGCGCAGATTATCCACGTTCTGGAGGGCGCGCTCAACGCGGATTGCGGTGACAGGACGGAGGCGAAGGCGGATCTTCGCGCGCGTGACGCAGGACGGCGTCGGGGCGGATGTCCGGCGGGATCGGGGCGGCTCTGGGCGGAGCGCAGCGCCGCGGTGCTCACACGGGAGCCGCGTGCCCACACCCAAGGCGGTGCGGCCCTGACTTGAGTCCGCCGCGCAGCGTCGATGGCCCGCGGGTCGACGCGACATCGCAGGGTCACCGCTTGTCTCTGGGAGAACGATCACCTCGTCGACCGACGAGGAGGCAGCCCCGGGGTCAACGAATCTGCCTCACACTTCCCTCGGCCTGCCGTGTTCCGTTGCGCTGGACAGCCAGCCCGCTGCAAGATGGCCAGCGCACGACGCCCCGCGCCCCCCGGCGTGACCGGGTCGAACCGCCCCCGACTTCACCTCCGAGCACCACGGCCAAAGCGATGACCAAAGAACCGAGATTCATCGAGAACCCCGTCCTCCGGGGCTTCCATCCCGATCCCTCCATCGTCCGGGTGGGCGAGGACTACTATCTTGCGACCTCCACCTTCGAGTGGTTCCCGGGCGTGCGGCTCCACCACAGCCGCGATCTCCGCCACTGGAACCCCATCGGCTATGCCCTGGACCGCCGCTCCCAGCTCGACCTGCTCGGCAACCCTCGCTCTGGGGGTATCTGGGCGCCTTGCCTCTCCCACGCGGGCGGCGTGTTCTATCTCGTCTACACCGACGTCAAGTCCTGGGGCCACGGCTTCGTGGACGCGCACAACTACTACGTCACGGCGAGCCGCATCGAGGGGCCGTGGTCCGAGCCCGTCGCGCTGAACCGCGGCGGCTTCGACCCGTCGCTGTTCCACGACGAGGACGGCCGCGCGTGGCTCACGAACATGGTGTGGGACCATCGCCCCGGCAACAACCAGTTCCCCGGCATCGTGCTCCAGGAGCTCGACCTGCAGCAGCGCCGGCTCGTCGGCGAGCCCCGCTGGATCTTCACCGGCAGCGGCCGCGGCCTCACCGAGGGGCCGCACCTCTACCGGCGCGCGGGCCACTACTACCTCCTCGTCGCCGAGGGCGGCACGAGCTACGAGCACGCCGCGGTCATGGCGCGCTCCCGCCGCATCGAGGGGCCGTACGAGGTCGACCCGGGCTCCCCGCTCCTGACCTCTCATCACGACCCGGGCCTCGCGCTGCAGAAGGCCGGCCACGCTTCCCTCGTCGAGACAACGACGGGCGAGTGGTACCTCGCCCACCTGTGCGGGCGGCCGCTCCCCGGCGAGCGCCGCTGCATCCTCGGTCGCGAGACGGCGCTGCAGCGGGTGCGCTGGACCGAAGACGGGTGGCTCACGCTCGACGCGGAGCGCCCGGCCGCGCCCGCCGTCCGCGTGCCGGCGCCCCGGCTGCCGGACCACCCCTTCGAGGAGGCCCCGGCGCGCGACAACTTCGACCGGGGAGCGCTGGGGGTCGCGTACCAGGCGCTGCGCGACGTGCCCGACGAGAGCTGGGTGTCGCTGCGCGAGCGCCCCGGCCACCTGCGCGTCCGCGGCCGCGAGTCGCCGCAGTCGCTGCACCGGCAGAGCGTCGTCGGCCGCCGCATCCAGTCGCTCCGCTGCCGCGTCGAGACCTGCCTCGAGTTCGAGCCGGCCTCGTTCCAGCAGATGGCGGGGCTCATGGCCCTGTACGACGACGAGAACTTCTTCTACGCGCTGCTCAGCCACGACGAGAGCGCCGGGCGCTCGATCGCGCTCCTCGGCAGCGAGCACGGAAAGCTGACCTGGCTCGCGCGCCCGGTCGCCTTCTCCGCCCCGCGCCTCCACCTCCGCTTCGAGCTCTCCGGCAAGGAGCTGCAGTTCTCGTCCTCGGAGGACGGCGAGCGCTTCGACGCGCTCGGGCCGGTGCTGGACGCGTCGCTCCTGTCCGACGAGCGCACCTCGCTCGGCATGGGCTTCACCGGCGCCTTCGCGGCGCTGTGCGCCCATGATCTCACGGGAAAGGGCCTCCCCGCCGATTTCGATTACCTCGATTACGTCGAGCTCCCGCAGAAGCCCTGAGCGCGGCCGGTGTCCTGAGCGGAGCGGACCCCGCGGATCTCGCTCCCCGATCCCGGCCGAGCGCTCCGGCCGTCTCCCCTCAGGCCGCCGCCTCGCCCCCGACCGACGCCGCCATCGGCAGCGCCACGAAGAACGTCGCCCCCTTCGAGAGCACGCTCTCCACCCAGATGCGCCCCCCGTGCCCCTCGACGATGCGCTGCGCGATGGCGAGCCCGAGCCCCGTCGAGCGCTCTCCGCCGGTGCTGACCGTCCTGGCCCGGCCGAACGGGCGGAACAGCTTGCCGATGTCCTCCGGCGCGATCCCGGGCCCCTCGTCCTGGACCGACAGGATCACCTCGGTCGCGGCCCCGTTCGGGCCCGCGGCGCCCGAAGCGCCCTCGACCCGGACCCGGATGGCCTTGCCCTGAGGGGAGTAGTGGATGGCGTTGCTGATCAGGTTGTTGAGCACCTGCTCCAGCTTGTGGACGTCCACCTCGACCCGCGGGACGTCCTCGTCGCTCTCGACGACGAGCCTCATGTTCTTCTGCCCCGCCAGCACCATGTTGAGCGCCACGTTCGACTCGACGAGCTGGACGATATCCGTGCTCTTCCGGTCGAGGTTCAGCTTGCCCAGCTCGATCATCGACACGTCGAGCAGATCGTTGATGAGCGAGAGCATGAACTTGCTCGAGCTCCTGATCATCTCGATGATCTCGACCCCGCCCTCCCGGAGCAGGGACGACGGCTCCCCGCGCCGGTGGGTCATCAGCATGAAGTCGCTGTAACCCAGGATGACGCCGAGCGGGTTCCTGAGGTCGTGGGCCGCCATGCCGACGAAGCGGTTCTTCTCCTCGTTCAGCCGGACGAGCTCCGCGTTCTTGGCCGCGAGCTCCTCGTGCATCTGGAGGAGCTGCCGGTTGCTCTCCTCCAGCGTGTCGGCGTACTGCTTGAGCTTGAGCTGGCTCCGCTTGTGCTCGATGGCGTAGCGGATCGTGCGCTCGAGGATCTGCGCGTCGAACTTCCCCTTCATGAGGTAATCCGCCGCGCCCGCGCTCATCGCGGCCATGTCGATCGCCTCGTCGCCGACCCCCGTCAGCATGATGATGGGGATCGCGCAGCCGAGGTGGTTCGCCTCGTGCACGACCTCGAGGCCGGTGCGGGCGTCGAGCCGGAAATCGAGGAGGCAGACGTCGTAGCCGCCGGCGAGCAGCGCCTCGAGCGCCTCGTCCGAGGTGCTCACCCACGTCACGTCGTAGCGGGTCCGGGAGACCTCGCGGAGGAGCCTGCGCGTGACGAGATGATCGACCTCGTCGTCATCCACCAGAAGGATCTTGATCTCGCTGTCGTTCATCCGGAGCCTCGACGCCGCCGACCCCGCGGGCCATCGGCGATCTCGCGCCGACAGGCGCCGCGCCACGGCGCCCGCGCTGGCGCCGTGGTCATGGTCCTCGTTCTGAACCTCATTGCCCGCGCTTCTGCTCGTCGGCGACGCCCACGAGCGCGCGCGCCAGGGTGATGAGCTGCCCGGCGTCGAACGGCTTGACGAGGAACGCCGAGGCGCCGAGGCGCGACAGGCACTGCCAGTCGGCCGCGCCCCCCGTCCCGGTCGCCACGACGATCGGGAAGTCCCCCCGCGGGAGCTTCCGCACCGCCGCCGTGAGCGAGATGCCGTCCAGGCCGGGCATGTCCAGATCGAACACGCCGAGCGACGGGGGGTTCGCCTCGATCGCGGCGAGCGCCGTCGTGCCGTCGGGCGCGGTCTCGATGACGGCGCCGGGCAGCGCCTGCGCGAGGACGCTGACGAGGAAGCTGCGGAACGACGGGCTGTCGTCGGCCACGACGACGCGCGTCGCGCGGGTGTACGCCGGCATGGCGCCGCGGGCGTCGAGGAGCGCCTCGCGCAGCGCCTCCGCGCTCGCCATGCGCTCTTCAGGCTCCTTGGCCAGCGCCCCGAGCACCGGCGCGTCGAACGACGCGGGGAGGTCGAGGCAGAGCTCGCTCGGCGGGATCGGCGGCTGATACGCGTGCTGCATCACCAGATCGACGGTGCTCGTGCTCTGGAAAGGCAGGCGGCCGGCGAGCAGGTAGTAGGCGACCACCCCGAGCGCGTAGACGTCGATCCGCGGCAGCAGCGCGGGGTCGAGGTGCCGGCCCAGCGCCACCTCGGGCGCCAGGTACGCCGGGGTGCCGGAGAAGGCGAGCTCGATCCGATCGCCGCGCGGGATGCGCTTCGCGAGGCCGAGATCGGCGACCACCACGCGCAGGGCCTGGCCGACGAGGATGTTGGTCGGCTTGATGTCGCGGTGGGCGATGCCCGAGGCGTGGATCGCCGAGACGCCGAGGCAGACCTGGTCGAGGAGGCTCAGCGCCTCGTCGAGGACGAGCCGGCCGCCCTTGCTGTGGACGTAGGTGTCGAGCGTGACCCCGGGCACGTACTGCATCACGAAATACGGGGCGTTGGCGTACTCCCCGAACGCATAGATCTCGACGACGTTCGGGTGGTGGACGCGCGCCATCGCCCGCGCCTCCGCGAGCAGCCGGGCCTGCATCTGCGCGTTGTCGAGCTGCTCCGGCCGGAGCAGCTTGATGGCGACGTCCCGCTGGAGCTGCTCGTCGCGCGCCAGGAGGATGACCCCCATCGCCCCCTCGCCGAGACGGCCGCGAATGCGATAGACGCCTCCAAGTAAAGTGCCGTCGGGCGGCACCTGAACGTGGCCTCCGCCCTCGTGCATGCTCGAGCGCGTGGCGGCCAGCGCCAGGTCCTCGTCGCTGAGCGTCGAGCTGTCGACGGGCGGCTCGACGGGCGGCTCGACCCGCACGGGAGACCGGTCGCGCACGACGGTATCGACGCCCGGCAGCGTATCCGCGACGTCGGGCACGAGCGGCGCCGGGGGATCGCCGCCGTTCTCGCTTCCGGCACTGAAGCCAGGCGGGCCGTCCGCCGCGTCTGTCATAGAGCGCATGATACGTGCCCTGCTCATGCCTATCAACGAAGAGCGACACGTGCTGCAACTGCGAAGCGGCGTGCACGCGACTGCTGGTGGACGTGTCGCGGGCGCGTCATGACCGCCGCGATCGCTGTGCACGCGTCCGCGCGGCGTCAAGCACGATGTCGAGGGTGTGTCGGAATGCCACGCTGCTCAGAGCGGCTGGTCCCTCGCGCGGGGCGGCGCGCGCCAGCGCCGCTAGGCGCCCCGCATGAGGAGCGGCTCCAGCCGGGGCAGCCTCGGCAGTAGCTGCTTTCTGATGCGGACTGCGCGGAGCACCTGGAAAGGGTCCTGGAGGAGCGTGCGGGGGGGCCTGCAGTGCATCCGCGCGAGCAGCGCCCCGAGCGGGTGCTTGAGCTGCTGCTGCGTCGCCACCATGGTGCAGAGCAGATCGGCGCCCGCCGTGATCAGCGGCCCGGCGCCGTAGCGCGGCTGGCCGAGCCCCAGGACGTAAAGGTTCTTGTGGCTCGGCGGGACGATCCCGTCGATGAGCTGCGGCAGGCCGTCCTTCCACGCGATCACGCCGTCGGCGAGGAAGGGGAAGCTCACGCGATAGCCGGTGGCCGCGACGATGAGGTCGAATGGCTCGCGCGCCCCGTCGACGAACTCCACGGTGTCGCCGTCGAGCCGCCGGACGTCGGGGTGGGGCGTGATCCTGCCGTGCCGGAGGTGATAGAGCAGCTCCGAGTTGAGGGTCGGGTGCCGCTCGAACGGCTCGTGATCCGGGTGGGGGAGCCCGTAGCGCTCGTAGCGGCCGACGGAGAGCCGGACCAGGCTCTTGACGAAACGTCGCTGGAGCCAGGGCGGCATCCAGGGTTTGAGCAGCTCGACGGTGGGGACGCCGAGCATCATCTTCGGCAGGAACCAGTAGCCCCGGCGCAGGCTGAGGTGCGAGGAGGCGCCGAACCGCGACGCCTCGACCGCGATGTCGCACGCGGAGTTGCCGCCGCCGAGCACGAGCACCCGCTTGCCGGCGAGCTCCTCCGGGCGCCTGTAGTGCTTGGCGTGGAGGAGCTGGCCGCTGAAGGTGCCCGGGAGGTCGGGCATGCGCGGGTCCCAGTGGTGGCCGTTGCAGACGACGACGCCGCCGTAGATGCGCGTCTCGCCGCCCGACGGGCCGCTCAGGGTCACCTCCCAGCGGCCGCCGTCCCGCGGGGCGACGCGGGTGACCCGCGTGCGGAAGGCGATGTGCTCCCGGAGCCCGAAATGCTCGGCATAGCCGCGCAGGTAGTCGAGCATCTGCGCGGCGCTCGGGAAATCGGGGTAGTCCGCGGGCATCGGGAAGTCGGGGTACTCGGTGGTCTTCCTTGACGAGATGATGTGCACCGTCTCGTAGACGCCGTGGTACCAGTTGCCGCCCACGTCGTCGTCCGCCTCGAAGACGTCGAGCGGGATGCCGCTCCGCTTGAAGGCCCGAGCGACGCCGAGCCCGCAGAACCCTGCGCCGATGATCGCGTGCTTGTGCTCGTAGCCGCTCATGGCGTCCGTCCGGCGCTCAGGAGGCGCCGATCCCGGCGAGGTAGGCCCTCGCGAGGTGGAGGTTGTCGTTCTGGGAAGGGTGGAAGTCGCGGCGCAGGTACTCGCGGATGCCGCGGAGGAACACGCCTTTCAGGATGGACCTGTGCCTCGTGAGCGGGAGTCGCTCTGTCAACGATCCGCGCTCGCCGCGCTCGCCGTGGCGGGGGAGCTCCTGGGCGAGCAGCACGAGCAGGGCGGCGAGCCAGAACATCGAGAGCGTGACGGTGGCGAGCGCGAAGCCCGCGATGCGCAGGGCGTAGCTCGGGTGGACCAGCTTCAGCACGTCGAAGGCGACGGTCTTGTGCTCGATCTCCTCGGCGGCGTGCCAGAGCAGGAGCGCCCTGGCGGTCGGGTGGGCGAGGTCGAGCGTCCCTTCCTGGAGCGCGTCCTCCGCCATGATGGCTGTGTAGTGCTCGAGGGCCGCGGTGACCGAGAGCCGCAGCGCGGGCGAGCAGACGCGCTCGATGCCGTCGTAGGCGACCCGCTCGTAGGCGCGGAGGAACCGGTCGATCTCGTAGCCCTGCCCGCGGAGCAGGTCGAAGAACCGCTCGTGCGCCTTGGCGTGGTGGCCCTCCTGCCCGAAGAACGCCCTCATCTGGGCGCGCAGCGCCGGGTCCTCGACGCGGTCGGCGTAGCGCGCGACGCTGCGGATGAAGAAGCGCTCGCCGGCGGGGAACAGCAGGTTGATGGCGTTGGCGACGTGGGTCGGCAGCGCCTGGCCCCCGAGCCAGTGCCGGGTGAGGCCCTGCTCGAACGCCACGGGCGGCTTGCGCGGCCTGAGGGGCGACGGGTCGGTGATCATCGAGCTCTCCTTCCTCCGCATTCCTCTCCTCCCGAGGTGCCCTCCGGTGCCCGCCGCGGCGCCGGAGGAGCCGGTCCCGGGCGCGCCGCAGCGCGGCGCAGCTCAGGGCACGGGCGCCGGTCCGTGTTGATATCAGCTATTGAACGGGAGTCAATAGCGTCGCGGGCGACGCACGTCGCCGGGCGGGTGGGGCCGGGGGTTATTGCGGCGGCCGCCGCGGTGGCTCGCGAGCGCGAGCTCCACCGGGCGTGCGCGGGGCGCCCTCGAGCGCCGCGGGGCGGCTCAGCGGTGGTCCAGGTTGCAGGGGAGCCTGCATGCCCAGGGCGAGGAAGCGGGCCGTGCCGGTCGCCGTTCGGACCGGGATGGCAGGGCTTGTGCTGAGCGAGCGGAGAGGTCAGGGAGATGAGGTAGCGCTTGAAGTTATGTTGGACTCAGTGGTTCCTTGTACTCGCCATACAGGCTCACGATCTCTTCGCTCGCTTCCCGGCATACTTCGCCAATCTCGACAGGAAACGCCTCGCGCCGTAGCTCGCAAGCCACCTCGCCGCGCTCGTCGACGAGCCGCTCCGACGCTCACGCCCTTCGGCCTTTTCGAAGGGCTTGGGAGTTGGCCATCCGCTCTTGAAGCCAAAGCACGACCGCCTGAAGACTCCGCGTAACCAGCTCGTCGAGCGGGCTATCCCAATCGTCATCGGCGACAAATGTCGCTCGATAGCTGCCGTCTGGGCTCAGTGCCGGATACCACCCCACGTCCACCGCGACCTGATAATGGTCATGTCGCGCCGAGAACATGTCTTCTTCGAAATACTCCCACCGTTCGTCGCTCGGATCGTTCATGGTGCTCGGATCGACCTCGCACAGATTGTTAATCACAATTCGCCAGCCGGCTGGAACACGGAGAGGCTGAAGAGGAGCTATGTGGAGAGGTTTCATGGCTTTGCCCCTGGAATGAATTTGCGCACATCGGACAAGGCCCGTGGGTGGCCGTGGATGGCTCTGCCGGTGCCGTCGTGCCGGAACGTGTGCACCTCTCCATGCTCGTTGCGTACCTCGATGAGCTCGCCTTCGGGGTTGTACCCGAGCCGCACCTCGTGGCCGTTCGGGTCGCGGCGCAGGCAGAGCTTGTGGTAGCCGCCCCAGACGAGCGACGTGACGCCACCGTGCGCATCCACGATCTCGGTCAGGTGGTGCTCGCCGTCGTAGGCGTAGCGCGTCTCCGCGCCGGTCGAGTCGATCACCGCCAGCAGATCGCCCCGCGCCGACCAGCGGTAGCGTGTCTCCGCGCCGAACGGGTCGACCTCCGCGACGCAGCGTCCGAGCCGGTCGTAACGGAAGCGCCACGTGGCGCCGCCGGCGAGCGTCACCTCGGCGCGGTTGCCGTGCGCGTCGTACGCAAATGCCGTGCGCTCGCCGTTCGGCGAGATCTCCTCGATCACGAGTCCCCGCGCGTCATAACGGCGGGACGTCGCCGCGCCCGTGGGGTCGACGTACACCGTGACGTTGCTCCGCGCGTCGTGCTCGAGCCGGTGCACGCCGCCCTTCGCGTCGACGATCTCGGCCGGCCGGTCGAGGCCGTCGCGCTCGATCGACGTCGTGCGTCCGAGCGGGTCCGTGTGCCGGACGAGGCTCCCGCGCGCGTTGCGCTCGAACAGCTCTGTTCCTTGGCGCTCGTTGCGCCGCGAGGTCATCCAGCCGTCTTCGCGGTAGGTCGCCGTCACGACCGCGCCGCCGATCACCTGCTTGTCGAGCGTGCCATGCTCGTTGCCGTGGAAGCGCCGTGTCTGGCTGAAGTCGGCCACCTCGGTGAAGCCGATGTCCCAGTAGGAGACCTTGCAGTGGTGGATCCCCTTCCACCGCGTCTCCTTGTCGTAGAGGTACTTCGGCAGCTCTCCGGCCAGGCTCGGGTCGGCCTTGCCAGGGTAGTCGCCCCACGCCTCGACGCCGCGGCGCTGGCCGTCGAAGACGAAGTGCCATGTCAGCCCGTTGCGATCGGTGTCCTCGACGAGCAGGTGCCGCTCGCCGTAAGCATACCGCCACGCATGGCCGTCCGCGTCGGTCGCGGCCACGAGGTCTCCGCGGCCGTCGCGCGAAAGCGTGCCGAGCGCGAGCCACTCGCCGCGCTCCTGGTCGAGCTGCGCCTCGATCGCGGTCACCCGCTGCTCGCCCGAGGTCCTGTCGCGGAGCCGGATGCGCCGACCCGCGCTGTCGATCACCTCGACCAGCCGACCCTCTTTCTCGTCATAGACCAGCGCGATCCGGTTGCCATTGCGGTCCTCCACGGCCGTGAGCCGCGCGCGCCGGCCGCCGTCCTGCAAGCACGCGAATCGCCGCGTTACCCCGTCGCCGACGTCGAGGAGCCACCCGTCCGCTTCGTGACGCAGCCCGTAGCCCCACTTGCCGTGTACCTCCTCGCCCTCGGCGGGCTTCGGCAGATCCACCACCGTGCCCAGCCCGGTCCACACCCGGACCCGATGGCTCCGCACCTCGAGCTCCCAGCCCAGGCTATGGCCCCAGCCGTGCCCGAGCCCGGCGTCGCGATCGGCCATCGCGGCGCTGTACGACCGCTCCCAGACGAGCGGCAGCGGACCCGGCAGCGCGCAGAGCGGGATTGAGTGCGTGAAGACGCGGCCAGTCACGACATCGATCGGGTGCGAGACCGTGCCGCACTCCGGGTACCTGGTCGGATCCGGCGCGCTCTTGCCCCCGCCGCCGGCGGTGTCCCCGCCGCTGCCCCCGCCGGCCCCTTGGCCACCGGCGCCCCCCCCGCCGCCCGGGCCTCCGCTGCCGCCGCCCCCGCCGCCTCCTCCCAAGACGAAGACGCCGGGGTTCATCCCGGGGATTGCGGGGATGTTCGGCACGGGCGCAGTACGGGCCATGGAGGCAGGGATACCTGCTCCTCCAGGGCGCTTCAATCGCCGGTCATGTGCCGGGCGGTGCCGCGCCGGGCTGCGCCGGCGGAGCGACCTGCGGCGCGGCGTCCGTGTCGCTCGACGACGACCCGCGACCGCCGCGGCCCTTGTAGAGGGACGGCGCGATCGTCTCGACGTCATCTTCGTTCCAGCGGAGGTAGGTGACGGCGCGGCGGGTCTGGTCGTATGCGTTCACGAACAGGGTGAACGCGCGCGCCCTCCTGTCCGCGGCGTCGCTCGGGCCGGGGGCGGCGCCGTGTTCCCTCATGCCGAGGGCGGCGAGGAGCTGCGGCCCGAGCTCGCCGGCGCGCCTCACCTCTTCCTCGGTCGCGGCGGTCTTCCCCGCGATCTCGGACCAGCTGTCGCTGAACAGCGCCGAGAGCGCGACGAGGTCGTTGGCCGTGTCCATGTGACCGTTCCCCGCCCGGATGTCCGCCACCGTCTCCGCGTCGAGCAAGCCGCGGCGGGCCAGGGCCTCTGCGTCGCCGAGGAGGTTCGCGCGCAGCGGCACCGCCTCCTCGGCGAGCGGCTTCAGCCCGTTCTGCGCTCCTCCGCTGGACAGCCACGCGAGGTGCGCGACCCAGGCGGCGAGCGCGTAGGTCTCCAGCCGGTCGACCAGCCCGACCTCGTGCGTCGGCAGTCGCTCGGCGATGAGGGGGCGCAGGGCGAGCAGGCCGGGGAGCACCCCGAGCACCTGGGAGACCGCGCGGGGGATATCGATGTTGATGGGGATGAGCGCGTGCCGCTCCAGCGCGTCCATGTCGGGCGCGGCCTTGTCGAACGCCGCCGCCGCCTGGGGCGGCGCAGCGGGCTTCGTGGGAGCTGGCTTTTTCTTGAGCGGAGCAGAAGGCTTGACCATGAGGGGACCACCTCTCGTGGATGTCGGACGCGGAGAGGCGAAGAGACACCCTGTCGTGCTCTCTGTCCCCCGCGCTGGATTCGATAGATCGTCCGGCGCGCGCCGGGCGGTCCACCAGGGATAGTCACCCCGGTCCGTCCGTCAACGTCGTTGATTTGCTCTTCTGGATCGCTCCCCGGCGCTCGCCGCGCATTCGGCCTGTCATCGTCGCGCGCATCGCGCGCTCAGAGCACATCCCGCGCCAGCCCCTGACCTCACCGGCCAGGAGCACTGGCCGCAACCGGCGGGCCGCCCGCAGTGCTCGAAGGCAGTCGGCTGCCCTGCCGGAGCCGGGATCGATGCACCGGAGGCAGCCAGCAGCCTCCCCGGGATCGGGATCGATGCACCGGGGGTAGCCAGCAGCCTCCCCGGGATCGGGATCGATGCACCGGAGGCAGCCAGCAGCCTCCCCGGGATCGGGATCGATGCACCGGAGGCAGCCAGCAGCCTCCCCGGGATCGGGATCGATGCACCGGAGGCAGCCAGCAGCCTCTCCGGGATCGGGATCGATGCACCGGAGGCAGCCAGCAGCCTCCCCGGGATCGGGATCGATGCACCGGAGGCAGCCAGCTGCCTCCCAGGACCCATGGCGGTCCACGCCGCTCCGGTGCCACGATGCCTGGGACGCGCCGGGACGCCGCCGGGAGTATCGCGTGGGCTCTCCAGGGGGTGGCCGGATTTGAACATGAAGGCGGGGAGGCGGGAAGAAAAGATCAATGATCTTCCTGCCTTCCCGCCTTCATGGGAATCACTCCGGGGCAAATTAGGCCACCACCGCACTCCAGCGGCGTCGCGCGCCGCGCGACGTGAGCACCTCGGGGACCGTTTCCGGATAACCAGCATGGAAGCGACGCGGGACCGTGGGAGGGCATGGCTCGCGGCGCCGGGCAGTCCTGGCGGCGTCCCGGCGCCGGGCGCGGAGGTACACGGTGAAACGCAGGTCACAGGACGACGAGGTCTCCGAGGCGCGCGCCGGCCAGGCGCCCCCGGCGGCGGCCGGCCGGAACCGTCCTCCGCTCCTCGATCCAGGCACCTGGTTTCTGCGGCGCTTCCGCGTCGAGCGGCTCCTCGGCCAGGGCGGCATGGGGGCGGTGTACGCCGTCGCCGACAAGGGGCAGATCTGGGCGCTCAAGATCGTGCGATCCGAGTTCCTCGACGATCCGGACCAGCGCCGCCGGCTGCTGCGGGAGGGCGAGGTGCTCGCGCGGATGCGGCACCCGAACGTGGTCCAGGTCCACGAGGTCGGCCTCGCCGACGACCTCACGGCCTGGTACCGGATGGAGCTGCTCGATGGCGTGACGCTCCGCGACGAGCTCCGCCGGCGGAGGGCGCTCTCGCTGCCGCTCGCGTGCGCCACCCTGCGCGCCGCGGCGCTCGGTGCCGGCCACCTGCACTCGTTCGGCGGCGTCCACCGCGACGTCAAGCCCGAGAACCTCTTCATCCTGCGCGAGCCGCGCGACGTGAAGCTCCTCGATTTCGGGCTCGCGCGGCTCAGCGGCACGCCGGATACGCTGGATGCGCAGACGCACGGCTCGCCGCTCTTCATGGCGCCCGAGCAGATCCGGGACGAAGTGCCGACGCCGGCGACCGACGTGTACGCGCTGGGGCTCATCGCCTATGAGGCCATCGCCGGGTTCCACCCGTTCGGCGATGCCCGCGCCGCGGGCCGGATCGACGCCCTCTTCGCCAGGCACCTCCACGAGGTGCCGCCGCCGCTGTCGCGGATCGGCGTGCCGGAGCCGATCTCGGGCGTGATCGCGCGGGCCATCGCCAAGGTCCCGCGCGAGCGGCACCGGGACGGGCTCGCGTTCGCCGAGGCGTTGTGGGACCCGTTTCTCGTCACCCGCCATGCGCAGGGGGCGCGCGACACAAACCCGGGCGAGCCGGAGATCTCGGAAATCCTGCGGTGGGGCAACGAGGAGGTCGCCACGACCACGGGGCCCGCGGCGCCGGCGCGATCGCGGGAGCGCATCGCGGGCGCCTCCTCTCCGGCGGCCGCGCCGCCGGGACGGCCGGGCGGAGCGGCGCCGCGCGATCCGCAGGCCGGCCGCCGGCAGGCCGGCGGAGAGGCCGAGCCGGGGCAGGCAGGCAGCGGCTGGGCCATGACCGAGCGCCTGCCGGAGCGCCTGCGGGACCCGAGCTGCGTCGCCGCGCTGGCGCAGCGGGCGCCGGACCCGCCTCCGGCTCCGGAGCCGGTCGCGCCGGGTTGGGTCCCGGTGGAGCATACGGTGCCGCTGGCCCGCACGGCGGCGGGCGCCGGGGCCTTTCGCCCGGGCGCGGTGCCCTTTGCCGGCGGGGGAGCCGCCGGCACGGGGCGGACGGCAGCGCCGGTGGGGCCGGTCGCAGCGCGCCCGGAGGCGGCGAGCGCGCACGGCGCCGCCGTAGCGCGGCGGCGGGTGCGAATCACGCCGCGCGCGGTGGCGATCGGGCTCTCGCTGGGCGTGGTGGTGAGCCTGCTCCTCCTCGACGTGATCCTCCGGCTCCAGGGCGCGCCGCCGGTGGCGTCGGTCCCCGTGGACCCGGTGCCGGCGGCATTGGCGGCGTCGGCCTTGGCGCCGGCGGCTCCGGGGCCGACACCCGGCGGCGCCGGGGAGGCCGTGGCGCCGGAGCCGTCCGCGGTGAGGGCGACCGTGGAGGACGCGAGCGCCGCCCATCCCGCGACGGTGCCTTCCGCGGGCGCGCGCGCCGAGGAGCCACCGGCGGCGGTCCCCGCCGGAGCCCGGCGGAGCGGCGGAGGGATGGCCACGACGCGGGCGCCAGCCGTCTCGACGCCGGTGGCAGCCGCCGCGATGCCGGCAACCGCCGTGCGGCCGGCGGCGCGGGCGGTCGCGCCGACCGCGCCGCCGCCGGCCGCCAGACCGAAGCCGAAGCCGAGGCGGCGGCAGGTCGTTCGAGACCCCAGGTTCTATGACGAGTTCCTGGAGTAGCGACCTGAGCGGGCGCCGAGGCCGGCCGGGGAGCGCCGCGAACGAGGCGCCCCGGCCCGGCCTCCATGAGCGATCCCGGGAGGAACGCTGGATAACTGAGGAGAGGGCCGGGACGTCGCGTCCCGGCGCGGAGACGGCCCGCACCCTGGACGGTCCCGAGAGAGGCTCACGATGAACACGACCTCGCGCGAATTCGATCCCGTGCTGGTGGAGGCGGTGGAGCGCGCGCTCGCGCCGTACCGGGGCAAGCTGTCGCCGGAGCTCATCGAGCACATGCGCGAGGAGGCGCTGGCGCTCATGTCGGCGCACCCCTATCCGGTGGCGCTGCTCCAGTCGATCGAGCGGCGGCCGCCGCCCGACGAGAGCCACGAGCTCGCGCGGGGCGGCGCGGCGCGCGTCGAGGAGGCCGAGCGCGGCGCCTCGCGGGGCAAGGGGCGGCGCCGCGGCGGGAGCAAGGGATGAGCCGACTCCGCGCGGTGCCTCCGGAGCCCCTCGGCCCCGAGCAGCAGGCCCTGGTGAAGGAGGCGATCGGCCTCATCCGGGCCAGGGTGGCGGTGCACTCGCCGCACGCGCGGCCCGAGCAGAGGGAAGAGCTCCTCGCGTGGGGGCATTACGGGGCGGTGGTGGCGGCGTCGCGCTTCGACCCGGCGCACGGGGTCCGCTTCACGAGCTACGCGTACCCGTACATCGACGGCGAGATCCTCGATTGCCTCCACCGCGAGCGGCAACAGCACCGGCTGCACCGCGCCGCGAGCTGGGCGGCGCGCTCGTTCGTCGCGGAGACGTCCGATCGGTTCGACGTGATCTGGGACGACGACGCGACGAACGGCGATCGGCTCGCGCGGTACGCGAGGCACCTCGTCGCGTCGATGGTCCTCGGGGTGGTCGAGGCCGGGGACACCCTCGACGACGCGGCGGTTGAGGTGGAGGACCGGCGCCATGCGATCGAGATTGTCCGCGGGGTCTTCACGGGGCTGGGCGAGGACGATCGCCGGCTGTACGTGCTGCGCTACGTGGACGGGCTGCCGATGCACGCGGTGGCGGCGGGGCTCGGCGTGTCGCTGTCCACGGCGCGGCGCCGCCACGACGCGCTGCTCGACCGCCTTTCGGCGGCGCTCCTCGAGGGAGGGGTGAGGGAGATGCCGCCGCGCGACTGATCAGGAACGAGGGAAGCGATGCGTACGGACGACCCGAAGCGGCCGGTGGTGAAGCCCGGCGACGATCCCAGGCTCGACAAGCTGATCGAGGACCTCCGTCACGACGGGCAGGGCGGCGATCCGTTCTTTCCGGTCGCGCGGCGCTGGTTTCGCAAGGCCGTGCGCAAGCCGGCCCGGCCTGCGGCCGCCGCGGCGAACGGGGAGGGTGCGCAGGGTGCGCCTGGGGAGGGTGCGCAGGGGGCGCCTGGCGCCGCCGCGGCGCCGCGGCGCGCGCCCGCGGGCCTGCCGCGCGGGCGGCTGCGCGTCGTGGCGGTTCTGCTCGCGGCCGCCGCGGGGACCGCCGGCGCGGTCGCGCTGTGGCCGTCGGTGGGCGCGCTGCGCGGCGGCGCGCCGCCGAGCGATCCCTCCACGGGCGCGAGCGCGGTGGCCGGCGCGCAGCCGGCGCCGGGGCGGGCGGCGGCGAGCGGCGCGCCGGCGGCGGCGGGCTCGGGGTCCGCGGCGGCGGCGGGCTCGGGGTCCGCGGCGGCGGCGGGGTCGGGGTCCGCGCCGGCGGCGGCGGGGGGTGATGAGAACGAGCGAGGCGGCGGGGTGCATGGGCGGTCGCCCGCGCCCGCGGCGGGCAGCGATGGGACGGAGCGGGGCGCGCGCAGCGCCGCGCCCGCACTGGCGGTGGCGCCGGCGAGCGCGCCGGCGAGCGCGCCGGCGCCCGCGGCTCCGCCACCGCCGAAGGGAACGGTGGACGCCGCCGCGTCTCGCCCACCGGGCCGCGTCGCGGCGCCTCTTGCAGCGCCTGGTGGAGTAAGCTCCGCGGCCGCAGGAGCATCCCCGCCGCCGGAGAGCAACGCGGGGCCGGGTCCCCTGCCACCGGAGGTGTTCTGAGATGAAGGCGAGAGCGATGGGGGCCCGAGCGGCGGGCTGGCTGGTGCTGGTCGTGGGCGCGGTGGCCGCGGCGCCTCCAGCGGCGCGCGCGCAGGCGGCGCCGGCGGGCGCGCAGGCGGCGCCGGCGGGCGCGGCGCCGGCGGGCGCGGCGCCGGCGGGCGCGCAGGCGGCGCCGGAGAGCGCGGCGGCGGCGCAGGCGTCCCGCGACGCGGACGCGGCGTTCGCGCGGGGCAAGGAGCTGTATCGGCTCGGGAAGCTCGACGCGGCGTACGAGGCGTACCGGACGGCGTGGTCGCTGAAGCAGAGCTACGACATCGCGGCGAACCTCGCCAACACGGAGCTCCAGCGCGGGATGAAGGTCGAGGCGGCGGAGCACCTCGCGTTCTGCCTGCGGAGCTACCCGGCCACGGGCAGCTCGGCGCAGCACGAGCAGATCCGGGCGCAGTTCCGCGCCGTGCGCAAGGAGGTGGGGTCGATCGTCGTCAAGGCGAACGCGGACGGCTCCGAGGTCTCCTTCAACGGGGCCGCGGTGGGGCGCACGCCGTTCCGGTACGAGGTGTTCGTGAAGCCCGGGACGATCGCGGTGGAGGCGCGGCTCACGGGGCACGAGCCGGCGCGCGTGACGCTGGAGGTCCCCGCGGGCGAGGCGCTCACGGCGGATCTCACGCTGCTGCCGCCGCCGGAGCGGCCCGCGCCGCCGGCGCCGGCGCCGGCGCCGCCGCGGGTCGAAGCCCCGGTGCCGTGGCCGGGCGAGGGGGCCGATACGGACGGTCCGCGCCCGGAGGTGCTGATCGCGGGCGGGGCGGTCGCCGGCGCCGGCGTGGTCGCGGGGGTGGTGCTGGCGGTGCTCGCGGTCGGGCGGGACGGCGACGCGGACGAGCGGCGCGCGGAGCTCGTCCGCGACGGCGGAGCGTCGGCGTGCGCGGTGGACAGGCCGGGGTGCGCGGCGCTGCGCGACACGCTGGAGGGCGCGGCGGACCTGAAGAACGCCGCGCTGTGGACGTTCGTGGGCGCCGGGGCCGTGGGGCTCGCGACGGGGGCGTACGCGCTCTGGGGCGGCAGCGCGCCGCGCCCGTCGGTCGCGGCGGCGCCGGTCGTGACCGCCCATGGCGGGGCGCTTGTCATCCGGGGGACGTGGTGAGGGACGGAGCGAGGCGTGAGGAGGATCGACGCATGCGTCACTGGCGCGGGCTGATGGGCATCACGGCGGTCATCGCCGGGGCGGCGATGGTGCCCGGCATGGGGTGCGTGTTCGGCGTGGACTACAACGACTGCGCGGAGTACCCGGGCGCGGCGTGCGGCGGCGGCACGGGCGGGAGCGGAGGAGAGGAGCCGCCGGATCCTTGCGAGGGGGACCCGCGGAAAGACCCGAGCGTGGTGAGCGACGCGTGCGGGGTGTTCGCGCAGGCGGGAGCGGGAGAAGGAGAGGGGACGCGGCAGAGGCCGTACGGGTCGCTGCAGGAGGCGATCGAGAAGGCGGCGGCGGAAGGGAAGCGTGTGTACGCGTGCGCGGAGGGGGAGAAGGCGTTCGAGGAGAGCGTGAAGGTGGAGGCGGGGATCGAGGTGCTCGGGCGCTTCACGTGCACGGAGTGGACGCTGGAGGAGGGGAAGAAGAGCGGGATAGCGGGGCCGGCGGACGCTGTGGCGCTGACGATCGGCGAGGGTGGTGACGGAGCGCGGGTGGAGGGGTTCGCGATCCGGGCGGCGGACGCGAAGCAGGCCGGGGGGTCGTCGATCGGGGTGGTGGTGGCGGCCGTGGAGGCGGAGCTCGTTGACGTGGAGGTGACCGCGGGCAACGGGATCGACGGGACGAGAGGAGCGACGCCGGAAGAGGCGCCGCTTGCGGGGGCGAGCGCGGAGGCCGGGAGCGCGTCGAACGCGTGCGTGGCGGACAACGCGGTGCTGGGCGGAACCGGAGGGGTGACGAGCTGCGAGGACGGCGAGACGGCCGGCGGGAGCGGCGGGCTGGGCGGGATCACGGAGACGGACGAGGGCAACGGGCAGGTGGGGAAGGATGGCGGGCCGGTGCCGGAGGAGAATCCATTCGGGGATGGCCTTGGCGGCGTGGGGCAGACGGACCTGTCGGATCCCGGAGGGCGATGCGGGCAAGGAAGTAATGGGCGGGACGGCACCGCCGGTCCTCCCGGCACCGGGGGGACGGGTGTGACGCTGGCGCTCACCGGCACGAGCGGCGGCGATGGCGCCCCGGGCACAATCGGCGGCCGGGGGCAAGGCGGCGGCGGAGGCGGCGGGGCGAAGGCGGGGCTCTTCTGCAAGGTCGGACCGGACACCGTTGACGGCGTGGGGGCCAGCGGCGGAGGCGGCGGTGCCGGGGGCTGCGGTGGGAAGGGAGGCGGCGGCGGGCAGGCGGGCGGGTCGAGCCTCGGGATCGTGAGCCTGGGCAACCAGCTGAAGCTGACCGGGGTGACGATCGCGGTGGGGAAGGGCGGCAACGGAGGCGCCGGGGCGGCGGGGCAAAATGGAGCTACCGGCGGCAATGGAGCCCTCGGCGGGACGGCGTCGACCACTCCGCCCAGCAAAGCCGGCTGCGACGGCGGAAAGGGTGGCGCAGGCGGCCCCGGTGGCGCGGGTGGTGGCGGCCGAGGCGGCTATGCCGTAGGCCTTGCGTATGCGGTGACGCCAAGCGAAGCGCCGGCGGTGCAATTCGCGGCCGGCACACCCGGCACCGGCGGCGACGCCGGCCCCGGAGGAGCCCCGGAAAACGCCGGAGCGCTGGGGAGCGCAGGGAGCTGCTGGGACTTCGCGACGCAGTCGCCGTGTGGAGGGTGAAGCGATGAAGTCACCGAACGAGACGCCGGTCCGCGTCCTGCCTCCGTGGGTGGATCCGGTGTGGAGCTCGACCACGCCGGAGGCGCAGGCGGAGCAGCTCCGAATGATGCGCCGGGCGCAGGCGCGGGGCTCGCTGCTGTTGCGGTTGGTGCGGGGCGCGGACGTGCGGGCGGAGCTCGCGCATTTGGCGGCTCAGGCCGAGGCGATGGATGCCATGGCGCAAGAGGTCAACGAAGCGTGGGCGGGCGCGGTGCTGGTGGAGAGCGAAGACGCCAGGCGCAGGTCGCGCCTGGCGTGGCTCGGCACGGCGGCCTTCGTGCTGGCGGTCCTGTGCTGCGTGGCGCTCGTGGCGCTGCGCCTGAGCTGATGAGACGTAGCGAAGCAACGACGTAGCGAAGCGACGACGTAGCGAAGCAACGACGTCGCGAGACGGCCGCGCGCGGCGCGGCCTGATCACATCCAGGGAAACGCGCGCCGCCGTGCGCGGCGCGCCTTTGGCTCGGCTTGTCTCATCGACGAGCATGCGAGGAGGACGATCGTGTATCCACAGCTCGCCATCGAGGCGGCAGCGCAGTCGGACGTGGGGCGCCGGCGGAGTCGTAACGAGGACAGCTTCGCGGCGCTGCCGTGCCTGGGGCTCTTCATGGTGGCCGACGGCCTGGGAGGCAACGCGGCGGGTGAGGTCGCGTCGCGGATGGCGATCGAGGTGGTCAAGAGCTGCTTCGATGTGGACGAGGATCTCGAGGAGACGTGGCCGTACGGCACGGGGAGCGCACACGACCGGGACGAGGTGCGGCTGGTGCTGAGCGTGCGGCGCGCGAACCGGGCGATCTACGAGGCGAGCCAGAAGCAAGAGGAAGTGCGCGGCATGGCGACCACCTTTGCGGGCGTGCTGCTCGGGGCGGGGATGGCGTACATCGCGCACGTGGGCGACTCGCGCGTGTACCGGATGCGCGGCGGGAAGCTGGAGCGGCTGACGCAGGATCACACGCTGCTGGAGGAGCTCTTGCGGGAAGGCGACGGGGCGCTCTCGGCGCTGGAGGCGCTGAGCGGTCGAGCGGACGCGGTGACGCGGGCGCTCGGGTGCGACACGAGCGTGGAGATCGAGTCACGCGTGGAGGTGACGAAGCCGGGCGATCTGTTCCTCGTGTGCTCGGACGGGTTGTGGGGTCCTGTGCCGGAGGCGCGGATCGAGGGGGTGCTGGGGAGGCACCGGGAGCTGAGCCTGGCGGCGAGCCTGCTGGTCGACATCGCGAACGAGCACGGGGGCCCGGACAACGTGACGTGCGTCTTGGCGCGGCTGGGAGGCGGGTGACGTGCTTCGGCTGGAGCTGACGGTCGCTTGCGGCGAGGCGCTGCGTGTTGAGCGGGTGGCGATCCGCGAGGCGGTGTCGTCGCTGTTTACGGTGGAAGTGGAGGCGTCGTCGCCGGAGCCGTGCGTGGACCTCGAGGCGATCGCGGGGCAACCGGCGGCGCTGCGGATCGAGGCTGGCGAGGGCAGCGGGCTCTCTGGCGAGCGAGTCTGGTCGGGCGTCTGCAGCCACATCCGCCAGGTGCACGGGCTGGAACTGCGCGGCGGCGAGCTCGGCGTCTCGACGTATGCGCTGACGATCGTGCCGGCATTGTGGCGGCTCTCGCTGCGCACCGACCACCGGATCTACCAGCACCTGTCGGTGCCCGAGATCGGGCGCGCGGTGCTCGACGGGTGGGGGCTCGATGCGGCGTGGCGCATCGACGAGAAGGAGCACCCGCGGCTCGCGTACAAGGTGCAGTACGGGGAGACGGACCTCGACTTCTTCCAGCGCGTGCTGGAGGAGGCGGGGATCTCGTATGCGCTGCTCGACGATGGGGAGCGCTCGCGGCTGGTGCTGGCCGATGCGTTGCACCAGAGCGCGCCGCGGCGGGAGGCGCCGCTCACGTACGCTGACCAGCCGCTGGATGTGCGCACACACGCCTGGGTGACGCGGGTCGCGGTGGAGCGGTATGCGCGTGCCGATGCGATCGTGCTGCGCGATCACGATTTCGCGCGCCCGACCTGGGCCCTGCTCGGGCAGGCGCGGAGCGCGGGTTGCATGGACGCGCGCACAGAGCGGTACCGCTACCAGCCGGGCGCGTGCGTCGTGGAGGGGGAGCACGGCGCCCCCTCGCACGACGATCGCCACGCGGCGAGGCTCGCGGCGCGTGCCTTGGAAGCCGAGCTTACGGGGTCGTGCTCGATCTCGTTCCAGACCAGCGCGCTCGACCTGCGGCCCGGCACGGTCTTCGCGGTCGAGGGCCACCCGCGACCGGAGCTCGACCCGCGGGTGGGGCTGCTGGTGACGTCGCTGTGGATCGAAGGAAGCGCCTGGGGCAGTTGGTTGGTGAGCGGCACAGCGGTGCCGGTGTTGGCGCCGTACCGGCACGCACGGCGCACGCCGAAGCCGGTCGCGCACGGGATGCAGAGCGGTGTGGTCGTTGGTGGAGGGCGAGCTGCGCGAGCGGGTCGGCGGCACGCGGTCGCTCACGGTGGACGGCGACCGGCACGAGCGAGTCGGCGGGGTCGCGGCGCTGGAGGCGGGCGGGACCATCCATCTGAAGGCCGGCGGGGCGATCGTGATCGAGGCGGGCGACGTGACGCTCCGGGGGCCGGGGGGCTTCGTCCGGATCGACGCGAGCGGGGTGTCGATCGACGGCGGCGCGGTAAGGATCCAGCAGGGCGGCGCGCCCGGCGGAGCGCCGGCCGCGCGACCGGCGCTACCGTTCGTGCCAGCCGGCGCTCCGGTGCGGGCGGAACCTGTACGGCTGCCGCTGCTCGGCTTCGCTGGCGGGCTGCCGCCGATGCAGGCGGGAGGCCTCGGCGGTGGCGGCGGGCCGCTCACGCCGGAGGAGGGTGCGGTGTGCGGTTTCATCTGCCGGTGCAAGGAGGAGAAGCTGCGGCAGCGATGCGTGACGCAGCACATCCGGGCGCTGGAGGAGGCGTCGGCGCACACGAGCCCGCTCAAGGCCGAGGTGCCCTACGACATGAGCAAGCGACCGCCCGAGCCCATCATGAGCAAGAACGACCCGCGGCGCGCGACGCGCAGCAGCCCGAAGGGGAGCAGGATACCGGACGTGGTGGTGGTCAAGGACGGCACGAAGCCGCCTACGCGCGACAACATCAAGGAGGTCATCGAGATCAAGTTTCCTCCGGATGAGCTCAAACGGGAACAGGAATTGGCATATACGGCAATCGCCGGTAAAGCCCGGTTCAAAGAGCTTGGACCCGATCGGTGCGGCTGTCCGCGCCAGAAGCCGCAACCACAGCCGCAGGAGATCACCGCCGGTGACGTGGCGGAAGTGGCGGCGCTGACGTTGCTCGTGATCGCGCTGGTGCTGGATGACGCCGTGCCAGGGGGGCAGGCCGATGATGTGGCCATTCCGCCCGCAGTCGCGCGGATCCTCAGCAAGCTCGCACCGCTTCTCGGCGGTCCTGTGGTTGTTCCATGATGGAGGAAGTCATGTCGGATGAGACGAACGAGATGATGGAGGTGCTCGATGAGCACCTGGTGGTCAAGGACGACGAGGGGCGCCCGGTTCTGCAGGTCGCGCTTGTGGCAACTTTCTACTTCGAGGACGCCTACAAGAGCGAGGTGCGCGAGGCGGTTGTCTCATGCTGCGAAGACTATTTCCGGCGTTGTGGTCATCGTCTCCGCTGGGCGCTGCACCCAGAAAAGCGGCTGATGGAGCCGTATGACAAGGGAAAGGGGTCGAATCCTCGCGCGTGGCTCCTGGGGTTCGGTGAAGACGAGAGCTTTTCGCTCATCTACCACGGAGCGGAGTACGATCGCGGCGCGAGCGCCTTCTACGCTGAAGCGCTGGGCAACGAGAGGCGCCCATTCACCGAGCTCGGGTTCTTTCGGATGGCATTCCCGCTGCTCTGGTTTGCGGATTCGTCGGAGTCGTTTCCGGAGGTGATGCTCGAGGTGTGCCGCAGGCTGAAGCCGGTGAGCGGCTACGGTGGCATCGGCGCGGTCGAGTCGCCTGATAGCTCGATTCGCAACCTGTATGAGCCTATTGTGTATGATTGGGCCCAGCGGTTTCCCGGATTGGAGGCGGACTACCCGATATCTCATTCCATCTGGCTGCTCGAGGGAAGGGGTGGCAAGGAGGGCATCAAGGGAGTCAACTGGCTCACGGTGCTGGGGGAGCGGTGGGTTGTGGAGATGGGAGGGGCGGACAAGATCGAGGCTGATCTGGGCGCGCTGGATCGCCGGTTCGTCGTTCATCGGTTCGACGGAGGCATGATGATTCAGGCAGGCCCGCGTCCGCAGCTTGGCAATGCGGAGCGCAACGTTTGGCCGGAGCTGTACGTGAAGCTGTCGAAGTACCTGAAGCCGATCCGCATCACGGAGCACCGGCCGTTCCAGTACGCCGGTCCAGGGCTCCGCTTCGACTTGGAGAGAAGCGAGGCGTGGCTTCGGCGCTTCGACGACCGCTGAGCATGAAGGAGATATCGAGATGAGGAACACGGCCAAGCAGTCTGCTCCTCCCACCATGACGGCGCGAGACACCAGTGACGGACGCACCCCTCCCAGCCCGCGCGGAGCGCGGGCTATGGGAGGGGCCGGCGGCGCGGAGGCGCGAAGCGCCGAGCACCGACGGGGGGTGGGCATCGTTCTCTTCTGCTGCCTTCTCTCGATCGGGTCTTGCGGTGGAGAGGACGCGTGCCCGCACAACTCCGTGTGCCCGCACAGCCCCGGAGGAGAGGAGCCGCCGGATCCTTGCGAGGGAGACCCGCGGGAAGACCCGAGCGTGGTGAGCGACGCGTGCGGGGTGTTCGCGCAGGCGGGAGCGGGAGGAGGAGAGGGGACGCGGCAGAGGCCGTACGGGTCGCTGCAGGAGGCGATCGAGAAGGCGGCGGCGGAACGGAAGCGTGTGTACGCGTGCGCGGAGGGGGAGGAGGCGTTCGAGGAGAGCGTGAAGGTGGAGGCGGGGCTGGAGGTGCTCGGGCGCTTCAAGTGCGCGGGGTGAACGCTGGAGGAGGGGAAGAAGAGCGCGGGCAGACGGATCCGGCGGGGGTCTGCCGGCGCGGTGAAGAGGGTATCCCAGGAGCTGCCGGTCCCGCCGGGGTCGGGGGAACGGGGGCGACGCTGGCGCTGACCGGTACGAGCGGCGGCGACGGCGCAATTCGCGGCCGGCACACCCGGCACCGGCGGCAACGCCGGCCCCGGAGGCGCATCGGAAGACGCCGGAGCGCCGGGGAGCGAGGGGAGCTGCTGGGACTTGAGACGTAGCGAAGCGACGACGTAGCGAGCTGAAGCTGACGAGGCCCGGCGCAGGGCGGCGCCGCCCCGCCCCGGGTGGGTCAGGGGTTGTAGCGGCGGCCGCTGCGGTAGCTCGAAATCGCGAGCTCCACCGGGCGGAAGAGCGGCTCGGGGAGAGCGTCGAGAGGATACCAGCCCCAGCCGGCAATCTTGTGGGGCTCGCGATCCTCGGGCTCGCCCTCGAACTCCTCGGCGAGGAGCTGGATGTCCACGTAATGCTTGCCGTAGGCGATGAGGTTGCTCAGGCACAGAAACGAGAGCTTTCTGACGACGAGGCCGCTCTCCTCGAGCACCTCGCGGACCGCGCAGGCCTCGAACGACTCGCCAAACTCGAGGTGGCCTCCACACCACGAGTAGCTGCCGTCGCCGTGGCTGCCCCGCCGCCGCGCGAGGAGCACGCGGCCATCGCGCACCAGCATGACTCCTACGCCCACCAGCGGACGATCCGCGGCGGGAGCTCCGACGATCGGGGGGGATCCCACAGAATACCTCCGGGCCGCGCGCAAGCGCTGGCGCGGGCGCTGTAGCACAGGGGGGGGCCGCGGTCGTCGATGCGCGGGAGGTTTCAGGGGCCTGGCGGTGGGGCGAGAGGTGATTGACTTTTCAGTGAACATGCGTAGCGTGCCGGATCCGATGGATGCCGCCCTTCCCTGGGAGCTGAACCCCGTCCTTGAACAGAGCCGGCTCGTCCTGCTGGCGCAGACGGCGGTCAATGTCCGCAACAAGGCGTTCAGCGAGGCGAACCGCGAAGAGGGCGATACGAGCTGGGGCATCGGCTGCAAAGCGCACGAGCGGTTCGGTCATGCCCTCTGCAGGCTGGCAGAGAGCGGAAAACACCCGTGGCTGACCGTGCAGCGAGACGGGCTGTACCTGATGCCCCATATCGAGGGGGTCGCGGTGCGCGTGTACCGCGGGCCGGCCGATAAACCCTCGCAGAGACACCTCGAGGCCGCCCGCAGCGAGCACAACCGGCGCAACGAGCCCCGACAGATGACCTTCTCGTTCCTCGGACAAGAATCCGAGCCGGATGGGCCGTGGTTCTGGATGATGGCCGTCGAGACGGACGTCGAGGGGAGGGCGCTCCGCGCCGTGTTCTTCCAGGCCAACGAGGCGGGCGGGACCCGGAACGCATGGGAGGCGCCGGTCGAGATGGCGCCCGCTGCGCCTGCGCCCCAGCCGGGAGACAAGCCGGCGCGACCGGCGCGCCCGGCACGACCGCGCGCGGCCGCGGGCCAGCCGGCGAAGGAGGCGCTCCTCTCGCGCGACGGACAGCCGCTGTTCCGGGCGCAGACGATGACGCTGCCGCTCGTGTCGCAGCCGAGCTGACCCTCGGCGCCAGGCGCGGATCAGCGGGCAGGAGGGCTGTCCGAAGGGGGAGAGCCCTCGCCCCGGATGTTCGGCTCCGCGCGGAGCTCGCCCTCCAGGATGGTGACGGCCTGGCCGCCCAGGTCGACGCGATCGCCGCGCAGGCGCACGCGCACCACGCCGCCCCGCGCCGAGGCCTGATAGGCCAGCATCTCGGCCTTGCCGAGGCGCGCAGCCCAGAACGGCGTCAGGCAGCAATGAGCAGAGCCGGTGACCGGATCCTCGTTGATGCCCGCGGCAGGGGCGAAGAACCGCGAGACGAAATCGAAGTCCCGGGACGAGCTCCGGCTCGTGATCATGACGCCCCGCGCGGGCAGCGTCGCGAGGAGGCCAAAGTCGGGCGTCGCCGCGCGGACCTCATCCTCCGACCCCAGCAGGACAAGGTAGTCGAACGCGTTCCTGCCAATGTAGAGCGGCTCCACGCGGAGCGCCTGCGCGAGGCCCGGGAGCGGCTCCTCCTTCTCTTCCCGCTTCGCCGGGAAATCCAGCTCGATCCAGCCGCCGTCGCGGCGAGAGGCGGTGAGCAGGCCGCTCTGCGTGAAGAAGCGAGCCTGCTCGTCGCGCGCGAGCAGGCCTGCCTCCCACAGCACATGCGCGCTCGCGAGCGTGGCGTGCCCGCAGAGCGCGACCTCCACCGCCGGGGTGAACCAGCGGAGATCATGGCCGCCGTCGCCGCGGGCGACCAGAAAGGCAGTCTCCGAGAGGTTCATCTCGCGCGCCACAGCCTGCATCCACGCCGCGGGGCGCGCCTCGGGCAGGACGCAGACCGCCGCCGGGTTGCCGCGGTACGGCTTGGCCGTGAACGCATCCACCTGGGTGATCCGAAGGCTCATCGCGAACGATTACCGCGGTCGTGCTCCACAGTCCACGCCGAAGCGGCCGACCTCGGACTCGTATGCTGGAGATCACCGAGATCCGTAGTGCGCGGACCCGCCGTCACACCGGCATTCCCATCGTCCGGAGGAGCGCGTTGTGCTCCTCCGTGAAGCGCCCGTTCGGGCCGCGCAGCACGAGCGGCGCCTCGTCGCGGCACGACGCCACGTCCCCGGCGCGGCGCAGGGCGTAGACCGAGAACAGCGCGGCCCTGCCCTCCTTCGGGACGACGTCGCGCCACGCCTCGAGCGCGAGCCCCGCCGCCGCCGCCGCCGCCTCGACCCGCCCCCGCTGCCGCGCCGACGCGCAGGCCACGAACGGCGCGCCGGGAGCGAGGAGGCGCGCCGCCGCGAGGCAATAGTCCTCCACGCCGCCCCGGTGCTCGAAGCGGCACGGGCCGCGCTGGACCCGATCGGACTCGATGCCTGTCCCGACCGGCAAGTACGGCGGCGTGCCCGTCACGAGGTCCGCCGGCCCGAGGCCGTCGAGCACCGCAGGGTCGCGCAGATCCCCGGACCGGACCTCGCAGCGCACGTCGACCCCGTTCCACGCGACCGAGCGCCGCGCCATCGCCGCGCTCACCTCCTGCGCCTCCACGCCCGCGCAGCGCGCGTCCGGAAAGCGCCACGCGGTGAACAGGAGCACCGTGCCGATCCCGCACCCGAGGTCCACCGCGCGGCGCGGGGGCGCGTGCCCCACCCGCTCGGCCGCGAACCAGGCGGTCACGAGATCGTCGGCCGACCAGCGGTGGCCGTCGAGCCGCTGAAGGATGCGGAAATCGCCCGAGAGATAGCAGAGGTCCTCGCCGGGGCCGGGCCAGACCTCCGGCCGCTCCGGCGTCACCGGCCGCGGCCCAGGGGCGACCCACCCGGGCGGCCGCCGCGCGGGCCGTACGACCCCGCCGGGCGGCGCGAGGGATGGCTGGACGTCAGGGGGAGCGCTCATCGGCCCCGATGTACCACGCCCGGCGGCATCAGGGGCTCGCGCAGTCCTCCCGCGCGGCGTCAGGAGTCCGTGCAGCCCTCTGCGAGCGAGGGATCATCGCAGAAGAGGCACGGGGTGGTCTCGCAGTCCAGCGCAGGACACGACGTCGGGCAGGTCGGCTCGTCCGGGTCGCAGGTGATGAGCTGCCAGGTGATCCAGCTCATGTCGTCCGGGTCGTCCGGGCAATTGCACTTGTTCTCGTTGAGGGCGTGCGATGCCATCATGGTGAGCGTGTGACACTCCCGCTCCGGCGTCACTCCGTCGTTCGGGATCGACTCGATGTTGAGGTCCAGCGTGCGCGTGAAGGGGCGCTGTCCGCCGGCGATGGTCCCCGCCGCGACCGACGGCGCGTCGACGGACCTCCGGTACGGGTACTTGTTCGAGGTGCGCCTCCCATAGTCGATGTACAGGGCGATCTGCACGGGCTCACCGTTGTCCTCGGACAGCACCGTCGCGCCGAAATCCTTGATCTTGTCCAGCGGGTTCAGCAGATCGATGTGCACGGGCCTGTACGGGGGAGGGAAGACCGCCGTGAGCACGGGCGCGGTCTTCTCGGGGGGCTCGTACGCCGGCGGCGAGATCACGAGGCAACCCGTGGCGGATACGGCGAGCGCCGCGGCCCCGAGCGAGCGCGCGAGCGCGGCAGAAGAACGCGTGCGCGCCGCGGGGAGGGCAGCGCGGAGGAGGGGAGGGCAGGGCGGAGCGGTCATGATGGCGCTGTAGAGGGGCGGAGGGGTGTGGGGTCAGGGCCGGACGCCGGAACTGTATCCGCCAGGGCGACGCGCGGCTGGAGATAGCTGCAATCCGACCACCGCTGCGCGCGGCGGCGCGCGGCGGCGCCGACTCGCCGCCGGGCGAAGCGCCGGCCGCTCAGCGCAGGAGGCCGAGGCTCGGCCCACGGGGAGCGAGCGCGCGATGGCCAGCGTGAAGCGACGGAGGCCTGCGCCGGGAGCTCACTTGCGCGGGCTCGCCGGCGCGCTCTCCAGGGCGTAGACGACCTTCACCTGCGTGCCGAACGACACCTCGCCGGGCGAGACGGGGGTGCCCATGTCCGCGGCGTACGACGCGGCAGCGAGGCGGGGGGCGTGGATCGGGCCCTGGTCGACGATCTCGCTGATCGCGACGACGCGGCCGAGCGAGACGCCCTGGAGCCTGGCGAGCGCCTCGGCGCGAGCCCGCGCGTCCGCGATCGCCTTCTCCCTCGCCTGCGCCTCGAGCGGGTCGGTCTTGTCGAGGCCGAACGAGATGCCCCACACGTTGTTCGCGCCGGCGGCCACGGCGGCGTCGAGCACCGCCCCGACCTGATCGAGGTTGCGCACGACGACCATCACCGTGTTGCTCACCTGATAGAAGTGCGCCGGCGGCGCCGGCTGGGCCGGGGCCAGATCGGGCGACGCCGGCGGCTTCTGCGCCGGAGGCGGCGCCGACTTCGGCCCTCGTCCAGCGGGCGCCGCGCGCCCCGCGGGCGCCGCGGGCGCCGCAGGAGCCACGGCCGGCGCGGGCGCCGAAAGGGGCTGCGGGGGATGCATCCAGGGCGGCACGTCGGCCGGCCGCACGAGCTGGATGGAGTAGTTGCTGGTCTGGATGTCCTTGTCGGCGACGCCGGCCTTCCTGAGCGCCGCGATGATCTCGGTCATGCGCGCAGCGGCCGACTTCGTCGCCTCGGCCACGGTGGGCGCCATGACCTCGATGCCCATCTGGGCGCGGGCGATGTCGGGCCTCGCGCTGACCTCGCCCCGGCCGACGACCGTGATGGTGTGGGACTCCGGAGCGACGGCCTGGGGCGGCGTCGCCTGCGCCGCGCACGCGGCGAGCAGGGGCGCGGTCGACAGCAGGAACGCGGCGAGACAAAGCCGGCGCGACAGAGAGCTCTGGTTCTTCATGCCCGTGCAACGCGCGACGCCCGCGCCGCCTTACAGGGCGCGCCGGGCGCGCCGGACACAACAGAGCGCGCGCCGGGCGCCGCGCGGGGGACGCCCGAGGGGGCCGCGTTGCCCCCCTCTCGGCAAGCTGTTCCACGGCGCGCCGGGTGCGCTATGGTCGTTTACGTGCTCACAATACCCAGCGATGAAGAGGCCCTCGGAGGTCTGCAGGGGGCCACGATCCCCAGCGACCTCTCGCCAAGCATCGGCTACCGGATCGTGTCGCGGGCCGGGGCCGGCGCGATGTTCGTCTCGTACTACGCGGTCCGCACCGCCCCCGAGGGCGAGACCCCCGTCGTCGTCAAGGTGCTGCGGCCGTCGCTCTTCCGGCAGATGGGTCCGTCGGCGGCCGTCATCGTGAAGAAGGAGGCGGTGTCCCTCGGCCGCCTCAACGAGCAGGTCCCCCCGACCCCCTTCGTGGTCCGGCTCATCGACACCGGCACGTTCGAGGTCCGCCGCGGCACGAAGACGCTCGACCTGCCCTGGATCACGATCGAGTACGTGCACGGCGGCGTCCAGGGCGTGACGCTCCGCCAGCGGGTGCAGGGGACGATCCAGGCCACGGGCCACGCGTTCGATCCGGCGCGCGCGACGCGCGCGATCGAGTGCATCTCGAGCGGGCTGTCGGCGGTGCACGACGTGGGCGTCATCCACCGGCAGCTCACGCCGGAGAGCATCCTGTGCTGCGGCTCCGGCGACGACGAGCTGTTCAAGATCAGCGACTTCGGCATGGCGCGGCCGCGCGGCATCCGCGAGACGATCATGGCCGGCGTCGTCGGCAGCTCCGGGGTCGCGCCGCCGGAGATGCTGTCCGCCGATCCGAGCACGATCGGCCCGTGGACCGACATCTTCAACCTCGCGTCCGTCATCTTCTTCCTGCTCACGGGCGAGCAGTTCATCGTCGCGGAGTCGCAGGCGCAGGCGCTCATGGCGGCGATGGCGCGCACGCGCCGGAGCCTCCTCGAGACGCGGTGGCTCCACCCCGCGCTGCGCGCGAACGACCAGGCGTGCAAGTCGATCGACTTCGCGCTCCGCTGGGCGTCCGCCGGCGAGGCGCAGGAGCGCCTCCAGGAGGCCGTGGCCGTCGCCGCGATGCTCTCGCCGTACCTCCGCCCCGCCTCGCCGGTCTCGGCGCTGGAGCAGCGGATCGTGGCGAGCGCGGGCGAGCAGCGCACGCGCGCCCAGGAGGAGATGGCGCCCATGACCCTCCCCGCGACGCACGTGAAGGCGCCGGCGCAGCTCAAGGGGGAGCTCGGCCAGACGCTGCTCTCGCCGCGCCAGCCGAGGGGCGCCGCCGCGGATCGCGCGCCGGATCGCGGCGCCGATCGCCCGAGCCCGGACCGCGCGATCGAGGCCGAGCTCATCAGCGCGCCGCCGCGCGCCAGCCGGGAGCCGCCGCCGCGGCAGTCGTCGTTCATCGTCGAGCGCTGGACGTGGAGCGTGCTCCACCACCCGAGCCTCGACTCGGTCATCCGGAGCGTGGCCTGGGACGGCTACGGCCGGTGCCTCGCGGCGGCGACGGGCGGGCTGCTCTTCTGGAACGGGACGAGCTGGAGCGAGGCGTCGTCCGGCGGCCTCCCGAGCCCGCAGGGCGTGCGCTTCGTGCACCGGATCGGGCCCGGGCGCTGGCTGCTCGGCGGCGACGCCTCGACGCTGGCGGTGTACACGACGGGCGGCGTCACGGGCGTCTTCCAGCTGCCGGGCGAGCCGCAGAGCCACGTCGCGCTGAGCGGCGACCTCGAGGACATGGGCATCCTGGTCTCGACGACGCCGAACGATCCGCGGCCGCTCCTGCACGCGTTCATCGCCAAGCGCTGGCTGCGGCCGATGCCGGCCGAGGGGGTCGCGCTGCTCGCCGCGGTCACGCGCGTCGAGGACGAGCGGTGGTTGCTCGTCGGCCGGTCGACCGCGGGCGAGGGGCTGGTCGCGCTCTACGCGCCGCTCGACTGGCACCTGGAGCGCATCCCCGCGCCGCCGGCGCGGGCGTTCGTCGCGTGCGCCGGGCGGCCCGATCTCGGCGTGGGCATCGCGGTCGGCGCGGACGGGAGCGTGGTCTGGCGGTACGGGCAGAGCGTCTTCACGGAGCACATCGAGCCGCGGCGCGCCCTGTCGGCGGCGACGATCGACGCGGAGGGCCGCGCCTGGGCGGGCAGCGCGGGGCGCATCTGGGTGCGGCGCGGCGGCATCCCGCCGATGGCGGGGACGTGGGAGTGCGTCTGGGAGAACGACGCCTGGGTCGGCCCGGTCGTGTCGCTGTTCGTCGACTCGGAGGTGGTCGTCGGGATCACGGCGGACGGCGGCATCATCGAGGGGCGCCTCGCCGGCTGACGGTCGGTAGCGCGCTGCCCGCTGTGACGCGCGCGCTCCTCCCCGAGGCGGAGCTGGGTTACCCGGCGCCCGGGGACGCGCGGTGCCTCGCCACGACGATCGTGATGTCGTCGTCCAGGCTCGAGCTCCAGCTCTCGACGTCCCTCACGATCCGGTCGCGGAGGACCTCGACGGGCGCGTCCTGGGAGACCTCGACGGCGGAGCAGAGCCGCTCCAGCCCGAACTGCTCCTGCTCCGCGTTGCGCGCCTCCGTCACCCCGTCGCTGTAGAGCACGAGGAGGTCGCCGTCCTCGAGGCGGAGCTCGGCGTCGTGGGTCATCGCGTCGATCGACGGGAGGACGCCGACCCACACGCCGGAGCTCGGGACGCACTCGCACCGCCGCGTGCCCGCGCGGCACACGACGATGTCGTCGTGCGCGCCGGCGAACGTCACCCGCCCGCTGCGCTCGTAGCGGAGCAGGAGCAGGGTCGCGTGCTCGTCGCGCTTCAAGCGCTCCCGGACGTTCTCGTAGAGCGCCCCGTTCAGCGCCGAGACGAGCTCGCCCGGGCTGGCCATCGGATCCCTGCGCGTCATGGCCGCGACCATGCTCTGGATCATCAGCATGACGAGGCCCGCCGCGAGCCCGTGCCCCGCGACGTCGCCGATCCCGAGCCACCCGCCCTCCTGCGTCGCGATCACGTCGTAGTAGTCGCCGCCGACCTCGGCGGCCGGCTTCATCATGGCGGAGAGCTCGAGCCCCTCCACGTGCAGCCGCGACGGGACGAGCGTGGTCTGGATGCGCTCCGCGACGAGGCTCTCCTGGCGGACCCGCTCCTGCTCCAGCCGCTCGCGTATCTCCACCTGCCGGACGATCTCGCGGTGCATCGACACGGCCTTCATCGCCGAGCCGATCTGGAGGCGCACCGCGTCGTAGACCACCTCGTTCGCGCCGCTGTTGAGGAGCGCGACGCCGAAGTGCTCCGTCTCGCCGAACGTGAGCGGCATCGCGATGACGCTCCAGCGCTCGGCGGAGCCCAGGAAGCCGGGCGGCGCGAGGCACGAGGACGCGAAGCTCGCGGGCGGCGGCTCCACCTCGCGGCTGTTCTCCATCAGGAAGAGCGACCGCAAGGTGGTGTGCCGCGGGTCGTCGTAGAGCGAGATGGCGACGTGCGTGAGATCCACCCTGGGCAGCTCCGCCGCGAGCGTGCGCCGGAGCGTGGGCATGCTCAGGCTTGTCGAGAAGCACCTGCCGGTCCAGCTGAGGTGGATCGACGCGCGCTCCAGGGACAGCCGCTTCTCGCCCTCGGCGCGCGCGGAGGCGTGGCCGATCAGGATGCGGGACGCGTGCCAGAGCCGCTCGAGGTCGTCCTCGGGGGCGCCGGCGGGCGCCCGGCGGACCCGCGCGCGGAGCAGCGTGATCGCGCCCTGGAGCTGGTCGAGCGCGACGCCCTCGCGCCCGGCCGCGTCGAGGACGCCCTGGAGCGCCCGCAGGAAGCGGCCCTCCTGCCCGGCGAGCTCCTCCTCGAGCGCCGAGAGCAGCTCCCGGGGCCAGGCCCTGAGCGACGCGGCCGAGGCGGTCACGGACCGCGCGAGCGCGCGCTCCAGGTCCTCCCGCTGCTCGGCGATGGAGAGCGGCTCGCCGCGCGAGGACGCCCCGGCGGACGCGCGCGGGAGGGCGGCGTAGTAGCCGCAGCCGCACGACTCGCGCCGCGTGAGCTCGACCGGCAGCAGGCTGCACGCCGGCACCCGCTCGCCGCCGAGCTGGCGCACGACCGTCGTGACCGCGAGCGCCCCGAGCTCCTTGATCGGCTGGCGGACGGTGGTCAATGACGGCCTCGTGACGCGCGACACGGCGACGTCGTCGAACCCGCACACGAGGACGTCGCCCGGGACGTCGACGCCGTGGGCCTTCAGCGCGTCCATCGCGCCGAGGGCCATGTTGTCGTTGCCGGCGATGACGGCGTCGAAGTCGACCCCGCGCGCGAGGAGCTCGCGCATGGCGCGGCGGCCGCCGTCGATCAGGAAATCGCCGAACACGAGGAGGCGCTCGTCGTAGGGGAGCGCGCGCGCCTCGAGCGCCCTCCGGTACGCCCTGGCGCGCAGCTTGGCCTCCTCGTTGTCGACCGGCCCGCTGATGTACACGACGCGCCGGCACGCGTGGTCGTCGAGCACGTGCGCGACCGTCGCCTCCACCCCGAGCGCGTTGTCGACGATGACGCTCGGGATGCCCTCCATCGCGAGCCCCACGCTGCACATGGGCAGGGACGTGTACGATCGGCAGAACGCGTACGCTCCCTCGACGCCGAGGTGCTTCGTGAGCGCCGACGAGACGATCACCAGCCCGTCGACCGTCGCCGCGCCGACGAGCGCATAGATGCTGCCCCGGGCGTCCAGGGTGTCACCCCGGCGGGCGCCCGTCTCCCCGAAGGCGACGACGAGGTTGACGTCGTGCGCCTCGGCGGCGCGCTCGACCCCGAAGCGCACCTCGGACTGGTACTCGCCGCAGAGAGAGTCGGTCAGGAGGGCGATCGTGGGCCGCTTCGCCGTCATGCTCGAGCGCTCCCGGCTCACGCCTCGTCGATGGACACGAGGCTCGGGGACATGCGCTGGAGGGCCGCCAGGCTGCGCCGCTGCCACCCGAGCCGCGCGTCCGTGACGAACCTGATCTCGCACCCGAGCCCGTGGGCGGCGACGCCGCAGATGAAGGCGATGAACGCCTTCAGGCAGCTCGAGTTCAGGAAGTACAGGGCGCGTATGTCGAACTCGACGGTGGTCAGCGAGAGGCGCTTCACCTCGAGCTGGACCTCATTGCAATAGCTGCCGAGCGGCGCGGCCGCCGCCATGTCGCCCGTCCCGGTGAGCTTGATGCTGAGCCGATCGCCGCTGAGGGCAGGCTCGATGCCGAAGCTCTCGGTGACGACGGGCTCAACCCTTAAGCTGCTCATTCAGCCTCCACCGCTCGAGCGGCGCGTGCGCGATGATCGTGAGCTCGTTGCCCTCGATCTTGTAGTCGACGTCGAGCCCTCCCTCGGCGCGGACGCGCGCGAGGCCCAGGCCGGAGACGCCCTCGATCATCGCTGTCTCCGTGATGAGCTCGTCGTAGTGCTTCAGCGGGTCGCTCGCGGTCTTCAGATCGAGCAGCCGCTTCTCGACCTCCCGCAGGCGCTCCGGGGACGCCTCGTTGCGCGCGCGGATCTTCATGATGTGCGACCTGTCGTCCTCCTCCAGCGCGAGCTCGAGGCTGACGCGAGGGCCGGTGGAATACTTGGTGATGTTCTCGGCGAGCTCATGCGCGGCCATGTAGAACCGCGAGCTCACGTTCGCGTCGTCCAGCACCGCGCCGCAGAAGCTGGACACAAGCCGCAGCACCGCCGTCGCCAGGCGCTCGCTCGGAAAGAAGGTGATGCAGAGGAATAGCGAGGCGCTCTGCGTTGGTTCGGGGGATGACACAATCTGTCATTATACGCGGCCCTCGCGCCGGATCCAACCGGGGACTTCGGCGAGCGGCGTGACGGCGTGACGGCGCGGGGCGAACGGCGCACTTCATGTGGGCCGTGACGCGGCGCGCTGTCGCGATCGAGTGGCACATTCATTGATGTGATCTCGGCGCCCATCGATGGCGAGGTGTGTCCGTGGATCCGGTCGGGTCCCCGAGCGCCTCGCGCACAACTGCCGTCGCCTGCGGGAGAGATCCCGGCGGGCAACCCCACCAGGAGGTGATTGCTGTATGAAACGACGACCCCTCTCGCCCGGGCCGCTCGGGCCACCCGTCTGCCGCGGTCGCCGCTCGGGGGCGATATCGCGCGTGCATCCCCTCGTGAGGCGCGGCGTCCTTGCCGGAGCCGCCGCCGCGACCCTCAACTGTAGTACAGGGCCCGGGGCGGAGCGCGACATCGCGCAGGGAACCGGCGGCATCGACGATGTGGGGGAGGGCGACTCCGGCGATTCGCCCGCTCCTGGTCACGCTCTTGGTCACGCTCTTGGGCCCGCTCATGGCGCGGCTCGCGCGGCGCTCTCGAGCGATGCAATGGTGTGCGTCTCGATCCAGCGTGGAAGGCCTGGCACGGTGAGAGATGCGACACTGTGGCAAAATGCTCCAGCGTGGAGCGACTCGGCGTCTCCGAACCTCTCGACGGGATCCGCCGGGAGCGCGGGCCGCCGCCGGTCCGTCGTGCAGTTCGACCTCGCTCCCGTGCCCACAGGCGCGACGGTCGTCTCTGCGTCGATGATCTTCCATCAGACGTACAAGACCGAGCGCAGCGCGATCAGCGTTCATCGGGTCGTGGTCCCGTGGGAGGAGCGCACCGCCGCGTGGCGCAGCGTCGGCGACAGCGGCTTCGAGCGGGAGAGCGCGGCGACGATCGCGGCCGAGGCAGGCGTCGGCGCCCGCGCGGCGGACGTGTCGTCGCTCGTCCAGGCGTGGGTGCTCGGGACCGCGCCGAACCACGGCGTGCTCCTCGATGAGGCGCCGGCGCACCGTACCGACCTGAGGAGCAGCGAGATCGGCAACGTGGAGGAGCGCCCCCGGCTCGACGTCTGCTACGTGACCTGCTCGGACGGCGCGAGGAACGGCCTCGAGGCGGGCGTCGACTGCGGTGGGCCGCACTGCGCTCCCTGCTCGGGCGCGACGACCGGCACGCCGAGCTCCACGGGCGATCCGTGCGCCGACTCGGCCGCGCTCCCGCCGGATCCGTCGCCGCCCGAGCGGCTCTCCGAGACCGGGCTCTATGCCGATATAGCGACCCGGTCGCGCGCGGCGAACACGCTCGAGTTCCGCCCCGCTTTCGAGCTCTGGTCGGACGGGGCAGCCAAGCGGCGCTTCGTGTACCTGCCGCGCTGCTCCACCGTCGATACGAGCGACATGGATCACTGGTCGCTGCCGGTGGGGACGCGCTTCTGGAAGGAGTTCCGCGCCGAGGGCGTGGCCGTGGAGACGCGGCTCATCCACCGGTTCGGACCGGGGATCGACGACTGGGTGTTCGCCGCGTATGCGTGGGATCCGTCGGGGAACGACGCGTTCCTTGTCGAGGACGGCGTCGAGGACGCGCGCGGGACCGCGCACGACATCCCGCGGACCGCGGACTGCTGGGAGTGCCACGGCAAGCTCCCGGAGCGCATCCTCGGCTTCAGCGCGCTCCAGCTGAGCCACCATGGCCCGGGCGAGACGATCACGTCGCTGAGCAACGCCGGGCGGCTCAGCGTGCCCATGCCGGGAGGGGTCCGCCCGCCGGGCGACGCGACGGCGGCCGCGGCGCTCGGGTATCTCCATGTGAACTGCGGCAACTGCCACAACAGCGCCGGCGTCGCGACCCTGCGGACACGCCTGCTCGCGGCGAACACCACCGTGGAGAGCACCGACATCTACACGACGGGCGTGGGCGTGACGCCCAGCTTCTGGGAGCCCGGCGTGGTCCACAGGATCGCCGCGGGAGATCCCGAGTCGAGCGCCGTGGTGCGGCGGATGGCGCACCGCGGCTCCAGGGCGCAGATGCCGACGATCGGGTCGGAGGTCATCGACACGGCGGGGCTCGCGACGGTCCGCGCGTGGATCGAGGGGCTGCGGCCGCCGGCCGGGGCGGCGAGCGGCGCCGGCAGCGGCGCGGCCAGCGGCAGCGCGAGCGCCGGCAGCGGGAGCTCAGGCGCCGGCGGTGCGAGCACCGGCACCGGCGCGGGCGGCGGCAGCGCCGGCACCGGGAGCTCCAGCGCGAGCACCGGCGGCGGCAGCGCCGGCACCGGGAGCTCCAGCGCGAGCGCGGGCGGCGGCAGCGCCGGCCCCGCGTGCTCCGGGGTGCCGCGCCTGAAGCTCACGCAGATCGCCTCCGGCCTCGAAACGCCCCTCTTCCTCACGAGCCCGCCGGGCGACACCTCGAGGAGGTTCGTCCTCGAAAAGGACGGAGTCGTCCGCCTCATCAAGAACGGTGTCCTCCTGTCCACGCCGTTCCTCGACCTCCGGGGCGGGACCTCGTGCCCGCCGTCGCATCCGGCGAGCGCACACCCGCTCGTGTGCACGCCCAGCCCGACCGCGGAAGGCGGACTGCTCGGGATGGCGTTCCACCCGAGCTACGCGACGAGCGGCAGGTTCTGGCTCTTCTACACCGCCGCGCCCAGGGGCAACGTCACGATCGCCGAGTTCCGCCGCTCGGCCACGAACCCGGATGTCGCCGACACGTCGGCGGGGAGCCTGCCTGTCCGGACGCTCCTCGATGCGAGGCACGGCGGCTGGAACCACGTCGGCGGTACGCTCGCGTTCGGACCGGATGGTCATCTCTACGCGTCGGTCGGCGACGCGGCCGTCACGCCGTACTCGACCTCTCCGGCCAGGGACCTCTCGTCGCCCCTCGGCAAGATCCTGCGGATCGACGTGACGACCGGGCTCGGGCCGTCCGGCAATCTCTCCGGCGCAGGGGTGAACCCGCTCGTGTGGGATTACGGGCTGCGCAATCCGTGGCGCTTCAGCTTCGACCGGCGCACGGGAGACCTCTACATCGCCGACGTGGGACAGAACGCCTGGGAGGAGCTCAACATCGAGCCGGCCGGCACCGGGCGGCGCAACTACGGCTGGCCGACGATGGAAGGCGACCACTGCGTCTCGTCCGGGTGCTCCCGCGTCGGGGTCGCGCCCGCCGTGGAGCACAGCCATTCGAGCGGAGAGGGCGGCTCGATCACCGGCGGCCACGTCTACCGCGGCTCGGCCATTCCGTGCCTCCAGGAGAGGTACGTTTACGGCGACTACGGGACACACCGCTTCTGGACGCTGCGGTGGGACGGCGGGGCGGTGCGGGATCACGTGGAGATCACGGCGGACCTCGCGTCGAGCCTGCCGGCTGCCTCGTTCGGCGAGGACGCCGCCGGCGAGCTCTACGTTGTGATGCTCACCGGGGAGGTGTTCCGCATCGATCCGAGGTGAGGCCGAGGTGAGGCCGAAGTGAGGCCGAGGTGAGGGCGCCGCGTCGCAGGGGGTGGCTCGCCCGCGAGCGCAGGGCTAGCCGGCGAGCTGCCCGTACCCCGCCCGGAGCTTCGCGAAGCGCGGGCGCCACGCCCTGCTCTCGGCGAGCAGCGGCGCGGTGCGCGCGAGCAGCAGGGCCACGTCCTCGGGGCGGCCGGCGTCGAGCAGGGCGCGCGCGCGCCAGTAGAGGAGCTCGACCCGCTGGTCGGCGCTCAGCCCGCCGCCGAGCTCGCCCGGCGGCTCCCCCTCCTCGCGCATCGTCGCCCGCGTGCGCGCGCCCTCCATGCTGTGCCGCGGGTCCCTCACGGCGAGCTGCATCACGCCGAGGAGCGCCTGGGCGTACGGCGGCAGGTCCGCGACCGCCCCCTGCGCCCTGAGCCACCGGAGCTGCCGGCTCGCGTCCGCGTGCTCGTCGCGCATCGCGTGGATCCGCGCGAGGAGGAGCGCGCTGCTGTAGACGGGCCGGTCCTTGAACTGCTCGTCCAGCGAGCGCACCTGCCGCACGAGGGGCAGCGCGTCGTCCTCGCGCCCCCAGAGGTAGAGCAGCTCCGCGAGCTTGATCGTCGCCTCGCGCTCGGCCCAGGTGTTGGCCTCCTCGCGGGCGAGCCGGACCGCGCGCCTGAGGTCGGCCATCCCGCGATCCGGCGCGTCGAGCGCCGGCCAGAGCTCCGCCCGGCGGACGAGCGCCGCGCAGAGGTGGACCCGATCGCCGCGCGCCTCGCAGCTGCGCACCGCCTCGTCGAAGCGCTGCTCCGCCTCGTCGAGGTGGCCGCACCGCATGAGGACGCAGGCCAGCAGCGTCAGCCCGGTCACGTGCGTGTCGTGGTCGGCCTCGCGGACCCGCTCGGCGCCCTGCGTCAGCCGCTCGAGGGCGTCTTCCAGGTTGCCCTTGCGGAACGACGAGCGGCCGGCGGCGACCTCGAAGCGCGCGGCGAGCGCCGGGTCGACGTGGCCTTCGCGGACGTCGAGCAGCGGGATCACCTCCTCGACCCGCGCCGCCGACTCCTCCCAGGCGCCGGCCCAGTCGAGCGCCGTCGCCTCCTCGAGCAGCGCCTCCGCGATCATCCGCGGATCCTTCATCGTGCGGGCCAGCGCGCCCGCGGAGCGGAGATCGTCGAGCGCCTCGCCGGTGCGCAGGACGCGGTAACGCACGCGCGCGCGGCCGAGCAGCGCGAGATAGCGCTGGCGCTGATCGTCGCCGTCGGCCCAGAGGAGCGCGGACGAGTAGTGGCCCTCCGCCACGGCGTTGTTGTGCCGGTCGCGGTGCAGATCGCCGAGGATCAGGTAGGCGTCCGCCGCGCGGGCGTGCGCCCCGGCGGCCGCGGCGTGCCACGCGACCGGCTCGAGCAGATCCGGCGCCCTCGGCTGGGCCTCGGCCAGGCGCTCCCAGACGGCGAGCGCGTGCCGGTGCATCCCCGCGCGCTGCTCCTCCGTGAGGAGCGCGTAGATGGCCTCCTGCAAGAGCGCGCTCCGGAAGGCATAGCGGGCGCCCCCGCGCGGGGCGCCCTCGCCGCGCACGGCGTCGTGCGCGCCGCGGGGAGCGAGGATCCCCCGCGCGACGAGCGCGCGCAGGCCGCTCGGGACGTCGAAGCGCGGCGCCGCCGCGTCCTCGCGCTCGCCTTCGCGCTCGAGCGCGCGCTGCACGCCCGCCGCCACGTCCTCCGAGAGCTCGAAGCCGAGCACGGCGCAGAGCTGCGCGCACGCGCCGAGCTCCGGCGGGAGCGCCTCGAGCTGCAGCGCCGCGGACCACTGCCACGCGGGCGACGGCGGGAGCTTCTCGAGCTCGGCGGTCGCGAGCTGGTAGCTGCTCGAGCGCGCCCGCAGCCGCACGAGGCCCGCGCGCTTGATCGCGCGGGTGAGCTCCACGAGGCAGCGGGGGTTGTAGCCGGCCCACGCGCAGATGCGCCGGAGGGCGGCGCTCGGCGGGTGCTCCGCGGGCCGGAGGAGCTCCGCGCAGAGGAGGAGCCCGGCGGCGTCGTCGAGCGGCAAGAGCGCGACCTGGTCGCGCGCGTGATCGCGGGCGCTCAGCGCGTGGCGTCGCGCCGCGAGCTCCGGCGCGCCGGTGAGGAGCACCCAGAGCGGGAGCTGCGCCTCGCGCCGCGTCGCGAGGTCGAGCGCGTCGAGCGCGGCGCTGTCGGCGAAGTGCGCGTCGTCGACGATCACGACGACGGGGCGCTCCGTCGCCCGGCGGCGGAGCCCCTCGGCGATCGCGCGGATCACGCTGCCGCGGCGCGCCGGCGGCGGCGGGTCGGACGAGCCGTCGAGCCAGCCGAGGGAGGCGGCGACGGCGGGCCACACGTCGCCGCCGAGCGGCTCGCCGAGCCGCTCGATGCAGAGCGCGCGCGGGTCGCGGGGCGCCGCGCGCGCGCTGTTCTCCGCGCTGCTCTCCGCGCCGTCGTCCACGCCGAGCACCTCGGCGAGCAGGGCGGCCGCGGTCTGTCCGGATCGGCCCCCGGTGCGTCCGGAGAGCTCCAGCTCGGCGCGCACCGAGATCACGAGCGCGCCGGGGTGCGCGAGCCGGCTGCTCTCGGCGATCTCGTCGGCGAGCCGCGACTTGCCGACGCCGCGCTCGCCGATCAGGGCGCACAGGCCGGGCCCGAGGCCCGCGAGGGCGCGCTCGCGGCTCCCCTCGACGGCGCTCTGGGGGTCGCCGCGCCCGACGAGCGGCGGCGGCGCGGCGCGCGCTGCGTCGCGCTCGCCCGGGGACAGGGGCGCCTCCTGCGCGAAGAAGTAGCGGCCGTCCTCGCTCGCCGCGGCGACGTCGAAGCCGGGGTGCGCGGTGACGAGCTCGGCGCTGAGCGCGATCCCGCGCCACGGATCCGCGGGGAGCCACGCCTCGGGTCGCTCCACGGCGAGCCCGGTGACGGCCTGGACGCTGTCGCCCTCGCGCGCCTCGCGCCGGAGCTTCAGCGGCGCGACGTGGATCGCGAGCGGCGCGCCGACCGACGCGACGATCTCCCGCCCCGCGAGCAGCGCGCGCTCCGCGGCCGCCTCCTTCGGCCCGGGGAAGATCGCGACGAAGCGGTAGCCGCGCTGCCGCGCGAGGTGCCCCTCGTGCCGGGCCACGGCGGCGCGGACCTCGGCCTCGGCGCCGCGGGCCTCCAGCGCGAGCACCACCGTGTCCTGCCGGTCCGAGGAGCTGCTGGCGGCGTCCTCCACCGCGGCCTCCGCGGCGCCGGCGGCGCCGCCCTCCGGAGCGAGCACCGCCGCGCCTGCCGACGCGAGCGCGGCCCGCAGGCCAGCGGCGTCGTGCGGGCGGAGCGCCCGCTCCTTGGCGAGGCAGGCGAGGACGAGGGCCTCGATGGACGGCGGGACCGGGGCGAGCTCGCTCGGCCGGGGGGGCTGCCGGCCGAGGTGCCCCTGCGCGACGTTCGCGCGATCGCCCGCGAACGGCGGGCGCTGCGTGAGCAGCTCGAAGAGGAGCGCGCCGAACGCGTAGAGGTCCGCGCGCCCGTCGATCGGCTCGGCCCGGAGCCGCTCGGGCGAGGCGTACTCGGGGGTCCCGAGCAGGACGCCGAGCGTGGTGAGCGCGCTGTCCGCCGGGTGGCAAACGACGCCGCGATCGCGCTGCGCGAGGCCGAAGTCGAGGAGCCGCACGCCCCCGCCGGGCTCGAGGAAGAGGTTCTCGGGCGCGAGGTCCATGTGGACCAGGCCGCGCTCGTGCACGACCTGGAGGCAGCTCAGCACGGCGAGCGCGACCTCGAGGGCGGAGCGCAGATCGAGCGCGGCGGGCAGGCCCTCGAGGCGAGCGGCCAGCGTCTCGCCCTGGAGCCGCTCCATGGCGATGTACGCGCGCCCGTCCTCGAGCACGCCGTTCTGGAGCAGGCGCGGCGAGACCGGGGGGCCGAGCTGCTCGAGCGCCCACGTCTCGCAGCGGAAGCGCTCGCGCGCGAGGAGCGAGTGGGCCCTGCTGATCTTGAGCACGGCGGGGGCGTCGTCCTCCAGCCGCGTCGCGCCCCAGACGACCGAGAACGCGCCCGCCGCGAGCGGCTGGCCAACGAGGAAGCCCGCGAGGGACGGCGGCGTCTCGGCGCCGAGATCGATCGGCGCGGCGCGGAGCGGCGCCAGGGCGCCGTCTGCTGGGCAAGGAGCGAGGGCTGCAAGTCGGCGATGGCAGGATGGGCAGCGCGGCAAGAAGACCTCGAAATGACCTCGGAATGGGGGGCCGGCGCGATACGTGGCCGATATTACCGGGTCTCCGCGCGTCACGAGCGAGAAAAGCCACGTTGCACGCGCAGCTTTACGCCCCCGGCAAAAGCGCACGGCGCAGGTCGCACCCGACAGCGTGGGCGTCGTGTCGACACGGGGGGACAGGTGCGGCGAGGGTCGCAGTGCGCGAAACGCGCGGCGGTCATCGCCTGCGAGCGGCGGGGTGGCCTGGCGGGGGGCCGGGTATCCGGCGGACCCACCTGCGGAGCGGCGGAGTCGGGTCGCTCCGGGGAAACGGCAGAGTCCGGTGGCTGGTCGGGGTGCGGCTCGGCGCGCGGGGCCGGGAGCTGTGGTGTATGCTGCGCCGATAGGTCGGAGGGTTGGATGATCCATCGACAGACAGGCGAGCTCGAGCTCGCATCCGGGGTCCGCATCGGACCCTCGTACTCGGAAGCGCAGTTTTTGTCGTCACCGCTCGCGCGGACGGCCAACGCCCTGAGCCAGGCGCAGCCGTGGAGCGGTTACCGGACGGCGCGCCAGCGCATCGGCTTCCGGACCTTCCGCGTCACGCTGCACTTCTGCAGCGGCAAGATCGCGTGGGTCGAGCTCTTCGAGGTGGGCGCGGAGTCGAAGGCGTTCTGGAACGACTGGTCCGAGAAGGAGGAGGCCGAGCGCAAGGCGAACCACGATGCCTGGCTTGAATCGATCCTCGGCGCGCCGCCGTACGAGTATCCCTGGGGAAAGATCACCTCCCAGTACGACCCGCGGGGCGGCTACAGCAGCATCGTTGTGCGCTTCGCCTAGCGCCCAGGCCCGGGCTGTCCGCCGGCGTCCCTCGGACGGGGGCGCTGCGGCGCTCGCCGGTGAGGGGCGCTACAGCGCTCGCCGGTAGCGGACCTCCGGCAGGCTGCTCGCGCCGACGCGCGCTCGCCGCCGCGCGCCGTCGCGGGCGAAGCCGGAGAGCTCGTAGAAGCGGCGCGCCCGGGTGTTCCCCTCGAGGACCCAGATCGTCATGGTCCGGTGGCGGCGCTGGGCGAGGTCGGCCTGCGCGGTGTCGAGCAGCGCGGCGCCGAGGCCGCGACCCCACGCGGCGGGCAGGAGGTAGATCGTGTAGAGCTCGCCGACCTCGAAGGGATCGTCGTCGTCGTCGCGCGTCGGTCCGGCGCTCGCGAAGCCGAGCACGGCGTCCGCGGCGCAGAGCAGCCAGGCCCGCGTGCCTGTCGCGGCGCCGTGGCTCAGGATGCGTTGCCAGCTCGCCTCGCGCAGCCGCGGGGAGAGGGCGTTGAGGTCGTCCGCCGGGACGAGGCCGAGGTAAGCCGCCCTCCAGGAGTCGACCTCGACGCGCGCGATGGCGGCCGCGTCTGCCGGCTGCGCTCGGCGGATGACGGCCCTCGTGATCCGCTCCGACATGGTGTCTCGCGTCCCAGTATGCCTGGCGTCGCGGCGGGAGGCGCTGCCGTTGTGTCGTCCGGAGCGCTCGCCGGCCGGGCGCGCGATCAAGCGGCGCCCGACGCCGCATTCATCACGCTGCTCCATCCGCTGCCGGCGCCGGTCCCCTAAGGTGCGTGTGTGCGCGGTGACGCAACCGAGCGCTGCAAACGGAGCCGAAGGAGGAAACCATGCTGTGCAAGGAGATCATGAAGAGAGAGATCCAGAGCGTCATGACCGAGGACACGATCCAGACGGCTGCGTGCAAGATGCGCGATGCGAACGTCGGCTTCCTTCCTGTCTGCGACGACCAGGGGAAGGTGCTCGGTACGCTCACGGACCGCGATCTCGCCATCCGGGTGCTGGCCGACAACCGCCCGCTGAGCACGAAGGCGGGCGACGTCATGACCCGCGCGGTGGTCGCGTGCCGGCCTGACGACGAGGTGCAGCGCGCCGAGCAGCTGATGGGGCAGCACCACAAGTCGCGCGTCCTGTGCACCGAGGCGGACGGCCGGCTGGTCGGCATCATCAGCCTGTCGGACATCGCGCAGCGCGAGGACGACAAGAACACGGCGCAGACCATCCGCCGGGTGACCGAGCGGGAGGCGGCTCAGGGGGCGAGGGCGCAGTAGCCGACCTGCGGCGATCGCGAAGGGAGCTGCCTCGACGGGCTTTCCGGGCCCGGGCTGGACGACCCGGCCGGGGCGGCCCTGCGCGAACCGCGCGTCGAGGCGGGCCGAGGAGGGCGGCCTCGCGCCGGCCCCCGGGGGGGCATGACGCCGAGCCCGGGGGTCGCGAGCGGTCACGTCACCTTTCCGGGCCCCGCAGCGCTTCGACCAGCGCCTCGACGAGCGCCCGCACCGGCAGCGAGGGCGCCCGCTCGCCGAGCAGCTCGAGCACGTCCTCGTCGTCCTCGCCGCACGAGAGCTGCACGGCCGCGACCACGGTCCCATCGCGCTCGACCGCCAGGTCGAAGATCCCCTCCTCGTCGCTCACCGGCACGCCGAGCAGCGCCGACAGCCGGCGGCCCAGGAGCTCGGCCAGCGGCTCGTCCCCGTCGAGGCTCGCCTCGTCGGGCTCGATCCTGGCCTGGACCGCGCGCGCCGGCCCCCCGCTCACCTCGGCGCCCTGGCGATCGAGCCGGAAACGCAGGCCACCTGCCTCGAAGAATCCCGTCGTCACGCGCTGGATCAAGGCATGGCGCGCTCGCCCCGGCAAGCCGGTCCGACCGCGAGCGCTTCCGCCGCGGGTCCCGGCGCGGAGTTGCCCCTGGGGCGCCGCAACGGCGCGCCCGACGGGGGCTCAGAGCACGCTGACGAGCGGCCCGGCGTCGCCGTCGAGCCATTGCTCGGAGATCACGAAGCTCGTCGAGATCCCGATCTGACCGCGGTATGCCGAGGTGCCCGCGAGGATCTCGATCACCCTCCGGTCTCCGCGGCGGACGGGGAAGGCCACGGAGACGCCGCTCGCGAGCTCCTCGCCATTCTTCTGGTCCAGCGAGAACCACGCCTCCCCGGCGCTCGCACCGAGCGTCCTCACGGCGGCCAGCGAGGGCGCCGTGCAGTCGATGCGCAGCCACTCGCGCCGCATCCGCGCCTTGCATGCGGCGCCGCTCCTGTCCCGCGCGAGCCGCACCGGCTCGGCGGCGTCCCACTCCGCCGCCGCGGGCCGTGGCGTCCGCTCGGGCGCAGGCGGCGCCTCCTCCAGCGCGCGCACCCTGGATGCTGCCGCGGCCTCTCTCCCGTCCGGGAGGCCTGCCCCCGTCTCCGCCCGAGGTCCGATCGCGGCGCCGTCCGGCTCGGCTGTCCGGGCGATCAGCGACTCCGAGGCTTGCGCCGGCGCGAGCGCGCCGAGCAGGACTGTACCGATCCACGGGAGCTTCTTCATAACGTCCTCAGGAAGGCGACGAGCGCCGCCTTGTCTTTCCTCGACATGTGGCTTGTGCGGCCCATGCGGTCCTCGTTCTGCTCGACGAGCGGTTCGAGCGTCCTCGCGGAGCCATCGTGGTAATAGGGCGCTGTCCCGGCGATGAAGCGCAGGGAGGGCGTCTTGTACACCGTGCCCTTCTTTTCCCTGTAGAACCCGGGCCGAGCGACGAGGCCCGGCATCGGGTAGCCTGTCCGATCGGTGTACTCGGTCTCGGGCACATGGCAGCGCGAGCACTGCGCGGCCTCGCTCGTGAAGAGCGCGAAGCCGTGCTTCTCCTCCGGCGTGAGCGGCCTATCCTCCCTCGGCGGAGGCACGAGGCCCTCGCGGAGGAAGCTGGCCAGATAGCTCGCGCGCAGCGAGCGCGCGCCGTCCGCGCCGCCGCCCATCCCCCATCGATGCAGGCCGAAGCCCTCCAGGATGCGCGCGGCGAGGAGCTCGCTCTGGGCGTTCCAGCCATAAGGGCCCTCGGCCGAGACGCGCCCTGCGAGCATGGGTGTCTGTCGAGCCACGCCGCCCGCGAGCCCTGCCATCGGCCGGTTATCGGCGGATCCGAAGAAATTGGCGAACTCGCCGCCGCTGACCTCGTGCCACACGTGGCCGTCGTCGCGCCCATCGGGGTGACACCCGGCGCACCCGAGCCCGCCGCTCGTGATCCAGTCGGTCGCGTTGTAGAAGAGCTTCCGGCCGATGGCGGCCTGCTCGGGGAGCGGGGGCTTGGCCAGCCGGATGAACGGCACGGGTCCCGGCTCGTAGGGAACACCTGCCTTGTGCTCGTCGAGACGGACGAGGGCGAGGGTGTCGGTCGAGCGGCAGTACACCCAGGCCAACGATTCGTCCCCGGAGAGGGCGACGCCGCTCGGCGCGCCGCACAGGGTCGCCACGCCGGCGTCGCGCGAGAGGGCGTCCAGGGACCCGGGCGCCGCGCCGGCGAGCGCCGGTGAGCTGCCGAGCGGGTACGTATGGAGAGGCCGGAGCGTCGGCTCGACCGAGAGCGCATCGAGCTCCACCAGGGCGTCGGTGCCCTCGCTGGCCACGAGCAGCGTGCGGGTGCTCTCGCGGTACACGAGGGCGCGCGGCTGGACGAACGGGGCGAGCTCGCTCCTGGGTGCTTCGAGCTCCTGGTCGCCCGCGATGTCGAGCTCGAAGTCCCGCGCGAGCCGGCTCGGGGCGCCCTCGCGGCGGCGCGGCGCGAGGGGCTCGTCGTTGCCCGTGACCAGGACGTCGACCGTGGCGGCGCCGAACCACGAGAGCTCGCCGATCGCGCCGAGCGCGTGGCGCGCGACGAACAGGCGGCGGCCGTCCGGGGAGAGCGCGGCCGCGTATCCGAGCGAGGCAGCGCGCGGCTCGTCCGGAGGGGCGCGGTAGGGCGACGGGGAGAGCGCGATCGGCCTCGCCTGGGGCGGAGAACGCAGGTCGATCCGGGTGAGCGCCGCGGACGTGAGGTGCGTGATGTACGCGGCCGCGCCGTCCTCGCGGACCACGACGCCGCGGGGCTCGCGCGGGACGTCGATCGACCATGACCTCGTGGCGGTCGCCAGATCCACCGCGGAGACCTTGCCGGTCCACGCGCTTGTGACGATGGCGGTGCGCTCGTCCGGCGTGATCGCCAGCCCCCAGGCGTCGGCCGGCAGCGGCACGCGCGCGACCTCCACGAGCCCCGCGGTCGGATCCGGCTGCATCACGAGCAGCAGCCCGGGATCTCGGATCGTGACGAGCACGCGGCCCTCGAGCGCGAGGACCTGCGCGGGGCGCCCCGGCATCGCGATCGCGATCGGCGGGGCGCTCACGTCGACGGGCAGCGGGATGCGCCGGAGGGCGCGGTGGTCCTCGTCGGCCAGGTAGAGCGCGTCGTCCTGCGGCGCGCGCACGAGCGCGCCGCCGGTTCGCAGGACCGCGCGGAGCTTCGGGGACGGCGGCGGCGGGGACGGTGGTGGTGGTGGAGACGGCGGCGGAGTGGCGGTCTCCGCGGCACCGGCATTGCGCTCGTCCGGCGCGGTTTGCCTGGAGGGGCTCGAGCAGGCCGCGGCGAGGACCGCGGCGAGAAGGAGAGTCGATGTTCGCGGCTTCATCGGGCGCCCGCGACAACGACAGCGCGCACCGGAGTTATTCCAGGATTCGCCGGATCCGGTTCTCCGCGCTGCGGCCGGCGACCCGACACTGCGCCATGGCGCCGCCACCTGCCCGACGGCACGCGTCACCCCGGAATCCCCTGAGTTCTGCCCCCTGAACCCCTGGTACGCGATCTGCCATGAGCGCCGCGCATGGGAGACGCCGACATCACCTTGCGCCACCTCGCCCGGAGGCGCCCCGAGGACCTGGTGCGCGCCCTCGTCCCGGAGAGCCGCCCCATCGAGGTCCTCGGCTGGATCGACAGCCAGGTCACCCACATCGAGCGTCGCCTGGACAAGGCCCTGCGCTTGCGGATCGACGGCGAGCCACGCGTGCTGCACGTCGAGTTCTGCTACGCGCTCCGCGACGACGTTCCGGATCGCGTCTTCGAGTACCTCGGCTTCCTCTTCGCCGCGCTTCGCCTCGAAGCCCCCGGCGAGCCCGTGCCGCCGATCGAGAGCGTCGCCGTGGTCCTGTCGGGCCGCAGGCGACGCTTGCCGGCGACGGGCAAGCGCCGCATCGCCTGGCCGGGGCGGCCGTTCAGCGGCGCGCACTTCCGCGTCGACGCCGTCTACCAGCGCACGGTCTCCGAGCTCCGGTCGCGCGGCAGCGTGCTCTGGCTGGTGTTCACCCCGCTCGCACGTAACGCGACCGCGGCGGCGCTGCGGGACATCGTCAGGGAGATCCACGCGGGGGCGAAGACCGCCGAGGAGCGGGCCGAGCTGTACACGGCGCTCCTGGTGATGGCGACCATCGACCCCTGGGGGCATAATCTCCTGAAGGAGCTCATCATCATGATCGAGGACAAGGAAGAGGGGCTGCTCCGGCGCACGCCGATCATCGGGGAGATGATCATCGAGGCCGAGCGACGCGGCGAGCAGCGCGGCGAGCAGCGCGGCGAGCAACGAGGCGCGGAGCGCGGGGAGCAGAAGGCGATCGCGGAGCTGCTCGGTCGCCTCTTCGCGCGGCGGATCGGGCGCCGGCCGACGGCCGAAGAAGAGCGCTCGATCGTCGAGCGAGCTCGCTCGATCGGTCCAGGCGAGGTCGAGGATGCCTTGCTCGATCTCGAGGGCGAGGCGCTGGTTCGCTGGCTCGCGGAGCCGATTCGCCCCTCGTGAGCCGGTCCAGCGCCTGCCTCTTCCGGGACGACGCCATGCCTGACGGCGCTCCGCCCGTCTCCCTGCGCGAGGTCTCCCGCGGCAACCTCGGCGCTGTCCTCGATCTCTCGGGCTCCTCGGGCGCAAGGGATGCCATCGACGGGTCTTTCAGCAGGACGAAGCCCGCAGGCTCAATACGCGAGCACCTCGCCGCCCGACGAGAGCTCGCACGCGCCGTCCAGGGGATCGCCGCCCGTGCGGAGGATCTCGGACGGCTCCGGCTCGTGGTAGACGCCGGAGAGCGCGATGTCGACCATGCGCAGGATCGCGCGATCGAGCTTTGTCACGTAGTAGCAGGGGATCGTCGGCTCCTTGTGAGCGCCGCCAACCCCGGAGTCATCGGTCAAGAAGAGGTATCGGCCGCCCGTCAATTGCGCGGCTGAGCGCATGGTGAGCTCGGTGAGCTCGTCCACGCCGCTCGACGCGACGGGATAGACCGCCACCCCGCGGTCCTTCAGGGCTTGTATCCCGTCGGCCATGGCCGCCGCGTTGCTGTCGTGGTGGGGCGCGTCCGCGACCCAGAAGGCGAGGCGCGCTGTGTCGCCGCCCGTGCTCCAGGCGAGATCGGCCGCCTTGGAGAGCGCCTTGTCGGGCGCCTCCGGGAAGTCGCCGCCGCCGCCGGCCGCCTGCTCGGCGAGCTTCACCTGGAACTCGCCGGGATCGTTGCGGAAGTCGAACCACCGGACGACGTAGTCGTCCTCGGTGTCTCTATAAAGGACCAGCGACCAGCGCTGCTCGGCGTTCGGGTACTTGGCGAAGATGGAGTCGGAGAGGGCGATGAACTCCGTCTGGAGATACGCGATCTCGTCGCCCATGCTGCCGGTCGTGTCGATGATGAGCGAGACGTCGAGCGTCTCCCGCTTCACTGGAGGCGCCGCGAAGAAGCTGTGCGCGGCCTGGTGATCGGCCTCGGTGAAGGGCATGAGGCCCGGGAGCTGCTGCGCGTAGAGCGTGCTCCGGTACGAGAGGAAGAAGTCGAAATTGCGATTGTCGTCCCAGACGCCCGCGGTGAGCGTGCCTGGCTCGATGCTGCCTCCGCCGCCGGTGCCTCCGCCGCCGGCGCCTCCTCCGCCGCCGCTGCCGGGGGAGCCGACGCCGCCTGCGAGATCGCCGCCGTCCGCCGGACCTCCCGTGCCGGCCGAAGCGGTGCCGTCGACCTCGCCCGTACCAGGGCCCGTCCCCGGGATCTCGCCGTCGCTGCCCGTCCCCGGGATCTCGCCGTCGCCACCGTCGTCTGAGCTCGAGCTGACCGAGCACGCCCCGAGAGCGAGAAGGCATCCCACCGTGAAAGCGATGCGGAAACAGGTACGCATAGGGTCTCCTTGGCCGCCGGGGTCCTCACGTGCCGACGTCGGACGCGGCCAGGCGTGCTGCAAAGCATGGAGCGTACCGAGCCCGGCTCGCGCGATCTCCGGCGTTTGCGTGGCTGCCCGTGGTGCGGTCTGTGCCAGGACGCGCCGGAGCGCGACCCCGACGGCACAGGCGCTCGCGGTACCGTCGGACGCAGCGACCCGCCCCGGATTGAGGCGCGCGTAAGCGGGCGAGGTCATGCGTTCGCCGGCCGCGCGGCGCGCTGATAGGCTCGCGCGCCATGTCGAGCCACGGGACCACGCGCACGCACCATCGCACCTGCAACCTCTGCGAGGCGATGTGCGGGGTCGAGATCGAAGTCGACGGCGGCCGGATCGCGTCGATCCGCGGCGACCAGCGCGACCCGTTCAGCCGCGGGTACATCTGCCCGAAGGCGCTCGCGCTGCAGGACCTCCACGAGGACAAGGATCGCCTGCGGGTTCCGGTCCGGCGTACCGCCTCCGGATTCCAGCGCATCTCGTGGGACGAGGCGCTCGACGAGGTCGCCGGGCGGCTCCGGGAGATCCAGGGGCGTCACGGCCGGGACGCCGCCGCGGTCTACGTGGGCAATCCCACGACGCACAACTACGCGTCGCTCCTCTACCTCATCCCGTTCCTGGAGACGTTGCGGACCCGGAGCCGCTTCTCCTCGACCTCGGTCGATCAGCTCCCGCACCACCTCGTCGCGACCCTGCTCTTCGGGCACCAGCTGCTCATTCCGGTGCCCGACGTCGACCGCACCTCGTTCCTGCTCATCGTCGGGGCCAATCCGGTCGTGTCGAACGGCAGCCTCATGTCAGCGCCCGGGATGCCGCGGCGACTCAAGGCGATCCGCGCTCGGGGCGGTACGGTCGTGGTCATCGACCCGCGGCGCACCGAGACCGCGCAGATCGCCGACCGCCACCACTTCATCCGGCCCGGGACCGACGTCTTCCTGATGCTCGGGCTGCTCTCGACCCTCTTCGCCGAGCGCCTCGTCGCGCCGGGGCGACTCGGCGATTTCATGAATGGAATCGACGATATCGAGCGGCTCGTCAGCGATTTCACGCCCGAGCGCGTCGCCCCGAAGGTCGGCATCCCGGCCGCGCAGATCCGCGAGCTCGCGCGCGCCTTCGCCGCGGCGCGCCCGGCCGTCTGCTATGGCCGGATCGGCGCCTGTCTCCAGGAGTTTGGCGCGCTCACCACATGGCTCATCGCGGTGCTCAACCTGGTCACCGGCAACCTGGATCGCCCCGGCGGGGCGATGTTTGCCCGGCCGGCCGTCGATGTCGTCGCGATCCAGGATCTGCTCGGGCAGCGGGGCGATTTCGACCGGAGCCGCAGCCGCGTGCGCAAGCTGCCGGCGTTCGCCGGGGAGTACCCTGTCGCGGCGCTCGCGGAGGAGATCCTCACCGAAGGGCCAGGGCAGATCCGCGCGCTCCTCACGATGGCGGGCAACCCGGTGCTGTCGACGCCGAACGGCCGGGCGCTGGATCGGGCGCTGGCCGGACTCGATTTCATGGCCTGCATCGACTTCTACATCAACGAAACGACCCGGCACGCCCACGTGATCTTGCCGCCGACCGGTCCCCTGGAGCGCGACCATTACGATCTCGCGTTCCACGCGTTCGCGATCCGGAACACCGCCAAGTACGCGCCCGCGCTGTTCGCCCCGGCGGACGACGCGCGTCACGACTGGCAGATCCTCGTCGATCTCGGGGTGCGCCTCGCGGCGCCCGGGCGCGCGGCGGGGCTCGCCGGCCGCGCCGCGCGCCTCTTGAAGAGGGCGCTCCCGCCGACGCGGCTGCTCGACGCGGCGCTCCGCTTCGGGCCCTACGGCGCCGGCGTGAGCCCACTGTCCGGCGGCCTCTCGCTGCGCAGGCTCGAGCGCGAGGTGCACGGCGTGGATCTCGGGCCGCTCGTGCCGTGCCTGCCGGAGCGGCTGTTCACGCGGTCCGGGCGCATCGAGCTCGCGCCGGAGGTCCTCGTCGCCGATCTCGATCGGGCGCGAGCGGCGCTCGACCGGGAGGGAGGCCGGCCGCTCGGCCGCGCGGTGAACGGGGCGGGGGAGGCGAGCGCGCCGGGGCAGCGGGGCGAGGCGGGGTATGACCTCCAGCTCATCGGCAGACGGCAGCTCAGGAGCAACAACTCGTGGCTGCACAACAGCCTTCGCCTGGTGAAGGGCAGGAACCGGTGCACGCTGCTCATGCACCCGGAGGACGCCGCGCGCCGCGGCATCGCGGCCGCGCAGCGGGTCCGTGTGTGCTCGCGGGTCGGGAGCATCGACATCGAGGTCGAGCTGACCGACGAGGTGATGCCCGGCGTCGTCAGCGTCCCGCACGGCTGGGGTCACGGCCGCGACGGCGTGCGGCTCGAGACGGCGAGGCAGCACGCCGGCGAGAGCGTCAACGACCTGACGGACGACCTCGCGATCGACGCGCTCTCGGGCACCGCCGCGCTGAACGGCGTCCCGGTCCGCGTCGAGCCGGTCGCGATCCCACCGGCGTAGCCTGGCAGCCCGCCCGTCGCCCCTCAGCCGATCGCCTCGGCCGTGAGCCGCCGCGTCCGCCGGCCCGATGCGAGCGTGAGGTGCTGTCCCCAGCTCGTCTGGTGCGGCACCTCCCCGTCCACCATCTCGCTCGCCTGGATCTCGAACCCTGCGGCGCGGTAGGCGGGGCGCAGCGCGTCATCGATCCACGCGTCCGAGAGCTCGGGGAGGCCGAGCCGGGCCGCGTAGGGCCGGTCGTCGAAGACGCTCTGGTTGAGCAGCGCGATGAGCTCCCCGCCCGGCCGGACGAGCCGGCGCAGCGCCTCGAGCACCGGCGCCTCCGGGAGCACGAGGGCCGAGAGCAGCGAGGCCCAGGGGAAGTTCAGCGTGAGGGTGTGGGCGAGCCCGGCGAGCTCCTCCGGCAGCGCCTGCACCGACGCGACAACGAAGAGCGCGTTCGGCCGGCCGCCCCGGGCTGCCTTGCGGCCGGCGCGCCACGACACCTCGCGCATCCGCTCGCCCGCGGGGTCCACGCCGATGCAGAGCGTGTCGGGGTGGGCGCCGGCCGAGCGGTACACGAAGCGGCCGTCGCCCGTGCCGACATCGATGAGGACCCGCGCGTGGCCAGCGAGCTTCGCCTCGAGGTCCGCGCGCGTCCACGTGAGAGACGCCTTGCCGAGCTGCACGATCATCGTCGCCTCGAGCGCCGCCGCCGGCCGCCCGCTCAGCCCAGGGCCCCGCCGCTCCCCGGCGGGGCCCCCGCGCCGCCTTGGCCGCTCGCCGCCGCGAGCTCCCGGCACCCGATCGCCCGCACGAGGTCGTCGCTCGACTCGCGCAGCATCCGGACCAGCATCGGCAGCCGCGGCTTCGCCGGCGGCGCGCCGCCCGGGGCCTCCTGGAGCGCCGTGAGCTGCGCCTCGGCCGCCGCGAGGAGGTCCCGATCGACGCGGTACGAGGGGAACAGGTGGGTGAAATACGCGGACGCGAGCTCGTGCGTCCGCGTCTCGAAGACGTGCTGCACCCGCTCGAAGAACCCCTGCACGTACGGCTCGAGCAGCGCGCGCTGGAACGACCAGTTGAAGCCCGACATGGCCGCGCTCGTGAGGTGCAGCGAGCCGTACCCGCCCTCGTGGAAGCGCTCCCACGCCGCGGCCTTCGCCGCCGGATCCGGGCGCGCCGTCTCGGCGCGCAGCGCGGCGCGCTGGCCGCGATCGGACGGGTCGCGCTCGCGCTCGTGGGCGAGCCGCTCGTCCGCGCCCGCCATGCCGCGCGCGATCCACTTCACGGCGACCGTCCAGCGCATCTCCTGGTCGATCTCGAGCCCCTCCACCTCGATCTCGCCGTCCACGAGGCGCGCGGCCACGACGAGGTCCGGGGCCGCGTAGGCGGCGTGGAGGAGCGCCCGCGCCCACACGATCTGCGCGTCGCCGCGGGGCGCCGCCCGGAGCGCCGAGAGGGCGAGGCCCGTGAACGCGCTCGCCTCGGCCTCGCGCATCGGGTCGGGCACGTAGCGCGCGAGCGCCGTCACCGCGTTCGTGAGCACCGGCTCGACGAGCGAGAGGTCCGGCTCGGACGGCAGCTTGTCTCTCACGAGCGCGAGGTACGCGGGGGAGGCGAGCTTCTTGTCGCGCACCATGCTCCAGAGCGACGACCAGAGCAGCTGCCGCAGGAGCGCGTCCTCCACGCGGCCGATGTGCTCGCGCACGAACGCGAGCGAGCCCGGGTCGAGCGCGATCTTCGCGAACGTGAGGTCGTTGTGGTTCGGGAACACGAGGAGCGGCGCCCGCTGCCCCCGCGCCGCGACGACCTCGGTCGTCGCGCCGTCGATCTCGGCGGGCACCGAGTCGACGACGAGCGCGCCGCCCTCCTCGCGCGCGAGCGCCACGTCGATGCGGTGCGGCCGGAGGGTCGGGTAGTCCACGGGGGCCGTCTGCACCACGCGCAGCCGGCCGATGCGGTCGCCGTCGGGCTCCCACTCGGCCGTGAGCGTGTTGACCGACGCCTGCTCCAGCCAGACGCGCGACCAGGCGCCGAGGTCGCGGCCCGAGCCCTCCTCCAGCGCGGACAGGAACTCGCGCAGGGTCGCGTTGCCGTACTGGTAGCGCTTGAAGTAGCGGCGCATCCCGTCGCGGAAGGCCGGCAGGCCGATCGCCGCGACGAGCTGCTTCATCGCGGCCGCGCCCTTGCCGTACGTGATGCCGTCGAAGTTGAGGAACGTGTGCTCCGTGTCCGCGAGCTCCCCGGCGATGGGGTGCGTCGTCACGAGCTGGTCCTGCCGGTAGGCCCAGCTCTTCATGACGTTGAACGCCTTCCACACGGCCGGCTCGAACCGGGTCGCCTGCTCCATGGCGAGGAAGGCCATGTACGTGGCGAAGCTCTCGTTCAGCCAGAGATCGTTCCACCACCGCATGGTCACGAGGTTGCCGAACCACATGTGGGCCATCTCGTGGAGGAACACCTCGGCGCGCGTGAGGCGCTGGTGCTCGGTCGGCGGGTCGCGGAAGATCATCCGCTCGCTGTGGGTCACGGCGCCGACGTTCTCCATGGCGCCGGCGTTGAACTCGGGGACGAAGACCTGATCGTACTTTGTGAAGGGGTACGGGTAGTCGAAGAACTCCGGGTAGAAGTCGAAGCCCTGCTTCGTGATCGTGAAGAGCTCGTCGGGGTCGAGGTGCTTCTCGAGCGATCTGCGGCAGTAGAGCCCGAGCGGGATGCCGCGGTGCTCGTCGCGGACGCCGCTGTAGGGGCCGGCGATCAGCGCGAAGATGTAGGTGCTGAACCGGGTCGTCTCCTCGAACACCCGCGTCGAGCGCCCCAGGCCCGCGCCGATGGTGCGGCGGACGCGGGCGTTGCCGATGATCTCCCAGTCCTCGGGCGCGGTCACGGAGAGCCGGTAGCTCGCCTTGATGTCCGGCTGGTCGAAGCAGGGGAACAGGCGGTGCGCGCTGAACGGCTCGAGGTCCGAGTAGAGGTAGTCCTCGCCGTCCTCGGGGTCGCGGAAGTGGTGGAAGCCGTCGCCTGTATGGTCGTAGTCGTTCTCGTAGACGACGCGCACGCGCGTCTCCGGGTCGAGCAGCTTCCCCGGCAGGCGGATGCGGCAGTCGGACCACTCGGGCTCGACCTCGACGCCGTTGATCTCGAGCCGCTCGATGCGCCGGCCGCGGAAGTCGATGAAGGTGTCGCCGCTGCCGCGGACGTCGAAGTAAGCGAGCGCCTCGCCGCGGTAGCCGCTCTCGCCGCGCGACAGGTCGAGGGAGAGCTCGTAGCGCGCGTTGCCGATGCGCGCGGCGCGCTCCTCGGCCTCCTTCTGGGTGAGCACGTCCCGTCCGGGGCCGCCGGTCTTTTCCGTCATGACGTGCACACCCTAGGACGAACCGCCGGAGGGTGGCCAGCGCATCCGCGCAAGGTCGGGATCGCCGCACCGCCTCGAGGCGCAGGACGGAGGCGGCTGCCAGGCGGCCTGTCGAGGGACGAGGGGGAGCGGACGGCCGGTCGGGGGAGCCGTCCCGCGCGGCCGGCGGCCGCAGGCTCGGTGGGCGCGCGGAGCGATCCCGGGGCGTCGGCCTCCCCGGTGTCGCCGGGGGCGCCCGAGGCTGCGGGGGGCCTCCGGAGGGAGCCGCGCGGCCTTTTTTGTGCCAGAAGGGCGCGGCTCTGTGCCAGGGGAGGGGGGTCCGGCACTGGCTCAAACGCAATGCATTGCGACACACCGGGGTCCGGACCCCTCGAGAACGCTCGGTCGAGCGATTTTTTGGGCAAGGTTGTGCCAAAAAACGCGTTTTTTGGCGAAATTCTGTGCCAACGACCCCGTGTACACCGTCTTCGTTGTGCCAGAAGGGGGGTCCGGACCCCTCCGGACCGCAATGCAGAGCGCTTGCGGGGGTGCCGCACCCCTCCCGGGACGCACGGAAGAGCGCGCGCGGGGGGGGCGGGATCCCTCCCGGGCGCAAGCAACGCGAGCGGGGGAGCGCAGCGCGGCTCGGCGTGGCCTGGAGCGCCCTTGTTGAGGGGGCCGAGGCCGGGCGTGTGCCGTGGTCGCGCCCGCGCGGGCTCGCTATGCTCGGACCATGCAGCGCGCGCCGACGTCCTGGGTGATCGACCCCGACGATCCTCGGGCCCCCCCGCAGGAGCTCTGGGACCGGATGACGCCGGAGGAGCGGCAGCGCGTCCTCGACACGCTCCCGTCGGAGTTCGAGGTCTCGGAGGCGAGCCCTCCCGAGGGCGACTTCCACTTCAACCCGAAGGTGGCAGCCCGGGACACGCTGGGCGGGTACTTCCAGCGCATCGGGCGGCGTGTGTACCTCGCGTGCGAGCTGCCGGTCTATTACCCGGTAGAGCGGATGTTCGCGCCCGATCTCATCGCCGTACTCGACGTGGAGGTGAAGGAGCGGGCCCACTGGTCCGTGAGCGCCGAGGGCAAGGGCGTCGACCTCGCGCTGGAGATCCTCTGGAGCGGGAGGAGCAAGAAGGATCTCGAGGACAACGTCACCCGCTACGCGTCGCTGGGCATCTCGGAGTACTTCGTCTTCGACCGGCGTCGTCGCAGGCTTCGTGGCTTCCGGCTCGCCCAGGGCAGCGCGCGCTACCAGCCGATCGTCCCGCAGGAGGGCCGGCTCGCGAGCACGGTGCTCGATCTGGACTTGGGCCTGGAGGGAGACCGGCTGCGCTTCTTCCACGGGCTGGCGCCGCTGCCGGAGACGCACGAGCTGCTCGCCAGGCTCGGCACGATGGTGGGTGACCTCGAGGCGCGCATCGAGGGGACCGAGCAAAGACTCGACGAGGAGAGACAGCGCCTGGACGAAGCGAGGCGGCTCGCCGATGAAGAGCGGCTGCGCCTGGACAAAGAGCGACAGCGGGCCGACGAGGAGCGACAGCGGGCCGACGAGGAGCGACAGCGCGCCGACGAGGCCGAGCGGCGGCTGGCCGAGGCCCTGGCCGAGCTGGAACGCCTCAAGCGCGAGCGCGGCTGAGCGCGCCGGCGGCTCAGCGCGCGGGAGGGCTGCGGCGCCACGCGAGCGTGGCGGCGATCCCCGCGAGCGCGAAGGCCGCCTGGAGGAGGTGCAGGAGCAGCGAGACCGCGATGGCGGAGCTCGCGGTGAGGCCGAGCAGCGAGGCGGCGAGCGTGAAGGCGCCGTCGGTGGCGCCGATCTGGCCCGGGATGAGGTCGCCGGCCGCCGTGCCGGCCGCGCCCACGCCGTACGCGGCGAGCGCGCGGAGGAGGCCGCTCTCGGCGCCGACCGCGGCGAGGAGGACGCCATACTGCGCCGCCTGGAGCGCGCGGCCCGCGACGCAGGCGACGAACGGCCAGCCCGGGACGGGCGCGCGCTCGCGGACGGCCTCCTGGAAGGCGGCGGTGAGCTGGCCGGCGCGGGCGAACCGCCGGGTGATCCACGCCGAGGCGGCGCGCTGCCGCGCCGCGAAGGCGACGCCGAGGCCGCTCGCGACAAGGAGGGCGGCGTGCGCGAGCACGCCCAGGGCGAACGGGGAGGCGCCGCCGCCGATGCGGAAGAGCGCCGCGGCCGCGAGGAGCGACAGCGGGGCCGCGCCCAGGAGCGCGAGCGACTGGTTCGCCGTGGCGATCGCGGCCGCGCGCGGGGCGCCGACGTGGGGGGAGAGCAGCGCGGCCTTGACCGCCTCGCCCGCGGCGCGGCCGGCCGGCATCAGCGTCATGACGGGGTAGCTGACGACGTGGATGCGAAGGAGCTCCGCCGGCGGGATGCGCCGCGGCGCACAGAGCACGGCGGTGGCGATCGTCTCGCAGCCGATGCGTGCAGCCTCCAGCGCGATCAGGAAAGGCAAGAACGGCGCGGCGCGGGTCACCGCGGCGAGCATCTCCGCCGCGCCGACGTGCCGGATGAGCGCGACAAGGGCGGCGAGGCCAAAGGCCCCGAGCGCCGCGTGGAGCAGCGCTCTGCGCCGCGCGCCGCGGGCGGCGGACGTGTTCAGGGCGTCGGGCGGCGCGGCAGGGACGCGCGCCCCGCCGCCGGGCATGGGCCCGGGGTCGCCGTCGGGGCATTCCTCTGCCGCTCGGGCCGGAGGCAAGGGAGCCATGGGAAGGGGGTACGCTGCGAGGCGCATGCCGGCGCCGTGTGGGCGCGGCGTGCGCACGCGGCGGCGGGGCGCCCCGGGCGCGCGGAGAGCGCGGGCGCCCCGGGCGCGCGGCGTGCGCAGGCGCCCCGGGCGCGCGGCGTGCGCCCGCGGCGGCGGGACACCTCGCGGAAGAGCGCCTCAGCGCCGCGGACAGGCAACCGTGAGCGCCCCGGGGCCCTCTCGGGCGCGACCGCTCACGCGGGAGCGAGCGGGGCGTGGAGGCGCGTGCCCGGCACGACGATGCCCCCGCGGTCGCCGGGGGTGAGCGAGCCGAAGCGCTCGCGGAACACCGGCGGCAGCGGCCGCGCGCCGGGCGGAGCGAGCCAGAGGCGGAGCAGGTGCCGCCGGCGATCCGGCTCGGGCCAGTCCTCGAACGCCGTGCGATCGTGGAGCAGCGTGTGGTTGTGCACGAGCTGGATGTCGCCCGGGCGGAGCTCCATGGTCATGTGGAGCGCCGGGTCGCTGGCGAGGGCATCGAACAGGTCGAGCGCCTCGACCTGCCGCGCCGTGAGCGGCGGGACGTCGGCAAAGCGGCGCGCTGACTCGATGTACTGCCGCTGGTAGACGGCGGACAGGAGCTGGGTGTGCCAGCTCAGCACCGGGATGCGGAAATAAGGCCGCTCGCCCGCCGGCACCTCGCCCCGGCGATCGGTCTCGAGCGGCGCGAACAGCGCCTCGGCCAGGTCCGGGCGCGCCCGCCGCATCTCGTTGTACAGCGTGACCGAGCTGACCAGCGCCGAGAGCCCGCCCGCCCTGGCGGTCCGGAGGCAGAGCAGCGCCACGACATCGCACGAGTCGGTGTGGAAGGTCTGCCGCTCGCGCGTCTGGTAGATGCGCACGCTCGGGTCCTGGCTCGAAAGGCCGAGGTCCTTCACGTGGCCGAGCACGTGCCCTCGCGCGTTCTGCGACCGCGCGCTCCCGAGGTGGCTGCCGATGCCGAGGAACGCGATCGCGGCCGCGCGGAGGTCGCCGCGGTCGAGCCAGGCGCCGCGCAGCCCGCGGAGGACGGCGAAGCCGCGGCCGTCGAGCACCTCCGCGAGCACGCCGCGGAGGCGCGCGGCGAGCGACGGCAGCGGGAAGGCCTCGCTGCGCATCCGCGCCGGGTCTTCGCCCGTCTCGGCGAAGCGCCGGACGGCGGCCTCGACCTCCTCGAGCTCCGCCGGCGTGAGGTGCTCGATCCAGCCGTCGCTCTGCGCCATCGCAGGGCCGTACCAGGCCGAGGGGCCGGCGATCTGCGCCGGGATCTGCGAGAGGTCGGTGCTCGGTGCGGTCTCTTCGGAGCTCATCGTCTGGACCAGAGTGAGGATTTGAATCGTCGAGGCGCGAGGAACGCCAGGGGAGGGAATTGTAGAGGAAGAGATGAACAGAGTCGAAGGCGCCAGTCACGGAAGGAGCGCCCTCTCTGCTCTCTCTTGGCGTCCTGGCGGTTCGAATTCCTCTTGTCTCGTCTGCAGAGCGCTCAGGATGCGCTCGTCCTTGACGCGCGGCGCGCGCGCAGCGCGGCGTCGGCGCTGAACACGGCGAGCCCGGTCCAGATGCAGGCGAAGCTCACGGCCTGGGTGGCCGTGAACGGCTCGCCATAGACCAGCACGGCGAGCAGGAACTGACCGCTCGGCGCGAGGTACTGGAGGAAGCCGAGGGTGGTCAGCGACAGGCGGCGCGCCGCGTTCGTGAACCAGATGAGCGGCAGCGCGGTGATGATGCCAGTCGCGGCGAGGAGGACGTGCGTCCGCAGATCGGCCTGGCCCAGGGCGCCCGAGCCGTCGACGTGGAGGGTGGCCAGGTAGGCTGCGCCGAGCGGGGCGACGAACAAGGTCTCCAGGGTGGAGCCAGGGAGCGCGTTGACGGCGACGACCTTCCGCAGCAGGCCGTAAACACCGAACGTCCCGGCCAGGGCCAGCGCGATCCAGGGGACCGAGCCGGCGCGCGCGGCGAGGTACACGACGCCCGAGGCGGCGAGGCCCAGCGCGAGCCACTGCGCGGGCCGCGGCCGCTCGCGCAGGAAGAGCATGCCGAGGAGCACGCTGAGCAGCGGGTTGATGAAGTAGCCGAGGCTGGCGTCGAGCAGGCGCCCCACCGCGACGGCGTAGATGAAGAGGACCCAGTTCGCCGAGACGAGCGCCCCGGTCGCCGCCATGGAGGCGACGACGCGCCGGTCGCGCAGCGCCGCGCCGAGCGCGCCGAGCTGCCCCGTGGCCAGCGTGAGCGCGGCGAACGAGAGCAGGCTCCACACGGTGCGGTGGGCCAGGATCTCGAACGCGCCAACATGACGGAGCTGCTTCCAGAAGACGGGAACGATGCCCCACGCGCTGTAGGCCGCGACGCCGTAGACGACGCCCCACGCCGCTTCTGGGCGGCTCTCCGGGGCGTTCTCGGGCGTGCGCATGAACGGTTGTGCTCTCCGAGGCGCGATGCCCGCGGCCCGGCGCAGCCGCCACGCGGCGCCGCTCGCGTGACGGCGGCGGCGAACATGTCCAAGTTACTCGCGAATTTCAAGCGTCTTCTTCGGGCGGGTCCGCAGCGCGACTCGTCTTTTTCCCGCTCGATACAAGCGCAGGCATCCCGCCGGTGGGTGACCGCCTCGCGGCCTGATAGGATCGCGGGCGTAGCCGTGAATGACCGTCGCGACACCCTCGTATCCATCCCTCATGAGGAAATCCAGAGCGCCGAGGATCGCTCGTGGACCGAGCGGCTCCTCGGCTGGCTGGTGCTGCCCGAGCTCACCGCGGCCGAGCGGGACGAGATCGCGACGACCCTGGAGCGTGTCGAGGACCCCCGCGCGGAGGCGCGGTTGACGTGCATCGTGGAGGCGCGTGTGCTCCCCGAGGCGGCGCGCGAGATCGCGGGCGCGATCCTGAGGAGCGCCGGGAATTCTCCGGGCGGCGCCCGGCTCAGGGCCGCCTGGGCGGGGGGCGACGCCGTGCTTCGCCGTCACGCGCTGCTCCTCATGGGACGCGCCGAGGCGGACATCGTCGAGCCGGTTGCCCGGGACCCCGCGCACCCGCTTCACAAGGAGGCTATCGAGGCCCTCGCGTTCGACTTCTCGGAGCCGCGCTTCCAGGCGCTGAAGATCGCCGCCCTCGAGCACCCCGACGCGGACGTCCGCAAGGTCGCCGCCGACGCACTGCTCTGGGACGAGCCCGTCGCGGCCGAGGCGCCGCTCCTCCGCGCCGCGGCGGATCCAGCGGTCGACGTCGCCATCGCTGCGCTGGACACGCTCCGTTACTATCCGAGCCAGCGCTGCCTCCGCGCGGTTACCGCGCTCTGCGAGCATCCTGACGAGAGGGTTCGCGCCGCGGCAGGTCGCTGTGCCTTCGAGATCCGCGAGGACAGGTTTCGGTGGGCGCTCGACCGCGCCGACCCGGCCGAGCGGCGCCGTCTCCTCGCATGGATGGATCCGGTCCGGCATCTCCTTGGCATCCCGGAGGACGATGCCGTACCCCGGGCCGACGACCCCGCTACGAACGCGCGGATCTACCCGCCCGGTGGTGACCGCGGGTCGGACGGAGATCTGGAGACGGCCGAGCTCGTTGCGCTCTATGCCGATCTCGACGGCTGCTGGGCGGACAGGAAGAGTCGGTTCTCGGAACGCTTCCGAGCAGAGCGTTATGCTGCGGACCGCGGCGTCTTGACGGCGTTCCTGGTGGGACACCCCGATCCCTGGATCCGCGAGCGGTCCGCGGCGCTCCTCGCCGCGTGGGGCGAGCACGGGGCCCTCCTCGGGCTCACCCACGACCCTGCTTCTCACGTCAAGAAGAGCGCGATGTACTGGCTCGGTCAGCTCTCGGCGAACCGGGCCCTGGCAGCTCCCGCCTGGGAGCACCTCGGCGAGCTCGGGACGACGGGCACGCACGCCCTCGAGACCCTGAACACGTACGTCGCTCATGCGCGGAAGGAGGATTCGATCCCCCGGCTCCTCACGCTCGCCCGCAGCGATGGACGCGAGCCGGTCCGTTCCGGTGCCGTCGATGCGCTCGCCAGGCTCGGCGCTCGCGCCGAGATCGAGGCGCTGCTCCCCCTGCTCGCCGAGCCGCCGCAGGTGACGTGGGGGACTCACCTCGCGCTCCTGGAAGCATGCAGGCCCCTCGGTCTCCACCCGGGACGGTGCGACGCGCTCTGCGCGGTCGACAACATCGATGTTCAGATCGCGCTCGTGCACATGATGGCGGCGTGATCGGCCGCTGACTAGCTCGCTAAGGAGAGCCCTGAACATTCGAGCTGCTGCTTGTTCGATGACCAACATCGGAAGGTGTTGACAGAGGACGATTCCTGCGATTTTGATCTGCGGAGCCGTTTCGAGCTCGAAGCTCAGGTGCCGCGGGAGCTCCTGGTGCAGCCGTGGGGAAACGTCGCCGCGGTGGCGCGCGAGCTCGGGAGAGAGCGCGCCCAGGTGCACCGGTGGCTCAGGCGATACAACACGAACATCGACGAGCTCCGCTGACCGCGTAGTCCGGGAGGCGTGCCGCGGCCGGGATCCAGGCGAAATTGGACGGCGCGGCACTGGCCTCCAAGGATAGTCCTGCATGCCCGCTCGTGCGCTCGCCCGGGGCCCGCCGTGCTCGCGGCCGCCACCGCGCAGCGCGTGCGCGTCGCTCGAGCCCCGCGCTCGCCGGCTCGATGGGGGCAGGCCCCGCGCGCGCAGGGCCGCCCGATCGCGGGCAACACCGCGCTTCCCGTCCTCCCGAGGAGAGCGGCCGCGCTCGCCGCCGCGCCGCGAGATCCGCGTGGCACCCGCGTTGCTGGGCGCGGAGCGCGGCGCCGGGATCTGCGCCGAGCACAGCGAGGTAGGAATGCGAAGTATCTACTCTGTGGCAGGGCTATGCGCAGTGATGATGGTCGCGTGCATGGACAACACGACCGACGAGACAGAGCCTGGAGAGACAGGGCCGGGAGAGACCCAGCCTGAAAAGATGGGATTCGTCGCCGTCCAGTGGGCGATCGAGGACAAGACCGACGCCTCTCAGTGCAAGGCGTACGGCGCGAACGCGGTCGAGCTGATGCTCATCAACACGGAGAACAACCACGTCAACAGGCAGGTGGTCCCGTGCGAGCGGTTCGACGCGAGCATCCATGTCACCGCCGATGAATACGTCGGAACGATCACGCTCATCGACGAGAACGGCAGGCCGGTCAGCGAACCGCTGCCGCTGGGGCCGTTCGAGGTCTCCGGGGCCGAGACGACGACGCGCCGGATCAGCTTCCCCGCCGCCGAGAGGCAGGGCGACACCGAGGGGCAGCGAGACAGGCAGCGACCGCGCGACCGGCATCGACGGTAGCACGCGGGTGGGCCGGGTCGCCCGCGCGACCCCCGAGCGAGCCCGAACGCGGGCTCGCCGCCGCGGCATCCCCAGTCCCCACGCCAGAGCCGCCGCGGCATCCCCACGCCAGGGAGCGCCGACGAGACGCCATCACGGCGGCGACGGCGCTCGGTCCCTCCGCGCCCCCGCGGAGAGCTCCCGCCCCTCGACAAGCTTCAGGAGCTTCTCCTTCGTGGTCAGCCCCACGTGGCGCGCCACCTCCTTGCCGCCGGCGAACGCGACGACCGTCGGGAGCCCGCGGATGCCGAAGCGGCGGGCGAGCGCCGGGCTCCGATCGCCGTCGACCGCCACCACCTTCAGGCGACCTGCGCCCTCCTCCGCCAGCCGGTGCAAGATCGGCGCGAGCGCGCGGCACGGCGGGCACCACTGCGCCGTGAAATCGACGAGGACGGGCACCCCGGCCTCCAGCACCTCGGCATCGAAGTCGAGCTCGTTGATCTCGTGGACAGGATTCATGGACATCGCGTGAGCCTCCATGCCTCCCCAGGTCTCGAGACCGGCCTCCATTACAGCGCTCGCCGGTGTAATGTGGGCGCGGCTCGAGACCTGACCTCCGTAGACCATGGAAGCCATCAAGGACGCGGACGACATCCTGGGGCACGTGTCGCACCTTGTGCGCTCGGAGCGTTCGGCGCTCGCGGCGCTGGCGCGCGCGGAGGGGGTGACGCCCGAGGACGCTGTCGACTGCGTGCAGGAGGGCCTCTGCACGCTGCTCACCGTCGCGCAGCAGGGCGCGCTCCCGGACGACGCCGGCGCGTGGGGGGGCGTGCTCGCCGGGATGGTGCGGAACGCCGCGCGCAACCGGCGCCGTCGTCACTTCCGCGCCCGGCCGCACGAGGACGTCGACGCGCACCCGGAGGTCGCGGGGGAGGTCCCGGCGACCGACGAGGCGATCGCGCGCGCGGAGGAGCACGTCCGCCTGCGCGCGTGCGTCGAGGAGCTCTGCGAGATCCAGAAGGCGGTCGTGACCCTGCGCATGCTCGAGGAGCAACCGGGGGAGGACGTGGCGCGCGCGCTCGGCATCTCGGCGGGCCACGTCGCGGTCCTCCTGCACCGCGCCAAGGTCGCGCTGCGCGCCTGCATGACGACGCCGTCCTGATCGCGCGCGGCGCGGACGCGCTCGGGTCTGCTATGTCTCGGGCGAGACGCCATGAGCACCCCTTCGCCTGCCTTGCGCATCCTTGCACCTGACGAGCCGCCTGCGTTCGAGGTGGTGAATCCCCAGGGTCGATCCAGCGCGGTCCTGCTCTGCGACCACGCCTCCAACGCGGTCCCGCGGAGCCTCCCCGGGCTGGGCATGCACGAGGACGCGCTCTGCCAGCACACCGGCTGGGACATCGGCGCGGCGCGCCTCTCGCGCCGCCTGTCCGCGCTCCTCGACGCGCCGCTCGTGCTCTCCGGCTACTCCCGCCTGGTCATCGACTGCAACCGGCCGCTGGGCTCGCCGACCTCCATCCCCGAGATCAGCTGCGGCGTGCCCATCCCCGGCAACGTGATCGACGCCGCGGAGGCCATGGCGCGCGCCGACGCCTGCTTCTGGCCCTACCACCACGCGATCACCGCGCTCCTCGACGAGCGGCGGGACCGCCGCAAGAGCACGGCGATCCTCAGCCTCCACAGCTTCACGCCGTCGATGCCCGGCGAGGACCGGCCCTGGCACGCGGCCATCCTCTACGGCCGCGACCGGCGGCTCGCCGCGCTGTTCCTCGAGGCGATGCGCCGCGAGCCCGGGCTCTGCGTCGGCGACAACGAGCCCTACTATGTGACCGATGGAGGCGATTACGGGATCCCCGTGCACGGCGAGGGCCGCGGCCTGCCGTGCGTGCTCCTCGAGATCCGCCAGGATGGCCTGCTCAGCGACGAGGGCGTGGAGGCCTGGGCGCAGCGCCTGGCCGCGATCTACCGGGAGATCGAGGCCGACCTCCCCGGGGCCGGCCGCGCGTGACGCCCGGCGCGCGCGGGGGGCCGCCGCCGCGGGGACGCGAACTGCGCTCCAGGGGGCGCTGGCAAGAAAGGAACAGGCCGCCGCGGCGTCAGGAGATGAGGCTCCCTGGGCCCCGCTGACGCCCGGCCTCGCTCAGGCCAGCGTGGCGGCGCTGCGGCGTAGGACCAAGGTCCCATGGCGCGGAGGGGCGTCGTGACCCCACCCTGGCCGGGATATGATCCCCGAGAGGCAAGTCCTGGACGTGGTGGCGGTCGCGTCGTCGGCGGGCCGAGAGCGCCCCTCCCCGGCGAGGCGCGAGATCGGAATCCCGGCCGTCGACCTTGTCGTGCTCATCGATTCCAGCGAGGCGATGAAGGAGCTGGCAGACACGCTCAGCAAGGTGGTCGGCGCGGCCATCGGCGCCGCCAGGCTGAAGCACCCGGTGAACCTCCGCGTCACCTACCTGGGCATCGAAACCGCGTTTCCCTCTACCGTCTTCATGATCTCGGCGCGCGGCTACCTGACCGTGGCGCGCAGGGTCGATGAAGCGTTGCTCACGAGCCGACCCCGGGGGCCATGGAGTGGCGCGTCGGAGGGGCAATCCGCCGGCGTCGAGGGGAGCGCGGGGCGCGTCCTCGTCGACATCGTGGCCCACTTCGACTGGCGACCCGGGGCCACCCGCAACGTGCTCTTCCTCGGCGATGGGCCGCTCGATGGAGTCCGCTCCCTCACGCCTGCAGGGCGGGACGAGGACCGCGGGGCCGCGGGCCGTGTCATCGAGGCCGCCCGGCAGATGGGAGCCCGCGTGCACATGTGCCCGAGCCTCGGCCGGTCCCGGGGCGACGCGGCGACGCAGGAGAGGCGGCGTACGGGCATCGAGGCAGACTACGCGCGCGTGGCCGTCGAGACGGGCGGTCAGTTCATGGTCGCGCAGGACAGCCTGGGCGCCTGCCTCACGATGCTCGAGAGCGTGATCGGCGGCAGCACGACAGCGCCGCGCATCACCGCGGCGGCGCGCATGCCCAGGTAGACGCAGCGGCGAGCCGAGGGGCCCTGGGGCCACGGGCCTCGCGCGCCCCGGGTGGCGCCCGAGCGAGGAGCCGCGACATCGGTTGATGCCCCGCCGCTGGAGGTGTAATTGCCACTGTCAGGACTGCCATGAATCCGAGTAGCCAGCGACTCATCGAGATGCACCTGCAGCACGGCGAGAGCCTGGTGGCCCGATCCGACGGGGGAACGTCCGTCGACTGCGAGCCGCACCCCGATCTGCCGCATCTCTACACCGTCGACGCGGGCAAGCTGGCCCCCGGCGAGCCGTTTCGATACGTGGTGCGCCGCGCCGATGGGACCGAGACCGCGGAGCGTTACTTCGCCCACGCGCTCGACAAGGGCGGGCCTGTGGACGTGTGGGAGGGGATCCGCGCCGTCGACAACGCCTTTTACACGGCCGAGGTCCAGCATCACATCGAGCGCCGCGGGTTCGCGGTGGTCCGAGGCGTCCTGTCCGCGGACGTGGTGAGCACCTTGCGCGCCGTCGTGCACCCCCTCATCGCCGACGTGTGGAGAGAGGACAGGGCCGCCTACCGGGACAAGATCAACCTGGAGAAGGTGCTGCTCGGTGTCCCCTGCTTGCTCCAGGCGCTGGCCGAGAAGCTGGCGCCGCTCCTGCGGAGCATCGTGGGGGACGAGGTGTTCCTCGAGTACGAGCAGGTCATGGCGGTGCGCGCGGGCTCATCGTACGCCACCCGGCGCCATCGGGACGTCGACGGCGGCAAGGACGGCTTCTCCGAGGCGTCCAGGCGCCACAAGGGCTCCGTCCACCTCTGGATTCCCCTCGTCGATATCGACGAGACGCGGGCGTGCATCTATGTCGATCCGTTCGACGCGCCGGAGCGGTCCATCGAGCTGGAAATGCGGGCCGGCGACGCGCTGTTCCTGCACAACTACGTGTGGCACGGGAGCCGCGCCAACGCCTCCGTGGTGGATCGCGTTTCGTGGCTCCTGAACTTCGCGCCCGCGCCGAGCCACGATGAGACCAACCCGGGCGCTGATCTCAACCTCCAGATCCTGCGCGGCGGGGCGCCCACCGATCTGGGCCCTGACGTGTGCTGCCGGCTGGTCCGGGAGAAGCACGTGTTCTTGAACCTCTTCGATGCGTTCTTCACCTACGATCCATCCCTGATGCGGATGGTCCACCCGGACAACAGGCGGGTGAGGACCCCACGCGCGACCGCGAGCCATCCGTCCTGTCCCGCGGGCGATGAACGGTAAGCGCCTGTGGCGCACGAGGGCGGCGATCGGGGAAGAGCGCGCTCCTGGTCGAGCATCCCTCGGGGACCGGAACGGTCCTGGCGAACGCGTCACCTCCGCTGCCGCGGCGGCGTTCGGTGCTAGGTTCTCGGCATGGTCCTACCCGCCTCCGGAACGCCTCGGCCGCCCGGCCCCCCGCTGATCGCTCCGACGGAGGAGGAGTGGCGCGCGATGACCCCGGCGGAGCGCGAGCGCCTGCTGGTGAGGATCCTCGACGCCCTGTCGGACCCGAAGAGCGCCATGGCCGAAGGGCGGCCCCACCACAAGGCCAAGGGGCGGGCGATCGACATGCTCACCCTGCACTTCGGCTCCACCGGACGCGTCATCTACATGGCGGAGGAGCTGGCGGTCCTGTACCCGGGTGAAGACGTGTTCGTCCCGGATATCCTCGCGGTGCTGGACGTGCCGCAGCCCGAGGACGATCCGCGGATGGCGTGGGTGGTGGCCGACGAGGGCAGGGGGCTGAGCCTGGTGCTGGAGGTCCTGCATCAGGGCGACCGGAACAAAGATCTCGTCGCCAACGTCGAACGGTACGCGCGCCTGGGCATCCCCGAGTACTTCGTCTACGACCGGCTCCGGCAACAGGTCCACGGCTACCGGCTCCCCGCGCCGGATGCCACGCGCTACCAGCGCATCGTGCCGCAGATGGGGCGTCACGCTTCGGCGGTGCTGGGCCTCGACCTGGCGGTCGCCGGCAACCGGCTCCAGTTCTTCCAGGGCATGGCCGAGCTGTTCGGCTCCGCGGACCTGATCGGCCGCCTGAAGGGGATGATGGAGAGCCTCGAGTCGAGGGCCGAGCAGGCGCAGGCCCAGGCCGAGCAGGCGCAGGCCCAGGCCGAGCAGGCCATGGCAGGCCTGCGAGAGGCCCTCCTGGCCGCGCTCGCCATGCGCGGGATCCCGTGCCCGGACGAGGCGCGCGCGCGCCTGCTGGCCTGTCAGGACCCGGCGACGCTGCAGCGCTGGCTGCTGCGGGCGATGAGCGCCGACTCCCTCGAACAGATCCTCGCCGAATAGCGAAGAAGAGCGAAGAAGAGCTCCTCGCCGACGAGCGAAGCCCGGCGGCTCGTTGACGTCCGGGGACCTCGCGCTCGCCTCGGCGCTGCCCTCACCCGGATGCCGGCGGCTCGCCGTGCGCGGCCAGCCGCGCGCCGAGCTCGTGGATCCGGAACTCCTCGGCCAGCCCGCGCACCTCCCGGAGCCACGGCGCGAGCCGCGGGTCCTCCGCTTCGAGCGCGGCGAGCCGCTGCACGAGATCCTGGAGGCGACCCCGCTCGACGAGCTCGGCGAGCCGCGCGAGCTCCTCCGGGGACGGCGGCACCACCGGTGCACACGGCGGCGCGCCGTCGCCGTCGCCCACGCTGCGCGCGCCCTCGGGCGCCGCGTGGACCCAGGTGAGCGCGAGGCGGCGCTCCAGGTGCTCGAGCAGGGCGCCGAGCTCGATCGGCTTCGGGAGGAAGCCGTCGCAGCCGGCGGCCGCGCTGCGCGCGCGCTCGGGCGCCTCGACGCTGGCCGACGTGGCCAGGATGGGCACGCCCGAGAGCCCGGGGAGCCGGCGGATGCGGCGCGCGGCCTCGTCGCCGCCGAGATCGGGCATGCGGAGATCCATCAGCACGAGGTCCGGCCTGCGCCCGGCCGCGAGCGCGACGGCCGCCTCCCCGCCTGCGGCCTCGACGACCTCGAAGCCGAGCGGGGCGAGCGCGTCCCGCAGGAAGGCACGGTTGTCCTCGTGGTCGTCGACGACGAGGATCGCCCGGCGCGCGCCCTCGTAGCCCGCGATCGCCTCGCCCCCGCGCCGCTCGCCGGACGGCGATTCGCCGGCGAGCACGGGGAGATCGAGCGCCACGGTGAAGGTGCTGCCCTCGCCGGGCGCGCTCTCCACGTCGACGCGGCCGCCCATCCGGTCGACGATGCGGCGCGTGATCGCGAGCCCCAGGCCCGCGCCCTCGCCGTGCGCGCGCCGCTCGCCGGCCTGCTCGAACGGCTCGAAGATGCGCGCGAGATCCGCCGGCGCGATGCCGGGGCCGGTGTCCTCGACGCGGAAGAGGACGCCGCCGCGCGCGCGCCCGTCGCGCGGCGCGACCCGGAAGGTCACCCGCCCGGCGCGGGTGAACTTGATGGCATTGCCGAGCAGGTTGAGGAGCACCTGCGTGAGCCGCTTCTCGTCGACCCGGACCCACGCCGGCGTGCCCTCCGCCACCTCGAGCTCGAACCCGAGCCCCCGCTGCGCCGCCCGCACCTTGCACACCTCCGCGACCGTCCGCGCGAGCGACGGCAGGTGGACATCTTCCGGCGCGAGATCCAGCCGGCCGGCCTCGATGCGGGCGAGATCGAGGACATCGTCGATCAGCGCGAGCAGGTGCTCGCCCGACCGGCGCACCACGTTGGCGCTTTGCCGATCCTCCGGGGCGAGCCGCCCGGAGCGCTGGAGGAGCTGCGCGTACCCGAGGATGCCGTTGAGCGGCGTGCGCAGCTCGTGGCTGACGCTCGCGAGGAAGGTGGTCTTCGCCTGGCTCGCGGCGTCGGCGGCGTCCTTGGCGGCCTGGAGCTCGGCGGTGCGCTGCTCCACGAGGAGCTCGAGCTCGCGCGTGCGCCTCCGGAGCGCCCGGAGCCGCAGGCGCACGCCGCCGTAGGCGAGCCCGGACAGCGCCGCCGCGTAGCCGAGGTAAGCCCAGGCGGTGCGCCACGGCGCGGGCCGGACGCGGAAGGCGACCGTCGCCGGGCCGGCGACGTTGCCGGCGTGGTCGCGGCCCCAGACCTGGAAGGTGTACGGGCCGGGCGCGAGGTTCGTGTAGCGCGCGCTCGAGTCCGCGCTCCACGCGCCCGGCGATGCGTCGAAGCCGACGAGCTGGCTGCGGTAGCGCGTGCTGCGCTCGTGGAAGAGGCTCAGGAGCGCGTACTCGAACGAGACGGTGTTCTCGTCCCAGGCGAGCGACGCGCCCGGCGAGAGGGCGAGCGCGCCGCGCGCACGTTGAGCGCGCGCGTCGAGCGCGAGCGGCTTGGGCGCGACGTCCGGGACCTCCTCGGCCGGATCGAGCACCGCCACCCCGCCGGTCGTGCCCGCCCAGACGCGGCCCCGGCTGTCGATGAACGAGCCGTTCTGGTTGCACTCGTTGCTCGGCAGCCCGTCGTCGGTGGTGAAGGTGTAGGCGGCGAGCTCGGCGGGGTCGTCGGGCGTCGGGGCGCGCGGGGTGAAGCGGGTGACGCCGCGGTCGGTGAAGGCGTAGATCCGGCCCTGCGCGTCCGCGCGCACGCCGTAGACGATGCTGTCCGGCAGCGCCGGCCGGGTCCGCTCGTTCAGCGGCTCGATCCACGCCTCCGCGTCGAGGTCGTAGCGCGAGATCCCGCCCTGGGTGCCGATCCAGAGCACCCGCGCGCCGCGCGCGTCCCGGATCTCGGTGAGCGCGGCGACCGCGTCCGAGGCGAGCGGCGCGTCCGCGGCCGTGTAGCTCCGCCACTGCCCGTCCGTGAGCCGCGATAGCCCCCTCATGGTGCCGAACCAGGTGGAGATCTTCCCGCCCGGGGCCGTGGTCTCGAGGACGCCGGTCACGTGATCGTCCACGAGGGGCACCTGTGCCTTCGTGAAGACCTGCCACGCGCCGTCCGCGTCCAGGCGCGCGGCCCCGGTGTCCGTCGCGATCCAGAGCGAGCGCCCGTCCAGGGACTCCGACAGCGCCTGGACGCCGACGCCGGGGAGAGGGGAGCTCTGCTTCGTGTACGTGGTGAGCTGCCCGCCTGCCCAGCGATGGAGCCCGGCGACGCCGAGCCAGACCACCCCGGGCTCGCGCGTCGACGGCAGGAGGAAGGTCACCAGGTCGCCGAGCTTGCCGGCGAGCCCGGGGGCGTCGATCGGCGCGAAGCCTTGCCCCGAGGACCGCACCACCGTGTCGTTCACGGCCACCCAGAGCTCGGGCGGGCCGCCCTCGGCTCCCGGCGCGCGCACCTCGGCGATGGAGCCGATGGTGCCGGACAGGCCCGCGTTCCGCTGCGTGAACCCCACCCACCCGTCGTGCCGCAGGCGCGCGAGGCCGCCGGCGTTCGTGCCGATCCAGAGCGTGCGGCCGCCGTGCGCCTCGCCGGTCGCCGCGAGCGCCATCACGTGGTCGTCCGGCAGCGTGGAGCTCTCCTTGGTCAGCGCCGTCCAGGTCCCGCCCTGCAGCCGCGCGAGGCCGCCGCCGTAGGTGCCGGCCCAGAGCGTCCGCGCGCCCGTGCCGCTCACCGTCTCGGCGAGCGCCCGCACGGGCTGCGCCAGCACCGGCACGGTCGCCGGGGCGAAGCTCTCCCACCGCCCCTCCGCGAGCCGGGCGATGCCCCCCCGCGTGCCTGCCCAGAGCACGCGGCCCCCGGCTTCCCCGGGGGTCTCGAGCAAGCTCATGACCACGTTGCTGGGCAGCCCGTCGGCGGTCGTCGCGAAGCGGGCGCAGCCCCGGGCGTCGCAGCGGAAGAGGCCCTCACCGGTGCCGACCCAGAGCGCCGGCTCCCCGCCGGGGAGCGTCGTTGCGTGCAGCGAGCGCACGTCCGGGTGCTCGAAGCCGGGCCCCAGGTCCACGCGCGTCCATCGCTCGCCGTCGAGCCGGTAGAGGCCGTCCGTGGTCGCGGCAAAGACCGCGCGCCCCTGGCCCGCGGGCGCCTCGAGGAGCGCCCGGAGCGGCTTCTCGGCCGCGAGCCCCTCGGCGGCCCCGAAGCGCGTGAAGCGCCCGTCTGCGTAGCGGATGACCTGGCCGGTCATCATCCCGAACCAGACGGCGCCGTCCTGCCCCACGGCGACCGCCTGCACCCAGCTCGATCCTCCGGCGGTCGGCAGGGGGAGGGGCGTGAAGCGACGCCCGTCATACGACGCCGCGCCGCCCTGGGTGCCGATCCACAGGCGGCCGCCGGGCTCGAAGGCGATGGCGTTGATGGTGATCTGGGGGATGCCGTCCTCCGCGTCGAAGACGCGCATCGACGGCGCGCCGCGCGCCCGGAGGTCGCCTGCTGCGGGCAAGTCGCCCGCGGCAGGCGCGGGCGCGAGGGCCACGGCGAGCCCGAGCGCGATGGAGACGCGCAGGCGCCCGCCGGGGAAGGAGAATCGACCGAGCATGTCGGCCGCACTCTAGACGAGATCGCGGCGACCGATCTGCCCTGTCCAGGCGTCACCCAAGGACGAATTCGCGCTGGCGAACCGTCGCGATCCGTCAATTCCCCCGGGATTTCGGGGGGCTTGATGACGGATCGCAGCCCCTCGGAAGGCATGGACCCAGCGCGGGCCCAACCGCCGGCCCCGGGCTCGGTGTGACGGTGCTCGGCTCGTGATCCGTGACGTCGATGCAGAGCGCCAATGCTACGATTCGAGCTGCGGAACAGAAGACCGATATGCCGCACCCGAACAATACCGTCATGGCCGACACGGAACGTCCGCGACACGTCTTCATGCCAGAAGACAGCCTTGAAGAGTGGATTCTTCAGGAGAGCGAGCGCGCCGAGATCTATCTCCTGAGGAACGTCTCGCCTCCAGACGCCCTCCCGGGGGCCATCCTCGCGTCCCCTTCCAGATCGAACCCTGATTACTACTATCACTGGGTCCGCGACGCCGGAATTGTCATCAAAGCCATCCTGCAGCTCTACCGGCTGGCGCGAGAGCCCGAGGCACGGCGACGGTACTTCGATCGGATGATGGAGTTCGTGGACTTTTCCTGGCACATCCAGCGGACGGCCGTTCAGGCCGGCATCGGCCTCGGCGAACCGAAGTTCTTCGTGGATGGAATGCCCTATATGGACCCGTGGGGGCGGCCGCAAGACGACGGGCCCGCCATTCGCGCCATCGAGCTCACCCATTGGGCCTTCCTCCTCCTGGACGAAGGCCGGCGGGAGCTGGTGCAGGAGCGGCTCTACGATGCGAGGCTGCCCACCGGGTCGGTGATCAAGGCGGATCTGGAGTACACAGCACACCGCTGGCGCGCGACGTGTTACGACCTCTGGGAGGAGGTGCTGGGTCATCACTTCTTCACGCGGCTCCTGCAGCGGAAGGCGCTCATCGAGGGAGCCGCGCTCGCGACGCGGCTCGGGGACGACGAGGCCGCGCGTTTTTACGTGGATCAGTCGAGACACCTGGACGGCGAGCTGCGCCGGCACTGGGAGCCCGAGCGCCAGTACCTCGTCTCCGTCCGCGATCAGGAGACCGATCCCCCGCGGAGCGGCCTGGACAGCTCGGTCATCCTCGCGACGCTGGGCGGGTACTCCATCCACGACCACGAGCTCTACGGCGAGGATCTCTACCCGGTCGAGCACGAGCAGGTGCTCGCGACCGCCGTGGCGCAGAAGAGAACGTTCCAGTCCCTCTATCCGATCAACGATCCGTCGCGCCGGATCGCGGGTATCGCGATCGGCCGCTACCCGGAAGACCGCTACGATGGCTACCGGACGGACTCGATCGGCAACCCGTGGCCGGGCATCACGATCGGCTTCGCGATGTATCACTACAAGCTGGCCATGCAGTATCGGCGGTCGACGAGGATCGCCCTCACGCCCACGAGCCTGCCGTTCTTTCAGGCGCTGCCCGTGGAGGACGTGCGATTCGACCCCGGGGAAGAGCTCCTCGCCGGCGATCCTCGCTTCGACCGGACCGTGGACGCGCTTCGGCGCGAAGGGGACGCGTTCCTGGAGCGAGCCCGTTACCACATGAACCCGGACGGGTCCATGTCAGAGCAGATGAACCGATTCACCGGCTTTCAGCAAGGGGCGGCTCACCTGAGCATGAACTACGCCGCTTTCTTGCTCGCGACGGAGATGAGGAGGCACCTCTTGCTCTTCTCTTGAGCGTGCTCGACGCTCCCCTCCCGTGCGCATGGCTCGTCCGCTCGCCGAGGGAGGCGGCCGCCATGGGGCCAAAGTCCTATGGACAGCGCTGCGTGCGCCGGAGTACAAGCCTGAGGACGGATCGACGAGCGGCGAACGGCGGCGAGGCGGAGCACTTTGCACGATCGACAGGGGCTCTCATTGACTGACCCGAAGGACCACCCCGAGCACCGCCTGGGGCTGCAGCGGGACAACGGGTTTCTCGAGGTCCGCTTCGAGCGGCACGATCGCACGAGGCCCGTGCACCTCGCGCACCGCGCCCCGTGCCGCATGCTCTTCCCGCGGCAAGAGCCGGACGAGCCGCTGCTCGGGGTGTTCATCACGACCTCCGGCGGGATGGCCGGAGGCGATGTCCTCCAGGTCGCCGTCGAGGCGCGCCGCGGCGCCACGGCCACCGTGACGAGCCAGGCCGCCGAGAAGGTCTATCCTTCGCTCGGCGCCCCCAGCCGCCTCTCGCTCGATCTCCGCGTCGGCGAGGGCGCCACGCTCGAGTGGCTGCCCCGGGAGACGATCCTGTTCGACAACGCCCGCCTCGAGCGGCGCGTCGAGCTCGACGTCGCGCCCGGCGGGAGCCTGCTGGCGCTCGATCTCCTGGTCTTCGGCCGGCTGGCCCGGGGCGAGCGCTTCACGGCCGGCGCGCTGCACGACGTCTGGCGCGTCCGGCGCGGCGGGCGGCTCCTCTGGGCGGAGGCGCTCTCCCTCTCCGGCGACATCGCCGCGCAGATCGCGGCCCCCGCGGGCTTCGGGGGCGCCACGGCGGCGGGGCTCGCGCTGCTCGTCGCCGACGACGCGGCGGCGTGGGTCGACGAGGCCCGCGCGCGGCTCTCGCGCGGGTCGTCCCGCGCGGGCGCCACGCTCGTCGGCGGGGTGCTCGTGGCCCGGGCGCTCGGCGCGGAGCCGGCGCACGTGCGGCGCGATCTCACCGATCTCGTCTCGTGGCTCAGGGCGGCGCGCTCGGGCCATCCGGCGCGCATGCCGCGCTTCTGGTCGATCTGAGGAGGAGTCGATGAATCTCACCCCCCGAGAGAAGGACAAACTGCTGATCTCCATGGCCGCGATGGTCGCGCGCCGGCGGCTGGAGCGCGGCGTCAAGCTCAACTACCCCGAGGCGATCGCGCTCATCTCCGACTTCGTGATGGAGGGCGCCCGAGACGGCCATTCGGTGGAAGATCTGATGTGCCGAGGCGCGCGCGTGATCTTCCTGGATCAGGTGATGGAGGGCGTCGCCGAGATGATCCACGATGTCCAGGTCGAGGCGACGTTCCCCGACGGCACGAAGCTCGTCACGGTCCACCACCCGATCGGCCCGCGGCTCGAGATCCAGCCGGAGCCCCAGGGCACGCCGTAGAGGCGAGGAGGAGGTGTCATGATTCCCGGAGAGATCATCAGCCCGGCGGCGCAGCTGGACATCCAGGTCAACCTGGGCCGGCCCGTCGTCACGCTCAGCGTCGAGAACACCGGCGATCGGCCGATCCAGGTCGGCAGCCATTACCATTTCTACGAGACGAACGAGGCGCTCGTCTTCGACCGCCAGAAGGCCCGCGGCATGCGGCTCGACATCCCGGCCGGCACCGCGAAGCGCTTCGAGCCGGGCCAGAAAGAGGAAGTGTCCCTCGTGCCCTACGGCGGCGACCGCGTCGTCGTGGGCTTCCAGGGGAAGATCAACGGCTCGCTCTAGGAGGCTCAGGCGATGGCTCATCCGATCTCTCATTCCAGCTACGCGAGCCTGTACGGCCCGACCGTGGGCCAGAAGGTGCGGCTCGCCGACACCGATCTCTTCATCGAGGTCGAGCAGGACCTCACCGCGCTCCACGGCTATGGCGAGGAGGTCACGTTCGGCGGCGGCAAGGTCATCCGCGACGGCATGGGCCAGTCCCAGCGGACGCAGGCCGAGGGCGCCGTCGACACGGTGATCGTGGGCGCGCTCCTCCTCGACCACTGGGGCATCGTCAAGGCGGACATCGGCCTCAAGGACGGCCGGATCGCCGCCATCGGCAAGGCCGGCAACCCCGATGTGCAGGACGGCGTGACGATCGTCATCGGCCCCGGCACCGAGATCATCGCGGGCGCCGGGAAGATCGTGACCGCCGGCGGCATCGACACGCACATCCATTTCATCTGCCCTCAGCTCGTCGAGGAGGCGCTCTGCTCGGGCCTGACGACGCTCATCGGCGGAGGCACCGGGCCGGCGGCCGGCACGACCGCGACGACCTGCACGCCCGGCCCCTTCCACCTCCGGCGCATGCTCCAGGCCGCCGAGGCGCTGCCGGTCAACATCGGCCTGTTCGCCAAGGGCAACACGAGCCGTCCCGCCGGCCTCATCGAGCAGATCGAGGCTGGCGCCTGCGGGCTGAAGCTCCATGAAGACTGGGGCAGCACGCCGGCGGCGATCGACAACTGCCTTGCCGTCGCCGACGACTACGACGTCCAGGTGGCGCTCCACTCCGACACGTTGAACGAGGGCGGCTTCGTGCAGGATACGATCCGGGCCTTCAAGGGGCGGACGATCCACTCGTTCCACACCGAGGGGGCCGGGGGCGGCCATGCGCCCGACGTCATCGCGCTTGTCGGGGCGCCCAACGTGCTCCCGGCGTCCACGAACCCGACCCGGCCGTATACCCGGAACACGGTCGTCGAGCACCTCGACATGCTCATGGTCTGCCATCACCTCAAGAAGGAGATCCCGGAGGACGTGAAGTTCGCCGAGAGCCGTATCCGGAAGGAGACGATCGCCGCCGAGGACATCCTGCACGACCTCGGGGCCATCTCGATCATGGCGAGCGACAGCCAGGCGATGGGGCGCGTCGGCGAGGTCGTCCTGCGGACCTGGCAGACCGCCGACAAGATGAAGCGCCAGCGCGGCAAGCTGCCCGAGGAGAAGCAGGACAATGACAACTTCCGCGCCAAGCGCTATATCGCCAAGTACACGATCAACCCGGCCATCGCCCAGGGGGTCAGCCGGCATATCGGCTCGGTCGAGGTCGGCAAGCTCGCCGATCTCGTGGTCTGGTCGCCGGCCTTCTTCGGGGTCAAGCCGGACATGGTGCTCAAGGGCGGCTCGATCGTCATGGCGGCGATGGGCGATCCCAACGCCGCCATCCCGACGCCGCAGCCCGTGCACTACCGGCCGATGTTCGGGGCCTACGGCCGGAACGCGATCGAGAGCTCGGTGCTGTTCGTGAGCCAGGCGTCGCTCTCGCGCGGGCTCGCGGCGAGCGCCGGGCTGTCGCGCCCGTTGCTCGCGGTGGAGAACACCCGGTCGGGGATCTCGAAGGCGAGCATGATCCACAACAGCGCCACGCCGCGCATCGAGGTCGATCCGGAGCATTACACGGTGAAGGCCGACGGCGAGCTGCTCACCTGCGAGCCGGCGGAGGTGCTCCCCATGGCCCAGCGCTACTTCCTGTTCTGACATGCGACGCGCCATCGAGGTCATCCCCCACGGGAGCACGCCTGAAGCCGCCGCCGAGGCGTGCGTGACGCTCGCCTACGACGACCGGCACCGCCGGCGGATCCGGCTCGCCACCGACGACGGGTGGGAGTTTCTGCTCGACCTACCGGAGGCGACCGTGCTCGGCGACGGGGACGGCCTTCGCCTCGACGACGGCGCCTGGATCCGGGTGCGCGCGGCGGACGAGGCGCTCGTCGCGGTCACGTGCCGCGAGGCGCCGGACCTGGCCCGCATCGCCTGGCACGTCGGCAACCGTCATATCCCGGCGGCCTTCGACGGCGCGCGGATCCTCATCCGCCACGATCATGTCATCGTCGACATGGTCCGGGGGCTCGGCGCCGAGGCGACGCCGCTCCGCGCCGCCTTCACGCCGGAGCGCGGCGCCTACGACCGGCAGGCGCCGCACGGTCATGGGCATTCCCACGAGCATGGGCATTCCCACGGTCATGGGCATTCCCACGAGCATGGGCATTCCCACGAGCATTCTCACGGTCATGGGCATTCCCACGACCCTGAGCACGGTCATGGGCATTCCCACGACCCTGAGCACGGTCATGGGCATTCCCACGACCATGAGCACGGTCATGGGGACCGACACGGGTGAGCTCCGTGGGCGATGGCGCGCTCTACCGCCTTCTGAGCTGGATGTCGCCGGCCTATCCGGTCGGCGGATTCAGTTACAGCCACGGGCTGGAGTGGGCGGTGGAGGCGGGGCTGGTCGGCACGGCGGAGCAGCTCCGGGCCTGGGTCGCGACGATCCTCGGCGAGGGCTCCGGCCGGGTCGATGCGGCGCTCCTCGCGGCCGCTTTCCGCGCCGAGCACGACCGGGAGCTCGACGAGGTGGCCGAGCTCGGGGCGGCGCTCCGGGGCACCCGCGAGCTCGCCCTGGAGAGCGCCCAGCAGGGGGCCGCGTTCCTCACCATCACCCGCGCCGCCTGGCCGCACCCTCGCCTCGACGCGTTCGCCGAGCGCCACGCCGGTGAGGCGCCGCTCCCGGTCGCGGTCGGGCTCGCCGCGGCCGCGCACGGGGTGCCGCTCGATGCGGCGCTCCTGGCGTACCTGCACGGCTTCGGCTCGGGCCTTGTCTCGGCGGGCATGCGCCTGATCCCGCTCGGCCAGACGGACGGCCAGCGCGTCGTGGCGGCGCTCGAGCCGGTCATCGCCGGCGCTGCCCGGCGTGCCCGGGACACGCCGCTCGACCGCATCGGCGCCGCGACGCCGGGGGTCGATCTCTCGTCGATGCAACACGAAACCCAGCACACGAGGTTGTTCCGATCATGACAGCAAGCACTCACGGTCCCCTCCGTGTCGGTATCGGAGGGCCGGTCGGCTCCGGCAAGACGGCGCTCGTCGATCGCCTCTGCAAGCGCATGCGCGACGAGTGGCGCGTCGCCGTCGTCACAAACGACATCTACACGAAGGAAGACGCGGAGTTCCTGACCCGCTCGGGCGCGCTCAGCGCCGATCGCATCGTCGGCGTCGAGACCGGCGGCTGCCCCCACACGGCGATCCGCGAGGACGCCTCCATCAACCTGGCGGCCGTCCGCGAGATCTCGCAGCGCCTGGCCCCGCTCGATCTCGTGTTCGTCGAGTCCGGCGGAGACAACCTGGCGGCGACCTTCTCGCCGGAGCTCGCCGACCTCACCATCTACGTCATCGACGTGTCGGCCGGCGACAAGATCCCGCGCAAGGGCGGCCCCGGGATCACCCGATCGGACCTGCTCGTCATCAACAAGATCGACCTCGCTCCCCTGGTCGGCGCGAGCCTGGAGGTGATGGACAGGGACTCCCGCAAGATGCGGGGAGAGAGGCCGTTCCTGTTCACCAACCTGAAAGAGAACAAGGGAGTCGAGGAGATCGCCGCCTTCATCGTCAGAAAGGGCGGCCTCGACGCCAGGACGAGCGCCCCGGCAGGCGGCTGAGAGGCCAGCAGAGGACCCAGGTCATGCCTGGGGGATGGGGCAGGGCGCGCGCCGCGATCACGTCAGCGCGGCGCGCGGCGGCGCGGATCAGGCTTCCTGCACGACGACGCGATTCATACGGATCGGGGTCTGGGGCCGATCGCCTCCGTCGGTGCGCGCCGTCTCGATCTTGCGCACGACGTCCATGCCCTCGATCACGCGGCCGAACACGGGGTGCTTCGAGGGGCCGGGCGTGAACCAGTCGAGGTAGGCGTTCTGGACGGTGTTGATGAAGAACTGGCACGAGCCGCTGTTGGGGCTGCCCGTGTTGGCCATGGAGAGCGTGCCGGGCTCGTTCGAGAGCTTGGCGTTGGCCGGGTGCTCGTCCTGGATGCATCCGTCGGGCCCGTCGCCCGTGCCCGCCCGCGGGCTCTTCGGGTCGCGGCTGTGCGGACAGCCGAACTGGAGCATGAAGCCGTTGATGACGCGGTGGAAATGCAGCCCGTCGTAAAAGCCACTCTTCGCGAGCTTGAGGAAATTGCCGGCGGTGATGGGCATCTTGTCGAGGTAGAGCTCGATCGTGATGTTGCCCAGGGAGGTCTCGAGGAGCGCGGTCGGGTTGGCCATGGGCGAGAGGGTAGTAGAAGGCGCGGTCGGGCGGCAAGAGCCGGCGAGGCGCCGCGCGCACCTCCGCCCTGGGCAACGCGCGCCGCTCGGTCCGTGGCCCCACGCGGCGCCCCGCGGCCCGCCGTCGCGGTCGAGACGTTTCGGTTTCCTGAATAGGCGAAGTCTGGTTCTCCGCCTGCTTCCAGGTTGCCCGTCTCTGCGCGTCGGCGAGCCGCTCTACCGCGGCCCACCGCCCGAGCCGCCACCCGCCGCCAGCGCCGCCTCGAGCACCGGGTACTGCGCGATGAGCGCGTCGAGGCGCACCTTCCTGAAGTCGTGCGCGAGCTCGATCTCCTCGCCGAGCTTCAGGGTCTTGTCCCGCATGAGCAGTCCCCCCGTCTCGTGCTTGGGCCACGCCGTGTCGCCCGCCGGCGTACCGGTGTTCGCGAAGGAGAACCAGTAGCTGCTGACCTTCTCGGACATCGTCCGATCGGCCGCGGTGAACCTGTCCTTCCTGCCCCCGAACGGGAAGATCATCTCGCCGCCGTGCGAGACGCCGTGGGGCTGGTCAGCGCGGTCCCCCTCAGGCACGTAGCTGAAGTAGTACCACCGCGTGTCGGCCACCTTCGAGTGCTTGTCGGCGAGCCACCGGGCCTGCGCGGTGAACAGCATGTCGCGCAGCACCAGGCCGGCGAAGCGGCTCGGGTCCTCGAGGTCCTCCTCGGTCACCTCGGGGTCGCTGCGGTAGAGACCCTTCAGGGTCTCCAGCGCGTCCTCGGCCTCCTCCCCGCCCGCGTCGATGATCCTCTGCATGACGGCCGCCGGATCCATGCCGAACGCCTCGAGGACGCTCGCCTCGTCGCTGTTGCTGCCGATGATGAGCGGCTTTCGCGCCTGCTCGCCGGCCTCGAAGGTGGCCCTGAGCCCCGTCGGCAACACCACGTCGCCGCGCACCGGGCTCGGGCCCAGGTAGGGCACCTGGCCCCGCGGGTTCTCCGGGGTCGGCATGAACATCGCGGTGAACTTCTCCGCCGGCACCGCCCGCAGCTCCTCGGCCGTGGCCTGCGCGCCGTTGAGCTTGAACAGCGCCGACGCCACCTTGACGCCGAGCTCGGACGCCTTGAGCCGGGTCTGCTCCGGGATCGCATAGGGGCTCTGCGCGATGCCCTTGTGGAACAGGGCCGGCGTCCTGTCCCGCGAGAGCGGGGAGGCGAAGAGGGCGAGGACGCTCTCGGCCCCCGCCGACTGGCCGAAGATCGTGACGTTGCCAGGGTCGCCGCCGAACGCCGCGATATTGCGCTGCACCCACTCCAGCGCGGCGATCTGATCGAGCAGGCCGAAGTTGGCCGGCCCGAGCTCCCTGTCGAGCCCGGGATGGGCGAAGAACCCGAGGAGGCCCACGCGGTAGTTGAGGGTCACCACCACCGCGCCCTTCCTGGCCAGCGGCCCCCCGCCGAAGAGCTTGTCGCTGCCGATGCCGATCTTGAAGGCGCCGCCATGGATCCACACCATCACGGGCTTGCGCGCGCCGGGCTCCACGCCGCTCGTCCAGACGTTCAGGTACAGGCAGTCCTCGCTCTGCGGCCCCACGTCGCCCGAGCCATCCATCGAGGGATAGGTGGGCTGAAGGCAGGCCTTGCCGAAGGTGTCGGCGACCCGGGTCTCCTTCCAGGGCTCGACGGGCTGCGGCTCCTTCCAGCGCAGGTCGCCGACGGGCGGACGGGCGTAGGGGATCCCCTTGAACACGAGGATCTCGCTCTCGACGACCCCCTGGACCGGGCCCTCTACGGTGTTGATGATCGGCGTGATATTGCTTGTCATGGATTCGCCTCCTTGGATTCGAATTGTGATGATTGGGCGCGCCGGAGCGCGCTTCCGTGAAAGCTGGGGAGATGGACGTCGCGCGGTGCGGCGCGCCGCGGCCCGGGCTGAGCGCAGGTCCAGGGCGGCCGTCCGCTCAAGGGCTCGATCCCTGGATGAGAGTCGATGAGAGTCGATGCCTCCGCGCACCGCCGCGAAGTCCGCCGGAGTTAATCCCGGAAGCTTGGCCCTCGCCATGGGACCTTGGTCCCATGAGGGTCGTCGCAGGCAGACGACAGGATGCCGTAAGACCAAGGTCCCATGGGCGGCGCCGCCTCGCCGTCCGGGGGGCGACGCCTCACCATGAGACCTTCGTCCCATGGCGGCTCGCGCGCCGCAGCTCAGGGCCCCTGGAGCCGATCCACGAGCCGCACGAGCTCCGCCACCGACTCGACGCCGAGCTTCTCCATCACCCGGCCGCGGTGCACCTTGATCGTCTTCTCCGCCGCGCCGAGCTCGTCGGCGATCTGCTTGTTCAGGAGCCCCTGCGCGACCCGCAGGCACACCTCGCGCTCGCGCGGGGTGAGCGCCTCGAAGCGCGTCCGCAGCGCCTCTTGCTCGCCCCGGGTGGCGCGCGCCGCTGCGTCGCGCGCGATGGCGCGCTCCACCGCCGCGAGCAGCTCCTCGTCGTCGCAGGGCTTCGTGAGGAAGTCGATCGCGCCCGCCTTCATCGCCCGCACCGAGCTCGACACGTCGCCGTGGCCGGTCAGGAACACGATCGGCAGGGGGCACCCCCGGCGCGAGAGCTCCTCCTGCAGATCGAGCCCGCCCAGGCCGGGCATGCGCAGGTCGACCACCACGCAGCCCGGCCGCTCCGAGGGCGCGCGCTCCAGGAACGCGCCGGGCGCGGCGTGCGCTTCCACCGCGTACCCCGCCGCGCGCAGGAGCCGCTCGAGGGCGCGCAGCACCGAGGGGTCGTCGTCCACAACGAACACCGTGGGCGAGGTCGCGAGCATGGCAGCGACCGCATTCCACGCCCAACCCGGTGAGGGCGTCAACCCGCGGGCAGACGTCGTGGCAGCGAAGCGCTTGACGCACCCGTCGGCGCGCTGGCATCTGGTCCGCCATGGCGCCGGACCGCCCCCCGCTCGTCTTGCTGGTGGACGACGATCCCGGCAGCCTCAAGCTGCTCTCGGAGGCCCTCGCGGGCCAGCCCGTCACCCTCGCGGTGGCGATCGACGGGGAGATGGCGCTCCGGCAGGTCCGGCGCGAGGTGCCCGACCTCGTCCTGCTCGACGCCGTGATGCCGGGCCTCTCCGGCTTCGAGGTCTGCCGCCGCCTGAAGGAGGACCCGGCGACGCGCGCGGTCCCCGTCCTGTTCATGACCGTGCTCGCCGACACGGCGAGCCGCGTGCGCGGGCTCGAGCTCGGCGCGGTCGATTACGTGAGCAAACCGTTCGTCCGCGAGGAGCTCGTGGCCCGCGTGCGGACGCAGCTCGCGGTCCACGCCGCCGCGAGGGCGCTCTCCGAGAAGAACGACGAGCTCGCGCGCGCCCGCGCCTCGCTGGAGGTCGAGGTGGCGCGGCGGACGGAGGAGCTGCGCGCGGCCAACCAGCGCCTCGCGCGCGAGATCGAGCTGAGCCGCGCCGCCGAGCTCAAGGTGCAGAAGGCCCAGGACGAGCTCGCGCACCTGAACCGGGTGTCGGCGATGAGCGAGCTGGCGGCCTCGATCGCGCACGAGCTGAACCAGCCGCTCGCGGCGATCCTGAGCAACGCGCAGGCGGCGCAGCGGCTGCTCGCGCGGACCCCGCCGGACGTCGCCGAGGCGCGCGCCGCGCTCGACGACATCGTGGCGGACGACCGCCGCGCCGCGAAGGTCATCGAGCGGATGCGCGCGATGCTCCGCAAGGGCGAGCTCACCGCGGTCGCGCTGGACCTCGGCGAGGTCGTCCGCGAGGTGGCGCGGCTCGTGGCCAGCGCCGCGCTCCTCGCGGGCGCGACCCTGCGGATCGAGCTCGCGCCGGGCCTGCCGCGCGTCCGGGGCGACGGCATCCAGCTCCAGCAGGTGCTCCTCAACCTCCTCGTCAACGCGCTCGACGCGGTCTCGCGCCGCCCGCCCGAGGCGCGCCTCGTGGTGGTGCGGGCCCGCCCGGCCGACGGCGGCGGCGTCGAGCTCTCGGTGGCAGATTCCGGCGAGGGCGTCCTCCCGGCGGATCTCGAGCGGATCTTCGAGCCGTTCTTCACGTCGAAGGCCCAGGGGCTCGGCGTGGGCCTCGCCATCAGCCGCTCGATCGTCGAGGCGCACGGCGGCCGGCTGTGGGCCGAGCGCGGCGCCGGCGAGGGGGCGACGTTCCGCTGCGCCCTGCCGGTCTGGGACGAGGCCAGGGGCGCGCCCTGAGACCAAGGTCCCATGGCGGACCGCAGGGGGTGCGTGTCACAGAGTTTCCGTCATGGCAGCGCCTCGATCCCGCGCTCAGGTCGCTGAGGGTGTCCGAGGCGGCGAGGCGCTGGAACCGCGCGCCGACCCGCTGGCCTCGGGCTCCCGGCTGGCGCGCGCCCGCCCGCCGCTCGTCCTGCTGGTGGACGGCGATCCCGGCAGCCGCGCGCTGCTCTCGGCGGCCCTCGCGGGTCAGCCGTTCGACCTCGCGGAGGCCGGCGATGGGGAGGCGGCGCTGGAGCAGGTCCGGTGCGAGGAGCCCGATCTGGTCCTGCTCGACGCCGCGATGCCGGGCCTCTCCGGCTTCGAGATCTGCCGCCGCCTCAAGGAGGACCCGGCGACGCACGAGATCCCGGTCCTGTTCATGACCGTGCTCGCCGACTCGGCGGGCCGGGCGCGGGGGATCGAGCTCGGCGCGGTCGATTGCGTGACCCGGCCGTTCGTCCGCGAGGAGCTCGTGGCCCGCGTGCGGGCGCAGCTCGCCGCGCGCGCGGCGACGAGGGCGTTCTCGGAGATGCACGAGGAGCTCGCGCGCGCCCGGGCCTCGCTGGAGCTCGAGGTGGCGCGGCGGACGGAGGCGCTGCGCGCGGAGATCCGGCGCCTCGAGCGCAAGATCGAGCTGAGCCGGGCCGCCGAGAGCGAGGCGCAGCGGGCGCAGGAGGAGCTCGCGTGCCTGAACCGGGTGTCGGCGATGAGCGAGCTGGCGGTCTCGATCGCGCACGAGCTGAACCAGCCGCTCGCCGCGATCCTGAGCAACGCGCAGGCGGCGCAGCGGCTGCTCGCGCGGACCCCGCCCGATGTCGCCGAGGTGCGCGCCGCGCTCGACGACATGGTGGCGGACGACCACCGCGCCGCGAAGGTCATCCAGCGGATGCGCGCGAGGCTCCGCAAGGGCGAGCTCAGCGCGGCCGCGCTGGACCTGAACGAGCTCGTCCGCGAGGCGCGCCGGCTCCTGGCCGGCGCCGCCCTCCGCGCGGGCGCGACCCTGCGGATCGAGCTCGCGCCGGGCTTGCCGCGCGTCCGGGGCGACGGCGCCGAGCTGCAGCAGGTGCTCTGCAACCTGCTCGTCAACGCGTTCGATGCGGTCTCCAGCGGTCCGCCCGAGGTGCGCCGCGTGGTGGTCCGGACGCAGGTGGGCGGCGCAGGCCGCGTCGAGCTCTCGGTGGCGGACTCCGGCGAGGGGGTCCCGCCCGAGGATCTCGAGCGGATCTTCGAGCCGTTCGTCACGACGAAGGCCCGCGGGCTCGGCGTGGGCCTCGCGATCAGCCGCTCGATCGTCGAGGCGCACGGCGGCCGGCTGTGGGCCGAGCGCGGCCCCGGCGAGGGGGCGACGTTCCGCTGCGCGCTGCCGGCGTGGGACGAGGGCGCGCGCCCGGCAGGGTGATCCTGGCGCGTCGCGCCCGGCGCCGGGCGTTGCATGGAGCGCCCCCGGGATGAGCTGAGGCAGCTTGTCTCATCCGTGGCTGCCTGCCGCGGGCGAGCCTCCTCCGGAGGCGAGGTGATGGGCAGGCCGCGGCCCGACGAACTCTGTAAATCACCGTATTCACAAATGATTCCAGGTGCCCGCTCGCGGCGGCACCGTTCGTGTAACGGCCGCCTCCCACGCACCGGGCCCGGCCTTCGCGCCGGGTCCTTTTCAGCACAACGGAGGAGGTATCCATGACGCAGGCAAGCAATCCGAGGTGGTGGGATGAGCAGAGGACGTCCGGCTGGGAGCGCGTGAAGGAAGCGCTGCGCCGCGACTGGGAGCAGACCAAGGCGGACTTCACCAACAACAAGGGGCAGGAGCTCGACCAGGACGTCGACGACACGGTGAAGCAGGCGCTCGGCAAGCAGCCGATCCCGCCGCGCCACGTGCCGAACAGCGACTGGGACGAGGTCGAGCCGGGGCTGCGCTACGGCTGGGGCGCGGCGGGCCAGTACAGCGAGCACCGCGACTGGGACGATCGGGTCGAGAGCAAGCTCAGGGAGGAGTGGACCGATCTCAAGAGCGGTCGCACGTGGGACGAGGCGAAGGGCACCGTGCGGCGCGGGTGGGAGTCGGCGCGGCGCAAGGCGTCCTGAGCGGCGCGCGCAAGGGCGGCGGCCGGACCTGAGAGCCCCGGGCACGCTGCGGGCCGGGCCTGGCACGGCCGCCGCCTTTCGTTGGCCATCCGATGGATGCAAAGGAGAACGGGGAATGAAGGTTCTTGTGACCGGCGGCACAGGGGTGGTGGGCCCGGAGGTGGTGCGGCGACTCCTGCGGAGAGGGCACAGCGTCCGGCTCCTGTCGCGCCACGCGAGCGACGATCGCAGGTCGTTCGAGGGCGATGTCGAGGCGTTCGACGGCAACATCGGCGACGCCGCGTCGGTGCACGGCGCCGCCGAGGGGTGCGACGCGGTGATCCACCTGGCGGCCGTCGTCGCCGAGCGGCCGCCGGAGGTCACGTTCGAGAGCGTCAACGTCGAGGGCACACGCAACCTCGTCGCCGAGGCCGAGCGGGCACGCGTCCAGCGCCTCGTCTACGTCTCGTCGCTCGGCGCCGATCGCGGCGAGTCGGACTACCATCGCTCGAAGAAGCAAGGCGAGGAGATCTGCCGCACGTTCTCGCGCGAGTGGATCATCGTCCGCCCCGGCAATGTCTTCGGCCCGGGCGACGACCAGGTCTCGCTCCTGCTCAAGATGATGCGCACGCTGCCGGTCGTGCCGCTCGTCGGGAAGGGCGACGATCCGTTCCAGCCGATCTGGTGCGAGGACTGCGGCGAGGCGCTCGCCGCCGCGGTCGAGCGCGCCGACCTCGCAGGGCGCGAGCTCGACCTGGCGGGCCCGGAGGTGACCTCGATGAACAAGGTGCTCGACCGCTTCGAGGCCATGACCGACCGGCACCCGGCCCGGCTCCCGCTGCCGGCGTGGATCGAGTCGACCGGGGCGAAGCTCGCGGCGAAATTCGGCATCGAGACGCCCGTCAACGCCGACCAGATCACGATGGTGACCGAGGGCAACGTCATCCCCGAGGGGCGCGAGAACGCCCTCGACGTGCTCGGCGTCAAGGCGACACCCCTCGACGAGAGCCTGGCCAAGCTCGGCGACTCGCTGCCCGAGCAGCTCCCGTCCGAGGGGCTCGGCCCGATGCACCGCAAGATCTACAGCGCCGAGATCCGCGGGGCGCGCTTCGACGCCGAGGGGCTCATCGCGCTCGTGCGCGACGAGCTCCCGGAGCTGACCCCCCGCAAGACGGTCGTCGTCGGGGCCGAGCCCGAGAGCCCGACGCGCATCGCGCCGGGCGCGACGCTCACGATGGCCCTGCCGCTGCGCGGGCACGTCCAGGTGCGCGTCGAGGAGGTCTCGGCCCGCACGATCACCCTCGCCACCCTCGAGGGCCACCCGCTCGCCGGCGCCGTGCGCTTCCTGGCCGAGCCCACGCCCGGAGGCGACGGGGCGGTCCGGTTCGAGGTGCAGACGTGGAACCGCGCCTCGACCCTCGCCGACCTGCTGGTGATGGAGATCCTCGGCGGGGCGATCCAGACGTACACGTGGACCTCGCTCGTCGAGACCCTGATCGAGCGCAGCGGCGGCCGCGCCGAGAAGGGCGTCGAGGTGATCCGCGACGACCCCGACGAGCGCGAGGGCAAGGCGTTCGAGCGATGGCTGGAGGAGCTCATCCTCCGCCGCGTCCGGAGCGACGGCGCCGCCGCCCCGGCGTGCTAGGGGTCAGGCGCTCCGCGCGGCGCTCGTGCCCGCCGCAGAGCAGAGCGAGCCGCCGTGTCCCACCCCCTCGTCATCCACGATGCGCTGACCGCCCCGGCCGCGCTCCTCAGCTGGAGCGCCGTGCGCGCGTCGGGGCCCGGCGGCCAGAACGTCAACAAGGTCGCCTCCAAGGTCGAGCTGCGGTTCGACTTCGCCGCGTGGCCGGAGCTCGACGAGGGCGCCAAGACGCGGCTGCACGCGCTGGCGCATGGCCGGCTCGACGCCGAGGGGCGCCTGCTCATAGTAAGTCAGCTCACGCGTGATCAGCAGCGCAACCTGGACGATGCGCGCGAGAAGCTGCGCGCGCTGATCCTTCGCGCGCTCGTGGTGCCGGTGCTGCGGAGGCCGACGCGGCCGACGCGGGCGTCGAAGAGGAGGCGGCTCGACGAGAAGCGGCGCACGAGCGAGAAGAAGCACGTGCGCCGCAGCGGGGGGAGCGACTGACGGCGACCGTCAACGCTTGCGCCGGGAGCCCGCGACGACCTCGGCCGCCGTGGCCGCGGTGGCCGCGCGCTTGAGCCATCGCCGCAGCTGGGTCGGATCGTCGCAGCCGGCGATCGTGCGAGCCACCTTGGCCGGCACCACGACCCCGCGCGCTTGCAGCACCGTGGCGATCGCCTCCTGCGCCATCCTGACCTCGCCGAGCAGCGCGCCGCGCGCCTCGCCGAGCGCCTCGCCGAGCGCCGCGCCGCGCGCCTCGCCGAGCGCTACGCCGCGCGCCTCGCCGCGCGCCTCGCCAAGCGCCTCGCCGAGCGCCGCGCCGAGCGCCGCGCCGCGCGCCTCGCCTTCTGCGAGCGCCGCCTCGAGCGCGGGCACGCGCTTCTCGAGCAGCGCGCGGGCGACGGCGTCGTCCGAGGAGGTGGCGTCGAGCAGCGCCTGGATCGGCAGCGGGAGCACGAGGCATCGGTCCTCGATGACCGCATCCTTCGCGAGCGGCTGCCAGCCGTCGGTCTCGCGCGACCATTCCAGCACCCGGCGCTGCTTCACCAGGATGCAGAACACCCGCCGCACGCCCCGATCGATCAGCCGGCGCGCCTTGCTGGTCGGAACGGCGAGGGCCTGCTTGTCGCTGACCTCGAAGGCCAGCTCCTCCAGCCGCCGGTGGCCTCCGCGATCGGGCTTCTGCGAGAAGACGCTGGCGTCGGGCGCATAATCGCTGCCGTAGTCGGCCCGGGTGAGCATGTCGACGGCGCCCCGGTAGCCCGCGGCGACGTGGGCGCCGAGGACGTAGGTCAGATCGAAATGCTGCGTGGCGTGCGGCGCATCGGCCGGGGCGGCGAAGAGCTCGGCGCCGTCGAGGTACTCCACCCGCGTCTCGGGCGGGGCCAGCCGGTCGTCGACGTGCGGACGGGCCCTGCCGCTCGACGGCGCCTGGAGCGTGCGACCCGACGCGTCTGCGCCGGGCGCCAGGAGGACGTGTTCGTGCCTGCGCATGACCTCCAGCATAGCCCAGCCGGCGGCCGGCGGGGCTCGCAACGCGCTCGCAACGCCGAGGCGAGAGGCGGGCTCGCCGAGGTCGGGCGCGCGGCGCGGATCAGCGGTGCGCTCTCAGGCAGCCCAGCTCGTAAAGCCCCATCCACCCGACCTCCGGGTCGGTGCAGGCGCCCTCCCTGAGCTGCGCGACGAAGTCCTCGATCGGCTTCTCGATCACGTCGATGAACTCGGTCTCATCGAGCGCCTGCTCCCCCTGACGCACGCACTCCACGGCCAGGAACGCGTGTCGTTCGATGGTCGAGTAGGCGCACTCGAGCGGGCGTCCGAGCGGCAGGAGCCGTCCGGCGACATACCCCGTCTCCTCGAGCAGCTCGCGCGCCGCCGCGTCCTCCGGGGTCTCGCCCGGCTCGACGCCGCCGCCGGGGAGCTCGTCGAGGATCCTGTCGGGCCCGGGCCTGTACTGGCGCGCCAGGATCACCCGCTTCTCGCGGGAGAGGGCGAGGACGCAGACGACGCGCCCCTCCTTCTTCAGCGAGAACGTGCGGATCTGCCCGTCCGGGAGCTCGAAGGTGACATCCTCGATCCGCCGCCACGGCGAGTGCTGGGTCACGCGCCGCTCCACTGCTTTCCACCGCACGACCGTCATCGGAGACCACCTCGGATCGGAGCCCGGAGCGCTCCGGCGCCGCCGCGAGGAGGGGAGGCGCGCGGAGGGCCGCAGGGCGAGCACGGCTACCAGGCGTCACCGCGGACAGCAAGGGGAGGGGGAGTCATCCTCCGAAGCCGCCGGCGGCCGCCTTGGAGAACGACGCGCCGCCCTGGCTGGCGCGCACCGCCGACTGGGAGAACAGCGCGAACGCCTTGCGGATGTCGGCCGCGTCGCTCTTCGGCGTCAGGATCCAGCGGTCCTCGATGCCCATGTCGCGGAAGACGGCGCGGAAGTCGGTGTTCCCGTCGTCGATGCCGATCGCCGCCACGATGTGGGCCTCGGCCCGGCGCATGTCGCGGACGAGCGCGCACACGTCCTTGGCCTTGGCCCACGTCGAGCCCGCGTCGGCGCCGTCCGAGATGATCAGCGTGACGGTGCGCGCCGGGACGCCGCTCAGCGCGAACTCCTGCGCCTTCGCGATCACCGTTCCGAGGAGCACCACCGTCTGGTCGTAGAGCGGCGTGCCGAGCATGGGGTCGTAGTTCTTCGTATCCATCTTCAACGCCTGGGCGATCGGGCAATACGGATACAGCACCTCTCCGTTCAGGTAGCGGTTGTGCGCCAGGATGGAGTCGCGCTGCTTGGAGTCGGCCAGGGCGCCCACAACGAGGTTGTGCCCGTCGCGCACCGCCCGGGCGTTGCCGGCGAACTTGATGGAACCCGAGTCGTCGGGCATCACCGTGACCAGCACCACCTCCGACGACGCGACGTCGTCCACCTGCACGCCGAAGCCGGCCTGGATCTGGGCGCCCAGGTCGGTGATGTGCAGCGCCTGCATCGCCTCGGGCGAGAGCGCTCCCTCGTCCCGCGCGGCCTCGAACAGCTGCTCGATGTCGAGCGAGCCGCCGCCATTCATCGTCTTCCCGTTGTCCTTGCTCATGGTATCGGATCCTCCAGGGTCATGCGTTCCAGCGCGCGAAGCCGGGGCGGCCGGCCAGGCCGCGCGGCGCTAGACGAGCCAGCGCGCGACCGGGTCGGTGCTCTTCACGAGGTTCATGCCGGCGGCGGCGAACCGGCTCAGGGCCTTGTCCGCCTCGGCGGTGAAGTCGGCCACGAATCCCCCCTTGCCGTCGGGCACGGTGACCGGCGACATGCAGTCGGTCATCACGTAGATCTTCTTCGCGAGCGCGCGGTCGGTCAGCGCGACCTCGGTCAAGATGTCCTCGATCGAGCTGCGCACGCAGTGGCTCGAGGCCTGGCCGGCGATGATCACCGCGTCCGCGTGGAGCAGCGTCTTCAGGAAGAGCGTGCTCCGCTGCGCCAGCGGCTGGCCGTCGTGGCGCGTCAGCACCTCGGGCTGCATCACCGAGTAGTTCTCGGTGAGCGGGTTGCCGCCCTTGACCTCGACCCACGACTGCACCCCGCGCGCGAACGCGTGGAACATCCGCGCCTCGTGCACGACCCCCGCGAGCGCGTGGCCGTCGCTCCCGAGGATGCAGTGCGGCGGCCACAGGTAGAGCCTGTATTTGCCCGCCTTCTCGAGCTCCTCGCAGTAGTACCGGACCTGCTTCATCAGCCACGGATAGTTGCCGCCGCAGAGCCACTTCGCCACGGCCGGGTTCGGCCGCACCTCCCCCGCGTCGATCTGCGCCGTGGTGATCTCGCGGTACGCGCTGAGCGGCCGGTCCTCGCGATCCACCCAGAACGACGGGAAGAAGATCTGGTAAGCAAAATGGGTGTCCATGGTGACCGTCATGTTCGTGATGGACGCGAGGTTCCTGTAGATGAACTCGGCGATGCGGCGGCTGTCGTCGACCGCGCCCGTGCCGCTCCTGCCGGCGACGTACAGCGAGCCCTGCGGGAAGCAGAAGTCCTTCTGAACATCGATGAGCAGGAGGTGGATGTTCTGCGCGTCCGCGGCCGACGGCTTCATGCCGTGCGCCTTCCGCCACGCGGTGGCGGCGCCGTGGAGCGCCGTCTCGTCGGGGTGGTAGCCCCACCGCTCGGCGTTCCTCGGATCGTAGAAGGTGGGCAGCGGGAGCTCGGTCGTTTTCATGATCTCTCTCTCTCCTCTCAGGCGGCCCGCGAGCGCGGGCCGATCAGCTCAGCCATGGATTCACGCGATGCGAAGCAAGGTGATCGACTGCGCGTCGACGACGAACAGGCCCTCGGGCCCGACGAGCAGCCGGGAAGCCTGCGTGACGAACGGCTCGGTGCCGGGGAACTGCCGCGTCTCCACGAGCGCTCCCCCTCGGACCTCGACGCGGACGACGCCGCTGTCGGTGGCCGAGAGCAGGAACCCCGACGCCGCGCACTTGCCGGTGAGCGCACCGAGCCACGAGCCGCCTTCCCCCTCGCCGTCGGCCATCGCCTCGACCGCGCCGTCCTCGCCGACGACGAGGCACCGGTGCACCGTCCGGCCGGCCTGCTCGGCCGCGAGGAAGAGCCAGGCGCGCCCGCGGCCGGCGCGGGACGCCGCGCCCGGGCCCGCGTCGAACACGCACGTGGCCGAGGTGAGCTTGCCGCCGGGGAAAGGCAGCTTGACCGTGTCCTTGAGGCCCGGCCGCTCGGCGTCGAACACGAACGCGATCGAGACGTTCCCGGCGCGGTAGAAGCCGAGCCCGAAGCGGGGACCGACCCAGAACACGGTTTGCCCGGCGAGGACATCGCCCATCGGGACGGCGTCCGCCTCGCCCGACAGCGCGGCGGCGCCCGGCCTGCCGCTGCGCAGGAGCTGGCCGCCGCGCGTCCAGTAGCGGGCGCGCTCGCCCACGTCGAAGATGGGCCTCGTCCCGAGGCAGTCCACCTGGATCCGCTCGGGCGCCGCGTCCGGCGAGAGCACAACGAGCTCGCCGCCCCGGCCGATCAGCGTCGCCCTCCCGTGCACCGCGAACCGCATCGCGGGGTGAGGCGCGCCGGACATCACGAGCGATCCGTCCTCCCGCAGGAAACGCCCGCCCTCGTTCACGAGGTAAGAGAGCCCGCCCGGCCCGACCGACGCGGCGAGGATCACCCCGCGCGTGCTCAGGATCCGCGTCGCGAGCACCTCGCCGTGGACCACGGTCGACTCCTTCACCGCGGCCGGCGCGGCGCCCGCGCAGGTCGGGCAGGCAGGGCGCGCGTGCTCGACGCCGCACGACGGGCACCTCGTCCACGCGAGCGCCTCGATCAGCCGGCGCGGGAACACGCCGCGCTGGTCCTGGACGAAGACGCGGTACAGCGCGTCCAGGAGGTCGTCCGGCAGGACGCGGTAGGGGATCGCCGGCTTCGGATACCGCACCTCGCGGTCGAACACGGTGATGCGGCGGAGCGGCCTCGCGCACTCGGGCACGCGCGCCGACGCGGACCGCGGCCGGAAGACGCCGCCATAGGGCCCCACGCAGAGCAGGCTCTGCATGGCCATCACGGCGAACGCGTACCAGTCGGAGTCCGTCGAATACGGCCTCCCCAGCATCGGCCGGGGCAGGGAAGGGTCGCAGAGCAGCGGATCGACGAAGCGCTCGGTGAACACCTGACACAGGAACGGGCCGAACTGGAAGCTGTCGGCGTCGATGACGAACGCCTCGCCGCCGGCGACGAGGACGTTGAGATCGTTGAAGTCGCCGATCTCGACGCCCCGGCCGTGGATCGCCTCGACGGTCCTGTGGAGCCCCGCGAGCACCCCGGAGACCGCGGCCGACGAGAGCCCGCGGTGGCGCATCGACGGCTCGCCGTACCGCAGGAGCGGCTCCGCGCCGCGCACGAGGCGCATGGCGTAGCCCACGAGGCGCTTCCTCGCCTTGTCGGTCGCGAGCTCGACGGGCGCGATCACCTGGCCGGGCAGCGCGCCCGGAAAGGCGCGCAGCTTGTCCTGGTGGCGCTCGATTCGGTCCTGCGCCGCGCGCTGCTCGGCGTCCTGCCCGGCGTAATCCGGGTGATCGGGGGTCTTCCAGACCTTGAGCGCGCGGCCGTCGCCGAGGTCGAACACGTCCGCCTCTCCGCCCTTGCCGATCGAGGCCTTGGGGTCGAGTCGAACTCGCTTTGAACCAAGATACACGTCCACCTTCGCCTCCTCTGGGCGTTCGAGAACCCGCGCTATTCCCCGTCGTGACGCCGCGCAGGGCGGCGCCTCAGGCGCGCGCGCTATGCGCCCTTCGCACGACGATCAGGGTCGTGTCGTCGCGCAGCAGCCCGCCCTCGCGCTCCAGCCGCTCTTCCTTCCACACAGGCCGCGTCACCGTGCGGTTGATGAGCGCGAGCCGCCTCCTCACCGCGTCCGGGTTGCCGAAGGTGCGGTCGTCCTCCCAGAACCGCGAGAGCGGGCCGACCTCGCCGCCGCCGCCCGGGAGCTGCCGGGACGACGACTCCAGGAGATCGAGCGCGCCGTCGGTGCCGAGCAGGGCAGTCCGGAGGGCGCTCGACGGGAAGGCGCGGTGCACGGTGAAGCGCGGCGCCTCGCCGCCCGGCGGGCGATCGAGCAGACCGTACGCGAGGTACGGGGGCTCGTTCCTCGGGAAGGGGCCGAGCCGCAGGAGCTCGTCGCCGAGGGCGATCAGGCCGTCGCCGAGGGAGAACGCGCACGCCGTGTCCCCGGAGATCGCGAGGCCGACCGCGGTGAAGAGGAAGTAGGTCGACACGACCTCGGCGAGGCTCCCGCCCATGGCGCCGGCCATGGCCCGGAGCGGCGCGAGGGTCCCGAGCCGCACCTCTTCCCAGGTCTCCGGCGACGCGACGTCGGCGCCCCGCCGGAGCGCGCCGAGCACCTGCTCGGTCACGAGCCGGGCCCCGAGCGCCGCGCCCACCTCGCTGCGCGCGCCGCTGCCGCAGCCGTCGCAGACCACCGCGGCAAGACAGCCGCCCTCGGCCCGGAAGGCGTAGGCGTCCTGGTTGGGCCGCCCCACCGCGAGGTGGTCGGTCCCGGTCACGGTGCCGCCGGCGATCTCGAACGGCGAACCTCCTCCCACGTCCGTCAAGAAAGCGACCTCGCGAGACATGGACATCCCTTCTGCGCCCGGCGAGGGGGCGCTGCGGCCGGACATCGGCCCGTCTGAGCGCCACACGCGCGGCGCTCCCGGCGTCAGAGCTCCGCCATCGGCGCCGGCCCTGGGGGCCTGAACGCGGCGAGCATCCGACTGTTCGTGTTATCTATACACTAAGCTTAGTGTTCGATGTACACCTTGTCAACCCTGGGGGGGGGCGGAATGCGCGAGGCGCAGCGCCTGGGCGCCGTGCGCGGGCGCGCGTTGAAGGGGCTGCCTTCACCCACCGCCAGCCTGCGGGGCTCCTCCTCGTCGGCGTCACGGCGCTGGTCACGATCGCCGCGGGGACGGTACCGTGGGCGCGTCGCGGCGCCGCGAGGCTGACCGATCGACGGGAGGGGTAATGATCCGCAACCAGGAGAGCGCATGACCACCACGACCGATCTCTCGAAGCCCGAGCCGAGCTCCGACGCGCCCCGTACGACGGCGGAGCACGTGAAGCTCCCGCTCCTCCTGCTCGCCGTCCTCACGATCATCAGTATCGCCACGGTGTGGAGCCCCGCGGCCGGACGCACGAGCTGGATGCTCGAGGTGGGCCCCGGCCTCGCCGGCGTCGCCGTCCTGATCTGCGTCTACCGGCGCTTCCCGATGTCCCACATCGTCTACTGGGGTGTCTTCCTCCACATGCTGATCCTGATCTACGGCGGCTATTACACCTACGCGCTCACCCCGCTCGGCAGCTGGGCCAAAGAGGCCTTTGATCTGAGTCGCAACCATTACGATCGCGTCGGCCATATCGCGCTCGGCTTCTTCCCCGCGCTCACGATCCGCGAGGTGCTCCTTCGGCGGACGCCGCTCCGCCGCGGCGGCTGGCTGACCTTCCTCATCCTCTCGGTGGTCCTCGCGATCGCCGCTTTCTGGGAGCTCCTCGAGTGGTGGGTCACGCTGCTCGTCGCGTCCGACGTGGGGCAGGCCTTCCTCGGCTCGCAAGGCGACATCTGGGACGCGCAGTGGGACATGGTCCTCGCGCTGATCGGCGCGATGGTCGCGCTGCCGCTGCTCGGCGGGCTCCACGATCGCTCGATGGCGCGTGTCCCTGGGCTGACCGAAGGGGCGCCGCGTTGACCGCGGTCGGCGCTCCGCGATGAGCGCCCCCGTGCCGGCCGACGCCGCGTGGCGATCCCTTTCACGAGCACCGCACGCCCTCAGATCTCGAAGCTGAACCCGTCCTTCTCCAGCCGCTCGTACTTGCGCCTGTCGAACCGGTAGAGCCGCGCGGCGCGGTGGGCGACGTCCTGCTCGACCTCGTCGAGCTCCACGAGCAGCCCGGTGCCGAGCGCCTTCTTGCGGAAATTGCGCTTGTCGAGCGGGCGATCGAGGATCTTCTCGTAGAGCCGCTGGAGCTGCGACAGCGTGAACTTCGGCGGCAAGAGCTCGAACCCGACGGGCCGATACCGCACCTTGCCCTTGAGCCTCTCCAGCGCCATCGCGAAGATCTCCTCGTGATCGAAGGCGAGTCCCGGGGTGTCGTCCACCGAGAACCACGCGGCCTCGCGCGCGTCGGTCGCCGCCTTGACCCGGTGATCCCCGAGCTTGACCAGCGCGCAGTACGCCACCGAGACGACGCGCTCGCGCGGGTCGCGCCCGAGCGCGCCGAACGTGTAGAGCTGCTCCAGGAATACCCCCGAGAGCCCCGTCTCCTCCGCGAGCTCCCGCCGCGCGGCGTCGTCCAGCGCCTCGTCGACGCGCACGAAGCCGCCAGGGAGCGCCCACCTGCCGCGGAACGGCTCGAGCTCCCGCCGGATGAGCAGGACCTTCAGATCCTCCTCATCGAGGCCGAACACGACGCAATCCACCGTCAATGCCGCTCGTGGGTGCTCGTACGCGACGGACATCCGGACCTCCGTGGTACTTCTACACGAGGCTTAGTGTGTACCTTACACCATGTCAACCCGCGCCGCGCAGCGCCGGCTCTGCGGCGCGGGAGGCGCGCCGGCACGGGGGAGTCCATGTGTCGATTCCCGCACCGGACATCGCGTGTGAACAGGGCAGGCGGGTTCAGCGCGCTGTGCGATGTTTCCCCCGGTGGGTTCACGAAATTCGCCGGCCACGGTCGACAAGCGCTCGACGGCCAGCGCGCGCGCGGGATAGAAAGCTCTCATGGTGGGGGAAGAGAAAATGACCACGATGGGGGCGCTGACGAGGGAGGAGCTCGAGGCGAAGCTCCGTGAGGCGCAGGTGATCCTCCGCGCGATCCTCGACAACATGCCGATTACCGTGTGCATGTACGACCGCGAGGGCATCTTCACGTTCCATGACGGCAAGGGGTTGGAGGCCGTCGGCGTGAAGCCGGGGCAGTTCCTCGGGACGAGCGTGCTCGAGCTCTTCGCGAACGTGCCGGAGACCCTCGAGGTCAACCGGCAGGCGCTCGCGGGGAAGAGCGCGTACAACGTCTACGACGGGCACGGCACCGCCTGGGAGACATGGCACGTCCCGGTGCGCGACAGCAACGGGGAGCCCGACGGCATGCTCACCCTCAGCCTGGACGGCTCCATGGCGAAGCGGCGAGAGCAGGAGCTCCAGGCGAAGATCGATCTCATCGAGAAGCAGCAGAAGGTCATCCGCGATCTCTCGACGCCCATCATCGAGGTCTGGGACAAGGTGCTGACCCTGCCCATGGTGGGCGTGGTGGACAGCCTGAGGATCTCCGAGGTGATGGATAACCTGCTCTCGGCGATCGTGAACAAGAACGCTCGCTTCGCGATCCTCGACCTCACCGGCGTCGATGCGGTCGACACGCGGACCGCCGGATACCTCATCGAGATGATCAAGGCCATCCGGCTCCTCGGCGCGGAGGGGATCATCACCGGGATCCGGTCGAACGTGGCCCAGACGATGATCGCGCTCGGGCTCGACCTCTCCGGGGTCACGACCGTGGGCAACCTCCGCGCCGGCCTCAAGCTCTGCATGCGGCGCATGGCCGCCGAGCACGAGGCGGCCAGCGCGCCAGTGAAGTAGCGGCCCGCAGAGGCGCCCGCGAGGCGCGAGCGAGCGCGATACCCACGCTCGGGCCGCGGCGGTCAGCGGTGGATCACGAGGCGCGTCGACGGGTCCTTGCGCGTGACCTGGACCGCGTACCACCCCTCCGGCACGGGGGGATCGGTCCAGTGGAAGAGCCACTTCGCGTCGACCGGTGAGAGGTTCACGCACCCGCCGCTCTGCCCGTCTCCCCAGTTGTTGTGCCAGTACGCCGCGTGCAGGAGATACTTGCTGAAGAAGTGCTGGCTCCACGGCACCTCCGCCTCGATCCAGTCGTCCGCGTTGACGTGGGGCGTGATGAGCGTCTTCGTCACCCACTTGCGGTTGATGTGGTACTGGCCGAGCGGCGTCGTGGAGGGCGGCACGAACGGCTCGGGGCTCTCCGACCTCTCCGGCTCGTCAGCGCCGTTGCGCCCGGCCGAGATGAGCGTCGCGAAGACGGGCCGGTCGTCCTCGTACGCGATGAGCCAGCCGTCGAGCGCCGCGATCTCGATCCACGTGTTCCTCGGCCCCTCGGCCGGGGGAGCGGGCGCCTCGCCGCCGAGCTGGATCCGGCGTCCCCACGGGTTCCGCGACTTCCGCGGCTTGACGACCACCGCATCTCGCTCGAGCACCCAGCGCCCGTCGTCGCGGGTCTCGAGATAGGTCAGCTTGCCGGCCCGCTTCGATTGGCCCGTCAGCCCGACGCGGTCGAGGCGCTCCCACACGGCGTCCGTCTTCTCGAGCTGGTTGTCCTCGGTGAGGCGGTACTTGGGGCGCGGCTTGCGGCGAAAGAACGCGAGGGGGAGCCGCACGTCGGGGCCGAGGTGGACCCCCTCGAAGGTGGCCGGCTCATAGGGCTTCACCTTGTCCTTCGGCACGAACGTCAGATCCGACGCCCAGAGCCACGTCGCCCCGCCGGCCTCGACCTCCTTCGTCCATGCGACCGACGACCGCGGGCGGACCTGGATGTGCCGCAGATCGTGGATCCCCGCGGGCCACGCCGGCGCGTCGATGCCCTCGACGTTCAAGAGGCGCTTGAGCCCGAGCGACTCGCCGTAGAGGTACGGCAAGGGCTGATCGACCCGCGGGGCGTGGGCAAGCAGCGTCTTCAGCATGGGATCGGCCGCGTCCAGGGTGGCGCGCTCGCCGTCGACGCAGACGTACCCGCGCGGCTCCACGGCGTAGAACGCCGGGCAATCGCCGGCGCCCCGCAAGGGCTCGGGGCTCTTCAGGCGGACCGAGCCGCCGATCGAGAGATAGCCGATCCACTGGGCCTTCGGCCTCGGCGCGGACCGGATCCACACCTCGCGGCTCTTCGAGTACACGCGGGAGGGACCCGCCGGCGCCGCCTCCGCCGCGGGCGGGGCCTCGGCCGCCGGAGCCTCCGGCGGCTCGAGAGCGACGGCCGGCGCGACGGCGCCCGGTGGGCCGGCAGGGCGCCCGCTTTCGGGCTCTGCGACCGCGATGCCCGCGCTCCCGGCCGGGTCGGCGCCCGAGCCGGCGTCGTGCCGCGACGGCGTGCACCCGAGGCAGAGCACGCCGAGGGCAGCGAACCACGAGCGGCCGGACATAGGCACGGCACCCTAGCACGCCGAGCCTGCCCGGCAGAATGATCTGCCAACCAGGGAGCGCGAGCGCAATCGCTCGTACGCCGGGCGGGACGCGGCCACGACGGCCGGCGCGTGCATGGGTCCGGTCGCCGCGATCTCGGTCGCCGGGATTTCGATCGCGCGGGTGTCACGCTCGCCCCCGCTCGCGCCTAGAGCCGAGGAAGGCCGGCGAGGACAGCCGGCCGGAGAAGAAAAGGAGACCTCCCATGCGTCGTTGGCTCAAGGTGACCCTGTTCGCGGCCGTCCTCGCAATCCCGTCGATGGCCTATGCTGGCACGCAGCTCGCCGGCGGCTGTCCGTGCGCGGATTGTCCGTGTCCGGACTGCCCCTGCGGCTGAGGACCCAGCCCGTTGGAACTGCGCGCGCGATCGCTGCTCAACGCGTCGATGAGACGCCTCGCCGACGGCGATCGCGCGGCGTTCGAGCCTGTCTATGCCGCCCTCTGGCCGGCGATCAGCGCGTTCTGCCGCCGCATGCTCGGCGGCGGCGAAGCGGACGCGGAGGACGCGGCGCAGCAGGCGCTCCTCAAGGTGTTCGATCGCGCCAGCTCGTTCGACCCTGAAGCGGACGCGCTCACCTGGGCGCTCGCCATCGCGGCGTGGGAGTGCCGCACGGCGCGGCGGCGGCGGACCCGGTCGAGGGAGGCGCCGGACGAGCTCATCCCCTCGATCGCGGCCGACCTGCCCACGCCGGAGGACGCGGCGATCGCCCGGGATCTGGACGACGCGGCGCGCGAGGTGCTCGGCACGCTGGCCGAGGCGGATCGCGAGACGCTGAGGGCGACCCTGCTGGAGGGCGATCGCGATCCATCGGTATCGGGCGCGGCGTTCCGCAAGCGCCGCGAGCGCGCATTTGCCCGCCTCCGGGAGGCGTGGAGGAGGATCTATGGAACCTGAGGCGCTCGCCGGCCTGAAGGAGAGGGCCTATCGTGCGTACGAGCGCGGGAGGGCGCGACAGGCCGCCTGGGCGGCGTCCCCGACGATCGCCGTGGCGCTCGTCGCCTCGCTGATGAGCGACCGTCCGCTCACCACCGCGATCCTCGGCGCGGCGCTCTTCGTCGCCGCGGCGCTGCTGTCGTGGCGGGGGCGGGAGCTCGGGCGGGGCGTGCTCCCGGGGGTCGCGGCGGGGCTCGTGCCCTTCGCGACGGCGCACGCGGCGCGCGTTTACGGTCACCTGTGCACGCCGGAGGGGTGCGTTTCCATCTGCGTCCCTGCCTGCCTTCTGGGCGGGGTCGCCGCCGGCGTGGTGCTCGCGCGCGCGCTGCGCCGGTCGAACCGGCTCGGGGCCTCCTGGGCCTCGGCGTGCGGCGTCGCCGCCCTGACGGGCGCGCTCGGCTGCGCCTGCGTCGGCTTCGGCGGCGTGCTCGCCCTCGCGGCGGGGCTGCTCGCCGGCACCGCGCCGCTCGCGCTCCGGCCTGCGCGCGGCGGCGCGTGAGGTGGCGTATCGCGCTCGGCGAGCGCGACGTGCCGTATCGACGACCCCGCGGCCCGGGCTGGAGGGGTGTATGCTGGGCGCCGTGGAGGATACGGCGCACAGCCCGGGAGCTGCTCGCAAGCGCGTCGCGCTGGCCCTCCTCATCGTCGCGGTCATCCCCGTCGGCCTGATCGCCCGGTTCCACGGCGGTCCGGCCTGGCTGCGCAACGGCGCCGGCGCGGCGCTCTACGAGGTCGTGTGGATCGCCGCGGCGCAGCTCGTGTGGATCTCCGCCCGCACGCACCGGCTGGCGCTCGCGGTCCTCGCCGCGACGTGCGCCATCGAGCTGCTGCAGCTGAGCGAGCTGCCCTGGCTGTCGGCCGCGCGCAGCACCACCCCGGGGCGGCTCCTGCTCGGCGCGAACGGCGGATTCGATCCCGGCGACTTCGCGCTGTACGGCATCGGCTGCGTCCTTGGTTATGCGCTCTGCCGGCCGCTCCGGGCCTCCCGATGACGCAACGCCGCGGTGCGGCGGTGCGGCGGTTGCGCTGCGCGCCCGGAGGGACCAGGCTGGCGCTCGCGACATCCAGGGACAAGGAGGCGACGTCCATGACCGAGGCTCACCACACCGGCGGCTGCCTGTGCGGGGCGATCCGCTACCGCGCGCGCGGCGCGCCGGCGAGCGTCAATGTTTGCTATTGCAGCCAGTGCCGGCGCCAGACCGGCTCGCCCATGCCGTCGTTCGCCACCTATGCTGACGAGCAGCTCGATCTGCTCTCCGGCTCACCCGCGACCTATCGGTCGTCCACCTTCGCCGTCCGCCAGTTCTGCTCGACCTGCGGCTCGTCGCTGTTCTGGCGCCGTGACGGGACGCGGGAGCTCGACATCTTCCTGGGCACGATGGACCGGCCCGGCGACCTGCCGCCCCCCGCCTTCCAGCTCTGGACCGTGCACCGCGTGCCCTGGTTGCCCGCCATCCCGGGGGCCACCGACTACCGCGGCGACAAGACCTCCGGCTAGCCTGGATCCGCGCCGCTCAACGCTCCAGCGCCGCGTGCGGCTCCAGCACGGGGCGCGGCGTCCGCAGCATGACCACGGCGGCGACAACGCAGTAGACGACCGCGGAGCCGTGGACCATCAGCGCGTAGGGGATGCTGCAACGACCGCTCGTGCTCGTCACCAGGCAGTCGACGAGCGGCATCACGCTGGAGGCGAGGGTGACGACGCCGAGCGCCGTGCGCATCCGCAGCGCGAGCAGACCCACGAACATGAGGCCGATCCCGAGATCGCGGCCCGCCTTGATGTGGAGATAGACGGCGTCTCCGACGTCGAGGAGCGGGAGGCCGAAGCCCTGAGCGGCCGCCACCGGCTGGGCGAAGCCGCGCACCGCGAGGAACAGCATGAACGCGCTGCCCAGCGCGCCGAGGATGAACGACGGCGAGGTGGGCTTCCAGGACAACGATGGCTCCAAAGGTTCACGCTTCACGATCCGCCTCCTCCGATACGGCATCACCACCCTTGCGGTGCGCGAGCCGTTCGATGCGAGAGAAGTTGGGGATTGTCGCCGCCACGAGCCATCGCTCCGGCTCTCGATGTTTTGTCTGAAGCGCTCACGGCGCGATCGATCGGGAGAAGGCTGCTACCGTGGCGTTCAATGAACGAGGGCGCGGCGCACGATGTGCTGGGAAGGGTGCTGGAGCTGACGCACCTGCGCGGCCGGATCTACTGCCACTCGTCGGCGCGGGCGCCGTGGGGGCTCTGCGTCGATGCGTCCGCGGACGCGGTCTTCCACCTGATCACGGCCGGCACGTGCTGGCTCTTCCTCGGCGAGCAGCGGGTCGCGCTCGGGCCGGGCGACGTGGTGCTCCTGCCGCGCGGCAGCGCGCACGCGCTCGCCGATCACGCGCGGAGCCGGCGGATGCCGCTCGCGGCGTGGCTCGCGGCGCGCGGGACCGTCGACCACCGCATGCGCCTCGGCGACGGCCAGGGCGCGGAGACGGAGGTGCTCTGCGGGGTGTACGCGTTCGACGTCCCCGGCGCCCGCCACCCGGCGCTGCGCGTGCTGCCCGAGCTGGTCCACATCCCGGCGAAGAAGACGCGCGGAAGGCCCGATCTCGCCGAGACCATCGCCGGCCTGACGCGCGAGCACGATCGCGCGGATCTCGGCCAATCCCTGGTGGTGTCGCGGCTCCTCGACGTGCTCTTCGTGCAGCTCCTCCGCGCCTGGGTCGACGATCAGCCCGCCGGCGGCGCCGGCTGGCTGGGCGCGCTGCGCGATTCGCTCGTCGCCGCTGCGCTCTCGCGCCTCCACGAGGACCTCGCCGCGCCCTGGGACGTCGCGACGCTGGCGGCGAAGCTCGGGACCTCGCGGCCCACGCTGGCGCGCCGCTTCGTGGCCGAGGTGGGTCTCTCCCCGCTCGCGTACCTGACCCAGGCACGCATGCACGAGGCCGCGAGGTGGGTGCGCGAGACCGATCGACCGCTCACCGAGATCGCCGAGGCGGTGGGCTACACCTCGGTGTCCGCCTTCAACCGCGCCTTCCACCGCGAGCACGGGATGCCGCCCGGCGCGTTCCGCAAGCAGGGCGCCGCGCATGACCGGCGTGAGGCCGGCGACGACGCGCCGGCTGCGCCCTCCCTCTTCGAGTGAAGGGCGGGAGCACGCTCGACGCGTGCTCCCGCTCTGCGCCTCGGCGCACCGCCCACACCGTACCTTTCGCTTGCCCAAAGTGCTCGACGAGACAGTGCGGCTCGGCAAATCCTACCCGAAGGCTTGCGCAAATTCGGCGCTGGCTCGATGCTCGACGAAGTAGGCGCGCCGGGCCTCGTACTGGCGATGCCGAGCCTGCTCGACACGGAGATTCTGGCTAGCCTGCGCCGCCACGGGCTTCGGACCTCTGCACCAGCAAGGTCAGCCCGTCGGTCCAAGCGGCGCGCGCCGGCGTCCAGGAACCATCCTCCAGGCGTCGCGTCAGGATCTGAACCCACTCCTCGAGTGGTTGGTCGGCGGCATATATGAGGTGCGCCTCGACGTTGGATCCGAACCGCTCGTAAAGGATCATGCCGTCCTCCTTGGGGGGCCGACATTGTGCCAGCGGTCGTGGCGCCCAGCGAGCCCCCGGTCCGCTCACCCACCGTTTTCAGTAGGTCCAGGTCGGGAGCGGCCAGCCCCCAGAGAGTCCACGAACAGCCGCAGGCTTCGGTTGCGCTCGACGAACTTCTCCAAGTCTCGCAGCTTGCGGAAGGGCTTCGTCAGGGCGTATGCCTGATCATATTCCTTGAGCTGGAAGTGTCGCCTGCGATCCTTGTCGGACATCGTCTTGTTCAGCAGCTTCTGAAGCTGTGCCTTGGGATTGCCGTGCGTCGTGCTGTCCTTCGGCGAGAAGATCGTCAGCACCCAGGCCTCGGTCTCCTCGACGGCGACGGCGTGCCGCACGAGATCGCTCTCGCCCTCCAGCCAGCCGTCGATCTTATCGACCACGCGTTGCCTCAGGATCTCGGCGTAGCCCGGATCGTCGCGACGAGGCTTCTCGACGTCGTATCCCTTATCGTGGGCCTCGGCCGTGTCGATCTGGACCACGACAAGGATCTCCTCGTCGATGGCGTTGCCTACGAACTCGCGGATCCGCCTCCGCTCCACGCACTCGCGCTTCACGCGCCCCCAGCCGCCGCGCTGCGCCTCGTCCTGATCGTGGACGTCGGTCTCGTCCTGATCGTACTCGGGCCGGAGGAACTGGATGTCCTCGAAGTCGAGACCCAGCTTCCCCTTGAGGATGTTGACCAGAACGGCCAGATCCCCGCGCCCCTCGGCGATGAGCCCCACACGCACGGCTCAAAAGTTCCGTGGGATGCCGCCCAGGTGCCCGCGCACCCACAGCTCCGAGAGCTTGAGCTTCTGGCCATCCGGCTGCGGCTTGGCCTTGATCCGCTTGGTGAGGGTGTGCCCCTCGTCGTTGCGATAGACCACGAACAGGCGCTGCGCGTCGTCGTTGAGGTTGAGGCCGTCGAGGGTGGACGGGTTCTGGGTTGTGATCAGGGCCTGCTTGTCGTGCTTCACCGCGAGCTCGGCGAGCTGCTTCATGAGGTCGCGGCAGAGCTGGGGGTTGAGGGCGGTGTCGATGTTGTCGATGCCCAGGACTCGCGGCGTGCCCTCGCTTACCAACAGCGTCAGGTGGAACAGCACGTGGAGAACGCCCTCGTTGACGTTCTCTGCTGAGAAGATGTTGTTCTTCCGGCGCATGTGCTTGTCGTGAAAGTAGAGGATCGACTGGCTCTTGCCGAGTTTATGGCCTTCGTACTTAAGTTGATCCGTGGGATCCACCACGACGTCTTCCAACCAGGAGACACACTTGGCGCGCTTCAGCAGATCGGCCCATACGTCGGGCTTCAAGGTGGAGATCGCGTAGTCGAGCGTCTCGCCATAGATCCCGAGCGGGGTCCGACGGCTTACCGTCTGAAGGCCCCTTAAGGCGAGCGCGCTGGCATTGTAGATGGCAAAGTCCCCCAGGATCTCACCGAGCAGAGCGTGGCGGCCTACCTCATCTACAGCCGAAAATAAGGCTTTGAAAAAATCCTTTAGGTCAGTCGGCTCAAGCACGGTAGCAAAATCTGCCGCGAGGTTCTTCTTCAGCTCGGCATCTTTGTTCTCGGCGACGAAGCGATCAAAGCGTTCCATCGCGTCAGCCAGAACTCGCGTCCGCTCCTTTGCATCGGGGCCAGAACCCAGCTTGACCGTTTTCCTTCCGCTACCCCTCTTCTCAGACCATTTGACCTCACCAGCAGAGCCCTCCTCAGCTACAATCCGCAGCCTTCGGTATAAGTGCCCGCCAGAGGGATCAGCATCGAACCCGCACTCGATCACGATCTCCTTCCCTCGATTACCCGGGAACGAGCTCCGCATAATCGACGGCTTGGCGACCCGCATCCCCCGGTTGAACAGCTCCTCGACGCTGAGCTTGTCGGTCAGGGCCGCCCCTGCCATGGCCACAGCCTCGAGGATGTTCGTCTTGCCGCAGCCGTTCTCCCCGATGAAGACGTTGATCCGCCCGAGCTCGATCGTATGGTCGAGGATCGACTTGTAGTTCTTGATCTTCAGCTCGCGGATCATCTTCAGCGCTCGGGCTACGCATACCCGTGCCCCCCGCCTTCGGCAACCCCGCGCGTCGTCGGGCGAGGGCGGCGAGCGGGAGGCCGCGCGCGCCAGCGCCGAAGGCTGGCACGGCGCCTGGGCGGAGCAGGGGCGTCCTGCACGATCGGCCGCGGCGGCAACGGCGGCGGCGGGATGGGAGGGCCGTCGATCGGCACCGCCTACATGGACGAGGATCGGGTCATCCTTGAGGACGTCACCTTCGCGATCGGCGCTCCGGGCACGGGCGGCGCGACCTACACGGGGGACAGCGAGGCGGCCGACGACGGCTTCGCCGCCGAGAAGTACCGCTTCACGCCGTGCGCGCGGCCGGCGCCGTCCCCGTCGGGCGCGTTCGCGACGCGGCAGCTGACCGGGGGGAGCGGTAGCCGCGCCTATTCCGGCGAGCGGATGCCGACGGGTCTCCGCCGGATGACGACAGGCTCCACCTCGGATGACGATGAACCCCCCGTCGGATGACGACGGGTACCCGCCTCGATGACGACGTCTCCGGCGGGATGACGAGGGCTCGCCGCCCGATGCCGACGGGGGTCGGCCGGATGCCGATGGGTTCCGGCCGCATGCCGGCGGGCCTCAGCTTCGATGCGGATGTCTCCAGCCCCGGTGACGATGGCTCCCAGGCGGATGACGACGACATCCACCTCAGATGACGACGGCCCCCTCTCGGAATGACGACGCCCTCCGCCGCGATGCCGACGGCCTCGCGCGCCGCGTGGTTTACCGTTGCGCCAGTCGTCCGCCGACGAGATCCGTGACTTGGGCGAGGGCGTGAACACCCGGGTCTGCGGTCCGGAGGTTCGCGCCGCGTTCCTCCCGACCGCCGGCCGCGCGTCGCTCAGGGCCCCTCGGCCGCCTGGCCTCCCTCGGCCGCGCTCTTCGCCTCTTCCTCGGCGATCTTCGCGCGCACCTCGTTCATGTCGAGCGAGCGCACCTTCTCGATCACCTGATCGAGCGCCGACGCGGGCAAGGAGCCCGCCTCCGCGAACAGGAGGACCTTCTCGCGGAAGATGAACAGCGTCGGGATCGACCGGATGTTGAAGGCCTGGGCCAGGTCCTTCTGGTCGTCGGTGTTGATCTTCCCGAACACGATGTCTGCGTGCTTCTCGGAGGCCTTCTCGAAGACGGGCCCGAAGACCCGGCAGGGGCCGCACCAGGGCGCCCACCAGTCGACGAGGACGATATCGTTCGACTCGACCGTCTGCTCGAAATTCTCCGCGCTGAGCTCTCGGGTACTCATCCGCGGAGCATAGCCCCGAAACCCACCCATGTCGCCGAGCGAGCGGCCGATCGCGCCGCGCCCGCGCCTCCGCCGCCGCGCGCAGGCCGGAGCGCGAGCGCACCGACTCTGCCGGATGTCGTCTCCCGCTGACTTCCCGCTGACTCCGCTGCTCCCGCCGCGCTCAGGGCGCGTTGCAGACCATGATCTGCTCGATCGCCTCGACGAGGAGGTGCTCGACGCGGTCGGGCCCGACGTCCGCGGCGCGGGCGAACCGCTCCAGATCGAACGGCGTGGGGTTGACCTCGAGGTAGGCGAGGATCTGGAGCGGGTAGCCGGTCCAGCGGATGACGCAGAAGCCGACAACGTTGCGGCTCGCCTTGGCGTCGCGCAGACCGAGGGCGAGCTCGATGCTCGGCGTGTCGTGCCCCTCGTCGATCACGATGCGCGGCGCGTGGCCCGCCTTCCGGAGCTCGGCGGCGAGCTCCTCCATCGGAGGGCGCAGCACGCGCTCGCGTAAATCATCGAATTCGCTCAGAAAATCGACCTCCGCCGGGGCGCGCGCCGCCTCGATGCGCCGCGCGTAGCGGGCCGTGAGGCGCTCGATGCGGAGCCGGTTGTGCTCTTTCATGGGCGGCTACGGGGCGAGGAGCAGCACCTTGACCTGGCTCGGGACGAGGCTGACGCCGGGCGCGTTGACGGAGTTCTGCATCGTGATGCTCGTCATCCGAGTGGCGGGCGCGCCGCCCACGAGCACCGTGAACGCCGCCGTGACGTGCCGCGAGGGGCCCATCACCGTGTGCGAGACGACGCCCGTCTCCAGGCCGGCGTTGTCGCCGTTCGTCAGCGGCACCTGCGTCATCATGTTGTGCGCCGGCGTGCACATGAAAAGCACGTTGTAGACCGCCGGCACCCCCATCGGCTGCGCCGCCAGGTTGGGGTAGGGCACCGGCAGGTGCGCCGGCGGCGTCAGGCACACGTCCGGCCCGCCCAGGGCCATGCCTCCCATCTGCGTGTTCGCGAACATCGGTGCCTCCTGTCAGCCGAGGTGGATCTGCCCACCGTCGATCTTTGTCAGCTCGCCGCTCGAGATGAGCGTCGCCTGCGCCTTGATGTTGACCGCGGCCTTCGCGGTGACCTCGTAGTACTGCGTCCGCACCTGCTCCGACTCGGCGATGAACCGGTAGGCCCGGTCGAGCCGCTGCACCCAGCGGTCCGCGATCGACTCGACCGACCGCGCGACCGTCTTCACGCGGTCCACCTGCGCGACAAGCCGCTCGCCCACATACGTCATCGCCCCGACGGCGAGCGACGCCTCGCTCGCGGCGACGCGGACCTTGCCCGCGGCCACCGAGGCCTCGGCCGGCGTGACGAGGCGCACGCCCTCGCCCGCGGCGATCGTGACGCGCCCGCCCGGGGCGCTCACCTCCAGGTCCCCCTCGGCCACGAGGCGCGTCGGCGCGTCGCCCTCGCGGTCGAGCACCGCGAGCACGTGGCACCCCGCGTCGTGCAGCGCGACGAGCACCCGGTCGCCGAGCGCCGGCTCGACAAGGCAGCTCACCGCGCGCTTCGCCACGTAATCGCCCGACCCGACGCGCACCTGGAACGACCGGTCCACCGCCCCGAGGACCGTACCGACCTCCTGGATCGCGAAGGTCTCCACCCGTTGTCTGGCCAGATTGTCTCGCATGGTCTCGTTCTCCTGCTGTCGGGAGGGGGATCCCCTCAGGGCGTCCATCGCTCGGCTTCGAGCAGATCCGGGTCGTCGCCGAGCGCGGCGGACCGGCTCGTGAAGGTCGCGCCCGCGTCGCGCGTCTGGTGGAAGCGGGCGCGGAAGAGCTTTGCATGCGAGAAATCCGCCTTCTCGACGCTCGCGTGCGAGAAGTCGGCGTAGGTCAGGTCCGCGTCGCGGAAGCTCGCCAGCGGGCAGGCCGCCCGGTGGAAGATGGCCTGGTAGAGGTCGGCGCCGGCGAGGTTCGCCGCCTCGAGGTCGGCCTCCGCGAAGATCGCCTGCCGCGCCTTGAGGCCGGCCGCGGAGACGCCCGCGAGCCGCGCGCCGAAGAAGAGGCCGCGCTCGGCGTCCGCGCCGTCGAGCTTCGCCGCGGTGAGGTCGGCGCCCTTGAAGCTCGCCTGGACGAGCCGGGCGCCTCGCAGGTCGCACCCGGCGAGGTCGGCGTCGGTGAGCTGCGCCAGGGTCAGGTCCATGCCCGACAGATCCTGTCCGCGGAGGCGGGCGCCGACCAGCACCGTGAGGTGCATCGTCGCGCCGCGCAGGCTCGCGGTCGACAGGTCCGCCTTGATGAAGCAGGCCTGCTTGAGCTTCGCCCCGTCGAGCGCGAGGCGCGCTGCCTCGGTCTCCACGAGCGAGAACCGGTCCAGGTTGGCCTCGCGGAAGCTCGTCTCGTCGGCGCGCCCCTTGATCATGCTCCCGATCGTGAGGTTCACGCGGTCGAAGCTGGCCCGCGACACGTCGCACTCGGCGAAGCTCGCGGAGACGAGGTCGCTCTCGTCGAGGCGCGCGTGGAGGAGCGCGCACCCGCTCCACACGGCGTGGCGGGCCCGCGCGCCGGACAGGTCGGCGCTCGAGAGGTCGCACCCGTTGAACATCGACTCGCTGACCTTCGCGTCCTTCAGTTTTGCGCCGCGGAACGTCGTCTTCTCGAACACGACGCCCGACAGGTCGAGCCCCGACAGGTCGAGCCCCGACAGGTCCTCCCCGGCGATGACCTCGCCCTCGGCCACCTTCGCGATCAGCTCGTCGCGGGTCACTTGCTCTGCCCCGTGAACACGACGTTCTTGATGTGCGCGTCGGAGAAGGTGGTCCGCGCGTCGCCCTTCGCGTCGAGCAGGTTGGCGCGGAAGAGGTTCGTGTTCTCGAAGCGGGCGCCGGGCACCTTCGCCTTCTGCAGCATGGCGTCCATGAGGTTCGCGCCCGTCAGATCCGCGTCGGTCAGGTCCGATCGCATGAACCGCGCGCCCTTGCCCGAGAGCTGCACGAGGCGCGCCTTCCGGAGGTTCGCCTCGCTGAAATCCGCGTTGTCCGCCGTGGCGCCCTCGAAGATCGCGCCCTCCAGGTCGACCCCGCGGAGGTTCGCCCGCGCGAGCTCGGCGCCGGTGAAGTCCGCGCCCGGCAGCGCGGAGGCGGAGACCACGCGCAGGGCCGTGGCCCTCGCCTTGCGGAACGAGGCCTCCTCGCCCTTGAACTCGACGAAGGCCGCGTCCTCGAGCTCGGCCTCGCTGAAATCCGCGCCCGCCCCCGTGCACTGGAAGAACGTCGCCTTGCGCAGGCTCGCGCCGGCGAAGCGCGCGCCCGTGAGATCGAGCTGGAAGAAGAGGACGTCGTCCCCCTGCGCGCCGCTGAAATCCGCGCCTCGCACCCGGGCCTCCAGGAAGTCGGCCTCGGCGAGGTCGGCCCCCGAGAACCGGGCCTCCTCGAGCCACGCCTTGTGGAGGACCGCCTTGCGGAGGTCGACCCCGTCGAAGCTCGCGCGCGAGGCGCGCGCCTCGCCGAGGTTCGCCCCGCGCAGCGTGGCCTTCCCGAACCGCGCGCCCTCGAGCTTCGCGCGCGTGAGCACCGCGCCCGTCAGATCGGCCCCGCCGAGGTCGCACGCCGACAGATCCGCGCCCTCGAGGAGCGCCTCGCGCAGGTCGGCGCCCGCGAGGCTGAGCTCGTGGAGGTCGGCGCCCGTCAGGTCGCGCCGGGCGAGCGACTCGCCGGCGGCGAGCGCCCGCTCCACCTCGGCGCGCAGGTCGGACCTCTTCCCCTCGGGCGCCGGCTCGGCCGGCGGATAGAAGTGAGCGAAGGCGCGGTACGCGAGGAGGACGTTCTCCTCGGCGTTCCGGAGGCTCGCCGCGAACGCCGGGTCCGCGAGCTTCGCCTCGATGTCGTCCATCGGGGCGCCCGCCTTGCGTCCCGCCTCCGCGAGCTCGCGCAGGCGGGCCATTTCCTCGTCGGCGCTGAACTTCGGCGGGCCGCCCCCGTCGCTCTTGCTCTTCGCGATCACCGCGTCGAAGTCGAGCCCCTGCTCGGCGCACAGCTTCCGCACCTCCTCCTCGGTGGCCCTGCGCTGCTCCTCGGCGTCCTTCTGGAGCTCCGCGGCTTCCAGGTCCATCCGCTCGGCGTAGTCCGCGAGCTCGTCGGGTTTCGGCTCCTCCGGGCGCTTGATCTCCCGCGGGAGCTTTTCGTCCGGGTTCATCCCGAGCACGAGCAGGGTGAGCCGCGCCTGATCGAGCTCGCGCTGCGCCCGCGAGATCGACCGCTCCTCCATCGCCCCCTCGCGCCGGATGAGCTCGTCCATGTCGCTGATGACCTCGTCCGGGAACGACGGGGCGTCGGGCTCGGGCTCCGGGAGCAGCTCCTTCTCGCGCAGCGCGTGGAGGTGCCCCTTGTCCTTGTCGAGCCGCCTCTCCAGCGCCGCGCGGTAATGCTCGACGGGCCTCGGCGCGTCGGCCCGCTCGAGGCCGGCGATCAGCACGCGCACGTCCTCGGCGTCGTCCTCGGCCACCGGCACGACGCCGCGGAAGATCGCGACGCCGCGCTCGAGGTTGGGGAAGAGGAGCACCGTCTCCAGGCGCGTCGCGACCTCCCGGAGGGGCTCCTCGCCGTGGGCCACCGTCTCGCCCGTCTCGCCCCGCTGCCGCACGAAGCACCGGGCGCGGAGCTTCGGAGCGTGGGTCTCGAGCAGCGGCCGCGCCGGGTGCAGGTTCTTCAGGCGGATGGCCTCCCCGCCCTCGAAGTAGTCGGGCAGCCGCTGGTCCTCCGGGGCCACCTGGAAGTACTCGGGGTCGAGATCCCGGGCGAACCCGGGAAAATCGTGCTGGAGCCACTCGCCGCCGTAGGTGCCGAGCTTGGCCGTCCGCGAGGCGAGCGTGGGATCGAGCGCCCCGAAGCCGGCGGGGGGCGGCCTGTCGCCCGGCGACATGAGGAGGCGTCGCGGGTCCTCGAGGTGGGGCAGGGGATGCACCTGGGTTCCCTCCTCCTCGACCGGGGCGAGCCCCATCCCCTTCGGGTTCGGCGGGTAATCCGCGCCGCCGAAGGCGTGTTCCCAGGCGAGCGGCATCTCGGTGATCGGCTCGGGCTCGGTCGGCGCGCCGAGGTGCCACCGCCGCTTGCCGACGACCGCGATGGACTTGTCGACGAGGGGCCTGTCGACCGGGCCGACCTCCAGGCCCGCGGCGAACGCCGGCCGAGGCTCCCCGCCGGGCGAGAACGCCTTGCCGAAGACGAGGACCTCGCCCCGCGGCTTGGGCATCCCCTCGTCGAGGAGGCCGTCCTTGCCGAGCGCGGGCATCACCCGCTGCCACATCGACACCTCGGGCAGCGGGACCTCCGGCGCGTCGAGCGGGAAGAACACGAGGAGCCCGATGCTCAGATGATGGTTGCGCCGGACCGTGAGCACGCGCTGAAGGACGGAGAGGCGGAGGGGCTTGATGACACGCATGGGGCTCGGAGGATCGGTGTTCGCGGGTGGGGCCTCGCTTCCGCCCTTTCGCGGTCGAGGTCGATGTCTCGCTGGCGTGGTGACGGCGCGCGCGCGGCGCGCGTCGTCGCTAGCTGACCACGAAGATGCCGTGCTTCCTGATCTCGGCCGCGACGCTCTGCAGGGTGAAGCTCCCGTTCTTGAGCTCGACGGTCTTCGTCGTGAACTTCGGGCCCTGGATGGTCAGCTCCGGACCGTTCTTCACGGAGACCGACGCGCCGAGCTTGAACTCCACGGAGTTGGTGAGGTTGAACGACACCTTCTGGCCAGCGGTGACTTCCATGTTCCTGCTCAGCGAGAACGACTGCTTGCTCCCCACCGTGAACTCCTGCGCGCTCGTCGCCTTGAGCTCCGTCGTGCTCGCCAGCTTGATGTCGAGCGACTTGGAGACGTTGACCGACGTGAAGCTGCCGGCCTTCAGGTCGAACGCCTGCCCGACCGTGACCGAGACGGCGCGGCTCAGCTTGAGATCGGTCGACGCGGCGGCCGCGACCGACAGGAACGCGCCCAGCTTGATGTCTCTCCCCGCCCCGATGGTCATCGACGAGCTGAAGCCGTGCACCTCGGAGCTCGCGCTGCCCTTCGTGATGAGGACGTAGTTGCCTTCCCGCTCCTTCGTGTCGTTGCCCGTGGTCTTTTCGTTCCTGTTCCCCTTCGTCTCGATGTTGAGGTCCGACTGAGAGAAGATGTTCACGTCGGCGGCCAGGGACTTGATGTGGACATTGCCCGACTCGGAGGTGATCGTCACATCGCCCTTGGCCGTCTCGGTGAGGGTGCCCGCCGTGGCGGTCGTCGTGATGTTGCCAGCGCTCGCGGTGGTCGTGATGTCGCCTGAGGTGGCGGTCGTCGTGATGTCGTCCTCCGCGGTGCTCGTCCAGCTGGCGCCGACCTGGAAGTCCATGTTCACCCCGCTGTCGAGCAGGATGTTGCCGTCGGTCTTGCCGATGAGCTCGTGTCCCTTGTTGGGCGACCCCATGCGCATGTACGTGTTCGAGTACGGCGTCGAGAGCGTGATGCGCTGCGCCCCGGCCTGGTCCTCCAGCTCCAGGCGGTTCCTGCCGCCGGTCTGGATGACGTTCTTCGTGTGGTTGCCGCTCGTCACCGGGCTCGGCGTGAGCACGTTGGGCACCACGCCGGCGATCACGGGCCGGTCCGGGTCGCCGCCGAGGAAGCTCAGCACGACCTCGGTCCCCCGGCGCAGCGGGAAGTGGAACCCTTCGACGCCGCCGCCGTGCGGCTGCATCATGCGCACGAACGTGGAGCCGCTGCCGTCGCGCGGGCTCGCCTCGTCGAACTTGAGCTTGACCAGGTAGCGCCCGTGCTCGTCGATCTGCGCGTACTCGCTCGACGCGGAGCCGTCGACCGAGCCGTTCTCGTACCCGTAGATGCGCGGCCACGCCGTCCGCGACTCCGCCCGGAACTGCGTCGCCGCCGGGATGGCCGACACCTCGACGAAATAGACCTCCTCGTGCAGGAGCCCGGCGAGCTCCGCGAAGTCGCTGTGCCCGGCGGACTGGTTGCCGTGGTGGCGCAGCTCGACCGCGAGGTACTTCGCGTTGAACCGCGCGCGCGGGTGGTCCTCGAGCTCGAACGTGGTCCCCGAGCGCAGGTGGAGCCGCGCGCCGGTGGCCTGATAGACCGCCTCCCGGGCGAGGTATTCCTCCGCGCGCAGCTGGGCCAGCCGCTTGCCGGCGTCGGCGCTGAAGAAGCGCTCGCCATGGAGGCTGATCTCCCCGGTGCCGTACGGGGACACCGGCGCCGCGCCCGCGAGGGGGAACTGCGGCCGGACATAGTCGTAGTCCTTGAGCTTCACCCGCGACGGCAGCGCCCCGTGCTGGCAGGAGAAGGTGCGGAACGAGGCCGAGGCGCTCCGGTCCTCGCCGGTCTGCGGGTGGTAGCGGACCGGCGCGCCGAGCGGCTCGGCCGGGTAGCTCCTGTCGTCGCAGAGGATGAGCTTCTCACCGTCGTCGGTGTGCTCGAAATAGTAATAGATCCCTTCCCGTTCCATCCAGCGCGAGATGAAGTCGAAGTCGCTCTCGCGGTACTGGCAGATGTGCTCCTCGGTCTCGTAGCTGCCGAGGTTGAGCTCGACATCGCCGCCCGTGAGGCCGTTCTCCTCGAGCACGAGCTTGATCACGTCGGGCACGCTCTTCTTCGTGAAGATGCGGCTGTGCTTCGACAGGGTGAGCCCCCAGAGCCGCGGCACGAGGACCGCCCGCAACAGGGCGCGTCCGCCGAACTCGTGCACGAGGTCGACGCCGGCGAGCACGCCGGTGAACACATAGGGCGGATTGATGTCCTCCGGGCGGTCGATCGAGAGCCGCGCCTTGGCTCCGACCATCTCGGCGAAGTCCGTGTCGTCCTCGCCCTCGCTCGGGATGGAGAGGAAGATCTCGACCCTGTACGGGCGCGAGATCGCCTCCACGCCGCGGAAACCGACGACGCGCGCCGGGCCCTGCAGGATGCTCGAGGAGAACGTGATGAGGTCGCTCATGGTCGTGTCTCTTCCAGGGTGCGAGGAGGTGAATGCTCCGCCTTCGTTCCCGAGGGAGCTCGTTCTATGGAGCTAGACGTAGATGAGTCAGCGCGTCAACCTTGTGAAGAAACGTGAATGTCCTCTGCCGCCGGTGGTATCTCGACGATGGCGCTCAGGATCGCGCCGCTCGACTTCGCGTTTGCGAGCTTGACTCCATAGACGTTGGCGCCCGCGAGGTCCGCTTCGCGCAGATCGGCGCCATCGATGTTGGCGCACGCGAGGCTCGCTTGCTTGAGCTTCGCCGCGCGCAGGAGGGCGCCAGCGAGGTTGGTGTTCGCGAAGCTCGATCGCGAGAGGTCGGCCTTGCTTCCGTTGACGTCGGCGAGGCTCGCCCGGTCGAAGACGGCGTCGGTGAGGCGGGCCTGCCGCAGGTCGGCGCCGTCCAGCGACGCGCCCTCGAAGCGCGTGTGCGCGCCTCTGGCCGAGGTGAGGTCGGCGCAAGTGAGGGTCGCCGAGGAGAGCTGCGTGCGGTCCAGCGTGGCGCGGGAGAGGTCGGCGCGCGTCAGGTCGGCCGCCGTGAGGCGCGCGTCGGTCAGATCGGCGCCGCTCAGGTTGGCCCTGGCGAGGCGCGCGGAGGTGAAGTCGCACCGGGCGAGCGTCGCGCCGGCGAGGTTGAGGCGCTCGAGGGAGGCGCCGCTCCAGTCGATGCCGGCGAGCTCGGCGCCGGCGAGCTCGAGGTCGTCGAGCGGCTGGCCGCTCTTCAGGCGGGCGAGCACCGCCGCGCGCAGGCCGCGCGCTTCCGGCTCGGGCGGGGGCGGCTCGGGGGCGGGAGGCTCGGGCGGGGGCGGCTCGGGCGGGGGTGGCTCGGGCGGAGGTGGCTCGGCGGGCGAGGTGGCGCTCGCGGGCGCGGGGATCTCAAGCGCTGGCGCCGCGGTCTCCGGAGAATGCGGCTCGTCCACTGCAGGGCTGGTCTCTCCAGGCGGCGCGAGCGACGGTTGCGCCTGCGAGGGCGGCTGGTCGATGACGGGGTGCGTCTGGTCGAGCCCGGCGAGCGGCGGCTGCACCCGGGGCGGCGGCTCGGGCGACGCGGCGTCGGGGCCGGAATGGGCGAAGGGCATCGCGAACGGCACGGAGCCGGGGGCAGGCTCGGGGCGCGGCGGCGGCTCGGGCGCGGGCACGAAGGGCAGCGGAGGCGGCGATTGCAGCGGCGCCACCTGCTGCGTGACGGCGCTCCAGTGCGGCTCCTGGCGCTGCACGAAGGGCAGGGGAGGGGGCGATTGCAGCTTTGTCACCTGCTGCGTGACGGCGCTCCAGTGCGGCTCCTGGCGCTGCGAGAAGGGCAACGGGGGCAGCGAATGCAGCTTCGTCACCTGCTGCGTGACGGCGCTCCAGTGCCCCGCCGGGAGCTCCGCCCCCCGGGGGGCGAGCGCGCTCCCCAGCTCCGTGATCGCGACGGGCGCGAGCGGCGGAGCGATGCCCGCCGCCGTCGACGTCGAGGACCAGGGCAGGGGCCGCCCGGGCATCTCGACGCCCGCGACCACCCGCATCCGGGCCGGCAGGTCGCCCGGCAGGAGCGCGACATTCCCCCGCCAGACGAGCGAGCAGAGCAGGCGATCCGCATCGAGGGTCAGCGTGTCGGCGACGAGCTCGATCGGCTGCCCCGGGTCGTCGCCTCCCGGCCCGGTCCGATGGAGCCGCGCGAGCCCGTGCGCCGAGGGCAGCCTGGACCGGATCCACGGCATGTGCGGGTGCAGCCCCTGAAGAAATATCCACTCGTCGCCGCGGAGGAGCTCGATCTGCTGGTCCGCGGGGGCGGCGTGGAAATAGCGAAAATCGAAGCTGGCATCGAGCTCCGGCGCCAGGAGGTCGGGCGCCTGATCCCGCGCGAGGAGGCCTCTCCTCGGAGCCCAGTGCCTCGCGATGGGCCCGACGCCCGCGGGCCTCACCGGATGGGCCGGATCCACGACGCTCGGCAGCGCCGTCCCGGAGCCCACGCCGACCGGGTTGGCGTCGATGTGCGGGCCGCCGAACGCGCGCTCGTACTCGAGCGGCATGAGGCTGAAGGGACGCGGGCTCGGCGCCTCTCGCGTGGATTCGCCGTAGACGTGGAGCACCTTGTTGAAGACCCAGCGATCCTCGCGGAAGAGCGCGACCCGCACCGAGAGCGCCGTCGCGGTCGTCCCCGCGGGGGCGGCCGCGTGTCCACGCACGAGGACCCCTGCGCCCGGCAGGTAGGGCGCTGTCTCACATGCCTCCTCCAGGCTGCCGCGCCCCTCGCGGAGCTTGTCGGAGCGGACCAGCGGCGCCGGGGCGGCGAGCTCGGCGTTCCGGTCGTGGACGAGGGCGAACGTGGCCTTGACGATGACCGTGAGCCGTTCTGCGCCCTGCATGCGCCACAGCACGGCCCCGCAGGAGGCCGGCGTCAGGGCGATGATCGGGAGAGGCCAGGGCGATTGCACAGCGTGATCTCGACTGGCCCGCGCGCCTTCACCGCCGCGGAGGGCTCTCAGACAGCCGACGATACGCGGCGCGTCTCTCGGAAGCAAGCGCGGGAGTCGGCGTGGACGACAGCGCGTGTCGAGCGTTCTCGCTCACAGGACCATGGCGCTGTGAAGATCGGCGGAGCCGCAGAATCTGTGGTGCATGGTAGGGAGATGCCATGACGGCGCGCCGGTGTCCCGCCGGCACGCACGGCCGCCGCCCGTGGCATGTTGGGCAGCTCGCTGTACCGTTTGACTGAAACTTTGTGTCTCGTGGGAGATGGGGAATCAACGCAAAGACGGATCTCGAGCAACCCCGGGCCTCCAAGGGGACGATGCGCCTCGATCGCAGGGTCGACGACGACCTTGAGAATCCCCTCCTCGGTCATTCTCTCTCTGCCTTTTTGCGTCTTGGCGTCTTTGCGCCTTGGCGTTAAATTCCGAGATTCTCGACGACGTCAGCTGGAGGCACGACTCGCCCCCCGGCGAGTTGACAAGCTGCCATCCGGCGCCCTCCGCCAAAGTGACTTCCTGGTCAGCTGTCGCGCTCGCCCAGCCACGCGCCGGCGAGCGCGAGCGTGCGGGCGTGATCGGGCACGTTCTCCAGGAATCGCGCCCGCCACGCGGGGTTCGCGATCCGCGCCGCCCGCTCCAGCAGCCGGCCGCGGGCGGTGGCGATCGCGGCGCGCGCCTCCCCGTGCGCGCCGCACGCCTCCAGGGCCTCCGCGCGCACCAGGTAGATCTGTGACTCGCCCTCCTCGAGGTGGCCCTGCGAGGCGAGGATCGGGGCGGCGAGGTCCGCGGCCCGGTTCGCGGCTTCGAGCGCCTCGGCGGCGCGCCCCGCGGCGAGCAGCACGCCCGCGAGCGTGCCCAGAGCGCAGGGGATGAGCGGCGGCACGTCCGCCAGGAGCTCGCAGCCGCGGCGCGCCTCCGCCTCGGCGCGAGCGAGATCCCCCGCGAGGCGAGCCACGTCCGCGAGATAGACGTACGTGCCCCCCTCCATGCGCCGATCGCCCGAGGCCACGAACGACCGGAGCGCGTCGTCCAGCAGGGCGCGCGCCTCGTCGAGCTCGCCGAGGTAGCTGAGCGTTCGGCCGAGGTTCTCCTTCGCGAACGCCACCATGTACAGCAGGCCGAGCCGCTCCGTGTCGGCGATCGCGGCGCGGAGCAGGCGCGCGGCGTCGGCGTACGCGCCGAGCTCGTTGCAGAAGTGGCCGGCGTTGCCGCGCGCGCCGCAGGCGCCGCGCACGTCGCCCGCCGCCTCGAAGGTGCGGATCGACTCCTCGCCGAGCTCCCGGGCCGTGCCGACGTCCCCGGCCAGGATCGCGCAATGCGTGCGCAGCCGCAGGACCGGCGCGCTCACGGTCGGGTCGTGCTCGAAGCGCGCGAAGGACGCGTCGATGCGCGACGACAGCGCCTCCGTCTCCTCGCTCCGGCCCTTCTTGTAGAGCAGGACGATGGCCGCCTGCGCCATGGCGACGAGCTCGGGCCCGGTCGTCGCCTCCGCCGACCACCGCGCGCACAGCGCCCTGGCGAGCGCGACGACGCCGTCCTCGCGCCCCACCAGGTGGGAGGCCCAGAGCGCCACGCACGCCGCGCGGCACCACGGCGCGCCCCCCTCGGGCAGCGCCGACATCGCCCTCGTCGCGTGCAGCTCGGCCGCCGCGCTCTCGCCCCGGTACTGGTACGCCTCCGCCTGGACGGCCTCGATCTCGCCGAGCGCCTCGCCGGCCGCGCCGCACGCGATCGCGCGCTCGGCGCGCCCGATCGCCGCCGCGTAGTCGTTGCCGCCGAGCGCCTGCTCGGCCGCCCGGCGGTAGCAGCCGACCGCGCGATCGAGCTCGCCGCCGCGCTCGAAGTGCGTGGCGAGGACCATGGCGTCGGTCTCGCCGGCCTCGGCGAGCCACGCGCCCGCGAGGCGGTGGCCGAGCCGCCGGTCCTCCTCGGTCAGCATCTCGTAGGCCGCGTCGCGCACGAGCGCGTGCCGGAAGGCGTACTCCACCTCGCCCTGGAACGTCGACTCGTGCACGCGCGTGATGAGCTCGCTCCGCGCGAGCTCCGCCAGGCACGCGTCGAGGTGCGCCTCGCTCGCCTCGGCCCCGAGCAGCGCGCCCGCCGCGCCGCGCCAGAACGCGCCCCCGAGCACGCTGCCCGCGCGCAGCACCCGCCGCGCGTCCGGCGCCAGCCCCTCCAGGCGCGACTGCATCATCGCGAGCACCGTCTCCGGGACGCCGCCGCCGTGGCCCTCCGCCGCGGCGCGCACGAGCTCCTCCAGGAAGAACGCGTTGCCCCCCGAGCGGTCGACGATCCGCGCGACGCCCTCGGCGTCGAGCCCCCCGAGCGCCTCGCCGACGAGCTTCTCGCACGTCCTCCGCGAGAGCGCCGTCAGCCGCAGATCCGTCAGCGCCCGCTTGCTCCACAGGTCCGGGAAGGCCTCGCGCACCTCGGGGCGCGCGAGCGCCAGCACCATCAGCCGCTCGCCCTCGAGGACCCGGAGCGCCGCGTCGACGTACTCGACCGTGGGCCGGTCGCCCCAGTGCAGGTCCTCCAGCACGAGCAGCAGCGGTCGCGCCCGGGACTCGGCGCGCGCGAGCTCCACCCACGCGGCCTGCATCTGGTCGCCCATGAGCTTTGCGTCCTGCCGCGCCGCCCGGAGCAGCACGCTGTCGTCCGCCGGGAAGGGCGTGCCCGCCATCTCGCCCAGGAACTCGGCGACCTGCCGCCGCAGCGGCTCGGCGACGTTCACCGCGACGCGCGCGGCGAGCTTCTGCCGCCGCGCGTCGAGCGGCTCGCCGTCGAGCAGCCGCGCGGCGCGGCGGACCCCCTGGCCGAGCAGGCCGAACGGCGCGCCCACCCGCATCGGATCGCCGCGCGCGATCCAGAGCTCGAAGGGCTCGCCGCGCGCGCCGAGGCGCCGCACGAGCTCGTGGCGCAGGCGCGACTTGCCCACGCCGGCCTCCGCCGTGACAAGCACCGCGCGGGCCTCGGACTCGGCCACGCACTCGTCGAAGGTCGCCTGGAGGAGGAGCAGCTCGCGCTCCCGCCCCACGCACCGCGTCGGCTTGCCGAGCAGCTTGCGCGCCTCGTCGGCGGGCTCGAGCTCGCCGACGAGCGCGAGCCCCACGCCGTCCGGGGCCACCTCGAAGCGGTCGCCCAGGAGATCCGCGGTCATCCGGTCGAGGAGGACGGGGACCGCATCGGCCGAGCTCGCCGCGAGCAGCGCGCTCGCGCGGTCGATGACCTGCCCCATGGGCTGCGTCTTCTCGAGCTCGTCCCAGCCGGTCGTGAGCGCCACGCGCGCGCGGGGCAGGAGGTCGCGGAGGGCGAGGGCGCAGCGCGCGGCGTTCACGGCGAGATCCGTCGGCGAGCCCGCGCCGGAGAGGACGGTCGCGAGGGAGCCGTCCCGGAGCAGCTCGAGCTGCGCGCCGTGCCGGGCGGCGACCTGCCGGAGCGCCTGCGACGTGTCGAAGAGCGTGGTGAGCAGCGGGGCGTCGCTGAGCGAGGCGGTGATCTCGCACGAGTCGACGCGCGCGGGGATCCGGCCGCCGCCGGCCGCGTCGGACGCGAGGATCACGCTGACGAGGCGCCGCTCGCGGCGCGTCAGGCCGGCGACCGACGCGGGCGCGCTCGAGGACGACTCGGCGACGCGCTCGGCGAGCGCGCGCAGCTCGTCGAGGACGGCCCGCGCGGCGGGGCGCTCCTCCGGCCGCTTGGCGAGCAGCCGCGCCACGAAGGCGTCGAGCTCCCGCGGCAGCCCGGGCACCAGCGCGCTCGGGCGCGGGGCCTCCTCGAAGACCACCCGGGCCAGCAGGGCGAGCGGATGCGACGCGGCGAAGGGCGGCCGGCCGGTCAGGCAGGCGAACAGGACGCACCCGAGCGAGTAGATGTCCGCGCGCGCGTCGACCTCGCCTTCGCCGATCACCTGCTCGGGCGCCATGAACGACGGCGTGCCCACCGTCGCGCCGGTGCGCGTCAGCGAGGACGTCGCGTCCTCGAGGCGCGCGAGGCCGAAGTCGACGAGGGTCGCCCGCTCGATCTCGCCGCCCGGGAGGAAGAGGTTCTGGGGCTTGATGTCGCGGTGGACGACGCCCTGCGCGTGCGCGAACGCGAGCCCCTCGGCCACCCGCAAGAGGAGCCTGAGCGCGGCGATCGGCTCCATCCGGCCCCGGGAGAGCCGCGCCCCGAGGTCTTCCCCCTCGAGCCACTCCATCGCGAGGTAGAGCTCGCCGTCCGGCGTCGTCCCGTGGGCGACGTACTGGACGATACACGGGTGCGACAGGCCGGCCAGCGCGCGCGCCTCGCGGGCGAACCGGCTGCGCTTCTCGTCAGTCGGCTCCCTGAGGACCTTGATGGCCACGGGCGTGCCGCTCGCGTCGTCGCGCGCGCGATACACGGTGCCGAGGCCGCCCTTCCCCGCCTGCCGCTCGATCGTGTAGCGCGCCCCCAAGCGCTCCCCCGGTGTCATCGCGGCCCGAGTATCTCATGGAATGAGGGCGTATCCGCCAGCCGCAATCGGCGCCGGCGACCCACGAGGCCACGCCTCGCCGGGGTCGCGACGAGGCCTGAACGACGGCCATCGTCTACGCGGATCAGCGGCGCTCTGCGTCAGCGACCGTCTCGCCCCGATCCGCGGCGCGGGCCGCGCGGAAGGCCGCGTCCAGCCGCGCCGCCTCGCGCGCCGCCTCGCCGGCCGGCAGGCCGCGCCTCCCCGCGGCCGCGACGATCGCCTTCCGGAACTGCGCTCCGGCCCGGCGGTATTCGAGCGTGACGAGGGTCAAGCAGAGGGCGACGAGCAGCACGTCGCGGGCGCTCGGTGACGGTAGAGACCAGGCGAGCCAGCCTGTGGCGATGGCGAGCAGTGCGCCGCAGAGACCCCAGGACTCGGAGCGCTCAGCGCCCCCGGCCACCGCCGCGGCGGCCAGCGCCCCCGCGACGGAGGGTGGCGGCTCGGCATCCTTGTCCGAGGGCACTCGCCCCCTTGCGCCCTGAGCGCCTGGCGCGCCGCCGCCGGTCATGGGGGGTGCCGAGGACACCACGACAGCGTTCGATGCCGCACCGCGATGCATTGAGCTCATACAAACACCCTCCTCGCTTTGCCGTTCAGCCCTACACAATGTCCGCGCTTGCACGCCGCGCGCCGTCGCGTAAATACGCGAGCACACTAGAGGATCTCACGGCTGAGGCCGCATCGCATGCGCATTGGTCGCGCGGGGCACGCAATTGGTGCGCGTTCGTCGAGATCTCGGCCTGGCCGAGGCGCACCGAGGGCGCAGAGGTGGGTGGACGTCGCTCGCTCCCTCTCCTCCGCGAGCGCGCGGCGCAGCCCGGGCTCCGCGGCGGGGAGCGCAGGCGATCAGGGGTAGACGTAGGGCGCGTCCAGCCCGAGCGGGAGCCCGAGCTGCCAGTAGGCGAGGAGGAACAGGCTCCACACGACGAGGAACGTCACGGAGTAAGGCAGCATCAGCGCCATGAGCGTGCCAATCCCGGTGCCCTTCACGTACTTCTGGCAGAACACCACCACCAGGGGGAAATACACCATGAGCGGCGTGATGATGTTCGTTGTCGAGTCGCCGACGCGATAGGCCGCCTGGGTGAGCTCCGGCGAGATGCCGAGCGACATGAGCATGGGCACGAAGATCGGCGCGAGCAGCGCCCATTTCGCCGACGCGGAGCCGATGAGGAGGTTCACCGTCGCGGTGAGGAGGATGATGCCCACGATGGTCACCGTGCTCGGGAGCGCCATGGCCTGCAGCGTCGCAGCGCCCTTGAGCGCCAGGAGCGCGCCAAGGTTCGACTTGTTGAACAGGTAGATGAACTGCGCGGCGAAGAAGGCCATGACCAGGTAATAGGCCATCGTGCCCATCGTCTTGCTCATCCCGCCGATCACGTCACGGTGGCTCGTGAATGTGCCCGCCGTGTAGCCGTAGACGATCCCGGGGATCAGAAAGAACAGGAAGATGAGCGGCACGATCGCGGTCATGAGCGGCGCCGTGCTGCTCGTCAGCTGACCGCCCGGCGCGCGCAGGGGCGACGACGCGGGCGCGCTCGCGGCGACGAGCAGGGCGACGCACAGCGCCATCGCCGCGAGCCCCGCCCAGAGCGCGCGCGCCTCGCGCGGCGTGAGCTCCGCCACGCGCGGCTCCTGCTCCGGCGCGGCGTCGACGGGCGTGCGGGCGAGGCGCGGCTCGATCACACGGTCGGTGATGAACCAGCCGAGCCCGACGACCAGCAGGCAGGAGGCGCTGCAGAAGAACCAGTTGCAGAGCGGGTTGACGGTGCGCTTCGGATCGAGGATGCCGGCGCCGGCCTGGGTCAGGCCCTGCAGCAGCGGGTCGAGGCTGGAAGGGATGAAGTTGGCGCTGAAGCCCCCAGAGACGCCCGCGAACGCCGCGGAGATGCCCGCGAGCGGGTGCCGGCCAGCGGCCTGGAAGATGACCGCGGCGAGCGGGATGACGAGCACGTAGCCCGCGTCGGCCGCCGTGTGGCTGATGATGGCCACGACGATCACCATCGGCGTGAGCAGCACCCTCGGGGTGATCGCGAGGAGCTTCTTCAGACCGGCGTTGATGAACCCCGAGTGCTCGGCGATGCCGACGCCGAGCAAGGCGACGAGCACCACGCCGAGCGGATGGAAGCCCGTGAAGGTCGGGACCATGCTCGCGAGGAACTCGGTGACGGCCTTGCCCGAGAGCTGGCTCTGGACCTGGAGCGGCTGCTTCGTCCTCGGGTCGATCTCGCTGAACTGGAGCGGCGCGAGCGCCGCGGACAAGATCACGACCGCGGCGGCGAGCACGACGAAGAGCAGCGCGGGATCGGGGAGCTTGTTGCCCGCCCTCTCGAGCGCGTCGAGGGCGCGGCTCGCCCGGCCCGCCCGCGCTTCGAGCGGGGCCGGGGGGAGCTCGGGTTGCTTGCTGGACATGCGCGCATCCTAAGGCGATCCGCCCTGCGCGTCGCCGGTTTCGTAATGGACGGCCCATACCGTCGCAGTCGGACGCGACCTGGCGCTCGCGAAGCGACGCGGCCCCGACTCCACATCTCTTTCCGTCGGTAGTTCACACGGGGCTGTTCAACAGGGCAGGTGGAACTCAAGCCTTCAGCTGCTGTACGATGGCCCAGAGGGGCTCGTTACATGCTAATTCTTCAGGATTACACCGCGACGGAAAAAATCTACGAAGGAATCACGTCGGTTCTTTATCGAGGCCACCGGAATGCGGATCAGCTGCCTGTCGCCGTGAAGCTCCTCAAGAGCGAGTACCCAGACCCGCGAGAGCTGGCCAAGATCCGGCACGAGCACGCGGTCATGAGGGACCTTCGTGTCCCGGGCATCCCCGTGGTGATCGAGGTGGGGAAGCACGGGAATGGCCTGGCGCTGATCATGGAGGACAGCGGCGGGCGGTCGCTGAGCGACATGATCCGGTCGCAGCGGCTCAGCCTCGCGCCGGCGCTGCGGATCGTGGCGTCGGTCGCTGACATCATCGACTCGGTTCACCAGCGCCATGTCATTCACAAGGACATCAAGCCGCACAACATCCTCGTCGACCCCGAGACGATGCAGGTCAAGCTGATCGACTTCGGCATCGCCACGCGGCTGTCGCGCGAGAACCAGGTCGCGCTGGCGCCGGACGCGCTGGAGGGGACGCTCGCGTACATGTCGCCCGAGCAGACAGGGCGGATGAACCGCGTCGTCGATCATCGCAGCGATCTCTACTCGCTCGGCGTCACCCTGTACGAGATGCTCACCGGCGCGCTCCCGTTCCAGGCGAACGACGCGATGGAGCTCGTGCACCACCATATCGCGAGGAGGCCCGTGCCGCCGGCGGAGGTCAACGCGCAGCTCCCCCCGATCGTCTCCGATATCGTGATGAAGCTCCTGGCCAAGAGCGCCGAGGCGCGTTACCAGAGCGGCGCCGGGCTCAAGGCCGATCTGGAAGACTGCCTGAGCCAGCTGGAGGCGACCGGTCAGATCCAGCCGTTCGTGCTCGGGCGCCTTGACCGCGTCGGCGAGCTCCGGATCATCCAGAAGCTCTATGGCCGGGAGGAGCAGGCAGCGACGCTCCTCGCCGCGTTCGACCGCGCGAGCCGGGGCTCGGTCGAGCTCCTCCTGGTCTCGGGCGAGGCGGGCGTCGGGAAATCCGCCCTGGTGCAGGAGGTCCACAAGGCGCTCGCGCACCGCCGCGCGTACTGCATCGCGGGCGCGTTCGCGCAGATCGGCCGCAGCACCCCGTATGCCTCCGTGGCGAGCGCGCTCCGGAGCCTCGTCCGGAATCTCCTGGCAGAGCGCACCGACGCCCTCGATCTCTGGAAGGCGAAGCTGCTCGAGGCGCTCGGCCCGAACGGCCAGGTGCTCATCGATCTCGTCCCCGAGCTCGAGCTCGTCATCGGTCCCCAGCCGGCCGTCACCGAGCTCGGACCTACCGAGTCCCAGAACCGGTTCAACCTGGTGTTCCAGAACTTCCTCCGCATCTTCGCGACGCGGGAGCACCCCGTCGTGCTCGCGCTCGAGGACCTCCAGTGGGCGGACGCGGCCTCGCTCAACCTGATCCACACGCTGATGACCGGGCCGGGCACCGCGCATCTCCTGGTCATCGGCACGACCCGGGAGGGCGAGGTCGCCGCGGCCCACCCGCTGCGCCTCCTCGCCGACGCGCTGCGGAGCGCGCGCGTCGCCGTCCACACGATCGCGATCGAGCCGCTGGAGCGGCCCGCCGTCGCGCAGATCGTGGCCGAGGCGCTGGACTGCGCGGTGGAGCAGGCGGCGCCGCTCTCGGAGGTCGTCTTCGAGAAGACCCGCGGGAACCCGTTCTTCGTGAACCAGTTCCTGCGGGCGCTCCGCCAGGAGGAGCTCCTGCGCTTCGACGCGCGCTCCCGTTCCTGGACATGGGATCTCGCGCCGATCCAGGCGATGAAGATCACGGACAACGTGGTGGCGCTCATGGCGGGCAAGCTCCAGGAGCTCGCGCCGGACACGCAGCGCGCCCTGATGCTCGCGGCGTGCGTGGGCCACGAGTTCGAGCTGGAGGTGCTCTCGGTCCTCTGCGATCGATCGCGCGGGGACACGGCCGCCGACCTCTGGGAGGCCCTGCGGGACGGGCTCATCCATCCCACGGACAGCGAGTACCGCTTCGTCCACGGCCCGGCGCGCAGCGACGCGGCGGACGACGAGCCCTCGACCCGCTTCAACGTCTCCTACCGGTTCTTGCACGATCGCGTCCAGCAGGCCGCGTACTCGCTGCTCGACGACGAGCGCCGGAAGGCCGCGCACCTACGGATCGGCAGGCTGCTCCTGGCCAGGGCCGGCAGCAGCCCGCGCGACGACGCGCTGTTCGCCGTCGCCAACCAGGTGAACCTCGCCGCCGACCTGATCTCCGAGCCGGGCGAGCGCGTCGAGCTCGCCAGGCTGAACCTGGCCGCGGGGAGGCGGGCGAAGGCGGCGAACGCCCACCAGGCGGCCGCCGACTACCTCGCGGCCGGGACATCGCTGCTCGGCGAGGCGTCCTGGGAGCGCGACGGCGACCTGATGTTCGCGCTCTGCGTGACATGCGCCGAGTGCGAGTACATGTGCGGTCATTTCGATCGGGCCGAGTCGCTCTTCGATCTCCTGCTGTCCCGCGCGAGCTCCACGCTGGAGCGAGCGCAGGTCCATAACCTGCGGATCATCCTCTATCTCACCCTGTTCAAGGTCGCGGACTGCATGAGCGTCGGGCGCGCCGGCCTCGCGCTGTTCGGGATCGAGCTGCCTCGCTCCGAGGAGCAGTACCAGGCGGCGCTCGACGCGGAGCTCGCGGAGGTGCCCGTCCACCTGGGGAGCCGGCGGATCGAGGAGCTCGTCGACGCGCCGGAGCTCGAGGACCAGGAGACGCTGACCGTCCTGGAGCTGCTGACGAACCTCTCCTCGCCGGCCTACCTCACCGACGCGAGGCTCGCGGCGCTCGTCACGGCGAAGCAGGTCAACCTCTCGCTCAGGCACGGTCACTCGGAGGTGTCGGCGTTCGGCTTCGTGCTGTACGGCCTCTACATGGCCGTGCTGCGCGATCGGTACGACGAGGCGCAGCGGTTCGGGCGGCTCGGGCTCGCCCTCGACCGGCGGTTCAACAACGTCGAGCTGGCCTGCAAGATCCACTTCACGTTCGGCGTCTACGCCCATTTCTTCTCCCCGCTGAGCGAGACGATCGAGCTCCTCCGGCGCGGGCTCGAGGCAGGGATGGTGTCCGCGGACTTCCCCTATCTCTCCTACACGTGCAACGCGATCATCATGGCGCGGCTCGGGCTCGGCGAGGAGCTCGCGTCGGTCAAAAAGGAGCTCGATCGCTTCCTGGGGCTCATGGCGCGGACAAAGAACGCGCTGTCCACGACCTTTCTCACGATCGCGCGGCAGATGGTCGCCTGCCTCGAGGGGCGCACCGAGGGCAGGGCCGCGCTGAGCGACGACGACTTCAACGAAGCGGAGCTCGTGGCGACGTTCAGCGCGCCGAGCGCCATGTTCGCGGCCTGCTGGTATCACGTGGTCAAGCTGCAGCTCCTGTTCCTGGACGAGGAGCACGCCGCCGCGCTCTCGGCGGCGCTGGAGGCCGAGCGGACCCTCGGGAGCAGCATGGGGTATTTCTCCACGGCGGAGCTGTCGTTCTACGTCTGCCTGACGCTGACCGCCCTGGGCGAGGACGCCCTGGGGGGGCCGGCGCGGAGCGCGGCGATGCTCGAGGAGCATCACGCGAAGCTCGCGCGCTGGGCCGAGAGCTGCCCGGAGAACTACCGGCACAAGCACCTCCTTGTCGGCGCCGAGCGCTCGCGCCTCTCCGGCGATGAGCTGACCTCGATGGCGCGTTACGAGGAGGCGATCGAGGCCGCGCAGCAGAGCGGGTTCACCCGGGACGAGGCGCTCGCGAGCGAGCTTTACGCGAAGTTCCACCTCGCGAAGGGCAGGGACAGGACGGCGCGGTTCTACCTGACGAGCGCGTGCTACGGGTACGTCCGCTGGGGGGCCACGGCCAAGGCGCAATCCCTCGTGGACAGGTATCCAGAGCTCGCCCTCCAGCCCGCGGTGGGCTCGCGCCGCGCGGACGGGACGGTATCCTTCACGGTGTCGAGCACGAGCTCCTCGAGCGCCAACACAGCGCGAAAAGGGGTGCTCGACGTGACGGCGATGATCCGCGCGGCGCAGGTGATCGCCGGCGAGGTCGAGCTCGACAACGTGCTGGAGCAGCTGATGCGGATCGCCGTGGAGAACGCGGGGGCGCGCAAGGGCGCGCTCGTCCTCGAACGCGGCGAGCGGCTCGTGGTCGAGGCGCTCGCGACCGTCGATCCCGACGTGCTCCGCACGGGGATGACGATGCCCGTCGAGGACAGCGCCGACATCGCCGCCTCGGTCGTGCAGTACGTCGCCCGGACCCGAGAGCCGGTGATCCTGGTCGACGCGATCGAGGACGGGCGCTTCGCGGCCGATCCGTACATCGTCGCGAGCCGCCCGCGGTCGGTCCTCTGCATGTCGATGGTCCACCGAGGCCGGCTCACGGGCGTTCTTTACCTGGAGAACGACGTCATCAGCAATGCGTTCACCGCGGCGCGGATCGAGCTGCTCGGGCTGCTCCTGTCGCAGGCGACCATCGCCGTCGAGAACGCGCTCCTCTACGCGCACTTGCAGCACCGCACCGAGGAGCTGCGGGTGGCCGGCGAGCGGCTGGAGATCGAGCTCGCCGAGCGCGCGCGCTCCGAGCAGACCCGGGCGTCGCTCCAGGAGGAGATCATCCGGGTCCAGAATGACAGGCTGGCCGAGCTGTCCACGCCGCTCATCCCCATCACCGATCGCATCATGGTCATGCCGCTCATCGGGACGATGGACGCGGCGCGCGCGGAGCAGGTGCTGCACACGGCGCTGCAGGGGGTCGACGCGAACGACACGCAGGTCGTGATCCTCGACATCACCGGCGTCAAATCGATCGACACAAGCGTCGCTGCCTCGCTCATCAGCACGGCGAGCGCCCTCCGGCTGCTCGGGGCGCAGGCGGTGATCACCGGCGTTCGCGGCGACGTCGCGCAGACGCTGGTCGCGCTCGACGTCGATTTCGGGGCCATCGTGACGAAGGGGACCCTGCAAAGCGGGATCGCTTACGCGCTGGAGCAGAGCAGAAGGACTCGCCGCCTGTCCTGAGCGCCGCCCTGGGCGCGCCGCCGATTCCGAGGGTCCTCCTCGTGACGCGGACAGGCGGTCGTGCTTTCTCTCTTGTTGCGGCGCGGCTCGAACTTATAGTTGAAGAATGGGTCTGAGCGAGCATGCTCGGCGCGATGACGAGTTGTACGCGATCCGCCGCCGACAGCCGTACGGGATCGAGATCGACGGACTTCGGTTGTGCGTCGCAGAGGACGTCTTCCCTCCCGATCTCGGCTACTCGCCGCGCCGGCTCGCGGCCGTCCTCCGGCGGTACACGCCCCGTCGCGCGCTCGACATGGGGTGTGGCTCGGGGTACCTCGCCCTGGTGTTGAGCAAGAACGGAGCCAGGGAGGTCTGGGCGGTGGACAACCATCCACCCGCGATCGCATGCACGACAGAGAACGCGGCGAGGAACCCTCCGCTGCGGGTTCGCGCTGTGGAGAGCGACCTGTTCGCGGCGATCTCGCCTGGCGCGACGTTCGACCTCATCGTGTTCAATCAGCCATTTTACCCGAGCACGACCCGGCGAGGCGTCTTCGGTATGAAGCGCGACGGTGGACGGCCCATCATTGAGAGGTTTCTTACCCAGGCGAGAGGCTTCATCACGCCCGAGACCGTCATGCTCATGCCCTTCTCGCAGGTGGCCGGAGGAGAGAACGACCCGGGCGCGGTCGCCGCGCAGCTCGGGTATACGTCCCGGATAGTGCACCGTGAGAGCGACGGCCCTCACGCGCATGTCATCCACGAGATTCGAGCGCCTGGCTCGCGTCCTGATGCCGACAGGAGAGGCCATGTCCTGGTTTGACGTCAAATGTTATTCTCCCTGCGGGGCGCCGGAGCGAATGCCCGCCCGCCGCCGGAGGCCGCACCGGCTGACGCATCAGGCCTGGGCCCTCGCGTCGAGCCGGTTCGTCCGGAACGACATCCCCCCGATCCTCGATGCGCTCGATGGGTGCAGGAGGATCCTGGACGTCGGCGGGGGCACCGGGGCTGTCGTGCGGCGCATCGCGGAGCGATTCGGCGGCTGCATCACCGTCGAGCCTGACGCGGCCAACGTCTCCGCGATGGACGAGGAGCGGCGGGAGGACGGCAGGATACGCGTGCTGCACGGCAGAGCGGAGAGCCTGCCGCTCGAGGAAGACACGTTTGACGGCGTCGTGTCGGCGTGGGTGCTCCACTACGTCGATGACGTCGTGGGGGCCGTCCAGGAGATGATCCGGGTGTGCGACAAGCGCGATCCTGGATCGAGGATCGTGATCGTGCAGGGGGCCCCTGACAACGAGATGGTCGGTCTGCTGAACAGCAACTGCTGCGCCGTGGCGGGCGACGAGGCAGAGCACCATGGACATCTGCTCGCGACGGCCGCGGATGTGCTGTGGAGCCACGGCTTCAAGAACGTGGATATGGTGAGGGTGAACGTCGAGCTGCGCTGCGACGAGGCCGACCTCGAGGAGAGAATAGCGAGGGCGGCGGAGGTCCTGCAGCGGTTCTGGTACGATCGGCATCCGGCGGCGGAGATCATGAAAATGAGGCTCTCCGCTGACCTGAGAGCTCGTTTCACGAGGACGCCGACATCCATCGGAGACGATGGGATCATGATGGTCGCGCGCCGATGATGTGCCGCGCCGGGCGGGCGAGCGCCCGGGCGGCGCGACACCTCACCGGCGCGCGACGTGAGATCGGAGATAGACGATGAGTACTTCAGCATCCGGTAGCCAGCTCGCCGGCGCGAACTCGGCTCGCATGATCGATTACTGGCTCGGCGGCAGGCACTACTTGCCGGTCGACGTCGACGCGGCGAAGGAGTTCGAGGCTGCGTACGGGGACTTCCGAGGCATGTTTCGCGTCCTCCGCCGGTTCATCGGGCGCGCCACGAGGTCGATCCGCGCGCAGGGGATCGATCAGCTCATCGTCTTCGGGGCGGGGCTGCCGACCTCGGGGAACGTCCACGAGGTCGTGCCTGACGCGCGGGTGCTCTACACCGACATGGATCCCACCAACATCTCGATGGGGCGGGAGATCCTGGCCGACCTGCCGAACGCCGATTACATCTACTGCGATGCGTCGGACCTGACCACCCTGGATCAGGCGTCGGTCGAGCGCGTGCTCGGTCCGATCCGGCGGCTCGGCATCGTCTTCGTGGGCGTCGCCGCCTTCATCTCCGATGACAAGCTGAAGGCGGCGTTCGCGTCGCTGTACGACTGGGCGCCGCCCGGCAGCACCATGGCGCTCGATTTCGACAGCGAGATGGGCCTCCAGTACCCGAAGATCGTCGAGATGCTCGAGGCTCCAGGGCTCAAGTTTCACATGCGCTCCCCGGAGGCCATCCGCGCGCTCCTCGGTCCGTGGCGATTGACGGACGATGGGATCACCCCCGTCTCCGCCTGGCGCAATCAGGGCGAGGATGCGGACTATCCGGCGTTCATGTATGGCTGCATGGTCCACCGTCCGGACGACGAAGAGGGCCGCCGGGGTTAGCGAGGGAGCCTGTCCGGCGCTGCTGCTCCAGCAGCAAGCGCTGCGTGCGGGGTGCTGCTGGAGCAGCAACGACAGAGGCCCGAGGCGCGCAGCCGCCTTCAGGCGGCGGCCGGCCATCGCGCGGAGATCCATCGCTCACGGCTGCGGCGCGAGACGTGCTTGCGGGCCTCCGGCCCGGCGAGCCACGGGCGAGGAGCCCGTGTTTTCATGAACGTCTTCTGGTTTCTTCCGACGCACGGCGATGGCCGCTATCTCGGCACCGCCGAGGGGGCGCGCCCCGTCTCGCTCTCTTACCTTCGCCAGATCGCGCAGGCCGCCGACGACCTCGGCTATCACGGCGTGCTGCTCCCCACGGGGAGGTCCTGCGAGGATGCCTGGGCGATCGCGTCGGCGATGATCCCGCTCACGCAGCGGCTCCGGTTCCTTGTCGCGCTGCGGCCGGGGATCGTCTCTCCCACGTGGGCTGCCCGCATGGCGTCCACGGTCGACCGCCTGTCGGGCGGCCGCCTGCTGCTCAACGTGGTGACCGGCGGCGATCCCGCGGAGGCCGAGGGCGATGGCGTCTTTCTCGGCCACGACGAGCGCTATGCGGTGACCGACGAGTTCCTCACCATCTGGCGCCGCGTCATGGCCGGCGAGACGGTCGACTTCGAGGGCAAGCACCTGCGCGTCAAGGGGGCGAAGATCCTCTATCCCCCGATCCAGGCGCCGCACCCGCCGCTCTACATCGGCGGGTCGTCGCCCGCGGGGCACGCCCTGGCAGCGCGCCACCACGACGTCTACCTGACCTGGGGCGAGCCGCCGGCCGCCGTGGCCGAGAAGATCGCGGACGTCCGCCGCCGCGCGGCCGCCGAGGGGCGCGAGGTGCGCTTCGGGATCCGCCTGCACGTCATCGTCCGCGAGACCGCCGAGGCGGCGTGGGCCGCCGCGAACGATCTCATCCGGCACCTCGACGACCGCGCCATCGCCGCGGCGCAGCAGGCGTTCTCGCGCTTCGACTCCGAGGGCCAGCGGCGCATGGCGGCGCTGCACAGCGGGCGGCGCGAGGCGCTCGAGATCAGCCCGAACCTCTGGGCCGGCGTCGGGCTCGTGCGCGGCGGCGCCGGCACGGCGCTCGTGGGCGATCCGGAGACGGTCGCGCGCCGCATGCGAGAGTACGCCGCGCTCGGGATCGACACGTTCATCCTGTCGGGGTATCCGCACCTCGAAGAGGCCTATCGCGTCGCCGAGCTGCTCTTTCCGCGGCTCTCCATCGAGCGCAAGGGATCCGATGTCCGCCCCAACCTCACGGGGCCGTTCGGCGAGGTGATCGCCAACGACATCCTCCCCCAGCGGTCGCAGAGCTGAGCCGATCGCATGCGCCGCCCTGCTCCCCGGCCGGATCTCAGGCGGCCACCTCGCGCGCCGGGAGCGCGAGGCCTTCGCGGAGCACGCTGTCGATGAAGGGCCTCACGATCTCCTCCAGCTTGCTCCCGAGCTCGTCGTCGATGTCGAGCAGCCCGTCCTCGCCGAGCCGCAGCGCCTTGTCGAGGAGGAACAGCCCTGCGAGCACGTGCCGCGCGCCGAGCGACTGGAGGACCGGGCGGAGCCCGTAGTCGATGGCGAGCACGTGCGCGAGGGTCCCGCCCGTCGCGAGCGGCAGCACGGCCTTCCCCGCGAGCCCGAACTGCGGCAAGAGGTCGAGGAACGCCTTGAGCACGCCGGTGTACGAGGCCTTGTAGATGGGTGTCGCGATGACGACCCCGGCCGCCTCGGCGACGATCCGCGCCGCGTCCGCCACGGCGGGGGAGTCGACGCGGCCGAAGAGGAGGTCCTCGGCGGGGAGGTCGCGGACGTGGAGGAGGGTGACGCGAAACCCCTCGCGCCCGAGCCGCGCCGCGATGCGGGCAGCCAGCGCGGCGGTCTTCGAGCGCGCGGAAACACTTCCAGTGATGATGGCAATGCCTGACATGGGCGCGTCATAACAAAGCCCCTCGTCGTTGTCTACTATAACGGATGAATTGTCCGTTAAAACGGATTGAGCTCGGCGGACCGGCGCTGCCGCCCTGGATGGGAGCCTGTCTGCGCGGGAACGGAGGGCGCGGTCGCGGTGCTCCCTGGCACCTAGAGTGGCCGTGCGCGGGCGCGCGTGGGGAGGGCCGATGTCGGAGCGCAAAAGAAAGAGAAGAGGACGCCGGCTGGGGGGGAGCCGGCGCCCTCTTCATGAGCGCGCGCTCGCTCTCACGAACGCGCGCTCGCGGCTAGTTCTCGAACCGGACGTTGTCCAGGTAGTAGGGCCCCGTGTTGCTGGTCACGTTGAGGTTGAACTGGAGCTTCACGTCGCTCGGCGCCGCGTTCAGCGCGTTCAGGGTCGCGGTCGGAAGCGCGGCGAACTGGATCCTCTGGAACGACCCCGGGGTGACCAGGCTGAGCGAGGTGTTCCCGGCCCACTGGTTGTTGATGCCGGCCGAGGGGATGGAGATCAGCACCTCGATGTTGCCGGCCCAGCCCGGGGCCGGCTGGATGGGGGACACGAAGAGGTCGAGCGTGATCTTGTTGCCCACCGGGGTGAGGCCCGCGGTGCTGAAGCTCGGGCTGACGATCTCGTTGTAGCTGGCCGGGGTCTGGACCTGGAGCGAGGCGATGCCCTCCTCCGCGCGGCCCGTGTGGACCGACAGCTGCGCCTGCGTCGAGGTCCACGCGCCCGGCTTCTCGAACCCGAGGATCGGGTTGTTGAGGAGGAAGTCGGCCATCACGTCCTTCCGGAACGGGATGAACAGGTCGGTGAGGGCCTCCGAGATGATGAAGCGCTGCCCGCCCTCGATGGGGTCGCTCTCGAGCTGCTCGGTCGTCTGGATGAACGGGCTCGTCTTGGCGAGCGTCTTCGTCGTGCCGAGGTCGAGATCGACCGTCGGCGAGCCCGTGGCGTCGCCGATGGGCTCATGGCACCCGCTGCACGAGAGCGAGAACGCGCGCCCGACGATCTGGTCCGGCGTGAGCGTGCTGCCCATGGCGGTGAGCTTGCTCTGGATGCTCGTCCTGAGCGCCGAGGGCCCGCTGCCGAACGTCGCGAAGTAGTTGTTCTGCAGGCCGATCATCTGGCTCTCCCCGGCGTTCATGGTCGTCGGGTAGCCCGGCTCGAAGGCGAAGCGGTTGATGTCGTCCGCCGCGGCGAGCCGCTCCACCAGGTCGGGGAACGACGTGCTCCGGAAGGCGACGGCGCGCGCGTCGGTCGAGGCGGGATCGAAGAGCGGCGCGGCCGGGGTGTCCTTCACGAAGGACGGGGTCACGACCAGCGTGGCGCTGCTCCCGGAGCCGCCGTGCAGGAGCCTGAACTCCCGCAGGTTCCAGGTGGTGAAGGGCACGGGCGGATCCCCGACGACCTCGGGGGCGAAGAGGAACTCGTTGGTCCGGATCTGGCCGCCGTACGGCCCTGCGCTCTGGCCGTAGTGATCGATGTGAATGACGGGCTCGAACCCGGGCAGGCCCTCGAAGTAGAAGTCGTGCAGCGCGTCCCTCCGGGTCGCCAGGCTCTTCGTCGTATCCGACAGGCCGTACCAGAAATTGGCGACCGGGCGGCACCCTTCCCGGCCGAGGCTCGGCGTCGGGTTCGGCAGCCGGGCCTCGAAGATGATGAAGTTGCGCAGCTGGAACGCGCCCGGCGTCATGCCCGAGCGCCTCGCGAAGACCACGCGGTACTCACCGCAGTTGGCGCCGTCCGGCGGGGCGAGGTCGAAGCGGTTTGACAGGGTCGTGGCGACGTACGCGTTGTCGGCCGTCTCGTCGGCGAAAGGATCCCTGTCGGCCTCGAAGCCCACGGCGCGGGCGCAGTCGATCGGCCAGCCGTTGATGGACCCGTCCGAGCCGGGGATCACCACGTCATCGCAGTTCGGGCCGAGGCCGAGCCCGTCCGCGGCCTTCCGGTTCGTGTCCATGAGCTGCCGGAACAGCTGGAGGGGCGTCATGCTGACGCCCGCCTGATCGATGAGCTGCTGGAGCGCGTCCTTCAGCGTGAAGGCGCTGAGGATGTCGGCGTTCGTGACGACGAGCGACCTTCGCCCCTCGATGGCGAACGGCAGGGAGAGCGCCTGGGCGGTGGACGCGGCTTCGCCCTCCGCGAGATCAACCGCCTCGCCGTCCCCCGGCGCGATGTCCGCGCAGGAGACCGGCAGCATCGCGAGCGAAACCAGCGCGGCGCGCCGCGCCCTCCGCCACGCCCCGGCGGGGGCAGAACCAGAATGAGAGTGCACAGAACTGCTCGAACTCGACCACCTAGAGAACATGAAACCTCCTGAGAACCACGACGACAAACAACGATGGCGTCGCGCTGCAGAGCGCGCGCACGCGGACGGCGGATGAAGGTGTGGGCCGGGCTCGACGACCGCGGGCGAGCGCGTGCGCCGGTCCGCGAAGAGACGGAGCCAGCGCGCGCCCACAAGGGGCACGCCTCGCCGCCGCCGACACGGCAGCACCGGCCCGTCGAGCTATGGTCCCGCGACGAGGCGCTCCGGCGCTTTCATCGCGCGGAGCAGCTGCCCGTGAACGCGGGCTGGAACTTAGTACTGTTTACGAAGCGATCAAGCTCTATCAGGTGTCGTGTTCGTGGCGCGCGGTCCCGGTGCCAGGGGATCACGATCGGATCGCAGTTCGTGAACGAGCGGAACCTCGTGAACGAGGTGATCGCCATTCATGGACTCGAACGTCGTGTGGAGGTCGTACGTGAAGCCGTCGTTGTGCTCGCGCTCCTCGTTGCCCCAGCCCTGGTCGTCGATGGGGAAGAACTCCGTCTCCAGGAAGATGCCTGTCCCGCGATCGCTCACGTTCCTGGGGACGGTGTACGGGATCGCGAGGTGGACCCCCGGCTCGTCCCGGAACCATGGATCGAACGCCGCGGCTCCGGTCGTGCGGCCCGTGGGCCCGGAGCGGTTCCCGTGAATGCTGCCGATCCCGCCGGTCCTTCACGGAATCGTGAGGGGGGCGCGTCGTTCTCCCGGCACCCGGCCCGCCGGCGTCACGGGCTCACGGCGCCGCGCTCACGATCCGGCGCACCGGCTCGGCGAAGGAGCTCGAGGGATAGCGCGCGACGAACGCCGCCGCGCGCGCCCGCGCCTCGTCGGCGCGACCGAGGCGCGTCAGCGCGCGGATCGCGATGAACTCCCGCTCCTCCGCGAGCCGCCCCTTCGGGAAATCGGTCTGGTGTCTGTCCAGCGCGGCCAGGGCGGCCTCCGGGTCCTGCGCGAGCGCGGCCCTCGACTTGTCGACGAGGTTCGACTCGCGGACCAGGTCGTCGTTGTCCACCGCGGCGATCGCCTCGGGCGCGGGCGCGGCCGGCCGGGTGTTTCGCGGCGCCTCCCGGCGGGCGGCGGCTGCGGCCGGCGGCGGCGCCTCGGGCGCAGGCGCCGGAGCCTCGGGCGCCGGCGCCGCGGCGGGGGCGCCGCCCCGCGCGCTCGAGAACAGCTGCTCCAGCGGCAGGTCCGTCAGCAACGGGGGCGGCGCGACCGACGCGGCGGCGCTCCGGCCCTCGTCGAGGGCGACGTGGAGCCCGGCCCCGCCGGCGCCGAGGCCCACCGCGAGGAAGATCCCCTTGATCCACATCGGCACCGTCGCACCGGCGGCCGCGGTCGTCCCCAGCGGCGCCACCCGGGCCGCGGTGCGCGCGAGCTCGGCGGCGGTCATCGATCGCGGGCGCGCGGCGGCGAGGAGGAGCTCGCGGGCTCCCAGCGGGGCGCCGCCACCTTCCTGGTTCCATCGCTTCGGATCGCTCATCTGGCCCCCCTGCGTGCGCACTCGGCCTCGCTCTTCTTCAGCAGCGTGGCGAACTCTTTTCGTGCTGCGTGGAGCCGCGAGTATACGGTCCCGACGGGGACGCCGACCAGGCTCGCGATCTCGTTGCAGGGCATCTCTTCGATCTCGAACATGACAAACACGGCTCTTCGGTCGAGATCCATGGCCTCGAGGATGCCATCGAGCTGCAATCTCGCCTGACGTTGGGAGGTGATCTCTTCGGGGCCGCGCGCGGAGTCCGGCACGTCGTCCACCGCCTCGCCGAGCCGCTCCCGGCGCGTGTGCGCGCGGCGGCGGTGCGAGGCGGCGACGCGACGGCAGATGGCGAAGAGCCAGGTCGTGATGGGGCAGGCCCAGTCGAAGGACGGGAGCCGCCGCTGGACGACGATGAAGACGTCCTGGAAGGCATCTTCCAGGTCCGGGCGCTGGATGCCGAACCTCTGCAGGGTGGCCCAGACGAATCCGCCGTGCTCGGCGTGCAGGGCGACGAGGCTCCGTGGCGGCTGTCTGGCGTCGCCCAGGGCCTCGGCTTGTAAGCATTGCTCCACGCTCTGGTGGATGCCGTCAGCCGGAGGATCCTTCATCAAAACGTGATCCCGACCCCCCCGAACGCCGCGCCGGCGACGGCCGGCTGCTCGAAGCCCGCCGGCTGCCCGTCCTGCAGCTGGAAGCTGTACCGCGTCATCGGAACGAAGAGGTCGATCCCTGTCTCGAGCCGCAGCGGCCCGACGATGCGGACGCCCAGCCGGGTGCCCGCCCCGAGGCTGAGCCACGCCCGCGAGCCGACGTCGGTCGGCAGGATCGTCGGGGTGATCTGCTCGTCCCCGTAGATGACGGCGTAGATGGCGCCCGCCACCACCCGGCCGCAGAGCCCGAAGACGAGCGCTCGGCTCCGGACCATCTCCAGGCACCCGCCGAGCCAGCCCGCCGTGAGGCCGAAGGCGAACGTCCGCCGGGTCGCGTGCTGCTCCGGGAGCCAGAGCGCCCCCGTCTCGAGGGTCCATCGCGGCAGGATCGACCACTCGCCCGACAGGGCGACGCCGGCCCCGGGCGAGGGGACGATGCCCACGGACGCGAACCCGCGCCAGGCGACCGAGATCCCCCCGGGCGGCGGGCCCTCGGCCGGCGGCGGCGCTGCCCGGGTCTCCGCCGGCCAGGGGAACGGCGGCTCCGGCGACCGCACGGCCTCCGGAGGGCTCGGCGGACGCACGGCGGCCGGCGGGGGCGGAGGGCTCGGCGGCGTCTCGGCGGCCGGCGGAGGTGGAGGGCTCGGCGGCGTCTCGGCGGCCGGGGGGGCGAGGCCGGCCTCGGGATCGGTGGTGAGCATGATGTGCACGGCCGCGGCGGCGACGATCCCGTCGCAGCTCAGGCCGTGGTCGGAGAACTCGCGGACGGTCGGCGGGGCGCCGTCGCACAGCTGGGTCCGGATCGTGGCCGACCAGGCGCCGGGCTGCCCTTGCACCACGGCCTCGATCGAGGCGACCTTGCCCGTGGTGACGAGCTCCCGCCCGAGCCGCCGCGAGATCTCGGCGCGGAACCGGGACGCCGCAGGGCACTGCACCTCCGCGCCTGCGAGGCGCACCCACGACACGTCCGCGGCGGCGCGGTCGCACTCCTCCGCGCGCGCCCCGGCCGGCGCGAGCGCAGCGCAGGCGCCGAGGACCGACACGAGCGTACGTAGTACGGCCGGCGCGCTGCTCATCGCCGCCTCCCTTCGCGCCGGCTGCTCGGGCTCGCTGCGGGGGAAGGGGCGACTTCGTGGGGAGCGGCGCGCCATGACGGAGAGAATGCTAGCTCAGTCGCCAAACGGTTCGGGGCTCGTGTACACGCGGGTGGTTCACAACTCACAGGAATTACGGGCGCCGTTGCTGGTTTGCTTCCCCCGCGTGTACACGAGGATCCCCGGGTGGGGAAGGCTCCCGGACGACGCGCCGATGCCGGCAAGGCGACGAGTGCCTCGGCCCTCCGCGCGCCTTCGCGGCGGGCCGCGAGCGCGATTCGTCTGGCGTGCGCCCGCGACCGGAAGGCCGCGGGCGAGCGCGTGGTGCTGGAGTGCCGCGGCGCCGCGGTGAGCGAGGCGGAGCCCGCTGCGGGGGGCGCGCCACGGGAGCACGAGCGCGCGGGGTAACGTCGTACGCTCCGCCGCCTGGAGGGCGACATGGCCGCCGCGAAGCGAAGCGCATCAGTCATCGATTCGCTATGGGATCGAGCGGCTCTTCATCGACCAAGAGCTCGCCTGGGTGAGCGACACGATCGCTCCGGAGCTGCTGCCGCCCTCGACCGCCGGCGCTCAATCTCGGCGATCTGTCCACCCATCAATCGCTGTCGTCGGAGCTCGAGGACATCGCGTCGAAGGGGGCCGCGCGCTCCGCACGAGACGTAACGGCGCCGGAGCTCGGATTGACCACCGCGCGCGCTGAGCACGCGCGCAGGGCTGTGGATTCCCATGCTCGCTCATCGCTCGGTGTAGACATGTCTGGACATAAGCACGTTATGAACGTGCATGTCGTCTGCCAGCGTGATTGCCGGACACGAGAGACATCGAGCGAGGAACCCACGAGGAACCCACGAGGAACCCACGAGGAATCGAGCGAGGAACCCACGAGGACCGACTCTCCCTCTCCCGCGCGCGCTGGACAGGGCATCGGCCGCCGGGCGATACTTGCTTCATGCAGGTCGGCGATGTCGTCGGGCAGCGGTTCGAGCTCCTGGAGCTCGCTGGCTCCGGCGGCATGGGGGAGGTCTTCCGGGCGCTCGATCGGGCGACCGGCACCACGGTCGCCCTCAAGGTGGTGCTCGGCGGGAGCGCGCTCGAGGCGCGGTTCGAGCGGGAGGCAAGGCTCCTGTCGGAGCTCTCCCACCCGGGCATCGTGCGGCACGTGGCGCACGGGAGGACCGGCTCGGGCAAGTCCTATCTCGCCATGGAATGGCTCGAAGGGGAGGACCTCGCGCGGCGCCTCCTGCGCGGCCGGCTCACCATCGAAGAGACGGTGACGCTCGGGGTGAAGGCCGGCGAGGCGCTCGCCGCCGCGCACGCCCGCGACATCGTCCACCGCGATCTCAAGCCAAGCAACCTGTTCCTCGTCGAGGGGCAGATAGACCAGGTGAAGGTCCTCGACTTCGGGATCGCGCGGCGGCTCGACGCGACGCCGATGACCCTGACGGGGGTCGCCCTCGGGACGCCGGCCTACATGGCCCCGGAGCAGGCGCGCGTCGGGTACAGCGCGCTCACGCCGCGCGCCGACGTGTTCGCCCTCGGCTGCGTGCTCTTCGAGTGCCTCACGGGCAGCCCGGTGTTCGTCGGCGAGAACATCCCCGCCATCCTCGCGAAGATCCTGTTCGGCGAGGTCCCCGCGGTCCGCTCGCTCCGCCCCGAGGTCCCCCCCCAGCTCGACGCGGTGATCCACCTGATGCTCGCCAAGGAGCCGGAGGAGCGCCTCGGCGACGGGGCGACCGTCGCCGTGATCCTGAGCACGCTGCGGTGCGCCGGCAGCATCCCCCCGCGCGCGCCCGCCTCGGAGCGCTCCGACGCGCTCACCTCGAGCGAGCTGCGGCTGCTCTCCGTGCTGCTCCTGGGGAGGGAACCCACGCCGGCCGAGGTCGAGACCGCGCCGCTCGATCAGACGCTGCAGGTGACCGTGGAGGTGCAGCTGCGGCAGGTCGTGGAGGCGCACGGCGGGCACATGGAGGCGCTCGCCGACGGCTCCTCGGTGATCGCCATCGTCGCGAGCCGGGACGCGACCGACCAGGCGGCGCACGCGGCGCGCTGCGCGCTGGCGCTGCGGAAGCTCGCCCCGACCCGGCCCATGGCGCTCTCCACGGGCCGGGCGCACATGGCGCGGCAGCTGCCGATGGGGGAGGCGATCGACCGGGCGGCGCGGCTGCTCGGCGCCTGCGCGGCGAGGCGGGCCGCCCAGCGGCAGCCCGACCCGCGCGCGCCGCCGATCGCGGTCGACGACGTGACGGCCCGGCTCCTCGGCGCGCGGTTCGAGGTGTCGGGCGAGGGCGAGCGGAGGGAGCTCCACGGCGAGCGCGACCTCGCGGGCAGCGCGCGGACGCTGCTCGGCAAGGCGAGCGCGTGCGTCGGCCGGGATCGCGAGCTGCTCACGCTGAACACGATCTTCGCCGAGTGCGTCGAGATGCCGGGCGCCCGCGCCGTCCTCGTGACGGCGCCCGCCGGCATCGGCAAGTCCAGGATCGCCCACGAGTTCACGCGCGCGCTCCGCGCCCACGGCGAGCCGGTCGAGATCTGGACCGGCTGCGGCGACGCGCTGCGCGTGGGCTCCGCGTTCGGCCTGCTCGGGCAGGCGATCCGGTGCGCGTGCGGCATCCAGGACGGCGAGGCGGCCTCTGCCCGCAAGCAGAAGGTGCTCGCGCGGGTCGCGCGGCACGTCCCCGGCCCCGACCGCGAGCGCGTGGCCGTGTTCCTCGGGGAGATCGCCGGCGTCCAGTTCACCGGCGCCGAGAGCGCGCTCCTGCGCGCGGCCCGCGAGGACGCGGAGACCATGCGCAAGCAGATGCGCCGCGCGTGGGAGGACTTCCTCGCCGCCGAGACGTCGGCCCACCCCGTCCTGCTCGTGCTCGAGGACCTGCACTGGGGCGATCTGCCGACCGTGCGCTTCGTCGACGCGGTGCTCGGCGCGCTCGGCGAGCAGCCGTTCATGGTGCTCGGGCTGGCGCGCCCCGAGGTCCACGGGCTGTTCCCGTCGCTCTGGGGCGGGCGCGCATTGAGCGGTATTCATCTCACAAAATTGCCGCGCAAGGCGTGCGAGCGCCTGGTCCGCCATGCGCTCGGCGAGGATCTGGATGCGGCGACGGTGGCGCGGCTCGTGGCGCACGCGGACGGCCACGCGTTCTATCTGGAGGAGCTGATCCGCGCCGTGGCGGAGGGCAAGGGCGACGTGCTGCCGGAGACGGTGCTGGCGATGGTCCAGGCGCGGCTCGCGGCGCTCGACGGCGAGGCGCGGAAGGTGCTGCGCGCGGCGAGCGTGTTCGGCGACGTCTTCTGGCGGGGCGGCGTCGCGGCGCTCCTCGGGAGCGCGGAGCCGTGGCCCGCTGCGCGCGACGTGCTCTCGGAGCTCTGCGATGGGGAGGTGATCGTCCGCCGCCAGGACAGCCGGTATCCCGGGGAGGAGGAGTTCATGTTCCGGCACGCGCTCCTGCGGGAGGGGGCGTACGAGATGCTCACGGACACGGATCGCGTCCTCGGGCACCGGCTCGCCGCGGCGTTCCTGGAGCAGAACGGCGCGAGCGATCCGACGATGCTCGCCGAGCACTACGAGCGGGGGCTCGAGCTCCTGCGCGCCGGGAGCTTCTACCTGCGCGCCGCCGAGCAGGCGCTGCGGGGGAGCGATGCGGACGCGGCGATCGCGCGCGCCCGGCGCGGGCTGGAGTGCGGCGTGCCGGACGCGGCGCAGCTGAGCCTCCTCGGCGTGCTCTCGGAGGTCCACGCGTGGCGCAGCGAGTGGGACTACGCGCTGCTTTACCTCGAGCAGGCGCAGCGCTTCTTGACGCCCGGGAGCATGCCGTGGGTGAGGATGGTGCCTGCGAAGATCACCGCGGACATCCACCTGGGGCGGCTGGACGAGTTCACGGCGACGGTGCGCGCCCTGCAGGCGGTCGAGCTCGCGCCGGAGGCGACCGGCGTGGCGGTGTTCGCGCTCGCGGTCGGGAGCTACTACGCGGTCCAGCTGGGCGAGTTCAGGCTCGCCGAGGCGCTGACCCGGCGGGTGCGCGAGGTGGCGGAGCCGGTCGCGGAGCGGGAGCCCGCCGCGCGCGGGTGGCTGCAGATCGCGCAGGCGTTCCACGAGGCGTGGCGGGACGGGGATCTGTGGACGGGGCTGTGCCTGGCCGAGGCGGCGCGCGCGAGCTTCGTGCAGGCGGGCCACTGGCGCGGCTCGATCGTGTCGCAGGTGGCGATCGGGATGAGCGCCCGGCTGCTCGGCGATCTCCACCGGGCAGAGCGCGAGCTGTTCGAGACGATGTCCGCGGGCGAGGAGCTCGGTCCGGTCTCGTGGCTCCGGACGTTCCTGCGCATCGAGATGCTGATCGACGGCGGCGCGCTCGACGGGGCGCGCGCCGAGACGGCGGCGATGCTGGGGATGGGGCTGGAGCGGCGCAACCCGCTGCAGCAGGGGTTCGCGCGCTGGGCGCTCGCGAGCCTGCTCCGCAGCGAGGGAGATCTGGAGGCGGCGGAGCGCGAGGCGCTGACAGCGATCGATCTCCTCGCGTTTCTGCCGCTGGAGCAGGTGGGCGCGCGGGCGCTCCTTTCCTCGATCCAGCTGGCCGCGGGCCGCGTCGCGGACGCGCTCGCCACGGCGAAGGAGGTCGTGGCGGCGCACGAGCGCTGGGGCGCGCCCGGGTACAAGAGCACGTTCGCTCACCTCGTCCATGCGGAGGCGCTCCACGCGGCGGGCGACCGCGAGGGCGCGTCCGCGGTCATCGCCGGCGCGCGCGAGCGGCTGCTCGCGCGGGCAGAGAAGCTGCCGGCGGCGCACCGCCGGAGCTTCCTCGGCGAGATCCCCGAGAACGCGCGCGTGCTCGAGCTCTCGCGGCAGTGGCTGCGCGCCGCGAGCTGACGCGGCATGGCGCGCGGCCCCGCTGCTGGGATCGGCGCGTGGTAAAATGGCGCGTGCCTTCTTCTCTCTCGGTTATCCCGGTGCGCGCCTCGCGGCGCCATCCCGCCGCGGCGGGAGCTCGGCTGTGGCTCTGCGGGGCGCTGGCCGGCGCGTGCGGCGCCGGGGCGATGGGCTGCGCGGAGAGCGCGCCCGCTGCGCCGGCGCGAGGGGCCCGGGCCGCCTCGACGGCGCCCGCGGCGCAGGTCGCCTCGGCGGCGCCGGCGGCGAGCTCCGCGCCCGCCGTCACCCCGCCGGCGTCTCCGCCGGTGGAGAATGAGCGACCTGGCGAGGCGTCCCCGCGTGAGCGCTGGGTCGGCACGCTGACGCTCACGAAGGGCGAACAGCCGCTCATCGCCGGGAGGATGATGTCGCGGGAGGACGCCGAGCGCTGGCTCGGCCCCGGCTGGCGAGCGCTGGAGGGGCAGCGCGTTCGCGTGATGGCGGTGCTGCGCGACCACGTCTGCGAGCCGCACGCGCAGTGCATGACGGGAGGGCGCATCCCGCTGCTCGAGCAGGTCGCGTCGATCGAGCTGTGCAGCGGCGGTGACGCCGCCGGGCGACAGGAGGTCGTCGACTGCACGCCGTCGCCTGCTCAGCTCGCGCGCTGCGAGGCCGAGTGCCGCGGCCTCAGCGACGACTGCGATCAGCGCGCCGGCGACCGCGGCGCGCTGCGCCGCTGCGGGTGCGCCAAGATCTCGTGCGAGCAGCGCTGCCGCGAGACCGGCGAGCCTCTCTTCGCGTGCAGGTGACGCGCTCGCGCCGCTCGACGCCCGCGCCGGAAGGGCGGGGGACAAAACGGCGAAGGCCGCCCGGCTTGTGCCAGGCGGCCCTCGCGGGCGCGCTTCCGCTGCGCTGGATCAGGCGCCTTCGCGCGCGAGGACCGGCGACCCAGAGGGCACGGGGGAGGCCGGCGGCGTCGACTCCACGGCGTGGGCGCCGCCCTCGCCGAGCGAGTAGGCCTCCTCGCCGTGGAGGGCGCCGTCGAGGCCCTCGTCTTCCGTCTCGTCGTTGACCCGGAAGCCCATCACCGCGTTGATGCCCTTCACGAGCACGAAGGTGACCACCGCCGCGTACGCTGCCGCGACCCCGACCGCGATCGCCTGCTCGACGAGCAGCGCCGAGTTACCCTTGATGAGGCCGTCCTGGCCGGCCGAATTCCACACCTTGGAGGCGAACACGCCGGTGAGCAGCGCGCCGAGCAGACCGCCCACGCCGTGGATGCCGAAGGCGTCCAGGCTGTCGTCATAGCCCAGCTTGCCCTTCATCATCACCGCGCCGTAGCACACTGCGCCTGCCGCGAGCCCGATCGCGACGGACGCCATCGGCCCGACGAAGCCCGCGGCCGGCGTGATGGCGACGAGCCCCGCCACGAGCCCCGACGCCACGCCGAGGAGCGACGGCTTGCCGAAGCGCACGCCCTCGATGAGCGCCCAGGCGAGCGCGCCGATGGCCGCCGCGATGTGCGTGTTCACGAACGCCACCACCGCGAGCCCGTTCGCGGCGAGCGCGGAGCCGCCGTTGAAGCCGAACCAGCCGAACCACAGCATGCCGGCGCCGAGCAGCGTCATGGTGAGGTTGTGCGGCACGATCTTGCGCGCCGGGTACCCCTTGCGCTTGCCGATCATGATCGCCATCACGAGCGCGCTCACGCCCGAGGCGAGGTGCACCACGGTGCCGCCCGCGAAGTCGAGCGCGCCGCGCGACAGGAGCCACCCGCCCGGGTTCCACACCCAGTGACAGATGGGGCTGTAGACCACGAGCGACCACAGCAGCGTGAACACCACGTACGACGAGAACTTGATGCGTTCGGCATAGGCGCCCGAGATCAGCGCCGGCGTGATGATGGCGAACATCAGCTGGAACACCATGAACAGGAGATGAGGCACCGTCATCCCCTCGCGCGGATCGGTGCCTACGCCGTTCAGGAACGCGTAATCGAGGCCGCCAATCAACCCGCCCTTGGATTCGGCGAACGCCATCGAGTACCCGATGGTCACCCACGCCAGGGTCACGATACCCATGGCGAAGAAGCTGTGCATGTATGTGCTGAGCGTGTTCTTGGTTCGGACCATGCCCCCGTAAAACAGGGCCAGCGCTGGCGTCATCAGCAGTACCATTGCCGACGAGACCAGGAGCCAGGTGGTGTCCGAGGCGTTGATTTCGTTCACTGGTGGCCTCCTCGACGGCGAAGGTAAGAGAGGCCAGTTTTCCGGAATGTTTCGGCGGCATGTACTTCACGAGCTCGTGAAATGCGCCACCGCGACGCAGCGAGTCAGTCTGCGTGGGCTCCCCAACCGCCCGCGCGCGGGGCGGACTGGGACTTACAGCGGGTCAATGGATTTGCAGCGATGCCGCACGTCGGCGAGGGCCGCGAGCGTCAGTTCCGGGCAGCTCGGCTCAGCGCTCAACCACGCCCGCTCGCCTGGATGCTCTCCCGCACCCGATCGAGCGCCGCCCGCACCTCGGGATCCTGATCCATCGCCGCCGGCGCCGCCGGCAACCGCAGCGACCAGTTCTCCGGCCCCACGGTCCCCGGTGTGTTGATCCGCTCGCGCGTCCCGAGCACGTCCTGCACGAGCAGCAGCACGAGCTCGCTCTTCGACCCGTGGATGAGGTCGAGCAGCGCGCGGTGCGTCTCCTTCGTGAACTCCCGCCCTAGCTCCTGCCGCCGCGGCGAGAGCTGCGGCAGATCGAGCACCCCAGCGCGCTCCCGGTCGTCCCGCGACTCCCACCACGCCACCACCGAGTCGGTGTCGTGCGTCCCGAAGCACGCGACCGAGAGCGCCGGATACTCCGCCGGATTGCGGAACGACACGTCGTCCTTCTCCCAGATCAGCACCTTGTAGCCCGGCACGCCGAGCTCGGTCAGCGACGCCCGGACCCACGGCGGCACCGCGCCGAGATCCTCCGCCACGAGCTGCGCCCCGGTCTCCGCCGCCCCCTCGATCATCGCCCGCACCACGCGCTCGCCGTGCTCGCGCTGCTCCGGCTCCTCCGCCGGATCGAACGTCGCCCTGGGCCGCTCGCCCCCCTGGCCCTGGCTCCCGCGCTCCGGGAAGATGTACGTCCGGTAGAAGCCGACCAGGTGATCGATCCGGAACCGGTCGCAGAGCAGCCCGGTGTAGCGGCAGCGCCGCCTCAGCCACGCGAAGTCGGTCTCGCGCATCCGGGCCCAGAAATACGGCGGAAGCCCCCAGTTTTGGCCCTCCGTGTCGAACTGGTCGGGCGGGGCGCCGACCGACCTGTCGTGCCGGAACTCGCCCTGATGCGCCCACACGTCGGCGCTGTCGCGCGCCACCATGAACGGGAGATCGCCCATGATCTCGACCCCCTTGTCCCGGAGATCCGCGCGCGCCGCCTCCCACTGCGCGTGCGCGAGCCACTGGACGTACTCGTAATAGAGGATGTCCCGCGCGCGCTCCTGCCGCAGCTTCTCGAGCGCCTCCGGCCTCCGCTCGCGGATCTCCTCGGGCCAGTCCCACCACGCGATGCCGTCGAAGCCGTCCTTGAACGCGCGGAACTGCGCGTAGTCGGGCAGCCAGTCCGACTGCCGCTTCACGAACGCGGCCAGCTCGGCCGCGCGCGGCGTCCGCTTCGCGTGGTGCTCCCGCTCGAACCTGTCGAAGGCGAAGCGCAGCGCCCGCCCCTTCACGCGGCGCACGAGATCATAGTCGACGCGCGCGCTCGTCCTCGCGCGATCGAGCGCCGCCATGTCGTCGCCGAGCGCCTCGCCGTGGAGCTCCGCCGGGAGCTCGGGCACGGCCGAGAGCGAGATGAACATCGGATCGATGCCGAACGCGGAGAGCGCCATGTACGGCGACGTCTCGCCGCCCGCCACCTCGCCGAGCGGCAAGAGCTGCACGAGGCGGAGCCCCGCGGCGCGCATCCACGCGGCGAACTCGGGGAGATCACCGATCTCGCCGATGCCCCACGAGCGATCGCTGCGCAGCGAGAAGAGCGGCACCGTCACGCCGGAGATGCGGCGGCGCGCGCCGGAGGGAGGTGGCGAGCTCGGGGACGAGCCCTGGGACTGATGTTCGGCAGAGGGGGAAGACATGGGCGTTTTTCGCTTGGCTCCAGGCGTTCGGGGCGGAGTCTATCCCGGGTCGCGCGCTTGGCGATGCTCCTTCTGCTCCGTCGAGCCGCCCCGCCGCCGCCGCGTCGTTGCCTTCCCGCGGGCGGCTCCGCGCCGGGCCGGGCAGCGCGGAAGGCGGCGCCCGACCGCGGCGAGCGGGCGCCGCCTGAGGGCTGCAGGGATCCGGGCCCCGGGAGCGAAAAATCGAGCCGCGGGCGCTTGTGTCTCGACAGCGGCGCCGATTTCGCGAATAGGGCGGCTCCACAGGTTTTTCCGATGACCAGACGCATATGGCCCGGCACGCCGACCCCCCTCGGCGCCGTTTATGACGGCGAGGGGGTCAACTTCACGCTGTTTTCTCAGTCCGCCACGAAGGTCGAGCTCTGCCTCTTCGAGGCCGTCGACGATGTCGTGGAGCGCGAGCGCATCGAGCTCCCCGAGCGAACGGCCCATGTTTTCCACGGGTACGTGCCGGGGCTCAAGCCCGGCCAGCTCTACGGCTACCGGGTGCACGGGCCCTACGACCCGCGCTCCGGGCACCGCTTCAACCCGGCGAAGCTCCTCGTCGATCCGTACGCGTACGCGCTCTCCAACGAGCCGAACTGGAAGGCGCCGCTCTACGCCTACGACCGCGGGGGGCCGCCCGAGGGCGGCGCCGGCCGGCCCAAGGAGGCGGCCCGCGACGGCGCGGCGGCCGAGAAGGGCGAGGGCGCACGCGCGGGAAGGACGACGGCGAGCGATCGCCGCGGCGCCGAGGCGCGCGGGAAGGAGTGCGCCTCCTCGCCGCCGCCCCCGCTCACGCCGCCGCCCCCGCTCGACGACCTCGAGATCTGCCACCGCGACAGCGCGGGGGGCGCGCCGAAATCGGTCGTCGTCGACCACCGCTTCGCGTGGGACGGGGACCGGCCGCCGGCGACGCGCTGGCAGGACACGATCATCTACGAGGTGCACGTCAAGGGGTTCACCCAGCGGCACCCCGGCGTCCCCGCGCACCTGCGCGGCAGCTACGCGGGGCTCGCCTCCGAGGCGGCGATCGCCCACTTCAAGAAGCTCGGCGTCACCGCGATCGAGCTGCTCCCCGTGCACGAGATGGCGAGCGAGCGCGAGATCTGGGAGCGCGGGCACATCAACTACTGGGGCTACAACACGCTCTCGTACTTCGCGCCCGCCGGCCGCTACTCGGCGAGCGGGCGGCTCGGCCAGCAGGTGACCGAGTTCAAGGCGATGGTGAAGGCGCTCCACGCCGCCGGCATCGAGGTGATCCTCGACGTCGTCTACAACCACACAGCGGAGGGCAACCACCTCGGCCCGACGCTCTCCCTGAAGGGGATCGACAACTGGAGCTACTACCGGCTCGTGCCGCACAACCCGCGCTACTACATGGACTTCACGGGCTGCGGGAACACGGTGAACACGCGCCATTACCAGACGCTCCAGCTGGTGATGGACAGCCTGCGGTACTGGGTGACCGAGATGCACGTCGACGGCTTCCGCTTCGACCTCGCGTCGGCGCTCGCCCGCGGCCACCACGACTTCGACCGGCTGAGCTCGTTCTTCGACATCATCCACCAGGACCCGGTCCTGTCGCGCACGAAGCTCATCGCCGAGCCGTGGGACGTGGGCGAGGGCGGCTATCAGGTCGCCAACTTCCCCGTCCTCTGGACGGAATGGAACGATCGCTACCGCGACTCGGTCCGCCGCTTCTGGAAGGGGGATCTGCTCGCGGCCGACCTCGGCTACCGGCTCACCGGGTCAAGCGATCTGTTCGCGTCGAGCGGGCGCCGGCCGTACGCGAGCGTCAACTTCGTGACGGCGCACGACGGCTTCACGCTGAACGATCTCGTATCGTACAACGAGAAGCACAACGAGGCAAACGGCGAGGGGAACCGGGACGGCACGAACAACAACCACAGCTACAACCACGGGGTCGAGGGCCCCTCGTGCGACCCGGCGGTCGTCGAGCTGCGCGAGCGCCAGAAGCGCAACCTCCTCGCGACGCTGCTCCTCTCGCAGGGCGTGCCGATGATCAACGCCGGCGACGAGATCGGCAAGACGCAGCTCGGCAACAACAACGCCTACTGCCAGGACAACGAGATGTCGTGGCACGACTGGGATCTCGACGAGCGGCGGAAGGAGCTCTTCGAGTTCACCTGCCGCCTCATCGCCCTCAGGCGCAGCCAGCCGGTGCTGCGCCGGCGGACGTTCTTCTCGGGCGGCTATGTGCACGGCAGCGGGCTGAAGGACGTCGTGTGGTTCCGCCCCGACGGCGCCGAGATGAACGCGGAGGACTGGACGCACCCGAACGCGAGGGCGATAGGCTATCTGCTCGGGGGCGACGCCATCTGGTCGATGGGCCCGCGCGGCGAGCCGATCGTGGGTGACACGCTGCTCGTGCTCATCAACGCGAACCATTCTCCGTTCGAGTTCGTGCTGCCCGCGATCGAGTTCGGCGAGCGGTGGGAGGTGCTCATCGACACCCGCACGGCCGGGGAGCCGGCGCGCACGGTGCCGGCGCGGGCAGGGGGAGAGCGCTACCTGCTCGTCGACAGGTCCGTGGCGGTGCTGCGGCTCCTGGAGCGGAAGGAGGAGAAGAAGAAGACCAAGCGGGTGAAGGCGCGGGCGTGACACCTCCCGTCGGCTCGCCGCCCCACGACGAACGCGCGGGGCTCCATCTCATGCGCTGACGCGCGTCTCGTCCGAACGCGCCGCCGCCGGCGCCTCGGCTCCCGCTCCGGTCGGCCCGACGCTCAGGACCGCGCAGCCTGCGGACGCGGCCTGTTTCGCGGACTCCAGGGCTCTGCGCCGTGCGTCTGAGCGCGCGACGAATCTCCGAGCGCTGGTCATCAATGGATCTCCTGATCCGGTTGGACGAAGGCTGTCTGTCTCGCTCCGCCCGCACGGGCGGCGCCACGGCGAACCTACGGAGGACCGCGTCGACGGCGCTCGCGCTGCCCGGGCGCCGCGCCGCCCTGTCCGAGCACGGTGTACCGGGCTCAGCAGAGGTCCGGGCGGCTCCGGGCGCACCTCTGCTGCCATTCCCTATGTGCCTCGGGTTCTCCCTTCGTCGGCCGGTCCAGATCGACAGGAGCTCGCGGCAATTATGACAGATCCTCCCTGCACGACGCTTCGTTCGAAGTAGATTCTGCCCCGGAGGCACTCGACGAATGACGGAAGCGCCGGACGATCGGAATCAAAAGGTGAGCAGCCAGCCAGACGGCGCAGCGCAGCAGGCGGCGCGGCTCGTCGCGGCGGCGTGCGAGGGCGTGGCGCCGCGGCTGCCGCGCGCCACGTACCGCGTGCAGCTCAACAAGGATTTCACCTTCGAGCAGGCGCGGCGCGTGGTCGCCTACCTCGACGCGCTCGGCGTCAGCGATCTCTACTCGTCGCCCTTCTTCAAGGCGCCTCCGGAGAGCCTGCACGGCTACGACCTCGTCGATCACAACGCGCTGAACCCCGCGATCGGCGGCCGCGACGACCTCGATCGGCTCACGGGCGAGCTCGCGGCGCACGGCATGGGCTTCCTCCTCGACTTCGTGCCCAACCACATGGGCGTCGGCACCTCCGACAACGCCTGGTGGAACGACGTGCTCCAGAACGGCCCGAGCTCGCTCTACGCGCCGTTCTTCGACATCGACTGGGCGCCGCTCAAGACGGAGCTCAAGCACAAGGTGCTGCTCCCTGTGCTCGGCGACCACTACGGGCGCGTGCTCGAGCGCGGCGAGCTCAAGATCGAGTTCGACAACGGCGCGTTCGTCCTCCGGTACTTCGATCACGTCTTCCCGGTGAACCCGCGGACGTACGGGATGATCATCGGGCCGCTCGTGCCCGGGCTCGTCGCCGCGCTCGGCGAGGAGAACGACGCGCTGCTCGAGCTGCAGAGCATCATCACAGGGCTCCGCAACATGCCGCCGCGGACCGAGACGCAGCGGGCCAAGGTGATCGAGCGGCGTCGGGAGAAGGAGATCCTCAGGCGGCGGCTCGCGGCCCTCGTCTCGGACTCGCCCGACGTCGCGTCGGCGGTGGCGGAGGGGGTCGCGCGCATCAACGGCAAGGTGGGCGATCCGCCGAGCTTCGACCTGATCGAGGCGCTGCTCGAGGAGCAGGCCTACCGGCTCAGCTACTGGCGCACCGCGGCCGAGGAGATCAACTACCGGCGGTTCTTCGACATCAACGAGCTCGCGGCGATCAGGATGGAGCACCGGCCGGTCTTCACCGAGGCGCACCGGCTCGTCTTCGAGCTCTGCGAGCGCGGACAGGTCACGGGGCTGCGCATCGACCACCCCGACGGCCTCTGGGACCCGATCGGCTACTTCGAGGACCTGCAGCGGGGCTACCTGATCGAGCGCTGCCGCCGCCGCTTCCTCGCCGAGGCCGAGGCCGAGGCCGAGGCCGAGCCGCGGAGCCGTGAGGACGCGCGCAGCCGCCCGCCGGCCGCCGCCCGCTTCGCCAAGCTGGAGCCGGCGATCCGCGCGGCCATCGACGAGCGCGCGGGCGCCGGGGGGGCGCACGCCCCGCGCGGCGCGTCGATCGCGCGGCCGATGTACGTCGTCGTCGAGAAGATCCTCGCCCGCGGCGAGACGCTGCCCGAGGCGTGGCCCGTCCACGGGACGAGCGGCTACGAGTTCACCGCGGCGGTGGGCGAGCTCTTCGTCGACTCCTCGAGCGAGGCGCCGATGAACGCGATCTACGAGCGGTTCATCGGCGATCACCTGGAGTTCGAGGCGCTCGTCTACGAGAAGAAGAAGGTGATCCTGCGGACGGCGCTGGCGAGCGAGCTCAACGTGCTCACGCACGCGCTGAACCGGCTCACCGAGCGCGACCGCCGCTTCCGCGACTTCACCCTGGGCTCGCTCAACGAGGCCCTGCGCGAGGTGATCGCGTGCTTCCCGGTGTACCGCACCTACGTCAACGAGCAGACGCCGACGATCTCGGACCACGACCGGGTCGCGATCGGCCGCGCCGTCGCCCTCGCGCGCCGGCGCAACCCGACGATGGAGGGCACGATCTTCACGTTCGTGCGCTCGGTCCTGATGCTCGATCCGGATCTCTTCCGCGAGGAGGACCGGCGCCACTTCTGCGAGTTCGTGATGAAGCTCCAGCAGCTCACCGGGCCGGTGATGGCGAAGGGGCTCGAGGACACGTCGTTCTACATCTACAACCGGCTCGTGTCGCTGAACGAGGTCGGCGGTGAGCCCGAGCGCTACGGCGCGAGCGTGCTCGCGTTCCACCGCGGCAACGTGCAGCGGCAGAAGACGTGGCCCGCCTCGATGCTCGCGACCTCGACGCACGACACGAAGCGGAGCGAGGACGTGCGCGCGCGGATCAGCGTGCTGTCGGAGATCCCGTCCGCCTGGGAGGAGGCGCTCCACCGCGCGGCCGCCGCGGCGGCGCCGCTCAAGGCCGAGATCGAGGGCCGCCTCGCGCCGGACAGCAACGAGGAGTACCTCTTCTACCAGACGCTCCTCGGGAGCCTGCCGATCGATCCGCTGCTCGGCGCTCCCGGAGGCCCGCGCGCGCCCGAGGGCGACGCGCTCTCGTCCTACGCGGACCGGCTCGTGGATTACATGCGCAAGGCCACGAAGGAGGCGAAGGTCAACACGTCCTGGATCGACGCGCAGCCCGAGTACGACGCCGCCGTCGAGGCGTTCGTGCGCAAGGCGATCTCGTCCGCGGACGTGGTGGGCGCGCTCCTGCCGCTCGCGCGCGTGGTCGCGTACCACGGCATGTGGGGCTCGCTCTCGCAGACGCTCCTGAAGCTCACGTCGCCGGGCGTGCCCGACATCTATCAGGGCAACGAGGTGTGGGACTTCAGCCTGGTCGACCCCGACAACCGCCGCGCGGTCGACTACCCGTCGCGCGAGGAGGCGCTCGCCGAGATCCGCGCGCGGTGGAACGGCGGCAACGTCACGCTCGCGCGCGAGCTCTGCGCCGCGGCGCGCGACGGCCGCATCAAGCTCTTCGTCACGCACGTCGCGCTCGAGCTGCGCCGGCGGCACCCGGCGCTCTTCGGGGCCGGCGGGGACTACGCCCCGCGCGCCGTGATCGGCGACCGCGAGACGCACGTCGTCGCCTTCGCGCGCCGCGGCCAGCAGGACGGGCGCTCGCTCGTCGTGGTGGCGCCCCGGTTCAGCGCGCGGCTGCTCGGCGGCGCCTGCTCCCCGCCGACGGGGAAGGCGTGGGCGGGGACGTTCGTCGACGTGGAGCCCGGCCTCTACACGGATCTCTTCACCGGCGCCGAGATCGAGGCGTCGCCGTCCGGTGCCTCGCCGCGCGACGCGGCCGCGACGTCCGAGCCGAGGGACGGCGCGGTGCTCCCGCTCGACCGCGTGCTCTCCGATTTTCCCGTCGCCTTGCTGCTGCGGGCGACCCAGCGAGGTCAGTGACATGAAGGCGATTCGCACGATGGGCGCATGGATCGAGGGCGACGCGGTCCGCTTCCGCGTCTGGGCGCCCGACCACGATCGGATCGAGATCGTCCTCTACGGCAAGGGCGGCGAGGAGATCACGGGCACGCTGCCCGCGACCCCCACCGGCGGCGGCATCTTCGAGGCGACGGCGCCGGGCCTCGGGGCCGGCGCGCTCTACAAGGTGCGGATCGACGGCGAGGGGCCTTTCCCGGACCCCTACGCGCGCGCGCAGCCGTTCGGCGTGCACGGCCCGTCGGCGGTCGACGACCCCTCGTTCGCGTGGACCGACGCGGGATGGAAGGGCGTCGCGCTCGAGGACCTCGTCCTCTACGAGGTGCACGTCGGCACGGCGACCCCGGAGGGCACGTTCGACGCGCTCATCGAGCGGCTCGCCGACCTCCGGGAGCTCGGGATCACCGCGCTCGAGCTCATGCCGGTCGCGAGCTTCCCGGGCGAGCGCGGGTGGGGGTACGACGGGGTCGACCTCTTCGCCCCGGCCGCGGCCTACGGCGGCCCGGAGGGCCTCCGCCGCCTGGTCGACGCGGCGCACGCCGCGGGGCTCGGGGTGATCCTCGACTGCGTCTACAACCACTTCGGCCCCGACGGGAACTACCTCCGCGCCTACACGAAGCGCTACTTCACCGATCGCCACAAGACGCCCTGGGGCGACGCGGTGAACTACGACGGCGAGGGCGCCGAGCAGGTGCGCGCGCTCGCGATCACGAACGCCGAGATGTGGATCCGCGACTACCACATCGACGGCCTCCGCCTGGACGCGACGCACGCGATCGTCGACGACACCGAGCCCCACATCCTCCGCGAGATCGCCGAGCGCGCGCGGGCGGCCGGCGAGGGGCGCCACATCGTGGTGATCGCCGAGGACAGCCTGAACGACACGCGCCTCGTGAAGCCCGTCGAGCAGGGCGGGTACGGCCTCGACGGCGTGTGGGCCGACGACTTCCACCACGAGCTCCGCGTCCTCTTCGCCGGCGACCGCGACGGCTACTTCGAGGATCACCGGGGCACGGCCGAGGACCTCGCCGCGACGATCCGCAAGGGGTGGCTCTACGAGGGGCAGGTCTCGAAGCACGCGGGCAAGCCGCGGGGGACGCCCGCCGAGCCGGTGCCGCCGCCGCGGTTCGTGCACTGCATCCAGAACCACGATCAGATCGGCAACCGCGCGCTCGGCGATCGGCTCGGGGACAAGGTGAGCCCGGCGGCCTTCCGGACGAAGTCGGCGCTGCTCCTGCTCACGCCGTACACGCCGCTCCTGTTCATGGGCCAGGAGTGGAACGCGCGGACGCCGTTCCAGTACTTCACCGACCACAACGCCGAGCTCGGCCGGCTCGTGACCGAGGGCCGCCGGCGCGAGTTCCAGTACTTCTCCTCGTTCGGCGGCGCGGAGGTGCCGGACCCGCAGGATCCGCGGACGTTCCAGCGCTCGAAGCTCGACTGGAGCGAGCGGCAGCGGCCGGAGCACGCCGGCGTGCTCGCCTGGTACCGCGAGCTCCTCGGCCTCCGCGCGTCGCACCCGGCGCTGCGGGGCCGCGCGCGCGACGCCTTCTCGGCCGAGGCGCTCTCCCCGGACGCCGTCCGGATCGAGCGCCGCGGCGGCGAGATCGCCGTGATCGCGCTTGTCGCGCTCCGCGGCGCGCTCGCCCTGGACCTCGGCCGCCCGGAGGCGCGGGTGCTCGCGTTCAGCGAGGAGCCGCGGTTCGGCGGCGCGGCGCAGCGGGCCCCGATCGAGCGCGGCCGGGTGGCGTTCGAGGGCCCGGCGGTCCTGATCGTCGAGGTGCCGCTCCCGTGACGGAGGCGACGGCGATCCCATGGATTCCGGCGCGATGCTGACGTCTGTCACGTTCACGCCGATCGGCGTGGTGCGCACCCCGTTCCCCGACCGGGTGAGCGCGCCGCGACAGCCGCACGCCGCGGCCGGGGCGGAGGGGACGATCGAGCTCGTGCCCGGCCGCGACCTGGACCACGCGCTCTGCGACATCGAGGGGTGGGACTACCTCTGGGTGGTCTTCTGGTTCCACCTCAACGAGGGCTGGCGCCCCAAGGTCCTGCCGCCTCGGAGCGCCGGCAAGCGGCGCGGCGTGCTGTCGACGCGCTCGCCGCACCGCCCGAACCCGATCGGCCTCAGCGTGGTCAAGCTCCTCGCGGTGGACGGCCTCACGTTGCGCGTGAGCGGCGTGGACATGATCGATGGCACGCCGGTGCTCGATCTGAAGCCGTACGTGCCGTACGCGGACGCCTACCCGCACGCGCGCACCGGCTGGGTCGCGCCGCTCGCTCCGGCCGAGGCGCCGGCGGATCCGGAGCCGGGCTTCGAGGTGGTCTGGGGCGAGCGGGCGGCCGAGCAGGCCGCCTGGCTCGATGCGGCGCACGGGGTCGCGCTGCGGGAGCGGGTGGACCGGGTGCTCGCGCTCGGCCCGCAGCCGCACCCTTACCGGCGGATCCGCGCCGACGGGGACGCGATGCGGCTCGCCGTGACCTCGTGGCGGGTGCGGTTCAGGTCCGAGGGGCGGCGGATCGAGGTGCTGTCGGTGGCGACCGGCTACCGCGAGCAGGAGCTCTGGAGCGGAGATGCGCCCGAGCTCGCCGCGCACCGGCAATTCGTGGAGCGGTTCGGACGCGGCTAGGGCTCGCGCTCTTCTCGCCAGGGTCGCCGGGCCTGCCTGGCATGCCGAGGACTCCACCTCGGCGGTCCATCCCCCGGCCCTTGCGAAACGAGCTGAGCGCAGCCAAAGCGTCCACAACGTTTCATCGGCGACGCCGGGCGGAGTCGATCGACTCGAACCGAATGGGCGTGATCTCAACAAAGTATGTTCGCAGTGCCAGGCCGTGTGGAGCCGAGCCGCGCGGGATGGATCCGCAGTTCCGTCTGCTCGCCGAGAGCATCCCGCAGCTGGTATGGGCCGCCGGCAGCGACGGCTCGTGCGACTATGTCAACGGCCGTTTTCGCGAGTACACCGGCCTGACGGCGGAGCAGGCGACCTGCCTCGGGCTGGCCGCCGTCCTCCATCCGAAGGATGCGGCGCGCTGCACCGCCGCATGGAGGTCGGCCATCGAGCGGGGCGCGACGCTCGAGCTGGAGGTCCGCGTGCGGCGGCATGACGGCGCCTATCGCTGGTTCCTCGCTCGATCAGAGCCCATGGAGGGCATCGGCGGCGGGGGGACCCGCTGGCTCGGCACGGCCACCGACATCGACGAGCCGGCGCGAGGGGAGGGGGCGCCGCGCCGGCAGATCGAGGGCGAGCCGCACCTGAAGGTGGCCGTCGTGGATCAGGTCGGCGAGGCGCGCCTGCGCGAGAGCGAGGAGCGGTTGCGGCTGGCCCTCACGGGCGGCCAGCTCGGCGTCTGGGAGTGGGATGTGCCGAGCGGACACCTCTTCTGGTCGCGCGAAGCGCTCGAGTGCGCGGGCATCCACGAGGCGCAGTTCGACGGCACCGTGGACGATTTCACGCGGATGCTGCACCCCGACGACAGGGCCGGGGTCTGGGCGCACGTCGAGAGCGCGCTGCGCGGCGAGACGGACTACTCCGTCGAGCACCGCGTCCTGCACCCCGACGGGCAGGTGCGCTGGGTCCACAGCCGAGCGCTGGTGGAGCGGGACCGCGACGGGCGCCCGCTGCGGATGGCGGGCGTGGTCGGCGACATCACCGGCCGGAAGCTCGCCGAGCTGAGCCTCCGGGAGAGCGAGACGCGCTTCCGCAACATGGCCGATCAGTCGCCCGTCATGGTCTGGGTCACCGGCCCCGACGGGCGCGCCACGTACGGGAACCGGTGGTGGTCCGAGTTCTCGGGCCAGACCGAGGCGACATGCCTCGGCTTTGGCTGGCTCGACGCGATCCACCCCGAGGACCGTCCGGCGACGATGGCGGCCTTCCGGCGGGCCGAGGCGCGGCGCGAGCCCTTCCGGCTGGATTACCGCCTGCGTCGGCACGACGGCGTGTTCCGCTGGTGCATCGCCTCGGGCTCGCCGCGGCTCGGCCCGGACGGCGAGTTCCTCGGCTACGTCGGCTCGGTCATCGACATCACCGAGCGCAAGGATGCAGAGCTCCTGCTGCAGGAGAGCGAGGAGCGATTCCGCCGCGCCGTGATGGCGATCCCGTTCCCCATCATGATTCACGCCGACGACGGCCAGGTCGTCTGCGTCAACCGCGCGTGGACGGACATCGCCGGCTACGCCAGCCGGGAGATCCCCACCGTCGAGGAGTGGCTCGCCAGGGCGCATCCGGCGCAGAAGGACGCCATCCTCTCGAGGATCAAGGCCCTGTACGCGCTGGAGGGCGCCACAAGCGGCGAGCTCGAGGCCGCGATCACCACGGCGAACGGCGAGCAACGCACGTGGCTGTTCCGCGGGGCTCCGCTGGGAAAGGACGCGGCGGGCAGGCGGCTCGTCATCAGCGTCGCCCACGACATCACCGTGAGGAAGCAGGTCAGCGACACGCTCCGGGAGAGCGAGGCGAAATTCCGGTCGCTCGCCGACGCCATGCCGCAGGTCGCCTGGACGGCGCGCCCGGACGGCAGCGTCGATTACTACAACCGCAGGTGGTACGAGATCTGCGGTGTGAAGGAGGGCGAGGCGACCGGCGACAGCTGGGTCTCCTTCGTGCATCCGGACGATCGCCAGCTGTGCACGGACAGCTGGTGTCGTTCCGTCCTGTCCGGCGAGCCGCTCCAGATCGAATACCGCTTCTGGGTCCTCGGTGCCCGTGAGCACCGCTGGTACCTGGGCCGCGCGGTGCCCGTGCGTGGGGCTTCGGGCGAGATCGAGAAGTGGTATGGCACGTGTACGGATATCCACGATCAGAAGTGCGCCGAGGCGACGCTGAAGGAGGCGGACCAGCGCAAGGACGGGTTCCTGGCGATGCTCGCCCACGAGCTGCGCAACCCGCTCGGGCCCCTCCGCAATGCCGCCGAGCTCCTGCGGCGGTCCGGGCCCCAGCAGCCGTCGAAGACGTGGGCGTGCGGCGTGCTCGATCGGCAGGTCTCGCACATGGCCCGGCTGGTGGACGATCTCCTCGACGTCTCGCGCGTGGCCCGCGGCCGGATCGAGCTGCGCAAGCAGCGCTGCGACCTGACGCAGCTGCTCCGGCAGACCGCCGAGGACTACCGCAGCACGCTGGAGGCGAGCGGCCTCGGGCTCTCGCTGGAGATCCCGGCCGTGCCGCTGTGGGTCCACGGCGACCCGACCCGGCTGTCGCAGGCCATCGGCAACGTGCTGCACAACGCGAACAAGTTCACCGACGCCGGCGGCCGGGTGACGGTCACCCTGTCGGCGGCGTCCGAGAGCTCCGCCGCGATCCGCGTCCGCGACACCGGCATCGGCATGGATGCGGCGATGCTGGCGCGCGTCTTCGAGCCGTTCAGCCAGGCCGAGCGCAGCCTGGACCGCAGCCGGGGCGGGCTCGGGCTGGGCCTCGCGCTGGTCAAGGGGCTCGTCGAGCTGCACGGCGGCGCGGTCTCGGCCGAGAGCGCGGGCATCGGCCATGGCGCCGAGATGGTCCTCCGCCTGCCGCTGGAGCGCGGGAGCGCGCCGTCGGCCGTGAACGCCGCGCCGGCGTCGGACATCGTGGCGCGATCGCTGCGCATCCTGATCATCGAGGACAACGTGGACGCCGCGGAGACCTTGCAAGCGCTGCTCGCCATGGAGGGCCATCAGGTCGAGGTGGCCCTGTCCGGGCCTGCCGGCGTCGAGGCGGCCCGCTCGTTCTTGCCGGAGGTCATCCTGTGCGACATCGGTCTTCCCGGCGGGATGGATGGCTACGGCGTGGCGCGCGCTTTGAAGGGAAATCCAGGCCCGTCCCCCTCGCTCATGATCGCGCTGACCGGCTATGGCCGGGAGGAAGATCGGCGCCGGGCCCAGGAAGCCGGCTTCTCCATGCACCTCATCAAGCCGATCGAGCCGAGCGCTCTGCAGACCCTCCTCGCTTCCATCGCGGCGCGGGGGTGAGGCGCCGGGCGCGGGGCTTGCCGGCGCTCGGCGGCCTCGGCGCCTTCACGCCGGAGGCGTGAGGGGGCCGCTTCGACGATCGATCATCAGGCGGTCCACCCACCGTCGAACACGAACGCGGACGCCTGTCCGATCCCCGAGCTCGCGCCCGGGATGGCGATGATCTTGTCTTCAAGCAAGCGTGCAGTCATGGGACCCTGCTGTGCGCGCGTCGTCATCGGAACGCAAGCGGTGCGCCGCGCGAGGCGGGCGCGGCTCCGTGTCACCCGGTCTGCCAGATAGCAATGAATCCATGAGCGAGCCGCGGTCGAGCCCTCCTCCTGCAACCCACCAGCGCGACGAAGATCCCGACGGGGAGCGACAGGTGAACGGCCCCACGCGGGGAGATGCGTCGCGCGCGCCGCCCCTGACCCGTGCCTTGCAGCGGGCGCTCGGCGCGCTCCCCGCGGCGCTGCCCGAGGAGCTGTGGGGCGAGGCGCTGGTCGGGCCGGCGCGGGGCTTCTTGCAGCGCCCCGGCAAGGACTTCCGCGCCCGGCTCGTGGCGCTCTGCTGGGCGCTCGGCGGCGGCGACGCCGCGCGGATGCCCGACGAGCTGCCGCTGCTCGTGGAGATCCTCCACGCCGGCTCGCTGATCGTCGACGACGTTCAGGACGACTCCGCCGCGCGGCGCGGTGCGCCGGCGCTCCACCGCGTGTGCGGGGTGCCGCTCGCCATCAACACGGGCAACTGGATGTACTTCTGGGCGTTCGACCTGCTCGGCCGCACGCGCCTCGGCGCCGCGACCCGGCTCGCGCTCTACCGCCGCCTAGGCCGCACCCTCATGCGCTGCCACGAGGGGCAGGCGCTCGACCTCACCGTGCGCGTCGCGGTGCTGGAGCAGCCGCTCGTGCCCCGGGTGGTGGCGACCATCACGCGCCTGAAGACGGGCAGCCTGATGAGCTTATGCGGCTACCTCGGGGCCCGCGCTGCGGGCGCGAGGGAGCTGCTCGCGCGGCGCATCGCGCGGTGCTGCCGCGAGATCGGCGTGGGCCTGCAGATGCTTGACGACCTCGGCGGCATCACCTCCGCGGCCCGCGCCGAGAAGGGGCTCGAGGACCTGCGCCACCGCCGCGCGACCTGGCCCTGGGCGTGGCTCGCCGAGAGCGCCGATCCCGCGACCTTCTCCGACGCGCAGCAGCGGCTCGCCCTGGCCGCGGACGAGCGCGCCCTCCGGAGCGTCGCCGGGATGCTCCGCGAGCGGGTCGAGGCGACCGGCCGGATCCGCGTCGCGGGTCACGTCGGCGGCGCCCTGGCCGGGCTCCGGGCCGCGGTCGGGGGCGCGCCGGCGGTGGTCGAGATCGAGCGCGAGATCGAGCAGCTCAAGCGGAGCTTCGGCTGAAGCCGCGCGCGGCCCGCGCGCCGCCGCGCCGGCCCGGCCGGGTGATGTGGCCGGCTCGCACACCGGCGCTGGCTCGACCTTTGAAGAGGTCTCGAGCCCAGCGCGGGGAGGATCATGGGGCGTTCGGGCACGGGCTGGATCGGTTTTACCGGCGCGGGCAGGGGACGCTGCGGCGGCAGCGCGCGGCGGCTCCGCCGCTCGCCTGGGCGCGATCTGCACGGGCGCGCCGGGATCGCGCGGGTGCGCGCCGAGGTGGGCGGCCTCTTCGGGGATCCTGCGCGCGCCGCGCGCATCGAGCGCGACCTCGCCGCGATCCCCGGCGTCGTGTCCGCGCGGGCGAGCGCGCGGACCGGGCGGGTGCTCGTGCTCTTGCGGGAAGACGCGGCCGAGGCGTCCGCCACCGCGCTCGCCGCCCACGCCGTCGCCGGCGCCCCGCCGCCGCCGTCCGCGCGCCGCGCCGCGCTGGCCGTGGCCGAGGGGGTGAGCTCGCTCGTCCGCGGGGCGTACCGCCGCGTGCGCCGCGAGGGCGCGCCGGCCGAACGCGGTCGTCGCAGCGGGCGCGCGCCGGCCGAGCGAGACGGACGCGCGCCGGCCGAGCGAGACGGCGAGGGCGCCGCCGCCCCCCACCGGGCCCACGCCGAGGACGTGAGCGAGGTCGCCCGCGCGCTCGGCGTCGACCTGACCGCGGGGCTCGGCGCCGACGAGGCCCAGCGCCGTCTCCGCGACGTCGGTCCGAACGAGCTCGCGGGCGTCGCGACCCGCTCGTCGATCGAGATCCTCGCTGAGCAGATTTTTACAGTGCCCACCGCGCTGCTCCTCGGCGCGGCGGGCCTGTCGCTCGCGCTTGGCGATGTGGTCGACGCGGGCGCCGTCCTCCTCGTCGTCGGCGCGAACGCGGTGATCGGCACGTACACCGAGTCGCGCGCCGAGGAGCTCCTGCACGCCTGGGGCGACCTCAGGGTCGGGTGGGCGCGCGTCGTGCGCGACGGGCGCGAGCAGCGGCTCGCCGCGTCGGAGATCGTGCCGGGCGACGTGCTCGCGCTGCGCGCCGACGAGCCGGTCGCGGCGGACGCGCGCGTCGTTGCCTCGCGCGACCTCACCGTCGACGAGAGCACGCTGACGGGCGAGAGCGAGCCCGTCGAGAAGGGCCCCGCGAAGGTCGACGCCGGCGCGCCGCTCGCCGAGCGCCGGGGCATGGTGTACGCGGGCACCACGGTCGCCTCGGGCGAGGGGGCGGCGGTGGTCGTCGCGACGGGCCGACGGACCGCGCTCGGGGACATCCAGCGGGCGCTCTCCCGCGAGGGCGAGCGCACCCCGCCGATCGAGCAGGAGCTCGCCTGGATCGGCCGGCGCCTCGCGGCCTTCGCGCTCGCGAGCTCCTCGGCGGTGGTGGTCGTCGGCCTCGCGCGGCGTCGGCCGCTCCGCGCGCTCGCGCGGAGCGCCGTCGCCCTCGGCGTCGCGGCCATCCCCGAGGGGTTCCCCGCCGTGGGCACCACCGCGCTCGCGCTCGCGAGCCGCCGCCTGCGCGGTCGCGGGATCGTCATCCGCCGCCTCGCCGCGGCAGAGACGCTCGGCGCGGTGAGCGTCGTCTGCGCCGACAAGACGGGCACGCTCACCGAGAACCGCATGCGGGTCGCCGAGATCTTCCTCCCCGGCGAGGGCGTCCTGCGGGTCGCCCGCGCCGCGCGCGACGAGCGCGGCGGCGGCGGCGGCGAGCGCGGCGACGGCGCGGGGTCGCCGCGCGGGCTCACGCTCGTCGGCGAGGACGGGCGCGAGGTCGCCGTGAGCGCCCCGTGCGTGCACGCGCTCGCGCGCATCGCCGCGCTCAACGCCGACGTCGAGCTGAGCGACGTCGGCAAGGTCGTCCACGGCAGCGGCACCGAGCGCGCGCTCGTCGAGTTCGCGCTCGCGGCCGGCTACCCTGTGTCGTCGCGGCGCCTCGCTGCGCGGCGCGTGAGCGAGGAGCGCCGCTCGGCCGAGCGCGCGTTCATGGTGACGGTCCACGACCACCCGGAGCTCGGGCACATCGAGCTCGTGAAGGGCGCGCCCGAGCAGGTCGTCGCGCGCTGCGACGCCCCGCGCGGCGCCGGCCGCGACGAGGTGCTCCGGCACAACGACGCGATGGCCTCGCGCGGCCTGCGCGTGCTCGCCCTCGCGTGGCGGCGGAACGGCCGGCCGGACAACGACGCCCCGCTCGAGCTCGCTGGCCTCATCGGGCTCCGCGACCCGGCGCGCGCCGGCGCGCGGGAGGCGCTCGCGACCCTCTCCGACGCGGGCATCCGCACCCTGATGCTCACGGGCGACCAGGAGCGGACCGCGCGCGCGATCGGCGTCGAGCTCGGCATCCCGGCCGACGCCGTGCACAGCCGGGTCACGCCCGAGGCCAAGCTCGACATCGTGCGCGCGCTCCAGCAGCGCGGCGAGATCGTGGCCATGACGGGCGACGGCGTGAACGACGGCCCCGCGCTCAAGGCGGCGGACGTCGGCGTGGCCATGGGCAAGCGCGGCACGGACATCGCGCGGGCGGTGGCCGACGTGGTCCTCGCCGAGGACGACCTGCCGAGCCTCACCGAGGCGGTCTGCGAGGGGCGCCGGCTGCACGACAACGTCCGCCGCGCGATCGCGTACTTCGTCGCCACGAACGCGAGCGAGGTCCTCGCGATGCTGGCCGGCGCCCTGGCGGGCGTCTCGCCGCTCACGCCCCTGCAGCTCCTCTGGATCAACCTGCTCACCGACGTCGCGCCCGCGCTCGCGCTCGCGCTGGAGCCGGCCGAGCCCGGCGTCATGCGCCGCCCCCCGCGCGACCCTGCAGCGCCGCTGCTCGGCCCGCGCGACCTCCGCGCGCTGGGCCTCGACGCGGCCTTGATGTCCGGGGCGTCGCTCGCTGCCTACGCGCTCGGCGGCCGCGCCGCTGCGGGGTCGAGGGCGTTCACCGCGCTCGTGACCGCGCAGCTGCTCCACATGCTCGCCTGCCGCGCCGGCGCCGCGGAGGGGGCTCCGGGGCCCCTGCCGCGCCGGGAGAACCCGCACGTGGCGCGCGCGCTTGCCGCGACCTCCGCGCTCCAGGCGCTCGCGCTCGGCTCCCGCACCCTCGGCCGCCTGCTCGGGGCGCCGCGCCTCCGCCCTGGCGAGCTCGCGCTCGCCGTGACCGCGGGCGCGCTGCCCTCGCTGCTCCGCGGTTCTCTCGGGCGCGCTGCGGGCGCCGGCCGCGAGATCGTGATCGTCAACCCGGTCAATGCCGTCGACAGCGTCAACGTCGACAACACCGTCAACGTCGGGCGCGCGGACGAGGACGTGAGCGCCGCGCGCGCCGCCTGTCCGCGCAAGGGGAATACTGCATCATGAGGTTTCATCCACCGTCGTTCGCCCTGGGGGTCGGCAGCGCCGTCCTCCTGATGGGCAAGAAGCAGCATCTCCGGCCGGTGGTCGTCGAGATCGCGGCGCTCGGGCTTCACCTGGGCAGGCTGGGCCTCGCCTTGGTCGAGCGCCAGCGGGAGCACGCCGAGGATCTCTGGGCCGAGGTCGCGGAGCGCGTCCGGCACAAGGCCGGGGGTGCCGTGCGCGGCGAGCGCGCGGCGCGCAGGAGCAACGGTGCCTCCGTGCTCCACGGCGAGCCGTCGTCATGAGGCCGCCGGTGCTCGTCGCCCACGTCCTGGAGCGGCGCGTCCGCCTGCGCGCGCCGGCGCTGGCGGGCCATCGGCGCGCGTGCGAGGGGGTCGCGTCGCAGCTCGCGGCCGATCCTGGCTGCGAGGTCGTGACGGTCCGTCCGGCCACGGGCTCGGTGATCGTCGAGCGCCTCGAGGGTGGTCTCGATCCGGAGCGCCTCCGCGCCCGGCTCGCCGAGCTGGTCGGCGAGGCGCGCTCCGACGACGGCCACCTGCTCGTCGCGCCGCGGCCCGAGGGCCACCCTGGCCCGACGCGCGTCGCGCGCGCCGTCGCGCACGCCTTCGTCGGGATCAACGCGGATGTGCGCGAGGCCATGGACTACCGCGCGGATCTCGGCACGCTCTTGCCGGTCTTCTTCGCGACGGCGGGCCTCGCCGAGGTCGGCGTGACGCGCCGGCTGCCTGCGCCGGCCTGGTTCAACCTGCTCTGGTGGTCGCTCCGGTGGTTCATGACGTTCAACCAGGGGGCGGTCTCGGAGGAGCTGCGCACCGCCGCCGGCGGGGCGCCCTGCCCTCCGGCCGGCGCGGGCGACCGGCCCGGCGGCGCGGACCCGCCCCATGGCGAGCTGTAGCGGCGCGGATCGCGCTGCGGGCTATCCCGCGGCCGGGCGGATCGCGCCGACCAGGTAGATGCCGCCCATCACGATGAGCAGGGCGCCGGCGAGCCCTTGAGTCCAGCGCGGGTTGATGCGCGAGTTGACCGCCTCGGCCAGCGCGACGGCGATCAGCGTGCTAAGCACCAGGGCGGCGGACGCGCCGACGAACACCGATATGCGGCTCTTGCCGGCGGCGCCGAGCGTGAAGACCGCGATCTGCGTCTTGTCGCCGAGCTCGGCCAGGAACACCGTCCAGAAGGTCGCCAGAAGGACTTTCAGATCCATGGCCAAGGTAAAGCATGCTCCCTCCGCGGAGTCTCCTCCGTCGGACAGCGCCGGAGCGCAGCCGGCGGACTGAGCGGTGCGCCGGCTGAGCGGTGCGCGGGGTGGGCGGGCTCTCGGCTGGACCGGCTGCGCGGCGCAAACACGGAGGAGCGGAAACGAAGGAGCGAGAGCATTCCGCCGGAGAGCGAATGTTTCTCGTAGCGCACCTCGCTTCGGACATCTTCTTGCGACGTGAGCGTTTCGGCGCGTTGTCGTGCTCGCGGTGCCTCCGTCGACCCCGACGTAAAGCGGCGATGTCTCACGATGGTTCTGGATTCGATTGAACCTTGGTGGCCTCGCGCGTACCCTGCTGTTCCGGATCGTAAGCCCCGGAAGCAGAGGGGAACACGTTGATGGCGCGATGGCAATTTCCTGTGCGGTTTGGCCTGCTTATTGCATCGCTCGCCGTGTCTCCGGGCTGCAGCTGCGGCAGCGATGATGTGACGGTGACCGGGCCTGGGTCTGGCGGCGGGGGGTTTGGGGGCGCCGGGGGTGCGGGAGCTGGCCCGCAGGTGGCTTCGAACGGCGGGGGCGGGGAGGGGGGGACCGAGGTCGCGGACCGGGGCGTCGCTGCGAGCGATGTGGTCAGCGCGGGCAAGGTCGTGAGCAGTCCGAGCTACCGCATGGTCTTCACGCTCGGTCAGCCGACGCAGAATCAGGGAAAGACGACCTCGCCGAGCTACCGCATGCAGGGCGGGCTGGTGGGGGCGAACGGGAGCTTGCCATGAACGGGATGGGACGGCGTGTCCTCGCGATCTGTGTCCTTCTCGCCGCCTCGGTCTGCGTCGTGCGCGGCGCGTCCGCCGCGGTGCCGACGCAGATCACGCACCAGGGTCGGCTCTTCACCGCGAACGGAGAGCCGGTGAATGACGCGCTCCTGGTGACGTTCGCCGTCTACGCCGCCGAGGCGCCCGAGGACGACGATTCGCCGCTCTGGAGCGAGACGATCTCGATCTCGTTCGATGACGGCTATTTCTCCACGGTGCTCGATTTCACCGAGGAGCAGGCCACGAAGGTCTTCGACGGCTCGGTCCGTTACCTCGGGATCACGGTCGCGAACGATCGGGAGATGGAGCCTCGCACGTCGATCGGGAGCGTTCCGTACGCGATGGTCGCGAACAATGCTGTTGGTGAGATCACGCCGAAGCTGGTGAAGATCGGCGACAAGGTCATCATCGACGAGAACGGCAACTGGGTCGGCAGCCCGAGCGGGATCGCGGGGCCGCCGGGGCCTCCTGGGTCCCAGGGTCCAGCGGGTCTGCCTGGCGAGATGGGTCCTCAGGGGACTCAGGGGCCGCCGGGCCCTCCTGGGCCTGATGGGCCGATGGGCCCGGCGGGTCTACCTGGCGAGAAGGGTCCTGAGGGCCCCCAGGGGCCTCGCGGGCCGGAGGGCCCGCAGGGGCCGGTCGGCCCGTCGGGTGTGCTCGCGACGTTCGCGATTGCGGGCAACGTTGCCCCCTCTTTCGATGGCGGCAGCGCCGCGTATGTCTTCGTCGGTCCTCCGGGGTCGGTGACCATCACCGGCAGGCAGCGTGTGACCGGATCGGCCTCTGCGATCCTCGGGCTGGGGTCGTCCAGCGCTCCGTTCGTCGCCCCGGTCGGCCTCTGCTACCAGCGGAGTGACGGCACCGGCGAGATCGTCAACTTCCTCGGAAACAGCTTTGCGTTCCACTATTTCACGCCGACCCCCACGACCTACTCTGTCTCTGGCACGACCGTGCCGCCCGAGGGTTCGTGGAATATCGGCATGTGCCTCCGCAATGAGGGAACCACGATCCTTGGATCGCGCTCGACGACCGCCGGCAGCATGGTGAACGGCTGGTTCATCGTCACGAACGACTGAGGGCGAGTCCCTCGCGCTCGACCTTGAGTCGACGACAACGATAGGATCGAGGCGCCTCAGAACCAGCCGTATCGAGGAGCTGCAGAGTGGTGAGCCCGAGGCGCCTCGGAGCCAGCCGTCTCGAGGAGCTCCAGAGACGGTAGGCCCGGCGAGCCCCTGTTCGTCGCGCGGCGCGGGGAGGGCCGATGTCTGAGCCCCGATTGCCATCGATCATCCGGCGGAGCCCGATGACCGATGGCTCAGGCGAGTCCGGCGGGGCCCCCGCGCCGCGCGACGAACAGGGGCTCCCCGGGCCGGGCAGCTCGGCAAGGCTTCCCGTGCCGAGAGTTGCCCGTCAGCGCAGCGCCACCGGGCTCCGCGCGATGTACTCGTCGTAGGCGAGCGTCCGCAGATCCTTGATGTCCTTCGCGCGCATCGCCCCGATGACCGCGCGCGCGAGCTGGAGATCCGTGATGAGCGGAATGTTCGCGTCGACCGCCCGCCGCCGGATCAGGTACCCGTCCGGGCGCCCGAGCTGGTCGTACTCGCGGGGGATGTTGATCACGAGATCCACCTTCCCCTGCTCGATCGCGCTCATCGCCGTCTCCCCGTCGTCCGGCTTCTTCGCGAGGCTCGTGCACGCGAGCCCGAGCGCCCGGAGCGCCTCGGCCGTGCCCGGCGTCGCGAAGATGGGGAGCTTCAGGTGCTCGGCGATGACGCGCGCCTCGTCCGCGAACCAGTACTTGTCCTCGAGCGGGCCGAGCGACAGCAAGACGCCCTTCTTGGGGAACCGGAAGCCGGTCGCGAGCAGCGCGTGCAGGAGCGCCTCGTGCATGTCGTCCCCGAAGCAGCCGACCTCGCCGGTGCTCGCCATCTCCACGCCGAGCATCGGATCGGCCCCCACGAGGCGCGAGAACGAGAACATCGGCGCCTTCACGGCGACGTAATCGAGATCGAGCCCGCGGTTCTCTACCGGCTGCGCCACGCCGAGCATCCGGCGCATCGCCTCGCGGACGAAGTTGTTCCCCGTCACCTTGGACACGAACGGGAAGCTCCGCGACGCGCGCAGGTTGCACTCGATGACCTTCACCGTGTTGTGCTTGGCCAGGAACTGCATGTTGAACGGCCCGGTGATCGAGAGCGCCCGCGCCACCTGCTGGGCGATCTGCTTGATCCTGCGGATCGTCGCGATGTAGAGCGACTGCGGGGGCAGCACGAGCGTCGCGTCGCCGCTGTGGACGCCGGCGTTCTCGACGTGCTCGCTGATCGCCCAGAGGACGAGCTCCCCCCGGTCGGCGACCGCGTCGATCTCCACCTCGCGGGCGTGGGTCTCGAACTTCGAGACCACCACGGGGTAGATGGGCGAGACGGCCTTGGCCCGGGCGAGGATGCGATCGAGCTCGTTGGGCTCGTGCGCCACGCTCATGGCCGCGCCGCTCAGCACGTAGCTCGGGCGCACGAGGACGGGGAAGCCGCCGAGCTTCTTCACGATCTCGCCCGCCTCGGCCGCGTCGACGACGTGGGCCCAGAGCGGCTGATCGATCTCCAGCCGGTCGAGCAGATCGCTGAACTTCTTCCGGTTCTCGGCGGTGTCGATGCTCCCCGGGCTCGTGCCGAGGATGCGCGCCCCCGCCTCGTGCAGCCGGAGCGCCAGGTTGTTCGGGACCTGCCCGCCCATGCTGACCACGATGCCGTACGGCTGCTCCCGCTCGTAGATGTCGAGCACCGTCTCGAAGCTGATCTCGTCGAAGACCAGCTTGTCGCACGTGTCGTAGTCGGTGCTGACCGTCTCCGGGTTGTAGTTCAGCATCATGGTCTCGTAGCCGAGCTCCGAGGCCGCGCGGATCGCGTTGACGCAGCACCAGTCGAACTCGACGCTCGATCCGATGCGGTAGGCGCCGGAGCCGAGCACCATGATCTTCTTCCGCCAGGACGGCGTGACGTCCGTGGCCGACGCGTGATAGCTCGAATAGAGGTAGTTCGTCTCGGCGGGGAACTCGGCCGCGAGCGTGTCGATCTGGGCGAGGTGCGGCACGACCCCGTGCCGCTTCCTGAGCTCCCGGATCGAGCCGCGCGCCGCGCCCGTCAGCGTGCCGATCATCCGGTCGCTGAAGCCGAGCTGCTTCGCCTCCCGCAGGATCGTCTCGTCGATCGCGGGCTCCTGCACGGGCGCGGCCCTGTCGACCTGCGCCGGGACGGCGACCTTGAGCGCCCTGAGGTCCCTGTGCATCCGCACGACGGGCTCGATCTGGTGCAGGAACCACCGGTCGATCTTGGTGAGATCGTGGATGTCGTCGACCGACATCCCCTCCTGCAGCGCGCGGGCGACCGCGAAGATCCGGAGCGGGGTCGCGTTCTGCAGCTCGTCGCGGAGGTCCGTGAAGGTGAACGCCTCGGGGTCGAGCCCCTTCACCCCGATGTCGAGCATCCGGAGCGCCTTCTGGATGACCTCGGGGAACGTCCTGCCGATGGCCATGACCTCGCCGACGCTCTTCATCTCGCTGCCGATCCGCATCGAGGCGCCGCGGAACTTGCCGAGATCCCAGCGCGGGGCCTTGCAGACGAGGTAATCGAGCGCCGGCTCGAAGAACGCCGTCGTCCTGCGGGTGATCGCGTTGGCGATCTCCGGCATCGTGTAGCCGATGGCGATCTTCGCGGCGACATAGGCGAGCGGGTAGCCCGTCGCCTTGCTGGCGAGGGCGCTCGACCGGGACAGGCGCGCGTTCACCTCGATGACCCGGTAATCGGTGCTGTGCGGGTCGAGCGCATACTGGATGTTGCACTCGCCCACGATCCCGAGGTGGCGGATCGTCTTCAGCGCGACCGAGCGGAGGAGCTGGTACTCCTCGTCGTTCAGCGTCTGCGACGGGGCGACGACGATCGACTCCCCGGTATGGATCCCCATCGGATCGAGGTTCTCCATGTTGCAGACGGTGATGCAGTTGTCGCGTCCGTCGCGGACGACCTCGTACTCGATCTCCTTCCAGCCGCGGAGGCACTCCTCGACGAGCACCTGGGGCACGCCGCCGGCGAAGCCGCGCCGCACGGCTTCGTCGAGGTCACGCTCGCTCTCGACGATGCCGCTGCCCTTGCCGCCGAGCGCGTAGCCGCCGCGGAGCATCACCGGGAACCCGATCTCGCGCGCCGCGGCCGCGGCCTCGGCCGGCGTGCGGCAGGCGCGGCTCCGGGCCGTCTTCACGCCGATCTCGTCGAGGCGCTCGATGAAGAGCCGCCGGTCCTCGGTGTCGCGGATGGACTTGATCGGCGTGCCGAGCACCCGCACGCCGTACTTGTCGAGGATCCCGGTGTCGTGGAGCTCGAGCCCGCAGTTGAGCGCCGTCTGTCCGCCGAAGGAGAGGGCGATCGCGTCGACCTCCTCCTTGACGATGATCCGCTCGACGAACTCCGGGGTGACCGCGCAGAGGTGGATGCGGTCGGCGAGCCCCTCGCTCGTCTGGATGGTGGCGATGTTGGGGTTCACGAGGACGGTGGCGATCCCCTCTTCCTTGAGGGCCTTGATCGCCTGCGACCCCGAGTAGTCGAACTCGCCGGCCTGACCGATCTGGAGCGCGCCGGAGCCGAGCACCAGGACGCGCCGGGGTTTCTTGGGGAGATAGGCGCCGTACATGGCTCAGCTCTTTCCTGCGGTGGGGGTGGGGCGGGGATCCGCGCCGGCGGCCCCTGCGGCTTTGAATCGCGCGTCGGCGGACCCCTTCATCGCGCCGCAGAGGCGCAGGAAGTCGTCGAACAGGTAGCCCGCGTCCTCTGGCCCGGGCGTCGCCTCGGGGTGGAACTGGACGCTGAAGAAGGGGCGCAGCCGCGAGCGGATGCCCTCGTTCGTGCCGTCGTTGATGTTGACGAACCAGGGCTCCCACTCGGCGGGGAGCGACTCGTGCTTCACCGCGTACCCGTGGTTCTGGCTCGTGACGTAACAGCGGCGGCTCAGGAGGTCCTGCACCGGCTGGTTCACGCCGCGGTGGCCGTACGGCAGCTTGTAGGTGTCCCCGCCGGCGGCCAGCGCCAGGATCTGGTTGCCGAGGCAGATGCCGAAGATCGGCTTCGTGTACGTGCCGAGCAGGCCGCGCACCGCGGCGACCAGCTGGCCGAGGTCCTTCGGGTCGCCGGGGCCGTTGCCGATGAGGATGCCGTCGGCGCTCTCGGCGAGCTCGGCGATGGGCGCGTGGTAGGGGGCCCGCACGACGGTGACCCCGCGCTGGAGGAGCGAGCGGACGATGTTGTCCTTCGCGCCCGCGTCGATGAGGAGCACCTTCATGGGGCCGCCCTCGTACGTGATCGGCTCGCGGGGCGACACGAGGCGGAACACGTCCTCGCGCATGTCCACCGCCTCGGCCGAGCGCTTCACCCGCTCCAGGTCCATCTCGGCCGGGAACAGCCAGCCCTTCATGGTGCCGGCCTCCCGCAGCCGCCGCGTCAGCGTGCGCGTGTCGATCCCCGTGATCGCCGGGATGCCCTCGCTCGCGAGCCAGGCGCCGAGGGAGCGGACCGCGGCATGGTGGCTGTAGCGCTCCATGTAGCTCTGGACCACGAGCCCCTGCAGCTGGATGCGGTCGGCCTCGTAGGGCCCGTCGACGCTGCCTGCCTGCCGCGGCGCGGGCACGCCGTAGTTGCCCACGAGCGGGTACGTCATCGTGAGGATCTGGCCTCTGTACGAGGGATCCGTGAGCGTCTCGACGTACCCCGTCATGCCGGTGTTGAAGACGACCTCGCCGCTCACCGCGCGCGGGGCGCCGAAGCACCGGCCCGTCATGGTCGTGCCGTCTTCGAGTACGAGCTTCATCCGATTCGCATCCATCCTCTTTGACCGCCTGGGCCGCCGCGGTGCGGACCCTTACGCAGGAGGGGCCGCGAGCGCGTGCCGCGCCGTGGGCCCATGGGGTACCAGGTCCGCGCGCGTTCGGCGCGGCGGGCCGGCATCATGCTCGAGGCTGGGCGTCCAAGCACCTCCGGTCGCCGGAGCCTCCTGCTCCGGCATTCCATCGAGGTGGGCATGGCGCCCGGCGTCCCGTTCTTCCACATGCCGGGGACGCCCATTTGCCGTCCCCTCGCTCCACGTCAACCAGGAACTTTCGCCTGAGGCTTCCCGGCCGCTTCCGGCGCGCTTTTCGCCGCTTCTCGTGAACCGCCGGGCTGCGCGCCGCGGCCTAGGGGGTCTGCGCGCGCTCGACGTAGGCCCGCTCGAGGACGAGCACATCCATCCTCGTCCGGACGAAGCAGTCGAGCGCTTCCTTCGGGGTGCAAACGATCGGCTCGCTCGCGTTGAACGAGGTGTTCACGAGGACCGGCGTGCCGGTCAGCCGGCCGAACTCGAGGAGGAGCGCGTGATAACGCGGGTTCTCCTGGGCGGTGACCGTCTGCGGGCGGCCCGTGCCGTCGACGTGCATCACGGCGGGGATCTCGGCGCGGCGCTCGGGCTTGATCTTGTAGACCTTGACCATGAACGGGTCCGCCGAGGTCTGCTCGAAGTAGTCGCCCACGCGCTCCAGCGGGAGCGCCGGCGCGAACGGGCGGAACATCTCGCGGCGCTTGATCCGCTCGTTCATGATGTCCTTCATGTCCGGCCGCCGCGGGTCGCAGAGGATGCTGCGGTTGCCGAGCCCGCGGGGGCCGTACTCCATCCGCCCCTGGAACCAGCCGACCACCTTGCCCTCGCTGATCGCCCTGGCGACGCGGGGGATCAGGTCCTCGTCGGGGAGCGTCTCGAACGCGACCTGCTCCTTGCGGAGCACCTCCTCGATCGTCTCCTGCGAGAAGGCCGGGCCGAAGTAGCTGTGCGTCTGGTGGAAGGCGCGCGGGTTGCCGAGCTTGTGGTGGTGGACGTAGAGCGCCGCCCCGAACGACGTGCCCGCGTCGCCGGCCGCGGGCTGGATGAAGACGTCGTCGAACAGCCCCTTCGGCCGGATCTTCCCGGCGGCCACGCTGTTGAACGCGCAGCCGCCCGCGAGGGCGAGGCGCGGCGAGCCGGTGAGGTGCTTCGCCGTCGCGAGCAGCTCGAAGTAGACCTCCTCGAACACCGCCTGCGTCGAGGCGGCGACGGCCTTGAAGCGGTCCTCCACCTGGCTCTTCGGGCTGCGCGCGGGGCCGAGCAGATCGATCAGGCGCTCGGAGTGGATGGCGCCGTAGCGGGGCTCGCCCTCCCAGGTCATGGAGATGCCCTTCGTGTGGTGCTGGAAGTACTCGAGCCCGAGCTCGAAGGCCCCGTCCTTGATGCGCACCACCTGCCGGAGCTTGTCGAGCAGCTCCGGCTGGCCGTAGGCCGCGAGCCCCATGACCTTGTACTCGTCGCCGAACTTCGGGAAGCCGAGGTACTGCGTCAGGCCCGAGTAGAACAGCCCGAGCGAGTGGGGGAAGCCGACGCGCCGGAGGATCTCCAGCTTGTTGCCGCGGCCGCGCGCCCACATCGTGCTCACGAAGTCGCCGAAGCCGTCGATCGACACGACGGCCGCCTCGTCGAAGCCCGAGGGGAAGAACGCGGAGGCGAGGTGCGCGCGGTGGTGCTCGACGTTGTGCGGCTCGGCGCGGATGCGCTTCGGGTCGATGCCGAGCGCGGCGCCGAGGTGCACCTTCGGGTCGCTCGCGCTGAGCGAGCCCTTGAGGAGCCCGGCCGGCGAGCGCCGCGTCAGCGCGTAGAGCAGCTTGTCGCCGAGGTGCGCCCGCGTGTCGCGCCCGATCGCGATGTGATCGATGTCCTCGACCCGCGCGCCGGCGGCGCTGAGGCAGTACTCGACCGCGAGCCGCGGGAAGCCCGCGCAGTGCTTGATCCTGCTGAACCGCTCCTCCTCCGCCGCCGCGACGAGCTGTCCGTCGACGAGCAGCGCGGCCGACGCGTCACCGTGATAGGCGTTGATCCCGAGGATGAGCATGTTTCCGCCATCTTCCGGCGCCCCTGCGCGAGGGTCAAGGCGCGCTCACCGCGCTGGCGCGCGACAAAAAAGCACGGGATCGCAGGCAAAACCGGCCGCCGTTCGCCAACGCGACGCGACGCGACGCGACGCGCGCCGCCATGCGAACACGCATTCGCACGGCGCGCGCGAGATCAGATCTCGGCGAGGCGGATGGCCTCGAGGCGATCGCCCTCGTCGATGCGCTCCTGATCGGCCGGCACGAGGACGAGCGCCTCGGCCTCGGCGAAGCTCGTGACCGCGCCCGAGGCCTGGTTCGTTGCGATGCGCGCGACGAGCTCGCCGCTCGAGATCTCGAGGCGGGCGCGGAGGAACTCGGCGCGCCCGGGCTGACGCCGCAGCGCGCTGGCCGCGCGGACGATCACCCGGGGCGGCAGCGGCGCGGCGTCGCCCTGGAGCGCGCGCAGGAGCGGCACGCCGAAGAGGATGAAGGTGAGCGAGGCGGAGGCCGGGTTGCCCGGCAGGCCGATCACGTGCACGACGCCGCTCCGCGAGAGCTCGGCGCGCCCCACGGCGAGCGGCTTCCCCGGCTTGATGGCGACGCGCCAGAAGTCGAGCGTCACGCCCGCGGCCTCGAGGGCGGGGCGGACCACGTCGTGGTCGCCGACGCTCACGCCCCCGACGGTCACCACAAGGTCCGACCCGCGCAGCGCCGTCGACACCGCCTCGGCGGCGCGCGCCGCGTCGTCGGGGACGAAGGGCCCGACGCGGACCGCCGCGCCCGCTGCGCGCGCGGTCGCGGCGATGAAGTAGCTGTTCGACTCCGCGACCGTGCCGGCGGGGCCGGGCGAGCCGGGCCCGCGCAGCTCGTCGCCGGAGCACAGCAACGTGACCACGGGGCGGCGCGCGACGAGGACGCTCGGTCGATCGAGCGCCGCCGCGAGCGCCACCTTCCCCGGCGTGAGGCGCGCTCCCCTGCGCAGCGCGACGGCGCCCTCCGCGAGGTCCGCGCCCCGGCGCCGCACCCAGGCGCCGGCGCGCGGCGCCTCCTTCACGGTGATCTCGTCGCCGCTCCGCTCTGCGTCCTCCTGGGGCACGATCGCGTCGGAGCCGGGCGGTAGCCGCGCGCCCGTGAAGATCCGGCACGCCGTGCCCGGCTGGAGCGATGGCAGCGGCCGGCCGGCCGCGCTCTCGCCGCGCACGGGGAGCCTGAAGGGCCCGCTGCCCGCGAGGTCGGCCCATGCGACGGCGTAGCCGTCCATCGCGCTGTAATCGAAGGCGGGCATCGCGTCGGCCGCCGCGATGTCCTCGGCGAGCACGCGTCCGGCCGCGTCGTCGAGCGACACCCGCTCCGGGCCGACCGGGACCGCGGCCGAGAGCAGCCGCGCGAGCGCCTCTTCGAAGGGGATCATCCGCGCTGCTCCTTGTCCTGGGTGCTGTCTTTTGTGTGCTGTGTGTGCCGGTGGTGATGGCCGCCCGTGCCCGACGCGAGCGCGACCGCGTGCGCGAGGACAGGGCCGATGAGCTGCGTGACGGCGAGCTCCACCGCCTTCGGGCTGCCCGGGAGCGCGATCACCACGAGCCCTCGCGCGACGCCCGCGGCGGCGCGCGACAGGATCGCGTTCGGCCCGATGGCGTCCCAGCTCAGGCGCCGGAACGCCTCGCCGAAGCCGTCGAGCGTCTTGTCGAAGAGCGGCGCGAGCGCCTCGACGGTCCGGTCGCGCGGCGCGATCCCGGTCCCGCCCGTCGTGACGATCGCGTCGACCGTTCCTGCGCTCGCGATCTGCTCGATCGCCGCTCGCAGGAGCTCCGGCTCCTCGCGGACGACGGCGTGGGACGCCACGGTGAAGCCGGCCTTCTTGAGGAGCTCTCCGAGGAGCTGTCCGCCCTCGTCGTCGTCGAGGGTGCGGGTGTCACTGAGCGTCAGCGTGGCGACGCGCACGGGGGAGCGGCTCATGCGGCAGATTTACGCCTCTCCCCGGCGAATGGCGAACTCTTGATGACGCCGGCGTGGTCATCTCGCGGGGCCTGCCTGCTAACGCCGCGGCCGCCCGAGCGCGGGCGGCCCTCGAGCCTCCGTCCGCCGGCGCCGCGCGGAGCGCGCGTCAGCGGCCATCGGTCGTCGACGCCGCGCGCGAGGCGTCGACGACCGGTGTCGCTCCGGTGTCGTTGACGGCGGATGGCTTTCGCATCGCCGCTGCGCTAGGGGGAGCGGCGTGTCTGGCCCCCTGATCCCTTACATCGATCTCCCCGAGATCCCGCTCTCGTTCCTCGAGCACATCCCGCTCGTTGGCCAGCTCATCGATCCGGCGAAGCCGCCGTCGATCAAGCCGTTCGGCACGCTGGTGGCGCTCGGCGTCTACATCGGCGCCGTGGTCGCCACGCGGCACGCGCGCGAGCGGAAGCTGGACGAGAAGAAGATGGGCGAGTTCATCTTCTGGGTCGTGGCGGCCGGCTTCATCGGCGGGCACGTCTTCGATGCGATCTTCTATCACCCGCAGCGGGTCGCCCGCGATCCGCTCTACCTCCTCGCGCTCTGGGACGGCCTGTCGAGCTTCGGCGGCTTCACCGGCGCGCTGATCGGCGCCGCCTCCTGGCGCTTCTATCGCCGCGAGAAGATCCTGCCTTACTGCGAGGTCGTCGCCAGCGCGTTTCCGCTCGCGTGGGTCTTCGGGCGCGCCGGCTGCGCGTCGGTCCACGATCACCCGGGCCGCCTCTCCGACGCGTGGCTCGCGGTCCGATACCCGCTCGGGAACGGTTACGTCGGCCGATTCGATCTCGGCCTCTACGAGTGCCTGCTCACGATCCCGCTCGCGATCGCGTTCGCGGTGCTCTGGCGCCGGAACCCCCATCGTCCTCTCGGGTTTTACCTCGGGATCATGTGCACCGCGTACGCGCCGGTGCGGTTCGGGCTCGACTTCCTGCGCGAGCGGGAGGGCACGCTCGTCGGCGGCGATCCGCGCTACGGCGGCCTCACCCCCGCGCAGTGGGCCTGCTTCGGTCTGCTCGCGGTGGGCATCTATTTCCTGCGCATGGCGGCGCGCGGCGAGCCGTCGAGCGCCGGGGTGGGCCCGCTCAACGGCGCTCCGCGCGTCGCGGACGATGACGCGTCCGACGACGACGAAGGGGACGATGAGGGCGACGAAACCGAGGAGCCCCGGGCGTCCCGCGCCCGGGTCAATCGGTAATCCCCCGAGCCGCGCCCTGCGGGCCTCGTGCGCCCCGGCCGTCGAACCCTTCCTCCGGCGCTTCCATGCAGCACAGGCGGCGAATGGCGCCCTCGCTGGGCCAGTCGTCCAGGCGGCCCTTGGCTTCCTGGGAAGGCGCATCGGGGCCCGCGCGTCTCGCGACGTCGCAAAAATTCACTGTGTTTTCAGTTGCTTGCGCGCCGTCGTCCGGTCGTGTCGGACAGAACGACATCGAGCGATCCCCTCATGATGCGGCCAGCGCTGGATGACGCAGCCCTCCCGAGCGCTGCTCTTCCCGACGTCGATGTCCGGCGCTGCCCGCCGGCGACGGAGGGGGGCGGCGTGGCTGCCCGGTCCGCCGGAGCTGCGCCTCTGGCGTTGGGGGGCCCCGGGACCGCTCCTTACGGGCCTGCTTTTGGCTCGCTCGCCCGTGGCGGGTCCCTTGACGCGCCAGGGGCGCTAGATATCGTGGGGTGGAGTTTGCACCAGAGGGTCGGCCCGCCGACCTTCGCTCGTTTGAGCTCGGTTGCCCCTTCCGCCGAAGGCGGGGTCGATCGAGGCGCGCTCGCGGAACGCTCCGCATCATCGACATCGATCACGGAGCGAGTGGACCAAATAAGAGGGAACGCAGGGGCCAACCCCAGGTTTTTCTACAATGGCTGAAGATTCGCGTAAGTTGTTCGTGGCGGGCTTGCCCGACTCCATCACCGAAGACGTTTTGCGGCAGCTCTTCGAGGCCACCGGCGGCAACGTCGTCGAGGTCAGTCTTCCGAAAGATCGCGCGACAGGTCGTCCGCGCGGCTTCGGCTTCGTCACGCTCTCGACAACCGGCGAAGCCAACGCCGCGCGCGAGTCGCTCGACGGGTCCTTTCAGGGCGGCAAGTCCATCTCGGTCCGCCCCTTCCAGGCCGAGCCGCCGCGGCGCGAGGGGCGCCCGATGGGCCCCGGCGGCGGTCCGGGCGTCGGTGGTGGTCTCGGCGGCGGGGGCGGGGGCGGCGGTGCGGGCCTCGGGCCGGCCGGAGCGCCCGATCGGACCCTCTACGTCGGCAATCTCCCCTATGACGCGAGCGTCGAGGAGGTCGAGGGGCTGATCGGCGCGACGGGTGCGGGGCCGGTGGTGCGGGTCCACCTGCCCATGGACCCTGACGGTCGCAAGCGCGGGTTCGGCTTCGTGACGATGGCCAGCGCCGATGCGGCGCGCGGCGCGATCGATGCGCTGCGCGGTGTGGACGTGCGTGGCCGGCGCCTCGTCGTCAACCTGGCTCATCCGAAGGGCGAGCGGCCCGAGCGCGAGCAGCGCCCCGGTGGCTTCGGCGGCGGCGGCGGCTTCCCCGGCGGTGGCGGCGGCGGCTTCCCCGGCGGTGGCGGTGGCTTCCCCGGCGGCGGCGGTGGTGGCGGCGGCTTCGCGGGCGGCCCTGGTGGCGGCGCGCCTCCCCCTCCTGCGCGCAAGACGTTCGACGATCGCCGGCGGCGCGGCGCACACGACGGCGATGGCCCTCCCGGTGCTGGTGGCGGTGCCCCCGGCGCTGCTGGCAAGCGCAGCAACAACAAGCAGAACTGGGATCGCGGTCGCACGGGTGACGACTGGGACGACGAATGAGCTCTCCCGGTTGACAACTGCACCGTTTCTCGTAGGGTAGGCGCCCTCCAGACGGGCGGTCGGGCGTCGCTGAGCCCGCTCATGTCCACTGGTCCCCTGCCGGTTGCGGTCCCAGCGCTCCCGTGCTGCCCGCGCCTAGGTTCAACCAGGGCCGTCTGTGAAACAGATCGGCCCTGTTTTCGGAGATCTCCGATGCGCGACATCATCAAGCTGACGTGCGGTACCTGCGGCCGCGCGAACTACCACACGACGAAGAACAAGCGGACGATGACGGAGAAGTTCGTCATCAAGAAGTTTTGCCCCACCGAGCGCAAGCACACCGAGCACAAAGAAGGCAAGATCTCGAAGGGCTAGGCCACGCTGCAACTGCTGGCCGCTGCCGCCGGGCCCGCTCTTGCGGGCCTCGGGTCTGGCTTCTGCGCCCTCGCGGTGCGAGGCTTAACCTTGTTCATTTTTAGGGCGAAGCGATGATCTTCGACTGGCTCTACGGCCTGTTCTCGAACGATCTCGCGATCGATCTCGGCACCGCCACCACCCTCATCTACGTGAAGGGCAAGGGGATCGTGTCATGCGAGCCCTCGGTGGTCGCCGTCCAGCGTGATGCTCGCGGCGGCAAGAAGGTGCTCGCCGTCGGCCGCGAGGCGAAGGAGATGCTCGGGCGCACCCCGGGCAACATCCAGGCGGTGAGGCCGCTGCGCGACGGCGTCATCGCCGACTTCGAGATCACCGAGGCGATGCTCCGGTACTTCATCGCGCGCGCGCACAACCGCCGCACGCTCGTCAAGCCGCGCATCATCATCTGCGTCCCCTTCGGGATCACCGAGGTCGAGAAGCGGGCGGTGAAGGAGAGCGCCGAGGGCGCCGGCGCGCGCGAGGTCTACCTGATCGAGGAGCCGATGGCGGCGGCGATCGGCGCCGGGCTGCCGATCACCGAGCCCAGCGGCAACATGGTCGTCGACATCGGCGGCGGCACGACCGAGGTCGCCGTCATCTCCCTCGCCGGCATTGTCTACTCGCAGAGCGTTCGCGTCGGCGGCGACAAGATGGACGAGTCGATCATGGCCTACATGAAGCGCAAGTACAACATGGCCATCGGCGAGCAGACCGCGGAGCGCATCAAGATCACGGTCGGCAACGCGTACCCGCTCGAGCAGCAGCTCACGATGGAGGTCAAGGGGCGCGACATGGTCGCGGGCATCCCCAAGACGGTCGTCGTCAACTCCGACGAGATCCGCGACTCGCTGAGCGAGCCGACGAACGCCATCGTGGACGCCGTGCTCATCGCGCTGGAGCGCACGCCGCCGGAGCTCGCCGCCGACATCGTCGACAAGGGCATCGTGCTCACCGGCGGCGGCTCGCTCCTCAAGAACCTCGACGTGCTCCTCCGCGAGGAGACGGGGCTGCCCGTGATGGTGTGCGACGACCCGATCAGCGCCGTGGTGCTCGGCAGCGGCAAGGCGCTGGATCACCTCGAGCTCTTGAAAGAGGTCACGATCAGCTGACGTCTGGTCTCGTGCCCCGCCCGTGAGCTTGCCGGCGGGGCTCTGCTGCGGCGCGCGCCTCGCGGGGGCGGGCGCCGCGCGGCGACGACAGGGGTGGCCTCGCGGGTCGTCCCGTACTACCTGGGTCCGGGAGCCACGGTGAACCTGAAACGCTACCGCGACTTCGTGATCGTGCTGCTGGCGCTCGCGGTGCCGTTCTGGTTCCTGCGCGCCAGCATGCGCGACCCCAAGCAGAACACGGGGGCCGACCGGATCGTCATCGGCCTCGCGGCGCCGATCCAGTACGCGGCCGCGACCCTGGCGCGCGGCCTCTCGAACCTCTGGGGCGACTACATCTACCTGGTCGACGTCAAGGAGGACAACGCCAGGCAGGCCTCGCAGATCGCCCGCCTCCGCGAGCGAGTGCGGAAGCTCGAGGCGCTCGAGGAGGAGAACCGGCGCCTGCGCAGGCTGCTCGATCTGCGCCAGAGCCTCCGCACCGACGTGGTGAGCGCCCAGGTCGTCGGCAAGAGCACCAACGATTTCTTCCGCGTGGTGCGCGTCACGCTCGACCGCGAGGCGCGGGACATCGGCTCCAACCTGCCGGTCCTCTCCGCGGACGGCGTGGTCGGCACCACGCTGAAGAGCGCCGGCGACACGGTCGACGTGCGGCTCGTCGTCGACGGGGGCAGCGGCGTCGATGTGATCGTCGAGCGCACCGGCGCGCGCGGCTTCGTCCGCGGCACGGGCGACGAGAGCAAGTACTCCTGCAGCGTGGAGTATGTGCAGCGCACCGACGAGATCGAGGTCGGCGACCTCCTCGTGACCAGCGGCGTCGGCCGGCGCTTTCCGAAGGGGATCCCGGTCGGGACCGTGACGCAGGTCGTCCGCCGCGATTTCGGCATCTACCAGCAGGTCTACGTCGCCCCGGCCGTCGATTTCTCCCGGCTGGAGGAGGTGCTCATCGTGACGACGACGCCTCCGGAGGAGGCGCCGCCGCAGGCGCAGCGGAGGTGACGCGATGAGAAACTCCGCGTTCCTGGCGATGGGCGCCGCCCTGTTGATCGTTCAGTCGAACCTGTTCCGGCTCATCGGCAAGCTGAACATCCCGGGCTCCACGCCGAGCCTGCTCCTGCCGCTCGTCGTGTTCATGGGGGTGCACGAGTACTCGATGGCGCGCGGCGCCGCGCTCGCCTTCCTGCTCGGCTACCTGCTCGATCTCTTCACCGGCGCGCCGGTCGGCCTGTTCACCTTCATCACCGTGGCGACCTTCGTCGTGTCGCGTGCGGCCGGCGTGCGGCTCGCCGCGCAGACGCTGCTCACGAAGATCGCGCTGGCCTTCGTCTTCGGCCTCGTCGAGGGGGTGCTCATCGTGATCCTCACCGCCATCTTCGGGGGCGACGCGGCGCGCCCCCGCGCGCTCGCCTTGCTCGTCGCGCCGCACGCGGTCTCGACGGCGCTCTTCGCGCCGTTCGTCTTCGCGCTGGCCGAGCGCGTGCACCAGGCGACGATCAACGTCCCGCGGCCGGGGGAGAGCCCGCGGTGAGCCTCCTCGTCCAGCGCTCCGACGTGAGCGAGTTCCGCCGGCGCTTCCGGTGGATCGCGCTCGGCATGGTGGTCGGCTTCATGCTGCTCATCGGGCGCCTGTTCTACCTCCAGATCCTCGAGGCCGACGAGAACATGGCCATCGCCCGGGAGAACATCGTGCGGCGGGTGACGCTCGCGACCACGCGCGGCATCATCCGGGACAAGAACGGCAAGGTGCTCGCGGCGAGCCGGCCCTCGTACAACGTGTACGTGGTCCCGCGTCGCCTCGACATGGAGACGACCTGGCCGAAGATCGTCGAGTACCTCGGCGTCGGGATCGAGGAGCGCGCGCGGCTCGAGGCGCTCATCACCTCGATCCGCGCCGACGAGGGCCCGCGCAAGAACCAGCAGATCCTGCTGAAGGAGGACATCTCGCGCGACGCCGTGGCGACCCTGGCGACGCATGACGCCGAGCTGCCGGGCGTCGACGTGGTGCCGGTCCCGGTGCGCTACTACCCGTACGAGGAGGTCGGCTCGCACGTCCTCGGCTACATGGCCGAGGTGGACGCCGAGCGGCTCGCGTCGCTCCGGAGCGTCGGCTACATCGAGGGCGACCGCATCGGCGTCACCGGGATCGAGCGCGCCTGGGAGAGCTACCTCCGCGGCACGCGCGGCTGGGAGAAGGTGCTCGTCGACGCCAAGGGGCGGCGCCGGACGGGCGGCGAGGGGATCATCGAGGAGCCGCTGCGGGTCGACCCGATCCCCGGGCGCGACCTCCGGCTGACGCTCGACGCCGACATCCAGAAGGCGATCGACAAGGCGATGCGCGGCGAGCTCGCCGGCGGCGTCGCGGTCATCGACGTGCGCACCGGCAGGATCCTCGGGCTCTACTCGAAGCCCGGCTACAACCCGAACGCGCTCTCGGGCGGCTCGGGCAAGCAGGTCATCCGCGACGCCTTCCGGCGGCTCTACTCCGATCCGCTGAAGCCCGCCCTCGACAAGACGCTCTCCGGCGCGTACCCGCCCGGCTCGACCTTCAAGCCGTTCACCGCGCTGGCGGCGCTCGAGAAGGGGCTCATCGATCCCCGGCAGTCCTCGCGGTGCCGGGGCGCGCTCACGTTCGGCAAGCGCACCTTCCGGTGCACGCACGTGCACGGACCGGTCGCGATGCAGAAGGCCATCGCCGAGTCGTGCAACGTCTTCTTCTACCGGCTCGCGGCGGAGTACGGCGTCGGCATGGACGTCATCGCCGAGATGGGCCAGCGCTACGGGCTCGGCGCGCGGACGGGGCTCGGCATCAACGCGGAGGCGGGCGGCAGGATGCCGACTCGGGCGTGGATGACGCTCCGGAACAAGGGCCAGTTCCGCCTCGGGTTCGGCCTGAACGCGGCGATCGGCCAGGGCGCGACGACGGTCTCCGTGCTCCAGCTCGCGCTGGCGTACGCGGCGCTCGCGAACGGCGGCACGCTGTACCAGCCGCAGATCGTGCGGGCCGTCGAGACGAGCGCCGGCACGGTCGTCCAGGAGTTCACGCCGCGCGTGCGCCGCCAGATCGACATCCGGCCGGAGAACCTCACCCTCGTGCACCGGGCGATGGTCGCCGGTGTGAACGAGGAGGGCGGCACGGCGTTCAAGGCGCGCGTCGCCGGCGTCGAGATGGCGGGCAAGACCGGGACCGCGCAGGTCTCGCACCGGCTCACGCGCGGCGTCGAGGCCGAGCGGGTCTGGTACTTCAACCGCGAGCATGCCTGGTTCGCCGGCTACGCGCCGGCGCGCGCGCCCGAGGTCGCCGTGGTCGTGCTGGTCGAGCACGGCGGCGCCGGCGGCAAGCACGCGGCGCCCGTCGCCTTCGAGGTCGTCCGCGCGTACCAGGAGCTCGCGAAGGAGCGGCGCGGCGGCCCCAATGAGGGGCCGCGCGCGGGCAAGAGCAGCGCGGGCCGCGCGCCCGCCGCGTCGGGGCGCACGCCATGATCCGGGGCGATTCCCTCTCAGCTCGTGATCGCGACCATTTCGACTGGCCGCTCTTCATCGCCGCGGTGTCGATCGCGGTGCTCGGCGTCGTCAACCTCTACAGCGCGACGAGCGTCTACTCCGGCTCGCGCGCGGAGCTCTACATCAGCCAGGTCTACTGGCTGTTCATGGGCGGCATCATCGGCGGCGTCCTGATCGCGATCGACTACCGGCACCTGGAGCGCCTCGGGTACGTTCTCTACACGTTCGGCGTCTTCTCGCTGGCGCTCGTCTTCGTGCTCGCGCGCGACGTGCGCGGCTCCGCGCGGTGGATCGAGTTCGGGGCGTTCCGCTTCCAGCCCAGCGAGTTCATGAAGGTGTTCCTGGTCATCGCGCTGGCGAAGTTCCTGCACGACGACCCGCGCAACGAGGGCCGCACCCTCCGCGATCTCGCGATCCCGGCGACGCTGACCGCGGTCCCTGCGCTCCTCGTGCTCAAGCAGCCCGATCTCGGGACGGCGACCATCCTCGTGTTCGTCTTCCTGACGATCGCGGCGGTCACGCGGGTGCGGTGGAAGAGCGCCGCGCTGTTCGTCGTGTCCATCCTCGTGGCGGTGCCGATCCTCTGGGAGTACGTGCTGCTCGATTACCAGCGCGCCCGCGTCCTCGTGTTCCTCCACCCCGAGGAGGACCTCCTGCACCGCGGCTGGCACGCCCACCACTCGCGCGTGGCGATCGGCAACGGCGGGCTGTTCGGCAACGGATACCTCCGGGGCACCCAGAACCAGTTCCTCTTCCTGCCGGACCAGTTCACCGACTTCCCGTTCCCGGTCTTCGCCGAGGAGTGGGGGTTCGTCGGGTGCGTGGTCCTCGTGTGCCTCTATGCGTTCCTGGTCGTGTGGGGGATCCGCATCGCGTCGATGGCGAAGGACCGCTTCGGCGCGGTGCTCGGCGTCGGCTGCGCGGCGATCATCTTCTGGCACGCGGTCATCAACCTCGGCATGACGTCGGGCGCGCTGCCGGTCGTCGGCGTCACGCTGCCCCTGTTCTCGTACGGCGGATCGAGCGTGACCACCGTGATGGTCGCGATCGCGCTGCTCATGAGCGTGTCGATGCGCCGCTACTCCGGCGTCGCCTCGCTCGATCGGCTGTGACGGCGGCGGGGCTGCCCTCGCACCAGGGCCGCGTCAGATCGCGCTCTCTGCGAGCCGCGCTTCGATGACGAACGCGAACGCCTTGAGCGCGTCGCGCTCGGTCACCTCGCTGCCGGAGCGCGCTCTCCGGACCGCGGCGCGGAAGCCGAGGTAGCGGCGCCCGTCCAGGCCGAGCAGCGCCGGCACCGTCGCGGTGTCGCGCGGCGCGTCGGTCGAGCCCGCGAGCTCCGCCGCCTTGTCGAGGATCCCCGCGACGAGCGCGTTGCAGCGCTCGAGCGCCACGGCGTACCGCTCGGCGGCGATGGCCGCCTCGATCTCGGCGACCACCTCGCGCTCGGCGGTCGGCCACAGCGCCACGAACGAGAGGCCCGGCTGGGCGAGGTGCCTCGTGGCCGCGGACGGTCCATCCGCGCGCGCGGTCGCCGGGGCCTCCGCGGACGCGGCCAGCCTCCGGGCGGCGAGCCGCAGCGACGACGGCAGCCCGCGGCTCACCGGATCCCCGACGCCGGTGCTGCGCGGCGGGACGTCGAGACCCGGCGAGGAGGTCGAGCCGGGCGCGGCCTCGCCCTCGCCCGGCTCGTCGATCGTCGAGTGCGGGGGCATCGTCGACCATGGCTTGCTGGGCGGAGCGAGCCGCGAGATCACCGCATCGAACTGCGCTGACGGCGGCGGCGACGCGTCGCGCAGCGCGGTGACGAGCCCGCCTTCGATCGCGTCGAACCCGCCGAGCCCGCTGCCCATCGCGTCGGGCAGGCGGCTCTCGAAGGCGCGCAGCACCGCGGCGCTGATCTCCTCGAGCCCCTCGTAGATGCCGAGCCCCGTCTTCGCCGACGTGGCCAGCGAGACGGCGCGGAATGGGTTCAGCATCGCGTCGAGCTCCTCCAGGGGGAGCAGATCCGGCAGATCGCGCTTGTTATGCTGAAAGACGAGCGGGATGTGCTGCAGCCCCCGCCCCTGCTCGGCCAGGTTGTCGCGCAGATTTTCCAGGCTTTCCATGTTCGCGTCGGCGCGAACGGCCTGCGAGTCGCTGACGAACACGATGCCGTCGGCGCCCGTGAGCACAAGCTTTCGGGTCGCGTTGAAGTAGACCTGCCCCGGCACCGTGAAGAGCTGGAGCCGCACGTTCATCCCGCGCAGCTGCGGGAGCCGGACCGGCAGGAAGTCGAAGTAGAGCGTCCGGTCGACCGGCGTCGCCAGGGAGACGAGCTTGCCGCGGTACTCGGGCTTCGCGGTGGCGTGCAGGTACTCGAGCGTGGTCGTCTTCCCGCCCAGGCCGGGCCCGTAATAGACGATCTTGAATACGAGCTCGCGCGACAGTGGGTTCACCGACGCCATGGACGGCGGCGACGATACACGAAAAGGGGATCGGGGGCGCCGTGGCGTGCGCGGGCACGCGTCAGCCTGCAGCGCGCGGCGCCGGACGGCGCTGGCCGAGCTCCGGTCGGCCGGCCGGCGCGGTCCTTCGTCAGCGGAGCCCGACGAGCGGCTCGAGCTTATCCTTCTGGCCCATCTGGAGCAGGAGCGCGACCTGGCCCCGCTGCGCCTGGAAGTAGTCGAGCCGCAGCCGGTGCGTCCCCTCGGTGAGCCGCGTCTCGCCGTCCGCGCTCTTCGCGGTGTGGACCCCGTCGTTCGCGAGCACGCGCTTGTCGTCGATGTAGAGGATCGCGCCGTCGTCCGCGGTGAGCCGGAACTGGTACATGCCCTCCTGCGGCGCCTTGAACTCGCCCTCGAAGCGGAGGGCGAACCACTCGTTCTGCGCGAGCGCTCCCGGGAAGCCGGCGGAGAAGTCCTGCGACTTCACCTCGAACTTGTCCGTGTACAGCACTGCGAACGGCACGAGCCCGTCGAAGCTCGGGAGCTTCCGGCTGTTCTCGGGGATCACGTAGGCGAGCCCCCGGAAGGCGCCGCTCTCCCCGTTGCCGAACACGTTCGGGGCGGTGATGCGCGGCGCGTTGTGCGTGGGCAGGCGCCACTTCGGGGATTTGCGGCGCGCCGGCTCCGGATCCGGCTTGGCCGGCTTGCGCGACCGGGAGGCGGTCTTGGCGGGGGGAGGTGGGGGCGGCGGCGACGTCTCTGCCGACTTGCTGCCGCTCTGGATGGTGACGTGGCAGCCGCCGAGGAGAGACGCGGCAAGCACGCACGAGGCGATGCGCGATGAGGTTCGGACCATGACGTCTCCTGAGAGGGAACGGACGGACAGGCCCGCCCCCACGTGAATGCGAGGATGGCGCTTAGACGGTCGGGCAGGGCGCGGCAATCAGCGTCACGCTTCGTCAGGGGCCGTCCGGCGCGGGCGACCCCGCCGACCGCGGCGACAGCGCCCCGGTCGCCTCCCGCGGAGCCTCCCCGGGCTCGTCGCGCTCCTCGCGTGCGGGCGCCTCGATCCGCGAGAGCCCGTCGATCGACTCCGTGGCACGCCAGAGCGGCGAGCGCTGGGCGAGCCCGAGCGCGGCGAGGCAGGCGAGCACGCCGGCGAGCGCGCCGGCGTTCATCACGCCCTCGAACCGGATCCGCGCCGGGCCCGCGTAGATCACCCCGAGCAGCGCGCCGCTGGCCAGGCCCCCGATGTGCGCCGCGTTGTTGATGCGGATGCCGGTGTTCGACGCGTTCACGACGAAGCCGAAGAGGACGATGTAGAACACCGCCTGGAGCGCCAGGTCCTTCCAGCGCGGGTCGCGGCGGCGGAGCAGCCAGCCGAGCAGGAGGCCCATCACGCCGAACACCGCGCCGCTCGCGCCCGCGGTGCACACGACCTCGGGCTGCACGAAGAGGTTCCAGGCGGCGCTCGCGATGAAGCCGAACAGGCCCGTGAGGACGTAGACGATCGCGAACCGCGCCGAGCCGACGGCGGGCTCGGCGGCGCGGGCGAGCATGCCGAGCGTCATCATGTTCATGCCGAAGTGGAGGACGCCCATGTGGACGAAGACCGCGGAGAGCAGGCGGAACGGCTCGAACGGCGCGCCTGGCTCCACGAGGAGCGCGCCGAAGCGGAGGTAGTTCGACCTGTCCCACGCCGAGAGGAGGCCGAGATCGCGGGAGTGCGCGGCCACCATCTGCCCGACGAATACGAACGCCGTGAGCCCGCCGAGGATCTTTGTCGCGAGCAGGCTCCGCCCATCGAGGGGCCCCCTCGCCGGCACGGCGCGGGCCGAAGGGAGGAGCAGCGGCGCTCCACAGCGGATGCATCGGCTGAAGTCGCTCCCGTTGAGGGCGCCGCAGCGCGCGCAGTTCAACGAGCGCCGCCGCTCGCCGGACGGCCCTGCCGTCACAGGCCGGTCCCGACGCGCCGCCCAACCCCGGGGCGTGCGCGAGACCTGAACGTTGTATCGAGGGTCACGAGGGCTTCCTTTCACGGAGAACGCTCCGCGTCGAGGCCGGCACAATGTGGAGGCTCCGGGCCGTAAGGTCCACGGCTTTGGGCCGTTGTCGAGGTGTGAATGCGGCAGCCCTCCCGCGCTCGGTCCCCGCCGCCGCGTGGCGCCCTCGCGGAGGCGCGCGGCGGCACCTCGGCGGCGCGCCCGCGTTCCTCCACGGCCGCGGGGGGCGCCGTCCCGCCGCGGGCGCAAGGCGGACTTCGGTGCGAACCGTCCCACGTCCGGGTATCGTCGCCGCTGTGACGGCGGTGGCAGCAGCGAGGCCTGATCTCGAGGCGGAGCGCATGCAATGCGATCGCGCCGCGCAGGGCGATCGCGCCGCGCTGGGCCAGCTGCTCCGCAGGTACGGGCCTGCGCTGTACCGCGCGGTGCTGCTGCCCCGCCTCGGCTCCGACGCGGCCGCGCAGGACGCCCTCGCCGAGACGTACGCGCGGGTTGTCGAGCGGTTCTCCCAGTTCCAGTGGCAGAGCTGCGGCATCTACCCCTGGCTCCGCGTGATCGCGCTGCGCATCGCGCTCGACATGCTCCGCGCGCGACGCCGCGAGGCGCTCTTCGAGCCCGAGGATCTGCAGCGCGAGATCGACGCCGCCGAGACCGATCTCACCGCCCGCGGCGAGGCCGAGCTCTGCGAGAAGCGCGACCTCGCCGACGCGCGGGCGCGGGTCGATGACGCGCTCGGGCGCCTCAACCCGCGCTACGCCGAGGCGATCCGGCTCCGGGTGCTCGAGGAGCGGCCCCGCGACGAGGTGGCCCTCGCGCTCGGGGTCAGCGTGGCGACGTTCGATGTCGTCCTGCACCGCGCCATGACCGCGCTGAAGAAGGTGCTCGCCGCGGGGGTTGCCGCGCCGCGCGCGGCGCATAAGGAAGGGGCGCGATGAAGCCGCGGCGGCCCTCGGATCCGCGCCCCCCGCCGACCGGAAACGGGCCCGTGGAGCGCCGCGGCGGCCCGGAGCGCGGCCGGCGGCTCGCGCTCGTCTCGCCCGAGGCGGAGCCGTTCGCGCCGGCGTCCGACGACGAGCCGCGCGCCGCGCGCGAGCTCGCGGAGGCGCTCGATCGCGGCGAGGTCCCGCTCGCGGAGACGCTCCGGGCCGCAGCTCGGCCTGTCGGGCTCGACAGGGCCGACCACGACGCGCTGCTCGCGCGCGCGCTCGGTGACGACGACGCGCCGCCGACCAGGGCCGAGCGGCGCGCCGCCGAGCGCCTGCGGGAGGCGCTCGATCCAAGGGCCGCCGGCTGGGGCGGGCCCGGGCGGGGCGGCGGCTCCGGCGGCGACGGGGAGCTCGCCTCGCCCGGTGCGCGCGACGAGCTCGCGGAGCTCGCCGTCGCGCTCCGGGCCGCGTGGCGTCCGGCGCCGCTCGCGGAGCTCCGGAACCGCGCGCTCGTCGAGGGGGCCCTCCGCGCCTCGCCCGCGCATCGCGCCCGGCGCATCGCGCCGGTCACGATGGCGGCGCTCTCGACCCTCGCCGCGGCGGCGGCCGCCGCGGCGTTGATCTTCGGCCAGATCCGGGAAGAGCGCGCCTCCGTCGCGCGCGCGCCCGGCGACGACGGCGCGCCGTCCGCGGCGGCCGCGCCGCTGCCCTCGCTGATCGAGGCGCGCTCGACCACCGCGCTCCTCGATCCGGTCGCGCCGTTCCCGAGGGAGGGCGGCCAGACGGAGCGGATCGATCGCATCGCCGCCGCGCGCGCGTCCGATCTGCGCCAGAACCGCTATGCGGCGTGGGGGGTGCGCTGATGCGGAGCGCTCGCCTCGTCGTCGCTTGCCTGGGGTTCCTCACAGCGGCGCACCTCGGGTGCGCCCGCGACGACGAGAGGGCGCGCGCCGGCGCGGCCCCGAGCGATCCGGCGTGCGCGTGCGCTCCGGCGCAGATCGTCGACCCCACGCTGCTCGCCTTTCTCTCCAGGGCGCGCGCGGCGCACCACGCCGCCGACGTGGCGCTCGGCGCGGGCGATCGCGCCGCCGCGATCCGCGCCATCGAGGGGATCATCGCAGCGCCGAGGCCGCCGGGCGCGCCGCCGGAGGTCGCCGAGGTGACGGCGGACACCTACGCCCGGCTGGCGGAGCTCCGGGGCGAGGCCGGCGAGTTCGACGCCGCGGCGCGCGACATCGACGCGGGCCTCAGGCTGGCGCCGGCGCCCTCTCATTACGAGGGCCACCTCTACGAGGTGGCGGGCGTGGTCGAGGAGCGCCGCGCGAAGGCGCTGGAAGAGAAGGGGGATCGCGCGGCGGCGGCGCAGGCCCGCGCGCGCGCGGTCGGCCTGCTGGAGCGGGCGATCTCGATCCAGGATCACGTTATCACCGAGGCCCTGAAGGGCGCCCAGGAAAAGCCGCGCTGAAGCGCGCCCCGGCCGTGGTCTCCAATTGCGACGGGCGCGCGTTCCTCGTTAGACTCGGCGGGAGGGCGTCGCTGCCCGACTCGATGACGCTCCGTGTACCAAGGCCGAAACCCGGGTACGATCTCAAGTCGCTCCCGCTGAAACCCGCGGACGCGTTCCTCCTGTCGCGGATCGACGGCGTCCTGACCGATCGGGATCTGTCCTTGATCACGGGCATGTCGCACGGCGACACCGTCGAGGCGCTGCGCCGCTTGCGTGATTTCGGCGCCATCCTCCTGGACGGCGAGCCCTCTGGCCCGCCTCCGCCGCGGGGCGCGGCCGACGCTGCGCGGCGTGGGGCCGCGGCGGATCCGGAGCGGCCGACGTCGTCCGGGGGCGAGTCCGTCCCGCTCGGGCGCGACGCGCTCCAGCAAGTGGACTCCCTGCCGCTCTACGATCCTGCCGAGCTGGACGAGCCGGTCGAGCTCGCCCCCGACCGGAAGCGGCGGATCCTCGACCTCTACTATCGGATCGAGGATCTCAGCTATTACGCGCTGCTCGGCGTCTCGGACCAGGCGGACAAGAAGCAGATCAAGAGCGCCTATTACCAGCTCGCGCCGGAGTTCCATCCGGACACCTACTTCCGCAAGCAGCTCGGCTCGTACAAGCAGAAGATCGAGGCCCTCTTCACGCGCATCACGCTGGCGCACGACACGCTGACGTCGAAGCAGCGGCGCGCCGAGTACGACGGGTACCTCGAGCAGACCCACAAGAACCGGGCGATGGCGGCGCTGATCGAGCAGACGCCCCGCGACATCACCACCATCTCCACCGCCGTCGACGCCTCGGTGCGCGCTGCGTTCGCCGATCCGCACGACGTGGCCGGGTCGCCCGGACGTTACTCCTCCGAACGCCCACCCCCCGAGCAGGCCCCCGCCGCGGCGTTCACGCGCGCAGCGGCGCCGGCGCAGCCGTCCTACGCGGCGAGCTCGCCGGACCACGGAGGCGCGCCGGCGCGGAGCGCGGCGGTCGGCTCGCCCGCCGCGCCCGCTCCCAGCGCGAAGGATCGGCGCGAGACGTTCGCGCGCAAGCTCACCGGAGGCCTGCGGCGCGCTCCGGCGGGCGCGCCCTCCCCGGCGCCTGCCGCAGCGGCGGCCACGGCGCCTTCCGCAGCGGCGGTCACGGCGCCCGCCGCGGTGGCGGTGTCGAGGGTCCCGGGCGGCGTCCGATCGCCCGAGTCGATGAGGGCGGTCGAGGTGCTCAAGGCGCGTTACGATTCCGCCCGCAACGAGGCGCTCCGGAACCAGATCGCGCGGCACGCCGAGGCGGCTCGGTCCGCGCTCGACCGGAACGACTACGCGGGGGCGGCCAACGCGTTCCGGATCGCCGCGTCGCTCGCGCCGGAGGACGCCGCGCTCCAGAGCGCGTCGGCCGACGTGCAGCGCCTCGCGGCGGTGGCGCTGGCGGAAGGCTACCTCAAGCAGGCCCACTACGAGGCACAGACCGGGCGCTGGGTCGATGCGGCGCTGAGCTATGTGAAGGTGTGCAACGGTCGCCCGGACGACGCTGGCGCGCACGAGCGGGTCGCCCACGCGACGCTCCAGGCCGGGGAGAACACGCGGCGGGCGGTGGAGTTCGCACGGCGGGCGGTGGAGCTCGTGCCCACCTCGGTGGAGTACCGGCTGACGCTCGCGCTCTCGTACGCGGCCGCGGGGCTCACGAAGAGCGCGACCGGCGAGTTCGACCGCGCTGCCGAGCTCGCAGGGAACGACGCCCGGCTGCGCGGCCTCATCGCCCAAGCGCGCGAGCAGGCCAAGGCGTACGGGAAGCAAGTCTAGCGCCGCCCGGCGACGCCGGCCGCGATCGGGCCGGGGGCGGCGCCTTCGGAAGGGGCCGAGCACGATTGGCCCGCTCGGCTCCGCGAAACGGTCTAGCATCGTGACCTCGGCGGCCGTTCGGGCCGAAGATCACTAGCCGAAGATCACAAGAGGAGCAGCGGCATCGATGGAGCGTGTCATCGGCATTGACCTTGGCACCACGAACTCGTGCGTTGCCATCGTCGAGGAGGGCGTCCCGACCGTCATCCCGAATCGCGGTGGGTACAAAACGACGCCGTCCATGGTCGCGATCACCGAGGCCGGCAAGCGGCTCTGCGGGCACATCGCGAAGCGGCAGGCGATCACCAACGCCGAGAACACGGTCTACGCCGCGAAGCGGCTGATCGGCCGCAAGTGGTCGTCCCCGCAGGTGAAGAACGCGATCCTGACTGCCTCGTACAAGATCGTCGAGGGGCCGCACGGGGACGTCCGCATCCAGCTGCGCGACAAGACGTACTCGGTCCCCGAGATCAGCGCGATGGTCCTCCAGGAGATGAAGCTGTTCGCCGAGGACTACCTCAACGAGCCGGTCTCGAAGGCGGTGATCACCGTCCCCGCCTACTTCAACGACAACCAGCGGCAGGCGACGAAGGACGCGGGCCAGATCGCGGGGCTCGACGTCATCCGCATCGTCAACGAGCCGACGGCGGCGGCGCTCGCGTACGGGTTCGGCAAGAACTTCGAGAAGACGATCGCCGTGTTCGACCTCGGCGGCGGCACGTTCGACATCTCCGTGCTCGAGATCGGCGCGGGCGGGGTCTTCAAGGTCATCGCCACCGCGGGCGACACGTTCCTCGGCGGCGAGGATTTCGACGCGCGGGTCATCGACTGGCTGGTGCAGGGCTTCAAGGAGCAGCACGACGTCGATCTGCGGCAGGACAGGATGGCGCTCCAGCGGCTCAAGGACGCGGCCGAGAAGGCGAAGTGCGAGCTGTCCAGCGTGCTGGAGACCGAGATCAACCTGCCGTTCATCATCTCGAGCGCGCGCAACGAGGCGCTCCACCTCCAGCGCACGCTCTCGCGGGTCACGCTGCAGGAGCTGTGCGAGGACCTCGTCGAGCGGTGCGTCGAGATCTGCAGCCAGACGCTCGAGGACGCGCGGCTCGATCGCGACGAGATCGAGGACGTCGTGCTCGTCGGCGGCATGACGCGCATGCCGCGGGTGCAGGAGGCCGTGCGCGACTTCTTCGAGCGCGAGCCGTGCAAGGGGGTGCACCCCGACGAGGTGGTCGCGCTCGGCGCGGCGGTGCAGGGCGCCGCGCTCGTGGATGAGACGAAGCAGATGATCCTGCTCGACGTCACGCCGCACGCGCTCGGCATCATGACCTTCGGGTCGAACTTCGAGGAGCTCATCCCGCAGAACACCACCGTGCCCACGAGCCGGTCGAAGATCTTCACGACGAGCCGCGACAACCAGACCGCGGTGAAGATCCTGGTCATGCAGGGCGAGCACCAGAAGGCGACCGACAACGAGCTGCTCGGCGAGTTCATCCTCACGGGCCTGCGCCGCGCCCCGAAGGGCCAGGTCGAGATCGAGGTGACGTTCGAGATCAACAGCGACGGCATCGTCTCCGTGAGCGCGAAGGATCTGGAGACGGGCCAGCAGCAGTCGATCCAGGTCACCGCGTCGAGCGGCCTCACGAAGGAGGAGGTCGGCGAGATGATGGAGGCGGCGAAGGAGTACCTCGTCGATCGCCGCGTGAGCGACCAGTTCGAGGGCGTCCGGCAGGAGGCCGAGAAGCTCATCGCCGAGATCGAGCGGATGTTCCCGCAGGTAGAGCAGATCGTGGCGTCCAGCGATTTCGGCCGCGACGCCATCGGCAAGGCGCGCGGGATCGTGGACCGCTCGCGCCAGGCCATCGGCCGGCGCGACGCGGCCGCGGTCAAGGAGCAGATGGAGGCGCTCTCGCGCACCCACCGGATGTTCAAGGGTGTCGTAGCCAGGCCACAGGGGTGAACGGTGGTCGCGATGAGGGAAGACGATGCGGTCGGTGCCGCCTGACTCCAAGACCCTGGACTCCTCCTGGGGGCACGATGAGGTGGACGAGCTCGAGGACACCCAGCCGGTCGCCTCGAAGGAGATCCTCGCGCGCATCGCGCTAACGCGCGAGGGGCAGGGCTCACCCCGCATGGCGACCCCGCCCTCCGGCTTGCCGCCGCAGCCGGACGCCGAGGGCAAGATCACCCTTCCGCCGCCGATCCCGGTCAGCGAATACGTGGCAAAGATGATGACCCGTCGCTCTCATTCGAGCTCCGAGATCACCGCCCAGCGGCCGCGCCCGCCCGAGGGGCCTCCGGAGGGGTACCCGCCCGTGCCGACGCGCAAGACGATCCCCTGGGAGCCGCCGCCCGGCAGCAGCTTCTCGGGCAAGCACGGCCCGTCCAGCCTGGAGGCCGCGCGGCTCGGCCTGGAGGCCGCGCGGCTCGGCCTGGAGTGCGATGAGCCCGGGGTCCCGTCACGGCCTGGCGGCCGGATGGGCTTCGGATCGCTCGAGGGGGAGCACGAGATCGGGCCGGACCTCGACGATTTCCTGCGCGAGCCGGGCCAGGCGTACCCGCACAGCTTCGGGGAGATCGACGTCTTCGGTGGCCCTCCGGTCGATGCGCGGGACGTTCACGCCCCCCAGAGCGCGCGGGGGCGCGGACACGGCCCCGAGGACGGCGGGTCGCTGGGCATCGATTTCCGGCTCGATCTCGGCTTCGAGGAGCCGGGCCTCGCCATGGATGAGCAGCCGGTCACGCCGCCTCCCGGCACGCTCCGGTACGGCCTGATCGTGGAGGACGACGAGCCCGCCTTCCGCGGCGGGACGGGCGCGCTCGCCGGCTCCACCTCGTACCGGGTCTCCGGCGACACGCAGGGCGGGGCGCGCGCGCCACGCCGGATCGAGACGGATCGCGCGCCGCGCCAGCTCGAGACGGAGCGCGCGCCGCGCCGGCTCGAGACGGATCGCGCGCCGGCGGCTGCTGCGAGGGTGGACAAGGGGGTTCACTCCCGGGCGACCGAGCCCCAGCTGAGCATCCAGGGGCCGCGGGAGCAGATGCAGCACCGGTTCGATCAGGGGGACTTCGGGGGCGCGCTCGTCCTCGCGGAGGGCCTGATCGAGGAGAACCCGAAGGACTTGATGGCGCGGCAGTACGCCGACAGCTGCGTCGAGATGCTGCGGCAGATGTACAAGTCGCGCCTCGGCGACGGCTCGCGCGTGCTCCGCCTCGCGGTGTCGCCGGACCAGCTCCGCTCGTTGAACCTCGATCACCGCGCGGGCTTCTTGCTGTCGTGCATCGACGGGTACAGCTCGATCGACGAGATCCTCGACGTCTCGGGCATGCAGACGCTCGAGGCCTTGCGGCTCCTGTACGAGCTCGTGCAGGAGGGGATCGTCTGCGGCGTGTAGGCGCCGGGATCGCCTGAGATCCCCGGTCCCCGCCTCGAGAATCGTGCCGGGCGGGCCGCGGCGCCTGCTGACGCGCCTTTCCGCGATGGCGCTGGCTCGCTAGGTTGCACCGGTGCGCACGGCTCTCCAGGCCGCCGTCGGTCTCCTCCTCGCGCTGGTCGCCGGCCGCACGGGTGCGTCCCTCGTCGCCACGATCGCGCGCGGCGCTCCAGCGCAGCCGCCGCCGGCCGCTCGCGCAGGCGCCGTCGACGCCGCGGGCGCCACCGCAGCCGGCCCCGCAGCCGCTGTCGACGCCGCCCGCGTCACGCCATCGCCGGCGCCTCCTGCCGACGCCGAGCTCGCGGCGCACGCCGATCCGATCGCGAGCTACACGCTGCGCGCGAGCCTCGATCCGGTGCAGCACACGATGCGCGGCGAGGGCACGCTGGTCTGGCGGAACGCGTCGCGCGAGCCGCAGCGCGAGCTGTTCGTCCATCTCTACCTGAACGGCTTCAAGAGCGAGCGCACCGTGTTCCTCCGGTCGGCCATCGGGGGCTTTCGTGGCAACGAAATCTTGTACGATTACGGACACATCCAGGTGAAGCGCTTCGCGGTGCGCGAGATGGGAGGCGCGGACGTCTGGCCCCAGGGGAACCCCACGACGCCCGGCGATCCCGAGGACGAGACCGACATCCGCGTGGAGCTGCCGCGGCCCGTCGCTCCAGGCGACGCGATCACGATCGATCTCGCCTGGGACGCGCACCTCCCGTCGCTCGCGCTCAGGACGGGCCACTACGGGAGCTTTCACATGGTGGGGCAGTGGTTTCCGAAGATCGCTCGCCTCGAGCCCGACGGGACCTGGGCGCACTTCCCCTACCATCGGCTCTCGGAGTTTTACGCCGACTTCGGGGCCTACGACGTGACCGTCGACGTACCGGAGGGGGTCGCGGTCGGCGCCACCGGCCGGCTCGTGGAAGAGCGGCGGCTCGACGGCCGCGCGATCCGCCGGTTCGTGCAGGAGGACGTGCACGACTTCGCCTTCGCCGCGTGGGACCGCTTCCGCGAGATGCGCGCGACGACCGACGACGGCGTCGCGATCCGGTGCCTCTTCCCCGAGGGGAGCGAGCGCGAGGCGGCTCTCCAGATCGACCTGGCCCGGTTCGGCCTGTCGCATTTCGGCGCGGCGTTCGGCCGCTACCCGTACGGCACGCTCACGATCGTGCATCCGCCGGAGGGCGCCGAGGAGGCCGGCGGAATGGAGTACCCGACGCTCATCACGACCGGCGGCAGCTGGCTCTGGCCCGTGGTGGGCGTGCGCTTCGTCGAGGCGGTCACGGTGCACGAGCTCGCGCACCAGTGGTTCTACGGCCTCGTCGCCACCAACGAGCACCGCTACCCGTTCCTCGACGAGGGCCTCACCACCTACGCCGAGGCCGAAGCGCTCCGCGCGCGCTACGGCGACAGCTCGGCGGCGCGGCTGCTCGGGCTCGAGATCGACCTCCGGACGCAGTACCGCGCCGACGCGCTCGCGTCGGGCCACAACGGCGCCGTCGCGCAGCCGGCAACGGGCTTCGTGGACGGGGCGGACTACGCCGGCCTCGCGTACGGAAGGCCCGCGGTCCTCCTCGCGACCCTCGCCGGCGTGTACGGCGAGGACCTCGTGCGCCGGGCCGTGGGCCGCTACGCGCGCGAGAACCGGTTCCGTCACCCCGGCCCCGAGGCGCTGCTCGAGGCCGTGCGCCGCGAGGTGGGCGACGGGGCGGCCGAGGCGCTCCGCGCCGGGCTCTTCGAGCGCGGGTGGGTCGACTACACGGTCGCGACGTTCCACTCGTGGCCCGCAGGCGGCGCGGAGCCCGCTCCGGGCGAGGGCGGCCACGAGGGAGCGGGTTATCACGGCCACGCCGTCGTGCGGCGCCGCGGCTCGCTCGTGCTCCCCGTCGACGTCGCGCTGCACGGCGAGGACGGCGGCGTGCAGCGGGTCCGGTGGCAGGCGCACGAGAGCGTCGCCCGGATCCCCTACGCCGGCGCCTCGCCGCTGGTCGCCGTGGTGATCGACCCCGACCACCGGGTGCTGCTCGACGAGGACCTCGCGAACAACGCGCGCCGGGCGGATCCGGATCTCCTCGCGCCCAGCGTGCTCTCGCGCGCGAGCTTCGCCGTGGGGCTCGCGCTCACGCTCCTCGGGCCATGAGCGAGCCGGCGGAGGAGGGCGCGATGGTTCCGGGCTCGATGGCGGCCGCAGGGGGCGATCCGCCGCGCGCCCGGCCTGCCGCGCGGCGCGCCGCCGCGCACGAGCGGCCCGGCGCGATCGCGCTCTACTTCGGCTACCGGGCGCTCGCCTCGCTCGTGGTCGCGGCGCCGCTGTCCGTCTTCGCGGCCCAGGTCGTCGGCGATCATCCGCGCGGCGACGCGATCCTGTTCGATCCCGGCGGGCTGATGCTCGGCGAGCTCGGGCGCCTCGGGGCGCTCGCCGCCGCGTCCCTCGCGGCGCAGCTCGGCGTGGGCGCCCTGCTCGCCGCCGCGCTCGGGCTGATCCCGCTCGCGGTGCTCCTCGCCGCGCTGAGCCAGGCGGGGCCGCTCTCGGCGCAGGCCCTGGGCGGCCGCGCGGCGCGCGCCCTCGGCCCGCTCGCCTTGCTCTGGGGCGTCGCGCTCGCGGCGCAGGTCACCGCCGCCGCGCTCGTCCTGCTCCCCGGGATGCAGCTCTGCGAGGCGTTCCTGGCCCTGCCGCGCAGCCGCGACCTCGCGGCGGCGGCCGTCGCCGCGGTCGCGCTGGTGCACGTCGTGGCCATCGGTCTGCTCCACGACCTCGCGCGGGCCGCCCTCGTGGCCGAGCAGCGGGGCTTCTACACCGCCGTCGCCAGGGGCTTCGACGCGCTGTGCGCCGCGCCGCTCGCGGCCGCCTGGGCCTCGGCTTCTCGAGGCGCGCTCGCCGCCGTCGCGCTCGCAGGCGGGGCGTGGGGGATACACCTCGCCGGCGTCGGCACGGGCCCGCGCGTCGCCGCCGCGTTCGCCGCGCAGCTCGCGGCGCTCGCGGCCGCCGCCTACCTGCGCGCCTCGTGGCTCGCGGCCGCCCTCCGGCTGGTCGATCGCTCCGCGCCCGCGCAGCGCACGGGGACGGACGACACCGCCGAATGACGGCTCCGCGTTGCGGCCGCGCCGGAGGTGGCTGCGCCGAAAACCACCGCCGTCTCCTGGGCTTCCAACGAGGCTCGAGCAGCTCGGGATGCAGAAATCCTTTGACTTACGTCTACATCCGCGTAACGTAGCCCGCCCGTGACCGACGTCTCGGCGTAAGCGCGGGACCCGCAGCAAGCCCAGGTAGCTCAGTTGGTAGAGCAGAGGATTGAAAATCCTCGTGTGGGCGGTTCGATTCCGTCCCTGGGCACTATTCTTTCTTGTGCCGGCGAGCAGGCGCCGCCGCGCCCCCTACTCACGCTCTTGTGTGCTCCTCCGCTCGACGCGGCTCAGCCGTTGTCGTGGACGCCCGGGCGATTCCGCCTCTCGGCCAGACGCCAGCTGGCCGCAGGCGAGGGCGCGGTGGTCTGTTCAGGAGTACTTTCGCGGGTTTGGCCACATCGGGTGACAGTGGAACTTGGTTCCGGTGCGGTAGCGATCCTGGTAAGCTGATGGGGGGACCACTCGTTGCAACCTGAACACTCCGGAGGCGCCCTAGGGAACGGCGCCTCCTCATGGAGGCTCCCTCATGGCCGATCGTCGTGTCGACTCCTCGCGAAAGAGCTCTCCGGAAACGGCCTCCGCTTCCGACTCGGCGCCGCGGAGCCGGCCGTCCGCGCCTGGTAACCAGGCCGCCGAGGGGGCTCGAAAGAAGAAGATCCTCGTCGTCGACGACTCGCTGACTTCGCTGCTGTCACAGCAGCTGGCGCTCGGCGCGGACGACTACGACATCGTCATTGCGCGCAACGGCAAGGAGGCGATCGCGAAGGCCGTGGCGGAGCGCCCCGATCTCATCCTGATGGACGTCGTCATGCCCGCGATGGACGGCTTCCAGGCCTGCAGATGGCTTCGCGCGTTCGACGCGACGAAGACCGTGCCGATCATCATGATGACGACGAGGAGCGATCAAACGAGCATCAAGATCGGCTTCGCCAACGGGTGCACCGACTACCTCATCAAGCCTTTCGACGGCGATTTGCTGCTCATGAAGGTCCGCACCCACCTCGGCGAATAAGGCCCCTCTCAGCCACCCCGGCGCGTGACCGGGGAGGCGGAGACAGGGTTCCGGGAGCCGAACCAGGCCTCCTCGCGGACAGGCGCGCGGCGCGGTCAGCCCTCACTCGGTGATGGCGGCCCAGAACTTGAGCCCGGTCTGGATACCGGCGCAGCCGCTCAGGTTTTCGACCTGATCGACGCATCCATCGACGTCGACCGCGTCACTGCGGCACGCGAACTCGTCATCCACGCAGGAGAGGGCCTCGTCGAACTGCTCCTCGCAGCCCTCCGCCGCCGCCTCGCGCTCGGCGTCTTCGAGGTTGTCCACGCAGTCGTCTTCGTCGTCCGGGCTGCAGTCTCCGGTGCAATCGCACATGTCCTCGCACAGACCCGAGATAGAGGCCCCGCAGCCCGGAAGCATGGCGAGCGCAAGGGCGACCGTGAACGAGCAAGCGAGCTTCAAAGTTGTACCTCCAACCTGGTCGCGCGGCGCGCGAGCTACGATGATGTGGCTTGTCTATCGCGTTCGGGGAGGAGGTACAAGCCGCACGTTCGGCGTCCCGGGCGCGCTCGGCGGCGTCCCCGCGGGGTTGCGCGCGGTCGCGCGTGATTCCGTATGCCTCCGGGGCGCATTCGCTGCCCGCGCCGCGCTACGCCAGCGGTGCCGCGCGACGACTCGGCAGTTGCCAGGCATCATGTGCCCGCCCCGTGTTTCGACGGATGATGCCGCGCCGGCGACGAGCGGTATTGATCACGGGAACCCCGCTCATGCAGATATTCCCGGAGCCGCTCTCGCTCGGCCCCGCTGAGCGCCGCTTGACTCCCGTTCAGCTCCGTTTCGCTCGATCCCCGCGCCGATTCGCGGCGCTCGGTTCGGTTCTGCTCAGTTCCGCGTGGCGCCTTCGGCCTGCGCCGGCCAGAGCCGGCGGAAACCGACGCCGACGATGCCCCCGTCGTCGCGCTGCACCAGGCCCCCGAAGCGGCATTTCTCGACCAGCGTGCCTTCCGCCAGCTCGCCGCCGTCCTGGAACCGGATGCGTTGGCCCTCGCTCAGGGCGGCAAAGACGCGCGCATCCGCAGCGACGGCCATGAGCGACTCCGGCGCAGGGACGCGCAACGGCGCGATGTCCGCTGTGCGGGCGCGGTGAACCAGGCCCCGGTGGGTCATGGATCGCACAGAAACAGAGGGCTTGTTTTTGTCCTGGACGGATGATGCTGCTTCCGGGACGGCAACCCACACGTCGACCGTGGCGCCACGCCTGAAGAGGACCACCCCGGGCAGTGCCTTGCTCGCGGCGGTGGTGAGGAGGACCAGCTCACCCACACCCGACTCGGTCGACGCGCGTCCGCCGAGGCGCTCGCGCACCGCGTCGACCGTGGGCTTCGCGGCGTCTGCCGCCGCGAAGCCCGCGGATCGGCCCAGGGGAATCAGCGGGAGCGACAGCTTGCGCGTCATCGGACCCCGCCATTCTACGCGAACCGACGCGCGCTCGCCCGGGCGCTGGCCTTGAATCCGCGTCTGACGCCGCCCGCGCGCGCCCGCCGGCTCGCGCCTCGCTTGGCTAAAGGCCGATGGCGCCGCGGTAGATCCAGCCCGTCTTGCCCCGGTGCTCGACCTTGTACCAGTCGTTCTGCCGGCCAACGAGCTTGACGCGCGTCCCACGCACGAGGCGCATGACCACATCGCCCTCCTTGGGCACCCCGCGGACGAGCGCGGTGTCCCAGCTGACCGTGGCCAGGCCGCTCGCGGCGCTCTCGCTCGTGGTCGTGCCGGCGGCCGGCTCCTGCGCCTCGCCGCCGGCCTCCGCCTTCGCGGCCTCCGCCTGCACGCCCGGGGGATGGAACGTGGCGGTGTACACGAGGGAGTAGCGGGGGTACTTGTGCGGGACCTCCTCGAGGGAGACGTTCGAGAACTCGCGCGCGGCGCACTGGAGAATGCCGCTGATCGTCGAGGAGGGCAGGCTCGCCTTCTTTCCCTTGACGACCTGGACCTCTTTCTTCTCGAAATTCAGCTCGAAGCCGATCGGGAGCTTGCCGTCGACGCCGAGCGCCGCCGGACACTGGGCGAGCTCCTTCAGCCGGGGCAGCGCGATCGGATCGAACTGGAGCTCTCCGCAGTCCTCGATCTTCTTGTTCTTCTTGTCCGAGCAGCGCGTGATCCTGCCGGGGCCGACCACGACCTGCTGCTGGTTCTTCGCGGGCTCCGGCGGCCTGGCGTCGGGCTCCGCCGTCCCGGGCACGGCAGCTGCGGGGGAGGGCGGCGCGGCCGCTGTCGCGGCCTCGGCGGTCGCCTTGGGGTCGCCGGGGACGCTCGGGCCGATGCGGACCCCGGCGAGCCTCGGCCAGGCGACGCCCACGACGAACCCCACAAGCGCGATCACCCCGATCCGCGACCAGACCGGCTGCTCATCGCCGGGACGGGGGATGTCGACCGCCAGCGGGCGCTGCCGCTTCGCCATGTCCGCCTTCGCCATGTCCACCACGTCGCGTAGCACAGGTGCGCCGCCAGAACGAAATAGTACGAAATAGTCCGCTCGCTCAGCCCCGCGTCAGTCGACGCCCGCCGCCTCGAGCAGCGGTCGCACCCTGGACTGCGCGATGGCGTAGACCGCGCTCACGCCGTCGCGGCGGGCATAGAAGACATTCGTGCCGCGGAAAGCGTCGCCCGCGCCGATCGCGATCGTGAACGACCCCTCCGACGAGCGCGGCGGGCTCGCGCCGCCTTCGCCCGCCGGCGCGGCCTGCGGCCGGGCAAGCTCGATGGTGACCCGGAGCCGCGGCGGGCCGAGGCCGTGCTGCCGCTCCGGCTGGCCCAGGGCCACGGCGCCCTCGGCGCGTAGATCGGCGAGGGCGTCCCGGACGCGCGCGGCGGTCGCGGTGGCGCTCGCCGGGTCGGCCGCCCCCATGACGGTGAAGCCGTGCGGCGAGCCCTCGAGCACGACCGGCTTCCCGTCCCGCGGGGCCAGCGTCACCCGCGCGATGTCCTCAGGGGGGACGAGGAAGACGTCGCGGCGGAGCAGCAGGCGCCCGGCCGCGGCCTCGAGCGCCGGCGGCGCGACGAAGACCGCGGCGCTGTCGCCGGCGCGCGCGAACGAGCCTGCGCCGGCGTGCGCGCCGAGCTCCACTCGGGCCGCGCGCGCCGCCGCGCCGGAGGCGCCCGCGCCCGGCTCCGGCGCGGCGGTCAGCTCGGCCTCCACCACCAGCCGGGGCGCGCCGAGCCCGTAGCTCTGGCCGGCGTCCGCGGCGACCCAGCGCTCGGCCTTGAGGCCGGCGAGCTGCCCGGCGAGCTCGTCCGCGAGCCCGCCGTCGGCCGCGAGGCCCACGCCGCTCGGCGCGACGAGCTGCCAGGCGCCCTCGCCCGTCCGGCGGAGCCGCTGGACCAGGCCGGGGCGCTCGATCCGCAGCGCGCTGATCTGATCCGGCGCGAAATCGAACACCTCCATGGAGCGCAGCGACACCTCGGAGGGGAGGAGCGCGCCGGCGGACGGGGCCGGGACCTCGGCGATCGCGCCGTCCTCGAGCCGCCGGACGTGCACGACGCCGGCCTGCTCGGCGCCGATCTCGAGCGTCTCGATGCGCTCCTGCGGCTCGCCCTCGCCGGCCGAGGCCGGCGTCGAGACGACGCGGAGGGTGGCACGCGGCGGATCCAGGCCGAGCGCCTTCGGGGAGCTCGCCGCGGGGAGGAGGCGCGCCGCGCGGACGCCGAGGATCGCCTGCACAAGGGCGCGGCCCGTCTCGGTCGGGACAGGGCGGTCCTGCGGGGCGCGCAGGTGCCACTCGCTGCCGGTGCGCGCGAGCTCCAGCGAGCGCGCGTCGCGCTGGCCGGCCGCGAGCTTCACCTCGGCGACCTCGTCGAGCGGCGCGGCGACGAGGGCGAGATCGACGAAGCGCGCGGCCTCCTCGGTGAGCGGGTCGAGCACGCTCGCGGGCACGCAGGCGGCCGCGCGCGTGGGCTCGAGCCGCGCCGCGACGACGTGGTCGGGCTTGCCCGGGCAGGCGCCGCCGACGTCGATCACGCCGCGCTTCGCCGAGGGATCGCTCGGCAGGAGCGTCAGCGTGACCCTGGGGCCGCCGGAGGCCGCGGCCTGCGCCGCTTCCTCCTCGGAGAGGAACGCCTCGGCCTGCATGCGGCCGAGCGCCGAGAGCACGAGATCCAGCGCCGGCGCGCTGACCCGGACGCCGCTGCCCTCGGGTGAGCCCTCGGCGAAGCGGAAGCCGGCGCCGCGGCCGCCACCCCACGGGGCGCGCACGAACCGCCGCGATCCGCCCTCGCCGTCGAGCGTGAGCCCCGAGAGCTCGGCCGGGACGTAGGGGACGAAGCTCCGGGAGCGGAAGCGATCCGGCGGCACGTCGAGGGCCGCGGCGAGCTGCTTCGTGACGACGAAGACGCCGCGGCCGGCGACCTCGGCGTAGACCGCGCCGGGCGGCGTGGGGGCGCTGCCGCCGAGCAGCAGCCGCTCGCGGCGCGAGCCCATCGTGAGGGCGATCGTGAGCCGGGGCGCGGCCAGGCCGAGGGCGGCCCGATCGCTCGCCTCCTCGGAGACGCGGCGCTCCGCCGTCGCGAACTCGAGCGTGCCGAGGAGCTGGTCGACCGTGGGCTCGTCGGCGGGGTAGCGCTGCCCGTCGATCTCGACGTTCCACGGGCGCTGGCCGGCGTCGCTGACGTCGCCGCGGGTGAGCCGGGCCGTCTGCTGCGCGGCGGGCGGCGCGCCGGGCGGGGCCATCGTCACGGTGAGCTCGGTGATCTCGTCGGCGCGCCACGCCTCGAACAGGTGCTTCTTGCGGCGCTCGGCCTCGTCGGTGGACACCGAGCCCCGGTCGAGCACGAGGAGCGCGACGGCCGCCGCGGCGGCGAGCGCGACAAGGATCAGCGTCGTCGCGTGCCCGCGGAGGCGCCGCATCACGACGCGCCTTCGCGCTCGGTCCCGCCCGGTGAGCCGCGCCCGGCGGGGGAGCCGGGGCCGCCCTTGTCGCCGGGGCGGCGCTCGGAGCCGCGCCGCGCGAGGTGCACGGCGAGGCCGAGGAGGGCCGCGGCGAGCGGCATGTAGACGACGACGTAGCGGAAGATGCCGGCGAGCGAGTCCTCGCTGAGCCGGAGGCCCGCGGTGACCGCGGGCTTGTCGGGGATGTCGAGCATGGGCGGGCTCGCGGCGAGCCAGGACAGCGCGCTCTCGACGAACACGGCCGTCCCGCGGAGCTCGGGGCTCTGCCAGTTCGCGCCGTAGAGCGCGCTGGGCGAGCTGACCACCACGACGCGCGGCCCGTGCGCGGCGCTGGACCCCGCGGGCTTCGGCAGCTCCGCGGCGTAGGCGACCGTGAGCGGCCCACGGTGATCGCCGTCGCGCGGCTGCGGCTCGGATGGATCCCGGGCCCAGCCGAAGAAATCGACCATGCCGAAGGCCCTGTCGCTCGTGACGAGCAGCGGCGCCGGGGCCACGGGCCCGCTCGTCGTGGGCGCGAGCGAGCTGGCCACCGTGAGCACCGGGCCGAGCCCCTGATCGGCCGCCTTGACGAGCCCCTCGGTGATCGGGTGCGGCCTCACGAGGGGCGAGAAGGTCTCGCCGAAGCCCTGCGTCGAGCGGAGCTTCGGGTCGAGCTCGAACACGAAGTCCGACCGGAGCTCGACGCCCGCCACGGCGAGCAGGCCGGAGAGCCCGAGATCCACGTATCGCTGATCGCTCTCGTCCGGCACCGGGCCGAGCGCGAGCAGCGCGCTGCCGCCCTGCTCGATGAACGCGCGGTAGCGGGCGACGTCGCGGGGGGGCACCGGCTGGCTCGGCTCGGCGAGGACGAGCACCCGGCAGCGGCCGAGATCGACCTCGGGCGCCGGCTCCTTCGGCGCGGCGCCGGGTTCCTCGTCGTCGCCGTGGTCGTGACCGTCGTCGCCGTGGTCGTGACCGCCGCGGCCGCCGCCGAGCGCCACGACCTCGTAGTTGTTCTTGTTGAGCCGGTCCTTGAGCGCCGCGAGCCCGCCGGCGCCGCCGACCTCGATCGACTTCTCGCCGTGGCCGCTCGCGAAGCAGACCCTCGGCCGATCGGTGCGGAGGACGCTCCGGATCGCCCCGGTCAGCGCCTGTTCGAGCCGCGGTCGCGCCCGCAGGTCGTCCTCGTCCTCGACCTCGACGAGGTCGCTCGCGGTGAGGAAATGGGGGCGGTCCCCGCGCGCGACGATGATCGCCGCGTCCGTGACGATTCGCCCGTCCTCCGTCTTGCCCGCGACGACCCCGTAGCGCTGCTGCACGGCGAGGAACTCCGCGGGGCGCCGGTCGGGATCGGTCACGTCGACCTCGAGCCGCGTCGTCTCGGCCCGGTACGCGTCGAGCAGGTGCCGCACCGAGAGCGTCAGGGGGTCGGCCTCGGAGAGCAGGACATAGACGCGGATCGGCTCCTCGAGCGCGCGCAGCGTCGAGACGGTCGCGTCGCTCAGCGTGTACAGGCCGCCCTGCGTCCAGTCCCAGCGCTTGTAGTGGCGCGCGACGAGCAGGTTGACGAGCACCGCGAGCACCATCGCCGCGATGATCCCGACGCTCGTCGAGAGCTTCTCGCCGAGCGAAGTTCCCGGCGGAGCGCGATCGGGCCGCTCTTCGCCCATCAGCCCCACCTCCACGCGTCCACCGCGCGTACGGTCACGAACAGCGGCAGCGCGATCACCGTCCCGTCGAACACGAGCCGGCGCAGGTCGACGACCCCGCGGGAGAAGTCGTTCATCTGCGTCCACACCGAGACGTAGGCGCAGAGCTCGTGCGCCGGGCCGTCCGGGAAGATGAACTCCCCGATGCCCAGGATGAACAGGCCCATCACCGCCATCGTGCTGAGCACCGCGGCCATGAGCTGGCTCTTCGTGAGCGCGCTCGTCATCGTCCCGATCGCGAGGTAGCCGGCGCCGACCGCGACGATGGCGAGGTAGCTCGACCCCACGACCCGCCAGTCGAGCTCGCCCGTCCGGGCGATGAGGACCACGTAGAGCAGCGTCGGCGCCCACATCGCGACGTACGTCACGAGCGTCGCGGCGTACTTCGCCAGCACGACGCCGGCGGAGCCCACCGGCGCCGTGAGGAGCGCCTCGATGGTGCCGCTCCGGCGCTCCTCGGCGAAGAGCCGCATCGTGAGCAGCGGGCACACGAAGAGCAGCGGCAGGTAGATCAGGATCGTCTGGCCGAAGAAGACCTGCACCGGGCCCGTGTCGGCGGAGAGCTCCACCTCGCCCGCGAACTGGGTCGCGATCAGGAAGAAATGCACGCCCTGCACGAGCAGGAACGTGGTGATCAGCACCCACGCGAGCGGCGTCACGAAGAGCGAGAAGAGCTCTCGCTTGAAGATCGGCCAGAAGCCCCTCACCGCCGCTCCTTCACCGCGCCGCTCCTTCATCGCGCCGCGCCGCGCTCCCCTTCTTCCGGGCCGCCGGCCGCGGCCCGTCGCCATCGCCCGCCGCGCCCGGCTCCCCGGCTGCGCCCTGCGCGTCGTCGGTGGCGGTCAGCTCGGAGAACACCTGCTCCAGCGACGGGGCGTGGGGGACGAGCTCGCGCACCCCGAGGCCCGCGCCGACCAGCGCGCTCACGAGGCGCTCGGTGGCGTCCCCCGCGTCGGCGCCGGCGTCGAACTCGACCGTGAGCCGCGCCGCGTCGCCGGCCGACTCCGCCTCGGCCGAGCGGACCCCCGCCGCGCCGCGCGCCGCCGCGAGCGCCGCGTCGGCCGCGCCGCGCACGGCGACGCGCACGCCGGACGAGCGGCGCTTCGCGCGGAGCTCGTCGATCGAGCCCTCCGCGACAAGCCTGCCGCGCGCGATCACGAGCGCCCTCGTGCACGTCGCCTCGACCTCGGAGAGGATGTGCGTCGAGAGGAGCACCGTGCGGCCCGGGCCGAGCCGGCGCACGAGCGCGCGCACCTCGCGGATCTGGTTCGGATCGAGGCCCGCCGTCGGCTCATCCAGGATGAGCAGCGGCGGGTCGCTGACGAGCGCGTCCGCGAGGCCGACCCGCTGGCGGTAGCCCTTCGAGAGGTGGCCGATCATGATGCTCGCGACGTCCTCGATGCGCGCGTCGCGGAGGGCGCGCGCGACCGCGTCGCGGCGCGCGCGCCGCGGCACGAGCTTCAGCTCGGCGCGGAAGGCGAGGTACTCCGCCACGCGCATCTCCGGGTAGAGCGGCGAGGTCTCGGGCATGTACCCGAGCGACGCCCGCGCGCGCATCGGGTCCTCGGCGATGTCGTGGCCGGCGACCCGCACCCGGCCGGTGGTCGCGCCGAGGAACCCCGCGAGGATGCGGAGGGTCGTGCTCTTGCCGGCCCCGTTCGGCCCGAGGAACCCGACGATCTCGCCCTGGCTCACCCGGAAGGAGAGATCGCTCACCGCCTGGTGGGGGCCGTAGGACTTGGAGAGGTGCTCGACCTCGATCATCGGGACATCAGGGCGCAAGGGGTCAGGGCGGTCGGCGCCGCGCGCGGGCAGGCCGAGCGATCGCGCGGAACGCTTAGCGCACCGGGCGGGGCAGGGGAAGCGCGCGCCGGGCTTCCGCGCGGCTCTGGCTACTCGCCGGCGCGGGACGCCGGCGAGTAGCCAGAGCCGCGCGTCTCTGGTAACCCTCCGCCGTCGCGCCCGGCGGCCCGGGCGCTCACGCCACGGGCCCCTCTGCAAGGCGACGCACCCGGTGCGCCGAGCGCCGCGGCCCCCTCACACCCACCGCTCCACGATGGATCAGACGCTTCTCCGGTCGTATTTCTCGACCATTTACGAGTTCCCCACGGCGGCGGGGACGCTGCGCGTCTCGCTCGACGGCGAGATCGTCCAGGATCAGGCCGGGCTCCCCGAGCTCCTGACCCGCAAGTTCGCCGTGCTCACCGCCTACAACCCGCGCTCGATGCTCATCCCCCGCCGGGTCAACGATCAGCGCCACCACGTCCTCCGCGATCTCTTGATCCTCGGATGTTACCGGGTGGAGCCGTGCGTCGGATCCGAGGCGGAGCCGGAGGGCATCTGGCGCGAGCCGGCCTGGCTCGTCCACGGCATGGACCGGGACGAGGCGATCGCCTTCGGCCGCGTCTTCCGGCAGAACACGATCGTGTTCGCGCAAGGCGGCCGGCCGGAGCTCATCATCACGGATCCGACAGCTGACGACATCGGCCGAACTTTCCAGGGCAACTGGCGGGTTCGGTCATGACCGGCGCGGCGTCCGCGGACGCCGGACGCCGATTCCATGTTGAAACATACCCGCAAAATGTGGGTTCATGCCGTGGCGTTCAGGGATGGGCGGATCGGCCTCGCTCACCACATGAGGAGACACAGCAGAATGCGCACCCAGGTCACCCTCGCGGCGCTCGTCGCCGCGCTCGGGCTCGTCGCCGGCGCTGGCGGCTGCGGCCAGAACAAGGTCTCGGAGTGCAACGCGCTCATCGAGGTCATCAACAAGGGCGTCCAGAGCATCGAGAAGGGCACCAAGACCGGCGCCGATCAGGGCGGGTCGAGCGAGCTCAAGGCGATGGCCGAGGCGATGGACAAGGTGGCGGCCGACGCGGCGCAGGTGAAGCTGACCACCCCGGAGCTGCAGAAGTTCTCGGGCGAGTACCAGGCCATGGCGAAGGAGGTCGCCAGGGCGGCGCGCGATCTCGCGACGTCGGCGGACGCGAACGACGCCGAGAAGAGCAACACGGCCCAGGCCGCGATCGAGAAGGCGATCAAGCAGGAAGATCCCCTCGTCGACAACATCAACAAGTTCTGTCAGGCGCCCTGAAGGGCCGCGCCCGCCGGGGGCCCCCGGCGGGGCTCCCGCGCGCGCGGCGCCCGCGAGGCCCACGTGCCGCCTGGGACACGCGCCTGCGCACGCAGGTTGCGCGCGGCCTGGCGGGCGCGCCGAGCGATCAGGGGACGAAGCGGTAGCCGACGCCGCGCACCGTCAGGATGTGGCGCGGTGAGGTCGCGTTTTCCTCCAGCTTGTTGCGGAGCTGGAGGATGAAGTTGTCGATGGTGCGCGGGGTCCCGTGGTGGGTCGGGCCCCACACCTTGGCCTGGATCTGCTCCCTGGACAGGACCCGACCGCCGGCCTCGGCGAGGCAGAGGAGCACGTCGAACTCGGTCGCCGTGAGCTCGAGCAGCTCCTCGCCGCGGCGGACCTCGCGCGTCGCCGCGTTGATCACGACGTCGCCCGCGCGCAGCTGCGCCCCGTCGGCGCGCGCGATCGCGTCGCGCCGGAGCACCGCCTTCACGCGGGCGAGCAGCTCGGCCAGGCTGAACGGCTTCGTGATGTAGTCCTCGGCGCCGAGCTCGAGGCCCATCACCTTGTCCATCTCGGCGCCGCGCGCGGACAGCATGATCACCGGCAGGGTGCGCCGCTCGTTGCGGAGGATGCGCAGCAGCTCGAAGCCGTTCAGGCGGGGGAGCATCACGTCGATGATGATGAGGTCGATCCCGCCGGCGCGGGCGAGCGCGAGCCCGCGCTCGCCGTCCTCGGCCACCATGACGCGGTAGCCCTCGGCGGTCAGGTTCATCTCGAGACCCATAGCGATGCTGGGATCGTCCTCGACGAGCAGGACGGTCCGCGCCGGTGCTTGAGGGTTCCGGGTCATGCTGAGCACGACCTCTAGCATGTTCATGTCCGGACCGGAGACAGCCGCGCCTACCGCGGCGCGTTCGCTCCGGCGCCCTGCTCCGCCGCTCCGGGGTGCGCTGCGGCGACGTTGTGCGCGGCGTCCGGCGGGTGTCTCCGGGCGGCGCTCGCCCTCTGCGCGCCCCGGAGCGGGAGCACGAGCGTGAACGTGCTGCCCTTCCCGGGCTCGCTGTCGACGAGGATCCTGCCCCTGTGCGCCCGGACGACGTGCTTGACGATCGACAGCCCGAGCCCGGAGCCTTCCTGCTGCCGCGCGAGGAGGTCGTCGACCCGGTAGAACTTCTCGAAGATCCGCTTGTGCTCCTTGCGGGCGATGCCCTTGCCGTTGTCGCGGACCGTGATCAGCGCCGACCGGTTGTGGACCTGGGCGGAGACGCTGATCGTCCTCGGCTGACCGCCGTACTTGTAGGCGTTCGAGAGGAGGTTCACGATCGCGTCGACGAGCGCGCTGCGGTCGCAGAACACGGGCGGCAGGTTCGCGTCGACGGAGATGTCGAGCTCGACGCTGCGCTTCTCGCGGGTCGGCTCGAAGGCGTGGATCGCCTCGTCGACGACCTGCCGGAGGTGGTGCTCCGAGAGCTCGTAGACGCGCCGGCCGCTCTCCATCCGCCCCCAGTCGAGCAGCCGATCGATGAGCTGCTGGAGGCGGGCGCTCTCCTTGGTGAGCGCGTCGATGCAGCGATCCTCGCTGTGCGCGTCGCCGCGCCTGAGCTTGAGCGTCTCGGTGAACATCCGGATCGACGTGAGCGGCGTGCGCAGCTCGTGCGAGACCTTGGACACGAAATCGGCCTGGAGCTCGGACAGGTTGCGCTCGCGCCGGAGGAAGACCCAGACGAGGATGACCCCGGTCGCGAGCGTCCCGCAGAACGTGAGGACCAGGATCCCCATGATGAGGTTGTACTGGGCCTCGCCGAGGACGAGCAGGAGGAAGCCGACGCCCGACAGGAGCACGCCGGGGACGATGACCAGGTAGACGAGGAGCTGGATGATCCGCCGGTAGCCGAGCGTGGTGAGGTCGCGTCTCGGGCTTCGCATGACGGCAGCTTAGTTGGGCGGCGCGGCGGCCGCGAGCCGCCTAGGCGTCGATCCGCTCCAGCACGAGCGCGGGCGCCTCGGCGGGCGCCGGGCCGAGCCGGAAGGCCGCGCGGACGCGATCGGCCGCGGCGCGCGCGTCGTCCGCCCGGCGCGCGTGGATGCGGGCGAGGGGCGCCCCGCGGTCCACGTGATCGCCGCGCACGGCGGCGAGCTCGATGCCCACGGCGGGGTCCACGCGCTGGTCGGCGCGCGTCCGCCCGGCGCCGAGCGCGACCGCGGAGAGCCCGATCTCCAGCGGATCGACGGCGACGACGTACCCCTCGTCCTGGGTCGCGACGTCGACCACGACGGGGGCGGCGGGCAGCCGGCCGGGGTCGTTCACCACGGCCGGATCGCCCTTCTGGGCGGCGATCATCCGCGCGAGGACCTCGGCCGCGGCGCCGCTCGCGATGGCGGCCTCGAGCTTCGTCCGCGCCTCGGCCGCGCTCGCCGCGGCGCCGCCGGCGATCAGCATCTCCTCCCCGAGGGCGAGCGTGCACGCGACGAGGTCGCCCGGCCCGCGGCCGTGCAGCACCTCGATCGCCTCGCGGGTCTCGATGGCGTTGCCGACGGTGCGCCCGAGCGGGGCGCTCATGTCGGTGAGCAGCGCGGAGACGCGCTTGCCGGCCGCGGTCCCGACGCGCACGAGGGCGGTCGCGAGCGCGCGGGCGTCGTCCTGGGTCTTCATGAACGCGCCCCGCCCGACCTTGACGTCGAGGACGAGCGCGTCGATGCCCTCCGCGAGCTTCTTCGAGAGGATGCTGGCGACGATGAGCGGGATCGACTCGACCGTGGCCGTCACGTCGCGCAGCGCGTAGATGCGCTTGTCCGCGGGCGCGATCCGCTCGGTCTGCCCGATCATGCACGTCCCCACCTCGCGGACGATGCGCGCGAACGCGCCGACGTCGAGCGCCACGTCGAACCCCGGGATGGCCTCGAGCTTGTCGAGCGTGCCGCCCGTGTGGCCGAGGCCGCGGCCGGACACCATCGGGACGGGGACGCCGCAGGCCGCGACGAGGGGGGCGAGGCAGATCGAGACCTTGTCGCCGACGCCGCCGGTCGAGTGCTTGTCGACCTTGCGGCCAGGCACGCCGGACAGGTCGAGGACGTCGCCCGAGTGGAGCATCGCGCGGGTGAGCGCGACGGTCTCCGCGTCGTCCATACCGCGGAAGAAGATGGCCATGAGCAGCGCGCTCATCTGGTAGTCGGCGAGCTCGCCGTCGCCGAGGGCGCGGACGAGCCGCGCGATCTCGTCCTCGGACAGCCGCCCGCCGTCACGCTTCCTCGCGACGAGCTCGACAAGGGTCTGCATTGGCCTGAAGCTTAGCCGGGTTCACCCCTATTTGTCCCCGGCGCGAGCCTCCCTATTGTCCGTGAGAGCGCGCGGGCCGCCCCCGCAGGAAAGCGGACACGGAGCCGGTCGCGGTCGCACTGCAGAAGGGAGCCGTACGGGGCCTCATGAACAGCCTGCTCTACGCCAGGGCCCAGATGGGCCTCTCGCTGGCATTTCACATCGTCTTCGCGGCCGCCGGGGTGGCGCTGCCGCTGATCATGGTCATCGCGGACGCGCTCTGGCATCGGACGGGCGATCGCGACTATCTCGAGTTCTCGAAGCGCATGGCGAAGGGGACGGCGATCCTGTTCGCGGTGGGCGCCGTCTCGGGGACGGTGCTCTCGTTCGAGCTCGGCCTCCTGTGGCCGAGCTTCATGGGGACGTTCGGCGAGGTGATCGGGCTCCCGTTCTCGCTCGAGGGGTTCGCCTTCTTCACGGAGGCGATCTTCCTCGGCATCTATCTCTACGGGCGCGGCAAGCTCCCGCCGAAGCTGCACCTGCTCTCGGGCGCGCTCGTGGCGCTGAGCGGCGCGCTCTCGGCGTTCTTCGTGATCCTGGTGAACGCGTGCATGAACGACCCTGCCGGGTTCACGATGGTCGACGGTCGCCCGGCCGACATCGACCCGCTGGCGGCGATGTTCAGCCCGCCGTGGAAGCACGAGACGCTGCACGGCATCCTCGCGTGCTATCAGGCGACCGCGTTCGTGATGACGGGGATCCACGCGCTGGTGCTCCTGCGGCACCCGAGGAGCCCGCTGTTCCGGAAGGCGTTCGCGGTGACGCTCGCGATCGCCGGGGTGACGGCGCTGGCTCAGCCGTTCGTCGGCCATTTCGCGGCGGTGCAGGTCGGCAAGGGGCAGCCGGCGAAGCTCGCTGCGATGGAGGCGCACTTCGAGACCTCGGCCCGCGCGCCGCTGCTCGTCGGCGGCCTGCCCGACGTGGAGCGGGGCGAGGTCGACTACGCGCTCGAGATCCCGGGGGGGCTGTCGATGCTCCTGCACGCCGATCCCGACGCGGTGGTGCCCGGGCTCGACGCGATCCCGCGCGACGAGTGGCCGCCGGTGACGGCGACGCACCTCTCGTTTCAGGTGATGGTGGGCGCGGGCTCCGCGATGGCGCTGCTCGCGGTGGTCGCGGCGGGGCTCGCGTTGCGCCGGCGGGGGATCCCGGATCAGCGCCCGTTCCTCTGGGCGGCGGTCCTGGCGAGCCCGCTCGGCATCGTGGCGATGGAGGCCGGCTGGCTTGTGACAGAGTTCGGTCGCCAGCCGTGGATCGTGCGGGGCGCGATGCGCACGCGCGACGCGGTGACCCCGTTCCCGCACCTCGCGGCGCCCTTCTGGATGTTCACGGCGCTCTATGTCTTCCTCGGCGTCGTGGTGGTCTACCTGCTCGTGCGTCAGCTCCGCGCGGCGCCGCTCGCGGTGACGGGCGGCGGCGGACCGCGCGGGGGCGGGGCGACGGGCGGCGGCGAGCCGGGCCCGCTCGGGGGAGGCGCGGCCGATGGTCGTTGAGTGGCTCCTTGGCGGGGTGATGGTGGTGGCGCTCGTGCTGTACGCGCTGCTCGGCGGGGCGGATTTCGGCGGGGGCGTCTGGGATCTCCTCGCCTCCGGCCCGCGGAAGCAGGAGCAGCGAGCGCTCATCGAGCGGGTCATCGGCCCGATCTGGGAGGCCAACCACGTCTGGCTCATCCTGGTCGTGGTGCTGCTCTTCACCGCGTTTCCTCCGGCGTTCGCGGCGATCTCGGTCGCGCTGCACGTCCCCCTCACGCTGTTCCTCGTGGGCGTCGTGTTCCGCGGCTCGGCGTTCAGCTTCCGCAGCTACGACTCGCGGCGCGATCGGCGGCAGAAGCGCTGGGGGCTCGTCTTCTCGCTCGCGAGCGTGACCGCGCCGGTGCTGCTCGGCATGATCGTCGGCGCGGTGGCGTCGGGGCAGATCCGGGTGGCGTCGGGGGTGGTGACGAGCGGCTTCTTCGCGCCGTGGCTCTCCCTGTTTCCGTTCGTGGTCGGGCTGTTCGCGCTGGCGCTCTTTGCGTTCCTCGCGGCGGTCTACCTGACGAATGAGGCGGCGGAGCCAGCGCTGGTCGACGACTTCCGGCGGCGGGCGCTCGTCTCGGGCTGCGTGGTCGCGGCGCTCGCGCTTGCGTCCTTCGCGGCCTCGTTCCGGGGCGCCCCGCTCATCCGAGAGGGGCTGACGGATCATCCGATCACGTGGCCGCTTCACCTCACGACGGGCGTCGCGGCCACCGCGGCGTTCTTCGGGCTGTGGACGCGCCGCTTCCGTCTGGCGCGCTTTGCGGCCGCGGCGCAGGTCACGCTGATCCTGCTGGGGTGGGCGGCCTCGCAGTACCCGTTCCTTGTGGTGCCGGACGTGACGCTCGCGGGGGCAGCGGCGAACCCGAGGACGTTGCGATTGCTTGTCTGGGTCCTCGGCGTCGGTTTCGTGCTGTTGTTCCCATCGCTGTACGTGCTCTTCCGCGTCTTTGGCAGCGGCCGGGCGGGGGCGGCGTCGGACAGCGATGACGATCATGAGCGGGAGTAGGGGTGAGGTGCGTGGAAGTCGCGGGATTCAAAATCGACGGACCACCTCGTCCTACCAAGGAGGGGTGCGAGGACGGCTCGCTGAACAGGGCCTCTTTGTCCGTCCGGGCGCCAGAGGGAGAGGGTGCGAGGTCGGGCGCGCATTGCATTCCTGAAACCTGCAACCCTCTCTCATGAGGCCGCCGAAAAATCGCCTGCGCTTTCGCGAGCCTCCCCAGGGCGGTCGAACCGTGTTACGCTCGCAGTCGCAAAGTTTTCAGGATGCTTGTGGGGGAAGGAGCCCTGTAGAGATGGCGAACATAGCTAGATACCGTCGACACGCGATTGTGGGGGTTTTTGCAGCGGCAGCCGGTGTGACGGGCTCGTTCGCCGCGTGCTCGGACTCGTACCGTGGAGAGCTCACCGGCAGCGGCTCGGGTCCCGGCGGGGCGGGCAGCAGCAGCAGCGGCGCCGGCGGCGCGGGCGGGGAGGCGGGGAGCACGGGGACCTTCGGGGAGGGAGGGCAGTGCGACCCGACGTGCTCCAACGATCTGAAGAGGATCATCAGCTGCAATGGAGTGACGCTGGGCACGTGCGGGCCGGACGAGGGGTGCGTCAACGCGGCGTGCGTACCCAACCCGTGCGAGGCAGCGGAGAAGTCGAAGAGCTCGTATGGGTGCGACTTCTGGGCGCTGAAGACGGCGCAGCGGCCACAGGCGCAGGGCGCCTGCTTCGCTGCATTCATCGCGAATACCTGGGAGAAAGAAGTAAAGATCTCCGTGGAGCGGAACGGTGAAGCGTTGCCCGTTGATACCTTTGCCTTCATCCCGCAAGGTCAGGGAGCGAATGTCACGTATACGGCCTACGATCCGGCCGTAGGACTTGGTATTGGCGAGGTCGCTGTTCTGTTCCTGTCGCGCAGGAACGGCGGACTGCTCGCGTGCCCGAAGACCCCAGCGGTAGTCACCGAAACAGGCGTCGCCGGGACCGGGCGCGGTTCGGCGTTCCATATAACAACGGACTATCCTGTTGTTGCCTATCAAATCGCTCCGTACGGCGGAGGGCAGACTAGCTATACATCGGCGACGTTGTTGTTGCCTACGAGTTCGTGGGATACGAACTACGTTGCTGTGAACGCGTTCCCGATGTCCGATCTTCACTCGGACGATCCGCCTACTGGATTGCCGTCGTTGGAGATTGTCGCTCATGAAGACGATACTCAGGTGACGATCCTTCCCAATCAAGACATCGTGGGTGCGGGGCCGCCCGACGCCCCGGTCGTCGCCTCTGCTACGAAAGATACGCCAGTGACATACACCCTGAACAAGGGGGAGTTCTTGCAGATCTCCCAAGAGGCGGAGCTGACGGGAAGCCCCATAGAGTCGAGTAAGCCAATCGGAGTGTTCGGGGCGTCCTCTTGTATGTATGTCCCTCTGGAAGACAAAGATTGCGACTCGGCGCATCAGCAGATTGCACCGGTGCGAGCGACGGGGAACGAGTATGTGGCGGTCCGGTACGAAGGGCGAATGGGGGGCAGCGACGAGGCTCCGCCGTGGCGTCTCGTGGGCATGGTCGACGGTACGGAGCTGACCTGGGAGCCGTCAAAGCCGGCTGGGGCTCCCGACGTGCTTCGCCTTGGTGAGGTCTTCGCATTCAATGCGGCGGGACCGTTCGTGGTGAAGAGCCAGAACGGAGAGCATCCATTTTATTTCGGTGGTTACATGACAGGCGGGTCGCGCTTTGAAGGGGAAGGCGATCCGGAATGGGTCAATGTTATACCGCCGACTCAATTCCTGAATTACTATGTCCTCTACACAGATCCCACGTACCCGCAAACCAGTTTGAATGTTGTGCGAACTCGCTCAGAGTTTGACGGTAAATTCGCGGACGTGACTCTGGAGTGTATGGGAGTTCTCGCGGGGTGGGAGCCGATCGGTGATTACGAGTATACGCGAGTACCGCTTGTGAGCGGAGACTTCCAGGGGGCCGGGGACTGCATCAATGGTCGCCATGTGATGTCAAGTGAGCTGCCTTTTGGCGTGACAGTTTGGGGATGGGGCGCGACGAGTGACACACTCCAAGTGTCCTATGCATATCCTGCCGGTGCAGGTTTTCAGCCGATCAACGAGATCAAGATTCCTCCGACCCCTCGGTGATGCTGCAGGTGTAACCTCGGCCGTGTAGGGGTCGTATGTAATTCATCGTTCGTGCTGGATTTTTGCGTGCATGAGCGCCTGGATTTTGCGTGTGCAATCCAGGCGCTTTCGTCTATTTGGCGAAGTGTTCAACGCTGGACTGGTACAGTGAGTTTTATGGTGCCGCGGGTCGCCAGTTCGGACAGAGCTCGAACGAGGTGATGTTCGAGCCTGACGACGTGAGTGGTTATCAAGCCCAGCAGCGGCCGCAGCTCATCTGCCCAGCCGCCACCCATATCAGCGCCGTTCACGTGCCCGCGCGGAGACCACCAGCCGTCTCTCCGCCCTCACGATGCGCCCGCGCTACTCCCCATCGGCCGGTGCGGAAATCCCCGCCCGCCTCCACCGCCCCCGCACCCCCGCCCCGGACACAGCCGCGCCCGTCCCGGGGGGCTTCTCGCACCTCCTGGTTCGACCCAGGAGACATCCTCCCCCGGCCCGAGTAATCTCCCGCCCGGACGCCGGCCCGCATGCGGCGGAACGCTCGCGTCAACCTCGTTTTTCGAGCGTTGCTTGGAGGACAGCTCACCGTGATGGATCGAAGAACCCTGCCGGGTGGTAAGCCGCGACGCCGGTCGCGCTTTCGCTGCGCGCTGACCGCAGCAGCCCTGGCCGCACCGGCCCTCGTCGCGCTTGCGCCCTCCGCCGCGCGCGCGCAGGAACGGACCTTCTACCTCGATCGCCTCAGGATGGCCGGCGCCCCCGACGACGGGATCGGGGTCTGGCGCCCCCACATGGGGGAAAAGACGCGCATCTTCGGGCAGCTCGGGCTGGGCGTGTCGGTCCACCCGCTCCGCAACGACAACTACGTTGACGACCTCGCCGTCGAGGAGCACCTCGACGGCGACGGGCCCGTCACCTCGCAGCTCATCACCTACCTGAGCGGGGGCGTCGAGATCCTCGGCCGCGGCGCCCTCCAGGCCTCGTTCCCGATCGTCGTCTTCCAGGACGGCAACGAGACCTGCCACCCCGATCCGTCCCTCGGCCTGAACCAGTGCGTCAACCGGAGGACCGCCAACCCCATGGACCTCCGGCTCGAGGCGCGCCTCGTCGCGCTGGAGCTCGACGAGCGCCGCTTCCGGCTGGGGCTCACCGCCGCGGTCTTCGCGCCCATCGGCAACAACTACTCCTTCGGCGGCGACCGGACCGTGAGCAGCGCGTTCGGCCTCGGCGCCGAGTACGACTTCACGGATTTCCTCGTCACCCTCAACACCGGCGTCGCGATCCGGCCGCCCGTGCAGCTCCACGAGCTCCGCGTCGGCAGCGAGCTCACGTACGGCGTCGGCGGCTACGTCCCGCTGCGCGACGGCACGATCCGCCTCGGGGCCGAGGTCTTCGGCTCGTTCGGCCTCCTCAAGGACACGTTCGGCGAGCTCGACGCCTCGCCCATCGAGTGGCAGCTGAACGGCAGGATGGCCCTCACCAAGGACAAGGCGCTCTACGCCGGCGCCGGCGTGGGCACCCGGCTGAGCGGCGGCTACGCCCCCGATTTCCGGGGGGTCGGCATCGTCGGCTACTCGTTCAGCATCGCGGACTCCAACGCCCGCTCGCCCGGCTTCAACTACGTCATCGAGGCGGAGAAGGACGCCGACGGCGACGGCTACCCCGACGTCATCGACCTCTGCCCGGAGGACCCCGAGGACGGCAAGCAGCCGAAGCCGAGCGACGGCTGCCCGGACATGCCCGATCGCGACGGCGACGGCATCCCCGATGTCGTCGACAAGTGCCCCGATGACCCCGAGGACAAGGACGGCATCGACGATCGCGACGGCTGCCCCGAGGAGGACGCGGACCAGGACGGCATCCCCGACGCCCAGGACAAGTGCCCGAAGGAGCCGGGGCAGGTCGTCGTCGACGATCCCGAGAAGAACGGCTGCCCGTACTACATCCGCAGGATCACGGGCTCGGCCGAGATCGAGATCATGAAGCAGGTCGAGTTCGAGTTCGACAGCTCCAGGATCCTCCCGCAGAGCTATCCGATCCTCGACGAGGTCGAGCGGCTGCTCAAGGCGAACCCGGAGATCAAGCTGCTCAGCATCGAAGGGCACACCGACAACCAGGGCACCGCCGACTACAACGACCGGCTCGCGCACAACCGGGCGATCGCGGTCAGGGTCTACCTGGTCAACAAGGGCATCCAGTCGGAGCGGCTCACCTCCGTGGGCTACGGCTCCCGCCGGCCGCTCGTCGCCAACGACACGCCGGAAGGCCGGCAGCGCAATCGGCGCGTCGAGTTCCACATCAAGTCGCAGTCGATCGAGGGCCGTTAAGCTCCCGGCCGGAGCGGCCGGCCGGCTCTCCGCCGAGATCAACCGACGTTTGCATGCACGTGCCTCGCCATGTGCATGCAAACGTCATCTCCGCGAGCCCGCAGGCTTCGTCCTGGCCGGGCGAGCGCGCTGCGGGCGTGTCGCTCGCGCGAGAGCCGCTCTCGCGGAGAGCGCTGCGGGCGTGTCGCTCGCGCGGCCCCTCCGGGTGCGCGCCGCCCGACCGGCGTTCAGTCGTCGTGATGCCCGAGCGCCGGGCGGCGATGGTCGCACTTGCCGGGGATCGGGAAGCCGCAGACGGCCTCTTCGAGCAGGCAGTCCTGCTGCGCCGGACACTGCTCCGGATCGAGGACGCCCGGATCGCACGGACGAGAGCAGAAGTCGGGCCTCGGCAGCGGAGCGTCGTAGCGGCCGTTGCCGTCGACGTCGATGTAGATCGGGTTTGTGACCGCATAGGGCGGCACCGGCGACCAGTCGGGCACCGTCGGTGTGGGCGCGAACAGGGCATTGATCGCGGGGATCTTGCCGAACGCGTCGCTCGCCAGCCGCGAGAGCTGGATCTCTCCGAACGGAACATCCAGGGAGACAGGGCTCATGAGGTTCCTGTCCTCGAGCCCCATGGCGATGATCACCACCCAGGAGTCGCGCTCCGGCACCGTGAAGGTGACCTTGCCGCGCACGTCCACGAGCGCGCTCGGCGGCATGTCCGGCTCCAGCAAGCGGATCATCGCGCCGTTCAGGTAGATCTCCACCCGATCGACGCCGAACCAGCTCGCCGTCTGGACATCGAAGAGTAGCTCGCTCGATTTCCCGGCGCTCGCCGTCGCCACCTCACCATAGGTCTTGCCGCCGATCGTCGCCCGGATGAAGGGGCCGTACGTCGAGAAGGCGTGCGCGCCCCGCAGGCTCTCGACCGCGGCCGGCGTCTCGAGCGCGGCCGGGGAGTCGGTCGCGCTGCGGAAATAGGTCCGCGGGAAGCCCGGCTCCTTCGAGCCGTCGTGGCTGTCGCTGCTCGCGATCTGCGCCGGAACGAAGCCCCGCTCGAGGTAACGGAAGTAGTCGTCCACCTGGCCCGCCCGGTACGTGCAGGGCTCATCGCGCGCCTCCGCGGCGACCGGCCCGTCGCCGAGCGCGGCGGGCCCGCAGAGCTCCTGGCTCTCGGGCGTCGCGCCGGGAAAGCTCCAGTTCTTCTCCTGCTCGTCGGGCGTTCGGGCGAGGACGCGCTTCATGAGCGCCCACGCGAGCTCGGTCCGGGCGCGACGCTTGCAATCGGCCATGGCGATGGCGACGGCGGCGCCCGAGGGCGAGCCGGAGGCGCCGCCCGCCCCAGGCATCGACGTGCCGGGAGGCGCGCAAGGCGCGCGCAGCCAGCCCGCCACCTCGGCGCACGCCGCCTCGATCTCGGCGGCGCTCCGGGCGGCGTTCAGCCGCGCGAGGCAGCGATTCCAGTCGACGACCTCGGCCAGGCTCGGCGTGCGCACGAGATCGAACCGCTTGCCATTGATGATCTCCATGGCATCGAACTCGCAGCTCGCGGTCCGGAAGACAGGGTTGTTCCCCTCGAGGAACGTCGGCGTCCTGCCCATCGTGTAGGTGTCGACGCCGAGCTGCTCGACGTACCCGAAGAAGCCGTCGCGCGGGTGGGCGACGATCGTCAGCGGCTCCACCGTGCCGTCGCCCGAGGCGCGGATGGCGTCGAGGATCGTCCCGCCGGGCTCGCACGTCCAGTCGTGCGCGCCGTGGCTCGGGACGTCGAGCTCGTCGTATTCGAGCGGGAAACCGATGAAATGCCCCTGCTCCAGCGTCGTGATCTCCGCCCCGATCGCCGTGGCGAGGTGCGGCGCGAGCCCCAGCGCGCGCACGGTCGGCTGGTAGTCCGTCTCGACGTCATGGTCGGTCGACACCGCGAGCTCCACGCCCTCCGCCGCCACCGTGGCGACCCGCCGCGGCAGCGGCATCCCGCTGTCGAAGCTCGGCCTGGAGTGCAGGTGCATGTCGGCCGACATCCACCCGGTCGTGTCGACCTCGCGCACGAGCGTGGCGTCGAGCTGGAACGCGCGCCCCGGCGCGAGCGTCACGTCGCGCTCCACGTCGATCCCGTACTCGATGCCTCGCGACACCGTGATCTGGTATCGCCCCGGCTCGATCTCGACCTCTCCTTCGCCCGTGGCGGTGACCTCGATGGCGCGGTTGCCGTTCCCGAGCCGGCTGTCGCCGAGATAGACCCTGCGCCGGCCGTCGCCGGAGAGCCTTCGCCCCGCGTCGTCGAGCGCGACGAAGGCGAGCTTGGCCGGTATCCGCTGGCCCGCCTCGTCCGCGACGCGGTAGCGCACCGTCGCCGGCGCGGGCAGGCGCGGCGACACAGCGACCTGCTCTCCGGCCCGCAGGCTCACCCGCACGGGCGCCGACGTCGCGGTCCCCGCCGCGTTCCGCGCCACGAGCAGGTAGCTGCCGGGCGGCAGGGCGCCCCGGAAGTCGCCGTCCTCGGACGGGTCGAGGCCGAGATCCGCGTCGATCTCGTCAATGAGGCCCACGTCGCCGCGCGCCTCCCGGTTGGCCGCCGTGAGCTCGTCGAGCGAGCCGAAGGGCCGCGACGGATCCGGATCGGAGAAGACGAACACCCGCGCGTTCGGCACCGCCTCCAGGGTGTTCTCCCACAGCACGTGGCCGCTGACCGTGCCCGTGGCGGTCCCGCGGAGCCGGTGCATCACGTCGGTCACGCTCGCGATGTCGCCGTCGCCCACGGCCAGGTAGCGCTCGTAGCTGAACGCGCGATGCGCGTCGCACGCCGCGTCGTCGTCCTCGCTGAACAGGCACGATCGGCTGGCGGACACGAACGCTGTCGCCGCGCTCGCGAAGAGGGGCACATTGACCAGAGGCGGCGCCGCGCCCGCCTGCGCCTTCGTGAAGTAACCATAGCTGACGTCCCCGCCGGCCGCGGCCACGAAGTCGAACGTGAGCGGCGCCTGGAACGAGTTCCGCCCCGCGTTCCAGGCGTCCTGGACCGCCGTGTCCTCGTCGAAGCCCGCGCCGGGCGCGAAGACGTCGTTCTGGTTGCCGAAGAACACGAAGTCTCCGGCGACGATGCCGGCGCGGCGCGACGCCTCCTGCTGCGCCTCGTCGAGCGGAGCGCCGAGGACGCCGCCGAGCACCGAGACGGGGGCCGTGGCGTTCTCCAGCGGCAGGACGTCGCTGCACGCGCAGGTCAAGCAGCCGCCCGAGTCCTGCTTGTATCCGTCCGGGCACGCCTCGCAGCTCCTCTGGGGCTCGCAGCCGGGCGGCGGCCGGTCGTCCAGCAAGAGCACCGTGCGCACCGTCACGAACCGATCGCCCGGGTGAAGAACGTAGTCTGTGCGGAAGCGGATCCTGGAGCGGACGTCGGGGAAGAAGAGGCCGAGCAGGTCCTCCTGCGCCCGGAGCAGGCCTATCGCCTCGAACAGGAACTCGCCGTCTCCCTCGACGCGGATCGCGGCCTCGGCGCCGTCTGTGCCGTCCGCGAGCACCGAGACGTCGGTCGCCGTGGGGTCGGGCACGATCAGGTTGGCGAGCGGGAACATCTCGGCGAACCGGTCGCGCCCCTGTCCGCCCTCCTCGCCGATCCGGCCGCGCCGCCGGTCGACGTCGACGATGGCGCCTCCGAAGATCCCGGGCCCAGGCGAGTCCCGCCCGCCGAGGATCGCCACGCGGATCTGGTCGTTCTCGAGCAGGAAGTCGCCGACGTCCGCCATCGCCACCGGGCCGCCGACGAGCTCGGCCCGCTGCTCTATCCGCTTCGCGCGGAGAAGCCGGTCGCCCCCGCAGCTCGGCAGCGCGGGGGCGGCGAGCGCGGCGGCGGCGAGCGGGAGGAGCGCGATCCTCGTGAACCAGCGGTGTGTTCGCCGCACAGCGATCTCCCCTACAGCGAGAGCTGGAGTTGCAGGATGACGGCGTCGTTCGCGAGCGACAGCCCGCCGAGCTCTTCACGATGCGTGTACTCGAGCTGCGCCTTCACGAGATCGTCCAACGCGTGGTAGCTCACGCCGCCTGTGAGCACGAGGTTGTCGCCTTCGTCCTCGACATCGGCGTTGGGATCGATCCACTCCACCCGACCCGAGACACCGACTTTCCGGGCGATGATCATGTAACCTGCCTCGAAGACGAGCGCGAGCGACGACACCGACGTGACCTGCGCGATCGGCTGGGTGGGCACCGATTTGGGGCTCGCCCCGGTCCAGAGCACCTCGCCGAGCGCGTGCAGCCCCGCGGCGTGGAGCAGGACATCGGCGCTCGCGCCGTACAGCGTGCGCGCGCCGCCGTCGCTGAAGAAGCCGTCGGCGCCGGCCGCGAGGCGGAAGGGCGAGTGGGCGACGTCCTGGAGGGCGCGGCCGAGCGGGCCCTGCGGCTCGGCGGCGAGCCTGCCGGCGACGGCGATCCCCTCGAAGCGGTTGCCGAGGGGAGCGAGGCTCTCGGCGTGACCTGCGTAGAACTGATCGGCGCGCTGGAAGGCGTTGTAGACGCCCGCGTGGTAGCTGAAGGCGCGGTCCTGGAAGTGGCCCTCGGCCTGGATCCCGACCTGCGTGAACGGGGCCATCGCGCGGACGGCGAGCGGTCGTTCGGTGAGGGCCCCGTCGCCGGCGCCGGTCATCGCCGAGCGCGAGAAGGGCACGGTCCGCGCGCCCGCGTAGATTTCGAGCGCGCGCGCCGCCGTCACGCCGCCCCACGCCTCGTGGATGCGCGCTGTCTCGTCGTCGCCCCCGGCGAGATCCATCGAGATGGCGAGCTGGACGAGCCCCGCGACGTCGCCGCGCAGCCCGGCGCGGACGCGGCGCAGGCGGAAGCCGGGCTGCTCGGCGCTGTCCCCTGCCTGGTTCAGCGCGTCGTCGCCCACGTAGGGCACGACCTGCAGCGCGAGCAGCGCCATCGGCGCGAGCTCCAGCGGCCCGATCGCGACGCGGATCCGCTCCCGGAAGCCTGGCGCCAGGACATCGCTGCTCGCGGGCGCCGGTGAGATCGGCGCCGGCGTCTCCCGCGGCGGCCGCCGGCCCACCGGCGCGCTCGGGCGGTCGGCCGGCGTCTCCGCGCGCTCAGGCTCGCCGGCCGGCTCGTCGCCTGCTGCCTGCGTCTCGGCCGGCGTCGACCGCTCGGCGGCGGGCCCCTCGGCGGCGGGCTCGGGCTCCTGCGCGCGCGGCGAGGAGAGGGCCAGCAGGACGGCGGCGCAGCCTGCGACGCAAGCAAGATGCCTCATGGCTTCAGGTCTCCTGGAGGGCTGCGTGGAGCGCCCCGTGCCGCTCCGGATGGCCAGTGGGTGTCATCGCGTGCCGTGTCCGCCTGGCGAGGTGCCCGGGAAACTAGAGGAAGACACGCGGCGCTGCAATCGGCGCTGCGTCCTGTGCTAAGGCTCGCATCGCCTCGCGGGCCTGCCCGCACCTCGCGCCGCACGCGAAGGGCAGGGGAGGGCCACCGTTCTCATGGAAATGCCCGGTTCGAGCCCGCCCGACAGCGACCTCACGCCCGGGGTCGGCGCGCCCGCCTCCGTGTCACGCCGGCGCGCCGGCGAGACGGATCCCCCCGCGCCGCGGCGAGGGGCGCGCTGGGCGCGCGATCGCGGTTTCATCGCGGCGTTCGCGCTCCTCGCCGTCGCGGCCGTCGTGCCGATATGGCGCGTGCGTTTCCTGCCCTTGCTCGATCTGCCGAATCACCTCGCGGCCGTCCATATCTGGCATCACTTCGATGCGCCGTGGACTCGCTACCAGGACTTCTACGAGCTCAGCCTCCGTCCGGCCCCCTACGGCGCCTATCACGTCCTGACGCACCTCATCGCTCACGCCGTCGATCTCGAGGCCGCGAATCGGATCGTGCTCTCCGCTTATGTGCTCGCCATCCCCTCGGCGGCGCTCGGCTGGGCCCACCGGACGCGGCGCAGCCCGTGGCTCTCGCTCCTCACCTTCCCGCTGGCGTTCAGCCTCTCCTGGGCGTGCGGCTTCCTGCCGTTCCTCGTCGGCATCGCGCTGCTGCTCGCCGGCGTCGTCGCGCTCGACGCCTATCTAGAGCGACCGAGCCGCGGGCGCGCCGCCGCCGTGGTGTTGCTCAGCGTCGGCTGCGGCCTCAGCCATCCACTCATCCTCTTTGGCTATTACATCTGCGTCGCCGTCCTGATGCTCTGTTACCTGCCCCGGGGGTCGCGGATCGCCGGCGCGCTGCCGCTCTTCGCGCCCGCCGCCGCGCTCCTCGTCTGGCAGCTCGTCGCCTTCGAGAGCCCCATGGTCGATCTGCGGAGCGGCCCGCGGTTCCAGGGCGCCTGGGTGCCCTGGCACGAGATGCTCCGCTCGTTCCCCGAGTACACGCTCAACTCGGTATCGGGCGATCTCGACACCCAGCTCTTCTGGGTGCTGCTCGCGGCGGCGTCGTCGCTGGCGCTCTGGAGCTTCGCTGGGCGCTTCGGCTTCCTCCCCACGCGCGCGTCAGCCCCGCCTGCCGGCTCGCCTCTCGGCCGGCTGCACCACCACCGCTCCCTCGTCCTGTGCGCGGCGATGGTGGTCTGCTATTTTCTCGTGCCGCTGCACCTGGCTCGCCCGTTCGACTGGTGGTTCGTGAGCGGGCGCTTCTCGCCGCTCATCTGCTTCTTCGGATTCCTGTCCATCACGGCGCCGCTCCGGGGCCTCTCTCGCCTCCTGATGGTCCCCGCCGCGGCGGTCGCGCTCGTGCTTCCGCTCCACCTCTCGGAGAAATATGCGAGCTTCGACGAGCGGGTCGCGCCGTTTGCCCGCATGGTCGGGCGGATCCCGCCGGGCGCAGAGGTCCTCTTCGTGTCGCTGCCCCCCCGGACCGACGAGGCCCTGATCATCGAGGGCACGAACCACTTCTCCTCGTGGGTGCAGGTCATGCGCGGCGGCTTCAGCGCGGATGGCTGGCACAACGTGGGGTTCCCCTTCAAGCTGAAGCGCCGTCTCCCCGCGCCGCCGTCGAACCGCGGTGAGTGGTTCAACCCGGATGTCCACGGCGTCGCGTACGACTACGTGATCCTCCGCAACGAGCGGCCGGAGAAGCCGGTGTTCACCGCGGCGCGCACCTCGTTTCGCCGGATCGAGCGCGAGGGCGCCTTCACCTTGTACGAGCGCACGCGCTGACCGACGTCTCGGTCGCACCTCCGCTCGGCCCAGCCGATTGCTCCGCGCCGCGCGCGCGTCATCGTCCGTCCAGCGACGCGACCCCTCGCCGCGGATCTGCCGTTGTCCGGGGCGCCGGCGGGGTATTCTACGATCCTTGCGGTCAGGCGCCCCTCGGGGGCGCCGCGCCCGCGGAGGGGAGCCGCTCGCCGATGCCGACAAGAACCCGCGCTGTCCGTCGCCGCCCGCTGGCCTGGACTGGAGGGCTCGCCGCCCTGGCGGGGCTCGCGCTCGCGCCCGGGGTGGCGCCGTCCTGCACCGCCACCGGAGCCCCCGACGTCCCCCGGGGCGGCGGAGGCGAGGGCGGTGTCGACTGTCCGACCGACTGCGCCGCGGACCCGAGCGCTCCGCGCTGCGACCGCGCGACGGGCAGCTGCGTCGCGTGTCTGCCCGGCCCTGACGCGTGCCCGGCCGGCCAGGTGTGCGACCCCGAGGCGAAGCGCTGCGTGGCCGGATGTGAATCCCAGGGCGACTGCCCTGCTCCGCTCCTCTGCGATCCGGAGCAGCACACCTGTGTTGGCTGTGTCACGGACGGCGACTGCCCTCCTGGCACGCTGTGCACCGGAGAGGGCGAGTGCGCTCATGGCTGCTCGGCGACGCGCCCGTGCGACGGCGGCGCGGCGTGCTGCGATGGGCTCTGCCGGGATCTCGAGACGGACGCGCAGAGCTGCGGCGTGTGCGGTCGGGCCTGTCCGGAGCTCGCGCACGGCGAGAGCGCCTGCGTCGCGGGCGGGTGCGTGCTCAGCGCCTGCGACAGCGGCTTCATCGACTGCAACAAGGACCCGGCGGACGGGTGCGAGCGCGACGTCGCGGCGGACGGGCCCTGCTCGTGCACGCCGGGCGAGACGAGGGCGTGTTACCAGGGGCCGCCGGGCACCGAGGGGGTCGCTCCCTGCGCCCCCGGGGTCTCCACCTGCAGGCCGAGCGGCCTCGGCTGGGGGCCGTGCCTCGACCAGGTGCTGCCGGAGCTCGACGCGTGCGCCGACGGCATCGACAACGACTGCGACGGCGCGGTCGACAACACACCCGATCAGGACGGCGACGGGTGGACGAGCTGCGAGGGCGATTGCTGCGACGCCACGTCGGACAGGTGCGGCTCTCCGTCCCTCGTGAACCCCGGCGCCTTCGAGGTGGCGGACAACGGGGTCGACGACGACTGCGACGGCACGGTCGACAACGCCTCTCCCTGCGACGAGGGGCTCGCGAGCGACTCGGCGACCGCGCTCGACTACGCGAAGGCGATGGATCTCTGCGCCACAACGACGGCGAGCCCGTCGTCGCCCGCGCAGCGCAGGTGGGGCGTCCTCTCCGCGAGCTTCCGCCGCGCCGACGGCACCGGCACACCCGCGGCGGCCCAGCGGTCGATCCGCCGCGGCTTTGGCTCGGGCATCCTGCCGCTCCAGGGCGCGCGGCTCGCGGTGCTCTCGACGGGCGTGGCCGCGGCCCAGGCGTCGCCGAACAACACGAGGCCGAGCTTCGCCCCCTTCCAGGGAGGCCAGGACATGGGGACGTCGAGCGGCGTGCCCGCGGACTGGCTCGAGGCGAACGGCGACAACCTCCCGAACGCGCCCGGCTGTCCGGAGCCGCAGGGCGGCACGACGGCCCACGATCCCGTGATGTTGCGGCTGCGCGTGCGCGCGCCGACGAACGCGAGCTCGTTCAGCGTCTCGACGTTCTTCCTCTCGTCCGAATATCCGGAGTGGGTGTGCAGCGCGTTCAACGACTTCTTCCTCGGGCTGCTCGACTCGACGTTCGACCCCTTCCCGGGCGAGACGCCGAACCCCGCGGACAAGAACCTCGCGTTCTACGACCCGCCGCCGGCCGGCGGGTCGGTCTATCCGCTGGGTGTGAACCTCGCGTTTGGCGGCACCGGGCTCTTCACCCAGTGCGTCAACGGGCCGACCGGGTGCGGCGGCGGCGCCAACGCCGGCTCGACGACCACCTGCGCGGGGATCGGCCAGCTCCTCGGGACGGGGTTCGACATCACGAGGCCTCCTGCCCAGCCTCCGAGCGAGCCAGGCTGGTGCGGCACGAGCGAGCGCGCCGGCGGCGGGACCGGCTGGCTGGTCATGAACGGCAACGTCAGCCCGGGAGAGATCCTGGAGCTGCGCTTCGTGCTCTGGGACACCGGGGACCCGTGGAACGACTCCGTTGCCCTCCTCGACAACTTCCGGTGGTCGGCCTTTGCCGCGACGCCGGGCACACGCGACTGAGGCGCCGAGCGCGGTCTGGCCGGCGGAGATCGGGGGCGTTGTGGGACATCGCCTCGCGCGGCGGCGCCTCGGGGACGGCCTCGAGGCCGGCGGCGCCAGAGAGCGCGCGAACGCAGCGGACGGACGGCGACCCGATTACACTGCGCGTCGAGCCGGGGACCGCGGCACGCATCCCTCGCTCGCGCTCGAAGGAGCGCTTCTGTTCATCACCCAAGGAGACTGCATGAGGAGAACGATCACGCCGCTCGCGCTGTTGCTCGCGAGCCTGTCTTTCGCCACGCTTGGCTGCGACAGCAAGGGGAGCGACGCGACGACCCCGGGGGCGGTGGCCGAGGGCAAGCCGACCGAGAGCGTGGCCCCGGCGGCGACGACGGCCGCGCCGGCGGCGACGACGGCCGCGCCGGCCGCTGACATCGTCGAGCCGACGGCCGCCGCGCCGGCGGAGACGGCCGTCGCGGCGGCCGCGCCGGCGGAGACGGCCGCTGCGGCGGCGCCGAAGGCGACGGCCGCGGCGGCCGCAGCTGCGGCCGCTGTGCCGGCGGCGACCGGCGCCGCCCAGGCGGGCGAGAAGAAGGTCGAATGCGGCGCGAAGGGCCAGAAGCTCTGTCCGATGCAGGCCTGGATGAAGAGCACGATGGCCTCGGCGACCTCGAGCGGCGACGGCGCGAAGATCGCTGCGGCGCTCCAGTACGTGGCCGGCAAGCCGCCGCCCGGCATGGGCAGCTGGGGGGCCATCTCGAAGGCCGGCGCCGCCAAGGCGAAGGCCGGCGACATCGACGGCGCGAAGGCGAGCTGCAAGCAGTGCCATGACCTCTACAAGGAGCAATACAAGAAGACGATGCGCGATCGCCCCTGGTGAGCCGTCCGCCGCGCGCGCGGGCGGCGATCGCCGCCCGGCCGGCGGAGCGCGGGACAAACATCTTGGATGGGCGGGGGTGATGCGATAGAGCGCTGAGCCAATGGCGCGCGCTGTTCGCACAGGCCCCGGGGGTGCCCCAGCGCCGGCCACCTCGCCCACTCGCGCGCGGGGTGCCGGCGGCTCGAGCGGGGCCGCGAGCGCGCCTCGCGCCCGTGTCGGCCAGGCAGCCGACCCGTTCTCCAGCAGCGCGCTGCCGCCCTCGAAGCCGCGTGCGGGCGTGACGCCGCGGCTCACGGGGGACGCGGCGCTCGACGCCAGGCCGAGCACGGCGGCCCCGCCTCCGCCGAGCGTGCGCCCCCCGGCGGCCCTTGCACGGGCGGACGCGAGCTCTCCTGCGACCGCCTCGAAGAAGCCGCCTGCGCCGGACTCGAAGAAGCCACCTGCGCCGGAGGACGACGACGAGGACGACGAGGATGACGCCAAGGGCGGCGCGCAGCGCGGCCGGCCGCGCGGCCCGTTCACGCAGCACCGGCGGCTCGACTCGCTGCGCAGCTTGCTGCAGAAGCACCCTGCCGGCCTGACGATCTACGAGCTTGCGCGCGAGCTCAACGTCACGCCGCGCTCGCTCCGGCGCTACCTCGTCGAGGTCAAGCGCGAGCTCGACCTCGTGTCGGTCGCCACGCGCCCGGGCGGCCCTCGCCTCTGGCGGCTGTCCCCGAGCGAGGCGCCCCGGCGCGTCGAGGTGCGGCGGACGCAGGCGTACGCCCTGCTCGCCGCCCGCCGGCTCTTCGAGCCGATGCGCGGCTCGACCCTCTTCGAGGAGATCGACCTCGCCGCCCAGCGCCTGCTCGGCGTCGCGCGCAGGCCGGGGCGCGGCCCGAACGCCGGCGTCGCCGACGCGCGGCTGGAGGAGCGCTTCCTCTATCTCCCGTTCGCCCCGAAGGACTACGCCGCGCGGACCGAGGAGCTCGACGACCTGTTCCAGTCCGTCGCCGACCTGCGCCCGCTCCGGTGTCGCTACCGCCGCTCGCGGGACGGGCGCGAGGAGCGGGTGCTCATCCACCCGTACGCGCTCGTCCTCTACAAGGACGCGATCTACTGCGTGGGCCTCCACGTCAGCCGCGGCGAGGTGCGCACGTTCCTGCTCGATCGCATGCGCGACACGGAGTGCGCCGTCACCGAGCGGTTCGAGCTGCCCCCTGATTTCTCCATCGACGACTACTTCCAGGGCCAGTTCGGCATCTGGCGCGGGGGCGAGCCGCGGCGCGTCGTGATCGACTTCGACGAGCGCGTGACCGAGTTCGTTCGGACGCGCAAGGTGCACCCCTCTCAGGAAATCACGCCGCTGCCCGGCGGCGGCGTGCGGCTCACGATGCACATCGGCGACATGACGGAGCTCGCGACGTGGGTGCTCGGCTTCGGCGAGACCGCCCGCGTTGTCGAGCCGCCCGACCTCGTGGACCGCGTGAAGCGTGAGCTGGCCGGCGCGCTCGCCCGCTACGCCGAGGCGCCGCCGGCCGAGGGCTAGGGCCGCGCGCGAGCCCGCCTGCGGCTAGGGCCGCGCGCGAGCCCGCCTGCCGGAGCCGTGGCTGGCAGGTGGCTCGATCCGGCTCATCGGTCGCTGGAGCCCGCGCGCGAGCGCTCGTTGCGCGCGGCTCCTCCTCCGCCCGTGCGCGCGCGCCGCCTCAGCGCGGCGATGCGCGGAGCGCCTCGTCGATCATCTTCTGGTGCTCCGCCGGGTCCGCCCAGCGGCCGCGCCCCTCGGGCGGGAGCTGATCGATCGGATCGAAGTACGTGTACCGCTGCCCCGGCTTGACGCTCGGCGCCTCGAACACCGAGATCCCGGTCGTGCGGTCGTAGTGCTCGAACGAGTGCGCGTCGCGCTTGCCGCCGCCGCCGGGGGCGTCGACGACGAACGTCGGCGTGTTGAACCCGGCGGTCGAGCCGCGCACGTGCTTCTCGATCATGAGCCCGGTCGCGAGCGTGGTCCGGAGGTCCTCCACGCCGCGGACGAGGTCGTGGATGTAGACGTAATAGGGGTGCACGTGCAGGTGCCCCAGGCGCTTCACCAGCAGCTTCATCGTCTCGGGCGTGTCGTTCACCCCGCGCTGCAGCACGGACTGGTTCCTGACCGTGATCCCGCGCTCGAACAGCTTGTTCATCGCGTCGCGGGTGACGCCCGTGATCTCGTTCGGGTGGTTGAAGTGCGTGTGGATCACGACCTCCTTGTGCAGCTTCCGTCCGAGCTCCACCGTGCGCGTGACCGCGTCGATCCACTCGTCGTCGGTGAGGATCTTCTGCGGCATCACGGCCGGGCCCTTGGTGGCGAGGCGGATGCGCTGGATGTTCGGCATCCTGAGGAGCGTCTCGCCGATCGCGCCGAGCTGCTCCGGCCGCAGGTTGTACGCGTCGCCGCCGGAGACGACGATGTCCTCCAGCTCCGGGCGCGAGGCGATGTACGCGTACGCGCGCTTCCACCGCTCCTCGTCGACCTTGAAGTGGGTCTTCTCGACCTCCTCCGTGTCGATGCCCACCGCGTAGCTGCGCGTGCAGAAGCGGCAGTACACGGGGCAGGTGTCGAGCGGGAGGAACAGCGCCTTGTCGGCGTACCGGTGCGTCAGCCCGGGGACGGGCGCGTCCGCGCGCTCGTGCAGCGAGTCGAGCCCGAGCTTCGGGTGATCCGGCAGGAAGCGCGAGGCCAGCGGGATGAACTGCGTCCGTAGCGGATCTTTGTACGGTTCGCTCCAGTCGATCAGCGAGAGCATGTACGGCGAGACGCGGACGCTCATCGGCGCGTGCGCGAAGCCCTCGGTGGCGTCCCGGATGAAGTCGTCCGACACCATCCCGCGCAGCGTGTCGAGCAGCTTGTCCGGGCGGGTGATCGACTTCTTCGCCTGCCACCGGTGGTCCATGAACTGCTCGTCGGTCACGTCGGCGTACGCCGGGATCCTCCGGAAGTCGGGCACCTCGAGCAGGTTCGTGTGCTGGAGCGACGCCGGATCCACCGGCGGCTTGAGGGTCGCGATGTCGGGGCTTCGCTTTGTGAGTTCGATGAGGCTCGAGGTGGTCGTCATGTCGTGAACCCTTGCCCGCGCGGAGCAGAGAGAGCGTCAGGAGATTGGCCGCGTGCGCCTGTGCTTCCCGGGGCCTGCCCGGGGAGAGGCTGCGGCAGCGGTTCCTGGGATCGTAGCATCGCGGTACCCCCGTCGGGGGCGGTGTGCGCTGCGCTGTCGAGCGGCGCCTCTGGCTGGCGGGCGGAAGGGCGGTGCGGCGGGCGAGCCGATCAGGGCTCGATGGAAGCCACCGTTGTATCCCGGGTGGTTCGGTAGCGCGCATAGTAGGTCCGCACGCGCGTCACATAGGCCTGGGTTTCCGCGTAGGGCGGGATGCCGCCGTACCGCATCACCGCCCCTTCACCGGCGTTGTATCCGGCGATGGTGAGATCGAGATCTCCGTTGAAGAGGTTGGCCAGGATGCGCAGGTACCGCGTTCCTCCGAAGATGTTCTCTCGCGCGTCGAACGCGTCGCGCACCTGCATGCGGAGGCCGGTCTCGGGCATCAGCTGCATCAGCCCCTGGGCGCCGACGGGCGAGACGGCCCGCGGATCGTAGTCGCTCTCGCACTTGATGATGGCGCGGACGAGCTCCTCGGGGATCTGGTAGAGCGCCGCGGCCTGCCGGATCCACGCGTCGTAGCGGCTGAAGCGCTCGAGGGATTTGTCGCTCGGGGCGACCGGGGTCACGCCGGGGCGCGTCGAGGAGCGGCGCCCGTCGCCCTTGATGTACAGCTTGAACCGCGCGTCGCCGGCGGAGCGGTTCGAGAAGTGCACCGTGCCGTCCGCGTCGGTGTACGTGAAGATATCGGCGAGCGCGCTGCCCGGGTGCAGCGCGAGGGCAGCGAGCCCGAGCGCGGCGGCGAGGGCCCGCAGGGGCACGCGAACGGAGGAGCCGGAGGTCGACGACTGGACGGGCATCTCTCGGCTCAGCATAGGTTGGGATCGCCTGCTCGCGCAAACCGCACCGTGGCGGCGGAAAGGAACGTCGCGGTGCGGCGTCGTGACGAATGTCGCGGGGGCGCGGTGTCGTGACGAGCGCCGCGGGGACGCGGCGTCGCGGTGAACGCCTCGGTCCGCGGCGTCATTCCGGGGAAGCCCCCCGCGAGGCCGTCCGCCGCGCCGCGGCGTCTGCGTGGAAGCTCGCGCTGGTGAGCACGTTCCGGGCGCTGTACTAAGGCGGACGCCATGGAGATCGGCTGGCGACACGTGCTCGCGGGGGTTGCGGCCCTCTTCATCCTGTTCCTCGTGGTCAAGATGCGCCCTGCCCGGCGGCGCCGGGACGCGCTGAGCGCCGAGGTGCAGGCCGCGCGGGAGCGCGCGCGGCGCGCCACGACCCCGCGCGAGCGGGCCGAGGCGCTGTGCGACGCGGGCGTGCAGGCGATGCGCAGCGGCCGCCGCGTCACCGCCGCCGTGGGCTTCTTCGTGCGCGCGATGCGCGCCGACCCCGCCTCCGCCCGGGTCATCGAGCTCGCGAGCGGCGCGCTGTCCAGGCGCCGGCCCCGGCTGCTGGAGAAGATCCTCTGGCGGCGGCTCGCGGTGCTCCCCTGGGACGGCGAGCACCGCGACGCGGCGCGCGCGGCCGCCGTCGCGCTGGAGGCGCTCTACCGGCGCGAGATCCGGGACCGGAGCCGCGCCGAGATCATGCGCAAGCTGACCCGGACGCTCGGCTGAGCCGCCGCGCGAGGGCCGGCGGCGTCCCCCTCGCCGTCCCCGTCGCCGGCGTCACGTCCCCCAGAACGACTTTGGCAGCGCGCCGCGGTTCGACAGCGCGACGAGGTCCATCAGCAGCGCGACGGTGACGTGGACAAGGAAGCCCGAGTAGATGCTCTTCGTGCGCATCGCGAGCGAGCCGAGCGCGATCCCGGCGACCACGGCGCCGGCCGCCTCCAGGTACGGCTTGCCGAAGTGGATCATGCAGTAGGGGACGATCATCGCGAAGATCGCGCCGGAGCCCAGGGTGCGCCGGAGGCCGGCGAGCCAGAAGCCGCGGAAGAAGATCTCCAGCGCGAAGAACTGAGCGAAGTACATCGCCTCCCAGGCGATGAGGTCGAACCAGGAGCGGGAGGACTGCTTGTAAAAGGGGTAGTAGCTCCCGAAGTCGGGCGCGCTCGCGACGACGAACACCGCCGGGACCACGACGGCGAGGCAGAGCCCATAGATCCACGCGTGCTTCGCGAGCCCCCGGACGCGCAGCCCCATGTCGAGCAGGCTGTCCTTGGGGAAGCAGAGCTTCCACGCGCCCAGAGGGATGGCCACGTAGCCGAAGACGCGGGTGAACGACCACCACACGTAGCTGTAGAGCTCGTCGTAGCGGCGGAGCGAGATCGGCACGATCACCCCGCCCGGCGAGAGCGTCTGGGCGAGCTCGAGCTCGCGCAGCCACGGCCGGATGTGCTCGTCGTAGACCGCCCTGCCGCCGTAGTACTGCTGCAGCATGAGCACGACCGCGGTGATCGTGAACAGGACGGCGGGGCGGCGGTCGTAGCCCCCGGCGGCGAGGGTGCGCCGCTGGTGCTCGTGGGCCTCGACGTCGAGCTCCCGCCAGGTGCGCCGGAAGAAGAGCCAGAGGACGGGCGCGAGCGCGATGAACGCGACGACCGGGAAAAGCGCCTTGAGGAGGGTGCTCGCCAGGGCCGAAGCGGGCTCGGCGAGGCGGGGGCCCACGTCCGAGGGCGGCCGGAGGGGCCGGAGCCGGTCGACGAGCGCCACGAGCCAGCTCCCCAGGTTGAGCATCGGCGCGCCCTGTACCATGATCCGTGGCCCAGCACAGCGGTGGCGCGCTGGCCCCGCCGCCGGCGCGCCCTCCGCCGCCCGTGAGGCCATCCGCGACGCGCCCTTGCGGTGACCCAGGCCGCTCTGCTAGATCGCGCCCCCTCTTCAATGCCGTGCGAGTCATCTCGCGCATGTCCGGTGCAGGCCTCGCCTGCCCGTGGGAGTTTCAGCAATGGCCAGCAAAAATCCGCTTGCAATCGTGAAGGAGCGCTTCGGCGACAAGGCGAAGCTCGTCGAGGCCGTGAAAGGGTTCGCGACCGAGGACCTCTGGCTCGGGCGCGTCAGCTCCGATCGGGGCGGGTCCAAGGGTCTGGACCACGTGTCGAACACCAAGCTCCTCCGCCTCCACGCGACGTTCAGCACGGTGAAGGAGAAGTTCGGGACGCGGGCGAAGCTCATCGACGAGACGCTGACGGTCCTGAACCGGTCGAAGGACCAGGGGTACAGGAAGCGCCTCGAGACGTACCCCGTCCCGCGCCTCTACGACCTCTACCAGTCGGCCTCGAAGCGGGCGAAGGCAGCCTCGGCGACCCCGAAGGCCCAGGCCTGAGCCACCCGCTCGTCGAGCGCACCGTCCATGCCGGATCGCATCGGGCTGCCTGCCCTTGAAGGTCCGGCGTTCCTATCGTAATTGAGCCGCGTCGCCAGCGCGCGGCGTCCAGCCGTCCAGCGTCGGACCGACGATCTGACGTCCCCCTGATGAGCCAGAAGCCCCTCTTGGGCCCTCCCAGAAAGGTGGGTGTCGCCCGCCGCGAGCCCCGCCAAGGAGAACGACTGTGAGCAGCGCGCACGAGACCGAGACCGGCGACTGGACCACGGAAGACGCCAAGTCGCTCTACATGATCGACCGCTGGGGTCGCGGCTATTTTGATGTGAGCCCGGACGGCAACCTCACGGTCGCGCCGCTCCAGGAGCGCGGCAGCAAGATCGCGATCCGCGACGTCGTGGACGCCGCGCTCGAGCAGGGGCTCCGCACGCCGCTCCTGATCCGCTTTCAGGACCTGCTCCACCACCGGGTGCGGTCGCTCAACGAGGCCTTCAACAAGGCGATCGCCGAGAGCAAGTTCCGCGGGACGTACCGCGGTGTGTTCCCGATCAAGGTGAACCAGCTCCGTGAGGTCGTGGAGGAGATCCTCGACGCGGGGAGGGCCTATCACTACGGCGTCGAGGTCGGCTCGAAGCCCGAGGTGTTCGCCGGCCTGTCGGTCCATACCGACCCCGAGTCGCTGATCGTCTGCAACGGCTACAAGGACGAGAACTTCATCCGGACGGCGCTGATCGGGCGCAAGCTCGGCAAGAAGGTGATCCTCATCGCGGAGAAGCTCTCCGAGGTGCGGATGATCACCCGCGTCGCCAAGGAGATGAACGTCGAGCCCATCATCGGGCTCCGGGTGCGGCTGCTCACCGAGGGGGCGGGCAAGTGGAAGACCTCGGGCGGGGAGAACGCGAAGTTCGGGCTCTCCACCGCCGAGATCCTCGCGGCGATCCGGATCATGGACGAGGCGGGGATGAGCGCCTCGTTCAAGCTCCTCCATTTCCACATCGGCTCGCAGGTGCCCGACATCCTGATCATCAAGCGCGCCGTGCGCGAGGCGACGCGCTACTACGCGAAGCTCCGCAAGATGGGGCAGCGCGTCGAGTACATCGACGTCGGCGGCGGGCTCGCCATCGACTACGACGGCTCGCGCTCGACCTTCCACTCCTCGATGAACTACTCGGTCGAGGAGTACGCGCGCGACATCGTGCACAACATCGCGGACATCTGCGACGAGGAGCGGGTGCCTCACCCGAACATCGTCTCGGAGTCCGGCCGCGCGATCGTCGCGCACCACTCGGTGCTGGTCGTCCAGGCGTTCGGCTCGATCGAGAAGACGCCGATGTCGCCGATCGACATCCAGACCGAGGAGCACAAGCTCATCCAGAACCTCCTCTACATCAAGGACAACATCTCCGGGCCGAACCTCGGAGAGTCGTGGCACGACCTGCTCCAGATCAAGGAGGAGGCGCAGAAGATGTTCGAGCTCGGCCTGCTCAACCTCGACGTGAAGGCCCGGGTCGAGATCCTCTTCTGGGAGATCGCCGAGAGCATGCAGAAGATCGCGTCGGAGCTCGATCCGGAGGAGGTGCCGGACGATCTCGGCGAGCTCCGCAAGCAGCTCGCCGATCAGTACATCTGCAACTTCTCGGTGTTCCAGTCGCTGCTCGATCACTGGGCGCTCGGCGCGCTCTTCCCGATCGTGCCGATCCACCGGCTGAACGAGCGCCCCGCGGTGGACAGCACGCTCGTCGACATCACCTGTGACTCCGACGGCAAGGTGAGCAAGTTCATCGATCTCAACGATGTGAAGGACACGCTCCCGCTGCACCCGATCTCGGGCGACAAGCCGTACTACGTCGGCATCTTCCTGACCGGCGCGTACCAGGACATCATGGGCGACATCCACAACCTCTTCGGCCGGGTCAACGAGGTGCACGTCTTCCTCGATGAGGACGAGGACAGCGGGTACTACATCGAGGAGACGATCGCCGGGAACAAGATCCATGAGGTCCTGGCGATGACCCAGTACGACAACCGCGATCTCGTGGGGAAGGTGAAGGCCCAGGTGGATGGCGCCATCAAGCAGGACCTCCTCAAGCCGACGGAGGGCATGCGGCTCCTCGCCGACTACGAGCGGGGGCTCAAGGACCAGACGTACCTGAGCCTCTGAGCCGCTCCGTGCTCTCCGACACCACGGCGCCCGCGGGCCCCGCGTCGCTCCCCCGGAGCCGGCCCGGGTGGGTGCGTCAGGCGATGCTCGTCGCGCGGAAGGACCTCGCGATCGAGCTCGCCACGGGCGAGATCGTCACCACGAGCGGCTTCTTCGCGGTGCTCGTCGCCGTGATCGCGTCGCTCGCGTTCTACGCCGGGCAGGACGCGGCCGAGCAGGTGGCGCCCGGCGTCATCTGGGTGAGCGTGGCGTTCGCGTCGGTGCTCGCGCTGAGCCGCACGTGGCAGCGGGAGCGCGAGGACGGCGCGCTCGCGGGCCTGCTCGTCCTGCCGATCGCGAGGAGCGCCCTCTTCGCCGGCAAGGCGCTCGGGCTCTGCGTGTTCGTGTTCGCGGTCGAGGCGATCATCATCCCGGTCGCGGCGCTGCTCTTCGCGGTGGATCTCGCGGAGACGGGCGCGGGGCTCGCGCTCTTCTGCCTCGCGGCGACGCCGGGCATCGCCGCGAGCGGCACCCTCTTCGGGGCCATGACCGTGCGCACGCGCGCCCGTGACCTCGTGCTCGCGAGCGTGCTCTTCCCGCTGCTCGCGCCCACCCTGCTCGCCGCGGTCGCGGGGACGCGGGAGCTCTTCGGCGGCGCGACGATCGGCGAGCTCACCGATTACGTGGCGCTCATGGGCGTGTTCGACGTCGTGTTCATCGCGGGCGGGGTCGGCCTCTTCGATCTGATCATCGAGGGCTGACCTGCCGCGCGGCCGCGCCGGGGGGCTCGCGGCGCGCCGCGGATCGCAGGCTCAGGCGGCCGCGCTGCGCGCCGCGAGCACGTCGTCGGCGAGGGTCTTCGCCGCCAGCGCGATGCCGTCGAGATCGAGCGCGGCGCCGGTGCACTCGCCGAGCGCCCACACGCCGTCGCCGGCCCGGCCGCGCGCGTCGACCCTCACGGCGTACCCCGCGCGCGGGTCGACCTCGACGCGCGCGCCCGCCTGCGCGGCGACCTCGAACGAGGGCGCGGCCGGCGCGTCCACCGCGAGCGCGACCACCTTGAGGTCGCTCGTCGGGCTGTCGGGGGCGAAGGGCGCGTCGCGCACCGTCACGCTCTTCACCTGCGAGATCCCGTTCACCGCGGCGAGCGCGGCGAGCGGGATCCGGGCCGCGACGCGGCCGGCGAGGGCGCTCGCGAGCTCGCCGGCCCAGAAGCCCTCGCCCGCGATGGCGACGGGGCCGGTCGGCTCGACGCCGCAGGCGAGCAGCCGGCAGAGCGCGCGCGCCGAGAAGACCCCCGGCAGATCGTTGTTCGGGAACGCCGCGACGCCGTCGTGCGCCCCGGTGGCGAAGACCAGGGCGGGCGCCCTGATCACGGTCGCGCCCGCGTCGCCGGCGACCAGGAGCTCGCCGAGGTAAACGCCGGCGGCGACGTGCCGGCAGAGCACGCGGACCCCGTCGAGCGGGTGTCGCGCGAGGAGCTCCGCCGCCCGGCGCGGGGCCCCGGCGAGCGACCCGGCAGGGGTGAGCGCGTCGTCGATCAGCGCGACGCGGAGGCCGCGCGCCGAGAGCGCCGAGGCCGCCGCCACGCCGGCGGGCCCGGCGCCGATCACCGCCGCGTCCAGGTCGAGCCGCGCGGCGGGCTCCGGCGGGAGCGCCGCGCTCGGCAGCCGGCCGAGCCCCGCCAGCTTGCGCGCGATCGACTGCATGACCCCGGACAGCCCCGGGACGCCGGCCATCAGGTGGTGGTGATCGATCCCCTGCGGGAAGAACCAGTCGGTCACCCGGAGCAGGTCCGCCTGCCGCGAGCCCACCACGTTCTGCACCTCGATGCGCTCGCCGCCGGCGGCCGGCCGCAAGCAGGTCATCACGTTGGGCACCCCGTCGACCCGCGCGAGGCAGCCGTCGCAGCCTCCGCGCAGGCAGGTCGGCGCCCGGGGGCGGTGCAGCTTCGGGCTCCGCGCGAGCGTCACGCGCCCCGAGGCGAGCAGCGCCACGGCCAGGGGCTCTCCTCGTTCCGCCGGGACGTCCGCTCCGTCGAGGGTGATGGTGACCGGATCCTGGAGCGCGCGACCTCGCCGAAACATGGGCGGACGCTAGCAGACGCGCGCCGGAGGCGCGCGCGCCATGGCCACGGAACCGCGGGGAGAGGAACCGCGGCGCGACCGCGGTGCCGGGAGATGCAGGGGGAGAAGAGAGCAGGAGCGGTGGAGTCACCGGCGCGAGCGCGCGGAGTGGAGAAGGTGCCCTCCGCATCGCGCGCTGATCTATGCTGTGACCGATGCGCCTTGGCGTCCTCGGCCCTGCACAGGGTGATCTGCCCGCGCTCGCTCGCGGCGCGCAGCACCTGCTCGACGAAGGCCACGCCGAGCGGGTCATCTACGTCGCCGAGGACGACGCCCTCGATCGGGTCGTCGAGGGCTGGGCGCAGAGCCTGGTCGGCGCGAACCCCACCGAGGGCGCCCTGTTCGATCGGGCCGCGCGCTGCGCGACCGCGACGCCGGAGCAGCTCGACGCGTTCGTGGCGTCCGAGCGGGCCCGGCTGCGCCTCAAGGTGCTGATGAGCCTCCCGCCGGGCCAGCGCACGATCGAGATCCTGGACGGGCGCGTCGCGCTCTTCGTGTTCGACAAGGCGGCGCTCGACGAGGAGGACATCGTCGCAGCGTCGCTCCTCGTCTTCGGCAAGAGCTCGGAGCCGCTCATCAAGAAGGTCGGCCCGCGGACGTTCTTCTCTCCCGGGCCGATCGGCTCCGAGGGCGGCCGGGCGCTCCTCGACGACGGGCAGGGCGGGGTGCGGATCGAGGTGATGAACGCGAGCGGCGCGGTGACCGCGCGCGAGATCGTGGGCCCGTCCGCGGCCGGCCCCAAGCTGCGGGTTCAAGGTGGCTCGCACGGCTGAGGCGCACGCGGTCGCGACGCCCGGGGTGGCGCCCGAGGCGCGCCGCGTCGCGATCTTCGGGGGCAGCTTCAACCCGCCTCACGTGGCGCACGTGCTCGCGGCCACCTACGCGATCTCCGTCGCGCCGGTCGACGAGGTGCTCGTCGTCCCCGTCTACCGCCACCCCTTCTCCAAGGAGCTCGTGCCGTTCGAGCATCGTCTGGCCATGTGCCACCTCGCCCTCGGCTGGCTCCCGTGCGTGTCGGTCTCGGCCGTCGAGCGCGATCTCGGCGGCGAGAGCCTCACGCTGCGCACGCTGGAGCACCTCGCCGCGGCGCACCCCGACTGGGCGATGCGCCTGCTCGTCGGCGCCGACGTGCTCCCCGATCTCCCGCGGTGGCACCGCTTCGACCGCATCGAGCAGCTCGCGCCGCCGATCGTCCTCGGCCGCTCCGGCTTCACCGCGACCGGCGCGGAGCGCCTCGACGCCGCGGCGATCGATCCTCGCCCGCACCTGCGCGCCGACCCCCTGCGCCCCGCGGACGTGCTGCTCCCGCAGATCTCGAGCAGCGAGATCCGCCGGGCGTTCGCCGCGGGCGATCTGGAGGGCGTCCGCCAGCGCGTGCCGCGCGCCGTGCTCGACTACGCGCTCGCGCATGGCCTTTACGGGAGCGGCCCGTGAGCGAGATGGACAGCACGCGCCCGTCGCCGATTCACCGGGACGACAGCGCCCTTCCGGAGGTGTTCATCTACGGCGGCGGCAAGGTGGGCCGCGGGCTCGCGCGCGCGAGCCGCGACGCGGGGCTGCAGGTCACCCTCCGGCCCGCGCGGGACGGGCTGCCGGCGGAGCCCATCGAGGCGGACCTCGTGATCCTCGCCGTGCGCGATCGGGACATCGGGCCCTGCGCCGAGGCGCTGCGCGACCGGAGGCTCGTCGGCCACAGGGACGCCGCGGTGGTGCACTGCGCCGGCGCGCTCGGCCCGGAGGCGCTCGCGGCGGTGCGGGGCCGCCGCGTCGCCGTCGCGCAGATGCACCCGATGATCTCGTTCGCCTCGCCGGCGTTCGCGCCGTTCCTCGAGCGCGGCCATCTCCACATCGACGGCGATCCCGCCGCCGTGCGCGCCGCGCGCTCGCTCGGGGTGCGCCTCGGGATGGCGCCGCGCACGCTCTCCGGCCTCGACCGCGTCGCCTACCACGCCGCCGCAGGCCTCGTCGCCAACGGCGCCGCGGCGCTCGCCGCCGCCGGGGTCGACCTGCTCGAGCGCGCCGGCGTCGAGCGGAAGACCGCCGCCGAGATGCTCGGCCCGCTGCTCCGCACGGTCGCCGACAACGTCGAGGTGCTCGGCGTGCCCGACGCGCTCACAGGGCCCGTGCGTCGCGGCGACGCGGCCGGCGTCGCGCGGCACCTCGAGACGCTCCGCCGGCTCGCGCCGCACCTCGTGCCCTTCTATGTCGCCGCCGCGGCGACGCAGCTCCCGCTGGCGCGCGCCCTGGGCGAAGCACCTCCGGACGCGTTCGACGCAATTCAGCAGGTACTGGACGGAACTTAGCAGTTACATTGAAAAATTCTTTTGGTGCGGCACGCGCTTATCGATGGCTAACGGCGGGATCCATTGATGCGACGTCCAGCGGAGAGGTACGCTTCTGTTGCCTTGGGATCTGTTGCCGCAGCCTGCGTTCTCTCTGCCACGACGAGCGATGCCGGGGGGTTCCGGGCGCTCGACGAGCGCGTTCGTGACGCCGCGTCGCGTGGGGTGCTCCACGTCCATGGACAGCGGTCGATCCTGGATGCGGTTTGCTCCCACCTCGCGCGTCGCGCTCGAGGTGTGGGGCGCTCGCTGATCTCGGCCGCGCATGCCGCGGATCGGGATCCCTGGCGCGACCTTGCGCTGCGCTGCGGGGTCGCCTCTGCGGACCCGGCCGCGGTCGCGCAGGGCATCAGCGCGGCCGCGCAGGGCGCGCTCCTGCTCGTCTCCGAGGGGGAGCCGACGAGCTGGGGGAGCCTCGTGCTGGAGGAGGTCTCCCGCCTCATCGTGGAAGGGTCGAGCTCCGCGCTGGTCATCGTGTGCAGCGACGCCGCGAGGCGGATGTGGACGAGCGCGATCACGATCGACGGCATCGCGTCGCCCGACGAGCTGCACCGCTTCTGGGAGGCGTTCGCGGCGGACGCGGAGCGCCGGGTCGTCGCGAAGCTCGACCGGCTCGACGCGCTCGAGGGCTGGTGCTCCGCCGTGCTGGCCGCGCCGGCCGAGCCGCGCCCCCTGCAACAGCAGCCGAGCCGCGACGCCAAGCGGCTGCTCGATCGGCTCGCGCTGAGCCAGCGGCCCTGGCCGACCGGGCAGCTCGGCCTGCTCGCGGCGCGACGCGCGGAGCAGGGGTCCGGGGCCGTCGTGCGCCCCCTCGCCGGCGAGGAGCTCGCGGCCCTCGGGCTGATCGAGGCCGACGAGCGCGGGTGGGTGGCGGCGCGGCGCGCGGCCGTCGACCCGGCCAGCGCCGATCCCGAGGACGTGCTCGCGGTCGCCGAGGCGCTCGAGGAGCTGTCGTCCGATCCGTGGAGCCTCTTGCGCGCGAGCGAGCTCTTCGCCTCGCTGGGCCGGGACGACCGCGCCGAGGCGGCGGCGACGCTCGCGATCTCCTCGGTCGGCGAGCCGTCGGCGCGCGCCGATTTCTGGCGGCGCTGGGCCCGATCGATGCAATCGCTGTCCGGCTCGCCTCCCGGCGAGCGGCTGCTCCGGGCCGCGGAGCTCGCGCTCCGGCTCGGCGACGTCGAGTTCGCGATCGACTTCTCCTCGGCGGCGATGCTCGAGGGGGAGTCGTTCGCCGCGCTGCTCGTGCACGGCCGCGCGACGAGCGCGCGCGGCGACCTGACGACGGCCGCGATGGTGCTCTCGCGGGCGGTGGCCACCGCGGCCACGCCCGCGGAGCGGTCGCGCGGCGCCGTGGAGATGGCGGAGCTCTGCTGCAAGACGGGCGATCTCGAGGCCGCCAAGGCGCACGCGGAGGAGGGGCTCGCCGGCGCGGGCGAGACGGTGACGCGCCTCCAGGCGCGCAACATCCTCGGCAAGCTGCTCCTCACGCAGCAGGCCTGGTCCGAGGCGGAGCGGCACTTCGCGGCCGACGCGTGGGAGGCGGCGCGCGCCGGCGAGCACGTGAGCGAGCTGCGCGCCCGGCTGAACCGCGCCATCGCGCTGCTCTCCAGGGGCCGGCTCGACGAGGCGCGCGCGATGCTCGCGGCGGTGCTCGACGACGGCGAGCGGCGCGGCGAGCGCATGGCGACCGGCTACGCGCTGACGAACCTCGCGGTCATCGCCAACCTGAAGCACGAGTACCCGGAGGCATTGCGCCTCTTCGAGCGCGCGATCGGCATCTTCCGCAAGATCGGCGACAAGGTCGCGCTCGTGAACCTCATCGCGAACCTCGCGGAGATCCGGCTCCAGCTCGGGCTCATCGAGGAGGCCGAGCAGGCGCTCGCGTTCGCGCGCAAGGTCTCCGGCCCTGGCATCCCCGGCGTGTGGATCACGCACGTGGCCTACGTCGCGGCGCAGATCCACCTCGAGCGCGGCCGCACCCACGACGCCGGGGAGGAGCTCCGCGCCGCCTTCACGTACGGCGCCGGTCCGAAGCTCGGCGAGTGCTACGCCGTCGCGGCGCGCATCGCGCTCGACGACGGCGACCTCCTGCTCGCCGCGCAGATGATCAAGGCGGCGCGCGCCGAGGCGAAGTCCGACCGCCACGTCGCCGAGGTCGCGCTGCTCGAGGCGCTGCGCGCGCGTGCCGCCGGCGAGCCGTTCGGGCAGCTCGCCGCCGAGGCGCTCGCGCTCTCGCGGAAGGACCACGGCCGCGAGCGCGCCCTGGAGGCGCACGTGCTGCTCCACCACGCCTCGGCGTCCGGGGGCCGGCCGCCGCGCGCGCCGGACGACGCCGCGGCCACGGGATCGCACCTCGCGGCGGCGACCTTGCTCCGCGATCGCATCGCCGCCTCGCTCCCTCCCGAGATCGCGCGCAGGTACCTCGCGCGCCGGACCTTCGCGGAGCTCGCCCGGCTGGAGGTGTGCGCGCGCATCGCCGCCGAGGCGGAGCCGAGGGGGTGCGAGCTGTGCGGATCGAGCGCGTGCTCCGGGTGCGCGCGGGTCGCCGCGCGCGCGCACCGGCCGTCGGCCGTTGCCCCCGCGATCAAGCGGCTGGTGGGGACGGCGCCCGCGCTGCTCAGCCTCCTCCACCAGGTCGAGAAGGTCGGCGCGAGCGACGCGACCGTGCTGATCCACGGCGAGAGCGGCACCGGCAAGGAGCTCGTCGCCGAGGCGATTCACGAGGCGAGCGGGCGTGGCGGGCCGCTGATCAAGGTGAACTGCGCCGCCCTGGTCGAGACGCTGCTGCTCTCGGAGCTGTTCGGACACGAGAAGGGGGCGTTCACCGGGGCGGCGTCGCGCCGTCGCGGGCGCTTCGAGATCGCCGAGGGAGGAACGCTGTTCCTCGACGAGATCGGCGACATCTCGCCGCGCACGCAGGTCGCGCTGCTCCGCGTCCTGCAGGACAGGACCTTCGAGCGGGTCGGGGGTGTCACCCCGCTGCGCGCCAACGTCCGGATCCTCTGCGCCACCCACCGCGATCTGCGTGCAATGGTCGCCCGGGGCGAGTTCCGGGAAGATCTCTACTATCGCCTCCAGCAGGTCGTCCTGGAGGTCCCGGCGCTCCGGCAGCGGCCGCGCGACGTGCCGATGATCGCCGCGGCGATCCTGGAGCGGATCGCCGCCGAGCGCGGCACCGCGCCGAAGCGCCTCTCCAGCAGGGCCGTCTCGGCCCTCTCGCAGCACGCCTGGCCGGGCAACGTGCGCGAGCTCGAGAACGCCTTGCGCGCCGCGGCGATCTTCGCGGACGGCGAGGTGATCGATCTCGAGGACTTCACGGCGAACGTCGAGGGGCTGCGGGTCCTCGAGGCCCTGGAGCCGGCGAGCGCTCCGGCGACATCGAGGCATGGCATGCAGCCTGCTATTCCTGCCGCCGAGCCGTCGAGCGGTCCCCGCTCATCGGCGCCGGAGCGGGTGGAGCCTGAGTCTCATGCCCCGTCGATGCCCATGGATCGCACGCCGCTGGAGCTCGCGTACGCGCATGTCCGAGGAGGGGTCAGCCTGAGCGACATGAAGCGCGAGATCGAGCGCGAGTGTATCGCCCGGGCGCTCGACGAAAGTCGCGGGAATATCACGCGCGCCGCGGTGCTCTTGGGTATGAAGAGACCACGTCTTTCCCAGCTTGTGAAACAGTATGGCTTTGGCGGGACGTCGGAGGACTGAAGTGATGCGACGTTGCAGGAGGGGTTGGCTGTCCGGGGGCCTCGCGCTTGCGCTGTCCGCCCCTGTGCTGCTCGCGGGGTGTGCGCTCGCGCCCGGGGAGCGCGACGAGCAGGCGAGCGACGCGTGGAGTGAGCTCGATTCGATGACCTCCGACGAGGCGCTTGGATGGGGCGCTGACGGGGAGAACGTCGAGCGCGACGCCGACGCTCCCGTCGTCGATCCGGCGAATCGGCCGCAGCTCAGGCTGCGCGAGGCGGCGCATCCGTCCGCCGGCGAGGGGAGCTCGCGGACCCGCACGTACGCGCGGTCGAAGGACTCGCACATGCCGGAGCCGCTCCCCTGGCACGCCCAGGGGAGCACGGACGGCTCCGACAAGACCTCGTCCGAGAGCGACGGGACGCGCTGAGCCGCGCGCCGGGGTCGCGCCTTCGTAGCCGCGCCGCCGCGCCCGGCGCCGCGGCGCCCCGGCGCGTTTTGGGGTTGCCGCGCGGCTCGCTGCGGTAGCCTTCGCGCGTGGCGCCGCTCGGGATCGATCTCCGCACACGGACGACCCTGGTCTGCGGGGCCCTGGCCCTCGCCATCGCGGCCTCGACGCTGCTGCGAGGCCGCGTCCGGCGAGTCCACCTCTTCTTCGCCGCCTTCGCCGCCGACGTCGGGCTCTGGTACCTCTCCCAGTCGCTCTTCGGCTTCTTTCAGGCCTCCATCTGGGAGCGCTTCACGGCGATCCTCGCCGTGCTGCTCCCGCAGTTCGCGCTGCAGCTCTTCGAGGCGATGATCCCCCACGACGGGGACCGGCGCTCGCGCCTGCTCCGGTTCGCGGGGGTGCTCGTCATCCCGCTGTTCATCCTCGCGCTGATGAGCCGGGAGCCGGGCTCGTGGCTCGACTGGCTCACGCGCGGCTGCATCTTCCTCTATGTCTTCGCGCTGCTCACCGCGGGGCTGTACACGCTCGGCCAGCGCGGCAAGCAGAGCTCCTCGCGCGCGACGCAGCGGCGCGTGCGGTTCCTCGTGGTGATCGGCGCGCTCGCCGCGCTCGCCAGCGTCGCCGACTTCGCCTGGTTCCTCGGCGCGGAGCCGCCGCCCGTCGGCGCGGCGCTCTCGATCGTGTTCCTGTTCCTCCTCGCCCAGGCCCTGCGGCACGAGCGCCTGCTCGACGCCTACGAGATGCTCGCGCGCCTGCTCGTCGCCACGGCGGTCGCGTTCCTGATCGCGCTGATCTTCTATCTCCTGCTCACGTTCATCGGCGGCTTCAACACGATGTACCTGAACGCGGTGCTCGCCGCGATCGTGATCCTGGTGCTCTTCGATCCGCTGCGCGAGCGCGTCGAGGAGCAGCTCCAGCGCGTCTTCTTGCGGGAGCGCTTCGATCTGGATCGCTCGCTCGCGGAGGCGCGGCGTCGTCTCGTGCACACGCTCGAGGTCGAGGAGATGGGCTCGATCGTGATGAGCGCGCTCGAGCAGTCGCGCCGGGTCACGGCGGCGGCGCTCTACCTGCGCGATCAGGACGGGAGCGGCTTCGACCGCCTCACCTCGCTCGGGCCGCGGGTCCCCGAGCGGATCGAGGTGGCGACGGCGCGGGCGCTGCTCGATCGCCTCGATCGCGGGCCGCTCGCGATGGAGGAGCTCGAGCGCGAGGCGCGCGAGCGGCGGGCGCGCCGCAGCCGCAGCGACGCGGACGACGACGGCAACTTCGCGAGGCGAACGGAGGTGCGGCCCCAGGTCCCCGAGGACGCGGTGCTCGCGGCGGCCGAGGTGCTCGGCAGCCTCTGCTCGGGCGTGGTGCTGTGCGCGCGCGATGAGCAGGGCGAGCCGATCGGGCTCCTCGTCGTGGCGGACTCCCGCGTGCGCGACGCGTTCTCGCCCGAGGAGCTGACCCTGCTCGAGACGCTCGCCGCGCAGATCGGCGTCGTCCTGGAGAACTCGCGCCTCTACGCGCAGATGAAGGAGCGAGACCGGCTCGCGCTCCTCGGCCAGATGGCGGCCGGGCTCGCGCACGAGATCAGGAACCCGCTCGGCGCGATCAAGGGGGCGGCGCAGCTGCTCGCTGATCCGGTGCCGGAGACGCAGATCGACCCGGCGTCGCGCGAGTTCATCGGGATCATCCTCGAGGAGGTCGATCGGCTCGACCGCGTCGTGGGCTCGGTGCTCGATCTCGCGCGGCCGGCGCAGGGCTCGGTCGTCCCGACCGACGTGAACGCGATCGTGCGCCGCACCCTGCAGGTGCTCTCGATCGAGCGCAGGAACGACCAGCTCGAGGTCGAGGTCACGCTGGATCCCGATCTCCCCCGGGTCGCCATCGATCCCGAGCAGCTGCGGCAGGTGCTGATGAACCTGTTCCGCAACGCCGTCCAGGCCATGAAGGGTCGGGGCAAGGTGGTGATCTCCACGCGCGTCCGCTTCGGCCGCGGCACGCGGCCCGGCTCCGGCTCGGACGAGCCGTTCGTCGAGCTCAACGTCACCGACAACGGCCCGGGCATCTCCCAGAAGGTGCTCGCGAACATCTTCCTGCCGTTCTTCACCACGAAGGACAAGGGGACGGGGCTCGGGCTGTCGATCAGCCAGCGCATCGCGCAGAGCGCCGGCGGCCGCATCGAGGTCCGCTCGTACGAAGGGAAGGGGAGCACCTTCGCCGTGATCCTCCCGGCCGCCGTCGACAAGCTGGGCGCGCCGGCGACGGCGCCCTCGGCGGGCGAGCCGACAGCTCAGAATCGGCCCGGCTGAAGCCGGCGCCGCGGTGTTTCCGGCGGCGCCGAGCCGCGCGCGCCGGTTCGCGCTGCGCCCCCGCGTGCGCTCAGCCGTAGCGCGACGACATGAGCGCCGCGAGCGCGGGGTGCTCGCGCACGAGCGCGAGCGTGTGATCGGCGTGGCCGTGCGCGTAGCCGTTGCCGATGTAGAGGTCCACGTCCTTGCCGATCCCCTCGGCCCCGAGGGCGGCGGCGGTGAAGCTCGTGCTCATCGCGAAGAAGTACGTCTTGCCGCGGTCGCGCGTGGCGACGATCGCGCTGAGCTCCACCCCGGGGACGTTCACGCACGAGAGCGTGAGATCGGCGCCCGCGCCGCCCGTGAGCGGCAGCACGGCGTCGCGCACCGCGAGGGGGTCGCGCGCGTCGGCGACCGCGACGTGATCACAGAGCGCGAGCGCGCGCAGGTCGGCGGCGAACCCCGGAGACGCCTCGATCCCGATCACGCGCCCGCCGCGGCCGACGCGGCGCCGCGCCTCGGCCGCGCACAGGAGACCCGACTTCCCGCCCGCGCCGAGCACCGCCACCGTGTCGCCTGGGCCGGCGAGGCGCGCCACCTGGGGCGCCGCGCCCGCGACGTCGAGCAGCGCGAGGACGAGCCGCTCGGGCATGTCGGTCGGCATCCGCGCGAGCGGCGCCGACGCGAAGAGGATCGCGGTGCCCTCGACGTCGATCTGCGCGGACGCGGGCCGCACGGCGACGATCCGGCGGAGCGAGAGCGGCGTCAGCGACAGCGACGCGAGCGTCGCGATGCGGTCGCCGACGGAGACGCCGCGGTGCGCTGCCAGCGAGCCGACTCGGCGCACGACGCCGAGCAGCATGCCGCCCGAGCCGGTGACCGGGTTGTGCTGCTTGCCACGGCGCGCCACGGTCTCGAGGACGAGCCGCGCGACGCCGTCCGGGCTGCCGGAGGCATCCTCCATCTGACGGAAGCTCGCTGCGTCGATGTTCAGCGTCTCCACATCGACGGCGAGCTCGGTCTCGAAGCTTCGCGAGGCGTCGGCGTCCAGCCGCTCTGCCGGCTGCGGCAGGGCCCCCGGTGGATCGAGCACGCGATGCGTGCCCAGCGGATCGCCTGCAGCAAGGGTGCGTTGCGTCGCTTCGGAGCTCACGCCGAGGCCGTTCAACATGCCGGGCCTGAAAGCAAGGGCAATAAGCCGAGCGGCCGCTGTCTCCGGCGCCGAGGCCGCCCGGCGCCTCGCCAGGAAAGACCCCGAAGCCGGCCGCCCGGGCGACGCGAAGCGGCCTGTTTCCCGCAGATTTGGATGCATTTGCGCCCCCTTCGGGCGCTGCCCGGGCGGGCGTCCGAGGGGGCTCAGGGGAGGGGGGAAGGAGGGGGGAGGGCCGGATGCAGCGCGCTGCGTTAGGACGAACGAGCCAACTCATTTGAAAGAACCACCCGGATCTCTTGACCATCTTTGCTCGGTGAAACTAGACTTTGCCCCCTGCTGGCGCTCGCGTAGCGCCCGAAGGTTTCTACTCCCCCTGCGATGGATAACCACGCTCCCAAGGTGTCGGCAACGCGGCAACTGGCGTTGCGCTTCATCTCCGGGAAGTACCAAGGCGGCGAGTTCCCCCTCGGGGAGCAGCAGGAGATCGTCGTAGGTCGCTCCAGCGACCTCGACATGGTCCTCGTCGAGGACATGGTCTCCCGGCGCCACGCCCGGATTGCCTGTACCGAACAGCAGATCGTGATCGAGGATCTCGGCTCGACGAACGGCACGTTCGTCAACGGCGAGAAGATCAAGAAGACGACCCTGAAGGAGGGCGATCGGGTGCTCATCGGCACCAGCATCCTCAAGGTCGTCTCCACCGATCCGAGCGCGCCCCCGGCGCGCCGCCGGATGGACGAGCCCTCGCTCAGGAGCGGTCAGACCCGGTCGATGTCCGGGTCGATCGACGAGATCCCGCTCCCCGATCTGCTTCAGCTCTTCGGCACATCGAAGAAGAGCGGAGTCCTCGTCGTCCGTTCCGACGACGACGTCGGCAAGATCTACCTGCGCAAGGGCATCGTGACCTTTGCGACGATCAACGATCTGACCGACGTCCCGCCGCTCAAGAGCGTCTACCGGATCCTCACGTGGGTCGGCGGGACGTTCGATCTGGAGCAGGCCGAGGAGCGGGTCATGACCGGCGAGATCAGCGCGACGGTGCAGGAGCTCCTCATGGAGGGGCTCCGGCAGATCGACGAGCTGAACAACATCCGCCACCAGCTCCCGGATCTGTCGGCGCGCCTGGTCATTCCCCAGCCGCTCAAGCCGCTGCTCCGCGATCTCTCGCCCGTCGATCTGGACGTCCTCCAGGTCGTCTACAACCACGGGCACCTCGCGATGGTCCTCAACAAGAGCCCCGCGACGGACCTGGAGACCGCGCAATCCGTGATGAAGTTGATCAACGGGGGCTACCTCCGCGTCGAGTGAGCCCGCGCGCCCGAGGGGGCGGCGGGCGATCACGCGTCTGCCGCCGAGGGGAACGGGGCGCGCCGAGCCAGGCGCAGGAGCTAGCGCGTGCTCGAAGCGTCCACGCCGCCCTCCAGGCGCCGCGCCTCGGTGGGCGCGGCGCGCTCGACGGCAGCGCGAGGCGTCAGGACTGCGGCGCGCCGCGCTTCGCTGCCGCGCCTTCGGCCGCGATCGCGAGGCGGAGCGACACGGCGCGGGCGTGCGCCTGCAGGCCCTCCGTCTGCGCCAGCTTCTCGATGGTCGGGCCCTGCGCCTGCAGCGCCGCGCTCGAGTAACGGATGAGGCTGGCGCGTATCACGAAGTCGTAGACCCCGAGCGGCGATCCGAAGCGGGCCGAGCCCCCGGTCGGGAGCACGTGGGAGGGCCCCGCGAGGTAGTCGCCCGCGGCGACCGGGGTGAGGCTGCCGAGCAGCGCCGCGCCGAGCGTGCCGATCTCCGAGAACAGCCCCTCGGGGTCGGTGACGTGGAAGGCGACGTGCTCGACCCCGAGCTGATCCGCGACCTCGGCGAGGCGAGCGCGCGAGCCGACGACGAGCGCAGCGGCGTGCGTCGAGAGCGACGCCTGCACGATCGTGCGCCGCGTGAGCTCGGGGAGCGCTGCGTCGAGCTCGCGCGCGACCGCCTCCGCCAGCTGGGCCGAGGTCGTCGCGAGGAGAGCGTAGGACGCCTCGTCGTGCTCGGCCTGTGAGAGCAGATCGGCCGCGACGAGCCGCGGATCCGCGGTGTCATCGGCGAGCGCCAGGATCTCGCTCGGCCCGGTGATGCCATCGATCGACACGTCGCCGAAGACGAGCCGCTTCGCGCAGGCGACATAGGCGTTACCGGGCCCCACGATCTTGTCGACCGACGCGAGCTCCGGGAGCCCGTAGGCCATGGCCGCGATCGCCTGCGCTCCCCCCGAGTCGAGCAGGGTCGTCACGCCGGAGAGGTGCGCCGCGGCGAGCGTGGCGTCGTCGGCCGACGGGCTCGCGAGGACGATCTCGCGCACGCCGGCGATGCGCGCGGGGATGGCCGACATCAACACGCTCGAGGGGTAGCGGGCCTTGCCGCCCGGCGCGTAGACGCCGACCCGACGCAGGGGGCGTACGCGCATGCCCAGGAGGACGCCCTCCTCCTCGTAGCTGAAGCCGGCTTGCAGCGGGGGCCCGTTCGCCGCGGCGTCCGCGGGCCCGAGGTCGCCCGCGTCGCGCTGGCGCTCATGGTAACGCGCGATCCTCGCGGCCGCGGTCTCGAGCGCGGCGCGGACGTCCGGCGGCAGCCGCGCGAGCGCTTCGGCCCCGCCGAAGCCGCCTTCCGCCTCGGGCCCCGCATGGCGGACGAGCGCCTTCGACGTCCTCCGCTCGAACGTCTCGATGTAGCGGAGGACGGCGGACGTGCCCCCGCGCCGCACGTTGTCGATGATCTCGGTCACCGCAGGCGTGACGTTCGCGAGATCGCCCGTGCCGCGGGTGCGCAGGGCCGACAGGGTGGAATCGAACTCAGGCGAACCTTCGATGTAGATGGGCAGCATGGCTTGATGTGGACCGGCGCGGCGGAATCTCCGCGCGGACGGCGACACCCCGTACCACACCACCCCGGCCGCCGGTACGTCGGCCGCGCCCGCGGGGCGTTGCGCGCACGGCCGCGCGTCGCCCGCGAGTTTCCCGGCCCGAGCGGATCGGGTAGGGTCACCCCATGCGGTCCGGCTCGTTCGGCCTCGCCCCCACCGCGCTCTCGATCGTGCTGCTCGCGCTCGCGCCGGCGGTCCTCATCGGGTGCCCGGAGAACTCCTGCTTCCTCAAGATCTGCCAGGGCAGCAGCTGCCGCTGCTCGATCTCGTCGTGCAGCGACGGAGCTGCCTTCGACACAAACCAGAACCGCTGCCGTTGCCTGAAGGGCTACCTCGCGATCGCGGGCCAGTGCCTCACGCCCCAGGCGGCGAACGCCTACTGCGGCGTGGGTCGCCACCACGAGGCCGGCGGGTGCGCCCCCGACCGCTGCCGGCCAGGCGACGAGATCGACCAGAGCACAGGCCTCTGCGTGTCGCGCGAGCAGGTGGCGACCAACGCCGGGGTCGCCATCGGCGCCGGGCAGAAGCTCGGATGCCCGCCCGGCCAGGAGCTCATCGTCGACGGCCCGACCGCCGCGTGCGTCCCGCTCTCGCAGACCTGCGCGCGCGACGAGGTCTGGACCGGTCAGGCTTGCGCCAAGGTGGGGCGATGCCCGACGGGCGCGATCTGGGACCCCGCGCTCGCTCAGTGCGTCCAGTACGCGCAGGGCTCGGGCGACAGCGGGCTCACGGTCAACGTCGGGCAGTGGGCGTCGGCGAACTACGGCCCGAACGGCGGCATGGGCACGAGCGGCTTCTGCGGAGCCTTCGCGAAGAAGCCGCACAGCTTCGGGATCGTCGAGGGCGCGTCGGCCTACGTCCGCATCACGGTGATGATGTCCTTCCCGGAGGGCGAGATCGCCCGCGGCGTCGTGCAGGCCGTGACGGTGTTCGACGCGAGCGGGAACCCGGTTCCGCCGCGCGGCGCCGCGGAGGTCGATGCCGCGGCGCGCAACATCTTCGGCACGCTCGTCCTCGGGGGCGGGCGTGCGAGCGCGCCGACGTCGTCGACCACCGTCCGGTGCGCGGTCATCCACGCCGGAAAGCCGCAACCGGTGCCCGCCGTCGGCGGCCTCTGAACGAGGCTCACATCCTCGACAGCGTGCTCACGACGCGCGTGGCAGGGAGCGCGCTGAGGCCGACGCAGCTCACGACCCTGCCGCGCTCGATCACGAAGTTGCTCGTGGTTGGCTCGATCTTCGCGAACTCGACGCTCAGGCGCGTCCCGTCGAAGCTCGCGCGCAGGGGACGGCCCTCCACGTCGCTGCGGACGTCCTGGCAGGTGCCGCGCGAGCGGGCCGGATCGAACTGGCGTGACTCGGGCGCGATGAAGCGGAGCCGGTCCTCCACGGCGAACACCCCGCTCTCGCCGGGGATCGCGCGCAACGAGAAGCGGGCCTCGCCCTCCGCATAGTCCTGCGGGGTGAACTGCTCCGGGCGGCGGACCCGGAACTCGAGCGCCTCGCCGGCCAGCACGGCCTCGAGCTCGCGCCCGTTGCCGACCCACAGGCCCATCAGGCCGGCGAGCGGCGACGGCTGCGGCTGCTCCGCGCTCGCCTCCGCGGCGGCGCTGCTCGCGCTGGCTGCCGGGCGCGATTGCAGCGAGGCGCCCCTCCGGCGGCCGTCGCGCGGCCTGTCGAGCACGCCCAGCGCGAGCAGCGCCGCAGCCCCGCCGAACATCACGAGCGCCCCGGCGCCGATCGCGAGCCACGAGCCCCGCGCCCGCTGCGACCCCGCCGGCCGGCTCGCCAGCGCCGCGCCCGACGGTGATCGCGCCACGTCGCGGACCTCGTCGACTCTCGTGGCGGCGGGCGGCGGCGGCGGGCGGCTCGACACGCCGAGCGGCGCCGAGGTCACGGGCGGCGCAGGGCGGGCGGTCGCGTCGAGCGCCGCGAGCATCTCCTCGCAGCTGGCGAAGCGATCCGCCCTGTCCTTGGCGCACGCCTTCTGCAGGAACGCGTCGAGCTCCGGAGGGACGTCGTGACGCACGGCGCTGACCCTGGGGAGCGGCACCTCCGCGTGCAGCCGCATGATCTCGATGTCGCTCTCGGCGTCGAACGGCACCCGCCCGACCAGCATCTCGTAGAGCACGACGCCGAGCGCGTAGATGTCCACCCGCTTGTCGAGATCGCGGCGCCCGAGGACCTGCTCCGGCGACATGTAATAGAGCGATCCGATGATCCCCTTGGTCATCCCGCGCCCCGCGAGCGCGTCCGCCTCGACCTTGGCGATGCCGAAGTCGGTGACCTTCGCGACGCCGTCCTTGCCGCGGAGGAGCACATTCGCCGGCTTGAGGTCGCGGTGGATCACCCCCTCGCGGTGCGCGGCCGCGATGCCGGAGGCGATCTGCCGGAAGATCGAGAGCGCCTCGGGCAGCGGCATCGGCCGGCGCTCGTCGGCATACCTGGCGAGCGCCTGCTCGAGGCTCTCCCCGTCGATGTACTGCATGACGAGCCAGAGGTCGTCCCGCTCCGCGACGACGGCCTTCAGGTGGACGACGTTCGGATGATCGATCTGCGCCAGCGCGCGGCCCTCGGCGAGCGTCCGCGCGCGCACGTCGGGCCGGTGCCCGAGCTCCTGCCGCACCGCCTTCAGGACGACGTGCAGCCCGGTGTGGACGTCCCGGGCGAGGTAGACGACCCCCATGCCGCCCTCGCCGAGCACCCGCTCGACCACGTACTTCTGATCGACGAGCGTCCCCGCCGGCAGGTGACCCCCCGGTAGGCGCCGCGGGAGCGAGCCCGCCAGCGGCGCCGGGACGACGTGCGGCGCCGCGCCGGGCCCGTTCGCACCGCCGGCCCCGAAGGCGGCCGGCAGGCTGACCCGGCGCGCCGGGTCCTCGGGCAGCAGCGCCTCCAGCAGCGGCTGCGCAGGGACGGTCGCCCGCGCGCCGGGCGCAGGGGGAGCCGAGGGGGCCGCGCCGGGGTTCTTCGCGGCGATCGGCGCGCCACACGCCACACAGAACCGGGCAGTGTCCGGGTTCTCTGCGCTGCAAACCGGGCACCTGGCCATGGCACGGTCAGCTCGATCCACGGCGCCCGCGAGCAGCGCGCCGTGGACGCCACGTCATGTCCAGTGACCCGCGCGGAGGGCCGCGGAGTCGATCGTCTTGATCTTCGGCGCGAGCGTCTCGCGGAAGATGGCCTCGTCGTCGTCGTCGAGGCCGCTCTCTCCGAAGCCGGACGCGACCTCCATCGAGGTCGCGAGGATGCGGAGGAACTGCTGGAAGCTCGACGCGCAGAGCTCCGGCTTGAGCGCGTCGATCCCGGTCATGCAGGTGAACACGGGGCAGTCTCCCTCGGCGTCGAGCTTCGAGATGTCGAGGAAGTAAGGGTCTCCCAGGAGGGCGCTGCGCGCGATGAGGATCCAGCTCTTGCGCCAGCCCGCGAGGGAGCTGTCGCCGCCGCTCGCTTGCTGCTCGGCCGTGAGCTTCTCCGAGGGGATGAGGCGTACGCGCTCGACCGGAGTCACCGTCTCGACATCGAGCGGGTCGGCCTCCTGCAGGAAAGCGCGGTACCTGGCGGGCACGCGCAGCGTCCTGCGCAGCTCTTCCACCACCGCCGGAGCCGCCTTTCCGAACCTCGCGGCGATACCTCTTCGGGTAAAGGCATCCTTGAGCGCCGTAACCGACTCGGCAAGGTCGCTATCCACCGAACATCCCTTCCTTTGCAAGTCCACCGGACAGCCCGCTGAGCGGGCGCCCTCATCGCTTCGAAAACCGCTTCGCTCCCGGGGAGAGCACCGGTGCGCACCCGGAGGAATACCCCGCGCCGGGCCAGGTAGTGTAACAGAAAAACGATGGTCGACGTTGCGTACGCTGAGAGTCGATTCCGGCCCCCCGAAATTGCGCACCGATACGGTCCTGGCGTGCACCTTCTCGATGATCCGCTCGCATGGACTCTGCTGGCTCGCGCGTGCTCCCCGGAAACGGTTCAGCCCGATGTCGGGCGTCTCGTCGGCTTTCTCTACCAGAACCTGGCGCGCGCCGTCCTCGCCACCGAGCTGGAGCGCACCCGCGTCGACGTCCCGACCCGGATGATCTCGTCCCATCCGGAGGCCATCTATCGCGGCGCCGCGCTGTCCCGCGCGACAAAGGTCGTCACCGTGGGCATCGCGCGCGCCGGGACGATGCCCTCCCAGGTCGTCTACGAGCTCCTGAACGAGGTCCTCGACCCCGCGCTCGTGCGGCAGGATCACCTGTTCATGAGCCGGCAGACGAACGAGCAGGGCGAGGTCATCGGCGCGACCTGGCACGACGCCAAGATCGGGCGCGACGTCGAGGGGCGCCACGTGCTCTTCCCCGATCCGATGGGCGCCACCGGCTCGTCGATGGTCAGCGCCCTGACGTATTACAAGACCGCGCTCGAGGGGCGGCCGGCCAAGTGCGTCGCCATGCACCTCATCGTGACGCCCGAGTACATCCGCCGCGTCACCGAGGCCCACCCGGACGCCATCATCTACGCGCTCCGGCTCGATCGCGGCCTCTCGCCGGCGCGCGTGCTCAAGACCGAGCCAGGCACGCACTGGGACGAGGAGCGCGGCCTGAACGCCATCCAGTACATCGTCCCGGGCGCCGGCGGCGTCGGCGAGATCCTCAACAACGCCTGGCTGTGAGCGAGCGGCCATCGCCGCGCCGCGCCGCGCCCGGCGCGCGCCGTCAGCGACCGCGCTTCGAGCGGCGGTTGTGGCCGGCGGCGAGCGCGCGGTAGTCGATGGCGGCGTGCGGCCGGCTCATGGCGGGGCGCAGATCGCTGCAGAGCCGCGTGAGCTCCGCGACCATCGCGCCGAGGTCGCTCGCGCCCGCGGCCCTGCGCTGCGCGAGCTCGCCGTAGGCGGCCTCGAGGGACGCGATGCCCTTGCCCGAGACGTGCCCGCGGCGGGACAGGTCGACGTAGCTCCGCGCGAGCGCGACGCTGTCGAAGTTGTGGGCGACGACAAGATCCTGCGCGACGCGGAGCACGGCGTGCGCGGCGATCCGGCCGTCCTCGTGGAGCACGAAGGCCGCCTGCAGGTAGTTGTAGAAGGGGACGACCCGGTCGCCGAAGATCCGGAAATCCGAGGGGGATGACTGCCGATCGAGGTGGATCAGGATGCGCTCGACGACGGGGCCCTTCTCGACGTAGCTCGCGAACCGGGTCGCATCGAGGATGGTGTCGTCGTAGGCGTGCCCGAGCCGCATCACCTCGCCGAGCTCCAGCGGGGTGACCCTCCCCTCACAGACGTCGGCGTACAGCGAGTAGACGAACGCGTCGGCCTCGGCGTCGTCCCCGAGGAGCACCTCGCGGATGAGCGCGCCGTCCGGGTCGCGCTGGCTCGGGAGCTCGCAGCGGCGCTGGAGCAGCGCGGGCAGCTTGTAGCCGAGCTGCCCGCGCAGCGCGCGGAAGCGCAGCCGGAGGATATTCTGCAGGTTGGGCTTCAGCGTGAGCGACGCCCAGCGCGCGCCGTCGAGCCGCAGCTTCTGCTCGATGCGGGAGCGGAGCTGCTCCGGGCTGCCCGAGAGGATGTGGGTCTCGACGCCCGCGCGGCCGAGCTCGCGCAGGAGCGACCCGGCGCCCGGCACGGTGCGCTTCTGATCGGGCCGCTCGATGGCGGTCCGCACGAGGTCGCGCAGCGTCTCGAAGTCCGTCCTGAGGTAGGTCTTGTCGAGGTCCCACCGCGCGATGAACGGCGCGCGCGCCGCGGGCGCCGCTGCGTTCGCCGGAGATCGGGACCCTTGCGCTCGCTCCTCGCTGTTCACCGGTTCTCGCTCAACGCGCCATCCACTCGCGCCGCATCTTGTCGAGCGACTGCACCACGTCGCTGTCGGCGCTCTGCCGGGCGAGGTCCATCGCCTCCCGGAGATACATCGACGCCTCGCTCGTGCGCTCGCGCTGGTGCGCCACGTGCGCGAGCGCGCCCAGGACGAGCGCGCGGTCGGGGCCGCCGGGGCCGGCGAGGTCGAGCGCCTCGCGCAGCACGCCGTCGGCGTCGGTGAGATCGTCGGCGCGCGCGAGCGCCTCGCCCAGCTTCCGGCTGAAGATGAGGACGGCGCGCACCGGATCGTCGAGCTCGCCCCGGAAGATCTCCCGCCGCGCCAGATCGAGGCCGCGGCGCAGCGCGAGCACGCTGCCGGCGGTGTCCCCGCGCGCGGCCGAGCGATCCGCCGTCTGCTCGAGCAGCATCAGCGCGACGAACGCGTTCTGCGAGTGGTAGGCGTGGATCGCCTGCACCTCGAGCGGCAGCGCGAGCGGGTCGCCCGCGCTATCGAACGTCGCCTTGGCGTGCAGATCGCGCCGGACGCCGGCCGGGATCGTCGCGAGCGTCACGTCACGGAGCAGCGGGTGAGCGGTGCGGATGCCGCTCGCGTGCTCCTCGATCATGCCCGCCGCGACGAGCTTGCCGAGCAGATCGTCGAAGGCGCGGATGTCCGGGAGCAGGCGCTGCAGCGTGGCCCGATCCGCCGCGTCCCCGATGACCGTGAGCGCCTGCAGCGTGCGGCGCGCGTCCTGCGGCAGCCGCTCGATCCGCGCGGCGACCAGATCGGCCATCCGCGCGGGCGGATCGCTGCCCCCCTCGAGGGTGTAGCGGACCAGCTGGTCGATGTAGAGCGGCGGCACCGTCGCGGCCTCGCCGCCGAGGCCGGCCGGGGTCGTCGCGCTCGGCGGCAGGCCCAGCGCGGCCTGATCGGCCGCGCCGTCCGCGGGCTCGCGCCGCGGCGACGGCCGCGCCCCGCCCGTGCTCTGCGGCGTCTTGCGGGCGGCGCGGTGATCGAGGCTCATGCTGCTCCGGAGGAGCGAGAGCGCGATGTCCTTCGGCAGGCCGCCGAGCGGGCGCACGGCCCCGCCCCACTCCGGCTCGAAGCCGGGCGTGTGGCTGGCGACGATGAGCAGCGCCGCGAGCGGCGGCTCCGCGATCACGTCGGCGAAGGCGTTCCGGCTCGCGCCGTCGACGGCGTGCAGATCGTCGACCGCGAGCAATACCCGGTGCGGGAAGGCGGACTGCTGCGCGCGCGAGAGCGCCCAGCGCAGCGCCTCCGCGGCGATGAAGCGGCGATCGTCGGGCGACAGGCCGCCCACGGCCGGCTTGTTCCAGGCGTTCCTGCGCACGTCGGTCGCGCGGTCACCCTTGCCGAAGATCTCGAGCAGCCCGCGTCGCGCCTCCGGCGTCGCGCCGTTCCAGTTCGACGCGTTGCCGCCGTCGGACGGGAGCTCGGCGAGGCCGGCGATCGCCCAGCGGAGCGCGTAGTAGCCGACCTCGGCGCTCCACGGGTCCGGGCCGGTCTGGATCACGATGTCGCCCCGGCTCGCGGCGACGTCGAGGAACTCGCGGAGGAGCCGGGTCTTGCCGACGCCGTGATCGCCGACGATGCGCGCGGCGACGACCGAGCCCTCGACGTCGGCGAGGCAGGCGTCGAGCCACGCGAGATCCTCCTCGCGCGCGGCGAACGGCAGCGGGAGCGGGGGGGCCGAAGGCGCGCGATCGCGCCGCGCGGTCGGGGGCGCCGCGCCCGCCGCGGCGCGCGGCGCCGGAGCCGGCGAGTGCGGCTGCCCGATCCTGGCGCCGCACTCGCCGCAGAACTTCTGGCCGCGCGGCACGATGGCGCGGCAGGCGGCGCAGATGACGGTCGCCTCGGCGAACGAGAAGCGGCCGGAGGGCGTGTCGAACGTCCCGACCGCCGCGCGCAGCGCGGCCGAGAACTCGTCCGCGGTCTGGTAGCGCCGCGCGGCGTCCTTCTCGAGCGCCCGCAGGGTGAGCTCGACGAGCGGCTCCGGGATCTCGCGTTCCGGCGCGATCAGGGCGGGGTCGGGCGGAGGCAAAGAGAGGTGCATCAGCACGACCTGCGTCGGCGACTCCGCCTCGAAGGGGAGCCGGCCGGTGAGCAGCTGGAACAGGATGACGCCGCACGCGTAGAGGTCGCTCCGCGCGTCGATCGGGTCGCCGCGGCCCTGCTCCGGGGCCATGTAGTCCGGGGTCCCGCAGACGATGCCGGGGCTCGTGATGTTCGTCGTCGTGACCTCTTGCTTCATCTTCGCGAGGCCGAAGTCGACGACCTTCACGAAGTCGCCGCCCGAGCGCATCTTCTCGAGCACGATGTTCTCGGGCTTGAGATCGCGGTGGATGATGCCGAGGTGGTGCGCCTCGGCCAGCGCCGCGAGCACCTGACAGAGGACGTCGACGATGCGGCGGAAGGGGAGCGGGCCGTCCTCGTAGACCACGCGGGCGAGGTCGCGCCCGCGCAGGAACTCCATGACGAGGTAGAGCTGCCCGCCGTTCTTGCCGAAGTCGATGACCCCGACCGAGTTCGGGTGGTTGAGGCGGCTCGCTGCGCGCGCCTCGGTGATGAACCGGACCGACGCGCTCTCGTCCCCGAGCAGGTGGGGGTGGATGATCTTGACGGCCACCGTGCGCCCCAGGGCCTTCTGCTCGGCCCTGTACACGCGGCCCATGCCGCCCACCCCGACGAGCTCCAGGATCACGTAGTTGCCTGGGAGCGTCGTCCCGATCAGCGGATCGTCGGACGTCCGGTTGAACTCCGAGATGGGGAAGCCGCAGACCGGGCAGAATTTGTGCGCCTGCTCGCACGGATTCGCGCATTGCGGGCAGACCACTGTGGACACGCGCGGGACCTTACCACGTTCGGGATAGCGATTGGAGTCGCGGTCTCCCCCCGGCCCCTGCGGCCTCGCCGGGAGGGGGGCGGGGGGGCTCGTCCAGTCGTCTGTTAGGTCCTGGATCCCACTTGGGGTAACCTCGGGCGCGATGGTTACGCCTCGCCTACGTCTCGGTCAGCTCCTGGTCGACGCGCGGATGATCACCCAGGACGCCCTCGAGAGGGCCCTGGAGCAGCAGCGCACGGACGGCCGGCGGTTGGGGACACTCCTCGTCGAGCAAGGTCTCATCAACGAAACCCAGCTGACGCAGATCCTGTCCCACCAGCTCGCTGTCCCCTGGGTCTCCCTGCTGCACATCGAGTTCTCGCGGCAGCTGCTCAACCTCGTGCCGCACGACGTGGCCGAGCGTTACTGCCTCGTCCCGATCTACGTGCGCCACGTCCGCAACCAGGGCGAGACGCTCTACGTCGCGATGGACGATCCGACCAACGAGGACGGCATGAAGGAGTGCATGGCGTTCTCCGGCCTGCCCGTGCGCGCGATGATCGCCCCGCCGAGCGACATCCGGAACGCGATCCGGGTCTACTACGGGGCGCGCGCTCGCTCGGTGCCGCCGCCAGCGCCGGCGCAGCCGGCCCAGGCGAACGAGCCTCCGTCGCGGGCGCGCCCGGTCGACCCGCCGCCTTCCTCCGAGCTCTCCGGAGCGCCGGATAGCGCCAGGCACTCGGAGGAGGTGTCGTCGACGCCGGAGCCCTTGCTGCTGACGCGGCCCGCGCTCCGCTCCGGGGCGCGGCTTGTCGATGACGCGGTGCCGGCGATCGAGACCTCCGACATCGACGCCGCAGAGATGGGCGTCATGGAGGACGAGCTGGCGTGGGAGCCGCCTCGCCCCGCGACGCGGCCCGTGGAGCGGGAGATCCGCGAGCGGCCGGAGGAGCGGCAGATCCGCGGGCGGCCGGAGGAGCGGCAGATCCGCGGCCGTCCCGACGAGCGCTCGCGGCCGACGCTGAAGGTCGCGCCGTCGCCCGAGCTGCTCGCGGCGGCCCAGGCGGCGCAGGCCGCGCAGCCGGCGCAGTTCGCGCAGTCGGCGCAGTCGGAGCGCCGGAAGACGCTGCGCCCCAGCTCAGCGCCGGGACCGCTGACGCCGCCCGCCAGCGAGTCGGCGCCGAGCACCGACGCGGCGCCGACGTCGAGCACGCCGGCCGCGGCGCTCCTGGGCGCCGTGCTCGGGCGTGCCAGCGCTGCGGCGCGCACCGTCCCGGAGAGCGCCCCGGACCACGGCGAGGAACCCCCGAGCGAGCGCGAGGTGCGCAACATCCCCGCGCCGCAAGGCCGAGGTCGCCGGCGGATGGTCTCGCTCACCCTCCTCGACGGGACGACGATCACGCTCCCCGCGCGCGGGACCAAGCCCCAGCAGCAGCAGCAGCAGCCGCGGCAAGCAGCCCCGGCGCCGCGGGCCGCGGCCCAGTCCGAGCCACCGCCCCCGCTCACGACGGACGATCCGGGCCTCACCGCGCGCGACCTCGTCTCCGCGCTCCGCGCCGTCTCGCACGGCGCCGACGCGAGCGAGATCCTCGGCAACAACGTGCGCTGGGAGGCGATGTTCGCCGCGCTCCTGTCGCTCTTGCTCAAGAAGCACCTCATCGCCGACTGGGAGTTCGTGGACGAGCTGAAGAAGATCTGACGCGAAAGGAAGTGCGCCGGGCGCCTCTGCGAGCGCTCGGTGCGCGCGTCCTCGGCGTGCGGATCGACCTTCTTCGAGGCGCGCGATCCTCAGCGCGCCGCGCCGGCGCGGATCAGCGCGTCGATCTCGTCGTCCGAGAAGCCCGCGTCGCGCAGGACGGCGCGCGTGTGCTCTCCGGCGCGGGGCGCCGGCGCGAACGCGACGCCTGCCGGCGTGACGGGCGTCCTGAGCTGAGGGATCGGGCCGCGCGGCGAGGCGATCTCGAACAGGAGATCGCGCGACGCGAGGTGGGGATCGGCCGGAGCGCTTCCCGGATCGAGCACCGGCTCGAGGCAGCAGTCGCGCTCGGCGGCGAACGCCTCCCACTCGGCGCGCGTCCTTCCCCGCAAGACCGCGGCGACCTTGCGCTTGAGCGCGGCCTGGTGCGGGCCGGGCACGAGCGCGCTCAGGTCGGGCTCGATCCCGGCGCCGTCGCAGAACGCGACCCAGAACTTCGGCTCCAGCGCGGCGAGGGCCATCGCGTGCCCGTCCTTCGAAAGGTAGGTGTTGTACGGCGCGAGCCCGCCGGTGAGCGGCTCGTCGCCCGCTCCGCGCGCCCCCTCCGCTGCCGCTTCCCTGCTGCGCGCGGGGTCGCCGCCCGCGAGCGCCGCGGCGAGCGTGGGAAGGGCGAAGCCGAGCGCGCCGTCGGTCATGGCGATGTCCAGCACCGCGCCTCGCCCGGTCCGCTCGCGCTCGCGCAGCGCCGCGAGGATGGCGATCGCGCACCACATCCCGCCGCTCACGTCGGCGACCTGGAAGCCAGGCACCTGCGGTGGGCCCTCCGCGGGCCCCTGCGCGCCGAGGACTCCCGCGCGGGCGACGTAGTTCAGATCGTGCCCCGCGCGCGTGGCCAGGCTGCCCGTCTGACCGTAGCCGGTCAGCGCGCAGACGATGAGCCGCGGGTTGTCCGCGCAGAGCGCCGCGTGACCGACCCCGAGCCGATCGAGCACCCCCGGGCGGAACTGGTCGAAGAGCACGTCATACGTCGCGACGAGCCGGCGGAAGGCGTCGCGCCCCTCGGGCTTCTTCAGATCGAGCAGGGCGCTGCGCTTGCCGCGGTTCAGGAGCTGGAACGCCGCGGATTCACCGGCGATCTGCGGGGGGAGCTGCCGGAGGAGGTCGCCGCCGGCGACATCCTCGATCTTGTCCACCGTCGCGCCGAGATCCGCGAGCACGAGGGTCGCGAAGGGGCCCGGCAGGAGCCTCGAGAGATCGAGGATGCGCGTATCGGTGAGCGGGCGCATGGCCTGTCGTTCTTGTGGTGCGCGAGAGAGGGGTCGAGGAGGAGCACCGAAGAAGGCCGGTCGCGTCCGCGCCCACGGCGTGAGGCGGGCACCTCGAGGTCGGGGAGGTGAATGCAGGGGCTGCGACTCACCAGCAGCCCGTCGCCGGCGCCGGGCGCGACGCCGGAAGGAGACGGCGGGGCTCCGCCGACGCCGGGATCAGCCCGCGTTGAGCTGGAACAGCTTCGGGAGCTTCATCGCGAGCATCTGGTTGCCCGCGACCTTCAGCTTGCCCGCGAAGAAGAGCGGCATCGAGTTGGCCTGCGGGTTCTCGTGCAGCTTCTGGAAATCCTCGGTGCTGAGCGAGATCGTGACATCCGCGCCGCCCGGGCTGCCCGAAGCGATGTTGGGCCCGGTGTCGGACAGGTCGATCAGCCATTCGCCGCCACCCTCGCCCGTCACGTTGATCTGGTACTTCCCGCCGAGCTGCTTGGCCGCGTCGGAATTCTTCGCCAGGGCAGCAGGTAGCTCCTCGTTGAACAGTCTCTGGATATCGACGGCCATGGATCGCCTCCGGATCTCGTAGGGGACGTGGTGACTCAACCTCTGGGTACCGGCGCGGTTTACCCGTGCCAGCGCGCGGGCGTCAAGCGAAGCCCGACGCTGGAGCGCGCTCGCATCGCACCGTCAGGGCACGTCTATCGCTATCCCCTTGTCGCGCCGTCAGGACGCGCCTGGTAAGCGTTTTCATGCACGCGCGCGCGGCGCCTGCGCGGCGGGTCGGGGCGCCTTGTCCAGCGCGGATCGGATCGGGACCATCAGCAGGCGATCGATGGCGACGCGCTGATCGGAGGGCGGCGGGCTCTCCGGGATGCCCTGCATCAGCCGGAGATCGCGGAGCGCGCCGCGATCGAGCGGGCCGAGCGACTTCCCCAGCCCGTCGAGCGCGGGCGTCATCGCAGGGAGCAGGCAGACGAGGAAGACCTCGCTCGTGCCCTGACGCACCCACGTCCCCTGGTACACGGCGATCGCCTGCCCGAGCGCCTCCTGGAAGACGAACGCGCGCCACTCGAGCGGCGCGGTCAGATCGAAGACGCGACCGCCGGCGCGGAGCTCCCCGCTGTCGAGGAGGAGCGTCGCGCCGCGCGCGTCGGTCAGGAGAAAGCGATCGAGGCACCCGGGCGAGCGCAGCGTGAGCTCCTCGAGGAGCGCGGCGAGCACCGGGGGGCCGAGCGAGATCGGCTGGCCGTCCGGGCCGATCGCCTCGAGCCCGACGTCGTCGGAGCCCACGACGGACGCGCGGTCGAGCAGCGCGGCGAAGGTGCGGCGCGCGGGGCCGTCGAAGGTGGCCCCGACGCAGGACATCCCGGCGCTGGAGCTGAGCAGGGCGACGATGCGATCCCGGCGCGGCGTCGCGAGGAGCGTCACGCCGAACCGCTCGCGGGTCGTGAGCAGCACGTGCTCCCCGGCGCCGCCCTTGCCCCGGAGCAGCAGCTGATCGCCGTCGAGGCTCAGCCCGCGCCGGCTCGCCTGCGCGGCCGGCAGGAGGTGCCGCCGCCCCCGCGCGAGCAGCGCCACCGCCGCCGCGACGAGGGCGACGGGCAAGAGCGCGCGGACCATCACGCTGCGCGCGGTCGCGACCACCACGAGCGCAGCCACGAGGAGCGGGATCGACCAGAGCCGTCGAGCGCCCACCCCCCGCGACGGCGCCGGGTCGGGAGCGGTCGCGTCGAACCATTGCGTCTCCGGGGAAGGCATCACGGCGTCGTCGCTCGCCGGCTCGCCCGGGCGCTGCGCGGCCGGCCAGCCTGTCGCAGGTGGAGGCTCGTGCGCGCGTGCCTCGATCGGTGGGAGCATGGCGACGGACCCAAGAGGGTCCTTCTGGCCCTTCGCCTCGCGTCCCATCACACCTCCACCCCAGCCGAAAGTTGGGCGTAGAATAGCATTGAGCGGGGCCAGAGCGAGAGGAGACTTTGGGGCGACGCGCTGCGTAGTAGGCAGTGCGCTGACCGGGAACGTCCGGGCGCGCCGGGCTTCGGAGGTCGTCGGTCCGTTGAGCGCGGCGCGTCGCGAGGTGTCGCGCCGCGCTCGGCGGCGCGTCGCGAGGTGTCGCGCCGCGCAGAGCGGCGCGCCAAAGCGCCAGACCGCGCGCCCGTGGCCGACGGCGCGGGCGGCGGCGAGCGACGCGTCATTCTCGCGCGGGAGTCGCGGTGGGCCGCAGCGCTCCGCCGAGGCTCGGCGATGAAGCCCGTGTCGCAGCGACCGGCCTGGAACTCAGGGTGCGAGAGGAGATTCCCGTGAAAGAGGAGGCTCGTCCTGATGCCCGCGACGGCGTGCTCGGTGACGGCGCGCCGTATGCGCGTGATGACACCGCGCGATCCGGACGCCGGTCGTCCACTCGGTGATGGGGTGCGCCACCTGGAGCCTCGTGTTCATCCTCGAGGCCTGACGCAGGATCAGGCCAGCGAGAGTCTTTCCCCAGGCCGAGCAAAAGGGTAGGTCTGCCCTGTGCAGCGCCGCGAACTCACGCCCGAGCTCTCGTTTGCGGCCCTTCCCGCAGCCGAGCCGCGCGAGCTCACGAGCCCGCCACCCTCGCGCCGCCCGAGGGGCGCCGAGCCGGAGGTGGTCTCGGTCGCGGAGCTGGATCGCCGGCTGAAGCGGATCCTCGAGGGGTCGACGGCGGACGTGCGCGTCGAGGGCGAGATCTCGGGCCTGCGCGTCGTGGGCAGCGGTCACGCCTACTTCACGCTCAAGGACGAGAACGAAGAGGCGGCGATCGACTGCGTGATGTATCGGACCGCCGCGCCGCGCGCGCGCAAGCTGCTCGCCGACGGCGCCCGCGTCGTGCTCACGGGCCGCGCCACGGTCTACGTGCCGCGCGGCCGGCTCCAGTTCTGCGCGGACGACGCGCGCCTCGCCGGCCGCGGCGCGCTGCTCGAGGCGCTCTTCCGCCTCAAGGAGAAGCTCGCCGACGAGGGGCTCTTCGCGCCGGAGCGCAAGCGCAAGCTGCCGGTCGATCCTCGGATCATCGGCGTCGTCACGAGCGGCGACGGCGCGGCGATCCACGACATCGTGACCGTCGCGTTCCGCCGCGGCGCCGCCCGGCTGATCCTCGCGCGCACGCCGGTGCAGGGCGCCGGCGCGGGGCAGCGGATCGTGCGCGCGATCGCGCTGCTCGAGGAGTTTCCGGGCATCGAGGTGATCATCGTGGGGCGCGGGGGCGGCTCCGCCGACGACCTCAGCGCGTTCAACGAGGAGATCGTCGTCCGGAAGGTCGCGGCCGCGCGCGTGCCGATCGTGAGCGCGGTCGGGCACGAGATCGACGTCGCGCTGACCGACCTCGCCGCCGACGCGCGCGCCGCCACCCCCTCGCAGGCGGCGGAGATGCTCGTCGCGGACGCGGCCGCGCGCCGCGCGGCGCTGGAGCACCTCGAGGCCCGCATGCGCCGCGCGATGGCCCACCGGCTCCGGGCCGCGCGGGCCGACCTCGACCGGCAGCGCGCCCGGCTCGGCTCGCCCGCGCAGATCCTGGCGGAGCCGCAGCAGCGGATCGACGACGCCGTGGCGAGGCTCCGGCGCCGGATGGAGCGCATCGTCGTCGAGGACCGCGCCGGGCTCCAGCGCCTCGAGCGGAGGCTCGCCGCGCGCCACCCGCGCGCGGTGCTCGCCGGCGCGCGCGGGGCGCTCAGGCCGCTGTCGGTGCGCCTCACCGCGGCCACCCGCCGCCACGTCGCCCTCCTGCGGGAGGGCTTCGCGAGCGACGTCGCCCGGCTCGAGGCGATGTCGCCGCTCCGCGTGCTCGCGCGGGGCTACGCCATCGCGACGGACGCGTCGGGGCGCGCGGTCCGCGATCACCGCGAGGTCGCCCCGGGCGATCCGATCGCGGTGCGCGTTCACCACGGCGCGCTGCTCGCGCGGGTCGTGGCCACGGCAGGACCGGACGAGCCGCTCGTCGAGCGCAGCGCGCCCGCGGCGCCCGCGCCAGCCGCTGCGGCCGCGCCAGCCGCGGCGCCCGCCCCGCCGGCGCGCCAGAGCGGCGGGCCGCGCGCTCCGGCGACCGGCCGCGCGACGAGGCGCGGCAGGGCGCAGCCCGGCGCGCCCGCGTGCGAGCAGCTCGGGCTCGGCTTCGCGGCCGACGAGCGCGCCCCGACCTCCGGTCGCGCGGGCGCCTCCGGCCAGGTCTCGGCGGGGCAGGGCGGAGCAGAGGCCGGCCCGGAGGAAAGGCATCATGTCGAACCCTGAGCGGCGAATGTTCGGTCTGGTCGGGCACCCGGTGGGCCACTCGGTCTCGCCGGCCATGCACTCGGCCGCGTTTCGGGCCCACCACCTGCCCCACATCTACAGCGCGTTCGACGTGCCCACCGGCGCGGAGCTCGCGCGCTTCGTCAGCGACATCCGGAGCGGCCTCATCGCGGGCGCGAACGTCACCATCCCGCACAAGCGCGCGATCATGTCGATGGTCGACGACGTGGACTCGAGCGCGGCCGACGTCGGCGTCGCCAACGTCCTCTGCGCGACCGAATCGCGGCGCGTGGCGGCGCATAACACCGACGTCTTCGCGCTCCGCGACGAGCTCTCGCTGCTCCTGCGATCCGACCCGCCCCAGGGGGACGATCCGGAAGGGCGGCACGGCGCGATCGCGAGCCCGCGGCAGCGCGCGCTGATCATCGGGGCGGGCGGCGCGGCGTTCGCGGCGATCGCCGCCTGCAAGCTGCTCGGCTACCACCTCATCAGCGTGACCACCCGGTCGTGGACCAGCACCGAGGCGATGCTGGAGTCGCCCGCGGGGCAGCGCGCGTCCGAGCTCGGCGCGCTCACGGCCCCCTGGCCGATCCCGACCGAGCGGTCGATCAGCAGCAAGTCCTCGGTGGCGCTGCGGCTCAACTGGAGCGAGTTCGCCGTCGCCGCCGACCTGATCATCCAGGCCACGAGCGCCGGGATGCTCGGGGGGCCGCCGGGCGAGGAGGTCACCAGCATCATCCCGTGGGACTCGCTCTCGCCGAGCGCGTGCCTCTACGATGTCGTCTATAACCCGCCGGTGACGCCGTTCCTCCGCATGGCGCGCGAGCGAGGGCTCCGCGCGTCCGATGGGCTCGGGATGCTGGTCGGCCAGGCGGCGCAGTCCTTCACGCTCTGGACCGGCCTCCCGGCGCCGGTCGAGGTGATGCGCGCCGCCGCCGAGGACTCGCTCAGGAAGGCCACCGGCGGTCGATGAGCTCTGACGGATCCCGGAGGCACGCTCCGCCTCACGACGCGCTCTCGTCCACGCCCGCGGCGTCGCGCGCCCAGGGCGCCGCGCGGGAGCACGCCTCGCCCTGGCCGCACGTCGAGGTGCGCGGCCAGCTCTCGATCGCGCGCAAGGAGTGGCTGCACACGAACGGCGCGGGGGCCTACGCGAGCTCGACGATCGCGTGCATGCACACCCGTCGCTACCACGGGCTGCTCGTCGCGGCGCTCGACCCGCCGCGGCGCCGGCACGTGATGCTCTCGCACGTCGACGCCAGCGTCCGCCCGATCCGGCAGCAGGGCGCGCCGGCCGAGCGCCGGGCGTCGTGGCCGCGGTGGGACCTCGCCAAGCACCAGTTCCCGGGCATCGACCCCGAGATCAGCTCGTTCTACCTCGAGCGCTTCGATCAAGATCCTCTCCCGCGCTGGGCGTACGCCCTGCCGGGCGGCGAGATCGAGGTGACGCTCGGCCTCGTGCGCGGCGAGAACGCGGCCGTCCTGCGCTATGCCTGGAGCGGGGCGGAGCCGGTGATGCTGACGCTGCGCCCGCTCCTCGCCGCCCGCCACATGCACCAGCTGCTCCGCGAGAACGGCGGCATCTCCCAGAAGGTCGAGCTCCGCGCCGGCGCGCCGCGCGGCGCGCCCGGCTCGGGGCGAGACCGCCCGTCGACCGGCGAGGTCCGGGTGCAGCCGAACCGCGCGCTGCCGCGGATCTGCTTCCGGTACCAGGGCACGTTCGTCGGCTCGCAGGACTGGTGGCGCCGCTTCGAGTATCTCGGCGAGCAGGATCGCGGCCTCGACTTCCTCGAGGATCTCTGGACGCCTGGCCACTTCGAGACGGTGATCGGCGCCGAGCCCGTCCACCTGCTCGTGGCGGTGGGCGCGCTGCCCGAGGACGAGCCGGAGGACCTGCTCGCGGCGGCGAGGGCGGCGATCCGCGCCGAGGACCCCGGGCCCCGGCGGCCGCTCCTGGAGCGGCGGCTCACCATCGCGGCCGAGACGTTCCGCGCCGACGCGGCCGCGCGGCCCGGCGTCGTCGCGGGCTACCCCTGGTTCGAGGTGTGGGGCCGCGACGCGCTCATCGCCCTGCCCGGCCTCTACCTGGTGCCGCGCAAGACCGAGGGGGCGATCCGCGTCCTCCGCGCGCTGATCGACGCCATGCAGGACGGCCTCGTGCCGAACCGGCTCCCCGACGCGGGCGAGCCCGCGGAGTTCCACACCGCGGACGCGACGCTCTGGCTGTTCGAGGCGGCCCGCCTGCTCGCCGACGCGATCGGCGACACGCACCCGTTCGTCACGGGCGAGCTGCTCGGCGCGCTGCGCGACGCCTTCGAGGCCGCCCTGCGCGGGACCCGCAACGCGATCCACATCACGGCCGACGGCCTCTTCGCCGCGGGCCGCGGCGGCGAGGGCGCGATGGACGGGCTCACATGGATGGATGCGCGCGTCGCGGGCCGCGCGGTCACGCCGCGCGCGGGCTGCCCGGTCGAGCTCACGGCGCTGTGGGCGAAGGGCTCGGAGACGCTCGCGCGCCTCGCGCGGGCCGCGGGCGACGAGCGCCTCGCGGAGCGCGCGGAGGCGGCCGCGCGCGCGGCGCGCCGGGGCTTCGCCGGCCGTTTCTGGTGCGAGGCGACCAGCTACCCGTACGACGTCATCTCGGAGCACGCGGACGGCGAGGGCGCGTTCCGCGACGCCTCGATCCGCCCCAACGCGGTGATCGCCGTGGCGGTGGATCCCGCCTGCTTCACGCCGGAGCAGGCCGCGTTGCTGCTCGAGCGGGCCCGTCTGGAGCTCTTGACCCCCGCCGGCGTGCGCTCGCTCTCGCCCGCCGACCCGGCCTACGTGGCCCGGTACCAGGGGGTCCCCGAGGCGCGCGACAACGCCTACCACCAGGGCACGGTCTGGCCGTTCTTGCTCGGGTTCTACGTGCGCGCGGCCCGGCACTTCTCCGCGCTCGGCGAGCACGTCATCCCGCTGCTCCACAGGCTGGTCACCTCCGCGGCCGCCAACGAGATCGCGATCGGCCAGGTGCCCGAGGTCGCGTCCGGCGAGCCGCCGCACCACCCCGGCGGCTGCTTCGCTCAGGCCTTCAGCGTGGCGGAGCTCCTGCGCGTGCTCGCCTGGGATCTGCCCGGTCAGGACCCGGGCGGCGCCTCGGGCGCGCCGCGCTGAGCGCCTGGCCCGCGCCGCGCGCCGTCAGCCCTCGCGCTCGAGCGTCGACTCCTCGCGGATCGCCTTGCCGCCCTGCGCGGTGAAGCGCAGCAGCTTGCCCGGATCCTCGGCCTCCAACGCGAAGGCCTCGATCTCCTCGAACAGCGCCTCGATCTTTCGCGGACCGCACGTCGGCAGGAAGCCACGGAGCACGCGCGGGTCGTAGAACCGGAAGTACTGCTGCTTGCCCGTGCCGCTCTCGACCAGGAGGAACCGGCGGAGGTGCTTCCGCACGTCGCCGAACGCGCGGTGGCTCGTCAGGAAGACGCCCCAGCTGGCGCCCCAGCCGCTGTCGACAAGCGCGTCGAGCAGGGTGGACCCGTGCGGGAGGCGCACGAGCGTGGGGCCGACGTCCGCGAGGATCTCGCCCTGGAAGCCGGTATAGAGCGAGGCGGTCTGCTCGCCCGCGTTGCCGAGGAGCAGCCGGATGCGCGGGTCCCGGGCGGCGTCGACCACCGCGAAGAGCGGCGAGCGCTCCTGCCGGAGCCGCGCCCGCGCCGACGCGGTGAACGGCGCGCCCGTCGCGACGAGCTCGGTCCTCCGCGCCCGGCGCGAGGGCGGGGCGGGCCGGGTCGGCGCGCAGCGGCGGTTCGGCTCGCGGCGCACCACCTCGAACAGGGTCGCCCCCGCGCGGATCTCGTCGCCGTCCCGGAGCGACACCTCGCGCGCGCGCTCGCGGTTGACCTGCGTCCCGTTGCGGCTCCCCAGGTCGCGGAGCAGGTAGCTGCCGTCGATCTGCTCGACCGAGAAATGCAGGGCAGAGAGCTCACCGTCGCTCGTGATCGAGAGGTCCGATTCGGGCGCGCGGCCGACGAGCAGCGGGCGGTTGCCGGGGATGTGCGCGCTCTGTCCGGCCATGGGGCCCGAGATGACCTGGAGAACGAATCCTGCTTCCTGGTCTTCGCTCATGGTCGTCTCCATCGCACAAGGCGCCGATCAGGCCGGCGAGTAAGCCTAGAACACCGATCGGCGGGAAATCCACACGAAGCCGGGAACGACAAGAGGCGCGAACGGACGACTGCCCACCTTTCCAGGTTGCCCATTCTTCCAGGCTGCCGGCGCGGATTCCACGTCCGGATCCGCTGTTTGCCGCCCGAGACAGCGACCGTGGACGACCGTGCTTCGAGCGGCCCGGTCGATCGATCGGTTATCCCCCGCGCCGACGCTGAGGGCGCGGGGCTCGCGGGCGCCTCAGCCATGGCGGCTGCGCAGCGGCTCGAGGCGGAGCCAGCGCGCGACGAACGCCCGGTCCTCGGGGGCGAGCACGCCGGTGACCCACGCGGCCACGAGGTAGAGCCCCGCGTAGAGCGGGGCGCCGACCGTGAGGCAGAGCGCGGGGCGCTCGTCGACCGCGCCCGTGACCAGGAACGCGGTGAGCGGCGCCGCGGCGACGAGCGCGGTGGCCGCGACGCGCCCGTAGTGACCCCACGGGAAGACGCCGCGCAGGCCGACGCCGGAGAAGCGCGCGATGGCGGCGACCGTCATGACGATCCCGAGCGCCTGGGTCAGGACGGCCGAGAGCGGCGCGCCGACCATGCCGATCGTGGGGAGGAGGACCAGGTTTGCCGCGGCGTTGAACGCCATGCACAGCACCTGGATCCGCAGGATCATCGATGTCTTCCCGAACGCCATCAGCAGGATGGCGTACGCCGTCACGCGCAGCGGCAGGAGCGCGGAGTAGATGCGGAACGGGACGGCGGCGCCGGCGTAGGCGTCGCCGTAGACGGTGCGCATGAGCGGCTCGGCGAAGAGGAGGAGGAACGCCGCGACCGGGAGCACGATCAGCGTCGTCTTGCGGATCCCCGAGTGCCACAGCGCGATCGCGCTCCTCGCGCCCTCCGCGCGCGTGGACCCATGCTCGACGCGGGCGACGAGGTCGGGGAGCATCGTCGAGGCGACGGAGTAGGCGAGGACGCCCACGAGCGGGACCTCCTGCGAGCCGACGGAGAACTCGGCGTACAGCCCCGCGCTGAAGAAGAGGCCGATGACGAACTTGTCGAGCTTCTGGTTGAAGAGGCCGGCGAAGCGGGTCGCCGAGAGCGGGAGCGCGTAGGCGAGCTGCGCCCTGACGCCGCCGGGGAAAGGGGCCGCGGCGACGTCCCGGAAGAGCCGCGCGTAGAGCCGGTACGAGAGCCCCAGCCGGAGCGCCTGGGCCGCGCACTGGGCGGCCAGGATCCAGATCACCGAGCACCCCAGCGCGGCGGGGACGATCGCGCCCGCGGCGCTCGAGAGCGTGACGAGCAGCGCGACGCCCGCCGACTTGCGGTGGTTGTTCGTGGCGATGAAGAGCGGGCCGAAGACGCTCGCCGGGTAGGCGATCATGCTCATCAGGCCGATGAGCAGGAGGAGCTGCGTGACCCCCTGGCGGCCGTCGAGGAAGACGCCGGGGACGAGGGTGAAGGCCGAGAAGGCGAGCGCGGAGAGGGCCCCGAGGCCGAGCAGGAGGAGCATGCTCTGCCGCACCAGCCCCTTGAGCTCGGGGCGGGTCACCTTGGGCGCGAAATAGAGGAACGACTCCGGCAGATAGAGCTGCGCGAGATCGCGCCCGGTCATGAACAGCATCGTCGCGAACGCGAGCACGCCGTACTCGGATTTGCCGAGCAGCCGCACCACGACGACGCCCTGCACGAGCCCGATGAGCGTGTTCACGAACTGCCCGCCGACGATCATCCCGATCCGGTCGGCCAGCGACGCGCCCTGCGCCTCGGCGGGGGACGGCGCGTCGCTGGCGGCCGGCGCGGTCGGCGCGGCCGGCGCGGCCGGCGCAGCCCCCGTGGCCTCCGGCGCCCGCGGCGGGGGCGCGCTCGGCTCGGCCGGGGGGGGCTGCTCGTCCCGCATGGCGGCTCGGTAGCACATGCGCGGGCAGGAGCCGCCTCCCGCGGCGGCGCGCGGCGCCCTGCTCGGCCGTGATATAGGCGCGGCGATGAGGCGCGCGCTCCTCGTGAGCTACTACTTCCCCCCGCGGTTCAGCGTCGGCGGTAAGCGCGCGTACCGTTTCGCAAAATTTCTGCCGGAGCACGGCTGGGCGGCGACGGTGCTCACGGCCAGGCCGCCTCCGGGCGAGCGGCTGGATACGTCGTTCGCGGAGGCCGATCTTCTACCCGCGTGCGACGTGCGCCGCGACTACCTCACGGACGCCGAGCTCGCGCGCATGCCGCGCCGCGCGCTCGGCTCCGACGGCACCGTGGAGGCGCCGACCGAGGCGCCGCGGCAGGTCGCGCGCCAGAGGGGCCTCGCGCGCGTCGCCGCCGAGCTCCGCTACGTCCCGGTGATCGGCCCGGACGCGGGCCGCATCCCGGCCCTCGCGGCCCGCATCGGGCGCCTCGCCCGCGAGGTGGGCGCCGAGGTGATCTTCGCGAGCGGGGCGCCGTGGGCGACGGTGCTCGCGGGCGTGCTGGCCGGCAGGGCCATCGGCCGCCCGGTCGTCGCCGACTTCCGCGATCCGTGGTCGTTCGGTCCGATGCGCGGGATGCGGCCCGCGTGGGTCCGCGCCGCGGTTGCGCTCGTCGAGCGGGCCGCGGTGGGCGCCGCCGCCGCGTTCACGGTGACGTCCGAGATGACCCGCGATGCCTACGCCGCGCGGGGCATCGCGCGCCGCGTAGCGTCGATCCGGACCGGCTTCGATCCGGACGCGGCGGTCGCGCCGCGGCGCGACGGGGCGGTGACGCTCGTGCACTTCGGCAACTGCTACGGCGAGCGCACCCTCGCGCCGTTCGTCCGCGCGCTCGCGGCCGTCGCGCGCCGGAGGTCGCTCGGCCCGGGCGCGATCCGGCTGCTCAACCTGGGGCGCGTCGCGAAGAGCGACCTCCTCCTCGCCGAGGAGCTCGGGGTGTCGCGGCTGATCGAGCACCGCACCGTCCTGCCGTATGCCGAGGGGCTCGGCCTCGTCGCGGGCGCCGATCTCGCGCTGCTGATCGGCTTCGGCGACGAGCCGTACCTGCTGCCCGGCAAGCTCTACGACTATCTCCTCGCGCGCGCGCCGATCCTCGCGGTCTCGCCGTCCCCCGAGGTCGCGCGCATCCTCGAGGCGACGCGCCTCGGCTGGACGCATGCGGCCGGCGACGCCGCGGCGATCGAGCGCCGCGTCGAGGACGCCGTCGACGCGCGCGCGGCCGGGCGTCCGCTCGTCGAGCCCGACGACGAAGCGCTCTCCGGCCTGAGCGCGCGCGCCACAGCGGGCGCGCTCGCGCGCCTCTTCGAGGACGTCACGGCGCGCGGCGGCGGTTGACCCAGCGCACGCGGCGCGCGGCGCCGTCCTTATCCCGAGCGACGCCGCGCACGCGGCGCGCGGCGCCGTCCTCATCCCGAGCGACGCCCGCTCGACATCCTTGCCTGCGCGGCGGCCCCCGTGGCATGCGAGCCCTCGATGCCTGACCATCTTCCCAAGGATCGAGCGGGGCTCCCCGAGGGCGAGCGCGCCCTTCAGGAGGCGTGGCGCGCGAAGTACGCGCCCGAGGTGAAGGAGCTCATCGTGCGGCGCGAGGTCCCGTCGCCGAAGCTCACGCTGATCATCATCTCCTACAAGGCGAAGGACTACCTCATCGAGTGCCTCCAGCACGCGCGCGGCCAGACGGCGGCGCTCGACGTGCCGTTCGAGGTCCTGCTCGCCGACAGCGGCGGCATCGAGCACCTGCGGCCGCGCTCCGCCCCGCTCGTCGACGTCGAGCTCCGCCTGACCGACGGCATCCCGCTGAACGCCGCGCGCAACGCGGCCATCGCCTGGGCGCGGGGCGAGCACGTCGCCTTCATCGACGACGACGGCCTGATCGCGCCGACGTTCGTCGAGGTCGTCTGCCGCGTCTTCCAGGACCCGCGCATCGCCGCGATGCGCGGCCGGATCATCCCCAAGGAGCACCCCTACTTCTGCACGCTCGCGGGGCACTACGACCGCGGCGACGACATGATCGACGACGTCCTCGCGACCGAGGGCCACATGGCGATCCGGCGCGGCATCTACCTGGAGACCGGGGGCTTTCCGGACCAGTTCTACGGCGCCGAGGGCGTCTACCTGGTCTACCGGATCGCCAGGGCGCTCCCCGACATGCGGGTCGTCTACGTGCCGGAGCTCCTGATGCGGCACGACTACTTCGACAGCTGGGAAAACTTCATCTGGAAGACGCGCAAGTACCGGGGCATCCGGCGCGCGGTGGGCGGCATGGAGCCGGACCCGGAGTTCCTGCGCTACCTCGACGACTACCTCGCGCGGCGGAAGCCGCAGCGCCCGCGCACGGTGGAGCAGACGGTGGCGCTCGGGCTGCTCAAGGCGGTGCGCTGGGGGGTCCTGCGCTTGCCGGCGTGGGCGGTGGGGAAGCCGTGACGGCGCAGGCCGGCGGGGCGCGCGCGGGAGAGGGAGGCGGGCGGATGGCCGACGACAGCGGCTTCGAGCGGGATCTCGAGGCGATCAACCGGCATTACACCGAGCGTTTTCTGCCCGCGAGCTCCTGGGCGAGCCTGCTCAACGCCCACCCGTACCTCGTCGCGCGGCAGCGGCAGCGCCGCGTGCGCGAGGCGCTGTTCGAGTGCGGCGTGCGCACGCCCGAGGCGCTGCGCGAGATGTCCGTGCTCGACGTGGGCTGCGGATCGGGCTCCAACCTCGCGTGGCTCGTCGAGCTCGGCGCGGATCCGTCGCGCCTCACGGGCGTCGATCTCGTCGCCGAGCGCGCCGAGCTCGCGCGCTCGCGCTTCGCCGGCATCCGCTTCGTCGCGGGCGACTTCCTGAAGGCCGACCTCGGCGGTCCCTTCGACATGGTGATGATGTTCGCCGTCCTGTCGTCGGTCACGAACGCGGAGCTCAAGCGCGGCCTCATGGAGAAGGCGCTCCGCCTGCTCCGGCCGGGCGGCATCTTCTTCTTCTACGACGTCGTCTCGCGGCGACCCGTCCCTGGCACCGCCGAGTACCAGCGCCTGACGTTCGCGGAGCTCGAGGGGTACTTCGCCCCGCGCCCGCTGCGCGTCTTCCGCAGGGACCTCCTCCGCCGCGAGATCGCGGACCGGCTCGTCCAGCGCTTCGGGGTGACCGTGGCCGAGCTCGTCCAGGCGACGCGCCTGTTCAACATCGACGGCACCTTCGCCTACGCGCGCGGCTAGCGCCGCGGGGCAACGATCGCCGGTCGCGGGCCCGATGCGCGGTGTCCCGGAGTGGGGCAAAATTCCCCACCGGGGTGAAAAGGCCCCCCGCGATTCCAGGGTGCGAGATGACCGGAATGCTGAACAGCCCGGTGACGCGCTGGCATGGGACGTGCCGAGAACGCCGCTGCCACGTGCAAACCACGTGGCACGAAGCTGCCATAGCCCGTGAGCGCGGCGCGCACAGCGCAGCTGCACACCGCAGGAGATGACTCCATGTCCCAACGCGTCCTCCCACCCTCGGCCGCGATCGCCTGGCACAACCTGTCTGCCAGCGATGCGCTCTCCAAGATCGAGAGCGCCGAGGCGGGCCTCGCAGACAGCGAGGCCGCCCGGCGGCTCGAGGCGGTCGGGCCGAACGTGATCCAGCGCGCCAAGGGCGACGGCGCGCTCAAGCTGCTCTTCCGTCAGATCAACGACCCGCTCATCTACGTGCTGCTCGCGTCGGCGGCCCTGGCGATGGCCATGGGCGAGGCGATCGACGGCGCGGTCGTGCTGGCGGTCGTGGTGCTCAACACGGCGATCGGCTTCGTGCAGGAGTTCCGCGCGGGCAAGGCGATCGAGGCGCTCGTCGACATGGTGCCCCAGACGGCCACGGTCGTGCGCGACGGTCAGCGGAGCGCGATCCCGGCGGCGAACGTGGTCCCCGGCGACGTGGTGGTGATCGAGGCGGGCGACAAGGTCCCCGCCGACGCGCGGCTGCTCTCGGTGAAGAACCTCCGCGTGGACGAGTCGGCGCTCACCGGCGAGTCGGTGCCCTCTGACAAGCACGTCGCGGTGGTCCCCGAGGACGCCGGCATCGGCGACCGCAAGAACCTCACCTTCGGCGGGACGCTCGTGACGAGCGGCACGGCCACCGCGGTGGTCATCTCCACCGGCGCCGCGACCGAGCTCGGCCGCATCTCCTCGATGCTCCACGAGGCGACCGAGATCGAGACGCCGCTCACGCGCTCGATGGCCAAGGTGGGCCGCGTGCTGACGATCGCCATCGTGGCGGTCGCGCTGGTCATCGTCGGGGTCGCGCTGCTCCGGGGCTACCCGCCGGTCGACGCGATGCTCGCGGGCATCTCGCTCGCGGTCGCGGCGATCCCGGAGGGGCTGCCGGCGATCATCACCATCTCGCTCGCCATCGGCGTGCAGCGGATGGCGCGGCGCCGGGCGGTGATCCGGAAGCTGCCCGCGGTCGAGACGCTGGGCAGCACGGGCGTCATCTGCTCCGACAAGACCGGGACGCTGACCCGGAACGAGATGACGGTCCGCGCCCTGTGGACGCCTCCGGCCGGAGCCGCCGGGGACGGGGAGACGCTCGAGGTGACCGGCGTCGGTTACGCGCCGGTCGGCGAGCTCCGCCGCGGCGGCGCGACGGCCGGCGAGGCGCCCGAGGCGGTGCGCGCGCTGCTCCGGGCGGGGATGCTCTGCAACGACGCGCGCATGAAGCGCGAGGGCGACGCCTGGGGCATCGAGGGCGACCCGACCGAGGGCGCGCTCGTCGTCGCGGCGCAGAAGCTCGGCGTCGACGCCGGCGCGACGCGGCGGGAGTACCCCCGCGTCGACGCCGTCCCGTTCTCGTCCGAGCTGCAGCTCATGGCGACGCTCCACGAGGCGCCCGGCGGAGACCGGGTGATCTTCATGAAGGGGGCGCCCGAGGCGGTGCTCGGCCGCGTCGCGATCGGCGAGGCGGAGCGCGCCCACGTGATGGCGCAGGTCGAGCGGATGGCGGCGCAGGGCATGCGGCTGCTCGCCGTCGCGTCGCGGCCCGCGGACCGCGGCGCGGCGTCGCTCGACGAGGCGCACCTCGCCGAGGGGTTCGCGCTCCTCGGCCTCGAGGGGATGATCGACCCGCCGCGGCCGGAGGCGATCGACGCGATCAAGGCGTGCCACGCGGCCGGGATCACCGTGAAGATGATCACGGGCGATCACCTGGCGACCGCGAGGGCGATCGGCGAGCAGCTCGGGATCGTGGCCGAAGGCGGGCGGGCGATCAACGGCACCGAGCTCGCGCGGCTCTCGGAGGACGAGCTGCGCGCGGCGGTGGCGTCGACGAACGTGTTCGCGCGCGTGGCGCCGGAGCACAAGCTCCGCCTGGTGAAGGCGCTGCAGGCCCAGGGGAAGGTCGTCGCCATGACGGGCGACGGCGTGAACGACGCGCCGGCGCTGAAGCAGGCGGACATCGGCGTGGCGATGGGGATCACGGGGACGGCGGTGTCGAAGGAGTCCGCCGACGTCGTGCTGACGGACGACAACTTCGCGAGCATCCAGGCGGCGGTCGAGGAGGGGCGCCGCGTCTACGACAACCTGGTCAAGGCGCTCGCGTTCGTGCTGCCGACGAACCTGGGTGAGGCGCTGATCCTGCTCGTGGCGGTGATGACCTTCCCCGTCCTCGGCGGCGCGCCGCTCATGCCGATCACGGCCGTCCAGATCCTCTGGGTCAACCTTGTGGCCACGGTGGCGCTCTCGCTGCCGCTCGCGTTCGAGGCGATGGAGAAGGACGTCATGAGCCGTCCGCCGCGGGATCCGAGCGAGCCGATCCTGAGCCGGTTCGTCCTCGTGCGCACGGCGATCGTCGCGGTGCTCATGGCGGCGGGCGCGATCGGGCTCTTCCTGTACGAGTACTTCACGGTGGTGCGCGGCGGCGTCGTCTCGGAGGTCGCTTACCGCGAGGCCCAGACCGCGGCCGTCACGACGGTCGTGCTGTTCCAGATCTTCTACGTGATCAACTGCCGGTCGCTGCGCGACTCGCTCCTGAAGATCGGGCTCTTCTCGAACCCGTGGATCTACGTCGGGATCGGCGCGCTCCTCGCGCTGCAGCTCTGCTTCGTCTACGCGCCGTTCATGCACACGCTGTTCGGCTCGGCGCCGCTCCCGCTCGACGCGTGGGTCAGGTCGACGCTGGTGGCGATGACGATCCTGCCGGTGATGAGCGTCGAGCGGTGGTGGCGCCTCCGCCGGGCGCGGCGCACGGCGGAGCGCGAGCGCCGGACCCCGACGTCCGACGTGCGCGGCGTGGCGGGCGCGATGGCGAACCGCGGCGCCTAGCGCCGGAAGAGACCGGAAGCGCCGGCTGCACGAGGTGCGGCCGGCGCCGCCGCGCCGCGCGCGCTGCGCGGCGAAGATCATCGCGCCATCGAGGCTGCGCGCGGGGAGGACCTGGGCGCCGGCCGCTCAGTCGACGGGGAACGCGGTCCAGCCCTCGAAGCCCGGACAGGTCTCGCCGCAGGCGCCGACGAAGCTCGCCGTGGCATCGAAGAACGGGTCGCCCTCCGGGGGCCGCGCGGCGCCCTGCAGCCCCGGCGATCCCGGCTCGAGCGACAGGTCGAGATCGAGCCACCAGCGCGACCGGATGCCGAGGCCGGAGGAGCGCTCCTGCCGGTTCCACCGCGCGGGATCCACGGACAGGAGCCACGCCTCCTCATCGTAATCGTCGGCCTCGGGATCGCTGCTCAGGTTGTCGAAATTGGCCTCGTTCGCGAGGATGGAATGGGTCATGTCGAGCGCGCGCGGCGCGATGTTCGCGGCGGTCGCCTGATCGAGGACCTGGACGCCCGCCTTCTCGAAATCGGCCACGAGCACGTTGTGCAGCTGTCCGCGCGTCCCTCCGGCGAGCTCGATGCCGGCGCCGTCGGAGTCGGCGTCGAGGTTGCCGAGGAGGGTGACGTTGTACAGCGTGGGGCTCGACACGAGCTCCGGGTCGTCGCCCGGATCGTCCCCCTCGATCCCGCTCCCGTGAAAGTCGAAGCTCGTCCTGAGCGCGGCGAGGAACTGTCCTTTGCCGCGCCAGCCGTGTTCCCAGTCAAAGCTGTCGTCGTTCCCGCCGACCACGAGGATGTGCTTCATCTCCACGGTGCCGCCGACCACGTACACACCGTCGTCCGTGACGTGAATCACCTCGACGTGGTGGATCGACGTGCGGCGTCCGACCCCGACGAGCTCGAGCCCGGCCATGTCCTCGCCCTCGCGGACGTCCTCGCCGGCGAACTCGATCCGCAGGAAGCTCAGCTGGCCGCTGTCGTCGTCGTCGTCCTCTCCTCCGCAGACCAGATCGAGGGAGCGGGGCGACGAGCCGATCATCTTCTTGCCCTCCGGGGCGTTGATGCGGGCCTTGCCGCAGAGCACGAGGCCGCCCCAGTCGCCGGGGCTCCGCGGCGAGCGCGCGCTCGTGAGCACGATCGGCGCCTCGCGGGTGCCGTTCGCGACGATCCGCGCGCCGGGCTTGATGGCGAGGAGGCTGCCTTCGTCGGCCAGGACGGTCGTTCCCGGTTCGATGGTGAGGGTCGCGCCGGCCTCCACCACGACGGGCGCGCGCAGCCGGGGAGGGCGGCTGGACGTCCAGGTGGTGTCCGACGTGATGCGGCCCGCGACGTCGAGCACGCCCTGGCCGCCGCCGCCGCCCTGGCCGCCGCCGCCCTGGCCGCCGCCGCCCTGGCCGCCGCCGCCCTGGCCGCCGCCGCCCTGGCCGCCGCCGTCGCCCTGGCCCCCGCTGCCGCTGGAGGGCCTTGGTTGTCCGGGGCTGATGCCGAAGACCACGTCGCATCCCGCTGCGCCGAGGAGCGCCGCGACCATCACGAGCAAGCGCGCCGGGCCGGCAGGGCGCATCAGAATCGTCCTCCGAGCGAGAGGCCGAGCGGCCCCAGGCCGACCTGGACCGCCGGGCGCGTGCCGGCGCCCGCGTCGGGCGACGGGGCGGTGAACCAGAGGACCCCGCCCGTCGCCAGCCCGGCCGCGCCCACGAGGAAGACGACGGTGCCGGCCCGCGCCAGATCCATGGCGTCGCCGCGGATCTTGATCCCGGCGTCGTCGCAGAGGTCGCCGTCGCAGTGCGCTCCCGCGTCCTGGAAGCGCGCCCGTGCCTCGAACCCCAGGCCGACCGACACCCCGATGCCGACCACGCCGGCGCCGGCCGCGACGAGCGCGACGAGCCGCTGCGCGGGCATGCCGGCCGCGTCCGGAGGCGCGGGGCGCGCAGGCGGCGCTGTCTGCGCGGCTGGGGCGCCCCGGGAAGCGGCCGCGGGCGCCGCGGGGGCCGCGCCCTGCGGCGGCGGAGCCGCCTCGAGGGGCGGTACGGTGACGGTCACGGTGCCGCTGGCCGGGTCGATCGCCGCCGTCGTCGACCACGGGAGCCTGCCCGGCGCGCTCGCCTCGACCGTGTAGGCGCCCGGATCGACCGGCATCGGCGACCCCCAGAGCACCTGGGCGAGCTCCTGGCCGTTGCGCCGCACGAACAGCCCCGGTGCGGCGCTGCCCGCGGGGACCTCGACGAGCAGCCGTGTCAGCCGCGCCTCGAGCGCGGCGGCGCCCTCGCGGGCCTTCTGCTCGCGGTCGGCCTGACCGTGGCGGCGGGCCGCGTCGGCCGCCTCGCGGTAGGTGGCCCATGCGCTCGCGGTCTTGCCCAGCCGCTCGTAGCAGGCGGCGAGGTACAGGAGCGTGCCCACGCCGGCGTCGAGCCGCTGGCTCTCCGCGAGCCGCGGGCACGCCTGCTCGTAGCTGCCCTGTCTCATCAGCGCGATCGCCTGCTCGAAGAGGACCTCCGCCGCCGCGGCATCGCCGCCCGCCTGCGCGTACGTCGGCCGCGGGATGGCCGCGAGCGCCCCCGCGATCGCGAGCGCGGCAGCGCCCAGCCTTGCCGCGCGGCGCCGGCTCATTTGCGCCCACCGTAGTTGGGGACGCCGTCGCCCGCCGGCGCGCCGGTTGCGGAAGGGGAGGCGGAAGCGGAAGGGGAGGCGGAAGCGGCGGGTCGTGGCGCAGCGGTGCGCGCATCGCGAGGGGAGGCTCCAGCGCGGGTGGGGGCGCTGCGGGGCCGCGATGCGGTCGCAGCGACCGGTGCAGCCGTGAGGTCGGCCGGCTCGGGAGCGGTCGAACCCGCGAGCGCGGCGGCGGACGATCCCGTTGCAGGGTCGTGCGGCGGCGGGAGCGGGGCGAGCGCAGGCTGCGCTCGGACCGCCTCGGGCGCGGCCGGCGGCGGGAGCGGCTCAGGCGAAGCCTGCGCCGGAGACGGCGGTGGCGCGGCCGCGGCCGTGTCCTCGGTCTCGGCGGCCGGCTCCTGGCGCGTCCAGAGCAGCGCCGCCACGCCCAGCCCCGCGATCACCGAGGCGGCGCCGGCCCGCTGCAGCCAGCGCGGATGCGCTCGCCCCTCCGGCGGCCGCCGGCTGTCCGACCACGGCGCCGCCGTCTGCGTCATGGTCGGCGCGGACGCGCCCGTGGAACCGGGGTCGGCCGCCGGATCGCCGGCGTCGCGCAACGCGACGGATTGCCCCGGGTCCGCCGCTCGCGCGCCCGCCGCGGCCAGCAGCAGCTGGGTAGAGTCGGCGGGCGGGGTGCCCGCGGCGCAGACGAGCGGGGTGGCCGGCAGGGTGGCAGCCGCCGGCAAGGTGGAAGCGGCCGGCAGGGTCGCGGAGGCCACGAGCGGCGTGCCCGCGGCAGCGCCAGGGCCGACCGCCGGCGCTTGCCCGTGCGCCAGGGCCGGGCGCGCGCGCTCGCTCGCCGCGAGCGTCGCCTCGGCGCGCCCGACCAGCGGCCGGCACCGCGCCGGGGCGAACGGCGCGAGCGCGGCCGCGAGCTGCGCGACGTCTTGCCATCGATCCTTGGGGCTTCGCTCCAGGCACCTCATCACCGCTCGACTCAGCGCCTCGGGCACCTCCGCGCGCAGGGACGACAGCGACGCGGGGCGCTCCTGCATCACGCAGAGGATCAGCTCCCCGAACGTCTCGGCCTCGAACGGCAGCTTGCCGGAGAGCGCCTGGTACAGCGCGACGCCGAGCGACCAGAGATCGCTGCGCGTGTCCACGGCGCGGGACGAGCGCATCTGCTCGGGCGACATGTAGAGCGGCGAGCCCACCAGGGCGTCCTGGCTCGTCAGGCTGTCTGCGCTCATCGCCTCCGCCGGCCCAATGTGCTTGGCGATGCCGAAGTCGAGCACCTTGACGAGGGGGCTGCCGTCGGCGCGCCGCACGACGAAGAGATTCCCCGGCTTGATGTCCCGGTGCACGATCCCGCGCGCGTGCGCCTCGGACAGCGCCTCGCAGATCTGCACGCCGATCTCGCACGCCTCCTCGACCGGCAGGCGCCCTTCCGACCGGAGCCGGTCCGAGAGATCGGCGCCCTCCAGGAGATCCATCACGAGATAGGGCAGGCCCCCGTCGAGCGTGTCGACGTCGAGCACGCGGGCCACGTGCTCGCTCCGCAGGCTGCTCGCCGCGCGCGCCTCTCGCAGGAAGCGCTCCACGCTCGCGGCGCGCTTCGCCGCGCCGGGGAGCACGACCTTGATCGCGACACGCTGGTTGAGGACGAGGTGATGCGCCTCGAGGACGGCGCCCATGCCGCCCGCGCCGATCACCCGGACAATACGGTACTTTCCCTTGAGGATGTCGCCTGTCTGAAGCGGAAGATCGTCTGGCATGCTCATGGCGCTGCCTGGGCGGCGACGGGCTCGGCACGGGCAGGCTATCGGCGCGGCGGCGAGGGCGCAAGACGCGCAAGTCACGCGAGACGCGCGAGTCACGCAAGTCACGCTAGGCACGCGATGCCACCCCGGCACGCTCCTGGAGAGCCCTCAAAACGCTGGTGCCGCGCCGCATACCGCGGCATGCTCCTCGGTCGAAATGATCTACCTCGTCGCCGCGACGCGCCCGAATTTCATGAAGCTCGCCCCCATCTGCCGCGCCCTCAAGGCGCGCGCCTTACCGATGCGGCTGCTCCACACAGGCCAGCACTTCGACACGACGATGAGCGACGTGTTCTTCCGGGACCTCGGCCTGCCGACGCCCGATCACACGCTCAAGGCGGGCGGCGGCTCGCACGCCCAGCAGACGGCCGCGGTCCTCGTCGGCGCCGAGGCCGACCTGATGGAGCACCGTCCCAAGGTGGTTGTCGTGGTCGGCGACGTCACGAGCACCCTGGCCGCCGCGCTCGCGGCGTCGAAGCTCGGCATCCCCGTCGTCCACGTGGAGTCGGGCCTTCGCTCGCGCGACTGGACCATGCCCGAGGAGATCAACCGCGTCCTCACCGACCAGCTCTCCGATCTCCTGCTCACGCCCTCTCACGATGCCCGCCCCAACCTGCTCGCCGAGGGCATCGCCCCGGAGCGGATCCGGTTCGTCGGCAACGTGATGATCGACTCGGTCCACTACGCCCTCAAGCGGCAGACCGACGCGCTCTCGCGCTTCGGCCTCGAGCCGAAGAAGTACGCGATCGCGACGCTCCACCGCCCCGCCAACGTCGACAGCGCCGAGCGGCTCGCCGAGACGCTCGACGCGCTCACCGCGATCGCGCAGCGCCTGCCGACCGTGTTCCCCGTCCACCCGCGCACGGTCGCGCGCGCCGAGTCGTTCGGGCTGTCGTCGCGCCTCCGGGAGACCCCGGGGCTCCGGATCATGGAGCCGCTCGGGTACGACGATTTCGTGACCGTGATGGGCAATGCCCTGCTCGTCGCCACCGACTCCGGCGGCATCCAGGAAGAGACGACCGCGCTCGGGATCCCGTGCCTCACGATGCGTCAAGGTACCGAGCGGCCGGTCACCGTGACGCAGGGCACAAACATCGTCGTCGGGCTCGACGCCGCCCTCATCGCGCGCGAGGTCGACGCCATCCTCGACGGCCGCGGCAAGCGAGGCACCGTGCCCGAAGGGTGGGACGGCAAGACCGGCGAGCGCATCGCCGACGCGCTGGAAGCCTTCCTCGCGGGGGACCCGCCGCCCAAGACCGCCGGCCCGCGCGCCTGAGCCGACCTCCCGGCCTGAGCCGACCTCCCATCCGTTGCGCTCACGGCCGCTCCGAACGGCTCGCTCGCTTCCGGGCGCAGGGCGCACCACGCGCGCTCGCCGCCGCATCGCGGCGCTGCTCACGTGGCCTACGTGGCCTACGTGGCCTACGTGGGATGCGCGCCGCCTGAGAGACCGCGCTCCCCACAACACCCGACCAAACAGCGTTTGCTGTGGCCTATCGCCCAGGTTTATGGCTGTTCAGCGAACCATCGTCCGGATATAGGTGTATCGTGGTAAGGATCTTCCGAGTTGAAGTCGATAGGGCATCTCGGGGGCGGGGTCGACGAGGGTTTACCCTCGTCGAGGTGATGCTCGCGGGCGGGCTCGTGGCGCTCCTGGCCGCGCTGGCGACGCAGGGGGTGTCCAAGTATCTGGTGCTCGCCAAGTCGGCCGAGGCCAAGCAGACGATCGGCGGCATCGCCAGGGCCGTTGTCGCTTCGGCCGATCGCCTTCAGGCGCGCTCGGATGGCACGGCGGCCCAGCCGCTGTGCAGCGATGCGGTCACGGTGCCGAACGCGTTCTATCGCGTCCAGGGGGTCAAGTATCAGCCCGATCCCCGCCCGGGTGTCGACTACAACACAGGGAGCCCGACGGTGGGCTGGACGTGCCTTGGATTCGAGATCAGCCACCCTCAGTCGTACCAGTATCGATATCGACTCGGCGGCTCTCCCATGCCTGTGTCGGCCTCTCCGTGGCCGGCGGACGTGCCGCCGGACCGCCGGTGGGCCGCCTACGCGCGAGGCGATCTCGACGCCGACGGCACACACGCGTGGTTCGCGCTGGATGGCTACATGAAGGACGGGCAGGTGGTGTTCGCGAGCGCGATCGGCACCATCGACCCGGATGAGTAGGCGGCGCCGCCATGGATACCGCAGCGCTGCACAGGTTGTTCGGCGCCCTCTCGGCGCGCCGCGGCGGTGAGGGCACCGCGATCGAGCTCCCGGGCGCGGACCTCGCGGCCGCGCACCTGCTCTGCGCCGATCTCCAGGGCGCGAACCTCGCGGGCTCGCGCCTCGACGGGGCCAAGCTCGCCGGCGCGAACCTCGCGGGGGCGCGGCTCGACGCCGCGTCGCTCGTCAACGCCGACCTCACCGGCGCCGACCTGCGATGGGCCGATCTCTCGGGGGCGCTGCTCGGCGGGGCGCTGCTCACGGCCGCGGATCTGCGCGGGACCAAGCTCCCGCGCTCGTTCTCGTCGGCGAGCTCGCTCGCGGGCGCGCGCGTCGATTCCGCGGCGTGCGCGCGCTCCGGCCTCGACCTGGAGGCCATCCTGGCGCTCGCGAGCGCGGGCGCGTCGTTCGACGACATCGCGTCGTTCGCCTCGCCGCTCCGCGAGGCGCTCGCGAGCGCGGACGCGCACCCCGCGAGCGCGGAGCGGGGCCGCTCCACCGCGCCGGCAAAGGCGCCGGACTCGCAGCGGCTGGAGGCAGCGCCGGACTCGCAGCGGCTGGAGGCAGCGCCGGACTCGCAGCGGCTGGAGGCAGCGCCGGACTCGCGGCGAATGTCCGCGGCACCGTCATCGCAACGAATGTCCGCGGCACCGTCATCGCAACGAATGTCCGCGGCACCGTCATCGCAACGAATGTCCGCGGCACCGTCATCGCAACGGATGTCCGCGGCACCGTCATCGCAACGGATGTCCGCGCCTCCCGATTCGCAGCGGCTGGCCGCGGCGCCTGACGCCGCTCGCCCCGGCGCGGCCGCCGGGGCCTCGCGCCGCGCCGGCGAGACGGCCGAGCCGCAGCCGGTCCGCCGCGCCGCCGTAGGCGCGGGCCCACTCCCGGCGCCGGACGCGCCCCTGCTCGCGCGCTCGCTCGAGCTCCGCCTCGCGCTCGCCGGTGGCGCGCTGCTCCTCGTCCTGGCGGCCGCCGTCGCGTTGGCGAAGCTCCCTCCGCCCGGGCTCCTCTGGGCCGTGCACGCCGGCGGCGCGCTGGGCGCGGCGCTCCTGACCTTCGCGCTGCCGCCCTTCGGCGCCGAGCGCGGCGCCGCGCGCTCCCTCGGCGCCCGCCTCGTGCTGGCCGCGCTCGCCGCGACGCTCGTCCACGGCCTGGACCCCTCGCGCCTCGCCGTCTTCCGGCTGCGCGCCACGCTCTCCTCGGGCGACGCCGCGCATCGGTCCGCCGCGGTGCGCCTGCTCGCGCGGAGCGGCCACCGCAGCTTCGACGGGCGGGACCTGTCAGGGCTCGACCTCTCCCGCGCCGATCTCACCCAGGCGAGCTTCCGGAACGCGCGCCTCGTCGGGGCGGACCTCTCGGGCGCCGCCCTGATGGAGTCGACCTTCGAGGGCGCCGATCTGAGCGCCGCGAACCTCCGGGGCGCCGACCTCTCCGGGACGGACGCCGAGCAGGCGCGCGGCTGGGAGCTCGCCGAGTGCGACCCGGCGACGGAGCTGCCCGGCGAGGGCACGTGCCTGCTCGGCTACCCGGTCGGCGCGCCGCAGCCGGCGGAGGACGCCACCGCCCGCTCCACGCACGAGGGCGCGCCGCCGGCAGGGGCGCTGTAGCGAAGGGGCGCGCTGGCGCCCGCGGCGCGGAGCGCTCCGGAAGGCGGCGCCGGGCTGGTCAGGCATCCGGCGGTACTTGGCCAGGCATCCGGCGGTACTTGGCCAGGCATCCGGCGGTACTTGGCCAGGCATCCGGCGGTACTTGGCCAGGCATCCGGCGGTACTTGGCCCGGTATCCGGCGGTACTTGGCCAGGCATCGGGCGGTACTTGGCCCGGTATCCGGCGGTACTTGGCCCGGTATCCGGCGGTACTTGGCCCGGTATCCGGCGGTGCGTGCTCAGACGTCTGGCCGCCCCGCCCCCGCCCCGCCCCCGCCCCGCCGGCGGTGGCCCTATGGGCCCCGGAGTGATTCACATGAAGGCGGGAAGGCAGGAAGATCATTGATCTTTTCTTCGCGCCTCCCCGCCTTCATGTTCAAATCCGGCCTCCACCCCGCCGGCCGTCAGCCCGGACGTCGCGCCGCCGCGCGGGCGGCGCGGGCCGCCGCCGCGTCGTCGACCGCGAGCGCGTCCTCGGCCACGGCGGCGAGCTCGGCGAACGAGGCCCCGGCGAGCGCATCCTCCACCGCGTCGAACGCGGAGGAGCACATGCTGAGCCGGGTGATCCCGAGGCCGACAAGGAGCGGCGCGACGCCGGGATCGCCGGCGGCCTCGCCGCACACCGAGACGGGACGCCCCGAGGCGTGCCCCGCCTCCACCACCGCGCGCACGAGCCGCAGCACCGCCGGGTGCGCCGGATCCGCGAGCGCATGCAGCCGCGGATGACCGCGCTCGGCCGCCAGCGTGTGCTGCGTCAGATCGTTGGTCCCGATGCTGAAGAAGTCGGCCTGCCGCGCGAGGCGCTCGGCCATCAGCGCCGCCGACGGGACCTCGACCATGATGCCCGTGGCCACGGGCCAGAGGTGCGGCCTGCCCGCGGCCGAGAGCGCCTCGTGCGCGCGCTCCAGCGCGGCGCGCACCGCGCCCACCTCCGCGGCGGTCGAGACCATCGGGACCAGGACGCGGACGTCGTGGCCGCGCCCGGCGACGAGGATCGCGCGGAGCTGCGCCTCGAGCAGCGCCGGCCGCGCGAGGGAGAGGCGGACGCCGCGGACGCCCAGGCTGGGGTTCGCCTCGGCGTCGAGCTCGAGGTAGGGCAGCGCCTTGTCGCCGCCCGCGTCGAGCGTGCGGACCACGATCGGCGCGCCGGCGAACACCGCGAAGATCTCCGCGAGCCGCTCCGCCTGCTCGTCCTCGTCGGGCTCGTCCACGCGCCCCAGGAACGGCATCTCGGTGCGCAGCAGCCCGATGCCGAGGGCCCCGGCCTCGCGCGCGGCGCGCGCGTCCGAGGGGCCGGCCACGTTCGCCCACAGCTCGACCTCGCGACCGCAGGCGAGGCGCACGCGGCCGTCGCGGGCGCCCGGAGGCCGCCGCGACGCCCGGAGGGCCGCCTGCCGCCGCTCGATCTCGACCGTGGTCCCGGGATCGGGGTCGAGCCACACCTCGCCGGTCGCGCCATCCAGGCCGGCGCGCGCGCCGCCGGCCTCGGGCACCAGCGCCGCCGCCCCCGCGACCGCGGGGATGCCGGCGCCGCGCAGCAGGATGGCGGCGTGCGACGTGGGACCGCCGCGCCGGTCGATGACCCCGAGCACGCGCGCCGCGTCGAGCCGCGCGGCCTCCGACGGCGTGAGGTCGTCGGCCACGACGATCGCCGGCGGCCCGTCGGGCACCGTGGCCGCGGCGCCGCCGAGCAGGGCGCGCACCACCGCGTCGCCCACGTCGTGCACGTCCGCCTCGCGCGCCCGCAGGTAGGGGTCGTCGAGCTGCCGGTAGATCGCGGCCGCGGCCTCGATGGCCAGACGGAAGGCCCAGGCGGCGTTGCGGCGCTCCCGCTCGATGCGCGTGAGGGCCGCGCCGACGAGGGCCGGGTCGCAGAGCAGCGCCTGGTGCGCGTCGAGGATGTCGCTGCCGCGGAGCGCGCTGCCGAGGTCCTGCGCCGCGATCTCGAGCGCCCGCCGCAGCCGCTCGGCCTCGGCCGCGGGATCGTCGACCGTGGTCTCGGGGACCTCCGGGGTCGACCGCACGAGCCGCACGAGGGGCCCGAGCGCGACGCCCGGCGCGACGGGGATGGCGAGGCCGGAGGCCGCGGACGCCGCCGCCGCGCCCGCCGGCGCCTCGCGCCGCACGAGCGCCGCCAGCGCCTCTACCGCTTCGGCCGCCTGCCGCCCGGTCGCGCGCACGCGCAGCACGTCGCCGCGGCGCACCCCGAGCGAGGCGAGCGCGATCAGGCTCGAGGTCGCCACCGGGCCGCGGCCGGCGGTCACGTTCTCCAGGGTGATCGCCGCGTCGAGCTTCGCCGCGCGCGCGATGAGCTGCGCGGCCGGGCGGGCGTGCAGGCCGCTCGGATCGGCGATCGCGACGTCGGCCGTCACGGCCGGAGCGACGGCGGCGGTCGCAGCTGCCGCCGTCACGGTCGCGGCGCCCTCGGCCTCGCCGAGCTGCGCGGCCTTCGGCTCGAGCGCCTGCCGCGCGTCGGCGGCGACCTGATCGAGCGTGCCGCCCGCCGCCGCCCGCACGGCGGCGGCGACCGCGCCTTCCACGATCGGCCCGCCGGTGAGGCGCGTGCGCGAGCCGAGCTCCGGGTCGACGAGCTCGAGCGCCGTCTCGGCGCTCAGGATCGCGCTGCCGAGGTCCATCAGCACGACGGCGCCGGCCGGCCCGCAGACGCGCTCGATCGCGGCGGCGATGGCGGTCGCGTCGGTGCCGAGCTCGGCGCCGCCGTCGCCCGTGCCCGCCGCGCACGCGATGGCGACCGACTCGCCGGTCATCTGGCGCGCCAGCGTCTCGGTGGCCTCGGCGAGCGCGCGGCTGTGCGAGACCAGGACGAGCCCGACGCGGCCCGCCGCCCCGCTCATGCGCCTGCCGTCGCGGCCAGGCTCCGCAGCAAGAGCCAGCACGACGTGGCGCCGGGGTCCTGGTGCCCAGCGCTCCGCTCGCCGAGGTAGCTCGCCCGGCCCTTGCGGGCGACGAGCGGCACGGTCGCCTCGGCCCCGGCCCGCGCCGCCTCGGCGGCGCGGCCGAGCGCGTCCCCGAGCGGCCCGTCCGCCGCGCCCGGCGCGCTCAGCGCGGCCTTGAGCGCGTCGACCGCAGGGCCGAGCGCGTCGACCATGGTCTTGTCGCCGGGCGACGCCTTGCCCCGGCGCTTCACGCCGTCGAGGCCCGCCTCGAGGCAGCCCGCCAGGGCCGCGAGGTCGAGCGCCGCGGCGCCGGCCGCCCTCTGGCCCGCGTCGCGGAACAGCGTGCCGTAGAGCGGCCCGCTCGCCCCGCCGACGGTCGACAGCAACGTCATCCCGACCTCCCTGAGGATCGCGCCGACGTCGCCGCGATCGAGGCCGCCGAGCCGGGCGCGCACCGCCGCGAAGCCGCGCGCCATGTTGGTCCCGTGGTCGCTGTCGCCGATCGGCGCGTCGAGCTCGGTCAGGAACATCTTCTCGCGCTCCATGACCTCGGCCGCGCTCTCGATCCAGGCCGCGATGTGCTCGCCGCTCAGGGTCTGCATGGCTCAGGCCCCCCAGCGGAGCGCCGGCGTGTGCACCGGCGCGTCCCACCAGCGGACCATCTCCTCGTCGAGCCGGAGGACGGTCGCCGACACGCCGGCCATCTCCAGCGACGTGATGTACGACCCGACGAGGCTGCGCGCGACCGTGAGGCCGCGCTCGCGCGCGATCGCGTGGGCCTTGCGGTAAACGACGTAGAGCTCGATGAGCGGCGTCCCGCCCATGCCGTTGACGAACAGGAGCACGTCGTCGCCCGGCTTGAACGGCAGGTCGTCGAGGATCGGCTGCATCAGGATCTCGGCCACGCGGTCCGCCGGCTCCAGCGGGGCCCGCCGCCGGCCGGGCTCGCCGTGGATGCCGATGCCGACCTCCATCTCGCCCGGGCCGAGCTCGAACGAGGGCTTGCCGGCGTGCGGCACCGTGCATGCGGAGAGCGCGATCCCCATGCTGCGGCCGTGCGCGTTCACCCGCCGGCACAGCGCCGCCACCTCGCCGAGCGGGCGACCGGCCTCGGCGGCGCCGCCGCAGATCTTCTCGGCGAGGACGGTGGTCCCGACGCCGCGCCGTCCGGCCGTGTAGAGGCTGTCCTCGACCGCCACGTCGTCGTTCACGATCACGCCCTCGACCTGGAGCCCGGCCTCGCGCGCGAGCTCGGCGGCCATCTCGAAGTTCATGACGTCGCCGGTGTAGTTCTTGATGATGTGGAGCACGCCGGCGCCGGCGTCGACGGCCCGCGTCGCCTCGAAGATCGGGTCGGGCGTCGGGCTCGTGAACACGGCGCCGGGGCAGGCGGCGTCGAGCATGCCGCGCCCGACGAACCCGGCGTGCAGCGGCTCGTGACCGCTGCCCCCGCCCGAGAGGAGGGCGACCTTGCCCTTGCCCTTCGCCTCCGCGCGCGTGACGAAGAGCGGCGCGGCGTTCACCCGGAGGAGCTCGGCGTGGGCCAGCGCCATGCCCTCGAGCGCCTCGCCGACCAGATCGTCCGGCGCATTGATGAGCTTCTTCATCCTGCCTCCGCTCCGTCTTCGTCCGCTCTTCGTCCGCTTCCCGTCGGCTTCCCGTCGGCTTCCGGGTGCAGGATATCCCCAGGCCATCGCCCGCCGCGAGAGGAGATCTTTCCGCGGCGCTGTCCTACGCTGCGAGCGCCATGGACCGACTCGCCCCCACGCTCCGCCCAGCTGGCCGCCCGGCGGGCTTCCAGCGCTGGAGGGATCTGCTCTTCCTCCACTGGGAGACGCCGGTCGACGCGCTCCGCGTCGTCGTGCCGCCGGCGCTCGAGATCGACACGTTCGAGGGCAGGGCCTACGTCGGCGTCGTCGCCTTCACCATGCGCGACGTCAGCCCCTGGTGGTCGCCGAGCGTGCCGGGGATCTCGAACTTCCACGAGCTCAACGTCCGCACCTACGTGCACCGGGAGGGGCGCGACCCGGGCGTGTGGTTCTTCAGCCTGGACGCGGCCAAGGCCCTCGCGGTCCTCGTGGCCCGCGCCGGCTGGCACCTGCCCTATCACCACGCCTCGATGGCGCTCGAATCGAGGGACGGCGAGGTCCATTATCGCAGCGAGCGGCGCTGGCCCGGCCCGGTGCCCGCGCGCTTCGAGGCGCGCTATCGCGTCGGCGCGGCGATCGACGGGGGCGCGGCGGCGCCGGGGACGTTCGAGCACTTTCTTGTAGAGCGTTACCTGCTGTTCGCCGCGGGCCGGGGCGCGCTCAAGGTCGGGCAGGTGCATCACGCGCCCTATCCGCTCCACCGGGCCGAGGTGAGCCACGTCGAGGAGAGCGTCGTGGCCGCGGCCGGCTTGCCCGCCCCCCAGGGGGCCCCGCACGTGCTCTACAGCCCGGGCGTGGACGTCGACGTGTATGCGCTGAAGCCCGTCGCGCCGCCGGCGTGACGCGGTCGCCGCGCGCGGCGGCGTGGCGCGGCGCGGCGCGGCGGGACGCGCGCTCGCGCGTCAGTGGCTCTCCAGCCAGTGGATGACCTGGGCCTCGAGGCCCGGCGCGGCCCCGAACCCGAGGCTCAGCGTCTGCGGGAAGCCCACGTGCCCGCCGAACCGGAGCCACTGGACGTCGAGCAGCGGTGAGCGCGGGTAGGCCTCGATCGCCGGTCGCACCGTGTCGAGCGGCACCATCGGGTCGGCCTCCGTCGCGACGATCAGCGACGGAACGGCGAGGTCGCGGAGGCGCGGGGCGACGCTCTCGATCGCATAATACGCCTCCGCGCTCCGGTAACCGAACCGCGGCGTCATGATGCGCCGATCCCATTCGCGGATCGTGCGGATCGCGAGCGCCTCCCCGACGGGCAGGGGCATGGCGCGGCGGGACGCGACGGCGCTGTACATCGCCTTCAGCGCCGACAGCACATGCCAGCGGTACATCCACCGCTCCGGCTGGTCGATCGCCGCGACGGCCTGCTCGAGATCGAGCGGCGGACAGATGGCGGCCACGGCGCGCACGCGCGCGTCGAGCGCGCCGGACGCGGCATACCGGAGCGCGATGTGCCCGCCGAGCGAGTAGCCGAGGAGGAGCACGCGCTCGTACCGCTCGAGCTCGGGCGACGCGACGGCGGCGTGCAGATCCGAGAACAGGCCGGCGTGGTAGAGATCGGCCCCGTCGCCCCCCGCGCCGCGCAGGTTGATGCGCAGGCACGCGAGGCCGGCGCGCTCGGCCTGCGCAGCGGCCTCGACCACGTAGTGGCTCTCCAGCGTGCCGCCGAGGCCGTGCACGACGACGAGGATCGAGGTCGCGCCTTCCCGGTGGCGCACCCTGCCGAGCAACCGGACGGGCCCGGCAGGCGATTCGTCGACGTGCACCGAGACGGGGGAAGACGGGGGGAGCGGCGGGGCCCGCAGCTGATGCTTGAGCCACGGAGCGATCGTCCAGAAATGGCCGTGGAGGAGGATGCGCCGCATCGACGCGCTCCTACCACGGCCACCGAGATCGTTCTATTTCGCGCCGCCGCTCACGGGCAGGTGACGACCTCGCCGCTGCAGTCGTTCGGGCACTCGGAGCAGAAGATGCATGCGGTGTACGTGTCGTACAGCGCGGCGCTGGCCGGGTCTGCCTCGATGCAGGCCGCCTTGCAGGCGGCCGTGCCGCACGTGACAAGGCAGTCCACGAATTGGATGCACTCGAGGGTGTCGGTGCAGGCCGCGATCTCGTCGGCGCAGTTGCCCTCGACCGCGCACCGGACGCACCCCGAGCTCCCATCCCCGCACTCGCCCGAGCCGTCGCACACCGGCGGCGGGACGGCCCGCTGGACGTTGAGCGTGAACGCGCCCGAGTTGGCGTCCTTTGACCCGTCCACCACGATCACGACCGTCTGGCCCGCGGTGAGCGTCACCGTGACCTCGGACTGCTCGACCACCGTGTCGTCGCTGCACGCGAGCTGCGTCCCCCGGCACGTGGCGTCGCGCACGTGGAGCACCGTGTCGAACGCGGACCCGTACGTATCGAAGACGTAGTCGCCGGAGACGGGCGCCGTGAACGCGTACCCCGCGTCGGGCGCGCTCGCGTCGCGGCACCACGTGGACGCGGTCGGCCGCACGCTGTTGGGCCGGCCGACCGTGCTGCCGGTGATCGTCTGCGGCACCGAGGGGGCGAGCGTGCCCGCCGGGCAGCTCGGCGCGCTCGCCCGCGTCACGTGCAGCTCGAACGTGCCCGCCTGGCCGTCCGCGCCGTCGACCACGATGTAGACGGTCTGGCCCATGGCCAGGTCGGCCGTGACGATCGCGCTCGGGTCGGCGTTGCAGGCGAGCTCGGAGCAGCCCGTGGCGTCGAGCAGGGCGAGGACGACCTGGTAACCGGAGTTGCTCGTGTCGAAGGAGTAGACGCCCGCGGTCGCGGCGGTGAACGAATAGATGCGCTCGCTCGAGCTCGCGGACACGCACGAGGGGGCGTACGAGTTCGGCAGGCCGGCCGTCGTGGCGTTCACGAACTGCGGCACGGCGTCGCCGAGGTCATGGCCCGGGCCCACCGTGCACGCGCACATCCCGGCCTGGCAGACCTGCGTGGCGTTGCACTCGGTCCCGCAGGCGCCGCAGTTGTCGGTGTCGGTCTGGACGTCGACGCAGGCGTCGCCGCAGGTCGTGAGCCCGGAGCCGCAGCCGCCCTGGCACGCGCCGTCCACGCACGTCTGGTCGTCGTTGCACTCGGTCCCGCAGGTGCCGCAGTGCGACTCGCTGCTGCCGACGTCGACGCAGGCCCCGCCGCAGTCGGTGAGCCCGTCGGAGCACCCGCCGGCCTGGCAGGCGCCGGCCTCGCAGGACTCCCCCTCCTCGCACGTGGCGCCGCACGCGCCGCAGTTCTCCGGGTCGGACGCGGTGTTGACGCACTCGCCGTCGCAGTCGGTGCGCCCCCCGGCGCATCCGTCCGCCTGGCAGGCGCCGTCCTGGCAGGTCTGCCCCTCCGCGCAGGCCTCGCTACAGCTGCCGCAGTGCGCCTCGTCGTTCGCGAGGTCGACGCAGGCGTCGCCGCACGCCGTCTGGCCGCCCTCGCACGCCGAGACGCACGCGCCCGCGCTGCAGGTCTGCCCGCTCGCGCACACCGTGCCGCACGCGCCGCAGTGGCTCGAGCTTGTGCTCGTGTTGATGCAGATGCCGTCGCACTCCGTCTCCGGAGCGACGCACTGGGCCGTGGAAGGGCCGCCGTCCGAGCACGACGCCACGGAGGCGAGCGCCGCCGCGACGAGCCAGAGCAGGGTGTACGTCGGCGCGAGCCTGAAGCGCGATTTGACCTTTTTCATGAGCCTTCCCTCGGCAGAGATGCCGGCGACGGGGGGTCGAACGAGGAGCTAGCGGGGAGGATACGCTGATGGCCTTCCAGGCTGTCAATGCTTGCAGCCTCATCCCGCGCGCGGATCTCGCCGGCGCGCGCCGCGTCGCGACGGCCTCGCTCGCCTCAGGCCGGCGTCACGGCGTCACGGCGTCGCGGCGTCGCGGCGTCAGGGCGTCACGTAAATTGCGTGCGCGGCGCTGCCGGCGACGCGGCGCCGCCCAGGCGCGAGGCCGGCAGGAATTGCAGCAGCGTGAGCGCCTCGGCGATGTCGTCCTGGCTGATGAGACCCAGGTATCGTTCACCGTCGTACACCGCGACCACAGGGGTGCTCTTCTCGGACATGAGGTGCATGACCTCGTCGAGCGAGCGGTCCGCGCTCACGCGGGCGACGTCGCGCCGCATGACCCCGGCGACATAGGCGTTGCCCGCGCCCTCGCCGAGCGCGCGGACCACGTCGGCCCGCGTCAGGGCGCCGATCGGCTGCCCCTCGAGCAGGACGGCGAAGTCGGTCTGGTACGTCGTGAGGATGTGCTCGGCGGCGTCGCTCACGCGGTCGCAGGGCGACAGCGCGATCGCCCGGCGGTTGTAGGCCCGCCCGACGGAGACGCCGCCGAGGATCGACCTCGCGCGCTCCGTGGCCCGCTCCTGGGTGGCGCCGAAGAACACGAGCACCGAGATGAAGGCGAGCACGAGGTGGCCCGAGAGCACGGCGACGGCGAACAGGGCGACGGCGAGGACCTGCCCGATCGCGGCGGCCGCGGCCGTCGCGCGCGCGGGGCCGATGGCCATCGAGAGGCCCGCCCGGAGCACGCGCCCGCCGTCGAGGGGCAGCGCCGGGATCATGTTGAAGACCGCAAGCGCCACGTTGGCGCCGAGGAGCCAGAGGAGCGCCGTCTGCAGCGAGGGGCTCGCCCCCGCCCCGAGCGAGGGGAGCTCCGAGAGGACGCCGAGCGCGCCGGTCACGACCAGGAGGACGGCGGCGAGGACGACGTTCACGGCGGGGCCGGCGAGCGCGATGAGCAGCTCGTGGAGCGGCTTCCGCGGGCGACCCGCGAACATCGCGACGCCGCCGATGGGGAGGAGCAGGATCTCGCGCACGGTCAGCCCGAAGCGCCTGGCCACGAGGCTGTGACCGAGCTCGTGCAGGGCCACGCAGGCGAAGAGCGCCAGCATCAGCGCGGCGCCGAACAGCGCACCCCGGGCGCCGTGGCGGTCGCTCCACTGGAGCGCCCCGACGGCGACGATGAGGCCGAAGGTCGCGTGCACGTTGACGTCGATACCGGCGACCCGGGCGACCCTGAATGACCACTTCATGGTGTCTGGCTCCTGCTGGATGCGCGCGAGCGGCGCGTCACTGCGCGGGAGAAGCCGACGACCGCGCGCGCCTGGCGGTGCGGCCGGGTCGCTTGGTCATGAGATCTCTCGATGCCTGCTCGACGATCCTTGGACCTGCGAAGCAATGCGCGTACCGGGTTTCACGGCGGCGGCGGGCCGGGCGAGCGGCGTGTCTCCGCGGCGCCTCGCCGCAGCGGGGCATTTCGCACCGGGCATTCGAGGCGAGGTGTTTGCGCGGGAACATCGAGCGGGAGAGCGCGCCCGAGCAAGGCGGGCCGCGCTCGCTCAGCCCGCGCCGCGCAGCTCCTCGTCCTCGGGCTCGACCGGCGCCGGGGGCGGGATGCGGACCCGCACCGTGCGGATCTGCCGGGGGCTCGCGTCGACGATGTGGAGCTCTACCCCGCCCGGGGTCCTGAGGACGTCGCCGGGCGCGGGGATGCGCCGGGCGAGCCCCATGCAGAGGCCCGCGACCGTGGACCAGCGCACGTCGTCCGGCAGCTCGATCTCGAGCTGCCGGTTGAGGTCGTGGACCGGCATGTCGCCGGGCACGAGCGCCGACCCGTCCGGCTCGCGCCGGATCGTCTCGGCGGGGGGCGGGTGCGCCTCGTTCTCGGCGAAGATCTCGCCGACGAGCTCCTCGACGAGGTCCTCCATCGTGACGATGCCGATCATGCCGCCTTGCTCGTCCACGACGACGGCGAGCTGGAGCCGGCGCCGCTTCATCTCGGCGAGGAGGTCGACCGCCGGGATCGACGCGACGACGAAATAGGCCGGGCGCAGGATGCTCTCCAGCGAGAACTCCCCGTCGCCCCAGAGGAGCGCGAGCAGCTCCGGCATCGTGACGTAGCCGATCACGTTGTCGTTCGATCCCTCGTAGACCGGCATCCGCGTGTGGCCGTGCTCCAGCACGATGCGCCGGGCCTCCTCGGCGGTCGTCTCGCGCGGGAGCGCCACGACGCGGAGGCGGGGGAGCATCACCTGGAGCGCGGTGAGCCCGGCGAAATCGAGGGCGCGGGAGGCGATCTCGCCGGCGCGCTTGTCGACCGAGCCCGCCTCGGCGGCGTCGTCGACGATCTGCTGGATCTCCTCGGGCGAGATGCGCGCCTCGACGAAGTTCGTTCGATCGCCGAAGAGCCTCAGCACCAGGTTCGAGCTCGCCGTGAGCAGCCACACGAGCGGGCGGGCGAGCGACGACAGCCCGCGGAGCGGCGCGCCGACGAGCAGCGCGTACCGCTCGGCGCTGCGGAGCGCGAGCGACTTCGGGACGAGCTCGCCGAGGACGAGCGAGAGGAAGGAGACGAGCGCGACCACCGCGGCGAGCGCGAGCTCGTCGGCCGCGTCCCCGATCCACGGCACGGCGCGGAGCACCGGCGCGAGGTCCTTCGCCAGGGTCGACCCGCCGAAGGCGCTCGCGGTCGCGCCGACGATGGTGATGCCGATCTGCACGGTGGCGAGGAAGCGCTCCGGGTTGCCCCGCAGGCGCTTCACCGCGCGCGCACGGGCGCTCCCCGACTGCACGAGCTGGTCGAGCCGCGTCTTGCGGATCGTGACCACCGCGATCTCGGCGCCCGAAAAGAAGCCGTTCACGAGCACGAGGGCCAGGATGATGAGGATTTCCGAGAGGATGACGTCTCCCTCCGAGGGGCTCCGGGGACATAGCGCGTCGCCCGCCGGCGCGGCAGCGGCGCGGAGCGCGCAGCGGACGCGGCCCGGCGGACAGCCGGAGCCGCGCCGCTAGCCGAAAATTGCGCTCAAGATGGAATTATTTGAGAGGAACAAGCGCGCGCGCCGGGCGGCGCTGGGCGCGGCGGGGTCACGCCGCCTTGCTGGCCCGCCGGTCCCGCACCCCCTGTGCGAGGAGCTCGAGGACCGGCAACGTGTCGTTCCAGCCGAGGCAGGCGTCGGTGATGCTCTGGCCGTAGGTGGGGAGCTTGCCCGGCGCGAGGTCCTGCCGGCCGCCGACGAGGTGGCTCTCGATCATGACGCCGAGGAGGTCGCGCGAGCCGGAGCGCAGCTGGTCGGCCAGGCTCTCGGCCACGATCCGCTGGCGGGCCGGGTCCTTCTGGCTGTTGCCGTGGCTGCAGTCGACCATCAGCCGGTGCGGCAGGCCCGCCTTGGTCAGGCGTTCGGCCGCATCGCGGACGTGCTCGGGCGCGTAGTTGGGCCCGCGCTGCGAGCCGCGCAGGATCACGTGGCACGCCGGGTTGCCGCGCGTCGCCACGATCGCCGAGATGCCCTGCTTCGTGACGGACAGGAAATGGTGCGCCTCGCGCGCGGCCCGCACGGCGTCGACCGCGATCTGGACGTCGCCCTCCGTGCTGTTCTTGAAGCCCACGGGGCAGGAGAGGCCGGAGGCGAGCTCGCGGTGGACCTGGCTCTCCGTCGTGCGCGCGCCGATCGCGCCCCAGGAGATGAAATCGGCGATGAACTGCGGCGAGATCGTGTCAAGGAACTCGGTCGCGCTCGCGAGGTCGAGCTCGGCGATGTCGCGGAGCAGCCCTCGGGCGACGCGGAGCCCCTTGTTGATCGAGAAGCTCCCGTCGAGGTCGGGGTCGTTGATCAGCCCCTTCCAGCCGACCGTGGTGCGCGGCTTCTCGAAGTACACGCGCATGATCACGACAAGGTCGTCGCTCAGCCGGTCGCGCGCCTCGCGGAGCCGCGCCGCGTACTCCAGGGCGGCCTTGGGGTCATGGATGGAGCAAGGGCCCACCACCACGATGATCCGGTCGTCCTCGCCCGAGATCACGCGCTCGGCGGCCCTGCGCGTGAACGCCACCGTCTCGGAAGCGGCGGGGCTGACGGGGATCTCTTCGATGAGGATCGCGGGGGGGATCAGGGGCCTGAGCCCTGCAATACGAAGGTCGTCGGTCGAGTAGTACATCGTTGAGGTTCCAGCATAGCGCGATGCGATATGCCCCGACTACCCACGCGTGGGACGGAAGCGCTTTCTCGGTCCGGATCGGCTCCGGTCCGTTCCGATCAATTCGGTGCCGGCCGGTGCTGACCGGGACTGATCGGCACCGAACAATTCCGATCGGCTTGAAGATTTGTCTCGCGGGTGCTCGAGCGCGGCAGGGGCGTCCGGGGCGCGCGGTTGCGGGCCGGCGCGGGCGCGCCTCCGGCGGCGCCGGCGGCCTTCGCGGCTCATGCGCTCGCGGGCGGGCGCGCCTGCTCGGCGTCCGAGCGCCGGGGGAGCAGGGCGCTGCGCGGGGGAATGCGGCAGGGAACCGACGGCTGCTTCGTGCTCGCGGCGGTCGCGCGGGCGGCTCGCTCGGCCGTCCCCCGTCGCGCGGTCTTCGCCGGCCGTGCGGCCTTCGCCGGCCGCGGGGCGGGCTCCCCGGCGTCGCTCCCCGCCGGTCGCGGCGGTCGCTTTCGCTTGTGCTCGGCGCGGGGCTCCTCGATCAGCGCGCGCAGCGAGGCGATCGCGCGCGTGCGCCACTTGTACGCCGTCGACAGCGGGATCCCGTGCTGCTCGGCGACCGTCGCCATCGGCACGCCCTCGATGTCGTGCTCGATGAGGATCCGCTGCTCTTCCGTCTGCAGCGACCCGAGCCGCGACAGGATGAGCGAGCGCGTCTGCTCCGCGTCGATCTGCTCCTCGGCGTTCGGGCGCTCGTCGGCGACGCGCCGCGGGGCCCGGCCGGAGGAGAGCTCCTCGCGCCGGTGGTGTGCCCGGTCGCGGTAGTGGGCGGCCACGTGGACCGTGATCCTGTTGAGCCACCTCTCCGGCCGCGCGCGGAGCGGATCGTAGGTGGGGAAGCTCTGGTATCCGGCGAGGAAGACATCCTGGAGGATGTCGCGCCGGTCGCGGCGTGGGACCCCGAGCCGCTTCAGCCAATTCCATACGGAGTCGTAGGTCTTCCCCCGAAAGAGCCGGACAAAGGCGCGCTGTCTGTCCAGCGGCATCGACGGAGCGAGCGTGTGGTTCAATTGTCCCATGCTCGCTTAATTAGGAGGACCCGATCCCCCATCTCAAAAAAAGCCATCCTCCTCTCAAAAATGATCTCCTGTGCGCACCCCGAAGCGCCATGGACGGGAGAGCACAGCTCGGCAGCTCGGGAAGCGCCGGGCCGCATGTGGAGTGGCGGACAGGAGGAAGGGAATCGGCATGGCGCCGAGGACGGCAGGACGACCCGGAGATCTCTTTTCTCGGCGGCCTGGCGGCTTGGCGGTTCAATTCATTCTCGTCGGAGCATCGCGCTGGAGCGCCGGCGAGGTTGAAACGGCTGTGGCTCTGGCGCGGAGCGCGCGCAGCGCCGCGTTCCTCTCGGCGGTGAGGCGGCCCGCAGGGAAACGCCGCCGGTGCTCGATGAGGTGGCGGTTCGCCTCGGCGTAACGGCCCTTCGAGAACGCCGTGATCGCGCCGTCGATGAGGGCGCGCTCCGCGGCGATCTCCTCGTCGCTCGATGCAACGGCCCGCCTCGCGGCGGGCACGGCAGCGCCGCCGGCCGGACGGATCGCGGCCTTCCTGCCGGCGAGCGCTGCGCTGCTCGCTGGCGAGAGCCCGACGACAGCGCCCGGGGCGCCCGCGCTTCCGCGGTCCCGTGAAGCGTCCGCCGCGGCAGTTGCGCCGGGCGGAGGCGGCGCGGCGCCCGCGGACGGCGGCGGCGCGGAGGCCTGCGGCGCGACAGCGGCGGACTGCGCCTGCGGCGCCGCGATGGCGGCCAGGGTGGGGGAGGTCGCGGCGCGCTCGCCGGCGGAGGCCGGGGACGAGGCGGCGCGCAGCGCGCCGAGCGCGATCGCGACGACCGCGGCGGCGGCGGCCAGCGGGACCGCGACGGCCGCGGCGGCGTGGAGCGCGCCGGCCGCGCCGGAGCGCGAGGCCGAGCCGCCGGCGAGCCGCTGCGGCGAGAGCGCGCGGCGCGCTGCGCGGTAGATCCGCGCGAGCAGCGAGCGCGCGACCTCGCGACCCGCGCGCGCCTCCTGGACGAGCGCGCCGGCGCTGAAGGGGATGAGCGCGAGCCCGCGGCCGCGATGACGCGCCTGCCAGCGACGCCTCGCCGCCTCGAGGTCGACCCAGGCGAGCCGGTGCCGGCTCCACGCGGTGCTCAGGGGAATCGAGAGCTGCTGGGCGATCTCGGCCATCTCGATCTCCTCGAGCTCGTGGGCGACGAACACGCAGCGGCGCTCCATCGGCAGCTCCTCGAGCAGCTGGTCGAGCACGCAGCGCCGGTCCCTCGCGATGGCGCGCTGCTCGGAGTCGGGGGTGGCGTCGGGCAGCTCCGCGAGATCGTCGAACGGTCGGAGACGCTCGCGACGGCGGTGAGCCCGCCGGAAATGATTCGACGCCTGGTGGGTCGCGATCCCCATGAGCCAGGACCGCACGCTGCCCCGGCTCGCATCGAACCGCGGCAGCGCGCGGTAGGCGCCGGCGAGCACCTCCTGGGCGACATCCTCGATGTCCTGCGCGCGCACCCCGAGGCGGGCGAGGTAGCGGGCGATGAACGAGAAATGTTCCTCGGCGATGTTCAGCATGATGGCGTGGGATGGCTCCACGGACGTGCTCTTGCGTGACGGTGACCCCATTTCTTTTCCCCCTCGAGCGCGGCGACGTCGCCGTCGCGAAGCTGGTCAATGCGGCGCCCCCGTGCCCCGAGCAGGGGGAACGCGCCGCGCGGGCGCATCGCGCCGCGGGCTCAGGTTCACGTCCACCCGGAGACCGACGAGCCCGCCGGGCGCCCGCGGGGTCCAGAGGACCCTTGACAGGCTCTCGATGCGGAGCTCCGTGAGTCGGAGCACGAGATCGCCATAGAGCTGCACGCTGATCCGATCGGAGAGCGGCATCTCGACGCCGACGCGCGGCCCCGTGGCGAGCCAGAGCGACGGCGTGTTGACGAGCTCGATGTGGATGCCGGAGCTCTTCACGACCCCGATCGACACGAAGGCGCAGGCGAAGAGGCGACGGATCTGGGAGCACGGGATCGCGTTCGCCGCCGCGAACCAGGTCGAGACGAGCTTGTCCCCGTCGACCTGGGCCGTGCTGGGCCAATGGACGTTGCCTTCGAGGCCGAGCGAGAAGGACGGATAGCGGAGCGCGACGTGGAGCGCCGTCCCGGCGGTCGTGTCCGGCAGGTTCCCGAACACCACGACGCCGGCGAGGCCGACGCTGATCCTGGGCCACGCGGGCTGCACGGGCGCGCTGGCCGCAGCCTCGGCCGGACGCGCGGGCTCGGGGAGCGGGGCGGGCGCGGGCTGCACGTTCAGGCTCGGATCGAGCGCGACCCGGAGCGAGAGCGCCATGTTCATGACAAGCTCCCTGCAGTCGTCGTTGTAGGCGACAAGGTGCCGCGACCACGTGATGGAGCCCTCGGCGTCGTGGAGCTCCATGGCGGCGTGCACCTCCCTGCCCGGCCCGCGAAAAACAAGCGCCTTGGCCTGCAAATCCGCATCGGGCTCCACCGGGTCGTAGCCGAGCTGCCTGGCCATCTCCTCGCGCAAGAGCCCCTCGTCCGGACAGCGCTCGGTCCCCGGCGCGCGCCGGTACTCGAGCTGCACCGCGGCGCGGGGCGGCGCGGCGCCGGCGCGCCAGGGCGCGAGCAGGACCGCGGCCGCCGCGACGAGCCACGCGGGCCCCCGGCCCCTCGGTCGCCCCGGCGTCGCCGCCCTGGCCCCGGTGTTTCCTGATGAAGCTGCTGACATGGTGCTCATCGCGGGTGATGACCGTTCGTTCAGTCCAGTGCCGACGACGAATCGGCCGCGCCCCATCGAGGAGCGACCAGGGTGTCTCTGCTAGAAGGCGTCCACGGGGAGCACGAGCCCCAACCCGATCACCCCGGAGAGCGGTGGGACCCGCCATACCTCTCTGCCGTTCACCCAGAGCGACGGGCGGCTGTGGTTCGTGTGCAGCTCGGCGAACCCGCGCAACGACAGCTGCTCGGAGAAGCGCCAGTCCCCGGCGGCCCGCAGCCCGATCGAGCTGACCCAGGGCTTTCGTGCCTGAATGCCGACGCCGGGGTCGCTCGTGATCTGCAGCTCGCCGGCATCGAAGACGGCGCACACCGACAGGACCCCGCGATGGCCGCAGATGTCGAGCGTCGGCATCGCCAGGCTCGCGTGGACCACGACGCCGTCCGCAAAGGCATCCGTCAGGGCGGTGAGCATGCGCGCCTCGACGGCGATCGACAGGCTGGGCCAGCGGAACGTCGTGGCGAATGAGGCCCCTCCGGCGAGCGCGGGCAGGAGGCCCACCGCGAGCAGCGGCGACGCGGAGATCTCGCCTCGCAACATGTCGTCTCCCTCCTGCGTCTCCCGTCGCGATTCAGACCGAGGCGTATCGGCATGCACCGGGGTCGTTGCCAGGAAGACAGCGACCATGGCGGCGCAACCGGCGCGTAGCATCGGCGTCCCGGCTAGGGCGGGATCTGTGCCGCATCGCGCGGAGGGAACACCTCGACCCGAAGCACCCCGCTGCCTCCCATCCGGACGCACCACCCCGACATGTGCCCCCCCTCCCTAACGTCTCCGGCGCCCGTGGGACAGTGCACCTCTGCCGCGTGGCGGAGGCGGGCTGACGTCGCCGCTCCCACGTTGTGATCCTGTAGATACTGACTTTGGAGCGCACGTAAAGGCTTTTGTGCGCGTGTCAGATCGCTCGGTGACCCATTGCGTTCTGGTTTGTTTATTTCTCTCTATCGAGAGAATTTTTGTCAGGTCAGTCGAACCCCGCACTCAGGATCTTCTCGCCGTGCCATCGGGTCTGGTTGTGCCCGACCCTGGTTCAGGGGGAGCCCGGGTCGCGCCCGGGGCGGCACCGACGACGCGTCCTTGGCGAGGGGGGTCAGCCGTCACTTGTTCTCGTCCGGACGTGTCTGGCAGCAAAACGTGGTCGGACCGGTGAGGATGATCTCGCCGTCCACCTCCCCGCCTCGCGGCTCGCAGCGGCCGGGGTTGTTGACGTGCCAGACCGCCTTCATGCTCTTGGGCTGGACCCCGGGGACCGGCGTGAGGCAGCCCGCGTTCTTGCTCGACGCCACGCCGGCGGTGAGCACCTCGCTGCACGCCTCGTCCCGGAAGGAAAGGAGTATCAGAGAGCACGCGCCACCCTCGGGGGGGTCGCACGCACACGGCGTGCAGCGGCGCTCGTCTCTCAGGCTGTTGTAGAGGACGACATTCTCCGGATAGTCCTGCGGGCAGGTCACCTCGCCCTCGCCGAGATGCATGATGCACTGCGAGAAGTTCTGCTGCTGCTCCTCCTCCGCGGCCGGAACGCACGTCTTCGGAGAGATGCAGGTATCTTCCGGGAGGGTGCCCGCGCAGGCTTTTCCGGAGCGATACCAACGCGAGACGAGGAGCGGCACCGGAGGGGGCTCGATGCTGGGCTCGCACGAGCTCATCCGGGGCGAGCCCAGCAGGAGCGACTTGCGATCGCTCGCCAGAGCCTCGCTGGGCACCACGCAGGTGCCGCTCAGGATGTCCCGGGCGTCCTGCTGCCCCAGCTCCGCTCCATCGCACCTCAGCGAGGCGGCCGTCCTGAGGTCGTCGGACAGGGCACACGCTGGCTCGCTGCACCGACATGGGTCGCACGCGAAGGGGATATCAGGGCTCTTGTGTCCCACGTACACCGTGCTCGGGGCGTTGGCAGGGCACTGTGGCTCATCCACCGTCCTGCCCACCCAGAGCAACGCAGGGCCGTCGAAGCCCTCTGGAGCCGGGTTGACACACAGGCCGGCGCATGTGCCGCATTTCACTATGCACGCGTCGGGGTCGAGCGCCGTTCTGCATTGTTCCGCGCACGTCTGGTGAGTCGTGCCGCCGAGCATCTCGCAACCTACGAGGCACGCGGTGAACAGCAGCGCAAGCGCGAGATCGGTCCTCTTCATGAGACCTCCTTCTGGGGCGAAGCTCGCAGCCCTCGACTTACTACAGATCCGGAGGTTCCAGGCGAAATCGATCCGGGTAATGCGAGGAATGACGCTGCGGGACGCATTACGGAGCCGGCTGGCGAATTCTACGTGTTCGTGAAGGTGGGCAGTTTTTGTCAGCTGCGCGGGGTGGCTGGGCGCAGCGACGCGTTTTGTGAAATGAAGGTTCATCGCATCACGTAAGCTCTCAGCGGCCGCGCGCGACCTCGCACAAACACGCGCAAACACGCGCAAACACGCGCAAACACACGCAACGACGTCGTTGGTGGCCGGCACGCGGTGCGCCGCGCCTTCCGGTTCCCGGGCGGAGAGCCGCGCTCCCCCTCGTTGCCTAGCGTCCGATCGCTGCCGGGCGGCGGCTGAAAGCGCTCGCGGAGCGCGCGCTTGCTGCGTTAGGCTCTGCATCCTGATGAGTGGGGATCCACCGGATACCGAGCCCGCGCTGCATCAGGCGGCGCCCCGTCCTCAGGAAGAAATCGGCTCGCGGGGGGCGGCGTGCGGCGCGCCGGTCCCGTCCGCGATCGTCCTGCTCTCGTCGGGTCGGTGCTACGAGATGGAGGCGGCCGTGGCGGGCGATCGGCTGATCGTCCGCGGAAAGGACGGCGAGATCGTCCTGCAGATGGAGATCACCGACGCCGGCCCGGTGCTGTCGTTCGCGGCGCCCGACGGCGAGCGCCCCGGCTCGCGGCGGGGCGCCCGGGGGGGCGAGTCGTCCGTACCCCCGAGGCGCGCGGCCTCGCCGCCGCTGTCCGCAATCGTCCCCCTGTCGAACGGGAAGGGCTACCCCTCGGAGGGCGAGGCCGCCGAGCCCGTCGCGGTGCCGCGGGCCATGCCGCTGCCCTCGATCAAGCCCCCGAACGAGACCGAGCTGATCGAGCTCGACGGCGGCAACGCGGGGTCGGGGGTCACCCTCCGGCGGTCGCCCGGCGAGCCCGGCACGGCCAGCACGGCGCCGGCCGCGCCCGCGCCGTCGGGCCTCGCGGCCCGCGAGCCGGCCTCGGAGCAGGACGTGCCCAGCAAGCGGAGCGCGCTGCCCTCGCTCAGCCTGCAGCAGTACGCGGCCCTCTGCGCCGAGTCGTCGGTCGGGCTGGCGTCGTCGTTCGATCGGGCGCTGCTGCGCCACGGCATCGCGGACCGGGACCTGTGGAAGGCCGTCGATCGCAGCTGGCAGGACCGGCTCGAGCGCGAGCCGATCCTCACCCTGCGCTGGATGGAGCTCACGACGCGCTACCGCGAGCACCTGACGCGCCGGTAGAGCCCGTCGCGTCAAGCCACGCGCAGTGCGAATTCCTGCTACAGCAGCGCCCCGCCCTTGCAGGGCAAGCTCCTGGAATCTGGAAGACGAGGCGGCGGAAAAAGACGCCCGAGCCTCTTCCCGTCCTCTCCGTCTTCCTGTGTACATTCTCAAGAAGTGGCGCCGGTCCCCGGCGAGCGCGCGTGCGCGCGTTCCGCCAGGGCAGGTCGTCGGCGTCTGGAGTCGCTGTGCAGGGTCTTCTCGAAGCCATCAGAAAAGCCTGTCTTCCGGGCCTCTGGTCCCAGGGCGTGAAGCTCGCCCGCGAGGGCGCCGCCTTCGGCCGGGAGGACCGCGGCGATTCCGTCGTGGTCCGCGTCAAGGCCGCCGGCCAGCCCGTCGCGCCCACCGTCACCCTCTACCCCGCGGACGCCGAGTGGACGTGCGACTGCGGCGGGAAGGTCGACCCCTGCGCCCACGCCGCCGCGGCGGTCATCGCGCTCGCGCAACCGGCGGCGCAGGGCCAGCCGGCGGCGCAAGGCCAGCCGGCGGCGCAAGGCCAGCCAGCCGCGCCCGGCCAGCCGGCCGCGCAGGGCGGCGCCGCGGCCGTGCCCTCTCCGGCGGCGCGGCTGCGGTACCGGCTCCGGCGCAAGGGCCTCGTGCTCGCCCTCGAGCGGATGATCGTCCACGCGAACGGCGCCGAGGAGCCGCTCCGGATCTCGCTCGCCAGCCTCGCCGGGCGCGCCGTCAGGGCGCCGGTGGGGGCCGAGCGGCCGGGGCCGAGGTTGCCCGAGCTCTATCCGACGCACGAGGACCTCGCGGTCGATCGGCTCGTGGGCACCAAGCAGCACGGCTACTTCCCCTCGGATCGCCAGCCCGAGCTCTTTGCCGCGCTGGCCGGCGTCGCCGACGTGGAGCTCGACGGCGCGCCCGTCCGCATCTCCAGCGAGGCGATCGGCCCCCGCGCGACGGTGCGCGATCACGACGACGGCGTGGCGCTCGTCGTGGAGCGGGACCCGCGCATCGGCGAGGTGATCGCGTCGGGCGTCGTCCGGTGCGGAGGCACGCTGCACCTGCTCCGGGAGATGGACCTCACCGGCCCGAAGCTCGATCGGCTGCCGCTCCGGCGCGTCTTCTCGCGGGGCGACCTCGGCAAGCTCGTGACCGAGGTCCTGCCGGAGCTGACCAAGCGCGTCCCGATCACCGTCCAGAGCCAGCGCCTGCCCCGCGCGGGCGGCGCCTCCCGCCCGCGGATCCTCCTCGAGCTCAGCCAGAAGGATCACACGCTGTCGGTCGTGCCCAGCCTCGTGTACGGCGACCCGCCCGAGGCGCGCATCGAGCACGGCCGGCTCGTGCACCTGTCCGGCCCCGTGCCCGTCCGCGACGAGGCCGCGGAGCGCGTGCTGCTCATCCGGCTGCGCGACGAGCTGCACCTCATCCCGGGCCGCCGGGTCGACTTCGACGGCGCCGAGGCGATCCGCTTCGCCTCGCGCCTCGAGGCGTGGGACGCCCGCGCCTTCGCCGAGGCGCGCGGCGAGCTCTTCGGCAAGGCCGAGCTCGTGCCGCGCTTCGTCGTCGACGACCGCGCCTTCGACGTCGAGTTCGAGCTCTCGACGGGGCGCGAGGAGGGCGATGCCGCCGGCGCGCCACCGAAGCGCGCGGACGCCGCGGCCGTGATCCGGGCGTGGCAGGACGGCCTGCCGCTCGTGCCGCTGCTCGGCGGCGGGTGGGCGCCGCTGCCCGCGGCGTGGCTCGAGAAGTACGGCGCGCGCGTCGCCGACCTGCTCGCGGCGCGGCGCGACGACAAGGAGGTGCCGCCGGCGGCGCTCCCGGCGCTGGCCGCCCTGTGCGACGAGATCGAGTACCCGCGCCCGTCCGGCTTCGACAAGCTGATGCCGCTGCTCGACGGCTTCGCGTCGCTCCCGGAGGCGCCGCTGCCGGCCGACCTGACCGCGACGCTGCGCCCCTACCAGCGCCGCGGCGTCGACTGGCTGTCGTTCCTGCGCGACGCCGGCCTCGGGGCGGTGCTCGCCGACGACATGGGGCTCGGCAAGACGCTGCAGACGCTCTGCGCGGTGCGCGGTCGGACGCTCGTCGTGTGCCCGCGCAGCGTCGTGCACAACTGGGCCGACGAGATCCGGCGGTTCCGCCCCGGCCTCCGGTTCGCGATCTACCACGGCGCGCGGCGCGCGCTCGATCCCGCGGCCGACGTCACGCTGACGACGTACGCCGTGCTCCGCAACGACGTCGAGCTGCTCGCGGCGCAGGCGTGGGACATCGTGGTGCTGGACGAGGCGCAGGCGATCAAGAACCCCGACAGCCAGGCGGCGCGGGCGGCGTTCGCGCTCCGCGCCGAGCTGCGCGTGGCGCTGAGCGGCACGCCGGTCGAGAACCGGCTCGAGGAGCTCTGGAGCCTGCTCCACTTCACGAACCGCGGCCTGCTCGGCGGGCGCGGCGCCTTCCAGGAGCGCTACGGCCGGCCGATCGCCGAGGGCGCGGCCGGCGCGGCGGCAGAGCTGCGGCAGAAGATCCGCCCCTTCGTGCTGCGGCGCATGAAGCGCGAGGTGGCGCCCGAGCTGCCGCCGCGCTCGGAGATGGTGCTCTACTGCGAGCTCGAGGAGCCCGAGCGCGAGCTCTACGAGGCGGTGCGCGCGGCGACGCGCAAGGACGTGGTGGAGCGGCTCGCGCAGGGGGCGAGCGTCATGGCGGCGCTGGAGGCGCTGCTCCGCCTGCGCCAGGCGGCCTGCCACCCGGCGCTGATCCCGGGGTCGAGCGCCGGCCCCGCCGACGCGGCGGCGGCGGCGGCGTTGCGGAGCGCGCCTTCCTCCAAGGTGATGCGGCTGCTCGCGGCGCTGGAGGAGTGCGTGGCGGGCGGCCACAAGGCGCTCGTCTTCTCGCAGTGGACCTCGCTGCTCGACCTCGTCGAGCCGCACCTCACCGAGGCCGGGATCCCGTGGAACCGCCTGGACGGCTCGACGCGCGACCGCGCCGGGGTGGTCAACGCGTTCCAGTCGCCGGGCGGCCCGCCGGTGATGCTCATCTCGCTCAAGGCGGGCGGCACCGGCCTGAACCTGACCGCGGCGGATCACGTCTTCCTGCTCGATCCCTGGTGGAACCCGGCGGTCGAGGATCAGGCGGCCGATCGGGCCCACCGCATCGGGCAGCACCGCCCTGTGCTGGTCCACCGGCTCGTCGCGAAGGACACGGTGGAGGAGGGGATCCTCGCGCTGCAGGATCGGAAGCGCGCGATCGCGGGCGCCGCGCTGGGCGAGGCGGACAGGGCGGTCTCGCTGACGCGGGACGACCTGCTCGCGCTGCTGGGGTAGCGCGAGCAAGGGGGGGAGCGCGCGCCTCGCCGGGGCTCGTCGCGCGTCCGGCGTCATGTGCAGGTCACGTCGCCGGCTTGCGAGGGTTGAGCCTCCATGGGATGAGCGGCCATGATGCGAACGGTCATCCTTCCCCTCGCCGCGCTGCTCACGTCGCTCGCTGCGTGCACCGTCAACAGCCCGCGAGAGCCGGCGCCCGAGCCGCATCCACCGGCCTCGCCCGCGGAGCCCTCCGAGCCGCCGACGACGCAGGCGCCGACCGCGCAAGGACCGACGACGCAGGCGCCGACGACGCAGGCGCCGACCGCGCAAGGACCGACGACGCAGGCGCCGACCACGACGGCGCCGACCGCGGCCCCGGGGCCCGGCGGCGACGACCCGCTGCTCGGCACGTGGAGGTCCGCGGCGTGCGGCCCCCGCAAATACGAGCGCGTGCTCGCCTTCGCGAAGGGCGGCAGCTTCACCGCAGAGGATCGCGTCTCGCCCTGTCCACCGAAGGTGGCGTGCGTCTGGTCGGGCATCGTCCAGCGCAAGGGAGCGTTCAAGCGCTCCGGCAACGCCCTCTCCCTCTCGGTCGCCGAGGCGTCGCGGGGACCGGGCGGCCAGGAGTTCCCGACCACGCTCACCGTCGACGCCGCGACGGGCGCTCCCGTCGAGGCCGGCGAGGGCGGCGAGCCTTGCCCTTACCAGCGCTGACCCTCCGCGCGCCCGGGCTCTCGCCGGTGCGGTCCCCCGTGGCCGCTCGGCCGCCGGTTCGCGCCTGCGCGCCCGCATGCTATGCACCGCCGCTTCGATGAGCTCCGAGAGCGAAGCCGCCGGCGCAGGCGGGCCGTTCACCGCTGCCGATCTCGACGCCTGCCTGCGGGTGCTCGAGTCCCTTGTCGACGACCGCGCGCAGCTCGCCTCGATCAGCGCGGAGGACCGCCGCCGGCTCCTCCTCGCCGCCGGCCGCGTCTCGCGCCCCGAGCGCGCCGAGCAGCGCGAGCTCGCCAGGGCGTTCCGCAAGAGCGAGCGGCGCGCTCAGCGGTCTGCGGACACCGCGCTCCTCGACGCGGTCGGCATCCGCGCCGCCCGCCGTGAGCCGGTGTTCCGCACGCCGGACGCCCCGTCGCTGGCCATGCCCCCCGCGCCCGCCGCCCCCGCGCTGCCGCCGCCCCTCGTGCAGGAGCTGCCCCCCGCGGAGGAGCCCGCGCCGCCGGGCGAGCGCGGCGCGCCGGAGCTCGCGAAGCCGCGCAAGTGCTATGTCTGCAAGGTCGAGTTCCGCAAGCTGCACTTCTTCTACGATGCGATGTGCGGCCCCTGCGGCGACTTCAACTACCGCAAGCGCAGCCAGACGGCCCCGCTCGACGGCCGCGTCGCGCTGGTCACCGGCGCCCGCGTCAAGATCGGCTATCAGGCGGCGATCCTGCTGCTCCGCGCCGGCGCGCGGGTGATCGTCACGACCCGCTTCCCGCACGACGCCGCCCGCCGCTTCGCGTCCGAGCGCGACTTCGACGGCTGGGCCTCGCGGCTCTCGATCTACGGCCTCGATCTCCGCCACACGCCGAGCGTCGAACGCTTCACGCGGCACCTCCTCCACACGCTCGACCGGCTCGATTTCATCATCAACAACGCCTGCCAGACCGTCCGGCGCCCGCCGGGCTTCTACGGTCACCTCATCGAGGGCGAGACCGCGCCCGTCCACGCCCTCCCGGAGGTCGCGCAGCCGTCGCTCCGGGCTTACGACGCGCTCCGCGAGCGCGGCGAGCTCCCCCTCGTCGCCGGCGGCGACCCCGCCGCCGGCCTTCGCGAGCCGGCGCTGCTCTCCCAGATCCCCGGCCCCGGCGACGAGCCCCTCGACGGCGTGCTCTTCCCCAGAGGCCGTTACGACGCGGATCTCCAGCAGGTCGATCTCCGCACGATGAACAGCTGGCGGCTGACCCTCGCCGAGGTCCCGACCGTCGAGCTGCTCGAGGTCCAGCTCGTCAACGCGGTCGCCCCCTTCGTGCTGAATTCCCGGCTGAAGCCGCTCATGGTGCGACACCCGACGTTCGACAGGCACATCGTCAACGTCTCCGCGATGGAGGGGCAGTTCTACCGTCGTTACAAGACGGACAGGCACCCTCACACCAACATGGCGAAAGCCGCGCTCAACATGATGACGCGCACCTCCGCGCCCGACTACGCGAAGGACGGCATCTTCATGAACAGCGTCGATACCGGGTGGGTCACGGACGAGGACCCCGCGACGCTCGCCGCCCGCAAGCTGGAGGAGCACGGCTTCCACCCGCCGCTCGACATCGTCGACGGCGCCGCCCGCATCTGCGACCCCATCTTCTCCGGGCTCCTGAGCGGCCAGCACCTCTACGGCCAGTTCCTCAAAGACTACATGCCGACCGACTGGTGAGCGCCGCCGCCGCCCACGCCAGGGCGCTGCCCCACCCCGCCCGGCCGCCGGCGAGAGGCGCCCGGCGCCGAACAGCTCGAGAGAGGCTCGACCGGCCGTCCGCGCGGCACGCTTGACGCGCCGGGCGGCGCGTCTTCGCCGGCGCGCCCCGGCGGTTTGACGCCGCGCGTCTCAATTCTTGACAGCCGAGATGGGCCGCTGATAAGCGATAACTTAACACTTACGAGGAGGGAGCGCTCCCATGGAGAGCCTGATTCACACCCCGCTGACCCGCTTCCTCATCCAGGCCTTCCTGATCATCGCCTGCGCGCGCCTCGTGGGCATGGTGGCCCGCCGGCTGGGGCAGCCGATGGTCGTCGCCGAGGTCACGGCGGGCATCCTGCTTGGCCCCTCGCTGTTCGGCTGGGTGTTTCCCGAACCATCGGCGGCCCTGTTCGCCTCGGAGTCGCTGCCGCTCCTGAAGCTTGTGAGCGAGGTCGGGCTCATCGTTTTCATGTTCCTCATCGGGCTGGAGCTCGACCCGAAGCTCTTGCGCGGGCGAGGCCACGCCTCGGTCATCATCAGCCACACGAGCATCGTCGTGCCGTTCGCGCTCGGCGGGCTGCTCGCGCTCTACCTGTACCCCCGGCTCTCCGACACCTCCGTCCCGTTCATGTCGTTCACGCTGTTCATGGGCGTGGCCATGAGCATCACGGCCTTCCCGGTGCTCGCGCGCATCCTCACCGAGCGGCGCCTCCTGCGCTCGAAGGTCGGCGCCCTCACGATCACGTGCGCCGCCGTCGATGACGTGACCGCCTGGTGCATCCTCGCGTTCGTCGTCTCGATCGCGCGTGCCACCGGGCTCGTGGGCGCCGTCTGGACCACCGTCTTTGCCCTCGTCTACATCGGCGGCATGATGTTCGTGGTCCGGCCCTTCCTGGCCCGGCTCGGCGAGCGCGGCGCGAACAAGGAAGGGCTCTCGCAGGACCTCGTCGCCATCACGCTCCTCCTGCTCATCGTGTCGAGCTGGACGACCGAGATGATCGGCATCCACCCGCTGTTCGGGGCCTTCATGCTCGGCGCGATCATGCCGAAGGGCACCGGCTTCGCGCAGAGCCTGGCCGAGAAGCTCGAGGACTTCGCCGTCGTCTTCCTGCTCCCGCTGTTCTTCGCCTACAGCGGCCTGCGCACGCACATCGGGCTGCTCAACTCGGCCGACGGCTGGCTGATGTGCGGCTTCATCATCGTGGTCGCCTGCGTCGGCAAGTTCGGCGGCAGCGCCGTGGCCGCCCGCCTCACGGGCCTGCGCTGGCGCGAGGCCAGCGCGCTCGGCATCCTCATGAACACGCGCGGCCTGATGGAGCTCATCGTCCTGAACCTCGGGCTCGATCTGGGCATCATCTCGCCCACGCTGTTCACGATGATGGTGCTCATGGCGCTCGTCACCACCTTCATGACCACGCCGCTCCTGCGCTGGGTCTACCCGCCGGAGGAGCTCTCCAAGGAGCTCGCCGACGTGCCGGACCGGACGCCCCTGCCCACGGCGGCAGAGGTGTTCACCGTGCTCATGTGCGTCTCCTACGAGCGCTCCGGCCCCGGCATGGTGACGCTCGCGAGCGCGCTCGCCGGCCACGGCCCCGAGGCGCGGCGCCTCTACGCCCTGCGCCTCATCCCGCCGACCGACCGCGGCTCGTTCTACCTCGACCAGGGGCCCGAGCGGCACGGGGCGGCCGCGCTCGCGCCGCTCCTCGCGCGGGCCAAGGAGCTCAGCGCCGACGTCCGGCCGCTCTCCTTCGTCTCGCCCAAGCCGAGCCACGACATCTGCAACGTCGCCGACGTGAAGCAGGCCGACCTCGTGCTCGTCGGGTGGCACAAGCCGCTGCTCAGCCAGACCGTGCTCGGCGGCACCGTCTACGAGGTCATGCGCGGCGCCCGCACCGACGTCGGCGTGCTCATCGATCGCGGGCTCACCGCGGTCCGCAAGCTGCTCGTGCCGTTCCACGGCACGTTGCACGACAAGGCGGCGCTCGCGCTGGCCCGCCGGCTGGCGCAGCAGGTCGGCGCCGACGTCACCATCCTCCACGTGGTCAAGCCGAAGCGCAGGTCCGACGACGCGCTCGGCGCGCAGGCGGCGGTCGACGAGGTGTTCGAGGGCGAGGAGGGCGGCGCGCTGCGGAAGTCCAGGGTGGTGCTCAAGGTGGTCGAGCACGACTCACCCGCGGACGCGGCCCTCGAGGAGGCGGGGCGCGGCTACGATCTCGTCCTCGTCGGCGTCGGGACCGAGTGGGGCCTCGCGCAGCGCCGGTTCGGCATCCGCGCCGAGCACGTCATCCAGGGGTGCCCGACCTCGCTGCTCGTCGTGCGGTGCTACGAGCCCGCCGCCGTGCCGGCCCCGGCCCCGGCGCCCGCCCCGCAGCTCCTCTCGACCGCGCTCGCGGCCGAGGCCGATCGCTCCTGAGCCCCATGCCGGCGATCTCCGACGCTGACAGCGCCGCGCGGGCGCGCGTGCTCGCCGAGTTCGGGGCCGCGCTGCGGCTCCTCCGCGTCGAGGCGGGCCTCAGCCTGCGCGCGCTCGCGCATCGCATCGGCGTCTCCAGCGCGTACCTGAGCCGCGTCGAGCACGGGCACGACGCCATCCCCACGCCCGACCGGCTCACGGCGATCGCGGGCGCGCTGGAGCTGCCCCCGGCGGTGCTCCTCGAGCTCGGCCACCAGGTCGAGCCGCTCGTCTCGCGCTACCTCGAGCGCGTCCCGGCGGCGAACGCGCTCTTCGTCGAGCTCGCGCGCCGCAACCTCAGCGGCCCGCAGCTCGCGCGGGTCAAGGCGTTCATCGACGCCGAGTTCGCGGCGAGCGCGCCGTTCGGCGTGGCGCCCGCGCGGCGCCTCAGCGGGCTGCTCACGCCCGAGCGCATCGTGCTGCACCTCTCGTGCGCGCACATCGAGGACGTCATCGACGTCGCGGCGTCCCGGCTCGCGCCCCCCGGCGGCGCGCTGTCGGCGAGCGCGCTCGCCCAGGAGATCATGGCGCGCAAGCGTGAGTCGTCGACGGCGCTGGGCAACGGCGTCGCGGTCCCGCACGCGATCGTCCCGGGCGCCTGCCCGGCGGCGGTGCTCGTGACGCTGGCCGAGCCGCTCGCGGTGCCCACGCCGGGCGGCGCCCCGCTCCGGCTGCTCGTCGTCCTCGTCTGCGGCGAGAGCGGCCGCGCGCACCTCGAGCTGCTCGCCCAGGTCGCCCGGCTCGCCAGCCACAACGCCGCCGAGGTGCTGTGCGCAGCGCGCGACGCCGAGCAGCTCATCGGTCTGCTCGCGCAGCTCGAGGCCGGCTGCGGGTGACGGAGGCGGTCCCCTCGGCGGCGCGCGCGTCACGCCCCGACGCCCGCCGTCACTTCACGCGGACGAGGCGCTGCACGACCGACGAGCCGCCGCGCGCGTCGCGCAGGACCGCGGTGAGCGTGGCGATGCCCGGCTCCGCCGGCGGGATCCACTTCACGGCGTGGTCGCCGAGGTCCCCCTTGGCCGCGTCGCTCACGAGCTTGATGCCCCGGTCGAGGTCGCCCAGATCGGTGAAGTAGTCGACCCAGACGATCTCCTTCAGGTCCTGCTGCTTCGCGTCGGGATCGTCCTCCGCCACGTTGTCGGGGATGATCGCGTCGAGTTCGTAGGCGTGGCACGCGGTGAACGGATCCTCCGCGCTGCACCCCGCCTCGCGCCGCTCCTCTCGGCCGATGGGGCAGCGATCGACGTTGGGGATCTCGGCGAAGTCCTCCGGCAAGGGCTCGCCATCGAGGGTGAGCCCCAGCATCTCCGGGTTCGCGTTCGTGCGGCCGTCCTCGAAGATGTAGATCTGCGTGTAGCCGGCCACGAAGCTGTCCGGGCCGAGCCGGCGCCCGCCGGCGTCGAAGCAGGCGACGGGGAAGGTCCCGGCGCGCCCGGTGCCCTGGTCCTCCACGACGCCGAGCGTCCCGGTGCAGGCGACGAAGAAGACGTAGGCGCTCCCGGACCGCGGGCCCCCCGTGGCGGGCGCCTCGCGGCCTTCGAGGATGTCGTCCGAGATCGTGATCGTGTACGTGTCGCCGAAGCCGGGACGCACGCCGTTGAGATCGGGCATCGGGATCGTCGGGTCGTCCTTCCGCGCCTCCTCCCACTCCTCGAGCTTCGCGGCGAGCTCGGCGAACGCCGGATAGCAGCCGTAGTAGTCGTCCCCGATCGGGTTCTCGCACCCGCCGAACCAGTACACCGAGACCGGCCGCGACCCTTCCTCGGGGCCGCCGAGCCCATCCTGGTAATGGATCCTGAAGGTGACCTGAGCTCCGGGGGAGGCGTACGAAGAGCTCTCCGGCTCTCCTTCTTGGGTCTCGACGTCGGCGACCACGGCGAACACGCGGAGCCCGTTCACGAGGCTCGGCGGGTCGAAGCCCGCGACGCACCCGGACGAGATCGCCGGCGCGGTGAGCGCGCCCAGCGCGAGCGTCCCGAGCACCGCGCGCCGCCACCTGCGCCCGCGATCCGCGCCGGCGCGCCTCACCGCGCCGCCCACCGCTCGCGTCGATCGCATCTCAGAACTCTCCTCGCAGCCCGAAGCTCGGCAACACGGGCAGCCCTGTGACGTACTGTCGGGCGGTATAATTGTAGTTGTACTGAATCGCCTCGCTGTTCGCGTTGTTGTAGACGTTCTGCACGTCGAGGTAGGCCGAGAGCTGCCAGCTCTTGAACTTCCACGACTTGTCGAGGCGCAGATCCAGCTGGTGGAACGGCGGGAGCCGCTCGCTGCTCGGGCCGGAGAACGGGATCGGCGTATAGGTCCCGGTGGGCGCGTAGAAGAGCGCGTTGGTGCGGTACGGGTCGCAGCTCTGCGCGTTGACGTTGCACACGTTGGGGGTGACCAGGTTGCCGGAGACCAGGCGGAACCGCGCGCCGAACTCCCAGCCGTCGCCCAGGCGGTAGCTGCCGAGCACCGTCAGGATGTGGGTCTGATCGAACGAAACGGGCCGCTCCGCCTCGCCGACCCCGGGCACCCGCGTGCTGCGCGACAGCGTGTAGGCGGCCCAGCCGAAGAAGCGATCGTCGGGCTTGTACTTGAGCAGGAACTCGCCCCCGATGACCCTGCCCGACCCGACGTTCTGGTAGTCGAGCTGGATCGACCCGGGTCGATTCACGCCGACGATGAGCTCGTCGAGCTGCTTGTAGAACCCCTCGGCCGACGCCTCGATGTTCCGGGTGATGTCCTGCTCGACGCCGGCCGCGTAGTGCAGCGCGCGGGTCGACTTCAGGCCCGGGTTGCCGAGCGGCGGGATGACCTCCTGGAACTGCGGCGGCTGGTGGAACACCCCGACGCCGCCCTTCACCGTCGTCCGCGGGAACCCCTGGACCACGTCGAAGCGCCCGTTCACGCGCGGGCTCACGGTGGCCCGCTCGTTCAGGTCCTGGTAGTCGAAGCGCAGCCCCGGGACGATCTTCGCCCGGGGGCTCGGGGCGAGCTCGAGCTCGGCGTAGGCCGCGGGGTAGAAGAAGCCGCCGTCGCGCGAGACCTCCTGGAGGGCGCGCGTCGAGAACGGCTGGTTCGGCGGCTCGCCGGGGCGGCTCGGCGCGGGGGCGCGGAGGTTCACCGCGTAGAGGCCGGCGAAGACGTCGAGCCCCGCGTTGAAGACCGCGCCCTTGGACAGCCGCCGCACGTACTCGAGGCGGCCGGAGAGCGTCTTGAGATCGAGCTGGAAGTAGATCGGCCCGATCCCAAAATCGGCGTCGTCGCGCGCGATCGCGAGCACGGCGTCGAGCCGGTCCCGGTCGGTGAGCTCGTGATCGTAGCGGAGCTGCAGGCGCTGAAACGCGGTGTGCAGCCCGACGTTGCCCGAGAGGGCCGGCTCGTTGGGCACCGGGTCGCTGAGGAGCACCTCGAGGGCGTCGTCCGAGCCGAAGAACGTGAGGCGGAGGCGCGACGAGGGCGTCGGCTCGGTCTCGAGGAGGACCTGGTAGTCGTAGTAGACGGGCGCCTGCGTCACCCCCGCGCCCGCGGCCTCGAGCACCGGGCCGAACGACTCGCCGATGTAGCTCCGCCGGCCCGCCACCATGAAGCGCGTGTTCTCGAGGAAGGGCACGGGCCCCTCGAGCAGGACGCGCGCGTCGATGAGGTCCATCTGCGCGAGGCCGTGGAGCTTGCCGTCCTCGTTGGGTGAGCGCAGGGCGACGTCGACGATGCCGCCCTGCACGCGGCCGTACTTGGCGCTGAAGTTGCCGGGGTAGAAGTCGATCTTCTCCAGCATCTCGGTCGGCACGACCGAGGAGAGGCCGCCGAAGTGGTAGATGAGCGGCACCTGCGTGCCGTCGACGAAGGTCTGCGTGTCCTGCGGGCCGGAGCCGCGCACGATCAGCAGGCCGGCGAGGGTGGGCGGGCGCGCCACGCCGGGCAGGTTCTGGAGCGAGCGCAGCGCGTCGCCGTTCGTGCCGGGGATGCGGTTGATCTCGCGCTGCTCGAGCGTGCGCTTCGTGACCTCGCGCGGCGGCCTGTCGCCGCGGACCGTGACCTCGAGGCCCTCGCCGCGGGGCAGGAGCCGGTACTTCACCTCGATCTGCTCGCCCGCGGAGATCTCCTCCTCGACGGAGAGCGGCTCGAAGCCGGGCGCGGCGACGGTGACCTTGTAGCGCCCCGGCGGCAGATCGACGAAGACGAAGGCGCCGCCCTCGTCGGTCGTGAGCTCCGGCGCCGCGGCGTCGCCGGCGGCGCGCGCGCCGGCGACGCGCGCGACCGAGACGGTGGCGCCGGCGAGCGGGACGTCGCCGCCGCTGGCGAGCACGGTGCCGCGGAGGTTCTCGGCGGGCCTCGCCGGCTCGCCGGCGGCGGGCGGCGGCGCGGCTGTCTTCAGGGTGAACGAGTAGCGGTACAGGATGCGCGCCGCAGCGGGGGTGCCATCGGCGCGGCGGGCCGGCTCGAACTCGAGCTGCTGGGCCGCGGCCACCGCCGACTCGTCGAACCCGTGCCCCGCGCTCTCGACGACGACCGCCTGCTTCACGCGCCCGTTGCGATCGATGTCGAGCTGCAGGGTCACCGACCCTTCGAGCCCCTGCCTCTCGGCCTCCGGCGGGTACGCCGGGGCCGTGTAGTTGAGCGCCCGCGGCGGCGTCGCTCGGCCCGCCGGCGCGGCCGTTGGGGCAGGGGGCGTGACGATCGCTCCGCCTTGGCCCCGGGGCACGCTCGTCGGGCCCGCGGGCGCCTGCGGCTCCTGCCGACCTTGCTCCTGCTGCTGCGCGCGCGCCGCGGAGGGCGAGAGCGCGGCGAGCACGAGCGAGAGGAGCGCCGCGGCGCCCGGCCCGCGGTGGCCTCGCGGGTGCGGGAGGGGGCCGACATCGGTGAGGGCGGAGGCGGGCTCCTGCGTCATCACGAGGTCACACCGGGTCGCGCCGCTTGAGCACCACGCAGAGCGTGACGAGGAGGACGAGGGTCATCCCGGAGAGCACCGCGTAGGGCATCCAGGTCTGATCGTACGTGGTGAAGCCCCACGCGCCCGCGTAGTTGTCGGCGGCCATCTGCGCGATGGCGCACTTGAACTTGCCGCCCTCGATGAAGTCCGCGGAGCTCGTGTCGGTGCGGTGCAGATCGATGACCCAGGCCGAGGACTCCGCGGTCGCGAGGCGCTCGGGCGCGATCGCGCCCTCGAAGCCCCAGCGCGCCGGGATGATGTACATGAGCGGCCGGAGGTGCGGCACGGTCGTCATCGGCACCATGAGCCCGCCGAGGACGACCTGGGGGATGAGCGCGATCGGCGTGAGCGCCATGGCCGCCTCGGACGAGGCGACCACCGTGGAGAGGAGGAGCCCCATCGCGACGGCGCTGAGCGAGGTGGCGGTCAGCGCGGCGAGCTGCATGGCGAACGCCTGCATCCCGCCGTGGAAGCCGAGGGTGAAGAACACGATCGCGAGCAGGATGCTGCACTGGACGAGGCAGAACCCGGCGAGCAGCAGGTACTTGGAGAGCACGTAGTTGACGAGCCCCAGGTTGACCATGCGCTCGCGGAGGTAGATGGCCCGCTCGCTGACGATCTCGCGCGCCGCGTTCGAGGTCCCGAACCAGACCGCGGCGACGACGAGGAAGAAGATCGCCGCGGTGTGGTCGGTGGTGACCTCCATGCCCTTGATGACGTCGGTGCTCTGATCCGCGCCGCCCGCGCGGCGGCCGAGCTCCTGGAGGGCGCCGAGGCACCACGCCGGGATCGCCTTCTCCTGCCCGCCGAAGACGATCGCGAGGAGGATGCCGATGATCGGGGCCTGGAGGAGCATGATCAGGGTGCCGCCGAGGTCGCGCTTCTTCACCTTGAAGTAGCGCGACAGGAGCAGGCCGAGCTGCCCCTTGGTCGTGGCGCGGCCGGCCGGGATGCCGCGCTGCCCCTGCCCGGTGCCGATCTCCCGCCGGCCGGAGTACATCCGCCGGTACGTCGGGTTGGCGTCGCTGAAGAATTCCTTGCGCCACTCGATGGCCGCGAGCCGCCTGGCCTCGCCGCGCGACGCGTTCGGGTCCCGCGCGCGGAGCTGGTCGAAGATGGGCCGCTCGCGGAAGGCGAGCATCTCGAACATGTCGCGCGGGTTGTCGACGTCGTTGGGCTGGCCGTGCCGCTCCTTCCAGCTGCCGAAGAAGCGGTACGCGTCGGGCTGGGTCGGCCCGAAGAACATCGGGATGCCGCCGTAGCCGAGGATGAGCGTGTGGCTGAACTTCTCGAACTCGTCCTTCGCCGGCTGGTGGATCGTCATGATGATCGTCTTGCCGGTGGCCTTCGTGAGGTCGTGCAGCAGGGTGATCAGCGCGGTCGTGTCGTCGGCGGCGAGGCCCGAGGTCGGCTCGTCGAGGAAGAGGATGACCGGGTCGGTGACGAGCTCGAGCGCGATGTTGACGCGCTTGCGTTGCCCGCCCGAGAGGATCTTGTTCTCGGGCTTGCCGATCTGGAGGTTCTTGACGCCCTCCAGGCCGAGATCGGTGATGGTCTGCTCGACGCGCGCGTCGATCTCGGCCTCGGTGTAGTCGGGCGGGAGGCGGAACTTCGCGCTGTAGCGGACCGCCTCGAAGACGGTGAGCTCCGGGTGGACGAGGTCGTCCTGCGGCACGTAGCCGATGGAGCCGCGGAGCGTGTCGTAGATGTTGTAGAGGTCCTCGCCGTTGATGCGGACGACGCCGCTCGTCGGCGGCAGGTAGCCGTTCAGGGTGAGCAGGAGCGTCGTCTTGCCGGCGCCCGACGGCCCCATGAGCGCGATCATGTCGCCCGGCAGCGCCTTGAACGACACGTTGTCGAGGAGCGTCTTCTGCTCCTGGGGGTTGTCCCTGTCGGGGACCTGGAGGGCGAGGCTCCACGCCTCGATCTCGTAGAGCGGGCGCCCAGCCCAGCGATCGGCGGAGTACGCTTCCTGGATGACCTCGACCGCGCCTGCGCCCCCCATCTCGATCTGGAGGGGCATGGGCCCGATGTAGATCTTCTCGCCGCTCTGCACGGCGATCTTCTGGCCGGGCGCGATGCGGTTGCCGCGGACGTAGGTCCCGTTGGCGCTGCCGCAATCCTCGACGTAGAGCTGCCCGTTGATCGAGTGCAGGAGGGCGTGGTGGCTCGACACCTGCGGGTGGGCGAGCACGATGTCGTTGTCGGGCGTGCGGCCGATCCGCTTGACGTTCGACCCGCCGCCGGAGAAGTCGAGCTGGCCGAGGACCGTCTTGTTCTTCCGCCCGGGCGCGCCGGCGGCGGGCAAGGACGACGCCGCCTGCGCGGGCTGCTGCGCGTAGCCACCGGCGGGCTGCGGCGGCGGCGCGTAGCTCCCGGCGATGGGCTGCTGCGACGGCGTGTAGCCGCCGGAGGGCTGCGGCGGCAGGGCGCTCGTGCCGGCCATGGCGCCCTGCGCGGCGGGCAGCGCCGACTGCCGGGCCGCCTGAGCGAGCTGGACGAGCAGGCTGATCTGGACCGGGACGGGCCCGAAGGCGACGGCGCCCTGCGGATCGATCGGCGTCGGCGCGCCGGGAGCGATGCGCTGCGCGCCGACGTAGGTGCCGCTCGTCGAGTTGTGGTCGATGACCATCATGCGATCGAGCGTGACGGTGGCGTGCTGGCTCGAGACGCTCGGGTGCTGGAGCACGAGGGAGGCGCGCGTGGGGTCGCGCCCGATCACGACCTGTCCGGGCGCGGGCGCGAGCGACCCGGGCGACGCCATCATCAGCGTGATGGCCGGGTGGTGGAGCGGCACCGGCGTCTGCGCGACGACGAACTGGGTGCGGAAGTCGAACGGGAGCTGCTCTCCCGGCGCGAGGGGCCGCCCGTTCGCCGATGCAGGCCCTTGACCGCAGGCGAAGAGCAGCTTGCCACCACCGTGGTTGATGATGCGCGCGTGCTCGGGCAGGACGCCGGGAGCGACGAGCACCACATCGCAGGTGGGGGCGCTGCCGATCGTGATGCTTTGTTTACCTAGCCCCGGGATCATGCGGCCGCGTTTCACCACAGGCGGTTGGGGAGAGCAAGGAAAGAGGCGCGTGGCGCCCGGCGCGACGCTGCGCTGCGCGCGGCCGTGTGCGAGAGGGAGCGCGTGTCGGGTGACGCGTGACGAGCGCGGCGGGAGGATTTCGTCTGCTGGGCGAGGAGAGCTTCAGAGCGGAGCGTCGTGACGGCCGGGAGCCGGGCGGCTCCGCGCATCACAGGTCGAGGAGCATGAAGCCGGCGCGGACCTCCTCGAGGGAGGGCATACGGGTCGACGGGGGCTCGTCGTCCATCTCCGTGGGCGTGCCATCCATGTCGTGTCCGTACTCGAGCTCTTGATCTCCAGGCATGGAGGAACCTCCGGAGAGCTAGGCTAATCCGGAATCTGGTCCTTCTTCAATTGCATTCCGCGGCCGAGGTCGTCGCGCGGCGGTCATCCGTTCCTGTTGGTGCGTGGGGACGTCGTCGCGTCGTCGCGTCGTCGCGTCGTCGCGTCGTCGCGCTCAGCCGGGGGCGAGCTTCCAGATAAGGAGGGCGACCAGCACGACGATCACGAGCGAGATCGAGGCGATGAGGGCGATGTAGACGCCGCGCGAGGCGCGCACGGTGCTCGGGACGCCCGATGCCATGGACGAGGACACGGGCCCGGAGAAGCTCGGCGCTGGAAGGGCGCGCGGTCCGGTCGCGGCATAGCCAGGTGCGTGAGGCGGGGCAGGGGCGAGGTGCGGGGCGGCGGCGGCAGGGGGACCGCCCGGCGCCGCTGCGTGGTGCCCCGAGAAGGCGACCGAAGCGGGAGGAGCGTCCTGGTCGATCGGGTGGGGCGGTGGGCCGAAGGCGGCGCCCGGGTGAGGCGGGGCGCCGAAGGCGCCCGGGTGAGGTTGCGGGCCGAAGACGGCGCCGGGATGAGGCGGGGCGCCCGGGTGAGCCGGGGCGCCGAAGGCCCCCGGCGGAGGCTGTGCGCCGTAGACGGCGCCGGGATGAGGCGGGGCGCCGAAGGCTCCCGGCGGAGGCTGCGCGCCGTAGGCGGCGCCAGGCGGGCCCAGGGCGGCGCCCGGGTGGGCCGGGGCGCCGAAGGCTCCCGGCGGAGGCTGCGCGCCGTAGGCGGCGCCAGGGTGAGGCGGGGCGCCGAAGGCGCCCGGGTGAGGCGGCGCGCCATGGACCATCGGATGAGGTGCGGGTGCCGCGGGAGCGCTCAGCGGAAGGGGAGACAGCACGGCGCGCGCATCGGGCGCGAACGCGTGAGGCATCGGCGCAGGGCCTCCCGGCACGGTCGTGGGCAGCGGGTGGACGGAATCCATCGCTGTCGGACTCACGGCAGGCGCGCTGTCGGCGGCGGTCGGGCGCACCGCCGGTGCGCCGTGGGCGATCGTTGGCGCCACGGCGGGCACGTGGTCGGCGGCGGTCGGGCGCACCGCCGGCGCGCTGTCGACGGTTGTCGGGCGCAGCGCCGACGCGCGGTGGGCGGGTGCTGGCGCCACGGTCGGCGGGTTGTCGGTGGCCGTCGGGGTCAGCGCGGGTACGACGTCGGTGGCCGTCGGGGTCACGGCGAGCACGCCGTGGATGGCCGTCGCGGCCGCGGCGGTCGCGCCACCGGCGGCCATCGAGGCCAGGGCGGTCGCGCCGTCGGCGGCTGTCGGGTCCGCGGTGGTCGCCCTGCTGGTGGACCCCGGACGCCGCGCCGGCGTGCCGGTGGTGCCCGTCGGGATCACGGTCATCGCGTCGCTGGCGGACGCCGGATGCAGCGCGGGCGCGCCGGTGGTGCCCGTCGGGATCACGGTCGTCGCGTTGCTGGGGGACGCCGGGCCTGCAGCAGGCGCGCTTCCAGCGGTCGCCACGCCCGGCGCCGGGGCGCCGTGCCCGTGGGCGAGCAGCGCATCGGCGGCGCTCTGCGGGACGCTCGCCGCCCCCTCGAGGCGCGTCATCGCGACGGTCTCCTGAGGGCCCGAAGCGCGCGCCTGGTCGACGCCGTCGCCGTCGCCGCCCGCCCCCGGCGGCCCGTGCGCGATCGTCAGCGAGCGGCTGCCCGTCTCGATCACCCGGACCATCTGGACGGTGATGTTGTCGTGACCGCCGCGGTGGTTCGCGAGCTGCACGAGCATCCTGCATGCGTGATCGATCGAGCCCGACGCGAGCGCCTGCCGCGTGCACCCGAGGATGTCCCCGCTGAGCACGAGATCGGTGAGGCCGTCGCTCGCCTGGATCAGCACGTCGCCCGGGTACAACTCCATCGGCTCGGGTCGAACCTCGACCTCCACCTCCGGTTTCATCCCGAGCGCGCGCGTGATCTTGTTCGCGTCGGGGTGGCCGATCGCCTGCGCCTCCGTGATCATGCCCGCGTCGACCATCCCCTGCACCATCGAGTGGTCGCGCGTGAGGGGGTAGATCTGCTGGCGCCGGATCACGTAGGCGCGGCTGTCGCCGACGTGCGCGACGTCGACGCCGCCACCGTGGAGGACCATCGCCACGACGGTCGAGCCCGGGCGGACGCGGTTCTCCGCCGGCCCGCCCAGCTGATAGACGCGGCGCCCCGCCTCCTCGATCGCGGCCTTGAGCGCCGCCCTCGGATCGATGGCGGCCGGCGTCTGCTCGATCACCTCGAAGAGGGTCTGGATGGCGGTGCGGCTCGCCTCGCTGCCCCCGTAGTGCCCGCCCATGCCGTCGCACAGGACGCAGAGGTGACCGAACCTGGTCTCGGCGTAGCCGCACGCGTCCTCGTTGACCTGCTTGTTCGGGTCCCGACCCGCATCGCTGGCCTGGGCGAACTCGATCTTGAGGTGCGGGGAGGACTCGGTCGGGGGCATCATGGGGGGGCGTCGCTTGGGGCGTGAGGCCGGGGGCCCCGGACACGCTACTCCAAACGGACGTTGAACTCGACGGGGCCGAACCGCAACGAGGCACCGGGCGGCACGGGCGTCCAGACGCCGGCGGCCACGCGCTGACCGTGCACATAGGTCCCGTTGTTGGAGCCCTCGTCCCGCACGAACAGCTGGCCGGCCTCGAGCTTCACGCTCGCGTGGGTGCCGGACACGCGCGGCTCCGAGAGCGCGATCAGGCACGAGGCGCCGTCGCGCCCGGCGCGCACCTCGGCGCCGGGGTGCACGGTGAAGATGCCCGCCGCGCCCGAGAGCGTCGCCCGGCTGACGCCGCCCGGGGGAGGCGCCATCATCGGCCCGGCGCCATAGCCGAAGTCGCCCGGCGGAGGCGGCGCGGGTGCGTAGGGCGGAGGCGCCCCGCCGCCCGCCACGATGGGCCTCGGGGGCGCCGCCGCCGCCGCCGCGCCGCGCCGCCGGCCGCCGCCGCTGCCGCCGCGGAAGATGGAGACGAGCAGCAGCACGATGACGACGCCGCCGAAGGTGACGCCGGCGATGAGCAGGTACGGCAGCGGCGCCTCCTTCGCCTTCAGCGTGAGGATCTTGTCGGCCGTGACCGCGCTCGTCCGCCGCGCGTGGTTGTCGTAGACGATGAGGCGCGCCGTCATCTGGTCGCCCTTGCCCACGAGGAACTTGTCCGTGTCCGGGAGCTCGAACTCGACGACGCTGTCCCCGGCAGAGACCGCCTTGCCGCGCATCCCGCTGTCGATCAGCGTCCGCTGGGCCTTCCTCGCGTCCTCGATGTTCCCGCCCTGCAGCGACTGCGGCGCGGCCTGGTTCTTCGGGACCATGTAGATCTCGGCCCGCTGCGCGTTGCCGCCCCAGCAGAAGTTACCGAAGATCTTGATCGTGCTGCCGGGGTAGATCGGCGCTTTCTTCGCGGCGCGATCGGTCGCGTCCCGGTCGATGTCGAGCGGCCACACGGTGGGATCGATGCCGACGGGGACGTTCTGGAACGTGGCGTCGCCCGCGATCGGCGGATCCGTGTTGATGAAGGCGAGCTTGAACGTCTGCGTGATGCTCGGAGCGACGCACGAGACCCGCCACTTCACGATGTGCATCTTGTTGAAGCGGGTGCGGATCGCGTTGACGATGTTGGCCGCGCGCCGCTGCTGGCCGTCGCGCACCACGCTGAAGAAGCCGCCGATCTCGGTGTTCGCCATCCCCTCCATGAACTCGCGGGCGTTCGCGGTGAACTCCTCGACGAGCCGGCTCGGGAACCAGATCGAGATGACGGGCACCGGCGTCTTCGGCAGGACGTCGTTGTTCTCGGGGAACCGCCCCTTCGTGAGGTAGTCCCGGAGCAGGTTCGACGCCGCGGCGGTCGAGCTCGGGTCGGCGCCGGCGGCGCCGTTCGAGAGGACGACCAGCGCCTGGTGCATCGGCACCGGGACCCCCTGGCCGGCGTTGCCGAGCTCCTTGAACGCGTCGGTCGCGGCGTTCTTGATGATCGTGAAGAGCGGGCGCGTGCGCCCCTGCGTCGGGTAGGTGCGCGTGACGCCGCCGATGGCCTGCGCCGCCGTCTGCTTGTTGCTCACCCACTTCGAGTCCTCGACGACGCCGCGATCGTTGAAGAACATCACGTCGACGATGTCGTTCGGCTGCATCGCGTTCACGAACGCGCTCGCGACCGCCTTGGCCTCGTCGAAGCGGGTGCCCATGCTCGACGCGGCGTCGATCAGGATGAGCCACGCCGTGCCGACGCCCGGCTGCCCGGCGCTGTCGCCCCACCGGGCCTTCGACTCGAACTTCGCCGGCAGGTCCGTGCCGTCGACCGTGACGGAGAAGATCGCGTTCTTGTCCGGGAAGTCGAACGACGAGTAGAGCGCCGACGGCTGCTCGATCGCGTCGGAGACGCAGTCGAGGTTCGCGTCGCCCGTGAGCGCGGCGCAGGTGCGGGTGATGTCGCTGAGGCGCTTGCTCTGCACGACCTCGAGCACGGTCGTGAGCACGGGCGACCCGTCCGCGGTGCTCGCGCGCGGGTCGATGCGGAGCAGGTGCGCTTCGGGCGCGGCCTCGGCGCGGCGCGGTCCGCCGAGGAGCGCGAGGACAGCGGCCGCGAGCGCGAGCAGCGGAGCGCAGCGGAGGGGTTTGCCCCCGCGCCTGCCGCGACGGGCGGAGGCGCTCATGGAGTGGATCGGGCGAGTCGCGTCATGAGAGGGAGTCATGCGTGGGGATCTCCAGCGAGCGCGAGGGAGCAGAGGAGCGCTCCCCGCGCGAGCGGGGCGGCCGACGCGCGCTGGCGGCGGCTATCCGGTTGGTTTTCACGCAGCCTGACCGGGGCGCCAGGTGCCGGTGGAACGTCGCGGGGGAAGGGGGCCAGACTCGGCAACGCCTCTCCTCGTGCGATGGGCCCGTCAGGCCCGCGTGGCCACGTTGAACAGGATGACGCTGAACCCGCCGAAGCGGATCTTGTCGCCATCGCGCAGCTCTCGTCGGCCCTGGAAGCCGACCGCCTCCTCATTGTGGAACGTCCCGTTGGTGGAGCCGAGGTCGGCGAGGACGAGCCGGCCGCTGTCGACCTCGATCGTCGCGTGGTGGGTGGAGGTCGTTCCGTGGGCTATCTCGATGTCGACCTTCTGTCCTGTCTCGGCGCGGCCGACGACGTTCTTGCCTTGCCAGAGCGGCCAGAACCGGCCGAGCGGGTCGTCCTGGAAGCTCACGAGGAAGCCGGCGAGGGCGCGCCGGTCCTGCCCGATGGGCCGCGGCGGCGCCGGCGTGGGCGGGTGCACAGCCGGAGGGGCGGACATGTACTGAGGCGGCGGCGCCGGCTGGGGCATGTGCTGCTGGAGCGAAGGAGGCTCGCCGTAGCCGCCCATGCCGCCCCCCTGCTGCACGGGCGGCGGCGCGGACGGCCCTGGGTAGCCGCCCATGCCGCCCCCCTGCTGCACGGGCGGCGGCGCGGACGGCCCTGGGTAGCCGCCCATGCCGCCCCCCTGCTGCACGGGCGGCGGCGCGGACGGCCCTGGGTAGCCGCCCATGCCGCCCCCCTGCTGCACGGGCGGCGGCGCGGACGGCCCTGGCTGGTTGGGCGCGTGCGTCGTCTGATTGAAGGCGTCGCCGCTCATGTGGATCCCGTCGAGGGCGATCGGGTGGCCTCCCTCCATGCAGAACGAGCCGCCCGCCGGGATCGCGTGCCCCTGCACGCAGCGCGCGCCCTGCGGCTGCGGCGGAGGACCGAAGCCGGTCCGCGGGATCGGGGGGCCGGGATAGCCGCCCTGCTGCTCCGGGAAGCTCGGGGCCGAGCCATAGCCGCCGCTGCCGCCCTGCCCGCCGTAGATCGGCGGTTCGGGCGGGAACGGAGGCGGCTTCAGCGGCAGCGGAGGAGGAGGTGGCGGGGGAGCGCCGTAGCCACCGGGCTGCGACCCAAAGGGCGGCGGGGGACCGAAGCTCGACGAGCCGCCCTCGGGTGCCGGCGGGAAGCCGGGGGGCGAACCAGGAGGAGCCCCGAAGGGCACCGGCGGAGGCGGACCGAAACCACCGCTCGGCGAGCCGAAGTTGAGAGGAGGCTCAGGGGGCGAGCCGAAGCCCGGGGCAGGAAACGGCGGAGGAGGAGGCGGCGGGGGAGGCGGCGCCCCGAACGCTCCGGGCCCGGAGGGAGCGAGCGGCGAGGCGCACACAGCGCAGAATTTATCGGCGGGGGTCGCGGGCGCACCGCAACGCGGACAGAGCATGGTGATCCTTCTCGGGTTTCGCGGCGCCGCGGCGCCGCCGCCGCGAGCATACCGTGGGCGCTCGGCCGAGGATCAAGAAGAAGTATGCGCGGATCCTTGCTGGCGGCCGACAATGCGGCTCGCACACGCCTGCAAGCAGCGCTGTTCGGCGCTGCGCCGGCTGAAGCGCTGCGCCATGAACGCGCCGGCGCGCGCGCTCGGAGCCAGCTGCCATCTGCTCTGCGGGAGCGCGCTGCGTCTGTTCGCGTGGCCGGGACGCCGGCCGGCGCGGATCAATCCTTCGCGTCGCGGACGCGGGCGGCCTTGCCGGCGAGGCCGCGCAGGTAGAACAGCCGCGAGCGGCGGACCACGCCGCGCGAGACGATCTCGACCTTGTCGATGCGGGGGCTGTGGAGGAGGAAGATGCGCTCGACACCGACCGTGAAGCTCACCTTGCGCACGGTGAAAGTGCTCCGGACCCCGGCGCGGTGGCGCTTCAGGACCACACCCTGGAACACCTGGATGCGCTCCTTCTCGCCCTCGACGATCCGATAGTGGACGCGCACCGTATCGCCGACGCGGAAATCCGGGATCCCCTCGCGGAACAGGGGCGCTTCGATCTTCGCGAGGATGTTCGAGGTCTGCATGGTCGGTCAATCCTTCAAAGGGTCGGGGATCCGTCTTCGCGGGCCGGTGCTCAAGGGGGCAGGGCCGCCGCCGTTTGTGGACTGCATCCGGCGGAGCGGGGGCCGCGAGCGGCCCGGTGCTTCACGCCATGACGCAGATGCTGGCCCGGTCGCGGTTCCGGGAGCATGGGCGCGAGCTCGGCCCGCGCACCTCCCCGGGGGGTACCGGAGAGGTGCGGCATTATGCATGCGGGCGATCCGGTGTCAACGCCGGCAACGGCGCATCTGCGCGCTCTCGCGCTGCTCTGCGCGCGAGCTCGCTGCCTCAGCGGCGGACGGGGATGATTTGCACGCGGCGGGCCTCTCCCTCGCCGTCGCTCTTCGTGACGACGCCGGGGAACTTCGCCAGGGCCAGGTGGACGACGCGGCGGTCCTGCGGGTTCATCGGCTCGAACGTGATGATCTTGCCCTCCTCGACCGCCTGCTTGCCCAGCCGGCGCGCCATGGACGAGAGCGTGTCCTCGCGGCGTTGCCGGTAGCCCTCGGCGTCGATGATCACGTGGCGCCGCTTCTTGCCCGGCCGGTTGATCACGCGGTTGGCGAGGAACTGCAGCGCCGCGAGCGTCTGCCCCTTCTTGCCGATCACGCGACCAGCGTCCTTCCCCTCGACCTCGAGGCGGATCTCTTCGGGCGGATCCTCCTCCTCGTTTTCGAGGAGGTCGACGGTGCAGTCCATGCCCATCGACGCGAGCACATCGATGACGAAGTCGAGCGCGATGTCGGCGCGCCCGTCCTCCTCGAACTCGGCCGCGTCGCCAGCGCCCTGCGCCTCTGCATCGACATCCGCCGCGTCGATTCCCCTTTCGGCAGCTTCACTATCCACGGACACGTGCTTTTCCCTTTCCGAGAGCAGGCGCCGACTTGTCGTCGCCCGGAGTCTTCTTCGTCGCGGATTGGGGCTCCGCGCTCGCGATCTCTCGCACCTCGATACCGGCGGCCCGTTCGTCCCTCGCCTTCAGGTACCGCTCGACGAGCAACTGCTGGCCGATGCCGAGCCAGGTGTTGGTCAGCATGTAAACGCCGAGGCCGGCCGGGAGGAAGAGCATCATGGCGGTGAAGATGCCGGGCATCAGGTACAGCATCATCTTCTGCTGCGCAGGGTCGCCCTGCGGGGGCATGAGCTTCTGCTGGATGAAGCTCGAGGCGCCGAGGACGATGGGGATGATGAAGTACTTGCCCGGGGCCGACAGGTCCGGGATCACGGGGCCGAACGGGGTGTGGTAGAGCTCCACCGCGGTCTGGAGCGCGGTGTAGAGGGCGAACCATACCGGCATCTGGAGCAGCATCGGGAAGCAGCCGATGACCGGGTTGGCGACCTTGTTCTTGCGCCAGAGCTCCTGCATCGCGAGGCCGCGCTGGGTGGCGTCGTCCTTGTACCTCGCGTTGATCTCATCCATCTCCGGCTTGAGCTTGCGCATCGCCGCGGCGCTCTTGATCTGCTGGATGCTCAGCGGGAAGAGCAGGAGCCGGACGGTGATGGTGAGCAGGACGATCGCCCAGCCCCAGCTGCCCACCGCGCCGTAGAGGACATAGAGGTACGAGACGAGGAGCTTCGCGATCGGCGAGAACCAGCCGAGATTGATGACCTCGCTCGCTCCGTGGTCCACGGCGGCGAGCAGGTCGCGCTCCTTCGGGCCGGTGAAGGAGAGGACCTTGTAGGTCACCGCGCCGCCGGGCGCGAGCTCGTGCTCCGGGTAAGCGAGCCGCGCGCGGTAGACGTGCCCGAAGGTCGGGTCGTTGCCCTTCTGCTGGAACTTCGACGTGTCCCAGATCTCCTCGATCTGCGTCTCGGCCACGGGCTTCCCGGGCCCTTCCAGCGGGATCGCGATCTTGCTGAAGTAGCTGCTCGCGACCGCGGCAAACCGCGCGTTGCCCGGCGTGCGCCGCCAGCGCTCGGCGGTGAACTCCTTGTCCTCGAAGTCCTTGGGCTCGAAGGCGTCGGGGTGCTGCCGCTCGGTCGTCTGCTCGGTCGCGGCGACCGTCTCGGTGATCCACTCCGAGAGCAGGCCGAGGTGGCCCTCGGTTTCCTTCTGGGTTCGCCACGAGGTCTGCTCGACCGCGAACCGGTGCTTGCGCGGCTCCTGGCCGACGTTCTCGACCGTCACCTGCAGCGAAAGCTCGTAAGGGCGCCCGGAGGCGGCGACGACCTTCGTGAGCTTCGTCGTGTCGTCGGTGTAGGTGAAGGTGCAGCTCTTGCCGTCCTGCGCCGAGAGCTTCCAGTCGAGGTCGTCGAACGGCACCTGCTGCGTGTTGCCGCCCGGCAGGCGCAGGTCCGTCCTCAGGGGCATCCGCGACTCGAGCGAGGTCGTGACCAGGTCCATCGGCCTGCGCTCGCCGTTCCCCGTCGTGTACTTCGGGTCGGTCATCCAGAGGTGCCGGACCGAAGCGCCCCGCGTGGAGAGCTCCGCCTTGAACCGATCTCCGTCGATGACGCACGCCTCCGCGGGGGCGCGCTCCGCGGGGGCGGTGCTGTCGTTCACGTCGAGCGGCTGGAACTGTTGCGCGCTCTCACCGAAGAGGAGCGGCTTGCCGAACTGGATGAACAGGATGATGGCGAGGCCGAGGAACAGCCATTTGGCGATATTGCTGCGTTCCATGAAGTCCTTCGTCGATCCCAGGATCTCGAGCCGCGCCCTTCGCTGCTGGCGTCTCGTGACGCCTCACGAGGCTGCCCAGCGTCGCTTCGGACGGGCTTCGCTCCGCGGCTTGTCGGGCGCCGTGCCGCCGGGGCCTTGTCGATGGTCGAGCGGGATTAGTCCATGAGAGTGACCCGGCCGCTGAAGCCCGCTCGCCGAGGGGGCGAGGCGTACGAGGCGAGCTCCGTGCCAGTAGCCGAACAGCGTGCCGTATCCCGCGGGTCAGCGTCCCGTTGCGTCGGCATTTGAGCCGCCGCGCCACGGGGAAGACGAGGTGGTGGCGGAGGGTCGAACCCGCCCGGATGAAACGGGTGACACCTACACAGTCGCTTGAGCGAAAGCAAGCTCCCCCGAAGCGCTCCGTGACCCAGGATGCAGGCGGCGGCGTAGCGCGAGCAGGAAGGCTCGAACCGGCAGACCGGGCCCATCAACGCCACGATGACCCTGGAGAGCGTCATCTGGTAGGCGCGGATCAGCGCGAGGAGGAGCTTCGCCAGCATGCGGTGACCCGTGAGTGAGCGGGGAGCTTGGGGCTCAGCGCACCACGGCGCAAGGTAAGCCTCGTCATCGGGCGGGCGGATCTTCTGCGCCGCGCTCGTCCGCAGCCGCGGGCGCGCCGGCGAGGGATGGCGCGGCGGCGAGCGCGTCCCGTGCCCTGCGCCGGAGCACCGGGACCACGCTGCGCAGCTCCGCGAGCACGTCGTCGAGGCCGAGCGAGCCGGCGCCGGTGCGCAGGATCACCACGATATCGACGCGCTCCGGGAAGAGCTCCGGGAACCTCCGGAACGCCTCCCTGAGCAGGCGCTTCGCACGGTTGCGGGCCACGGCGTCGCCGACCTTGCGCGAGGCGACGAGGCCCAGCCGAGGCGCACTCGGTACGGGAGCGGGCGCCGCGCCGCTCTCCGCGCCGCGAGGGTTCATGCCGCGAGCGGGCGCGTCGATGGGGGCCGCGACGAGGAGCAGCAGGTGCCGGGTGTTGACGCGATGACCGCCGTTCTGGATGCGAACGAAATCGGTCCGCTTGCGGATGCGGCGCCCGCGGGGGAACGACGAGGGGGAGGACGCCGACGAGCGCGGGGGCGCTGGCGCCATCACGCCCGCGTTACTTCTTGTAGATGGTGGTCGAGAGCCGGGCGCGGCCCTTGCGGCGGCGGTTGTTGATGATCTTGCGACCGCCGGCGGTCGCCATACGCGCACGGAAGCCGTGAGTCCGGGCGCGGCGGGTGTTATGGGGCTGGTAGGTGCGCTTCATGGCTGGTGGTCCCTTGGCGTTCTGGACCGCGAACGGCGGCGACCTGGCCGCACGTCAAGCGGGCGCGCAAGAAAGCACGGCGTTCGGCTCAGGTCAACACCAGACGACGCGGCGCCGCCTCGGTTCGCCGTTCTCTCTCACCTTTCTAGGTACCTGGGTTAGCGTGTAGCCTCCGATCGACCGCGACGGCCGTTCTAGACGGGTCACAGGAGGGAATTTGACGCGCACCGGAGGACATGTGGGGGACAAGCAGCACGCGGCTGCGCGGGGCGTCACACGACGCGCGCTGGGCGCTGCTGCGGCGGGAGCACTGTTCCTGAGCGCGCTCCCTGCCAGCGCACAGACGAGGACGTTCTACCTGGACCGGCTCTACATGGCCGGCGCTCCCGAGGATTCGATCGCGCTCTGGAGGCCGCAGGTGGCGCCGGAGACGCGCTTTTTCGGGCAATTCGGGCTCGGCTTCGGTCTCAATCCCTTCCGGATCGAGAACATGCTGAACGATGAGCGCTCCGCGCAGCGCTTCAGCAGAGAGCACGGCGCGCCTGTGTCGTCGCAGCTCATCGGGTACCTCAACGGAGGCGTCGAGTTCCTCGACCGCTTCAGCGTCCAAGTGGGGCTGCCGTTCGTCGGCTTGCAGACGAGCAACCAGACGAACGACGCGAGCATCGCCGGCGCGCAGGACGCGGCGAGCCCGTCGAGCGCCGCGATCATGGACATGCGGCTCGAGGCGCGGGCGGTCCTGTACCGCTCGGACGATCGCTTCTTCAAGCTGGGCGTCAACGCGGCCGCGTGGGTGCCGACGGGCCACAGGTTCTCGTTCGCCGGCGACAAGAGCACGAGCACGCTGATCGGGCTCTCGGGCGAGATCGACCTCAGGTCCATGTTCTTCGTTCTCAACACCGGCGTGCAGTTCCGGCCGTACGCCTCGCTCAACGACTTCAACGTGTCGCACGAGTGGCGGTGGGGTATCGGCGGCTTCGTGCCGCTGCGGAACGGGACCTTGCGGCTCGGCGCGCAGATCTTCGGGTCGACCGGCCTCGGTCGGGACACGACGTTCACCGGGGACAACACCCCGCTCGAGTGGATGGCCGAGGGGCGGCTCGCCCTCGACCAGCGGAAGAAGGCGTGGCTCGGCGTCGGCGGTGGAACGCGGCTCACCGGCGGCTACGCGCCGGATTTCCGGATGACCGGGGTCCTCGGCTACGCGTTCGGCATCTCGGATGTCGAGCCCATGTCGCCGGGCGCGCGCTTCAAGGGGCCCCCGCCGCGCGCCGCGGACACGGACAAGGACGGCTACCCGGACGACATCGACCTCTGCCCGACCGATCCCGAGGACAACAAGCCGCCGAACTCCAGCGACGGCTGCCCGGCGCTGCCCGACCGCGACGGCGACGGCATCCCCGACGTCAGCGACAAGTGCCCGGATGAGGCCGAGGACTTCGACAAGATCAACGACGCCGACGGCTGCCCGGAGGACGACGCCGACGAGGACAAGATCCCGGACGCCAAGGACGCCTGCCCCAAGGAGCCGGGCGAGCCGAGCACCGAGCCGGCGAAGAACGGCTGCCCGCAGTTCATCCGCCGCATCACGGGATCGAGCGAGATCCAGATCCTGAAGCAGGTGCAGTTCGCCACCGGCAGCGCGAGGATCCTGCCGAGCAGCTACGGCATCCTCGACGAGGTCGTCCGGCTGCTCAAGGTGAACCCCGAGATCGGGCTCGTCGCGATCGAGGGCCACACGGACAACCGCGGGCCTGACCAGCTCAACGAGCGGCTCTCCAACGATCGCGCCCACTCGGTGAGGACCTACCTCATCGAGCGCGGCGGCATCGACCCTGCCCGGCTCACGGCGGCGGGCTTCGGGCCGCGGCGGCCGATCGACAACAACAACACCGAGGCTGGACGCCAGAAGAACCGGCGCGTCGAGTTCCACATCCGGGAGAGCAACACGGGCGGCAAGGCCTCCGGCAACAACACCGGCGGCAACAGTGGCGGTACGGTCACGCCCTAGATGCCAGCGCCGGGCGGCGCGCGCGGGAGCTCTGCTGTGTGCAGTCCTCGCCGCCGCGTGCCGCCCGGATCAGGGCACGCCCTATCGCTGCAGCTGCACCTTCGTCACGGACTTCGACGCCGACGCGAAGCTGGACGTGGAGGTCTGCTCGCCGACCGAGGCCCGCGCCGAGGGCGTCGGACGCGGGTGCGCGCAAACCCACGCGCCCGGCCCGGTGTCCGGCTGCTCCTGCACGAGCGCTCCGGCGCGCGGGCCGTGCGAGCTCGGCGCGTGCCGCGCTACCCCAGCAGAGCCCTGAGCTCGGCCGGCGTTGTCACCGGGGCCGAGCACGTTCGGCCGCGGCAGACGTAGGCCACGGCCACGCCGGGGCGCGCCGGCTTGCCCTCGGCGATGACCCGCGCCGCCGCGGCCGTCTCCGGGCGCGCCGGATCCACGACGACGACCGCCCGGTTCGGCAGGTAGGTCCCGAACGCCTCGCGCGCGAGATCTCCAGCCGCTGTCGAGCCCGCCTCACCGACCACGACCACCGTCACGCTGCCGCGCGCGAGGCGGTCGAGCACGCACACGGTCTGGCCGAGCCCGAACGGGTTCTCGAGGGCGGCCGGCGCGAGGGCCTCGAGCTGCCGCTCCGCCGGCGGTAGGTAGCGCTCGTCGGCGATCTCGGCGAGGCGCAGGCAGAGGAGCGCCGCCATCGAGACGGCCGACGGCGCGGCCTGGTCGTAGATGTCCTGCGTGCGCGCGATCAGCGCGTCGCCGTCGTCGGGCGTGAAGAAGAACCCGCGCGCCGCGTCGTCCCAGTGGTGCGCGATCATCGCGTCGGCGATCGCGCGCGCGACGCCGACGTAGCGCGGATCGGAGGTGGCTTCGTACAGGTCGAGGGCCGCGTTCCCGAGGTACGCTTGGTCGTCCAGGAACCCCGGCCGCACGTCGCCCGCGGCCGCGCCGCCGCCCTCCGCCTTCGCGCCCGCGGGCGCGCCGTCCTTGAGGTACCGGCCGACGCGCCCGCCGCGGATGAGCTTCTGCTCGAGCACCGCGAAGGCGCGCGCCGCGGCGTCCACCCAGGCGGGCTCATCCAAGGCGCGGCCCGCGTCGGCGAGCGCCCCGAGGAGCAGCCCGTTCCAGCTCGCGAGCACCTTGTCGTCGCGCGCCGGCCGGGGCCTCGCCTCGCGCGCGGCGAGCATCTTGGCCCGGGCGCGCGCGAGCGCCTCGCGGCAGCGATCGAGGTGCGCCGCGGAGCCTTCTCCGGCGCCCGCGTCGACGACCGCCGCGGCCTGCTCCAGCGTGCGGTGCTGCGAGAGCACCGTCGCGCCGGTGTGCTCGAAGTTGCCCTCCTCCGTGATGCCGAAGACGAGGCGGGCCACGTCGTAAGCGAGCTGATCCTCGCCGAGCGCCGCGCGCAGCTGGTCGAGCGTCCACACGAAGAACTTGCCCTCGCTCCCCTCGGAGTCGGCGTCCTGCGACGCGTAGAACCCGCCCTCCGGGGCGCGCATCTCGGCGAACAGGTAGCCCACGATCTCGCGCGCCGTCTCGGCGTAGATCGGCTTCTTGAACGCGCGGAAGCCGTCGACGTACAGGCGCAGGAGGAGCGCGTTGTCGTAGAGCATCTTCTCGAAGTGGGGCACGAGCCAGCGCTCGTCCGTGGAGTAGCGGTGGAAGCCGCCGCGCAGGTGGTCCCAGATGCCGCCGTCGCGCATCCTGTCCAGCGTGAGCTCGACGCTCTCCGCCGCGACGCGGTCGCCCTCCAGCACGCCGCGGCGTAGCAGCACGTCGAGCGACATCGTGTTCGGGAACTTCGGCCGCGATCCGATGCCGCCGTGGCGGTTGTCGAAGCGCGCGAGCAGCTGCCGCGACGCGCGCCGGAGCAGCTCCGACGAGGCGGTCTCGACGGCGCTCGCCGCCCCGGCGGCGGCGGTCGCCGGCGCGCGCTGCACGCGCTCGATCGCCTCGGTGATCTCCTTCGCCTGGAGCTCGACCTCGCCGCGCCGGCTCCTGTAGGCGTCGGCGACCGCGTCGAGGACCTTCGGGAAGCCGGGCATGCCGTGCTGGTCCTTCGGCGGGAAGTAGGTGCCCGCGAAGAAGGGCCGCTGGTCGGGCGTGAGGAACACCGTCAGCGGCCAGCCGCCGCTCCGGCCCATGAGCTGCACGACCAGCTGGTAGATGTGATCGAGGTCGGGGCGCTCCTCGCGGTCGACCTTGATGTTCACGAAGAGCTCGTTCATGCGCCGGGCGATCGCCTCGTCCTCGAACGACTCGCGCTCCATGACGTGACACCAGTGACAGGCGGCGTAACCGATGGACAGGAGGATCGGCCTGTCCTCGCGCCGCGCGAGCTCGAGCGCCTCGGCCCCCCACGGGTACCACGCGACCGGGTTGTGCGCGTGCTGCAGGAGGTACGGCGACGGCTCGCTCGCGAGCCGGTTCATGGGGGATGCCATGGGGCCCCACCTAGCGCCGTGCGAAGGGGACCGCCAGCCGGGCCGTAGCGGGCTGGGCGCGTGGTCCAGGCCCGCTCTGGGGCTACACCCGCTCCAGCACGAGGGCGCAGTTGTGCCCGCCGAAGCCCGCCGAGCACTTCACCGCGTGACGCAGGTCGACCGAGCGCTGCTCGCGCACGACGTCCAGGGAGCAATCCGGATCGAGCTCATCCACGTTGATCGACGGGTGCAGCAGCTGGTCGCGCAGCGAGCACACGACAGCGATCGTCTCCACGGCGCCGGCGCCGCCGAGCAGGTGCCCGATCATCGACTTGGTCGCCGAGATCGGGATGCGCGCGAGACGCTCGCCGAAGACCCGCCGCAGCGCGAGCACCTCGGCGGCGTCGCCCTGTGGCGTCGAGGTCGCGTGCGGGTTGATGTACCCGATCGCCTCCGGCGCGACGCCCGCCCTGGCGAGGGCGCGCTCCAGCGAGAGCGCGAGCCCGAGCCCGGTCGAGTGCGGCCGCGTGAGGTGCTGCGCGTCCGTGGTCATCCCGAACCCGGCCACGAGGGCGAGCGGCTTCGCGCCGCGCGCCCGCGCGTGCTGCTCCTCCTCGAGCACGAGCGCGCCCGCGCCCTCGCCCATCACGAAGCCGTGGCGCCGCCGGTCGAACGGGCGGCTCGCGCGCGTCGGGTCGCCGTCGATGGCCCTGGCGAGCGCCTTCGCGTTGCCGAACCCCGCGACGGTGTTGAGCCGCGTCGCGGCCTCGGCGCCCCCCGCGACCATCACGTCGGCCTCCCCCGCCTCGATCATGAGGGCCGAGGTCGCGATCGAGTGCGTGCCCGTCGCGCACGCGCTCGCGAGGTTGTACGACGGCCCCATGAGCCCGTAGCGCATGGCGATGAGCGCCGCCGCGCCGTTCGGCATGACGCCCGGGATGAAGTAAGGCGACACGGCCCTCGGGCCGCGCGCCGCGCTCCGGGCGATCTGCTCCTCGAAGATATCGACGGAGCCCATCCCGGTCGACATCAGGCACCCGATCCGGGTCAGGTCGAGGCCGCCGCCGGCAGGCGCCGCGGAGCCGCCCGGCGCCTGCGCGCCCTCCGCCGCCTCGTGGTCCGCGGCGGGGGCGCGCTGGATCGGGGCGATGCCCGCCTCGCGCAGCGCCTCCACCGCGGCCGCGAGGCTCAGGTGAGTCACCCGGCCGTAGATGTCCGCCTCCTTGGGCGACAGGTACTTTCCGACGTCGAACCCCTTCACGCTGGCGGCGATGTCGCTGCGGAGCTTGTCGACGGGGAAATCGCGGATGAAGTCCACGCCGGACCGGCCGGCGAGGAGGTTTTGCCAGGTGGTATCGACGTCGTTGCCCAGCGGGCATACGGCGCCGATCCCGGTCACGACGACCCGCCTTCGCATCAAACTGCTCGTGCTCGCTTCAGGGAGGGGGAGAGGGTTCAGGGCGGGCCGGGGGACGGTTCAGGCGGACAGCGCCTGCGGGCCGGCGTCGTTCGGGTTGGGAGCGACCGCGAGGCCCTCGATCGACGTGTCGCGACGGCGCTCTCCGCCGTGGCGCAGGTCGAGCGCGGCGCGCTGGGCGGCGAGCATCTCGTGCCGGCCCACCCCGAGGTACTTGAGGATCGGCATGTAGACCTTCTGGATGAACACGTTCCGATCGACGCCGGCCTCGCGCATCTTCAGGATGCGCGAGTCGTAATCGGGGACGATCCCGACGCCCGGCATCTCGAAGTTCGCGAACACGTGCGCCATGTCGGCGAGCGTCCCCTGCCGGTCCTCCTCGAGCAGCACCTTGATGACGTTCTGGTAGAAGCGGCAGTGGGCGATCTCGTCGCGGGCGATGTAGTCGTAGACGGCCCGCAGGCACTCGTCGTTCTCGCCCGCCGCCCGCTCCCGGTGCTTCACGTAGATGACGAACGTCGCCATCTCCTGCACGCAGCCGTAGAAGGTCATCTGCCGCGGCGTGTGGAACGGGAGATCCCACTTCTTCGTGAAGAGCTGGTGCTGCAGATCGGTGAGCTGCTCCTCGGTGCGCTTGCCCGACCGCAGGAGGTACTGCATCAGCGTGAGCGAGTGCTTCGACTCCTCGTAGGCCCAGTTCGCCTGGAACCACGCCTGGCCGAAGTAGCTGCGCACGAGGTTGATGCCGTTCGACACGTAGTCGGGCAGGTACATCTCGACCGAGCAGAAGGTCTCCGCGCAGAGCGCGAGCTCCTCGCTGGCGTCCTTGTTCACGCGGTCCCAGGGGATGTCTTCGAAGAGGTTCCAGCGGCGCTCGCGCTCCGCCTTCTCGAAGAAGGTCATGTACTCCTGGAAGATCTTCTCCTCGAGCCGGCTCATGCGCCCGCCTCCAGCCGCTCTCCGACCTTCTTGCAGAGGTCGCCCACGGTGATGAGCTCGACCAGATCTTCGTCCGGAATCATGATCCCGAGCTCGGTCTCCATCTCTCCGACGATCTGCATCATCGAGAGCGAGTCGATGCCGAGCTCCGTGATCACCGACGTCGCGGTGACGCTGGGGAACTCGCGCCTGTCCACGCGAGCGGCCACCGTCTTGAACATCTCGAGCAGATTGGTCTTGTCCGTCATGGTTCAGTCGATCCTGCGAAGCTCGTATTGAGCGAGGGAGCTGTAGTGCTTGTCGAACGCGTTCACGCACGTCGACAGGTAACGATCGTAGTCGTCGAAGACCTTGTCCCCCCACGTCGACCGGATGGTCTTCTCGTTCAGCCGGAGCCGGCGGAGCCACTCCGCGGTGGTGCGCTGGTAGTGCTCGCGCCGCGTGTTCACCTGCATCACCTCCCAGTAGGGGTTCGCCGCCTGGATGATGTCCTCTAGCCGCGGGTTCAGGCCGCCGGGGAAGATCTCCCGGGTGACGAAGTAGATGTCCTCGAGGTCCTTCCGCGTGCCGGCCGGGAGCCCGCCCCACGGCGTCATCCGCGGCGTCCGGTTGCGGAGGATGGTCTGGAGGCCGAACCAGGCGCCCTTGTTCGTGAGCTCCCAGGCCTTCTTGAAGTACGCCCGGTAGATGTCGATCGCCTTGCCCTGACGCGCCTCCTCCGGCGAGCACAGGTGGTCGATCATGCAGATCGAGATGAGGCTGTCGAACCGCTCGGACGTCGCGAAGGTCCGGAAGTCGCCGCCGACCACCTCGACGCCGGGGAGCTTGCGGGCGTTCACCTCGGCGGCCTGCGCGGTCGACAGGGTGACGCCGACCGCGCGCTTCACGCCGCGCGTCGTGGCCACGTACTCGAGCGCCGCGCCCCACCCGCAGCCGATGTCGAGGACCTTCCTCTCGGGCCCCGCCTTGGCGAAGTCCGACAGGATCCGGAGCTTGTTCAGCTGCGCGGCCTCGAGCGACTGCTCGGGGGACTCGTAGACGGCGCTCGTGTAGTTCATGCGCTCGTCGAGCCACAGCCTGAAGAACTCGTTCGAGACGTCGTAGCTGACCTCGACCTCGGCCTTACTGGATCCCATCGATGACTCCTTCGACACGTGCCGGGGCGCCGCCCGCGCGGCCCCCTTCGTTTCGCGCCGCCGCTCCGCTCGTGCGGACCGCTTCGGCATGGGGGGAGGGCGTGATGCCCTCGTCAACGTCCGAGGCGACCTCGAGCTCGCCGGCCTCGAATCGCCGCTTCATCTCGCGGCGCCGCACCTTGCCGCTCGACGTCTTCGCCAGCGTCCCGCGCTTGATGAGCGCGACCTCGGACAGCTGGACGCCGATCTGGGCGCGCACGGCCTGGGTGATCGCCTGCACGACGCCGTCCGCGCCGCGCTTGGCCTCGGCGACGACGACGGCCCGCTCGGCGCCCGACGCGGTGAGGCACGAGAACGCCACGCAGTGGCCGTCGCGCACCCCCTCCACGGAGGACGCGACGCGCTCGATGTCCTGGGGGAAGTAGTTCTTGCCGCCGAGGATGATGAGATCCTTCGAGCGGCCGCAGAGGTACACCTCGCCGGCGACCGTATAGCCGAGATCGCCGGTCCGCAGCCAGCCCCCTCCGAACGCGGCCTCGGTCGCCTCCGGTTCGTTGAAGTAGCCGGCGGCGACGCTCGGGCCCCGCACCCAGATCTCGCCCACCTCGCGCTGGCCGAGCGGCGCGCCGTCGGGCCCCACGATGGCGAGCTCGTGGCAGGGGAGGGGACGGCCGCAGGAGACGAGCTCCAGCGACGCGCCGCCGTTCGCGGGCCGCGCCTTCCCCGCCTGCATCGCCTTCGCGTCCACGCGGTCGGTGGTGAGCGGGGCCTTGAGGTCGCTGAAGGTGATCGCCAGCGTGGCCTCGGCCATGCCGTACGAGGGCAGGATGCTCTCCGGGCGGAGCCCGTGCTTGCCGAAGCGATCGAGGAACGCGCCGAGCACGTCGGCCTGGATCGGCTCGGCCCCGCACCCGAGCGCGCGCAGGCAGGAGAGGTCCCACTGGCCCGCCTGCGCCTCGGTGACGGCGCGCGTCGCGAGGGCGAAGGCGAAGTTCGGGGCGAAGGTGATCGTGCCGCGGAACCTGTGGATCGCGTCGAGCCAGAGCGAGGGGCGGCGGATGAACGCCGTCGTCGGCAGGAACATCACCGGCACGAGCGCGTAGAGCGGCGCGATGACGAAGCCGATGAGCCCCATGTCGTGGTAGAGGGGCAGCCAGCTGACGCCGCGATCTTCCGGGGTGGAGCGCAGCCCGTCGAACATGATCGCGTGGCTGTTCACCGTCAGGTTGCGGTGGGTCACCATCACGCCCTTGGGCCGCGAGGTGCTCCCCGACGTGAACTGCAGGAACGCGAGGTCGTCGAGGGACACCCGCCAGGGCTCCGCCTCGTCCGACGCGTCGAACCCCTCGGGCTCGCGCAGGTCGCGCTCCAGGACGACGCGCAGCCCCGGCAGGGCGGCTCGGCCCTCGCTGCTCGAGGCGAGGTAGGCGTCGATCATCTCCTTGAGCTGCTCGTTCGTGACGAGCACGCTCGCGCCGGACGCCGCGAGGATGTGCTGCACCGTCTCGCTGTACGCCTCGAGCTTGGCCAGCGACTGCGGCGGATACATCGGGACCGCGACGATGCCGGCCGTGAGCGCTCCCACGAAGGTCAGGACGAACTCGTCGGCCTCGGTCAGGATCAGCGCCACGCGGTCGCCCTTGGCGAGCCCGAGCTTGCGAAGCGCGTAGGCCCGGCGCCGCGCCTCGAGCCAGAGCTCGGCGTAGCTGATCGTCCGCTCCTCTCCCGAGCTGCGAACGAACCGGATGGCTCGATCGGCGTGCACCGAATTTTGCTGGAGAACTTCGACGAACGTTCGCATGGCTCTCTGTTGGCTCAGGCCGACCGGACGTAGGTGTCCGTCCGACAAGGACGCCCCTGGCTTGAGTGAGCGCAGCCATAAGCGAAAATCGGGCCAGGGCAAACAGAAAACAATGGAGTCCAGGGTTTAGGCCTGATTTGGCCATTCAGGCGCATGGCCAGCCTGACACGGGCGTCCTGGGTGACGAAAATCCGTGCGCAGAGTGCGTCGAATATTCGTCACATCGCCCCCCGTGTGCGAATCGGAATTCGCGTGGCCCGGGCGGCAGGCCACGTCGTTGCACAAAAAGCGAAGAGGCGCCGGTCTCCCGGCGCCTCCCTTATCTCACGCGCGATGTCGCCGGCTACTCGCCGTCTTCCATGCCCGGCATGCCCGGCATGCCCATGTGGCCCGCGGCCTCGTCCTCGTGGGGATTGCCCCCCTGCTTGTCGTCCTTCTTCTCGGACTTCTCGAATCGCTTCGGGTCCGCGAGGGCCCAGTCGGCCGACCACGACGAGAGCACGTAGATCGTGCCGTCGCCGCCTTCTTTCACGGCGTAGCGGCTCGACGCCTTCGCGGTCTTACCCACCTTGATGGTGAAATCGCCCGCGTTGTCCTTGAGCTTGATCGTGATGATGCCGCCGTTCGTGGTCGGCGCGTCGAGCCCGGTGTCGGCCTCGGACTTGCCGTCGCCGAAGTCCTCCGCGCCGAGGCCCTTGAAGGCGCGGAGCAGGTCCTTCACCTTGGCCTCGTCGAACTTCTCCCACTTCGCGGAGGCCGCGCCGAGCTTGCCGCTCTTGTCGCGCGGCGCGAACGTGCCGGCCCACTTGTCGTCGTTCTTCGAGAAGCTGAACAGGCCGTTCTTGTTCTCCACCGAGACCTGGATCGCGTTCTCGTCCTCGAACTTGAGGATCGAGTTCTCGCGCCAGTTCTTCGCCTCCCGCGTGTAGAGGTAGCTCGAGTAGCCGCCCGCGACGTAGACGCCGTCCGTGCCCTCGACCCGCGCCATCTGCCCGCGCGACCCGCTCTTGCCGAAGTACAGGTCGAGCGCCTTCTCGTCGCCCTTGTGCGCGACGAGGTGGAGCGCCTTCTCGTCGGTGAGCTCGTACTGGCCGTAGGTGCCGCTCGTCCTGTCGATCACCTCCTTCAGCTTGAGCTCCTTCAGGTTGTCGAGGAGGCTCCGCACGTTCGCCGAGTTCGCCTTCGCGTTCACCGGCTTCGTGACCTCCCACGTCTCGCCCTTCTTCTCGAGCGTCACGTCGGACTTGTCGGCGTTCTTGATCGAGATCTTCGTGATCTTCTCGACGTCTTCCTTCGAGACCCCGACCTTCGGCAGATCCGCCGAAGCGGCGGTCACCGAGTGCGCGGCGAGCTCGTCCTTCTGCCGCTTCTGCGTGAGGTACACGCCGACGCCGAGGAGCGCGAGGACGACGAAGGCGATGTAGATTTTGTGCTCGGTCTTCATGGCTCTTTCACCCCAGGGGGCCCTGGCTCAGTCGAGCGTGATGTTCTCGCGTGCGCTCTCGCGCCGCCGCCACCGGACGAGGCCGAACGCGGCGAAGAAGACCGCCGGCAGGAGCGTGAGCGTCCACTGCACGCGCTGCTGCACGGTCTTGCGCTGCGCCCGGTACTCCTCGGTCTTCTTGGCCATCGTGGCCTCGTCGTCCGCGGCGTCCTGCTTCGGCTTCTCGATGTCGGCGTAGGTCAGGTTTGTGTCACCGAACATCTTCGCGGTCGCCGCGAGCAGCGTGCTGTCCCCCGCCATCCAGTCGAGGGTGTTCTTGAACGTCAGGATGGTGGCGGTCAGGTACTTCTGCGCGTAGGGCTGCGACAGCATCAGGAGATCCTCGTCTCCGCCCATCCCGCCCATCATCTGCATCTGCGGCGGCATGGGGGGCGCGTTGCCGGCGCGGGCGAACGGGTTCGCGAGGAACTGCGACGCCGAGAGCACGAGGATCCGGCTCCGGTCCGCGCTCTCCGCGGGCGCGCTGATCCCGAGCCCCTCCTGGCCGCCGAAGGCGCTCTTGAGCTTGCCCTCGACCGTCACCGCGATCGCGCGCTGCGCGTGCTCGCCCTTCGGCTTCCAGTCGGCCGAGAACTTCATGTCGATGGTCTCGGACGTGTCGACCGTGGTGTTCGGGGTCGAGCGCGCGACGACCTTCATCGTCGCCTCGGGCTGCTTCTCCGGGTGCGGCACGAGGGTCGACGGGAAGGGGAAGGCGAGCTCGGGGAGGCGGAAGAAGCCGGGGAACGACGAGTCGAGGATCTGCTCGTTCTCCTCGAAGCGGCTGTCCTCCTGGAGCTGGAGGATGCCCGGCGCGCGGAACCACATGACCTGGCCCGACTGCGTCTGGACCGGGATGGCCATCGAGCGGCTCCAGTCGAGGATCGCCTCCTTCTTCATCTCGACGCCGTAGCCGTCGAGCAGCTTCTCGAGGCCCCAGGTGTTCAGCGTCGCCTTCATCGACGGGTCGGACGCCTTGAGGTTCACCGCGCCGGCGAACACCGCGAGCGACTTGTTGCCGAGCATCAGGAACTGGTCGATGCGGCGCAGCTCCTTCTCGGTGAACTCCTTGCCCGGCTGCGTGATGACGAGGCCGGCGAGCTCCTTGTTGACCTCGGCCTCGCCGCCCTTCAGGTCGACGTCCTCGAACTTGTAGAACGGGAAGTGGTGCTCGAGCAGCGCCCGCATCGACGGGCCGCCCCGGCCGCCCTGCGACGCGACGAGGTTCGGGTCCGTGAGCTTGATCTCGTCCTTGCCGGTCACGACGCCGATCTTTGTGTCGATGCCGTCCGCCTTGTCGCGGATCTCCCGGATGGTGTTCGTGATCCAGAACTCGAGGCCCTGCCCCTGGTCGGGCGAGAGCATCGGGATCGCCTCCTTCTCGCTGCCGTACTTGAAGGCGATGCCCATGAACCCGCGGGTGATCGTCGCCTGGTCCTGGCCGGTCTCGCTCCCCTCGCCGAACGCGGCCTCCTGCAGGCCCGCCTCCTTGGCGGCGGCGCGCTGCTCATCCGTCTTCGCCTCGATGATCGCGTAGTGGAGCTTGCCGTTCGAGGCCTGCTCGTACTCGTTCATCAGGTCGGTGAGATCCTGGATGAACGCCTCGTGCTTCGGGAGCCCCCGGGTGACGTAGACGTCGATCTGGAGATCCTGCTTGAGCCCCTCGCGGACGAGGTGGGCCGAGCCCTTCGAGAGGGTGAACCTCTCGGCCTTCGTCATGTCGAAGCGCTTGTAGACGCCGAGCGAGATGACGTTGGCCGCCACGAGGATGGCGGCCACGATGGCCAGATAGACGCCTGTCTGCGTCGCGGCTTTGGCTTTGCGTTCCATGGTAATCCTTACGCCCACTTCCTGCGCTCAAGCGCCCTGAACGCGGCCATGAGGCAGCCTGCGGTGATCGAGAGGAAGAAGACGATGTCGCGGGTGGACACCATGCCGCGCGCGAACGGCGTGAGGCGGGTGTCGAAGCTGATGAAGGAGAGGACGTCGCGGAAGAGCGACGGGGCGTAGTCGGCGAAGTTGTCCACGCCGTGCAGGAAGGCGAGCACCAGGAAGGTGATGAAGAAGGCGATCACCTGGCTGTCGGTCAGCGACGAGATGAGGAGGCCGATCGAGACCGCCGCCGCGCTGTAGAGCACGAGGCCGACGTAACCCGCCACCACCGGCCCGCTGTCGAGCGCGCCGAGGTGCCAGGGCCACATGAACATCATGATCGGGTAGAGGATGGTCGAGAAGACGAGCACGAGGACGAGCCCCCACGCCCCGAGGAACTTGCCGAGGACGACCTCGTGGTCCTGCACGGGCAGGGTGATCAGCATCTCGAGCGTGCCGCTCCGCTTCTCCTCGGCGAGGAGGCGCATCGTGATCACGGGGATGATGAGGAACGAGAGCCCTATCGGCGCCCACGAGAACAGCTGCACGAGCGAGGCGCGGTCCGCCTGCCAGAAGCCGCCGTTCATGAAGAAGAAGATGACGCCGAGCGCGATCAGCCCGAAGCAGATCACGACATAGGCCAGGGGGGAATCGAAGTTGGAGCGGAACTCCCGCTTCGCGATGGTCAGGGTGGTGCTCATACCGTTCAGCCCTTCTTCTTGGCCGGCGCTTCCTCGGCGCCTCCGTCGTCGGCGCCGTCGCTCTTCTTCTCGTCGCTCTCGTCGCTCTCGTCGCTCTCGTCGCTCTCGTCGCCGGCGGTGTCCTCGTCCTCGTCGTCCTCGTCGTCCTCGTCGTCCGCGGCGCTGTCCTCGTCGTCGAGGTCGTCGGTGATCAGGGCGCGGCCGCGGTCCTTGCGCTCGTCGCCGCGCGTGAGCGCCTTGAACACGTCCTCGAGGCTCTGCGAGTCGCGCCGCATCTCGAGGAGGAGCCAGCCCTTCTGCACGATGAGCTGGAAGAGCTCGGGCCGGACGTCGCCGCCGAGCGCGCCGAGGAGCTGGAAGCTGTGGGCGTTGTCGTCGGTCGGCAGCTCGGTGACGCTCGTGACGCCGGGCAGCCCGGCGAGCGCCTCCTGGACCTCCTGGGCCGTCGGGGGCTTGCGCGCGCCCGACCGGTAGCCCTCGCCGCCCTCGAAGACCTTCTTCTCGTGGACGGTGACCACGTACCGGACCTTCCCGCTCTTGGAGCGGATGTCGTCGAGGGGGCCGTCGGCGACGACGCGCCCCTTGGAGACGATGATGGCGCGGGCGCAGGCGGCCTCGACCTCGGAGAGGTTGTGGGTGGAGAGGAGGATCGTCCGCTCCTTGCCGATCTCCTTGATGTAGCGGATGACCTCCGCCTTCTCGTTCGGGTCGAGGTCGCTCGTCGGCTCGTCGAGGATGAGGATCGGCGGGTCGTGGACGAGCGCCTGACCGAGGCCGACGCGCTGGCGGTAGCCGTGGGAGAGGGTGCCGATGTCCTTGCCGAGCACCTGGGCGAGGCCGCACACCTCGACGATCCCCTTCATCCGCTTCTTGAAGAGCGACGGGTCGAGCCCGCGCATGTCGGCGACGAACGACAGGTACTCCCAGACGTTCATCTCGCCGTAGAGCGGGGCGCGCTGGGGCAGGTACCCGAGCTTGCGCCGGACATCGAGCGGGTCGTCGAAGACGTCGTAGCCGTGAACGCGCGCCGTCCCGGCCGACGCCGAGATGAAGCAGGTGAGGATGCGCATCGTCGTCGACTTGCCGGCCCCGTTCGGTCCGAGGAAGCCGACGACCTCGCCGCGATGGACCTCGAAGCTCACCTTGTCGAGCGCGCGCAGCGACCCATAGCGCTTGGTCAGCGAGCTCGCCTCGATCATCACATCGCTAGCCAAAATGACCTCCTTAGATGGTTCCTTGAGAAGCGGAGCGGGTGCTCCGCGGTTCGCCCCTGGGCGATCCCCCCCGCCCTGGCGGGCGGCCGCGCCGTCGTGGCGCCCTGGATCGCCCATTACCCAGGCGAATGGCGGCGCCATCGTAGCGACGGGGGGATCTGTGTCAACAGCGCCGACCCGAAGCGCCTGAGCCGCGGGTTTATTCCCGGCCGGCGGGCCTGCACCGGGCGTGGTTGTTCAGGGGTTCCACGCTCGGGGTGGGGTGACGAGGGGGCTCCCTGGGCGTGTCCTGGGCGCGCTGTGCTCGTCTGCTCCGCGGTGTTTTCGCGTGCTCTGCGGCGCTGTCGCGAGCTCCGCGAAGCTATCGAATTTCCTCTTGACCCGGGCGTCCACGTTGGACTAGTTGGCCACACCTCGCGTGAGCCTCATCGTCCAGAAGTTCGGCGGCACGTCCGTCGGGTCCATCGAGCGCATCCAGCGGGCGGCCGCGCGGGCGCTCGCCACACAGCGGGCCGGTCATCACGTCGTGGTCATCGTGAGCGCGATGGCCGGCGAGACGAACCGGCTGCTCAAGCTGGCGTCGGACATCGCGCCCGTGCCTGACGCGCGGGAGATGGACGCGCTGGCGGCGACCGGCGAGCAGGTCTCGGCGGCGCTGATGGCGATGGCGATCCAGGCGCTGGGGGGCCAGGCGCGGAGCTTCCTCGGCCACCAGCTGAAGATCTTGACGGACAGCGCCTACACGAAGGCGCGGATCAAGGCGATCGACGCCCAGCGGCTGCACGAGGCGCTGGCGGATGGCAAGATCGCGGTGGTCGCCGGCTTCCAGGGCGTGGACGACGCGGGCAACATCACGACGCTCGGGCGCGGCGGCAGCGACACGAGCGCCGTGGCGATCGCGGCGGCGGTGGGCGCCGAGTGCGAGATCTACACGGACGTCGACGGCGTTTACACGACGGACCCGAACATCTGCAAGACGGCTCGGAAGATCGAGCGGATCAGCTACGAAGAGATGCTGGAGCTCGCCTCGCTGGGCGCGAAGGTCCTTCAGATACGGAGCGTGGAGGTTGCGATGAAGTATGGTGTCCCGGTGCACGTGCGGTCGTCGTTCTCGGACGTGCCGGGCACGTGGGTCGTCGGCGAGGAGCAGTCGCTCGAGAGCGTGACGGTGACGGGCGTGGCCCTCGACCGGAACGAGGCGCGGGTGATGCTGGTCGGCGTCGACGACAAGCCGGGCGTCGTGGCGCAGATCTTCGGCGCGCTGGCCGAGGAGAACATCAGCGTCGACATGATCATCCAGAACGCCCCGAGCTACGGTCTCGAGGCGCGCGGCGCGTCGGGCGAGGTGAAGGCCGACGTGACGTTCACGGTCGGCAAGGCGGATCTTCCGCGGGCGAAGCTCGTGATGGAGAAGGTCGCCGGCGGCGTGGGCGCGGTGGGCATCCGTTACGAGGAGGACATCGTGAAGGTGTCGATTGTCGGCCTCGGGATGCGCACGCACGCGGGCGTGGCGGCGCGGATGTTCCAGCTGCTCGCGGCGGAGGCGATCAACATCCAGGCGATCTCCACGAGCGAGATCAAGATCTCGTGCCTGGTCGGAACGAAGTACGCTGAGCTCGCCGTCCGTGTGCTGCACGATGGCTTCGGGCTCGGCGCCAAAGCGTGACAAAAACTGTGCTACCGTCGTAGTGCGCTCGCGGTGAGCGGTCCGCCGACAGGGTCGGTGAGGCTGCTCGCAGCGCGTTGCGTTATGGCGTCGCGATCGCTCACCGAGAGCGCACGGCGTTACTTTACAGCGGGGGGTAGATTCGTGTGATACGGGCTCAGCCGCTAGGCAGGCGAGTGAGGCGTACGAAAGTACGCCGCAGCGAGCCGAACGACGCGGATGAGCCCGTAGCGCACGAAGATGCGCCCCGCTTTGGTCGTCGTGGAGGTTCGCATGCGTGGCAGGGATGTTGAGCTGCTGTGGCGAGGCGCGCTCTGCGTGGTGGCGCTGTCCATGAGCGCCGGCGGGTGTCAGCCCGAGGGGAACAGCAGCCTGCCGACGGGGCCCGGGGGGCCGGGAGGGACCACCAGCGGGGCGGGGGCGGGGGCGGGGGTGAGCGCTGGCGAGGGCGGCAGCAGGGGTGAGCCGGGGACGGGGAGCGCTGGCGGAGGGGGAGGGGCGGAGGACCTGCCGGCAGCGAAGGTGGTGACGATCGAGGAGATCACCACCGAGGTCGTGCCGAGGGACACCGTCGTTGAGCTGAAGGGCGTCGTGGCGATGAGCCCGAAGTTCTTCATCAGTGATACGAATTCCGGGGATTGTCTCTGGGGGGTGTTTCTCTCCAGCCCGGGCCTCGACAAGACTGCGGCCAACTCCGGCATCCTGGCGGTCTCCCGCAGCAAAGCAGCGACCGACGGGAACGGCGAGCCCGTCTGTCCGAGCCTGGAGGACGCATCGGCGGGCGATCCTTTCCCTGACGACGTCGCGCCGGGCGACGTGCTCGATGTCGCTGGTGAGACGACTTACTTCAGCTCTTCGTCCTGCCGAGATGCGTGCGGCGATCTGAGGTGTGATTCCGCCAGCGAGCCGCCGGAGAACGCAAGCAACTGTAAACAGGATTGCAGCGCGAGCCCCGAGCTCATCCCTCAGAGCGCGATCGGGCAGTTCCAGATCGAGTGGATCAAGAGCGCCGTGCGAACCGGTCGTGTCGAGGTCCCTGAGCCCCACGTCCTCACAGCCGACGAGATGGTGAAGCTCAGCTCACCCACCGAGACGGCGTTTCATCACGCGTGGGGCGGAGTGAAGGTCCGGCTGGAGGGACCGCTCTCCCCGGTGCTGCGGACCGGTACCATGGGCGAGCAGACCGTCGCGGGGGCCTATGGGAATATTCACCTCAAGAGTGGACCCGAGGGCGGGCTCGTTCAGGTGGGCAACAAGACGTATTACATCGGCGGCGCGGAGAGCGCTTGCCACGAGGGACCGGTCTACTCGAATGTGAATGTTGTGTTCAATCGAGTCGACGGTTTCATTTATAACAACTTCTGTATCTGGAGCTTGCAGCTGGCGAACAAGTGCACGGACATCGATCCGCCGAGCGAGGACTGCATCGCGGAAGAGTTGATGTGCCCCTGACCTGTAACCGCGCTCCCTTCGCGCGCTGTACCGACCCCACTCACGGCGCCAGCATCAGCACCTTCACCTGGCTCGGCACGACCCTCATCCCCGGGCAGTTTGTGCTGTTCTGGAGCGACATGCTCGTCAGCCTGCTCGCCGGCATCCCGCGGATCAGCACCGTGAAGGCCCCGGTCAGGTGGCGGCTCGGCCCCATCACCGTGCCCGACGCGACCCCCATCGCGACGCCGGCGTTGTCCCCGTTCGTCAGCGGGATCGTCGTCGCCAGGTTGTGCGCCGGCGCGGCCATGACGTCCTGTCGCCGATGACGTAGAGTGTCTTGTCCACCGCGCCGAGCCAGCAGGGCTGCTCCGGGGTCGAACGAGAAGAAGGCCAGGACGGTGACCGACAGATAGCAGTCGCTTCCATCCTCGAAGACCCTGTGGAGGAGGCCGAGCTTCTGGGGCTTGATCGTCTTCATGGGAAAGGGAGGCGCGCCGCGGGGGCGCAGGCCCACGGCCCCCGTGCCGAGGGGAGGCGAGCCCGTGGGGCCAGCCGAGGATCAGGGTCGCCGCGGGCCACGCCGCGGCGGCACTGTCACCGAGCCGCTCGCGTCCGTCAATGCGGCGGCCGGAGACCCGGCAGGGTCCCGGCGCGCGCCGCTACGCCTGCGCCATCGCCGCGGCGAAGCGCAGGAGCCCCTCGCCCCAGCCGCCGAGGATGTACGTGCGATCGTAGAACTCGGGCACGAGGGTGTCCTTGTATCCGGCGACCTGCACAAGGAACACGCGCACGTCGCGGTGCACGCGCGCGCGGTACGTCGCGACGAGCTTGGCCACGTCGATGTACTGCTTGTTCCAGGCGAAGTCCGCGTAGTCCTTCGGTCGCGTACCGTAGAGGCCGCCGTGGCCGGCCTGCATGTCGCTCAGCACGAACACCGCGTCCCAGCGCTGCTGCTCGCGGATCGCGCGATCCCAGAACAGCCACACGCCGTTCTCGGTCGCCGTGCCGATCGTGCGGGCGATCTGCTCGGCGCGGTCGAGCTGCGAGAACACGCTCTCCTTCCTGCGCACGGCGAAGCTCTCCAGCCGGTCGCCGAACACGCCGAGGTGCCCGTCGTCGGCGCGCATCCCGGCCACGACGCCCGTGAGGTTCGCGATCGTGGAGATCCGCATCGTGCCGAGGCTGCTCGTGGTCGTGCCCTGCGCCGAGCCGCTGTTGTCAGAGAGCACCATCACCCGCCCGGGGAAGAACGGCACCTGGCCGAGGGAGCGGTGCAGGCACTGCTCCACCGCGTCCAGCACGGCGCCCGGCGCGCAGGCCTTCACCGCCTGATAGGCGCTGTAGTACCGGAAGGGCAGCTGCTTGCCCTCGGCGGCCGTCGCGACGAGCTTCGGCAGGAACACGTCGGCCGGCACGCCCGCCTCGATGAGGTTGCGCAGGTTGCGCAGCAGGGCCATGTGGCCCATGGCCGGCAGCGCCTTGCGCCACGCGCACCGGTTCGAGCCGCGGGCCGAGACGATCGCCTCCCAGGTGCGGCCTGTCGCGCGGAGCGTGCCCTTCGCGAGGCGGTCGACGCTCGGGCTCTTCGGGTGCACGAGGTTCACGACGTCCACGGTCTTGCTCCCCTTGCCCTCGAGGCGGTACTTCGCGAGGGCGTGATCGTCGAAGCGCTGCAGCGCGTCGCGCAGCGCGCGCTTCAGCGCGTTCGGCACCGGCTTGCCGAACCGGTAGAGCTGGTACGCGAGGGCGACCGCCGGCTCGTCCGCGCGCTTCAGGATGCGCGGCGCGAACCGGCGCACGAGGCCGGTTCCGCGCACCGAGGCGGTGTTCGCCGCGCGCACCAGGATGACCTGGGGCGTCGTGCGCAGGTGCTCCTCCTCGCGCAGCCGCGCCGCCTCGGCGAGCGTCGCCTCCGGATCGGCCGCGAGCGCCTCGTCGATGGCCCGCTCGATCAGCGCCGCCGGCGAGAGCGCGCGCCACTCGGCCGGATCCACGGCGCCGAGCGTCTCGCGCAGGCGCCTCACGTCCGCGTCGGAGAGCCGGGCGCGGTCTTCCGCCTTCTTCCTGGTCTTCGCCGGGCGCGGGTCCGCCGGCTCGCGGTGGTAGTACATGGGCTCGCCGAAGAAGCACGACGCGGCCGCGAGGCGGAGGCGCTTCAGCGGATCGGCGATGTCGTAGGAGCGCCCGCCCATCCAGTTCAGGTGCGAGGCGCCGTCGCGCTGAGCCTTGCGCTTGAGATGCTGAAAGAAAGCCATGAGGACACCTCCTTCCTCGACGCACGCGCGGCGAGGGGTCGAGAGATCGGGCGCAGCGCGGAGAATGGTGGTCACGGGGTGGGTCGTGGTTGAACGAAGGAACCGTGACGCTCACTGCCGCGCTGCGCCCTTGTGCCAGAGACGGGACTCGAACCCGCGACCTCGTCCTTAGGAGGGAAGTAACCCCGGTTCTCACTACCGGCGCTCATCGCGCCGGAGAACACCGTCCGGAGTTGTTTGCGCGCTCTACCGCTGAGCTACTCTGGCGTGGACGCTGGGGGGTCTTGCAGGGACGATGCCAGGCGGCCTCGGGCGGGGTTTTCCGCGGGGAGCCGTGGGGGACGAGCGCGGGAGGCGGGGGCGGTCTATCCTGGAGGATAAATTTGTAGATGGGGAGATAGATGGGTGAGCTCACCGCGACGGGCGCGGGGGCGAACTGGCGGCCGGCGGAGCTCCCGCCGCCGGCCGGCGGCGTGCGGTGGGGCCTTCGGCTTGGGCGTACGGAGGGCGGATGGCCGGGGGCGGGTCGGCGCGGCGCCGGCCGGATGGGTCGCAGGGGGCCGTGAGGTCGCGACCGTGGCGGGCGCTCGTGACGAGCGAGCGCGGAGGTCGCGACCGGGCGCGCCGCATCTTTTCGACGGAACGGAGAGGTCGCGACCGATGGCTCAGCATAATTTTGAAGGAACTGCGAGGTCGTGACCTACCGCACGGCATGATTTCGACGGAACGGAGAGGTCGCGACCTATCGCACGGCATGATTTCGACGGCGCGGAGAGGTCGCGACCCATCGGAGGGCATGATTTCGACGGCGCGGAGAGGTCGCGACGTGGGCGGGGGCTATGAGACGAGGGGGCGGCCAGGGTCGCGACCTCCCCAGGGGCTGCGGAGCGAGGGGGAGTATCGCGTGTCGTGATCGAGGTTGCGGTGCGCGCCGGCCAGCGTTCGTGCGGGCTGTCGCTTCGTGTACAGTTCGCGCAACGCGCCCGAGCGCGCCGTCGATCTCCAGGACAGGATGAGCACAGCGACCGTCGAGTTTGCCGGCATCGAACTCCTGAGCCCGTGCCCCCACTGCAGCGCGCCGATGGCGGTCAACACGCTGACCGACCGGTGCCGCTGCTCGAGCTGCCTCATGGAGTCGGCGCTGCCGCCGCCGGTCTGGGACGAGGCGCTGCGCGGCGTCGAGAAGGACGTTGTGCAGTTCGGGAACGGGTACCTGCGGCACGGGCCGGAGTGGGGCGAGGGGGGGCCGCCGCCGGGGCCGCACGTCGAGTGGCAGCGGGGCCACGACGCGCCGCCGTGCCCGCGATGCCAGCGGCCGATGCGCCTGGCGCCGCAGGGGGGCTGCGTGTGCGCCGCGTGCGGCGCGGGGCGCGCGATCCTGCCGAAGCCGCCGTGGTTGCCGCCGGATAGCCCGGTGCTCGGGTTCGTGAGCGACGAACCGGCCGTGGCCGAGGAGCGGCCGCGCGAGCCCGTGCACGTCTCCTGCACGCAGTGCGGCGGGCCGCTCGTGGCGGATGGGTCGAGCCGGATAGTGCCGTGCGGCTACTGCTTGGCGCGGGTGGCGCTGCCGGACGCGGTCTGGGCTGCGCTGCACCCGCCGCGCGTCAAGAGGCGGTGGTGGCTCGTCGTGCACGTGATGGACGACCCGCGGCGGGCGCGGGCCAGCACTGACAGGTTCATTGAGCCCGCGGTAGCGGTCGGCTGCATCTCGGGGCTCATCGGCATAACACTCCTCGCGCTCGGCTTCGTGAGATTCCGCAACTTCACAGCCGCAGCGGCCTGCGTCATCATTCCAGCTGCGCTCACTCTCATCTTCTGGCTCCGTGGGCACTGGCGCTACTCGCGCATTTGCCGCCCTGAACACGAGGTCGTCGGTCGCCTCCGTGCACCTTGGAACAAGGGCTACCGCGCCGACGTGCTGGTGACACCACCGCACCAGCCGGCCGCCGTGCTCGGACGCACCGTTCTCAAGCACATCACCAACACGCGATTCATCGAGCTCGGCGACGACGGCGGAAAGGTCCGCGCATGGGCGGTGCCGGGGAGGCCAGATCTGGTCCACGTCGAGGCGAAGCCCACTGCGTTGGAATGATTCTCTCGTTCGGGCAGTAGTTGACCTTGCCGCGCCTGCTGGAGCATGGCGCTAGTCCTGGACTCAGACTTGCTACGTGCCACTGCATCGCCGCTGAGGTGCGTCGTTTCGTCGCGCGAAGCGCCTCGGAGTCATGTCGTTGCAGATAGGGGGCTTCACTCTGCGATCAGGAAGGCGGCATCATGCGCAGGAAGGCGGCTTCATGCGATCGAGAAGATACCAGCGATCGTTGACACGATGCCGTTCTTGGCGATCTTGGTCCCGACGTCCTTCAGGTTGATAGCGTTGTTCTGGAGCTTGAAACCGGCGAAGTCGATCTTCAATCCGGTGATGTCAAACTTTGCCTCCCCGGCGTTGACGCTCGTGCCGAAGGCCTTGAACTCGTGGTACACGCTCTTTGTGTCCGACGTGAGGAATGCCGCTTTGTGCGCGGTGGTGTCCTTGTGCGCCGCGGCCAGCGTCTCCCAGACGCCTTTGACCTCCTTGTGGCTCCCCGCGTTGGTGACCTTGAACTCCGGCGCGTCGATCACGAAGCTCGGCGCCTCGATGTAGGCCTTCTCGCTGAGCTTCCACTTGAGCCCCTTCGTCTCCCAGTCGAGCGCGCCGACCCTCCACTGGACCTTCCCGCCCTCGAGCTCCTGCGTCCCGAACTTGTCCTTGTGCAGCCCCTCGACGGTCGTCTCGAGGCGCTTGAAGTCCTCGTCCACGGCGCCGGCCTTCGTGTGCTTCTTGCCCGCCATCTCGGTGTCCTGGCTGGCGTAGCGCTCGACCACGGCCTCGGCGGTCGTCTCCTGCTTGCCGCCGATGGTCGTCGTCAACGAGGTGTCGTAGTCCTCCTCGACCGCGCCCTCGACGTGGTCTTGGCGCTTGCCCGCGACGTGGATCTTCTGGTCGCCGCCCACGTCCACGCCCTGGTTCGCGCCGACCGTGACGACGTTGTCGCGGTGGGCGTGGAGCTCGAGCAGCTCCTCGCCCTTCTTGTCCTCCATCATGATCTGGTTGAAGCCCTCGCCGCCGGGCGACGTCTTGCTCTTCCAGATCGAGCGCGTCTTCTCCGCCGGCAGCTTGAGCGGCGAGACGCTCCACGCGTTGTGCAGGCGGCCGACGACGACGGGCTCGTCGGGGTCGCCGTCGAGGTAGGCGATGATGACCTCCTCGTTCACGCGCGGCAGCATCACCATGCCGTAGTCGAGCCCCGCCCAGCCCTGCGAGACGCGGACGAAGCGGGTCGGGTTGCCCTCGTGCAGGTCGCGGCGATCCCACCGGAACTCGACCTTGACGCGGCCGTGCTCGTCGACGTCGATCTCGTCCACGCCAGCCTTGTTGCCGACCACGAAGGCCGTCTGCGTGCCGAAGATGCGCGGCTTGGGCCGGCGCGCAGGACGCCATGGATCGCCCGCAGGCACGCAGACGAGGACGTGCCGCCGCACCGGGTGCCCGTCAGCCCCCTCCGTCACCGTGCAGCGCGATCGGATCACGAGCAGCTGGCCGTTCACGTCGGCGCGCGGGTGCTCCTCGACCGTGAAGCGGCCGCCGGCGCCGAGCGCGAAGCTCGTGTGGCACTCGAAGACCCGCCGCTCCGACCGGGCCTCTTCCAGGTACCGCTTCGCCAGCGCCTCGCCGTGCTTCTCGGAGGCGGCGGTGAACCTGTTCGTCGTGAACTCGTACCGCTCGAGCGTCGCCTCGCGGACGAAGGCCCTCTGCGAGGTCTCGGCCCGCTGATCGAGGACGTACTCCGGCTTCTTGAAGTCGTAATCCCGCACCGTGACCATCGACGTCTCGATCGACGAGGTGATCGCGATGAACGAGACCGTCGGCGCCGCCGCGCTCATCCCGGCGCCCGCCGGCGGCACGAACGGCACCCGCGGCGCGCCGTCGTCGGTGAAGGCCGTGTCCTCGGCGAGCACCCAGTCGCTGCTCCCGGACCCGTGATCGAAGTACGAGATGAGGCCCTCGTCCGCGAGGGCGCGGAACATGAAATCGAAGTCGGTCTCCCCGTACTGGACGCGGTACTCGCGCGCCGGCCGATCCGGCGAGGCGATGAGCGAGCTCGGCGCCGGGATCCGGCCGCCGTACGCCGACGCCACGACCTCGCAGACGTCGTCCGCCGTGAGGTTCTGGATGATGCGGTGATCCGCGGCCCGGGTGCTGAGCCACAGGGGAGGCACGACCGCGAGCTCGTAGCGCGACACGCCGGTGGGCTCCGCCGAGAGCTGCCGCACCCGCCGCACGATGCCGTGGACCTTCTTGAGAAAGGGCTCGCCGTCGAGCTCGACGACGATCTCCTCGCCCACCACGCTGGAGAGATCGACCTCCGGATCGGTGGTCACCACGTCGAGCGTCAGCTCGAAGAGCTCGTTGAGCGCGTCCCTGTAGTCGAGCTGGTGGACCTCGAAACCGGTGACTCCGGAGGTGGGGAACGTCAGGCGCACGTCGATGGCCATGGTCGGGTCTCCTCGGGGGTTGCGCCGCCGGGCGCAGCGCTCATCTCGGCTCGTTCGGGCCCTTCCCGGCGGGAGAAGAGCGGGCGCTTTGCTGCAAGTAAAGCTCCTGCCAGCGCTGATGCTCCGCCGGGTCGCGCGCCAGGCGCTCGCGCCAGAAGCCGTCCACCGCGCGGCGCGCCTCGGGGTCCCTGAGCCCGTACTGCGCGAAGAGGGCCTCCGCGCCGGCGGGAGCGGCGGCGAGGTCGGCGCAGAGGGACGCGTACTGCTCCAGGGAGAGCGCCGGGGCCGGCGGGGCGCCCGGAGGCGCGGCGGGCGCGGCGCGAGCGCCGGACGAGAACGGCAAAGCCGCCTCCGCGGGCGCTCCGGACGTCGGCTGCGTTCCGGTCAAGCTGGTGAAGCCGCGCATGCCTCTGGGCACCTCGGCCATCGCTGCGCCGAGCTGCGCGGGCTGCGGTGGCGCAGGGAGGCCGAACGGCAGCACGGGCGCGGTGGAGGCGGCGTCGGAGGTGGGCTGCGTGCCACGAAGATCGGTGAACTTCCGCATGCCCGGCGGGACCAGCGACGCCGGGTCGGCCGGCGCCGCGCGAAGGAAGCTCGGCACCGCCGGCGCACGACGCGGGGCAGGGTCGCCGGTCGGTCGCGGCGCGGGGGGCTCACCCGGCGCGGGGGGCGCAGAGGCTTCGGGCAGAGAGGCCTCCGCGCGAGCCGCGCCGGGCTTCGCCGCGCGCGCGTGCGCCGCCGCCTCGGGGGGCAGCGCGCGCGACCGGGGGCGAGATGCGTTGGGCGACGGGATCATCAGCAGGCTCTTGAGTTGTTTCGTGATCATCGCTGTCGTCTGTCCCGCCGCCGCTCCGCCGCGCTCCAGGCCGGCTGCGTCCATGGCTGTCCACGACAGGTATCATGATGCTCGTGTTTCGACGCAAGAACGCACAGCACCGGGCGGGCGCCACGCCGCGCGCTCGCCGCTGCGCGCTCGCCGCTGCGCTTCGCCGCGAAGACGCACGGAACCGGCACGGCGCCCGGTCGCCCTCCCCGGGAACGTGCAGCGCCGGCGCCGCGCGGGGTTCCGCTCATGCTGGATGCCCTCGACAGCGTGGGTTGCCCACCGGCGCTCGCCCGCATGCGTGTCTCGACCCGACCGGCTTCTGTCTCGTCGCGGCCCACGAAATTCTCCCGCCGCTCGCGCGCCTCGGGTAGAGAGCTCTGGCTGGGTCCGCCCGTTCCGCGGTGGAGCTGCCCCCATGTCCGACGCCACCATCTACCAGCGCGACATCCAGCCCTATGGCCGCCTCACCGCGTCCCAGATCCGGCGGCTCGTCCTGCCGATCGATGCGGGCTTCCAGCAGGCCTTGCGCGCCATCGCGGCGCGGCTCGAGGCCGCGACGGAGGCCTTGCACACGGCGAGGCTGACGGCGATCGCGGCCGCGGTGACGGCCTCCGCGCCCGGCACCGCGACGAGAGGCCAGGTCGATCCGGTCGCGATGGGCCGCGACCTGCTGCGCCGCCTCGTCGCGCAGGCCGCGTCCCGGCCGGGCGGGGTCGCGCTGGCCCGCGACATCCTTCAGGGCGAGACCCTCGCGACGGTGCTCCGCCGCCGCCCCGCGAAGCTCGCGGCGGCGATGGCGCACGCGGTCGAGGTGCTCGAGCAGCGCAAGCGTCAGCTGCCAGAGCACGAGACGTGGACGGCTGAGCTGAAGCGCTCCCGGGATGCCCTCGAGCCGCTCGTCCGGAGCGTGCGCAAGACCCGGCTCGCCCGCCGCACGATGACCCCCGAGGTGAAGGCCGCGCGCGCCGAGTGGCTCACCATCTATGGCGCCGCGAAGCTCCTCGTCGAGTGCGTGCTCCGGCTCCACGACAAGGTGTCTTTGATGCCGCAGATCTTCGACGACCTCGCCGACGACGCGCCCCGCGTCACCGGCGAGCCGGAAAGCCCTGCGCAGGATCCGGCCCCCAGCGCCGCAGGAGCGCTCCCCTCCGGAGCCTGACCGCCTCCGACACGCATCCTCGCAGGCCTCGACTCGGTAGGTCCGAGGCGAGCGCGCTCCTCGCGCGGCGCGGCGCGGCGCCGGGAGGGCCGATGTCCGAGGGAGACGCGCCTACCGCCCGCCGAGGTGCGTCCGGAAGAACCGCACGAGGTGGCCGTACTGGAGCACCTGGTTGTCCCGCTTCTGCGCCCCGTGCCCCTCGTCGGCGAACAGGATGAGCTCGGACGGGATCTTCTTCGCCTCCAGCGCCCGCTGGATCTGCACCGACTCGCCAGCCGGCACGCGCGGATCCGTCACCCCCTGCACGATCAGCAGAGGCGCCTTCACCCGATCGAGGTACGTGATCGGCGAGAGCTTGATCAGCGCCTCCCGGTCCCTGTCGGGATCACCGTACTCCGAGATCCGGAGGATGCGCCGGTAAGGCGCCGTGTTCTGGAGGAACGTCACCAGGTCGCTCATGCCGACGACGGCCGCGCCCGCGTCGTAGGCGCCGGCGAACATCGTCATGCCGAGCAGCGCGGAATAGCCGCCGTAGCTGCCGCCGAAGATGCCGACCTTCGGCGGCCGGCCCTCGTGGCCGAAGCTCGCCCTGACGAACTTCGCCGCGTCCTCGATGTCCGTGATGATGTCGAGCCGCTTGGCGCCGTCATCGGCGTGCAGCCACGTCTTGCCGTAACCGTCGCTCCCCCGGACGTTCGGCTCGACGAACACGAACCCCGCGTCCACGAAGATCTGCGCGCGCGCGCTGAACCCCGCCCTGATCTGGCTCTCCGGGCCGCCATGGAAATGGACGATCACCGGACACGGCCGCTCGCACCGGGCAGGGCGCCGCACGAACATCGGGATCTGCGTCCCGTCGCGCGCCGGATAGGACTCCAGCGTGGCCGCGGCGAACGCGTCCGGCGCGATCTCGGGCATGCTCGGGGTGTGCCACTGCGTCAGCTTGCCAGTCGTCCAGTCGAGGACATAGCTCGCCGCCGGCGCCCTCGAGGTCTCCAGGAGCAGCGTCGTGAACCGGCCATTCGGCGTGGTCGCGACCGGCACCACATGATCCGCGGCAGGGAGCGCGGGGAGCTTGACCTCGCGGTGCGACCTCGCGTCGAGCGCGCGGAGCCGCGTGTGGCCCCGCTCATTCACCGTGTAGAGGATCCTCTTCCGCGCCCGGTCGATGGAGAAGGCGCTGACGTCGAACGGGAGCTCCGGCGAGAGCGGCGTGAGCTTGCCCGCCTTCCAGCTGTAGAGCCGGCGGTACTCCCCGAGGCGCGGCGTGAGCACGAGGACCTCGCCGGGCGCCGCTCCGTACATGGCCCTGTAGTCCTCGCGCTCGCCCTGCCCGAAGAGGGGAGTCAGCGCTCCGGCCGCCGGATCGGCCTTCGCGGCGCCCTGCGCGCCGGGCGCCCACTCGTAGAACTCGCTCATGTTGGAGCCGACGTCCCTCGCGAGCAGCAGGCGGCCGCCGGCCGCGGCGTCCACGGCGCGCCAGATGCCCTCGCGATCGAACACGAGCTCGCGCTGCTTCGACGCGATGTCGTATCGGTAGATGGCATACGCGTCCTTCTTGACGTCGTTGGCCCGGTAATAGACGTGCCGCCCGTCGTCGGAGACGAACTGCAGCTGCGTCTGCACGCCGGGCTTGTGCTGGATGGCGAGGAGCGGGCCTCCCTTGACGTCCTGCAAGTAGAGCCCGGGGTTCTCCTCGCCCTTGCGATCGCGCGAGAGGACGAGGTGCGCGCCGCCGGGCGTGACGTCCTGCACCAGCGTCGGATCCTCGCCGCCCGTCAGCTGCAGCGGGAAACGCTGTGGCCCGTCGAGCCGGAAGACCTGCCTCGTCCCCGTGATCGTCCAGGTGAAGTAGAGCGCCTTGCCATCCGGCCCGAGGACGCCGCCAGAAGGAGCGCGCACGTCGAGCAGCAGCTGGATCCGGCGCGACACGTCGTCCGGGAGCGGCGGCGGCGCGTAACGTGCCAGGATTTCAGGAGAAACGCTCGCCGCGCCGTGGCCCTCGTACCCGGGCCGCTCCGGCGCGGGCGCAGGCCGCGGCGCCCCGGCGGAGACCGACGGCACAGGCGGCGCGGGCGCGACGGGCCGAGGCGCGGCCGGCGCAGGCGCCGACGAGGCGGGCGCGCACGCGGCGGAGAGGGCGAGGAGGCCGAGAAAGGAGAACCGCGCGCCGTCGTGGCGCCAGCGTCGCGTCGAGGGGGACGACATGTCGGACATTTCGCCGGAGCGGCCGCGCGCCGGCAAGGTCAAAGGCCGCGGCGGCGACCGGGAGCTGGCTCAGTCGGGCTCGCCCGGGAGCCTGAGGCGGCCGAGGGCCGCTTCCGCCGCCGCGAGCTGCGCCGCGAGCTTCCGCAGCAGCTCGGCCTCCTCGCCCTGGAGCGAGATGTTCGGGACGAGCGCGTTCAGGGCGCGGCGGTTGTACGCGAGCCCGAGCGGCGAGCCCTTCTCCAGGTTCATCGCCATCGACTCGGCCAGCAACGAGAGCGCCTCGCGGTGCAGCCCCTTCGCCGAGAGCACCTCGGCCAGCGCGGCCGTCGAGCGGGCCAGGCCGATGAGATCGCCGAGCGCCTCCTCTGCCTCGATCGCGGCGGTGAGGCGCTGCGTCGCGCGATCGAGGCGGCCCTTGCGGAGCTCCAGCCGGCCGATCGTCTCCCACACCCGGGCGAGCTCCCGGCCATCCCCGAGCTGCTTGTAGGTGCGCTCCGCGGCGAGCGCGTGGTCGAGCCCCATCGACAGGGCGTCGGACTCGCGCCCGGGCCGGGGAGGGACGTGGAGCGGGATCCGCGCGAAGAGGTGGTCCGTCTCGGCCAGCTCGACGCGCGCCACCGGATCGACCCGGGCCCGCTCCTCGAAGACGCGGCGCGACTCGGTGAGGAGGTGCGCCGCCCGGACGGGATCGCCCATGCGCACGTAGACCGCCGCCTGATCGTTGAGCAGCCGGGCCGAGCCGAGCGCGTCCCCGGCGTCGAGCAGCTGGCGGCTCGCGGTCGTGAGCTCCTCCAGCGCGCGCTCCAGCGAGGCCATGTCGCCGACGTCGTAACAGACGCTCGCGATGAGCGCGGCGACCTCGGCGTGCAGCTCCGGCGGGTCGCCCTGCGCGAGCAGCGCCCGCGCGACGTCGAGCACCTCGAGCGCGCCCGCGAGCGTGAAGTCCGGGTCCGGGCCGGCCGCCTGCCATTGCACCCGGGCGATGCCCGCGAGCGCGCCGACGCGGAGCCGCCGGCGCGCGGGGGTCGCCGGCATGCCGTCGAGCAGCGCGAGCGCCTTCTGGCCGTAGCTCAGCGCCTGGGCATACGCGCCCATGGCGGCTGCCTCCGCCGCGGCCCCGCGGTAGCGCCGCGCCGCGTCCTCGAGGTCGCCGGCCTCGGTGAGGTGGGCTGCGGCGCGCGCGTCGTGGGGCCGGCGTCCGGCGCCGTGCACCGGCGCGCCCGCGGCGCTCGCCGCCTCGGCGCGGTCGGGCTCCGGCGGGGCCGGGTGCACGGACACGCCGAGCGGCGCGGCGGCGCGCAGGGATTCGGCCGCGGCGCGCGCGGGGTCGACGCGCGCGCCGGCCGCGGCGTCGGGCGCCGCAGGCCACGGGAAGGACGAGCGGGAGCCGCCGGGGGGCGGTCGCTCGGACAGGGAGGCGGGGACGCGCAGCGAGGCGCCACGGACCGAGAGGACCGGCTCGTCCGCCTGGCCGACTGCGCCGCCGGGCGCGAGATCGCGGGGCATCCGCACCGGCCCCGGGATGGGCGCGTCCAGCGAGTCGGGCGGGGCGTCGAAACGGACGGACTCGGGCGGCTCGGAGAGGCGGCGGCTCTCCGGGCTGCGAGGAAACAGCTCGGCGTAGGGCCACGGCGGGTTGCCCGGCCCGGCGGGCGCGATCGGCGTGGACCTCTCCTGACCGACGCGCGGGTACGCGCGGCGCGCGCTGTTCATGTGCGCGCCGCCGGCATGGGCGGCGGCAGGCGGCGGCCTGAGCGTCTCCGCCGCCCGCGGTACCCCGCCGCGCGCTCCCAGCGATCCGGCGTCGGCGCCCTTCTCCCGCTCGTCGGCGGCCGCCGCGCCGCTGCTCTCGACAACTTGCACGGCGGCGGCGGTGGGCGCGCCCGGCGATGCGGCCGCCGGCGGGGGCATCGTGCCGCTCGTGCGCGGCGTCGCGATGGCGGGCATCGACGGTGGCGCGGTCGAGCGCGACGTCGTCGCCCCGGGCCTCGCCCGCGCGGCCGTTTCGTCGCCGCGCGGCGCGCCCGGGCCCGCTGCGCCGGCGAGGTGCCGCTCGACGGCCGCGGTCGCGGCGACGACGTTCTGGGTCGGCGGCGCTGCGGCGTGCGCCGGCGCCGCGGCAGCGCTCTTCTGGGGGTCGGGCGCGACGGCGCCCGCCGCCGCGCGCGGATCGTACGCCGCCGGAGCGCCCGGCGCGATCGGCTCCTCGCTGAGGAGGGTCGCGAGCCGCCGGTGCCACAGCCGCGCGAGCGACGGGAGGATCGACCCGCGGAGCGCCTCGACGATCGTCTGCGGCAGATGGAAGCGCCCCTCACCGCGGTCCTCGAGTGGAACGCCCGCGTCCGCGGCGCGCTGCAGCGCCTCGAGCACGTCGATCGCATCGACGCGGAGGAGCGCCGCGACGAGCTCGCTCTCGAACCCCGAGCCGACGATCGCGCCGGCCCGGAGCACCCGGAGCACCTCGCCGGGCAGCTCGCGCAGCGTGATCTGCGGCGGCGGCGGGGGCGCGGTCACGCTCGTCAGCGTGGTGGTGGCGTCGGGCGGCCGGAGGATCGCGTCGGCGCCGAAGCCGGCGCGCACGGCGTTGAGCAGCTCACCGGCGGGGCCGGCGGGCGCCTGCAGGCGGAAGGACAGGACGAGCGCGACCCGGAGCGCGTCGGGGCGCGAGACGACCCGCCGCAGCACGTCGAGCGTGGCGTGGTCGGCGAGCTCCACGGCGTCGAAGACGATGGCCCACCTGCGATCGGTGTGCTGCGCGAGGCGGTTGGCGCTCTCGATGAGCTCGACGTCCACCCTCCGCTCGTGCACATCGCCGAGGAGACGGCGCCGCAGCCCCGAGACGACGCGGCTCCGCGCCTGATCGAGCAGCGGCGGCGCCCCGCCGACGAGCCGCTCGACCTGGGTCCGCACCTCGTGCAGCGGCCCCAGCGTCACCTCCGGCACATCGCAGCGCACGCGCAGGACGCGCAGCCCGAGCTGGGACGGAGGCTCCCCGGGGACGATGTCGAGCAAGGCCGTGTGCTGGCCCTCAGAAACACGCTGCCAAAGCTGTTCCACGGTCCGCTCCTTCCGTCTCGCTCGCTCGGAGGTCTCGCACGCCTGCGCCCGATCTCTCCGAAGGACGTCACGCGCGAGCTAGTAGCCCCAGAGAAACTCCGCGCGGGCGAACGCCGTGAAATAGCTCCCCGGGCCGTCGCCTGCGCCGGGGAGGAGCAGCGTGTACTTGCCGGCGAAGCCCGCGGCGAACTGGCGGTTGAAGGCGTAGTCGATGCCGAACGGGATGGAGACCCCGAACTGCCCTCGGTGGCAGCTCGGCTGGCCATACGAGCCGCAGGGCGCGAGGCGCACGCTGTCGTACGCGCCGGTCATGAGGCCGATGTAAGGGACCCACTGCAGGATGTCGATGACGTACGCGGCGCCGGCCGACGCGCCGAGGAACATGAGATCGCCGCCCGGGTGGGACGCGGTGTCGAGCTCGGCCATCACGTTGAACGCGTCGGTGAGCCCATAGGCGACGTGCAGACCGCCGCCGAGCCCAGGGTACGTTCCGCCGTCCGCGAGGAGCGCGTACCCGATGCTGGCGCCGGCGTGCCATTGCCGTTCAAAGGCGTCGGCCTGCGAGGGGGCGAGGAGCGCGACGAGCGCGAGCGCGGCGGCGGTCAGCGGGGCGGCAGGGGAGCATCTCATGGTCGGTGGCGGCGAGCAGCCCGGAGCGCCCCCGCGCCGAACCAGGGAGCGAGGGCGATGGAGGCGCGCGCCGGGTGCTCGAGGGGCGCGCGGCGCGAGGCTAGCATGCGGGCCACGGGACATCCTCAGCGGAGCTGCTCGCGGCGGCGGGGAGCGCGGGACGCGCCCGCGTCCTCTTCCTCGAACTCCTCCGTGAAGACCCTCGCCGCGGGGTCGGCCGCGCCGTGGCTCGGATCGATGCGGAGCGAGGGCTGCGGGAAGCGGACGCCGGCCGCCCCCATGATTCCCGGAAAGGTGTAGAGGAGCTCGCCGTGGTCGCCGAGCTCGACGCCCACGTCGTCGGGGCGCTCCTTGGCGAGCTCGGTGAGCAGGGTGTCCGCCTCCGACGCCGGCAGGTCGAGCACGACGCCGACCTCCTGCGCGGTGAGCGGGCGGCGGCGGTGCGACGCGAGCGAGAAAATCGCCTGGATCTGCGCGTCCCGCGAGGCCTTCACCCCGGACCGGGAGAGCTTCCGCCCGCCGATCAGGAGGAGCACGCCGAGCGCCAGGGCGATGAACCCGATCGGCAGGCCGATCGCGAGGCCGGCGATCGAGCCCGGGAACAGCGCGGCCAAGCCCAGCCCGAGGAGAAGCGCCAGCCCGGTGCCCCCGATGAGGACCAGCCAGCCGAGAGCGCCCGCGACAGCTCCGCCGAGCCTGGACGGCTTCCCCGCCAGGCTGACCGACTTGCCCGCAAAGGGCAGGCGCTCCCGGCCGCACGCGGTGCAATACGCAGCGAGCCCGCGGTGAATGACCGGCGCGTTCTTTCCGCAATGAGGACACATGAGGACTCTCCCCGCGAGCAATTCTTCGCGAGCCAGGCTGTAGCGTAGGAACCGAGCACCACCACCGCCAGCGGGTCGATGACGTGCTCTCCAGGTTGTTCAAGGCATGCCACGGAACGCCCCGGCGGTGGAGTCCGTCCCGGCGCGAGGTGCTCTGCGCGCAGGTCTCAGAGGCCGAGGTAGCGCGCGATCTCGGCGCGGGCCGGGTCGGAGGCCACGGCGCGCAGGGCCTCGTACCGGCGTTGCCAGGCGGCCGCGCTGCCTTCGTCGCCGCGCCATCGCGCCGCCTCGGCCCGGGCGAAGGCGGTGTGCCGGAGCGAGAAGCGGGGGGCGTCGAGCGCGAGGAAGGCGTCGAGCCACACCTCGGCGTCCCCTTCACCGTCGCCGAGCAGCTGCGCCGAGAGCGCGGCGTACGGGACGAGCGCGGGCGGCGCGTCGCCGCGGCGGCGGAGGGCGGCGTAGCGGAGCGCGCGGCGCGTGGGCGGCGGCGCGTCGCGCGCGGCGCTCCAGGCGGCGAGCGCGCGCGAGAACGCCGGCTGGCCGTCGCGCGCCCAGGGGACGTCGGGGCGCGCGAAGCCGACCCACGGCCAGGCGGCGGAGAGGTCCGCCGGCAGCAGCGCGGGCGGGCTGCCCTGCCGGAGCGGTGAGCCGCCCCCGGGAAGGGCGAGGGCGAGCCGGGTCCACCGCGCGCGAGCGTCGAGCAGCGCGAGCCCGGCGAGCCCCGAGGGCGCATCGCCGGGGCGCGCCGCGCGCGCGGCGGCGGCCGCCTCGTCCGCGAGCACGGCCGCGCGCGCGGCCTCGAGCCGGCGCCCGAGCGAGGCGAGGAGCTCGGCGCGCTGCAGGAGCACGGCCGCGCGGAGGGCCGGCGGCGCCGCGGCGAGGTCGACGCGCTCGATCGGGTCGAGCGCGCGATCGCGATCGCCGGCGAGGGTCCACACGCTCGATCGAGCGAGCGCGCGCGCCGCCTCCGGCGCGAGCTCTGGGGCGAGCGCGCCGAGGCGATCCAGCGCGTCGAGCGCCCGGGGCGCGTCGCCCTCGAGGGCGAGCTCGCGGGCGGCCTGGAGCGCGAGGGCTCCCGCGGCGGCGCGCAGGGCGTCGCCATCGGACGGCGATAGCTGAGGGTCGGCGGCCAGCTCGGCGGCGCGCGCCGCTGCGCGCGCGCGCAGCGACCCGGCGATCGCGGGCCGCGCGAGCCCCCGCTCCGGGAGCCAGTCGAGCGCGCGCAGCGAGCCCGCGCGCAGCGCCGGCGCAGCGCCGGTCGCGCCGCGTGCCGGGGCGGCTCCGGCGCCTCCGACGGCGACGTCGGCCTCCTCGGTCTCGTCCGGCTCCGGCCGCGCGAGCGCGGCGGCTTCGGTCGCGTCGAGCGTTCCGCCCTCCGCCAGCACGACGGCGAGCAGGTCGCCGCGGGCGTCCGGATCGAGCGCGGCGGCGGAGACGAGCAGATCCCGGATCGCTCGCACGGCGTGCTGCTTCGCCTCGGCGGCGTCCTCGCGGGCGGCGGCGAGGCGGGCGCGCTGCGCGAGCCGCGCTTCCACGGCGTCGGCCAGGCCGGCCTCGGGGTCTTCCGGCATCGGCGGGGGCTCGACGCCGGCCCGGGCAGCGCAGGCGACCAGGACGGCGCGGACCTCGCCCCAGTTGCGCACCATGCCCGCGTGGCGCTTCGATGCCCGGTCGTCCTGGGTCAGCGTCAGGAGGTCGACGCCACGCTTGGCTTCTGCTCCCGTGGCGAGGCAGAGGATCGCGGCGACCGTCGTGCGCAGATCCTCGTCGCGGGGGTCCATCCCCGCGTAGCCGGTCGCGATCGCGAGCGCGCGCTGCAGGTCGCCCTCGGTGAGCGCCGCGCGGAGGGTGTGCACGCGCGCGTGCCAGTCGGGCCAGCGATCCGGCTGCTCCAGGAGCGTGCGGCGATCGCCGAGGCGCGCCGCCTCGCGCGCGAGGCTCGGCGCGCCGCCCTCGGGCCCCAGCTCGTCGAACGTGATGCGCCTGGAGCCGGCGGCGACCGCGGCCTCCGCCGTCGCCACCGCCCCGGTCGCGCCGGCGAGCGCCGCGCGAGCCGGCCGGCCGACGGCGGCGTCGATGTACCCGGCGACCGCGGTGCGCACGCCGAGCTCCTCGGCCAGCGTGCTCGCCGTCCGGTAAGTCCACGGCAGGCGCGACGGCAGCGCGAACCAGCGGATCTCGGGCCGGCAGTCGGGCAACGCGGGGCCGCGCGGCGCCTCGATCGACGCGAGGCACGCCGCGGCGCTGCGCCTGCCGGCGAAGACCAGCGCGACGGGGGCGAGCAGCGCGAACACGAGCAGCGCCACAACCGCCGTGGCGAGCACCAGGGCGAGGGGCCGCCGCCCGCGCGGCCGCGCGGCCGAGGCGCCGCGTTGCGCAAGGGAGCCTTCGCTTTCACGGGGCCGTGTCGTGGGCTGCGCGCGCACGGGACGGCTTTTAGCCCACGGCACGGCCGAGCGACACTGCCTCGGCGGCGCGGCCCATCGCGCGGCGTCGTCCGCCGGCCGCTCGTTATCGAGCGCTCCGGCCCTCGCCGGCCACGGCCTCCGGGGCGATCAGCGCGCCGGCGAGATCGGCGACCGCCGACAGATCCTCCACGCGGGCGACGTCGAGATCGAGCCCTCGGGCGAGCTGCGGGGCGCTGGCGAGGGCGACCTCGGCGACGGTGAGCTTCCGTCCGGTGAGCTGGTGGAGCGACGTCACCCCGTGATCGCGGATGCCGCAGGGCACGATCATCTCGAACGCCTCGAGGTCCACCGCGATGTTCAACGCGAAGCCGTGCATCGTGAGCCAGCGCGACAGGCGCACGCCGATCGCGCCGAGCTTGGCGATCTCGCGCGCCCACTCGGCGCCGCCCCACTCCTCCGGCGCCGCGCGATCGACCCAGACGCCGATCATCCCGTCGACCACGCCGCCCTCGACGTGGTGCTCGCGCGCGAGCAGGATCATCACCTCCGCGAGCGACCGCACGTACCTGCGCACGTCGCACCGGTCGGGCCGCAGATCGAGCAGCGGGTAGCACACGAGCTGGCCGGGGCCGTGGTAGGTGACGTCGCCCCCGCGGCCGGTCGCGACGAGGTCGATGTCGCGCTCGTTCAGCGCGCCGGCGTCGAGCAGCACGTTCTCCGGGTTCGCCCGCGGGCCGAGCGTGATGACGGGGTCGTGCTCCAGGAGGAGGATCGTGTCGCCGATCCGCCCCTGCGCGCGCGCCTCGACGAGCTGCTTCTGAAGATCGTGGATCGGGGCGTAGCGGCGCCGGCCGATCCACACGGCGCGCGCGCGCCGCGGCTTCGGGGCTCCGAGCGGGGCGACCTGGTCCCTCGCGGGCTGCAGGAGGTCGCGGAGCGGGTCGGTCGGCATGGCTACTCGGGGACCTTCTCGCCGCGCGCTCGCCGCTCGTCGCGGTACGTCTCGATGTGCGTCGTGAAGCTGGCGGCGACCTCGGGGTCGAACTGCGAGCCCGAGCACCGCTCGATCTCCGCCACCGCGACCTCGTGCGGGAGCGCCCGGCGGTACGAGCGATCGCTCGTCATCGCGTCGTATGTGTCGGCCACGGAGATGATGCGCGCGATGATCGGGATCTCGTTGCCACGCATCCGGAGCGGGTAGCCGCGCCCATCCCAGCGCTCGTGGTGCAGGTGCACGCCGGGGATGAGCGGGTGCAGGAACTTGATCGGCTCGAGGATGTCGCGCCCGTAGACGGGGTGCCGCTTGAACACCTCGTACTCGTCGTTCGTGAGCTTGCCCGGCTTGTTCAGGTTGAGCACGCACCCGATCTTGCCGATGTCGTGCATGAGCGCGCTCTGCCGGACGATCTCGATCTCGATCGGGCCGAGGCCGAGCCGCTGCGCCAGCATCACCGCGTAGACGGCGACCCGATCCGAGTGGCCCGCGGTGTAGCGGTCCATCTTGTCGATGGCCTTGGCGAGGCCCTCGATCGTCTGCTGGAACGTCGCCTGGAGGTCCTGGTAGAGGCGCGCGTTCTCGATCGCCGCCGCGGCGCGCGATCCGATGATGCTGAGCAGCTTGCGCTGCCCCTCGTCGAAGCGCTTCGTCCGGGTGAACGACGCGACGGCGACGAAGCCCATGACCCGCTTCTGGATGCGGAGCGGCACGGCGACCAGCGACTGGAGCGGCAGCGCCGGCTCCGCCGCGAAGAACCTGAGCCCCTTCATGCCCTGCTCGAGGAGCTGCGCCTCGGGACGGAAGTGCTCGAGCACGAGCGCCGGGTCGAGCCGGCCGAGGTCGGCCCCCGGCGGGACCGACGGGCCGCGGAGGTGCTGCCGCTCGAAGAAGCTCCCCTCGCCGTCGTCGAGCCACGTCGAGATGAGATCGCCGCGCACCTCGTGGAGACAGCTGTCCGCGACGGTCTCGATCACCTGATCGAGCGAGAGGCTCGCCGCGATGGCCTCGCTCACCTTGTAGAGCGACACCGCCTCGCGCAGCCGGATGTTCTCCGCGGCCATCCGCTGCTTCTCGATGCCGCGCTGGACCACGTGCACCACCTCGTCCAGCTTGAACGGCTTGAGCACGTAGTCGTAGGCGCCGCGCTTCATGGCGTCGATCGCGGTCTCGACGGTGCCGAAGCCTGTCATGATGACCGTGAGCGCGTTCGGCGCCGTCTTGCCGATCTCGTCCAGCAGCGCGATGCCGCCCATCCGCGGCATCTTGAGGTCGCTGATCACGAGGTCGTAGTGACCCTTCGTGAGCTCGCTCAGCGCGCTGGTGCCGTCCTCTGCAGTGCGGACGTAGTAGCCCTCCATGCCGAGGAAGTCGGCCAGCATGTCGCGGATCACCTTCTCGTCGTCCACGACGAGGATGCGAGGGCGGTCTTCTGGAAACGTGGACATGCGGCCGGCAAGCCTACCAGATCCGCTCGCCACCCATCGCTCCAAGGTGGGCGGGTCGGGCACACCGGCGGACCCGCGCCCTATGAGGTCCAACGGACCTGCGGCGCCCAGGTGAGGCGGATGGCGTTACGGGGAGGTGGCGGCCGCCGCGAGCGAGGTGGCCGCCGCCGCCACCGGCCGCGGCGGCCGGCCGGCCTCCTGCCCGCGCGCGGCGCGGGGCCGCTCAGTCCTCGTCGCCGGTCGAGACGATGGGGTGCCGGATGGTCCGGGGCGACTCGTCCAGATCCGGGACGCGGATCGAGATGGGCCCGGGGCTGCGGATGGAGGGAGGCGGCGCGGACTCGGAGTCCTCGGTGCGCAACGGGATCATCCTGCTGCTCGGAGCGGGCTCGTCCGTGGTGGTCGTCAGCACGGCGACCGCCCGCTGCTCGCCGAGGGCGTGCTTCTGCTCGAGGAAGCGGAGGACCGACGGCCCGGTCGAGCGCTCGAGCGCCGAGCGCAGATCACCGGGCAGCGTCGACTCGATGATCATCTTCACCCCGGTGCGGGGGTGCTCGATCTCGATGCGCACGAGGTGCACGAACGAGCGATCGAGCCCGTGCTTCTCCTCGAAGTAGCGGTTCGTGGGCACGTGGCCGTAGCGCTCGTCGCCGAGGATCGGGTGGCCGATCGCGGCGAGGTGCCGCCGGATCTGGTGCGTGCGCCCGCCGTCCGGGATGACGCGGAGGATCGAGTGGCCCGAGGCGACCGCGAGGCGGCGGTAGCGCGTGCGCGCCGTGTACGTGCGCGTCCCCTCGCGGAGATCGCGGGTGATCGCGCCCTTGCCCGGCGTGACGCCCTTGGCCGCGGCCAGGTAGATGAGGCGCCCCGTCTTCGTGAGCGCCTCGCCCCAGCGCGCGGCCGCCTCCTCGTTGCGCGCCAGCATGACCAGGCCGCTCGTGCCCGGATCCAGCGCGTGCACGATGACGGGCGTCGTGGTGTTGCCGGGGATGCGGGCGCAGCGGGCGAGCAGCGAGCCGAGGTACTCGGGCTGCGTGGCCACCGGCTCGTGCGGGCCCTTCTCGACGACCAGCACGTCGTCGTCGTCGTAGATGACCTTCGGCGCCGGAGGGGGCGTCCTCCGGAGGGCGGCGATCGTCTCGATCTCCTCCGTGAGCGGGATCATGTCGAGCGGGGTGAGCTCCGTCGACGAGTACCCGAGGCGGCAGAAGTGATCGAGGTCGCGCGCGAGCGTGTCCGGATCGCACGAGACGTAGACGAGCAGCGGCGCGCCGAGGCGCGCGATCGCCTCGCGCGCCGTCGGGGAGACGCCGCGGCGCGGCGGGTTCACCACGATGCCGTCGAACTTCTCCGTGCTGTTGACGAGGGAGCTCACGATCTCCGAGACGTCGCCGGTGCGCACCTCGATGCGCTGGCTCAGCCCCTGCGCCTCCGCCGCGGCGCGCGCGTTCACCGCCGCGGGCGCGAACGACTCGACCATCAGGACCCGGTTGCCGCCCTGGGCCAGGGCGAGCGAGATCGCGCCCGAGCCGCCGTACAGATCGAGGATGCGCGGGGGCTCCTTGCGCCGGGAGGCCGGGCCCATCGGGGCCTCGCCCTCGATCACGGGCCCGTCGTTCTCGAGCGACGCGATCTCGCGGAGCAGGAGGGCGTGCACGCGCGCGGCCTGCGCGCGGTGCGCCTGCACGAACGAGCCGAACGCGGCGATGTGGTAGGTCTGCCCGATCCGGTCCTCCGCGTGCGAGACGCCATCGAGCACGATCGTCTCGGGCCCGAGGATCTGCGGCGCCTCCGCGTCGTGGAAGTTCGCCGCGATGCCGATGACGCGGGGGAGCATCTGGCGGATGGCGCGGCCGGCCTCCCGCAGCTCGTCGCGCGTGCACGCGCGCTCGCGCTGGAGGACGAACGTGATCAGCACGAACGCCGGGTTGTCCTCGGTCGCGCCCATCTCCGCGAAGAGCGGCGTCCCGGGCGCGAGGTGGACCTCGCGCAGATCGAGCGCGCGGAGCACGCCGCCCCTCGTCGGATCGTACGGCAGGAGCAGCGGCCGGACCTCCGGCGGTGGGGACGCGATCAGCTCGCGGAGCCGCGAGGTCACCGCGGCGAGGGCCGGGGCGAGGACCCTGCAGCCAGGGATGTCGACGACCTCGTGATGCCCCGTGCGGCCGTACAGCCCGATCGCGCCGGAGGGGGCGACGATGAGCTTCGCTCGACCGCGATAGCCGGTGATCGGATCGGCCGGGATGACCGGGCTCGTCTGGAGCAGCTGGAGCGACGGGTAGTGCGCGGCGGCGGACACGACCCGCGCGCGCTTCGTGCTGAGCTGCTCTGCGTAATCACCTGCGATGAGCGGACAGCCCGCGCACTCGACCGAGTGCCCGCACTCGATCAGGGTGTTCGGGATTTCGCCTGCCTTCAGTGTGCGCCGCACGGGTCCGGACAAAACGCCGCCGCCCGATCCCTCTGCGCTGGTGCTCTCGCCCAGCCCGTGCGGTTCTTCGATACCTGCGCCGGAAGCCATTCCGGGGGAGCTTACAGGGGCTCTCGGTCAGCGTCGAAGGTGTAAAGAGGAGTCCGTCGAGCTTTTCGTCTGCAGCGCTTCGGCGTTGCGGGGACGCGTCCGGGGGACGCTCGGGATCCCGGCAAAGCCCCGTGTCTTCCCGGCGGCCTGCGCGATCTGCCCGGACGGCGGGCCGTCCAGGCCGCGCTCGCTCCGTCAAGGCGGCCGTCTGGTGATGCAGGCGCCAATGTGGGCGGCGCCTCGCGCTGCTCCATACCTCGGGCCGCCGCGCCGTTCGCGACATCCGCGGCCGCAGAGGGCGCGTCCGTCCCGCGCGCGCCGCGGATGAGGTGGTAGACTGAGCGCCTCTTGCGTCTTCCGATCGCTTCTCTCTTCGGCGTTCTGGCTCTGCTGTTCGCTCACGCGGCGCTCGCCGCGCCGGGCGACAAGGAGGCGAACCAGGGCATCAACTCGGCCAGAGGCGGGCGATGCAAGCAGGCGATCCCGCTCCTCGAAGCCGCCGAGAGCCAGCGGCATCGCCCGAGCTCTGCGGTCCCGCTCGCCGACTGCTACGTGAAGCAGGGCGACATGCTGAAGGCCAGCGAGATCTATCACACGGTCGCGAGCGAGAAAAAGCAGCCCGGTTACAACGCGCGCGATGTCGCGGCCATCACATCGGCCAAGAAGAAGGCAGCGCAGCTCGACGGGCGCATCCCGACGCTCGTCGTTGCGCCGGTGGAGCCCTACGAGGGGCTCGTCGTCGAGATCGACGGCGCGGCGATCCGCGATCCCTCGAGACCGCAGCGATTCGATCCCGGCAAGCGGCTGGTGATCGTCGCCCGGGCCGATGGGTACGAGGTGCTCACGCAGAAGATCTCGCTGAAGGAGAAGCAGCGGCGCGTGATCAAGCTGCGCCTCAAGCCGAAGGCCGGCGCGACGAATCTGCCGCCGAAGCCCGCGGCGACGAAGCCTCCGGAGAAGAAGCCGCCGAAGCCCGCGGCGACGAAGCCTCCGGAGAAGAAGCCGCCGAAGCCCGCGGCGACGAAGCCGCCGGAGCAGAAGCCGCCGAAGCCCGTGGCGACGAAGCCTCCGGAGAAGAAGCCGCCGAAGCCCGTGGCGACGAAGCCGCCGGAGAAGAAGCCGCGCGTCGCGGCGAGCCCCGAGGAGAAGGCGAAGCCGCCGGTAGAGATGCCCGAGCCCACGCCGCCGGACGTGCGCAAGCAGCGGAACGTGTGGCTCGGCGCCGGCTTTCGGGGATTCTTCATCCCCCAGGTCATGTTCGAGCTCTTCGGAGAAGGGGGACGGCATGCCTTCTTCCCCGGCGGAGAGGTCTCGCTGTCCAAGAGGCTCGGGCGGTTCGATCTCGTCTTCTCCGTCGCCTACGCGCGCTTCCGGCTGCACGAGACGCCGTTCAAGCCGAAGGGGCACCCCGACACCGACTACGAGATCATCGAGAGTGATCTCCAGGCGCTCCAGGCGGACGTTCGCCTGGTCTGGAACATCCCGCTCGATCGTGACGAGCTGTTCGCCTTCCGCGTCGGGGCGGGCCTCGGCGTGGGCTGGATGTTCATGGGTGAGCTCTACCGGACCCAGGCGTACCCGGGCGACGCCGTCCCCGGCGACCAGAGCTCCTTCGCGCCGGGAGACCCGTACCGCTACGTGAAGTGCCGCGGACCGAACAACCCGGCCGGGAGCTTCCGGTACTGCAATCAGCTCGACTACGACGCGAATCATTACCCCGGCTATGTCGAGCCGAGCTGGTTCACCCGTCCCAAAGGGAGACCCCAGGGCCTGAAGCCGGTCGTCTATCCATGGCTCCTCTTCCCCGAGATCGGCCTCGCGTTCCGCCCGTGGGATCGCGTCGCCTTCGATCTGCGGGTCGGCGCCTCCGTGACGGGCCCGCTCGGAGCGCTCGGCATCCGCTTCGCGCTGTGAGCGGCGGGGCTCAGCGATCGAGCTTCACGGCGTGGCCGAGCTTCCGCGAGAGCACGGCCTCGAGCGTGCTCCAGAGCTCCTCGCCGGTCTTCTGCGCCAGCCAGCGGCCCTCGGACTGCCGGTAGTCGAAGTGCCACGCGGCCCGCTCGGCGGCCATCCAGATCTGCCGCGCCGCGCGATGGCTGTTGACAATGTACTTGATGCCGTCCTCGAACTCCAGGGTGAGGATGCCGCTCTGCAGGTCGGCCTCGACGCCGTCGGGGATCTCATTGATCGCCCGATCCAGCGCGCCCAGCGACCGATCGGCCACGGCGTCGAACTCTCGCTCCGACAGGGGCTCTCCGCTCATGCCGATCGGCTTACAACGGCGCGCGCCCCGGCGGTACGGGGAAGCGCTCGGGAGGCCGCTCCGCCTCGAACGGCGGGCAGGGGCGCGCCGCGCGCCGCGCCGATGCGTCAGTAGCCCGGCCAGGGCTCGGCCGGCTTCAGAGGCGCCGGGGCCGGCCTTTTGAAGCACATCACGCCGGCGTCCAGCGCCACGAGCTCCCAGCCGCTCTCCCCGCGAGCCTTGGCGACGGCGCGGGCTTCCTCCACGCCGTGCGTCTGCTCGCAATCCTGCTCCCATCGTGGGGCGGGGACGCCCGGCGCGGCCACCTGGGCGCGCACCCGCCCTGCCGCGAGCGCGCAGGCCACGCCCAGCACCAGACCTCCCAGCACGAGCGCGCCCCGCTTTTCCATGACTCCAGAAACATGGTGGTCCGCTGCGGGCAGGACCGTCAAGCGACGCACCGAGGACGTTCGGCACGCCCGGCAGGATTCGAACCTGCGACCCGCGGCTTAGAAGGCCGCTGCTCTATCCAGCTGAGCTACGGGCGCTTGGACGACAAGCGCGTCTTTCGTACTGCATCGCGGCCCCGGAATCGAGCGCCACGAGCGACGCGGGCGCGCACGGGCGCGGCGCGCCGCCGATGTCCGCTCAGCTCGACGCGGCCAGCCGCCGGACCTGCTCGCCGGTCCGGCCGTAACGCCGCTGCCGCCGGGCGTAGGTCTCGAGCGCCTCGTCGAAGGTCGCCTCGTCGAAATCGGGCCAGAGCGTGTCGGTGAAGAACAGCTCCGCGTACGCGGCCTCGAAGAGCAGGAAGTCGCTGAGGCGCTTCTCGCCGCCGGTGCGGATGATGAGATCCGGATCCGGCATCGAGCTGGTCGTCAGGAAGTTGCGGAGCGATTTCTCGTTGATCTCCTCCGGGATGACCAGCCCGGCGCGCGCGCGGACCGCGAGCGCGCGCATCGCGTTCGCCATGTCGCGGCGGCCACCGTAGCTCAGCGCGAGCGCCAGGGTCATCTCGGTGCCCCCCGAGGTGTCCTCCACGAGCTTCTCCATCGCGCGCCGCGTCGGGGTCGGGATCTCCTCGAGGTCGCCGACCACCTGCACCGCGATGCCGCGCCGGATCAGCTCGTCGTGCTCCCCCTCGGCGAACTCCTGGCAGATGCGCATCAGCGCGTCGATCTCGTCCTTGGGCCGCGACCAGTTCGCCACGCTGAACGCGTAGAGCGTGAGGTACGGGATGCCGCGATCGCGGCAGGTGCGCACCGAGAGGCGCACGGCCTGCGCGCCGTGCTGGTGCCCCTGCATGCGGGCGAGGCCCCGAGCCGCTGCCCAGCGGCCATTGCCATCGAGGATGATCGCGACGTGCTTGGGGAGGGTGCTGGACGTCATGGGCTTTCCTGGGTGGGGACGACGACGCACTCTGCGCCGAGCAGGAGCGCGGTGGGGGGGCCGACGGTGATGCGATTGTGGAGGTTCTGTGGAGGATGGCGCGCGCGAGCTCAAGCGCCGCTGTCCGTCGACCTTAGCGCGCGCCGCTCGGTGCGCTCCGCCCGATCGCCGGCCACGCCTTCGCAGCATCGATTTGACGCACCGTCAAATCGGGGAAACCTCCCGGAAACCAAGGTGCTCGCCGGGAGGTGAGGCGAAGCGGGGGAGCTCATGGGTTCACCAGCTCAGGCCCCCGGCAGCGAGATCTTGAACTCGACCGCGGGCGGCCCGCGGTGGGTGCACTCGGCCGAGCCGCTGTGGGCCTCGGCGATCGCCTTGACGATCGCGAGGCCGAGGCCGGTGCCGCCCCGGTCGGCGCGGGTCGTCACGAACCGGCGGAACAGGCGGCCAGCGACGTGCCGCCCGATCTCGCCGCGGTTGCGGATCGCGATCGCGACCTGTCCGCCCAGGCGGGACACGGCGATCTGGATGGGGGCCGCGGAATCGCCGTGCGTGCGGGCGTTGTCGAGCAGGTTGTCGAGCGCGCGCGACAGCCAGAGCTCGTCGCCGCGCACGGTCGCCGAGCTCGGCGTGTCGATCTCGACGCGGCTGCCGCGCTCGCGCGCCCGCGCCGCGGCGGCCTGCGCGATCGCGACAAGGTCGACGACCGCGGCCTGCTCCACGCCGCGCGCCTCGAGGCGCGCGAGCGACAGGAGCTCCCCGAGGAGCGCCTCGATCCGCGTGATCGCCTCGCGGATGCGCGCGACGAAGCGGGCCGCCTCCTCGGGGTCGTCGAGCGCCTCCGAGAGCACCTCGGCGCTCGCGCGGATCGCGGCGACCGGGTTCTTGAGCTCGTGCGAGAGATCCGCGGCGAACGTCTCGACGAAGGGGCGGCCCTCGATCTGGCGCCGCATCGAGTCGATGGCGCGCGTCAGCCGGTGGACCTCGCGGCCCTGGGCCGGCGGCGGCGCCGCGCGCACCTCCCCCTCGCTCACGCGCACGGCGAACTCGGTGAGCGCCTCGATCGGCGTCGCGATGGTGCGGCCGATCAGGAAGGACGAGAGCGCCGCCGCGGCGCCGAGCACCGTGCTGATCACGAGGATCGGCGGGGCGAAGTCGGCGACCATCCGCTGCACAACGATGGTCGGCTTCACGACCTGCACGCTCCCGACGCGCCGGCCGCGGACCTCGATGGGCGCGGTCACGAAGACGGTGCCGGGCTCGCCCGGCGAGGCGCCGCGCGACCGGAGCACGCGCCCCTCCGGGTCGAGCAGCGCGATGCTCTGTGCGGTGGGGCCGTCGGCCTCGCCATCGAGCGCGCGCACGGCCGCGAGGTCGACGTCGCGGACCTCCATCTCCATCGCGGCGACGGCGGCGAACGCGGCCGCCTCGTCGCGGGCGCTGCCCTCGGCGAGCAGCGTCGCGCGCGCCTCGATGCGATCGATGACGAGCAGCCCGAGCCCGAACGCGAACGCGCCGACGATGCCGCCGAGCGCGATGAAGATCTGCATCCGGATGCTCATCCCGGCCGTCCGGGCCCGGACGAGGCGGGAGGCGAACAGCGCGACGAGCAGGATGATCGAGACCGCCGCCGCCGCGGTGACGACGAGGCGCACCATGAGCTAGCCGCCGCCTTCCGTGGGGCTCGGCTTGTCGGTGACGCGGTAGCCGACGCCGCGCACCGTCTCGATGAGGTCGGCGTCGCCCCCGGCCTCGACGACCTTCTTCCGGAGCCCCTTCACGTGCGAGTCGATGGTCCTGTCGGTGATCGCGAACCCGTCGCCCCAGACCCGGTCGATGAGCTGCGCGCGCGTGAACACCCTGCCCGGCGCGGCGAGCATGCAGGCGAGAAGATCGAACTCGACGCGGGTGAGGTCGACCTTCTGGCCGTTGACGTGCGCCCGCCGCGTGGCCTCGTCGACCATGAGCGGCAGCGGCGCGGGGGCGGCGTCGGACAGCGACGGTCGCGCGGCGCGGCGCAGGACGGCGCGCACCCGCGCGACGATCTCCCGCGGCGAGAACGGCTTGGTCACGTAGTCGTCGGCGCCGGTCTCGAGCGCGGCGACGCGGTCGGCCTCGCTGTCGCGGCTCGACAGGACGATGATCGCGGCGCGCGCGGCGCTCCGCCGCACCTGGCCGATGAGATCGAAGCCGCTGCCGTCGGGGAGCATCAGGTCGAGGATGATGAGGTCCGCCTTGTCGATCTCCCGCTCCGCGGCCGCGAGCGTGGTGGCGACCGTGGCCGCGAACCCGTCGCGGCGCAGGAAATAGGCGATGGACTCGGCGATGGCCGGCTCATCCTCGACGACCAGGACCTTGGCCATGATCGGGGAGCCTAGAACGGCGCGGCGGACGCGTCGACAGGGCTGGCCGGCGGGGCTGCGCTGTCCCATGGCTGCGTATTTACGCGTGTTTACGTGGGATTACGTGGGATTACGGGAGCTTGCGGGGCGCTCACGGGCGCCTCGCGTTCACGGGAGCGCCGCGTTGACGAGCTCGCGCACGATGCCGAGCAGCCGGTCGTAGTGCTCGGGGATGGGCCGCAGGCCGGCGCAGTGCACAACGAGCCCGCCGGGGCGGAGCTCGAGGTGCCCCTGGAAGCCGCGGCGGGCGAGGAGCTTCCGCAAGCGTGGAGGGAACGCGGCGGCGGCCTCGCGCTGGGAGGCGGCGAAGGTCGTCACGTGGGCGTCCCAGAGCGCGTCGTCGAGGACGACCCTGGGCGGCGGGGGGCTCTCGATGAAGGCGACGCGGGTCAGGAAATGCTCGCCGACGCGCATCGCGGCGCGGTGCTGGAGCGCCGGGTGCGCCGCGAAGCCGAGCAGCGATCGCTCGAGCGGCTCGGCTTCGCCGTCCGCGTACCAGGGCTCGGCGATGACGGCGTGCCCGGGGTTCACCGTCCACGTGCACGCGGAGAGGTAGGCGGAGGGGGGCGCGATCGTGTCGTACGGTTCCCAGCGACGGAACCAGGCCTCGTCGGGGCGAGAGGTGAAGGCGAGGCCACGCCGGGCAGCCCACGCTGCGATGAGCTCGGATCCGAGCGAAGGTGGCATGAGCGGCGAGGTTAGTCCGTGCGACGACGCCTCGGAAGCCTCCGCCGCCACGCCGCGGCGAGCGCTCCGAAGCCGAGCGCCATCCAGGACGCCGCGCCGGCGGCGGCGCCGCTCCCGGGCACGTCGCAGGAGCACCGGCCGTGGATGCCCACCGTCGTCGAGGTCGCCTCGCCGTCGTTCTCCTCGTCGTCCAAGGGGCCTCCGGATCCGCCCTGGCCTGCCGTGACGGGCGCCCCTCCAGCGTTGCCGTCCGATCCGCCGCTGCCGCCCGCGCCACCTGTTCCGCCGCTGCCGCCGCTGCCGCCCGCGCCGCCGCTGCCGCCGCCGCCGCCCGCGCCGCCGCTGCCGCCGCCGCCGCCGCCCGCGCCGCCGCCGTCCGCGCAGCGCGTGACGTGGAGGGGGCGCGTGCGCGTGCAGTCCGTCGGCGAAGCGCAGCGCGGATCGGAGAGCGCGGCCGGCGCGCCGCCGCCGCCGATCTCGCCCAGGGCCGGGTAGGCGACCTCGATGCTTTCCCAGCGCTCGCCTGTGTGCTCCATCCGGCCGAACACCCGCTCCTGGTACGGAACCGCGCCGCCGATCGCCGGATCGTAGACGCCGCGCCCCGCTTCGTAGTTGGGGTTGTTCGGGTTGTTCACGTACGAGAGCCCGTTGTAGGCCCACACGGCGCTGTACCAGTGCTCGACGATCGCCGGTTGCCGGTCGCCGACGCAGCGCGTGGCCTTCCACTTCATCGCGAGGATGTGCGTGCCGGTGGCCGCGTTGTAGGTCGGGTCGGCGGCCACGCGGCGCGGATCGAAATCGGGGCTATCGCCGCTGCGCATGCCGCTCGTGATCTGCGAGGCGCCGTAGCCGCAGTCGAACGAGATGACCGTCCGCGAGCTCGCCCCCGCCTGGTCCATGGGCCGGTCCGGCTCGCAGAACTGCTGCCACCCCGACTCCTGCATGGCGATCGCCTTCAGCAGCTCGCAGGGGAAGGCCGCGGGGATCTGCCGCGGCGCCTCGGGTTGATTGCAGCCCTGGCCGAGGTCGAAGGTCGCCGGGCCGGCGTCCCCCCAGGCCGCGGGGCCCAGCGAGACGCGGTCGAAGATGGCGTTCCACTCCGCGACCGATGGGTTGATCCCGGGCACGGCCTCGATCGCGCAGCCGCGATCGTTGTAGGCGCTCGACGCGGTGAAGCACGGGCAGTACGCCGCGCGCGCGGCCGGCGCGACCAGCGCGGCCGCGGAGATCGCCGCCGGGATCAGGAGCAGGCGGCTCCTCACGGCTCCTCCTTCGCGGTGGTGAAGCCGGCGACGGCGATGCGCGCTCCGGACGGCGCGGGGATCGCGGCGACCTCCCCGCTCTCCACGTGGATCGCGAACGGCACGGCGAACGCGGAGGGGTTCGTGTGCAGCGCGGCCACCCACGCCGCGTCCGACGAGACGGCCTGGATAGCGTCGACGCCGGCGCCGAGCGGGCCGCGGACCGTCGCGCGGGCGCCGACCAGGAAGAGCCCGGTGGCCCGAGTGGGCGTGTACGCGAGCCCGCCGCCCGGCCAGACGTGCGGGGCGAGGCCGTTGCTCGCGCTCACCTCGAGCCGGGTGCGCTTGCCTCGGGTGAGATCGATGCGATCGATGACCCACATGCGGGGATTTGTCTCGTGCCGCTCCTGGAACACGAGCGCGCCCGTCGCCGCGTCGATCGAGAAATCGCGCGCGAACGGCGGGATCGACGGGGCGAGCACGCGCGTCGCGCCGGAGTCGGGGTGGACGAGGACGATGTCGGCCGATCCGGGGGAGACGCGGTAGACGACGAGCTCGCCGTTCCACTCGCCGGCGAGGAAGGCGAGGTAGCCCGTGTGCCTGTGCGCGGTGCGCGTCGCGCCGGTGACGAGGTCGACCTCGTCGATGGTGAGCGCGTCGACCCGCAGCCGCGCGAGGTCGCCGTCCCTCGGCGGCTCCGGGCCGGCGACGCCGCGCGAGACGAAGACGCGCCCGTCGGCGGTGACCAGCGGGCGGCTCGCGTGCACCACGCCGTCGCAGAGCGCGACGGGCTCCGCGTGCGGCTCGATGCGGAAGAGGCTCGCGTTGAACGAGCGATCGCGGGCCGGGCTCGTGTCGGCGGTCGCGACGACGATCGGCGTTCGCGGCACGACGCGGGCGCGGACCGCCGCGTCGCTCAGGTGCCGGATCGTGGCGAGCGCGGGGCCGGTCTGGGCGCCTCCGACGGCGGCGATGTGGAGCGTCGTCCGGGCGTCCCCCGGCGAGGTCGCGAGGATCGCGACCCTGGCGGCCGCGGGACGCGGTGCGGGCGCCGCGAGCGCCGGGGGCACGAGGAGACGACCGACCCGCGAGATCGCGGGTGCCGGGGCCGGCCCGCCAGCGAGCACCGCCGCCCCCGCGACCGACAGCGCGGCGAGCAGCGCGCCCGGAAGCGCGATCCTGTTGCGAGAGCACCTTGTCAGGAGCAGGCGGGCGGAGGAGCGGAGGCGCACGGTAGAAGAGTAGACGATACGCCGGCGATCGCTCGTCCGCCGGCGATCCCTCGTTTCCCGTGCCGGCGAATCTCGCCGAGCCGGGGCAGCCGGCCGTGTCGCACCTGCGCCCGCACGGATGCCAGCGGCTCGCCGGGGAGCTTGCTCAGAAGCGGCCGGACACGCCAAGCCCGGCCGCACCTGGACCGGCGACCGGGGTCAGCCGGACCCCGGCGGCGGGCGCAGGCAGGCCGGAGACCGGCCGGGGCTGATTGAACCCGAGCTCCCAGATGAGGCCTCCGGCGACGCCGGCAGCGCCGAGCCCGAGGAGCACGCCGCCAACGGTCGCGTGGGTGCGGCCCTGGTTGCCCTGATCGGCCATGTCCGGCTCACAGTTGATGCGCGACGGGCAGCTGTCCTCGGCGGCGCTGATGTCCGCGAAGCCGCTCGAGGTCAGGATCCCGCCGACCAGCAGCGTGACGACGCCGGCGCCCGTCGCGACCCACGGGGCATAGCCATAGGGGGGCAGCGGAGGGGGCGGCGGCTCCACGGGGAAGCTCGGGATCGCCGAGGTGGTGGGCTCCGTCGGAGGCGGCACGGCTGCCGACGCGGACGCGCTGGCGGTCGGGGTCGGCGCCGGCCGGATGGCGTTCCTGAGATTCTGGATCTTGTCCCGGATCGTCTGGGTGTCGCTCGCGTCCGGCGTGCGAGCGAGGTACGTCTCCAGCGCGGTGACCGCCTCGGCGCGGTCGCCCTTCTTCTCGTACGCGTTGGCGATGTTGATGAGCACGGGGTGCGCCGTGCAGTCGAGCTGGTAAGCGTCCTTCCAGTACTGGATGGCGCGGTCGTAGTCGGCCCGCTCGTAGAACTGCGTGGCGGCCTTGTGCGCGCCCTTGGCGCCTTCCAGGTCCGCGGGCGTGGCGGTGCGGTAGCACTCGGGGTACTCGATGGCCGGATCTCCTGCTACGGCCAACCCCGCAGCGAGGAACATCCCCGCGCCGAGACCGACCAGCCAAGTCCGAAGCACACGCATCCGAGCCGCCCTCCACGAGAAGTGGGCGCAGCATACTGATCCGTCTCGCCGGCAGCGAGAAAAAGGAATCACGGCGGACTTCGGGGCAATGCGTTCGGCCCGTCGACCGGCAGGACGGGCGGCCGAGCGAGGCGGCGGGCAGGAGCCCCGGAGCGCCCGTCGGCGCGACCACGCGGCGCGCGGTGCGCGGCGTCGAGGACGCGCACGTCGCGCGCGCGGCGGCCCACCTGGCGCATCGAGGGGCGGTCACGGCGCTTGCCCGGTTGCCGGTTCTGCTAGTCTCGCCCTGTGATGCTCCCCGAAAAGAAGCAGATCCTCGTCGTCGATGACGAGGCGAACCTCCGGCGGGTCCTCAGCGCCCAGCTCGGCCGGGATGGCTACGAGGTCCACACCGCCGAAGACGGCGAGGAAGGGCTCGCGTTCCTGAAGGAGCACCACATCGATCTGGTCATCACCGATCTCCGGATGCCCAAGGTCGACGGCATGGACCTGCTCCGGGCCGCGCTCCGCGACGACCCCTCGCGCCCCGTCGTGCTCCTCACAGCGCACGGGACCGTCGACAACGCCGTCGAGGCGCTCAAGACGGGCGCGTTCGACTACATCACGAAGCCGTTCGATCAGAACGAGGTGCGCGTCGTCGTGAAGAAGGCCCTCCGCACCCGCGATCTCGCGAGCGCGGACGCCACGCGGGACGTCTCCGCGGCGCCGCCCCGCGGGGGCTCCGACCGCTTCGGCATCATCGGGGAGAGCCCGCCGATCCAGGAGCTCTACGCGATCCTCGAGCGGGTCGCCGACACGCCGACCACGGTGCTCATCAGCGGCGAGAGCGGCACCGGGAAGGAGCTCGTCGCGCGGGCGCTGCACGAGAACTCCAGCCGGCGCGACCGGCCGTTCATCAAGGTCAACTGCGCGGCCATCCCGAAGGATCTCATGGAGTCGGAGCTCTTCGGCTACGAGCGCGGCGCCTTCACGGGCGCGGTCGGCTCCAAGCCGGGGCGCTTCGAGCTCGCCTCCGGCGGGACGCTCTTCCTCGACGAGATCGGCGAGATCCCGAACGAGATGCAGGTGAAGCTCCTGCGCGTCCTGCAGGAGAGCGAGTTCGAGCGGGTAGGGGGCATCAAGACCATCCACGTCGACGTCCGGCTCGTCGCCGCCACGAACCGCGATCTCAAGCGGGAGATCGCTGTGGGAACGTTCCGCGAAGACCTCTTCTACCGGCTCAACGTCGTCCCGATCGCGCTCCCTGCGCTGCGCGACCGGCGGAGTGACATCCCCCACCTCTGCGCCCACTTCGTCGCGAAGTTCAACGCGCGCCTCAAGAAGAGCATCGAGGGGATCGAGCCCGACGCGCTCGAGCGCCTGTCGTCACACGCGTGGCCGGGGAACATCCGCGAGCTGGAGAACGTCGTCGAGCGCGCGCTGCTCTTCGCCGACGGCGCGCGCATCCGCCTCGACGACCTGCCGGAGGAGATCCGCAGCGGCGCCACGTTGGCGCCCGGCGCCTCGCTGCCGCTCGCGGCCGCGGCCGCGGACACCTCCCTCGCGCCGTCGACGCCCGACGGCCTGAAGGAGCAGGTCAAGGCGGCGATGAGCAAGCTGGAGCGCGACCTCATCGAGCGCGCCCTCAAGCAGACGCACGGGAACGTCACCCACGCCGCGCGGCTCCTCAAGATCTCGCGCAAGGGGCTTCAGCTCAAGATGAAGGAGCTGAACCTCCGCGAACGCGACCCCGAGTGACCTCGTGGGCCCCGGCGAGCAGCGCTCCGTCCGCACGCCGAGGGGGAAGGCCCTCGCGGCCGCCGTGTCGCTCGCCGTCCTCTCGGCCTCCCACGGGTGCGAGCGCGGCGGCGCCTCGCCTGGGGCGGACGTGGACCTCGACGCCGCGCCGCCCTGGGACGTGGGCCAGGCCGAGCCGGAGCCGCGCCCCGGCATGGCGTGGATCCCGAAGGGCGTGCTCATCGCGGGCACGCCGCCGGACCGGCTGCCGCGCATCGCCGACGAGGAGATGGCGGGCGCGCAGGTCGTGATGCACGGCTTCTACATCGACGTCTTCTCGTACCCCAACGAGGTCGGCGCGATCCCGACCACGAACATCACGCAGGACGAGGCGCGCGCTCTCTGCGAGGCGCAGGGCAAGCGCCTCTGCACGGAGCTCGAGGTCGAGCGGGCCTGCAAGGGGCCGGCGAACACCACGTACGAGTACGGCGACGCGTACAAGGCGTCGGTGTGCGCGACCGGGCAGAGCCGGGTGCTGACGCCGAACGGGGTGAACGCCGGGTGCGTGAGCGCGTTCGGGGTGCATGATCTCCATGGCGGTGTCTGGACGTGGACCTCGAGCCAGTGGCAGCGGGACAGCGGCAAGCCGGGGCTCGTGACGCTGCGCGGGGGCAACGGGCCCTCGGGCGATCTCGTGGGGCGCTGCGCCCACGGGCGCGGCGTCAAGCCGGACACGCGCCGCCCCGAGGTCGGCGTGCGCTGCTGCGCCGGGGAGGTGAACAGCTTCGAGGTGGTGCTCGAGGTGACGCGCGATCGCCCGCTCCGCCTGGAGCCGCTCCTCGACGCGCGCGTCGCGGCGCAGCTCGCGCAGCTCGCGCCGGAGGAGGTGCGCGCCGCGGCCCAGGCCGGAGCGTCCGAGGATGCGTTCAAGGTCGAGCGCATGTGGACCTGGCACCCCCGGGGAAACGAGGAACTCGTGCTCGGCGGCGGCTGTGTGCGCCCGGGCGGCGCCAAAGAGGGGCCGCGCGGGCGTGGCAAGCGCGCGAAGCGAGCGCGGCCGGGCGACAAGGCGACGTGCGGGCTCCTCATCGCGCGGATGCACCTGAGCGCGCCCGCGCTGCTCGCGTTCGTCCCGTCGGACCTCTGGGAGCCCACGATCGGGGAGACGGACTCGCCGCGCGAGCTCCTGCTCTACGGCGGCGATGCGCTGGGTGTCTTCCGCCGTCGCATCACCTACGAGTGGGGGAAGATCGGCGTCGCCGACAAGGAGCGCAAGCGCAAGCACAAGGGGCGTCGCGGGCTCTCGTTCGACTAGGGCAGGGGGCTCCCGCTGCGCGCAGAGGCTCCCCGTTCGCGGCGGGGGTGGCGCCAGCGTACGGCGACGACCACATTCCAACGGCGCGCCCTGGCGCGTGCCACATTGGCCTTGCGCCCGCGCGCCTGGAAGGGCAGCGCTAGCGGCGCGCGTCGCCGCCGCTCTGTCCGCACGCCCCCTTCGATGACCCGCCCGCACGATCCCGAACCGCGCGATGCGCCGAGCAGGCGTCCGGATGATCCCGGGCGGCGGCGCGCGGCCGTGCGGAAGGCGCTGCGCGCCGCGGTCGCGCTCGGATGCGCGCGGCTGCGCGGCGCGCGCGGCGGGCAGCTCGGCCTCGCCATGGCGGCGCTGATCTCGCTCGGGTACGGCGTCACGGCGCTCGTGCTCCGGCTGGACGACGGGACGACGGCGCTGGAGGGCCTGCTCGGGTCCGCGGCGCGCGGGCTCGCGTGGGCGGCCGCCGGCCCCATCGCCCTCGCCGCGGCGCACGATCGGCCCGCGTCCGACCGCCGCGACGGCATCGAGGCGCTCGCCGCCGCGCGGGGGATCTCGCGGGCCTCGCTCCACGGCGCGCGCAGCCTCGCCGCCATGCTGGAGATCGCGCGCGTCGTGGCGCTCCCGCTGGCCGTGCTCTCGGCGCTCGTGGCGCTCCTCTCCGGCTCGGCGCTGCTCGCCCTCCATCACCTCGCCTTCGGCGCCGCGCTCGCCCTGTTCGGCGTCGTCTCCGGCGTGACGCTCGGCGGCCTCGCCGCGGCGAGCGGCCGCATCGCCGGCGCGCGAGGGCGCGCCCTGTTCCTGGCGCTGATCCTCGTCCCCTGGGCCCTCGCCGACCTCGCCGGCGACTCCAGGTGGTCGATCCCGGGCGCGCTCGGCGCGTTCCTCTCCTTCGCGGCCCGCTCGGCCGGGGCCCCCGCCGGATGATCCCGGGCGGGCCCATCGTGGTGCTCGAGGGCGTGCGCGCGCGCGACAGCGCCGGCGAGGCGGGGCGCCCCCGGGGGAGCCTCTTCGGCGCGGCGGCGGCGCTCGGCCCGGGCGTGCACGCGGTCCTCGGCGCTCCGGAGGACGGGACGCTGGCCCTCGCCGAGGTGCTCGCCGGGCGCGCCGCGCCCCTCGCCGGCCGCGTCCTCGTGGCGGGGCGCGACCCGTTCCGAAGCGCGGCGACGCGGGCGCGGATCGGCGTGCTCTCCATCGCCCCGGAGCTGCCCGACGGCGCGTCGGTCGCCTCCTGCATGTCCGTGGCGCTCCGGGCCCGCGGCGCGCCCGCGAGCGGCGCTGCGGCGTTGCTCGAGCCGCTCGGCCTCGCGCCGCTCCTCGCCCGCCGCAGGGCTTCGCTGAGCTTCGCCGAGGCCCGGGCGATCGAGCTGTCGCTTGCCCTCGGGGTGCCCCAGCCGCTCCTGCTCTGCCTCGTCGAACCGTTCGCCGACGTCGCCGTGCCGTCGCCGGCGCCGGTCCGCGAGCGCCTGCGCGCGCTCGCGGCGGACGGCGCTTGCGTCGTGCTCATCACGTCCTCGACGGTGGACGCGAGCGCCCTCGCGGATCGCATCCACGTGCTCGATCGCGGCGTCGTCGCCCGGACCGAGCCCGGCGACGGCGAGCGCCTCGCCGGCGCCCCGAGCTCGGCCGCGCCCGGCGCCGGGGGGGCCGAGGTCGAGCTCCACGTGCTGGTCCATGAGCGGGCGCCCGGCGCGCCCGGCGCTCGCGCGCTCGCCGCCGCGTTCGCGGGCTCTCCCGCCGTCCGCGCGGGCGCGTGGGAGCAGGGGCCGGTCGAGGCGTCCTCGACGCTGCGGATCCGGGCTGCGGACCGGGAGGCGGCGGCGCTCGCGATCCTGGATGCGGCTGCCCGGGAGGACGTCACGCTGATCGCGATCTCTTCCCCGGCCCCGTCGCTGCACGACGTGCGGGCTGCGACCGCGCTGCATCTGGCCGCCGTTCGCCCGGCCCGGCCCTTCGGCGCGGCTGTGGGTGCCGGCGCTGCGCCGCTGCCCGGCGCGCCGCCCCAGGGGCCGGTCGCCGTTGCGGCGTTCGACGCGCCGGCGCCACCCGGCCAGGAGCCGCCCGGCCTGCCGCTGCTCAGCCCGATCCCGCCCGGCGCAGCGCCCGCAGACATGCAGCCGGCGGCGCCCGGCGGCACCGCTTCTGGCGGACAGATCGGGTCCGACGCGCCGGTGACGGACGGCTCGCCGCACGCGACGGGGACAGGACGCCAGCATGAGAGGTGAGAGCGCCCCGGTCGAAGCAGCGCAGCCTGTGTCTCCTGCGGCGGGGGGCTCCGATCGGAGGACGCCCGCGCTGGTGGGCGTCCGGCTCGGGATGGAGATGGCCCTGAGCCGCCTCCGCGCGCGGCGTCCGCTGCTGGCGCTCGGGCTCGGCGTCGCGCTCGCCGCCGCGGCGGCGGTCATCGAGGTCGCTTTCGGGTCTTCCGGGGCCGTCGATCGGGCGCTGCTCGCCACGTTCCGCCTCGTCACGCCGATCACGATCTTCGCCCTCGCCGCAGACGCCGCCGATCGGACCGCGCTGCGTGACGCGGCCTGGCCGGCGGCCCGCTTCGGCGCTTCCTCCCACCATGTCGCGCTCGGCATCGCTCTGGCCACAGCCCTCACCGCCGCTCTGGTGGGCGCGTTGCTCGCCGTCGTTGTCGTCGCGGCCGCCTGGGGCCCCGGCGCTGCGCCGTTTATCCGAGACATGCTCCTCAGTGGGTGGATCGGCGCGCTCACCGGCGCCGCCTATGCTGGCTGGTTCTCGCTCGGCGCGACGTTTCTCCGGCGCGGCCTCGGCCGCTTCGTGCCGCTCGCGGCCGACTTCCTGTTCGGGGGCTCGGCCGGGGTGGTCGGCGCGCTGATGCCGCGGGGCAATGCCGTGAACCTCCTCGGCGGTCCCTCGCCGCTCGGGCTCGGGCAGCCGGCGAGCGCCGGCTTGCTCGCGCTGAGCGCTGTTCTTCTCGTGCTCGCCGCGTCCGCTCGCTGCAGGGAGTAGCGTTGTGGGCCGGGGCGGCGAGGGCGTTCGGTCCAGCTTGCCGCGACCGGCCGCTCGACTTCCTTCCCGAGCGCGAGGTCATCGGCGATGCAAGAGGGATGGCTTCATCCGCTCGTTCACGTACTCTTCGAGGAATGACTCACGAGGACGACGACGCCACCAAGGCGATCAATACGCCTCGATCGGTCCTGCTCGTTGGCTCGGCGGAGGCGCTCGCGGCGCGCTGCAGGGGGATGTGCCTGCGGGCCCGCGTCATGCTCATCGTCGAGAGCGACCTCGCGGCGCTGACGAACACGGCCGTGGAGCGGAAGCCGCTCGCGCTCCTGTTCCCCGACGACATCTACGCCTTCGACAGCGCGGAGTTCGACGCGCTGGCGCGCGACGTCCAGGCCGCGGTGGTGACCCTGGAGCCCGGCGTCACGGACGAGGTCATCGAGGCGCGGCTCGCCGAGGCGCTGCTCCGCGCCGAGCTCCTCCGGCAGCCCGAGCCTCAATCGAGCCGCTACGTGCTCGTCCCTGACGGACCACGCCGCTCCAAGCGCCGCTGATCGTGGCGGCCTTCGTCCTCCGGCTCCCCCGCATGGTGACAAGGATCCCCGCCCCGTGAACGAGCTGCACCTCGATCCTGCCGCGTCCCGTCTGACGATCCGCACCCGCGCCGTCGGGATGCTCGCGCGCCTCGCGCACGACCTCGAGATCACCGCGTCGGAGCTGCGCGGCCGGGCGCGGCTCGACGGCGATGCATGGACGGCCGAGCTCGAGATCCGCGTGGCCGGCCTCTGCGTCGCGGGGGTGCTTCGCGGCGATCGCCTCGACCCGGACGCGCTCTCGTCCGGGGATCGTCGCGACATCGAGCGCCGCATCCAGGGCGAGGTGCTCCGGGGCACGGAGGTCGTGGAGGTTCGCGCCTCGGGGGTCGCGCGCGATCGCGCCGACGTGCGCGTGCAGAGCGCCTCGGGGAGCGCCGCGCTGACGGCGCGCCTGTCCTCGCGCGATCGCGGCGAGGGGGCCGTCGGCGTGACGGGGGGCTGTCAGCTCTCGCTGGCTGCGCTCGGCGTGCGCGAGGTCAAGGGGCCGCTCGGCGCCTTCAAGGTGCGGGACGAGCTCGAGGTCCTCTTCGACCTCACTCTGCGGCCGGCGGGCTAGGCGGCTCGGACGGGAGCTCGGGGGCCGCCTCGCCGCGCGAGCACGCCCCGTGGACCTGGTAGGGCTTGCCGGAGAGGCGCTTGGCGAGCGAGGCCCCGCGCCAGGCGACGTACGCCTTGTTGAACTCGAGCACCTGATCGGCGGCGAAGTAGGGGTTCTTCGTCTTGCCCAGCGTGACGAGCGTGAGCACCTGCTCCGCGACGCTCACGGGGCAACCCTCGAGCCGGATGACGCGCTCGTTCCGGGCCATCGCGAGCTTGGTCGTCACCTTCACCATCTTCGCCAGCACGTCGTCGTGCTTCGCGGTGTAGGGGTCCCGCGCGCTCCGCTCCCGGTACAGGCTGTCGATGCTGACCAGCTGATCGCCGATCTTGCCCTTGTACGTCGCGCAGTCGCCGATGAAGACCACCTTCTCGCCCGGCTTGGCGTCGATGGGGCCCTCGTAGGCGCCGAACACCACGTGCATCCGCGGCATCTTCGCGTCGCACTCCTTGTCGTACTCGCGCAGGATCTCGATCGCCTCCTCGATGGCGCCCGGGCAGCCGCCCCAGCAGTAGTCGGTGCGCTCGGGCTCGGGCGGCGAGCCTGCGTAGGCGGTGATGTTGGTGCCCTCGAAGTACTTCTCGACGCGGACGAGGCCCACCTTGAACCCCTTGGCCTTCTGCTTCGCCTCCTCGAGCGTCACGTCCCCGGTGATCTCGATCTCGCCGAGGTTCATCGGGCCGAAGCCGCGCTCCGAGGCCAGGCGGATGTGCTCGACGCTCCTCGGATCGACGCCGATGATCTGGCAGCAGACCGCGTCGAACGCGACCTGGTTGTTCCCCATGAGAATGAGGCCCAGGTCGAACGGCGACGGCGTGAGCATCCGGCCCTCGCCGGCGGTGATGGCGTCGATCGCGATGAACTGCGGCTGCACGATGTACTGGAGGTCGGCGACCTTCTCGTTCAGCCGGTGGTCGTGATCGATGAGCCGGTGCCGATCGTCCTGGATCCCGATGTAGTTCTTCATCGAGAAGGTCACGGTGGTCCAGGGGTGCGATTTGAACTTGGGGCAGTTCACGAAGAAGTCGGCCTTCGCGACGGGCTCCGGCGTGAACACGTAGTCGCGCAGCCGGCCCTCGTGCGTGAGCCGGATCTCGACCTGCTGCTCTTCCTCGAAGTGGTAGTGCTTGACCCCGGCCCGCCGGAACATCGGGTAGTAGCCGGCGCCCTCGTACGTCATGCGGGTCGGGAGCGTGATGCCGCACCGCTCGCCGACCGCGAGCTCGGTCACGCGCCCGTCGTCGCGATCCCTGAGCGCGCCGATCACCCCCTCGATGAACTCGGGCCGCGTATAGGCGTGCGGGAAGTGCGCGCCGGAGGCGACGACGTTCGGCTTGATGAGCGTCCGGCCCCGCGGGCGGAGCGACAGCTCCTCGAGCCCGCTGCGCACGATGCTGCGGATCTTCTCCACGTCATACGTCGAGCAACGTCGCAAAATTACACGAGGGCGCGACGTGATCTTCATAGACCGCCAGCGTAAGTGTCGCGGTGAATCACCGCAACACCCGCGGCGGACGGCTCGCTCCGCGGTCCGGATCGGCCCGGACGCTCGTCGGCGCGAGCGCGGATCAGCCCGGACGCTCGCCGCCGACGAGCTGCGCGAGCTCGGCGCGGACGTCACGCGTCGCGTCGATGAGCCGGCCTTCGAGCTCATAGATGCGCTCGGCCGGCGCTGGGTCGCTGGGCTCGTGGGGGGAGCGCAGGCGGCACCGGGCCACCTTCAGCCGGATCGCCGTCCCCGTCGACCGGAGCGAGCCCTCGACGCGCGCTCCCGGCGCCGACGATGCGGTGGAGCGGAGCCGCACGCGATCGCCATCGAGCTCGACGAGCTCCGCCTCGCCGCCTTTCGACCAGGTGAGGTGCGAGGTCATTCCGGCCTCCGCGGGCGGGGGCGTTCCTCGCTGCGCGCCGCGCGGGGCGCCGGGCTGCGCCCGCGGTCGCCGCCGCCGCGGGCGCGCTCGATCGCCGCGCGGGCCTCGCGCGCGGCGTCCTTCTCCTTCAGGCTCTCGCGCTTGTCGACGGTCTTCTTCCCCTTCGCGAGGGCGATCTCGGCCTTCACGCGGCCGTTCTTGAAGTAGAGGCGGGTCGCGATCACGGTCATGCCCTCCCGCTCCACGCCCTTGCGGATCGCCTCGATCTCGCTCTCGTGGAGCAGCAGCTTGCGCGGCCGCTTCGCCTCGTGCCCGAAGGCGGCCCCGGACATCATGGGGATGTTGACCCCCTTCAGGAACACCTCCCCGCGCTCGATGGCGCACCAGCTGTCCGTCAGCTCGGCGGCGCCCTCGCGGAGCATCTTCACCTCGCTGCCGAGCAGCACCAACCCCGCCTCGAACCGATCGTCGAGGGTGTAGTCGAACGTCGCGCGCTTGTTGCGCACGATGAGCTTCTCTCCCTCGCGTTCCTTCTCTTTCCCAGCGCGGCTCACGCGGCCGCATAGCGCGCGCGCCGCCGCCTGTCCACCGCCTCACCGCGCGCGGGGCCGGCGGGGGGCGCTCTGCGGCTCGCTCCGCTGCCGGCCCCGCGCGCGGTGAGGCGCCGTCGCTTGACGCCGAGCGCCGCCGCTCGTCCAATGGCTCTATCGAGCGCGACTTGCTGTCGGGCCGGAGGATTCAGTGAATCGCGGACTGCGTTTTTCCGCCTGGCTCGGAGTGATGGTGACGATCTCTGCGCTGACCCCCGCGGTCGGCTGTAGCTGCGCCGCCGATTCGATGATCGAGGCTCCCTACACCGCGAGCAGCGGCGGAACCGGCGGCGCCGGCGGTCAGGGCGCAGCCGTGAGCTCGGGCAGCGGCGGGGAGGGCGGCGGCGGCGGCGAGGGGCAGGGCGGGGCCGCGCACGCTGCGGCGGGCGTGGAGGCGAGCGAGACGGTGACCGCTGGCGAGGTCGCGAAGAGCTCGCGCTACCGGATGGTGTTCACGCTCGGCCAGCCGACGCAGAACCAGGAGGCGTCGACCTCGCCCAAGGTTCGGATGCAGGGGGGGCTCATCGGAGCCAACGGGAGCTTGCAATGAAGAGGATCTGGTGATGAGGACATCGAGGTTCGTGCGGTGCATGATGGCTTCCGCCCTTGCGGCGGGCGCGGTCGCGGGCGCGGGGACCGCGACTGCGGCGGTGCCGGCGACCATCACCCACCAGGGCCGGCTCTTCGACGAGCGCAACGCGCCCATCAGCGAGACGCTCGATGTCGTCTTCGCCCTCTATGACGATCGCGGCGCGTCGACCCCCATCTGGAGCGAGGTCCACTCGATCACGTTCGACGACGGCTTCTTCTCGGTGCGCCTCGGCTCGATCACCCCGTTCCAGGGCGCGATCTTCAACGGCGCCGAGCGGTACCTCGGCATCACGGTCGGCGACGACGTCGAGCTGAAGCCGCGCGCGACGGTCGCGAGCGTGCCGTACGCGCTCCTCGCCGGGAACGTGAACGGCGACATCACGCCGACCTCGATCTCGGTGAACACCGAGAGCGGCACCACGGTGCTCATCGACGGGAGCGGGGTCGCCGTGAACGGCGGTCAGGTGATCGACGAGAACGGGCAGTGGGTCGGCTCGCCGACGGGGCTTCAGGGGCCGCAAGGGGTGGATGGCCCCGCCGGGCCGGCCGGTGAGACGGGTCCGGCAGGGCCCACGGGGCCGGCGGGCGCAGCGGGAGCGCAAGGCCCGGTCGGCCCCATGGGACCGGAGGGACCGATGGGTCCGATCGGTATGATGGGCCTCCAAGGCCCGATAGGCCCGATGGGCCCGGAAGGTCCGATGGGCCCCGCCGGACCCCAGGGGCTCGACGGTCCGATCGGCCCCGAGGGCCCCGTCGGGCCGCAAGGACCTCGCGGCTTCACGGGCCCCGCTGGCCCGATCGGGCCACAGGGGGTGGTGCTCTCGCTGATGGTCAGCGGAGTCGGCCCGCACGTCACGCTCCCGGCTGGAAGAGCGGTCGACTTCTTCGGCCCGACGGCCCAGGTGGAGGTCTCGTCGATGAGCCAGTCGATCTACGCGACCGCACATCGGTACCTGGGAGCGGGCACCACGCCGGCGGACAGCCTCAGCCTGTTCATGTGCTACCAGCAGGTTCATCCTCAGCCGTCCGGCCCGCCGGTGCTCGACGACATCTTGATGGTCGGCCTTGGGTTGAAAGGCGGCCGGGTCCCCGCGAGCACGCGCGTGTCCTTCGGGCTCAGCGCCGTCATCACCGGCCTCAACGCAGGCACCTACAACATCGGGATGTGCGGCATGACCTTCAGCCCGAACTGGACCAGCAACGACTACGGCTATCTCTCGCTCCTCCTCGTCAACGGCGGCTAGCCGCTGTGCTCGGCGGGCGCGCTGGGCAGAGCGGGCAGACCGGAGCGCACGGAGCCTTCCGCCACGTCATCCCGAGCGCGCACCTCGACAAGACACGATAATTCCGCGGTGAAGAACGCAATGCCGCGACGCGCATCCTCTGCGTGCTGTCCACGTACGATCGTCCGCGACGATGGGTGGAAAGGGGGCTAAGCACTCGCGGTTTCACGCGGAGCCCGTCCACCCCGGACGCCATCCCGCGGGGCCCACCCTTCAGCGCCTCCCATGCAATCCATCTGTCTCCGCGGCGCCCGCACGCACAACCTCCAGGGCATCGATCTCGATTTCCGGCCCGGCGAGCTCGTGGCCATCGCGGGCGTGTCCGGCGCCGGCAAATCATCGCTCGCGCTCGACACGCTCTACTCCGAGGGACAGCGCCGGTTCGTCGAGAGCTTCAGCCCGTACGCCCGCCAGTTCCTCGAGCGGCTCGAGCGGCCGCCGATCGACGCGCTCGAGCCCGTGGCGGCCGGCGTCGCCGTCGACCGCCGCGCGCCGGTCAAGAGCTCGCGGTCGACCGTCGCCACGATGGCCGATCTCGAGCCGTACTTCTGCGCCCTCTTCGCGCGCGAGGCGGTGCCGGTCTGCCCGTCCTGCGAGGCGCCGGCCGCGCGGACCGATCCCGCACGCGCGGCCGAGCTCGCCGCGAGCCAGCACGAGGGCGCGACCGCGCTCGTCACCTACCCGATCCCCGTCGCGGGCACCGAGCGGTTCCTCGACGTGCGCGAGTCGCTGCTCGCCTCCGGCTACCGGCGCTTGCTCGTCCGCGGCGAGGCGCGCGACCTCGACAGCGTGGCCCCGTCCGAGGCGATGAGCGGCACCGACAAGGTCGAGGTCATCGTCGATCGCGTCCGGGTCGCCCCGCGGGAGCGCCGGCGCCTCGGCGCCGCCATCGAGGAGGCATGGAAGGGCGGTGCAGGCGACGCGTCGCTCCACCTGCAGCGCAAGGCCGAGGAGCCAGGCGGCAACGGGGCGGGGTCGACGCGGCTCCGGCTCGTGCGCGGGCTCGCCTGCCCCTCGTGCGCGCGCGCCTTCGATCCGCCGCGCCCGGGGCTGTTCTCGTACCAGTCCCCGACCGGCGCGTGCCCCTCGTGCCGCGGCTTCGGCCGCACGCTCGGCATCGATTACGACAAGGTGATCCCGGACGCGTCGAAGTCGATCGCGGGCGGCGCGATCCGCCCCTGGAACGGCCGCTCGACCACGTGGGAGCGGAAGCTGCTCCGCGCGTTCTGCGAGCGGAACAAGATCCGCACCGACCGGCCGTGGCGCGACCTCTCCGAGGCGCAGCGCGCGCTCGTGCTCGAGGGCGAGGGCACGTGGGAGCAGGGGAAGTACCCCGGCGTGAAGGCCTGGTTCCGCTGGCTCGAGACGCGCACCTACAAGATGCACGTCCGCGTGCTGCTCGCGCGCTACCGCACCTACGACGTGTGCGGCGCGTGCCACGGCAAGAGGCTCGCCCCCGAGTCGCTCCTCTACCGCGTCGGCGGCCTCGATCTCGCCGCTTGGCACGAGCTCGAGCTCCGCGAGGCGCGCGCGCGGCTCGAGGCCGAGCGCCCCCAGACGGGCCAGGGGGAGATGGCGCGCCGCGAGCTCATCGCGCGGCTCGGCTACCTCGAGCGCGTCGGGCTGGGCTACCTCTCGCTCGCTCGCCAGGCGCGTACGCTCTCGGGCGGCGAGGCGCAGCGCGTCGCGCTCACCGCGGCGCTCGGCACGTCGCTGACGGGCGCGCTCTTCGTGCTCGACGAGCCGACGGTCGGCCTGCACCCGACGGACATCCCGCCGCTCGTCGCGGCCATGCGCGAGCTCGCCGACTGCGGCAACGCCGTGCTCGTCATCGAGCACGAGCCCCTCGTCATCCGCGCGAGCGATCGCGTCGTCGAGCTGGGCCCCGGCGCGGGCAAGCAGGGCGGGCGCGTCACCTTCGACGGCCCGCCGGAGGGGCTCGACGCGCGCAGCCCGCTGCCCTCGGCGCGCGCGGAGCGCCGGGCGCCGAGCGGGAAGATCGCGATCCACGGCGCGCGCGAGAACAACCTGCGCGACGTGACGGTCGACGTTCCGCTCGGCGTCGTCGTGGCGATCACGGGGCCGAGCGGCTCGGGCAAGAGCACGCTGGTGAGCGACGTGCTTTACCGGCACGTCGCGAGGGCGCGCGGATACAAGGACGTCGAGGCGCCCGGCCTGTACAGGCGCATCGAGGGCACCGCCGACATCCGCACCGTCACGCTCGTCGATCAGGCGCCGCTCGGGCGCACCTCGCGGGGCAACCCCGCGACCTACACCGGCGCGTGGAACCGCATCCGCGCGCTCTTCGCCGAGCGGCCCGAGGCGGCGGCGCGGGATCTCGGGCCCGGCCACTTCTCGTTCAACGTCGCGCTCGGGCGCTGCGAGGCGTGCGCCGGCGAGGGGAGCGAGACGATCGAGATGCAGTTCCTGGCCGACGTCTCGCTGACCTGCCCGACCTGCAAGGGCAAGCGGTTCCGCGACGAGGTGCTCGAGGTGAAGCTCGACGGCCGCTCGGTCGCCGACGTGCTCGATCTCTCGATCGACGAGGCGTTCGCGGCCTTCGAGCGGGAGCCCGCGGTCCGGCGGGCGCTCGCGCCGCTCAAGCAGCTCGGCCTCGGCTATCTCACGCTCGGCCAGCCGCTCTCGACGCTCTCCGGCGGCGAGGCGCAGCGGCTCAAGATCGCGCGCGCGCTCGGCGAGCCCTGCGCGGGCGCGCTCTTCCTCCTCGACGAGCCGAGCGCCGGCCTGCACCCGGAGGAGGTGAAGCACCTCAACGCCTCCCTCTCCGTGCTCGTGGCCGAGGGGGCCTCCGTGATCGTCGTCGATCACGACCTCGACGTCATCGCGGCGGCCGACTGGGTCATCGATCTCGGGCCGGGCGCGGGCAGCGAGGGCGGGCGCGTCGTCGCGGAGGGGACGCCCGAGGAGGTGGCCACGACGGCGACGCGGACCGGCGGCGCGCTGGCCGAGTGGTTCGCGCTTCGGGGCGATGGCCCCGCGCGAAGGCCGCGGCGCGGCGCGCCGGCCGCCACGAAGCCCGGAAAACGTGGCGGCAACGGCGCAGCGCGCGCGTCGCTCGACCGGCGGCGGATCGAGGTGGAGGGCGCCCGCGAGCACAACCTGGCCGATGTCTCGACCGTGATCCCGCACGGCAAGATCGTCGTCGTCACCGGCCCGAGCGGCTCCGGCAAGAGCACGCTCGCGTTCGACGTGGTCTTCGCCGAGGGCCAGCGGCGCTTCCTCGAGACCTTGACCCCCTACGCGCGCCAGTTCCTCCCCACGCTGCCGCGGCCGGACGTCGACCGCGTCACTGGCGTACCCCCGTCGATCGCGCTCGAGCAGCGCACCACGCGCTCCGGCGCCAACTCCACCGTCGCGACGGTGACCGAGATCGCGCACTACCTGCGGCTGCTCTACGCCAAGGTCGGCGAGGCGCGCTGCCCGGACTGCGACGTCCCCATCGAGGCGCGCTCGCCGGACGAGGTCTACCGCTCGCTGCTCGCGACGCGCGGCGCGCGGACGCTGCTCGCCCCCGCCGTCGTGGCGCGCAAGGGGACGTACCTCGACGTCTTCACGGCCGCCGCCCGCGCCGGCATCACCCGCGCGCTCGCCGACGGCGAGCCGTGCGCGACCGACAGCCCTCCCCGCCTCGACAAGCGCCGCGAGCATTCGATCGACCTCGTGATCTACGAGGGGCGCATGTCCGCCCTCGATCGCGCGCTCTTCGATCGCGCCCTCTCGTTCGGGCGGGGCGCGGTGAAGCTCGCCGGCGGCCGTGGAGGCGAGCAGCTGCTCTCCACCACGCGCACCTGCCCGCGCTGCGGCGTCGGCGTCCCGGAGCTCGATCCCCGCTGGTTCTCGTTCAACACGAAGCAGGGCCGCTGCGCGTCGTGCGAGGGGACGGGCGCCTCGGACTTCGACGACGACGCGCTCGCGACGCCCGATCCGTGTGAGGACTGCGGCGGCTCGCGTCTGGCGCCGATCCCCCGGGCTGTCCGCCTCGCTGGCGAGCGTTACCACCAGGCGTCGGGCCGATCGGTCGCGGCCGCCGCCACGTGGGCGAGGAGCCTGCGCTTCACGGGCGATCGCGCCCTGATCGCCGAGGCGCCGCACAAGGAGCTCTGCCGCCGGCTCGACTTCGTCTGCGAGGTGGGCCTCGGCTACCTCACGCTCGATCGGCGCGCGTCCACCCTCTCGGGTGGCGAGATGCAGCGCCTGCGGCTCGCGGCGCAGCTCGGAAGCGGCCTCACCGGGGCGCTGTACGTGCTCGACGAGCCGACCATCGGCCTCCACCCGCGCGACACCGATCGGCTGCTGGACAACCTGCGACGGCTCGCCAGCATGGGGAGCACCGTGCTCATGGTGGAGCACGACGCCGACACGATTCGCGCCGCGGATCACCTGATCGACCTCGGCCCCTCGGGCGGTCGCAAGGGCGGCAGGATCGTCGCCGCGGGGCCGTCGCGCGAGGTGCTCGCGAACCCCGACTCCCCGACCGCTCGCGCGCTCGCCGGTGAGGACGCGCTGCTCAGCGCGCGCCCGGCGCGCCCGCCGGTGCGTGAGCACATCGAGCTCCTCGGCGCCCGCGCGCACAACCTCCAGGGGGACGCGCTCCGGATCCCTGCGGGCCGGATGACGGTGGTCGCCGGCGTGTCCGGCTCCGGCAAGAGCACGCTGATCCAGAAGGTGCTCTACCCTGCCGCGCGCCGCGCGTTGAAGCTCGAGGCGCCCGAGCCGGGCCCGCACAAGGCGCTGCGGCTGCCGAAGGGCATCCTGCGGGCGGTGGCCGTCGACCAGTCGCCCATCGGTCGGACGCCGCGCTCGATCCCGGCGACGTTCCTGGGCGTCTGGGACGAGGTCCGCAAGCTCTACGCCGCCTGTCCCGACGCGCAGGTGCGCGGCTACGGCCCGGCGCGCTTCTCCTTCAACACGGCCGCGGGCGGGCGGTGCCCCACGTGCGAGGGGCAGGGCGTCATCGCGCACGAGATGTCGTTCTTGCCCGACGTGACCACCCCGTGCGAGGCGTGCGGCGGCGCGCGCTTCGAGCCGGCGACGCTCGACGTGCGGTACCTCGGCCTCTCCGCCGGCGACGTCCTGGACCTCACGGCTGAGGAGGCGGTCGAGATCTTCGCGGCCCACCCGCGGATCCGCGCTCCGCTCTCGACCATGTGCGATCTCGGCGTGGGCTACCTCCACATCGGCCAGGGCTCGCACACGCTCTCGGGCGGCGAGGCCCAGCGGCTCAAGCTCGCGGCGGAGCTGACGGCCGGCGCGCGGCCCAAGCCGACGCTCTACGTGCTCGACGAGCCCACGACCGGCCTGCACCTGGCCGACGTGGCGCGCCTGATCCGCGTGCTCGATCGCCTGGTCGAGCGCGGCGACACGCTGGTGATCATCGAGCACCACCCGGCGGTCATCGCGTGCGCGGATCACGTGGTCGAGCTGGGCCCGGAGGGCGGCGCGGGTGGTGGGCGCATCGTGGCCGAGGGCACCCCGCGCGAGGTGGCCCGTCAGCCGACGGCGACGGGCGAGGTGCTGAAGAGGATCTTCGCGAAGGCGACCTGAGCGGGCGCGCCGGCTCGGGCCGGCGCGCCGCCTCGCGGATCGCGGCTCAGCCGTCGGAGCGCTTTGCGTACCTGTACGCGGTGTAGGCGGAGATCAGGTGGCAGATCCAGCCGAGCCACCCGCCCGTGCCGATCCACAGGCCGGGGGTGACGATCAGCCAGAAGATGCAGCGCAGGAACGCGCCGTTGTAGAGCTGCCCAACGCCCGGAATAAAGAACGACAGAACTGCGGCGATCCCGGATTTGCTCATGAGGTCGGAAGCTGATCACCCTGACCGCCTTGTCAAGCGGACTCGAGCGGAAGCCTCGGATCGCGGCCGCCGCGCCGCGGCCGGCGTCGAGGCGGACCGCGCAGATCAGCTCAATTCCGACCGGGCAGGATGATCTTGCGCCGGCCCGTCGAGGACCCGGAAGGGGTGGGCGGCGGGGTCGTCGCGGCGGGCGCCGTCGGGGTCGTCGGCGGAGCGGTCGATGGGACCGTCGGCACCGTCGGCGTGGTGGTGGGGTTCGTCGGCTTGGGCTGCGCCCGCGGCGGCGGCGGCTTCGGGGCCGCCACGGGGACCGGCTCCGGCGGGGGTGGTTCGGGTGTCGTGGTCGCGGGCGGGGGCGGTGCCGGATCGCCGGCGACCGACGCCGGCGCTGGCGGCGCGTCGACCTGCGGCAGCGCCGTCACGTCCTCGGACGAGCTTCCGCTGCGCATCACGAAGAAGGCGGTCGTGAGGCCGCCGATGACCACGAACGCGCCGAGCCCGATCAGCGCGAGCGTCGGGCCGGAGCTCTTGGGGCGAGGCCGCGAGGGGACCGGCGCCGAGTACAGCCCGCCGCTGCCCGGCAGCGCGGGAGCGCCGCCGGCGTGAAACCCCGGCGCGCCGGCTGCCCCGGGCCCGCCCGGCGCTCCGAACGGCGAGCCGCCGTACGGGCTGGCGGGAGGCTGGGGCGGCTGCCCGTAGGCGCCCCCTGCTCCGGGAGGGCCTCCGTAGTTCGCCGTGGCGCCGGGGCCGTAGGGCCCGGGCGCGCCCGCTGGCGGCGCGCCGTACGCGCCCGCCGGGGATCCGTAAGGGCCCGGCGCGCCGGGCGGGGGCGCGCTGTTGCTCCCGCCTTCGACGATCGTTCGCGGGACGGCTGCGCCCGCGGCCCCTGGATCGTGCGGCGCGGCGCCGGGCGGCACGGGGAAGGCGCCCTGAGGCGAGTTGACCCCCGCGAGCGGAGGCTCGCCGGGCACAGTCTTGCCAGGGCCGTACATGCCGCTCGGGGGCGCAGGCCATCCGGGCGGCGGACCGCTATTCTGGTTGCTCATCGAGATCGCATCTTACCGCCCGCGCCGGGCGAGTCAGTTGTTCGGTACGATGATCACGCGCCGTGACGGCCGGCTGGGCGGCGTGGTGGGCGGCGTCGTCGGCGACGTCGGCGTCGTCGTCGTGGGGGTTTGCTGGGGGCCGGCCGGCGGCTGCACGCTGGTCGGCGCGGGGAACGGGAACGGGAACGTCGACGGGATGACGATGGGCGGCAGGTTGGGGATGATCGACGTCGCGCTGGGGCGCGTCGTCGGTGCCGGCGTGGTCGGCTGCGTCCCCGTCGCGCTCGGCGTCGCCGGGGGCTTCGATGTCGACGTCGCGGTCGGCCGGGGCTGAGGTTTGGCGACCACCGGCGGCGTCTCGACCGGGGGCGGCACCACGGCGGGAGGCGCTGTCGTGGCGGGGGGGCTGGGCTCCGGGGGCACCGTGTTGGTCGGCTGGAGCGTCGGCATGGCCGGCCCCGCGTCGGCCTGCTCTCCCCGGCCGAGCTCGCTGGCGATGTACACGCCGCCCACGACGGCGCCGGTGATCCCCGTGGCGAGCAGGAGGATGGTGAACAGCGAGGTCCCGCGCTGCGCGGGCTGCTTCGCTCCGTGCGCCGAGGCGGCGTGCGAGGTCCGGGGCAGCGGCTCCATCGGCGCCGTCCCAGGGATGTAACCCTGCATACCGCCGCCCCCGTAGGCGCCGCCGTAGCCGGGCGCTGGGCCGCCGTTGAACGGTCCGGCGGGAGCCGAGCTCCGATCCATGAAGGGCACGTTGCCGACCGCCGTCCCGCCTGGGCGAGGCGCTACATCGAACGGCCCAGGCTCGTAGCTCGTGGCTGGAACCCCGGGCACCCCATGCGGCGGCAGGTAGGGCGCGGCGCTCACGGTCGCCGGCTGGCCGACCGGGGGGTAGCCGCCCTGGGCGAAGTACGGGCCGGAAGAGGGCTCTGGCCTGGGCGTGAACCCTGGAGCCGACGCCGAGGGACCCCGGGCATCCGAGGCGAAGCCGCCCATGGGGGTCGAGGGCCCGAGCGCGCCCGGGGGGCCGCTCGACGCGTGGTGCGCGCCGCCGTCCTCGGGCGGGATCGTCTTGGGGACCGAGCTCCTGCGACCGTCGCCGATCGCGTTGGTCGCGGGCGCTGCCGCTGAAGCCGCGAGCATCCCGGGCGCCGCGAGGGCTGCCGGCAGGGCCGCCCCGGACGACCGCGCCACGCTGACCTCGGACGGCGAGGGGGTGAGCGCCGACGGGGCGCGGGCGGCTCGGGCGAACGGCTCGAGGGCGCTGCGGAGCTCGGCGGTGGTCGCGAACCGATCGGGCGGCGAGGCCGCCATCGCGCGGTGGACGGCGGCGCAGAGGCCCGGCGCGAGCTCCGGCGCCAGGTCCGAGAGCCGCGAGATCTGGCCCGACAGGTAGGCGCCCGCGATCTGCTGGGGCTCATCGCCGCCGACCGGCCGGCGGCCGGCCAGCATCTCGAAGATGATGACGCCCAGCGAGAAGATGTCGGCGCGCGCGTCCACGGAGTCGGCCGAGTAGGCCTGCTCGGGGGCCATGTACTCGGGCGTGCCCATGATCACGCCCGGGCGCGTGAGCCCGCGATCGAGCTCCCCCGTGACCTTCAGCTTGGCGATGCCGAAGTCGAGCAGCTTGATGAGCGGCTCTCCCTTGGACGTCCTCGTGATGATGACGTTGTCCGGCTTGAGATCCCGGTGGACCACGCCCGCGCGATGGGCGGCCTCGACGCCCTCGAGGATCTGCATCGCGTACTCGAGGGCGTCGGCGTAGGCGAGCCGGATGCCGGCCCGGTAGAGCTCCTCGTAGAGGGCCTGGAGCGTCTTCCCCTCCAGGTACTCCATGACGATGAACGCCAGGCCGGCGGCGGTCTGGTCGACGTCGACCACGCGGACCACGTGCGCGCTCTGGATCTGCGCGGAGACGCGCGCCTCCTGCAGGAAGCGCTGCACCAGGCCGGAGCGGCGGGACAGCTCGGGGTGGAGAAATTTGAGGGCGACCGTCGTCCCCAGCACCTCGTGGCGGGCTTCGTAGACGCTCCCCATGCCGCCGTCGCCGATGAGGCGCACGAGTCGGTACTTGTTGTGGATGACCTGGCCTGCCTGCGGACGCATCGATCTCCGTTGAGGGCGCTGGAGTTGCTCGGAGAGTCTCACAGGCTGGTAGACGAACGTCAGCCCCATTTGTGCGACACAGCGTCGTGATGGTCGCAATCCGCACCGCTTTTCGGCGCCGCGGGGCCCATCCGCTCCGCCGGGGTCCCGTCCTGGGCAGCTCGCCGCCGAGGTCGCACGCTCCGGCGCGAGTCCATTTAACGCATCGCGTTATTCAGGCTCGGGTAGGTGCGACGGCGCTGATGCGCGCGTGCGGGAGCGAGTATACCTGGGAGCGCCGCCGGGGTGCGGCGCCGAGGAGATGCCTGTGCTGGCTGCGCCGCTGCTTGATGCCCTGATCGATCGTGCTCTGGAAGAAGACCTCGCGGGGGGCGACCTCACCACCGAGGCCTGTGTCGAGGCTTCCGCGCGCGCGACAGCGAAGGCGGTGGCGCGCAAGCCGCTCGTCGCATGCGGGGGGGCCGTGTTCCTCCGGGTCTTCCAGCGCCTGGATCCGCAGGTGGAGGGCGAGGTGCTGGTCGCGGACGGCACCGCCGTCGACACCGGCGCCGTGCTCTGGACGGTGCGTGGCCTCGCGCGCACGCTCCTCAGCGCGGAGCGCACCGCGCTCAACTTCGCGCAGCGGATGAGCGGCGTCGCCTCCGAGGCGCGCCGCTATGCCGCGGCGATCCCGCAGGGGTCCGGCGTGCGCATCACCGACACCCGCAAGACGACGCCCGGCCTCCGCGCGCTGGAGCGCTACGCCGTGCGCGTCGGCGGGGCGCACAACCACCGCGACAGCCTCGGGAGCGCCGTGCTCATCAAGGACAACCACATCGTCGCGGCGGGCGGCATCGCGACCGCCATCGCCCGCGCGCGGGCGCGGGCCCCGCACACGACGAAGATCGAGGTCGAGGTCGCCTCGCTCCGCGAGCTCGACGAGGCGCTCTCCGCCGGCGCGGACATCATCATGCTCGACAACTTCACGCTGGCCGACGTCAAGATCGCGTCCGCGCGCGTCCGCTCGGCGCAGCACGGCCGGCCCTTCCTCGAGGTCTCCGGCGGGATCACGCTGGAGCGCATCCCCGAGCTCGCCGCGGCGGGCATCGACGTCATCAGCGTCGGGGCGCTGACGCACTCGGCGCGATCGGCCGACATCGCGCTGGATCTCGCGCTGTGAGGCGGCTCGACGCGGAGGCCGTCGAGCGCGAGCTCGCGCGCCTCGGCGCGTCGCTCGGGAGGCCGCTCGTCGCGGCGGCGGAGACGGGGTCGACGAACGACGACGCCCGGAGCGCGGCGGCTGCCGGGGCGCCGCACGGGGCGGCGTTCCTCGCCGACGCGCAGACGCAGGGGCGCGGGCGCGGCGGGCGCTCCTGGCACTCTCCGCCCGGGGAGAACCTCTACCTGTCGGTGGTGCTGCGCCCCGGTTTGCCGGCGAGCAGCGTCGCTCCCATCGCCCTCGTCATGGGCCTCGCCGTGGCGTCGGTCGTCGGTCCACGGCTCGCGCCTCGCTCGCGCCTCGGCGACGGCGCCGCCGCCGAGGTGCGTCTCAAGTGGCCGAACGACGTGCTCGCCGGGGGCCGCAAGCTGGCGGGGATCCTCGTCGAGGCCCAGCTGCGCGGCGATTCCGTGAGCAGCGTGATCGTCGGCGTCGGGCTCAACGTCCACGCGTCGAGCTTCCCACCGGAGCTCTCGGGGCGGGCCACGTCGCTCGCGATGCTCGGGATCGACGACGTCCCGCGCGAGCTCCTCGCGGCGGAGCTGCTCCAGGCGATCGGCGACGCCGCGGCGAGGTTCGAGGCGGGAAAGCTCGCTCCTTTCGCCGAGGAGCTCGCGCGGATGGACTGGCTGCGCGGCCGCCGCGTCGAGGTCGCCGGCGTGGCCGGCGTCGCGGCGGGGATCGATCCGGAGGGGCACCTGCGGATCCGGGGCGAGGACGGCGTCCTCCGCGCGGTGGCCGCGGGCGAGGTCAGCGTCATCACCGGCTGAGCGCCTCGCGCCGCTTGCGTTGCGCGCTCGGCGCGGCCAAAGCTTGCGGCCCCATCGCGGGTCGCCGGCGGCGCGGAGCAGCCCGGATCGACCCGAGGCTCCTCGGAGGCGTCGCTTCCTTGAAAGAAGACACCCTCGTCGTCCACGAAATCTACGCCAGCGTGCAGGGCGAATCGACGTTCGCCGGGCTGCCGTGCACGTTCGTCCGGCTCACCGGGTGCAACCTGCGCTGCACCTGGTGCGACACGCCGCAGGCCTTCTACAGCGGCAAGCGCATCGGCCGCAGCGATGTCCTCGAGCGCGCGCTCGCCCTCGGCACGCCGCTCGTCGAGCTCACGGGCGGGGAGCCCCTCCTCCAGCCCGGGTCGTTCCCGCTCCTCGCGGAGCTCTGCGATGCGGGTCGCACCGTCCTGGTCGAGACCAGCGGCGAGGCGGACGTGTCGCGCGTCGACCCGCGCGTGCACAAGATCATGGATCTGAAGGCGCCTGGCTCCGGGGAATCGCACCGGAACCGCTGGTCGAACCTGGACCACCTCACGCCGCGCGACGAGATCAAGTTCGTGCTCGCCGATCGGGCGGACTACGAGTGGATGCGGGGCACCATCCGCGAGCGCCGCCTCGACGCGCGCGGCGTGACGCTGCTCGCCTCGTGCGTCTGGGGCAGGCTCGCGCCGAGAGAGCTCGTCCAGTGGGTGCTCGACGACGTCCTTCACGTCCGGGTGCAGGTCCAGCTCCACAAGGTGATCTGGGGCGCCGACGCGCAGGGGGTCTGACGCGCAGGGCCGCCCCGTCCACGCGGTCTCGTCGCGGTGAGGGGTGGCGGCGTTCTCTCGCAGCGTCAGCGCTCACCGCGCAGGAACTGCTCGAAATCGTCGACGTCGCGGGGCGAGCCGAGGACGAGCGGCACGCGCTCGTGGAGCGACTTCGGGACCCGATCGAGGACGCGATCGGTCCCCGTGCTCGCCTTGCCCCCGGCGGCCTCGAAGATGAAGGCGAACGGGTTCGCCTCGTAGAGCAGCCGCAGCTTGCCCTGGCCGCCTCGATCGGCGGGGTACGCGAAGATGCCGCCCTTGAGCAGCGTTCGGTGCGCGTCCGCGACCAGCGAACCCACGTACCGCGCGCCGTACGGCCTCCCCTCGTGCTTGTTCTCCTCTTTGATCCAGGCGTTCCAGCGGCGCACGCCCTCGGACCACCCCGCGCTGTGGCCCTCGTTGATCGAGAAGGTCGAGCCGCGCTCCGGGATCCGAATATTCTCGTGAGAAAGGAAAAATTCACCCACGGTTGGATCGTAGGTGAACCCGTGCACGCCGCCGAGGCCGGTGGTGATGACGAGCAGCGTCGACGATCCGTAGAGCACGTAGCCCGCCGCGACCAGATCGCGGCCGGGGCGCAGGAAATCCGAGGGATCGGCTCCCATCTTGGCGTCGCTCTTGCGGAGCACGCCGAAGATCGTGCCGATCGAGATGTTCACATCGATGTTGGACGAGCCGTCGAGCGGGTCCACGACGACGATGTACTTGGCGCGCGGGTCCGTGGAGAGGAGCCTCATTTCACCGAGCTCCTCGCTCACCACGGCCGCGCAGTGCCCGCGCCGCCCGAGCACGCTGAGCAGCGTCTCGTTGGCGACCTCGTCGAGCTTCTGCACGACCTCGCCCTGAACGTTCGTCTGTCCCGTGTACCCGAGGACGTTGGCGAGGCCGGCCCGCCGGACCTTGGACGTCACGAGCTTCGCCGCCAGGCCGATCTGGTTCAGCAGGGAGGTGAACGTCCCCGTCGCCGAGGGGAACCCGAGCATTCCCTCGAGGATGTACGTCTCGAGCGTGATCCCGACGCGTGACTGCGCGTCGGGCGGCGTCCAGCTCAGGTTCCGTTGGTCCGATGAGAGCGACATGATCCCTCCGCGTTGTCGGCGAGGGCGTCGCCGCCCCGCCACGTGCTCGCGCTCGCGCTCGCCGCTGCTCTACTGCACCTGGAGAGTGCACTTGGAGAGCCGACCGGCGCAGCTCCGAGAATTGCGTATCCGACGGCTCCGCACAACATCCTCCGAGCGCTGGACCACCGGGGAGTTCGGCTCGATACGTTCGTCCAGATCCTGAAGACACGGCCCGAGTCCGCTCGTTCGCCGGCCCCGACACAGGGCCACGGAGCAGGGCGGATCGGGCCCGCGCCCCGGGGGGCCTCGCGTTCCGGCTGTAACACCCTCGACGGAGTGATTCATGGCGCTCACCTCCCGCGTAGAGCAGATCCTCTCCTGGTACGCCTCGGAGAACCCCGGCACGCTGACGAACCTCGTCCGGCTGCTCAACCACGGCGCGCTCGCGGGCACCGGCAAGCTGGTGATCCTGCCCGTGGATCAGGGCTTCGAGCACGGTCCGGTGCGATCGTTTGCCCCGAACCCCGAGGCTTACGATCCCGACTACCACTTTCAGCTCGCGATCGACTCGGGGTGCAACGCGTATGCGGCGCCGCTCGGGTCGCTGCAGGCGGGCGCGGCCAGGTTCGCGGGGCAGGTGCCGCTGATCCTGAAGCTCAACAACAGCGACACGCTGGCAAAAGTGGAGCAGCCCCTGTCCGCGGTGACCGGCTCGGTCGAGGACGCGCTCCGCCTTGGCTGTGTCGGCGTCGGCTACACGATCTATCCAGGCTCCGGCGCGAGAAACCGCATGTACGAGGACCTTCGCGAGATTGCCCTCGAGGCCAGGCGCAAGGGCCTGGTCGTCATCGTCTGGAGCTATCCGCGCGGCGCCGGGCTGTCGAAGCAGGGCGAGACGGCCATCGACGTCTGCGCTTACGCGGCGACGATCGCGGCGCAGCTCGGCGCGCACATCATCAAGGTCAAGCCACCGACGGCTCATATCGAGCAGGAGGAGGCAAGAAAGATGTACGAGAAATACGGCATCCCCATCCGGACGCTCGCCGACCGGGTCCGCCACGTCGTGCAGGCGACCTTCAACGGCAAGCGGGTGGTGATCTTCTCCGGCGGCGAGTCCAAGGCGACCGACGCCGTCCTCGAGGAGGTGCGCGAGATGGCCGCGGGCGGCTCCTTCGGCTCGATCATGGGGCGCAACGCGTTCCAGCGCCCGCGCGCCGAGGCGCTGCAGCTCCTCTCGGACGTCAGCCAGATCTACAGAGCGGCGCGCTGACGCCCCCTCGATCCGGCGCTCGGGGCGGGGACCCTCGGGCCGTGGTCCGCGGCGTCGCCGCGCGAGGCGTCGCGGCGGAGGCGCCTCGCCGCCCGTCGCCGCCGGCCGCCGAGCGCGGAGCCTGAGCGGCGCTGCGCGCGGGAGCGCTCTCCTCCGCACTTCGGACCGACCGCCCGCGGGTCTCGTCCACGTCGACGGGGTTAGCCCTTCGTGATTAGATGCCGCGCTGGAAACACCCCCCATCCGGGCTCAGGAGACCGCATGCCGATCAAAGTGAACCTCGCCTCGTCAGACCCGCTGAGCATCGCCGTCGACGTCGTCGTCATCGGCGTGCCCGAAGGCGCATCGACGGGTGAGGGCGTGCTCGCGAGGCTCGTGAAGGCGCTGGGCGAGTCCGTGGTCCACCAGGTCAAGCGTGACGACTTCACGGGGAAGAAGGATCAGAGCATCGATTTCACGACGCACGGCGCGCTGAAGCCCGGCCGCGTGCTGCTGCTCGGGCTCGGGTCCGGCAAGCTCACCGACATCGATTGCCGCGTGCTCGCGGCGAAGGGGGCGCGCTTCGCGAACGGCGTGCGCGCCGAGAGCGTCGCGGTCGTGGCGCCGCCCGGCGTCGAGCGTGCGGAGCGGGCCGCCGCCGAGGGGCTCGTGCTCGGGTCCTACCGGTTCACCCGCTACTTCACCGGCGATCGCGTGCCCAAGTTCGGGCTCGCGCGCGGCACGGTGGTCGTCGAGGGCAAGGCGGGCAAGGCGGCGCGCGACGCGGTCGCGCTCGGCCAGCAGGTCGGCGAGGCGATCTGCGTCGCGCGCGATCTCGTCAACGAGCCGCCGAACGAGGTCTACCCGGAGGCGCTCGCGCGCGTCGCGGTCGGCGTCGGCAAGCAGCACGGGCTCAAGGTGACGGTGTTCGACAAAGCCGCGCTGAACAAGCGTGGCATGAAGCTCATCATGGCGGTGGGGCAGGGGAGCGCGCGAGAGCCCCGGCTGGTCCACATGGTCTACATGCCCCCCGGGAAGCCGAAGGGGAAGCTGGTCTTCGTGGGCAAGGGGCTGACGTTCGACAGCGGCGGCCTCTGCATCAAGCCAGCTCAGGGCATGGAAGAGATGAAGGGCGACATGGGCGGCGCCGCGAACGTGATCGCGCTGATGGCCGCCGTCGCGGCCGCCAAGCCGAGCGTCGAGGTGCACGGCGTCATCGGCGCGGCCGAGAACATGCCTGACGGCGCGGCCTACCGGCCCGGGGACATCTTCGGCTCCCTGGACGGCAGGACGGTGGAGATCATCAACACCGACGCCGAGGGGCGCCTCGTCCTCGCCGACTGCCTCGCCTATGCGCGCGCGCTGAAGCCGGATCTCATCGTCGACAACGCGACCCTCACGGGCGCCTGCGTCGTGGCCCTCGGGCCCACGGTGTCGGGCTTCTTCTCGAACCGCGAGGAGCTCGCCGAGCGCCTCCGGAGCGCCGCGAAGGCCGCGGGCGAATCGATGTGGCAGCTCCCGCTGGTCGACGAGCTCCGCGATGGCCTGAAGAGCGACTGGGCCGACATCAAGCACACGGCCGACCGCTGGGGCGGGGCGATCACCGCGGCCCTGTTCCTGCGCGAGTTCGTGGGCGATGTCCCCTGGATCCACGTGGACATCGCCGGCCCCTCCATGGCGAGCAAGCCCTACGGCATCTTCTCCAAGGGCGGGACGGGCCACGGCGTGCTTACCTTCCTCCGCCTCATCGAAGGCTTCACCGGCTAAACCGTGCAACTCCGCCGTAAGCTCGCGCGCGCCATGGGCCGCGCCATCACCGACTTCGACATGATCGCCGACGGCGATCGGATCCTCTGCGCCGTCTCGGGGGGCAAGGACAGCTACGCGATGCACGCGCTCCTCGTCGACCTCGCGCGCCGCGCGCCGGTCCGGTTCAGCGTGATCGCGGTCAACATCGACCAGGGGCACCCGGGCTACCCCGGACACCTCCTGACGGACTACATGGCCGCGGGCGGCCACGAGTTCCGGATGATCTCCGAGGACACCTACTCGATCGTCACCGAGAAGATCCCCGAGAACAAGACGTACTGCTCCCTTTGCTCCCGCCTGCGGCGGGGCATCCTCTACCGTCTCGCGCGCGAGCTCGGCTGCTCGAAGATCGCCCTCGGCCACCACCGAGACGACGCCGTGACGACGCTGCTCCTGAACCTGATCTTCGCCGGCCAGCTGAAGTCCATGCCTCCGAAGCTCATCTCCGACGCTGGCGACAACGTCGTGATCCGCCCGCTGATCTACTGTGCCGAGGCCGAGCTCGCCGCGTTCGCCGCGGAGGAGCGCTTCCCCATCATCCCCTGCGATCTGTGCGGATCACAGGACAACCTCCAGCGCAAGGCGGTGAGCCGGCTCCTCGCCGAGCTCGACGCGCGCCACCCCGGGGCGCGGCAGAACATGCTCGCCGCCCTCGGCAACGTGCGCCCGAGCCACCTCTTCGACACGGGCCTCTGGAAGCGGCTCGGGCTCGAGGTCGCCCGGGAAGAGGGGGGCGCGCGCGGCGAAGCAAGCGTCGACGCGCCGGCGCCGGATGTGCTGCCCGTGGGCAACCTGCTGAGAAATCTGGCCTAGCGGCTCGCTCATGAGCACGGATGTCCCCGGCGCGATCTCGATCGGCGCTCCGCGCGAAGCGGAGTCGGGCGCGTCCGCAACTGGCGGACGCGGCGGAACGGTGGCGCGCGAGGGCGATGCGCCGTCCGCCGCGGATGGCCCGGAGGCGGCGCCGTCCGGCGCGGCGCGCCTGGGTCTCGGGGATGGGGGCGCCCCGCAGGCGCTGCTGGCTGCGGTCGTCGCCTGGATGATCACGGTCGCGCCTGCCGGGTTCGGCCGCGGCGCGCCGGTATCCGCCAGCGTCGCCGCCACGCTCGCCTTCCTGTGCGGCATCGCTGCGCCGCTGGTCGCCGCGTCCCACCGCCGGGCGGCGCGGCACCTCGGCATCTCTGTCTTCTTGGCGCTCGTCACGTTGACCTGGCTGCTCGCCTCTCCTTCGCTTCAGCCGTCCCGCCTCGACCCGGTCCGGGCGGCGATCGGCGGGATCGCCTGGGGAATCTTCGCGCTTTCCTGGCGCGATCGCTGGGATGTGCGGCGCCAGTCGGAGCCGGACCCGGATGCCCCCCTCCTGCAGGCCCGGGCCCACCTGCCTCCGCTCGCCGTCGCGGTCATCGCGTTCGGCGCGCTGGTGAGCCTCGCCATCCTCGTGCTCGCATGGCGCGTCCGGGACCCGGACCGCGCCCTCCTGGCCCAGGCTGTCGCCGTGGCCTGCGCCGTCGCGCTGATCACCGCGGCCGCCGGCGTCGCGGTCGCCCGTGGCCGCCGACACACGGCGGGCGCACGCCGGCTCAGCCACCGCGCCGTCCGGCAGCTGCTGGTCCTGATCGTCTTCGCCGTCCTGGGGGCGGTGGTGATGATGCTGCGCTGAGCAGCGGCCCGGCCGTGGCCTGCCGCAGCCCGCAGCGTCCGCGCATCCCCGTCGGTTCCGTGTCAAATCGCGTTACACTCACGCGCGTGTCCCGTGCAGTCGATGTCTTCGCGATTCTGCTCCTCGCCGCCGCCGCGTTCTCGTTCGCCTTCGGGGTCCACGCCCTCGGCGATCGCCAGGATTTCAAGGCCGTCTACCTCCTGGTGATCGGCGGGCTCTCGCTCAAGGCGTCCACGGAGATCCTTCGTCCCCGTGGAGGTAGCGCGTGAGCTCTGTGCGCGGGATGAGCGCGGCCGCCGCGTGTCTGTGCGCGTGCGCGGCCTGGGCTGCTCTGTCGACGTCCGCGCGGGGGGCGCTGCCGCTTCCGCCCGATGTGGCGGCCCGTGTGGGCGCGGTCGCCATCCCTGTCGACTCGGTGGCCCGCATCGCGGCGGCGCAGCACGTCTCGCCCGCGCAGGCCCGGGATGCGGTGGTCCGCGACGCGCTCTTTGCCGCCGAGGCACGAGATCGCGGCCTCGAGCACGAGCCCGAGGTGCAGCGCGACATCAGCGCGGTGCTGGCCCGCCGCCTGCTTCACCGACTGAAAGAGGAGGCGGAGAGCGCCGGCCCGGTGACGGACGACGAGCTGCGCGTCGCCACCGAACGGCACTGGCTCGATCTCGATCGTCCCGAGGGATACCGCACCGTGCACGCCGTCGTGAGGCTCTCGGCGGACGCCGGCGAGGCCACGCGTGACAAGGCGAGGGCGATCGCCGACGCGATCCGGACGGCGGTGCTGTCGTCGCGCGAGGTGGCCCGGCGCTCCGAGCCGCCGCGCGCCGCGGGGACGCGGCAACCGCCCACCGATCCGGCTGCCGACGCGTTCATCAGCGCCGCGAAAAGCGTCCCCGCCGAGGGCCTCGATGTCGTCGCGCAGGCGCTCCCTCCCGTGACTGCAGCGGGCCGCGTGCTCACCCCGGAGCCGCAGCAGTTCGACGTCGATTTTTCCCGCGCGGCGGCGTCGTCGTTGAATGTGCGCGGAGACGTCAGCGCACCGGTCGCGTCGTCGTTCGGCGTGCACATCATCATGCTCCTCGAGCGCATCCCGTCGCAGGTGGTGCCCGTCGAGGAGCGACGCGCTCTTGTGCGCGATGAGATCATGACGGACCGCGCACGCGCCGCGCAGGCCAGGCTCCTCGAGGCGCTGCGGCGCGAGCCGAAGGTCGTCGGCGGCGTCGACGCGTTGCTCGAGCTCGTTCGGATAGACCCATGACCACCTCGCGCAACGGAGCTCGTAAGCGGAGCCAGTGCGGGCTTTCACGCGACCAGACGCCCTCCTCGTTCGCGTCGATCCTCGAGGATCTCCTGTGCGCGATCCCCGGCGCACATGCCGCTGCGCTCGTGGACTTCGAGGGGGAGACGATCGACTACGCGGGCCGGCTCGAGCCCTTCGACGTGAAGGTCACCGCGGCCCACTGGCAGATCGTGCTGGCCGACATCGCGAGCACACCCCTGGGCGTGCCGCGCCAGCTCACGGTGCGCGCCCATCGCCGGAGCTACATCGTTCGCCAGCTGCAGCCTGGTTACGCT